>NZ_JAPHAV010000001.1 GCF_026241335.1 Ochrobactrum chromiisoli | reverse complement strand
CGTATGCGAAGATCAATGGAAAGGGCTCGCGACATATCTGCCGACCTCCATCGGCAGATAGCTTGAATCAGAAAGTGACTGATTTGCAAAGCCTGCCGATTCAATCAGGCAGGGAAACGCTCTAAAAGATAATAGTGGCAAGGCACTCGTTGCCAATTCTAACCGGCCGACCGGCTCAAATTTGCCACGCGCAGACATTGCAACTATGCAAACCTATCTTCGCAACATGATCTATGTGCTTGAGGCACTTGGCTACGACTTATTCTCAGTGCAGGAGCGTATTACAGCTTCCCCGGCATCAATAAACCAAAGTGAAGTATCGGAAATAGCGCCGTTTGATCTTTATGCAACGCTACCGAACAGAAAAAACGAGAAGGCATTTTTACGCTATGAAGATGGTGCTTACACTCTCAAGGCTGGTTCAAAAATAAACGCCAGGGCTACAGATAGTTTACCGTTAAATGTCAGAAAGCTGCGTGAACAATTAATGGCTGATGGCGGCCTTATTTCACATGGGGAATATCTGGAGTTGACCCGCGATATTCCGTTTTCCAAGCCTTCACCAGCTTCATCTCTCGTAAAAGGTCGCAGCTCAACTGGATATCAGGATTGGCTGCGTGTTAATGATGATCTGCCTTTAGGGACTTTTTTGGGAGTGATGACAAGTGTTGACAGCACCGTTGCTTTACACCGAGAGACTTGAGTGGTTTGGCGGTGGTGTCATCAAAGTTCGAGCGTAAAATCCTGAACGTGCAAAATTTGCGGATAAACCATTAGAATTTCCCAAATAGGCCATTGAAGCAATCAATCGCTTCGTTTAGAACCTCGGTAGACGAGGCTCACGCCTCCCGGTGATGCACCCGTAGCTCAGCTGGATAGAGTGCTGCCCTCCGAAGGCAGAGGTCACAGGTTCGAATCCTGTCGGGTGCGCCATTTCAGTCATTTAGCCGGTAAACATCATCCCCTCTTATTTCCGACCTCCGTGATATTGCTTGGTGTTACAAGCGCAAATGGTATCCCCTGTTGCCGAAGCAATTATCGGCCTTATGATTGGTATTTGTTTTCTGAATGCCTATCTTAAACAAAGCCAGAGGCGAAGCTGCTTGGGAGACGAATGAAAAAGTTAATCGGAATTGTCGTTTTTGCACTTTGGCTTATCCCAACAATTGCAACGGCCGCAACTGACTCTGAAATTGTGACCGAGATGGCCGAACAGTGTTGGCAATTGCCGGAAGATGTGAACTACAGCCGTGCGTCTGCAACTTTCGAAGTTACTTATGACGGAAATGGCCAACTGACGCGCATTTTAACAGTGGAGTTTCAGCCGGTTAGAAAAGCGGGACGAGAGTTTGCTGTCTCGGCACAGGATGCCATTTTAAAGTGCGCCAGCAAAACCTCGGTGCGTTCACGGACTGTGCGGGTTATTATGCGATATGTTGAGCAGAAAACAGATGGGCCTCTGATCATGAAAAGGTCGCTGCGCTAATTTAATATCAAAGATGATCCTTTGCCGCTTGCGATAAAAGCGCAAAAGAAAAGGCGGGAATGTCCCGCCTTTGTTTGTTTTATCCGACATGCAAACCGGGCGCTTCCTGCCCGGTGCTTTCGACATATTCGGTGTAACCACCACCATATTGCTGAATGCCATCGGAAGTGAGTTCCAGAACCCGATTAGACAGAGCTGCCAGAAAACGGCGATCATGCGATACAAACAGCATTGTGCCTTCATAAGCTGAAAGCGCCTTGATCAGCATTTCCTTTGTGTCGAGATCAAGATGGTTTGTCGGCTCATCAAGCACGAGGAAATTCGGCGGATCAAACAGCATTGCCGCCATCACCAGGCGCGCTTTTTCACCACCGGACAGCACACGGCATTTCTTTTCAATATCATCGCCGGAAAAACCAAAACAGCCAGCCAATGCCCGTAAAGGTGCCTGTCCTGCCTTTGGAAAACGCTGCTCCAGCCATTCAAGAATAGTGCTTTCACCATCCAGAATATCCATGGCGTGCTGCGCGAAATAGCCAAGCTTCACGCTTGCACCAAGATTCACAATGCCCTGATCCGGCTCGGTTGCGCCCGTCACAAGTTTAAGCAGCGTTGACTTGCCTGCTCCGTTCACGCCCATAATGCACCAGCGTTCGCGGCGCCGAACCATAAAATCCAGACCATCATAGATCGTCCGGCTTCCATAGGTTTTGCTGACGCCCTTAAGGCTGACCACATCTTCGCCTGAGCGCGGTGCAGGAGCGAAGTCAAAAGCAACCGTCTGGCGTCGGCGTGGAGGCTCCACACGGTCGATCTTTTCGAGTTTCTTGACGCGGCTTTGCACTTGCGAAGCATGTGATGCACGCGCTTTGAAACGCTCGATAAACTTGATTTCCTTGGCGAGCATTGCCTGCTGGCGCTCGAATTGCGCCTGCTGCTGCTTTTCGTTGAGTGCGCGCTGGCCTTCATAAAAGGCGTAATCCCCCGCATAAGAGGTCAGCGACCCGGCATCAATTTCGATAATCTTGGTCACGATGCGGTTCATGAATTCGCGGTCATGCGATGTCATGAGCAGCGCGCCATCATAGTTTTTAAGAAAGGATTCGAGCCAGATCAAGCTTTCGAGATCAAGGTGGTTGCTTGGCTCGTCAAGCAGCATAACATCCGGGCGCATCAGCAGAATACGGGCAAGCGCCACGCGCATCTTCCAGCCGCCGGACAGCTTGCCGACATCGCCATCCATCATTTCCTGACTAAAACTAAGCCCTGCCAGAACTTCACGCGCACGGCCATCCAGCCCGTAACCGTCAAGCTCTTCATAACGAGCCTGCACCTCGCCATAACGCTCGATAATGGCATCCATCTCATCAAGACGATCGGGGTCGCACATGGCGGCTTCAAGTTCGCGCAATTCAGCCGCGACACTGCTTACCGGCCCTGCCCCG
Source organism: Ochrobactrum chromiisoli (assembly GCF_026241335.1). Classification (GTDB taxonomy): domain Bacteria; phylum Pseudomonadota; class Alphaproteobacteria; order Rhizobiales; family Rhizobiaceae; genus Brucella; species Brucella chromiisoli. The sequence goes on along the minus strand of NZ_JAPHAV010000001.1, from coordinate 1,359,073 downwards.
TCCATCACTTCGGCAACAGCCGAACGCCCACCCATTTCACCAACATTCTGGTTGAAATAGCCAATCGTTACACCTTTTTCGACATTGACCTGCCCTTCGTCAGGCAGATCTTCGCCGGTAATCATGCGGAAAAGCGTTGTCTTGCCAGCACCATTCGGCCCGACGAGGCCAATCTTCTCGCCGCGGTTCAAAGCGGCTGAAGCTTCGATAAACAGAATGCGATGGCTATTGGACTTGCTGATATTGTCTAAACGGATCATATGCGCGGGAGGCCTTGTGAAAACTCGGCCTCCCTATGACATGGCTTGACGCCGCTGTCACGCGGCGCTGCGCAGCTTGCAGCTATTCTTTGCTTACGGAATATGATGCAGCCATTTTTCAGTCGCGAATTTTTCTTCCACGAGCTGCTCTGCTGCGGCAAATTCCTCCGGCGTAATCGTGCCGCTTACACCGCCATTAAGCGAGATGAATGTCTCCATCATACGATCAATGACCTCGCGGCGCGGCAGGCCGGTCTGACTGCGGACAGGATCGACGCGCTTGACGGCGCTGGCCGTGCCCTTGTCAGAGAGTTTTTCACGGCCGATCCGCAGGACCTTCACCATCTTTTCTGCATCCATATCATAAGCCATCGTGACATGATGCAGAACGGTTCCACCGGAATAACGCTTTTGGGCGGCTCCTCCGATCTTGCCTTTCGAACTCGCAATATCGTTGAGCGGCTTATAAAAAGCGTCAATTCCAAGCGAGTTGAGGGATTTCAGCACCCATTCATCAAGAAATGCATAGGAATCGGCAAAACTCATATCGCGGACCAAATCCCCAGGCGCATAAAGTGAATAGGTGATCGTATTGCCAGGTTCGACAAACATAGCACCGCCGCCGGTTACGCGACGCACCGTTTCCACGCCCATTTCTTCGGCAGCATCCATGTCCACTTCATTACGCAGTGACTGAAATGCACCAATGATGATTGAAGGACGCTCCCACTCCCAAAAGCGCAATGTGGGTGCACGGCGCCCGGCAGCAACTTCGCGCGCCAGAACCTCATCAAGCGCCAGATGCATTGTCGGGCTGAGTGGCGGAATATCAATGATCTGCCATTCGTAATCGCGCCATGTCCGTGCAACGCCGAGAGCGCGACGAACCGCAATGGCCACCGCCTCCGGGCTGAAACCAATCATGAAGGCATCGGGACGAAGCCCTTTGCGCACGGCATCCGCGATTTCTTCAGCGCACGCCGTTGCAGGCAGGCCATTCAATGCATTGCGAATATCATCAAGGGCTTCGCCGGGTTCGAGGAAAAAATCACCGGCAACCTGTACGTTGCAGAGTTTATTGTCCTGAACCTCCAGATCGATAACGACCAGCTTTCCACCGTGGACCTTATATTCACCATGCATTTCAAACGACCTTACTGACGAGAAACCTTCAGGTGCACTGTTGCGGATTCAAGACAGAAAGGAAACTGCGGCAACGGGATTTTACAATCATTTCTCTCAAATAAAACGACGCGTGCATCAAATTCAGATAGATAGAGACGTGAATTATCGTTCACTCTATATTCAATATGCGGGTTCTATATTTTTCAGCAGATCAATACTCAAACAATGGTGTTCGCATGGCAGCTCTTCTGTCTAACAAACTCAGCCTGATTGCAGGCATATCAGCCTTCATCGCATCCATGTATGTGCTCGCGCCTGCCTCCGCAGAAGCAGCGCGTCTACAAAAATGTGCATCGGAAAACGGCATTTGCCAATTGCCTTACCCGACCGAGGTTATTTACGGCGCTGATGGGCAGGGTACATCGCGCTTTATCGACCGCCCGGAAGTTCGCTGTTCGAACCGCGTTTTTGGAGATCCTGCGCCCAAGAGAAGAAAAAGTTGCTCATATGTCGTGCGTGAGCGTTACGAGGATCGTCGTGATGATCGACGTAACGACTGGCGTGGTGGTAGACGAGACGACCGGGGCCGTAGCCAATGGCAGCAATGCGCCAAAGAAAATGGCTTTTGTGATTTTTATGGCCGCAAGCTCGTTCGTTATGGTGCGAAAGGGCGTTTCGTAGAACGCGTTTTCCGTGACGGCGTACCATGTAACAATCAGACTTTCGGTGATCCGGCGCGGGGTCAGGGAAAAGCCTGCTATATTCAAAATTGAAGTTAAAAAGGCGGACTTGGGGCGCTGATCTGATCCAATCAGATCGAAATGCGCTCTAAGTCCGCCTTTTTCAAATGCCATCCGTCAATAAATAAGATAGCGACTTAAAGAGAAGCTAATCGCGATTCAGCCGTTTTATCAAAAGCCTTCTGCAAACCGGAATCACGGCCATAAACATCGTTGTAGAAACGAACTGTGCCTGATGCATCAGGCCATGCGGTGAAATAGGCAATATAAACCGGAACAGGATCAGCGACTTTGATGCCGCGCTCATCCTTGCCGAAATATTTGCTCAGGTCTGCAACAGGCTTACCAAGAACCGCCGCCGCCATATCACGCGGACGCTCTAGACGAATACAGCCATGGCTTAAGGCACGCATGTCGCGGCTGAAATAAGATTTTGCCGGTGTGTCATGCATATAAATATCATGGGCATTTGGGAACAAAATCTTGAGTTCACCCAAAGCGTTATCAAGGCTTGGCTTCTGTCGGATGCCAACATGGGCTTTGCCTGCGGCAACGGCATTCCAATTAACCGCACTTGCCGAAACCTTCTTGCCACCAACATAAACTTCATAGCCATTGCGGTCGAGATAGCTGTTATCGCGCATCACTTTGGGCAACATTTCATTCAGGATGATTGAGCGCGGCACACCCCACGATGGGTTGAACACAACGGTCTGCACCTTGTTGTAGAAAAAATAGGTCTGATGCGTTGGTGAACCGATCACGACATTCATTGCCAGCTTTTCTTTGCCGTTTTCGAAATATTCAGCGCGATAGGATGGCTGATTGACCATCACATAGCGCGATCCGAAATCATGTGGCAGCCAGCGCAGACGTTCCATCGAATAGAGAATACGATCACGCTTGATCGAATCCTGCTCACCCTGAAGCGCTGCGATCGTATTTTTGCCGATGATGCCATCAGGCGTGCTGCCCGAAAGCCTTTGATAATCCTTGATGGCCGTGGTCAGCTCCGGGTCGTAAATGGTTGTATCGGCATGGGCCTGCAACACATCGCGATGCTGTTCGATATAGCTCGACGGTGCATGATGCGTAATAAGCGCCACAACCTTGGCCAGCTGATCGCTGGTATCTCCCGGACGAATGGCTTTATCGAGTGAAATGCGAATTGGTTCGCCTGCTGGCGCCTCTGTGTTCGCCAGTTCGCGCTTCAGGGCCGAATAGGCTTCATTGTTTGGCTGAAAGCTTTTCAGATAGGCGACCGGATCAGTTTCAGTCGCCAGACGAGCAAGGACCGCCTTTGGATCGACGCGCTTACGCGGCAGGTCGTGAAAGCCACTCAAGCGGTCAGCAACAATACGCCCCTCGCCTGCGTCGATTGCATAACGCAGCGCGCGCGCTGACATGCGGATTTCAAAATCCGTGAGTTTTTGTTGGCGTTCTGCAAGCTGCGATTCATCAAAATGATCGCCGGGAATTGAAACTTCATATTCCTCGGGGTTGAACCCATCTTCATCCGACTGCGCAAAGAACGCGGCGACGCTGCGCGCCTTATCAAGGGCCTTATTATCGGCTGACCAGAGGAATTTGCGGTTTTCAGAATAGAAGCTGACGATGGCGTCCGCGATCTGCTTTTCTGCTTTCACATTAACAGTCTTGAGATAATCCGCCGCCGCATCAAAAGCTAATTCAGCCGGTGTTTCCGTCACCTTCTTTGTTGGGCCAATCGGCGACATGCCTGACGTCAGAGCATCTGTTTGCGCAGCAGCGACAGCTGCGGTCACCTGCATATCGAGCGCGCTGAAATCGATATTAATCAAGGCGTCCGGCTTGTAATCGTATATCTGCGGTCCCTTAACCGTCACACGCTGTGCGGGCGGTATGGCGGCTCTGGGCACGGAAACCGGCTTTGCAATCTTGGGTGCCGGTGTGGCCTGCACTGGCGGTTGAACCGGTTGGGCTTGCTGCTGACGGCGCTGCTGGAACAGCTCAAGCAGCGAATTTGCTGCCTGCGCCTGCGCTGTCGAGAAAAGTGTCGATGCGGCCAGTGCGAAAGCCATCGCTTTGCGGACATAAGGACCACGTTTGCGATTATCTTCAATGTTCCGATTCAAATTTCTGGAGAACTGCATTCCAACCGCCAATTCAGTACAACCGCTATAGCGGCCTGCGTCAATCTTCGCCCATAGAATTGATGAATCTCGTATAGAATCTTTTAACGTTAACGCAATCTCCTCATTTTTTTTCGGGCAGTTCTATCAATTTTTCTTGAGAAGCGTTTTTGCAGACACATACGAAACGATTAATTCCGGATCTGCACAAAGTGCCGCAGTGGAATCCACCCAGCATCACGCTAAAAGCCCGGCGAGAATATGTAACTGGCAAGCACGCGAGGTACCACAATGGCAGAAGCAGGCGCCGCTGATCTTTTTCCACTTGGCGAAGACAACACTCCTTATCGCAAACTGACATCTGATCATGTTTCGGTCGATATGTTTAAGGGACAGGAAGTTCTGAGCGTTGATGCTGAAGGCCTGCGCATTCTGTCGGAAGCTGCCTTTGCGGATATCAATCACCTGCTGCGCCCCGGCCATTTGCAGCAACTTGCCAATATCATGAAAGACCCGGAAGCCACCGATAATGACCGCTTCGTGGCTTATGACCTGCTGAAAAATGCCAATATTGCGGCCGGCGGTGTGTTGCCCATGTGCCAGGACACCGGCACAGCAATCATCATGGGTAAAAAAGGCCGTCGCGTCTGGACAGAAGGCGGTGATGCTGATGCGCTCGCTGCCGGCGTTCTGGATGCCTATAACAAGAAGAACCTGCGTTATTCGCAGCTCGCCCCGTTATCGATGTTCGAAGAAAAGAACACCAGGAACAATCTGCCTGCGCAGATCGACATTTATGAAGAGGGCGAAGACGCCTATAAATTCCTGTTTGTTGCCAAGGGCGGCGGCTCTGCCAACAAGACGTTCTTGTATCAGGGCACACCATCGTTGCTGACGCATGACCGCCTGATTGATTTCCTTAAGGATAAGATCTTAAGCCTCGGCACTGCGGCCTGCCCACCGTATCACCTGGCAATCGTTATCGGCGGAACCTCCGCTGAAATGAACCTCAAGACGGTGAAGCTCGCATCCACGCGCTATCTCGACAGTCTCCCAACCAAGGGTTCGGAAGACGGTCATGCTTTCCGCGATCTGGAGATGGAAGCTGAAATCCATAAGCTGACACAGTCGCTTGGCGTCGGTGCACAGTTTGGCGGCAAGTATTTCTGCCACGATGTACGCGTTATCCGCCTGCCCCGCCATGGCGCATCGCTGCCAATTGGTCTGGGTGTCTCCTGCTCTGCCGACCGGCAGGCCAAAGGCAAAATCACGAAAGACGGTATCTTCCTTGAGAAACTCGAAACCAATCCCGCGCAGTATATGCCAGAGATTGACGAGGAAAAGCTCTCATCGCATGTGGTCAAAATTGACCTCAACCAGCCCATGGAGCAGATACTTAAGGAACTGTCGAAACACCCTGTAAAGACACAGCTTTCTTTGACTGGCTCAATCATCGTCGCACGCGATCTGGCGCATGCGAAAATCCGCGAACGGCTGGAAAACGGCGAACCTATGCCGGATTATTTCAAGAACCACCCGATTTATTATGCAGGCCCAGCCAAGACGCCAACCGGTTATGCATCCGGCTCCTTTGGGCCGACGACGGCTGGCCGCATGGATTCTTATGTCGATCAGTTCCAGTCATTTGGCGGTTCGATGGTGATGCTCGCCAAGGGCAATCGCTCGCGTCAGGTCCGTGAAGCGTGTGGCAGACATGGCGGCTTCTATCTGGGTTCGATTGGTGGCCCTGCTGCCCGCCTTGCTCAGGACTGCATCAAGAAGGTTGAGGTGGTCGAGTATCCAGAGCTCGGCATGGAAGCCATATGGCGCATTGAAGTGGTCGATTTTCCAGCCTTTATCGTCATCGACGACAAAGGCAATGACTTTTTCAAAGAGCTCAATCTCGGTTAAAAATGGGGCGTTTATCGCCCCTTTTTTTATTTCGGGTCGCGTTTCAGCCCTTTTTCCACAAGCTCGTCCAGATAGGTTTGCCAGAGAGTATCCTTCTGAGTGCCCAGCTTGTGCAGATAAGTCCACGAGAACAGTCCGGTATCGTGCATGTCATCAAAAGTAATACGGACGGCATAGTTGCCGACCGGGTCCATACGCATGATTTCCACATTGCGCTTGCCGCCCACCGTGACCCGTTGTTCTGGTGAATGGCCCTGCACTTCTGCCGAAGGAGAGAGCACACGCAAGAATTCTGCTGTCAGCTCAAAACGCTCACCGTTTTCGAAAGCCACCGTCAAAAGCTTGCGATCCTTCGACACCCGCAACTCGGTCGGCCAGACATCACTCATAATTGTTCTCCGTCATTCCCGCTGCGTTTGATTCTGCAATATACAGGATGACAGTCACATAAACTGGACAAACTCCTCAAGGGAACTTATCTCTTGAAGAGGGTGACTTTGCAGCGTTTTGAAACAATGGCTTATTCTATGAATCAATCTCAGACATTGCCTGCTGTTTCTTCGACCGGAGATATGATTGATCCGTTTGGACGCGCTGTCACCTATTTGCGCGTTTCAGTGACAGATCGCTGTGATTTCCGCTGCACCTATTGCATGGCAGAGCATATGACGTTTCTGCCGAAAAAAGACCTGCTGACGCTCGAAGAACTGGATCGGATTTGCAGCGCCTTTATCGATAAGGGTGTGCGCAAGTTGCGCCTGACAGGCGGTGAGCCGCTTGTTCGCAAAAACATCATGCATCTGATCCGCGGGCTGTCGCGTCACCTCAAAACCGGCGCGTTGGAAGAGCTGACGCTCACAACCAACGGGTCGCAACTTGTCCGTTATGCTGATGAACTCGCAGAATGTGGTGTAAAGCGTATCAATGTCTCGATGGACACGCTTGATCCTGATAAATTCCGTACTATTACCCGCTGGGGTGATCTTAATCGCGTCATTGAAGGTATTGACGCTGCGCAGAAGGCCGGTCTTCGCATTAAAATCAACGCTGTTGCGCTGAAAAACTTCAATGAGTTTGAAATTCCAGAGCTGATCCGCTGGGCGCATGGTCGTGACATGGACATGACGCTGATCGAAACCATGCCGATGGGTGAAATAGAGATTGATCGCACGGATCAATATCTGCCGCTTTCGCAGCTTCGTGTCGATCTTGGCAAGCAGTTCACACTAACCGACAATTCCTATCATACCGGTGGCCCTGCCCGCTATGTCACCATAAAAGAAACGGGTGGCCGGCTCGGTTTTATCACACCCCTTACGCATAATTTCTGCGAAAGCTGCAACCGTGTGCGCCTGACATGCACAGGCATGCTTTATATGTGTCTTGGTCAGAACGATGATGCGGATCTGCGCACCGCAGTGCGTGCAAGCGAAAGTGACAGCGTTCTCAATGATGCGATTGACGAGGCCATTTCACGCAAGCCCAAGGGCCATGATTTCATCATTGATCGCGACCATAATCGCCCGGCTGTTGCACGTCACATGAGCCTGACTGGCGGATAAATAATTTAAATCAATTCGCAACACATATGCATTGGACGTTATCTAAATCATAAGGTAGCGATAGAAAGTCCCAAAATCGGATTTTATATTGTGCCGCAAACTGCAAATTTTCGTGCAAGCATTTTCATGCTCCTCGCCATGGGGACATTCACCATCGGCGATTCAATTACCAAATATTTGCTGATCCATATGAACAGTGGTCAGTACATGTTCATTCGAGGAATATTTGCAACAACGGCAATCGGCCTGCTCGCATGGCGCAACGGAGCGCTTCGCAACATGTCGATGGATAAGATGACGTTGCTGCGTGTTCTGGGCGAAGTGCTGGCAACAGTCACATATATCTATTCGCTCGGGCATCTTTCACAGGCTTTCTGTTCAGCCGTATTTCAGGCAACGCCCTTGGTTGTGACCGTTGGCGCCGTGCTTTTTCTGAATGAAAAAGTCGGCTGGCGGCGCTGGATGTGTATCTCATTCGGGTTGATCGGGGTTCTGATTATCATTCGTCCTGGCGCTGACACCTCAACAACGCTTGCCGCCGTGGGGATTTTGCTTTCCAGCGTCTGCTTTGCAGCGATGCGCGATATTGCGACACGCCGCGTCCCGGCACATGTGCCGACACTTTATCTCTCAACGCTCACTGCCGGTGCCATTGCACTCACAGGTGGAGCACTCATAGTGCCTATGGGCGGCTGGCAACCCATCGGCCTGGAGCCAATTCTTTTCATGGCTGTGGCGGCAGCACTTTTGCTGGTTGGCTATCACTTTATCATTTTGGCGATGCGTGAAGGTGAAATTTCATTTGTTTCGCCATTCCGCTATTCGAGCCTGCTTTGGGCGATCCTGCTAAGCACTGTGATCTTCAATGAAGCGCCAGACACTTATACAATCCTTGGATCAATTCTTGTCGTCAGCAGCGGTATTTATATGGTGTACCGCGAAAATGTTCTCAAAAAGCGGGAACACTATAAAAGCACACTGGCTGCTGCGCCCACGGGAGTAGAACCCACGTGACAGGAAAGACGCACCGTATCGCAGGTGCCATTATTGCCGGAGGCCAGTCCAGCCGCATGCAGGCGGGCGGTGTGCCGGGTGATAAATTTTTGCAAAAGCTCGGCACAAAGACAGTTCTTGAACATGTTGCAAAGCGCCTTTCACCGCAGGTCGATCAGCTTTTTCTCAACGCCAATGGCGATCATGGCCGTCTTCCAAAACTAGGGATACCTGTGACAGCGGACTCCATTTCCGCGCATGGTGGGCCACTTGTGGGGCTCAAGACAGCATTGGAATATGCCGCCGGCTTCCCGTTGCTCCTGAGTGTTGCAGCCGACTGCCCCTTTCTGCCGCTTGACCTTGTATCGCGGCTTTACGAGCAGCAAGCAAAAACCGGTGCCAGCATTGTGCTTGCGTGTTCCAATGGCCGTGTTCATCCGACTTGCGGGCTTTGGAAAACAGAACTGCTGCAACCGCTTATTGACTGGCTGGCACGCACCGAAACGGCCAGTGTGCTTGCTTTCGCGCAAAATGTCGGTTTTGAAGAGGTGGTGTTTGCGCTCGTGGCACTTACATCCAATGGCGCAGTTTATGACCCCTTCTTCAACATCAACAGACCTGAAGATCTTGAGGCAGCAAAGCTGCTGATTGAGGCCATCCAATGACCCATAAACTGTTCGGAATCACCGGTTGGAAAAATGCTGGCAAAACCACACTGACGGAAAGCCTCGTTCAGGCGCTGACCAAACGTGGCTATCGCATCTCGACGGTGAAACACGCTCATCATAATTTTGATATTGATCATATCGGGACAGATTCCTGGCGGCACCGCAATGCTGGCGCTGCGGAAGTCGCAATCGTTTCATCTGCACGTTATGCGATCATGCATGAAAATCTTTGCGAAGAAGAGCCGTCATTACCAGTCATTGTCAGCAAGCTGGCCCCCTGCGATCTGGTTCTGATTGAAGGCTACAAAAACGAACCTCATAAGAAGATCGAACTTAGGCGTATTGGCAGCCACGAAGGGCCACCGCTTTGCGATAGCGATTCCAGCATTGTTGCCATTGCCAGCGATCATATGCAAAGCCATGAAAGATTACCGGTGTTTCATCTTGATCAAATCGAAGAAATTGCAGACTTCATTCAACAATTGATGGAGCTTTGAGGTTTTCACTAACAATTGATTATATCGACACGGAAAACACTGAAAAATATCTTTCGATCATGCCTTTTCTTTGGAAAATCCCTTTTTACGCTAAAAATTAAATTACTCAAACCGTCTTGCCATTCGATGAAAAATGGTGGGATTATGGGGTTATGGGCGGATGGATGGGCATAAGTGCGAATAATTATTGCGCGTTATCAGCTCTAGCATCTAATTATAGAAATCAGGGATCACATTGTCAGACCTGCGACCGAACAATCCTCGTCGATAATGCTCCTTAAATGCGGCTGAACCAGAAAAATAATCAGGGAGCCAGCCGAAACAAAACGAGAGGACTAAGAATGCGCGTTATTAAGCGTATCGCTGCGGCGACATCAATAGCAGCACTTGCAATTACTCTTGGCAGCATGAGCGCTGGCATTGCCAATGCTCAAGAGCCTCTGAAGCTTAAGATTGGTACAGAAGGCGCTTACCCTCCCTTCAACTTCATTCAGCCAGATGGCACGCTTTCCGGTTTCGACGTAGATATTGCCAGGGCACTTTGCGATGAAATGAAGGCCCAATGTGAATTCGTAACCCAGGATTGGGATGGCGCCATCCCTGCCCTTCAGTCGGGCAAGTTCGATGCCTTTATTGCCTCGATGTCCATCACGGATGAACGCAAGAAGCAGGTCGATTTCTCCAACAAGTACTACAACACCCCTCCCGGCATTGCGGCTCCGAAAGACACCGACATCAAAGGCGTGACCAAGGAAGACCTCGCTGGCAAGACCATTGGCGTGCAGGGATCAACCACGCATGCCAATTACTCGGAAAAAACCTTTACCGACAGCACGATCAAAGCCTATCCAACGGCCGAAGAATATCGTCTGGATCTTGCAAACGGTCGACTTGATGCCGTCAACGACGACAGCGTGACGCTTTCCGAGTGGCTCAAGACCCCAGATGGTGCATGCTGCAAGATGGTCGGCACGTTCCCGCCGGTGATCGAGATTCACGGTCCGGGTGCAGGCGTTGCATTCAAAAAAGGCCGCCCGGAACTCATCGAAAAATTCAATGAAGCCATCAAGGCAATCCGCGCCAACGGCAAGTACAAAGAAATCAATGACAAGTACTTCGATTTCGACGCCTACGGTGCAGAAAACTAAAATTTCTTAATATCAGACGCCGGTTTACGCCCACGTAAACCGGCGTAACTATTTGGGCTATAATGAGAAACTTTCAAAAGTTGTCAAATCGCATTTTCGCAATCGATTTGAAGCCCTCAGAAAGAGATTAGGCGCATGGAACATTACGCCACATTGTTAAGCTTTGGCCCTGGGGGATGGGGTAAAAGTATCGCTTGGGGATTTGTCGTCACAATCAGTCTGGCCCTTGCAACCTTGCCCGTCGGTCTTGTTCTGGGTTTTATTGTGGCTTTAGGAAAGCAGTCGAGTGAACGCTCGATGCGACTGGCCAGCAATATCTACACCACTATTTTTCGTGGCCTGCCGGAGCTTCTGACGCTTTTTCTCGTCTATTTCGGTGCGTCGCTTCTGCTCCAGCAATTGCTCACCTTTTTCAATATCAATGCGAATATTGAGATCAACGCTTTTGTAGCGGGCATGATTGCGCTTGGCTTTGTGTTTTCATCCTATTCGAGTGAAGTGTTTCTGTCGGCTTTCCGCGCCATTCCACGCGGACAATATGAAGGTGGTTATGCCGTCGGTCTTTCCTATTGGCAGACCATGCGCAAAGTCATTTTTCCGCAATTGATCCGCATTGCCCTTCCCGGCCTCGCCAATCTCTGGCTGGTTCTGCTTAAAGACACATCTTTGGTGTCCGTCATCACATTGTCGGATATTTTGCGTCAGACATCGATTGCCGCACGCGTCACCAAAGAGCCCTTCCTGTTTTTTGGCGTGGCTTGTCTGCTTTATCTTGGACTTGCGATTATCTCGTCCTATTTCATAAACCGCATCGCTCGCTGGGCCGATGCCAGTAACAATGCATCGCGGGGAGCATGATTATGAGTGAAGTCATCTCTGCAGGCACCGCAAAAGTTCTGGCACCGCCCCCCGTTGCAAAAGTTTGGACACGCACACGAATTGCCGGACATATCATCGTTGCCTTCTGGGCTTTGATGTTCCTCGGTCTTGCAATTTATCTCTATAACAGCTGGCGCATTGATCTTTTTGAGACCTATGGACCGCGCTATTGGTCGGGGCTTCTCGTTACCCTGCAACTGGTTGCTATTTCCATCGTGATTGGAGCGATTTTGTCGCTACCGATTACGGCTGCGCGCATGTCCAAAAACCGTTGGCTGCGCAGCCTTGCGTTTGGCTACGTCTATTTCTTTCGCGGTACACCGCTTCTGGCTCAAACCTTCCTGATCTACTACGGCTTTGGCACATTCCGCCCTTTTCTTGAAAGCATCGGTCTTTGGGTGTTCTTCCGTGATGCGTGGAATTGCGCGATCCTCGCCTTCTCGCTGAACACGGCCGCCTATCAGGCAGAAATCCTGCGCGGGGCCATTCAAAGCGTTGGACTCGGCCAATGGGAAGGCGCTGCAGCGCTCGGCATTTCCAAACGCGTGACTTTTGTTAAAGTGATCCTGCCACAGGCTCTGATCGTTGCTCTGCGCCCTTATGGCAACGAAATCATTCTGATGATCAAGGGATCGGCTATTGTCGCGATCATCACTGTGCTCGATCTTATGGGAGAGACGCGCCGCGCTTATTCGCGCACATTCGACTTTCAGACCTATATCTGGGCGGCAGTCATCTATTTGATTATCGTTGAATGTCTTCGGCACGTCTGGGACTTCCTAGAAAGGCGCCTGACACGGCATTTGATCCGCTGAGATTACGAATAAAGAAAATTTATCGCCCCCGTTCGCCTTGCAGCTACCGGGGGCGATCTGCTTTAAATACATAGCTCTCTTAAGCGCAACGCACGTCTTTCAATCGCAAATCGACAGGCTTAATCATGCTGAAAATCTGGGGTCGAACCAATTCCACCAATGTCAAAAAGGTGCTTTGGATAGCTGAAGAACTCGGGCTCGACTATGAGCAGATCAATTTAGGCGGGCAGTTTGGTGGCCTGCAGGAGGCGAGTTTCCTCGCTCGTAACCCAAATGGTCTCATTCCGCTCCTCGAAGATGGTGACACAACACTCTGGGAATCCAATGTGATCGTTCGCTATCTTGCTGCAACGCATGCAAAGAGCGGCCTTTGGATTGAAGCCCCTGCCGAACGTGCGCAGGCGGAAAAGTGGATGGATTGGGCATCCTCCACGCTTTATGCAGATTTTCGCAATGTGATGGCAAATTTGATCCGGCTTCCCGAAGACAAGCGCGACAAGGCCGTTGCGCAGCGCGGAATTGAGGGCCTGACGCGATCGCTCAAGATTGCAGATCATGCTCTTTCCCAGCAAAAATGGCTATCGGGGGAAAGTTTCGGCATTGGTGACATACCACTTGGTTGCTATGTCTATGCTTGGTTCGCGTTTCCGATCACACGTCCGTCAATGCCTCATCTAGAAGATTGGTATCAGCGCCTTTCGCAGCGCGCGGCCTATCGGAAAGCCGTGATGACGCCCCTGACCTAACCGCCGCACTTGCACAGCGACATATATTTATCCCTGCTTTTAAGCATTCTTATATTCCCTCTCGGAGGTAACAGACAATGACTGCAATTAAAGTAGCCTTCCTCGGCCTCGGCGTCATGGGGTATCCGATGGCAGGCCACCTTAAAAACAAAGGTGGCTATGACGTTACGGTCTATAGCCGGACAAATGCGAAGGCGATCAAATGGGCAGAACAGTTTAACGGCAAGCATGCAGCCACTCCGGCGGAAGCAGCGAAAGATGCGGATTTCATTTTCTGCTGTGTCGGCAATGATGATGATCTGCGCGAAGTGACGGTGGGAGCGAATGGCGCCTTCTCCACCATGAAAAAAGAAGCGATCTTCATCGACAATACAACGGCTTCCGCAGAGGTTGCGCGCGAGCTCGACGCAGAAGCGCAATCGCGCGGCTTTCATTTCATAGACGCTCCGGTTTCCGGCGGTCAGGCAGGTGCTGAAAACGGCGTTCTCACTGTAATGGTCGGCGCAGAGGAACCAATTTTCGACCGTGCCAAGCCAATCATCGAAGCCTATGCGCGCTCCGTTGGGTTGATGGGACCTGTCGGCTCTGGTCAGTTGGCGAAGATGGTCAATCAGATTTGCATCGCCGGTCTCATGCAAGGGCTGGCCGAGGGCATTCACTTCGGTAAGAAGGCCGGCCTCGACATAGAAAAGCTGATTGCGGTCATTTCCAAAGGGGCAGCTGGCTCGTGGCAGATGGAAAATCGCCACCGCACCATGAATGAAGGCAAATATGACTTTGGCTTTGCGGTCGACTGGATGCGCAAGGATTTGGGAATTTGCCTTGACGAAGCAGACCGAAACGGTGCGCTTTTGCCCGTCACAGCGCTTGTTGATCAGTTCTATAAGGAAGTCCAGAAAAACGGTGGCGGACGCTGGGATACATCGTCACTGCTTGCACGCCTTGAGCAATAAACGCTGCTCTGAACAAAAAAGCCCGGCTTCGAGCCGGGCTTTTTTGTCGACATTAAACGATCAGAACTTGATCTTGGCCGTCAGCGACAAAGCGCCCACGAAATCGTTTCCAAAATCGCCCTTAGAACCAGTCGGATTGAACTTACCATTGATATAAGTGTCGTCCATTTCACCGGACGTCAGCCAACCAGCGGCACCAGCAAGACGAACTTCGAAATTATCCGTCGCCTTGTAGTTTGTTCCGAGACCAAACAGCCACACGTCTGTCTGCGATGTAAGCCCGGTTGTCGTCCCGCGATCCCACGTAACCGTTGCAGCCGCAGACCACTGTTCATTGAACTTATGACCGACACCACCACTGACAGTCCAGCCATCCTGATAGTAGAGGTTCAGGTTGGTGATATTTGTTCCCTTAGGAATAACAACACCCGGTGCCAGCTGAAGGTTTGAAGAAGAATTGAATGCAACCTTCTCGACGCTTGACCAATCAGTCCATTTGACCGAACCGAAAGCAAGCCAATCCGGGGCAATACCGGTCTGGAACTTGAATTCCACTGACTGTGGCGTTGAGACATCGCCAGCAACGCTAATCGGAAGCCCACGCCCGGTAATCGGGCTTAGAGCCAGATTATCAATGGTGCCTTCAAGGGTGTATTTCACTTCCGACTGGTACACAACGCTTGCGCGGATTGCATATTCAGGGAGTTCATAGGCAGCGCCAATACGCCAGCCGAATGACTTATCTTCCACATCAAGCGAAGCCACACGGAACGAGCCACCAAAAGCCGATCCCGGTGGGATCATGCGTGTCTGCTCGCCACTAAGCTCCTGATAACTAACGCCACCGAGAAGGCGGAAAAAACCTTTTTCACCTGCGGAGAACCTGTACGAGCAGTTCAGACCATAATCATGTGAAGAAATTTTTTGCTCAATGGCCGTAAACATACGCACTGTGTCAGTGCCAACGTCGGTATGAATACCCCAAGGCTGGCGGTACTGTGCAGCACAAGCGAGGTCGTTTGTCAGATCAACCTTAGCTGAAAATTTGGGAACCCAATAACTCTTGGCTTCATCAACTTCAGTACCATAAGGCTGTCTGGTGATTGGGTTAATGCCCCCAGTTGCTGCCCCCACGGCCGAACCACGAATATTCTTGAGCTTACGTTGCGGGGCAACAAACGTTCCTGTCGTATCAACGACCGTGCCCTGCTCAAACAGGATATCAAAATCCTGCGAACTGCGCTCCAGGCCGCTTGCATGTGCAACAACCGCACTTCCAAGCAGCGCAGTCGCAATACCCGCTATTTTCAGGCTGTTGGCCTTCATGAAATGTCCTCCCAAACAAAATAACGTGAACCCGAAACTTTTACTTTGACGCAAACGTAAATCAGGAATGATTCAAGCTGCAAGATGCATAAATGGAACAGGTTCGGCCTATCGGAGCCTAGGTTTATCGAAAACCCCAAAATAATGGGAGCGAGCAGGAATTCTGCTAAGTTTCCTGGAGATAAACGTTCGAGAATTGCCAATTTCGGCCACTTTTAAGCCCTTTTCCCGCCTTGTTGCTAAAGCGCAACATCAGTAAAAAACAATCGAAACCGTGGTTCGATGAGGGCACAGGCTCCTTGAAAGGGGCCATTTACCAACATGTTTAACGAAAACACCCGGCAACACAGAGCTGCCGGGTGCTTGATTCGATTTAGGCTTCAGCTGGAAGCCTGAATCAGCCTGCTTCGCGGATACGTGCTTGAGCCGTCGCAACGCGTGCGGCAGCATCCTTTAGTTCGGTCAAGCGTTCACGTTCGGCACGAACGACCTCTTCCTTGGCATTGGCCACAAACTTCTCATTCGAGAGCTTCTTCTCGATTTTTTCCATTTCGGCGGCAATTTTACCCGCTTCCTTGGCCATACGCGCTGCTTCAGCCGTAAGATCAATCAGGCTGCCAAGCGGCAGGCAGATCGTCGCTTCACCATGTACCAACTGGGCAGAACCTTTTGGCGCTTCCTGTGCAAATGATACGCTTTCAACGCGTGCCAGACGCTTGATTGCCGCATCGTGACGCGCAAACCGATCAACAGTGGCGGCATTGGCCTCGAGGACCACAATCGGAGCGACCGCGCGCGCAGGAACATTCATCTCTGCACGAACAGAGCGAATCCCCATAACAAGATCAACCAGCCAGTTGATATCGGTGGCGGAGTCTCCATCCTCGAACGTCAATTCCGGCCATTTCGCCAAAGCCAGAACCGTATCACGCTTTTCGCCCTCGCCTGCGGTCAGCGTCCAGAGCTCTTCGGTCATGAACGGCATGAATGGATGTAAAATCTTGTAGATTTCATCCAGACAGTAAGCAGCCGTTGCCTGCGCTTCCGCCTTGGCCAGCTCATCTTCACCCATGAAAATCGGCTTGAGCAACTCAAGATACCAGTCGCAGAACTGGTTCCAGACAAAACGATATGCAGCGCCTGCCGCTTCATTGAAACGATAATTTGCAATACCATCCGTAACAGCAGCAGCTGCTTTGGTCAGTTCAGTCAAAATCCAGCGATTGACGGCAAGCTTTGCATCAGCCGGCTTGAAATTCGGGTCAAGCTTTACGCCGTTCATCTGTGCAAAACGCGTTGCATTCCAGAGCTTGGTACCAAAATTGCGATAGCCTGCTATCCGATCTGGATCGAGCTTCACGTCACGGCCTTGCGCCGCCATAATGGCAAGGGTGAAGCGCAACGCATCCGCGCCGTACTCGTCCATGAGTTCCAGCGGATCAATGACATTGCCCTTGGACTTGGACATTTTGGCGCCGTGCTTGTCGCGCACGAGTGCATGAAGATAGACCGTATGGAACGGAACCTCCTCCATGAAATGCAAGCCCATCATCATCATGCGGGCGACCCAGAAGAACAGAATATCGAAACCCGTTACCACAACACTTGTTGGATAATAAGTTGCGAGCTCAGGCGTTTTGTCGGGCCAGCCAAGTGTGGAGAATGGCCAGAGACCCGACGAGAACCAAGTATCCAGAACATCGGTATCGCGTTCAAGTTCAACCTCTTCGCCATAATGCGCGCGCGCAGCGGCTTTGGCTTCCTCTTCGCTCTTTTCAACGAAGTATTTGCCGTCTGGGCCGTACCATGCCGGAATCTGATGTCCCCACCAGAGCTGACGTGAAACGCACCATGGCTGAATGTTTTCCATCCAGTCGAAGTAGGTCTTTTCCCAATTTTTGGGTACAATCTGCGTGCGGCCATCACGAACGGCAGCCATGGCAGGCTTTGCCAGCTCTGCGGCATTCACATACCACTGATCTGTCAGATAAGGCTCGATCGGCACGCCACCACGATCACCATGCGGAACGGCGTGAGTGTGATCTTCAATCTTTTCCAGATAGCCCTGTTCATCAAGCATTTCGACAAGGCGCTTGCGCGCAGCAAAGCGATCGAGACCTTCAAACACGCTTATCAGCGCGTTAAGTTCGGACGTCAGTTCCAGACCTTCCAGAAAGTCAACATTGTCCTTCAGCGTGATGGCAGCCGATGGTGTCAGGATGTTGATCGCGCGCAGATCATTGCGCTTGCCGACTTCAAAATCGTTGAAGTCATGTGCCGGTGTGATCTTGACGGCACCGGAACCTGCTTCAGGATCAGCATAATCATCCGCAACAACGGGAATGAGACGGCCAACAAGCGGCAGAACAATGTTGTTGCCGACAGAGGCGTGATAACGCTCGTCCTTCGGGTTTACAGCAACCCCTGTATCGCCCAGCATAGTTTCAGGACGGGTCGTTGCAACCACGATAAAGGTGTGCGGGTTTTCGGGATCAAACGGAATGTTTTCCAGCGGATAACGCAGATGCCAAAGATGGCCCTTGGTCTCACGGGATTCGACTTCAATATCGGAAATCGCGGTCAGAAGCTTTGGATCCCAATTCACGAGCCGCTTGTCACGATAAATCAGTCCCTGCTTATGGAGCGAAACAAAGACTTCGATGACAGCGCGCGACAGACCTTCGTCCATCGTGAAACGCTCACGCGACCAATCGCAGGATGCGCCAAGACGACGAAGCTGATTAGAAATCATTCCGCCCGATTCAGATTTCCACTGCCAGATACGTTCAATGAACTTTTCGCGGCCCATGGCATGACGGTTCGGCTCCTGCCGTTCTGCAAGCTGACGCTCAACCACCATTTGCGTGGCGATACCCGCATGGTCGAGGCCCGGCTGCCAGAGAACATTCTTGCCGCGCATACGCTCAAAGCGAACCATGATGTCCTGAACGGTGTTGTTCAGCGCATGGCCCATATGCAGCGAGCCCGTCACATTGGGTGGCGGAATGACGACTGCAAAAGGATCAGCGCCCGGCTTTGAACCTGCACCCGCCTTGAAAGCGCCGGCTTCTTCCCAGCGTTCAGCGATTTTCGGCTCTACAGCCGCAGCGTCATAAGTCTTCTCAAGCATAGAAATATCCGGTCTGAATTCGGAATGAATTGATTGACGGCTCAATAGCAACTAACAGCCAACAAATCACCCTAAAAGTGAAAACCCGCCTGCAAGACAGACGGGTCAAATAGTCCGCTCTGGTGCAGTTTTGTTAGCGTTCACCACGCACCACGCGTTCGATTTCTTCGCGAACGAGCCGTTCGACGAGCGTCGGCAAATTCTTATCGAGCCAGTCTTGTAGCATCGGACGCAGAATATCAGCCGCAATATCATCGAACGAACGCCGCGGTTCCGAATGCACAGCGTGGTTTAAATCCTGAAATGCGGCAGCGACCTTTCGCTCCGTACCTTCCGATAAAATATGTGCGGCACTCTGCGGCTTCAAATCGGCAGGCGGGACTTCAACCTGCGGCTTGCGCTCTTCAACTGGCTCCGAAACCTTCAGTTCGTTCGCAATCTGCGTTTCAAGTGGAGGCATATCATCGATCCTGGCGGCAAGTTCTAAAACATCGCTACGCTTGTCATCATTCTGTGCATCCAGAACGAAATCTTCGTCGTCGTCCGCCTCCGGTGCTTCCACTGCTCTGATTTCTTTCAGTGCCGGTTCTTGAATGGAACCACGCAGTACGGTCTCTTCAGAAAGGATGCCCGGTTCGGGCAGAGTTTCCTGAACGGAAACAGGCTTGCGAAATTTTGCAACCTCGCTACGCGCCGAAAACGAAGGTGGGGCAACAATCGGGTGGCGGGAAACATCACTGTCTTCAATGATCCGGCGAATGGAAGCGAGAATTTCTTCCATTGACGGTTCACGCGCCGCGCTTGATGTTTGTGCCATAGCTGTCCGTCTTTCCTTATTGTCAATTGCCTGCACAGGCAAAGAATCAATGGATTAAGGGTACAGAACCTTCGATGGTTTGAGAATCCCTGCACAGCCATGTGCAATCCGAACCCACAGCTTTATCAATTTATTAAGAATTATGCTTTGTTTCGAGAATCAAAAACGGCGCCCTTGGCGCCGTTCGGTAAACTTTATTGCAGCAATTGCTTAACGACCATCCGGCGTACGCAGGCCGAACCATTTGTCTTTGACTGCATTGTAATGCTCTTCCGGCTTATACTGAGCAACCTGCAACTGCATATCCTGCGCTGTCATACGACCACTGGCAGCCAGAAGTGCATAACTCGCGACAATCGAGTCATGTTCTGCTTGCACAAGCGCGATCTGAACATCAACAAGAGCATTCTGCGCATTCAAAACATCAAGTGTGGTCCGCTGACCGACCTTGCGCTCTTCGATAACACCATCAAGTGCGAGCTGAGCAGCGGCAATACCGTCGCGATTAGCCTTCACAGAAGCACGCGCTGCCTCCAGCTGCGACCAAGCAGAGCTGATTGCCTGACGAACCTGATCCTGAATAACATCAACCTCAATGCGAGCCTGCCCCAACTGTTCCTTCGCCTGACGGACCTGTGCCGATGTGCGTCCGCCGGTATAAATCGGAATGCTCACACCGAGACCGACCGATGCCGAGTTGCCATCGCCTGCATTGGTGCCGGCATAAGTGTCGAGGTGGCTTGCGCTCGCGGTCAAGCCAACAGTCGGAAGCAACGCGCCTTCCTTGGCCTTGACGTTATAGCCCTGTGCGTTAACTGCATACTGAGTTGCAAGAATGCCGGGATGAATATTCTTTGCATTCGCAAAAGCCATTTCTGGAGAACGCGGCAGGTTTTTAGCTGCTGGTGCCAGTGAAAGGCGATCAGGCTGTGCACCGACAATCTGAACATATGTCGCTTCTGCAGACTTAACGTCAGCGCGGGCTGCATTCAATTGTGCGATAGCAGTCGAACGCTGCGCTTCCGACTGAGCAACGTCAGTGCGTGTACCTTCACCAACATCAAGACGCGCGCGCGAAGCACGAACCTGCTCGTTCATAGCTGCAAGGTTTTTCTCACGCAGCACTGCAATCTGACGAAGCTGGTACACATTCATATAAGCCTGAACAGCCGATAGGAGTGTGTTCTGTTCAGTGTTACGAAGGTTTTCGCGCTGCGCAAAGACAGTGGTTTCTGCGGCTGCGACGTTATTCTTCGTCTGAAAGCCGTCGAACAGCATCTGATTGAGCTCAATGCCGTATGTGCCGGTTGTGCGATAGCCTGAAACGGGCGACTTGCTGCGGCCAACATTATAAGACCCGGTCACCTGCGGGCGATAATTGGATTTCGCAATCGCTACGTTTTCATCCTGAATACGAACGCCAGCACGCGACGAGTTGAGTGTCGCGTTGTTCTTATAGGCTTTTACGAGAGCGCCAGTCAGCGTCTCTGACAGAGCGGCCTGTCCCGATAATACGGTGCCCGACAGAAGGATTGCTGCTGCCATAAGTCCTTTGCACGCTTTGAACACCGTATACCTCATATAAGAACAAACGAATCCACAATCGAACCGATTGGTTCGGGAAGACTTAATAACGTGTAAATTCGGTTATTTCCATCTTTCCCACCAGTGCTTTCACAAACAATTTTCACATCGTTGCAGAATTGCCCCACGCGCTGGATCAAAACTCGAACTGCTCAACGCGTTCAAAACCAGGAAGCGGACGAACTGCCGTATTGAAAACGGTGCGCCCCGAAGCAATCCCGTTTTCTTTTACGTAAAGTCGCGCAATTCCGGCATTTCCACGCCCTTCGACAACGACCAGACGGCCACCTTCTTTAAGCTGATTGAAAAGTACTTCCGGTACAAAATCAACTGCACCCTCGATGAAAATCACATCGTAGGGCGCTTCTGATGCATAACCTTTATTCAGATCACCTGAAACGATCACAACATTGTCATGGCCAAGTTCCTGCAAACGAGCCGCTGCAACAGCGGACAAAGCGGAATCACTTTCAAGGCCAATAACCGAACCTGCGAGCTCAGAAAGAATAGCCGAAGAGTATCCAGTGGCGCAGCCGACATCCAAAACGACATCGTCCTTGCTCACTTTTGCGAGCTGTACCAGCTTCGCGAAAGGCGACGGCTCCATGAGATAGCGCGGCGCAGCGCCCTCGCCTTCAAGCAACTGGTCTTCGTCGATATAGGCAAGGACCTGACGGTTTGCAGGAACAAAGACTTCACGGGGAACGGTCAGAAAAGCATCAATAACCCGAAGGTCCGTGACATCCGTTGTGCGGATCTGATTATCAACCATCTTCGTGCGAAGATCCTGGAAATCGGCTACCATAGCCATGCCTTACATCCTTCTTTATCGCGGTCATGCGATGATTGTATGTTCCGATCCCCTTTTACGACCAGCCCCTGTTGGCACGGCAAAGCCGCCCCACCGAAATTCGCTGTCGCTACGGGTACCATAAACGAGATTTGTCGTTGATGTGGCAAAAAACGGCCCTACAGTCAATCAAACACAAGAAACGCACAACCGACTGCAACACTTGGTCGCCAATCCCGCATGGTCTTAGAGCGCCGTACACCCTTTTGGGTGCAGAGCGCTCTCATAAAATGCCGGGCGTGTTAAAGGTCCGGCAATTGTGCTTTGTATGTTTGTGTTACGAGACACGTACAATCAAATTTATGTCAAATCATTACGCGATGGTTGCTGGATAACCGGCAGCCTTAAGCGCATCCAGCACTTGCTGCTCGGATGCAACGCTGTCCAAGGTGATCTCCTTTTTATCGAGATCAACCGTTACTTTGGCTGCTTGATCAACTTCATGCAAAGCGCTTGTAACACTTTTCGCGCAGCCGCCACATTTCATCGTTGGGATTGAAAACGTCACCATTCAAATTACTCCTTGTCTGAACTTTTTCCATGATGCAGCTTTCCATCGTGGCAAGGTCAAGCCAATAATTTGACTATGGTGCTTCGCAGCTCTCCGGTACGCTTTTTTCAATTTCTATTGGCGATTTGGTCAAAGAACCCGTCATAATCTGCATTGGCTTATATGGAGGCACTGCCTGAATGCCGGGATTGGTCAGGTTGATCGTGTAGCAGCCAGTGAATACCTGCTTCTTGCCATCCTCACTCTCCGACTCTATCGCGACCGGCATACTCCAGTAGATCTGTCCTGCGCCCGGATCTGGCTCAACCTTCCGAACGGCAACCTTTACGCTCTTCGTACCCTTATAACCTTTGACGAATTTCGCGAAGTCAGGCTCACGTCCCTCTTCCGAATAGTATCCGTATGCGCGGGCATATTCCTGACGGTTAATGGCGTTATAATAGGATTCAATGAGTGCCTGTGGTGTTGAGCGATCATCACGATAATCAGGAAGAATCGCACCATCAGCTACGTCTTGTGTCTGCTCTGAGGGTTTGGTTTCCTCGACAGGGTTGACCTGCTCCTGTGCGGGAGCGGCCTTTTTCGGCGCATCCTGCGCTTGAGTGCCAGATATAAAAAAAATCGTGCTGAAAACGCCGGCAACTCCGGCAAGTATCAAAGGCTGCATGCGCTTAATCGACATTCGCTTTTCCTCTTCCAGCAATTCTTTTGTTACAGCACACCAACTTGTGTAAGCCGGTTATCGCGGCTCTCTGATTTGGCGTCTTGCAGTAATGATGTTACAACACTAACTATAGTAAAAACGTGGCAACCGAACACAAAAGCGCTTTGCCTCGGGCAGATTGAATGATTCTTCAATCGTAAACCAGCACAACGCCGGAAGAGATGAAAATGGGCCGTTTCTCAGTCTTGACGCTTACCGATGCAGCCGCAGCGCGCGTTCGTGAAATCATGGCCTCCCGTGAAGGCTCACTGGGCATTCGCGTGGGCGTGAAAAAAGGTGGCTGTGCCGGTATGGAATATACAATCGATCTCGTCACAGAGCCAAAAGCCGGTGATGATTGTGTCGAAAAGGATGATGCGAAGGTCTATATCGCGCCCGAAGCTGTGCTGTTCCTGCTGGGCACCCAAATGGACTTTGAAGTGACAACTTTGCGAACAGGATTTGTTTTCAACAATCCAAATCAGACGTCGGCTTGTGGCTGTGGTGAATCTGTTGAGATTCAGCCTGCATCAGCCGAAAGGCTGCGCCAAATTCAGGACGCTGTTTAAAGCTGGATGGATGACCAATCTCTTCGGGAGTTTTTTGAAGGCTTAGGTGCGATCAGCATTCGCCGTATGTTTGGCGGCAAAGGCATTTATCACCAGGGTCTGATCGTAGCGCTCGTTGTTAACGACGAGCTGCTTTTGAAGGTGGACGCACAAACAGCGCCAGCTTTCATAGAGGCCGGATCAAGACAATGGTCATATGATAACCGAAAGAGCGGTAAGCCGGTCGCAATGCCCTATTGGAGCGTGCCCGATGACGCCTTTGATGACCCGGAAATCATGGCCGACTGGGTAAAACTGGCATTTGCAGCCAGTCTTCGCTCCGGTACGAAAAACTAAAGCATTTTCTGTTTGAATTGAAACAGTGGAAATAATCTAACTATCTGGTTTTCGTCATTATCCCGCGCAAAACACTTCGCACGTTTGTGGGAAATACACTAAAAAAGCCGACCTGGTTTAACCAGATCGGCTTTTATTGTCTTATGCCAGAACCCCGGTGGGGATCAGCATAAATGCTGGGATATCATTGCCGAAACCAATCGGCACCGGACCGTCATCATCATCACGATCACGACGACGCTTGTGATGATCGTTTTGCGGCCTGCCGCGGCGATCATCATTTGACGTACGGATCGGATCACGGCGTTCTTTGATTTCGCTGATTACCGGCTGCGGCTCATCTGCCTGAACAATCACAGGTGTCTCGACCTTCTGCTTATCTTTCGATTTGCCCCTGGCGTCTTTACCTTTGCCACGAGCATTCTTGCCCTTGCGTGACGTATCGTCAGATTCGTCAGTTGCTGGCAAGGTCGAAAGATCACCGTCATGCCATTCAACTTTTTCGCCAATCATGGTTTCGATTGCCGAGAGGTATTTCGTGTCCGAAGCAGTCACCAGCGTGAAAGCTTTGCCCGAACGGCCTGCACGCCCTGTGCGACCGATGCGGTGCACATAATCTTCCGAATGAATCGGAATATCATAGTTGAAGACGTGGCTGACGTCAGGAATATCGAGGCCACGGGCTGCGACATCCGAAGCCACGAGAAGCCGCAATTTACCCTCTTTGAAACCGGCAAGCATCGCCATGCGCGCGCGCTGGTCCATATCACCATGCAGAGCACCGGCATCAAACTCGTGGCGAACAAGCGAGCGGAAGAGTTCGGATACGTCTTTTTTGCGATTGCAGAAAATGATCGCATTCTTCAACGAATCGCCTTCAGCACGAATCAAATCACGCAGCACTGCGCGCTTGTCCCAATCCTTCTTGCCAGACTTCACAAGACGCTGGGTCACTGTTTTGGCAGTTGAGGATGCCTTTGCAACCTCAATGCGCGTCGGCGAATGCAGAAACTGCTCCGTCAGCTTGGTGATTTCCGGCGGCATGGTCGCCGAGAAGAACAGCGTCTGGCGGGTGAATGGGATCAGCTTGCAAATACGCTCAATGTCAGGAATAAACCCCATATCAAGCATACGGTCAGCTTCATCGATAACCAGAATTTCAACGCCGGTCAGAAGCAGTTTACCGCGCTCGAAATGGTCAAGAAGACGACCTGGGGTCGCGATGAGTACATCTGCACCGCGCTCAAGCTTGCGTTCCTGCTCATCAAACGAGACGCCACCGATCAGCAGCGCTACATTCAAACGCTGATTGACGCCATATTTAACAAAATTCTCTTCAACTTGCGCTGCGAGCTCGCGCGTCGGTTCAAGAATAAGCGTGCGCGGCATTCGAGCACGTGCACGCCCCTTTTCCAAGAGATGAAGCATTGGCAAAACGAAAGATGCAGTCTTACCCGTGCCTGTCTGGGCGATGCCGAGCACATCCTTGCGCTCCAGCGCGGGAGGAATGGCACCTGCCTGAATAGGCGTTGGCGCGGTGTAACCCGCAGCTTCAACAGCGGCGAGCACTTTCGGGGAAAGACCGAGTTCGGCAAATGTCGTCAATGGAGGCGCAGCTCTCTTTTTTGGAAATGAATTGCACCCATCCTGTCATTGCAGCCGCGTCATCCGGCGCAGGAACCAAGGCAGAAAAGGCGTCTGCAACGCAAAAAGCGTTTTCACGTAGCATCGCCTACGTCCACAGCGTGCAAAAGTCAACTAAAATACCATCAAAGAATATAAAAATGCTTATTATTTGTATTTTATTGTGCTTCCTCCAACACCAATGCGTGAATTTACTAAAATCATAGCCAACTAATGTCTAAATTGTTCTGTTAGAATTCGCTCATCCCAAGAATGATTTTGATCAAACAAGATCGCAACCTGACTGTCCAGATCTTCGCGCACTGTGACTGATCTTACTGATTTAACCTCGTTGTTGTCAGCAACCGCATTCACGGGGCGCTTTTCCGTTTCAAGCACATCCATGCGCACGGTCACATGTTTTGGCAAAAGCGCGCCGCCCCACCGGCGGGGGCGAAATGGGCTGACGGGTGTCAAGGCGAGTAGAGGCGCTTCCAACGGCAGAATTGGCCCCTGTGCCGAGAGATTATAGGCGGTAGAACCCGCAGGCGTGGCAACCATCACGCCATCGCAGACAAGTTCATCAAGCCGTATCTTGCCATCAATGGTGATCCGAACCTTTGCCGCCTGATAGGATTGCCTGAAAAGCGACACTTCGTTGATTGCCAGCGCCTTGAAAGGCGGCGCATCTTCCGTCTCTGCAATCATTTCGAGCGGGCGGATCGTTTCCTTTTGTGCGGCGAGAATGCGCGTGGGCAAATCCTCAATGCTGAACTCGTTCATGAGGAAGCCGACCGAACCACGGTTCATGCCATAGACAGGCACCCCGCTATTCATGAAATCTCGCAGTGCCTGCAACATGGTGCCGTCGCCCCCGAGTGCCACGACAACATCCGCATCCTCAGCCGCAACATGCCCATAGCGCTTCACCAGCTCTTTTTGTGCAGCCAGTGATTCTTCTGTTCCAGATGGCAAAAAGTGAAGCGCCAGAGATTTATCGTTCATATTATTCGGTTCCAATGCGCCCAAAAAGATGCTGTTTCCACAGGCTTAATGGCTATCATATGCAAAACCTGCTGACTATTCCCTGCTCGATGTGAATTTTTGCTTTACACGCGCCAGAATTATGCTAATTCGACGCCAGTGCTGCCCTTATAGCTCAGTTGGTAGAGCACCTGATTTGTAATCAGGGGGTCGGGAGTTCGAGTCTCTCTGGGGGCACCACTTTAAGCAGTTGTGTATGAACACTGTATTTTTTCAAAAAAAATAACTTACCCTGTAATAGATGTCAGCCATTATCGCGGCTATATTTACGCTCAATACAACTATTGCCTCCATAATAATTGTATATTAAGCTTACTGAATATATCAAATGATCACTTAGGCTGATTAATCATGCATCAACGGCGTATCTGCATTTCCGTCGTCACGAGGAACAGGCCTAAGATGCTCTGTAATCTGTTTTCGTCTTTGGCTTCTATTCAGAAGCCAAACGATACAGATGTATCCTTCCTTGTCGTCGAGAATAACGCCTCCCCTACGCTTGATGGAACCATCGAAGATTTTCGTGCGCTTATGCCAAACGATCCGATCGACTATGTTGTCGAGGTCATTTTAGGCATATCATCGGCGCGTAACCGTGCGCTGAACCACGCCATTGAACAGGGTTTTGATTATCTTGTCTATGTGGATGACGACGAGTTTGTAGAGGCAGACTGGCTCGTGAAACTTTTTTCAGAGCGTGACCGACTTGATCTCGATATTGTCGGCTCTCCAGTAAGGCCGAAGCCATTTGATGAGAACCTGACAATTGTTCAGAAACTTGTTTGGTCGGGGATCGAACGCAGTGGCTATAAATCCGAGCGCAAGTGCCGACAGAAATGCGCAATGGGGCGTGGCGATTCGATCAAAGTTGCGACGGGAAGCTGGATGGGAAAACTGGACTTTTTCCGCGAGACCGGTTTGCGTTTTGATTCCCATTTTGGCCTGACTGGCGGCGAAGACTGGAACCTCTGGACGAAAGCAAAGTCGCTTGGCGCCAAAACTGGTTGGGCTTGTGATGCCATCGTCTACGAAACCGTACCCCCGTCTCGCCTGACACTGAGCTATCATTATCGCCGCAATCGCGATCATAATATTACCGAGTTCGGTGCGCGTTATCGGGAAAACCCCAATAAGACACTTAAAAAGCTGCCGCTCAAGATTGCAGGCCGCGGGTTAAAGTTTTTAGGCGCAAGCCTCTCCATACCGTTCAGGGGCGGCCAAGGCCTTGTTTCAGCGGCCACGGCTCTCGGTGGCGTCGTTGGTCTGTTTCAGGGGTGTTTTGGAAGAAAATCTCTTCATTACGCCAATACGACTGGTTTTTAATGCCAAATAGAAAAAGCCCCACGCAATGCGAGGGGCTTCTCTTTGACTATTAGAGCATGTCACGGAAAAGTGGGGACCGCCTTCGCGGGGAAATCAGTCCAACCGGACTGATTGCTATTCCCGCCACGATCCGACAACGACATGCGTTAAAATAAGAAGATAGAGTGAGCGTATCGGGTACGATTAAGCGCGACACGCTTTAGTACCAGCCGACAGCGACCTGTGCTTCTTCCGACATGCGGTCAGCAGACCATGGTGGATCGAAGGTCATGGTGACTTCGACCATGGAAACACCTTCGACAGCTCCAACCGCGTTCTCGACCCATCCCGGCATTTCGCCTGCAACCGGACAGCCGGGAGCCGTCAGTGTCATTTCGATTTTAACCGTGCGGTCATCTTCGATGTCGATCTTGTAGATCAGACCGAGCTCGTAAATATCCGCTGGAATTTCAGGGTCATAGACCGTCTTCAACGCACTGATGATGTCATCGGTCAGCCGAAGCAGCTCTTCCTGAGGAATAGCAGAGGCGGAAAAAACAGACTTTCCATCCGCCGATGCATTCACATCATCGGCTTTGGCTTCAGTCTGTTCCTGAACTTTTTGCTCGGTCTCGGTCATCCGAAAAACTTCCTTGCCTTTTCCAAGGCTTCTGCCAGCACGTCAACTTCAGCACGGGTGTTATACATGCCAAAAGATGCACGGCATGTAGAGGTAACGCCAAAGCGTTTCAAGAGTGGCTGTGCGCAATGCGTGCCCGCACGCACCGCGACCCCTGCCCGGTCAATGACCATCGAGACATCATGCGCGTGAATGCCATCAAGCGCAAATGAGATGATCGCACCCTTATCGGGTGCATTGCCATAAATGCGCAGTGAATTGATCTTACCCAGTTGCTCATGCGCATAGTTGCGCAAGTCTTCCTCGTGGGCTGCGATCGCATGACGGCCGATCTTTTCCATATATTCAAGCGCTGCGCCTAACCCAATCGCCTGAACGATTGGTGGTGTGCCAGCCTCAAAACGGTGCGGCGGATGATTATACGTAACGTTTTCCTCCGTCACTTCTTCGATCATTTCGCCACCGCCCTGAAACGGGCGCATCTTTTCGAGCATTTCAGCACGACCAAAGAGAACGCCGATTCCTGACGGGCCGTAAACCTTGTGGCCAGTAAACACATACCAGTCACAGCCCAGATCCTGCACATCAACTGGCATATGGACAGCACTCTGGCTGCCATCGACCAGCACCGGAATACCGCGTGCATGGGCCAGTTCAACGATCTTCTTGATCGGTGTCACTGTGCCAAGCGCATTGGACATATGGGTGATTGCCACAAGCTTCGTGCGTTCGGTCAGGCGCTTTTCAAATTCCTCAATATGAAACACGCCTTCGTCATCCACCGGCGCGAAGACAAGCTTTGCACCCTGCCGCTCACGGATGAAATGCCACGGCACAATATTGGAGTGATGCTCCATGATCGACAGAAGGATTTCATCACCCTCGCCGATATTGGGCATACCGTAGCCGTAAGCGACCGTGTTGATCGCTTCGGTGGCATTTTTCGTAAAGACAATTTCGTCAACAGAGCCAGCATTCAGAAAGCGGCGAACGGTTTCGCGCGACTTTTCGTAAGCATCTGTGGCAGCATTCGAAAGAAAGTGCAGGCCGCGATGCACATTTGCGTATTCATTTGCATAGGCATGTGTGACAGCGTCGATGACGCTTTGCGGCTTTTGTGCAGAAGCACCACTATCCAGATAAACAAGCGGCTTTCCATGAACCTGTCGTGACAGGATGGGGAAATCTCTGCGGATCGCTTCAACATCATAGCGCGCTACAAGCGGATTCTTATGATCCATGACCGTTCCTTCTACCCTTGAGGCAGAAAAGGCGGAGCAAGCATGACTCCGCCTTGTTCAATCAAGCGTGGGCTGCAAGCCAGTTCGAGAGCACGTCTTCCAGCGCCTCAACCAAAGCTTCGTTTTCCAGCTCTTCTATCAGTTCGGCGATGAATGCTTTAATCAGCAAGCCGCGTGCTTCATTTTCCGGAATACCGCGCGCCATCAAATAGAAGAGGTAGTCTTTCGACAGCTCGGTAACCGTTGCACCATGGCCGCAAGCCACGTCATCAGCGAAGATTTCCAGCTCTGGCTTTGCATCGAACTCGCCATCATCCGATAGCAGCAGCGTGTTGCAGGCCATACGCGCATCGGTTTTCTGGGCGATCTGTGCAACACGGATCATGCCCTGGAAAACGCCGCGTGCGCGATCCTTGACCACGTTGCGGATAATCTGGGTCGAACGCGTGTTCTCAACCAGATGTGCAACCGTCATGGTGACATCGGTGTGGGAATCGTCTGCCAGCAGATTGAGGCCGCGAAGCTCGAAATCCGAATCTTCGCCTGCCACTGTCAGATGCACTTCCTGCCGAACCAGCTTGCCGCCAGCATTGACGATGTAAAGCGTGAGCTTCGAACCTGTGCCAATGGTTGCGTTGAACTGAGCAAGCTGCGTTGCCTGACCAAAATCACGCAGAATAACCCAGATGACATCAGCGCCATCGCCAACGCTCACATGGCTGACAGAGGTTGAGAAAGCATCGCCTTCGCCACCTGACTGACGTTCAATGATCGTTGCCTTGGCGTTCGCCCCAATTTCAACAGGAAAGCGCGTGTGGCCCTGCCCGGTCTTCTGGATGTTCTGAAGTTCAAGTGGTGCTTCAAGCTCAGTGTCAGCCGCAATCGACAATCCCCAGCCGTCGCTGACATAGGCAGCGTTGATCTGGCCAATCGTATCATCGGTTCCCCGAGTGTTAAGCTGCGAAACGAGCGAACCATCCGCAAGCCGGTCACGCACGGCAGTCAAGGTCACACCTTCCGGTGCCTTGGCTGCAAGCGTTGCACCATTGCTCACCGCAATGACAGAAGAGCCTGCCAGCAATGCGGGAAGCGCATTGGTGCCTGCACTCGGGTTGAAATCAGCAACGCCTTTGAGCAACGTGCGGAAATCCGTGTAATGCCAGCTTTCAATGCGGCGCGACGGAAGACCGTTCACTTTCAACGATTCCAGCGCATTGTCACGTGCAACCACGACATCGGCATTGCCCGGAAGCTCGCCCATACGGGTCGCGAAACTGTCGATCAGTGCGCTTTCGGCTTGCGTCCTTGGCTTTGAGGTCTGGATATTCATAATCCGCCTCCTTAGGCTACTTCGCCAATAATGTCGGCGTAGCCGTTTTCTTCAAGGTGATTTGCAAGGGTCTTGTCACCAGACTTGATGACTTGTCCCTTGTAAAGAACATGCACGCTGTCTGGAACGATATAATCAAGCAGACGCTGATAGTGGGTGATCACGATCACAGCCCGGTCTGGCGAACGCAGCGCATTCACACCATCGGAAACGATCTTCAGCGCATCAATGTCGAGGCCGGAGTCTGTTTCGTCGAGAACGCAGAGGCTTGGCTCCAGAAGCTGCATCTGAAGAATTTCAGCACGCTTCTTTTCGCCCCCCGAGAAGCCCACATTGAGCGGACGCTTGAGCATGTCCATATCGATGTTAAGGCCGCCAGCCGCTTCCTTCACGCGCTTGATGAATTCAGGAATTTTGAGTTCTGGCTCGCCCCGCGCTTTGCGCTGGCTGTTCATGGCAACCTTGAGGAATTCCATCGTGGCAACGCCTGGGATTTCCATCGGGTACTGGAACGCAAGGAAGATACCCTTGGCAGCGCGTTCAGCAGGGTCAAGTTCGAGGATCGACTCGCCGTTATAAAGGATGTCGCCTTCGGTCACTTCGTAATCATCGCGGCCTGCAAGGATGTAAGACAATGTCGACTTGCCCGAGCCGTTCGGGCCCATGATGGCGGCAACTTCGCCCTTGTTTACGGTGAGGTTCAGACCACGGATAATTTCAGTATCCGTGTCAGCGATCTTTGCATGAAGGTTCTTGATCTCAAGCATGGGTATAAACCTTGTTCTTGTACCAGGAAAAGGCTGGTCAGAAAAATTGGAGAAAGGCAGTTAAAGCGCGTCGGATTAACCAACGCTGCCTTCAAGCGAAATGCCAATGAGCTTCTGCGCCTCGACGGCGAATTCCATTGGCAGCTCCTGAATAACT
This sequence comes from Ochrobactrum chromiisoli, assembly GCF_026241335.1. GTDB lineage: Bacteria > Pseudomonadota > Alphaproteobacteria > Rhizobiales > Rhizobiaceae > Brucella > Brucella chromiisoli. The sequence continues at coordinate 1,326,735 of NZ_JAPHAV010000001.1, read as the reverse complement.
TCCTTCACAAAACCATTGACGATGAGGGCGATTGCCTCCTCTTCCGGAATACCGCGCTGCATAACGTAGAACAGCTGGTCTTCGGAAATTTTGGAGGTGGTTGCCTCATGCTCAAACTGTGCCGTGGCGTTTTTCGCCTCGATATAGGGCACGGTATGCGCTCCGCAATCGTTGCCGATCAGGAGACTGTCGCACTGGGTGAAGTTACGGGCATTTTCAGCCTTACGATGGGCTGAAACCTGTCCGCGATAGGTGTTGCTGGAATTTCCGGCCGAAATACCCTTGGAAATGATGCGGCTCGACGTGTTCTTGCCAAGATGAATCATCTTGGTGCCGCTGTCGATCTGCTGATAACCGTTGGACACGGCAATCGAATAGAACTCACCGCGCGAATTGTCACCGCGCAGAATGCAGGACGGATATTTCCACGTTACAGCGGAGCCTGTTTCAACCTGCGTCCACGAAATCTTGGAATTATCACCACGGCAATCGCCACGCTTGGTCACAAAATTGTAGATACCGCCCTTGCCGCTGCTATCGCCCGGATACCAGTTCTGAACAGTCGAATACTTGATCTCAGCGTTTTCAAGCGCGATCAGTTCAACAACGGCTGCGTGGAGCTGGTTTTCGTCGCGCTGTGGTGCCGTGCAACCTTCGAGATAAGAGACATAAGCGCCTTCTTCCGCGATGATCAGCGTGCGTTCAAACTGGCCCGTATTTTTTTCATTGATACGGAAATAGGTCGAAAGCTCCATCGGGCAACGAACGCCCTTTGGCACATAGACGAACGAGCCATCGGTGAAGACAGCCGAATTCAGCGTCGCATAATAGTTATCCGAAACAGGAACAACTGAAGCGAGATACTTCTGAACCAGTTCAGGATGCTCGCGAATGGCTTCTGAAATCGAGCAGAAGATCACGCCTGCTTTCGCAAGCTCTGCCTTGAAAGTCGTGACAACCGAAACACTGTCGAAGACCGCATCAACGGCCACACGGCCCGATGCATAAACATTGTCCGATGGATTGCCATCAATTTCACTCGGCTCGCCCTGCTTACGCACACCAGCGAGAATTTCCTGCTCGCGCAGTGGAATACCAAGCTTTTCATATGTACGCAGCAGTTCGGGATCGACTTCATCAAGTGAAAGCGGACCCGACTGATTCTTCGGAGCGGAATAGTAATAGGCGTCCTGAAAATCGATCTTTGGATAATCGACACGCGCCCATTCCGGCTCTTCCATAGTGAGCCAGCGTTCATAGGCCTTCAGACGCCACTCCAGCATCCATTCCGGCTCGTCTTTCTTGGCCGAAATAAAGCGAATGATATCTTCGTTGAGGCCTTTAGGGGCTTTTTCGGATTCGATTTCCGTCTCAAATCCGTACTTATACTGGTCCACGTCCAAGCCGCGAACCTGATCAATGGTCTCCTGCACTGCAGGCATTGGCGTTCTCCATCCTCGTCGAATTCAAGGTCCGACAGTTGCAAACGTCAGGGCGATGATAGTCACTATCCTCGCCACAATATAGTGTGCGTGACGCTTCTTTAAAACCTCTCTAAACTAAATTTCAAGCCCAGCTTTAAATTTGCCGGTAAAATTCAAGAATAATTTACAGAGATAGGCCCGATTACGCACTTAACTGGCCTTTGAGCGTTCATGACGGGCGACGATTTTTCCCAAAACGTCAAGAAACTGATCAACAGATTCGATAGGCGCATTGGGCTCAAGCGAAACACGGATCGCTCCCGGACCTTCTTCATGGCCCATAGCAGCCAGCACATGGCTTGGACCGACCTTCCCCGAAGAACAGGCTGAGCCTGCCGAGAGCGCTATGCCACCAAGGTCGAATGCGATCTGAACGGTTTCAGCCTTTTGCCCGTCGAGCGAGAAGAATGTTGTGTTGGGCAGCCTATCAACGGATTTGCCGTGGATCATGGCACTTGGTGCGATCTCCATAAGCCCCGCTTCAAGCCTGTCCCGCGCTTCAAACGACCAGCCATTGCCGTTCAGGCGTGCATGCGCAATATCTGCGGCGGCACCAAAGCCTGCAATCAACGGCAGCGCTTCCGTACCCGCACGATGTCCTTTTTCCTGACCACCGCCACGAACGAGCGCCTTCGGCATCATAAGATCAGAGATTGCGATCACAGCACCAACGCCCTTGGGACCACCGATCTTGTGTGAGGAGATTATCAGATAATCGCCACAACCCTCTGTCATATCGATCTTAATGCGTCCTGCGGCCTGTACCGCATCAACGACAAAGATGCCGCCTGCGGCTTTCACCGCTGCCGCAATTTCGCGTATTGGCTGAATGACGCCAGTTTCATTATTCGCAGCCTGAACAGCGACAAGTGGCAAGCCCGCTCTCTTATCGTGCGCTCTCAAAGCCAGCTCCAGAGCATCAAGACGAAGGCAACCATATTCATCAACAGGAAGAATCGTGATGTTTTCCGGTGCAAATTGCCCGCCGGCCAGCACACAAGGATGCTCGGTCGCACTGACATAAAGATGGGACAGGCGTACCGGCGAACGCCCCATCATATAGACTGGTGTTAGAAGTGTGGATGCGGCTTCGGTGGCGCCAGATGTAAAAAAGACGTGGTCAGGCCTGGCATTCACGAGGGCTGCCACACTGCGACGTGCCGATTCGACCAGCCCACGCGCCATGCGCCCCTCACGGTGAACGGAGGATGGGTTGCCCACAATGCCCAATGCTTCGATAACCGCATTGCGTGCTTCATCGAGCAAAGGCGCACTGGCATTATAATCCAGATAGAGCCTCTTGCCGGTTCCGATCACCGATACTATCTCCTAAGCAACATCATAAAGTGGCCTCAAGCGCAATTTTCTTGAATTTTCAATCCAGAAAAGCCTATTAAGCCACATCAGGTACTGAACTTTGGTCCAGTCTAACGAAATTTCCAATCGGTTTTAGAAGCGGCGCACACTCACGTCAAGTTCGCCATTTTAAAGCCGATCTTCCGATCACCAGCGGAGTACACATGCCAGAAGTCATTTTCAACGGCCCTGCCGGACGCCTTGAAGGCCGCTATCAGCCTTCGCGCGAAAAGAATGCGCCTATCGCTCTCATCCTGCATCCGCATCCGCAGTTTGGCGGAACAATGAACAACAAGATCGTCTATGATCTGTTCTACATGTTCCAGCAGCGTGGTTTTACAACGCTTCGCTTCAATTTCCGTGGCATTGGCCGCAGTCAGGGCGAGTTCGATCATGGCGCGGGCGAATTGTCAGATGCTGCCAGCGCACTTGATTGGGTGCAGGCTCTGCACCCTGATTCCAAAAATTGCTGGGTTGCCGGTTATTCGTTCGGCGCATGGATCGGTATGCAGCTTCTGATGCGTCGCCCGGAAATCGAAGGCTTTATTTCGGTTGCACCACAGCCGAATACCTATGACTTCTCGTTCCTTGCACCTTGCCCATCGTCCGGCCTGATCATTCATGGCGATCAGGACAAGGTTGCGCCGCCAAAGGATGTGCAGGGATTGGTTGATAAGCTCAAGACACAGAAGGGTATCAACATCACGCAGAACACGATGCCAGGTGCAAACCACTTCTTCTCCGGCATGGGTGATGAACTGATCGACGAATGCTCGGAATATCTGGAACGCCGACTTGCTGGCGAACTGGTTGAAATTCGTCAGAAGCGTCTACGTTAAACAAATAAAATCTGACTCTTGTTAAAGCCCGGTGATTGTTTTCACCGGGCTTTTATTTTTGGTGGAAGCGCAAGAACACCGCCTGAAACAGGCTTATCGCAACCTGTTGTGTTTGGGTATGTCAGGGGCAGCCCACGCATGGAACGCACGGCCAGATAGGCCCATGCTTCCGCTTCCATCGCATCCCCATCAAAACCGGCTTTATCCGCATCCAGCACACATGCGCCTTCGCGCTCTGCAAGTGCGGTCAGCTCCGCCATAATGGCCGCATTCTTGCGTCCGCCACCACTGATCACATAGGTCCGTGGCTTTGCAGGCAGATGCGAAGCCGAGCGCAGAATGGCGGCGGCACTCACATAGCTAAGTGTGCGCGCACCTGTTGCAACGCTTGCCTCATCTTTCGCTGGTACAGCAAAATCGCCACGGTCCAGTGACCGGCGATGGTTCCCCTTGAAAAAGGCGTGATCAAGATACCTCAGAGCCAAGATCTTATCCACGGTGCCGCTCATGGCTGTAATACCGCCGGAGTCAAAGCTGCCCTGTTCGTGCAACTCCATCCATTGGTCAATCAGCATATTGCCCGGTCCACTGTCATAGGCCATCAGTGAACCATCTTCGCCAACATAGGTGAGGTTGGATATGCCGCCAATATTGACGAAAACAACCGGGCCTTCGAGACCAAACGGAAGATTGGTGGCAAGCGCTGCATGATAGGCAGGAATAAGCGGTGCACCTTCGCCGCCGTGCCGCATATCTTCGGCACGCATGTCATAGACAACAGGAATGCCGGTTTCTGCCGCCAGAAGCGGTCCATCTCCGATCTGGACAGTCAGCGCCTCACGCGGACGATGCAACACGGTTTGGCCATGAAATCCGATCACGTCAATGTCTTCTGGACTGAACGAATGTGCGTATAAAAAATCCTGTATTGCGACCGCATGAAGTAATGTCTGGTCATGTTCAAGCTGTTTAAGAACACCGGGCCGCTCATGGCGATCCGTGATGCCTCGCGCATCAACAAGCGCGGCCTTCAAACGTGCCCGAAACCCGTCCGAATAAGACACCGCACTGGATGGCCCCCGCTCAACCCAGTTTTCGCCATCGGTGGTCAAAAGCGCAATGTCGATACCATCCATGGAAGTACCGCTCATCAACCCTATTGCGCGTTTCAAATCGCCCATACCGGAGTTTCCTTGTTATTCCCGCTTGAATGATGTTAAAGGCAAAATATCATAAGGCGGTAAGCACTTGATTACTGTTATTTCCATTCTCGCCTAACCAGTCAGGAAAAGGGCATGTCCGGTTTTAAATCCGATTTTCTTCGCACGCTTTCCGAGCGCGGCTTCATTCATCAAATGTCTGATGAAACAGGCCTAGACGAATTGTTGGCCAAGGAAACTGTGACGGCTTATATTGGCTTTGATCCGACAGCGCCAAGCCTTCACGCTGGCGGTCTGATCCAGATCATGATGCTGCACTGGCTGCAACAGACCGGACACCGCCCTGTAGCTCTGATGGGCGGCGGCACTGGCATGGTGGGCGATCCATCCTTCAAGGATGAAGCGCGCAAACTGATGACGGAAGATACAATTGCTGAGAATATCGCAAGTATCAAACGTGTCTTCGCAAATTACCTGAGCTTCGGCGATGGCCCAACCGATGCGCTGATGGTCAACAATGCCGACTGGCTGCGCGACATCAACTACCTTGAATTCCTGCGTGATGTTGGCCGCCACTTCTCGGTCAATCGCATGTTGTCGTTTGATTCGGTCAAGATGCGCCTTGATCGCGAGCAGTCGCTTTCGTTCCTCGAATTCAATTATATGATCCTGCAAGCCTATGATTTTGTAGAGCTCAACAAGCGCTACGACATCCGTTTGCAAATGGGTGGCTCGGATCAGTGGGGCAATATTATCAACGGGATCGATCTCGGTCACCGTATGGGAACGCCGCAGCTTTATGCCCTCACCTCGCCTTTGCTCACCACGGCATCGGGCCAGAAAATGGGCAAATCGTTGGGTGGCGCGATCTGGCTGAACGCCGATATGCTCAGCGCCTACGACTTCTGGCAGTATTGGCGCAACACGGAAGATGCTGACGTAGAACGCTTCTTGAAGCTCTATACGACATTGCCAATGGATGAAATTGCAAAGCTTGCTGCACTTGGCGGCTCGGAAATCAACGAAGCGAAGAAGATACTTGCGACCGAGATCACCGCGATCCTTCATGGGCGCGATGCTGCGGAAGAAGCGGCAGAAACCGCGCGCAAGACTTTTGAAGATGGCGAACTGTCGCAGAATCTTCCAACCGTCGGCGTTCATAAGGCGACACTCAATGACGGTATCGGCGTGCTGGCTTTGATGGTGCTTGCAGAACTTTGCACCACCAATGGTGAAGCCCGCCGTCACATCGAAGGTGGTGCTGTGCGCATCAATGATGAAACGGTCACTGATCCACGTTTGAGCATCAATGCAACAGCGCTCAATGAGCAAGGCGTCATCAAGGTGTCACTCGGCAAGAAGCGCCATGTGCTTATTCGCCCTGCGTAATCCAAACTAAAGATGAAGAAAAGCCGGGTTTTGCCCGGCTTTTCTTGTTGTGATCAGAACTCAAAAATGGAACGGAAAATACCCGGCGCGATGATTGAGATCGGATTAACAATCACCTGCGGCTGCTTGGCACTGCCTTCAAGCTTAAAAGTAATACCCAAAAGACCACGATCCCGTCCATTGCCCAAAAGCGCTCCGAAAATCGGCACTTCACCAAAAATGCGGTTTACCCCATAAGCAGGCATGAATGTGCCGGTGATCGACATATTGCCGCGCGGATCATACAACGTTCCCTGAAAAGTCGTTCCGACTGACGGACCACGGACGACGCCTTTCGAAAGCTTCATATAGCCTTCGCCCTTTTCAATCAGAGAAAAACCGCGCTCAATATCAACCCGCGACACGTCAATATCACGTTTAGCAGCCTGGCTAAGACTGGCGCCGCCCGTATTTGGAGAGCTCGTAACAATCTTTGCCAGTCGGGGCTCATTGATGATTGCAAAATTACGAGCGTCAATCTGACCACTTAGAGGTCCATTGCCCTGTCCCGCGAGGCCGACAGTGATCTTGCCACCGCGCATTTTGTCATAAAAATCAAAGAACCGCAAAACCGCACCGGCATCATTGGATTGTAACGATACTGATCGTGCGTCACCCTGATCATTATTCGTTGCGACAAAGGTTTCGCCAGAAGAGGTGATCGCATTGACCGAAACGCCGGAAATCTTACTTCCTGCATTCTCGTAAGAAACGGCGACATTGCGCAGCTTCTCATCGTTGAAGCCAGTGACCTCATCAATCTGAGCACTCACAATCACGCGGGGGCTTTTGCCACCCGAGGCTTCAGTCTTTTTCTGAAGGTCCGACACTTGCTTGATGATCGACCGGGCATCAAACTGCGATCCGCGCACCGTTACACGATAGCCGCCCGTTCCTTTCGTCGCTTTCACGCTCATGCGATCTGAACGCGTGAGACGTATGTCGTCGAAATCAGCAGACTGCAAATCACCGCCGACAATTGACAGATTGCCCTTCGCGCCGAAGGCATCGCCGGTCAAAACCAGATTGCGAATATCGATCTTGCTATCTGCGTCACCGCTTCTAACCAAATCGAAAGTCGCCTTGGCCGGAACCCCGCTCCCCTTGCGCCAGCCAAGCCACGGCAAATTGATCTGCGTCTTGTTCAGATCGGCTGCAACATGCCGCTTGCCATTTTCTTCCATGCCAAGATCAACGGAAATCGGTCCAGTAAACAGGTCTTTCAGTCCGGGCAACACCTTGCCACGCGCATTATCGTCAAGCTCAAGCCTGATATTCTGTTCGCGTTTAGCAGGGCCAGAGCGGTCCACAGGCTCGGTCATCGATATTTTTGCAGGTACCCCGTCAAGCTTGGCATCGGCTGAGATAAGAGCAACGGATTGATTGACCTTGATGCTGCCATTTGCATTGGTAACGGTAGAGCCTCCGACCGGCTTGGAAATGGCAAGATTCGTAAATCCAATATCAGCATCCCATGTCAGCGTGCCGGGTGGCGCTCCTTTGGAAACAGCAAAGCCGACCTTAACATGGGCTTTCACATCACCTGTCGCATCTTCCGGCTTGAAAGGAACGTTTTTGAGAACATCAATGGGCTTTTTACCGGCAATCTCGGCAATCGCCGCAGCTTCGCCCGAAACGAGCAAATCAAGTGTAGCGATTACTGGCCGTTGCGGCCCCCACGGAATAATCAGCGTTCCGTCTGAAACCATCGCTTTGCGATTATCCGGAGTATAGGCAACGCCCTTTGCCAGCTTGATTGTTGTATGCGCGCCACGCACTGAAATGCTTCCTGCAACATCGCGCACCGGCGGCAGTTCTCCGATCACATCAAAGCGCGTATCGGCCACATTGAAATCGGCCTTGATCTCTTCGCCTGTCAATGGCGGCGGCAAACCGGGGCCATTAAAGCGCCCCCCTGCAAGCGAAATATCAATGCGGCTGTCTTTCAACGTGCCACCAAAGAGGTTTTTGAGAACCCATTCACGTGCACCATCGGCAACATCGATCGGCCAGAGATGTTTTGCGTCCGCAACCGGCATTTCAGGGATGCGCAGCATGAAAATCATTTCTGGCGAACCATCGCCAAACCCCATGCTGCCCTGTCCATAAAGTTCACCATTATTCGTCTTAATATCGAGATTAGAGAATTGAAGACGCTGTTGATTAGCCAGAAAATGGCCGGCGATCCTCACGCCGAAAGCCAATTGCGGATCATTTGATTCTGCTGGCATGCTGGTGGCGGAACTGGTCACCACTTCAAATCGATAATCAGGACCGCCGCTTTTATTTGTTTCGTCCGGTTCCGGTCCGAAAGCACCATTAAAGGCCGCAGTTAAACCGCCCAACTGCAAGCGCGACGGCTTGATTTCAATTTTCCCGCTGCCAACAGAATGCTCTATCAGCAGCACCGCATTTCCGCGCACATCCGAAACGCGACCAACCTCTATATTGATGTCATCAGCGATGAGTTGCGCGGTCACGTGCTCAGGCACATCCCCATTGGCAACCTTGCCAGACAAAGCAAGGCTCGCCGTGGCTTTTAAATCGAAATGCGCAGGATTGGCTCTGTTGCCATCGATAATGGCTGCAACTTCCTCCGGTGAACCCAGATCAACCGGCAAATTGCTGATCTTGATCTGAAAGCCATCCAGATCATTCTCATGGCCTTTGCGATCTATGCTGCCATCAACCGAAATTATCTGATTATGCCATACGACACTGCCGCTCACCGAGATTTTTCCCGAATCCTCGACAAGCCGAAGCTTTTTCACGTCAATGCTTTGCTGCTGATCACCGGTTTTAAAACGGATTGTGGTGTTGAGCAGCCCGATAGCCCGAGTGTTCTGGTTCTGCAGCAATTCAAGATTGCGGCGCATAGTGGAAAAAAGCTCGCCCGAAACGGCGTCGAAATCAATATAACCCCGCTTGTCATAGGGGAGCGATTTCCAGAATCCTGCCCCCTCTTGCTCTGGTAAATCGAAGGCTGCGCCATCGATCTCAAGTTCGGCAACACGAATCTTGCCCGCCAGCAGCGGCAATGGTGCCAAGCCCAGTCGCACCGATTTGATATTTTTGATTTCAATGCCCTGTCGCGGATCATTGATCGAGACGTTATTCGCCTCCATTGCAACGAGACTGTTCTGATCAAGCGATAATCCGGCACTGCCGATCGTTGCAGATGCATCTTTTCCGAGCAGAAGACTAAGGCTCTTTTGCGCCTCGTCGCGCAGAAGGTCGCTGTTCACGCCACCACGCAGGATCACAAACCCCACGCCACCAACCAGAACCATAAGGATGCACAACGATAAAACGGCGTGCGAACACCACCGCAAAAACGAACGTCGGGGACGCCATAACGGAAGCACGCCGCCCTCATCGCCTTCAATGGCGAGGCGTTCGATTCTCTTCATCTCCCGCTTCGTAAAGCGAATTTTGCGCGGTTTATCTGTCAATATTTGAGCCGAACCCGTAATTTCTGCAAATGCTCACCCCTGCAATGCGGATTATAAAAACTCCATATCTATCTGTTTTTATTCCATTTATGCATATTAGCCAAACCGTTGATCGCTTTGTTTAACACCCTCTTGTCAGATGTTGCGTGGCATGGTTCGACAGGTCTGGACAGTTGCACAAGCTCACCCTGAATGCGATAGCTTTAAATGTAAATGTAACAGGCAGTTTCCCCGTTTATCCATAAAAGAAAGGCGCAGATATGGCTCGTCCCCAAGTTGGAGATCAGGCACCCGATTTCACATTGCCTTCAGACAACAGCGATACGATCACTCTTTCATCGCTGAAGGGCAAACCGGTCGTTCTTTATTTCTATCCAAAGGATGACACTTCGGGCTGCACGAAAGAAGCCATCGCCTTCTCACAGCTAAAGCCGGAGTTCGAGAAAATTGGCGCCCGTATCATTGGCGTCTCGCCAGACAGTGCGGAAAAGCATGCGAAATTTCGCAAAAAGCATGCGCTGCGTGTCGATCTGGCAGCAGATGAAGGCAAGACTGCGCTCGAAGCATACGGCGTATGGCTTGAGAAAAGCATGTATGGCCGGAAATATATGGGCGTTGAACGGACGACGTTTTTGATTGATGCCGATGGCCGTATCGCCAAAATATGGGAAAAAGTAAAAGTCGATGGCCATGCTCAGGCTGTGCTTGAAGCAGCGCAAGCACTTTGAGTGTGAAAGCCTCGCATAAGGTTCGTTTACCATGATAGCGTGAAGTCGAATCAACAATTGAGGATGCGAAGACAGCAGGCATGGCGCAAAAGTGGAACAAGACAGAGAAAGCAAAGCGCGAGAAAGGTCACAGTGATCCTATCGCGCCGTCTGTTTCCATAAAAAGAGCGCATATAGCATTGCTTGGCTTTATGGTTGTGTGTGCGGGCATTGGAGCAAGCATCTATAGCGGATTTGAAAAGGCTCCTGACAATGAACAAGGCCTTGATAAACCAAATAGCAAGGTTGCAGCGATCTTGAAGAGGCCGACCACGATGCAGCCATTGCCCGAAATGCCTTCAGAGGCACCTCCTGGCGTCTCCACCCGGCCCGAACTTTTCACACCTGAAGACGCGCTTATGATTAAAACGATTGATCCTATTATCACGGGGCCCCGCGCATATAAGCCACGCGCTGGGTCCAAGAATTCCTGAAAGACACAAAAAAACCGGCACAAGGCCGGTTTTTTAAATTTTATCCGACCAAACTCAATCAATGTCCTCGATGAGTTCAGCACCGCCATTGATGCGATGCGCAAGGGCTGCTTCCATAAATGGTGTGACGGCACCATCCAGCACTTCCTGTGGATTGGTGCTTTCAACGCCGGTGCGCAGATCCTTGACGAGCTGATAGGGCTGCAACACATAAGACCGAATCTGATGGCCCCAACCAATATCCGTTTTGCTGGAATTGGCAGCATCTGCGGCTTCTTCACGCTTCTTCAGCTCTTCCTCGTAAAGACGCGCGCGCAGCATCGACCAGGCTTTTTCACGGTTCTTATGCTGTGAACGCTCGGCCTGACACTGCACAACGATACCCGACGCAATATGCGTAATACGCACAGCCGAATCTGTTGTGTTGACGTGCTGACCACCCGCACCCGACGCGCGATACGTATCAATGCGAACATCGGCTTCCGTCACCTGAACATCGATATTGTCATCGATGACCGGATAGACCCAGATACTCGCAAATGACGTATGGCGACGCGCATTCGAATCGTAAGGCGAAATGCGAACCAGACGATGAACACCCGATTCCGTCTTCGCCATGCCATAGGAATTATGGCCCTTGATAAGAATCGTCGCAGACTTAATGCCAGCTTCTTCGCCGTAATGAACTTCCATTACCTCGACTTTGCGTCCGCTGCGTTCAGCCCAGCGGGTATACATGCGCAAAAGCATCGACGCCCAATCCTGACTTTCCGTACCGCCTGCACCGGCATGCACTTCAAGATAGGTATCATTTGCATCGGCTTCGCCCGAAAGCAGCATATCGATCTGGCGGCGATCGACCTCCTGTTTCAGTTCACGAATCGTATTTTCGGCATCCGTGATGATCGACTTGTCATCTTCTTCTTCGCCCATGGCGATGAGTTCAATGCTGTCGTTCAGGGTCTGCCTGAGACCATTAATGCCATTGATGCTATCTTCCAGCTGCTGGCGCTCACGCATCAACTTCTGGGCTTCCTGTGCATCATTCCAAAGCGTTGGATCTTCAGCTCTCTGATTCAGATAGCCCAGACGTTTGATTGCCTGATCCCAGTCAAAGATGCCTCCTCAGCAGGCTTATCGCCTGCTGGATTTCGTCAACCAGCGTCTCGATTTCCGCGCGCATGGGCAAATCGTTCCTTCAATTATTCTGCAATTTGTGGAGAAAACAAAACTCTTAAAGAGCCAGTCTCACACCCTGAACTGAACATGCAAAGCTGTTCAGGCGCCGCGGACCATAATTAGCACGCGGCACAGTGTAAAGGGGCAGAGGTCAGTAAAGTCCGCCCGATCCAGAATTGATGGCGCGGGTTGCCTGCGGTGACTGCGGCTGAACTGGCGAGCCTTCACGATACTGGTCCATGCCGATCACGGAATAGGTATCAGAAGGACCGGTACCCGGCTTGAATGCTTCCATGATCAGATTCGGATCGCCCTGATTTGTACGCATACCAGTCTTCCGATTGATAGCAATCAGCGTCATGCCTTCCGGTACACGGAAATCCACTTTCGGCGTGCCAGCCAGAGCCTGCGTCATGAAATCCTTGAACACAGGAGCAGCCAAACCACCACCGGTACCACCCCGGCCAAGCGGCGTTGGTGTGTCGTATCCCATGAATACACCGACAACGAGATCAGGCGTAAAGCCAACAAACCATGCATCTTTTTCGTCATTGGTCGTGCCAGTCTTACCGGCGAGCGGACGGTCAAGGCTCTTAAGAATCTGGGCCGTACCGCGCTGCACAACACCTTCCATCATCGATGTAATCTGATAGGCGGTCATCGGATCAAGCACCTGATCGCGATCATCGATCAATGTCGGCTCGTCCTGATTAGACCATTGTTGAGCATTACAACCTTCGCACTTGCGCGCATCATGTTTGAACACCGTCTTGCCGTAGCGATCCTGAATGCGGTCGATCATTGACGGCGTGATGCTTTTTCCGCCATTGGCGATGACAGAATAAGCTGTAACCATGCGCAGAACTGTCGTTTCACCGGCACCAAGCGCCATAGAAAGGACGGGCAGCATCTTGTCGTAAATACCGAAGCGCTCCGCATATTCGGCTACCGTCTTCATGCCCATGTCCTGTGCAAGGCGCACGGTCATGACGTTACGCGACTGTTCGATACCATAACGAAGCGTCGAGGGACCGGAGAACTTGCCGGAATAGTTTTTGGGAGCCCATACGCCAAGTGAGCCACCCTGATTGACCTCCAGCGGACCGTCGAGAACAACGGAAGCCGGTGTGTAGCCATTATCAAGGGCTGCTGCATAAACGAATGGCTTAAAGGACGAACCAGGCTGGCGATAGGCCTGCGTGGCACGGTTGAATTCAGACTGACCGTAGGAAAATCCGCCCACCATCGCCAGAACACGGCCCGTATGCGGGTCCATTGCAACCAATGCCCCTTGCAGCTTCGGAGGCTGCTGCAAACGGAAACGGGAATCGCCCTCACCGACTTTCGACACATAAATAATGTCGCCAGCTTTCAACACGCCTTCTGGCGATTTTGCACTTCCGCGCTTGCCATCAATGTTGGTAACACGCATTGCCCATTTCATGTCATCGGCTGAAATAAATGCGCGTTTGCGTTCCTTGCTGCGCGAGCCTGAACCTTCAACGGCAGGCTGAAGACCAATATCGGCACCGGCCGCAGAAACATTGAGCACAACAGCAAGCTGCCATTCGGGCACATCTTCATAGGACTGCATATCACCGAAGGCTGTGGCCCAATCACTGCCGATTTCGACATGTTTCACGGGACCGCGCCATCCACGCGCTTCATCATAGCGAAGCAATGCTGACTGAAGCGACTTCCGGGCTTCGACCTGTAAGGTAGGATTGAGCGTCGTCCGGACAGACAGTCCGCCTTCATAAAGTGCATCAACGCCATATTTCTGAATGATCTGGCGGCGCACCTCTTCACTGAAATATTCAGACGCAAACAGGTAATGGGTTGCTGTGCGGGTCTTCACGCCAAGCGGTTCTTTTTTGGCTTCCTCAGCTTCCTGGGTGGTGATGTAGCCGTTTTCAGCCATACGGTCGATCACCCAGTTGCGGCGTTCAATCGCGCGTTCAGGGTAACGGAACGGATGGTAATTGTTCGGACCTTTAGGAAGGGCTGCCAGATAAGCGGCATCGGCAATGCTCAACTCGCCAACGGACTTATCGAAATAGGTCAGAGCTGCACTGGCGATACCATAGGAGCCAAGACCGAAGAAAATTTCATTAAGGTAAAGCTCAAGAATGCGGTCCTTGGAATAGGCCTGCTCAATGCGCATCGCAAGAATGGCTTCCTTGATCTTGCGGTCATAGGTCTGATTTGACGAAAGAAGGAAGTTCTTTGCGACCTGCTGCGTAATGGTCGAAGCACCGACCGGGCGGCGACCAGAACCTATATTCTTCAAGTTGGTGAGAACCGCACGGGTAAGACCACCAAAATCGAGACCATGATGCTCATAGAAGGTTTTGTCTTCAGCTGAGATAAAAGCAGCCTTGACGCGGTTCGGAATAGCCTGAATAGGCAGATACATGCGGCGCTCGCGCGCATATTCGGCCATAAGGCTACCGTCCGATGCATGGACGCGTGTCATTACTGGCGGCTCGTATTTTGCGAGCACCTCGTAATCAGGCAAATCCTTGGTGAGACTTCCAATATAAACTGCAACGCCTCCGGCAACAATCAGAGCCAGAACCGTTCCAATTCCAAAGAAATATCCGATAAGCCTTACCATTTATCCGGAATCCCGCCTTCAGATTATCAGTAAAAACAAGGGAGCATCTTTAATGCTGCCCGCCGATCAAAAACGCTTCAACCAACAGATGGGTTAGTGACCACCAAATGCGTCAAAGGCAAGATCGTTTCCAAGTTTTTACCAATTAAACCCCCACAATACGAAAAGGGTGACAAAAATACGTAAAGCTGTTGCAACCATGCATCTTATAAGCAACGCCAGATATTAAATCCTACTGAAAACTACACTATTTCAGCCTTTTGACAAAATATCAGGACGTTTTTGAATTTCAAATGCTCTGATAGCCACCGCAATGCGGTCCGCAAGCTTCCGACGCCATTCAGGATTGCTGATCAGTTTTTCGTCTTCTGCATTCGACAAATAGCCAATTTCAATCAGAACAGACGGCACATCCGGCGCCCGCAGAACCTGAAAGCCTGCAAAACGATGCGGATTGTTGATAAGGTTGACCTCGCCTTGCAGCGCACCAATGACTTTCTCGGCAAAACTGAGCGAAAATGTATGCGTTTCGCGCCGCGTCAGATCAAGCAGGATATCGGCCACTTCAGGTTGCGCTTCAGGAGTAGCACCTCCGATGCTATCGGATTTGTTTTCTCGCTCGGCCATGGCACGCGCAACGAAATCCGACGCCTTATCGGAGATCGTATAGACCGTTGCGCCGCGAATATCGCCCTGATTGATCGTATCCGCATGGATCGAAATGAAAAGATCCGCATCATGCTGGCGCGCCAGACGCACACGTTCAGAAAGACGCAGAAACCTGTCGTCATCTCGCGTCATCAAAGCTTTGATGTTCTTCTCTTTGGCCAGTCGGTCCCGTAATTCTTTCGCAAAAGCGAGTGTCAGATCTTTTTCCTTGATACCACTGAGGCTTTCAGCGCCGCTGTCGATGCCCCCATGACCGGGATCAATCATCACAACAAACGGGCGCTTGCTATCACTTCTGAGGGGAAGTGCCGTGGCACTGGCGGCGTGCTTACGTTCCGTGGAACCGGTGACGTCATACTGGGCCGCAAGTTTTTCCGCGAATTCACGATCCGACGATGCAACAATATCAGCAACCAGACGATAGCCGGGCGTCGTCTCATTCGGGAGAACCTGAACATTTTCGACGTTGAAAGGACCGCGCAATGTCAGAATGAGCCGGGACCGGTTTTCACTGACCAGACCATAACGCACGCGTGAAACAATTCCCCTCGCCTCAAGGCTTTTGTCATCAAAACCGAAACGTGTTTCCGGCAAATCAAAAACCAAACGATGCGGATTGGCGAGCAACAATGTGGAAAATTTCGGCTGGCGATCAAAATTAATCACAATCCGCATGCGCAAATCATCGCCCGCCATGCGATAGGTCAGCGCCATCAGCGGTGCATCCGGCGCCGCTTTCGCTGTGGCCATTTGAAAAAAGACCGCACAAATGATCGAGAAAGCCACGAAAGCAATTCGTATGGCCGACTTTTTTTGATCATCAAAATTTTGGTTCAGACATTGCATCCGTAATCGCTATCCAAACTTTATGGAATGATTTTGAGCCCGAAGCCTTCCAAATCTACCCCTACAAAATTGTGGTTAATGAAGGCTTTTCAACCCGCATTTCGGGGACTCAATCAACGAATTTCAGCTCTATAACTACCTTTCGTCAAAATTGCGATGAGGCTGTCAACTGATATTCGTACTTGTCATCGTTCAAACGAGGCCATAAAAGCTAAAGTTAGGTTATGGCATCGCTGCCAGATTCGTTTGCCGGTTTTCAAAACGGAGCGCGAGGAAAGTCAGCGAAAACAGTGGTGTAATAAGTTCGCCACCCATTAACCCGCACAGAATTCAACGGAATACGGCTCCCCTGCCATCTCCGTTTTTTAATCGGCCGACTGCGCATGGGTACGCGCTGTCGCCAGTGCTCCAGAAGAGCAAAGAGGTCGGCCCGGCTTTTTCGGGTCATATATGAGGTCGTTTCGTTCGGAACAGCTATGGGTCAAGCAAGACTGACCATTGCAAGCCTGAAGACCGTGATCGCCACGAGGCCATCGCGCGCAGCAACAGCAGCTTTTATTCCGACGAACCCAATATCATCCGGCAGATACAGCCCAGCCAGGACGACAGCCTTCAGGGTTTCGTCCGGCGCACGCGGCTTGCGTCTTCGCGCCGGCAGGAAAGACACTAATGTCCAACAAAATGCTTATAGATGCCTCCCACCCGGAGGAGACGCGCGTTATCGTAACGCGTGGCAACAAAATTGAAGAATTCGACTTTGAGTCGGAGCATAAGAAGCAGTTAAAAGGGAATATCTACCTCGCGCGCGTTACCCGCGTCGAACCCTCGCTTCAGGCTGCATTCGTGGAATATGGCGGCAATCGCCATGGCTTCCTGGCATTTTCTGAAATCCATCCTGATTATTATCAGATTCCGGTTGCTGATCGTCTGGCACTGCTGGAAGCGGAAGCAAAAGCCGCGCGTGCAGAAGAAGACGAAGACGAGCCAAAGGCGAAAGCCAATGATCGCTCGCGTCGTCATCGCCGTCGCGGACGTCGCGATGATCAGAATGGTGATTCGTATTCCAGCAACGCCAATAACGGTCTGCCTGCGGCAGAGCCCGTCGGGCCGGCCTTTGCAAATTATGTTCCCGGAACACCTGCCATCGCCCTGATGAAGCAGAACGGCAATGTCATTTCCGAAGCCATTGATGCCGACGATGATGACGACAACGATGTCGAAAATGAAGAAGACATGGTTGAATCGGTTGGGTCCGAAGATGCAATGGAAGAACTTCCATCGCATGGTCGCACCAATCGCCGTCAATATAACATTCAGGAAGTGATCAAGCGTCGCCAGATCATTCTGGTTCAGGTGGTCAAAGAAGAGCGCGGCAATAAAGGCGCAGCTCTCACGACTTATCTTTCACTGGCCGGTCGTTATTCAGTTCTGATGCCGAACACCGCGCGTGGCGGCGGTATTTCGCGCAAGATCACCAATCCGCAGGACCGCAAGCGCCTTAAGGAAATCGTCAAAGACCTCGAAGTGCCGCAGGGCATGGGTGTGATTTTGCGTACCGCGGGTGCAAACCGCACCAAGGCGGAAGTGAAGCGCGATTATGAATATCTGATGCGCATGTGGGAAAATGTCCGCACGCTCACCCTCCAATCGACGGCACCTTCCCTCGTCTATGAAGAAGGCAGTCTGATCAAGCGCTCGATCCGTGACCTTTATAACAAAGACATCACAGAGATCCTCGTTGCAGGTGAAACCGGCTATCGTGAAGCGAAAGACTTCATGCGGATGCTTATGCCAAGCCACGCAAAAGTTGTTCAGCCTTATCGCGAACAGGTTCCCGTTTTCACACGTTATGGTCTGGAAGCACAGCTTGATCGGATGCTTCTGCCACAAGTGACGCTGAAATCAGGCGGCTACCTCATCATCAATCAGACCGAAGCGCTTGTTGCGATCGACGTAAACTCGGGGCGCTCGACCCGCGAACATTCGATTGAAGACACTGCCCTCCAGACAAATCTGGAAGCAGCCGAAGAAGTTGCGCGCCAGCTGCGTCTGCGCGACCTTGCCGGTCTGATCGTTGTTGACTTCATCGACATGGAAGAAAAGCGCAATAACCGTGCTGTCGAAAAGAAGATGAAGGACTGCCTGAAAGACGACCGCGCGCGCATTCAGGTCGGTCGCATTTCACATTTCGGCCTTCTGGAAATGTCGCGCCAGCGCATCCGCGCATCGGTTCTGGAAAGCACGATGCAGGTTTGCCAGCATTGTGGTGGCACGGGACATGTTCGCTCCGACTCGTCGATGGCGCTGCATATTATTCGTGGCATTGAGGACTATCTTCTGCGTCACTCGGGCTATGACATCACTGTCCGCACCCCGGTTGCATCAGCACTTTATGTGCTGAACCATAAGCGCGAATTGTTGGCTGAACTTGAAGGCCGCTTCGGTGCCGAAATCAGCATTGATGCAGACGACAGCGTTGGTCATCAGCATTTTGTCATCGACAAGGGTGCGCCATCGACGCGTCCAGTGACAATCCAGCCTGCGCAGCCAATTGTCTACGAAGATGATCTCAACGACCCCGACATCCCGCTTGATGAGGATGACGGTGAAGAAGAAATCAAGACCGAAGCGCAGCCGCGCGAAGAAAACAGCGAAGAAGGTGATCGCAAACGTCGCCGTCGCCGCCGCCGTCGCGGTGGTCGTGATCGCGAAAATGGTGAGCAGAACGGACAGGCTGAAACGGACTCTGACGCATCTGACGAAGATGATGAAGAGAACACGGGCACTCAGCAAAGCGCTTCACAGAGCGAAGAAGATCGTCGCAAGAAGCGTCGTCGTGGCCGCCGTGGTGGACGCAAGAACCGTCGTGAAGACGATATTCAGGTCAAAAAAATACCTGATCCGGAATTTGTCGGCTACACACCGGTTATCCCGGCTAAGGTTGAAGAAGAACCGGCGAACATCGTTGCCAGCGAAGCTGTTGCAGCAGAAGCCGTTACGGTTGATGTGGTAGAAGCGCCCGAAGCGGCCAGCGTTGAAGATACGGAAAAACCCGCAAAGCCAGCCCGCAAGCCGCGTAGTCGCAAGACTGCGAAGTCTGAAGAAGTTGCTTCTGAAGATGGTGTTGCAGATGAAGCAACCAAGCCTGTCCGCAAGACACGCTCGCGCAAGAAGGCTGTTGAGGAGGAAACTCCGGCAGAAGCGCCTGCGCCTGCGGAAGCCGTTGAAACGGAAAAACCGAAGCGTCGTCCACGCAAGACGGCAGCAAAGCCGGAGGTTGAAGAGACTGCGGTCAAGGAAACTGTTGCCGAGGCAGAAGTGGCGACCATTGCAGAACCGCAGAAGGTTTCAGAGCCCGTTGTTACATCAAGCGACGCTGAAGAACAGAAGCCGAAGCGCGGTGGCTGGTGGCAGAAAAAGGGCTTTTTCTAAGCCCTGCCAAAATTCTGATGTAGAATATAAGAAAACCGGCGGAGACGCCGGTTTTTGTTTTACAATATCGATTTAGTAGCGATCAGATTTTCTGCTGCGGAAGCCATTCTTCGAGGCGACGAACCGCTTCCTCTATTTCTCCAAGGCTGCCTGCATAAGAAAAACGCATCGTCCGGTGACCATCGATCGGATCAAAATCACGTCCGGGTGTTGCGGCTATGTTGGTTTCAGCGATCATGCGACGCGCAAATTGCATACTGTCATTGGTAAAGCGCGACACATCACAATAGGCGTAGAATGCGCCATCCATCGGTGCCGCGAGATTGAGCCCCATGCGCGGCAAATGCTCAAGCAGAATTTTCCGGTTCTGACGATAGCGGTCTTTGACTCGTTCAAGCTCAGCGGTCGCGTTAAACGCTTCAATTGCTGCGCGCTGCGAAAGCTCCGGTGCGGAAATATAAAGGCTCTGCCCCAGACATTCGATAGCGCGTACATCGGCATCAGGCAGAACCATCCAGCCGATGCGCCAGCCGGTCATGCAATAATATTTGGAGAACGAATTGATGATCGTTACATCGTCTGACATCTGCAATGCCGTCACATCTTCCTTCTCATAGGAAAGGCGGTGATAGATTTCATCAGAAATAACGCGGATGCCGAGATCCTGCGCGGTCTCAATGATTGCTTTGAGTTCGGGCTTGTCAATCACCGCGCCCGTTGGGTTGGCAGGGCTTGCAAAAAGCACCCCTTTCAACGGCTTTTCTGCGTGGGCTGCGGCAAGCGCCTTTGCCGTCAACGCGCCGGATGCTCCGCCCTCATTGGCAATTTCCACCACTTCAAGACCAAGAGCCTTCAGGATATTGCGATAAGCTGGATAGCCCGGACGCGTGATCGCAACGCGATCACCGGGGTCGAAATAGACGAGAAATGCTAGATTAAAGGCTGCTGACGACCCTGTGGTAATCGCAATGCGTTCCGGAGAAACCGACACACCATAGTTGTGCGCATAATGCTCAGCAATCGCTTCGCGCAGTTCAATCAGGCCAAGCGCATCCGTATAACCGATGCGGCCATCTTTCAGTGCACGCTCCGCAGCCAGCCGGACGGCTTGCGGTGCCGGGTCTGCCGGTTGCCCGACTGCCATCGAAATCATCGGATGGCCCGCAGCACGACGACGATTGGCTTCCGCCAGAACATCCATGGCGTGAAACGGTTCGACTGCGCTACGGTTGGAAAGAATATTCAACTTGGCCTCCAGAAAAGCGGTGAATGCAATTCAACTCCCCCGCCCTATAATCGCCGGATTGGTAAAGCAACAGCGCTATAGTAAAAACAGCGATGAAGTTTGATTTAAGATACTTAGAGACATATGGAAGTGCTAAGATTCGCACCAAAACCCTATTAATTATAAGCCAGATTTGAGGAGAATGAGGGGCAATATGGAAAGTATGACTGCAACTTTCTCAGCCAAAGCGATTTCCTTTCAAACTATGATGCGCCGCTCAGTGGCCGCATTTGCAGCCCTCGCTGTGGCTGTGACAGGCATATCGCCTGCAGAGGCGCAATCGCGCGGCGGCGGTGTTCCGATTGTTCGCGATGCTGAAATTGAAGCGCTGGTTGCAGATTACGCCGCCCCCATTCTCAAAGCAGCAAAACTTGGCGGACGCGGTGTCCGCGTCATCCTGGTCAATTCGCAGAGTTTCAACGCCTTCGTTGATGGTCGCCGTATTTTTATCAATACCGGTGCAATCATGCAGGCGGAAACGCCCAATGAAATCATCGGCGTGATTGCGCATGAAGCGGGCCACATTGCAGGTGGTCATCAGGACCGGCTGCGTGAACAATTAAGCCGCGCACGCACCATGGCCGTTATCGGTATGCTTTTGGGTGTTGGGGCGGGTGTTGCAGGTGCAGCAACCGGTAGCAGTGCTGCTGCTGGCGCTGGTGGGGGCATTGCTATGGGCAGTTCTGAAATGGCAATGCGTAGCCTGCTCAGCTATCAGCGCACCGAAGAAATCACCGCAGATCGGCTGGCTGTGAATTATCTCAATGCAACAGGCCAATCCACGAAGGGTATGCTGGATACGTTCCAGCGTTTTGCATCTGCGCTTTCGCTTTCCGGCACGCAGATCGACCAGTATCGCATCAGCCACCCGCTGCCGCGCGAACGCATTGCCAATCTTGAGGAGCTTGCGAAGAAGAGCCCGAATTTCAACAAGGTCGATTCACCCGCTCTCCAGCTCCGACATGACATGGCGCGCGCCAAGATCGCAGCCTATTCCAATAATATGGGCGCATTGCAGCGCATGTTCCGCGCCAATCCCGGCGGCTTACCCGCCCGATATGGCAACGCGATTACAACTTATCTGAACGGTTCCGCACGCTCCGCAATACCAAAATTCGAAGCGCTGATTAAAGAACAACCGAAGAACCCGTATTTTCAGGAAATGATGGGAGAAGTTCTGATCAAGGCGAACAATCCAGAAGCTGCTGCCAAGGCTTTCGAGCGCGCAGTCTCGCTCGATACACGCAAATCGCCATTGCTTCGCATGAGCTATGGTCGTGCCTTGATGCTCACGGGTAACAAAACCAATATGCCTGCGGCCATCAGAGAATTGAAAGCCGGCATCGCTGCGGACCCGGAATTCCCCGGCGGATATGGGTTTCTGGCGCAAGCCTACGGCCAGTCAGGGGACATGGCACGCGCAGACCTTGCGACCGCGGACATGAACTATTATTCCGGGAACCTACAACAGGCGCAGATATTTGCGATCCGTGCGCAAAAACAGCTTAAGCGGGGAACGCCCGACTGGTTGCGTGCGCAGGATATTATCAACGCAAAGGCAAAAAAATAATCAGCACAGACGCTATATCAGCTAGGCTTGGCATCGATGTCCTGCACAGCTTTTCAGCACGTAAGAAAGTGAAAGTTATGAAGAACGTGATTTTGGGCTCGATCGCTGGTGGCGTTGTTGGTGCCGCAGCCCTTGCTCTGGGTTTTTATGCAGGCAGTACAGCCAATCAGGCCGCGCCGGTAGCCCCTGTCGTCGCGAGGGCTAACCCCGCAATGACCCAACAGGGCATTGAGAACATTATTCGCAACTATCTGTTGCAGAACCCTGAAATCATGGTCGAGGTGCAGACGGCGCTTGAAACCAAGCAGGCAGAGGCCGCGCAGGAACAGGTCAAGCAAATCCTGGCTTCCAGCAAAGACCAGCTCTTCAATCCAGCGCATGATGCTGTGTTTGGCAATCCAAACGGTGATGTCACTGTTTATGAGTTTTTCGATTATAACTGCGGCTACTGCAAACGTGCCCTGCCCGACATGGAAGCCATTCTCAAAAACGATCCGAATGTGCGCTTCGTGATGAAGGAATTCCCAATTCTCGGCCCGGATTCCATGCGTGCACATGTCGTGGCACAAGCTTTCAGAGCTTTGATGCCCGAAAAATACGTCGAATATCATGAGCTTCTTCTCGGTGCACAGGAACGCGCAACGGAAGCGTCTGCGATAGCTGACGCGGTCAAGCTCGGAGCGGATGAAACACAGCTTCGTGAAAAGATGAAAGATCCAGCCATCACCAAGGCTTTCCAGGCAACCTATCAGCTTGCCCAAAAGCTCAACATCACCGGAACGCCGTCTTACATCATCGGAAACGAACTTGTTCCGGGTGCAATTGGTGCCGAAGGTTTGATCGAAAGAATCGCAGCCGCACGCTCGGCAAACAAAAGCTAGCCTGATTGAGATCGCATCTTCTTGATTTTCGAGGACGCGCAATCACTTAATCAGAGCGTATAAATGACTATTTTTGCCACATATTGCGTTCATTCCACAAAGAATAGCGGGAAAAACGCGGTGGTGAAACATTAGCATTGATTTAGAGGGTTTCAGCTTGCGTCTAAGCCCTCTATATGAAATGCGAAGTGTAGTCGAAATTTCGTAATAGGCCCGTAATCCACAACGGATGAACATGGTAAAAACGGTTTTTGTTCTGAATGGTCCCAATCTCAACCTTCTGGGGAAGCGCGAGCCGGGTATCTACGGTGTGGCAACGCTCGATGATATCGAAGCGAGCTGCAAACGTGAATCTGAACAATGGGGCCTTGCTATCGATTTTCGCCAGACCAATTATGAAGGTGAGCTGGTGAGCTGGATTCAGGAAGCAGGCGAGAAAAACGCCTATGTCCTGATCAATCCGGCTGCATACAGTCATACTTCGGTTGCTATTCACGATGCCATCCGCTCGGCCAAGGTTACGGCTGTGGAAGTGCATCTTTCTAATATTCATGCGCGTGAAGCTTTCCGGCATCACTCCTATGTCTCCGCAGTCGCCAAAGGCGTTATCTGCGGCTTTGGCGCGGAAGGATACCTGCTCGGCCTGCGCGCACTCGCGGCAATTGCCAAAGAAGAAGAAAACAACGGGCAAGCGTAAAGGGGCCTGATATGTCCAGCAAATCATCCGTCATCGACAAAGAAACAATCCGCGATCTCGCGGACATTCTCAATGAAACCGACCTGACCGACATTGAAGTCGAGCATGGCGATCTGCGTATTCGCGTTTCGCGCAAGGTAACGGTTCAGGCGGCTGCCACCGTGATGCAGGCAGCACCCGCCGCGGCCCCAGCACCTGTCGCTGCTGTTGTTGCCACAGAGCCAACCAAGGCTGAACTCAGCAAGAACGCTGTTCCTTCACCAATGGTCGGCACCGCCTATCTGGCGCCTGCTCCCGGCGCACGCAACTTCATCGAAGTTGGCACACAGGTTAAGGAAGGCCAGACCCTTCTGATCATCGAAGCCATGAAGACCATGAACCAGATCGCCGCTCCGCGCGCCGGTACAGTCAAGGCTATTCTGATCGAAGATGCACAGCCCGTCGAATTCGGCGAGCCGCTGGTCGTCATCGAATAAGACGACGATTTGGTCAGAAGAATTTCGGCTTATTCAATGAACGGGCAGCAAAGCGCAATGTTTCAAAAGATACTCATAGCCAATCGTGGCGAAATCGCTCTTCGCGTGCTCAGGGCTTGTAAAGAACTGGGCATCAAGACGGTCGCAGTTCATTCCACGGCAGACGCCGATGCGATGCATGTTCGCCTTGCGGACGAAAGTGTGTGCATTGGACCGCCTCCATCACGCGACAGCTATCTGAATATTCATCAAATCGTTGCCGCTTGCGAAATCACAGGCGCGGATGCAATCCATCCGGGCTACGGCTTCCTGTCGGAAAATGCTAAGTTTGCTGAAATTCTTGAAGCACACGGCATTACCTTCATCGGACCAACCTCTTCGCATATCCGTATCATGGGCGACAAGATTGAAGCCAAGCGCACGGCTAAGCGCCTTGGCATTCCAGTCGTTCCGGGTTCAGATGGCGGTGTAACCGACGAAAACGAAGCCAAGCGCATCGCAAAAGAAATCGGCTATCCGGTCATCATCAAGGCATCCGCCGGCGGTGGTGGTCGCGGCATGAAGGTTGCACGCACCGAGGAAGACCTCTCAGTCGCTCTCTCAACCGCTCGTACCGAAGCGGGTGCGGCATTTGGTGACGATGCAGTCTATATCGAGAAATATCTCGAAAAGCCGCGTCACATCGAAGTTCAGGTGATGGGCGATGGTGCAGGCAATGCAATCCATCTGGGCGAACGCGACTGCTCGTTGCAGCGCCGCCACCAGAAGGTTTGGGAAGAAGCCAATTCCCCAGCGTTGAACGCTGAAGCACGTGACAAGATCGGCATGGTCTGCGCCAATGCTGTTGCCGACATGGGCTATCGCGGTGCTGGCACGATTGAGTTCCTATATGAAAACGGCGAGTTCTATTTTATCGAAATGAACACCCGTTTGCAGGTGGAGCATCCGGTTACCGAAGCGATCACCGGCATTGATCTCGTACACGAGCAGATCCGTGTGGCAGCAGGTCTCGGTCTTTCGGTCAAGCAGGATGAAGTCCGCTTCTCCGGTCATGCCATTGAATGCCGTATCAATGCGGAAGATCCGCGTAACTTTACGCCCTCACCGGGTCTGATCACGCATTACCATACGCCGGGTGGCCTTGGCATTCGTGTGGATTCGGGCGTCTATTCCGGCTACCGCATCCCGCCTTACTATGACAGCCTCATCGGCAAGCTCATCGTTCATGGCCGCAACCGCGTTGAATGCATGATGCGTCTGCGTCGCGCACTTGATGAGTTCGTGGTCGATGGTGTCAAGACGACCCTGCCCCTGTTCCAGGACCTGATTTCCAATCAGGACATCGCCAATGGCGACTACGACATTCATTGGCTGGAAAAATATCTGGCCAAGCAGTCTGAAACACCAGGTGCATAAGTAAAGTGACCGCAGGAGCTTCCCCGGACGACTATTCAATCGACCCGGAGTTGCTCCTGCGGGCCTACGCCACCGGAGTTTTTCCGATGGCAGAAGAAGCGGATGACCCGGAGATTTTCTGGGTTCGTCCTGAAAAACGCGGCATCATCCCGCTTGATGGCTTTCACGTTCCGAAAAGCCTGCAAAAAACCATCCGGCAAGCAGTTTTTGAAATCCGTCTCGACAGCGATTTCGAGGGAGTTATCGACGGCTGCGCAAGCGGCACCGGCGAACGAGCACGCACATGGATTAACGGGCCAATTCGCGAAGCTTATGGTCAGCTTTTTGATGCCGGTCATTGCCACACCGTTGAAGCGTGGCATGAGGGTAAGCTCGTGGGTGGACTTTATGGCGTTACGCTGGGACGCGCTTTCTTTGGCGAGAGCATGTTTACGCGCAAGCGTGACGCATCAAAGGTCTGCCTCGCTTTTCTGGTGGAACATCTGAAGCGGCAGGGCTTTGTGCTGCTCGATACCCAGTTCACGACCGCGCATCTTGAGCGCTTCGGTGCGATCGAAGTCCGGCGCAAGAAATATGAAAAGCTGCTCGAAGACGCGCTTCAGGGAACAGCTTTATTCTGAATCTCAAGATTATTTGCGTTGATCAGGCGGCGGGACGTCAGAAGACTGCTTGCAGTTCTTCAGCCATACGTCATAAATCGGGTGTTCAACGGCGTTCAAGCCAGGACTATCCGCAAACATCCAGCCTGTAAAAATCCGGCGGATTTTTCGGTCAAGTGTGATTTCATCAACTTCGACAAAGGCATCTGTGCGCGGTGCCTCATTCTCAGTGCGAGAATAGCAAACCTTGGGCGTTACCTGCAGCGCACCAAATTGCACTGTCTCATTGATATAAACATCAAAGGTTGTGATGCGCCCAGTGATCTTGTCCAACCCCGAAAATTCGGCAACAGGATTGGAAATGCGCTCTGCATAGGCTGTATTAAAGCTCAATGTACCAGCGAGAGCTGTGAGCAAAGCGAGTTTCGCAGCACTCATTATCCAGTTCTTTCCGTTAACAGCCGTGCCGGGAGAATGCTTCGTCAAAACGGATATCCGTACAATCTGGTTAAATATAGAGCCGCAATCGTTTCTAATCGCCAATTGTGACGATTCGTAGCCCAGCTGCAAGCAACAATGCTTCGCAAACATCTATCCTCAGGGCTTTTGCAGTATGACGCTAAAGAAAAAGACCGGCGGTAAACCACACGCCGATCTTTTCATAAAACTTAGCTGCCCGGTGTCCAGGCATCGTATTCGCCGGTCACGCGCGGGCGTTCCGCAGGCTGCGTTCCCGGAATCGCGATAGCACCTTTTGGACGATAAGCCAGCGGCGAACCTGTCAGGTTCTGCAAATGTGGCTTCTGCCAGTCGCGCGGCTTGTAATCTTCCTTGCTTGGCGGTGTATCAACACGGTGATGCATCCAGCCATGCCAGCCCGGAGGAATAGCACTTGCTTCCGCATAGCCATTGAAAATGACCCAGCGGCGTGTACGACCTTCAGAGTCTTTACCACCCTGATAGTAAATATTGCCGAACTCGTCTTCACCAACCCGTTCGCCTTTGCGCCAGGTATGAAAGCGGGTGCCAAGTGTCTGGCCATTCCACCATGTGAAGACTTGCGTAAGAAATTTCTTCATGACCTATCCAGATCCGTTATTGCCACAGGCAGTAAAACTGCCGGGTTTTCAACGCTTATGGCCCTATCAAACGCGCAACGCAAGGGGCAAGTTGCCGCTGTCACAAGAGTATGAAGCGGCAGCAACGCGTTCCTACATGCTCCAGCCTTCAAGAGACTTTTCCATAATCAGCACCGGTTCCTTGCAATTGGGATCACCCCAATCTTCACTGCGCCCAACCCGCGCATAGCCTTTGCGCTCATAGAAACGAACCGACTTTTCATTGCGCTCAATCACTTCAAGGCGCATCGTGTTCACACCCGGGAAAGCCATTTCGACTTCTGCCAGAAGCATTGTGCCGATGCCCTGTACCTGCGCTTCGGGGCGCACATAAAGCTGGTGCAGCGAGGCTTTGCCTTCTCCGGTCTGGCTTGCAAAAGCCATTCCATCGATACCGCCCTCGCCGTTATCTGCAACGATAAATTCCGAATATGGCTTCTTGAGATTGGCTTTGAGTGCTGCAACCGAGTGCCATTTTCCGGTAACGGCGTCGACCGTCTCCCGGCCAAGAACGTCATCGAAGGTCGCATGCCAAGTCGAAACCAGCAACTCGTGCACAGCCTTCAGATCGGCCTCACTGGCGCTGCGAACCCACATTATTCTTCAATCCCAAGCTTGGACTTAACCAGATCATTGACGGCCTGCGGGTTGGCCTTGCCGCCTGTTGCCTTCATCACCTGACCAACGAACCAACCCGCCATGCTTGGCTTGGCCTTGGCCTGTTCAACCTTGTCCGGGTTGGCGCTGATAATATCGTCAACGGCTTTCTCAATCGCACCGGTATCCGTGACCTGTTTCATACCGCGTTCTTCAACGAGGCTCTTCGGATCGCCACCTTCATTCCAGACGATCTCAAAGAGTTCCTTGGCAATCTTGCCGGAAATTGTTCCGTCCTTGATCAGATCGATGATGCCGCCCAACTGCGCTGGCGAAACAGGCGATTCTTCAATGTCCTTGCCAGCCTTGTTCAATGCGCCAAGAAGATCATTGATGACCCAGTTTGCAGCCAGCTTGCCGTCACGACCCTCACTCACCGCTTCGTAATAGTCTGCAATTGCCTTTTCCGAGACGAGAATCGAAGCGTCATAAACCGAAATGCCGAGCGTTTCGACCAAGCGGTCTTTTTTGACATCGGGTAACTCAGGCAAATCAGTGGCAAGCGCATCAACGAAAGCCTGATCGAATTCGAGCGGTAGAAGGTCGGGGTCCGGGAAATAGCGATAGTCATGCGCTTCTTCTTTTGAGCGCATCGAACGGGTTTCGCCCTTTACAGGATCAAACAGGCGGGTTTCCTGATCGATTGAACCACCGTCTTCCAGAATAGCAATCTGTCGACGTGCTTCAACTTCAATCGCCTGACCAACAAAGCGGATCGAATTGACGTTCTTGATTTCGCAACGCGTGCCGAATTCACCGCCCGGACGACGAACGGAGACGTTCACATCAGCGCGCATCGAGCCTTCGTCCATATTGCCGTCACAGGTGCCGAGATAGCGAACAATCGTGCGCAGCTTGGTCAGATAAGCACGTGCTTCGTCAGACGAACGCAGGTCTGGCTTGGAAACGATTTCCATCAGCGCCACACCGGAACGATTCAGATCGACATAGGACATGGTTGGATGCTGGTCGTGCAGCGACTTGCCCGCATCCTGTTCGAGATGCAGACGCTCAATGCCGATCTCAACATCTTCGAACTGGCCCTTGTTGTCAGGACCAACGGAGATCATGATCTTGCCTTCGCCAACAATCGGCTGCTTGAACTGCGAAATCTGATAGCCTTGCGGCAGATCGGGATAGAAATAGTTTTTGCGATCAAAAACCGACTTGAGATTGATCTGCGCATTCAGACCAATGCCTGTACGGACAGCCTGTTTGACGCATTCAAGATTAATCACCGGCAACATGCCTGGCATGGCAGCATCAACCAGAGATACGTTGGCATTCGGATCAGCACCAAAGGATGTGGAGGCACCGGAGAACAGCTTCGACTCGGACGTAACCTGCGCATGGACTTCCATGCCGATGACCACTTCCCAGTCGCCAGTTGCGCCAGAAATGAAACGTTTTGGTTCAGGTATACGCGTATCGATAAGGGACATGCTGGCTCGCAAATATTCGGATTGAGCTAAAAACGGATTGCATACTGGCTAGAACAAAGCCCTCAACGATGCAAGCTTTTCGGCCAATCAATTGCAGGAGATGAAACGAAAAAGGCCGCGCATTGCGCGGCCTTCTGATAAAGTGGGCGTGAAAAGAATTAAGCCTCGTCGGACTTTTCTTCTGCCTTCTTCTTAGGAGCGGCCTTCTTCTTAGGCGCAGCCTTCTTGGCTGGCTTTGCTTCCGAAGCTGCATCTTCGTCTTCTGCGGTCAGCTCTTCCTTCGAGACCTTCTTGTCGGTCACGTTGATGTTTGCGAGCAGATGGTCAACGACCTTTTCTTCAAAGATTGGCGCGCGGAGGTTCGCAACGGCATCCGGCGTCTTGCGCAGGAATTCGTAGATTTCCTTTTCCTGACCTGGGTAGCGGCGTACCTGATCAAAGACAGCGCGCTGCAGTTCTTCTTCAGAAACTTCTACGCCAGCCTTTTCGCCGATTTCGGAGAGAACCAGACCGAGACGAACGCGACGTTCAGCAAGCTTGCGATACTCTTCGCGAGCAGCTTCTTCCGTGGTTTCTTCGTCTTCGAAGGAGCGGCCAGCCTGCTGCAGGTCGAAGTTGATCTGCTGCCAGATGTTGTTGAATTCGGCTTCAACAAGCTTTTCCGGGGTTTCAAACTGGTAATCGCCATCAAGCGCGTCAAGAATCTGACGCTTTACCTTCTGACGGGTGATCTGTCCGTACTGGCTTTCGATCTGTTCGCGAACAACCTGACGCAGACGCTCAAGCGACTCAATACCGAGCTTCTTAGCGGTTTCATCGTCGAGAACGAGTTCGCCAGCCTTTTCAACGCCTTTTACGGTGATGTCGAAGGTTGCTTCCTTACCTGCGAGGTGCGCCGCACCGTATTCAGCAGGGAAAGTTACGTTGATAACCTTCTCGTCGCCAGCCTTGAGGCCAATAAGCTGCTCTTCAAAGCCAGGAATGAACTGTCCCGAACCAAGAACGAGCTGCGCATCGGTGTCTGCGCCGCCTTCAAATGGTTCACCATCGAGCTTGCCGAGATAGTCGATCGTTACGCGATCTTCGTTTTCGGCCTTACCCTTCTTTGCTTCAAAGGTACGGGTCGAAGCAGCAACGCGCTTGACCTGTTCGTCAACTTCTTCTTCCGAAATATCGACGACTTCACGGGTGACAGCGATCTTCGTGAAGTCCTTGACTTCGATCGTTGGCAGAACTTCGTAGGTCAGCGAGAAAACGAAATCGGCCTTGCCGTCGAGAACCTTTTCAGCTTCTTTTTCGTCTTCCGACATCGAAACGACGGGCTGCGTTGCCGACTTTTCGTTGCGGTCCGCAAGAATCGAACGCGACGAATCGTTGAGGATTTCGTTCACGATCTCAGCCATGAAGGACTTGCCGTAGGTCTTGCGCAGGTGTGCCGTTGGCACCTTGCCTGGACGGAAACCGTTAATCTTGGCGCGACCACGCGCAGTTTCGAGCCGCTCAGAGAGCTTGGCTTCGAGATCTCCGGCCGGAACCACGACTTTAATCTCGCGCTTCAGCCCTTCATTGAGCGTTTCGGTAACCTGCATGTTCAAACCTTCACTTCTTGTCATTGTCCCGCCGTTGCCGGCCTATGTGCCTTGTCGCGGGAGAGAAATTCTGTTGCCTTGCAGCAGTTGGTGCGGATAGAGAGCAGCCGCACCTAACCCCATCTATTGATTTTGTTACACAATATCCACCAATCCGGTAGGCTTGTATCCCATTTTGTGTCACTGTGCGTAACGCAAGATTGCGCTGCAAAATCACACGTTGGCGCACCTACTACAATCACAGCCGACAAAAGACAAGATCGGAATGAATTCCAGCCAATTCAAGGCCGAATTTTATAACACCGAAGAGATGTCATTAGTGAAAATCAGGTCGGAAAATGACTGCCGATGTTACGCGAACAACAGCCGCCATTAATCCACATCATTTCCACATCGAAAAAATGCAGAGTTGACTAATTCATAAAATGAGAACATTTTAGGAACATTCCCCTAATTGCGGAATATGTTCCTTAGTGCCTATGTACTCGGGACAGGTTTCGTGCGCCCTGTTTTCTGGAGTTTGAAATGCGCCTGCCTGAGACGATTGAACGGCTGTATCTCGACTTTGACGGCTTCTTTGCTTCGGTCGAGCAGCAGTGCGACAAGCGGCTACGAGGTCGGCCAATCGGTGTTGTTCCGTTTGAAGGCACCAATAGAACCGCCGTGATCGCCTGCTCTAAAGAAGCGAAAGCGCTGGGCGTGAAGAATGTGATGCCAATCAAGGACGCGCTGCGGGTTTGTCCGGATCTCATTCTCGTGCCACAGAAACCAGACCTATATCGTCGCGCTCATAATGCCCTGCTCTGCGAGATTGAAACCGTCATTGCGATTGATACGGCAAAGAGTATCGATGAGCTGACGTGCGTACTGGACGATAGTGGCAAGCGTGATCCTGAATTGCTATCAGCACGCATCAAGGCCGCTATCGCTGACAACATCGGGCCATATATCACCAGCTCGATTGGTTTTGCAGCAAACCGCCAGCTGGCGAAGATCGCGTGCAAGGCTGGGAAAGACGAAAGTAAACGTCACGGCAGTTATGGCAACGGCCTTGCGATCTGGCATCCGGCATCGATGCCAGCACCCTTACTGAAAATCCAACTGGAAGACATTCCGGGCATTGGATCGAGCTTGGCGCAACGGCTTTACAAAAACCGCGTGTACACGACAGAACAGCTTTACGCGTTGCAACCGAAGCACATGCGCAAGATCTGGAACAACGTGAACGGTGAGCGGCTTTGGTATGCCCTGCATGGATATGACATCCAAGCGCCAGAGCAACAGCGCGGCATGTTTGGCCATGGGCGCGTGCTGCCGCCAGAATCCCGCAAGATCGACGGCGCTTACGAAATCTCACGCCTCTTGCTGACAAAAGCCGCACGTCGCCTGCGCCGCGAAAACTTCTACGCTGGAGGTCTATGGCTCTGGCTTTCGATCCATGACGGCTCATGGCTGGGCAAACAAGGGCTATCCGTCGTGAATGACGATCAAGCAATCTTGGCTGGCCTTAATGCACTCTGGAACCGTGTCCGCCGCGAATTTCCTAGAGGAACCACGATCTTCCGGGTCGGCGTCACCCTGTATGATCTATCGCCAGCCGACGAGCGCCAAATCGATCTGCTCAACAATGACGATCATCTGCGCCAGAAATGGGAACGCGCAAACGGTGCCGTCGATAAACTCAACAGCAAATATTCCGGCACCATCGTCAGCATGGGGGAATGGAAGCCACCGGCAGGCGGACACGTAGGCGGAAAGATCAGTTACACCCGCATACCATCCGCTGAGGACTTTTGGTGATGGGAAACTGGAAAACGACAATCAAAGTTGGCGATCTGGCAGATGATCAAAAGCTGGAGTTGATCTGCCGGAAGTGTAACCGTTTAGCCTACACCGATAAGATATTGCTCTGCGAGACTGTTGATCGGTCGCAACTCTATCTCGATCAGATTGAGAGCATGGCACGTTGCAAGGGGAGAGGCTGCAAAGGCACAATGCGCCTTTCCATGGTGCGCCTCAAAGAAATGAGCGGGTTTGTGGGTGGTCTGGCATGAGCGGATACGGAACCGATGATGGCCGTGTTTCCAAGCCCGGCGGCAAGTGGGAGCATTGGTGCGATGCTGACGAATGCAAGGCATGGGGCACATACGGTTACAAAACGAAGTATGGCCAACTTTGGTTTTGCTACGAACATAAGCAGCAAGGTGAGGACGCCTTGGCTGGACGAAGATAATAAGCGCGCTACCTGCTCTCCTAAAAAGGGAGAGAGCACCATGTTGAAACCAAAACAAGCAGGCAGTTACCCAGATCGCGATCTGGATTGTCAGGAAGCAGTAGCGCAAGGCATTGCAGACTTGATCGAGCAAGCAACATTATCAGGCACATCAGAAGCTGATGCCGCAGCTGCTATTGCCGACACAGGCGTGCCGGGGATACGAGACTTGATCGATGATGCGGTTGCAGCAGGCTGGTCAGCTGAAGAAACAGCGACAGCCATTAAGGTTGTTTCGGCGGGCATGTATCGCGGCTACACCGGCACAGAGCCAGATGAATAACAGAAGATATTTTTGTTCATAATGCCGGTGAGCCTTTTGACACCTTGATACGGCATCAGTTATTTTTATTAACCATACTTCAACAGAAATAAATTGAGCGGGGGCGTTATGCCGAAGATTAGCGGACGCGATGTGCTTACTGATACTACAGAGAAGTCACAGGTTAAACTCTTTCTGGTAACAAGTATAACTATTTTAGCCAAAGCATATGAACTACCCATCAACGATTTTAAATTACTTGGAATGGATTTTCCTAGCGCAATTGTAGATGTTAGCTTACTTGCTTTGACTCTATGGTACACTTACTCGTACCTGATTAAGTGGTTAGGCGACCTCATATCTTTCCGCCTATGGTACTCACAGAGCGCCATTACAACGAATTTCGGAACTGAATTGAAAATTAATAGCGATTTCATTTGGGGTGGCATTAAAGCATTAAAAGAATTCAACAATTTCTATATGAAAAGTAGTGATTTTCAATCACTCGACGAAGATAACAAGCGTCTTCACAGGGACTTCGTAACTAATGTAGAATTGTATTCCGTAAGACTGGAACACGCTGGAAAGAAATTTACAGCTATTTCACTTTTTGGGTTTTTCTACGTATGGATCCAAGGTTTCATTATTCCTGTAATCATGTCCGTAGCAGCAATCTATATGATGGTAAAATATGGAGCGTTCACGCCACCTTATCGTTACTAACGTCGGAGTCCGGGAGGTTCTACACAAAGCGAGATAATTCAATCGCTTGCAGAAAAGTGGGACAGGAACGGGCCGTATGATTTGATTATGTTTTTCTAATCGCTTACCACAGCACAAACAAAAAAGCCCCGCACGAGCGGGGCTTTGTTTACTTCTGAAACCATGCCAGAAGTTTCACAGTGTTTTCATACAGCGACACTACGCCGATCAGGATGGCGAGTACGCCAAGGATTACCCACCGCATGAAGCGGCCAATCGTGCGCAGCGAACGGATTAGATCAAGCCCGTCCTTCATCAGGTCTATATCTTCCTCTCGTAGCTGGGAAAGGAACTCACGGGTTTCATCGGGCAAGTCGATCATCTTGCCCACGACTGGCGCTTCCGTATCCATTGGCATCACCTCATCCCCTCGACCAATTCGTCATAAAAACCGGCGCAGCGATCAGTGCGAGCATTCTGCTTTGCCAACGCTTGTCTCTCACGCCTTAAGATCGATCGGATCTCAGCACCGACAATCAAAGGCGCATGCGCTTCCTTCAGCCGGCAGTCATCCGGATAGGCTGGAAGGATTACCCGCGCGTGTGCTTTCCCCTTTTGCACAGCAGCTTCCTGCAACAGCTTATCGCTGGCGCAGGAACTCAATATCATTGCCGTCAAGCAGGCAAGCCCGCCCCGCCTCAGCAAGCCGCTTTTCATAATCCCCTATCTCCTGTTCCGTTTTTTCCATTTGAGCGGCTTCCGCAGCGCGAGCGTTCTGCAGCTGCACCTGATAGGAGGCGATAACGAACTGCCCCGCTTTCCGCTGCCGTGTCTCCTCGGCTATCTGGGCTTCAAGTGCCTTCACCTGAAACTCTGGTACCAAGCCCTTCTTTGCCTGCCCTTCGAACGCTCTGCCAACGTACGGAATGTCTTTCAGGATCGGGATGCCATTGTAGTAAGCCGCAGCGAGAATGAACCCTGCTGCAATCCCCGCTCCTATTTTGAGATAATCGAGAAGGCCGAACATCACTTGAGGCCCTCAAGGCACAGTTTCCGTTCGTCAGTCCGCCTGTTGACCAATCCTTTAACAACGCGACCGCCCGCTTTATTGAAAAGCAGAATGGCGTCACAAGCGCCGCGCAAATCCCCCGCGTTGGCCTTACGAACGACAGTTGAACGACAAAACGCTCCTGTACCGATGTTGTATGAGAGGGAAACGAAGCTGATATATGGCTGGATAGGCACTGTGTCAGGCTTAACCAGGCACTTGCGCATCCCTTGTTCAAATTCGACCAGCCTGTCAGCAAGCATCTGATCGCACTGGGCTTTGCTAAACCTCATCCCCGGCTTGATATTGCGGGTCTCGCCATAGCAAGCGGTCCACACACCGACGATGTCAGGATAACTTTTGAGCCGCAGGCCTTCATAACCACCTACAAGGGCAATAGCCGCAGCACCTGCCACAGACACGCCGATACCGGCCTTTTTCAATCTACTCACCATCACGGAATACCTTTTGAGAAACGAGGCGCATCACAAAAGCTGCCATCGTCACGACGAGGGACAGAATTGCGAATAGGCCTGTAGGGATTGGATAAGCATCGCCGAGCAGCGGCAACACGACTTCAAACCCGGTCAGCAGACCGGCAAGCAGGATCAGGCGGACAGACCACGCCTTTCGCAAGACGTGCCGCCAGTCGGGCACAAGCTGCATGACAGCCTCTATTTTGAGATTGAGATAACCGCGATTTTCAGCTGATGCGTTTTCCCGTCATAGGCTGCATAATTCCAGCCAATCCAGCAGCCGCATTGCTTGCCAAAAATCTTAAAGCGAGAGCGGTAGGAAAAGAACGTTCGGCCCTTAGCATCATGCATTACGCACTCGTATCGGGCATCAGGTTTTGACCAATCGAAGTTACGTTTTATGAGCTCATAGCTTGTCACGACACCCACCGTCGAAAACCCAAGCACGTGCGCCGCAAAGCCATATGCCGGGTTTCGGGCAATCCATTTCGTTCGCTGCCACCACAGTTTAAAGCTAGAGACCTGCGGCCAACCTAATTGGTGTTGCCCGCCGTCCAGATCGTCATCATGGGTGTGAAACAGCGAAAACGGATAGGGTAAGATTGTTCGTCCCGCCAAGACGGACCATAACGCCAGCGCTGGCGACAAGATCACGGCAAAAACTTTCAGGCCAAGCAATAGCAGCCCGAAGATCACCCACTTGAGAAAGGTGATCGGGTAATTCCCGATGATGTATTTCATTGTGATCTCGATTGTTTGTTACGATTTCGCGCTATGCGCGACCAATGCCCCAGCCCATAGGAGAGCCGCCTGTAGAAGGCGTTGAAACAGCAGGAGCCTGCGGCTTAGGCACGGGAACTTCCGGTGTTTTCGGACTGTTTTGATTTGTTTTTGGCGTCGTCGACTTTTTCTTGTCGGTCGACTTTGATTTATCTGCGACCGGCTTAAGCTTGGCCTCAATGTCCGTGGTATAACCGGCCTTGGAGATCTTATGCGTAGCCGTCTCGATTATGAATTCCATTCCGTCAATCTCTGGACGGACATTTGCATAACTGAATGGAGCGCCCGCACGGATCGACGGATCTCCAAAAACAGTCACAAACGTTTTGACTGTTTCAGATTTCAAACTTTCAGCTTTTGACTTAGCGGCTTTCTTTGCTTCAGCTTCCGAACCGTAGTTTTCTTTCAGGTTGTAATCGGCTGTACCCTCATCGTCGCTATCTTCCTCGACTTCGACAGTTTCAGCCGTTGCCCTGTCGCGAGTTTTAGCCCGCACTTTCTTGATCTTCTTTCGATACGCAAAGTTTATTCGACAGGTGCCCTGCACGATCTCATACGGCCCAACCACAATAGGCGTTAGATCCTTGCCGGTGGCAGACTTGCCACTGCCCCGCTTTGCAAAAACCAGCTTGCCATCCTTGATCGAGAATAATGCACCATGAATACGCGCAAGACGTTCACAGACGTGCATGTCGCTTTCATCTTGCTGCCCAAACCATGGATACTTATGCGCTGCAACCTCATCATCAATGACAGGCTGCAAGCCGTTCTCGGACGCGATCTGCTGCAAGATTTCTTTGACGGTCTTTTCGTCCCAGTGGCGCGAACGGCTTTGTTTGAATTTGTCGCGGACATTAGCACCCCTGCCCCTGATGTTCATGCCATATGGCAGACAGCGGACTTCGGGATCATCAATCGTATAAGAGCCGAAAGCTAATATCCCCGTTTCCAGATAGCCAAGGGACACTTCGAGATCGTCACCTTTCTTTGGTATTTCTGCAAAGGGGTTGCCGTCATTAACTTCAAAATCGACGGCGTCCGAGCCAACACCCTCTTTATCGGTAACAGTCAAAGAAATGAGGCGTTCATTCATAATGGACGCGACAGCTTTGCCGTTGACTTTTATTTCAAAGGCTGGAGTCTTCATTATAATCATCCGACACAGGGGGAAGAATTCAAGTGTTAAGAAAGAGTGTTTTCACGCTGCTAACAGCATTGTTTTGCTCGAGCGCTATGGCCGACGATCTTCATCCGATAACTTGCAAAGACTACGCAGTCGACATGCAGAAACTAGTTGCAGAAAACTCAAACAATAAAAAAATAGGTGGCAACGGTTTCAACGTGAACATTGTTGCGCTGGGATCTTACCTATCTGAAACAGGTAGAAAATTTTCCGAACTAACTACAAAAGAAAGTGAAAGCATTTACCTTAGTCTGTATTTAACATGTCAAGAAAATCCAGAAATGCCCGCAATAGATGCCGCCGTATTGAGTGGAAAACATATTAGATCTCAATCTACAGAAACGCTCACCGCACCCACTGTCGATGCTCCGCCTACAATAACAGCATCTGAAATAAGCGCAGGAATTTCGAAGAACAAAACCGAGCTGGAACAGGAGAAGTGGTGGGAGAGCAATATGTCCGGCAAGACCTACCAGCTAACTGGCAAGGTTACTGAAGTTGAAAAAGGGACATTCTCAGGCTATTGGGTTGACGTTGATATCGGTCGAAGTATTCTCGTGCGCTGCGGGATGTCATCAAAATGGACTGATCAAGTTTCCAAAATTAAGAAGGGCCAAACATTCACCTGCGTCGGTGAGGTTGCAAATACATGGACCTCATTCTTGAAAACCATGTTTCAGGTAGACGCTGGATAAGCTAATCCCAGAGTGACACCACAGATTGACTATCATCTGCCGGACTTAAGTCTGGCAGATGAATTTTTGTGCCAATCGGCAAACGATGCGACAAGCCAGCAAGACCCGGATTGGCTTCAAGCACCTGTTCAACATATCCGCTTTCATCACCGTAGACCTTACGGCAGATAGCATCCAGCATTTCGCCCTGAATGGTTGTGTAAACCCTACCCATAATCATCACCCAAACAACGACTGAACGACAGATACCGGCGAGAACGCGCCGCCAGTATAACGTTTAAGCTGTATGCGGTACACATCCATGCGAGGCTGTCCCAGCTTGGTGTGATAGGTTTGATCCTCAGTCACCCCCTCGACAACGTGCAAACCGTAGACATTTCCAGCCAAAGTAATAAGCGGAAGCACCGCCCCAGCCGATGCGGCACCACGAAGGCCTTCTAACACCGCAAGCCCACCAAATTCGTGAGGGAAGAGAACACCTTCTATCGACGAAGTATCCTCATCGCCCCCCGTCCACTGTAGGCGGTTTAGTCCGCCTACAGTGTTAATACTTGCCCATTTCGTGGATAAGTCGCGCCGCAGACCCTTGTAGCCGAAACGCAGAGAGTGAAACATAAACGGCCCGAGACACATAGGAATAGCCATCACATACCCCCGTCTGAATATGCGCCATTGGACGCCGCCGCCACTTTGTCCGCAATCGCACGAGCGGTAGCGTCAGGCGAAGCATTGGATGTCATATGGACGGTGATGTGATTGGTGATTGACGGACGCTCCGGCGGATTGGTCAAGCGAACATCCTGTACGCCGCTCGGCCGCGTTTCCACAGGCGTCGCCACCGCAACAGCAGGCGTTCCGACTAACAGAACATCCGACGGTCCATCTGGCTTTCCAATCCCAGCTGTAGGTGACGGCGCCGTCAGTGCGTCCCAGATTGCTCCAAGACTAAACGGCTGCGTAACGGTTTGAGTCGGTTGGTTTGGCAAAGGAGCCGCTGGAAGCGCACGCTCTGCACCTTTGCGTTGTTCAGTATTGTCACCATTCACCGTATCGATAAACTTGTTTTCGTTTGATTTTTGAACGAAAAATTCAGGCTCAATATAGCGAGGGTCCGAGGGTCCCTTGGCTTCAAGGCCTTTATAGAAGCCATAGGCAATCAATCCCCAAAGACCGCCTCTAGCAACCATCCCACCTGTGCCGCCACCGGCTCCGAGGATCCGACTAAGCATTCCTGCCCCTGCGCCTGCACTTCCCGACGCCGCAGCGGCACCGCCACCTGCTCCTGCGGCGGTTGTGGCGGCAGTTGCCGCAGCTCCGCCAGCGATAAGGTTTCTCAAACTCAATAGCGGCCCAGCAACAGATACCAGCCCGCCCGCTATCATTGCCCACTCAACCATGGATAACTTTGCTAAATTGTCGGCAAACTCACCTATGCTGTTAGCTCCTTTTACGGCATCAATGAGCGTTATAGCCGTACCCGCGATCAACCCTATCCGTCCAAAGGGTGATAAAGCCAGCCGCGCGATCCCCCTCCCCATGGTAATCATTGCTGCACCAGTAGCAGCGATGCCTATAGCGCTGATCACGGTTGCAGAACCGGACATCTTGCTTATTGCTTCACCAAGATTATGCATTGCACCGGAGACATTGCCCACGCCGATGTCAGTTGCGAACGCCTTGAGATCCAAGCCAATCTTTCGAAAGTTATTCGAAAGCTTGGCAAGATCGGTCATGCGCTGATCGACTTGGGTGCCATCACCGTCAAAAGCCTTCCCGAACAACAGATCGCCGAGATCGTTGATCATCTCGCGCATACCGCCAGTTCCGCCGTAACCGAAACCGCTCATAAGGCCGCTTACAGCCATCTGGATATTGTCAATAACACCGACACGCTTATCCAGCGTATCAATCACGTCACTCACACCCAACGAGAACTGCTTAAGCGTCGGAAGCCAGCTTTCACCGTACTTGATCCCACGAGCGCGAAACTTATTGCCAAGCAAATCGAGCACGTTCGCTGTGGTATCTGCGCGGATGACGAACTCCTGAAACGCAGATCCGGAATAGTCCGCTTCCTTTCCCACAAGGCCGAGCTGTCGACGCAGTTCACGCGTATCATTAATGAGCGGCATCAAAGCGCGTGCTTCACGGCCAAATACGCCGATGGCAGCGCTTAGACGCTCATGCTCTGGAAGCTTGTTTATGCGCTCGAACACATCGAGCATCGTGCCAACAGAGTCTTTATTAAAGGCCTTGCTGATCTTCTGAGAGTTGACGCCAATGGCCTTAAACGCAGCCTGCGTCCGCTTTGGCGCATTTGCCGCATCAGCAAGGGCCATACCCATGTTGCGGAATGAGGTTGCTGCAACTTCAGTTTCGCCACCAGCTGCAATCATCGCGCCGCCGAAAGCAAG
Source organism: Ochrobactrum chromiisoli (assembly GCF_026241335.1). Lineage (GTDB taxonomy): Bacteria > Pseudomonadota > Alphaproteobacteria > Rhizobiales > Rhizobiaceae > Brucella > Brucella chromiisoli. Next base: position 1,285,510 of record NZ_JAPHAV010000001.1, on the reverse strand, counting down.
TGACTGCGTGGCAGTGAAACCAAACATGTCACCCTGCGCTGCAACACGCTTGGCAAAATCGACTAAGTTCGGTGCCGTAGCTGCCGTATTGTTGCTTAGGTGATTGATGGCATCGGCGTATAGTCCGATCTCATCGGTATTCATGTTGAGCTGTGTTTTGATCTTCGCCAGCGACTCCGATGTTTCACGCTCTGAAACATCCCAGGCAACGGCGACCTTAGCGACCATCTCGGTGAACTTGCCGAGTTCCTGATACGGGATGTTCGATTGTCCGGCTGCAGCAACGATCTCTGCGATACCCTCGGCCGAAGTCGGAATGACTTTCGACATTTCGAGGATCTCATTCTTAAGAACCGACAGCTGCGCAGGCGTACCGTCGACAACCTTGCGCACGTCTGCAAAAGCTTCCTCGAACTTCATGGCAGCGCCGACAGTGCCGCCGATGCCTTCCCGTACACCAACATATCCCGCGCCGATGGCTAGAAGATTTCGAGCCAAGGCACCCGCGGAATAATTGCCGCCAGCCCCCATGATGGCGGATGTAGTTTTGCTTGCGTGACCGCTCAAACCTCGCAAGGCTGCAGCCGCACCGCGAGCTGGGCCAGAAATCTGATCGACGAGTGAGACAATCAGTTTTGAAGTCAGAACAGCCATTATCGCCTCTGCAATTTTTCAAGCTCTAAGATTTCATCACGCCACCGCAGCGCTTCCTGCGGCGGCATTTCCAGAAACGTCGTCAGTGGGGTGTGAAGTTTCTGGCAGAGCCAGACGGTCAGTCGTCGCCAGCCGGACTGGCCTGATTCAAGAAAGGGGAAACGACCTTTGCGCACTTCTGATAATCAGGCAGCGACAATTCAGTGACTTCCGGCTGCGTTGCACCAGAAAGCTGCGCGATCATCAACGCCATGACAGCATTGTTGCCGCCGCCCTTGGCTATATTCTCGACAACAATCAGATCCGCGAGCTTAGGTTCGCGAATAGTAATTTCTTCGATATTGGTGCCGCCAAGCTTATACGCCTTGGACAGCTTGATCGTTTGAGTATCCGACATTTTTCTAACCTTTGAAGCTGGACAGACTTAAGCGAGGAGTGCCGCGCGAATGGATGACGTGCGCGAAGTGCCGCCGATCGAAACATCGAACGGCGTCATTTCGATAAGGGTCGCGCCCTCAACTTCGAGCTTGTAATAACGCAGAGTGATCTGATGATCGTTCTCAGCCATATCGCCGGTTTTCCAACCGCCATGATCGTTCTTGATAAGGCGACCCCGGATGTAGGCGGTCGCATTAACGACAGTCCCATCCTCATGCACGAGCGCGCCGGTCACCATGAACTCACGTTCGGCACCCACTTCGAGACCAAACAGCACGATCACCTGCGGGTCGAAACCTGAAAGCTTGAAACTGGCTTCCATTTTCTCATAGCCCATCGGAACGTCGATAGGCATAACCATTCCAGCATTGCGAAGTTCTTCAACTTTTTCAGTCGGAACAGGAAGCGTGATTTCACTCGCCTGCCCGATCTTGGAGACGCGATCAGCAAAGATTGTGCAGTCGCGCAGAATATAACGTGGCATGTCAGACATGAGCCTAACCCTTTATCAACGTTGAGATTGTGTGAGAGGTCGGTGACCGGGAGTTAGCCGGTCGTGCCAGACGAGATCTGCTGTGCGACCTGATTGAGTAGAAGCGTGTAACTCGCCACATTGCGGTGCGCAGTGATGCGAATATCAACCATCGGTGCAGGCGGCTCGAACTTCACGCCGAGCTTGATAATACCTTGCACCATATCGCCTTCAGTGTTGCTGTCGAGCAGCCAGCAATCATGGCCAGGCAGGATCGCCCCTTCAGCTTCCATCTGGCGCATGAACGCGCGACCGCCTTCGACCATGAATTTGAGATTGGCCTTGGAGAATGGCTTATCGACGAATTCGAGATAGGCCTTTTCAAGCGCTTCATTGATCGCATCAGCAGTTCGACGAACCGGAATGAACTGCCAGAGCGTCTCTGCAGCACATGTCCAAACACCCCAGAGTCGGAACCCCGTGTTATCGATATTAACAATCGTATTGATACGGTTTTCATTGAGGTAATTGGACTGATCGCCATATTCGATCGGTCGATTGACACCGACGATGCCTGAAACAGCGACATTTGAACCGGCCCACCAGAAACCTTGTTCTAGATCCATCTTTGCCTGACGTGCAGCGAAGATTGGCGAGGACGGCGACGGCACATTTGCTTCAAGCGTTGTATCGAACTTCAGTACCTTTGGATCGCAAATTGCGATGCGTCCTGAATTGATCAGTCCGCGATATTGTACCGCCGCATGATCGGTTGTGTCGGGACCATCGACGTAGGCTAGAGCTTTCAGCTTTTCTGCAACACCTGCCAGTTCAGCAACGACCGGGTTCATAACAGATCCGATGTTGGCAGTCGCAGCCGCGTCTTTTGATCCAGCCTTTCCAGTGATCGTAACTGTAGGCGTGCCAGTGTAGCCGTAACCCGCTTTGCGGATAATAATGCCGGTAATTGCACCTTCTGCAACAATGGCCTCAGCCTCAGCGCCGGATCCAGTACCGGTGATTGCAACAGTTGTCGTGTCCGCTTCATAGCCGCTGCCACCGACTGTAACATTAACAGAAGCAATACCATCCGCAGCAGCAGACTGTGTGAAGCCGGGAGCAATCAGGAGTTTAGGCTTGTAAAGGCCATCGGATGAAGCGCGTCGGAATGCATGAACGCCTGTGAAGGCCGTTTGATCGCCGATCAATGCAGCCCATGTTTCAGCGGTAGTAGCGCCAGCCTCAACACGTACAACAATGATGGGGCAACCCACTTGATCGAAGATGCTATCAATAGCTGATTTAAGCGTACCGTCGTCACCAAGCGCATTCGCATCCTGCGCGCGCAAGATCTGCACTGGCTTATTTAGAGGAAAAGCCAAAACATCAGCATCAGGTGCGGTGCCAATCAATCCGATGACAGCCGTGCGACCGATACGAACGAGAAGAGGGGTTTCAGCACTTTCGAATACACGCGTGCCATGATGAAAGGACACAGATGCCATTGCGGCACTCCTTGATTAAGACCTCACTAGGTCAGGTTTTCTGGAATTAAATGTTCAGAGGAACTCAGAGCGCCGGGTGTGGCCACACGATTGCATTAACGACTGCGCGTACTGCGGCTTCATCTTGCGCCGCATCGATGTCACGCTTGGCGCCCAGGCGGATACTTTCGATAGCGGCACCGATTTGCTGCCATTGAGCGAAGGCTGCAAGAACTATATCAGCAACCTCGCCAAGCGTTTCAGCAGTAATGCCAACTTCTGAAGACAGGATTGGATAGTCCGCTTCAACCGGACTCGCGGCAACTTTGAACGCCTGCGCCTCTGTGACTTTCTGCTGATATGTCATTGTCTGCCCGTTGCCGGGAGTAATGTATTTCAATCGTTCCGTCTCGGCGTCAACGTCAACTTGCCGCTTCAGGGCGATTCTGATCTCCATCAAATCAGGGCCTGAATAAGCAACTGGCCTCGGCTTGCCACCGACGACCTCGAAAGAACCCCCGCTGTTTATGGCATTCAAGAGCGCGTCGCGTTCGGATTCAGTGACCTTTATTGCATCGTCCGGCACTGAAGTCGGAATAGCGTCGTCGTAGAAAGCCGGACCAGATGGAGAGAAAAAGATAGCCATAATTATTTACCCCACGCACGGTACCAGAGTAGGACCGAGCCGTTTTTTTGAGAAATGGAGCCGGTGTTGTTGACAAAATAAGGCGTGGTCCAGCAGCGGATCTGTGAAGTGCTGAGAGCATTGGCAGCCCCTACAAAAACGGATGAGCCAACATCTGTCACAAGAACGCTATCCACGCTTGTCGGAAAAGTAATAGGAAGCGTCACATCAAGCTGGGTTGTTGTTCCGGGAAAAGTTACCACTCCCCACGCTTCGTAGGTGCCGTCAGAGTGCCTTATCCAGCTACTCCCTAATTTGACCCCGGTGTTAGCTGGCGTCATGAGAATGAATTTGTTTAATGTGCTGTCAAAGGCGACGAGTTGCTTAGCTCCTCCGACTAGCGCGCCAGCCGTAAGAGCGGATCCATCAGGATTGACGATAGATCTGGCACCCAAGCCGTTCAAATTCAAAGTTGGAGTCGTGCTTGTGGATGTTGTGACAACTCCGACCAAAACCAGCATGCCATTCGCGTAGGCAGACGGGACAGGGGAAAGCGCGGCAGTCAGGACATTGGCCGTTCCGCCAGCCACGACGTAATTCCATTTACCCGACTGTGCGTCGAGGGCTAATTTTTCCGAGTATCCCGCTCCAATCCTTTCGAAAACTCTACCGTCAGGCAAACTTACGCCGTGACCATCTGGCGGCGTAATAATCCCCCATCCAGCGGTCGTAAATTCAGCTATCTTGCCTGATTGCCCCGCCCAAGCCCCTGTCGCCCCTATCGGGATAAGGTAAGCGTCGCCGATTGCTGGCGATGCAGGCGGAGCGGTTATGCTCATCGATAAGATTGGGATCCATGGCAAACGTGAGAGACGCTGTAACGGAATCGTAAAAGATGGGTCGACAACAATTGTCACATTAGCGAGGTTCGAAAACGCCACTTCGAGACGAACAGTGCCCTCGACAGTCTGCCCGCTAGCCGGCACCGGCTTGTTAATAGGCGGGTCATATCTCGCAATTGCGATGAGATCGCCAGCAGTATCGTAAAGACCGGCCTCACGTATAGTATACGGACCTTCAGCAGCGGCGAGGAAGATATCGAAATAGGCGACATTTGATGCACCTACGACTGTGCCATGGCCAGAAATAGCCTTACGGGCGATCTCATTATAAAGCGCCGTTTCCCCGCCCGACGGCACGGTTGTCCCGTCGCCAATCGCAATGTGCGTTATGACGACTGCCGTGCCGTTCGCAAGCGCTGCAGCTTCCTTTGCGCGACCAAGATTAGTCATAAGCGCGAATGAATTTTGAGCCATATTCTCTAAACCTTGTAATGAGCAGTGCCAGAAACAAACGCACAGGGCGCGCCGCCGACGAAAGTAGAAGCCCTCAGCACAGGAGGATCAAAGGCGTACGGGTGCGCAATCGCAGCGATATGCGTTTGAGCAAAGGCGCTAAGATAAATGCTGCCACGCGCCTGAAGGACCGCGCGCGTTGTAAAGACTCGTGATTTCGGCTTTGCAGCATCCACAGATGAAATCGCCGAAGCCTGCGTTTCCAAATCAAAAACCGGACTACCGTTGCGATAGAGGATTTCGACGCGAAATGTGCCGCGCCGGGATCCATCTTCCCACCACTCGACGATGCGAGTTTCAAGTTCGAAGGCTGCAAGCGCACGCTCGACAGCCCCTCTTGTACCCTTAAGGCGGTGGACCATCGGAGACGCAGCGATCACGCGCCGCTGTTGCTCTTCCGACCAATCCGCCGACCAGACATCCACGGAAACACCCATTGCCAGATATGGCAGCAGTATCTTTGGACACGTAGCAGGGTTCCAAATTGTTGCTATAACCGTTGGATCAACCGTCGCAATTCTTGCAAGTTCCGCAGCCAGAATAGCCAATGTGAGTGGCGAAGATCTGGGTGGAAGTATGGAGCGGGCAAGATCAGCGACAGCATCAATTGCTTCCGCTGCTGTCATTGCCATGACCCTTGAGTTTGGACCGTGTTGACGGTGATGGTGCCTACTTGACCGACACCCTTCGACCCCGGCTCAATGTCCGCTGCAGGGAAAGTCACCTCGACAGTAACATTGTCATCGATAGCAGCGCGTCCGCCGATAACTTCACGTTGGACTGCAAGGCCAATACGACGGCGCGATTGTGCGTAAGCTGTCAATCTTCGCTTTGCTTCTGCAGCCATGGCAGAAACATCAACGCCGGGTGCATAATATAACGTCACCTCGATATTATATGACACCACCGTCGCCGGTTCGATGCGAACATTGTCACCAATTGGTCGAACGTCCTTCGGAGTGACCGCAGTAAAAGTCCGGTCCATCAGTGATTGATTGGCCGCGCCATAGGTAATAGTCGGCAAGACGACAATCAGGATCTCAGGTGCAAGCACGGGATCTCCTGTATTCCGCCCCGTAAATGGCGTTGCGATCAGTCCCATAGAAAACGCGTCAGCGTGAAGTCCAGATGTGTAGACCGCGCCATCTTCCTCGGAATAGACCGCTACATCAGCAATGTCGCGCTTTCCATCGAGCTCAAGCGCATGGAATGTGTAAGCGCCCTCGGGTCCCGCTGTCGAGAAAGCCTCAAATGCAAGCAGTATTCTGGCGCGAAAAGTGTTGTCGTGTTCGACCCACTTGTCGAGAATATCATCCCACTGCGAGTTTTCAGGCTGATCATCCGCATCATTGTCGTAAACAAGGCGCGATATCCCGGCGTAGGTTGCGGCGATATGATCGAGATCCCCGCCAATCGCGGTTGCAAGAGATAACGCGCGAATTGCTTCATTGATCCGCTGACGAAACTTCATTTCCTGATAGCCGCCGCCTTCCGAATACGCGATCACCATCGGATCGGTTTCGAGCTTGACGACGTCATAAGTCACGCCGAAACGTGCCAGCGCTGCAACCAGGTAATCATCACGAGACGCTTTGATTTCTTCGAAGTCGACAGGAACGACACTGGGAACATCGCCGAGGTCAGCCAGATTAGGCGCAACAAAGCGGCTCATGACATTGTCCTTGTTATTGTGATGCTCGTCGAGGTTTCGCCCTCGGTCACTGAGAAATCTCCCTTGTGACCATTTGGGTAATAGATGCCGCTTATCTGGAGACTAACCGCGCCCTGCACGGTTAAATCCCCGATACTGATCCCGGTGAGAGCAAAGCGCGGCTCCCATTTTGCAATTGCCGTCGCGCAGGCTGAATAGATCGAAAGAATGATTTGATCGTTCGACGGCCTGTCGATCAACGCCATCAACTCGGACCCGAAATCCCGACGCATTACGCGCGAACCTATCGGCGTGTTAAGGATCACTTCAATCGACTGCCGAACGTGGTCAAAGCCCGTTAACAGCGAGCCGTCGACATTCGAAAAGCCGATTGACGACATGGCTTAATCCTTGGCTGGGCGAATGACCTTCTGGCGATCTTCCGGTTTTTCAAGCTGATGACCATAAGGCGACATGAATTGCTTGGCGACGGCGTCCGGGATATCCTGCGGTTTCGCCATGGCGGTGTAGTAGGTGCCGCCGTAGAAACCACTCTCTTTAACGATGACATTCATCGTGTTTTCTCCTTTGTTATTCGCACGACCACTTGGTCGCACCCGAGATAAGTGAGGCACCGCAGGCTGTCGCATCGCCGTGTCTTGCTACTGGCGCGCCCTCGCAAACATATTTGCCAGAGCCGCCTGTAATGGCGTTCGGTCCGTGGATTGGGCAGGAATAAACATCACCCTTGCGAGCGATCAGCTTCCCCTCACAATGCCATTTCGATGCTGACGAAATCACCGACCCGCCATGCGATCCGGTGTCACCCAGTCTGACAATTAGGGGCATTAGGCCAAGTTTCCGCTAGAAGCTGTAAAGGTGATATTGGCTGCATCAATCGTGACGGTGTCGTCACTGATGAAAAGCTTTACACCGCCTTTGGTGATGACAGCGTCAGGCCCATCGTGCGGGCGCGGGTTCGCATTAGAATGCGTGGAAAAATCAATTACCGCATCCGTCAGATCGCCGCTTTCGGACATGACATCGACTTGCTGTCCAACCGTGGGAGGAATATGGGTCGAGATGCCACCTGCAGCAATCTCTTTCCATGGGATCCAACCAGTGCGGAACGATTGATCGCTGCCCTGCAGTTTTACGCGAGCCACACCCTTTCCGTGATCGATTTCATCAATGACGCCGGTCCGACGATGATTGGCGAGACGGCGCTCGACTTCGAAAAGCCGCCGCTGCATCTCAACGAGGATTTCTGCCAAGCCGTCAGCCATTGAGTTTCTCTATTTCGATCTTGCTGATATTCGGCTCAGTTTGTTCAAACTCAATGGGCGGCATATCGCAAAGCGCGCGCGCCTCATCAAGCGTCAAACCGAACCGCCGACGCTGTTCCGTAGATTGCAGCTGCACCATATCCAGACCCAGAAGCTTGCGTATGGTTTCGAGGTATGGGTGATTGATCTCTGCCATCTGACTAAGCAGCTTTTGCCAAAGTGACGTTGGCGCTATCGACGCGCCGTAAACCGGATCCGGCAAAATTTCACAGAGAATGCATTGCTGATGCGCTGCCATCCGTGTTCCGGTTTCTGCATCCGCCGTTCGCCTGCGTTCGACCTTCGCAATATTGCTTACAAGCCCGCGCCAGATCTCGGCCCAGACATTATCGGGGTCCATCAGCGCGGTGACAGTCTCCCGGTCGACGACATCAAGAAACAGCTCGAACGCTGAGTCGGTGGCGGGAATGCCACCGATAATCGTACTCTCCCCGGTCTCCTGATCAGTTTCCGTCATTGACGCTGCAATGCCCGTTTCAATCAGCAGTTCCGTGAGGCCGTTTATCCAAAGTCTGCGACCACTGCTTAGATCGTCGATTTTTGCGCTGTCGGTGTAGACTGAGATGAATGGTTTCTCTTGATTGGTGCGCAGACTTTCGTCTGCGGCTACATCAAGCGATCCGATTTCACTATCCAGCACATTGCCTTCAACGGATGTGTTGCCGCGCAAAGCTTCAATCGTCGCAATGCGCAGAGCGATACGGCCAACAGACATCAGGACTGCCCCAGCTTCAAAACGATGAGATTGCTATAGCGATCAGAAACCGCAGCCACTTCAAACCATGGCTCTCCGTCCCGATCATTGGCGCGAACTTTGTCCCCCTCTTGCGGCATCGAGCCGGTATAGGTCGAGCGATCAAGAAACAGCTCAGCTTCACCCAATGACAAGCGGGAGCGATACGTGCCGGTAGGACCGGGAGCGTGAGAGTCGTCGCCACCGACATGCAGAACGGCATTGACATCAATCATGGGCCGGGACGCATCAGCAACCTGCCCTTTTAAGAAAGACAGGCGAACTGACTCGCCGTAGCTTTGGCCGATCTTCTGATCGACCTTAGCTTCAAGTTTACGCCAGTTCACCATGTCTGTTTACACCGACAGGCGAACAGCGCCAGATCCGGACGGATTGGCAACCGGTTCAGTTGCGTGACCGATGAAGGTATTGCCCGATGCAGCCGTCGTCAGAACCTTATCTGCTGCGATGTAATAGACTTTGGCACCAACGGTCCAAGCCTGTGCTGCAACCTTTGGCAATTCAAAGACACCATCGGTAGCAATTTCAACCGGATCGCCTTCTGCGGCTGAAAACTCAGCAACTCCAAACAGGTCGCCGACAACGACGAGATCGCCAGACTTCACATCCGCAGGTGCAGGAACGGTGATCGTCTTGCCGGGCTGGATATAGTTTTTCATGGGAATAACCCTTCTGAATATCGAAACGGGAGGAATGGCGGATCAATGATATCCGCCGATGTTCGATTAAGCCCCAGCGTTCTTGTAGCCGAAGCGATAGTCGGTAGCGCCACAACCGAAGTCATGTTCAACCGACATACTGAAACCCTGCCGTCCGAAAGGCTCATCCATGCGGACACGTGGGGCTTCATAGCCTTCCAGATAGCCCCAGCGATAATTTGAACCGGATGCAGGATCTGCAAGCAGATGCCAGGCATTGCCTTCGATCTGATTGGTTTCGATGAGTTCGAATTTACCGGAGAAAATATTGACGGTCGCAACGGTTGCAGGCGTGATCGAAGCAAGGAACTTTTCAGCTTCGGTTAGCTTGTCCGGACCAACCAGCATGATGCGAGCAGCGTTCGAAAGCAGTGGATTACCATCAATGCTCTTTTGCTTGCTCATCGCCTTACGACCTTCGCCGACGGCATCAACTGTGATGGCAGAAGCGGTTCCGGCAAGGTTCTTGTGTTCGGCATGATAGACCGTCTTGCCGTCGGCAAGGTTGCCGTTGAAGGCACCTGCATAGAAGGTAACTTCCTCGAACAAAGCCACCGACGCGCCATAACTTGTCAGCAGTTCCGAGATTGCGCCGAGATCATCGTTGATAAGCATCTGACGGCTGATGTTGAGCGCAATCGCATAGCTGAATGCCTGCACCTGCTCTTTGCCTTCACCGAACGAGCCATACTTGATCTCGCCGTTTTCCAGCACCTTTTTCAGAAGCGGGAAATCGCCGACCTTGACGGTGGTATCTGGACGGAAGTCGCGGAAATTACGCTTACGCGCAAATCGCTTGAATGTCGGCTGGGCCAATGCGTAACGTTGTTCCAGCGTTCGATTGACAGCGCCTTCGAAGATTACAGGGAAGTCCGACGTTGAATGCGATGCACGGGTGAATACATCGTCGATGTCGCGAGCATTCATCATGCGGCGACCGCGATAGTTCACGCTTTCAGCCGCGAGATCCACAAGGCCCATACCCATAAACTGCCGAGCAGCCTGTGATGGACCGGCGTCCGGCGTTGGTGCGCCAAGACCATAGGCAAGAGCTTCAATCTGTGCAGAACGGCGGGTATCGCCTTCATCACGGATTACGTTGACACGGCTGTCGGTTGGCGCGTTCCGCTCATTGCTGACCATGTGATCAAGCAACAAACTGCGGAAAGCATCGACAGTTGTACCGGAGCGGACATGTTCACGGCCAAAGTCAGCAAAACCAGAACGTGAGGCCAGTTCTTCAATCGCGTTAGAACGTTCACGTTCTGCGCGGACAGCTTCGGCGGCGACAGTCTGCGGATCAGTTGTGACAGGCGGTGCGTTGCGCTGTTCGTTTTCTAGGCGGGCAATATCAGCTTGTACCGGAACGGCTTCAGCCAAGATCGCAGCGTGAGCGGTTTCGATTGCGCGAACTGCCGCTTCATCCATATCGTCGGTGATTTCAGCCCGCTTGGCTTCAGCTCGCGTTGTAATATCCGCAAGCTGCGCTCGCAGGCCCAAAAGCACCGGGGATGCCTCAAAGACATGATGCAGACCCGCAGACTTGGAAAGCAGGCCATAATCCAAGGTTGCTGCATGTGACGGATCTGCCGAAACGATTGCAAATGCCAGACCGACGCAGAAGATTGCGGCGACGGTCGCGAAAATGTGAGCACCCTTTTTCATGGTGTGCGCTTCCTTCTAAGTACCGGGCAAAACAAGCGCCGTCGCCCTGCAACCCCGGAGTTGCAGGCGGCAAACTGATAAATTGTCGTGAAATTTCAGCCGATGCGGCGAACGGCTTCCGCCATTCTCATACGTGCGGCAGCTGCTGCACTCGAAAAGCTTGCGCCCTCGTATGAAAGCGGGAATGTGCCAGCCTGCGAGCGAACCTGCGCATCAGGATCTGCGGGGATTGTCACAAAGGAAATTTCATTCGGCGTCCAGCGCTCGACAATGACCTTTTCGACATCGCCTTTTTTCTGAGCTTCCTCGACACGGATTTTGTCAATGGAATAGCCAACTGACACGTTCTTGATGATGCCGTCAGAGACGAGTCCAAACATACGGTCAGCACGCTCATCAATACCGGCTTTCGGAAAACGAACCGTCGCCTTCCCTTCGCCGCCTTCAATCCAAGCCCGCTCAACTACTGCGACTTGTGAAAATGTCGACCACGACGAATGACTATCGAGAACCGGAGCGCCCGCATTCATGCGCTTGAGATCAATCGCTTTGTCACTGACAACGAGGACCTCATCGAAGGGAACGACCGTATCCCAACCCACATAGCGGCGGCGCCGTACCGTCGCGCCCTTTGTCCAGACAAGGTCAACCGTTCGGGTTTCGACATTGATACCGGATGGCAGCAAGCGAACTTCCTGCATCTGCATCGGCAGACTATCCGGTACCTTACGCATACTAAGTTTCGTCATTGTTTTCGTCCTCATCAGGAGGTTCATCATCCGAACGCTGTTGCGTCTGCCCGGCCTGCGAGATGCGCCGGGGATCACTATCAAGAACGATTTTGCGCTTATCGAGCTTGGCGTTGTCGGACTTGATTTCATCTAGAACATCGTCCGGATCTTCGCCCGTCTCAGCAATCGCTGACGAAAGGGAACGGAAACCGGCACGGACTTCTTTGATGCGCGCATTCACGTCTTTCAGAGGATCTGCTGAATAAAAGCGCGGTGGCGACCATTCGACGGCAACAGTTGGTGTAGTGAGTTTGCCAGCCAGATATGCAGCTTCGCAAAACCAGTCCCAAATAGGTTGCAAGAGCATCGGAATGATCATCTGCCATTGCACCATCGATATCAGGCGTCTGAAGCCTTCCAGCCCGATCTTGCTCGACGAGTAATTCACCTTGTCGAGCCGTCCGGTCATGATGGCAAATGGCACGCGCCAGCCAGCCGAAATAGTATGCAACATTGAAGTTTTGTAGGGATCATAACTGTCAGTGACGGCAGGCTGCGAAAACTTCATATCGCGACCACCCACTGCATTATAGAACATGCCCGGCTCGAATTTTTCGACCCGCTGCCCTCGCGTGTTATAGATCCCCGGCTTTTGCCCGGTTCCATCTTCGCCAGGTATTGGCATCCCGATATTGTCATCGGCATCCCCACCAGTCATCACGCCGACAAGGCAAGCTTCCAACCGTTTGCGAACAAGTTCCGCTTGTTCATATTCAGCCAGATCAAACGTATCTGCCATTGCAGGTGTACCCCAAGGCACCCCCATCACCTGTGTACGCTGCTTTTCGAAAACATGAGCAATGTCAGCGGCGGGAACTGGCTTGGAAACGATGGTCGACTGGGGATCGAAGAAGCTGTTTCCGGGATGAGATCCGAACATCCAATAAGCGCGCTTGCGTCCGATGGCGTCAAACTCAATACCTTGGATGGTTTTACCGCCCCCTGAAAGCACACCTTCTTTCGTGGTGTCGATCAGGTCGGATTCCAGAACCTGCAATTGCAGCGGAACTGGCAAACCATCTTCCAGTCTGCGGCGGCGACGGCGAATTATGCCATTGCCGCTTTCAAACATCTCACGGACAGTCAGAGCGACCATGCCATTAAAATCAAGATCGCCATCAGCATCACAAACTTTGCTCCACTCTTGGAAAAGCTTGATTGCCTTCTTGTTCTTAGAGCGCGGAATGATCCCGTCGCCAATCGCATGGCTGACAAGTTCTGAAACAGCCTTCGCAGCATAAGGATTGTTGCGCACAAGATCGCGCATGCGGTCCCGAAGCACTCTTCCAGCCCGCGTGATTTCAGCGTCAGCCGAAGTCGACTTCGCACGCCTGCCAGATTTTAGCCGACTTGTTTCAGCCCCGGTGTAACTGCGCTGTGCAATTTCCATAGCGGCACGCTGCTGCACCCGCCGCAAGCCAGCCTGCGGCGAGACATAGCCGATTGCTTTATCAAGGATATTGGTGATGCTCATCAGTCTAACGCCGCCAGTATGATGCGCGAACGACCCTGTCTGCGGGATCTGAGATCCGCAAGCGCCTCTCGCATATCTTTAAGGGAATGATATTCCACCTCGCGGCGCGTGCCGCCCGAATGGAAAATTACCTTCTTTGCGCCCGTAGCAATCGCATCTTCGAGCGCCGCAATTTGATCGTCCAAGGTCGCCATGGCTATAACCACTCCGAAGGTGCGATTTCTGGTATGTTTGAAACCCTTTTGGTTTCAGGTGGCGTAGAAAGTTCGCCCTCACGATGCGCCCAGTTGGCATTGACCATTTGTCGCGCTGCAAAGGCGTAAACTGTGCAGTCTAGCGCCTCATGTCGTCGACCAGGTACCGGTACAAATTGCCGTATGGTTTGACCGCGTGAGTATTTAACAACCAGCTGCTCGCCCACGAGCTGCTCAAACCAGACATCCGGCAGAGCCTTCGAAAAGCGCATGGAACTGGCACGCGCCAAGCGACCAAAGATATGGCTTTTGATACCATCGACACCGACGATAAACAGCTTGCCGCCTTTGACTGTCGACTTGGATTTCTCAATCCACGGCCTGTTACCGCCGACACCCTTGATCGCAAACACGCGCCTGCGAAAACGCGGGAACGCGTAACGATAGACAGTTTCCATCGTCTCGCCATCCGAGCTATCTATGCAGGTTGCGTCGACCTTGATCTTGCCGCCAAGCGGATGATCCCACTGTGTGCCGAGAGCGATATCCAATTCCGACCACGTCGTGTGATCGTCATAGCGACCCCAGATCACTTCGTGTCCGAGCGCGTAAGGAATGCCGTCTTTGTCCCAGCCAATGAAAGTGATTTCCAAACGATCATCCTGCACGTCAACACCCGCTGTGATGATCAGAACTTGGATCGGGATACCCGTGGTGCCCGTTTCGCTCTCGTCCTCAGCTGCTTCCGCCACGAGACTGAAGTCTTCACCCCGACTTGCAAGCTCGATATCGTCCAGTTCGTCGGTGTTTTCTTTCCAACCTTGCGCTAGGATCGTATTGATGAAGGTTTGCAGCTTCGAAGGATCATTCTTCGCGCTAACAAATTCCTTCGCCAGACGCCCCCATGACGCATTCGGCAGAAGCGAAATCAGAGCGTTCATCCGAAACCCGGCATGATCTTTCACATCGGGCTTAAGTGACCGCCATCTGCCATTCGTAACCATTCCCGGCTTATGGCGTTCGTCGACAAGAGAGCCACACTCGCGGCAAACATAATAGGCCTTTTCCGGCTCACCTTCCGGCCATTGAATGTCTGACCATTGGATCTCATGAAAATGCCCGCACTCAGGGCAAGGCACCTCATATATACGCTGATCCGAATCCTTGTAGGCTTGCAGCACATGGCTGGTTTCCTCGTAGACCGGCGTCGATCCCATTACGATCTTGCGATCCGCAAATGATAATGTTCGACGTTCTGCTAGAAGGATCGGCGAACCTTCCTTCGTTGCCGACATGCCGTCCGCCTCATCGATAAAGAGGATGCGGACATTGTGACGACGAAGGTTGCGCGGTGCTTTGGCAGCAATGACTTTCAGAAAGCCACCCGGAAAGCGCCGGGAAAGAAGTGTGTTTCGCCCGCCCTCGTCGACGTCACCAGTCAGCAACCCATGCAGATCCGGTGAAGCGTCAAAGATCGGCTCAACATCCGAAACCATATAATCGCGGCAGTCCGCCTCAGTCGGTAGCAGTGACAGGATCGGCGAAGGATCATTCGAACAGAAACTTGCCATCGCACTTGTGAGCAGCGTGGTGAAACCGACACGAACCGGCTTTACCAGCGTCACCCGCTCGATTGCGCTGTCGCCGATGGTGTCAGCAATCTCTCGCTGCGGAGGCCACAGACGCACCCGACCTGTAAGCGATGAAACACCTTCAGGAAGGTAAACTGTCTTCTCGATCCAGTCCGACAGCTTCAGTTTGGGCGGAGGCGTCAACGCCTCCCAAACTGCTTGTCGCAATGTCATCAGAGCCGCTGTCATCGTCCTTATCGCCAAGCTCCGCTAACGCTGCTCGAATTTCCGTATCGATCAAATCAACATCGTAAGTTGTGAGATGTGGCAGCATCTGTCGGCATCGCGAAGGAACAGACATGACAACGTTTCGAATCCGGCGAGCGATGGACACCCACTCGTGCCGGACTTCTGCGACCATGATCAGTTCCTTGCGCATCGCGGCGTTTTTCATAGCAGCCTGATCGGCCTGCTCACGTGCAAGGCGTGCTCGTTCGGTTGCCAGCACATCGACATTTTCACCGCCGCGCCCAGCTGCCATTGTTCGAATATGCTCGCAGTAGCCTTGGACCGACTTGCGAAAGTCGAAGCGATTCCGCCCTGTCTTCACGATGATTCCACGTTCGGCATAATCAGAGATTGCCCGCTTCGAGACGCCGATCATTTCGGCAAGCTCCAAGGCTGTCACACTGCCATCATCTTCCGCATTTTGATCAGCTTCTGTAACCAGATCAGCGGTAAACAATGGCGCTTCAGGCTGGTCTGCGTGTTTTTTATGTACTTTCGCCGCAAAGCTGGGGCTGACACCGAATTTCTCAGCCGCCTGACGGACTGTGTTGCCTTCATTGATGAAGGCAATCACCTGTTGCCGGAGCTCATCCGAATAGCCTTTAGCCATCTGATTCCGATTCCATCCAAATGGCGGGGGAATCCCCCTATGAAATATTACACAGGCTGAAATCCCGCAGTCGCGCTCACCCGCAAGCCTGCCAGACCGGGGAAAGGACCCAATGGAGGGGGTGGGGTCAGGGTCGAAGGCGCTTTTCGATCAAAAATCCATTAAAAGATAATGTTTTCAATGTCTTACATGGTTAGATCGACGTTGTTCTATGGCAACAGCTTCTTAATTACTGCGTCGACACGCTGTTGAAGCAATGGCGATGCTGTGCGTTCGAATGCAGCCTTCGTTGAACCTGTCGTCATTTCCCATGGGATGCGAACGTCCGAGCGGGTGTAAGTCAGTCTCTTGCCTGCCTTATCTATGCGTTGGAAAACGTGACCGTTAAACTTTGGCACCACCTGACGATTGGGAAATTTGCCGCCCTTCATAAACGAACCTGCGAAAACCTTACGCTGTCCGAACGGTTTGGCCGAGACACCCTTGCGGGTTTCTTTTGGTGACAGGTATTTCAGACGGATGTTACCGCCTCGCGTTACCATGTCATAGGAAAGCTTGCCCGGCCTTGCGACACCCGGATCACCAATCGCCTTCACGATAACCTTGCGCTGCAATCCGGTCTGCTTTGTCAGCGCCCGGATAACTTGCGTCTTTGCCCTGTTGCCAACCTGATTGACGATACGTGGCAACACTTTTGGAAAGCGAGAGTTCATCTGATCGAGCCTGCTACCAAACAGAGACAGGTGCTTGTCAGCCCAATGCGCAGTGATGGTCGCCATGATCAGCCTCTATAGAAAGCAGAAAGAGCGCCTCAAAGGGCGCTCAGTGTGATTGGTGAATTGCAGACATAGCTTACGCACTGGCCCTGAATCGGTGTCTCGTCATTGAGACTGTCAGGGCTGGGTCCGAGCGTGGCCACCTCAGGAACTTGTCCCCACGTGTTACCGTGTATCGAGGATCACTATCTAAACCGGATTGTCCAGTGATCGGATTAAGCTCACAGAGGTTCGAGAATTGCAATAGGCAAAGTCATTGCTACAGACCGCCCCATGACTGAGACCTCAACCACAACCAGACCATTGCCCTTAGATCCTCCTGAAACCAGTTCAGCACGACTTCCTGCGAATGGTCCGTCTGAAATCCGCACCCACTTCACACCGACAAACTTGCGGTGAAAATGTTCATGATCATATTTACCGCCTTCGGCTTTCACCTTGAAAAGAATAACTTTTTCAGCGCTCACCAGAAATGGAGTTTCATATCCACCAAGCACCGTTACCACGCCGTCAAAACTTAAAAGCCCCGCGATGCATTCATTAGAGACCGCGCACCTGACCAGCACATATCCATTCATAACAGGCTGAATTTTAGCCGGTATCTCACGCCCCTGCCTGCGAACTTTCGGCCCCATTTTCATGGGGACAAGCACCTCAATATTTTCGCCTGATAGTGCATCGCGAACCACAAATTCACGTCCTGATGCGACTTGAAGTACAAGCCATGGAGAATCATCGCTTACGCGATTCGCAGCCACAGACCTTAAACGAGCGATGCGACGACGCTCCGCAAGCACCTTATCAATCGCCCTGCAATGCGCCTCACTGGGCATTGATGCTATTGCCGTGTCGATCTGACGTTGATCAATTGCCATCATATTCACCCAATCCCCTCAAAGCGATCTCGAAACCGTTTAATCCATCGGGGCCACCAGCCGGGAAATAGGCCCACTCAGCGGTGCCCGTGTTCAACAGCCAAGGCCAACCGCGCTGTTTGTGAAACACTTCCCAAGCTGTCCATTCGTCGCCACCAATGCGAACCTGTACGAGCAAATCCTTGATTGCCTGCAAGCGCGATGGAACGAGAGCACCCCGGCGATTGGATGCGCGCTCAAAAAGCTCATTCACTGATGGAAACCCTTGGCGTGCCTGCTTTTCCAGAAGAAGCTCATCTTCCGTGAAGCGACCGCTTTCGGCTACGCTGCGCTCGATATCGTTGAGTGAGACGCTGCGTGAAGGCCCGGCAAGCAAAAGTTCATAAACTCTCGCTCCCCATATCTTCCCCAGCGGTGCAGCAGGTGCCGATTGTGAATCTGGCGATTGCGCCGTCGCCGCTTTGACTGGTAGCTTTTCCCAGCGCTTTTCACGGAGATAGACCGCATAGGAGCAAACAACCTTGCGACCGGTTGCTTTAGCGGCCTCGACATATCGGCTGGCATCTTCCGAAGCTGCCAAGCGTTCCTCAGCAGTGAGTGTATTCCAGATCCGGAATGCATCAGGCTCGCTATCAGTGACAGCAGTTGGCCAAGCATGGAAAGCCTTCTTGAAAGCCCGCTCGATGGACTTACGGTTTTCTTTCCCTTCATGCTCACTCTCGCGCTCTCTCTCAGATGAAGGTTTATCTGAAGGTTCTATGACGGTTCGGGTGACACCATGACACCCGTCTGCGTCGTCAATGTCACCCGTCTCTGCCGCCAATGTCACGGGTGACACCGTGTCACCGGTGACACCATGACACCCGTCGATAGGCGCTTTCGCATCCCGCAGACCCATCAACGTGCGCATATTGAAATCATAGCGCGTGGCCTCACCCGGACGACCACTGGCAGCGGAAACCACGACAAGCAGCCCCTCTTCCACAAAGTCGCGCAAAAGCCGCTGCACGGTGCGCTCTGACAGGTCAGTTTCACGCGCCAGCGTGTTCACAGACGGCCATATTCCGCGCCCGTTGTCGTCCGCAAAATCCGCCAAGCGAACAGCAAGCATCTTGCGGCTCGACGACCCCATCTGTTTCTTAAAAATCTGCGACATCACAGTGATGCTCATCGCCCCGCCCTCTTCCATGCTTCGAAAGCACCGCGCAAATCACGCCAGCGTTCGGCGGCATCGCTGCTTTCGTTCAGTTCTTTTCTGGATCTAATATTGAGGATCGAGCGCAGCCGTTGCGCCGCGCGATCCGATGTTAATGGCCGTTCAAGGCCGTGCCGCTCTTCAAGAAACGCCTTGAAAACAGGGTCATCGCACTTCATTGAAGCCTCTGCCGCAAAGTCACGAGGCTTGTACTGACGGCTCTGCCGTGGCGCGCCCTGCCGTGGTGAGGCCTGCCGTACAGCGACAATCGCGCGATCCACCAGATCAAGCATAAATGCCGCCATGCTTGGCGCACCGACAACCATGTCAATCTCATCTGGCGTTGCGCCAGGGTGAAACGTGCAGACCTTATTGAGTTCGCCGTGGCGCGTTTTTGCTTCGACAAATGATACGCCACCCTCGCAGCAAAGCTGCCAGTCGTCGCCGTTTAGCGCTGCCAGTTTTTCCCGGATGCGGCGAAGTTCGATACCCTCTGCGCTCATGGCGACACCGCTCCACAAAGCAACAGCAGATGACCCTGCGCATGTTTGAGCGCAGCACCTTTGAGCGCGCCGCGATGGCGCGTTTCGTGCATGGCAGCGTAAAAACATGTGAGATATTCACTTCCAGCGTCAAATCCGTGCCGCTCGCACGATGTTTCCAGCACCTGCCGGTATTTCAACATGATTGAAATCGGGCACGTCAGAAGGATTTCAGCGCGTTCGGCGTCGTTTCCGGCATCGTGCATGGCGCGCAAAATGGGGAGCATGGTGTCGGTCATTCCGCAACCCTCCCCGCAGCTTCAAAGCCCCATGCATCCCAGCCCGGACGCGGATTGCGGCAAAACAGTTCGAGTTTTGGAAGATCGGGATAAAGCCGCTCGATTTGTTCCGCGAAGAATGCAGGCTTTGCAGAATGCTTTCCCTTGCGTTCGCGATGCACGGTTTCAGGCTGTGAGCCGCGCAAAGGTGCCGCGACATCGCCGCGCCGACCGATCAGCAGCAGCTCGTGGCGGTCACGGCCCCAATATCCGGTTCCGGCGACTTCCTTGTCCCAGATCCAGTGATGAACATAGGTGAAGCCACAGGCATCCAGCACTCGCAAGGCATCTGGCAACATCGGATTGGTTGCCCACGCAAAGCACACCGCAGGATTGGTGCCGCCAATCAGCCCCGACAGGAGAGCGACAATGTCATCTGTCAGCATAGTCGGATAATGATTTTCTGCGCTCTTTTCGCGCCCTGTCACTTCGGAATGAACACCAAACTGCCACGGCGCATCAAAATAATAGATCGGATAAACGCGCCCCAGCTCAGCCGGTGCCGTGGCGACACCACGATCCGCAATAATCTTCATTTCGATCAAACGAACTGCATGTTTGACCTTCTGTTGCTGCGCGCGGATTTCCTTGCTTTCGCCCCTGATGCGTTTTTCGTCGGCAAGTGCACCCTCGACAAAAGCTATCTGCGCCAGATCGTTTGGCAGCTTTTTGAGCCGGTCGAGCGTAACGCCATTATCAAGACGCGTGCCGCGCAGCTTGCGCATAGCCACTTCACAAATCTTTTCGCCACGCTCAGCATCGCGCTGGATAGAGCGCTCGGTTTTACCTGTCAGTTCAGCCGTCGCCGCGACAAAACTGCGCCGCTCCTGACGGTCGATCAAGTCGCCAACTTGGCGACTTGATTTCCTGTCGCCACCATGCTGCGTATCTGGATATTTGAGCAGATACAGTTCTTTACGACGAAACGTGAAGACAGCACGTTCAGCGGGTGACAATTCAGAACGTGCAAGATTTTCATCAATCTCCCACAGTTCCGCATCCAGCTTGCTTTCATCTCGAACGAATGCCGGAACCTCATCCCAGCCAAGCTGGATGGCCGTTTCCAGCCGATGCGCGCCCGCCGACAAAGCAAACGGCAAAGCGCCACCATCATTGATACGGACTGTAATCGGCGTACGCATGCCCAATTCGGCAAACGACTGCTTAAGAGCTTCAACCTTGCCTGTATCGACTTCACGCAAGCGGTCGCTCACATCAATATCGGCAACTTTGATCTGGACAGGTGCATCCATGTCAGCGCCTTTCCGCGAGATAAATAGCAATAAAAAACGGAGAAGCCGCCGCCAGATTGATCATGACAGCGACGATGACAGGGATAAGAAAATCGTTTGAAAGCAATCGCCTGATCATTGGCGCACCGCCTGAAAAGGCTGCAAGCCTTGCGACACGCGCTTTTCATCAACCAGTTTCAGCACCTGCGGCCAGCGCAGACGCTTCCAGCGACCACCTTCAAGCATCTTGCATTGTCCGTCATGCAGATGCAGGCGAATGCCGAACTCACCGAGATAATCCCGCGCATAATAAAACGAACAGCGCACCTGCGGCTCGAAACGGCGCGGCGCACCATTAACTGAAATCCACTGATCAACGAGATTTGCGAGTGAGGCCATGACTACGCCTCGACCTTGTTGAGCAAATCCTGCAAGGCGCGCATTGCTTCGCGCACTTCCTTGGCGATCAGCTTGCGCTCACCGGCATCGACGCGATTGTCATCGAGTGCAGCAAGAACCGCCCGCGAAACATCCATCGTTTCAGACATGACGCGGTGAGCATCCATTTCGGTAATCGGTGCATGCGGCTCATCACCCTGGACGGATTTTGCTGCAACCAGCTCAAAACCGAGCAAAGCCGCCGCCTGCCTGATGATTGTCGGCGTCTGAGCTTTGCGCTCGACCTCAATCACCACATCAATCGGCATAAAACTGTCGTGATGCTCATCATTGAACGAAGCATACTTTGACAACGTAGAGGTGCCGACGCGGGTAAATGGAAGAATATTGCTGATACCGCCCGCCAAGGCATACGCCCCATCGGTGGCAGACTTGAGAGAACGCTGTTCTTGCTCGGAAATAGTGCGCACGAAACACCCCCCTGAAAATTTCAAGGAAAAAAAGTCGTCAAAGGATTCGGTGAAACTCTCAGGCCTTGCCGTTACAGCTTAGCCATCAACTCAAACTGGCGGGCCACACGCCCAACGCTTACGAAAGGCTGAAAACGATGAACTCATGGAGCCACCGCACTGTCAGAATGAGACGCTGGAGCGCAGCCAGCCGAAGAACGCTGCGCTCCAGCTTCACCCGATGGGAGGTGATCGGGCGAATTACCGTCAGAAACAGTGCAAGACTGCTCCTTCAACCAATTCATGGCACGTTCGAATATGCCAGTAGAAAGGTCGCGCTTTCCAGCAATGAGATCGTCAATATGACCACCACGACCAAACAGTGCCTTTGAAACAGACGAACGCGACACCCCAGCTAAATCGCAATAGCGATCAGCTTCAGAAATGAGATTTTCGATGAGCCTGCTTTTCACTGATGATACCGCCAACGCTACTAATCCTTACGTTCTGGCGGAACATAGGGGACATATTTCCCCATTGTCAATGGATAATTGTCCCCCTTACGGACAAATCTCTGAGGACGATAATCCCCGTATGGAAAATACTATTCAAAAGCGCATTCGAGAGCGCTTGGAAGCTCTTGATCTGACACCAGAACAAGCCAGTCGCAAGGCAGGCTTGGACAAAACGTATCTGCGCAAGTTATTCGAGCGACCATCGGCGTCACCACGCGGCAATACTCTTGAAGCTCTAGCCAAAGCGCTCGACGTAGACATTACGCAACTCATATCTGCAAATGATTCGGTAGTAGAAAAGCCGAGCGTTGAATTTACGAATACCGATGTTAAAAACGCCAATGTTAACCCGCCATCAAGGCAAGTAATGCCAAATGATGTTCCTGTGCTTGGAACCGCCGCAGGTTCTATGGAAGGAGCATTTCAGTTGACAGAGGGCGTTATCGACTACGTTAGACGACCACCAGCTCTTATGAATTCCCGAGACATTTATTCTATATTTGTTGAAGGGTCCTCAATGGACCCTGAACACCGACACGGCGATCTGCGGTTCATAAACCCGCATAAGCCTGCACGCGTTGGCGATAGCGTTGTTATCCAGATTAAGAACGACGGCAGACTTTCCTTCGATGCAATGATCGGACATCTTGTGAAGCGCACAGCAACGCAGTTGGTCATCGGTAAACTAAATCCAGAAATGACGCTAACCTTCTCACTTGAGGACATCGTCAGCGTGCACAAAGTCCTCGACATGAATGAGCTTTTTGGAGTTTAGGGACAAATTTCCTTTTTTATATTGACAGGGGACATTTGTCCCCATTATATCTCTACTCGCCCCCACCGAGCAGATCGTGCCGGTTGAGTAACGAGTAACGGCACGATCTCTCCTTTGCGGGTTTACAGCGATGGAGAGCAAGCCATGATTAAATTTAAAAAGAAGCCTATTTCAAAACCTGCCAAGAATTGCCGCGATACGGTCGTCGCCAGAATGGCTGATACGATGCGCGAAATGGCGTTCGCAGGTGAAAACGTCTCCCCCGATACATTGGCGCATTATGGCTTCACCCGCGACATGGTGGAGAAGTTTGGCGAACGCGCTGTCGCACTCGCTCGCCGCCTTTCCATCAAACAAATTGCGAGCCACGCCTGATCACTTGATCCGGCCTCTTGTCGATGGAGGTTTTAATGGCAGCGCATCTTTCAATCACGCCGCACTTAACAGCTGCGGACTTTGATTGCCCAATCAGCAACACCTTTCTTGGACAGGCGCACATCGCAGGAACCGGACCGCAAGGCACAACCTGCCGTGAGTGCAAGCTATGGGGCAAAAAAAAACGCCTCAAAGACGCCGATGGAAATATCGTCGAGAAGATCGAAAATCCGAAGCGAAACAGCAAGAGACACAAAGAGCATCCCGGCAAACCGAAGGACGCTTACTGCCTTAAGCCAATCCTCAACAAGGCAAAACGGCTCATACCGCACCACGCATCATCGTGCAGATTTTTCGAAGCGAGCGAACGGCCAATGCCAATCACAACCGGCAAGGATGCATGACCATGCATGACGAAATCCAATTCAAGACAGAGGTCGATTGTGGCTTCAACCTTCCGATAGCTTATCAGGCAAGCCGCCGCCGTTACGACCACATGATTGCAATCGCATCGCTTATCGCGAGCGTGTTTGTCGTCAGCACGGTCGGCGCGCAAATCATTCTTGGCTGACACTTTAAATTGTCGACACCAAGGACCGGCACCGATCTGAAACAAACCGTCTCAGATGAAACGCGACAGGTCTTGCTCGACACAATCTATCTGCACTGGCGCGAGGTTCGCGACACAGGACTTAAGCCAGATCAAACCTTAGACGCGCTGATTGACGGGCTTCTGAGAGCGACAGCCGATCTGATTACACACACCGCCGCGCCCGAATGGCGCGAAGCGATCCCGCGAATAGCGGCTGACAGACTTATCCAGGCATTCAAATCCACCCGCGAGAGGGAATTAAACCAAGATGACCAAGATATTGGCATACAAGGGCTTTGACGCTCAGCTTCAATGCCGCAACTTCCAGTTTGAATTGAGCAAGAGCTACACGCATGACGGTCCGGTCATCGCCTGCGAGCAAGGCTTTCACGCTTGCGAATATCCGCTTGATATTTTTAGATATTATGCGCCTGCATCAAGCCGCTTTGGTGAGGTCGAGCTTTCCGGCGAAACCAGCAAGGAAGGTTCCGACACCAAGATTGCAGCCGCAGAAATCACCATCAAATGCGAGTTGAAAATTCCGGAGCTTGTCGCAGCAGCCGTTCGGTACATCATCGACCGGACGAAGCGCGTGGACGGCAATCATGCGACCGGAGAGCGTGAGCTGGTGAAAGCACAGGGCGACAGATCTGTTGCGACTGTGACAGGCGAATGGAGCGCTGCCACCGCATCGGGTGATCGGAGCGCTGCCACCGCAACAGGTAGATGGAGCGCTGCCACCGCAACAGGTAGATGGAGCGCTGCCACCGCAACAGGTTATCGAAGCGCTGCCACCGCAACAGGTTATCGAAGCGCTGCCACCGCATCAGGTGACTGGAGCGCTGCCACCGCATCGGGTGACTGGAGCGCTGCCACCGCAACAGGTAGATGGAGCGCTGCCACCGCAACAGGTATCGAGAGCGCTGCCAGCGCATCGGGTGATTGGAGCGCTGCCACTGCATCGGGTAATCGAAGCGCTGCCACCGCAACAGGTATCGGAAGCGCTGCCACCGCATCAGGTAGATGGAGCGCTGCCACCGCAACAGGATATGAAGGCAAGGTGCGAGGCAAGGAAGGCTGCGCCCTATTCCTCGTCGAGCGAAACGAGCGGATGGAAATCGTTTCCGTTTGGTCAGGCATTGCAGGCCGCGACGGCATCAAAACCGACACATATTACACGCTTAAGAGCGGACAGCCTGTCGAGACTGAATAATGGCCAGATCTCGCAAGAAACCTCCAATGACAGCAGAGCGCGTGGAAAACGCGCTCGATATTCTCGCAAACATCATGGCCGGTGCGCGCAATGGTGAAGCGGCCCTTGGTGCCCCTCTTTGGCAAAGGCTGGAAAGCGAGCTGGAGGGATTGCGAGACGTTGATGACATCGTCGCAAAAGCAATCAACCGCGTCAAATCGCGAGCGCAAGCGGCATAGCGCCGAGAGGACCTGACATGAATACCCATGAGATCACGTACCTACCCGCAGAATGGATGGATGAATACATTCCCGCAACTTTGCGCCATCCGAGCGATTTCATTCACAAGTGCGATGACGGATCATTCATCGTTATTCCGAAGAAGAGCAAAGATGACCTCACCCTACAGAGCGAGATCGAAGAACAAGAACACCGACTGATCAAACTCAGCGTCGGGGACATCGTGCATTTCCAGCAGACAGAAATGTATGGCCGGTTCACACTTCACGTTTCCGAGGATGGCTCATTTTGGATCGACGGTGATTATCCTAGCAAAGCAAACTGCTTTTATGAATCAGACGGTGAGAACGTCGTAGACAACCTGAATGATATGGTTCAGCTCTGCGGCGAAGATAGCGGACCTATGAGCGCCGGTGAGCATAGCATTCAGATTTATTGGTGGGGCGACAGTATCGCCTACAGGTTTGATGTCACACCTGATGGAACGCCGTACTTTGTTGAGGCGGGGTCAGTTCAATGAGCGACCGCCCTATCCTTTTCAGCGCACCTACGGTCGCAACGCCGGAAATGATTAAAGCTGCTCTGGATCTCGTCTGGGAAGACAGCGAGAATCATGGCGAACTTGTGCGCAATATCTGGGGCGCGATGGCAGCGAAGCATCTGTCTGCGCAACAATATGTTGACTGCGCATGCACCAAGATCCAGCAGGATGAACATTGCCTTGTCGGCTATCCTTCATTGCTGTGCGAAATCTGCGGCGGCAAGGGCGTTGTCCCATATGTGAAGCTGGACGGCCCCGAATTATGGGAAATCGTTTTTGGCATAGCATACGATGCTGCGCACAGAATTACCGATGAGCAGTATTCAAAAATAGCGGAAGCAATCAATTCTGTATTCATCTCTCCGCAATCAGCAGCCAGTTATCTTTACGGCCCTTTCGGCTATCTCAACGGCCATCGCGCACTGTCGGAAGACAGTTGGACACTGGAAAGCGACCCCATGGAGAACAACGAAGAATACTTCGCTGTGCCTCTGTACGCCCTTCGTGATCCTTTCAAAGAAATTGGAACCGATTTTGACGGCAAGCCAGCCGTCGCCGCGACCAAGCGGGAACGGGATCTGGCGGGCATCGCAACACGTTTAATCAAATGGGACAAGGATTTCCCGGTCAATTGCCACAACGGATATGCGGGTCTCAAGGAACTTGACCGCATTATTGCCGACGCAAAAACGGCTCTTTACGGCATTCAGAATCCAGATCGCGAGGAACTTTAATGATCCTGAACGATAATCCGACGGTTAACCGCTATCTTAAAGATAAAGCCTTGGATCTGATCGACCACGCTTTAGGTCGCCCAACGTTCCCACTCAAGGAAACGTACCGAAACTACTTTGCCATCGGCACAGACAGCAAGCTTGCGAAGGATTTTTCCAAGTCATTACATTGGAGAAAAAGCGGACAGAACGGCGATATGGCGTACTTCGCCGTCACCGATCTTGGCCGTCACGCACTGGCGGATCACCTGAAACAATTGCGCGACAATAAGATTTTCGTCGTTTCGTACTGGGAATGGTCGAAGATTGTGACAGCCAAATCGCGATCTGCGGCCCGTTATGATGTCTATCGCTATGTGAATGACGCTGGCGATATTCCCTTTGTGGACTTCCTCAAGGCCTCTAGCGTGAGGGCATACGCATGACCGAGTATGACCCGCGGGACGATTCACGCAAAAGCTATGATGTTGCCGTCGAGGCCAAGCGCAAGCGTGGCGACACCCATTGGCCGGAACGTCTCACCCCGCCCGAAGCAAAGCCATTCTGGCTACGCTGTGGCAGCTGCGATCACGAGTGGATCGGACTTCACACCCCCATGGAAATGTCAGAGTTTTCGAGGCGATTAGCTTCAATCACTTGCCCATCATGCGGCGCTGACAAGAACATATTTCATATTCCAGCCCCGGAGGCACAATCCAATGGCGAATGAATTGAAGCTTGACCAAACAACAGCCGCAATGGTTGCTCTTTCCGAAGCTGGTATTCCGGCAGACGTTCAGGAATTACTTGTGCGTGGTGATCCAGATCGCGGCATCGCGCCGGGCGCAATTGCCAAAGCACTCGACAACCGCCCCGCCACGGCTGCCAATAATGCAGAACCACGCCTCGACGGTTTACCTGTCAACTGCCAGCATATTACAGTGCGCGTACCAGACGATCACGATCATTCCAAACCTCTCCCCTTGCGGATTCGAGTTGACCACGACAGCCCGAACTGTTTTGCGACATCGGACGGCAAGCGCGTATTTTACGAGCGTGAATGGGCCGAGAAATCGATGCTCATGGATACCGAAGATTATCAGGAAAGGTCGCGCCGCAGGATGCTGGCGAGCCGATTGATTAATGCGGAAATCGTAGAAAATTACGATGGCTGGGTGACATGCGATGGCGATGAAGACGACTATTTCGAGAGCATCGATGCGCTGATTGAGCGCTATTCCGAACGGATAGCCGAAGACAAATGCAACGATGAACAGCCGACCGAGGAAAACATTAAGGCATTACTGCCAGCGTGGGTTTATTGCACCACAGAGGACGTATTCAGCTTCGATCTGGAGGAAGCTATCGATTGCTACCTTGCTGACCATCATCACGAAGATGCACGCGATCTTATCAAAGATTACGATTGGCTCAGGGAGTTTTGGAGGTTTTGGAGTTCCAAGCAATCCGGCGTTTTTTCCTACTACATCGACTATTCCCGCATTGTTGTTATTGATGCCGACCGATTCGAAAAGGAAATTGACGAAGCTCGCACCTTCCTTAGCCTCCCAGTCTCAACGGGAGCGTCGGAATGAAGCCCATCCTTGATATGTGCTGCGGCTCTCGCATGTTCTGGTTTGACAAGAAAGATGACCGGGCTGTGTTCGGAGATATACGCGAAGAAAGCCACGTTCTATGCGACGGCCGCGAGTTAATCATTTCGCCAGATCGCATTATGGACTTCCGCAGCCTGCCTTTTAACGACGAAGCATTCAGTCTTGTCGTCTTTGATCCACCGCATCTGGTTAATGCTGGTGAGAGAAGCTGGCTGCGGGCAAAGTATGGCGCACTGTGCCGCGAGACATGGCGTGAGGATCTGCGGCAGGGATTTGCCGAAGCTTTCCGCGTTTTGAAACCCCACGGCACACTGATTTTCAAATGGAACGAAACGCAGATCAAAGTGCGGGAAATTCTCGCGCTCACTGATGTTCAGCCCGTTGTCGGGCATGTGTCCGGCAAGCAGGCGAACACGCACTGGATTTGCTTTCTCAAGCCTGTACGCCATACAGGAGACAGCAATGCAGCTTGAAGATGCAAAGCACATCACAGAGACGGGTCGCCAAGCGCTCAACGGCTAGACGATCATCGGACTGAACGGCAGCGCAATTTTCTTCAACTCATCACGACGCCATTCAAGTGACCCGCCCATGCCATAGCGTGGGCGTTCGATTGTGTGCCCCATCAATATCCGGCGCAGCTCGTCGTCAATGTTTGCTTCTTTCATGCGATCTTCGAATGAATGCCGGAACGAGTAGATCTTATGGTTTGGCGTTGGAAACAAGCTGTTTTCCTTAAAATACTTGTTCAACGTAGCTGACAGGTCATTCTCGCGGTTTCGATAGCGCGGAAAGCCTTCCTTATGTTTCTGGAATACAGCCAGTGCTACCCCCACCAGTGGCACGATACGCTCCGATGACGAGGTTTTAATCTCGCGCGGATCGTCCGGATCATCGCGCGGCTCTATCGCGATATGCGGCACTTTGTGCGTAAGGCGGATTGATGATGGCGAAAGGTTCGCCAGTTCGCTTGGACGTGCACCTGTTTCAATCAAAGCAAGCGCGATTCCCCTTGCCTCATCATTCAGCGTGTCGAGATTGCCCGGCTTCATGATCGTGCTGATCAGCCATTCACGCGGGAACGGCGGACGAGAACGCTTTTTCTTGTTCGAGAAATTCAGGCGAGCAAACGGGTTCTGCTTTCCCTCTTCGCCAATGTAATTGAAATACGCGTCATACAGCACACGCATGTTTCCGATGTCGCGATTGCCTGACGAGGCAGAGTGAGTAATTTTGCCATCCTTTGGGGCGATCCGCTCCAGCCAGTGGCGATAGAGCTTCATCGCATCATCGCGCGTGATGTCGATCATAGCCTTGTCACTGACGATCTGGATGAAGTTATTCACCGCGCGCAGCTTCACCTTTTTCCACTGCGCTTTCTGAACAGCACTTTTATTGACCAGCTCATCGGGAACGATCTCATCACAGTAAATCTCGAATGCCTTGCTGACGGTCACTGGTGGCACAGGGATCATACCTGCCACACCTTGCGCCAGCTCCTGCGGCATCCTTTGTGTGGCGACCATTTCAAGTCGCGTTACAATCTCTTCCAGCGAAGAATTTGCGGCCATGGCATGCGAGGATCTGTAAGTAAGCCCAAGTGCCTCTATTCGGC
This sequence comes from Ochrobactrum chromiisoli, assembly GCF_026241335.1. GTDB lineage: Bacteria > Pseudomonadota > Alphaproteobacteria > Rhizobiales > Rhizobiaceae > Brucella > Brucella chromiisoli. Next base: position 1,255,520 of record NZ_JAPHAV010000001.1, on the reverse strand, counting down.
GCATAGAAGCCTCATAGCGCGCGCGGGCAGGATCACGCGGCTCATCCATGATCATCGATGCCCAGAGGATATTGTCAGCCTCTTCCATCAAATCACGCTTGGATCTGGCAAGTGCCAGATCGTCAGTCTTGAGCGAAACGCGAATCGTTGGCGCTCGCTCATCGACATGAGAGATATTTCCGGGGACACGGCGACGATAATAATAATTGCCAGCCCGCTCGAACAGGAACCGATCCGGGTCCTTTTTGTTCGTAAACCGCCCCATAAACGCACCTCAAAACAGCGTAAAAAACCCACCATGTAGCGCGTTATGTATCACAATTTCGGGCGAACTTGTAAATCAACAATTTTTCAATTGTCGATTTATTGTTTAATTACAATGCTTTAGCTGATTTTCTATGTGAGAGTTATGGTGCGGATAGAGGGACTCGAACCCCCACGGTCTCCCGCCAGAACCTAAATCTGGTGCGTCTACCAATTTCGCCATATCCGCTTCTAAGCCGAAGTGCATTCAACCGAACGCACTGAATTCGTCTCAGATATTGAACTGCCCTCGAAAGCGCGCGTCTCTATATCATTCAATTTTCCCGGTTCAAAGGAAAAAAGCCTTTTTACCGGCATTGATTTGCCAGCTCTTTCAAGCCGAAGCGCTTTCGTGCTTTCTGCCCCTATATAGCGATCCTGTCGCAAGAGCCAAGCCCCTTTTCGAAAGCAGCGATATTAATAAAGCGGCTCTTCGTAAAGCGGCACACCATTATCACGCAAAGCCTTCATGACAGCTGTGCCCTTATCGTCGATGGCAACCACCGCTGTAATGCTTAAATCTCGCTGGCTGTCTTCGATCTCACGCCCCTCACCTTCGGGCACATAATAGCGTTCTATGCCGTAGCGCAGGTTGATGGTGGCATCGGAATAATCAGGGATTACATAATTTGATTCCCCATGAATCTGCACTTCATCAGAAGCGAGGTCCGTGAAAGGCACGAAAGCCGCGCGTGAAAAATGCCATATGCCGTTAGCATCGGGTTTCAGCGCCACATAGACATCGCGAGCATCGCGGGGAGGTTTTCCTTGAATGCGCGTCAGCGCAATCGTCGAAATATCATAGCCGAGGATGACATAATCGCCACGCATCAAATCGCGAGGATCGACTGGCTGGGTTTGCAACACCACTTCATGGCCAGACCGCAGCACAGAGGCGCGCTTTTCAATACTCGAATATAAAATGCCTGTTTGAAGCAATGCGGCCGCAACCGCACCTGCATAAAGCCATTTGCTTTTCATAACACTCATTGCTGCACCTCCGGCCCGCGCTTTCGGCCGAACCTGTTTTCCATACGGCGCACAAAAGCAGCGAGAAGAAGCACCAGAATACCGGCTGTAAGGAAAAATCCTGACGTGCCGATCATCGAACCAACCGTCGCAAAGGCCAGATACAGCACTTCAAACGAGAAGGCCGCATAAGCAATAGAACGCAAACTGCCATTGTCGCGTCCGCATATTGCAAGCGCTCCAATAGAAAGTGCGAGAACGAAGATGCCATAAATAACATCATGCGCTATGCCCTCGGGCGTGGAATAAGAGAACATTCTGTCAACCTGCAAGATGCCAAGCGCCAGCAATGCGAGCAGCAGACCGTAAGACGCAAGAGGATGCGCAAAGCGCGTCAGCTTCTGAAGTGCATCATGTGCGAAAGCATCCGCCAGCATGAATGCCATGCCGAACAGAAGCATCAAGCCGAGAATCATACGGTTTTCATTCTCGACATAAAGAAGTAACGCCCAGCCAAGTACAAACAGGCACCACAAATGCGCCGCATGACGGGATCGGGTATAGCGCGCCACAGCAGCGCCAATCAGCACGAGCAGCGGTCCAATCAGGCGGTAACTGAGATCACCATAATTATTGTCATATACATAGGTGGAGAGATAGAAGCAGGCCACGCCCGCACCAAACGCTGTCAGAACGGACGAGCGCAACAGCAAGGCAGCGGCTAAGACGCCACCGGTCCAGACAAGTGCTGCCAAATGCACATCGCCCGACAGATGATACATCTGACCGACAAGCGCGATACCTGCACCAAATGATGCAGCGCCAACGATATAAAGGGCCTGCGGAAGCACTTTGTCGCCACGCAATTGCCGCCATGCACCACCGAGATAACAGGCCCAGATAAGCGCGAAGACAAGACCGATCCGCATGATGCGCGGCATGTCCTGCCAGTTGGCGGCAATCAGCATGATGACAGCGGCACCGAGCAGCAGCCCCCCCAGTGTGGCCAGCACCGAGCCAAGACTGAAGCGTGGTCCCCGTTTTTTAAGATCAACATTGAGACGCGAGGCGGTTTCGGCGTCGATAAGGCCGTCATCCTGCCAACGCTCGATCAGGCGCTCTACGGAAACTGAAAACGACAAAACAACTCCTGAACGATCTATCTGTTGATGCTAAATTTAATTCAAGTGATTGGGAACATATAGGAAACTCGCCAGCTGGCAAAGAGGCAACGCAAATCAGTTTGAGGCAAATTTGTGCCCGACCAGTCTAATCGATTTAGCGTGTGTTGCAGAACCCGCAAGGCAGCTATGCAAACTCGGGCCTGCAACTAACGAAAACAATGCGTTATATCATGAACACAGAAAAGATGAATTGAACCACAGTTCCTCAACGATGAAGGAATAATACCATGAACCTCGTACGCTCTTACAACAACTGGCGCCGTTACCGCGATACTGTCAATGAGCTCAACCAGCTTTCGACTCGCGAACTCAACGACCTCGGCATTTCCCGCGCAGACATTCCTTATGTAGCGCGTCAGTCCAAGGCTCGCTAAATAGAATTCATTTTGCTGGGCCTGAATCCTCCTCCCATCAGGCCCGGTTTGTCGCAAAGCACTCCTCCTCCCATGCTTTGCGATACTAAGACCGGTCTCTCCTCCTCCCAATTCCGGTCTGACAATAATGGCATCCGTCGCACCTCCTCCCGCGCCGGATGCCATTTGTTTTTGTGGTACTCTTTCCGAACTGCTGGGCTCTTCTCCCATTGAAGGCGACAGGCAAAGAAGGTAAGGGATTTGCCATGTCAAAAGATACCAATCTCTCCCCCGTACATGTCGTTGGTGGCGGTCTCGCAGGCTCCGAAGCCGCGTGGCAAATTGCGCAGGCCGGCGTGCCTGTGGTTCTGCATGAAATGCGGCCGGTTCGCGGCACAGATGCGCATAAGACGGAGCAGCTTGCAGAACTCGTCTGTTCGAACTCCTTCCGCTCTGACGACGCAGAAACCAATGCTGTCGGCGTGCTTCATGCCGAAATGCGTCTTGCCGGTTCGCTGATCATGGCGTGCGCCGACGCGCATCAGGTTCCGGCTGGTGGCGCACTCGCAGTTGACCGCGAGGGCTTTTCGCAGGCAGTGACAGCGAAACTCGAAGCGCACCCGCTGATTAGCATAGAGCGCGAAGAAATCACCGGCCTGCCCCCGGAAGAATGGGGCACAACGATTGTAGCAACCGGTCCGTTAACGGCACCGGCTCTTGCGAAAGCCATTCAGGAACAGACAGGTGCTGATGCGCTCGCCTTCTTCGATGCCATTGCGCCGATCATTCACTTTGATTCGATCAATATGGATGTGTGCTGGTTCCAGTCGCGCTATGACAAGGTCGGTCCCGGCGGCACCGGCAAGGATTATATCAACTGCCCCATGGATAAGGAGCAGTATGAGGCTTTCGTTGCAGCCCTCATTGAAGGCGATACGACCGATTTCAAGGAATGGGAAGGCACGCCCTATTTCGATGGCTGCCTGCCAATCGAAGTTATGGCCGAGCGTGGTGCTGAAACACTGCGTCACGGCCCGATGAAGCCGATGGGCCTGACCAACGCGCATAATCCGACGGTCAAGGCCTATGCGGTTGTGCAGTTGCGCCAGGATAATGCGCTGGGCACGCTCTATAATATGGTCGGCTTTCAGACGAAGCTTAAGTACGGCACCCAGACCGGCATCTTCAAAATGATTCCCGGTCTTGAGAATGCCGAGTTTGCGCGTCTGGGTGGTCTGCATCGCAACACGTACCTTAACTCGCCAGTGCTGCTTGATAATGTGCTGCGGTTGAAGTCTCGCGAAAATCTGCGTTTCGCTGGCCAGATTACCGGCTGTGAAGGTTATGTCGAATCATCGGCTATTGGTCTCCTGGCCGGACGTTTTACCGCTGCTGAAAAGCTCGGCAAGACGCCTGTTGCGCCACCGCAGACCACCGCTTTTGGTGCCCTGCTCGGCCACATTACGGGAGGCCACATCGTTGCTGACGACGATGAACCCGGCAAACGCTCATTCCAGCCAATGAATGTGAATTTTGGCCTGTTTCCACCAATCGACGTACCAAAGCCGGAAGGCACGCGGCTGCGCGGCAAGGAAAAGACGATTGCTAAAAAGCGCGCCTTGTCTCAACGCGCACTCAGCGATTTCAAGCAATGGCTTGATAGCGACGCATAATTTCGAAAGAGATTATAAATCAAAGTGATAAGGCGGTTTTCTTACGCAGAAAACCGCCTCTTTTTAAAAATTAGCGCGAAACATCAGCCATTGTTTGCGTATGGCTGAGAGATCGGCGACCTGATCGGCAGCTTTACCACCAAGCCGTTCAACGGACTTGAGATAATCAGGAACAAGTGCCATCGGCAGAAATGCCGGACCGAGACTTTTAGGCAGGTTCTTTTTGGCCTTGTCAAAAAATGCCAGATGCTCGCGTGCAAGCGCGGTCATAACAGTGATCACGCGCTCATGCGCAGATTTATCTTCATTACCGAGGAAGGCGTCACGCGTCACGCCAACCGCCTGCAACATATCCCCAGGCACATAAAGCTGCCCACGACGACGATGAACAGGCATTAGACGCAAGAGCCCTGACACCGCCTGTGCAACACCCGCATGGCCAATCGTTTCAGTATGCTGTTGGGCAGCATCACGATCAAGAATAAACCCAGCAAGCTGGATCAGTGCCGAAGCGGTTTCGCCGCAATAGCCTTCCAGATCATTCCGGCTTGGCATCGGGTCATCGTAGAGATCGAAAATGCGCGCTTCGCAATAATTATCGAAAGCCACGCGCGGCAGATCATATTTATTGATCGTGTCGATCAGGGCTGCTGCAACCGGATGCGCATCCGCGCTTCCGCGTTCTTCACCATTGATGAGATCACGCCACCATTGCAGACGCACTTCACCGGGTAGTGGCTCATGCACCAGATCACGAATGCGGGCAATTTCTACGTTAAAAGCATAAAGCGCTGCTAACCCGCCACGTTTGTCTTCTGGCGCATAAAGCACTGAAAGATAACGATCCCGGTCGGCTTCGCGCAGAAGCGTCAGGCAATGGTCTTCATTCTGGTTCATGGAAATCAGTCTACCGCAATGAGTGCGGCCGCAACGGCACGATCTTCCGCAAGCAGCACATTATAGGTGCGCACAGCAGCGCCCGTGCTCATTGGATCAGACGAAATACGATGCTCGCGCAGCAAAGCGCGAACATCCTCGGGAATACGGCGCAGATCCATTCCGGTGCCTACCAGAAGAATTTCGATGTCATTTGCCTGTTCGAGAATAGCGCCGAGATCATCACACGACAGGACCGGCGGCGTGTGTGGTTGCCAGCCATGAATGCCTGACGGCAAGCACAGGATCGAGCCAATATGAGACATCTCTGCAAAGCGGAAACCGCCATTGCCATATGCATCAATGGGTGCACGGCCCGGAAAGTGAGCCTCTCGAATTTCTATGCCTTTTACCATTTTAGTTATCCAGATTGAGCGACTTCGCAAGATCGTCGCCCATTGCATCATCACCATCGGCTGCACGCGGCTTGAGGCCGAACTGCACGAGCAGAGGCGCTGCAATAAAGATCGAAGAATAAGTCGCTACGATAATCCCTACACTCAATGCCAATGCGAACATGCGAATATCAGCACCACCGAACATATAGAGCGGAACATGCGCAATGAAAGTCACAAAGGCTGTCGGTAATGTTCGCGAGAGGGTTTGATTGATGGAAGCGTCAATAATCGCAGGCAGTGGCGCACTGCTGTAGCGCTTCAAATTTTCACGCACGCGGTCATAGATCACGATCGTATCGTTGAGCGAATAACCAATAATCGTCAGAACCGCTGCTACGCTCCAGAGATTGAATTCCATACGGAAGACAATGAACACACCCGCAAGAATGATAACGTCATGGAGCGTCGAAAGAACCGCACCGAGCGCCAGCTGCCAGCGGAATCGGATCCAGACATAGACAAAGATACCGGCCAACGACAAAAACAGCGCCAAAAGACCTGCCTGGGAGAGTTGCTCGGAAACAGTAGGCCCGACAACTTCAACGCGCTGGAACGAATAATCCGGCTCAAATTCGCCGCGCAGTTTGACTGCAACTGTCTGTTCCGCATCGTCGCCAACTTCCTGACTGCCGATGATCACAAGAGCCGAGCGTGGCGATTTGGCGGGAAGAACACGTGCACTGTCAATATTAAGCTCGCTCATGCGTTCTTCAATATCAGGCAGATTTGCATCCCCGCTGCGCGCCTGCAACTCCACCATCGAGCCACCACGGAAATCAATACCGTAGTTGATGCCGATATTGACGAACAGCGCGACAACGATTGCGCATGCAAGAACCGAGATGCCAAGCGTCACGAACTGAAGACGCATAAACGGAATATGCGTAACGGTTGGAACGAGCTTCAAACGGCGCTTCGGAATTTCTTTCGGCTTTGCGGTCCGAACCCACTGGGCGATCAGCAGACGCGTAAAGGTCAGCGTCGTAAACAGCGTCGTGAGAATACCGATTGTGACGGTGAGTGCAAAGCCATGAACCGGTCCAGACCCCATCAAGAACAGCACCAGAGCCGCAATCATGGTCGTAAGATTGGCGTCAACAATGGTTGAAAGCGCGCGATAAAAGCCCGATTCCATTGCCTGAACGACTGAATAGCCTTTGCGGCGATCTTCGCGCACACGCTCATAAATCAGAATATTGGCATCAACCGCCATGCCAATGATCAGCACGATACCGGCCACACTGGCCAGTGAAATCGATGCGCCGATCAAGGACATGATTGCCACAAGGATAATCACATTGACGGCGAGCGCGACCATGGCGATCACGCCAAGCACGCCATAGGACAGGATCATGAACAGGCCGACAAGAAACGCTGCAAGAAGCGCTGCGGAAACAGCGGCGCTCGCATAATCATCGCCGAGCGCAGATGCAATTGTGCGTTCTTCGAGAACCGTTACAGCCTTAGGCAACGCACCGGAGCGCAAAACCACCGACATATTATTGGCAGATTGCAGATCGAATGCGCCTGATATCTGCAATTCATCCGTATCAAGCGGCTCGCTGACAACAGGTGCAGAAACAACCTGATTGTCGACAACGATTGCGAAGCTTTTGCCGATAGCATGAGCGGTCGCAGCTGCGAGATTGCGGCGCCCCTTCTCATCAAGCGTCAGTGTAATGACGGGCTCATTATCATCTTCGGAAAGCGTGGCTTTTGCATCGGTGACATCTTCACCGGTAAAAACCGGCTCATTTTTTACAAGATAACCAACCGGCGGATCATCATAGGAATAAATAATCTTGCTGTCGGCTGGGGGGGCTCCGCGGATCGCATCGTCGGGTGACATGCTGTCATCAACCGCACGAAACGAAAGATTACCCCGGATACTAAGAATATCTTTTAGAAGCTGAGCGTCATAAAGGCCCGGAACTTCTACGCGAATACGGTTGCGGCCCTCTTCCTCAACGACCGGGCTCCCGTAGCCCAGTTCTTCAAGGCGCTGCCGCATAATGTTTTTGGTGCGATCAAGATCGCCGCTGCCAGGATTCTGCACCTGAAGAATGAGGCGAGAACCACCGGAAAGGTCGAGCCCAAGCGCCACCTGCTTTGTCGGCAAAAATCCGGGCAGATTGGCCAGTGTTTCACGCGAGAAAAAATTAGGCGACGCTATGATGAAGCTGGCAATGATTGCCAACCAGATCAAAGCCGATTTCCAACGTGAAAAATAAAGCATCGGGCAACAAATCCGTTTCGGCTTGTATAGATCGTGCCAGAGCGCATTTCGCGAACTGCTCTCCAGCCATGTGAAAGCACCACGGCAGTTGCCGGGACATGCACGATAATGATAGAGCCCCGGTTATGGAAACCTTACCGGGACTCCATCAGTCTTATAAAATTATTTGTTTTTGTTGTCGGCGACTGGTTCGCCCTTAACGCGCACTTCCGAAAGAGCGCTGCGCAGAACGCGGATCTTAACGCCTTCAGCGATTTCAACGTCGAGTTCGCCGTCGTCATGAACCTTCAGGACCTTTCCGACGATACCACCACCGGTGACAACCGTATCACCGCGACGAACAGCAGCCAGCATTTCCTGACGCTTTTTCATCTGCGTACGCTGTGGGCGGATGATGAGGAAATACATGATCACGAAGATCAAAACGAATGGCAGAATGCTCATGAGCATATCTGGTCCAGCGGCGCCGCCGGAGGCTTGTGCAAAAGCCGGGGTTACGAACATTAGGAACTCCTCTGAAGTCTCGAAGACAAATTCTTAATGGCATTACAATGGTTAGTGCGCCAATTGCAACCGACGATGACTTTACTCAGTCAAGGTCTAACACTTTTCCTGCATGCTGTGGCATGTTAAGCCCTGAGCCTCATCATCTGAGGGTATGGAATGACGACGGAAAATATACTCAGCCAGAAACTCGATCGCCTGATCGCTGCTCTGGAACGCATAGCACCGCCACAGCCAGGCGTCCCGGACCTTGAAGTCGCCGACTGCTTCGTCTGGGCACCGGAGCGGCTGACCCTTGATCCGGTCAAGCGCGTCAACCGCGTTGATATCGCGCTCATTCGCGGCGTTGATCTTGTCCGCGATCAGCTTGTCGATAATACCCGCCGCTTTGCCAAAGGTTACCCCGCGAACAATGTTCTGCTTTGGGGCGCACGCGGGATGGGCAAGTCATCGCTCGTCAAAGCAGCGCAAGCCAGCGTCAATGCGGAAATGGTTGGCAAACCACCACTCAAGCTCGTTGAAATTCACCGCGAAGATATCGACAGTCTCCCTGCCCTGATGAACATCATCAAGGAAGCGCCCTATCGCTTCATTCTGTTTTGCGATGATCTGTCGTTCGATCACGACGACACGTCCTATAAGTCGTTGAAAGCAGCGCTTGAAGGCGGCGTTGAAGGCCGCCCGGACAATGTAATTTTCTATGCAACGTCCAATCGCCGCCATCTGATGCCGCGCGATATGATTGATAATGAGCGCTCGACTGCCGTTAATCCATCGGAAGCGATCGAAGAAAAGGTTTCGCTGTCGGACCGATTTGGTCTGTGGCTCGGTTTCCATAAGTGCAGTCAGGATGACTATCTGGCGATGGTCGACGGTTATGCCGCACATTACAAGCTGGATTACGATCCGCAGGCGATGCATGCAGAAGCACTGACCTGGTCAACCACACGCGGCAACCGATCTGGCCGTGTTGCGTGGCAATATATTCAGGATCTCGCTGGCCGCCTGGGTCAAGCAATTTAAACACCCAAAAAAGGCGGGTTTGAAACCCGCCTTTGTTGCTTTTTAATGAAATTCCTATCAGGATTCCAGATACTTGGATGGATTGACCGGCGAAGAATTCTTGCGCACTTCAAAGTGCAGCTTTGGCGATTTCGCGTTGCCGCTCATGCCGGATTTTGCAATGTCTTCACCGCGGCGAACCTTCTGTCCGCGCTGCACGAGAATTTGGCTGTTGTGGCCATAAACCGTCACCAGACCATTGTCGTGGCGAATCAGAACCGTCTGACCAAACTCCTTCAAGCCATCGCCCGCATAGATAACGACGCCATTTTCGGCGGCCTTAACGGCGGTGCCTTCCGGCACCATAATGTCGATGCCGTCATTGACAGACGTCCCTTCACGCTGGCCAAAGCTTGCAAGAACGCGACCGCGAACTGGCCAACGCATCTGAGAGATGCCCGTCGAAGATGGTGCTGCTGACTGATCCTTTTCAGCGTCTTCGATCACCTTATTGCTCGCTTGCGGCGGCGTATAAGGCTTCACATTGGATGCTTCATTCGGTGCAATCGAAGCTGTTTTCACAGGTGCTTCTGTAGCTGGTTTTACCGGCTGGGGTGCAACTGCTGCAACCTGTGTTGTGCCACCCGCTGCCGATGGAATTGTCAGAGACTGACCGACACGGATTGCACCATTGGTAAGACCATTCGCCTGCTTGAGCGTCTCGACCGGAACATTGTGCTTTTGCGCAATCGAATAAAGCGAATCGCCAGACTTGACCGTATAGCCACCCGCTGCAACAGTCTTCGCTGCTGCGACCGGAGCTTGCGCCGGAGGCGTCGTGACATGGTTAGCAGCCGGAAGCGGAACACCGTTTGCTGTGGCCGGTAACTGCCCAAGAACTTTGGAATTTGCGTTGACTGCAGTGCCCGCGGCACTCGCCATCTGCGTTCCAGCACTGTTTACCTTATTGGCAGCAACATTTTGCGCCTGATTAATCTGATTCTTTGTCTGTGCTGTCGCCGCGGCAACAGGTGCAGAAGAAACCGGCGGCAAACTGTTGCGCTGAACCGACCCGCTTGAAACAGGTTGCGCAGCCGCCACCGGCGCATAATTATCGCTGGCTGACTGTTGCACGACGCGCTGGTTAGGCGTGGAGCCGGTATAAAGACCATCCGTGAAGCGCATTGTATCGGCGCTGCACCCTGCACCAAAACCGGCAATCAGAACGATCGCTGCATTCCGCAGAAGACGTTCGGACGTATGCTGCAATATCGGAAAACGCATGTTCAACTCGCCCATACTCTAAAACTCACTTGGACTCATTAAAACGCGTTAATGTTACTCGCTGGTTAAGAAGGCCTCTTTCTTCGAAAAAATATTCACCAATTAAATACCATAAGCGCGAAAAGCCATTCCGACGCGAAATCGCCAGAGCTTCGCAGTCGTCATAAAACCGAGGAAAGGCCTTCAATAAATGGCTGATAGCGCACAGGCATAATATTTTCCTGCTCAAAGCGGCTTCCAACCTTTGCGATGCGCGTCATAACCTGCTGGCCGTCGCCAGGCCCGATCGGTGCGATAAGCACACCGTGCGTTGCCAGAAGCTCAACGAAATGACGCGGAATATCTTCGCAGGCAAGCCATATCACGATGCGATCAAACGGCCCGCCGGGCATGCCATGGCGTCCATCAGCGTGTTTAACCATGATATTTTCACGCTTGAGCGTTACAAATTGCTGCAAGGCGCGGTCACATAATTTTCGATAACGCTCAACAGTCGTGACACGGCCCGAAAGCGTCGCCATGACTGCCGCTGTAAAACCGGAGCCGGTGCCGATTTCCAAAACACGATGGCCCGACTCGAGTTGCAAAGCCGCAATCACGCGAGCCTGATCATCGATGCCTTCGATATACTCTCCGCAATCAAGCGGCACAGTCCGCTGGCTGAATGCCATATGTCCCCACGCCGACCCCATAAAGCTCTGTCGCGGCGTTAATTCAATGGCTGCAAAGAGGCGGGGATCATTGATTCCCCGCGCTCGCATACGCATGACGAAGGATGCAAATCCTTCCCTGTCCGAAAGCTGCGGGCGTTCAGACACAGCCTGATTCATGCTTCAACCCCAAGTGCCTTGCTCAGATCAGCCCGAACCTTATGCGCTGTCAGATCAAGCTGAAGCGGTGTTACAGATATATGATCATTGCGAATAGCAGCTATATCGCTGTCGACAGCAACTTCAGATTTGGCGCGGCGAAACTGCAACCAGAAATAGGGAAAGCCACGACCGTCTCGGCGCTCATCAAGACGGGCGTCGTGGCTGAGTTTACCCTGCCCGGTCACGCATGTGCCTTTCACGTCGTCGGGATCGCAATTCGGGAAGTTAATATTGAGCAGCACGCCCTCCGGCCAGCCGGCCTCAATCAACTTTTTGATAAGAGCAGGCGCATGGGCCTCTGCTGTTTCCCACGGAACAATCCGGCGGTCGGCCTCGTATTCATACTCCTGCGAGAGTGCTATCGATTTAACGCCAAGAAGTGTGCCTTCCATGGCTCCCGCGACCGTGCCCGAATAAGTCACATCGTCGGCCATGTTGGCACCCGAATTGACACCGGACAGGATGAGGTCCGGTGCTTCCGGGAGAACATGACGCACACCCATGATCACGCAATCAGTGGGCGTGCCACGCAGTGCGAAATGGCGGTCATCGATCTGGCGCAGGCGAAGCGGCTCCGAAAGCGTCAACGAGTGTGCGAGACCGCTCTGGTCAGTCTCCGGTGCCACTACCCAGACATCATCAGAGAGCTGGCGTGCGATACGCTCCAGAACTGCGAGGCCTTCAGCATGGATACCATCATCGTTCGTCAGCAGAATTCGCACGTCGTCTCTCCTTCATTCAGGTCATTAACTGTTTAAATTCACGCGGCTTTTTCGATGCGCGTGAGGCCGCCCATATAGGGCTGCAATGCTTCAGGAATATGAACGCTGCCATCTTCCTGCTGATAATTTTCCATAACAGCAATCAGTGCACGGCCAACAGCGACACCCGAACCATTAAGCGTATGAACAAAGCGCGTGGTCTTCTCCCCTTCCGGCCGATAGCGCGCATTCATGCGACGTCCCTGAAAATCGCCGCATACCGAGCAGCTGGAGATTTCGCGATAGGCATTCTGGCCCGGCATCCAGACTTCAATGTCGTAAGTCTTCTGCGCACCAAAGCCCATGTCGCCCGTGCACAAAACCACGGTGCGGAATGGCAGACCGAGGCGTTTTAACACTTCTTCCGCACAAGCTGTCATGCGTTCATGTTCGGCGGTCGAACTTTCTGCATCGGTGATCGACACCATTTCCGCTTTAAGAAACTGGTGTTGACGCAACATACCGCGCGTATCACGACCGGCAGAACCGGCTTCCGAACGGAAGCAAGGCGTTAAGGCTGTATAGCGCTGTGGCAGCGACTTGAGATCAACGATTTCGTCCGCAACCAGATTGGTCAGCGGCACTTCGGCGGTTGGAATAAGCCAGCGGCCATCGGTCGTGCGAAACAGGTCTTCCGAAAACTTCGGCAACTGACCCGTGCCATAAACAGCCTCGTCGCGCACCATCAGTGGCGGCATGGTTTCCAGATAGCCATGCTCTGTGGTGTGCAGATCAAGCATAAACTGGCCCAAAGCACGTTCAAGACGCGCAAGTGGACCTTTCAAAACGGTAAAACGGGCACCGGCAATTTTGGCCGCGCGCTCAAAATCCATGTAACCGAGCGCCTCACCCAACTCATAATGCTCTTTTGGTGTGAACGAGAAATTGCGTTGATTGCCAATACGGCGGATTTCAACGTTATCCGCCTCATCCTTGCCGAGTGGCACATCATCTGCCGGCACATTTGGAAGGCTTGAGAGCGCGTCATTGAGTTCTTTCACCAAACGACGTTCTGTTTCCTCAGCTTCCGTGAGGAACGCCTTCAGCTCACCCACCTCGGCCTTGAGCTTATCAGCCGTTGCTGCATCCTTCTCGGCCATAGCCTTGCCGATTTCCTTGGAAGCAGCATTGCGGCGCTCCTGAGCAGCCTGAACCTTGCCAACATGCTCACGACGCTTTTCATCCAGCGCGATCAGTTCGGACGAGACTGCCCCTGCTCCGCGTTTTGCAAGCGCTGCATCGAAAGCTTCAGGGTTTTCGCGAATCCATTTGATATCGAGCATGGGAAAAGCCGTTTCTTGAAATTTAACAACAAGAGAGGCTGCCGGGTTGCAGCCTCTGTTTAGCATATGTCCGGATCAGGAAGCGCTGTCCTCAGCGTCTTCTTTCGCCTCACTCCGCTGCTTCTCAATCATCCGGGCCAATATGATGGAAATCTCGTAGAGAAGGATCGTCGGAATGGCAAGACCGATCTGGCTGGCAGGATCGGGAGGTGTGAGCACCGCAGCAACCACAAACGCGATAACAATTGCGTATTTTCGTTTGTCTTTGAGCCCTTCCGAAGTCAGCAAACCCGCACGTGTCAGAAGGCTGGTTATAACAGGCAACTGGAACACGAGACCAAAAGCAAAAATGAGCGTCATGATGAGGCTCAAATATTCAGACACTTTCGGCAGAAGCGAAATTTGCACTTCCCCGTTACCGCCGGTCTGCTGCATCGCCAGGAAGAACCACATCACCATCGGAGTGAAGAAGAAATAAACAAGCGCGCCGCCAATGAGGAACAGAATCGGCGAAGCAATCAGGAAAGGCAGGAACGCCATACGCTCATGCTTGTAGAGGCCAGGCGCAACGAATTTGTAAATCTGCGCAGCAATAATCGGGAATGCCAGAACAACGCCGCCAAACATGGCAACCTTGACCTGCGTAAAGAAGAATTCCTGCGGAGCGGTGTAGATCAGTTCAGCCTTTGAACGATCCATACCCGCCCAGTCAATTGCCCACTGATACGGCACGACGAGCAGATTGAAGAGATGTTTTGCAAAAGCAAAACAGAAAACAAAAGCAATAAAGAACGCCAAAATCGCCCAGATCAGGCGACGACGCAGTTCAATCAGGTGTTCGAGCAGAGGTGCGGCGCTCTGTTCAATTTCGGCCTCATCCCGTTTCACGCTTTGGTTCCTGTCTTTTCAGTCGTCTTTTTCGTGGGCTTGCTTGCTGCAGGCTTGGCCGCAGATACCTTCTTCGGCGCAGCAGGCTTTGCAACGGATTCTGCTTTGGTGCTGGTCTTAGGCTTTGCCGCTGTCGCTTTCGTCTTAGCTGGCTTTTCAGCCAAAACTGCAGGCGAAGCCTTCTTGCGCGTTGCCTTTGGCTTGATCACAGCCGCCTCAACAGGCGCATCAACGGGAACCGTAGCACCGGTGGCTTCGACCGGCATTGCAACCTCGGCCACTTTTGCAGGTTCAGGCGGAGACATGGATGTTGTGGACTGAAGGCCAGCGCGAATATCTTCGCCAGCACTGCGAATCGGGTCAAACACTTCCGTCAGTTTGGAACGTGGATTGAGCTTACGCGCCTCATCAACGATAGTCTTCACATCCTCCAGTTCAGCTTCTTTCAAAGCCTCATTGAATTGATGTTTGAATTCATTCGCTGTCGAACGCATACGCGCCGTCGCTTTGCCAAAAGCTCTGAGCATCTTCGGCAAATCTTTTGGCCCAACCACCACGATCATGACGATCGCGATAATCAGCAGTTCAGACCAACCGATATCCAACATATTTTGCTACTCCGCGCTTTGATCGCGCGCGTCCCGTCTTTCGGCGGAAAACCGCATATTATTATGGAAAATATGCCGCGATTTGAATAATCACAGCACAATTTCACGACAGATCAGGACTTTGTCGTCTTTTTGACATCGCTGACGGTTTCTTCCGCCTTGGCATCAATTGTACGTGTATCGGTCTTGGCGTCTTCCTTAGCAGCGTCTTCTTCAGACATGCCCTGCTTAAAATTCTTGATACCCTTGGCAACGTCGCCCATCAGTTCAGGAATCTTGCCACGGCCAAACAGAAGCAGCACAACTGCAAGAACGATCAGCCAGTGCCAGATAGAAAAGCTACCCATTTTATTCCTCTCATTGCCGTGAAATCACGGCTTATTCCTGTATTGCTGACTATGATTTAAGCGCTTTCAACAAATCTTTCAAACGGAAGTATGGCGGTGAGCGCTGTTAGATTGATTTTATTTGCTCAATCTCGACTTTCGAAAGTGTGCCGTATCTTATTCAAATCAAGCAAACCGCCTTCATCTTTGTTTATGCATGCCCTGTTCCCATTTTCGGGAAACGCGCATTTCACTCTGCACGCGGCGCAAGCAATCCCAGCCCTTCAAGATCAATATCTTCGAGTGGCTCTTCATCATCGGTTAGTTCATCCGGGTCAATATTGGGAACGGAAACACTAAATCCTGATGGTATGCGCGCTGACAAAAGCCCCGCGCCACGCAATTCTTCCAAACCCGGCAAATCCCGAATCTCCGGCAAGCCGAACTGGTCGAGAAAGGCGTCGGTCGTGCCATAAGTCACCGGGCGTCCCGGCGTCCGGCGACGACCACGGAGTTTGATCCAGCCTGTTTCCATCAGCACATCAAGCGTGCCCTTGGAGGTTTCAACACCGCGAATATCTTCAAGTTCTGCGCGTGTTACCGGCTGATGATAGGCAATAATTGCAAGCACTTCCATTGCCGCACGCGAAAGCTTGCGCTGCTGCACAGTCTCCCGGCTCAGAAGAAATCCAAGATCGGGAGCCGTGCGAAAAGCCCATGCTGCCCCCACCTGAACCAGATGAACACCACGCCCTTCATAGATTTTCTGAAGATGCAACACGATCGCGGGAATATCGGCATTGGCAGGCAGGCGCTCCGCAAGAGCCCGTTCGGAAACAGGCTCTGCTGATGCAAAGATTATGGCTTCCACCACACGGGCATTTTCCGCAAGCGCTGTAGTATCAGTCGGATGTTGACTATCGTCATCACCATCCCTTGAGATTTCCGCTTCAGACATTGTCGTCCTCATCCAGTTCGCGCAATCCATGTGCTGCGCGCATATAGATTGGCTCAAAAGGTGCATTCTGCCGTACTTCCAGTTTGCCTTCACGCACCAGTTCCAGGCTTGCGGCAAAAGAACTCGCGAGAGCGGAAGCCCTCTCCTGCGGCGTCAGCGCATAATGGATCAGAAAATGATCAAGAGCGACCCAGTCTGCACTTGCCCCCATCAGACGCACGAGCGCACCCCGCGCTTCCTTCAAAGACCATACAGTACGCTTTTCAATCTGGACATGGGAGACGGCCTGCCGCTGCCGTTGCGAGGCATAGGCTGTCAACAATTCATATAATGAAGCCGAAAACTGGCTGGAGCGATCAACCACGACCAATTCGGGCATGCCACGGGCGAACACATCGCGGCCCAGACGATTGCGGTTTACGAGCTTTGCGGCAGCATCCCGCATGGCTTCAAGCCGCTTGAGGCGGAATTGCAGCGACGCAATCAGTTCCTCTCCAGTCGCTTCATCGTCATCGTGTTGCTTCGGGATCAGCAACTTGGATTTCAAATAAGCAAGCCACGCCGCCATCACGAGATAATCGGCGGCAAGCTCAAGCTGAAGCGCCTGCGCCTGCTCAACAAAGTGCAGATATTGTTCAGCAAGCGCCAAGATGGAAATGCGTGACAGATCAACTCGTTGATTGCGCGCAAGATGCAACAGCAGGTCAAGCGGGCCTTCAAAGCCCTGCACATCAATCAGCAGTGAAGGCTCGTTCTCAGCGCGGTCGGTTTCGCCCTGCCACAGTGTATCCATCGGCACGTTGGTACCGTCTTTGCCACTTGTGTTGGTTACCGATTGAGCCACCCGTTTTTCCTGACTGCTATTGTTCGTAGGCTGATCGACCAAGCTTCATTGTTTAAGCGACCACGCCGAACATTTGCCCAAACTCTTCGCGCAATTCTTCCTCATCCGAAAGATCGGGGTCGCCAGCATAAACCTCTGCGAGGTCGGCACGATTGCGGGATTTGCCTTCAAGCACCGGCACGCGCGCTGCAACTTTCACCAGCTCTTCCATCACACCCGCACAATAAAGAACAATGTCACAGCCCGCATTGGTAATACCTTCGGCAATATCGCCCAGATCGCCCGACAGAGCTTTCATGGAAATGTCGTCGCTGATGACCAGTCCGTCGAACTGAATGACATCGCGAATGATCGTATTGATCACCGTTGGCGACAAAGTGGATGGCCACTTTGGATCGATGCAATCGAAGATCACATGCGCTGTCATAGCCATTGGCAGATCATTCAGCGCCTTGAACGGTACAAAATCATGTGCGACCAATTCGGAAAGCGGCGCCCCCACGCGCGCCAGTTCCTTATGGGTATCGCTGAAGGCGCGGCCATGGCCCGGCATATGTTTGATGACCGGCAAGACACCGCCAGCCAGCAATCCTTCGGCAGCAGCGCGGCCCATCGCAGCAACATTATACGGGTTTTTGGAATAGGCCCGTGCCCCAATGACATCATGTGCGCCTTCAATCGGAACATCGAGAACCGGCAAACAATCAGCATTGATGCCGACTTTCAAAAGATCGAAGGCATGAAGGCGCGCATGCAGCCATGCGGCGCGAAGGCCAGCATCGGCATCGCGATCATAAATCGCACCAATTTCTGCTGCCGCAGGATAATTCGGAACAAGCGGTGGTCGAAGGCGCTGGACGCGGCCACCTTCCTGATCGACAAATATCGGTGTTTGCGGGCGGTCTGTCACATCGCGCAATTGCGCAGTTAAGTCCGCGACCTGCTCCAGACTTTCCACATTGCGTGCAAAGAGAATAAAACCCCACGGCCTTTCATTGCGGAAAAAGGCCACCTCGTCGGGCGTAAGCTTCGTTCCCGCCACACCGGCGATCCACGCCTTGCACTCTTTCATGCAACATTCCTTCGATCTGTTTGCGCTTGGGGTCTGGGGAGATTTAGACCAAAAAACTACTCTATGGTAGCATATGAAAAAGGGCGGCCAATGCCGCCCTCTTCAAAAAGCATGTTTTGCAACACTTATTGCGTCACAAAGCAGCTACCGCCCGCACTCTTGAAACGGGCGCACAGTGCATTTGCTTCTTCTTTGGAGCCAGCCTGAACGCGCACGCGGTAATACGTCCCTTTGTTCGGAATGTCGGCACGCTTGATGTCCACTGCACGACCACCGATGACGCTGCCATAACGCTGCGCCATATTGGCATAAGACTTCTGTGCGAGTTCCGCAGAAGGTTGTGAGGCGATCTGGATGAAATAGCCCCCGACCGCGGCAGACGCGACCTGCGCCGCAGCAGGTGCTGCAGCCGGTGTGCGCTGAGGAACATTGCCGACAATCGTCGTTGGTTGTGCAGCCGGACGGGACGGCACAACGGGTGCACGTACTGCTGGGGCAGCTTGTGTTTGCACAGTCGGTGCCGGTTGGGCTGCTGGCGTGTTCACCGTTGATTGCGGTGGCTGGCTGCCTGCTGCAATTGCAGCGATCTCATCCGTTTCAGCAGGCGGCGCAATCGGCGACGAATCATTTGTTGCTGTAGCCTGTTTCGGTGCGGGTTCTTGTTCCTGTGGCTGGACAATCGTGCCATCTGGACGAACGATCATGGTCTGAACTTCACGCGTCTTGATCAGCGGCGCATCCTGACCGGAACTAGCAGGCGCCTCAGCGCTTTGATTTGGCTCTGGAGAATCGTTCGTGCCAACATCATTATCCTGCGCGCCGAGATCAACGGGCTCCTCGCCCGAAGAAATCAAAGTCTGCTGTTCAGGACTATTCGGCAATGTGCCTGCAACGCGATCATAAACGGCCTTATCTTGATTAGGCACCGTCGCACCGCCCGGATTTTCCGGCTGAACCTTGATCGGCTGGTTATCGGCGCGAATCACAACAGGCTCACCCGATCCGCTGCCACCAATGAAATGATAGCCAATACCGCCAATGAGCACGGCAATGCCGGCAACACTTGCAAGAATGAGGCCACGACGCCCACGCACCGGACGGTTGAGATAAGCTTCAGATGCTCGGCCCAGATCATCTTCAGGCTGCATGGATGCACGCGTGCCCAAATCTTCACTTTTGATTGTCTGCGCGCCCTGTGCGGCCCAATGATTATAGAAATCATCCTGGCTTGCGCTTGTTTCAGACACAGTGTCCTGTGGCGCGGAATAACGGCCGTAAGCCGCCGCCGCTGCTCCGGCACCCAAGGCGGCCCCTGCCGCTAAGCCGGCATTTGGCAGGTAGGACGAAGCGCTTTCACGGAAAATATCTTCAAAAGCCCGATCAGCTTCGCTTTGGACTTCTGTTTTTGCCGCAGTGTCATCAACATCGATTGTGCTGAACACTTCGGCGAACTCGGCTTCAAGATCGGTCAGTGAAGCGGCTGGATCTTCTTCGCCGTAATTCACGTCAGGCAAATCAAGCGAATGGGTTTGCTCAACCTTGCTGTCAGCCACGCTCAAAGTTTCGATTTCAGGAGCAGGTGCGGCAAAAGCCGAACGCGGATCGGCATAATTGGTAAAGGAAGGCGCTGTCGTCTGTTCCTGTTCATTATAGGTCGCATGCGCGTAAACAGGCTCGTCGGCAATTTCCGGCGCCAAATCGAGATCGTCTTCGATGAAAAAATCTTCTTCAGTGAAGATATTCTCGTCTTCGACCACAGGCGGTGACGAAACATCACCGGAAGCTTCAAATCCAAAATCATCTTCATTGAACGAAATGTCATCAAGGCCAGACAGTTCATCCTCAGTTGCTTCGGCAGCAACAGACGTGAAACCTTGTTCGCTTTCCAGTGAGAAATCTTCGTCGAATGAGAAGTCATCAGCCAGTTCAATTGGCTCATCTTCATAGCCAGCATGAGCTGCGCGAACAGGTTCGGCTGAAAGCACGCCTGCCGTTGCGCCACCCGGTGCGAAATTGCTCAGGGTGTAATGCGGGTAGACAGGTTCCTGCGATGTGCTTTGCGGTGCATCATAAGATTCAGGCGCGAAGCTTGTTGCCTGTTCTACAGGCTCATAGGCTTGCGGGTCTTCAAGCTGAGAGTTATCGAAAACAGGCTCAGCCTCTGTATATCGGGCAGGCTCTGCATAAGACGGTGCTTCTGCAACGCTGTCTTCATAGCGCGGCGCAAAAGATGCAGCCTGCTCTGGCTGATTCCCATAGGTTGACTGGTTTTCGACGGTAGAACGTGGATCGTCACTGAAAAGCAAATTTTCAAGCTCGTCCTCAAGCGACAAAGACTGATGAACAGGCTCGCCAGCAGCACTGCGTTCAAACGGTTCGGATGACGGGATTTCCCAATTATCGCCAAACGCTGCATTCAATTCCGGTTCGTTCAAATATGCATCGCCATAAGGTGCTTCGGACTGCTGATCGGCAGCGGGGCGATAATCCACATCGTCCTGCGCCACATGTTGCGAAACGTAAGCCGCGCTGGCGTCTGAACGAACGGACTCCACGAACTCATAAGATTCGCCAGGTGAAAGCTGCTCGTTTGCATCGAGACCAAGATCAAGCTCTTCATCCAGCGCCAATGCGAGATCGTCTTCGGCACGCTGAGGCTCGGCACTCTGATAGGGAGGCGTGTCGTAAGATGGCGATTGCGAAAATGGTATTGCGTATTCTTCGGGCTCTGAAACGTCGCCGAAATCCCCCAACAACTCGCGTTCGAGATCAAAGGAAAGCGCATCATCAGCAGAATCAAAATTCGGCTCGCGCGCGTCGTTGTTTCGCGCAATGTTGTTATCAGCAGGCGCTCCGAAATCCATGATCCGCGAAAGCTCCATTAGCGGATCGTCTTCGTGCAGCGGACGCTCGCCGTAATTACGGGAATTAGCACTGCTGTCCGTCATGGTGTGTTCCTAACTCAAACCCTGGACGTCACAAGACGTCTCGATACACTAAATTGTAGCGAGGCAATGTGGGCAAAAGTTGACGGAAGTTTTCTGCACCTGAAGGAAGATCGACGACTTGTACATTCGCTGATCTTCCATCTTTTTGACTTATCCACCCCCGCACAAAACCTTTGTTGATCTTGCGGGTAACGAAACCGTCTTAGCGCATTTCCGTCGGAGCATCTGCACCGATTATTGTCAAACCGGACGTCAGCACATCGGAAACCACCTGTACCAACCCTAGCCTTGCTAGAGACAATTCTGGATCGTTAACCTTAATAAAACGTAAGTCTGAGTTTTCCGTGCCTTTATTCCATTGCGAATGAAGTGCGCTCGCAAGATCATAAAGGTAAAAAGCCAGACGATGCGGCTCCTGATGGGTCGCGGCAGATTCGATCAGACGCGGATATTCTGCAAGCTTGCGGATAAGTGCAATTTCGCTCTCATCGGTCAGCTTGTGAAGATGTGCACCAAGCGAAACGCGATCCAGATCCGCGAGCCCGAGCTGGTCAATGGCCTGCCGGAAAACCGAATTGCAACGCGCCGAAGCATACTGCACATAAAAGACCGGGTTGTCCTTGGACTGCTCAGTCACCTTCGCAAAATCAAAATCCAGCGGCGCATCGTTCTTCCGATAAAGCATCATGAAACGCACAGGATCGCGCCCCACCTCATCCACCACCTCGCGCAGTGTGATGAATTCACCCGAACGCTTCGACATGCGGACCGGCTCACCGTCGCGGAATAGCTTTACAAGCTGACAAAGCAGCACAGTGAGCTTCGCCTTGCCATCGGAAACAGCGCGAGCAACGGCTTCGAGACGCTTGACATAGCCGCCATGATCTGCGCCCAGCACATAGATCATCTCATTGAAACCACGATCATATTTGTCTTTAAAGTAAGCAACGTCAGCCGCAAAATACGTGAAGGAGCCGTCGGACTTCATCAGCGGACGGTCAATATCATCGCCGACTTCCGTCGAGCGGAACAAGGTTTGTTCACGATCTTCCCATTCTTCCGGCAGCTGGCCTTTTGGCGGCGGCAGTTTGCCCTTATAGACATGGCCCTTCAACGTCAGATCATTGATGGCGGCGCGAATAATACGCGCGTGATCGGCGTGAAGCTTGCGTTCCGAATAAAAAACATCGTGATGAACATTGAGCGCCTCAAGATCGGCACGGATCATCGCCATCATCGCGTTGATCGTGCGCTCTTTCACCAGCACAAGCGCTTCTTCTTCGGGCATCTCCAGAAGTTTCTTGCCAAATTCCTTGGCAAGCGCCTCGCCGACCGGCACCAGATAGTCACCCGGATAAAGACCGGCTGGAATCTCGCCAATCGTCTCACCGAGCGCTTCGCGGTAACGCAGCATTGCAGAATTGGCCAACACATCGATCTGCGCGCCCGCATCGTTGATGTAGTATTCCTTGGTGACGTCGAAGCCTGCAAATTTAAGCAGATTTGCAAGCACATCACCGACGACCGCGCCACGGCAATGGCCAACATGCATCGGACCTGTGGGGTTGGCCGAAACATATTCGACATTGACCTTGGTGCCATTGCCGAGCTTCGAACGTCCAAAGTCTGTCCCTTCATTCAGCATCGCGGCCAATTCGCGCTGCCAATAGACATCTTTCAGGCGAAGATTGATAAAGCCTGGGCCCGCCACATCGACGGTCGCAACGTCCGGGTCACCTTTCAGCGCTTCGGCGATTGCAGTTGCAAGCTCGCGCGGATTCTGGCCGACAGCCTTGGAAAGCACCATGGCCGCATTGGTTGCAATATCACCATGCGTCGCATCTCGTGGAGGTTCAACGCTGATACGCGACAAATCAAGCTCGCCGCCATCTTTCGCTTTCAGATCAATATCTTGCAACGTTTTTTTGATACGTGCGTCGAAATCTGCAAAGATATTCATGGTTCGTCCTGTCAGGCTTCCGTCCGGCAATTGTTGCGGTTTCCGGCGTTGGCTCGTCATAAAAATAGCGGAGACTTTGACGCATCTAAGCGCCACAACCCACTTCGTGAGGACCCGATTAAGCTAAATCGGGTGTATGGTCAAACAATCGTCGGTGTTCGCGCACGGCATAATTGTCAGTCATGCCGGCGAGATAGTCGGCAATACGGCGTGCCCTGCCCGCCTCATCAAGCGTTTCACAGCCCGATTGCCACTCGGCAGGCATGATGGATGGATCATTGAAGCAAATATCAAACAGATCCTGTACGATTTTATCTGCTGCATGTCTGCGCACCACGACGCTTTCATGAAAATACAGATTTTTGAACAGGAAGCGCTTGAGGGCTTTTTCTTCATCCCGCATCGTCTCCGAGAAGCCAACAAGGGCACATGGCTGGGCATGCACATCTTCAAGCGTCTGCGGATTGGCGCCTGCGATGCGGCGCTGCGACTCAGCGATCACATCCTCAACCATGACGGTGATTTGCCGACGCACAAGCTCATGGCCTGTGCGTACCGGATCAAGCCCCGGATAGCGGGTTCTGACGATATCCAGAAGCCTTCTGGTCAGGGGCACCTCGTCTAAACCTGAAAGCGTCAGCAAACCGGAGCGGAGACCGTCGTCAATATCATGCGCATTATAGGCTATATCATCGGCGATTGCCGCGCATTGTGCTTCAAGGCTCGCAAAGCGCGACAATTCAAGATCATAGCGTGCATTGAAATCAAGAATTGGCAGCGGAACCGGTTCATCCGAATGGCTCGCAAAAGGACCAATCAGCGGACCATTGTGTTTGACAAGCCCTTCCAGCGTTTCCCATGAGAGGTTCAAACCGTCAAAAGCCGCATAACGGTGCTCAAGCTTGGTCACGATACGCAAAGACTGCGCATTGTGATCAAAGCCGCCATAGGGCTTCATGCGCTCATTCAGGGCATCTTCGCCGGTATGGCCAAAAGGCGTGTGGCCAAAATCATGCACGAGCGCTACGGCTTCGGCGAGATCTTCATCCAGCCGCAAAGCACGTGCCAGCGCGCGCGCGATCTGCGCCACTTCAATTGTGTGGGTCAGGCGGGTTCGGTAATGATCGCCTTCATGCGCGATAAAGACCTGCGTTTTATGCTTGAGACGGCGAAATGCGGTTGAGTGTATGATTCGGTCACGATCGCGCTGAAACGGCGTTCGTGTGGCGCTTTCCGGCTCCGGCACCAGCCGTCCACGGCTCAAAATCGGATTGCTGGCATAGGGTGCTCGGTCACGATAACCGAAGCCTATTCCGTCAAGTGACCCAATTCCTTCCGGGGACATTGCGATGCATTCCTCACTGTAATATGATTACGCTAAATTCAGGTAGACATTGACTTCCACACCTCGCGTTCATAGCTATCAGCTAAACATGAAGGCAAGTATGCGTTGGTCGTGAATTTCGAAAATTCCAACTGGGCAAGTGCAATTGCAAGCGGAACAAGGCAGATGACAGATATTACCGTTTCTGAATCCGCAGCCAAGCGGATCGCAAAAATTATCGGTTCTGAACCGGGCAAGACTGCGCTTCGCGTTTCGGTCGAAGGCGGCGGCTGCTCCGGCTTCTCGTACAAATATGATCTTGTAGATGATCAATCCGACGATGACATCGTTATTGAAAAGCTTGGTGCCAAGGTGCTCATCGATTCCATTTCCGTGCCTTACATGGATGGATCGGAAATCGACTTTGTTGATGATCTGATGGGACAATCGTTTCAGATCCGCAATCCGAATGCCACCGCATCCTGCGGCTGCGGAACAAGCTTTGCGATCTGATCAGGTCTACAATTTGAAAAGGGAAACCGGCCGCTCTGTGCAGCCGGTTTTTCTTTATCAGGCTTTGACGGATGAAACTGTCGCATCGATGTGATCGACCAGCGCATCCGGCAGACCAAGGCGCCCGGCAAGCATGTCCAGATATCCCCGTTCTGCACGGCTATCGGGATCAATGGTCAAGCGGGAAGCGGTGTAAAGCTCGACCTTCTGTTCTTCGGTCTGCGCGGCTGCAACCAGCGCATCAATATCGACTGGCTGAGCAAGTTCTTTCTCAAAGAAAGCTTCCGCTTCGTTGTCGAGCCCAGAAATCTGCACCTTTTCCATAATGCGGGCACGCTCTGCATCATTGATATGACCGTCAGCCTTCGCGGCTGCAATCATCGCCTGAATGAGTGTGAGTGCAAAACTATTGCTCATTGTGGGAGATTGCGGATGAAACGGAGAATCGGCTGGCGGTGGCGGAAGTAATTCCGGTTCTTTTGCCACTGGTTGCCCGGCTGCCTGCGGCTGCTGACCTGACTTATAATTTTTGTAAGCGAGATAGCCAAGACCGGCGATCGCTGCAATGCCGCCAGCAGTCGCTACATTACCGGCAAGCTTGCGCCCGGTTTTTGTGCCCAAAATTGCCGCGGCAATTGCCCCCGTAGCCAAGGGGTTTTTCTTTGCGAGATCAGTGACCTGCCCTGCCTTGTCACGAACACTTCCTGACGTACCCGGTATTTGCGACCCCAGAAATTGGTCAAGAAGCTTTTTGGCGTCGAACATTCAAATCTCCTGTTTAGCTACGGTTTTATGGAGATAGGAACGCGAAAGCAGCAATACAAATGGCATTTGAATAATTATCGAGCCAAGGCGAAATTCTGTGATGGAGAGGGAGCAGCGCTTGCCCTCGCCGTCTCTTGCGCCTAATCATTTGATCATGAAAATCGCGACATGGAACATTAACGGCGTCAAAGCGCGCATCGAAAACCTCCAGCATTGGCTGAAGGAAACATCACCTGACATTGCCTGTCTTCAGGAGATCAAGTCGGTGGACGATCTGTTCCCCCGACTGGAGATTGAAGCGCTTGGCTATCATGTCGAGACGCATGGCCAGAAAGGCTTTAATGGCGTTGCCATTCTTTCCAAAAAATCACCTGACGAGGTCAATCGCGGACTTCCCGGCGATGAAAGCGACGAACAGGCCCGCTTTATCGAAGCCGTCTTTTCGACTGATAAAGGCGTTCTTCGTGTCGTGTCGCTGTATCTACCCAACGGCAATCCGATCGATACGGAAAAATTTTCCTATAAGCTTTCATGGATGGAGCGCCTCGAAAACTGGGCGAAGAACAGGCTTGAGCTGGAAGAGCCGCTGATTCTTGCAGGCGACTATAACGTGATCCCTGAACCCTATGACGCCCAAAACCCGCAACAATGGTTAGGCGACGCGCTGTTTCAGCCGCAATCACGCCAGGCTTTGCGCAGACTTGAAAATCTGGGCTTTACTGAAGCCGTGCGTGCGGCAACCGATGATGTGGGGCTCTATACATTCTGGGACTATCAGGCTGGTGCATGGCAGAAAAACAACGGCATTCGCATCGATCATCTGATGCTGTCGCCAGAAGCGGCGAACCATTTCGTTGCAACTGACATCGAAAAACATGTCCGCGCGTGGGAAAAGCCGTCAGATCATGTTCCGGTCACGGTTACATTAGCACTCTGATCATGAGGCCGATTTAAATTTATCAGAAATCGCCCTTGGCCGTCATATTGCTGGACAACGCAATTGCATTGCGACGATCCGCTTCACCAGCGATCGAGAAAGCCTGCTCCTGCATATCGCGAATCCACGAGCAATCTTCTGACGAACAGCGCTCAAAGGCAGCCGTCAGCAGGGCAAGGCCACGAACGGTCTTGCCAGCCTGAAACAGCATATTGCCAAGCATTGCCTGCGCACTTGCATTGCCCTTCTTGGCTGCAAGCTGGAACCAGCGGGCGGCCTGCATTGGGTTGGGTTCTCCACCCTCACCATCAAGAAGCATCTTGCCCAGTTCATACTGCGCAGCCGGATCACCGAAATTCGATGCAGCCTGCACATAGAGATTACGTGCAAACTTGGGGTTGGCATTGACTGGAGAACCTGGAATGCCGCGCTTCACATAGCCTGCAAGCGCAACAAGCGCATCCGCGACATAGGGTTCGTTCTCCGAACCCGGCTCCGCGCCATCACGGACGATTTTTTCGAAAATCTGATACGCTTCATAGTCGTTTTCAGCCACGCCGTCGCCATCGGCATACATCCGCGCAAGCTTCCATTTCGCGCCCTGATGGCCGCGTTCAGCAGCATAACGCAGCGCTTTGATAGCTTCGTCCTTGTGACCGCTCTTATAAGCAGAGAAACCGAACTTGAAGAGTTCGAACGGGCTCCGCGACTTTTCAGAGTCATCGTTCAGGTCAAAAGCCAGTGCGCTGTTACAGGCAATCGCCAGTCCAAGTGCCGCGGCAATAAGGGGATATGAAAAACTGCGAATACGCATCACAACGCGGGTCTTTCACAATGGTTGGACGTGGAAAACATAAGTGACAAATTGCACTGTCTTTTCGTCAACAGTGCGACCTGATCTTGACCGAAAAAAGCTCGAACTTTACCAAAAAAAAGATAGGAAGACCGTGCAGTCTTTTCGCTGCCCGAAAACGGATCGTTGTTAAACAATGCGTCTTTCCTCATTTCTTCCTGTCCTGATGAAACCAAAGCTTTCCGAAGTCGTTATTCACTTTCGCCTTTCCTTAGCGGTGACGCGCCTTTGTGGCGGGAAATGGGCAGAAAGCACCTTCCTGCTTTCTAACCTAAAGCAATAGTAAAGACTGTTGCTGAATCAACACAAACGGACTCTTCTCATCCCCAATAAATTGCGATGTTTTGTTTGAGCAAATTTAGATCGATTTCGCCCGGCGCTGGACTTGGGTTATGATCCCGCACGAGACGGGGGCATCAAAAATGACCGGCAAATGGCGCAGCTACAGGCGACCCTACCCGCGAAGGAAGCCAGTGAGAGGGCGCGCTATACGCAGTATCCTCTTAACTTTGCTCATCTTTTTTACGCTTATTGCAATCATTGTATATCTTCCGGCCAACCGTCAGCCACAGGAATCGCTCTCGGGCAGCGTCTATGTGATTGATGGCGATACACTCGTTCTCAATAAGGCTCATATTCGCCTTCTGGGCATCGATGCACCGGAGATGGAGCAAAGCTGTCAGATTGCTGGTCATGACTACCTTTGCGGCAGAGACGCCCGTAATGCGCTGCGCACAAAAACCGATGGAGCAGCGATTCGGTGCGAGAAACATGGCTTCGATAAATTTGGGCGTACTCTTGGCCGATGCTATCGCGGTGAGGCCAATCTCAACCAGTGGATGGTGGAACAAGGCTGGGCTATTTCTTATGGCGACTACAGAACTGAAGAAGCCGAAGCCCGGCGCCACAAACGCGGAATATGGGCTGGTCGTTTTGAAATGCCTGATCAATGGCGCAAGGCGCATCAAAAGCCACATGCGGGAGCGGAAACCAGCCATGATGTGCCAGCGTTTGATGGAACACGCGGATTGATTGACTATATAAGGAAGATCATCTTCCGCTTTTTAAACATCTGATCCAGGGGAGTAGAATGGTCTGCATGGACCAGTTGCAACAACTCAGCCATTCCATAAAAAACTGCCGGATTTGCCGCGACACGCCTCTGTTTCTGCCGCCTTTGCCACACGAGCCCAATCCGGTCTGCACCATCTCGGATACCGCGCGCATTGCGATCTGCGGGCAGGCTCCGGGCATTCGCGTGCATAACACGTCCCTGCCCTTCAATGATCCGTCCGGTGATCGCCTGCGTCAATGGCTGGGCACAACGCGCGAGGAGTTTTATGATCCTGCGCTTTTTGCAATCGTGCCTATGGGCTTCTGTTTTCCCGGCTATGACAAGCATGGCGGCGATCTTCCGCCGCGTCGCGAATGTCGGCAGACGTGGCATGATCGCGTTTTTGCTGCGATGCCGCAGCTCGAATTCATTCTCGTTGTCGGACAATACGCGCTTGCCTATCATTTGCCCGAATGGAGAAAAACCAGCCTGACCGAAACCGTGGAGAACTGGAGCAACTTTATGGAAACGCCAAATGCTGCCGGGCGCACCGTACTTCCACTGCCACATCCTTCATGGCGCAACAGCGGCTGGCTCAAGCGCAATCCATGGTTTGATACCGATGTCGTACCAGTACTTCAGCAAAAAATACGCAAACTCATTCATCCCGGAAAATAATTTTTATAACCCGCATTCTCAATAGAATATCTTTCCTGTAAGTTTAGACAAATACAATCGATAAGGTAATTAGTTTTACCTACACGGACAGTTCGGGAAACAATTTCTAATACCGGGATAAAAAACGCATGGACAGGCTAGACAGAAAAATACTGCGCTTATTGCAGGAAGACGCAACACTGGCAGTCGCTGATGTCGCAAAGAAGGTTGGCCTATCCACGACCCCTTGCTGGCGCCGTATTCAAAAACTTGAGGAAGATGGCGTTATCAAACGCCGCGTCGCCATTCTTGACCCGATACGGGTCAATACGCGGGTCACCGTGTTTGTTTCCGTTCGCACCAGCTCGCACAGCAATGAATGGCTCAAGCGCTTCTCGGAAGTGGTTCAGGAGTTTCCGGAGGTCATCGAGTTCTATCGCATGAGCGGTGATGTCGATTATCTGCTGCGTGTGGCAGTGCCGGATATTGCGGCCTATGACGCTTTCTACAAACGGCTGATCAGCAAGATCGAAATTCGCGATGTGTCTTCGTCTTTTGCAATGGAGCAGATCAAGTACACAACCGAATTGCCGCTTGATTACATGCTTCTGGATAAAGAGAGCAATTAAGCGATTGAAAATCAAACAAAAAGCAACGGTGCTGCATGCCAAGCACCGTTGCTTTTTTGTATTATTTACCAGCGGTAACGCCTGCCTGTTCAAACGTTGCCATGCCGCTATGGCAAAGCGCTGCGGCCTTTACAATGCCGGCTGCCAATGCGGCACCTGTACCCTCTCCCAACCTCATGCCAAGATCGAGCAGCGGCTTTTTGCCCATTTTTTCGAGAAGCAGGCGGTGGCCCGGCTCTGCAGATACGTGGCCGAAAAGGCAATGATCCAAGGCAACAGGGTTGGCCGCATAAAGGACTGCTGCAGCAGCACTTGCCACAAAACCATCGACGATGACCGGAATTTTCTCCATGCGCGCCGCAAGGATTGCACCGGCCATAGCCGCAAGTTCACGGCCACCCAGACGGCGCAGCACTTCCAGCGGATCTTTTATATGGGCCTCGTGCAGTGCGACCGCTTTACGCACGGCGGCAAGCTTGCGCTCAAGAAGCTCGCCTGTTGATCCTGTGCCCGGACCAACCCAGTCTTCAGCTTCGCCACCAAACAGCGCCAGCGCAATGGCTGCGGCAATGGTCGTGTTTCCGATTCCCATTTCGCCGATGCACAGAAGATCGGTGCCGCCCGCAATGCCTTCCATACCGAACGCCATGGTGGCCGCGCAGGTGCGCTCGTCCATGGCTGCCTCTTCGGTGATGTCAGCAGTGGGATGTTCCAGCGCCAGATCGAAAACCTTAAGGCCCAGATCATAAGCAATGCATATCTGATTGATTGCAGCGCCACCGGCGGCGAAATTCTCAACCATCTGCGCGGTCACGCTTGATGGAAAAGGCGTGATATTCTTTTCCGTCACACCATGATTGCCTGCAAAAACAGCAACCAGCGGCCGGTTGATTTGCGGCGTTGACTTGCCGGTCCATGCTGCAAGCCATGCGACGATCTCTTCAAGCTGTCCGAGCGAACCTGCTGGCTTGGTCAATGTCACTTCTCGCGCACGTACAGCCGCTTCCGCATCAAGATCAGGTCCCGGAAGATTGCGGATAAGTTCTCGGAAATCGTCAAAAGGAAGGCCACTGGCGCTCATATCGTCTGGTCCAATCAATCAATGGAGGATGCAATATCGTTGTGCTCGTCCTATAAGCACTTACGCAATTTTTCAAATCACCTCTTTGCGCCATGCCTCAATGGCTGCAATTATTCCTTTCGGGAGCAAGCAGTTGCACAAGAAAAGCTTGTTAAGCGACACAATTCGGTCTCTCGGGTTTCTGAGCCGCTTGCCGCTGCCCGATGGCTGGTTTGAAGATGGAAGCGATTCGCTAAAAACAAGTGCGCGCGCTTTTCCACTTGCCGGTGCTGTTCTTGGAGTTCTGGCTGGCATAGGGCTGCTCATATCCGATTATCTCACCCTGCCATCAATTGTTTCGGGTTTTATCGCAGTCGGTATACTCGCCGCCATGACCGGCGCACTGCATGAAGATGGTCTCGGAGACACTGCCGACGGATTTTTTGGCGCATCCACGCCAGAGCGGCGCTTGGCAATTATGAAAGATTCCCGCATTGGCACGTTTGCAGCACTTGCTCTCATTATCTCGACGGGTATCAAGGTCGCGCTGCTGGCTGCAATCATCGATCGCGCGGGTGCGTGTTCTGCGGCGCTGGCCTTAATTGGTGCGGAAGCTGCAAGTCGTGCTGCAATGCTCACACTTTGGCACGGCCTTCCCTCTGCCCGTCCCGGAGGCCTTGCCGACAATCTGGGGCGACCAAACTGGGAAACACTTGTCTGCGCCTGCTTGATTGGTCTGGTATTATTATTGGTGACTGTCGTTGCTTCCGTCGGCGTTTCCGGCTTTATCAAAGCACTGGTTATCAGCGGTGTGGTGCTTTTTGGCTTTGCAAGGCTCTGCGTTGCCAGGATTGGCGGACAAACCGGCGATACGCTGGGCGCAGCACAGCAGATATGTGTGCTCACCATATTGCTTGGCCTTGTTATCTCGCTTTGATGAAACCACATTGATCCCATGAGTGCAGAAGCGATCGAAACTCCATGTGTGCTCGTCTGCGTGATAGACAGCGAAAGCGGTTTGTGCCTCGGTTGCGCACGCACCCTTGATGAAATTGCCGGTTGGTCCGCTATGAAGCAGGACGAACGAAAGGCGATCATGGCGCTGTTACCGGCACGGCATGAAAAACTGGAAAAGAAAGAAGACTGATGGGGCGTTTGTTCTGGATCGTGATTGCAGCCATTGCAGTTGTTATTCTGCTGCTGATGGCAAACAATGATAGCGGCACAACGCTCGGCCTTGCCAATGATGCATTTGGTCAGGCTGCCTATATGGGTATTTGGGGCGTCGTGCTTGCGGCAGGCATATTGGGCTCCGGTATCAAACTCAGCGATTTCGCGCGCAATATGGCCGTTTGGGCCGTCATCATTCTTGCTCTGGTTGCCGCCTATCAATATCGCTACGAGCTTCAGGATGTCGGAAGCCGCATCACCGCCGGGCTTATTCCCGGCAGCCCGATTTCAGGGCGCGCCGCCGATGGCTCGCTCACAGTCACGCTCGCAAAATCGTCCAACGGTCATTTTGAGGTGAATGGTCGCGTCAATGATGCGCGTGTGCATTTCCTCGTCGATACCGGCGCATCGTCCGTCGTGCTTTCAAAACAAGACGCCGAGCGCGCGGGCATAGACACCTCATCGCTTTCCTATAACGTACCGATTAATACGGCCAATGGCAGAGCGACAGCCGCCAGCATAACCATTGCGACATTGCAGATTGGCGATATTGAGCGGCACAATATTCGCGCCATGGTCACGCAGGAAGGCCTGATGACCGGCAGCTTGCTCGGTATGAACTTCCTTCAAACACTGGGCGGATTCAGCGTTCGCGGCGATCAGTTGATCATGATGGATTAAGTCAGGCTGCTTCCGCACTGGCTTCCATGACGGAGGCATAGGCCTGACGCAGCACATCACTGTTTGCACCGGGCTTGGACGCATCCGTTGACAATATCTGGCGCCAACGGCGTGCACCAGGTTGCCCCATAAACAGGCCGACCATGTGGCGGCTGATATGGGAAAGCCTGCCGCCATCTGCAATATGCCTGTCGATATAGGCGCACATTGCTTCGATGATTTCAGCCATATCGGTTGGCTTTTCGTCATCGCCATACATGAGATGATCAACATCAGCGAGAATGGCCGGATTGTGATAGGCGGCACGTCCCAGCATAATGCCATCGACATGATCACGATGCGCAACGGCCTCCTGCAGAGAGCCGACCCCCCCATTGATACCAATGAAGGACGTAGCAAGGCGCTGCTTCAAACGATAGACGCGATCATAATCAAGCGGTGGAATATCGCGGTTTTCCTTCGGTGACAAACCTTTCAACCAGGCTTTGCGCGCATGAACCCAGAGCGCGTCAGCACCAGCTTCAAGAGCCTGATCGGCCAATGCATCAAGGGCTTCTTCCGGGTCCTGATCATCGACCCCGATCCGGCATTTAACAGTCACCGGCACGGAAACGGCTTCTTTCATGGCCGCGACGCAGCGCGCAACCACATCCGGTGTTTGCATCAGACAGGCGCCAAAAGTTCCTGATTGAACGCGATCAGACGGGCAACCGACATTCAGATTGATTTCATCATAGCCAAAGCCCGCACCAATCCGTGCTGCTTCCTGCAACTTGACTGGATCGGAGCCGCCAAGCTGGAGCGCAATCGGGTGCTCCGTGTTATCAAAACCCATAAGACGCTCGCGCGGTCCATGAATGGCCGCATCGGCCACAACCATCTCGGTATAGAGCAGCGCACGCTTTGAAAACAGTCGATGAAAATAACGACAATGCCTGTCGGACCAGTCGAGCATAGGTGCTACGGAGAACCGGTGATCAGGATAATTGTGATTTTTATATTTAATATCAGTCATTTAAGCAATAATCCTGAGAATGCGATTCATGCAAGCTTGCTGGCTTCATATAAAATGCCCCGCTTCAAGTGGCGCAAAAAGCCACAAACGCTGCAAATGATCAAGTTGCCGGGGCGGTCATCTTATCCGAAAAGCGTTTCACACTTTTAGGGATGCGCTCTAAGATCATCATACACGATTCTGACCATGAAAGTTCGAGGCCCCGTTTTGACCGACCTGTCCCCCTTCAATAAAACCTTCGATGCTTTTCTGTTTGATATGGATGGTACTGTTCTAAGTTCAATAGCGGCAACAGAACGCGTCTGGGGACAATGGGCTATCCGCCATGGCATTGATCCGGTCACTTTTGTTCCAACCATTCATGGTGTTCGTGCGGTCGATACGGTGCGCAGGCTTGGTTTGCCGCATCTTGATCCCGATACAGAAGCCAAAATTCTGCTTGATGCCGAAATGGCTGATCTCGATGGGATTGTCGCCATTGAAGGTGCGCTGGATTTTGTCAATTCGCTCCCCGAAGACCGATGGGCAATTGTGACATCCGCACCGATTGAGCTTGCGCGTCGTCGCCTTCAAGCTGCCGGATTGCCGATGCCCAAGACAATTGTGTCTGCGGAAGACGTCGAACGGGGGAAACCAAGCCCGGAATGTTTCCAGCTTGGTGCAAAGCGCCTTGGTTTTGACCCGCATAATTGTCTGGTCTTCGAGGATGCGCCCGCCGGTATTGTTGCAGGCGAAACGGCAGGGGCAAGCGTTGTGGTGGTGACAGCAACACATCCGCATTCACCAAAGACGTCACATAGAAGCATCAACAGCTATCACGAGTTGAAACTTTCGGTAGACGGCGATACCGGCCTTCTCTCTCTTGCTGATGCTGCTGCTTAATATTAAAAACGGCGCGCGTTAAATCACGCGCCGTCCTTCACGCCATACGGTGCGGATAATCGGCACATGTTCAGCAATCTGCACACGAACCAGATCGCCACGCTTGCCAATCGCGATTTCTCCGCGATCATCAAGACCAGCGGCCTTTGCCGGATTGGCTGAGACAAGTTTAATCGCCTGCGGCAGGGTGATTTCATCCATCACATCAGCCATAAAAAATGCCGCCTGCATCATGCTTGCCGGAATGTAATCTGACGAAATAATGTCAAGATGCCCTGCTTTCGCAAGTTCACGGGCCGAAACATTGCCAGAATGCGAGCCACCACGCACGACATTGGGCGCGCCCATCAGAACCGACATCCCCGCCTCTTTCGAGGCTTGCGCAGCCATATGCGTGGTCGGAAATTCTGCAACGCGAATGCCCTGTGTCTTTGCTTCCATAACATGATCCACTGTTGCATCATCATGGCTGGCAAGAACAATTCCACGTGCATTACAAGCACTCGCAATGGCCGTTCGGTTTGATACCGAATGCTGTTGTGACTGCCCCATACGCTTTTCGCAATAGCGGATAAATTCTTCTTCCGAGACCCTAAGCTTGCTCATGTAGTAAAGCTTATAGGTCTCTAAATCCGTAAACTGGCGCTGTCCCGGCGCGTGATCCATCAATGACACCAGTCGGACCAGCGGATGTTCACCAAACCGTTCAAAAGCGCTACGGCAATCAGGAGCCGAAACCTCACAACGCAAATGCAGAAAATGGTCTGCGCGCAGCCGTCCTGCCTCGCGCCCTTCGGCGATGGCTGATGATAGCTTGCGCATATCATCAATACCGGTCTGCGCTTCTTCATCAAAGCCAATACGAAGAGCGTCAAAAACCGTGGTAATACCCGACGCCGCAATCTGCGCATCATGGGCCTGAACGGCCGCAATCGGATTCCAGCGCACTTTCGGACGCGGCGCATAATGCCCTTCAAGATGGTCGGTGTGTAATTCCACCAACCCCGGCGTCAGATAATCTCCCTCCATGTCTTTACCAGACACAGACGAGCCAGACGCAACATCAGCAATGATTCCATCAACGATTTTCACCGTGCCGCGGATAACCTCATCCGGCAGCACGATGCTTGCATTTTTCAGAATTAATTCCGTCGTCATCCCTTAAGGCCTCCCCACAGCCCGCGAGGACCGTTTGGGAATCTTATTACCACCGGTCATCGGATGTAGCGAATGAATCTCAAAAGGTGCACCTTTTTCCGATTCAACAAACAAAGCAAGATTGGCAACCTCCACCGCATCGTCCAGAACAGGTGCGAAAAAATCATCAAGCACGCGCTCGACATGCGGGCGCTGTTTTTCTTCCACCGATCCGGTGAGCGTCATATGAAAACGAAACTCATCGAAAACATATGGGTACCCCCAGCGATCAAGATTTTGACGCTGCGCTTCGCTTAAGCGCTCGGGACGGCGCTTTGCAATTTCGGAATCACGCAGAGGCGCACGAAAACGGTCAAACGAGACAACAACATCATTGGCAAGCTGATTAAGCTCCGCAACCGGCTCTTCCGGCACCAGCGCAAAGAATGGACCTATACCCTGTACTCGCAGGCGTGGAATCATGAATGGCCGGCTCGACGATGCAAAATACATCAGGGCCGAAAGCAAATCGCTTTCATTATAAGCTGTATCCAGCCTGAACGGCGCCTTGAGCGTTGCGTGAAAGCCATAACGGCGCGGCTCTTCGGTCAACGCGGCGATATCTTCGGCTGCGAGTGTGCGAATCGCCGGAACCTTAACCGCCTCTCCACTAAATGCACTGCGCCCCAGCCAGTTTGCCGCGACTTTCAAAAGCGCATCACCCGACGGCGGCGTAAAATAGATTGCGTAACGCATCGTGATTCCTCTTTTGCCGGGATCGTTACACGCCGAATGTGGCAAGTCGATAAAGGAAGATCACATCAATATTTTACATCCTGACAAATTCGTATAGGCGTATTCCCGGATAAAATTAGGAGATGACTATGGGTGGTTTTGCGTCGATCGGTGAGTGCATGATCGAGCTTTCAGGCAATGGTGACGATCAATGGCGCATGGGATATGCGGGTGATACGCTCAATACGGCCTGGTATGCGCGCGCGCTCACGGATCAGGCCTTTCCTGTAGATTATGTTACTGCGTTTGGCGAAGACGAGTTCTCAAAAAAGCAGCGCGACTTTCTCACCTCCAATGGCATTGGTATTGCCCACAGCCCTACCATCAAAGGCGTTCATCCGGGTCTTTACGCAATTACCCTGAACGGTGCCGAACGCTCCTTCACCTATTGGCGCAGTGACGCCGCAGCAAAGCGCCTCGCAAGCGATGAGAATGCGCTGAGATTAAGTCTCGCCAATCGTGATATGATCTATTTTTCCGGTATTTCGGTTGGCATTGTGTTTCCTGAGCACCGCGAAACATTGTTCGATATTTTGCGCGAGTGCCGTGCAAATGGCGCGCTTATCGCTTTTGATCCCAATTTCCGTCATCAGCTTTGGCCAGACCGCGAAGCCGCCAAAAAAATTATCAGCGCGGCGATGCAGATCGCCGATATTGCGCTGCCGACCTTTCCGGATGAGCAGGCGTTGTTTGGCGACGAAACTGCGCAAGCCTGTGCAGATCGGCTTATCGGCCTGGGTGTGAAGGAAATCGTTGTGAAAGACGGCACCGAGCCTGCGCTTATTATCGCTGACGGCAAACAGGCCCTTGTGCCTGCCGTCAAGGCCAATGCAGTTGATACGACAGGGGCCGGCGACAGTTTTAACGGCGGCTATCTTGCCGCCCGTCTTGAGGGCCTGTCACCCGTTGAGGCTGCGCGAAAAGCCCATGCGGTTGCTGCCCGTGTTGTTGAAATTCGCGGCGCACTCGCTCCAATGGAAGCAGCGCGCGCCGCGTATCTTAGCGAAATCAGTCACGCGTAAATGTGAAATGGCTCATCTGGGCGTATACCTCGCCCGGATGCAGAATCGACTGCGGCACATAAGAATATTCCAACGAGCCAGGCCACAGCTGTGGCTCAAGGCAGAAGCCCGCATGTTTGCCGTAGGGCTTACCTGTCAGGCCAATGCAGTCATTGGCCATCGTATTGCCCGCATAGAACTGAACACCAGGTTCTGTGGTCGCAATATCAAGACGGATGCCAGAACGCGCGCCCTTGACGGAAGCGCAAGGGCGCAACGGTCCGCGCGCAGCTGTTAAGCAGAAATTGTTGTCATATTCGAGTTGCTTGCCGTTTTCATTAAACCGAATCGGACGAAATTCCCGGAAATCATAGGGCGTGTCTTTGACCGGCAGAATGCGGCCATCCGGTATCAGCGCTTCATCAACGGGCATATAGGCCTCGGCTTCGATCTTAAGCTGATGATCAAGAATATCACTCTCGCCACCATCATCGAGATTGAAATAACTGTGATGGAGAAGGCTACAGGGTGTTGGCTGGTCAGTGACGGCTTCAAGGCGGACAATCAGCGTGCCGTGTGCATTGAGCATATAAGTGCAACTTACCTTCAGATTGCCCGGAAAACCCATCTCACCATCGGCTGCGATCGTTGCAAGCGTCACGAAATCTGAGCCAGAGCCTGTAACCTTCCAGACCCGGTTGCCAAGACCATGACTTCCGCCGTGGAGATTATGAATGCCCTGAAAATTCGGCTCGACATCGTAGCCTTTACCATCAATCTCAAAATGAGCATTGCGAATGCGATTGGAAAAGCGGCCCGCAATTGCGCCCAGATGCGGCGAGTGTTCAGGATAATCGGCAAAGTCACGATAGCCTATAACCAACGGCGCATCGTGCCCTTCCATGCGCAGGTCCTGAATGGCTGCGCCCCATGTGATAATCTTTGCCTCAAGCGGACCATTGGCAATGGTCATCCGATAAACCGCCTGCCCGTCGGGTGCATATCCAAAAATTTCCGATGTCACTGTGCTCGCCCATTTTGATGTGTTTTCG
This sequence comes from Ochrobactrum chromiisoli, assembly GCF_026241335.1. Taxonomy (GTDB): domain Bacteria; phylum Pseudomonadota; class Alphaproteobacteria; order Rhizobiales; family Rhizobiaceae; genus Brucella; species Brucella chromiisoli. Next base: position 1,216,633 of record NZ_JAPHAV010000001.1, on the reverse strand, counting down.
AAAGCTGCATCAAATCCGCATCGTGAAGATGACGCAAGAGGGAACACCGATTATTAAAACCGCCCAGCAAGACCCGGAAAACATAAGTTAATATTATTTTGTCAAATTTCAGCGTAATATAAATATATAACAAGTATTGATTTAATATTATTAACTAAATTAGGGGTTTTAGCGATGAAAGAAAATTTCAAAAATATTATGCCCTATATTTTCAGTGAAGAAGGCGGATATGCAGATGATCCCCGCGATCCCGGTGGGGCGACCAACATGGGAATTACCATAGCAACACTGTCTGCATGGAAGGGGCACCCTGTCTCTAAACTGGATGTTGAGAAACTTTCTCCGGCAGAAGCAACAAGAATCTATCAACAGCAATTCTGGAACAAGGTTGACGGCGACAAGCTGCCATCGGGGGTCGACTATGCCGTGTTTGATTTTGCGGTGAACTCCGGTCCGGGGCGGGCTGCAAAAACACTGCAAGGAATCGTCAATCAACCAGAAGATGCTGTAATCGGCGCACAAACCATTGCAGCAGTTTCCAGTTATCCTCCAGAAGTCATTATCAATGCACTCTGCGATGCACGCGCAGCGTGGCTCAAGGGACTTTCCACGGCTGCAACCTTTGGCAATGGCTGGCTGGCGCGGGTGGAGCGGGTGCGCTCACGCGCGCTTGCATTGGCCGCAACGCCCCCTGCCACCGAACCCGCCGAGCCGAATGCTGACCCGCTACCGAAAGCCCGCCAAAGCGATACAGCCATCAGTACCGCACTCAAACATCCAGAAGCGCTCGGCACTTTGGGCAGCGCAATATCAGGCCTTGCGGCAATCGCATCCGGCAATGGACCGGTGCAATATGCGCTCGCAATCATCATGCTTGCATGCACCGCCATTGGCCTTTGGTACTTCATCAAGCGGATCAGGAATGAACCCTGAACAAGCCCCCTCCGAAGGACATTTCAATTTTTTGTAATGGGCTTTATGTTGCGCTTGGCGCATTGTGCACCTTATATGCGCAATCAAAGTCCAGCGAAATGCCGGTGATCGTGGAACTATTATGACTTTCCCTATCATCGGAAAAACGCTAGATACGCGCAGATACTCAGACGCATGCCTGTTGTGGCATCGCCAAGAATAAAGGAATCGAAACTTGTCCTCTACTTTTGACAAAGTCGCCGACATCATTGCCGAAACAAGCGAAATCGACCGTGACACCATCACGCCCGATAGCCATACCATTGATGATCTTGGCATCGACAGCCTCGACTTCCTCGACATCGTATTCGCTATCGACAAAGAATTCGGCATCAAGATTCCGCTTGAACAGTGGACGCAGGAAGTCAACGAAGGTAAGGCTCCGACCGAAGAATACTTCGTTCTGAAAAACCTCTGCGCCAAGATTGACGAGCTGGTTGCAGCCAAGAAGGGCTGAACAGCCACGCAAGCTGACGGTATTAGAGCGCCTTCGATCTGATAAAATCAGATTGGCGCTCTAACTTATTTTTAACGCGCATCTTATCCGAAAACCGTTTCACACTTTTCGGGATGCGTTAAAAAGGGTGAACATCCCTGTTCGCCCTAATTCCGTTTCAGGATCAAGCGCAGCATTTACGGGCAGGCCGAACCATGCAAAGCAATAAAGTCGTCATTACCGGTATTGGCATCATCTCCTCGCTCGGCGAAGGGCTGGATGCGCATTGGAACGCTTTTTCAACGTCAGGTTCTCAACCGCGCCTCGAAAAGCAAGCCTTTGCGCCCTATACAGTTCATCCGCTTGGTGAAGTCGATTGGGGGTTGCAGATACCCAAGCGTGGCGACCAGCGCCAGATGGAAACATGGCAGCGGCTCGGCACCTATGCGGCAGGCCTTGCGCTCGAAGATGCCGGTATCAAGGACAACGAAGCCCTTTGCGCCAGCATGGACATGATCGTGGGAGCCGGTGGTGGTGAACGCGACATTACTGTCGATATGCAAATTCTCGAAGAAGGACGCATCAGCAATAATCGCGGTGAGATGCTCAACGAGAAGCTCTCGACAGAGTTGCGCCCTACCCTGTTTCTTGCCCAGCTTTCCAACCTGCTGGCGGGCAATATCTCCATCGTTCACAAAGTCACCGGTTCTTCGCGCACCTTCATGGGCGAGGAAGGTTCGGGTATTTCGGCTATTGAAACAGCGGCTGCCCGCATTCGTTCAGGACAGAGCACGCATGCGTTGGTCGGCGGCTCTTATAATGCTGAACATTTCGATATGATTCTCGGCCACGAGCTTGGCGGTTTGCTCAAGCATGATGGTTGGGCACCGCTCTGGGAGCGTGAAGGTTCAGCCGGTGGTGGCATGATTTCCGGTTCTGGCGGCGTGTTTCTGGTGCTCGAAAGCGCTGAACACGCGCAAAAGCGCGGTGCACGTGCCTATGCCGAGATCGCAAGCATTGAAAGCGAGCAAATCCGCCGCGATACTGCTGATCTTACAAACGCAATTCGCGATCTTGTGATTGCGGCCAATGGCGGCAAAGAGCCTCAATATGTGGTTTCGGGTGCTTCCGGCGCGCATGCTGCAACAACTGGTGAAAAGGCAGCACTTGAAGGCATCAATGCCGCCTATCGCGGGATTGCCGGCCTGACCGGTCATTTGCGTGAAGCACAGTTTCCGCTGGCGCTGGCGCTTGGAGCGATTTCTGTCTGGAAAGGTGAGGCTTTCACACCATCAAGCGCGGCTGAAAAAGCCATTGATGGAACAATCAGTGAAGCCATTGTCACCACCATCGGTGCAACACGCGCTGAAGGTGCCGCAAAGCTGGTGAGAGCATAAGATGACCAAATATACAGACCATCTCGGCCGTCCCATTGTTGCCATCACGGGTGCAGGCGTTGTTTCTTCGCTCGGACAGGGCAAGGAAGACAACTGGGCCTCGCTTACCGGTGGACGCTCGGGCATTCATGAAATCAGCCGTTTTCCGACAGAAAGCCTGAAAACGCGCTTTTCCGGCACGGTGGATTTTCTTCCTGAAAGCAATATTGGCTCGTCCGCGCTGTCTGAGGCGCTGGCGCGTCTTGCCGGTGAAGAAGCCCTCGCCCAGTCAGGTCTTTCAGTTACCAATTTTGGCGGCCCGCTTTTCCTTGCAGCCCCTCCTGTTGAGCTCGACTGGAAGAGCCGCTTTGCACTGGATGCCAGCATCAAGGATGAAGGCCCGGCAAGCTATCAGCTTCTGCTTGAAGCCTGCCGTCGTACACGTCAGGATGAGCTCTTCAATACAACACAGTTCGGCTATATAGCAGAACGCCTGTCGGAAGCTTTTGGCACACGCGGTCTGCCGGTAACACTCTCGACCGCCTGCGCTTCAGGTGCAACCGCAATTCAGCTCGGCGTTGAGGCCATTCGTCGTGGCGAAAGTGACCGTGTTCTTTCGATTGGCACAGATGGTTCGGTATCGGCTGAATCGCTCATTCGCTTTTCGCTGCTCTCGGCATTGTCCACACAGAACGACAAGCCGGAAAAGGCATCCAAGCCTTTCTCCAAAGACCGTGATGGTTTTGCCATGGCCGAAGGCTCTGGTGCGCTGGTCATGGAATCGCTTGAAAGCGCGCTTGCGCGTGGCGCGAAAGTGCTTGGCATTCTTGCCGGTTGTGGCGAAAAGGCTGATGATTTCCACCGCACCCGCTCAAAGCCCGACGCTTCACCTGCAATTGGTACAGTGCGTGCCGCACTTAGTGATGCAGGCCTTACCGAAGATCAGCTTTCCTATGTCAATGCACATGGCACTTCCACACCTGAGAACGACAAGATGGAATATCTTGCGCTTTCAACTGTGTTTGGCGACCGGCTCTCTTCGATCCCTGTTTCATCGAACAAGTCGATGATCGGCCACACGCTGACCGCTGCCGGTGCGATTGAAGCGGTATTCTCATTGCTGACAATTCAGACAGGCACCTTGCCTCCAACCATCAATTACGACAACCCAGATCCGGCAATTCCGCTGGATGTCGTGCCAAATGTGAAGCGCGACGCACAGGTTTCTACCGTGCTTTCCAACTCATTTGGCTTTGGCGGACAGAATACCAGCCTTGTATTGACAGCAAATCCGAATTAATCGGGTCCAAAGTTATATATTCTCGGTAATCCCGGTCAGCAGATTGCTTTCCGGGATTATGTCTTGAAAAGGATAAATTCATGCGCGCCTTGCAGCTTCTCGACGATCGTCGTCTTGAAATGACCGATATTGCTCCGCCACCTGCCCCCGGCAATGGTGAAGTGACAGTCCGTATCAAGGCCGTCGCACTCAACCATATTGACGTATGGGGCTGGCGCGGCATGGCATTTGCCAAGCGCAAGATGCCTCTGGTGATCGGTGCAGAAGCTTCCGGCGTCGTCGATGCAATCGGCCCCGGCGTATCCAATGTTCTGCCGGGTCAGCTTGTTTCGATCTATGGTGCGCGCACCTGTGGTCTTTGCAAGGCCTGCCGCGAAGGTCGCGACAATCTCTGTGAGCATGTCGGCGGCGTTCATGGCTTCCATCTTGATGGCTTTGCCTGTGAAGCGGTTAATCTGCCAGCACGTTTGCTGGTTCCCGCACCTCCCGGCGTTGATGCCATTGGTGCGGCTGTTGCTCCTGTTACCTTTGGTACGGTCGAGCATATGCTGTTTGATAATGCGAAGCTCCAGCCGGGTGAAACCGTTCTGGTTCAGGCTGGTGGCTCCGGTATCGGTACGGCTGCCATTCAGCTTGCCAAGAAGATGGGCTGCACGGTCATTACCACCGTTGGCTCGGACGACAAGATCGAAAAGGCCAAGGCACTCGGTGCCGATCATGTCATCAATTATCGCGTGGATCGCTTTGAAGGTGTTGTGCGCAAGCTCACCAAGAAAAAGGGCGTTGATGTAGTGTTCGAACATGTCGGTGCAGACACATGGGCAGGCTCAATGCTTTGCATGAAGCGCGGCGCACGGCTCGTGACCTGTGGTTCGACCTCTGGCGTTTCAACCAACATGAACCTGATGCAGCTTTTCCAGCAGCAGCTTAAAATCCTCGGTTCCTTTGGCTGCCGCATGGAAAACATGGCTGATGCGATGCAGAAAATGGCGCAGGGCGTTGTTCATCCGGTCATCGACACCATTGTCGGCTTTGATGACATTGGCACCGCTCTGAAGCGCATGGAAGGCCGTGACGTGTTTGGCAAGATCGTGTTGCAGATCGACTAAGCCTGAATGTTCAAGATTAAGCTTCTTCTCTTCAAGTGGTCACGCAAGCTCAAGCAGTTTAACTACTGGCTTTGGGCGCAGGCCGTCTTTATCGCGCTGGCTCTGCTGCGTCTCCTGCCTGCGAAAAGCGCAATCCGCTTTTCTGCATGGTTTGCGCGCAAAGTAGGCCCACTCACGCCACGGCATAAGGTCGCGACCAACAATCTGCGTCATGCTTATCCTGAGAAGAGCGATGCTGAAATCGAAAAGATCGCCGTCGAAATGTGGGATTCGATGGCGCGTCTTTTCGCAGAATATATCTTTCTCGATGCGATCTTCGATTTTGATCCGAACGCTACAGAACCCGGCCTAATTGAAGTTGACGGCATTCCGATTTTCGAACGTCTGCGTGACGAGACAAAGCCGCACATCTTCTTCACCGCACATACCGGCAATTTCGAGCTTCTGCCGATCTGCGCCGGTACGTTCGGTCTGGATGTAACCGCCCTCTTCCGCCCGCCGAACAATCCCTATATTGCCAAGACCGTTCTCAAAGCACGTAAGACCAATATGGGGCATCTGGTGCCATCAAAGGCTGGCGCCGCATGGTCGCTGGCGCGCGTTCTGGATGCTGATGGCAATGTCGGTATGCTGGTGGATCAGAAGTTCCAGCGTGGAGTACCTTCGACCTTCTTCAACCGTCCGGTTAAGACCAATCCGTTGCTCGCAAAGCTCGCGCGCCAGTATGATTGCGACGTTTACCCGGCGCGCTGCATTCGCCTGCCCGGCGGGCGATACCGGCTTGAGCTAAAAGAGCGCATGGAACTGCCGCGCGATGAAAAGGGTGAGATCGATATCGCCGCGACCGCGCAGCTCCTCAACGATACGGTTGAAGGCTGGGTGCGCGAATATCCTGGCCAGTGGATGTGGTTCCACAAGCGCTGGGGCTAGAAATCAATATCTGCGTTCGGCCAGCAAAGGTCGGACGCTTTTTTGTTTGAATAAGGCAAGTGTTTGCCAAGGGAGACAACCATGCGTCCTATCGCTATCGCCCCATCCATTTTATCCGCCGACTTTGCGCGTCTGGGAGAAGAAGTCGATGCCGTGCTTGAAGCCGGTGCCGACTGGATTCATATCGACGTCATGGATGGGCATTTTGTACCGAATATTACGTTTGGCCCACAGGTGGTGAAAGCAATTCGCCCGCGCACGCCGGCTTTCTTCGACACGCATCTAATGATCGCGCCTTGCGATCCCTATCTTGAAGCTTTTGCCGATGCAGGCTGTGACCTGATCACGGTTCATGCCGAAGCTGGCGCGCATACGCACCGCTCACTCCAGAACATCCGCGCTTTGGGCAAGAAATCCGGTCTGGCGCTCAATCCCGCTACCCCTGTCGAAGCATTGACCAACGTCATTGATGATGTTGATCTCGTACTTGTCATGACTGTTAATCCGGGCTTTGGCGGCCAGAAATTCATTGCGCCGATGCTCGATAAGATCAAACGCGTGCGCGAGATGATTGGCGACCGCCCGATTGATATTGAAGTTGACGGCGGAATTACGCCAGACACTGCCGGTTTGGTCGTTGCGGCCGGCGCCAATATTCTTGTCGCCGGTTCTGCTGTTTATAAAGGCAACTCAGTCGAGAGCTATGCCGCCAACATCAAATCCATTCGCGCAGCCGCAGAAGCAGCACGCTAAACAAGCCACTTTTCCGGTGGAATGCGTTGAGCAGAGCCTTACGCTCTGCTAAACACCGCGTATTCCCTCTAAATACCTGCAGCCCAGCAGACGGGCCGCCAAAACAGGATATGCCCATGATCCCGCGCTATTCCCGACCAGAAATGGTCGCCATCTGGTCTCCCGAAACAAAGTTTCGCATCTGGTTCGAGATCGAAGCCTATGCCTGCGAAGCGCTTGCTGAACTGGGCGTCATCCCGAAGGAAGCTGCAAAGACCATCTGGGAAAAGGGTGATGCCGCCAAGTTCGACGTTGCGCGCATCGACGAGATCGAAGCCGTCACCAAGCACGACGTCATCGCGTTCCTCACGCATCTCGCTGAATTCATCGGTCCAGACAGCCGTTTCGTGCATCAGGGCATGACCTCGTCGGACGTGCTCGACACAACGCTTAATGTGCAGCTCGTTCGTGCCGCTGACCTGCTTCTCGCAGACATGGACCGTGTGCTGGCAGCGCTTAAAAAGCGCGCATTCGAGCATAAGGATACCGTTCGTATTGGCCGCAGCCATGGCATTCATGCCGAACCGACCACAATGGGACTGACTTTCGCCCGGTTCTACGCCGAAATGGTGCGCAACCGTGCACGCCTCGTTGCAGCACGCGCGGAAATCGCGACCGGTGCTGTATCGGGCGCTGTTGGCACCTTCGCCAATATCGACCCGCGCGTTGAAGAATATGTCTGTGAAAAGCTTGGTCTTGAAGCAGAGCCAGTTTCAACGCAGGTTATCCCGCGCGACCGTCACGCCATGTTCTTTGCAACACTCGGCGTTATTGCCTCGTCGATTGAGAACGTCGCCATCGAAATCCGCCACATGCAGCGCACGGAAGTTCTGGAAGCAGAAGAATTCTTCTCGCCCGGCCAGAAAGGCTCTTCCGCAATGCCGCACAAGCGCAACCCTGTTCTGACAGAAAACCTGACCGGCCTTGCCCGTCTGGTTCGTATGTCGGTTGTGCCTGCCATGGAAAACGTTGCTCTCTGGCATGAACGCGATATTTCGCATTCAAGCGTTGAGCGTGCGATTGGCCCGGATACCACGATCACCCTCGACTTTGCGCTCAACCGTCTGGCTGGCGTTGTCGAAAAGCTGGTGATCTATCCGGAAAACATGCTCAAAAACATGAACAAGTTCCGTGGTCTTGTGCATTCGCAGCGCGTTCTGCTGGCACTCACGCAGGCTGGCGTATCGCGTGAAGATTCCTACCGCCTCGTGCAGCGCAATGCCATGAAGGTCTGGGAACAGGGTGCAGACTTCCTCGAAGAATTGCTTGCTGATCAGGAAGTTCGTGCAGCGCTTTCCGAAGAACAGATCCGCGAAAAGTTCGATCTTGGCTATCACACGAAACACGTCGATACGATTTTCAAACGGGTTTTCGGTGAAGCATAAGCCTTCATAAAACGAATCCGAAAAAAGCCCCATGTTTCTGTAAACATGGGGCTTTTTGACATTCAAATCAGGCGCTCTTTTTGATCGTATTGATCACATTGCCCCATGGGTCTTCAAAGACGTGGTTATTACCGCCACGCGTATCTTCCAATTCAACCCATGCCAAACCAGTGCGATCTTTATCGCGCAAGCCAGCACCTGAACTCTGCCAGGCATTGGCACCAATGTGGTGGTGATAGCCGCCAGTGGACAAGAACACGGCCTTGTCGCCATAGGTTTGAACAGTGTCAAAGCCAAGCTGCTGATGCCAGAAGGCTTCCGCATCCTGCGCGTTGCCGACGCGCAGATGAACGTGACCGACCACTGTATTCTGTGGCGCGCCGATCCACTCACCGCCTTCGCGATCAACAACGTCGATAAGGTTTTTGACGTCGAGCGCTTCGGTGCCCATCTTCACGCGATCACCATTCCACTGCCAGGTATCGTGTGGACGGTCGGAATAGATCTCAATGCCGTTGCCTTCGGGATCGGTCAGGTAAATGGCCTCGCTGACATTATGATCCGAAGCACCGGCGACAGGCAGCTGCTTATCGATAGCGCGGCGTGACCAGCGTGCGAGATCGCCACGGGTCGGCAGCAGGAAAGCCGTGTGGTAGAGACCAGCGCTGCGTGGATCATCAGGCTTTGCAGCAGAGAACTGCTCGATTTCCATCAACTCACGGTCGCCTGCGCCCAGTACAATAGAAGCGCCACGGCGTGTCATTTCACGTAAGCCCACGACATCGCGGTAATACTCGGCCAGTGCCTCCGCATCACGTGCCTTAAGGCCCACGCGTGCGACACGCACCGGTGTTGTCATTGCGAAAGGCAAAGGAGCGCTCTTTTCAGCAGTCGCCATATTCAGTGTATCTGTCATTTTATTCTCCTTCGGCGGCATGTCCGCACGCGCGGAAAGGATATTGCTCATCACAGCAGCGCCTGCAGAACCAAGTATCGTTCTTCTGCTTATGGTCATAGCCGTGGAACCCTCTCCGTAATTATCTTCCCTCCAAAGATCACAATTTAGCGAGCGTTTCACAAGATAGCGATCAGCGAACAAGCTGTTCATCATTTGCATCACCTACGCTCGTAAAACAGCGCTATAGCCCAGCTTGAAGATGCATTGAAACAGCTCTAAATAGGGGTCATGAAAGTCAAAGACGCAGATATTCTCATTATTCCCGGCTACACCAACTCAGGCCCCGATCACTGGCAAACCCGTTGGGAGAAAAAACTCTCCACGGCAAGGCGGGTTGAACAGGCGGAATGGTCGAAGCCAGTCAAAGACGATTGGGTTGCACAGGTGGTCAAAGCCGCCAATGAAACAACGAAGCCAGTTGTGCTCGTTGCTCATTCACTTGGCGTTGCCACAGCTGTTCATGCCATTCCGCAAATTCAGCACAAGGTTGCTGGTGCATTTTTTGTTGCGCCTCCCGATGTGGCGAATGAAAAAATCCGACCGAAGCACCTCATGACATTCGGCCCTTACCCACGTGTGCGTTTGCCGTTTCCAACGATTGCCGTTGTCAGCCGCAACGACCCCTTCTCCAGCTTTGAAGCCGCAGAAGACGTGGTGAAGGATTGGGGTGCAATGTTGATTGATGCCGGTGATTCCGGCCACATCAACGCGGACTCAGGTCACGGACCATGGCCCGAAGGCACGATGGTTTTTGCAGAATTCATGACCAATCTGCAACCACCAAAATCACATTAAATCAATGTGTTGTATGCTTTTCTAAACAAAAAGATTCAATTTAACTTTTGAAAACGGCAGATGAAAAATCTGCCGCTTTTCTTTATGAACGAACAGCATCTATCAGTGTTTTTGCGCCAAGGCGCAGATAGCCACCGTCATTTCCAAGTGTCAGAAACTGGAAGCCAAGCGGGATATAACGCCGCGCGAATTCTGCCGAAGGCGAATAGATGCCGGCGAATTTTCCAGCGGCAGCCGCCTTGCGGGCAATTGTGCTGATTGGTTCAATGATGGCTTCGGAATTCGGATTGGCTTCGCGGCCATTGCTCCAGGCAATCGAGAAATCCGCAGGGCCAACAAAAACACCATCAATGCCACGCACATCAAGAATGGCATCCAGTGCATCATAAGCATCGCGTGTTTCAATCATCGCGAAAGCAAGTGTGTCCTGATTGGCCGAGACAAGATAGTCATTCGAGCCCGGTGCGCCGTAATCGGCATTGGCGCGGAACACGCCCCAAGAACGCTCGCCTATTGGCGGATACTTCATTGAAGCGGCAAATTTGCGCGCATCTTCAACCGAGTTAATCATTGGCGCGATAACGGCTTGCGCGCCAAAATCGAGCGCACGGCTTGCCATATCGAAGCGTCCAACAGGAACACGAACAACCGGCGGCTTGCCCGCATTCAGAATCAAGCCAAGACTGCGCAGAACGCTCTGCTCATCATGGCCACCATGCTGCATATCAAGCGTGACCGCTTCAAAGGCGCTATGCGCCAGAACTTCTACAGTGAGTGCTTCCGGCAAGGATGACCATGCAGAAAGAACTGTTTCTCCGGCACGAAGACGCGAAGACAAAGACATGCTTATTCCCCATTACAAATATTCAGGGCGGAAATGCTATCTACATTTCCGCCCCGACATACTGATTAGTCTTTCTGCACTTGCTGAACCGCTTCCTCAAGGAAAGCGAACATTTTTTCACGAATGGTTTCGTCTTCCACCTTCACCCCAGCCGCATCAAAATCAGCACGCAGCTTACGGAATACGTCTTCATCACCTGCTTCTTCAAAGTCGGCTGCGACAACGTCACGAGCATAGGCTTCTGCATCTGCGTCGTGCTTGCCCAACAGTTCTGCGGCCCAAAGACCAAGAATCTTGTTACGGCGCGCTTCTGCCTTGAAGCGAAGCTCGGCATCATGTGCAAACTTGCTTTCGAAAGCGTTGCGGCGTTCATCCATGCCAGTGGCCATTCATACAACTCCCAAGCTGTTAACTTATATAAGATCGTTATCCGTTCTCTTGCCTAAAGCTGGCAAGGAGAGCAAGATTATACAAGTGCCAAACATCACTTTCTTGATTAATATGGCCGTTAAACGCTTAAAACGGGGGAACGGGTGTAAAGCAGGATTGTTAAAAGCCCACAATTGCTATACGTAGCCCGCGAGAATAGCGGCACAAGCCGATCATCACATTTTTGGAAATCCGAGAAAAGCCATGAACCGTCGCCGCCGTATTTACGAGGGCAAGGCCAAGATTCTTTATGAAGGCCCTGAACCCGGTACTCTTGTCCAGTTCTTCAAAGATGACGCAACCGCGTTCAACGCGAAGAAGCATGAAGTTGTTGACGGAAAAGGCGTGTTAAACAACCGCATCTCCGAGCACATCTTTACCCAGCTTAATCGCATTGGTATTCCAACCCACTTTATCCGCCGTCTCAACATGCGTGAGCAGCTGATCAAGGAAGTGGAAATCATCCCGCTTGAAGTCGTTGTGCGCAACGTTGCGGCTGGTTCGTTATCCAAGCGCCTTGGTCTGGAAGAAGGCACGGTTCTGCCGCGCTCGATCATCGAGTTTTATTACAAGGCAGATGCGCTTGATGACCCTATGGTCACCGAAGAGCACATCACCGCTTTCGGCTGGGCAAGCCCTGCGGAAATCGACGACATTATGGCTCTTGCCATTCGCGTCAACGATTTCCTGACCGGCCTGTTCCTCGGCATCGGCATTCAGCTTGTTGACTTCAAGATGGAATGCGGACGTCTGTTTGAAGGCGATATGATGCGCATCGTCGTTGCTGACGAAATTTCACCAGACTCAGCACGTCTTTGGGACATCAACACCAATGACAAGCTTGATAAGGACCGCTTCCGCCGCGATATGGGCGGACTGGTTGAGGCTTATCAGGAAGTGGCGCGTCGTCTCGGCATCATGAACGAGAACGAATCGCCCCGTCCTTCCGGCCCTACGCTTGTGAAGTAAAAATCCGCACAGCCCGGCAACTCGCGTTCCGGGCTGTTTTCATTGTCTTTATTACAGATCAGCAGGAACTACCAAGTGATCAAGGCACGCGTCACCGTTACACTGAAAAACGGCGTTCTCGACCCGCAGGGCAAAGCTATTGTCGGCGCGCTCGGCAGTCTGGGCTTCGAAGGAATCAACTCCGTCCGTCAGGGCAAGGTCTTCGATCTTGAACTCGAAGGCACAGACAAGGCGAAAGCTGAAGCCGAAATCAAGGCCATGTGTGAGAAGCTGCTCGCCAACACGGTCATTGAAGATTACGCAATCGTCATCGCCTGACGCACTGCGGCTGAAACCAAGTTTTTTGCGCGCCTTCAACTCGCTTAAGCAACGATTTTGAAGGGCACTCAAATCAAAGAGACGTAAAACGCCATGAAAGCAGCAGTCGTTCTTCTTCCGGGCCTCAACCGTGACCGCGACATGATTGCGGCCATCACTAAGATTTCCGGTCAGGCACCAATCACCGTATGGCAGACAGATACTTCCATCCCTGACGATGTTGATCTGATCCTCATTCCGGGTGGTTTCTCCTATGGCGATTACCTGCGTTGCGGTGCAATTGCAGCACGTATGCCTGTGATGCAGGCTATTCGTGAGAAAGCCGACAAGGGTGTCATGGTTATCGGCGTCTGCAATGGCTTCCAGATTCTGGTTGAAGCCGGAATGCTGCCGGGTGCGCTGATGCGCAACACATCACTGAAGTTCGTCTGCCGCGAAGTGAAGCTCGAAGTCAGCAATGCAAACACCGCATTCACGCGCGGCTATCAGCCGGGCCAGATCATCCGCTGCCCGGTTGCGCATCATGACGGCAACTATTTCGCCGATGCTGAAACGCTGAAGCGCCTCGAAGGTGAAGGTCAGGTTGTGTTCCGTTATGCTGAAGACACCAACCCGAATGGTTCGGTCAATGATATTGCTGGTATCGTCAATGCACGCGGTAATGTTCTTGGCATGATGCCACATCCCGAGAACCTGATTGAAGCGGCCCATGGCGGCAGCGATGGCCGTGCGCTTTTTGCAGGCGCTCTTGGTATTGCTGCCTGAGCCTGAAAATAATTACACTCATCGCGAAACGGCCTTCGGTTAAACCCGGAGGCCGTTTTTTATTTCCCGGTTAAACCGATACTCAATCCTCTGGCACTCTTTGAAAATTCATGCCAGCTTATGCGGTGGATACTTCCTGCGGCAACCGAATCGGGGAACGATACCGATGCAATTATATTCACGCCCTCTCTCCCCTTATTCCGCTTTTGTGCGCGGCGTTCTTTATCTCAAAGAGCTGCCATTCAAACCGCTCAATCTGTCTTACCCATTTCCTGCTGATTTTGGCGATGTGACACCGCTCAAGCGTGTTCCTGTGCTGATTACCGGCTCGGGCGAAACGCTGTTTGAAGCAATCGTCATTGCTGAATATCTTGAAGATCATTATCCAGACACGCCTGTCCTGCCCGGAAGCCCGCGCGAGCGCGCTCTGATCCGGCTTCTGGCACGTATTGCTGAAATCGATATACTCGAACCGGCAATGAAGCTCTTTATTCTTCAAAGCAAACCAGAACGAGACGCGGCAACGATCGAGCGGCTTTTCACGAAGCTGCATAAGGGCCTGAGTGTTGTTGAATCGCGCCTGACCGATCATGATTTCGCACTCAATGATGCGCCGACACTTGCCGATGCATGGCTGCTGCCCGTGCGTTTTCTCATGGAGCCACTCAAGAAGCTTTCTGGAAAAGACGATTTGCTGGCGGCTTACCCAAAATTCGACACATATGCCGTGAAAGCAACGCGCGACCCTGCATTCGAACTCATATGGAATGAAATGAGTGACGGATTGAAGGCTTTCATGCCGCAACTTGCTTGAATGATCTCACCTGACACAATGTGAGCTTTTAGGGTTCGCGTTAACACCTTGTTTCTACACGCTTATCGGCTGGCCAATTTCTGCGCTCTGCCGAACGCGTTTTGATGGAGTCTTCCTTGAAGAATAAGACCATTGCGCTTGTCGCTCTGCCTGCTCTTGCGCTTTTTTCAGCCTGCTCGCCAACGCCTGCCCCCGGCCCTGTTGCCCTTGATTCGAATAAGGCAGCGCTGCCAACCATGGAGCGCATTGCGCTAGGTGCCAACAGTTGCTGGTTTAAATCAAAGGACAAAGGCTTCCGCGGTTATGCATTAGCGCCAGAGTTAAATTCATTTACTGGCCGTCCGCGTATTCTGGTGGTTCCGTCGCGCAATCTTGCAGGGCGTCCCTTGCTCGTTGTTCAGGCCCAGGGCAATCCAGCCCGGATCGAGGCCTTTGGTCCTATGATGCAGCAGAGCCATGGCAGCCGGATCGCTACGGATATCAATCGCTGGGCATCAGGCGAAAAGGGCTGCTGACCGGATAAATAATTAGCGGATATGGAAGCGTACCTTGCGCGCTTCCATGTCAGCGTCCACCCGCGTAATACCAATATCGCGCAACTGATCGTCCGTGAGGTTCATCAATTGAATGCGGCTGCGGCGTAGCATGGCACGCAATTTCCACCATTCGACAAAGCGCTGCCAGACAGAGCGGGAAGCATAACAAAATTCACTTTCCCGCGCGATGATTGTATCAATTGTATCTATTTCATCATGCTTAATTGACGTATATGTCATAGCAAAGAGCCTTTTATATGGGCAAAACCGCTATTTCACGTTCGTTTGACGCTTGACTGCTCAAATACAATTGACTCAAGAACCGACACAATGCTTATATTGTGACCATGACAAATTGGCTCCCCGATCTCACCGGCAAGTCCGGTCCGCTTTATTTGCAACTCGCTGATGCGATTGAAGAGGCAATTGCCAACAACTCTTTGCCAGCGGGGCAGAAACTGCCACCCCAGCGCAACTTGGCCTTCGATCTAAAGGTGACAATCGGTACAATTGGGCGCGCTTATGCGCTTGCGCACGAACGTGGGCTTGTAACCGGCGAAGTTGGCCGCGGAACCTATGTGCTTGGCAAGACTGATCGAAAGGATGCGCCCCTCGCCTATTCCAGCGATGGCATAGCGGGCACGCGAATTCAGGATGCCCCGCTCGACAAAGGGCGCTTTGACACGACAGCGGCACCGGATATTGGACAGAACGCGGCGCTTGAGCCACTTATCACGTCTGTTATCCGCAATTTCCCGCATGAAATCGTTAATTACACGCGGTATTTTCCGCAACACTGGCTTGAGGCCGGTCGCCAATGGCTCAATCAGGAAAATGCGCCCGCCGATGCGAGCAACATTGTGGTCACCAACGGCGCGCATGCGGGTGCAGTTGCGGCAATTACGGCCTTTACCGCACCCGGTGACAGGATCGTTTTTGAAGATCTCACTTATACACAGGTGAGCCGTTCCGTCCGAATTACCGGGCGACGCATTGCGATTGCCGCAAGCGATGAATACGGAATGATACCGGAAGAATTTGAGCGGGTCTGCAATCAACAGCATCCGACAATGGCATTTCTGATGCCAAGCATCCACAACCCCACACTTGCAACCATGCCCTATGAGCGCCGGGTTGCAATTGCCAATATCGCAGCGCGGCACAATGTCTGGCTGATCGAAGACGACACTTACGGGGTCATGACTCGATCAAATATCCCGAAAATTGCAGACATTGCGCCAGAGCGCACCTTTCTCTTAGGCAGTCTTTCAAAAGCGGTAACGGCTGGTTTGCGTTGTGGCTGGGTGGCCTGCCCTCCGCATTGTGCGCAGCGTTTGAGGGTGACCCATAAGCTGATGACTGGCGGCGTGTCCTTTCTGCTCGCTGAAACGGCTGCTCAAACCGTGCTTTCCGGTCAGGCGAATGCCCTGCTGGACAAGTGCTCTGCGGAAATCGAATGGCGCGAGCGGCTGGCCCGCGAAATCTTTGCCGGTTACGACTTCGTTTCTTCACCGCATGTGCCTATCCTCTGGTTGAAACTGCCCGAGCCCTGGCTTGCCAGCACGTTTAAAGCCGCGGCCTATGAAAACGGATTGCTGATCGATGATGAAGACGAGTTCAAAGCCGGGCGTATCGATCGGACATATCATCGGGTTCGCATCGCTTTTTCCTCGCCGGCCGACCGCAGTGATGTCGAAAATGGCTTCACAGCCCTACGTCAGCTGCTGGAAAACGAACAAGCAGGCTATGAAGGCAGCATTTGAACCGGGAAATCGGCATTTTCCTGTCGCGCTTCCAACAGAGTTAGGTTAAAGAGGCCCCTTGAAACCTTAGGTGTCCGCCCTTCGGCAGAAGTTTCCGGGTACCGCAGCCTGCGACGGGGTCCCTCATCTCCATGACTATTTCCAATAAGCGCGATATCACGCCGGAACTTATCTCTGCCCACGGCCTCAAGCCGGACGAATACCAGCGTATTCTTGATCTGATCGGACGCGAACCAAGCTTCACGGAGCTCGGAATCTTTTCTGCAATGTGGAATGAGCATTGTTCCTACAAGTCGTCGAAGAAGTGGCTGCGGACGCTGCCAACGACTGGTCCCCGCGTACTTCAGGGCCCCGGCGAGAATGCCGGCGTTGTGGATATTGGCGATGGCGACTGTGTCGTCTTCAAGATGGAAAGCCACAACCACCCATCTTACATTGAGCCTTATCAAGGGGCTGCGACAGGCGTTGGCGGCATTCTGCGCGATGTTTTCACCATGGGCGCACGTCCGATTGCAGCCATGAATGCGCTGCGGTTCGGCGAGCCTGATCATCCGAAGACCCGCCACCTCGTTTCCGGTGTTGTTTCCGGCGTTGGCGGTTATGGCAATGCCTTCGGCGTTCCGACCGTCGGCGGCGAAGTCAATTTCGACAAGCGCTATAACGGCAATATCCTCGTCAATGCTTTTGCTGCCGGTCTTGCCAAGCATGACGGCATCTTCCTGTCAGAAGCCAAGGGCGTTGGCCTGCCGGTTGTCTATCTCGGTGCCAAGACGGGCCGTGATGGCGTGGGCGGTGCCACCATGGCATCGGCCGAGTTTGACGAATCAATTGAAGAAAAACGCCCGACCGTTCAGGTTGGTGACCCATTCACCGAGAAGTGCCTGCTCGAAGCCTGTCTTGAGCTGATGGCTTCGGGTGCTGTTATTGCGATTCAGGACATGGGTGCGGCTGGCCTCACCTGTTCTGCCGTTGAAATGGGTGCCAAAGGCGATCTTGGAATCGAGCTCATTCTCGATCATGTTCCGGTTCGCGAAGTGAATATGACAGCTTATGAAATGATGCTGTCGGAAAGCCAGGAGCGTATGCTCATGGTTCTCAAGCCTGAAATGGAAGAAGAAGCACAAGCGATCTTCCGTAAGTGGGGTCTTGATTTCGCGATCGTTGGAAAGACAACCGATGATCTGCGCTTCCGCGTCATTCATCAGGGCGAAGAAGTTGCCAATCTGCCGATCAAGGAACTCGGTGACGAAGCTCCTGAATATGATCGTCCGTGGATGGAACCGGGCAAGCACGCTCCGCTACCAGCAGCCAATGTGCCGCAGGTTGAAGACTATTCCGATGCGCTGCTCAAGCTCGTCGGTTCGCCGGATGGTTCGTCGCGCCGCTGGGTTTATGAGCAGTATGACACGCTCATTCAGGGCAATTCATTGCAGCTTCCGGGTGGTGACGCCGGTGTGATCCGCGTTGAAGGCCATCCCACCAAGGCACTCGCTTTCTCGTCTGACGTAACGCCACGCTATTGCGAAGCTGATCCGTTTGAAGGTGGCAAGCAGGCGGTTGCTGAATGCTGGCGCAACATTACCGCAACCGGTGCTGAGCCGCTCGCTTCGACCGACAACCTGAACTTCGGCAATCCTGAAAAGCCGGAAATCATGGGCCAG
Organism: Ochrobactrum chromiisoli; assembly: GCF_026241335.1. GTDB lineage: Bacteria > Pseudomonadota > Alphaproteobacteria > Rhizobiales > Rhizobiaceae > Brucella > Brucella chromiisoli. Next base: position 1,198,481 of record NZ_JAPHAV010000001.1, on the reverse strand, counting down.
CTGGTCAAGGCAATCGAAGGTATCGGCGAGGCTTGCCGCGCGCTCGATTTCCCAATCGTTTCGGGCAACGTCTCGCTCTACAACGAAACCAATGGCGAGGCGATCCTGCCGACTCCAACCATAGCGGGTGTCGGCCTTATTCCTGACTGGTCTCAGATGGCCAAGATAGGCGGCATGCAGGATGGCGACACGCTGGTTCTGCTGGGTAGCGACGGCTCGCATCTCGGTCAGTCGATCTATCTTCGTGATCTGTTTGACCGCGCGGATGGTCCGGCACCAGCCGTTGATCTTGGGCTTGAAAAGCGTACCGGCGAATTTGTTCGCTCGGCGATCCGCAATGGTCAGGTGACAGCCTGTCACGATCTATCCGACGGCGGCCTTGCTGTTGGTGTAGCTGAAATGGCAATCAAATCTGGCAAGGGCGCTGTACTTGATGCCGGTGACGGCCTGCCACATGCAACGCTCTTTGGTGAAGATCAGGCACGTTATGTCGTCTCAGCTACGCCTGAAATGGCAAAGCTGATTGCGCTCAATGCTGAAGGTGCGGGCCTGGCATTCCGCATACTTGGAACAGTTGGCGGTGATCGTCTGAAATTCGGCACGATCATCGATGTTTCGGTCGCAGACCTCACGGCTGCCTTTGAAGGCTGGTTCCCAAGCTTTATGAGCGGCGAAGCTGCGGTCGATAACTAAGCGTTATTGGTCGGCACTGTTACCAATTGACGCCCGGCCGGGAACTCTGTGCCGGGCGTTTGCTTGTCGCTCATTTAAACGTTAGACAGTTGAAGATTGACGTATCACGATGATGCGTTACGATTCGAAACGAACAAGAAGAAGCCCTGAAAGGCAGGAGATTTTGCATGGCTATGGACGCACATGAGATCGAAAAACTGATACGCGAAGGTATTCCTGGCGCAAAGGTGACGATCCGCGACCTTGCCGGAGATGGAGACCACTACGCTGCTGAAGTTGTTGCGGAAAGTTTCCGTGGCAAGTCACGCGTGCAGCAGCACCAGATGGTCTATGACGCACTTAAAGGCAATATGGGCGGCGTTCTTCATGCGCTCGCGCTCCAGACCAGCATACCAGAATAACATATCAGCGCCGCCCTTGATGCGCTTTCAGAAAGCAATATGTGGCGGCGCTATGTTACTGCGGCAAGATGTTGCCCCCAGAACAGCCTGTTTTCGCGCTAATTTGACTTGCTTTCACCTTTAGAGGGTGATTACCAAAGCTCAACTTACTATATTGGGGCAGAGCCTCTCCCTACGCGGGCCGGGACTTGAACCGGCATCCTGAAAGGAACTAAAATGACCGGAATCAACGATTTCATCGACAACGAAGTGAAGACCAACGATGTTGTGCTGTTCATGAAGGGCACACCAGGTTTCCCGCAATGTGGTTTTTCCGGTCAGGTCGTGCAGATCCTCGACTATCTTGGCGTCGATTATAAGGGTGTAAACGTTCTTGCATCCGACGAAATCCGTCAGGGCATCAAGGACTATTCCAGCTGGCCAACCATTCCTCAGCTCTATGTAAAGGGCGAGTTTATTGGCGGTTGCGACATCATCCGCGAAATGTTCCAGTCCAACGAATTGCAGACACTTTTTGCCGATAAGGGTATTGCAACCAAAGCCGCTTAAGGATTAATTATCCCCTCATACGGCTTTTAAAGCTCACCTTTTCTAAAAGGCGCCATGAAACGGCGCCTTTTCTCTTGCCTGACGCATCGTCATGACAGGCATCTGTTTTATAAATTCCGACTGCTCCACCGGCGATCCTCTGACCGGTGTGCCGCTTATCGAGGACTACCCTAATGCCAACCGATATTCAGAAAAGCTCATTGGACCAACAGACGCCCGCGGGTGCACGTGGTGAATTTATTGCGCTTATTGCTGCAATCATGGCGATCAATGCGCTGGCAGTGGACATCATGTTGCCCGGTCTACCCCAAATCGGCACGAGTCTCGGTATTCTATCGGAAAATCATGCTCAATATGTCATCACCGCTTATCTGCTGGGCTTTGGCGTATCACAGCTGTTTTACGGTCCGCTCAGCGATCGCTATGGCAGAAGACTTCCACTTTTTGGCGGCCTGCTGATTTACATTCTGGCAGCACTCGGCGCGGCTTTTGCCACCGATTTCACGACGCTGATCGTGCTGCGTGTTTTGCAAGGCTTCGGCGCGGCAGCAACGCGTGTCATTGCCGTTTCGGTTGTGCGTGATCGTTTTGCAGGCCGTCAGATGGCTGAGGTCATGTCACTCGTGATGATGGTGTTCATGATCCTGCCGGTGATTGCGCCTGCAACCGGCCAGCTGATCATGCTGTTTGGTGAATGGCATCTGATATTCCTATCCATGGCGGTGATGGCTGCGATCGTTGCCATCTGGGCCTATATCCGCCTGCCGGAAACTTTGCCCGTCAACCACCGTCGCCCATTGACGCTGAAAAGCATCATCGGTGGCTTCGGCATTGTTTTGTCTAACCGCATAGCGCTTTTTTACATGTTGGGAACGTCATTCATCCTTGGTGCGCTGTTTGGCTATATCAACTCGGCGCAGCAGATCTTTGTCGATATTTACAATCTCGGCACAATGTTTCCGCTGGCCTTTGCAGCGGTGGCCATGACGCTCGCTCTTGCATCCTTTCTTAATTCACGTCTGGTCGGACGTTATGGGATGCGCCGCATTTCGCAGACGATGCTGCTGGTTTTTGTTGGCTTCAGCCTGCTTTGGGTCGTGCTTTCCCTTAGCCTGAGCGGACCGGTACCATTCTGGATGCTTATGATGATCTATATGACAATCATGTTCTCGTTCAGTTTGGTAACGTCGAATTTCAACGCGCTGGCAATGGAGCCACTCGGCGAAGTCGCTGGTACAGCGTCTTCTGTTCTCGGCTTTACACAGACCGTGATTGGTGCAGCGCTTGGAGCGATCATCGGTCAGGCATTTGACGGAACGACAACACCCGTTGCGGCAGGCTATTGTGTGCTGGGTTTTATCGCATTCATCTGTGTGTTGATTGCCGAACGCGGCAAGATGTTCAGGCAGCATAACAAGCCACTCTGACGAACCGTTGGAAAAGCCCGCCATTTGGCGGGCTTTTTTCATTCTGCAAAAAGGGCCGACTGAATTGCTTTCCAGCTTTCCTTGTCTGGCGCCACCAGAAGGCCGCCGCCTGTATGCGATGGCAGGTAATCGCTCTCATCCCAGCGCGCAAGATAACCGCCTGCTTCCTGATGGATGAGTGCGCCGGGCAAATGATCCCACGGCATCAACTTGTTGTAGCAAGCGAAATGCGCGCCACCCGTGGCGATGATACGATATTCGTGGGCCGCGCAACGATAGCCAATCTGCGACAAAAATTTCGTATGATTGCGCGCAAGGCGCGACCGAACTGGTTCAGCCGTATATTGCCAGGAAACCGATCCCGTCATCTGCGAAATATCCGCTGATGCTGCGACCTTCACAGGGCTCATTAAGCCATTGGCATAGCGGATATGGCTACCGCTGCCCTTTGAAGCGAGAATCCAGTCTTTACCCACAGGATCATAGATAATACCGGCAACCGTCTCGCCTTTGACAACAACGGCCAGCATCACGCCAAACAGCGGAACACCTGAAGCGAAATTAAACGTACCGTCCACCGGATCAATAGTGAATGCGAGCTCTGCATCACCAAGACCATTGAGCAATGTTTCATCATCAGAACAGGCTTCTTCGCCAACAATCAGCGCATTGGGAAAGCGCTCCTTGAGACGTGCAGTGATAAAGCGTTCTGCATTCACGTCAGCTTCGGTAACGAGATCGGCAGCAGACGTTTTCTGGCGAATATCACCCTGCCCCAGTTGGCGGAAGCGTGGCATAATCTCAGCATTTGCGGCTTCGGCCAGAAGGTCTGCCAACCAATCAACCTGCTTTTCGTTAAACTGCACTGGTATTCTCCACGTCAGAACTGGTCATGAGACTTGCGAAGTCAAACAATTTGCGATCCAGCAGATGGCTTGGCCGAACGTTGGTCATGGCGCGGATCATCGTGTCCTTGCGGCCCGGCATCCGCTTTTCAATATCGATCAACATTGCCTTCATTGCATTGCGCTGAAGCCCTTCCTGACTGCCACAAAGATCGCACGGAATGATCGGGAACTGCATGGCTGTCGCAAATTTTTCCATATCTTCTTCCGCCGCATAAGCAAGCGGACGGAACAGCATCAAGTCGCCTTCATCATTAAGAAGCTTTGGCGGCATGGCGGCAAGTCGCCCGCCATGAAACAGATTCATAAAGAAGGTTTCGAGGATGTCTTCGCGGTGATGGCCGAGCACAATCGCCGAACAACCTTCTTCACGCGCAATGCGATAAAGATTGCCGCGGCGCAAACGCGAGCAAAGCGAGCAATAGGTGCTGTTTTCGGGCAGCTTTTGCGTGACGATCGAATAGGTGTCCTGATATTCAATGCGATGTTCGATGCCGTACCGGTTCAGGAAGTCCGGCAGAATATGCTTTGGGAAATTGGGCTGCCCCTGATCGAGGTTGACTGCCAGCAGCTCCACTGGCAACAGACCACGCCATTTGAGATCAAGCAGCAGTGCCAAGAGACCGTAGGAATCCTTGCCACCAGACAGACAAACCATCCAGCGCTCGCCGGGTTTAACCATTGCAAAATCTTCAATGGCCTGACGTGTCAGCCGCAGCAAACGCTTGCGCAGCTTGTTGAATTCAACGGAGGCAGGGACATCGCGGAAAAGCGGATGACAGCCATCAGTGCCGGAATCCTCCGCACTATTGGGATCGAAAGCGTTCATTATGCTTCCTGTACATGAGAGAAACAGATTAACGTCTACATACAGAAAAGCCGCCCTCGGGAAAACCGAGGGCGGCCATTTATTTTTGCTTTCACGCATTCCCTCACGCAAAACCGCTTCGCACTTTTGCTGGAAATGCTCTGAGCCAGAGGCTCAGAATTAACGCGAATAGAATTCGACGACGAGGTTTGGTTCCATCTGAACTGCGTATGGAACGTCAGCCAGGGTTGGAACGCGGGAGTAGGTCGCAACCATCTTGTTGTGATCAACTTCAACGTAGTCAGGAACATCGCGTTCAGCGAGCGCAACAGCTTCGAGAACGATGACGAGCTGCTTCGACTTTTCGCGAACTTCAACAACGTCGCCAGCCTTGAGGCGGTAGGACTGAATGTTGACGCGGCGGCCGTTTACGTTAACGTGACCGTGGTTGATGAACTGACGTGCAGCAAAAATCGTTGGAACGAACTTTGCGCGGTACACGACAGCATCCAGACGCGATTCGAGCAGGCCGATGAGGTTTTCACCAGTATCGCCCTTGCGGCGAGCTGCTTCGTCATAGGTCTTGCGGAACTGCTTTTCCGAAATATCACCGTAGAAGCCCTTGAGCTTCTGCTTTGCACGGAGCTGTACACCGTAGTCGGAAAGCTTGCCCTTACGGCGCTGACCGTGCTGGCCTGGGCCATATTCACGACGGTTTACAGGGGACTTCGGACGACCCCAAATGTTTTCGCCAAGGCGGCGATCAATTTTGTACTTAGCGGATTCGCGCTTGCTCATCGCATTTCCTTTAAAAAGTTGATGCGCCTTACGGCGCAGACAGGAAACGCGCCCTCCTCTGCCCCTGTTTTCCAGAGACTGACAGAATGAAGCGCGCAGCTGCGATCTTCATCCACGGGACACGTCAAATGAAACGCCGGAGCGATGAAGCTCCAGCGATGGCGGCTTGTAGTCATTAGCGTGTCATCTTGTCAAGGCTTAAGCCCGGATTTTAAGCCATTTGGCCATATATAACCGTGCGCCACGAAGCGTGAAGGAACGACAACTGCCTTATCGACATTAAACCAGGGTGCGTCATATCAAAAGAGGCAAACATGGCCGTTTCTTTCTCTTTCTTTCCCAAAGCGATAACGACCCTCCTCCTCGCATGTTCGATTACGTTGATTTGCGGCGGGAACTGGCCGAGGACTGGAACAGCAAATGCGCAAAATCTTATTGAACGCGCATTAAGCGGAAACACAAAGAAGACCACGCCTCAAAAACGCACCAAAAAGAAACGCAGCACCAGGCAGCAACGATCAAAGCCGCAGTCAGCGCCAGTCACTGTGATTCCAGTTCCCACGCCAGCGCCAGGACGAGAAGCGGATGCGCCACGACGCGAAAAAGAGCCGGCCCAATCGGCAGAACCGGCTAAAAGCAATGTTGAAACACCAAGGCCAGAGAAAAACGAGCGCATCTATCAGGTTGCCTGCCCAGCCCTCATGCAAGGCGACGTGGAGGGAAAGCTCTCCCCACCGATCAATGATAGTCCTCAATGCAGCGCGCAGTCGCCGCTTTCGCTGACTGCAATTGGTAAAGCCCAGCCCCTGAAGTTCGCAAATCCTGTCACAACAAATTGCGCTATGGCTGTTACGCTTGCCAAATGGTCGGAGCATGTCAGTGAAGCCGCAAGCAAGGTCTATGGCAACGATGTGAAAGTCACAGAAGTTGGCACGGGGTCCGACTATCAGTGTCGCAATGTCAATGGTGCATCAGAGGGGCGCGTGTCCGAACATGCATTTGCAAATGCGCTCGATATCATGTCGTTTAAGTTTTCGGATGGTTCTGTGACCGAATTGAAAAGTGGCTGGAACGGATCGGAAAAGGAAAAAGCCTTTTGGCGTGCGGTTCATGATGCGAGCTGCAAACTTTTCATGACGGTAATCGGGCCTGAAGGGGACGCCGCGCACATAACAAACATGCATCTTGATCAGGGATGTCATGGAAAAACCTGTCTTGCCCGAATCTGCCAATAAGATATTCTGCACGCAGACAGCGAACATAAAAAATTCAAACTGCCTCACTAATATTATCTTCATTATCGATTTTGCTAACCGCCGATTGGTGCGGTAGCTTTTCCAAGGAAGCAAATCATGAAATCGACCAAGATCATACTTTCCGCAATTTTCGCTTTCGGCGTAGCCGGCGCCGCCCATGCCGACAGTGTTCCGAAGCGTTCAAAAGATTTTACTGGCAATTATCAGACACTTGTCAAGGATCAGCAGGCGTCACCACAGGTGGCTGACTGCGTTGCAAGTGCTTATGATTATGTTAAAAAGAGCAAGAAATATGATCGTCTTGGTTTTACAAAAGATGATATTTCCGCGGCAACAACAAACGACAAATCTGCGAAATTCAGCACAAAAGATGCACGTAAAGTTTCTGCCGTCATTTCCGTACCCGGAGAAGCACGGCGCAAAACTGGCGGCACGCAATGGGACACGATAACCTTGCGCTGCGGAATTAGCGGCGGCAAGCTCAAAGCCATCGAATTTGTACCCGCAAACGGCGCGAAGTAAGCGCTTAACAGATCATAGAAGAAGAGCAGCTGATGATGAGTCAGCTGCTTTTTTTGTCTGAGACGTGCTCGGGAAGACCTTTGTGTTTGGTCTCGGCAAACTCTTCGAGCTCTTTCTCCGTCATTGTTTCATACATTTCTTTTGAGGCGCCAAAGAGTTCACTCTTGTTGATCTCGCCGCGCTTTGCGGCAAGTGCAGCACCCGCTGCTTTTTGCTGTGCTTTTGATTTTGCAGGCATGTTTCATTCTCCTTTGTTGAAACGAGTAACGAGCATTCCGGCATCCGGTTCGTTTGGCTCTGGCCCCATTTATTAAAGCGGGCTTGAGCCTAATCTTCTGCAGCGGCATCAAAACGCCGACGGGCATCGCGCATTTGTTCCCGGTTTTCGACAGCCCACTGCCCCAGCACATCAATCGGCACAGCAAGTGAATGTCCAAGTTCGGTCAGGGAATAATTCACTTCCGGCGGCGATGTTGGGCGCACATGACGCGCCACAAGGCCATCGCGCTCAAGTGAACGCAGCGTCACGGTCAGCATTCTTTGTGAAATACCCTCCACAGATCGGCGCAATGCATTAAACCGCATTGATCCCATTTGCAGATTAAAAATAACGAGGATGCTCCACGTATCGCCCACCCGGTCGAGCACTTCACGAATGGGGCAAAGCCCCTTTCCATCGGGCTCCGATTGAAAAGCAGCCGTCGATGATAGAAGCGGTGTTCCGTTATCCGGTTGGGTCGTGATTTTCATTTTACTTCCCTAAGTGGCCTTGTCGGGCATGCAGTTACCTCCATGTACCCTAATCATGAAAAAGTGCGTTCTTCACAAGGTTTATCATATCGACTACGTAGTTACTATAAAGAACCTGATTATTAAATATCACTTCAGTGACTGATTTGAAAGGAACATGAAATGGCTAAAATCGCACTCATCGGCGCTACCGGCTTTGTCGGCGCTGCAATTCTCAAGGAAGCACAATCGCGCGGTCACAGCGTCACAGCACTTGTCCGCCATACAGATAAGGTTGCGAAACTCGACAATGTTACCGCTGTAAAGGCCGACGTATTCGACACGGATGCGCTCGCCAAGCAAATTGCAGGCCATGACGTGATTATTTCAGCCTTTAATCCCGGCTGGACAGACCGCAATATCCGCGAAAACCACATCAAGGGCAGCCGTTCCATCAACGAAGCTGCCAAGAAAGCAGGCGTGAAGCGTCTCATCGCAGTTGGCGGCGCCGGAAGTCTGGAAATCAACGGCCATCAGCTGGTGGATTCGCCGGATTTTCCCGCCGAGTGGAAAGAAGGCGCGCTTGGCGCACGCCAGGCACTCAATGAACTGCGTGAAGAAAAAGACCTCGACTGGACCTTTGTTTCGCCCGCAATCATTCTTCAACCCGGCGAACGCACCGGCAAATATCGTCTTGGCGCAGACGAGCCAGTCTTTGATGACAAAGGCGAAAGCAAAATCTCGGTTGAAGATCTGGCCGTGGCGATTGTCGATGAAGCAGAACAGGGCAAACATATCGGCAAGCGTTTCACTGCTGCTTACTAAAAACATGGAAAAAACCGGCCAATTCTAATTGGCCGGTTTTTAGAGCATTTCCTGCTTTGTTTGAATCGCTGGAAATGCTCTATATTTTTTACGCATTATCCCACGCAAAACCGCTTCGCACTTTTGCTGGAAATGCTCTGTTTGTTGTCACGCATTGTCCTACGCAAAACCGCTTCGCACTTTTGCTGGAAATGCTCTGTTTGTTGTCACGCATTATCCTACGCAAAACCGCTTCGCACTTTTGCTGGAAATGCTCTGTTTGTTGTCACGCATTATCCTACGCAAAACCGCTTCGCACTTTTGCTGGAAATGCTCTGTGTGTTGTCACGCATTATCCTACGCAAAACCGCTTCGCACTTTTGCTGGAAATGCTCTAGACCAGCTCGACGTCAACAACGCCCGGAATAGCTTTCATGGCACTCGCAATCTGTGGACTGACGCGATAGCGGTGTGGAAGTTCGATCTCCACTTCACGCTGCCCCTCTTCCTTGATTACGATCAGGCTTACCTGTCCATCGCCGCGCGTGTTAAAATGCGGAACGATACTTTTCACCGCTTCAGCCGAGCGTAGATAAAGCCGCAATGCCTTTTGCATTGCGCAAGCCCGATCCTCCAGCGATTGCACGGTCTGGATGCGAAGCCCGATACCCTCCGGGCGATTTTCTGCGGCAACCGTAATAACGACAGACTTACCGCTTTCCAGAAGATCACGATATTGCGCAAGACCTTCCGAGAAAAGGACCGCTTCAAACTGGCCAGTGGCATCGGACAACTGCACAATGCCCATCTTATTGCCTGTGCGGGTCTTGCGCTCCTGCCGTGTCGTCACCGTACCCGCCAGACGCCCGGCATTTGCGCCGCGCTTGACTGCTGCCGAGAAATCAGCCCAGCTCTGTACACGCATGCGATCAAGCACCTGACGGTATTCGTCAAGCGGATGCGCAGAAAGATAAAAGCCAACCGCCTGAAACTCGCGATGCAGCTTTTCCGAAGGCAACCAAGGGGCTGCCTGCGGAAGGATCAGGGTTTCCTTGGGCGCGCCGGAAAGACCAAAAATATCCGATTGACCGCTGGCCGCATTTTCCTGTGTGCGTTGGGCAAACCCCATGATGCGGTCCATGCCAGCGCTCATGGCCGCACGGTCGCGACCGAAACAATCGAGAGCGCCTGCATTGATCAGGCTTTCCGTCACGCGGCGATTGACAATTTTCGGATCAATCCGCTCAAAGAAATCTTCAAGGCTTTCAAACGGCTTTTCGGCCCGCACACTGACGATATGATCAACGGCGGCTTCACCAACACCTTTGATTGCGGCAAGCGAGTAGAAGATCTTCTTCTCGCCAACTTCGAAGGGACGAAAAGACGTCATGACCGATGGCGTCACCACATCGATCCCCAGACGATTTGCATCGCGGCGGAAATCATTCAGCTTATCGGCGTTCGACATATCATATGTCATTGAAGCGGCGAGAAACTCAACGGGATAATGCGCCTTCATGTAGGCGGTCTGATAAGATACAATCGCATAAGCAGCAGCGTGCGACTTGTTGAAGCCATAGTCGGCGAACTTGGCCAACAGGTCGAAAATCATATTCGCCTGCGCCTTGTCGACACCGCCTTCAATGGCACCGTCCACGAAGCGGACGCGCTGCTTGTCCATTTCTTCGCGGATTTTCTTACCCATGGCGCGGCGCAAAAGATCAGCTTCACCGAGCGAGTAGCCCGAAAGAACCTGCGCGATCTGCATCACCTGTTCCTGATAAACGATAACGCCCTGCGTTTCTTTGATCAGGTCATCAATCTTTGGGTGGATGGAGGCAATCTCCTCCTCACCGTTCTTGCGCGCGTTATAGGTCGGAATGTTTTCCATCGGACCCGGACGATAAAGCGCCACGAGCGCAATAATATCCTCAATGCGGTCCGGGCGCATGCCGAGCAGCGCCTTTCGCATTCCGGCACTTTCCACCTGAAACACGCCGACCGTTTCGCCACGCGAAAGCATTTCATAAGTCAGTTGGTCATCCAAGGGCAAGCGCGACAGGTCAATCTCAATGCCTTTACGCGCAACAAGCTTCACTGCCGTCTCAAGAACCGTAAGCGTTTTCAGACCAAGAAAGTCGAACTTGACCAGACCGGCCTGTTCGACCCATTTCATATTAAACTGCGTGACCGGCATATCCGAGCGCGGATCGCGATACATCGGCACCAGTTCAGACAATGGGCGATCACCGATAACGATACCGGCTGCGTGTGTCGATGCGTGGCGATAAAGCCCTTCAAGCTTGAGCGCCATATCGAGAAGACGGCCGACAACCGGCTCTTTCTCACGTTCCTCATTAATCTTGGGTTCTGTTTCAATGGCCTGCGCCAGAGACACCGGATTGGCCGGATTCTGCGGCACAAGCTTGCAGAGACGGTCGACCTGCCCGTAAGGCATTTCGAGAACGCGACCCACATCACGCAACACAGCGCGCGCCTGAAGTGTTCCGAAAGTTATGATCTGTGCGACCTGATCGCGACCGTACTTTCCCTGCACATAGCGAATGACTTCTTCGCGCCGATCCTGACAGAAATCGATATCGAAGTCTGGCATCGATACGCGGTCAGGATTGAGGAAGCGCTCAAACAGCAGCGAAAAGCGCAACGGATCAACATCAGTAATCGTCAATGCATAAGCGACGAGAGAGCCCGCACCCGAACCACGACCGGGGCCAACAGGGATCCCCTGCTGCTTGGCCCATTTGATAAAGTCCGCAACAATGAGGAAGTAGCCCGGGAACTTCATACGCGTGATAATGCCGATCTCATAATCGAGACGCTCGGCATATTGTTCTTGCGTATACCCTTCAGCAAGCCCGGCTGTTTCCAGCCGCATCTTCAAACCTTCGCGCGCCTGTCGCGCCAGTTCTTCGGCCTCCGCCTGAACTGCGGCTTCGGGATCGTCGGATTCACCCGTGAAACGCGGCAGGATTGGCGCTCGTGTCTGGGTGAACCAGCTGCAACGCTCCGCAATTTCAATCGTGTTTTCGAGCGCTTCCGGCAGGTCGGCGAACAGAGCCGCCATTTCTGCGCGGCTTTTCAAGTGGTGGTCCGGCGTCAGACGACGGCGATCATCATTTGAAATAATTTGCCCTTCGGCGATGGCGAGCAGCGCATCATGCGCTTCAAAATCCTCTGCCTTAAGGAAGAAAGCTTCATTGGTCGCAACGAGTGGCAATTCCATTGCATAAGCAAGTTCAACGGTCTTCGCCTCAAGCGCACGATCATAACCTGCCTGCCGCTGCAACTCGACATAAAGCCGGTCACCGAATGCTTCTTTCAGAAAAGCCAAACGGCTTTCTGCACGATCCGGGCGATCAGCGGCAAAAGCGCGTCCGATTGGTCCAAGAGGGCCACCGGAGAGAACAATCACATCTTCTGACAGGCCAGCCAGCCACCCAGCATCGACATGCACAGGGTCGCCCGAAGGCGTGTCGAGAAATGCGCGGCTGACGAGCCGGACAATATTCGCATAACCTTCCTCGGTCGAAGCGAGAAAAACCAAGGGTGCCAAGTCGAGAACCAGACGGCGATTGGCACTGCGGCTGTTATCATTGTGATCGCCGAATGCAACATCGAGCTGGCAACCGATGATCGGCTGCAAACCATCCTTAGATGCCTTCTGGGCGAACTCCAAAGCACCAAACAGATTGTTGGTGTCAGTTATCGCGATGGCCGGTGCCTGATCGGCAATCGCCTGTTTGATGATCTTGCCAACAGGCAAGGCGCCTTCAAGCAAGGAATAAGCAGAATGCACTCGCAGATGAACGAAACGAGGTGACGTCATATCCTCGCCCGCACGCATGCTTGCTGTATCATTCATATTCATTCCCCGATCTTTGCAGAGCTGACTGCGCCGCAACACCATGATAGCGAAATCATGTTTTCAGCGCCATCCGAGTGCTGCTCACGATATGAGATTTGCACAGGGTAACGGGCGACTCTTATCGCCCATCGTCACACTTTCGGGGAATACGGTAACGATGTCCAGAGTGAGCGCCGTTACTATCAGCGAGGTTCACAGAAGAACCCGCTTTGCGCTTTCAGATTGCACTCACCCATATGGCGAAGGTCGCAACGAAAAGGCTGATGGAGACGAAAGACAAAACGTCGTAGACGAGATCGGTCATTGGAATAACTCCTCTTTGTTCACGTATGTTTATTGTTTGTTCCATTTCTGTTCCAAAGTCAACACCCATTTAAGCGATCGCGTGTATTTAAGGTTTATGAAAAATAAACATGCAAACGCCGGCAGCATGGCCACCGGCGCTCTATAGGGCGATTGAACGAAAAGCTTAGAGCGACGTCAAAGCGCTCTCAAAGATCGACGACTTTGCCGTCTTTCAACGTCACACGACGATCCATCCGACGCGCCAGCTCGTGATTATGCGTCGCAATCATCGCAGCCAGTCCCGACTGCCGCACCAGTGCTTCCAGCGCACCAAAAACATAAGAGGATGTTGTCGGGTCAAGATTGCCGGTTGGCTCATCGGCCAGCAATACCAGAGGTGCATTGGCAACTGCGCGCGCAATGGCAACGCGCTGCTGCTCGCCGCCCGACAGCTCCGATGGGCGATGCGAAGCACGTTTGCCGATCTTCATATAGTCGAGCAACTGCTGCGCGCGAACGGACGCTGCCTTTTGTGGCAGGCCACGGATCATCTGTGGCATCATCACGTTTTCAAGTGCCGTGAACTCCGGCAGAAGATGATGGAACTGATAAACAAAGCCAACATCGTTGCGGCGAACGGCTGTGCGCTCATCCTCTGAAAGGGCACTGCAGGAGCGGCCATCGAGAAAAACATCACCCGCATCCGGGCGCTCCAGCAAACCGGCCGTATGCAGCAATGTCGATTTACCAGCACCAGACGGGGCAACCAGTGCAACCATCTCGCCACGATGCAGTGTAAAACTCGCATCTTTCAGGATGACCAGTTCGCGATCAGCTTCCTTATAGGCCCGGCTGACATTTTCCAGACGCAGAATAACTTCAGCCGCCATTATTCGTACCTCAATGCTTCGACCGGATCGAGTTTAGCAGCGCGCCAGGCCGGAAAAATGGTGGCAATAAAGGAAAGGATCAGAGCCATAGCTATGACGGAAACCGTTTCGCCGACATCCATCTTGGCCGGAAGCGTGCTCAGGAAATAGAGCTCTGGATTAAACAGGGTCGTGCCGGAAAGCCACGAGAAGAACTCGCGCAGACGTTCGACGTTGAGGCACACAACCACGCCTAAAACCACGCCTGCAAACGTACCCGTGACACCAATGGCTGCGCCTGTCATAAGGAATATTCGCATGATAGCCCCACGTGTGGCGCCCATGGTTCGAAGGATCGCGATGTCACGGCCCTTATCCTTCACCAGCATGATCAGGCCGGAAATGATATTAAGGGCTGCGACGAGCACGATCAGCGTCAGGATCATGAACATGACATTGCGCTCGACCTGCAAAGCCGAGAAGAAGGTCTGGTTGCGCTGGCGCCAATCGACCATGGAAATCTGACGAGCCGCAACTTCCTCGACCGGTGCGCGCATTGCATCCACCTTGTCAGGATTATCGACGAAGATTTCAAGCGACTGCACTTTGCCTTCCTGATTAAAGAAAAGCTGGGCTTCTGAAAGCGGCATCATGACAATCGACGCGTCATATTCCGACATGCCAATTTCGAAGATTGCAACGATAGGATAGGCTTTAACCCGCGGATTGACGCCAAACGGTGTCACATCACCATCGGGTGAGATAACGCGGAGCGTATCACCGACAGAAAGACCAAGATTTTCAGCCATACGCGTGCCAATGGCCACGCCTCCGCTTTGATCAAAGCCTTTCAGGGTGCCTTGTTTGATATTGTCCGAAACAAGCTTGAGCTTGTCGAGGTCTTCTTCACGAAGCCCTCGAACCAGAGCACCGGTGCCTGCGCCAATATTGCCCTGCACCAAAGCCTGACCTTCAACCACCGGAATGGCAAATTTTACGCCGGAAATACCGTCAATACGTGTAATCAGGCTCGCATAGTCATCCAGCGGCCGATCTATCGGCTGCATGATGAGATGGCCATTAATACCGAGAATTCGATTGAGCAGCTCGGCGCGAAAACCGTTCATCACCGCCATGACGATAATGAGTGTTGCAACACCGAGCATGATGCCCGTGAAAGAGAAACCGGCAATGACCGAAATAAACGTCTCGCGGCGGCGCGCTCGCAAATAGCGCCATGCGATCATCCGCTCATAAGCGGAGAAAGGACCTGAAGAAGGCGCCTTGTTAGGCACCTTCTGCTTGCCGTCAGATTTTGCTGCCGCCGCATTGCTCATGGTTATGCCGTCAAAAGGTTGATTGCTGCCTCAATGGTGAGGTTTTGACGCTCACCAGTCTTGCGATCCTTGACTTCAACTTCACCGGCAGCAACGCCACGCGGACCAACAATCACCTGATAAGGCAGACCGATCAGATCCATCGTTGCAAACTTCGATCCCGCACGGTTATCCGTGTCGTCAAGCAGTGGATCAAGACCGGCATTGGTGAAGGCAGTATAGAGCTTTTCGCTCACGCCATCGCAAGCCTCATCACCGGGCTTCATGTTGACAATGCCAACACCGAAAGGCGCAATTGCCTTGGGCCAGATGATACCAGCTTCGTCGTGGAAAGCTTCGATTGCCGCTGCAACCAGACGCGAAGGACCAATGCCGTAAGACCCCATCGATACAGCGTGTTCCTTGCCATCAGGCCCCTGCACTTTTGCGCCCATCGGCTCAGAATACTTCGTGCCGAAATGGAAGATGTGGCCGACTTCAATACCGCGCGCTGAAACCTGATCATCAGCTTTTACAGCTGCCCATTCAGCCTCGTCGTGCATCTCGTCGGTTGCTGCATAAGGCGTTGTCCAGCGCTTGACGATATCGGTCAGTTGCTCATCGTTACGGAAATCCGTATCTGCGCCCGGAACAGCCAGTTCAAGATATGCCTTATCGCAATAAACCTGGCTTTCGCCGGTTTCAGCGAGAATGATGAATTCGTGGCTGAGATCGCCGCCAATCGGGCCGGTATCGGCACGCATCGGGATCGCCTGAAGACCAACACGCGCAAATGTACGCAGGTACGACACGAACATGCGGTAATAAGCCATTTTCGCGCCCTCGTAATCGAGGTCGAACGAATAGGCGTCTTTCATAAGAAACTCACGCGAGCGCATCACGCCAAAACGCGGACGCACCTCATCGCGGAACTTCCACTGGATGTGATAGAGGTTCAGCGGCAGATCCTTGTAGGAGCGCACATAAGAACGGAAAATATCCGTGACCATTTCTTCATTGGTCGGACCAAAGAGCATTTCGCGCTCCTGCCGGTCCTGAATGCGCAGCATTTCCTTGCCATATGCATCGTAACGACCGCTTTCGCGCCAAAGATCGGCGGACTGGATCGTCGGCATCAGAATTTCGTTGGCGCCTGCACGGTTCTGCTCTTCACGAATGATGTTGCAGACCTTGTTGAGCACTTTCAGGCCAAGCGGGAGCCATGAATAAATGCCTGCCGACTGCTGACGGATCATACCCGCACGCAACATCAACCTGTGAGAGACAATTTCTGCCTCTTTTGGGTTTTCCTTCAGAATGGGCAAAAAATACTGCGACAGACGCATCGTGACCACCGATCAAGAGAGAGATTACCTGAATAGCAACCGACTGTGTGTAGAATCAGGCAAAAATTAAGCAAACTTGCTGGCTTCATAACGGGTTATACCGCTATTGAAAACCCGCCTCCCCGTGCTTTAATCAGAAGGTTTTTTCCCATCCACAGCCATCACCGCCAGAATGACGAAAAAGATCATTTAAGAAAGGCGCCGAGATTCATTTTAAATTTCAATGTATTATGCATATCGCACACGAGAGGCGGCAAAATTGCGAAGGAAATATGACATCACAAAAGATTTTTGGTGACAAAAGCTATGCAGTCCGCTATTTTTTTCATCAATAAGCATAACAACGGAGCTAACCGTTGTTTCACGCGGTCAAAGTCTTGGGAGGATGGATCCAGGCGCGTTAATTCGCAGCCGCCTGTAATACGGAAACGGATCGAACGCGTATTCGACTAGCAAGGCGAAAGCCTTGCTTTTTTTTTGGCTTTGCCGTGCCTTCAAGAGAAAAAGCTCTCACCTGGCAAAATAAGCCTCTGATATTTTTCAGTTTTTCAATGCAAAGCGCAGCGTCACAGGTAAGCTTTCCAAAGCTCAGAGCATTTGCTGTTTTGAGTGGATCATTGGAAATGCTGTCTCAATTTTTATCACGCATTGTCTTGGGCGAAGCCGTTACGCGCTTTCGCTGGAAAGGCACTAAATTTCTTTCTTTTCAAACCGTTATAACGGATTGATACATTTTAGATTCAACGCATGATCTTGAAGCAAGCGACAAAAATGCCGCCTCAAAAAATAGCGCCTAAAAAATAGGCACTATGTCTTGTAGCGCTTCATTTATCGAGAAACAGAATGTCCGATTTTACTTCAGATCGGGAAAAAAATGCGGAATATCATCAAGGCTGAAGCCCTGAACCTGCGTCAGGTAATAATAGATGCAGAAGATCGCGGTGGCGACAAACGTGGTACGCAGAAATGCAAGTCCGATGCGTGGTTTGGCTGGCGCGCTCGCGACCGTTCCCAATGTCACGTCATTTTCTTCCGCCTGCGTGCGCAATCCAACCGGTAAGAGCGCAAATAGTGTTATCCACCAGAAGATAAAATACATCGCGATACCGGAAACAATCGTCATCTCATGCCTCCTCAAGCTCGATCAAAGTGCCATTGAAGTCTTTGGGATGCAAAAACAGCACCGGCTTGCCATGGGCACCAATCTTTGGCTCACCATTACCGAGAATGCGTGCCCCTTGCGCCTTGAGATGATCGCGTGCGGCTAAAATATCGTCAACTTCATAGCAAAGATGATGCATTCCGCCCGAAGGGTTCTTTTCCAGAAAACTCGCAATGGGCGATCCCTCTCCCAACGGTTCCAGCAATTCGATCTTGGTGTTCCCCACATCAATAAAGACCACCGTCACCCCGTGCTCAGGCAAAGCTTGCGGCGCGGTCACGTTCGCACCAAGCTGTCCTGTGTAAAGCGCAGAGGCGGACTTTATATCTGGAACCACGATTGCAACATGGTTCAGGCGTTTGAGCATCTATCTTCCTCCTCCGAAAACAGAGCTACTTTATCCGGTTGATGAAGACTGTCACCACCGGCTTTTTGCCCCATGCTTCATTTGTCGCAGCACGAACCGCACGGCGAACCGATTCACGGACCACTTCAAGATCCTTGCGGCGCGCCCGTGGAATGCTGTCGATCGCTTCGATTGCCGCATCAAGCAGAATATCTTCGATCAAATCGCCCTGCCTGTCTTCTTCA
The DNA here is from genome assembly GCF_026241335.1 of Ochrobactrum chromiisoli. Classification (GTDB taxonomy): domain Bacteria; phylum Pseudomonadota; class Alphaproteobacteria; order Rhizobiales; family Rhizobiaceae; genus Brucella; species Brucella chromiisoli. Next base: position 1,180,134 of record NZ_JAPHAV010000001.1, on the reverse strand, counting down.
GGCAGGCCAAAGGCAACCAGATCGGGCTCATCCATGATCTTGAAATCACGGTCGAGCAGCACAGAAACAGCGACATGGCCGACATAAGCGAGCTTGCGCCGCTCAACCATGCCGATTTCGTCTTCGTCGCCGATCAGCTTGCCGTCCTTATAGATACGGCCAACAGGTGCTTCATCGATGATTTCTGCTTTGCCTGGTGCCAGGCGCAACATGTCGCCATCGCGCACCTGTGCAATCTCTTCAATGCCCTCCATAGCACCGAGCGACCCTTGCGCGACAAGATGCGCTGCCTCGCCATGAACGGGCACGAGAATCTTCGGACGCACCCAAGAATACATGCGCCTTAGCTCACTGCGGCGCGGGTGGCCGGAAACGTGCACAAGCGCATCATCATCACTGATCAGCTTGATGCCCTGATCAATGAGCTTGTTCTTGATGTCGAGAATAGCCTTTTCATTGCCCGGAATCGGACGCGATGAGAAAATAACCGTGTCGCCTGCCGACAACGCGATGCTGCGCATTTCATCACGCGAAAGCTTGGCCAGCGCTGCACGTGGCTCTCCCTGGCTGCCCGTCAGGATCATTACGACATTTTCGCGCGGGATATAGCCGTAATCATCTTCGCTGAGGAACTCCGGCAAGCCTTCCATATAGCCAAGCTCGGTCGCAACTGCGATTGTGCGCTTCATCGAACGACCGACCACCAGCACCTGACGGCCAGCATCGCGCGCCGCTTCTGTAATGGAGCGGATACGGCCAACGTTGGATGAGAACGTTGTAATCGCCACGCGACCACGCGCGCCTTCAATAAGCTCGCGCAAGCTTTCACCGACCTGTCGCTCAGACGGTGATTCACCATCGCGCATCGCATTGGTGGAATCGCAGATCAACGCCAAAACGCCCTGATCGCCGATTGCACGGAAACGTGCTTCGTCAATCAACGGTCCCATGGATGGATCAGGGTCCATCTTCCAGTCGCCCGTGTGAACGACTGTACCAAGCGGTGTGGTGATGGCGAGCGAAACAGGCTCTGGAATCGAGTGCGTAACCGCAATCGCTTCTATCTCGAAGGAACCAACCTCAAAGGTCTCACCCGCTTTGAATATGTTGACCGGAATTTCCGGTGCACCAGATTCCGACTGACGCTTGGCTTCCAACAAGCCTGCCGTAAACGGCGTGGCATAAACAGGCGCCTTCAGACGCGGCCAAAGATCAAGCAAGGCGCCATAATGGTCTTCATGCGCATGGGTAATGATAATGCCGCGCAGATTATGCTTCTCAGCCTCGAGAAAGCGAATGTCTGGCAGGATCAGATCCGCGCCCGGATGCTCCGGGCCAGCAAAGCTTACGCCCATGTCGACCACGATCCATTCGCGTTTGTCCTCAGGACCAAAGCCATACATGGCAAGGTTCATGCCGATTTCGCCGACACCGCCAAGCGGCAGGAAGACAAATTGTGTCGATGGTGAGCGGGGCATAATGCCTCCCTGTTCTTTACTTAGAATTTATTATGCCCCTGTTGAACCGCCTGCCGATAGTTTGCAAGCCCGGAACAACCCGCACAGCGTTCAATTGTGCACAATTATTCAATCAGGAAACGGGTTTAACAGAGGCTGCCGTTCCAAAATAGACGTCCCCGGCAGTTACCGGCACACGTGTACCGTCATCTTCGCGGATAACAAGGCGGCAGTCCGAATCGATGGTTTCAAAAACACCTTCAACAATACGGCCATTCAACTGCATCATAACGGGCTGGCCCAGCCCATGCGCGCGCTTGAGCCAGCGCAGACGGATTTCATTCAGCCCTCGCCCAGCATTCCATATTGAATGATAATGACACCATGCATCCGAAAGTGCCAAAAACAATGTCGCTGCATCGACCTGACTGCCAAGTTCACGCAAGGATGTCGCGGGGTAAGGCAAGCCTTGCGGAGAGGCGACAACATTTGTGCCCATGCCCACCGCAAGACCAAAACGACCGTCAGAAAGCAGCGTCGATTCAAGGAGAATACCGGAGAGTTTTGCGCCATCAACCAGCACGTCATTGGGCCATTTGAGCGCAACAGTCACGCGCGAAGCCACAGCTTCCGGCAAAACCGCATCAACGGCATCAGCAAGCGCAAGTCCTGCAACAAAGCCAAGCGTGGCTGCAATTTTCGGATCAAAGCGATCGACGAGAAGAAGCGTTGCTGCAAGATTGCCTTCGGGAGCAGTCCATGTACGGCCCCGGCGCCCTCGTCCGCTTTCCTGTTTCGGAGACACGAACCAGAGGCGCCCGGCATCGCCGGCAGTTGCCCGATCAAGCGCCTCTGCATTGGTAGAACCAACGACGGGAAAAAACTCCAGCCGATAGTTGTCTGCTAAAGCCGCAGGTGCCAGCGTGAAACCATTGCCATCACCTGCGGCCTTATTGATAGTCATGCTCAGAAGAAAGTCTTTGCTGCAGTTTCAGCAAGACCGCCAAGCCAGCCGCCAATCAGTGCATAGAAGAGAACAAATGCACCTGAAACAAGCAGCACGAGACGCAGCTCAATTGCTGCCGGAACGAAAGTCGTCACCGGCTCATCGAACCACATGATCTTGATCATGCGCAGATAGTAGAACGCGCCAACAACCGAAGCGACAATACCGATGATCGCCAGCGGATAGAGGCCCACTTCAACGGCTGCAACAAAGGTATACCACTTACCGAAGAAGCCAGCGAGCGGCGGAATACCTGCAAGCGAGAAGAGCATGATCGTCATGATAAAGGCCATAAGCGGATTGCTGCGCGACAGACCTGCGAGATCGTCAATCTGTTCAACATTGCCGTCCTTTGTCCGCATGGACAGGATGAAGGCAAAGCTGCCGAGCGTCATGACGAGATAAATCGCCATGTAAAGTGCGACGCCACGCACGCCGACAACGGTACCCGCAGCCAGACCAACAAGGGCATAGCCCATGTGGCTGATCGAGGAATAAGCCATCAGGCGCTTGATGTTGCGCTGACCGATTGCAGCAAAAGCACCCAGCACCATCGAAGCGATTGCAACGAAGGTGATGATCTGCTGCCAGTCATGGGTAACAGGAGCGAAAGCGCCTTCAGCAACGCGAACGATCAGCGCCATTGCTGCCATTTTTGGAGCAGCGGCAAAGAATGCGGTTACAGGTGTCGGTGAACCTTCATAAACATCCGGCGTCCACATATGGAATGGAACGGCGGAAATCTTGAAGCAGAGACCTGCAAGGATAAACACCAGACCGAAGACCAGACCAAGCTGACGTTCGCCGCCGGTGATTGCGTTTGCGATTTCGGCAAAACCGATATGACCGGTGTAACCGTAAACAAGGCTGATACCATAGAGCAACATGCCCGACGAAAGTGCACCAAGCACGAAGTACTTGAGGCCCGCTTCAGTCGAACGAACGCTATCACGGTTGAAGGCTGCCAGCACATAAAGTGCCAAAGACTGCAATTCGAGGCCCATATAGAGTGTGAGCATGTTCGATGCCGACACCATGATGAGCATGCCGAGTGTTGCCAGCACGATCAGAACCGGGAATTCGAACTTATCGAACTTGTCTTCACGCGCAAAGCCAACAGACATGATCAGCGCCACGATGGAGCCGATCAGTGTCAGCACCTTCATGAAACGTGCGAAAGCATCACTCACAAAGGCACCGCCAAAGGCGCTGCCATTGTGCGGGAAGATAACGACAAGAGCGAGTGCTGCAATCAGAACGGCAACAGCAAGCCCATTGACGAGAGTGGAGGCGCGCTCTCCGGAGAACACGCCGATCATGAGCAATGCCAGTCCGCTCAGCGCGAGGAGAACCTCGGGAGCTGCGAGAGACAGGGAAGCAATCAGGTCGGTTTGCATCAAGCCTACGCCTTTACTTACTGCGCCAGCGTAGCGCTAGCGGCATTTGCCAGCGCTGCGTCATAATTAGTAACCAGTGCATGCACAGCGCTTGCGGTCACATCGAAGACCGGCACCGGATACACACCGAAGAAAATGGTAAGGATCACAAGCGGATACAGGATCAGCTTTTCACGCGGGCTGAGGTCGAGAAGGCCCTTGAGGCTTTCCTTTGTCAGCGCACCAAACACCACGTTGCGATAGAGCCACAGCGCATAGGCTGCCGACAGGATCACACCCGATGTTGCGAACAGTGCTACCCACGTATTGACGCGGAAGACACCGAACAGCGTGAGAAATTCACCGATAAAGCCAGACGTACCCGGAAGACCGACATTCGCCATCGTCAGGATGAGGAAGGCCACGGCATATTTCGGCATATTGTTGACGAGACCGCCAAAAGCCGAAATTTCACGGGTATGCATGCGATCATAGATTACGCCCACGCAAAGGAAGAGCGCGCTCGCGACGATGCCATGCGAGAGCATCTGGAAGATTGCACCCTGCACGCCCTGCTCGTTGGCTGCAAAGATACCCATGGTGACATAGCCCATGTGCGCAACCGACGAATATGCGATCAGTTTCTTGATGTCTTCCTGTACCAAGGCGACGAGCGAGGTGTAGATGATCGCAATCGCAGACAGGGCAAAAATGAACGGAGCGAAATCGGCGGATGCCAGCGGGAACATCGGCAACGAGAAGCGCAGGAAGCCGTAGCCACCAAGCTTCAGAAGAATACCCGCCAGAATAACCGAACCTGCTGTCGGCGCTTCAACGTGCGCATCCGGCAACCAGGTGTGAACCGGCCACATTGGCATCTTCACTGCGAAAGACGCGAAGAATGCCAGCCATAACCACGTCTGCATGCCTGCCGGAAAATCGTACTTCAGCAATTCGACCACATTGAGTGTACCGGCCTGCCAGTACATTGCCATGATCGCGATCAGCATCAACACGGAGCCGAGCAGCGTATAGAGGAAGAACTTGAAGCTTGCATAAACGCGGCGCTTGCCACCCCAGACACCAATGATGATGAACATCGGGATAAGGCTTGCTTCAAAGAATACATAGAAAAGGAACAGATCCAGCGCGCAGAACACGCCGATCATGAGCGTTTCCAGAATAAGAAACGCGATCATGTATTCCTTGACACGCTTTTCGATCGCAAACCAGCTTGCCAGCACGCAGAACGGCATAAGGAAAGCTGACAGCACGACAAACAGCATCGAAATACCGTCGACGCCCATGTGGTAGGAAATGCCACCACCAAGCCAGTCAACCTGTTCGACCATCTGGAAGCCCGGATTTGAATTATCAAATCCGGCCCAGATAACCAGAGAGAGAATGAAAACGAAAACCGTGGTTAGCAGCGCAACATTCTTGATGTTGCGACGCGAGGCTTCGCTGTCATCCTTGATGAGAAGGATCAACAAGGCGCCGACGAGCGGCAGGAATGTGACCGTAGAAAGAATTGGCCAATCGGTCATCAGAAAGAGCTCCCGAGCATCATCCAGGTGACGAGCGCGGCGACGCCGATAAGCATCGCGAATGCGTAGTGATAAAGGTAACCCGACTGCATCTTCACAACGCGACCTGTAACATCAAGGACACGTGCAGCGACACCATTAGGACCATACCCGTCAATAATCTTGCCGTCGCCAACCTTCCAGAAGAAGCGGCCAAGCCAACGTGCAGGACGGACAAAAATGAAGTCATAAAGTTCGTCGAAGTACCACTTATTGAGAAGGAACTGGTACAGACCGCGGTGACGCTCTGCGAGTGCCTTCGGAATGTGTGGCGCACGGATATAGAAGACCCATGCCGTTACCAAACCGATCAGCATAGCGATGAACGGCGACAGCTTAACCCACAGCGGAACATGATGATAATGTTCCAGGATTTCGTTGCCTGGCAGTGTGAAGAGCGCACCCTTCCAGAACTCGGCATAATCGTGGCCGAAGAAATATTCCTTGAAAACGACACCGGCAAACAGCGCGCCAACAGCAAGGATCAGCAGTGGCACAAGCATGACAGGTGGGGATTCATGCACATGATGCATGACTTCAGCGGAAGCGCGTGGCTTGCCAAAGAAGGTCATGAAAATCAGACGCCATGAATAGAAGCTCGTGAACAGAGCTGCAACCACCAGAAGCGTGAAGGCATAACCGGAAGCAAGGCTGTGCGATGCAAAGACCGACTCGATGATGGCGTCTTTCGAGAAGAAGCCAGCCGTACCGATAATCGTGCCCGGAACACCCAGACCCGTAATTGCAACAGTACCGATCATCATCATCCAGTAAGTGACCGGGATCAGCTTACGCAGACCACCCATGCGACGCATATCCTGTTCGTCAGAAACGGCATGGATAACCGAGCCTGCGCAAAGGAATAGAAGCGCTTTGAAGAAAGCGTGCGTGAAAAGGTGGAAGACAGCTGCACCGTAAGCGCCGACACCCAGAGCCGCAAACATGTAACCAAGCTGCGAACAGGTCGAATAAGCGATAACGCGCTTGATGTCGTTCTGCACAAGCGCAACGGTTGCGGCAAAGAATGCCGTCGTTGCACCGATGATCGTGATGATCAGAAGAGCCGTGTGCGAGAGTTCAAAGATTGGCGACATACGCGCAACCAAGAACACGCCCGCGGTCACCATGGTTGCCGCATGAATAAGTGCGGAAACAGGTGTCGGGCCTTCCATCGCGTCAGGAAGCCAGGTGTGCAGCAGGAACTGCGCCGACTTACCCATCGCGCCCATGAAAAGCAGCAGGCAGACAACGGTGAGTGCTGTTTCCTTGTGCAGTTCATAGCCGAGGAAATTCAGAACAACAGCACCAGCATCCGCTGAACCTTCAGCTGGCAGATAGTTCGCAGCAGCCGCGAAAATTGTGTTGTAATCGACCGACTGGAACAGCGCAAACAGTCCAAAGATACCCAGAAGGAAGCCAAAGTCACCAACGCGGTTGACCACGAATGCCTTCATTGCAGCGGCATTTGCCGAAGGCTTCTGGAACCAGAAACCGATGAGAAGGTAAGATGCGAGACCCACACCTTCCCAGCCGAAGAACATCTGGATCAGGTTGTCCGACGTTACCAGCATGAGCATGGCAAAGGTGAAAAGCGACAGATAGGCAAAAAAGCGCGGACGATGTGGATCGTGGTGCATGTATCCGATCGAATAGATATGCACCAGTGCTGACACCGAATTGACCACGACGAGCATGACGCCGGTCAGCGTATCAATACGCAGAGCCCAGTCAAAAGACAACGAACCGGATGTAACCCAATGAAGAACCGGGATACGCACCGTTTCGGCATCGACGCCGAGCGGGATCTTGAAAAAGACGACCCAAGACAGGATCGCAACGATCACCATCAGGCCGGAAGTGATGTATTCACTCGCTTTGGCACCAATCTTGTTGCCGAAGAGACCAGCAACAAGAAAGCCAATAAGCGGAAGGAAGACGATCGCGTTATAGAGCATTTGCCCGTCAACCTTTCATAACATTGACGTCTTCCACCGCGATAGAACCGCGATTACGGAAGAAAACAACGAGGATTGCCAGACCGATAGCTGCTTCAGCAGCCGCAACAGTCAGAACGAAAAGCGCGAAAACCTGTCCGACCATATCGCCTAGTACAGATGAAAACGCCACGAAGTTGAGATTGACCGAAAGAAGGATCAATTCGACAGACATCAGGATAACGATGACGTTCTTGCGGTTTAAGAAAATACCGAAAACGCCAAGGGTGAACAGGATGGCCGAAACGGTCAGATAATGAGCAATACCGATTTCCATATTCTTTTCCTCAGATGCCCTTGCCCGGTTCGACCTTCTTGATCTCGATCGCCGTCTCAGGCGTACGAGCAACCTGATCCGGGATCGACTGGCGCTTAACATTCGGCTTATGCCGCAGCGTCAGAACGATCGCACCGATCATGGCAACGAGAAGGACCAATCCTGCAATCTGGAAGTTGAAAACGTAGTCGGTGTAAAGAATGTCACCGAGGGCTGCTGTGTTGGTGCGTTCAGCAATATCCGGGATCGGCACCGCGCCCTGCCCCAGCTTTGGTGAGAACACCGAACCCGCAAATACAACAATCAGCTCGCCCAGCAAAATGAGACCGACCAGAGCGCCAACCGGCGCATATTGCAGTGCGCCGCGCTTCAATTCGGAGAAGTCAACATCCAGCATCATGACGACGAAGAGGAAGAGAACCGCCACAGCACCGACATAAACGACGAGCAGGATCATGGCGAGGAACTCGGCCCCCGTCAGCAGGAACAGCGCCGCCGCATTGAAGAAAGCGAGGATCAGAAACAGCACCGAATGCACGGGGTTGCGTGCCGCAATCACCATGAACGCACTTGCGATCATGATAAAGGCGAACAGATAGAAGAACGCTGCCGCAATACCTGTCAGCATGGGGATCCCCCAACACCTTTCCGTGGACAAAGCCCTATTGCTTCATCCGCTTTAGTCTTTGTTTGCCGCGAATAATCGCGAAACTTAAATTCCAGCAACAAGACGGGCCGCCCCTTCCTGTTGCCGCTTTCCAAACCGGATGCTGAAACAACGGTTTCAGCAAAACCAATCAGCGATATGGCGCATCCATCGCAATGTTGCGCGCAATTTCGCGTTCCCAGCGATCGCCATTGGCAAGGAGCTTGTCCTTGTCATAGTAAAGCTCTTCGCGGGTTTCGGTCGCAAACTCGAAGTTCGGACCTTCAACGATTGCATCCACCGGACAAGCTTCCTGACAGAAGCCGCAATAGATGCACTTCACCATGTCGATGTCGTAACGCACTGTGCGGCGCGTGCCGTCATTGCGGCGCGGACCCGCTTCAATGGTGATTGCCTGCGCCGGGCAGATCGCTTCGCAGAGCTTGCAGGCAATGCAGCGTTCTTCGCCGTTGGGATAACGGCGCAGCGCATGCTCGCCACGAAAACGCGGCGAAACAGGACCTTTTTCATGCGGGTAGTTCAGTGTTGCCTTCGGCGCAAAGAACTGACGCATGGAGAGGAAGAAAGCACCGACGAACTCCTTGAGAAGGAGGGATTTCGCGGCCTGTGCGAATGAAGCCATTTGTCTTTCTCCTTACACCAGACCGAAGACTTTGATGACGGTCGCGGTCAGCACAACCATTGCCAACGAAATCGGCAGGAACACTTTCCAGCCCAGACGCATCAGCTGGTCGTAGCGGTAACGCGGTACGAAAGCCTTCACCATGGCGAACATGAAGAAGCAGAAGCAGAGCTTGAGCATGAACCAGATGATGCCCGGAACCCAGTTGAGGAACCATACGTCAACCGGAGGCAACCAGCCACCGAGGAAGAGTGTGGTCATCAGGGCGCACATCAGCGTGATTGCCACATACTCGCCCAGGAAGAACAGAAGGAACGGCGTGGACGAATATTCGATCATGTGACCGGCCACGAGTTCGGATTCAGCTTCGACAAGATCGAATGGCGGGCGGTTCGTTTCAGCAAGCGCTGAAATAAAGAAGATCACGAACATCGGGAACAGGACCAGCCAGTTCCAGTCCAGGAACGAAGCAGGCAGACCGAGCGACGTACCCAGACCCGTATTCTGCGACAGCACGATATCCGTCAGGTTAAGCGAGCCAGCCGTCAGAAGAACAGTAACAATTACGAAACCGATCGACACTTCATAAGAGACCATCTGAGCTGCCGAACGAAGCGCGCCCAAAAAAGGGTACTTCGAATTGGAGGCCCAGCCGCCCATGATCACACCATAAACTTCAAGCGAAGAAATGGCGAAGATATAGAGAATGCCGACATTGATGTTAGCAATCGCCCAGCCTTCATTGACCGGGATGACCGCCCAGGTTGCCATTGCCAGAACCGCAGAAACAAACGGTGCAAGAAGAAACACACCCTTGTTTGCGCCCGAAGGAATGATCGGTTCCTTGAAGACGAACTTCAAAAGATCGGCGAAAGCCTGAAACAGACCCCATGGACCAACAACGTTTGGACCACGGCGAAGCTGTACAGCTGCCCAGATCTTACGGTCTGCATAAAGCAGGTAAGCCACGACGATCAGCAATACGACAAGCAGAACGACCGACTTCAGCGCTATAATCAGCGCGGGCAAGACGTAAGCTGCAAAAATTCCGTCCATTATTCCGTCTCTCTCTCGCTTACTCAGCTGCCTGTTGGAAGCTGCCGGCCGCAAGCGCCGAGCACTCGGCCATGACGGCGGAAGCACGCGCGATTGGGTTCGTCAGATAGAAATCCTTGATCGGCGAAACAAAAGCAGCGCCGCCAGAAAGGGTAGTTGCTTTTGCTGCAAGTGCCGACAGGTCGTCTGCATTCGCAGGAGCAATCGTGTCGATTGCCATCATATGCGGGAAGTCGGCATAGAGCTTGGCGCGAAGCTGTGCGAGGCTGTCAAACGGCAGACGCTTGCCGAGCGTGTCGGAAAGAGCGCGCAGAATTGCCCAGTCTTCCTTGGCTTCGCCCGGAGTAAAGCCTGTACGATTGCCAAGCTGCACGCGGCCTTCGGTGTTGAGCCATGTACCCGATTTTTCGGTATAGGCTGCACCGGGAAGGATAACGTCAGCAGCATGTGCACCGGCATCGCCATGTGTACCAATATAAACGATGAAGCTCGAGCCCTTAGCCGTCATGTCGAGTTCGTCTGCACCAAGCAGGAACACAACATCAAGATTGCCGAGCATATCAGTTGCTGCCTTGCCGCCCTCACCCGGAACGATACCGAGATCAAGAGCACCAACGCGCGAAGCGGCAGTATGAAGAACAGAGAAGCCGTTCCACTCAGCGCTGATTGCACCAACATCCTGCGCAAGCTTCGCAGCGGCTGCCAGAACAGCAGCACCGTTTTCGCCGGTAAGCGCACCCTGACCGATGATGATCAGCGGGCGTTCAGCCTTTACCAGCACGTCACGGAATGCGTTTTTGCCGGAAGCAACTGCGGAAAGTGTGTCTGCGCCTGCGCCCAGATATTCATAATCGTAACGCAGCTCAGCCTGTTCGCCGATCAGAGCGATCGGGAAATGGCCCATACGCTGGCGCTTGCGAATGCGCGCATTCAGAACAGCAGCTTCAACACGTGGGTTGGAGCCGATGATCAGAAGAGCGTCAGCATTTTCAATGCCTTCGATCGTTGTGTTAAAGAGATAGCTTGCACGTCCCAGAGCCGGGTTGAGTGCTACGCCATCCTGACGGCTGTCAATATTGATCGAGCCGAGCGATGCGATGAGGCTTTTCAGAGCGTAGAGTTCTTCAACCGAAGCCAGATCGCCAGCGACTGCACCGATTTTATCAGCAGAGGTTGCCGAGACCTTCGCAGCGATTGCTGCAAAAGCTTCAGGCCATGACGCTGCGACCAGACGGCCATCCTTGCGAACATAGGGGCGATCAAGGCGCTGGGTGCGCAGACCATCCCAAATGAAGCGGGTCTTGTCGGAAATCCACTCTTCGTTCACCGCTTCATTCACGCGCGGCATGATGCGCATCACTTCACGGCCACGCGTATCAACGCGGATGTTCGAACCGACCGCATCCATCACATCGATGGTTTCAGTCTTGTTGAGTTCCCACGGACGAGCCTGGAATTCATATGGACGCGAAGTCAGCGCACCAACCGGGCAAAGGTCAATAACATTGCCCTGAAGCTCCGAAGTCATGGCGCGTTCAAGATAGGTGGTGATTTCAGCATCTTCACCACGACCGATCAGGCCGAGTTCAGAAATGCCAGCCACTTCGGTCGTGAAGCGAACGCAACGCGTGCAGTGAATGCAGCGCGTCATCACGGTCTTGACCAGTGGACCAATATACTTGTTCTCAACCGCACGCTTGTTTTCGCGATAGCGCGAGCCATCGGTACCAAACGCCATTGCCTGATCCTGCAGATCGCACTCACCTGCCTGATCGCAAATCGGGCAATCGAGCGGATGGTTGATGAGCAAGAATTCCATCACGCCTTCGCGGGCCTTTTTGACCATAGGCGTGTTGGTGAAAATTTCCGGTGCTTCGCCATTCGGGCCGGGACGCAGATCGCGCACGCCCATAGCGCAGGACGCTGCCGGCTTTGGCGGTCCACCCTTCACTTCAACAAGGCACATGCGGCAGTTTCCGGCGATGGAAAGCCGTTCGTGGAAACAAAAACGCGGGACTTCAGCCCCCGCGGCTTCGGCAGCCTGAAGGAGCGTATAGTGATCGGGTACTTCGATCTCTGTGCCGTCAACCTTAATATTTGCCATCGCTTATCCAAACCTGCGGCTCTTGCCGCATCTTCCAGATGTCAAACTCTAAAGTCCGCCCTTCCCGGGCGGACATACAACGTATTCTTCCGCTTACTCAGCCGCTTCGAGGCGGATGTTGCGGCTCTGAACAGCGTTGCGTGTATAATCGTCAATGCGCTTTTCAATTTCCGGACGGAAATTGCGGATCAGACCTTGAATAGGCCATGCAGCGGCATCACCAAGCGCACATATCGTATGACCTTCAATCTGCTTGGTTACGTCGAGAAGCATGTCGATTTCGCGCTTCTGCGCGTTACCCTTGACCATGCGCTCCATGACACGCCACATCCAGCCCGTACCTTCACGGCAAGGCGTGCACTGGCCGCAGCTCTCATGCTTGAAGAAAGCTGAAAGACGGGCAATTGCCTTGATGATGTCAGTGGACTTGTCCATGACGATCACGCCACCCGTGCCGAAAGAAGATTTGAGCTCGCGCATACCATCGAAGTCCATGATGGCATCCATCATGTCTTCACCCTTAACGACAGGGCACGATGCACCGCCGGGAATAACTGCAAGCAGATTATCCCAGCCACCGCGAATGCCGCCAGCGTGCTTTTCGATCAGCTCGCGGAAGGTGATGCCGAGGCTTTCTTCAACGGTGCAAGGGGTGTTCACGTGACCAGAAATCTGGAACAGCTTGGTGCCGACATTGTTTGGACGACCAATCGAGGAGAACCATGCACCACCGCGACGGAGGATCGTCGGGGCGACCGCAATCGATTCAACGTTGTTAACCGTCGTCGGGCAGCCATAAAGACCCATATTGGCAGGGAAAGGCGGCTTCAGACGTGGCTGGCCCTTCTTACCTTCCAGGCTTTCAAGCAGAGCGGTTTCTTCGCCGCAGATATAAGCACCGGCACCGTGATGGAGGAAAATATCCATATCCCAGCCGCACTTATTGTTCTTGCCGAGAAGGCCAGCGTCATAGCACTCATCAATCGCTGCCTGTAGCGCTTCACGCTCACGCATGAATTCGCCGCGCAGATAGATGTATGCGGTGTGGGCGTTCATGGCACAACCGGCGATCACACAGCCTTCGATCAACGTATGCGGATCGTGGCGCAGAATTTCGCGGTCCTTACAGGTGCCCGGCTCTGATTCGTCAGCATTCACGACGAGGTAATGCGGACGATCCGTCACTTCCTTCGGCATAAACGACCATTTCAGGCCAGTCGGGAAGCCCGCGCCACCACGTCCACGAAGGCCGGACGCCTTCATTTCGTTGATGATCCAGTCACGGCCCTTCTCGATGAAGCCCTTGGTATTATCCCAATGACCGCGCGACATGGCGCCCTTGAGCGACATATCTTTGAAGCCATAGATATTGGTGAAGATGCGATCTTTATCAGCCAGCATGTCTCACCTGCTTCCGTCTTTGGTTGCGGCTTCAGCTTCGGCCTTAGCCTTGGCTTCAGCTTCTGCCTTGGCTTTGGCAACGGCTGCGTCCGATGCCTTACGGGTTTCCAGACCAACTTTTTTGTAGTCCAGATCTTCGGTCAGAGCCGTCAGTCCGCCCATAGGTTCAGACGTGATACGGCCATCCTGTGGACCCGGCGTAACAGTGTCGCCCTTGCCTGCTTCAAATGCATCGATGATTTCAGCAAGGCGTTCCGGCGTCAGGTCTTCATAGGCATCCTTGAAGATCATGACCATCGGCGCATTAACGCAAGCACCCTGACATTCAACTTCTTCCCACGACAGTGTACCATCGGCATTGAGCTCGAAAGGATCGTGGTGGATCTTATGACGGCAGACATCCATCAATGCTTCCGAGCCACGCAACATGCATGGCGTGGTGCCGCAAACCTGAATATGCGCGCGTGTGCCAACCGGCTTGAGCTGGAACTGCGTATAGAAGGTTGCAACTTCAAGAACGCGGATCAGCGGCATATCAAGCATATCGGCGACATGTTCGATAGCGGCTTTCGTAACCCAGCCTTCCTGCTCCTGCGCACGCATGAGCAGCGGAATAACAGCCGACTGCTGACGGCCTTCCGGATATTTTGCGATCGTCTTGTGCGCCCAGGCCTGATTTTCCGCGTTGAAAGCGAAACCAGCCGGCTGGACGGCATCATCTGCGAGACGGCGAACGGACATCAGCGGTCAACCTCACCAAACACGATATCGAGCGAGCCAAGAATTGCCGACACGTCAGCCAGCATGTGGCCGCGGCACAGGAAATCCATAGCCTGAAGATGGGCAAAGCCCGGCGCGCGCAGCTTGCAGCGGTAAGGCTTGTTGGAGCCATCCGATACGAGGAAGACGCCAAATTCACCCTTCGGCGCTTCAACGGCTGCGTAAACTTCACCGGCAGGCACATGGTAGCCTTCCGTGTAAAGCTTGAAGTGATGGATGAGCGCTTCCATTGAGCGCTTCATCTCGCCGCGCTTTGGCGGCACGATCTTGTTATCAGTGCTTGAAACAGGACCGACACGTTCCTTGCCGAGCAGAAGATCAACGCACTGGCGCATGATGCGAGCCGACTGGCGCATTTCTTCCATACGGATCAGGTAACGGTCATAGCAGTCACCGTTCTTGCCGATTGGAATATCGAATTCCATTTCGTTGTAGCATTCATAAGGCTGCGACTTGCGCAGATCCCATGCTGCACCCGAACCGCGAACCATGACGCCGGAGAAGCCCCATGCCCATGCATCTTCGAGCGAAACAACACCGATATCGACGTTACGCTGCTTGAAAATGCGGTTTGGCGTGATCAGATCATCGAGGTTCTTGAGCGTTGTCGTCAGGAACGGATCGATCCATTTACCAATGTCTTCAATCAGCTGATCCGGCAGATCCTGATGAACGCCACCCGGACGGAAATAAGCTGCGTGCATACGAGCGCCGCAAGCGCGTTCGTAGAACACCATCAGCTTTTCGCGTTCTTCAAAGCCCCAGAGCGGCGGCGTCAGCGCGCCAACGTCCATAGCCTGTGTGGTCACGTTGAGAAGGTGGTTGAGGATACGGCCGATTTCCGAGAAAAGCACGCGGATCAGCTGGCCACGCTTCGGCACTGTAATGCCAAGCAGACGCTCAACAGCCAGAGCATAGGCATGTTCCTGATTCATCGGCGCCACGTAGTCGAGGCGGTCGAGATAAGGCACAGCCTGAAGATAGGTCTTCGTTTCCATCAGCTTTTCGGTGCCGCGATGCAGCAGACCGATATGCGGATCGACGCGTTCCACGACTTCGCCGTCGAGTTCAAGAACAAGACGCAAAACACCGTGCGCAGCGGGATGCTGCGGACCAAAGTTAATATTAAAATTGCGGACCTGAGTCTCAGCCATGTTCAGCTTCCTGTCGCTCAGTTCGTCTTGGCTTTCTCATCGCCCGGCAGGACGTAATCGGTCCCTTCCCATGGCGAGAGAAAGTCGAAATTGCGGAATTCCTGTCGCAGCACAACAGGCTCATAGATAACGCGCTTTGCTTCGTCGCTGTAGCGAACCTCAACAAAACCAGTCGTCGGGAAATCCTTGCGCAGCGGATGACCTTCAAAACCGTAGTCAGTCAGAAGACGACGCAGATCAGGATGGCCGGAGAACAGAACTCCATACATGTCGTAGGTTTCACGTTCGAACCACTCAGCACCGACATAAACGCCGACAGCAGACGGAACCAGCGTGTCTTCATCGGCCTGAACCTTGACGCGAATACGAAGGTTCTGGCGTGGAGACATGAGCTGATAGACAACATCGAAGCGCTGTGCGCGCTGCGGATAGTCTACACCGGAAATATCCGTCAGGTTCACAAACTGGCACTGCACGTCATCGCGCAGGAACGTCAGAACGCTGATCAGGCTCCTGACCGGAACAGCAAGCGTCAGCTCACCATAGGCCAGCTTCGCCTCTTCGATCGCATCGCCGAGACGTTCCTTGATATAGCCGGAAAGTTCATTAAGAGCTTCTTCGCTCATATCTCTAACTTCCTCTTTCAGAACCCTGTCCACCCTTGGGAAAACAGACCGGGCTCCAATAAACCTCTTGCACTGCTCGAACCGGAAAGGCCCGATCAGCGCTCGATCGTACCCGTGCGGCGGATCTTCTTTTGCAGCATGAGAATGCCGTAAAGCAGAGCCTCAGCGGTTGGCGGGCAACCGGGAACATAAATATCGACCGGCACAACGCGGTCACAGCCACGCACTACAGAATAAGAGTAGTGGTAATAGCCGCCGCCATTCGCGCATGAACCCATCGAAATAACATAGCGCGGCTCAGGCATCTGATCGTAGACCTTGCGCAGAGCCGGAGCCATCTTATTGGTCAGCGTACCAGCAACGATCATCACGTCTGACTGACGCGGAGATGCGCGCGGCGCGATACCAAAACGCTCGGCATCATAGCGCGGCATGGAAATATGCATCATTTCCACAGCACAGCATGCGAGACCAAAGGTCATCCACATCAACGAACCTGTGCGCGCCCAGGTGATCAGAGCGTCAGCAGATGTGACGATGAAGCCCTTGTCGGACAGTTCGCTGTTCAGATCATTGAAAAACGCATCGTCGGAGCCAACAGGCTTGCCCGTGCGCGGGTCGAGAATACCCTTTGGCTGCGGGGCAATGAGCGTCGAACCCGATGCCTGGTTTGTGCCGGTCAATCCCATTCCAGCGCTCCCTTCTTCCATTCATAGATGAAGCCGATGGTCAAAACACCAAGGAAGAGCATCATCGACAGGAAACCAAACCATCCAATTGCACCGAAGGACACAGCCCACGGGAACAGGAAAGCGACTTCAAGGTCGAAGATAATGAAGAGAATCGACACCAGATAGAAACGGATGTCGAATTTCATGCGAGCGTCATCAAAGGCATTAAACCCGCACTCGTAAGCTGAAAGCTTTTCCGGGTCGGGCTGTCTGTACGCGACTAGAAACGGCGCAACCAGAAGGGCTACACCGATTACCATTGCAATGCCGAGAAAGATGACAATCGGCAAATAGGAACTTAAAAGCTCGTTCATGATCCTTATCCGGCTTGAATACGAGGCTGCGCCGCCTGTAATAAGCTTTTTAGAGCTTACCACCATGCGACACATTGCATCTCTTGCGACCTCGTCGCCTCAAGCAGCTTCAAAGGGCATGCCGTGCGAACTTAAGTATTTGGCCGGACGGTTAGCGCAGCATGCACGCAAGCGCAACCCCTCCAACGCGAACAGACGGGTATAGTGTGTTCCAGACGCTTAATAAGCGACAGCATCAAGCCTGAATACGCACCCAAACCCTATATAGCATGAAAATATCATAATTTCGTGAGCAAAAGCTGCGGACCTATCTTTCGCCATTATTAAGCGCGCAGAATCAATCGACCCAGATGCGGCAGACAGAATCGAAGCTGGACTTCGTTCGATCAAGACCGAGCTTGGATTGCGCTCAGAATCGCCTCTCAACCATTCAGCAAACCGGCTGACCATGCTTGATATAGAGAGCTCAGAAATTGCACTTATATATAAAGTGCAAAACACCCCTTCCCTTTCCTTCTGGTGACATGTCGCGGCTGACAGAAATTTCGCATCGCCAGAAGGGCGATTCGTAAAATGAAAAAGCAGTGGCACTTTAATCTGTAGTCCTGCTTGCCTTCAGCAATCCGTTACCGGCTTTTAGAATTCCTCTTGAACGCAATCGCAGTGCGCACCGCCAACCGGGATCTGAGTTCAACAGAGCGGCAGCGCAAAACACCTCACCCCTCGACATAAAAGTGAGGCACAAGGAAAGGATGGAGGTTTGAGCGCATATTTGCTCACGAGCGGCGACGTCCTGGTCATTTTGGCCGGGATTTTCTCTGTCGCCTATCTGTCCTGGAAGCGCAAAGCGAAATAGTTCAGCCCGGAACCATTAATGATGTCGATAAGCTGGTTCATGCGCGCAAAGAGCACCGCAATGATTTGCATCAACAAACTCAAGGGCGCATCTTGAATTAATGATATTCTGGGGAAACAAGGCGAAACGCGAAGAGCGCCATTTTCACAAGATTCATTGGCTAATTCTTGAATGAAAATGGCGCGAGTGACGGGGCTCGAACCCGCGACCTCCGGCGTGACAGGCCGGCACTCTAACCAACTGAGCTACACCCGCGCATTTCATTTTCAGCCATTTGGCTGGTCAGTCACCGACGTTTCCGTTCGGTGTGAGCGGTCGTTTAAGGGGTTCTCTCACCACTGTCAAGCGAGTGATCTGAAGAAAAAACAAGAATTTCAAATTTATTTTAAAAGCCGCCCTTTTGCGGGCCTTTATAGTGATCTGCTTTTATCCACCCTTCTGCATATTTCACCGGAAAGCATTCAAATTAAATGGAAAATGGAATCACACGGCGAGCTCAAACGAATGAATCTCACGTCCACTTACAGTTCGATAGAGAGGGCCTATGTGAGTTATCCCCAGCGAGCGCGACGTTTTTAGCCGAACAAATAAAAAAATGCATTTTTGTAATTTTTACGCTTGCACTCTTCAAACGAACAGCCTAAACGGCTCTCACAGCGGCTGACAAGTCAGTCGGGCGATTAGCTCAGTTGGTAGAGCGCTTCGTTTACACCGAAGATGTCGGGAGTTCGAGTCTCTCATCGCCCACCATTTTTTCATAATGATATCAATTATTTAGATGGTCACCTCGGTGGCCTTTATTTTTACCGCCACGAAAACCGCCACGAAAACTAATTATCTCAGACGGTTTATGCTTCTGACAACATATTTGGCTTTATGTCTTTTACGACATATTCCTAATGAAATATGGATCATGACCCATATTCCCGTTCGGTAATATCCGACGTCCAAATCATCAAAAATCACCGCTCGGTAATACACATCGTCGGCAATCCATTTCAAATTGAGATGATTTGCATTTGTCACTTATAGGTGACATCGTCAGACAACAAAAAAGGCCTCCGAAGAAGCCTGTTTTGAAATTTATGAATCTGCAGTCACGCCGCCACCAGCACCAGACCGTCTTCATATTTTCTCGCTAGCTGAATCAAGTCGCCAAGCGTCGCCGTGCTCTCGTCCAGTCGCCACAGGCGTTCATTGATCTGCGAAACGCGATGCCCTTCGTCACGCAGTAGGAATACCATCTGATCCAAGGCAATCGGCGTATCTTTCATGCCGTACCGATGCGCTTCTAGCACTATAGCCGCCGCCGCACCGCTATATCCTCGGATTACATCACGGAAGTCGCCATCATCTGCAATTTGCTGTTTTCGTGCTTGTAGTGCGGATGTCTTCACAGATTCTGGAAGTCGGCCGATCAGCTTGTCGCCTGACGCTTCGAAAGTGATATCGGTAAGCGGCATGTCCTGAGCCGAAATTCTCGCATTATTTCCGAGGAATTCCAGAACAAATGTTGGCTGAAATCGGATGGCTTCAGGTTCTTTTAGAACCGGGGCGGTCGGCGATTTTGAATGTCGGACAATTACCAATCCTTCTTCATCGCCCTTTTCGACGGTGTACTTATTCCCAATTTGAAGGCCGATAGCTGAAAGCGCATCAGGAAACAGATGTAAGCAGCCTTTTGATACAGATGTATAGCGATCCGAAGTCGAATATTTTTGTCTAAATTTAAATAGTCCAATTCTCCCGTTATAAGTCATCGTGATTTCCTTTCACTAGTAAGTAGAAGGAAATCGTGCACCGAGTAATCCATCGGCGCAAATTACATAAACAATACAATATGTTGACGAAACTAGATAAAATCTTAATTAGTAAACCGTTGTTGCTTTAAAATAATTCAAAAAATGCCCGGACAAGTCTCCGAGATCCTGCTATATCGGCCCTCAACTCAGGAGATCAACCATGTCACGCGAAGGAAACAACATTGTTTACGGCTCGGCCGCTACCATCGCATTTTTGACTGCTGGCGCTTACTCGGCGCACGAGCGTGGCATGGCTGCTATGCGTGCAGCACGACAAGCTGAAGACGACGCTCGATATGATGCGGCGGTCAATGAGATCGTGAGGGACGCCGAAGAAATGGGTAAGCTTGCCATTCGTCTGGCTCAGGAACTTGCCGCTGAGCGGCAGAAAAACGAAAGCCTGACGAAGATGTTGAATCAGCGTCAGGCTCTTCTGGAACGTATGCGTAAAGGCTCTTAAGCGAACGCAGGATTCAATCTGTAAGCATGAATCCGTTCAGCCAAAGGCGACGTCTTTCTGGTCGCTTCAGCTGGCTCTTGCTTCACAAATTTTGGAAGCCCACCTACACCGCAACGCTTGCCGTCCATTGCCCTCGTACATGCATCCAGCCCTGCTTTTGAAAGCCGTGAGAGATCGGCGTCAGAAAGCTGATAAAGCCAGTATTGCTGATCATCAGTGAGCGCCGAGAGATCAATTGTCGAGCGCTCAGACGGGGACTGTGCACATGCGTATCTGTAGAGCGTATGTCCTGCATCAGTTGTCGGCTTTAAAAGCTTTTCAGAAGTAGCCAGACCGACCTCCGACCCATCTTTTCCAACTTCCGATAATATATCGTCGGGACGAATTGAGAGCTGCGGAATCTGACGGCTCGGCATTGGCATCTGCTTCATGCCGAAGATTTTCAATATCGAATTCAGCACCGCGATGATCATTTTCTCAATCCAGATCAATGTATTAGCTGCCATATGAAATGGTGCGACAATTTGGTTTTTTAGCATGGGTTTTCTCCTTAATTACTCATAGATAACCATTTTCGCGTCGTATCAAGCAAGACACAAAATCCACTTTAACATCCTGAATAAAATACGTTTTCCATAATTAACTCAATGGAACGATGTATTGAGTGCATTACGGAAATATAGATTTCTGTTTTTGTCGGCGTAGTTTTCACTTGTATTAGTCGTCAATACGAACCATCATTTTTATACAGACATTATTTAAGGAGTAGCTATGTCACTACGAGAATTTGAAAACGCAATCGCCCGATATGCAAGAATCGCTGACGTCAAAGAATGGGAATTCGGGTTCGATCTTGTCACTGTCGACACAGTGAATGGACATCGCATGACGCTTTATATCGACGAAACGCTTGATGCTATCGAGCATGTGCGTGCTCTCGCTGAACACGGAATTTATGCACCGTCATTCATTGAAAATGAGGACGGCGATTTTGTCGAGCAGATGACAGACGAAGACATCGAAGAAAGGCTTATCATTCGAGCAGAGAAAAAGGCAGAAAAACAATGGTTTATGTAAGCGCAAAGAAATTGAATCCGCATCCGATCCACACATCACACACGACGTCCGAGGAAATTCGCGATGCATTCATGCATATAAAATGGATGCTCGTACGAAAAGGTTGGAAAACCGAGGACTTCACAGGTCTTCTCGGAATCCCTCGTCAATCTTGGTATCAGCACGGACACAAGCTGGAAAGCAAAGGCTATCGTCAGATATCCGCTGATGCACTCGATATGCTCAGACAAGAAACTGCTCAGGAAATCGTTGCTATAGTAGACGGATATCATGACCCATTCGGCCGAGAACGCGACACCTGGACTGTCGGAGATTTGACGACAAAATCGCGTACTCGTGCGTTGTATAGAGCAGCTCTGACGGGTGAAGCAGTAGTACCTGGAGCGAATAATAAGCACGCAGACGAACTTACGAATGATGAAGCCTTATTATTGCGATGGTTTCTCGCCGCTAGACGGGCATCTCGTGAGCAGCTCATGTCAGCAACGGGTCTCTCAAAATACGATGTCGGTCGCGTCGGACTTCATGCCTGTAAATGGGGAATTCCGCCGACAGAAAACTGGGTAGACAACCTTGAACAAGCAATCGGCGTCTAAAAAGCGCCGATTTTTTTTGTCGGCGGAAATGCATTTAAGGAAATCGGCCGATAATAATAGTAGTTGTCAATAAATAATTACAAATAATTCACCTGTATTCATCAATGTTAGACAACAAATTTTGCAGTAGTAAGAAAAATAATTAAAAATTTTACTTGTATTGATCATAAATACGAACCATCATTTTTATATGAGCAGCAAACAAATAACCCGGCTGTCTCATGAGAGGAAAATAAAATGTCTAAGATTGATAATGAAGTATGGAATAGCTACGCAAAGAAGCTTGTAGAAGCCCATGGTTTTACTATTGAAAAATATTATGAAGATGGCGTCACACCGATAAGATATTTATCGAAGAAAGTTGGTGTAAGTATCGGAGAAGCGAGTAAATATGTTTACGGATATAGCATAATAATAGAAGAAGATTTTATTATGGCGGGGACATATGTTGATAAAGATTACGTGGTAGATCAAGATATACATAAATTTAATTTCGAAAATGAAAAAGGAATACTAAATTTTGAATATATAATGAATTTGGTTCTGGAAGACCCTGAAATATTCGCTACGACGACTATATTTGAAATGGTCGGCGAAGTCCAAGATGATTGGTATGATTGATTTAACATCATAGAGAAAGGAGGCCTTGAAAACCGGGGCCTTTTTCAAAAACAACAATAACGAGAGGAACCCTGAAAATGAGAAATACTTATGCACCATATGTAAAATCCGTGGACTACGACGGTGACCGCCGAGCAATTGTGTGGCTGACGGGACACGGAAGATGCATGCTCGATATCGCGAGCTACTTTGAAGTTTATGTCAATAAAAACAATATCATAATTGACTGGATGAATGATTACCGCGAAGAGCAAAGCATTAAAATTCCAACGTTGAACCCGCAGCGGTATCTGGATTTTCCATCTGAAGCCATTCAATATATCGAACGTCATAAAGATGAGCTTTTGGAAGAAGAAGAACGGTGTTTCAGCTACTGAATTCTCATCAATTACAAGCCACCAACCCTCGGATTTCCGAGGGTTTTGTCATTTCTGATCCAATATTTTTCTAACGCCGTCCAATTTTTGCCTGCAATCTTCTCCAGCTTCAGAAACTTGAATGAGATACAGCGCGACGTCCTTTTGTGATTTCCAGACTTCGCGAGCTTCAGGCTCAGGCATGCACGTGAGAAGTGCCTCGGGCACCGCGATCTGGCGTGTCTCGATCTTTGTAACGACTTCGACAGCAGGCTTATGAGCACAACCAGAAATCAATAAAATGGCCGTAGAAAATCCGATTAACATCTTCACTGGACACCTCCGGCGAATTTTCGCTTTCTCAAATTTTCAAGGACAGGTGCCACGGAGCCATCATTTTCTGGTGTCGTCGAAGCGATTTCGCGCTCCAATTCGCGATTTATGATGGCTGTTTCATTTAGTGAGGTCGTCACATCATTTAGCAGATCAAGCGTCCGTTTGTGCTCGGCATCGGCTTGTTTCACGGCTTCTGCATTAGCATTGGCGACGTCGACTGTGAACTTAAGCTGAGCATTTGCCAGAGCAAGCTGTGCGTCGGATTCGGACAGTTGAGATTTCAGGTGTAAAATATATAGCCAGCCAGCAATGAGGATGGCTGCTATTAAAAGGCCGACGATGATGCGGATGTTGGAGAGGAATGGCATTATTCCTCTCCTTTGTTTTCCGACCCGTCATCTCGACGTCGCTTGAAAGCCAACCCGAGTATGTTGGTAAAGAAGCTTGGAAAGCCTTTTGATGTACGGAAATCCATGTGACCGACACCCATATAGATTGCGAGCAGAGCCACCACCCACGGGCCGAGAGCGTCAACGATGGCGGCGGTATCTGGATTCCGAATGAGCAGGCCAACGCCTGCGATCCCGAAGAGTGCCCCCAAGCTTGCGATAGTGATCTTTTTTGAGAATCGGCGAGTAATCTCTTTTTCACTGCTCATGCGGACACCTGCAATCTTGCTTGAAGACCAGATGCTTCGGCTATCGACAGAAGCATCTTCATGCCCAGCTCATGCCCGTTGCCTGTGCGAATTTTGCGTATATGGCCGTCTCTAACGGAGGGATATCGCGTTGCTATTTCAGCAGCTGATAAATTATTTTGCTTGATATGATTTTCGAGAGCGACGACCAGATCGTCCTGAAGATTTCTGAAGCTGGCGCATCGATATGAGAATGGAGAGATAGGTCGGGCCATTATTTCGACCCTCCCTTTATTAAGTCTGCGTATTCGGACTTAGCATCGAAGCTCGGACAGGCTTTGCCTTTATCGAAGTCCCTGTGGCCAACGAGGGTTGTTATTTTGTATTTTTGGACGAGGTCGCCCAGAAGTTTGCGCAGCGCAACTTTCTGCTCAGGTGTCCTAGTATCCTTGGGCTTCATCGACGCGTCACAACCGCCGACGTAAACAACACCAATTGATCCAGAATTATGGCCCGCTACGTGCGCTCCGACCTGCTCAACAGGACGACCATTGTGGACAGAGCCGTCACGGTAGACAATGTAGTGATATCCTATGTCTTTCCAGCCATTATCTCGTGTATGCCACATTCGGATGGTGTTGACGTCTACATCGCGGCCTTCAGGGGTAGCTGTGCAGTGAACTACTAAAGTATTGATATTTCGCATAAAATGGGAACTCTTAATTTATGTTCCCATTTTGTTCTATCGTGATGTAAGTTGCAAGATTTTTCTTATGCAGCCATCATCACATGAATGCGGTCGCCCATTGCTTGGCAGCGGCCATCAGCAGACATCAGGAGCAGTGTACGTTTTCCGTTGTGATATTGTACGATGTGCGCATGCGCCCACGTCGTTGGCCCCTTGTTGTATCCTTGGTCGAGCTTCGCAGAGACACCCGAGACATAAGCACCCTCTGATATCGATGGCGTATGAGTGTGTCCGGTGGACGTGCGAACACCAAATCTTTTGAACTGGTTCGGTGATCCCCGACTTCCAGAAATCCCTAGATCACCGTGTAACCCGCATTCTATGCCATCGACCTGATATCCTTGTCCTGCGCCGACAAATTCCACGGAATCAGGAAGATTTGCTAACCGCAGGCCATATTCGACGACATTAAAATTGTCATTTCCAGCGCGTATCGCTTTGTGCCAGGCCGAGTTCAAATCGTGCCAATAATATGCATTTTTGACGTCTCCAGCCCCGTCAACATTTTTAAGCCAGCGAGCAAGCGCATTGTCGTGATTGCTCTCAACGACGACCGTCGTGCAAAAATCACGAGTGCACGCTGCTATAAAATCAGAAGCTTCTTGCACCTCGGCCTCGACATTTTCAGAACCATTGGCTGACACCAACGCCATCACGTGAGGATCAGCCAAATTGTGATGGTTTCGACGGCGAAAATCTAGCGTGTCGTGGAAGAATTGGATTTCTGGCTGAAGGCCGTCCAAAATGTTGATGTTGTTCAATACCTGCTTGGTTTTCCGGTCATATCCGAAGCTCGCGGCGGCAATCGTGGCGTCGAGCTGTTCATGATGAATATCGCCCCAGCTGATAGCCCGAACACGCTTATCGCCATCGCATTTTCCATCCATCACAAGCGTATTCAGATCCTGAAATGATCCATCGTCGTCGGCCGAAACTGGTCGTAAAAAAACTTCGCCATCAACATCAATTTCAACGACCGTGAAACCAAAAGTATGATGAAAAATGCTCTTCTGACCCGCCGCTCTGGCAGTGTAATTCGGCATTGTGACGGTGCCAGTCGAGATTGCAAAACGGGGGTCTTGGCCCTGTAACCTTGGGATGCTCTGTAGTGCAATTCGAGAGTGAGGAACGATGACATGACCACCATGGTTTTGCGTCAGCCATCCATTTAATGGATTAGCAGTCGTCGGAAGAACATTAGCACTCCCTAAATAGAGCAAATCAGGCGTCAGTTGCACGCGGTCGTGACAAAGATATTCGTGAATGGCAGGGTCATAAACATTCGCCGACGCGGCATGATCTTCAAACAGCCCCAGCTGGTATGTGTGTCCCCCGATCACGATATGAGCGCCTATATAAGCCGCATAAGCCTCCATATTTTTCAGGAATTCGGTATGCACGGGAGTGTCGTCCTGAGCCGCCGAAATTAGGAAGCGATGGACAACTCCAGGTTCCAGATCAGCTTGAATCGTCGGCAATTCTTGTATGCGTGGAGCTTTCTTTTTCGCAGGTTTTTCGTCTTCTGAGGGGGCCTCTGAGGCTTCCGAAGGCCAAATCTTTTCGACTGCTTCTGCTGCGGATTTTGGTGCTTCAGGCTTATTTATGGAAAGCCAGATTTTGCGAGCAGCGTAGAAAGTAAGTTCACATGCTGTAGCAACATCACGTATCGAGTGTCCGCTTTTAAATAGTTCTTCAGGTGTTTTACGTATTTCAATTTCCATATCCAGTTGTGTAGCTAGTTCACGTTCAATATGTTGTTTCATTTTTCTACTTGTCATTTTGAATTCCTTTCGCTCAAGTTGACAAGTAATTATTTGGCGTATTCATGATCAATACAAACACTTTTTTTAATAAAATCAATTACTTATCGTAAACTTTGTTGACATTCTTAGATGTTACAAGGAGAAAACAGGTAAATTAAATTCCGAAAAATTTCTTGGCGGCGGGTAAAATAATAGCAAAAGCTACTGAGAAAACCGCCGACAATGCTGCTATGTAAGCTTTGTCTTCTCTCCTTTTCGCTTTCAATTCGGCTACGTCGGCCTTGATTACAGCAATTTCGGACTGCATTGACGTCGTGCTTTTAATAAATGTATCTAGCTTTTCTTCCATCCTGGCTTGACCTCGGATGACTTCTAAAAGCTCTTTTGACGGAAAATCTGTTGTCATAAAAAATGGTCTCGTGAATATAATTGGATAGTTTACGAGACCACGCTCAAGTGCAAGATTCTATAAAAAAATCCCGGACAAAGCCGAAAGATCTCTGTATATGCGCTCTCAAAAAAGGAGCCGCATATGAGCATCGATCTAGTGAAAGTGAAAATTACAGACGAAGAAGCAGAGGAACTGAAGACGCAGTCAGAAATCACTTCGCTACCTGAAGACGGTCTTTATCTTCTTTCTGCAATCGAGAAAGCCGTCAGCTTGGGAACCGTAAATGCGGATGACATGCTGTCAGGTCAAGACATGCTGATTGCAATCGCCGAAAAACTTGAAAATGAATCTGACAATCCTGCAGTTCTTGCGGAGCTTGTCGAGAAAATTCGTCTCATGTCTGATTACGCGACGACGAGACTGGTGCCCATCGAAATCCCATAATCATAAAGAGCTGCGCACAACATTCGTAGCAACTATGGCGCTCGACAGATCACATTTTTCTGTCGAGCCCATCACCAATTTCGTTGACAAGCTATCTCTGCGTCGAGCGCTGCTATCTCTTATAGAACTCCTGGTCGGCTGAGCTATACGATCTCGACGAGCTTGATCCTGCGCTTGCAATCTCATCGCATTCATAGCACCGAATAATTCGCTCGAATTCTCGATTTCCATATCCATAATCGTTCTCCTCTAGCTTCCGATAACTGCTTCGCGAGGTAGCCAAATAGGTTTACAAGTCACCGTCAGATTTCGCGTAAGCAGGTCTTCTTCTCGGATCGGATCGACGTCCAGCTCAATGCGCGTCGGCAGACCTTCTATGATCGCGACTGGATCTTGTTCATAGAGCGCAGAAGACTTCTGGAACGCGTAGTCGTTGACGACGTCCACAAAATGCACTTGCGCACGCAGAGCTGATGCGTTGGTCGGCTGAGATGCTGATGTTGCTGAAAGTCTGTACGTGATCAGACCCGTCTGCTCCTCGCCTGGTTCGGGAACAGGCGCTAAAGAACCGTCACCGAGGTACGCCAAAAGCGTGATTTCAGCGTATCTTTTAGCGCCAGCGGCGACGAGCTTGATGCTCGAAATCTTCGACTGCACTGTGCCTATTTTTCTATTATAAATTCGGCAGAAATCTCCGCATTTCATTGATCTCGCGGCTGACCATTCACATTGGAATGAGATTTCCAAGCACCGCGCACGGACATAAACACGGCGTTGAAGCATACGGACTGCGTATCTGACTGCGCGAGTTCCACGAGTTGAATCAAAAAAACGAGCAGAAATCGGGTTGATAGCAGCGCGCTTTTCGACTTGTACGAACGACGAATAAGAGAAGATCGTGGACGCCGTATGCGCCGTTATACAGCGCCATTTATGGCCATTATAAATGACTTCGTCGCCTACTTCATATTGCATCGGTTCCAGCGTGGTCGGATCTTCGAACGACCACAACGGAGTCGACGGATCGAGATTCAAAGGCGCTAAATGGATGACATCGGCCGTTTCATTCTTGTCGTCACCAAGAATTTCCTGTTGCGCCACAGGCATCGATATCGTCAGTAATTCCTCTCTCTGCTGTTGAAAATCGTAGCCAAGTCGTATCTGAACGCCGACCGTTGCGGCTTGCATAAGTACCTGACAACCCAGCACTTTATCATCATTTAAAGCGTATTTTTCCAACCCCACATCAAATGAATCCAGAATGGAATGTTGGTTGAAATATTGAATAGCGCTCTCGGCGACATGCCAGCCAGTGTTTTCCCCGACTGATGTGCCTGGTTGCGGAAGATTCTGTATAAGGTCTTGCCAGCTGAAAGTGTCGACAGGCAAATTAACAGCAGGCAAAGACTGCACACCTTTGGCCTCTTGCGTCCATGATGCGACGACGCGAAGGCGCGTTTTTGCACGAGGTGGATTCCGCAGTGTGACTTGCAGAGTAGTCTCAAAGCCATCTGAATCGATGACATGTGTAGCTCCACCCGTGACAATGCTGACACGTTCAATTGCCAGTGTTTTCCGATCCCAACGCCAGAACTCCAGACGGCCAGCAAGCGCACTCATGGGATCATCTGAGGCATCACGGCTATGAAAAAGTGCGTCGTACGTCTCGAATTTCTCGCGGTCGTCTGGATGTCCGTATGGATCGTACCCATCGATTTCTCCAGTGCGCAAAGCATTAGCGGCGGCTTTCAAAACAACATCTTCGTCAGGCGGTACACACTGAAATCTGAGCGTCAAAGTCTGTTGACCGAGTTCGGACGGCACAGAGATTACGCGGCCACGAGCGAGTTCCACGGGCATATTATCGGAAGCTAGCTTTTCGCTTAGTACAGCATACCGCTCGCTACGGCCGAGCCCAATTAAGCCCAGACCAGGATTCGGGATTTCAACCTCGAATCCGCTCGTGATTATGTCGCCTTCTTCTTGCTCAAAAATCGATCCGCGTATGCAGAATTCGTCTTCGCGAGCATGAGAAATTGGATCAAAAGGTGTGTTGTAAGCAGGGAGCCAAGACAGAAATAACATCAGTTATCCTCCTGCCAGTCGAGTCCGCCAATTTCTTCAGCGGTCAGGCTCCACTGCACCGTAGCATTTTGCTCGTGCGTTGATGACGACCATGGCTCCGTGACAAACAAATCGATCCATGGGCGATAAAAAATACGGACAGTTTCGGTCGCTGGCGCGGCCAAAGTGACGACTTTATTCCAGACAGTAAACGGCACGGGTTCAAAATTCTTCGTCAGGCAACGGATAGATGTATAGCCCGTTTCATCTTCTTTATACGGATAGCGAATAAGCGTTCTCGACTGAGCACCTGGCTGAATAGCATCCGAAAATTCACATGGTGGAATTATTGTGAAAGTCGACCCCGGCCACATATGTGATAGCGCAGGCGGGCGCATGTCGTCGGACGATGAAATAGTACATTGAAACAATTTGAATTCATCGGCTGCGAGATTTCTGGCTTGGCCGTTCCATGATCTGACTATGTGACCTGAATCTTCGATAGGTGAAAAATCGACAGTCAGGCCGAGAGCTGTCTGCCATCCGATTGCGAGATCATCAGAAATGAGTGTCGTTGTTATTGGAAAATCGGCCATCAGTACCCCCCTGTTCTTTGCATGGAATAAAGGGTTTGATTCATTTTCCGAGCAGTCAGCGGGTCGGTTTGAAGCGTGCCGAGACTGCGGTCATTCAGCGTCAAGTTTACGTTTACGGTTTCCGTAGAAGCCTTTGATTTATCGTTGCTTTCTTTGATGCCTTTAAAGTAATCTAGATCAAAATCGGAAAGTGGAGATTTCCAAACATCAAGCACACCGCCAGGCAAAAGATGGGCATCTTCAAGCCCCATTTGAGTATTAATTCCCTGGCTTCTGTACCAGTCTCCCTGCCTTTTTCGGTCGTATCGAGCAAAAGCTAGGTCAAAATCGGCATCATATAATTTCTTTAATCTTTTTTGCTGATCAGTCTGACGAGCTTCTGCGGCTTCTTTCATTCCCGATAATTCGTAAACTTTTTTGCCGCCGTACCAACCTATTAATCCTCCGCCGACTGCGGCTACACCGAGTATTCCAGCCCTTGCTCCAAGACCAAGGGCACCCGCAGCGCCAGCTCCTACAGCAGAACCAACGCCACCGACTGCTGATGCTCCACCAGCTGCTGTCGCGATGCCTGCGATACCCTTTGCTAATGCGCCGCCGCCGCCCATAGCAAAAAGCGTTCCAAGGACTTTCATGAGCTGACCAGCAGCCGTCGAAGCAAGTCCAAAAAGCCCAATAAATTTGGTCATTCCGACGAACAAAAGGAGGGTCGTCACATCGAGACCGAACAGGTCAGCGACGGGTTGAAGCAGTGAATGGATCGCAGTCAAAACAGTTTTGACCATCTCCAGCGCTTGCATAAAATCTGCGCCGAAGGCCTTGGCTTGATCTCTTAAATCATTAAGCCATTTGAATTGAGAAGCATCTTGTCCGGTCAGAACAGCATACAAATCTTTGACAAATTTGATCGCGACAGCGATGCCATCTCGGATCTTGTTGAGCCATTCAAAACGTGAATCATCGCCGTCCCAGAGCTTTTTCAGCTCACCGTACATGTCAGATATGTACTTTCGAGCGCCTTCCAATTTCTCAAAAAGGGTGTCGAGCCAGGGTGTTTTGAATCCCGTTCTCTTACCTTGAAAAACAGCGATAATATCGCTGACAAGATTGCGAGCGTAGACAAACCCGTCTTTCAGAATCCCAGCAATTCGCTCGCGATAGCTCACCATGAATTCTGTCATGGCGTCTGTGGATTCCGTCAAAAGCGGCAAGACTTCACGAGCTACAGCCATCTTCACACCGCTGATCGAACGCCTGAAATTCTCAGCAGAAGCTTCATAAGCTTCCCCGATCTGCGTGTCCTGCTTAGTAACAACGCCGCCCAGACGCTCCAGCTCTTTGCGATAAGCTTCAATTGCCGTGCGTCCGCCTTCCAGTAAAGGCACCATTTTAGCTCCAGCGTCTTCACCAAAAAGTTGGATTGCAAAGCGCAGGCGCTGTGTCGGGTCGTCAACTTTCTGCATCGCATCGGATAGCGCAAGTAGGCCTTCCATGCCGCCTTTTGATGCTTTCTCAACGTCCAATCCGTATTTTTCGAGACCGAATAAAGCCTCGCCAACTGGGCCAAAAGATTTCTTCAGAGTGCGCTCAGCTTTCTCAAGCTCAGCGAGCTGCTGGCGCAATCCATGTACAAACGTCTGCGTCTGGAGGTTATTGTTTTCATACGGAGCCGCGCGCGCGATGTAGTTTTCGAGCTGACCTTTTCGCTCTTGTATGCCAGCAAGTGACGACATACGAGCTTGACCGACAGCGTCACCTGCCGACGTCAGACCGCCGATATCGCCTGCGCGAAGTGAGAAAATGGCATCTTTTCTGGCATTGGTTTTGAAAGCAGAAAATTCATCATTTGCTTCAGAAATCTTCTGCCTGATGCCGAGAAATTCATTGCCTATTTTCGCGAGGCCTTTCACGATCTCATCGCCTGGCACGCCTTCGCCAGCGCCAGCAAATCCAAGCACTGACAGATCCTCAGGAGACACACCGAGTGCACGGCTCTGCTTGGAAAGCTTGTCCCACTCGACAGAAGTATCTTTGCTCATTTTTATGGCTGCGGCTGACACCGTGGCGAGTGCGCCGACAGCCGATGCGGCACCGATGGAAATGGTTTTAAAGGCTGTTTCAGCGCCAGTTTTCAGACCACCGAAGCCGACCCTTCCGACTGACAATGATGCAGATTTAAGCGTTGCGAGTGAACGTTTGGACTTCTCGATATCTTTCTGGAATGGCTCTAAAGCCTTTGCGCCGCTCTGCTTAATATTATCAATGGAATTCCGAGCGCTTTGCTGAAATTTACGAAAGCCGGATGTGACCTCGGACATTCCTCCGAGGCTGAATTTTGTCTTGATTTCCGGCGTTACGTTAGACATTCCTTACAAACTCTTCCCAAACTTTTTTATCTCCGCTTTGTGCTACCAAGAACGCTTCAGCCATCTGAATTTGTTGACGTTTTTTGTCACTTCGGAGAACTTTCATTCTCATTATCAACGCGCGCGGTGAAAGATTTAAGCCCGAATTTCCGGTCTGATTCTCGTAGCTGATGGCGTCTTTCACGAGACCAACAAACACCCCTGTAAGATTCAGACCACCCTTTCGGCGCGGCGGCGGAAACGTCACTTTTTGGGAAAGATTGTCTGTAGAGCCGCCGTGATTTTCGTAAAAAAATCTTCGAGTGATCCGTCGCCCAAGGTCACTTTCACGGATGAAGAGAAGAGCGCTAGCGTCAAGTCGTCTGGCTTCTGCGTGATTAATTGTTCGAAAGCTAGATCGCCCTCTTTGCCAGCTGCACACGAAATAAAAGCAGCGGCGGCCTCGATGCCAGAATCCATGAATACGCTGATCAAAGACGGCTGAAGCTCCTCAGGCAAAAGATTGCCGTCTTTATCCAGTTTTGGCTCAAACAGATCGATGAGTTTTGGAAAGCGCTTGACGAGCCTTAGGCACTCAAGAATAGTTACCGGACGCAGTCTCGTAGTCATTCCTAGTATTTCTACTTCTTGATATGAATGGTCTACTGCTGTCAATAAATCATCGATTGACTTAACATCTTGCTTTACTATAGCATTCATTAGTATAACTCCTTGTAATATTTAATGAATTATTAATTTAGACGGAAATCTATTTAACTACCGTCTTTGTAATTTTTTATACTGCTTTTGGGATCGAACGGATCGTGCCGTATGAGTTTTTGTTAGAAGTCGCGTAAACCGACCCCTGAACAGTAAATTGGTTCAGCTGTTCGGTGCCGAATGCAGGCACTGCACCGCTCGGGCGCAACTCAACATCGTGGTAAGTCTGTTCGAATTCCTCGCCGTCTCCAGATTCCGAAGTCACGCCGATAAACACGAGTTCACCGCGCACGCCTGCTGTCGACATCAGATCGAGATCCAGGAGGCCTTCAGATTCTGTGATAGCTGGCTGTGTATACTCGCCGATTAAATCGCCTGTGAATCCTTCAGGAAGTGCGACTATCTGCAAATATCCAGCCCGATGAACGGTGTAGTGCACATCTTCAATTAGCTCATTCGCGTCGCCGTCAGAAACACCAGTTACAACAGGTTTAAAGCCAGGAATCTTAATCGCATCGCCGACTTTGGCATCTGGAATCGTAAAAGCTCCATTTGTCACTGCTGCCTGAGTAAGCAGACGTCTATTTGCCATGAACAGGATTTCATATCCGATATCCGTCCAGCTCTCGCACGTAAAACTAATCTGACCGTCTTTCGTGGTCACGTACTTCTTGATGAGGCGGCGGTCGCCGAATTCCTGCGTGTATGACTCGATTTCGGTCAAGTTCGGCGTGAATTCCATAGACGCTAATGCGCCCAGGTTCACATATTTGTCAGTACCCTTTTTGCGAAATATGAGCTGACCGCCACTGACGCGCTGCTTATCTAAAATCGGCTGTAATGCTAATGTTGCCATTTCGTTCTCCAAAAAATTAAACAATGGTTGTTGGATCGGTATCTGTAGTTCTTACAGAACATGAAAAATTGAGTGTCTGAATAAGCATCAAGCCGTCTTCGGTCGGCTGTCCTGTCGGCTCCGCACTGCCGGAGTATCTCCAGAAAAGGAGCTTCCCGACGCCGATAGCCGAAGGCTTAGCAAGCGTCTTCTCAACTAGCACAGACAGCTCATCAAGTGTGTCTTCTGCGTCAGAAGTTTCTTCATGTATGCCGACAGTTACGGAAATCTGCATGTCACGCTGAAGTTGTCGATGTCCCGGTGTTCCGTTAGAGCCAGAAACAGCGACGTTTTCAGCAACCGAGACGATTGCTAATGGAAAATCTGTTCTCTGAAATTGTCTAAGCATACGACTTGCAGAATGAGCAGACGCGAAGTCAGGAAGCGCCTTAAGCACTTCAATAACTCCATTTCGTATCTGCGTCTTCACATGCGTCATCAGCGAATTTTCTCAGCAATTAATTTTATCTCTAGCTGAGCGTAACCGTCGCTTTTGCAAGATTCTACTTCGTATTTACGACCGTTGATTTCCAGTTCGTCGCGATTAGAAAACAACAAATCCAGCGATCCATTCGCACGCTCCGGAGCCAGCCTTTTCGCATCTTCTATGAGTACGAAAGCCGTTGGCCGAGCTTCTTCTACTTGCACTCCGGCCGCATCGATGGGCGCATAAGCATCATTAAAAATCAGCTGAATCGGCTGCGCAATATCTGCATCGTGCTGATGCCAATAATGGTTACCGCGTTCTCTGAAGATGCAGTTAGCTGTGCGTGCAAGGGTGCGGAAAGCGGGATGTTTGCTCATTATGCGACATCCAGATCGATGATATCTAAAGCTACACCGAACGGCGTAACCGTGGGCTGGATAGCTACAAGCACGCGGTCGGCACTTAAGCGTATCATGTCGAGCCATTTTCCTCTGGCCGCCGCCCAGCTCAGCGAATATGCAATATGATTAGCTTCTGAAATCACACCTGTGTCAGTATCGACATCGAGCTTTACAAGTTTCCCAGGATCGGTATCGACTGGCCACGAGCCTGCTACAAGCGAAGTTTGATCATACGGTGTGCCTGAAGTTATAGCGCTTCCAAGCGCGCCAGCTGATGATGCGGCTCCGAGGATCATCGGTTGACCAGAGCTGTCGATAGCCACCGATATCGCTTTTTGAATACCAGAAGACGACCATGAAATTATCGCGAGCGCAGGCGAAAGTGCGAATACAGACACACCGCCGTCAGGTGAACTACCCATGAAACTGGTGTTTCCGAGCAATTTTGTTGCGTTATCGTTTGCTGATAAGACACTTATTGTAAGTCGTGCAGTATGATCTCCGAGGACTGCACCTGCGGATGCGACGATGTATTTTTCGCCGCCGAGGTAGTCATAGGACGGTGAAACTCTATTTTCAGCCGACATCGCAAGGCTTGTTTCGAGATGCGAATTTTGACTTTGACCCGTCGAAAAACGTTGAATCCAGAGGCCAGAAATGTCTACCGGATTCGAAGAACTCGCGGCGATATATATAGACATAGCTGATGTCGATGCGAGAAGCGGAGCACGAGAATTGTTTGACGGATAAACAGAACCTTGGCCGGAAAAAGCAATGGGTGCTGTAGCTGCTATTAATGTTGCATTTACACTTCCGGTTGCATAATAAACTTCAACAAAATTTTGTGTGAGCGCTCCTATTGAACTTCCGTTTTGCAATGATATTTTCGCAAAATCTTCGGAAACAACAGCGATTCCAAGCACTTGAGCGCCTGTCAAAACGGTAATATTTGTTTGCGCAACGCGTGATAAAACACCCGATGCCAATTCAAATATTTTTATCGTCAAAATTGTAGATGACTTAGATACGAGCATAAATCTGGTTGCCGACATAGCAACAATTTTTGCGGTATTTGACATAGTCAAAGATGTCAAATTTTCTGTTTCATGATGTCTCGTAACAGATGTATATTTTTCCCAATCTTTACTTGCATATGTAAAAGCAGGAAAAGGCGGAAGTCCTGGGTCTTCGTAAGAACCGAAGGGGTGTGTCAGTCTTTCAAGTTTTTGAATACGGCTATCAACGCTTGCAAAATTAGAATTTACTTTTGCAAAGCCGTCGCGTGTGCTTTCGGCGTCAACAGAATTTGGACCACTTCCAATATTTATGCTTTGAATAGTCATTATAAAAATCTCCTAATTATTCAGTTTCCGGCGATGCCGAAGTCAATCCTTGAGTGATGAAAGCCGTCGACGACGAATACCTCGGCGTCCCACTCTCTATAACCTTACCTTCCAATGCATCTAATCTGTTTACAATGTTTACAATCGTGGTCGCCTGCTCTGAAATAGTTGTTTCTGCTGTTGAAAGTCTGTTTGTCACATCTGCAAGATTCGACTGCAAGTTTGATATTATTGTTGCTTGTTCTGACACCGTAGATTGCAAAGCAATCACACTATTTTCGACAGAAATGACGCGACCGCTAGCACGCTCAAGAGCTGCCGTTTTCTGGAAAAGTTCGGGCAAGTCATTCGCGACTGAACTATAACCGTTGCCTGAGCTTACAAGTTGCCCATTTACCGAAAGCGGTTCTGATTTCGTGTACGATTTTGCATTTTTACCAGCAATTCCAAGTGCTTGAGCAACAAGATTTGAAGATACAACTGACACAGTACGGTTGGCTGGCAGTACTTCTATGAGTGTGCTACCTGCATAAAGTCCGATGTTCATAAACGTGCTTGCGCTTTTTGCAGCGAGTGCTGCGCGCACGTTTACAAAAACTGTATTGACGGTATCAATGGGTTGCACGGGCACAGATATTCCACCAGTAACGCCTGTAAGCGTAAAAGCAAAGGAAGCCGCCGCCGAAAGACCAAGGCTTTCCATTGTGCGCGTTAATTCGATAGCTCCAACATCACCGATAATTCTGCCAGTATAACTAAAAACTTTGTTTTTTTGGATTACACCGTCGACTTCTTCCTCGCCGCTATCGCCGCCTTCAAGTGCGTCTAAACGCTCAGTCACTGGCTGGAGAAGTTTGTTGACAGAAGCAGATGCAAACTCGTTTTCTATAGCTAGTAGAACGAGATCAACTCCGGTTACAACGTCAGCTTCGGGAAAATCTTCAGGTGTAAGAGAAACACCACCTGAGCCTCCGCGCGGTAGTATCGGATTCAGCATCAGGAACCCGCCTTCAATTGCTCGATCTCGTAAGCTAGTTTGCTTGTGAGCAGATTCAGCGCGTCGATTTCCTGTCGCTGAACATTTATGAGAGCTTCGATACCTTCCTGACCTCCGACGTACGGGCTGTATCGAGAGATAGCCGACACATCTAAGCCAGAAGAAAAGTTTTCGACAGCTTTGTAAGATAGAGATTTACCTGACAGACCTAAGACCTGAGCTATCTTGCCGCCTGTGATACTGATTTCGTGATCAGTCCAAGAATTTGAGCGTACTTCCAGACGCACTCCGCCTGCAAAATATTGAAAAAAGCAGTCGGGTATTCCCGCAGTATTCAGATTTCCAAGGATATTCGGTACGTCCAAAAATGGGCCAGCCGTTATCGAAAATGGCGTACCATCAACGGTGATTTCAAAAGTGTCCGTATCAGTTAGATAGTTCGAAAGATCGGTGTTTTCCGACAGTATATTTCCCGTATTATCGGGAAATATGTATCCCGTGTTGATAATCATTGGCTGATCGAGCAGCGGCAAACTTGCAGATCTGGAAGCAGCAGAAGCCGCTGCTCTCGCATCTAGAGAAAGCCGCTGAATCTGCTTATCTACAGTACCTTGCAACGTCCAAATATCGGTATCACGAAGCGAATACGGGACTTCTACAGCTGTCGAAATAGCACTTTGTCCGGCAAGCCCGAGGACATACCAAAGATGCTGGAAATCTGGGAAACCTGGGGTCGGAAAAACGAGGCTGTCGCCTCCGCCGACTTCAAATCGGATCTGGCCGCCAAACAGCTCGACGGTGTAGGAGACACTATTCATCGACGCGATGTCGATGAATTTCATCAAGATGTCGTTCATCGTGTCAGTTGCAACGAACTGTATTGCTCGGTCGACGCCGTTTACTTGGAAAACATAATCGCGCTCGGTGACACCGTAGTCAGCCAATTTCGAATTTTGAGAAAGCCAATTATTTGGCTGACCGAAGAGCCAAGCTGCTGTGTAATCATTCCTATTTTCATCGACGAGAGCAAAACGAATATCGCGAAGTACTGTGATTTCTTCGTCGTGTTGTGACACATTTATATGCAGAGTCTCAACGTCAGATGCGACATTTGATATTTGGATTTCAGAATCCGATACGCGAAGCTCGACGTCTGAAAAAGTGTTTTCCAGATTCGTCACACGGCCTTCGAGAGCCGGATCTACGCCGCCAGATGTCGATTTTGGTAAAATCGGATTCAGCATAGCTTAGCCCTCCAGAATGTATACGAGAGCTGATTTCTCGGCTGAAAAATGCAGAGTGCAACCTGCATCCACGGAGAAGCTGAAGTATGCGCCTGCTGTAAGTGGCATGCCGAAATCAGGAGTGAAAGGCTCGCCAGATTTGTCTGTGTAAAACAGAATGTCGGATGTCGCATAAATCTGGATGAGCGTCGTTGAATGGGCGACCGTATGATCAGCAGGTGATGCAATATCTACAGAAATTTGGCTGACATTCATGCTTACAGCTGATGGAGCTGGATGCGCAGGCATGCCACCGTTTGGCGCAATAGCGGTCTTTACAACAGGTATGGTCATCTAAAAATCTCCTAAAAATATCGGCTCCGAAATATGAAAGCCGAAGGCAAGAAGGAGCCACTCGCCCTCGGCCTGATGCCCGCGCTAGGAGGAGAAAGCGCGGGGAATGGCAGATTATTTCTGCTTGATGCGAACGATGGCGCGAGGAAGAACAGCATAATAAATTGCGTTCTGCTCAGTTGCGAGGTCTACGCCACGGCCGAAAGGCATCGGCTCCGACATCATATAAAGCGGTAGTCCAATCGTATTGGCAGCTTCCATTGTGTCTGCAGGTGCAAAGCGGCTCTGGAAAAGATTTGGCGAATTCGGCACAAGATAGCTTTCGCCTTCGGTGATGAATTCCACATCCCCGACCTGGTTGTTATGATAGCTGATGACCTCGATGTCGTCGGCGATCATGAAGCCTTTGCGATTATCAGCGCGCAAGAATGCCCCATCCTGCCAACGCTCATATGCCGCCACGACGCTCGGATGCGAGGTAATGGCTGAAAAAATCGTAGGAGTGCAAACAAGTTTCCAACCGCTATAAAGCAATGTCCCACCGATGGCTTTTTCACCCTTGCGCTTAGCAGCGATGAGTTCATCACGAAGATTGATAGACACATCGGTGAAATCGATATCGTGCGTGTTGCGAGATACCTTGAATTCCTGATGCCAATCGTAAATTACTGAGCCATCAGCATCGCGCAGGATACCCGAGATTGCACCAGCTTTGGCGAATTCCTCGGTCACGTCATGATTATCACGCATCGAAACGTACTTTTCAGCAAGCTTCGCTTCGACGGTTTCAAAATCACTGGATGAGCCGAAAGCACGAACGCCCTGGACTTCAGTTGCCTTAATCATGTCGTAGTGCGGGTAATGAGGAATAACGAAAGAGCGAGCCTTACGCTTCGGATTTGCCTGTCCCTTACCGATAGTTCCTCGAGCCGCTGAAGGAATAACAGCAAGACGACCCTCTAGCTCTTCGACAATGATCGAAGTTGTGTTCACACCCTGACCATTCCAGTTAAACCAGGTTCCCAGCTGGTGAGGCTTTTCAGGAATCATGTTCACAGCGGACGTCAACGACGTGAAGCTGAAGAGATCGCTATTAAAAATGTTTGCGAGATTACTCATAAAATTTCTCCAAGTATCTGTTTTGTTTAATTATTAAATGGTGTCGCGAACCTTGATGCCCTTGGCTGCCAAAAGCGGTACGACATCATCGACGTCGATAGAAGCATCGAGCACGAGTTCGGAATCCTTAACCTCGGCATCGCCCGTGATAGCAGCGGCATCAGCATCGCCGAGCGTTGCGTCTGTGAATCTAGCGACAATTGCTAGATTGCCAGCGAGACCATCATCTCCGTCATCGAGATTTGTTGCGGTCGCAAGCTCATATTTTCCAGCGAGCAGGACAACTATAGAACCAGGCTGATAAACGGCGGTTGACTGCTTCAAAGTGATGGCATCGCGGCTGCGAAAACCGTTGGCTTCGGTGAGAAGAAAAGCCTCATCTCTCGGCGTCATAATTAATTCAGACATTATAGTTTCTCCAAATTGATTGCGTTAAATGATCAGGAAAGGCCCCTTACTTGAGGCCATTCCTGCGTGCGTAGATTGCTGATGTATCGAGCGTCGGAGCGACTGAACGCTTACGCGGTTCGATGTCGGATGCTTTTGAACCGAAATCCGAAGTCGCAGAACGAGCTGCTATGGCATCACCAACAGCTTTACGGATCTTTGAGGATCGCGTTCCGAGCTTTGCTAAATCAGTGACGAGCTGGCCGAGGCCATAAGACTTAGCTACGGAGCGAATAGAACGAATTTCCTGTTCTTCCTTCTCTTCATCCTCGTCATCAGCACGCTTCTTGCGTTCGTCCTTGGGCTCATCGTCGTCGTCGTCATTGCGCTTCTTGCGCTTGCGTTGCTCCTGGTCTTCGGCATCATCTGCACGAAGCTTGCGAGCACGTTCAATGAGTTCTTCAGGTGCTTCATCACCGAGTTCAGCAACCGCATCTTCAACAGCGACAACAGCTTCTTCGACAGCCGCAACCGCGTCTTCTGCAGTCGTGATCAGGTCTTCAAGAGTGGATTCATCCATTTTTCTTTTCTCCAATTTTCGTTTGTTTCGAGTGGAATTTTTGCCCTTCGAGGCCGACTTCTTCGGCTTGTTGCGGAAGGAAATCGTCGGTGTCGGAATAGTACGACCTGCTGACCGAACCGACGCATTCGGGTCAGCTCCGACAGCTACAAGGGAAGCCTCATAAAGCGTCCACGAGGTCGCATAAGCAACGGGTACGTCGCCTTCGCGGTGTTCGATTTCGTAGGCGTTTACGCCGTAGCCTGCGCTAATCTGGTTGTAGTGGCCGTCATTGATGTCGCCGATGAGGTCGGCATTCCGGCTGTTAAGAATGGCTGTCCCGTGGACTTCTGTTCCGACCGAACGGACATCATCGACTTTGCCGAGAATGGTATTCACGCCGGAAAAGGTGTCGTGACAGTCAACAAGAGGCATCCCGACAGTGCGGCTGAAATCCAAACCTGAAGCGAGAAGGATTTCGTCGACTTCTATATATGCGTCGGCGGCATCTAGCT
Organism: Ochrobactrum chromiisoli; assembly: GCF_026241335.1. Lineage (GTDB taxonomy): Bacteria > Pseudomonadota > Alphaproteobacteria > Rhizobiales > Rhizobiaceae > Brucella > Brucella chromiisoli. The sequence continues at coordinate 1,138,951 of NZ_JAPHAV010000001.1, read as the reverse complement.
TCGGCTGGTCTGGATTTCGAATGGACGTCCGCACAGGCGTCTCTGTGCTGATGACGATGCCAAAAGATTTCTTGTCGACATCAACGGAAGCAGGCACGCGAGCGAAGGCCCGTGTGCGCAGTTGTCCCTGATTTTGCTGAAGTTTCTTCGGCATTCATCGTCCCAGAAATTGTTATCTGAGATGATGATGAATGCCGCTTCTGCAAGATTCTACTTCGAATTCTTAAAAAATCGGGACTAACAAATTAAGTTGTAAACTATCAGCGTTCGGCTGTATCTCTACATGTGCTAGCATTATCGGGGGAAGTATGCGCCTACAATTATCCATTTTAACAACCTGCGTCATCTCAGTCTTATTCGTGCCGGAGTCAAATGCGGATTCATATTTATGTATTTCTGAAGCGTCCGGTGGGGTTGCGTTAAATAACGGTAAGTGGATCGGAACGTCATTCAGAGTCAATGATGAAAAGTATATAATCACATCTAAAGATAACCGAAATTATTCCATCAAACTTATTGGAGATAATAGTAATTTATTCACTTGTGAGAGAGCTTCCACGGGAGGAGAGCTCTCAACCCGTATTATTTGTGGCGGTCTTGGATATGGCGCGATATTTGATTTCACAACTAATAGATTTCAATATTACTACAGTTTCGGCTTTATAGATGGACAGGATGATGGAAAAAACACGCCGTCAATAACTGTTGCAAAATGTAGTGAAATTGAAGTGAATTAATGAGACATCAACTTACAGGGAATTCTGGGCTTTATCACGTAGCCAGAGAACTTTCTCGGCGAGGCTGGCATGTGATGCCGACAGTCAGGAACGCTCGCGGTGCAGATCTGTATGCGGCATCCGAGGACGAAAGCATAGTTCTGCCCATTCAGTCGAAAGCGCTCAGTAAGCGAGACCCCGTGCCTTTGGGTGCTTCATTGGAAAATCTGCGGTCAAGATGGTGGATCATTACGATTAATGCAACGTCCGATCTACCTACGTGTTTTGTAATGACACTTGACGAAGTGAAGGCATCTGCGCATCGAGGTGTCAGCCCTAAAACCGAAAAGATATCCTATTGGCTTCAGCCAAAAATGTACTGCCTCGATGAATATAAAGAAGCTTGGCATCGTCTGGGTGATCCATCTGGGCTGTCACTAAAATCTCTACAATCGACTGCCGAATTATAAAATTTTCGGCAGTCGTCGCACTTTTTCGGCAGATTAGTGAACTGACTCTGGTGTATCTTCCGGAGTCGGCGCTGCCGATGTTTCTGACGCAAGTGTAATAGGTTGCTTGATACCGCCCGTGGATTTCCAGAATTCACCAACAGCATCCGACATTCCAGGCAGACCAAAGGCCTCACGGAATGCGGCTTCATCTTCAGATTGTGGGGTGATCGCGCCCGCACGGACTGCTACACCGTACTGTTCGACTGACGATGTCAGATCGTCTTTGACGACAGCAGGATAAAGCGGATACGCGACATTTATCTCGCGAGCACGACGCATATCTTCAGCATTTTCTGCATCAATATCTTCAGCATCTTCACCGAAACTAGCAGCCACTCGCTTGCGACTTGTGAAGCCATTTTCGACAGCTCTTACAAATGCCTCAATCTCTTGAACCGGATGAATATGTCCGCGAGCCGGAGCCATCCATTCCACATCGTACAAATCTTCGATGTCCTGACCTGCAGGCAGTGTCCAAAGACCATGAAGGACAGCATAAGAAAGGAACCGCTTCCAAACAGGAGCACAAAATTGGTTGACAAATAGGTGGTATTGGATGCTCTCGATGAAGCGCTGGGCTTCGAGCATCACAGCTCTGTAAGTGCGGTCATTGAGCTTCTCAAAATTCATCGTGATATGTTCGACGGCCAATCCCATGGCTACCGCGAGGCCAGATAAATGCTCTCGACGGAAGACACCATAATTAGCGTCAGACTGCGTTTGAGGCGCAAATTCGACATCCCAGTCCTCGGGCACGACTGCAAATGAACCGCGTTCGACGGCAACAAAATCGGTGCCGTTTTCGTCTGTTTCTGCTTCGAATTCTTCCGATGGCTCATCTGTCGAAAGTCGTGGTTTCTTGAAAGCGCCAGCGAATCCAGCTTGCGTAAGCTGCTTCTCGACTTGAGCTTCATCGCTAGTGCGAATTCGTTCAGTGATATTGAGCGCCGATGCTCCCCAAGGATACCCACGTGAATCTGATAGGCGCTCTGGCATATAAATATGTAATACGTCTTCAGCAGATACACGTTTAGGAATGAGTGACTGCTGACCGGTGCCTTGCCAATCCTTGGGATGAAAATCGTATAACCAGTAGCCAGATGGCCGCTCGATGCCGTCTCTTTCCACTCCAGATACGATCCAGTTGCCGTTTGGAGCTTGCATCGTGTAGTCGAGTGGCAAATGGTCGGCTTCTAGCATCTGAAGCTGAAAATTGATACCGCTGCGCATATCACCTTCGCGGCGTTCCCTGAATCGTATAATGGCTTCGCCGTCGCGTGGAATGACAAAACCAGCTACATATTGAAGACCATAGAAATCCATTCGGCCGCGAACGTCGGCCTCTTTCTGCCAACGATTCCAGAGTTTCAGAAGCGCTTTATCTTTGATGACGGGTTTGATCCCATAATGAACCACATTATTCGCAACCTGCCTGCAAGCCTGTCGATAAAAACTGTCATTGGCATACATCCAACGTGAGCGACGTCTGACTTTTTCGATTTCGGAATTGTATCCGTTAGGGCCGACGTCAACGGATTGTTCGATTGTTTTTGAATTTGAAGCTGCTTCAAAGAAGTGTTTAGCGGACTTGAAAATATTAGAAAAAATGGATGACCTGACACTGCGCACATGCGTGCTGATGCGTCTGGATTTTGGTGCTGAAGCGCGGGATTTTGCTTGCTGAGACATAGCTTAGTACCCCCGTTTCACGACGAAAGTGAGCAGCTTCACAGAAGGTTTCTTACGCTTGCCATCGAGTTCATCTAGTCGTGCATATAAGTGTGCGAGAAGCTTCTCGGCGTTTTCGAAATTGGTATATGAAAGGGATCCTCCAGCAGGATAGCTGATGCTCTGAGCCCCTGATGCAAGGCCTTCTTCAAGTGCAAGGATCGCATCCGTGCACTGCTCTCGCGTCCAAAATTTAAACAATCTCATTTTCCAAAATCTCCAAAAATATCCCAATTTTACCAACGTCTGGCTGTCGAGCTTACGACACGGCCGCCTTTCTTTTTCCGCTTGATCACAGGCTTCGGAACCTCCTTTGGCTCCTCGTCCTGTGTCTCTTCGGCACCTCGCCGTTGCGGTATTTCTGTCGTTTGTTCACCCTTTGTTCTCTGCTTATTAGAGGCTGTGGATAAACTTACGTCAGATGCGTCGTCCAGCAGTTCTCCGGTTTCCGGATCGTGCGGAGGTAGCACGTCTTCTATACCGAGCCGTTTAGCTGCAAGATTCAAGTTGCGATATTCGCGCACGGATGCTTGAAGACCGCAGAGAGCCGCATATGCGTACACGAGGCAGTCCCATTCTTCACCCGTCTGTGATGATTTCTTGCGCTGCCAGTGACGGAGACCTTTTTTGTCTATGTGCAATTTTTCAGCACTCAGGCCATCAAAATATGAATCTGGGATATCAGCTGGGAAAGTAGCGGAACCGGGGCCACGGATCGCAAGCATCCTGCCAATAGCATCTTTCGCAAGCTGTGTGTCGACCATATACCACGAGCTGCCATTTCGTGTGCTGCGCGAAACTTTACGTGGCCAGACTGAGGTTGAACGTTTCCCTTTGGCAATGTTGTTACCTTTCACAGCCCAAACACGTTTTGTCGAACGAGACTTCGCAAAAGCTTTTGTTTGATCGCCGTACGTGCCGCCCAGATCAATAGCAGACGCTGAAATCTTCATTTCCGTTCCGTCAGCTTTTTTAAATCGGCGATTAATAATTTCATCGAGTTCGTCGTCTGCGTCTGCATCGCCTGGTTCTCCGAGGATCACCTTATGCAAGATTAGCCGTGGCATGCGCTTCTTGTTCCAGCCAACAACGGACACTTCACGGCTAGCGATGCTGTCATGGTCGCCGCCCTTTAAGCCCTCTTTATTTGTCTGGGTGTCACCGCCAAGTGTCAACACAACGACGTCATCTGGAACCTCAGCACGATACGGAATACGAAGGCTTTTCAGGCTGTCAGTGTCGATAGCTTCGCCGCCCAGGTCATCCCACGGCTCAGCGAGGACGTTATTGATGAAGCGCTTCAGAAGTTCCGTGTCGCCTTGAGCATCCAACCATTGCTGGGCAAGAATCGTCCATCGTGCTTTCGGTGCTGATGAATGCCAAGCTGGCCAATGATAGCCACGGTGTCCAGGACGGTTAGGTATCGCAGTCGGTATAAACTCACCGTTTTCAACGATATCTTCCTTGTGATGCTCGTCTATGCGGCAACCTTCGGCCTCGCACTGGTACCACGCTTCTGTCACGTGTCCGTGTTCGTTCATATTCCAGCGGAATCCATAATCGGTTTTTGCCGTTCCCCATTTCAGATACTGGCTGGCACCGCAGTGCGGGCAAGCTACATGTAGGCGGCGTTGATCCGATAGTAGCCATTCACGCCATACAAGCGATGTATCTCGTGAAAGAGGTGTTGACCCGACCCAGAGCTTGGAATCTATGAACGCGGTACCACGGTCTCTGTACAGAGCGAGCTTATCAGCTTGTGATTTCTTTTCAGATCTCGGAAGCCAAGCGTCGGCATCGACTTCATCCGCCATCATCCATTGAGCCGATATACGGCGGAAGGCGTCATCGGATGCGGCACCGCGAAAATACAATTGCGACCCGTTGTTAAAACGATGTTCGTCCCATGTGTCTTGTACTTCTCCGCGAGATGGATAACGCCGAATGCCTGAAAGCACATCGTTGAAATGGGGTTCTATCTGGTCTTTGTAGTAGCCCTTCGCATCGTCATCGGTGGGCTGAGTCAGGATAGCTTTCAGCGCGAGGTAGCTGATGCCGTAGAAGAGCATGGCTTTTAGGAATGACGACCAGCCAACCTGCACCCCCTTTAGTACGGTGATCTGGTCAACTTCTGGATCAAGAGCATCAAGCGCGACAGGTCGCTGGAAGCCGTTCAGGCGCATGTTGCCTGGTCGAAAAGTGGCCTGTTTAGGAAGCTCAATGCTGTCAAAAATCCATTCCACAGGATCTTTAAACGGCGGAATTTGCAGGACATCGTTGCGTAAATCGTCTAGTGCTTCGTCAAAAATGATGGCACTTTCTGATAGATCCAGTTGTTCAAAAAGGGATTCATTCAGCATGCTGATCACCCTTCAGCTTGATGAAAATCTCTATCAACGCGGAGGGCTTTCAGTGCTGAACGCACTTGTTCGTCAGCTATTTCGCGAACTTTCTGCGCGACTTTTGTCTCTACGCGACCACTGATAGCGTCTGGAAGAGACATCAGACGGCTTCGGATTTCTGAATAATCTGCTGAAATTCTGTCGACAACGTGCGACACGCGGACAACGGTCTTCACTGCTTCAGCGGCTTCAAGCTCTGTGATAATGGCAGCGGCTACAGCTCGGCGTCGCTTGGCTTCTTCTTCTGAAGTTTTACCGTCGCTACCCAGAACACCAAGCTTTTCTACCGCTGAATCTGCGGCCCGCTTCTCTAGCCATCGGACGACTTCTGCAGTATCGAACGACCACGCTTTTCCAATATTTTTGTCGGCGGCTTCGACGTATGGAAGACCGTGCTTAAGCCAAGCAGAAATTGTATTACGGTCTCGATGTAATAATGTTGACAGCTCTTGAAGCGAAACGATCCGATTTTTGATAGCAGCGCGCGATGATGCTGAAATATTTCTAAAAGTGTCGTCAGTGCTGAAAGCTTCAGCATTCTCGTCGGCGGATTTCAGCACCGTGTTAGTTACTTTTTTTCTCGCCATAATTGCTCCAACAATTTTAAAACTCCTTGAAATTATTGGACTTCACGCGTCTGCAAGATTCTAGATTGGATTTGGGATGGATGAGGGGGTGATGATGATGAATGCTAAAAAAAAATTTCAAAAAGAGAGATAGGCTGCGGTCGCCAATTACCCGCATCCTTTCAGAATTCTTCAGGGTCCCATCGAATAAAATTAAATCTTCATTATATCTTTTACGGTAAGAGAAAATTTACCTGTTGAAACAAAGTATACAGCCATCCCAATTAAATTAACAATTAACCCTACAACACCAAAGCCAAATAGTGGACTTGGGTCAAATCGATAGTGATTTTCGATGTTAACTAAAACTGTAATCACGACACCAAGCACGTATAAAACATAAGCGAGGCAATAAATTACAGCGCTGACCCGAACTACGTATTTGTTAGGTTTGTTTTCCAAATCTATCGCCCCAAATCATGAATTCAAATGCAATTAAACAAAGAACTAATTTACCGCAAGACCAAGTTCGCGCAAAAATTGTGGCTACCGGAGAAATTTCGGCGTTCGAATTACTTCTTCTGAAAGTTCACGCCAGCTGCTTCTTGCAATTCCGCATTCGTAAAGAGATTGTAACCTTCCTTTGCGGCTTGCCGATGCTGATCAGCCCAATATTCGTTGCGACCTTTGTCATCTGGAGCCATGTCATACCATTCACCCCATTCGTTTATTTCGTATTCATCTTTGTGCTGCTTGATGTAATCGTCAGTTTTGTAAAGCATATCTAAGCAAGCGCTTCTGAACTCTGGACTGCAATCATACATTGATTTCATTTTTCCAGATAATCTCGCTGAAACAATGTCGTCAGGTGCAATTTTAGCCTTGTTAATGCCGATTTTAGCTGCATTCAGAAATACAAGCTTCTTGCCATGTTCGCCGCAATTCATCTTAGTATATACGTTGGGTGCGATTACGCGTTCTTCCTCGGTTTCAGGTTTGTTGAATCTCTCGACATCAATTCCACCTGCGTACCATGCACTCTGAGTTAAAGCTGCTAACACGATGTATCTATTTTCATCCTGATCATCCGAAATCATTTCGTATGATACCGATAGACGGTCATCTTCTTTCTTTGTCTCGTCACGATACTCTTCTAGCTTTGGAAAGAGCATGTAACAAGTCGATACACCATTCGAACATGTGCGCTCTGGAGATACGCGCCAAGTCAGAGACCCTTTATCCCATCGTTCGAGATAAAGCTTACTTTCCCAATCGAAGCCTTTTGTGCCGTAGAGATAAAAGTCGGCATTCTTTTTATTCTGAGCATGCCAAGCTGGCTGACCAGCTGGGCATTGAAAATCGGCATAAGAAGCTGAGACGGATGCAAAGAGAGCAACAATGCTCAAAGCGATTGTACGCATAAAATCCCCCAAGGTAGTCGCCATATAATAGCAAAGCCGATTGGGATTTCTATCTACACTTTCAGATGATTAGCCGCCGGCGGCAATGTCATAAAAAAGCCCCCGAAACGGAGGCTTTGGTTTTCGATGCTATATGACTTACGCGGTCACACCCGCGTATTCGAGAGCCTTCGCTTCAAGTTGCGATTTCTGCGCTTTTGAGAGCTTCGTGATGATGCTAGCGAGCGCGATAAGATTTGGATTGCCTTCGTCGCGCCCTTTTTTCATTAAATTAGCGAGAGCTTCGTAATCGAATTTGGCTTCTTCAAAAAGATCCGACATTGTGCCCCAGTTGCCGCCATTCTCTTTATAAAACTGGCCGAACGTCGCGATGATATCGTCATAATATTCTTGTTTTACAGACATATTAATTCCTTTCAGTATGCTGCTTACCATTAAATGCTGACCGAAATTTTCAGCGGCGGCAATACCGAAAAGCGATTTTTCTGAAAAATTATTAAACCATTGATTTAACGGGTATTTTTCGACATCTGACGATTCAGCTCGTGTGCAAAAGACTGCTGAGTAGCTTTCACGCGCAGAGCTTTAGTGATCTGTGCTTGATACTGATATCGAGGTTTGTAACGCGCGTGATCTGCTACGCTTAGCAGAGGCTTCAGCTGTTCTGTCGGACGAACAGATATGACGCCGGGAAGACGCTTGCGGGCCGCTTTTGACCGTTTTGGCCGTTGCCAATATCCTTTCACACCGCCCACTTCACCGAAGAAGATTCCTGGACGATTTCGAGATGCTCTGAAATACGCAAACGGTGAAGTATCTTGCCCCTGCGCGCGTGCGGCTTCTCTTTGCGAGCGAAGGGATGCACGCTTTGATTTTTCCTCACGATTCTGCTTGCTAAGCTGCTTGGGATAGCCCCACCGTATGTTGCCTGCCTTATTTTTCTTCGATCCGAAAACAAAAAGGTCAAAAGGCCCTGAGCCTGCATCTCCCGTTTTGCGAGTGCCGCCGTCGATCTGGAATTTCAGGTAGGCAGCTTGAGCAGGCTGGATTCGAACCTCGGCAAACATCGTCCCGAGTGAAGAATTTGGCTTCGCTTTTGACACGACGAAGCCACGCTCAGTGAAGGGGACTGAGCCGTCAAATGCTTCTTTTACGTGATTTTTCAGCGTTTTTTGGGCTTCGAATGCGAGACCATTTAGAAAGCCTGCGGCGGCTTTCGGGAATACAGATTTTTCAAGGTGGATCAGGGATTTTTGTAACGCTCGCTCGTCAAACTGGAAATCTAGTCTCATGCTAAAATATCTCGACTTAAAAATATGTCCGCACAGTAAACCCTGAAAACTGTGCGGACGTGGAGTATGCTCTATTACCAACTAACTAACACTGGATGGAAAGGAAAACATCCAGTGTTAATATATATTGCTTGCGTGAAATGTAAGTTGCAAGAGAAAATATAAAAATAAGTGAAAATAATTTATATCCGCTCTTCTAGTGAAGATACTCTATTACGTAGAACCTCTATATCAATCTCCAAACTTCTTATTCTACCTTCATAATTTCTGCATAAAGCTCGTAGCCCGCTATTTGAAGCATCAATTCTGTTTTCTCCGTTAAATTCGTAAAGCACTAGAGGATTATCTATTTCTTCATTGTGAAATTCAATAACTTCAAATAGACTATGTCTAAAATTACCCAAACTTCCATTTCTAAAATCATCTAAATTTTCCGGATTTCCAAATATATCAGCGCACAAAGATTCATCAAATCCAAATCCGAATTTTTTGACAAAATCGCTGCCGAATACTCTTCCGTACACGGACGGTACTGTATTTGAATTGATTATTTCATCGTCGATGAAATCTTCGAATATCAGCCACCACAGATTATGATTATATTTTACATGCTCGTATCTGTGCGCGTACCCTGTGCCATCACCGAAAATCGCTCTTGGAATTGAATAACCCACCTCATCAAAATGATATTCTAAAGACTGCCACGGATCATACATAGATCCGTTTATTTGGCTTCCTTCGACTGTCATTTTAGCTAATCGCATAAGCAATAAATTCAGTTCAGACGGATCATCGTTAAGTTCATCGAATTTCTGTTCCAAATTATTTAACCGCGTTGCTATAACAGCAGAATGAGCCGATTTTTGCATATCTATTCTCCTTATTTCAGAGAATAGCGTTTGCGAATGCTCTGCAAGATTCTAGCGTTTATTTGCTTATATCCGTCTCGAAGAGCATCGTCAGATTCAAGATTCATAAGTAGCAAGTAATGGGGGGACTACTTATTTTCTATATTCTCTGAGACGCTTATGAAAACGGCCTTTTTCGACAAAATGCTGAATTTCCGGGCGTGCTAGCAATGACATCCGACGACGCAGGACTTTGCTAGAAGCACCACGATCAAAACCGTCTGCATCCAAAATATCCAAAACACCCCGAATAAGTGCATGAAGCGCAGGTCTGAGGGTTTCTATTCGCTCGGCATCAACATGCGCTAAAAGAGCAACGCATGCCTGAGCAATAGCCGTATCTACGCGGTCAGCCTCTGGCTCTCCGCTTTGCACGAGCTTATTGCGATATTTTGCTTGACGCTGGGCCTTTGCAACACCTGCTGCACTCAAATTCACTGGACGCGGCATATTCAATCTCCTCTGTCTCTACGAGATGAGAATGAGATACGGCGTTGCAAGAAACTAGCCGACGCTAAATCCGCCGATGAATTTCGAACCTCGTCAAACGTCAAACGCTCGACACCGACGTGAGCATGCTCCGCTAAATCGCACTATCTACGACCGAAGAAAAAGGCTCTACCAGACTCGTGCGAAGCACCCCCCGCGAAGCGGCACGGGATAGTCTCAAAAACAAACCAAAAATCGACCGCCAACAGCTCTATTTAGAATCGTCAAAATCAGTGTTGACACTTTCGGTCTAAAACCGTTTGACGGTCTACGCTCGTCAACATTGTTTTTATGACAAGAATCCCGGATTGCGTTTAAATGACACGACTGAAAACCACGTCATATAGACGCCAAAAATGTTTAAATGACATGATTCCCAACTATGTCATCTAAACAATGTCACGACTAAATGACATGATCCGAAAACACGTCATCTAAACGTAGATAAACGCAAAATATGTTTATATGACACAACTCAAAAACATGTCATCTAAACAGTATCCATGACTAGATGACACGATTCCCAAGTATGTCATTTAAACAAAAACGTCTATATGACATGTTTTCAAACCATGTCATTTAAACGTCTTGACTTATTTGCGCCGATGAAATCATACTCAATACATAAGCCTTGAGACAATAATAATGACTAGATTTATACAACCCGAAACACGCGGCAATATAATAGAAGCAGTCTCTACGAGATCACTTACAAAGATAGCACCGGAAAGCCCTAGACCGCTGGAAATGCTCGACGCAGTAGAAATTACATCAGCAGACATCTTAACCGCCGACGATGCCGCACTTCACGAGCTACTGATATCTGCTGCTTATGAAGCTGATAAAGATATGGCCAGCGATTTCACGTCTCTGCCCGTCGCAACAGCCTTAAAATTTCTCGGAGATCACGCTCGCAGAGACGCTCTGAAGGTCTCCATGAGACGTTTGATGTCTACAACCGTATCTTACGGCACAAAGAAGACACGTCGCTTTGAAAACGTACCCCTCCTTTTCAGCTGGCTCGAAAGTACTGAAAAAGAAGACATCATCAGATACAGCCTACCTGAGCCAATCCGCATACTGATGCGCGAGATGCCCGCATATGCTTATCTCGAACTCGCGCCTATCAGCCAGATGAAATCTAAATATTCGGTACGCTTATATAGAGTGCTTGCCGCAGCGGCTGCTCGTGAAAAATGGACACCACATGGACAAAACAAGGTTATCGTATCAGCGAGCTTGGAAGACTTGTTTCAATGGACTGGATTTCCAGCTGATAAAGACGGAAGCATGAGCTTTGGTAAATTCCGTCAGCGTGTCCTGAGCGATTTAGACAAAGAGCTGGCAACAGTTAGACGCTTTGGACTGCGTGTTGAAGAAATCAGGAGAGAAGGCCGTGGTCGTCCGCTGGAACGTGTCGATTTCCATTTGAACCTCCGCGCACCATCTCATCACATGACGCGTGCAACTTTCGAACCTGGTGAACATAAGCAGCGCCATATAGGCGGCGTGGACGCTTCGGATTACCGCGTGAATTCAAATATCTGGATCAAAGCCCAAAACGAATTCTGGCGTATCCAGAAGCGCCCTCACGATGTTTACTTTTCGGCTTGGCAGGTAGCTCTTCAAGAAGCACTGGACAAGGCTCCAGTGTCACCGTGTTACACGACGCGCGAGTATCGCGGACAGCGTTTGCTCAACGCTATTGCAACGCTCGGAGCTGATGAAGCAGCCTTCAAATTCTGCGCTGAAGAAGTCGCCAATCCTGACATTATTGAACACAATTCTCCATCGTTGACTGTCGATCATGAAGACGCTGAGAGTGCCAGAAAAGCCCGAATAGAAGCATCAAAAAACGTTCAGACGAAGAAACCCGCTTCTAATAGTGAACGTAACGACCAGTTACGGGCGGTTCCGTTCACCAAGCCCGCGTTCAACAACATTCAGCCAGCATCTGCTGAAGTATCCTATATCGAAGAAGAGGCACTTGACATCGATATAAGCGACATCGACGTCGAGATGCTCAACGATTTGATATCCAGTGATGAACCACAGGTTTTCAAAAAGTCAGTAATCGAAACCAAGGTTGATGAACCTGTCGAATTCGAACCTGCAGAAATTGAAGACGATTTTGGCGTAGACGATATTGCTTCGGCATTTTTAGCAGAAATAATCGCGGACGATGAAGAAGCACCGGTATCAAAGCTGGACGGTGTAAAAGAAATTATTTGGTCAGCGGATGATGAACTTGATGAAGAAGAAATAAAAGATCAAGTGTTCCCTATTTTACAAAATTATTATTTCGATGAACATGATCACACACATCGAATAAAGTTGACTATCAGATGGTGGAATTGGGGAGCTGTAGTTGAATCTACATTCGGTGTTCTTCCTGTTTCTCAGAGAGATATCGATGAGATTTCTCGAAGACTTGATAACGAACGCGTATTGCATGAGACTTTAAATTTAGAGGAGTATATAAGATGACCAATGAATTATCTGAGCCACGTATCACATTTATTGATGAAGATGGATCGACGGTAGAGAAGAGCGAACTCGATGGACGAGTGCTATATAGATTGACGACATATAAATCAGCTGAATCTCAAAAATTAGAAATAGAGCAGCCAAAATACATCGTCGAAAAAGCGCTTGTGTTGACTTACAAAAGCTCATGCTGGCAGTCATGGGCTGATCTTGAAAAAGAGTTTATCAATGAGATTTATCAGAAATACATTGCACATAATGAAATAAAAGGTGATCTATACGAGCTTGTTTTTTCTTCATCTGATAAGAATTATTCATTTAAATCGCCTACAGGTCTTATGATACCTGCTGATCTAGGCTTACTTCAAGAGATAGATGATTTCCTGAAAGTTTCACACAAAGATGTTTATGAGAATTGGACGTTAAAACACAATTTCGATTGCATATCAGTGTCGAAAGACGCGCCGCCTTCAAAGCCGCGTATCGGTGAAAAAGACCCCGGCATAAATCCAATCGACATCAAAACTGTGCCTGAAAATTTGCGCTTCATGTGTACCGAAGGCTTCAAAGATCAAGCACGTCAATTTTACGATGCTTTAAACCGTATTTTTCCATCGTCTGATAGGGCTTGGGTTCGAAAATACTATGTAGAAAAGCTTGATACGTGGTCTCATATAGCTCGTGCAGATAAAGCTATCGGCGGTTTGATAAAAGATACGATGTCTACCATTGCTGAAAATCCCCATTTTCCGACTTGGTGGAAGTCGTTCGGCGTATGTTTGATGCGCGGAAATCCTCAGGGAGTAATAGATAGCTGCCAGCGCGTCATCAATTACAACGGCGATAAGAAGGTTTTCATCGAAAAAGAAAGCGACCACGATTCAAGCACGATGGCATACTAATAATACTTGAAATAGGAATGAGATCCTAGTATATGATGGTCTCATCAACGACATTGTTGTCCGATTTCTTCGGCCATAGGTGTCATTTCCGAGGCGTAAACAAATGACGAGGTTCCTTCTCTCGATACGAATAACTGCATGAAAGGCGACAGGCTAACTGCCCGTATTCATTGCATAATCGTACTAGAAAGGAACCTAAAATGAGTTACGTTCAAAAGACTTATATTGCAGATACGCACTTCGGACACGAAGCAATCCTCGGTCTCTGCAATCGACCATTCTCTTCAGTAAATGAAATGGATGACTTCCTCGTCGACGCGTGGAATTCAGCCGTCAAGCAGACCGATATTGTCTATCACCTCGGCGATTTTTCCTTTGGCGGCCCTGCGCACGCTAAGGCTATTTTTAGACGGCTCAATGGTCGCAAAATCCTGATCTTGGGCAACCATGATGTCGACAGAGACGGCAACGTTTTATCACATCTCGCAGAACTGGACTGGGATCAGGAACCCACGCACGCACTTGTCACTTCTGACGGCGGCGAACGGGTCTTTTTATCTCACTATGCTCATCGCGTTTGGCCTGCATCAAATCGCGGGTCTGTCCATTTCTACGGCCATTCCCATGGAAAGCTGGACGCCGTAGGCATGAGCCGAGACGTCGGTGTCGATCTGCCTGATATCGCTTATACGCCGCGAACTTTTCAGCATCTTAAAGCCAGTCTTCCTGCCGTGACCGCTTTCGCCACGGCCTGACTTCAGCCGTCGACATTATTTTTCGCGGACTACGCATGCACATGCCAGCTCCCCAGAGTTTTTCTGGGTCGAGCGCTCAAACAAGGAGAAACCCATGAACAGCAAGGATAAAGAGAAGCCACGCTTCGGCGCTGAAGTCGCAAAAGAATTGGATGCTCATGATCAGCATCATGACATTCTAGATGCGATTAATCTCCCCGATGACGACTTTGCATTTCCTGATGAGAATGATTCCGCAAATGAGCAAAGCAATTTTTTTGATCCTGTAATCGAAGATTTCAAAGTCGGACTTCTGTATGAAATTTTCTCTGAAAGTGTGTGCGCGCACTCAGATGAAGCTCGCGCAAAATTTTTCGATGCTAGTGCATCCTGCACTTTTATCCTGCGTGCTGAAGAGCAACAAATCGACCTGTTTAACGCCGGAATTGAAGATGTGCTCGAAGGAAATTTCAAGCAGCAGTACCACGGTAATCGACCTCAAAAAACGACTACTCTGAATTTTGAAAATTATGCAGAAGGCTCTCTAAAAAACGCAACGGATCTTCTGAGTCATATTTTCGATTACACGCGCGTCTTTATCTACGCGCGTCCAGATCACGCTGTTTACAGCGAGATTCATCAGCTTGTTGACGCTGATATCGAGCTTAAACTCACGCCATCCATCCTTGAGAAATCTGTCAAAAAATACATCGATCCGAACTTCTTTTTGCCAAAGGAAATCGGCCAACAACTCGTGAAGATTCCACTTTTCACGTTGATGAAAATCTTCTCAAAAGATCGTTCAACTGGCCAGAGCGTCATGATGGTACGCACGTATTTGAACGTCGGAAAGAGCGACGGAATCGCGAAAACCAAAGGCGATTTCCGACCGGAAAATGATGGCCCCACACTCGATGATTTGCATGGTTTAGGGGCCGCTGGCGACTGGGGTCGTGATCTCGCAATCGACCTCGCTGATTGGAAATCTGGTGAAATTTCATGGTCAGAAGTCGACAAAGGCATCCTGCTTTTTGGTGCTCCCGGTACCGGAAAAACCACGTTTGCGTCAGCTCTTGCACGCACATGCGGCGTCAAAATTGTAATGACATCGTACGCGCAATGGCAATCTAAAGGACACCTCGGCGACTATCTGAAAGCCATGCGTGCGAGCTTCGCAGAAGCCCGTAAAAAGGCACCATGTATCTTATTCATCGACGAATTCGATAGCGCAGGCGACCGAAATTCGGGGGCTTCTGGCAATGAATCTTACGACACTAAAGCGATTAATGGCTTGCTCGAATGCTTGGACGGCTCTGAAGGGCGTAAGGGTGTAGTTGTAATTGCGGCTACGAATTTACCTTCCAAAATCGATCCCGCGCTCAGACGCCCCGGCCGTCTAGATAAAGTCATTGAAATCCCGCTTCCAGATGCCCCGGCACGTGAAGGAATCCTGAGATATCATCTGAAAAATGATCTCGAAGGCGTTGATCTTGAACCCGTGGTCAGCAGGACAAGTGGCATGGCTGGCGCGTGGTTAGAGTCGCTCGTACGCAATGCTAGACGGACAGCTCGACGTGCGCGTCGTGATCTGAAGCTAGAAGATTTGTTGGCAGCACTTCCAGCTCGCACGCCGATGCCTGCAGAAGCCTTAGCACGATCCGCAGTTCACGAAGCCGGACACGCAATAATTGCAATTGAGTATGAGAAAGAGATCGATTACGCGGAAGTTTGCCGCGAGGTTTTGACAGATTCAGGTGAATTTAACGGTGGTTGCGTAGCAATCATCAGACCACCATCAGAGATTTATCTACGTACAAAAAGCCAAGTTTTGACGATGGTTCGTCATCTGCTCGGCGGTCTAGCAGCCGAAGAAATCGTTTTCGGTGATAAGGGTGATGGCGGATGGTCAGACTTGAAAGAAGCAACTTTTTGGTGTGCACGCATGTGGCTGTCTACAGGTCAGCAGGATCAACTCATTTTTCTTGCAGAAGCCGAGGTTGACCCTGTTTTGTCAACACTGAAGAGCCGTCCTGACGTCCAGAAAAAGGTTGAGTCGCTTCTTCAAGAGTGCATGTCTGAAGTCAAAACCATCATCGAAAAACGACGTGATAATGTGCGGAAACTCGCGAATACACTTATCGAACGAGGTCGGCTAACGGGTGATGAAATCACCCAGCTTTTGAAGTCCAAAACTCGGCTTCGGCTGCTCAAAAGCATGCAGAAACCGGAAGAATTATTTGAATTCCCGGAGGCGTATTATGAGTGCGCTTGAGCAAAAATGGCGATGGCTCTGCGTCGAGTGTGACACCGAAGGTCAGGGTTGGAAGCCAGAAAGATGCCCAACCTGCGGACTGACAGATAGCTGGTACATGAATAATAGCTGCGCGGACGATCCGCGCACTATGACGCAGATTTTGGCAGATGACATCTTTGAGCATCTGAAAGATAAGAAAATTGGGAAATAGAAGGGGCTTGAGAATGAAGAATATTGCAATTGTTACGGTTGCATTTTTGTCGCTGAGTGCAACCGCGCAGGCTAGTGATTTGTCAGGACATTATGCAAGCAGCGGAACGTGTTCTAACACGGAAAAAACGCAATGTTGGATTGAGGTAAAAGATAAGAAGAATTCTCTCGTAATCAGACATGTAGTAGCTGACCGAATGAATTCCAGCAAAGTATTGTGTTCGACTAAAATTGTCGCCACAAAAGAAGACACTTCAACGGCGGTCGAACAGCAATATTCGGGGCGAATTGGCAAAGACGGTGTTTATGTAAGACACTGGCCCCAGCTTGCTCAGATTAACTTGTATGAAGGTAGACTGAATAAGAAAGTATGTAAAAAATATAGCTATATGTACGAATATGGGATGATTGGCGACTGATGACCAATGAATCTGAAAAAGACAAGGTCGATATCCTCGACCTCTTAAACGACGGCATACGGACACTCGAAGCTCAGAAAGTTAGAGAAGAAGAGGCGTTTGCGGTCTTGGATGAACTCGATGACTATCTACAAGGAAAATCTCCTGCAGATATACATGAGACCGCACCGCTCAAACTCGAAGATGCAATATGTCTGCCGGAGCTTCAGGGGTATTTTGCTATTGAACCGACGCTCCGGACACCATCAGAATCAATGTCTATAAAGACATTGAGAAAAGCCATAGCGGATGGTCATCTTGCCGTCCTTCGTCCGAATACAAAGAACCTTTACGTGACCAGAAAAGCTATCAAGGAGTGGCTAGAAAGTTGTCAAGACCCCGCAAAACTGCGCATCTCAAGCTCAGGAAGGAACGACGTGATGCCGCAGGGCGGGTCACACACAAAGCCGTCTATTTCGTCTACGACGACGACAAACAGTACAGCACTGGATGCGGCGTTGACGACCTTGGCGGCGCTGAAAGGTTCCTCCAAGCATACCTGACAAAGAAGCATTCTGAACAGGTTCTTAAGGGCACGCCTCAGAAGACGCCCGCGCACGAGATGCCGATTGCGGATGTCGTCAACCATTATATTCACGACATCAGTCCACGCTTGGAAAGCAAGAAAAAGCAAAAGCGCGACTTTATCAAGCGAATGGAAGCGATCCTGGATTTTTGGGGTCGCAAACTTGTATCTGACATTAACAAGCGCAGTTGCGAGGAATTTGCAACTAAACATGCAGCATCAACGACTCGACGCATGCTCGAAGATCTGCGCGCTGCTGTTCAATTAGCCATCGGCGACGACGTTATGGCTGATGCTCGGATCAATTTTAAGCTTCCAGCGCCTCAAAAGTCTCGTTACGGCTTCTTCACACGCGATCAAGCCGCGAAAGTACTCTGGGCGTTCTACCGAAAAAAAGGGACGTATTCGTACACTGGAAAGCGAGCGAAAGCAGAAAACCGTGGTGTTACAATAACGACGAAGGCCCGCCCGACACGGCACATCGCTCGATATTTCCTGACTGGTATTTACACAGGGACGCGCACCGAGCGCATGGAAGAAGCCTCATTTATCAAGGAAGAAGGCCGTCCGTGGATCGACCTCGAAAACGGCATCTTCTACCGTTCATGGGAAGGCGAGATGGTGCCATCTAACAAGCGAGCCGACCCCATTCGCATCCCCATGCGGTTGCTCGCGCATATGCGCCGGTGGCATAAAAATGGTGCTAGATATCTGGTGGAACGCTCTGGAAAACCTGCAGGCTCGACAGCTAAGGCTTTCTTCAGCGAATTAAAAAAAGTCATTCCTGACGACGTCGAACGTAAAGACCTGAATCGGCATGCCATGCGCCACACGGCCGCGACATGGCTCATGCAAGGCGGCGGTAATACCAGTGATATCGCTGGTTACCTTTCCATTGACGAGCGGACCCTGAAAAAACATTATGGGCATCACCATCCTGATCACCAGGGCGACATCGATGGATTGTTTACGACTGGTAAAGCTGGGCGCATTCGTTCGCGTAATGCGAAGAAAATTCAGGTTCCGACTGCTACTTCGGTATCTTCTTCAACATCTGAAGCCGATGCTCATCGCAGAGCTATTCGTGATATGCTTGATCTCGTGGATGCACCTTTTGAGATCTATCCTATCGTTGAGCAGACACCTGATTCAGATATTGCGATGCTCCGGGAGAAGGTCAAAAGAGCGGGTTCTAGAAGAGACTGGAGCAGTCTGCTATGATAGATTTGTCATTCATTTTCTGGAAATCTGGGAAGTGATTGACAAGGCGAATACCGCCACGAACCGCCAAGATTTGCCAAGAAATCAACGGAACACAGCGGGAACGAACGGGAACCAACGCGGAAAAAAGCTAATATAAATCAACGATTTAAGCTTCAACCGCCACGTTTACACCGAAGATGTCGGGAGTTCGAGTCTCTCATCGCCCACCACTTACCTCCTTGAAAACATTGATATAATTTACCAAGAGCCTCGCGGCTCTTTTTTGTGTTTTTCACCTAGCAACAGGCTAGCAACTACACAAAAGCTAGCGACACGTCCGTGTCTGCATCCTGCAAAGCTCGACTTCCTTATTTATCCCGGATTTTCGACCCAAATCACTTGGCGAAGCATTTAGTTAGTGAAAACGGTCGAATCGTATTCGATGTTTTTATTATCCGCGGATCCCGCAATTTTCCCGAATATCCTATTCACGAAATTCGTGAGTGAGAAGCAATAAAGCTAGCAACAGTTGCTAGGTTTCGTGGACAAAGGTTGACATGGGGCTCAGCTGTTGATTCATGGCTGTCTTTCAGAGGCGGCCTTGGGCGATCATCGGAGAATTTCTGCCACCTGAAAGGGCGCGCGGATGCCATACAGCGCAGGACAACCGGCTGTATTTCGGGGCATGATGTGGATTGCACGAACTGGATCACAGTGGCGTCACCTGCCCGACGAGTATGGCAAATGGGACAGCGTCTTCTGGCGCTACCGGCGCTGGGTTTCGACAGGTGTGTTCGAGGTGATGCTGGAGACGCTGGCGGAAATGGTCGAGCAAGACGTCACCCCGACACGATCAATAGCACCGTGGTCCGAGCACATCATTGTGCAGTCGGCATAAAAAAGGACTCACGAAACCGACTTCCATTTGCCATAGCGTTCGTGCATGTCACGCCACGGACACGCTGTCGAAGACCTGCTTCATACTCTGCCTAGTTTGTAACCTTAAACTTTTGCTTCGTTATCCAGTGACGACGAGCGGAATTGTGTTTGAAAGGCTGCGGCTTGCCCCAAATTCGCAGCAAGTCACGACATTACAAGCCGATACTGTAGGTGCTCTGAAACAGAAATGGCATTCATGCACCAACGCCGCGCAGTGATGTGGACCTGCGCACTGGCATGCCTGAAATTGCAAAGCCACCCGCAATCAGCTCACCTCATCCGTTTTCACCTACAACTTATGACAGTTTATGCCGCGGTGTTATTGTGTTTCCATTTATGAGACGAGACGAACGGACAGGGTGGTATGCGAGGCAAGGAATGCAATCTGCATATTCAATCCGAGCAAAACGTCTTGTTGCCAAATTTAAGCTGCTTGTTTTTTTAAAGGTAGTTTAATGGACGAAGAACTATTCAATATTCTGCGAGATGCTGAGGCTCCATTTGATCCTGAGATGGCTCGTGCATCGGAAATCATTGACAGAGACGTGGCTAATTTTCATGCGCGCGACCAGGCAGCCCGACCCCAGGCACATATTGCCATTGACAGAGCCTCGGCCGATCTACAGGACGGTGTTCACGCACGCATGCGTGAGCCCTCGCCGGTTCATGAAGGTGCTGGGCGGGCCTCGCGACAAGCCGCATTCCCACATCAGCGCAGAGTAGAGCCTTACGCCCGCCCAGGGCCAGTCGCGCCTCGCGTTCCTGAAGCTCTGAACTATGGTCCGCCAAGGTTGAACCCTGTGCCAGAAGATATACGACAAAGAGTAGAAGAACGGGACAGTAATTCGACATTAATTGATGTTGCGAAAGATTATAACTATAATATGTCAGTGACCGCAGATGAAACGCATGACAGAATTATAGAAGTTCCCGTCGTTCGCCGTGGAACTAGATATTATGTTTATAAAGACAGAGATTTTTCCGTACAAGTTGGTGGGGATCCATATAGATGGGACAGATGGAGATATATTAGACGTGGGCTTGGAAATAACGGGGCAGGTTGGGAATCAATTCAAACGGGCCGGAGCATTACTGGAAATGATGTTATACGGCCTAGGCAGCCAGGTGGTGACTATATAATCACCTTAGGACGTCGTCTTTAATCAATCTGGGAGGGCGTTATGTTTGAAAACGGGTGATGCCTTAATTTGACAAGCATCGTACCCCTCGCCTTGGCGATAAAAGCTATAGATTGTTTATGGTTTGTAAGCTGACCGCGTCGCTGGAATGGGGCGTTTGTCCCTGTGGGCGTTCGGTGCATGAATACCATTTCTGTTTCAGAGTTCCGCAGCATTGGCTTGTAGTGTTGTGACTTGCTGCGAATTTGGGACAAGCCGCAGCCTTTCAAACACAAATCCGCTCGTCGTCACTGGATATCGAAGCAAAAGTTTAAGGTTACAAGCTGGACAGAATATGAAGCAGGTCTTCGAAAGCGTGGCTGTGTTACGTTTTGGATCAGTGAAGCCACTATAGTCGGGCCGACTGCGCCCCGGCGTAAGACGCGCTCTGAACAACGTTGTCCCGAGCCATTGTGTTGCGAAGTCCTGAGCCTCTTTTATACTTTCAATGATGTGCTGGTCGAGCCATTCGTGTCGAACAGTTCGTTTACCGCTTGTCACTTCATTGAGAATGACACTCGCAGGCCGCTGTTCTTCAGATTGGCATTACCCGGTGCCACGCCAACGAGTTTCGATGTACCAAGCTCGCCATTGTGACTGTTGAGGATCAGACCGGGCGTGCCGGCATTAAAGTTGCCCTATTTATTATACGACAGTCCCTATCCGCTGGGCGTCACAATATCAACGAGTGGAACACCGCTTGGTGCAGCTCCTATGCCGGACTGATTGCCAATCGGTGCATTGACATCAGGTGTCAGTTGCCGTGATTGCAGTAAGACAGGCTGAAACACCAACAACCCGCTAAGTAGGCTGCCAACGCCTTTGCTGGCAAATGCGGCAGGATCAAACCAGCGATGTATCCACTTGGTTCCCTTGGGAAAAGCGGATACATGCGAGAAATATTGGCGGCATGCAAAATTCCTCGTGGCCGACCCTGCCTAATAATAACAATTAGATGATTGAAATTAATCTACTTGGCTCTAAGAATGACAAATGCTTCTCCGCCATTTGGGTCATGCATAAAAATCAAAGGAACTCCTTGAATTTCTGCTGTAAAAGGAACCTTGCTTCCGGACATGCCTTTTCCTGTGACCGATGAGACAGTCGCAATAAAGGCCTTACGCAAAGCCAATCTGTTTCCAGAGTATTTGGCTGTCGTCACGGCACATTCGTGGTTGGGCTTTATCTGAGCAGAAAGGGAATTGTCTGCAGACATTCCCGCTTTGCCTTCGCCAAGCTCAATAAAATCCTGAACACCAAAACGCCTAGCAACTGCCACAGCGTTGGAGAATGAGGGGGCAGTATCCAGACATATCGCCTTGAAAGCTTTTAGTCCGGCATAATCCTGAAGCTCTTCCTTTTGAGATACATTTGCTGGCGCGCCCGAAGAACCAACTGAATTGCACCCCGTTAGACCAGAAGCAATGAGTGTAACCAATGTAAATTGGAAAAACTTCTGAAGAATTAAAGTATATTTTTTTAATATATTTTTCATTTTTCGCATCCTCTTGTGATCTCGAAGCTATTGAAGAAACATTGCATGATTAAACTCTCAAACATCACCTTTTAATCCCTGGATTTTACGGACTGCCCGCTGCCGGGATTATCGAGTTTTTTGTAAACTTCGGTCAGTTGGGATTTTGGTGCCGCACATTTCTTGGTGCGAGCAATGTCTTCGAGAACCTTGTTGCGATTGCGCAGCGCATCAATCTCCACCTTCTCAGGTGACTTCGGATCCATGAAAAACAATGCGGGAAGGAAGAATACGCCTGCGGCTCCCAGAACGATATTCTTGCCCTGCGCCTGACTGCGTTCTTTCAGCGTAACCGTTATCTGCCGCTCATTTGCAGCAAACTCGCGGGAAATCCCCGCACAATCAAAAGCGCTATCGGTCGGATTGGTTATTGCTATAGGTTTTGCTTCACGACCACCACAGCCTGCAAGGACGACAGATGTTCCAAGCAATGCAAATAACACAGCACGTTTCATTTTGGACTTCCTGATCTAGCATATAATTTTATTGATTAATAAATTTGCTGGCTGATACGTCACTGAGGCGTCAGCCAGACTTTTACTCCCTGCGTGAAGTAAGCAGCTAGCTTCTCCACAAGATGCTGCTGGCTCTTTGTGGTCGCTGCATTCACAGCCATGGCAATAGGAATAGCCAAACCACCTCCCTTGTAGCCAATATCTGCACCACGACTTTTCGGATTAAACGCTATCAGTTGGCGCGTGCGTGCATCTTCCAACCTGACTTCTGCTTCAACAGTGCTATCTGTAGACCTAAGTACGCGCCCTTGCTCGGACGCAAGATCAAGATGGGTGACAGTGACGATCAATCGAGCCGGGCGAGTTCCACCTGGATAGCCGATAAGCTCTCGCTTCAGTTCTGAAATAAGAGCGGCCCGTACCATCTCTGCCTGCCGATCAACCGTCAGTCCATTCATAAGAGGCACCGTACTGACGACTTTGGGTTCAAGCTGCACTTGTACTTCCGATACGCGGATACCTTGCAAAGCAGCTATCAATTGCGGATCACGCTTTGTCGTGACACACCCAGCAACAACAATGCTCAATGCGACCACAGTCATGGTCGCAACAAAAAGCCGTTTAAGTTTATTAATCGTAATTGCCTCAAAATTTGCCATAGTTCCCCCTGATCACACATCACCACTGCTGCGATGTGCTGACGAAAAACAAATCCTTGCCGTTGGTATCGGCCGTACTCTTGATGATGGGTGAATAGCCGATATCGGCATTAATATTGCCATCCGCCAGACGCGTTGCCACAGTCCAACCAGAACCATCGCCACCTTCAATTCTAAATCGCGCCTGTTCAAAACATGGTCATAATCAACGCTCGCATAGGGCGGCAATTCGCTGAGCCGCCTGGTCAGGAGTTCACTGCCCTTCCAAGGCAACGTGCGCCATGTGATCTCATTGCGGGTGAAGAGACCGTTAGTTGCCATTCCGCGAGAGCCCTGGTGACGCCCTTCAACGAAAATTTGAGAATGATGTTCTGGCCGTTCATCAGGCGCAGCCGCGCCTCACCTGCAGACCCTTTTTGCAAATCACTCAGCATTTTCTGATCAAGCTTTTGCTGCGCCCAGCATCCAGCATGATTGCAATTGCGGTAAGGGATCGTGACGACATTTTTGCCATTGGCAGCCAAACCAAGACCAATTGGCAGCACAGCATTCAACGGCACAAGTGCGGTCAATAACGGCTCATTGCCGGAACGCTTCTTGCCGGCTTCGGATGCGGTCTTCGCAATAGCCAGTGTGAGAGCTTTCCCGTCAGCGGCTTTGACTTCAGCGAAACGATAAAACCTGCCATCAAAACGCTTTGACTCAATGGCAGGCGCTTCCTTTTTATCCATGGAGTCAGCTGCTTCCTGCGCCTGTGCGGGAACGAAGCTCGATATTAAAATTACTACAGCGCCACCCAAGGGAGCCCAATTCATACCAAATTGCATTTCAATACGCCCCCGATTGAACTATGCATACGTTAGTTGCCGAATTGTCAGATGTTTCTCGCGCCCCACACGCAAAACAACAACGTTGCAACCAGAATAATATGATGCCGGATGCGCAATTTCCCCCAACATGTCAAGACGCATCAGGGATATTAACAGGCAGGCTAAACTTTTGTCTAAGAAAGCAGGGGCGTTCGAAGCCCATAAAGCAGCCAGTAAGTGATAAAGGCTGTATCAAGATGACACGCGTTCCCAATCGTTTAGTCTCAAAATGTGTAGCTATTCGATGCGCACAGCGGCCGCGACAGCGCTGCATGGGTTGATGCTGTCGCCGGAATGCAAGGTAAGTACTTCCTAACAGATGATCTTTACTTCAGTGGCTGGGGTGTCGTGGGTGCGGGGCAGGCAAAAATGGATTGGGATTTTGCTGGAACACTCGGATACCAGTTCAAGGACAATCTATCTGCCGTTGCAGGTTATCGCGCGCTCGGTGTCGACTATAGTCAAGATAGTTTCGTTTATGATGTAATTCAAAAAGGGCCGATACTTGGGCTGGCAGTGCATTTCTAATATGGTATCGAGATTAGAAAGAACCATTGAAATCGAAGTCAAACCAACCGTTTATTGACCGCTTTTTATTTATCGGCTGAAAAGCCGTCATTCTCCTTCCGGGACACGCCTCTAATAAAAGCATTTCCCAGCAAACCCGTGCAGCCGTCCCAAGCTTTCAACAGCGTTCAAAGTTCACGCGACCCGAACATTCTCATAAGGCATTGACCTTAAAGTGATCATGCTCCGGCAAGGATGCAGCACATATTTGACAAGGAGGCGTAATTAAAGGGCAGACCAGTTCCTTCTAGCCCAGACAAACCGCCTCAACCACGTTAATCATGTTTTTTTTGTTTGAGCTCATTCTCATAGCTTAAAGGTCGATAAGTGTTTTGATCGCGTCAGCAACTAACGATAAAGCCGGCCCAAGTGGGTCTACCAGATCAAAATGATCAATGTCCGCAGGTTCCATTAAACGGATGATGTCTCCGCAAGCGCGCGCTTTCTCAGCGTAGACTCGGGTCATTTCCCGTCGCCAATCGTCTTCCAGTGTTCCTGCGATCAATATTTGCGGGATTTTAAACGGCAAGAGACATGCAGGGGACGTTTCTGTGAAAAGCTCAGCAACCTGGCTAGAATGAATTCCTAGCAAATCATGGATATCCGTTCTGCTTCCCCTCGTGAGAGAATGTTCAAGGTCATTCACACCGCCGAGTGAAACGACCCCTTTTAGAGCTATTGGATCAGCAGAAAAAGTCAGTGAATTTAATGGTAAATTGCCCCGCCCCGCCAACCACAGAGCAAGATGACCACCGGTGGAATGGCCTACAGCAATAACTTTATTGATGTTCAAGGCGTATTTAAGCGCGAGATTTCGCAGGTGGTCGGCAGCCAAGCCGACATCTTGGAATGTTCCCGGATATCCACCATTCCGGTTGCCGAGGCGCCGGAACTCGATGTCCCAAGTGGCAACTCCAGTTTCAGTCAGCGCCTCGACGAAAGGCGTTGCGTAATCCTTGCTCCAATCTGCCAGCCATCCGCCGCCGTGCACAAAGATTACAACTGGAAAGCCGCCAGCTGGGGGTGTTTTTTTTGGCAGTCGGAGGTCAGCAAACTGCACCGGGCTTGCTTCTCCATAACGGATCCGGGCGTCCGGAATTTTCCTCGGAAGCGAAGCAGCCAAGAGGTGAGGATGCGGATGGCGAGCAACTGGACGAGAGGTCATTCATCACCTTTTGGCCTAGGGTCGGCGTTAGACGCGTAAAAGCGAACGCGCCGTCGGTGGAAAGAAATTGGTCGAAAGCGAAGCTCTCAAAGAGCACCTTTGTTCGACCGATAACGCGCGAGCCAGTGAGCATACGGGGCGGGCAACGTCCAGGCAGGGTTTTCTTCTCCTAGCGCCATCGCGAGTTGATAGGGGTAGTGAGGGTTCGCAAGCATAGCGCGGGCCATCATGACCACATCAATTTGATCGTCCGCTATTGCTTTTTCGGCATCGCCCGGCGCATCTAGCACCCAAGCCGAGCCGACAGCAATACCTGCTTCGGAGCGTATACGCGAAGCGAACGGAACCAGAAACGCCGGTCCCCATGGTACCTTGCCCACCGGAGCAGAGAAGCCCATGCTCGTGCTTAGAAGATCGAGACCGCCCTGCTTAAACTGCTTTATAAGGCTGATTGACTGAGCGAGCATTTCCTCGTCATGACCATCAAATTCCACGATACCGAAACGCACGGTAAGTGGCAGGTTTTCGGGCCAGACATCGCGAACGGCTGCTAATGTCTCAATAAGGAAACGATTTCTTCCGGCCTGATCTCCACCATAGGCATCTGTCCGCTGGTTTGAATAGGCCGAGTA
Source organism: Ochrobactrum chromiisoli (assembly GCF_026241335.1). Classification (GTDB taxonomy): domain Bacteria; phylum Pseudomonadota; class Alphaproteobacteria; order Rhizobiales; family Rhizobiaceae; genus Brucella; species Brucella chromiisoli. The sequence continues at coordinate 1,112,145 of NZ_JAPHAV010000001.1, read as the reverse complement.
GAAACTGGAGGCCAGATAGCCGTGTGCAAAGTGAAGTTCGAGCCATTCAAAACCCGCCTCCTTCGCACGCCTTGCAGCAGATACAAAATCCGCTTTAACGCGTTCAATATCCGAAATTGACATCTCTTTCGGCACTTTGGAGAGACCACCACCGAAGGCAATCGGAGATGGTGCGATTGTCTCCCAGCCACGAGGATCGTCTGTTGGAATATGATCGTCACCTTCCCATGGAAGGTTGGCGCTTGCCTTGCGACCCGCATGTCCGATCTGTATCCCGGGAACAGCGCCTGCCGCCTTGATCAGAGCCGCGACCTTTGCCATGCCTTCGGTCTGCTCGTCTTTCCAAAGTCCGGTGCAGCCGGGCGTGATGCGCCCTTCAGGCGATACGGCAGTTGCCTCGACGATGACGAGACCGGCCCCACCACGAGCAAGACTCGCGTAATGTGCAAAATGCCAGTCGTTCACAAAGCCATCGCGTGCCTGATACTGACACATAGGAGCAACGGCGATACGATTGCGCAGGCTGACGTCTTTTAGTTGAAATGCAGAAAATAAAGCTGACACTGTCTTTGACCTTGAGTTCTGCGTGGGCGGTTCCCACGCAGATATGCATAGAGGACAAAGCCCCTGCTTATCACAGAGACTTGTTCCTCGATTTCCGAATTAAGATGAACTTGCCATCAACCCCGTTGAGTTATGCAAGTTTGGCGGCGATTTTCGCCACATGAGCGCCCTGGAACCTAGCGGCTTCCAGTTCAACCTGAGACGGCATGCGCGATCCGTCGCCATCGGTGATCGTTGAAGCTCCATAAGGAGATCCACCCTTCACCTCTTCGACACCCATTTGCCCCTGAAACGCGTATGGCAAGCCTACAACCACCATACCATGGTGAAGCAGCGTTGGTATGAAGCTGAGTATGGTCGATTCCTGTCCGCCGTGTTGGGTCGCGGAAGATGTAAATACCGAGCCTACTTTACCAACGAGCTTACCTTGCGCCCATAGGCCACCAGTCTGATCCCAGAAATTACGCATCTGCGAAGCGACTGTTCCAAAGCGCGTACCCGCGCCAACGATGATGGCGTCGTACTCAACCAGTTCCTGGACGGATGCGATCGGGGCTTCCTGGTCAAGTTTGAAATGAGAGGCTTTTGCCACGTCATCAGGAACGAGCTCCGGAACTCTCTTCACAACAGCTTCTGAACCTGCCGAGCGAATACCCTCAGCTACTGCGTAAGCCATCGTTTCAATATGGCCATATGCGGAATAATAAAGAACCAAAACCTTCGACATTGGATTTCCTTTTAAATTGGTAGCGATCAGCGAGGATACAGCACTTTCTGACGATTTATAGCGCTTAAATAGAAACACAGCGTTCAATATTTCATACTCGACGGTTTAGTTAATAATTTCTATACTGGTGAGTATGTTAATTTTTTGAGGACGCCATGCCTGACATAATAGTGCTCATTCTGGAAAATCCCGTCACATTGATTATCGCCAGAATTCTTCTAACGCTTCTCTTCTGGATGGCTGGGTTATTCGGGGTGTTTAATTTCCCCCTGGTGCTAAAGGAGATGGAAGACGCGGGGCTTAGGTTTCCAAGGACCTGCGCAGTCGCGATGATCATCTGCCAATTGCTCGGATCAGCCTTGATTATCACAAATGTCTATGGTCTAGGATGGCTTGGAGCCGGTGCGCTGGGTGTCTTCACGCTTTTGTCAATTCCTCTCGGACATCCATTCTGGAAGTTCGAGGAGCCCAAAAAGACGCATGAGTTCCAGATCGCACTTGAGCATGTGACCGTTGTGGGCGGTTTGCTGATGGCCGCGATACTCTCCTATTAACGGGATAAAAGCTGGAAATGAAACGCAGTATGAGCAAGCCCAACAGGCAAAGAGGTCGTCCAAAAGACCAGACGAAGCTCACGGCTTTGTTGAATGCTGCGCGTGATTTGTTTCTGGCAAAGGGCCTTGATGTTACGCTTGACGAAATAGCTGGGCTTGCGAATGTATCAAAGGCAACCATTTATTCTCACGTGGCGAGCAAGGAAGACCTCATCGAGGCCGTAATCCGACGAGAGTCGGACCGTACCATCACAGATGAGGAATTCCGAGCTGCCCAAAACCTTCCGATCAAGGAAGCTTTGCTTGCCTTCGGATTGCGCTATGTCAATTTCATCAACGGACGCGAGCTTTATGGATGGGACAGGTTGATTGCCTCTGCATCGGCCGCCCATCCTGAACTTCCTCGCAGGTTTTTTGATATTGGTCCGGGGCGTGGGCAGGAACTGCTTACAAACATTATAGCAAAAGCGTGCTCCCGAAATGAACTATTAGCCATAGAACCTGCAGTCGCTGCGGACAATTTGGCAGGGCTGTGGCTGGGATTTGTCAACCTCGAGATCAAGCTCGGAGTGCGTGAACCGTTGAGTAAGGAAGAGATCAGTCTAAGAGTGTCACACGGCGTCGAGCTGTTTCTCAAACTTTACGGGAACGCGGGCGCAATTGAGCGCTTTTCAGCATTTAAAGTCTGATCACATAGTCCTTACGCGTTGTTTCAATCACTTCCCATGTCCCTTTGAAGCCCGGACGGATAACGAAGCGGTCGCCAGCGATGACTTCGCGGCTCTCCCCGCCCTCTTCTGTGACAATCGAGCGGCCAGACAGGATATAGCAATATTCCCACTCATCATATTCGATGCGCCATTTTCCCGGCGAGCTTTCCCATATGCCGGCAAAGAGTTTGCCATCGGCACTTTCCTCGAAATTCCACGTCAGAAATCGCGGATCGCCCAAAAGAACGCGCTCCGGCAACGGAGCGCTTTCTTCTGGTTCCACACCATCAATATCAAAGCTGAGGAACCGGCTCATCGCATCAGACCTTGGCAAGCGCCTGTTCGATATCAGCGATAATATCATCGGCGTCTTCAATACCAATCGACAGACGAACAACATCCGGGCCAGCACCGGCGGCCACTTTCTGCTCGTCCGTCAACTGACGGTGCGTTGTGGAAGCCGGGTGAATAACCAGCGAACGTGTGTCGCCAATATTGGCCAGAAGTGAAAACAGCTCCAGACTATCGACAAACTTGACGCCAGCTTCATAACCGCTCTTGAGGCCAAAGGTAAAAACAGAACCCGCGCCCTTCGGCGAATATTTTTGTGCAAGTGCGTGATACTTGTCATGCGGGAGTCCTGCATAATTCACCCAGGACACTTTTTCATGGCCATGCAGCCATGTAGCGACCTTCAATGCATTATCCGAATGACGCTGCATACGCAGTGGCAGCGTTTCAACGCCTGTCAGGATCTGGAAGGCATTGAATGGAGAAATAGCCGGGCCGAAATCGCGCAGACCCAGAACACGCGCGGCAATCGCAAAAGAGATATTGCCAAAGGTCTTATGCAATTCAAGACCTGCATAATCGGGACGCGGTTCGGTCAGAAGCGGATAATTGCCCGACTTGGCCCAATCGAATGTACCGGCATCCACCAGAATACCGCCCATCGAATTGCCATGGCCGCCAATGAACTTGGTCAGCGAATGCACGACAATATCTGCGCCATGTTCAATCGGGCGCACAAGATAAGGTGAAGCCAGCGTATTATCGACAATCAGTGGCAGACCATGCTTGTGGGCGATTTCCGCAATCGCTTCAATGTCAACGACGATACCACCCGGATTGGCGAAGCTTTCAATAAAGATTGCACGCGTGCGATCATCAATCTGCTTTGCGAAATCGGCAGGATTGGTTGCGTCAGCCCAGCGAACCTGCCAGCCGAATGACTTAAATGATTGGCCAAACTGATTGATTGAGCCGCCGTAAAGTTGGCGCGCGGCAACAAAATTGTCACCCGGCTGAAGCAGGGTGTGAAACACTAATAGCTGCGCAGCATGTCCCGAAGCGGTTGCAACTGCCGCTGTGCCGCCTTCAAGCGCTGCAATTCGCTCTTCCAGAACCGCTGTGGTCGGGTTTGTGATGCGCGTGTAAATATTGCCAAACGCCTGAAGACCAAACAAAGATGCTGCATGATCGGCATCATCGAACACAAAGGACGTTGTTTGATAGATCGGCGTGGCACGCGCACCGGTGGTTGGATCAGGCTTTGCACCTGCATGAACGGCGAGTGTTTCGATACCGGGTGAGCGCTTAGACATGAGTTCCTCCTGACAGCCTATGCCAAATAATATGACCGGACGTTAGGCTTTGCTTGAAAGAAAGCAAAGGAAGAATTTGCGCCAAGCGACACAAATACAGAAATTAATTCCGTGGTTTAGGATTAACCAATGAGACGCGGGTATTCGATCGCAGGGCAACGATCCATGACGACTTTTATACCAGCAGCCTGAGCCTTCTTTGCTGCTTCTTCATGCACCACATCAAGCTGCGTCCAAAGAACCGTTGGCCGATGCTTCAGAGACATCATTTCATCCACAATACCGGGGAGCGCTTCCGACGCGCGAAACACATCCACCATGTCAACCGGTTCGTTGATGTCGGCAAGCTCTGCTACGACTTGCTGCCCGTGGATGGTTTTCCCCACCTGCCCCGGATTAACCGGAATAACGTGATAGCCACGGTTCAGCAGAAACTTCATGACGCCATTGCTTGGCCGCTCGGGCTTTGGGGACGCACCCAGCAACGCAATCGTTTTGACGGACTGAAGAATATCACGAATTTCGTTATCTGAAGATATCTGCATAGCGCGCCTCCAATATCATTCCGGCGTTTATTGTAAGCATACAGAAACACAGGCTTGCAAGAGCAGCCACACTCCCCCTATTCATTATTATAAGGGAGAGAAGATGAGCGACACCACCACATACCAAACGGACTTCAGTCCCGTCATGAGCATTGAAGATTTGCAGGCTTTTATGAAGCGCGAATTTCCGCAGCTTGATGAAAGTTTTAAGATCTTCGCGGTCAATGAGGGTGCTGCGACCATGCACCTGCACGCCAATGATCAGCACTTGCGTCCCGGCGGCACTGTTTCCGGCCCCTCTCTCTTTGCTCTCGCAGATGTGGCGGCTTATGCAGCGATATTGGCGCATATCGGACCTGTAGCGCTGGCAGTGACCACAAACCTTAACATCAATTTTCTGCGCAAAGCCGATCCGGGCACTGTGCAAGCCGTGGCGCGAATTCTGAAGCTCGGCAAGCGTTTGGCTGTTCTGGATGTAAGCCTTACAAGCGGTGAAACAAATGACCTCATTGCCCATGCAACGGCAACTTATTCCATTCCACCACGGTAAAAAGATAGGGTATTATAATACCTAATGCATAAGTCATTGATTTTAATTGATTTTTACGAAAGCCATGCAAAAGAAGCTCTTGACGGCCAGCTAAAACCTGTGTATCGACCCGCCCAGCACATATGGGAATCTACTTTCATATGCTGTTACGGTTGACCGTCATTACGACTGGTAAGACCAACACAAGCAACAAGAAAAGCCCGGATCGCAAGATCAGGGATTAAGTCAAGGAAGACTTCAATGGCAACTTTTTCTCAGAAGCCAGCCGAAGTGGTGAAGAAGTGGATTCTGATCGACGCAGAAGGTCTCGTCGTCGGTCGTCTCGCATCGCTCGTCGCCAATCGCCTGCGCGGTAAGCACAAAGCAACTTTCACCCCGCACGTTGACGATGGCGACAATGTCATCATCATCAATGCCGACAAGGTTGTTCTGACCGGCAAGAAGTACACCGACAAGGTTTACTACTGGCACACTGGTCACCCAGGTGGCATCAAGGAGCGTACTGCTCGCCAGATTCTCGAAGGCCGTTTCCCGGAACGCGTTCTTGAAAAGGCTATCGAGCGCATGATCCCACGTGGTCCGCTCGGCCGTCGCCAGATGAAGAACCTGCGCGTTTATGCAGGTGCAGAACATCAGCATGAAGCTCAGCAGCCCGAAGTCCTCGACGTCGCAGCGCTGAACCGCAAGAACAAAGGGAATGCATAATCATGGCTGAGCAGCTCAACTCGCTCGAAGAACTCGGCAGCATCGCATCTGCATCTGCAGAAGCCGCTCCAGTTCACGTCCAGAAGATCGACGCTCAGGGCCGCGCTTATGCTACCGGCAAGCGTAAAGACGCGATCGCTCGCGTCTGGGTCAAGCCAGGCTCTGGCAAGATCACAGTCAATGGCAAAGAATTCGCCGCATATTTCGCACGTCCGGTTCTGCAGATGATTTTGCAGCAGCCAATCGTTGCGTCAAACCGCGCTGGCCAGTTCGATGTCATCGCTACCGTTGTTGGTGGTGGTCTTTCCGGTCAGGCCGGTGCTGTTCGTCACGGCATTTCCAAGGCACTCACCTACTACGAACCAGGCCTTCGCACGGTTCTCAAGAAGGGTGGCTTCCTTACCCGTGACAGCCGCGTTGTTGAACGTAAGAAGTACGGTAAGGCTAAGGCTCGCCGTAGCTTCCAGTTCTCGAAGCGTTAATATTTATCGCTTTGGAATTACAGAAAAGCGGGCCTTCGGGTCCGCTTTTTTGCTATTGGTCGCCCGAATATAAAACTGGAATCAGTCAATGTCTTCGCAGCGCTTCGCCAACACACCCCAACCTCCCTACTTCGTTGTTTCATTCTCGTCGCAGCGTTTTCGCGATGATGATGATGGTTATGGCGAAATGGCCGACCGCATGGTCGAGCTTGCCGCACAGCAGCCCGGATATCTGGGTATTGAGAGTGCGCGCGATACGGAAGGCTTTGGCATCACCAATTCATTCTGGGCTGATGATGACAGCATCCGCGCATGGAAACGCGACGTCGATCATCTTGTGGCGCAAAAGCTGGGCCGTCAGAAGTGGTACGAAACTTATTGCGTTCGTATTGCCCGTGTAGAACGTGCTTACGGGTTTGAAGCGAAAACCGCATAAAGCAATCTCCCCTTTTGCCTCGTGAAGCGCTAAGAGAGTTGAGATGCCATACGGGAGCCGGCTATGCCCTCTAAAACGATTGACCACGCTTTTACCGCTCGCAGCCTGACAAGCGCTGCCACCGACCCCACCCATGCGGGTGTGCTGTCGTTTATGCGGCGTCTTTACAGCAAGTCGCTAAAAGGTGCTGAAGCTGTTGTCTGGGGCATTCCCTTCGATGCTGCGGTTTCAAATCGCCCCGGTGCGCGCTTTGGTCCGCAGGCCATCCGGCGTGCATCAGCGATTTTCGACAATGATCCGCAATATCCTTTTGAACGCGACCTGTTCGAAAATCTTGCTGTCATCGACTATGGCGACTGCCTGCTCGATTACGGCAATCATTACAAAACGCCCGCAACGATTGAGCGGGAAGCCGCGAAAATCCTCAAATCCGATGCGTTTTTGCTCACCCTTGGCGGTGATCATTTTATCACCTGGCCGCTACTCAAGGCCCATGCAGCAAAATATGGTCCGCTGGCGCTCGTTCAGTTCGATGCACATCAAGATACGTGGTTTGACGATGGCAAACGCATCGATCACGGCTCTTTCGTCGCGCGTGCCGTTCGTGACGGAATTATCGATCCGGACCTTTCGATCCAAATCGGCATACGCACACATGCGCCAGAAGATTGCGGTATCAAGATCATCTATGGCCACGAAGTCGAGGATATGTCGGCGCAGGCTATTGCCGATGAAATTCTCAAGCGCACCGCTGGCAAGAAGACTTATCTGACTTTCGACATTGATTGTCTTGATCCGGCCTTTGCGCCCGGAACCGGCACACCTGTTGCGGGTGGCCCGTCTTCGGCAAAGATGCTTTCCGTACTTCGCAAGCTCACAGCACTTGATTTTGTGGGTGCAGATGTTGTTGAGGTTGCACCGGCTTATGATCATGCTGATATAACGGCAATCGCAGGAGCGACCATTGCAATGTATTATCTTGGGCTTCTGGCTGAACAAAAGGCACGACGACGATAAACAAAGCTCAGAAACTGATTCAAGAAGCTCTAAAATCGATTCCGAATATTGGCGTAACTTACTGAAATCTAAAGGCAAAGCGCATGAAACCGAAAATCTTCATCGACGGCGAACACGGCACAACCGGTCTGCAAATCCGCAGCCGCCTTGCCGAACGCGACGATCTTGAAGTGATTTCCATCCCGGAAGCCGAGCGACGCAACAAGGATTTGCGCGCCGACTATCTGCGTGCTGCCGATATTGCGATCCTCTGCCTGCCGGATGATGCTTCAAAAGAAGCTGTTGCGCTGCTTGAAGGTCATAACTCGACGCGTGTCATTGATACCTCGACTGCGCATCGTATCCATGCCGACTGGGCCTATGGCTTTGCAGAGCTTGCAAAAGGACAGCGTGAACGCATTGCAGAAGCCCGTCTTGTCGCCAATCCCGGCTGCTATCCAACCGGTGCAATTGCGCTGGTGCGTCCATTGCGCGATGCGGGTCTGCTGGCGGCCGACTATCCGATCAGCGTCAACGCGGTTTCCGGCTATACGGGCGGCGGCAAACAGATGATCGCGCAGATGGAAGACAAGAGCCATCCAGAGCATCTGACGGCCAATAACTTCCTTTATGGCTTATCCTTGCACCACAAGCATGTGCCGGAACTTCAGCTGCATAGTCGTCTGGATCGTCGTCCGATTTTCAGCCCAAGCGTTGGCCGTTTTCCGCAGGGTATGATCGTTCAGGTTCCACTGTTCGTGACAGAGCTTGAAGGCAAGCCATCGCTTAAGGATGTTCATGCGGCTTTGAGCGCACATTATGCCGGTCAGGATATTGTGGACGTAGTTTCGCTAGAAGAAAGCAGCAGGCTTTCGCGTATCGATGCGGAAGAGCTTGCGGGCCAGGACGGTATGAAGCTGTTCGTGTTTGGCACCGAAGGCGACAATCAGGTCAATCTCGTGGCACTGCTTGACAATCTTGGCAAGGGTGCATCGGGTGCAGCCGTTCAGAACATGAACCTGATGCTCGGCAAATAATCCGAACATGAAATGAAAAGCCCGGCTTTAATTTAAGCCGGGCTTTTTTTAATCCTGATACGCCCCCTTGGTTGCGCGCCAGTGAGCAACAGCAAAGGCCAATACCATAAGTGCGACGAACTGGTGCGTCAGCCCCAGATCAAGCGGGACACTCATCAGAAGCGTTACAATACCAATCGCGGCCTGCACCAGAATGAGGCCCAGCAAAACGATTGCGCGGCGGGCATGCGTGGTTCCGGCTGCATTTTTCCAGACTTGAACCAAGTGCAGAATGGCAAGGACCACAACCGTATATGCAAACATACGATGCACAAACTGGACGGTCTTTGGATTTTCAAACAGATTGATCCACCATGGCGACTGAATAAACAAGTCTGACGGAATGATCGAACCATCCATCAATGGCCATGTGTTGTAGGTCAGACCGGCATGGAGGCCAGCAACCAGACCGCCCAGATAAATCTGCACCAAGACGGCAAAGACAAGCCATCCGGCAAAGCACTGGATCGCCCGCTTGGCCGGGCGTTCGGTATATTTTGCCAGACCGCGCGCGATATAAAACACGGCTGTGATGATGATACAGGCGGTTGTCAGATGGATTGCAAGGCGATACTGGCTCACACTGGTGCGCTCGCTTAAGCCCGATGCCACCATCCACCAGCCAATCGCGCCCTGAAAGCCGCCCAATGCGAGTAGACCGAGCATACGATATTTCAGCGTGGTATTAAGGCGTCCAGTCAGCCAGAAAAATGCGAGTGGGATCGCAACCAGAAAGCCCACGAAGCGCGCAAGCATACGATGCGCCCATTCCCACCAGAAAATGGACTGGAATGCTTCCAGTGACATGCCCTTGTTGATCTGCTGATATTGCGGAATCTGGCGATATTTATCGAATTCTTCCAGCCATTCTGCATGATTGAGCGGTGGAATAACGCCATGAATGGGTTTCCATTCGGTGATCGACAGACCCGAGCCAGTCATGCGGGTTGCACCGCCAACCATGACAATCGCAATCAGCACGACGAAAACCGCATAAAGCCAATAACGGATCAGCCTGCGATTGTTCTCATCGCTTTGTCGAACGGAAACTGCCGTCATGCCATCTCATCCTTAAATTTCAGATCAGGGATACATGCCGCATAGGCGATAGCGTTACAAGACAAGTTCTCGCGACATGCCGACGCGTTTTCGCTTCCTTTGCACCTGCTCACGAGCTAGTGATGACAAATAAAGAGGAGAATGACATGCCCGTTCGGCTGAAAAAACTCATAGGCACGCTTCTGCTGGTCGCCCTTGTGATCGTCTATGCAGTTTTTGCAACAATCATCGCCGTCGCGCAGCTCGCAGAGTCACCCGCGTGGGTTCATCTGCTCTATTTCCTGTTCACAGGCGTTCTCTGGGTGGTGCCTGCCATGGGGATCATCTGGTGGATGGCGCAGCCCCCACGACCAAAGCGCCATTGATTGATAACCGGGACGAAAAAGCAGCCTTCGGCACCGAAAATGCGGCTATACGAAGGAATAATGCGATCTTGGCGTGAAATCAGGTTCGGGAGGCCGCATCCCAATATCTGAGCCGACTGCCTGACGAGAATTATCCATCATAATAATCACATCCTCATAGCCATCCTGATCCATATCAAGGGCTGCGATAATCACGCTGTTATCGTCCGGTTCGACAACATTCATGATGACCACTGCCGGACCATCGGCTATGCGGCGTATCTGGCGTGATGTGGATGGGCCACATTCAGTCACCACAAAATCATAGACCGTTTCGAGTGCGTCCAGAATATATGGCAGCCGATCTGCGGACCGCATGGCGTTTTCCGGCCTGACCCTGCCAAGCGGCATGATATGCGCCTGAGAATAATGATCCGCATGGATGACATCGTTGAAGCGGCACTCACCGGCAAGAAGCTCGGTAATTCCAGCGCAATTGTTGCCATCAAGCATAACCAGACCAAGCGTGCCATGGGCGGTCATATCGATCAGAATCGCACGCTTGCCGCGATCCGCAATTTCTCGCACAAGTTTCACCGTTGCAGCCGATGCATTGTCACCTTCGGGTGAAACAGCGATAACACGCTTCAACGTGCCTGCCATAAGGCGATCGGCAACGAATTTCACACTATGTGGATTTTCATCCGCGATAACCGAAGTGCCTGACATGAGAGGCGAAGTCCATCGCTGCACTGGCTGATCCTCCGAAGCAGGAGCAAACGCCATGCCGGTTGCAACCGCAATCACCGGCATGGCAACTTCTTCGACCGTTGCAAAACGACGCTCATCAGCGCTCACCCGAGCACGGGCGTTCAACACTTCACGAAACAGAACGAAGGCCGAGAGCAAAAGCAGCCCCACAACAAAGGTTGCGCTAACAATCGGTAAGGTTTTGGGAGTGTAAGGCGCGGCAGGCACATCAGCGCGGGCTAATATCCGAGCATATGGCGAGGCACCATTGCTGCGCGCGTGTGCCGCGGCTTCGCGATAGCGCGTCTGATAGGTTTCAAGAAGCTGACGCTGGGTGGCCGCTTCAAGCTCAAGAGCGCGACGTTCCACTTTCTGCGTCCCGGCTTGCGTTTCCTGCGCCCTAAGCCGATTTAACGTAGCTGTGAGTTCATCTTCATGCAGTTTTGCAGCATTTATCTCATCGTTGAGGCTTGCAAGCAGTTTGCGTTCTTCCGCCTTGATCTGATGCTCAACATCAACAAGCTGCGATCTCAGGGCTTTAATACGTGGATGCTCCTCAAGCAGCGTCAAAGAGAGATCAGCAATCTGTGAATTGAGTTCAATACGACGTTCTGCCAGCCGTTGCATCGTGCCCGACGTAACATCAACAGGCAAAGCATCACCATCAACCCCGGACGCAATCGCCTGACGCACAGCCTCGGCGCGTGCTTCCAATGCCGCGCGATCAGCGCGCAAACGTGTGAGTTGGCTTCTCACTTCTACGATTTTCTCGGGCGCAATCGAACTGTTGGCCTGCGCTGCCAGCGGCACTTTTGCAGCCCGATAAGCCGCAATCTTTGCTTCTGAAGCGTGGACCTTGCCGCGCAAGCCCTCAATCTCCTGCGCAAGCCAACCCCTTGCGTCATCATAGGATTCGAGCCTTGCTGTATCATGCAGCGCGATATATGCCTCAGCTACAGCGTTGGCGATCTCTGCGGCTTTGTTTGCATTTGAAGACGCATATTGCACAATGATCGCACTTGATCCGGTATCGCTGAAAACCTGCAAGTTCTGACGCAGCTTTTGCAAAACACGTTCGTCCGGCGACTGGTCAGCCGGATCATCGTGCATGCCAAGAAGAATCAACACGCGCGTCCAAGGCTTTATATTTGTTGCGGTAAATGCCGCTTCTTCAGCAAGATTGAGCCTGTCAGAGACCTGTTTGAGCAAGGCACCGGAAGTGAGAACCTCGACCTGAGTTTTCATCCCTTCCGGATCCATGAGCGGCCGCTTGGTCGTTGTTTCACCATTAAGACGCGCAACCCCCGGCTCGCGTGATTCAATCAGGATACGGGCTTGAGCGCGGTAGTCAGGCACAATGAGAAGGCAAACAATCCACGCCAGAATGGCAAGAGCGATCGCACCACCAAAAATCAACAGCCAATTGCGGCGCAAGCTCGCAAAAAGCGCACCAATATCAATGTCTATATGTTTCGACAGGCCATCAATCAGGGACATTTCGGTACTCCGCCCGATACCCGTCTTTGCAGTATCGCGCAATCATCCTCGCCTATTCACAGGAATGAGGCCTATTTCTTTTCTAAAAGTAAACGAACAAGGTAACCAGAGCGTTAAACCGCGAGGTTAGTGGTCTCTGTTTGTAGGCATGTCCTTAACCTGAAACCGGCTCCCGTTTTTGGCAGTTATGCTTTGGAATTCCCCCTGCTTACGACAAGTTTTTTTCACCACAAGTGAGGTTCTTTACCAGCCATTAACCCTAATCAATCGATAACATCATTCAGAGCATTTGGATCTTTTGACCCGAATCTGTGATGGGGCAATGCTTTTCGGAAGAAACCGAGGCGAAAATGACGATGCAGAAAACTCATAGACAGCGCGGAGGCCAAATGGCTCTTGTTGCGCTCGGCCTTGCGGCGATGATGCTTTCCGCATGTTCAAGCTATCGCCCTGCCCCGCCCGCCTTTCATGCCGCGCTAACCGAACCCTATCTGCTCAATGCCGGTGATCGTGTGCGCATTACAGTGTTTGAACAAGCAAGCCTGACCAATAATTACAGTGTCGATCAGTCCGGTTATATCGCATTTCCGCTTGTTGGCAGCGTTCCGGCGAGCGGCAAGACCGTCAAGCAGCTTGAAGGAATTATCGCGTCAAAACTGCGCGGTGGTTATTTGCGCGATCCTGATGTGAGCGTTGAAGTTGACCGCTATCGTCCGATCTTCATCATGGGTGAAGTGGGCGGCTCGGGCCAATATTCCTACGTCCCGGGGATGACGGTGCAAAAGGCAATTGCGGCGGCGGGCGGTTTTTCGCCACGCGCCAATCAGGAAAATGTCGATATCACCCGCACAATCAACGAAAAGGTTATTACGGGGCGCGTGTTGATCACTGATCCGGTCCTGCCCGGTGACACAATTTATGTGCGCGAGCGTCTGTTCTGATGGCGATCAATGTCTGATGACGCACGTTTGCCGATCACCCACTGTTTTCGCAAATCCGCGGGTCGCTTGCTCCGCCGTGGCTGCGATCTCATCGACAAACAGCAATATATCGGCATCGGTGACGTTCGAGCCGCCGACAAAGCCCATCGCATCATCAAGAAATTGCAGTCGGACACCCTGCACGGACGAGGCGCCCAAGGCGGCGTTTTTACCTGCCTGTCCGGCTCAGCTCTACGGGTTTTTAAGTCTCGCGTAGCCCGTATCCATTCACCGCTAGGCGGTCGCCTGCACTTCGACAAAAAACGCCGTAGCCCAGCTGCGTTTTTAATCGAAAAATTGCTGGCATCGCCATGTGGTCGCCCATTCTATAGAATTGGTTTACCGTCTGGCACGATCCTGACACTCTCAGAGCGATCGTGCATTTTTAATCAGTATTTCCTTAGGATTTACGGCTAAATATGCGCAGGCGCTTGGGACCGTGGGAGCAAAACTTTGCGGAATACTGATATGACTTCTCCAGTTGATCCGGAAAAAAACAAGCCCGATCAGCAGGACCGTTCCAGGTCGCAGGAACAGGTCGAGCTCAATCCTATGGCGCGCCAGATGGCTGAGCAATATGCGCGTGACCCACTGTCTCCGAGCATGTTCAGCGGTGTCATACGTCTTATTGAATTCGCGATCATTCTTATAACAGGTATCGTCAGTCTTGCTTCCTATGTCAGCTTCAGCACGCCGCATATCGCTTATTATTTCCTCGTTATGATCGTCAGCGGCGCACTGTTTGTGCTGCTTATGGAAATGAACAATGGATACCAGATCCATATTCTGCGTAGTCCAAGCCGCCATCTGAAACGGGTTTTCATGACATGGGCGACAATATTGGGGCTTGTGGCCGTTACGGGCTTCCTGTTCAAGGTTTCTTCCGACTTCTCGCGTGCGTGGTTCCTGATCTGGGCGCTGAGTGGGCTGATTATCCTCATGATCTCGCGCCTGTTCGTCTCATGGCGTATTCGCCGCTGGGCGCGCAACGGCATTATGGAGCGGCGCGCAGTCATTGTCGGTGGTGGCCCCAATGCCGAAGCGCTGATCCGTTCGCTGGAACAACAAGCCGATAATGATATCCGTATTTGCGGCATTTTTGATGACCGCGATGACAAGCGATCCCCACCGGTGGTTGCAGGCTATCCCAAGCTCGGCAATATCAAGGAATTAATCGAATTTGCACGTATAGCGCATATCGACATGCTTATTGTGTCGCTGCCTATCAGCGCTGAAGAGCGCATTCTTACGATCCTGAACAAGCTCTGGGTTCTGCCCGTCGATATACGCTTGTCGGCGCTCAACAGTCACATCCGGTTTCGACCGCGCGCCTATTCCTATATTGGCACCGTGCCGATGCTCGATATTTTCGACAAGCCGATCAATGACTGGGATTCGGTCGCCAAGCGCATTTTTGATATCGTATTCAGCCTGCTTGGCATTATCTTTCTTTCTCCCATCATGCTTGCAACAGCGATTGCCATCAAGCTGGACAGCAAAGGCCCCGTGCTTTTCAAGCAAAAGCGCCATGGCTTTAACAATGAAATTATCAATGTCTGGAAATTCCGCTCAATGTATACTGAGCAAACCGATGCGACTGCACGCAATGCTGTGAGCAGAAACGATCCGCGCGTAACGCGGGTGGGTAGATTTATTCGCAAGGCATCCATTGATGAATTACCGCAGTTCTTCAATTCACTGTCCGGTTCGCTATCACTTGTCGGCCCGCGTCCGCATGCGGTCGCAGCGCATTCGCACAATGTGCTTTTTAATGAAGTTGTCGATGGGTATTTCGCCCGTCATCGTGTGAAACCGGGCGTAACAGGCTGGGCACAGATCAATGGCTGGCGCGGTGAAATCGACAATGAAGACAAGATCAGGATGCGCACAGAATTTGATCTCTACTACATCGAAAACTGGTCCCTCTGGTTCGATCTGAAAATCCTGTTTCTCACACCGGTCAGACTTCTCAATACGGAAAACGCCTATTGAGCGCGGCAATTAGAGCATTTCCTGTTTGGATTGAGCCATTGGAAATGCTCTAATTATTTGTCTGTTTTCACGCATTATCCCACGCAAAACCGCTTCGCACTTTTGCTGGAAATGCCTTTCCCTGCTTTCACGCATTATCCCGCGCAAAACCGCTTCGCACTTTTGCTGGAAATGCTCTATTACCGGCGCCGTGGGCGCGCTATATCATGGGCAAATCAGGAAAACTTACTGAATTCTATAACGAAATCACGAACACCGGAGGCCAGAAACTGCACGGCTACACAAGTCAGCAGAAAGCCCATAATTTTCGTTACAGCCTGCATCCCATGCTCACCTAACGCTTTCTCAATCCAGCTTGCAGATGAGAGGGCGACATATGCAATGCCAACGACAATCGCGATGCCAATGGCGATGATAATGTATCCCAGAACGTTATGATCCGTCGGAACCTGAGATGAAAAACTCATCACGACAGCAATTGAGCCCGGACCTGCAAGGCTCGGCATTGCCAGAGGTGAAAACGAGTAATCCAGATCAGCTTTCTTAATATCGACCGGTGCCGCATCCACTTCAGATGATGTGTCCTCGCCTGAAAAAATCATGCGAAGCGCCAGGATCATGATGATAATGCCACCCGCGACACGAATCCCCGGCATAGATATGCTAAAAAGCGAGATAATTCCGTTCCCCAGCAGCATGAACACGATAAGGATCGAAAATGCATAAATGCAGGCTTTCCGTGCTTGCGCTCGCTTATTCTCTGCACTCATTCGCTTTGTCAGCGACATATATATCGGAATTGTCGTCAGAGGATTCATAATAGGCAGCAAGCCAATCACGACAATCGATACATATTTTATGATTTCAACCAATAAGCTCATTTAAGAAGCCTTACATATAAACCGTTTATTGAACAGCGAATTGATGAATTTTTATAACAAGATAGCCATCAATGACACCCGCCATTTTTCGATTTTATTGTGAGCACACAAGTATGATTGAAACACACATGAAAATAAGTTCTAATTACGTTGTTTCAAAAAGCAGGAAATTTTTAAAGTCAGTCTTTAAAAAGAAAGCCAAATATACTTCATCAAAACGGATCGTTAATCACCCCCCTTTGCACGATCCTCATCAATTGCATAAAAGTTAAACTGCCCCTGTCACGACAGGGGCCTTTTTATTCAACCCGACCGAAGATCAGACTAAAACATACTTGCATTATTAAAGGAAAATGGTCGGAGCGGCGGGATTCGAACCCACGACCCCTTGACCCCCAGAATTAATATTTGTGTTTCAGAACATTTCCGTATGTTTCATAATGCATTGTTATATATTGATTATTTTCGTTCTCAGCATCATATTGTTTCCGTGAGTTTAGTGTCATTAATCGCTTCGGTGGCGACACGGTGGCTACACAGCAGCAGTTCGAGCTTTAAGACAAGGGGTCACCGGTGCCAACAATTAAGATAACCAGGAAGGCCGTTTCAAACCTTCCAATCGTGGAAAAGCCGACCATTTTTTACGATACCGATTTGAAAGGTTTTGGCATACGCCTTATGCCCTCGGGTGTAAAATCTTGGATATTGGAATACCGTCCAGGCGTCGGCGGCCGTGGTGTTGCTAAGAAGCGCATCAAGATTGGGACGCCCGCCACGCACTCGCCGGAAGATGCGCGGGATGAGGCAGCTCGAACTCTGGCTCGTGTAACGCTCGGCGGAGACCCGGCTGCTGCGAGATCCGAAGAGCGTGGAGCGCTGACGATTAAAGAGATTTCCGAACTTTATTTGGAAAAGCACGTTGAAGCGAAACGGAAAGCCAGTACCGCCAGCTTTTACAAGCATGTGATAGATACGCACATTGTTCCCAATATCGGATCAATGCGCGGTTCAATGGTGACGCGGCCAGATGTAGCTCGGATGCAGTCGTCTATTTCAAAGCGGAAAGACAACAAGGGCGGTAAGATGATTTCTAATCGGGCACTTGCTGTCTTATCTGCAATGTACGGCTGGGCTGACGGCGAAGGCTTGGTTCCGGAGGGCCACAACCCAGTGATGAAAGTGGAGCGTTACCGAGAGCAATCGAAGGAGAGATTTCTTACCAAGGAAGAAATGTCCGCGCTTGGCGCTGCGCTGATAGAGGCTGAGACGATTGGCGTGCCCTACTCTGTCGATCTTACGAAAGAAAAATCGAAGCACGCGCCGAAGGAGGAGAACCGCAGGGTTAAGTTCTCTCCCCATGTTACCGCTGCAATCCGTCTGTTGCTTCTCACTGGCTGCCGGCTTCGCGAGATTCTTCATCTTGAGTGGCGCGATGTAGACTTCGAAAGAGGCATGCTTTTTCTGGCTGATAGCAAGACCGGCAAGAAGACCGTGGTTCTGTCAACCGCTGCAATCGATGTTCTGAAAGCAATCACGCGTGTTGGAAAATATGTGATCGCGTCAGAAAGCGCCGGCACCGAAGAGGAAAAACCCCGCGCCGATCTTAAAAGGCCTTGGGGCGCAATATCAAAGCGCGCTGGTCTGGACGGTGTGCGATTGCATGACCTACGCCACTCCTTTGCCTCGGTTGGAGCTGCAGGCGGTCTTGGCCTTCCAATCCTTGGTAAGCTTCTCGGTCATGCTGATGTTAAAACAACAGAGAAATACGCCCACCTCGCAGCTGATCCGGTCCGGAGGGCTGCCGATCTGATCGCGGATGAAATAGCAATTGCAATGAGAGGTATATGATGGCGCCTTTACCGAAGAGCTTTAGCATTCCAGCTATACCCATAAGATCTGCAATTTCTGAAGGCCGGGTCGAGGAAGCGATGCAAAAGCTTGCTCAAATATTGGAAAGTGGCAAAGCAGATTCTACGATCCAGACGCTCGCTGCGGAATGGATACTGACAGTCGGAATCAAACCGGGAGACGCAAAAGCGTTGCGAAACGGTGCTGCGGCTCTACCGACCGATTGGTACGATATTGCTGAAATGGTTAACCATCTTCGGGACGATGGGACCACATACGCCCATGCTGTCGCTGAGACTGCTATCCGCTTCGGCTATTCGGAGCGGCACGTCCAAAAGTGCTACACCCTATGGAACCAGGCCGATGAGAGCGCCGATTAAGTCAACCGCACGATGTTAGTATGTTTGTGCGGCTGACTTCCAAATGAAAAGAACGCATATTCATTCATACCAAACGAAATGGACTGCATCTCATTAATCCGCCATTTATTCAGTGGATGCACCATACACCCGGCCTCACCAGCCAACTACCAACACGAGGAGAATACAAATGCAAAAGAATATTCGCGTTAAACAGGCCGCTGTCTACCTCGGCCTATCGAAATCCACAATGGACAAGCTGCGCCACTTCGGCGGAGGACCACGCTACTTCAAGCTCGGCCGCACCATCATTTACGATGTGGCTGACTTGGACGCATGGCGCAACGAGCGTGCTGCTACTTCCACATGGCAGGCTGCGAATAACAACTTAAGTGGCACGTCGTTGGCCCATTCGCTCCGCTCGGCATAAGCACCGCCCTGCACTAATTCAACCACCAACACCAACCAAAACCACCATGCGCGATCCGCGCCACGGATTCGCGCGCTTATACGAGGAGAATAGAATGAAGCCAACCGAAGACCACAAAATCCCTGATGGATTGTACCGTATGGAATTTACAGCGGGTGAGAGACGAGGGTTGATATATTCCAATCTTCACGCTCACGTAATTGATGGCCCTGAGGCTGGTAAATTCTGCGGGGAAATAGTGTCTCGTTGTTATGTGAGGACTAGCAATGATATCGACGCAACCGCCATTCGCATGAAAACAGATGCGTACGTAGAATTATTTGGGATTAAAAAAGTCGGTAAAGAGATCAGCCACGAAGAATTTTTATTCCGACCATTCTTTGCGGACATCCGTGAGGGCAGGATTGCCTCAATCGCGACAGCTATCGGGCAACTTGACATTCTTCCCGCTGCTGGCCTCTCAGAACACCCTACATGGTCTTGCGAAGCCGGAACCTACATTTGGAGCACATCCAAGTTTAATAGGAGTGCGGCTTAACCCATGAACATCATTTCGATACGACCGGCGCCATTCGGCGTCGGTGAGAGAACGCTTGCCCTCATCGATGTTGAACTGTCTACCGACTGCCGGATTTACAATCTATCGCTTCGCCGCAATGGCAGTGGTGAATTACGCATTGTGTCTCCCAATTCGCAGGGACGGCATTGCGTTACCTTCTCACCAGAACTTTCATCCAAGATAACTGCCGCAGCTTGGACTGCGCTTAACGGAGGCCGAGCCACCAATGACCGAAATAGCACTTCAGCGTGAAGCGCATTCAGCCTCTGCCATCCGTCAACATGTAGAATTGCTTCATAACGCCGCTAAGGGCGTTGATGGAGTTCTTGTCGTTTCAACTTTCTTCGCGTCTCCTAACCGTGAAGATGACCGACCAGGTACCGTTACGCATCACAACGTGGGTGATGTCGACGGCATGGTCGACGCTATTGAAGCTCACGCCGAAACGCCAGAAGCGAACGTCTATGTTGGTCTGCAGGTGATGCGCAAGGGGTTGGGGCGAGGGAAACGCGGGACTGAATCTGACATAGTTGCTGTGCTTGGCTTAGTTGCAGATATGGACGCAGATACTGGTAAGATCGGCCAGATGCCTTTTGATCCAAGCTTCGTGCTTCAGACTTCTCCTGGCAACAAGCAACCATTCTGGATCTTCGATAAGCCGTTGGCTCCAACAGTTGCAAAACCGATCGCTGCAGCTTTGCGGCGTGCGACAAGCTCTGATTTCGGCACGGCTGATATTAGCCATGTCTGGCGTATTCCGGGTACCCTCAATTGGCCGAACGCCAAAAAGATTGAACGTGGACGCGATAGGGAACCTGCGAAAGTAACCGTCTTACAGGAATGGGACGGGAGTTTTGTAGATACAACGTCTTTCGCGGTGACAGTGGGCGCAGCTGCTGGCGCATTGCCGGCAGAGACGCGTGCTGTCAGCATTGGGGATCTTCCTGATGTCGCGGATATCATTGTTTCAGGTGCAGCGGAAGAACTGTTGCAAGGCGATGGTCAGCCAGATCGTTCGACACACGCTGCACGCGTTGTTGAAAGGCTGTCCTTTGACGGTCACACACCAGAAGAGGCGCTAGCCCTGATAAAGGCGTGTGAGGGCAAGTGGAAAGAACGCTATGCAACTGAAGAACGTCTCGACGCGGATTTTGCTCGGATGTGGGGGAAGTTTGAAAAGCATGATGATGCGCCGACGGTCGATACATCTAAGCTCGAAGCGGGTTCAAAGGCATCGGTGACGCCCGCGAATGATAATTTCCCTGAACCCATCGATATATGGTCGGAAACCACCAGCCCAAGCATGCCGATTAACGTCTTTCCAGAGGTAATAGAAGAGTTCGCTCGTGCGCGTGGCGATCAAATGGGCGTCGACCCTGGCGGTATTGCTATGGCATGCCTGACGATCTGCGCCGCAGCGATACCCGACAACCTTACTTTGAAGATGAAAGTGCACGAAAGCTGGAAGGAGTCGGCCCGGATTTGGACCATGATCGTCGGGGATCCTTCGACACGTAAATCGCCGATCATCAAGGTAGCCAGTGCACCTTTGATGAAAATTGAAGCTGACCTTCAGCAAGATAATCGCTTGGCAATGAAACAGTGGATGGGTTTGTCTAAAGATGAACAAAAAGGACGGTCTAAGCCGATCGAAAAACGCATTGCTACCGAAGATAGCTCTCCGGAAAAGGTGGGTGAAATTTTATCGCACAACGAGAACGGACTCGCTCTGATCGATGATGAACTATCAGGTTGGTTTGCTCGTATGGAAAAATATGCGGGTGCCAAGGGTTCCGGTGCCGATCGAGCGTTTTGGCTTAAATCATTTGGCGGCGGCCACTACTCCGTCGATCGTATTGGACGCGGGTCTATCTGGGTTCCCAACATTTCAATAACGCTCCTTGGTGGTATCCAACCAGATCCGTTAACAAAAATTGCAAAGGACCTAACCGATGATGGCTTATTGCAGCGTATGTTCTGCATCATGCTCGCACCATCCGGTATCGACCGAGATGAGCCTTCGGCAGTTGGAGAAAATGTATACGGCGACTTGATTTCGCGTCTCTATGATCTGCGTACTAAATATATGGCGGGTAAATGCTTTAAATTTAGTGCTGACGCTCAATGTCTCCGCAGTGACTTAGCTGCAAAGCATCATGAGATGGAATTGAATTGGTCGCGCATTAACAAGCGGATTGCTACGCATATCGGAAAGTTTGACGGTTTGTTCGGTCGGCTGGCTCTGCTCATACACATCGTTGAGCATATCTATGACACGGTACTTCCGAATGAAGTGAGTCTGAAAACTGCATGCAAAGCTCAGTCGCTGCTGCACGACTATCTTTTCATGCATGCCATCGCTTTACATTTTAACGTCTTGGGGGCCAGCGATATGCAGGATGCGGTTCTGGATGCGGCAGGGTCTATCCTGACAAATGAACGTCTGCGCGATGTGGTTTCCGTTTCGTCACTTCGAAAATGGAGCACTCGAATGATACGCGAACTGGATGATTGGGAAATGCAACGCGTTATGCAGCGATTAGATGGCTTTTCGTGGCTCGAGCCAAAACAGCTTGAACGGAATGAAAAGTCGCCGCGCTACACCGTGAATCCGCGTGTTCATTCCAAATTCTCTGACAGGGCTGCTCCTATCGCTGCTGAACGTCAGGCAATCCGGGAAGAGATCCAGCGATACGCATCTTAATGACTACTACTTGCGCCACTTTGCCATTGCGTACGAGACAAAATCTAAAATCACTCTCTCTCTTATTAAATTTGGAAAAATCTACTCAGTCATAACGCGCGCAATGCGCAAGTGGCGCAAGTGCCCCCCCCGTTAACACTGCATTTATCAACAGACCGCACCATCACCACAACCACCGGCAACCAAGCCAACCACCACGAGGATGACAAATGACTAATATCGAAAAGAACATCGCTGCTGGTTTGATCGGAGTTTCAGATTTTGAACAGATCGAATTGCGAACCGCCACTGAGAAATGGGCAGAGGACAAAGATCGCCCGACTGTCGAATTCCAGAACTTGGCAGAATTGGCGTTCATCAAGGGCAGCCCATTGAACGACCTCCCTTGCGGTCCTTCCTTCACGACTGCCGCGAATTCCAAGGCATGGATATCAGCCGCGCTGCTCGGCGCGATGTATCAAATCCGGGCGGCATACCATCGCCGCAATAAAGACACCGCAACGCTTGATCGGATGCGGATGATGCGGGAAGAAATTGCGCACCTGACGATATCCGCAAGGGCCGCATGGCGTGCAAGTGACATGAAGGTGCCATTCAGGGAACCGCGTCGTTTTAAATCGAGCGCATACACCCCTGAACCGGTTGAGGGTGAGGTTCGGCAATCCACGACTACGGGTCGTCGTCTTTCATGGGATCAGTTCGAAAAGCTGACAGGTCGAAAGCGTCCTAGATCGGAGGCATCCGCATGAAGGCCGACAACGACAACGCTCCTATTTTCGGACACGCAGGCGCACCCACGAACATCTTTGCAGTGCCTGCAACGCCAGTCAGTAACCCGTACCGCACCAACGCCAAGTGGCTGCGTGATCAATCAGGCAAGCTGATCCGTGACGAAGATGGGTTGCCAGTTCGAGAACCGCGAAAGGTAACTCGCCGTGCAACGGTCGTCGATCCTCGCCGTGAAGCTTGGATGGCTTTGATTGCCGGAACGGATAACAAATACAAAATTGCAAAAACTCTATTGGATGGGAAAGTCATGCCTGAACATTCTCCAGCAGAGCGTGCATTGATGCATGCTCAGGCCGAACACGCCCGTGTATTGCGCGACGCTCAGATTATTGCTGCTGTCGAGCGCATCAACAAGCGGCATGCTGGTCTCGCGGAATCTGCCGCAAACGACAATTTGCAAGGCTGGGAACTCTTGCGCCAGCTTCGCCGGGAGAAACGCCATGACGATGTGGAAGCAGTAGAATTCTATCGCGGTCTTTGCAGCCTTATAGCAAGCCAACCTTTGCGGGGCATCGATTATGGGTATGATGCTAGTGCGGTGAAGGAGTACGCATCCGATACGATGACCACCGACGACATCGACGAAGCTGCTGCCAAGAACTGGCCAACGAATTTCATCCCGGGTGGCGAAATACGATACGGGAGTGTGCGAAAGCGCAGTAGGTCCGATCTTGATTGGGTACATCAACCGAAACGCGCCATGGCTGCCGACGACGACACCAAGGTCAAAGAACGACCTTTTGCCGTGAAGTTCAATGAGAACATCATGATTGCTAAGATCGACATGCGTCCCATTCTTGAAGAACTCAGATCTTCCTTGGGTGTCGGATTGGCACCGTTCGAAGATGCTGTGCTCGGTGGCAAGACATTGACCGAGATAGGAGAAGCGAGGGGCTTTAAAGGCGTGCAGGCATCCGCTGCCGGAAAAGCACTAATCAATGCTGCCATCAATGGTCTGCGCGAAACATGGGATCGCATTAAGCGACGACAGCGTAAGGAAGCACGCCAGGCCATCACGAACATTGATCGTGCTCGTGCTCGTCTGGAACGGCAGAAGCTCCACTTAGCAGCGTGACTTATACGTCAAACCCTCTCCCATTCGTAATGGGGAGAAGAGAATAACAAAACTAAGCCCGGTCATTGCGCCGGGCTTTTTCTATTTCTGAGATCGTCGCCGGTTGCTCATGACCCGCGACGGTACGCTGCTGGGAGTTGTCTCCTCCTCCTCTGCTAGCAGCAAAGAGCCGGTGCAGCGCGATGGTCCGCGCTCCCGGCGACTTACGTCGTCGTTTGTTTCACAGCAAATGGGTAAATGTCTAAATATAGAGTTATCGACCGCTCTGTTAGTTGTTAGTCTAATTCTAGTTGACAGTATCTGAAAGAAAATTGATCGTCCAAGCCAAACGGTTGGGCGAGAATCATGAAGATATATGCTTTTAGAGTGCAGCAAAATGGCAGACGGGCATTGGGGCAGTTACTTGAACTCATCAACAATGCAGACTTAAATGATCGGCATTACATGGGTGATCGCTTTATGCGCTTGGAAGAAGCCGATCAGCGTGAAGGATTTTGGTATGCCGATTTTGCTGCCCCGCGAAATGGCCATGGACCAGGTAGAATGGCGAGAGGCGCCCCCCTCCAGGGCATTCCCTTAGAGGAAGGGCATTCGTTTGGAGAAGATACAGCTATCGCCTTTGATCCGATCTCTGGATACCTAGCGATCCAGTATAATCATTATGGACCGCGATCAATAGGAATAGAAAAGTACCTTTATTCCGCAGACGTTGCATTCGGCGGAGGACAAAGAGCGGATGGTGTTGAAGATCAAGAATTATTTGGTTTTCGATTTGGTGCGGTGCTGAAGCCAGATGCCTATGCTAGGCTGAGAAGGTGGGGAATATATAAATCCATCGAATTTAGTGTGAGCGTCCCAGGAGCACAGGCCGCAGATATGGAAGCGGGACGGAGTTTAACGAGTATTCTCAATGCCCCCCTACCAGAAGGTGTCGAAACGATTACTATCGGACTTCAGGCCAGACCATCACGAGATGGTTCTTTGGGTGATGAAGGGATTCGAGGTTGGTTGAATGAGCTCGAAGTACTCGGCCAAGCCGTTAAGTCTGCTGTTGTTAAAGGTAAGCCAACAGATGAAGATAAGTCTGAAGCCGTGAACTTAGTTAGTGATCGCATTTCCCAAGAAGTGACACTTCCGCTAGCAGCGGGCGCTAGATACGACAGACAAACGCGGTGGGATGCCATAGGTCAAACCTTGCGCACTTGGATCGAAACAGGTCGTGTACCACGGGTGGATCAATGAGCGGTAAGAACATAGAGGCATTTTGGCCTTACATTTTTGCGATCGGGTTCACCATTTTTTGGTGGAAGTACCTAGGGACGACCTTTCCAACGAACGCTTCTGCATTAATCGGTGCAACAGGGACTGTTTCCGCTGTTATTGTTGGTTTTTTGGTAACCGCCAAGGCGATTGTCGTTGGCTTGACCGGAACGCCAGTATTTAAAAAACTAGCAAGCTCGGGATACAAAGGCTTTTTTTATCGATATATTCTTGAAGCAGAGCTTGGCGGATTAACATTGCTCATAGTATCGCTGGTTGGCTTTTTTGTGCTCGATGATAATGGATTTGCTAATCTATTCTATAGAATAATTTGGATATTTACTGCAGTTATTTCGATTTGTTTATTCATACGTGTTGTCTATATTCTTTTTCTTTTTTTGAAAAAGGCGTAATCAGAGATCCTCGGTGATCCAAACTAATATTATCAACGTTTAAACCGTTACATCATGGAAAAAAGTAAACGGGTTCGCCTCTACAGAACCGCCCGCTGGCAACGCATCCGGGAAGCTCAACTGCGAATGCAGCCGCTTTGTGAATGGTGTTTAGAGCGGGAAATTGTTGAACCTGCAAATGAGGTTCATCACGCGATACCGCATCGCGGTAGTGAAAGCATCTTCTGGTCAGGACCATTCATCTCGACATGCAAGCGGTGCCACGCGTCTCGTGGCCAACGTGAAGACCTAGGGCAGACCGTGATCAGATTCGACGCATCAGGGTGGCCGATCGGGTAATCCAGCCCCCCCCGGGGGTGGTTACCGACCGACGGAGGCGCGATAGCGTGGGATCGGTTGTGGGCAAACACGCACGCAAAACCATTTGAAAATATGACCCTGATTTTCGCCGGAGCGGAGCTCGACGGCTGGATATATTTTACACAAAACCTGTGAGGATTCAATGGCTCGACCACGGAATCCCCTCGCTAAAGCCAAGGCGGAGGGGCGCGACAAAACACATCCTACCCGCTTCAAAGATCGCAAGGACGTTAAAGCTGATGGCCCGCTTGGTAATCCTCCCGCCTGGTTGAAGGATACGCCAGAGAGCAAAGCCAAAGCTGCCTGGAAACTGTTTGAGAAAGAACTGCCGTGGCTGAACCAGTCACACCGCATGTTGGTCGGAATGGCCGCAAATATTCAGGGGCGAATGATGGCGGGCCAAGAGGTTGGAGTGCAGGCGATGAACCTGCTGCGTCAGATGCTGGGCCAGATGGGCGCTACGCCTGCGGACGCGACCAAGATTTCAATGCCTGACGAAGAGGATAAGGACGATCTTGTTGACTGATACACCTGCACTTGAGCGTGTCAGCGCTTATGCGCAAGCTGTGCTCGACGGGACTGAAATCGCTGGGCCTCATGTCAGGAATGCATGCCGACGTCACTTTGATGATATCGAACATGGACACGAGCGCGGCCTGTACTGGGATGATGCTAAAGCTCACCGGGCAATGCGCTTTTTTGAAGAGCGCCTGAAACTGAAGGAAGGCCAGTTTGATGGCAAGCCCTTCATTCTGCATGCTTCACAGGCTTTCAAGCTGGGATCGCTATTCGGATGGGTGAAGGAAGACGGCACCCGCCGTTTTCGCCGCGCCTATATCGAAGAGGGCAAAGGCAATGGAAAGTCACCCTTCGCGGGTGGACTTGGTCTACTTGGCTTAATGGCAGATGGTGAATCTGGCGCTCAGATTTATGCTGCCGCTGCTAAGAAAGCTCAGGCGGACATTCTGTTCCATGATGCAGTAAAGATGGCTCAGTCGGCTCCGAAGCTTTCGAAGCGGCTGAAATTCAGCGGCGGTCTCGGTAAAGAGAACAATATCGCGTTCCACGAGAAAGCGTCGTTCTTCCGACCGATTTCGAAGGAAGCCGGTAAAACAGGGTCCGGTCCCAGGCCTCATTTCGCGCTGTGCGATGAGGTGCATGAGCATCCTGACCGCACCGTGATGGAAATGCTGGAGCGCGGTTTTAAGTTTCGGCTGCAGCCGCTTCTTTTCATGATCACAAACAGCGGTTCTGATCGAAATTCAGTGTGCTGGGAAGAGCACCAACATGCTGTTCGAACAGCAGCTGGAACCGAGACGCCTGATGAAGATTTCACTTATGTTGGTGAGGTCTATGACGACACGACGTTTTCTTATGTCTGTTCGTTGGACAAAGACGATGACCCACTTGATGATCCCACATGTTGGAAAAAAGCTAATCCACTTCTCGGCGTAATCCTGACGCAAGAATATCTTGCGGGTGTTGTTTCGCAGGCTCGGCAGATTCCGGGAAAACTGAACGGCATCTTGCGGCTTCATTTCTGCCAATGGACTGATGCCGATCAGGCTTGGATGCCGCGCGATACGGTTGAAGCTGTCATGGATGATTTCGACCCCGAAGAAGAGCATGCTGGTAAGCAACTCTATATCAGTGTCGATTTGTCAGCAGCTCGCGACATGACTGCTTTGGCTTGCGCTGTAAAAACCGGCACGAAGTCAATGCAACGTGAGGATGGATCAACAATCGAACTGCCGACTTTCGATATGTGGATCGAAGCTTGGACGCCTGAAGAAACGTTGAAAGCCCGCGCAGCCGCAGACAATGCGCCTTACGAAACGTGGGTTGATCAAGGTTATCTGAATGCATCGCCCGGCAAGCGAATTCGCTTTGACTTCGTCGCAGCACGGGTGGCTCAGCTTACGCAAGATTTCGACGTTCAAGGAATAGCGTATGACCCTTATGCTTACGACAAGTTCCGCGAGGAGCTTGACGCAATCGGCGTTGAAGTTGAGCAAATACCGCATCCGCAAGGTGGTAAGCGACGATCAAAGGCCAGCGAAAAGAAAATCGAAGCTGCAAAAGCCGCCGGCCTTCCGGAGCCGCAAGGCTTGTGGATGCCGGGATCGGTCACCGAATTGGAAAACGCCATTATCGACGGCCGCGTGCGGCTTCGGCGAAACCCGGTGTTGATGACAGCTTTGATGGGCGCCACGTTTGATCGCGATCCACTCGATAACCGCTGGTTCGTGAAAACCAAAGCTTCCGTCCGCATCGACGCTGCTGTTGCTCTGGCGATGGTGACGGGATTTGCGGCTGACACGCCTCTCGAAAAGCCAAAGCGCCAATATCAAATCATGGTTTTTGGCTGATTTTTCTAAGGAAAATCGATGAATAGAGCTTATTCGGTTCTGAATATCAGGACCGTCAATGAAGACGAACGTCTCATAGAAGGCATTGCTTCAACACCGTCTGCGGATCGCATGGACGATGTTGTCGAGCCTATGGGAGCGAAATTTGCACTCCCGATGCCTCTACTATGGCAGCATAACGCCAATATGCCGGTCGGACACGTCGAGTTTGCAGAGCCGACCGAAAAGGGCATCCCCTTTAAGGCTAGGATTGTAAAGATCGATGAGCCCGGAACACTCAAAGATCGAACGGACGAAGCATGGCAAAGCGTCAAGCTGGGCCTGGTGCGTGCCGTCTCGATTGGGTTCCGATCTCTCAGCTATGAGATCATGAAGACAGGCGGGTTGCGGTTCACTGAATGGGAATGGCTCGAGCTTTCCCTTGTGACAATTCCAGCCAACGCTGACGCAACCATCAACAATATCAAGTCGATCGATAATCAGCAGCGCGCCGCGTCAGGCAAATCCGCTGTTATTGCCGCACGACCCTCCTCGACCGGCGTTTCGGTCAAATCCTCCCCGACAACTCCGAAAAGGAAGTCATCTATGAATATTCAGGAACAAATTAAAGCCTTTGAAGCTACTCGTGCGCAGAAGTCCGCAGCAATGACCGGCCTGATGCAGAAAGCAGCAGAAGACGGCGTTACGTTGGATGCCGATCAGTCCGATGAATATGATGCCCTTGTGGCTGAAGTGAAGTCGATTGACGAGCATTTGGTACGCCTAAAAGACCTAGAGGCTGCGAGTATCGCAGGTGCAACCGACGTGACTGGCGTCAAAACCGTCGACGACGGTAGCAAGGCCCGCGGTGCGGTCCCAGCTTCTGCGAAGAAAGACCTGCCGAAGGGAACTGCATTCACGCGTTATGCGATTGCGCTGGCTCGTTCTAAGGGCAATCTGATGCAGGCTGCGGAAGTTTCCAAGGCTTGGGGCGACACACCTGAAGTTGAGACGGTCCTGCGTGCAGCAGTGTCTGCCGGCACCACAACCGATGCCGAATGGGCAAAGCCGTTGGTCGAATACCAGACAATGGCGAATGAGTTTATTGAACTACTTCGCCCGCAGACGATCGTCGGTCGAATTCCTGGTCTTCGCCGAGTGCCATTCAACATCAATATTCCACGCCAGACTGCTGGTTCATCGGCACAGTGGGTAGGTGAAGGTAAGCCGAAGCCGGTCAGTGAACTGGCATTCGACAATATCAAGCTTGGTTTTGCGAAGCTCGCCGGTATTGTGGTTCTGACGGACGAACTGGTGCGGTTCTCCAATCCTTCTGCGGAAGCGCTGGTGCGTCAGGATCTGGTCAACACCATTGTTCAGACCATGGACAAGGACTTTGTTGATCCAGCTAAGGCTGCTGGTGCGAACGGTGTATCGCCTGCGTCTATCACCAATGGCGTTACGCCAGTCGTGGCGAGCGGTACCACTGCAGATGATGTCCGTGCTGATGTGAAGAAGCTT
The DNA here is from genome assembly GCF_026241335.1 of Ochrobactrum chromiisoli. Taxonomy (GTDB): domain Bacteria; phylum Pseudomonadota; class Alphaproteobacteria; order Rhizobiales; family Rhizobiaceae; genus Brucella; species Brucella chromiisoli. The sequence goes on along the minus strand of NZ_JAPHAV010000001.1, from coordinate 1,082,027 downwards.
TTCGGCAACTTCCTTGCCGCCAACATGTCGCTGGCAGGTAGCGTGTGGATTATGACCGAAACGCAGGCTCTCGGCCTTGCGCTTATGTTGAATCCTCTCGGTCAGCCAGAATTCCCAGGCCTGTCGATCAATGGGACTAGCGGCGGAACTTGGTTTGGTCTGCCGGTTGTTCTTTCCGAGAATATCCCTGCCAATGCAGGCACTGGCGATCCTATAGAAGGTGCCGGTTCGCGCATTATTCTCGCCAAGGCCACGGAAATTCTTCTAGCTGACGACGGACAGGTGCTGTTGGATGCATCGCGTGAAGCATCTCTTGAGATGGAAAGCGCGCCCACCAACCCTGTCACGGCATCAACTGTCATGGTGTCGTTGTGGCAGCACAACATGGTCGGCATTCGTGCGGAGCGCTTCATTAACTGGGCTAAGCGTCGAAACGGCGTTGTTCAGTTCATCGATAGTGCCAACTACGGCGGTTAATTGATTGGGGAGCTTCGGCTCCCCTCTCTTTTATCAATGGAGAGACGCTTGAAACTCATTGCATTAAAACCGCTCCGTTACGCGGGTAAATCGCTGTTATCCGGCGATGAATTTGAGGCGTCTGCAAAAGACGCCAAGTTGCTGAAGGCTATCAAGAAGGCCGAAGAAGCAGCTTCTGAGCCTGAGCCTAAACCTCAGGACGTTTCCTCGGTTAAGCCACGATCACGCCGCACCAAAGCTGGAGAATAGTATGAAAGTTTTCGGTTTGTCGATTACGCGGCAAAAGACAGCAAGCCTTGCGCCCGTCGATAACCGAGGCGGCTTGTGGGGCATTATTCGTGAATCATTTACTGGTGCCTGGCAGAAGAATATCGAGGTTAGCACGGATACCGCTGTTACCAATCCGACCCTGTTTCGATGCCTGTCGTTGATTTCATCTGACATCTCGAAAATGCGCATTCGGTATGTGGTAGAGGATAGCAATAATATCTGGTCGGAAGTCGAACATCCTGAAATCAGCCCATTGTTGCGAAACCCTAATCAGTTTCAGAACCGTATCCAGTTCTTTGAATCTTGGATGCTTTCAAAGCTGGCGCACGGCAATACGTACATTTTGAAACGACGATCCACAGCTGGAAAAATCGTATCGCTTTATATTCTCGATCCAAATCGGGTGAAGGTGCTTATTTCAACTGACGGGTCCGTTTATTACCAGCTTCAGCGTGACGATTTAGCCGGGCAGAGTGCCGATAGCGTTACCGTGCCAGCGTCTGAGATCATTCACGATCGCTGGAATACAATTTTTCACCCAATGGTTGGTTTGTCGCCAATCACTGCAGGCGGACTTGCTGCATTGCAGGGCTTACAAATTCAAAAAAGTTCAGCCAAGTTTTTCGGTAACGGCTCAATGCCTGGCGGAATACTGAGCGCACCAGGCGCGATTGATGAGGAAAACGCGAAGCGTCTTAAAGACTTCTGGGAAAATAATTATACCGGCAATAATGCGGGAAAGATCGCTGTCCTTGGTGATAACCTGAAGTACGAGTCCCTCGCGATGAATGCACTCGACTCTCAGCTTATCGAGCAGCTTCGCTGGTCTGCCGAAACTATTTGCTCTGTAATGGGCGTTCCTCCTCACAAAGTCGGAGTTGGCCAAGCGCCGTCGTTCAATAATGTCGAAGCCCTTGATCAGCAATATTATTCCCAGTGCGTCCAAATCCATATCGAGGGCATCGAGCTCTGTTTGGATGGTGGGTTTGATTGCGAAGTTGGAGAGGGAACCGAATTTGACCTTAGTGATCTTTTTCGCATGGATAGTGCAACGCTCATTAAAACAGAAGCGGACGCGGTCAAAGCCGGGATTAAATCACCAAACGAAAGTAGACGCGTTCTCAATCTTCCCCCAGTCGCGGGTGGTGCAACCCCGTATCTACAGCAGCAAAACTATTCTCTCGCGGCGCTTGATAAGCGCGATCAATTGGATGACCCGTTTGCAAAACAAACAACAGCAAGCCCGATTGAACCGCTGCCAGAGCCAGAAGATGAAACAGACAAGCTGATCGCAGCTTTCACCACCAAAGCCGCAGAGGTATTCTCATGATTGATGCGACTAAACTGGCCGATGCGGTTCTTGGAACGCTCAGGGGATATGTCGACGCGGCCTACAGCAAACTGAGTGAGCGACTTGCAGCCATTGAGGCCCGCGACGTCAGAGATGGCCGTGACGGACTGCCGGGAGTTCCGGGTCGCGACGGCGATAATGGCAATGACGGCCTGCACGGCAAGGATGGAGCCGATGGGATTGGCTTCGATGACTTATCTGTTGAGTATGACGGAGAACGTGGCATTACTTTGCGGTTCATTCAGGGTGAACGCGTGAAGGAATTTCCAATCATGCTCCCCATCCCGCTCGACCGAGGCCAGCACAAAGCTGGAGCCGGCTATATTCGCGGCGATGCCGTCACACATGGTGGCTCGTTGTGGATTGCTCAGAAGGCCACCGAAGATAGACCGGGAACGTCAGATGCTTGGCGCTTAGCCGTAAAATGCGGGCGCGATGGTAAAAACGGCAAAGATGGCGAGCGCGGCGAACGCGGCCCAGAAGGTCGCGCTGGCAGTGATCTTACCCAGCTTGGCCTGGACGGTGTCAAATGGTAAAACTCGTCACACTTGAAGCCGTCAAACGACGTCAGCGGATTTTTCACGATGATGATGATACCGATCTCAATGATATGATCGAACAGGCATCAGACATCATTCTGAATTATATCAATAAATCTGACCCAGCATGGAATGATCAAACAGCGCCCCCACTTATTCAGGCGGCGGTTTTGCTTCAGGTCGGTTTTATGTGGGCCAATCGTGGCGATGCTGACCCGCTCTATGCACCGGCAGACGGGTACCTCGATCGACGGATTACCTCGATCCTCTATCGATACCGCAAACCCGTTCTAGCGTGAGGTTATCATGCCCTGGATAAAATTCAGCGGTGACTTCAATCACCGCGTAACTCCGGCTGTCACCGTCGCTTATAAGGCTGGCTGGTCCGGCCTCGTGACTACGCCTTGCGCTGCGGCCGCGATTGCGAGTGGCAAAGCATCTCGTTTGAAAACACCACGCAAAGGTGAATTGCCGAATGTCGAAAACACCCCGGACGCCTAACGCGGCGATGAATGAACGCGTTGTTTTCCAACAGCGCGAAAATGTCAGAGATGAAGGTGGTGGCGTTCGAGGCGAATGGGTCGACAAGTTCGAGGAGCGTGCCCGGCTGCGTCCGCGTCTTGGATCTGAGACTGTCATTGCAGCACGGCTTGAAGGTATTCAGCCCTACACTCTTACAGTGCACTCAAACAGCCGAACGCGCCTTGTTACCCCAGCGTGGCGCATTCGCAACGCGCGGAACGAACGCACCTACAATATCAAATCGATCATGAACCCCGATGAAAGCAACGCCTACATCGAGGCCATGGTGACTGACGAAGGCGGTGGTTGATGGTGCTTCGAGCGAAACTCTTAGGCCGCGTGGAGCTGACGAATAAAATTCGTAAGATCGCTCCTAAGGCGATTGAGAAAATGGATGAAGTCAAGTTGCAGGTTGCTGAAGAAGCAGCCGCATCCATCAAAGCGCGCGCGCCACGTCTATCCGGTGATTACGCAGAAAGCATTCGCGCTGGCCTCCAGTCCGACAATCCTGACAAGATTGTCTTCGGCGCCAGGAAGTCGAAAGATCCGACTGCGGTGGGTGTCTACGCGAATTTCATCTGGCGGTTCATTGAGTTCGGAACCAAAGCAAGCGGTGCTCAGGCTCCGCGTGCTGATCGGCGCTACAAATCTGGCAAGGTGATGACTAAGGGCTCTCAAGCCCATGGCGCGACACCAGCTCAGCCGCATATCTTCCCCGTCTGGCGAGGCATGCGGAAAAAGGCAATGAGCCGCATACGTAACGCCATGAACAAGGGCATTCGGGAGGCTCTGAAAAGTCGATGAGTTCAGCTTCTCTTGAACTGCAAGGTGCAATCGTTTCGCACCTTCTGGCAACACCAGCTTTAACAAGTCTTGTCGGCGAGAACATCTTCGACATGTCACCGCCTGAAGCAATACCGCCTTACGTTGTGATGGGCGATTTTGACGAACATCGGGCCGACGTCACCTGTGCTGGCTCCCGCGTGATTTACGCCACGCTTCACGCGTGGTCGAATTACGGCGGTGGCTTTACCGAGGTGAAGAAAGTTGCAGAGGCCGTTGCAGACGCGCTGCACGATGCTCCTTTGCAGCTTCCGACAAACCGTCTCGTCAGTCTTCATAATCGGCAAACACGAACGTTTCGTGATCTCGACGGCATTCACTCCCATGCGGTGATCGAGCTCACCGCATACGTCGACAAAATCTAATCACCCCAAAAATCAAATCCTCCCAGCCTGCCTTTTCGGCGGGCTTTTTTGTTTTCAAAGGAAATATCCCTATGGCTACTGGTCAGCAAATCGGCCGTCTTCTCCTCATTCAGATTGGCGACGGCGCTTCCCCTGAGGTTTTCAAAAATCTCTGCGGCATCACCACGCGCAGCTTCAATATGTCGGCCAATAGCGTCGACACCACGATTCCTGATTGCAACAATCCGGAAGCAACGCCTCAGAAAACCGGCGTTCCTGGAATCAAGCAGCGCACCTTTACAGGCTCCGGTAAGTTCGTCGCAGGCGCAGACAGCGCGACTTTTATCAATCATGTGAATGATGCGACCATCTTCAATGCCCGAGTGATCGTTCCGGGTCTCGGTTCTTACACTGGCCCTTGGTTTGTTACCGACTTCGAATTCAGCGGCGAAGCTGAAGGCATGATGGACTTTTCAGCGACCTTCGAAGCGGCCGGCCCGCTTGAATTTGAGGCTGAGGTATAAGGATGCAGATCCCTGTAAACGGGGCTCGCGGCGAAGTCGGCGTCACCATTGGTGGCGTCGATATCGTGGTTGCAGCAACCATGGGCGGCTTAGCGGCGGTATCGACAGAGCTGGGCTGCAAGTCGATGCAAGATCTCTTTGACCGCCTTTCCAACGTCGAAGTCGCAGCTGCGATGTCAGCGATTCGTCATTTGACAGTTCGCGGCGATGCTTCTGCTGCCCTAGCAGTTCTAAAATTCGGCCATTTTCCGGCCCTCTCGAAAGCCTTTGAGGCAGCGCTCGCGCACCATTTCAAGGATGATCAATCGGGAAACGGGGAAGCCGGGGCGACAGTGTAGAGGCGGAGTTTCCCTGGCGAGAATGGCAACAGTCAGCCTTTGGCGTCTTGCGATGGACGCCTGATACTTTTTGGAATTCGTCACTGAGCGAATTTCTATCCGCCTTGGAGGGCTTCGCGATAGCCCGCGGCGGCAAGAAGCAGATCGATGCTCCAAGTCAGGATCAGCTGGACGATCTTATCAGCAAATACGGAAGTTAATTTCAGGCCGCCTCGTGCGGCCTTTTTTTTTAGGAGGTCCGCGTGGCCGACGAAAACAATAACGACGATATCATTCTTTCGATCTCCGCTGATGTGGCGTCCTTGCGTCGCGCGCAAAAGCGTATGGAAGAGACCATGAATGCCATTGGCAGGAGTTCAGATAAAACGCTGAACCAGATGGCTAAAACTGCCGATCAGAATTTTCGACAGATTGAGGAAAGCGCAAAGCGTCTGCGCAGCCAGCTTGATGCCAGCTTTAACAAGCCACTGGGGAGCGGCATAAACAAGGGGGTGGCTGCTGTTGGCTCTGTCGTCGGCTTGAACGAGCTTCGTAAGCTCACCGACACATGGACCGATTTAACGTCGCGCGTGGATCTGGCTGCCGGCTCGACCCGTGAAGGCACGCAGGTCATGGACCGCCTCGGCCAAATGGCACGACGCACATATTCGGATCTGACGCAGACCGCCGAAAGTTACCTTTCCAATTCGACAGCATTGCGCGACCTGGGTTATTCGACCAACCAGTCACTGGATTACACCGAAGCGTTGAACAATGCGCTCGTTGTGTCGGGTGCGAAAGGTGAGCGTGCCGCGCGCGTTATTGATGCGTTGGCGAAGGCGATGGCTGTCGGCAAGCTGTCCGGCGATAATCTGAACACTGTCATCGAAGTTGGTGGCCGTGCGGCCGAAGCACTTGCAGCTGGACTTGGCACAACAGTCAGCGGCCTGCGTGCTCTCGGCTCTCAGGGCAAGATTACCGGCAACGACATTGTAAAGAGCCTGACGAGCCAAATGGCGGTTTTGCGGAAAGAAGCCGAAGACATGCCCGCCACGATCGGCGATGGCTTTACACTTCTGAATAATGCGCTGCTTCAATACGTCGGCAATGTAGATAACGTGACGACGGCATCGTCGACCATGTCGCAAGCGCTTATCCTCATCGCCGACAACTTCGATAAAGTTGCCGACGCTGGTATGCAGGTGGCGGCGGTGTTTGCTGGTGCTATTATCGGGCGTTCGCTTGGCGGTTTGGTTCGCACGCTCGGATCGACAACTGCTGCAGTCGTAAAGTTCACTCAGGCGATGAAAGCCGCGCAGAGCGCCGGGCAAATGGCGTCTGCTCTCGGTGGCCTTGGTGCTGCTGCCGGTCCTCTCGGCGCCATCATCGGCGGTGCGCTGGTTCTTGCTGTTGGCAATTACACGCTGAAGGCCATGGAAGCGAAGCAGAACTCTGATCAGCTGCGCGCCGAAATGGAGCGCCTCGGCCTTGCGGCACCCCAGACTGCTGAAGGTATCGATCAAGCTGCGGAAGCGCTCGATAAACTAACTGATGCTGCCAAGGCACGTAAGCTCAAGAATATTGCTGACGAGCTCGAGCGGTTGCGTAAGGGTGGTGTCAATTTCCTTGGCACAATGTTCAGTCAAGGTGATGAACTCGACACCATTGCCGCGATAGTTAAAAGGCCGCTGGAAAACGTCTATCAGAACGTTACTATGCCGACTGCGGACAAAGACGCTCGTCGCGAGATACTCAACATAATCTCGGATCTCCAAGAGTTCCAAATTACCGCGGAAAAAGCGAAGGAACGCCTTGAGGCTATAAACAACACGCCCGTTAGTGATGCCGTTGTTGATTTGAATAAACAAGTCCTTGATGCCATTTCTAACATGTCCGGACTGCAGGCAATGTCGACGAGGGTCGGCGAAATGCCAGAACTGACTGCTGCCACTCAAAAGGTACACGATTTAGTCGAGCAGCTTGATGTGCTTGCCACAAAGGGCGAAATCAGTCCGCAGTTAAAGGCTGACACCCAGGACATCATTGATAAGTTCGTTAAAACTGGTGGCAGCGCAGAGGATGCGGTGCGCGCAATCAACGGCCTGTCGCAAGCAAATCCTGACATGAGCCAGTTCTTCGCGAAAATGGCTCAGGCAATTACCGTCCTTGGTAATGTTCGTTCGGTGGCAGCGGCCGCTTTGCAAACGATGCGTGAAGCCTATCCGCTCGGTCCCGATGAAAATAAGGCATCTCGGGCAACCGCAGATCCTTATATTCTACAGCGTAAAGCTGAGAACGAAGCTGCCGCAGAATATGAGCGCAATGCACTGCGAAAAGCTCAGCTAGGCAAGGATCAGTTCGCACTCGAGAACAAGATAGCAGAAGTTCGGAAGCGTTCTGAATCGGACAACGCTAAGCTTACCGAAGATCAGATTAAGCGCATTGCTGAGGCTGAACTGGCAGGCGACAGGTCACGAACCGCTGAAGGCAAAAAGCCAAAGAAGGAAAAGAAAACACCCGACGATAAGTTCGACGGCGACCTTCAAAGCATCACTGACCGGACATCAGCACTGATTGCCGAGACAGAAGCTCAACGCCAGATTAATCCTTTGATGGACGATTATGGCTATGCGGTCGAAAGAGCGCGCACCGAGCAGGAATTGCTCAATGCGGCGCAGAAGGCTGGTGTGGAAGTGACACCGGCACTGCGCGCTGAGATTGCCGCAACCGCTGAACAGTGGGCGCTGGCTACTGTCGAAGCCAATCAGCTGAGTGAGGCGCAAGCCAAAATTCAGCAAAAATCGGAAGAATGGCGATCGACCGAGCTTGGCGCGTTCAAGGGTTTGGTCAGCGATCTCGCCTCAGGCAAGGATGCAGCTGAAGCCTTTGCGGACGCGTTAGGCAAAGTCTTGGATAAGCTTCTGGATATCCTGTCCCAGTCGCTGTTTGACGGCATCTTCGGTACGTCGGGCAGCTTGCTGGGTGGTCTTCTTGGACGTAAGGACGGCGGCCCTATTCCCGGTTATGCAGGCGGAGGCCGTGTTCGTGGTCCTGGTGGCCCAAGGGACGACAAGGTGCTCATGTGGGGCAGTAACGGCGAATTCATGATGAACGCCAACGCCACGCAGAAATTCTTGCCGATTCTCGAAGCCATGAATGCGGGACGACTGCCCGAGTTCAGTAATGGTGGAAAGATCGGCATTCCTGCACCGATGACCCCGCGGGCATCGATACCCGTGCCGGTTATTCCTTCGGCCGCTCAGTTGGTCGCGGGAAGCTCCAGCACCGATAACTCTCAAACAGACAACTCGGTGAACAGTGCTCCGGTTATCAACGTCAATGTAAGCGGTGCCACTGGTAACGCCGAGGTGGCCAATATGGTGCAGCAAGGCGTGGCGCAGGGAATTAAGACTTGGAGCGAGAGCAGTAACTTCGTTCTGTCCGTGACGGGCGGAATTCGGCAGGCCAATAAGCGTGGCTTATTACGTTAACAACCGGGTGACCAGTGTGCCACCCATTTTTATATGAGGCTGAAATGAAATTGTTTTTTGTAACTCGTGAACCAGACAATTGGTCTGATGGCGATCTTCGGATAGTCGATCCAGAAGCGGCTGCTTATTCAAACACGCTCGACGCAGCCAATGAAGCTGAGAGGTTGGCTCGAACCTATCCAGGCGAACGCTTCATCGTGTTCGAAGGCATCGCAAAGCACTCGCTTGAGTGCGAGCCAGTGCCAGTGGTTAGGACACAGCTTTAAGTAACATTAAATCCGGGCGGCCTTCGAGCCGTCCATAAATACTTATTGGGGAAACATGAAAAGTTATAAATTACTCCTGTTCTAGCCTTAATGTGATTTCCTTGTTTTCTTCTTTTTCGCAACTGGCAGAACAATAGTTTGCTCATATTCCATCCGAGCGTTTCTAAGCCGGAGAGTCTTTTCAATTCGAGCGTCCATCTCGACCTGTTGTATAGCGCGCGCAGTGCGATCTATTCTGGCTGCGATGGTTTCTTTAACAGACGAGGTTGGCTTAAAGAGTGTCTCTTTTGTGTAGGTTAGTTGCGTTTCAATGGACATAAAAGAATTCCTTTTGAAGTAAAAAAGGTCAGGCAACGCCTGACCTATTAAGTAAACTTCTTTCAACAGTGCCAGTACATCCGTGGTCAAAGGAAAGAAGAATACTATTTATGCAGCCTGGAGGTTACCAGCCGACATCCTGCCCGATTTGTTGTCGCGTTCCAGATCGTAGCCGATTTTCTGGCCTTCGATGAGTTCGCGCATTCCGGCGCGCTCGACGGCAGAGATGTGAACAAAAGCATGGAGGCCGCCATTATCAGGCTGAATGAAGCCGAAGCCCTTGGTGGAATCGAACCATTTAACTGTGCCAGTGGTCATAATAAACCCTTTCATAGCAATAAAGATAGCAGCACGCATTTGCGTGACGCAAAGTGATAACGATTTTTAAAAGGGGGTTCGTTCAGGGCGCGACGCTAAAAGCGCAATAAGCAAAACACATCAAGAAAATATCGATAATTAATACCTAATATACTCATCGGATTTTGTCAAATTATATTTATGAATTATTTCATAATAACAAATATCTAACATTTTAATAAAGGCATAACAAAACCAATATTTAAACAAAACTTATTACGGCGAGCCCTCCCGGACGGTGAACTCTCCGACGATAAAGCTGGGGTAACTAGGCCGCCCCATATGCCGACGTAGCTTCAGGTAATGGAGCGATATCAGCACGATGGTCACGCATGACGCCCGTCATAAAATTCTGCAAAACTAGTTTCGACTGGTGAAAGAGTGGCCCGGATAGCGGCTTCATTCTTAACGTTACATAACCAGCCTTAGCCATCATTTGATTAAGGATGCGGTTGCTAATGTGGAAGTCGACGAGATGGATATTGGAAGACATGGAGTCCTCCTTTCAAGTTGCGGGTACGGACGATCTAGTCCTGCCAGCGAACCCGAGTAAAAATCTAATACTGACAATCTAGAGTCCGTCATTTTCGATATAATAGCAAGCTAACAATTGAGGTCACTTAAAGGCAGACTTTTGCAAATGTGTTTGCTGGCTGAGATTTTGAGACAGTTATTTCTTACATCTAGCGAGCCTTACAAGAAGCTCTTCGAATCGACTTTCGTCCTCATCCAGACTTACGCAATTCATGCGCCGCAAAGTGTCTCCAATTGAAGCGATATCCGTGCTTCGCCGCAATATAATCGACAGGCTTTTTGAAACTTCGCCTACGGCTTCTGCCGACCTACGCATTTCATTTTTTACTGACACAGGCGAGCTCCGGTTACATTCTCGATAGCGGAACACCATTCAGTCGATTTCGTTCCAATTTGAATGGTTATCTGACTAATCTATTTCGCACTGAATTCTAGGACATTCCATGATCGATCTTCCAGCAAGCATCGGCTTCCAGCCGTCCTATCCTCAGCTTACGATTCCGACCAGCCAGACGAAGTACGGCGGCAGAACTATATCAACAGTGCAGTACGCTGATAGCTATCGCACCGTGGAAATGGAAACTGTGCCACTCACAGCCGGGCAAGCTGTTCAGCTTCAATCCTTCATCGCGGCGGCTAAGGGCGGCGCTGAAACGATAATTTATCGACCGACACATATTTGCATCCCGCAAGCCTATTGGGGCGACGCTGATAAGCCTCAGATAAGCGGCACAGCCAAGCGCGGAGTAGTGACAGGCGGATACACAGTTCAACTGAATAACGTCGTTCCGGGCTTGATATTAAATCCAGGAGACCTGTTCTCACTTCAAAGTGGCGACTATCGGCAAATGCTGCAGGTCGTCATTGGCGGTGTTGCCGCCAGCACGACACTGACTGTCAAGGTCGATCAGCCGATATCGTCTTACGTTGGCGCTGGTGCAACGTAACCGCCCGATTGTTACCGTGGGGAATATGTCTTGACACGTTCGACGACTTCTTGGTCATCGACAAAGCATTCGAGGAATTCTTGCCATTTTTCGGCTGATTGACGCGCGTCGGCGAGTATCTGTCTGAGTTCATCGATGCCGTCGTCCGTTAGAGCGGAAGTGGTTTGATCCTCGCCGGTTACGACAGTGACTATATTTCCATAAGTCAGGTTATCGTCATTGCGGATGATCGCATACAGAAGGTCAGCATCCTCGTTGAGCATTTCAGCGACATAGTCTGTGGTGTAGAAAAACGTGACCGTGGCCATCAGGCTGCCTCAGCATGTTCTGCTCCGAGAGGCACCCAATTCCATGGGAGCAACTCATCGAGCCGATTGATTTTGTGATCGTGAATGCGGTCGAGCACATCGGCCAGATAAGCCTGCGGATTGAGACCGCTCATCTTCGCCGTTTCAATGATCGTCATGGCACGTGCCAGAGTTTCCGCGCCAGTATCAGCGCCTGCGAATAACCAGTTCCGACGTCCAACACCAATGGGCCTCAGGGCTCGCTCCGCAGCGTTGTTGTCTATGGCCACACGACCGTCCTCCAGGAACAGGCAGAGTGACGGCCATCTGCTCAGCCCATAGCGCAAAGCTTTCGCCAGTTCGCTTTTGCCCGGAATGCTAAGCAACTGCTTTTCCGCCCATGCGCGCAGTTCCTCGACCTTCGGCTTGCTGTGCTTTTGGCGCGTGGCGAGCCGTACATCGGCGGGCCGGCCTGCAATATCCCGCTCGATATCATACAGCGCTCCGATCCGATCGAGAGCCTCGCGCGCAATCACGGATTTGTTCGCGACCCAGATATCATGAAAGTCACGCCGCCAATGCGCCCAGCAGGAAGCCTCGCGGAAGCGGCAGTTCCCACCCGCATCAGGTTCGTATAGTTTTGCGTAGCCTTTATAACCATCAGCCTGGAGGATGCCGCTCGCTTCTCGCAGATGATGATGGACGTGCTCTTCCTTCCAGTCGGGAGCGAAGTAATAAACCGCACCCGGCGGTGCGCCGCCTGCCCATGGACGCTGATCGCGGACATATGTCCAGATCCTGCCCTTCTTCACACCTTTGCCCAGTTCCTTGTCGCGCAGTGAGCGATCCAGCACCCGGATCGGGGTATCGTCAGCATGGAGGAGATCACTTTTCATGATCTCCTTCTCAATTCGCTCGATCAGCGGCCGAAGCACTTGCATGGCACGACCGCACCAGTCCACCAATGTGCTGTCAGGTATATCGGCACCCATCCGCGCGAAGATCTCGTTGAGGCGATAGAGCGGCAGGTGATCATCGAACTTCGAGACCAGGATATAGGCCAGAAGCCCGGCACCCGCCATACTGCCGGGTATTGGGCGGCTGGGCGCAGGAACCTGCACCATTTTCTCGCAGCAACGGCACGACCTCTTTGGTCGGGCGATCTCAATGACCTTCATCGTCGCTGCGATCATGTCGAGGATTTCGCTGACATCCTCTCCGACAAGGCGCAATTCTCCGCCACAGGCAGGACAACAATGACCGGGATCAAGTTCCCGGCGTTCGCGAACGGCATTTTCCGATACGCGCGGACGTCGACGCAGAGGCCGGGGCTGTGAAGTCTCCTCCGGGACGCAAGCCATCTCGTCTTCAAGCTCTTCAACGGGCGCAGCCTCGTGTTCGGCACTGGCGATCAACAGATCCTCCAGCGCCAGCTCCAGTTGCGCAATTTCCCGCTCAATCTTTTCAGAAGACTTGCCGAAGACCTGTTTCTTCAGCCGGGCAATGCGCAGCCTCAAACCCTGGATCAGGTGATCATGCGCTTTCAACGCCGCCGACATCTTCGCATTCTCCGCCTGCAAGGCGGTGATCATCGCCTTCAGAAAGGCTGGATCGTCAGGAAGAATTGAGCTCGCATTCGACATGATCCTGACTAGCATAAGTCAGGGCAGAACGCCATAAAAACAAGTAGTTTCAGTAAGATAAAAATCAACCGACACGTGCCGGCGGAGCACCCCAGTCCGGACGCCTCCAGTCTATTCCTTCCCATAGCATCGCCAGTTGCGCGGCTGTCAGTCGAGCCGTCCCATCGGCCGCTGAGGGCCAGGGGAAACGGCCTTTCTGCAGAATTTTATAATAAAGGCAAAATCCCTGGCCATCAAAATACAGGAGCTTCACCCGATCACCACGCCGCCCGCGAAAAGCGAAGACCGCTCCGCCAGTTGGCTTCTGACGCAAGACATCCTGAGCCAACATCGAAAGGCCCTCAATACCCTTCCTCATATCTGTGACGCCACAGGCAAGGTAAACCCGAACGCCGGTGCCCGGTCCAATCATGCCTGTTCCACCGCCCGGATGAGCCGCGTCAGCACCGCGCCTTCCACTTGGCTGTCAAAACAAAGACGGCGGCCGCAGCGCAATTGCAATTCAACCATTGAGGATGAAGCATCGACGGAACTGTTCGCCTCAGAGCCGGACGGAGCGGCAGTCATGTCAACGGGAAGAAACAAGGGCTCCGGCGAGGGAGGCAGAAGCCCCTTCCTCTTCAACTCGCTACGCCACATATAAATCTGCGGACGCGATACATCGTGACGTAGCGCAACTTCTGTTACGGTCGCGCCATCAACCCCAACCGAATTGACTATCGCAAGCTTCTCTTCGGCCCGCCACCGACGTCGGCGTTCGTGGCCCAGTATCTCCATCCGCATCGTCTACCTCAATCTCAAGACACGTCATTAACGACGTCGCTAAAGACGTGTCTTACGTCACGAGGCCTTGCTTAAACAGGCGGTAGCAATCGGGCCGTTACGGTGCAACCGTGCGGTTTAAGCGTCCCGAGATGAACACTCGACTCGTGAAGGACAGCTTTCAAATGGCAAGCGGTCATTTTCCGACGGCCAGTTTCAAATTGATTGAGGTGCCGAGGTGATTAATTCCACGACCCGAAATTTAACGCCGCTTATAGCTTTTTAACGAGCTTTCAGGCACAAAGGTTAAGCTGCCCCTCGCACGAGAACATGCAACATAAAGTTTATTTCTTGTCTGAGCATTGATGTTTCGAAAATCACCGGCCTGCCAAGCTCTCACGTTAGCAGGGTTGAGTACGACACAAACGTCCTGATAACGGTCGATGCCCTTAGATGCGCCCCAGTTATGAGAATGACAATCGTACTTATGATGCTCCTTCAAAAATAGTTTCACAGTATCAGTGTCTTTAAATATTCTAGTGACTTCATCTGCGTCGTCCTGGTAGCTAACAACAGTCTCGCGCCCATCGTGAGACTCGATTGAAATCCCGATTTTATCAGTAATAAAATCGCAGACACTTTTACTGCATCTATAACTTTTTATAAGACTTTCCGTGTCGACATTTAGATTTGCATTTTTGAACCGGGCCTTATAGCTGGTATAATCACTATGAAGGTTGGAGTTCACATTGCCGTCAAGGCTAGTATCGAATGTATGCTGGAAAAAATCACCCACAAAAGTGATCCTGAGCTGTGCTTTACTAATCGCGATCAAAAAATTAAAATCATGCCCCGAGAAGTCTTGAACCTCGTCGACGAATAATACATCGAAATACTTCTCCACTCGTGCAATGACGTCGCCCATCAGTTTCGATTGCTCAATGAACTTGGCTAGCCTGTTTGAATATACTCGTCTGCTGGGAGAAATAAAACGGCGATCATCCGCCAGTGCATACCTTGGGAAAGGTGCAGGCAACTTAAAGGTTATGCCTTTTGTTTGCTTCTCAGCCCTAAGAAATGGTTTATAGCAAAAACTATGCAAGAAACTAAAATATGTGTATATTTTTATATTAGGTGGCATATAGCCAAATTGTAATAATACCCTCCTTCGTAGGTTTTCATAATTTGCCTCAGTGTATGTAATAATTAGGAACCGCTTTTCCGCATCCAGTTGATTTACCAAATGTGATGTTTTTCCGGCTCCCGCTACCGCAAAAATTACGCTCTTATCCACTTGATCGCCATCCTCATGTAAGCCGGAGTTACGAGCTCATCTCCTTTATTGGCGAGCAAATGGAATGCGGCATCTGTTTTGTTTTTAAGCATATACTCTTCAACAGTCAGTTTTTTGCGACCTGCTGAAAACTCTGCCTCACAGATTACCGTATTATCACGGTAAACACAGACTTCGAAAGTATAACGCTCATCATCTTGATCCGCAAAAATCTGGATATAGTCCGATACATATTCTGCGTAATTATCTACGCAATTCGCTTGATAGTCACCATCGTTATCTCGAATAGCCGCAACCTTGATGCCAACTAGCCTGGCGAGTTCGAGATAACGTTTAAAACTTGTTCCATCCACCGATATCACATGGACGCCGTCAGCCTCAGTTGTGGCTCCGCCCGTACTATTCTTGTATAAGCTATCCATTAAGATGAATTCAGCATCCCCCTCGACGAGTATAGCTTTATTGCAAAGTGCAAGCTCCAGAACATTATTATCGGGTGCCTTCATAAAGAAAGTAGCGGTGTCCGCAGTTAAATGTTGAAGTGACGTAGGGCGATCAGCATTATTCTCGCTCAGTATAAGAACTTTTTTCAGATTTAGACGGGTCGCAATAAAGCTGCTGTGGGTCGCTATAAAAAGCTGCTTTTTAACCGAAGCTCTGATGCGGTCAATAAGCTTATGCATATGCACAGGGCTTAGGTGGTTCTCAGGCTCTTCGAGTAAAAGAACATCTAACATGTGCTCGCGGTTCTTTAGGGCAAACTCAGTTTTGATAAAGCACTGTCTTCCCTTACCCTTATTATCAATAGGTATATTATTCTCAGTGATTATGATATCTGTATCGACGTTCGCTTTATGACTTGTACGAATGTCGAAGTTGTATGTATCCAATTCATCGTTAATTGACTTAAGCACCTCATTTTTGAACTTTTGTTTCGCCTTTCGGTACTCATAACTATTAGCATTACGCTGCGCTACAGAAGCATGAGATGCGTACATCTCGCGTGTGTATTCCCGAGTGGCATATTCATTATTAATCTGAGCGCTATCTATAAGTATATGTTTTATAGGTTTTCTAAATGGAAATAATGCTTCGTCTGCAAAGGTGAGAAACTGAATGGCATAGTATTCGAAAGGGAAACTATCATTACCTTGAGCGAGTACAGCTTGTATTTCCTTTGTGAACTCCTCAACTGGTCGACAGACCATTTTTATGCCAATATGGTCAATTCTCTTGCTATTGTTTCGGCCATCTAATTCGGGCTTATCGGTAAGACCTTCAAGATATACTTCAACTAAAATCTCGGGTAGATCAGCAATTTTCCTATCGCCTTTTAGAAATTCCGAAATGCAATCCTTATTGAATAAAGATTCGAGACCTACTGATTCAAGTTTGCTTCTGCTAGCGCTAAGTGCGTAGTCCAAGGCTTGAAGAATGGAACTTTTTCCAGCTTCGTTCTCACCGACTAGAATATTTAGTTCAGGGTCGAACTCCACTTCATAATTTTTAAAACGTTTAAAGTTTTTCAAAATTAGTGCTTTAACAACCGCCATAATCGATGCCCCGCATATAGATATTCAATAGATGGCGTTCATTCCGAAGAATAGGAAAAATCTGCCATTTCACTTCCCCAGCTTCTCGGCCAAGCGCTCCTGTGCGGCCGCTGAGCGGGCGGTGTTTTCTACGATAGCCGAGATGCAAAACATGAAAACGCCGGTCACAAGAGCTGATGCTCCGTAAACTAGAAAGAATACGCCGCCACGGTCTAGCGCTGCGAGTCCGACTATAGCCAGGAGCGCAGCCGCAACCAAACTAAAAAGACCAATGAGTTTTGCGGCATTAGCAGCCATGTTTGCCCCCAAATGTTGTTAATGGAATTTAGATCGCACCGTTAGGGAGAGGCAAGTGAAAACCTCGCTTTTGAAGTAGCTGTACGTGACGAAAAGCTTAGTGCTTACTACAACCGCTTATAGTATCCTTGAGTTTCGTATCTTTTAGCACCATTTCAAATCCAAAAAACAAACTGTCTCCAGGGATTTTCATTCTAGCACCGACTGACCTCGCGTTTATCAAACGCTGGAGTTGCTGCTGATCAAGTTCGAACAATGAGCTACTAAATCTAGCCGTCGGCGTCGGTTTTTCATAAAACGTTGGGCGGAATTCATGCCCATCTGCAATTACAGTAAGCTCGTGTTCAGTTTCTGCAATTACATCAAGCCTAGGCGGCTGGAGGTAGGCAATGAACACCATATCTCCTTTTTCGCATGCAGCTATAATCTTATTCTCTCCGAAGTAACTCTGTTGCCTTAGAAGGAGATAATACTGGCCGTCAGCATTCTTATACTCAGACGATTCGTCGTAAACGAATTCGTTTAAGACCCCTAAATTCTTAAGAATTTCATGATCAACCCAATGTATTTCTTCAGGATTGGTCTTTGACATAAATGAGAATAGCTTTGTATCGACATTAACTTCTCGCAGATATTCAGTTACCTCTGCGGATAACAACTGAGAGATGGATGTTGCAGTAGTGGCTTCAATCCCACTGGCATTATCGAATGCGAACTGATGGACACCTATACGGCTGCTTGGGTCTAAGAAGCGGAATGTGGCCCCCAAATAAATCAATACACATGCACTTGCGCAATCGCTTGCATGACCATTTTCAGAAACTGCAGAAGAAACAGTTATTGGTAGTATCTTTGGCAGACTCGCTAGCAAGCGACCTAGTTCCAAACCTTCCTGAAGAGATCCTCCAGGAGAGGATAACATGACATGAATATTTGTACCCGGTTGTTCAATATTGCTCTGCCGAACTGCGTTCCAAACCTTCTCAGCATCACCTGTTACAATAGGACCGGTCAAATGCACTCCAATGCTAGGGCCCATGGGACCATTTGATTTGTCTATTCGAACGTCCATCGCGCTGGCTGAAGATACAAAACCAAAGACAGCGCATAAAAACCAAATAATTTGATGCATTTCACGATAGCCTGACGAGTTTGCTAGTGGCTGATCTACCAAAATCTATTTTTGAAACTTATTTAAATTTCTAACTATGCCCTCATGGTCAGGTGTGTTGATGAATTCAATGTTGGCTGCTGTGAAGGCATTTTCAATTGCATGTAGTGTACTCGTATTAACGCTAAGGAGCGGCCCACCTAATTTCTCAATTCTCTTGATTGTTTCCTCGGACAAGCTCGATCGCGTAGCCAGGTCAGATTGTTTCCACTTAAGAAATGCGCGAGCGGCTCTCACTTGATCAGCAGTCAGCATAAATACCCCTCAGGTGTAAAAAAATACGCTTCAGGTGTTGACACTCTAGGTGCATTAAAATACCTTTAAAGTGTAATTAGCGAGGACGCAACGCAAACCGCCAAACACAGTTACCAAACTATTAATCGAGGAGACCATCATGCCACGCACACCTGCGCCGGCCGGCGGCGAAGCCTTGTCCGATAGAGACAAGATATTTGATAATGAGGAGAAGATATCAGAGCTGCACCGTCTGGCCATTGCGACAGACGAAATCATGCAGGCCTTCCTCACAGAGTTTCGGGCCTACCGGCAGATCAATGTCAAAGGTCAAGAACTGGCTTACGAGCCGCTGTCGGACATGCTGGAAGTGATCGACATAAACATTGCGAATATACGCTGTTCATCGCGGGAAGTCCGTAAAGCGTTCTACGGCTGAGGGTGGCAGCATGAAAATCCGCATCATGACCTACGACAATATCTTCCACGAAGGCGCGACCGTTTTCATCAACGGCAAGGCATTCGTTCTCGGCAAGCATCACGATGCCATTGGCTGGGAACTTCATCACGGCGGTGAGCACGTAGCGACTTACAATCGGCGCCAGCTCATCAAAATCATCGAAGGCATTAAGTTTAAGGAAACAGCAGCATGACTCCTCAAGAACGTCTGGTACAGGCCGTTAACGACAACAACGCGTTGTCGCTCATTCTCACCGACCTCTTTGACAAGGACGACGTGCGGCAGGACTTCCTCGCGCGTCAGATCGCTCACAATGCCGATAGACTGCAGCGCGCACTTGCAGCGTGGCAGAAAGAGCTGTCCGACGAGGTTCCGTCGTGAGTACGGGATATAAGAGGAACCTGCGGGGTAACCACAAGCCGTCCACGAAAGAGCCGTCGTATTTGAAAACGCTTAAACGGCGCGTGGTCCGTAACGACCAGGCTGCGAAAGCGCAACCGCGAGTGGGGTCAGATTAATGGACTTAGTATCATTCGTTATTGGCTGCGTCTGCGGCATTGTCGGATCATGGTCCGTAATAGCCATCATCGTCTATACCGACCCGCGTAGGCGTTAGAAATTCGGTCCCGTAGCTCAGCTGGATAGAGCACCGGCCTTCTAAGCCGTAGGTCGCAGGTTCGAATCCTGCCGGGATCGCCATTGTTTTCGCGTCTCACCAGCGCGAAGTACCACGCACGAGGAAGGAATACGCCACCGGCTATCAACAGCCGGTGGCTGCAAAAATCAACGTCTTCTGAGAATGAAGAAATAAATCAGGACAACAACGACAAGCGGCACACCGAAAAGCCACATAACGCCAGCTGTGAGCATAATGATCTCCTTGTTTATCAATAAGAAAACGAGATCGAAGCGTTTTTGTTCCAGCTGCATGAATCAATAAAGGACGGCGTTATGCCCGGCACCACCCGTAAGCCGCCGTCCTCCGTAATCCGGAGAGCCACGAGGAGACTTTCGCCACCAACTCTCCGTTTCCTTTCGGGTACCACCCCGACAACCGGCATATGGCCTTCACCAAGCCTTGTGTCAATTGCACTTAACTAGGAGGCCAAATGCCCGAAGACAATTCGTATCATAACCCCTCTTCGCGATTGATGTCGCTTGCGGAAGTCACCGAAGCCACGACCATGTCACGTTTCCTAATTGCGGCATTGGCAAAAGAAGGTCATTTTCCGAAGCCGATTCAACTGACAGTGAAGCGCATAGCCTTTGTCCGCGCTGAGGTTGACAGCTGGATTGACGAGCGCATCGCAACTCGCAAATGAGCCAGATAGCCACGGTGTATAATATTGCCGCACGTTTCTGTGTTTCGTGGCGACACGGTGGCTATTTTCGATTTTCGAGAACTTCAAGGATGGGGTCTAAGTCCTTGATTTTAAATGGTCGGAGCGGCGGGATTCGAACCCACGACCCCTTGACCCCCAGTCAAGTGCGCTACCGGGCTGCGCTACGCTCCGAACCATGAAAAATCACTAGATTATAAAGGTTTAAACCGCAAGCCCTTAAAATATGAAAAAAGAACAAAATGAACACAGATGCATGGCGTGTCTAGTGTCAGAACAAAAAACGCCCCCCTCGCCCTCCCGCTTCAGACAGAGCGTGTTGCGGATCTATTAAATGAATGGGCATGAACCTCAGAATAGCGTAAAAGCCGCTCAATTCATGCTTGCAGTCGGAAAAAATAACTCTATCTAAGAACTGCGCGGGACGACCCGCGTCTGTGTTCACTATGGGACGGCCCATACCCAAGGAGCACCATAATGGCATGGGTTTATCTTGTACTTGCTGGCAGCCTCGAAATCGTCTGGGCCTATTTCATGAAAAAGTCGGAAGGCTTTTCGCTGCTAACGCCAAGCATCATCACAATCGTTACAATGATCGGTAGTTTCGCCCTGCTTTCCGTTGCAATGCGCAGTCTGCCGCTTGGCACTGCTTACGCTATCTGGACCGGCATCGGTGCCGTGGGTGCCTTCATTGTCGGAATCGTCATTCTGGGTGAGGCTGCAACTTTTTTCCGTGTCGCCAGCGTTACTTTGATATTGGCAGGCATTATCGGCCTGAAATTATCATCATCATAGATTTGAAAAAAACAAAAGGGAGGCAAGAGCCTCCCTTTTATCTTATCGAACCTGATCCAGCAGGCGCTTGCACTCTAGAAGATCAAAAAGCGCTTCCTGCAACAAGCCCCGGTTATCCTTGGATGGACGCTTACCATCGGCGCCGATCGGGCCATCCTCCTCACCTTTCAACAAGCCAAAAAGCTTGCGAGCCGGTTGCGGTGGTTTGATGCCATTTGGCAGCGCCATTTCATTATCAGCAGCGTTTTCCATCGCCTGCTTATCAGCCACCGCCTGTTTCTGGCGTGTGATCGCTTCAATGGCCTGCACATCGCCGTTGCCAAGCGCAATAATGAATTGCGCATTGTTTTCACGAAGCAGACGCTGCACGCCCTTGATCGTGTAACCCTGATCATAAAGCAGATGACGGATGCCCTTGAGCAGTTCCACATCAAGCGGACGATAATAGCGGCGTCCCCCACCCCGCTTCATGGGCTTGATCTGGGTAAAGCGTGTTTCCCAAAAACGTAACACATGCTGCGGAAGATCAAGATCCTCTGCAACTTCACTGATAGTCCTGAATGCATCAGGGCTTTTGTCCATCTGCTTGCCCTTTCCAGTGGTTTGGCTTTGCCGTTCAGCAAGCCTGCCAGCCCAGATAGTTCAAATGGCAATCGGCACATAACTCAGTGCCAGCCAAAATATCATAATAATTGGACGCGTTTAACATAAAATTGCTAAACGAAAAGCCCCAATTAATCGCTTCATTATATTAGAGAAACGAGTCACTCCATTTATCCATTATATAATAGAATAACTTTATAAGCACCTGTTCAAATATGACAGGAAGAAAGAGCATTTCCAGCAAAAGTGCGAAGCGGTTTTGCGCGGGATAATGCATGAAGACAAATAGATAGGGCCTTTCCGATGGTTCAATCAAAACAGGCAATGCTCTAAGACCGGGATCTTCAAAAACGAAAAAATCGCCCCGAAGAGCGATTTCATAAAAATTCTATTTTATCTTTTAAAACAGCTATTTCGCCGATTTTGCGCCGCGTTTCTGGTGTTCTTGCAGGATACGCTGCTTGAGAACATTTGATGCTTTGAATGTCATGACACGACGTGGGAGAATTGGAACTTCCTCACCGGTCTTCGGATTGCGCCCGATGCGTTCATTCTTGTCACGAACCTGAAATGTCGCAAAGGACGACAGTTTTACAGTTTCGCCGTTCACAATGGCATCACAGACTTCGTCGAGAATCATTTCGACCAAAGCTGCCGATTCTGTTCTGGACAAGCCTACCTTTCGGTAAACAGCCTCTGCCAGATCAGCGCGTGTGACCGTCTTACCTCCCATGACCGAACCTACCTGGTTAGCGTTTGAACAGATAATATCCTTAAGTGACAGGAGGTTACACAGATAAACGGCCTTCGGTCAAGCCGCGAGTTTCCTCGCGGCCTATCAAATTTCCAATTACCAGCGCAACAAAACCGCGCCCCAGGTAAATCCACCGCCCATTGCCTCCAGAAGAACGAGGTCGCCCTTCTTGATCCGGCCATCCGCAACCGCTGTTGCGAGCGCCAGCGGAACGGAAGCCGCAGAGGTATTTCCATGGATATCAACGGTGATCACCACCTTATCCTCGGCAATATTCAGCTTTTTCGCTGAAGCGTCGATGATGCGCTTGTTGGCCTGATGCGGCACAAACCAGTCAATATCGTCAGCTGTCAGGCCTGTTTCTGCAAAAGAAGCCTCAATCACATCGGTGATCATGCCCACGGCATGTTTAAAGACTTCGCGGCCCTCCATTCGCAGATGACCGACTGTCTGGGTCGTGGATGGACCACCATCGACAAACAGTTTCTCCTTGTGATTGCCATCGGATCGCAGGTTTGCAGTCAGAATACCACGATCAGACGTCAGCCCCTTGCCTTCGGATGCTTCAAGCACAAGTGCGCCTGCACCGTCACCAAACAACACACAGGTCGTGCGGTCATTCCAGTCGAGAATGCGCGAGAATGTTTCGGCACCAATCACCAGCACCCGCTTGGCCAGACCGCCACGGATATAAAGATCGGCCGTGGTTATGGCATAGATGAAGCCGCTGCAAACCGCCTGCAAGTCGAATGCGAATCCGGTCGTGATGCCAAGCTCACGCTGAATCTCCACTGCACTGGCCGGAAAAGTATGATTTGGGGTCGAAGTCGCAACAAGCACCAGATCGATATCGGATGGCTGAAGGCCTGCATTTTCCAATGCAGCACGTGCGGCATCTGCGCCCAATGATACGGTGGTTTCGCCCTCGCCTGCGATGTGGCGCTGGCGAATGCCTGTGCGCTGAACGATCCATTCGTCAGAGGTTTCTATAACGCCTTCAAAATCAGAATTTTTCATGATCCGCTTGGGGAGAGCAGAACCAATTCCTCTTACGACAGATCTTATCATCGTTTTTCCTGTCCTAGCCTGACTACAGCGAAACACACGTATGCTGGTCAAAATTAGTGCCCGTGTATTGGGGGGCCTTATTTACTTAGCTGCTTCCATTGCCGTCAGTAGACGCAGCGTGCGGATGACTATGATGGAAATGCGCCAGATCCGCTTCAATTTTTTGGAGAAGCTTGTTGCGCACCATGTCATAACCGACTTCAATTGCAGAACAAAATCCTTCTGCGGTCGCACCGCCATGGCTTTTAATGACAACGCCACTCATGCCAAGCAACACACCGCCATTGACTTTGTTCGGGTCCATTTTCTCGCGAACACGATCAAACGCACCTTTCGCAAAAATATATCCGATCTTGGCAAGGAGCGTTCTGGACATGGCCTGACGCAGCAAAGTTGCCGTCTGACGCGCAGTCCCTTCAGCGGTTTTGAGTGCAATATTGCCGGTAAAGCCTTCGGTCACGACCACATCGACTGTGCCCTTGCCAATGTCATTGCCTTCGACAAAGCCGGTATATTCCAGACCTGCCAAGGGGGTATCCCGCAAAATCTGCGCGGCTTCCTTGATCTCATCAAGGCCCTTGATCTCTTCAGTGCCAACGTTGAGCAGACCCACTGTTGGCTTACGAACCTCAAACAGCGCGCGCGCCATGCCAGCGCCCATGACGGCATAATCAACAAGCTGTCGCGCATCGGCACCAATCGTTGCGCCGACATCCAGCACAATGGTTTCGCCGCGCAGGCTTGGCCAGATGGCGGCGATTGCCGGGCGCTCGACATCGGAAAGCATACGCAGGCAGAATTTCGACATTGCCATCAGTGCACCGGTGTTTCCAGCGGAAACACAGACATCGGCATCGCCGGTTTTTACCGCTTCAATTGCCTGCCACATGGAAGACTTACCACGCCCCGAACGCAGCGCCTGACTTGGTTTGTCATCCATCTTGACCGCAACCTGACTGGCGCGAAATTCAGATGCAGCCTGAAGTTTCGGATACCGCGCAAGCACCGGTTCAACCTGTCCGGCAAGTCCAAAAAAGATAAACCGGGTATCAGGATGACGCTCAAGCGCCTTCGCCGCACCAGGGATGACCACTTCAGGGCCAAAATCACCGCCCATGGCGTCAATCGAAATTTTTATCACTCTTGATTATTCCTGTGCGATCCCTAGCCCAAACCTGCTTATACACGCAGAGGGCTTCTCCGCGAAAATAGTGTTTTTCCGGTCGCGCACAACCAGATTCTCTCAACCATCGGTTAAATCACGGCTTCTTAGACCATTCCGAGAGCTTTGCAAAAGGCGAATCAGGCTTATCTTCCTCACCCGTATCACCAAAAACGACTGGTTCAGCATCCACTGGCAGGCCCGGCTTGCGCGGATATGGATCCAGTGCCAGTTCAAAAAACTCTTCGGCAACCGCACCAATATCAATTTTATCGCCAACAAACGTCTCAGGAATATCTGCGCCATCCGCGTCGAGCAGCAATTCACCGCTCTCATCAAGCTGGACTTTGGCCAGACGCGAATCTTCGGGCACAAAAATCGTATCGACATCCTCCGAAACACTCGCATTGATTGGCTCGAGTGTCACACCGCAAGACTGAACGACTTCGGCTTTAATGGTACCGCGCAGGCGAACGCCCTTCTTTTTCCAAGGCGTCAGCAGAAACTCGGCATCAAAGGATTTAACCGCCTGAAGGCCGTGTTCAGATGCCAATGCGGCTCTTTCCTTATCATTGGTTCCAATGTTCACCGTCAAGCCCTTCGCGGGCAGATGAAGAACCGGAACGGGATAGCTCAGTGCCGGTTTATCAGTCATTCTCGTGTGCCTTTATTTCCATATCAGTTGACGTAAACGCCATTTTCTCCGCATCCATAAAGGATATGTCGCCCGCTGCCAAAGCCTGATCTTCGATTTTTTGAAGATCATCACGGCAGGCAAAGACATATTCACTCAAATAGTGAGATTGCGGCCATAATTCGAGATCGGGGCGAATATTTCGTGTCAAAGCAGCTGCGAGCGCATTCCTGTCATTGTCGTCGAGGGCCGTACCATAGGAGTTGACGCGCCCATAAAACATGCGTGCAAGCTTTTTCATGCGCTTTGGAACACCCTGATCACCGATTCCCAATTCGCGCAGGGAATGATCGACATCCTTGAAAAACTCGTCTGCAATGTCCTGCGCGAGCGGCATGAGCGGCGAATTTTCGCCCTTCATACGATGCAGGGCCAGAAAAATATGCACCGACAGCATCTCATAGCGCCCCAATGGCGTATCAGGCACCTGAAATTGTGCATAAAAACGTTTTTGCCGCGCCGCCGCCACGATCGTCTCGTAAACGCGAAGCACAACTGTCTCATTTGCCTTAGATTTGCGGCGAAATAGTCGAAGAATCATTATCGTACGACCGTACTTGTTGCATCCAGAAGCAAGGTGGTTTACCGAAGTTCACCCGACGGCGAAAGTGCCGCGCTGATATTGAATGTATGGAGAGGTCTTTGTTGCAGCGAATTTTCCCAAGCGCACGCACACAGCGTGCCCTTCTCGCAGGCACGGCAATTCTCTTTTCGGCGGCTCTTGCCGGTTGCAACACTGCATCCACGCTAAATCCGTCGGAAACGATCACAGAGGGTTACGTGCTTGATCCACAGGCGCTCGACTCGGTGCCGGTGGGCTCCAGTCGTGAACAGGTGCTTCTGGCACTTGGTACGCCATCGACGACGGCGACCTTCGACAATGAAGTGTTTTACTACATTTCGCAGAAGCGTTATCGTGCGGCGCAATTCATGAAGCCGAAGATTATTGACCGTCACATCCTTGCTATCTACTTCGACAAGGACGGCAAGGTCGATCATATCGCTAATTATGGTCTTCAGGATGGCAAGGTCTTTGATTTTGTCTCGCGCACCACGCCAACAGGCGGCAAGGATCAGACCTTTATCGGACAGATTATTCAGGGCGTTGCAAAAGCCCCGACATCGCTTCCGGGCGGCATGAGTGCGGGCGGCAATAATTAATCCTGCAAATTCATCGCTGGGGCATGTCCAACGAATCCATCAATTGCAGGAAATGCTCTTAAAGAAAAACCCGCCTAACGGCGGGTTTTTTAGTGTTTAAGCATCAAGCCGAATGCGCGAGCACTGCGAGCAGCAAGAGCGCCACAATGTTGGTGATCTTGATGGCCGGATTAACGGCTGGTCCGGCCGTATCCTTGTAAGGATCACCGACAGTATCACCCGTTACCGAAGCCTTATGCGCTTCCGATCCCTTCATGTGTTTGACACCATCAGCATCGGTAAAGCCGTCCTCAAAGCTCTTCTTGGCATTATCCCAGGCACCACCACCGGATGTCATGGAGATGGCCACAAACAAACCGTTGATGATGACGCCCAGAAGCGATGCGCCAAGTGCCGCGAAAGCAGCCGCTTTGGAGCCGGAAATCAGCAGCACGCCGAAATAGACGACAAGTGGGGCTAGAACCGGCAGGAGCGAAGGAATAATCATTTCGCGAATGGCAGCTTTGGTCAGAAGATCGACAGCCCGCGCATAATCAGGGCGATCCTGTCCCGTCATAATGCCCGGCTTTTCACGAAACTGGCGGCGCACTTCCTGCACCACCGCACTGCCCGCGCGACCGACAGCCGTCATCGCCATGCCGCCAAAGAGATAGGGAATAAGACCGCCAAAGATCAGACCGGCAACCACATAAGGATTGGAAAGCTCAAACGACACCGGCCCCATATTCGCAAAATATGGATAGGTTTGTCCGTTAGCGGCAAAATAAGCAAGATCATTGGAGTAGGCCGCAAAAAGCACCAGAGCACCGAGACCCGCCGATCCAATTGCATAGCCTTTGGTGACGGCCTTGGTCGTATTGCCAACAGCATCAAGCGCATCGGTCGATTTGCGCACTTCGGGATCCAGCCCCGCCATTTCCGCAATGCCGCCTGCATTATCCGTGACCGGACCGAAAGCATCAAGCGCCACGATCATGCCCGCGATGCCAAGCATGGCTGTAACAGCAATTGCCGTACCGAACAGACCTGCGAGCTGATATGTGCTGATGATACCACCCACAATCACAATTGCAGGCAGGGCAGTTGATTCGAGCGAAACAGCCAGCCCCTGAATAACATTGGTGCCGTGGCCGGTAACCGAAGCCTGTGCGATCGAGTTGACCGGGCGCTTGTTGGTGCCGGTATAATATTCGGTGATCACAACAATCAGTCCCGTCACAATCAGACCGATAATGCCACAGATAAACAGGTTGGTGCCGGTGATAGACATGCCTGCAACCACGCCGACCTCGCCCCAGCCAATTGTCAGCGTGTTGGCGACGGCAATACCCACGATGGAAAGCAGGCCTGTTGCAATCAACCCCTTGTAAAGCGCACCCATAATGGAGCCATTAACGCCGAGTTTAACGAAAAATGTGCCGGCAATCGACGTGATGACACAGGCACCGCAAATGGCCAGTGGATAGAGCATCACGCTTGAAAGCATATCCGAGCCAGCAAAGAAGATCGCGCCCAGAACCATCGTCGCAACAACTGTCACGGCATAGGTTTCGAACAAGTCCGCTGCCATGCCAGCGCAGTCACCGACATTATCACCAACATTGTCCGCTATGGTTGCCGGATTGCGTGGGTCATCTTCCGGGATACCTGCTTCGACCTTCCCAACCAGATCGCCGCCGACATCAGCACCCTTGGTGAAGATGCCGCCGCCAAGCCGCGCAAAGATTGAAATCAGCGAAGCGCCAAAGCCAAGTGCCACGAGGGCATCAATAACGGTGCGGTCGGAAGGCGCATAGCCCATCCAGACCGTCAGAATAAAATAATACACCGAGACGCCAAGCAGTGCGAGACCGGCGACAAGAAGACCTGTAATAGCGCCGGATTTGAATGCGAGTTCCAATCCTCCCGCAAGACTTAAGGAAGCTGCCTGCGCCGTGCGCACATTTGCACGCACAGAGACATGCATCCCTATGAAGCCAGTCAAGCCAGACAGGACGGCTCCGATGAGAAAGCCGATAGCGGCAGTGATCGACAGCAGATACCAGACTGCCAAAAAGACGACGATGCCAACAATGGCAATCGTGGTGTATTGTCGGGTAAGATAGGCTGATGCGCCTTCACGAATGGCACCAGCAATTTCCTGCATGCGCGCCGTGCCCTGATCCGCTGCCAGAACAGACCGCGTCGCCCATATGGCGAAAAGAACGGAAACTACACCACAGGCAATAACAAGAAGAAGAATTCCGATTCCCATTTAGGCCAACTCCCATTGAGTGCGCACCAGCTATAGACAGATCGCTCGCAATCAAGTTTGCAATTGCCTGCACACATTGGCGCATGAAAGGCCCGAAACCCCTCCCCGGACCTGGAATAGCGGCAAGGAAGAACCTGAAGCCGACCATTCACCGGGCTTCTTCGGCTTGTTCATCAGCTATTTATGCATTTGAGCATTCTCAATGCCGCGCACCCAACATGCGGAAGCCATCTTAAAAGGTCAAGCCGTAGTTTTTTGCATAACCACGCAAAAAGGCTACGAAAAATCGTAGCCTTTTTAATCAGCATTGCAGTGAGCGATACTTATCTGCCACGCGCCTTGGAACCGCGGCTTTCGCCGCGCAGTTCAAAGGCGAGACGATCCAACACGGCATTAACAAGCTTTGGCTCATCTTCGGTGTAGAAGGCTTTGGCAATATCCACATATTCCGAAACGATCACGGCAGTCGGCACATCCTTGCGGGTTTGCAATTCCCATGCACCGGCACGCAGAATGGCGCGCAGTGTCGAGTCGAGACGCGATAGCGGCCAATCTTCGGTCAGCGCCTGATGAATCATCGGGTCCAGCTTTAACTGGCTATCGACAACGCCTGCAACAATGGCACGGAACCATTGTGGATCAGCGTCGAGATACTGCGTACCATCGACTTCCTTGCCAAGTCGGTGCGCTTCATATTCCGCCACGACTTCCATGACGCCTGTGCCGGCGACATCCATCTGGTAAAGCGCCTGTACGGCTGCAAGACGTGCAACGCCACGCTTATTTGCAGTGCGCGGAAGATTTGGTGCCGAACGGCCTTCAGAAGAAGAAGTCATCGTATCAGGCTCCGAATTTCTTACGCAGTTCAATCATGGTGAGCGCAGCACGAGCCGCAAAGCCACCCTTGTCCTTGTCTTCACGACGCGCACGCACCCAGGCCTGCTCATCATTCTCAACGGTCAGAATGCCGTTGCCGATAGCAAGACCTTCTTCCACGGACAGATCGGTCAGCGCACGGCAGGATTCATTGGCAACAATATCAAAATGATAGGTTTCACCGCGAATAACCGTGCCAAGAGCCACATAACCATCGTAATAAGTGCCGCCATTTTCCGCGCCATCAAGTGCGAAAGAAATGGTCGCAGGCACTTCCAGTGCACCAGGCACTGTCACAACGTCATAGGTCGCGCCAGCCGCATCAAGAGCAGCCTTCGCGCCGTCCAGAAGCGCGTCGGACAGTTCCTCATAAAAACGCGCTTCAACAATGAGCAAATGCGGCGCGTGCGCCTCGTGCTTCGACATGAGAGACTCCATGGCAGAAATCGCGGACCGCAACACCTGCGGTCAACGCTGAATTCGAAAAATGCTGTTATAGCTTTAGAATGTAGGCTCTAAGCTTATTTCTGATATTGCGCAAGCCTTGCTGCATATCGCGCGAGCTGATCAATCTCAATATTGATCCTGTCGCCCACCTTGCGGTCGCCCCAGGTGGTCACTCCCAGCGAATGACGAATGAGCAGAACATCAAACTCGTTGCCATTGACACCGTTGACCGTCAGCGAGGTGCCATCAAGCGCGACCGAGCCCTTCTGTGCAATAAATGGTGCAAGCTCTTCCGATGCGCGAAGGGTGAAGCGTACAGCATCGCCCTCTTCCTTGCGTTCAACAATTTCTGCCTGTCCATCAATATGGCCGGAAACCAGATGACCGCCCATTTCATCGCCAAGCTTGAGCGAGCGCTCAAGATTGATGCGGGTGCCACTTCCCCAAGTGGAAATCGTGGTCAGACGCAACGCTTCTTCCCATGCCTCGACTTCAAACCAGCGGGCATTTGTGCCTTTTTCCGGCAGCGCCACAACGGTCAGGCACACACCAGAGCAGGCAATTGACGCACCAAGCTCTATTGTCTCAGGGTCATAGGCTGTTTCAATACGCAGCAAAACGCCTTCATTCAAAGGCTTGATACGATCCACTTTACCGATATCGGTGACAATCCCAGTAAACATCACGTTTTCCTTACATACTCGATACAGGCATCGTCGCCGTATTGCGTTTCGCGCAAAATTGTAAATTCATCATCGATATGGGATTGCAGACCTGTAACGGCAACCCCATGCATCGCGCCGATTTCTACAGGTGAATGGAACAGGATAAGCCGGTCTACCAGCTCTTCTTTCAGAAAATTCCTGGCAACATTGGCCCCGCCTTCAACCAGCACGGAAGAAATTCCCTCTGCTGCAAGATCGTCCATCAGCTCCGGTAAAGCGATACGACCTTCATGACTTTCCGCTGCAACAATGCGGCATCCGGCTGCCTGCATCTCATAGCGCCTTTCCGGCGCAACGTTTTCGCAACACGAAAGCCACAATGGAACGGCTTCCGAACTGCGAACAAGCCTTGAATCGAGCGGTAATTTCAATCCGCTGTCCAATATGAGGCGAATGGGTGAGCGTTGTTCCAATCCCGGAAGACGGCAATTGAGGATGGGATCATCAGCGATTGCCGTATCAACCCCGATGAGAATCACATCGGTCTGTGAACGCAGAATATGTGACTGGGCACGTGCAATCGGACCGGTAATCGTGACCTGCCCCTCGCCTTTTTTTCCGATAAAGCCATCGGCAGAAAGTGCAAGTTTCAGAATCACTTCCGGGCGTTTTTTAGAAGATCGATTCAGATAACCCGCCAGATCATCCGCCGCCTTGACCGACAGAACGCCCGGCACCACTTCAATGCCTGCTTCGCGCAATATGGCAAAGCCTTTTCCGCTCACTCTTTCATCAGGATCCGTAGCCGCAACGACCACGCGCGCGACACCTGCGCGCACCAGCGCTTCCGCACATGGCGGCGTGCGGCCATGATGCGCGCAAGGTTCCAGTGTGACATAGGCTGTAGCGCCCCTTGCCGCTTCGCCTGCATCGGCCAGAGCCTGCGGCTCGGCATGAGGACGGCCACCAAGTGCCGTGATACCGCGTCCGACGATGATACCGTCCTTGACAATGATCGTACCGACTGACGGGTTTGTGCCGGTCAGCCCCTTGTTGCGGCGTGCAAGGCGGATCGTCGCCTCCATGAAGCGAACATCATCCGGCGTGACATTTGCATGCGGAAATTCCACTCGGCTCATCTTATGCGTCCGGATCGCCATCAGTTTCAGCTACAGTCAGTTCGTCGATGACATTGTGGAAATCAACAGCCTTGCTGAAATTGCGATAGACGGAAGCAAAGCGGATATAGGCGATATCATCGACACCCTTGAGCGCGTCCATTGCGAGACGTCCAATTTCATCTGATGTCACTTCCGCTTCACCCGAGCTTTCAAGCTGACGCACGATGCCAGAAATTGCACGCTCAACACGCTCTTCATCCACGTGGCGCTTACGCAGCGCTACATCGATGGAACGGGCAAGCTTCTCACGATCAAATGGCACCCTGCGACCGCTTTTCTTGACGACCATCAGCTCGCGGAGCTGCACGCGCTCAAATGTCGTAAATCGCCCACCACAGACCGAACACACACGACGCCTGCGAATAACAGCGCCGTCTTCCGCCGGGCGGGAATCCTTCACCTGCGTATCTTCAGACTGGCAATAGGGACAACGCATGGCACTCTTTCAACTGACTAAATGAAATGATTCCTGCAGATGATACCCCATCACGGCCATGCTGCCTAATACAGTCAAATACAAAAAAAGCCCCACTCAACAGGGTTGAGTGGGGCTTCATCAAAATTTGAACTCTTATCCCTGATAGCCGTACATCGGGAAGCGCTCGGTCAGAGAAACCACCTTTTCCTTAACCGCTGCTTCAACCTTTGCATTGCCTTCATCGGAATTTGCAACCTTAAGACCATCGAGCACTTCCGCAATCAGCGAGCCGATTTCCTTGAATTCAGCCTTACCGAAACCACGGGTCGTACCAGCGGGTGTACCAAGACGAATACCCGATGTTACGAATGGCTTTTCCGGGTCGAATGGAATGCCGTTCTTGTTACAGGTGACGTTGGCACGGCCAAGAGCGGCTTCTGCACGCTTGCCGGTTGCATTCTTTGGACGCAGATCAACCAGCATCAGATGGTTGTCCGTACCACCGGAAACAATGTCGAGACCGTGAGACTTCAGTTCGTCCGACAATGCGCGTGCATTATCGACGACGTTCTGAGCGTAGACCTTGAATTCCGGCTTGAGTGCTTCTGCAAATGCAACAGCCTTACCAGCGATCACGTGCATCAGCGGGCCACCCTGAAGGCCAGGGAAAACAGCTGTGTTGAACTTTTTCGCCAGATCAGGATCATTGGTGAGGATCATACCGCCACGTGGACCGCGAAGCGACTTGTGAGTCGTCGTCGTGCAAACATGCGCGTGTGGTACGGGTGATGGATGAACACCGGCAGCAACAAGACCTGCGATATGTGCCATATCAACCATCAAATATGCGCCAACTTCGTCAGCGATTTCGCGGAAGCGTTTCCAATCCCAGACGCGGGAATAGGCTGTACCACCAGCGAGAATGAGCTTTGGTTTGTGTTCGCGTGCGAGGCGAGCGATTTCTTCCATATCCAGAAGATGATCTTCCTTACGGACACCATAAGAAACAACGTTGAACCACTTGCCGGACATGTTGACTGGTGAACCATGGGTCAGATGGCCACCGGAATTGAGGTCGAGGCCCATGAACGTGTCGCCCGGCTGCAGAAGCGCCAGAAACACGGCCTGATTCATCTGGCTACCGGAATTTGGCTGCACGTTGGCGAACTCTGCACCAAACAGCTTCTTCGCACGTTCGATTGCCAGTTCTTCTACGACGTCAACATACTGGCAGCCGCCATAATAGCGCTTGCCCGGATAGCCTTCGGCATATTTGTTGGTGAGGATGGAGCCCTGCGCTTCAAGAACCGCGCGCGAAACAATGTTTTCAGAAGCGATCAACTCGATTTCATGACGCTGACGACCAAGTTCGTTGCGGATCGCACCAAAAATATCGGCATCGATTTCTTCAAGAGTTGCGTTGAAAAAAGCGGTATTGGCTTGAGACATGTTTCACACCCTCCGGGATAGCCGGTCACACCTATAAGAGATGAGGCGCAGTATCACACTTCGACAGGCAAGGCCAATGGCCGTGATGCGAAAAGCATGTTCCAAAATGCGGCATGACGTAGCTTACGGCCAACGCTGCAACAAAAAAGCCGCCCGAAACAGGTTCGGGCGGCTTTCTTAAACGTGAATGCAACTTAAGTATCGGTGCCAAGTGCCAACGCAGTCGCACCGTCCATCTTATAAATGTCGTCGCGGAACTGCACCACGCCATCGCCTGTCGACCATGCGGTGATGTAGACGAAGTGCAACGACACAGGATCGGTCAGCTGAATAGGCGTATTGACACCAGATGCAATCGTAGATTCGATGTTCTGGCGATCCCAGCCAGCCGTATTCTGCAACAGCCATACGTCAAGATCGCGGACATTCTGCACGCGGACACAGCCCGACGAATCGAAGCGCATGAGCTTGTTGAAATAGCTCTTCTGTGGCGTGTCATGCATATAAACGGCATATGGATTGGGGAAGTTAATCTTAGTCGAAGACATGGCATTGATCTTGCCTGGATCCTGACGAAACATCAGCTTCACGGCGTCATCAGTATTCCAATCCACAGTTTCCGGTGCAACTTCCTGACCCTGCGCATTGTAAAGACGAATCTTATTGTTCGCCAGATATTGCGGATTCTTCCGCATCAGCGGAATGATATCCTTCTGAATGATCGACTTTGGTGCCGTCCAATAAGGATTAAGAATAACTTCGTGGATTTTGGAATTCAGGATCGGTGTCTGACGGTCGATCTTGCCAACAATCGCTGTGTGGCGCTGCGCAACACTGCCATTTTCAACGGCTTCAATACGCGCTGCCGGAATATTGACCATCACGAAGCGCTGTTCGGTCTGGCTTGCACCCGCCATGCTCGACAGGCGCTGAAGATTGGTCTGCAACTGGCCGAGGCGCGTGTTGGCGTCCACATTCATCGCAGCATAGGTGAATTGGCCCATCACGCCATCGGCTGGCAGGCCATGACGCGACTGGAAGCGCTTGACCGCTGCATCGACATAGGTGTCATATGCGCTGGAAACGCCTGCTTCGCGCGGAAGGTCACCGGAAATAATAAGGCGCTGACGCAGAGCCTGCACCGAGGGATCCGTGACGCCAAGCTGTAGCTTTGCACTGCCCGGCACCTGCGGCCAGCCTCCCCGACCTGCAATATCTGCATATTGAGCGATGGCAGACTGAAGATCACCAACAGTCTGCGGGCTGATAACCGGCTGATTGGTGGCAACTTTCTGACCGCCCGTCGCACGCGCATCGAACTGGTCATCCCAGTTACCGCGACGCGGTGCGGCAAGAATTTCGTTTAAAGCCTGTTGTTGTGCGAAAGCAGCAGGAACCATGGCCGAAGCAGCCGCAGTCAGACCGGCAGTTGCTGCGCCACGCAAAAAGCTGCGGCGACTTGCATTCAAAGCATCGGTATTCTTGTCGGTTTTGGTCATGTTCTTTGTCCCAAGAAGCTAATCAGTTTAATCCGGACACGTGTATCCGAAAACAACCCCAGATAATGCGCTGTAAAGATCGGCTAGAGCAGTTCCTGTTTTGACTGAACCATTAAACATGCTCTATGTGTTTGTTTTCAGGCATTACCCCACGCAAAACCGCTTCGCACTTTTGCTGGAAATGCTCTAAAAGCGGTTTTTATGGCTTAATCATGTCGCAATGCCGGGAATTCAAGGCCGGTGCGACTTAAATAGCTCGCTATTATAAAGATCAACGAATGAACTCTACTGATTGTGACCGTTCTGCAACATGAACGCGCTTTGATCTCACAGGACTTATGCCCTGATCAGAGCCTGTAGGCGATGCTGTCGTTCCAAAAGCGATCAAGCCGCTGCAGAGAACGGTTCATAGCTGTAAACTCTTCAACCTGAATGCCGCCGACCTGCTCAATGGACGCAATGTGGCGCTGATAAAGCGACTGCACCTGGTCGGCAATTTCATTGCCCTTATCCGTCAGGCTAACCCGAACCGAGCGACGGTCGGTGCTTGAGCGCTCATGATGAATAAAGCCCATATCGACCAGTTTCTTCAGATTGTAGGAAACATTGGAACCGAGATAGTAGCCGCGCGAACGCAATTCACCGGCGGTGAGTTCAGAATTGCCGATGTTAAACAGGAGCAGCGCCTGCGTTGCATTGAGGTCGTTGCGGCCATTGCGATCAAATTCGTCCTTGATCACATCAAGCAGACGACGGTGCAGACGCTCAACCAATTGCAATGCTTCGAGATAAAGTGTGCGGAGAGCTGCTTCGGGATTCAAAAGCGGAGCAGATGCATCCATTCTATGTTGTGCATTGTTCATTTCTTTTGCCTCTCTGTCGGAGCAACCTTGCATGAGGCTGCTCTCTTCCTGTTGGTCCGGTGTATTTTCTCACCGTTCTTGAGAGGACTTTAGATGCGATGCATAAAATTCGAATTAAAAGTCAGCCTTAACAGTAGCTTACCAAGAGAAATGCAATTTCAGGCTTAACGTTGTGTTACTGATTGGCTCTTTCAGCTGATAAGGCCGATGCGGGATTGCTGTCTTTTTTCAAGGAAAAGCAGCACACGGAAAACAATATAAATAAGGATGCAGACAACGTTAAAGCCCACCGTCACAGGCCTGTATTCAAAGTCGCGTGCAAAAACTGAATAGATGGCGATTTCGCCAAATGCTGCGATAAACCACAAGACCGGCCCCCATGGCGCGCGCATCCACAGACCGGTCGCCGCGACTGGCAAGAGCAGCGCAAGTGCAACGGTCGCGGTCTGCCATTGCCATGGCATGAGATCGAAACGCCACAGCAAGCCCGGCTGAACCCCAATAAGTTTAATCCAATAATAAACGCCGCTCGCAAGAGCGACGAGTGCAATCATCCTTATAAACCACACAAAGGACCATTCGGTGCCGCTGATTTGTCTATGCTGGTGCAGTTCATCCTGGCGCATCAAAAGCTTAGTTCCCTCTCGCCAAGATTAGCAAAATACGCATTGACCATTTCCGGCTTTACTTCATCGATTGAAGCCGGCTTCCAGACTGGCGCGCCATCCTTATCGATCAGCACAGCACGCACACCCTCATAAAAATCATGCTCAGCCAGCATACGCGATGCAATGCGGTATTCCATGCGCATGCAATCATCAAGTTTCAGCGCTCGACCATCAGCAATCTGGCGGAATGTGACAGCCACACTGGTTGGCGAACGTGTGGCAATGACGTTGAGAATATCCGTTGCAGGTTTACTGCCTGCGGCTGCGGCTTTTTCCAAAGCGTTGAGGCATTCGGCAAGCGTTGCGTGTTCAAAACTCTCCGCAATGATTTTGCGGGTTTCGGGCGTGGTCTCAAAATCCGGGTACTGCACACGCGCCAAAGCTGCATCGACATCGGCTTTGGCAATGAGATCGTCGCGAAGGTCTTCGAGATCACTGGCAGCCACCGCATGGGTCGCGATACCGCTTTGCAGGCAGTCGCCCCAGCGAATGCGGTTGCCGGTGAGCGCAAGATAATAGCCAAAATTGTCATGAAGATGCGGCAGGAAGGCACTTCCACCCACATCCGGGAAGAAACCAATGCCGGTTTCAGGCATTGCAAAAAGCGTGTTTTCCGTCACGATCCGGTGCGAACCATGAACCGAAATACCAGCGCCACCACCCATCACAATGCCATTAAGCAGCGAGATATACGGCTTTGGAAAACGTCCGATGCGGGCATTCAGTCGATACTCATCACGGAAAAAGTCAAAGGCGGGTGTGCCTTCGCGTCCTGCTTTATAGGCTGCAACAACGTCGCCGCCTGCACAGAAGGCGCGGCCTTCGCCTTCGATAATAACGCAGGCGACATCCGGGTCTGTTGCCCAGGCCTGCAAAGCGCGGTCGAGGGCGAGAATCATTTTATGCGTCAGAGCATTGAGCGCGGATGTGCGCGTCAGTTTCACCAGCCCCGCTTTTCCCTTGCGCTCAAAGCTGATTTCACTGCCACCACCGAAATCGATTTGCATCATGTCTCTCCCCTATGACCAAAGCGACTCCCGTCATGACTGAATCGCTGAAACCACTTTAACCATTCTTTCTTACGCAAAACCGCTACAACCTGCGCAAAGCCGCTACGCACTTTTGCTGGAAATGATTTTTCACTCACGCATTATCCGACGCAAAACCGCTACGCACTTTTGCTGGAAATGCTTTAATGGGTAGAAAGTGAAACGCCCCGCGTCAATCCTGCACAGGCCATTGTGCTTGGTTTAGCCACTTTTCCCGTGATAAACCGTGCCCATCTGATAACAAGCTTCCGAACCGTTAGATTCCCAAGCTTTCTTCTCTCGGGAACATGTATATGACTGATCGTTTGTCCAACATTTCTTCTGCCAACATTTCTGCTCACGTCGATGATGTGACGCAAAGTCGTCGTCTGCGCCGAATGCGCAAGGCTGACTGGTCGCGCAGACTGGTGCAGGAAACACATCTGACGGTCGATGATCTGGTCCTGCCATTTTTCCTGACTTGCGGAACCAATGTCCGCGAACCAGTGGACGCGATGCCGGGACTTGAACGCTATTCAGTGGATATGGCTGTACGCATGGCCGAGAAAGCCGCCAAGCTCGGTATTCCGGCGATTGCCCCTTTCCCGCGCGAAAAAGCGGAAGTCAAAACAGAAGATGGTGCTTTCGTCGCAAGCCCCGACAATCTGATCAATAGCGCCGTGCGTGCGATCAAAAAAGAAGTACCGGAAATCGGCATCATTACCGATGCAGCACTCGATCCGTTCACAACGCATGGCCATGACGGTGTGTTGCGGGATGGTGAGATCATCAATGATGAATCGGTTGCAATGATCGTTCGCGGCGCGCTTGCCCAGGCCGAAGCCGGTGCCGATATTATCGCACCGTCCGATATGATGGACGGACGGATCGGCGCTATTCGTCAGGCGCTGGATGCCCATGGCTTCCACCATGTGCCCATCATGTCCTATGCAACAAAATTCGCATCCGCCTTCTATGGACCATACCGCGATGCAATCGGGACCGCCGGTCTGCTGAAAGGCGACAAGAAGACCTATTATATTGATCCTGCAAACCCTGACGAAGCGGTGCGCGAGGCTGAACAGGATGTGGCTGAAGGCGCAGACATGCTGATGGTCAAGCCTGGAATGCCTTATCTCGACATCATCCATCGCCTCAAGAGCACATTCCGCCTGCCGACTTATGCCTATCAGGTATCAGGCGAATATTCGATGATCAAAGCGGCCGGCATGAATGGCTGGATTGACGAAGAAAAAGTTATCATGGAAAGCCTGCTGGCATTCAAACGCGCAGGCTGTGATGGCATTCTGACCTATTTTGCACTTGATGTTGCCGAAAAGCTGAACAGTCAGCGCTGACAGGTCGAAATATTATTTCCTTGAAATAGCCAGCTTCGTACACCACCTTGAAACTGTTCCGCATTGGGCGGAACAGCGGACGGCTGTTCCCGGACGTGTCTTTACAAGGACTGGAAGGAAAAATGTCCGACAATATTCTGCACGGCGAAATCATGGGCCCGCGTTTTGAAAGCCGCGCTTTTTTTGAAGGCGTGCGCACACGCCGCATTATGGCTTTTCTGATCGACTATCTCATTGTCTTTCTTTTATGCATTCCGGCTGCAATCGTGATTTTCGTTCTGGGCATCATAACGCTTTCACTGGGGTGGGCGCTTTATGCGTTCATGTTCCCGATCGTCGCGCTGCTATATGTATCGCGCACGCTGGGCGGACCTCAGCAGGCCACAAAGGGCATGCAGATGATGAACATCAAACTGGTGCGCCTTGAGGGCGGGAGCGTCGATCCAATGCTTGCAGTGGTTCACACGGTTCTTTTCTGGGGTTTAAATGTCGTTCTTACACCACTGATCCTGCTCGCGACACTGGTGATTGACCGTAAGCGCACCGTGCATGACCTGTTGCTTGGAACTGCAGTT
Organism: Ochrobactrum chromiisoli; assembly: GCF_026241335.1. Taxonomy (GTDB): domain Bacteria; phylum Pseudomonadota; class Alphaproteobacteria; order Rhizobiales; family Rhizobiaceae; genus Brucella; species Brucella chromiisoli. Next base: position 1,042,368 of record NZ_JAPHAV010000001.1, on the reverse strand, counting down.
ATCCGTTCGGATCGTTAATCATCAAAAAAATTCAGGGTCGGCTGCACAAAATGTCTATTGACGTTTTGGACAGCCGGCTCAATCTTTAAAGCAGAATAGATGGTTCGGCATTGCCGTTTCGTGGATATTGGATGACCCATCAACCGCAACAGTCTCCGCAGTTTTTCTTAACGGCTCCATCGCCCTGCCCCTATCTTGACGGCCAGATGGAGCGGAAGGTCTTCACACATCTTGTGGGTGATAAGGCCAACGAAATCAATGACCTGCTGACACAGGGTGGTTTTCGCCGCTCACAGAATATTGCTTATCGCCCAGCCTGCGAGCTTTGCCGCGCCTGTGTTTCGGTGCGCATTCTGACGGGCGAATTCGAAATGAACCGCAGTATGCGCCGGGTCTGGAATCAGAATCGTGATCTGATTGGTCGCCAGCACAACGCCCAACCAAGCACAGAGCAATATGCCCTTTTCCGTGACTACCTGGATGCCCGTCACCATTCAGGTGGCATGTCCGATATGACGGTACTCGATTATGCGATGATGGTCGAAGACACCCATGTCAACACGCAGATTATCGAATACCGCAGACGCGGGCCGGACAGTTTTATCAGTGCCAAGGGCGATGGAGAGCTGATCGCGGTAGCGCTCACTGACGTGATGGCGGATGGCCTGTCGATGGTCTATTCCTTTTTCACGCCGCATATGCATGAGCGTTCGCTCGGAACTTTCATGATCCTCGATCATATCCAGCGTGCACGCACGGCTGGCCTTCCCTACGTCTATCTTGGCTATTGGGTCGAGGGATCGCGCAAGATGCAATATAAGACGCGCTTCAGGCCGCAAGAGCATCTTAGCCCACGCGGCTGGCAGAAATTTGAGGGTTAGAAACAATAAGGGCGGCACAGGCCGCCTTTATTTTAAAACTTGCCCGAACGCGGGAAACCCTTTGGAACAAGACGCCCTGCGGAAGCGCGCGCTGCAATCCACTCAACAAGTTCTTCCTTGCTGCGATTGAAAGTACGATCTGCCGAATCCTGCCATGACAGGCCATCAGCGATTGCGAAAGTGCGGACATCGGACACGCCGCCATCCTTATATTTCTGCAAACGAACGCCCTTGCCGCGTGTCATTTCCGGGATTTCCGAAAGCGGGAAGACAACCATCTTCCGGTTCTCGCCCACGACGGCAATGTGATCACCCGAAATGCGCTGGCAAAGCTTGGCTTCATCCGGCGCCTTCACATTCATCACCTGCTTACCCTTGCGGGTATTGGCGACCGCTTCATTCTCAGACACGATGAAGCCATTGCCTTCATGTGATACGAGCAAAAGCTTGGCTTGCGGATCATGGACAAAGGCGGTCAGGATATCCTGATCATTTTCCATATCAACGAGGATGCGGATCGGTTCGCCATGGCCGCGACCGCCCGGAAGCGTGTTCGCACCAATGGTGAAGAATTTGCCACCTGTCGTGAAGAACAGAAGCTTGTCCGTCGTTTCCGCATGGAATGCGAGCTTGAGTTTATCGCCTTCCTTAAACGAGAGCGTCGAGAAATCGGCCATATGGCCCTTCATCGCGCGCAACCAGCCCTTTTCAGACACGACTATTGTGACTGGCTCACGCTCAATCATCGCTTGATGAATGTCTTCAAGATCATGTGTCGGCGCTTCAGCAAAGGTGCTGCGACGCTTGCCCAGTTTGGTTGCCGGTCCAAATTTCTCGCGGACGGCTTTGATCTCAGCGCTGATCTTTTTCCACTGGCGTGTGCCCGAAGCCAGCAGGCCTTCAATATCCGTCTTCTCAGCGGTCAGACCGTCGAATTCTTTGCGGATTTCAAATTCTTCAAGCTTGCGCAAAGAGCGCAAGCGCATATTGAGGATCGCTTCGGCCTGATTATCCGTCAACTCAAAGGTTCGGATCAGCTCCTGCTTCGGTTCATCCTCCTCACGGATGATGCGGATAACTTCATCAAGATTGAGATAAGCAATCAACAAACCGCCAAGGATTTCCAGTCGCTTCTCAATTTCTGCCAGACGATATTCAGAGCGGCGAACCAGCACTTCCTTGCGGTGTTCAAGCCATTCCCTGAGCACGCCGCCCAGTGACAGAACATTCGGCACCTTACCATGCGAAAGCACGTTCATGTTGAGCGAAACGCGGTTCTCAAGCTCGGTCAGCTTGAACAGCGATTCCATCAGCAACTCAGGATCAACCGTGCGGTTCTTCGGTTCAAGAACAATGCGGATATCTTCCGCAGACTCATCGCGAATATCGTCGAGCAGCGGCAACTTCTTGGCCAGAAGCAATTCCGCAATCTTCTCGATCAGGCGCGACTTCTGAACCTGATATGGAATCTCAGTGACAACAATCACCCAGGTTCCGCGATTGCCTTCTTCCTTCTCCCAGCGTGCGCGTGCGCGGAAAGAACCACGCCCGGTGCGATAGGCTTCGACAATATTGGCATGATCTTCGACCAGAATACCGCCGGTTGGGAAATCGGGACCCCGCACCTTGCACTTCAAAAGGGCCGCAGGATCGCTTTCCGCTTCCTTCTTCAACTCTTCCCATTGTTGAGGTGACGTGATCAGTTCCTCAACACTCGCGTCGGGATGATTGATGAGATACAGCGCCGATGAGCAAAGCTCCGCCACATTATGCGGCGGAATATTGGTGGCCATGCCGACCGCAATACCGGCCGAGCCATTGGCCAGCAGGTTCGGGAATGCGCCCGGAAGGACGATGGGTTCCTCGTCCTCTTCATTATAGGTCGGGCGGAAATCGATGGCATTTTCATTGATGCCTTCAAGCAGCAATGTTGCCACTTCGGTCATACGCGCTTCAGTATAGCGCATGGCCGCCGCATTATCGCCGTCGATATTGCCGAAATTGCCCTGCCCGTCCACGAGCGGATAACGCACGGCAAAATCCTGTGCCAGACGTACAAGCGCATCGTAAATCGAGGCGTCGCCATGGGGGTGGAATTTACCCATCACGTCGCCAACGATACGCGCGCATTTCGCATAGGCCTGATCGGGATTGAGGCGCAGCAGACGCATTGCATGCATGATGCGGCGATGCACCGGCTTCAGGCCATCGCGCACATCCGGCAGCGCACGATGCATGATCGTGGACAGCGCATAAGCGAGATAGCGCTCCTCGAGAGCTGACTTAAGATCAACCCGTTCGATGTGTTCTTCGCCGTCACCCGGCGGAATCAGACTTTTACCCATGCCTATCCGTACCAATTGCGCGATTCGTCAGCAAGTAGAGATGAGAACCAATCCAGTACATTCGTCGTAAATATGCCGTCATTGATCTCCTATAAAGAAAATGTAGTGATTTTCTCCACAGCTATCATTGGATGAACAAATCGGGCTGTTTTTCCATTTGTAAAAGCTTATGTAGGCATTTGAATTTTTACCCAATAATCAGGAGCCAATAAATGCAGGTTTTCGTTCTTAGCAAGCAGGCCGCGCGCGTCTTCGCGGCAAGTACGGCACTCTCGCTCGTTCTTGGCAGCGCAGCAATGGCTGCTGATGCGAATGCAGTCGCTGAACGCATCAAGGCACTCTACACAAAGCAGGGTGGCGCGTTAAGCTTTACCAATGTCAAAGCAGATGGCTCTGACATTGTGCTTGAAGGGACCAAGATCAAGCTTGCAACGGTTTCCGACAAGGAAATGGCTGTTGGCGACGTTACGCTTGAAAATGTACAGGACGCCGCAGACGGCGGATACAGCATTGAAAAAGTCACTGTTCCTGACATGGACATCCCTGCTGGCGAAGCAAACAAAAATGACAAGGTTTCCATCAAAGGCATCTCGATGGAAAACGTCTCGATTCCATCCGAAAAGGCTGAAGGTGCACTCAACCAGATCCTTTTCTACGACAAGATGAAAATCGATGAAATGGCATTCGGAACACCAGGTGAAGATGGGGCAACCGTCGAAGGCCTCGAAGTTTCGCTGAATGCAGCCGACCGTTCCGAAAAAATCGATTATGCGCTGAACATTGCCAGTGTAAATGCGAACTTCAAAGATGATGAAAAGAACCCGCTGGCGCCCCTCGACATGACCGCCTTCAATGGCTCGGTCGCATCGAAAGGTACATGGTCGCCGAAGTCTGGTGATGCATCCCTTGATCAGTTTGAAATCAATGCAACGGATTTAGGCAAAATTGACATTACCGGTGCACTTGCTGGCTATGATATTGCCTTCCTCGAAGCTGTTCAGAAAACCCAGCAGAACATGACCAATGCAGATGCCGATAAGGATGCTGCCGGTCTGGCGATTCTCGGCCTTGCTGAACAGCTCAGCCTCAAGAACCTGACAATCCGCTTTGACAATAAAACTCTCACCCAGAAGCTGCTCGACTATTATGGCAAGCAGCAGGGCGCTGACGGCAAAGCGCTTGGTGAACAGCTTAAAATGATGGTGCCGCTGATGGCAACACAGCTCAAGAATCCAGAGTTTGCCCAGCAGCTGAAGACTGCGGCTGAAAAGTATTTTGACGATCCAAAATCGCTGACAATCAGCGCATCTCCAGATCAGTCGGTCAGCTTTGCATCCATCGTTGCGACAGCGTCACTTGATCCGACGAAGATTATCCCGCTTCTCAAAATCGGCGTAGAAGCCAACAACTGATCATAGACAAATTGGTTCAACGAAAACCGGTGAGCGCTGCTCACCGGTTTTTTTTAACGCCCTAAATAAAAAGCCCGGTCTCGCGACCGGGCTTTTTATTTCAAACTGAGAAGATCAGCTTTTCTGGATTGGTGCTAAGCGAATATGCAGATCGCGCAGCTGTGCTGGCGAGACATCCGAAGGCGCGTTCATCAGAAGATCAAGCGCCTGCTGGTTCATCGGGAACAGCGAGATTTCGCGGAGATTCTTTGCACCAACGAGCAGCATGATCACGCGATCGATACCGGCTGCCATACCGCCATGTGGCGGTGCGCCATACTGGAACGCGCGGTAAAGACCACCGAAACGTTCTTCCACGTCCTGCTGGCTGAGACCAACCTTCTCGAACGCCTTGACCATAACATCCGGCAACTGGTTACGGATCGAACCGGAAGCGATTTCAAAGCCGTTACAGACCAGATCGTACTGATAAGCCTTGAGCGACAGCGGGTCCTGCGTTTCCAGCGCTTCCATGCCACCCTGCGGCATCGAGAACGGGTTGTGTGCGAAGTCGAGCTTCTTGTTGTCTTCGTCCCATTCGTAGAACGGGAAGTCGATAATCCAGGCCAGTTCGAAACGATCACGATCAACGAGGTTGAGTTCTTCACCGGCACGCGTGCGGGCGTCGCCTGCAAATTTGTAGAACTTCGATGGCTGACCGGCTACGAAGAAGCAGGCATCGCCGTCGCCAAGGCCAAGCTGCTCACGAAGAGCTTCGGTGCGTTCTTCACCAATGTTCTTGGCAATCGGGCCTGCGCCTTCAAGCTTGTCACCTTCCTTGCGCCAGAAGATGTAGCCAAGACCCGGCTGACCTTCGCCCTGCGCCCATGAATTCATGCGGTCACAGAATGCGCGGCTACCGCCGGTCTTTGCCGGAATCGCCCAGACTTCAACCTTGGGATCGTTCGCGATCATGTTTGCGAAGACCTTAAAGCCGGAACCAGCGAAATGCTCGGTCACTGCCTGCATTTCAATCGGGTTGCGCAGATCAGGCTTGTCCGAACCATAAGTGCGGATCGCATCGTCATAAGGGATGCGGCGGAACTGCTGCGTGACAGGCTTGCCTTCTGCAAACTCTTCAAAGATGCCGCGCATGACAGGTTCCATCGTTTCCCAGATTTCTTCCTGGGTTACGAAGCTCATTTCGAGGTCGAGCTGATAGAATTCGCCCGGCAGACGGTCTGCACGCGGATCTTCATCACGGAAGCAAGGTGCAATCTGGAAGTAGCGGTCGAAACCGGCAACCATCAGAAGCTGCTTGTACTGCTGCGGAGCCTGCGGCAGCGCGTAGAACTTGCCTTCATGGATACGGCTTGGCACGAGGAAGTCGCGCGCGCCTTCCGGTGAGGAAGCCGTCAGGATTGGCGTTGAAAACTCATTGAAGCCGATTTCGGTCATGCGGCGACGCATCGCGCTAATGATCTTCGTGCGGCTCATAATGTTCTTGTGCAGCGTCTCGCGGCGCAGATCAAGGAAGCGGTACTTGAGGCGGATATCTTCCGGGTAATCCGGCTCGCCAAACACTGGCAGCGGCAGTTCTTTGGCCGCGGCCAGAACCTCAATCTCGGTGGCGAAGATTTCAACATCGCCTGTTGGCAGGTTGGCGTTCACGGCATCGCCTGCGCGGGCCTTCACTTCACCATCGACGCGAATAACCCATTCGCCGCGAACGGTCTCAGCAACCTTGAACGCGGGCGAATCAGGATCGGCCACGATCTGCGTGATGCCATAATGGTCACGAAGATCGATGAAGAGAATGCCGCCATGGTCACGGACGCGGTGAACCCAGCCGGACAGACGGACATTGGAACCCACATCCGATTTGCGAAGGGCTGCGCAGGTATGGCTGCGATAACGGTGCATGATTTCTGCCTTTTGGAACTTTATAAATCTTGTGCATGCAAAGCGCTGCAATTTGGGCGGAAAAGCGCATTTTGATCACGCTTTGTCAAGCCGACAGTGTCTGTGTTAAACCAGCTTGACAGAATATGTCGACAAAAATCACTATTTCCGAGATGTTCCATCGATATATCATTCTTCCGGCGCGCCAGACGGCCTGCGCGTCATTTCTGTTTTAACGGGCATCTTATCCGAAAATCGCTTCACAGTTTTGGGGATGCGCTCTAAAAGAAAAACATGCAGCTCATCACGACCACAGAGGCCCTTGAAGAGGCCGTATCCGCCCTAGCCAAATCCGACTTTGTGACAGTCGATACCGAATTCATTCGGGAAACGACTTTCTGGCCGGAGCTCTGTCTTATTCAGATGGCTTCTCCCGATCACACCGCACTGGTCGATGCCTTGGCGCCGGGGCTGGACCTTGCGCCATTCTTTCGTCTGATGGCGGACCAAAAGGTGGTCAAGGTTTTCCACGCAGCGCGTCAGGACATTGAAATTGTCTTCCATTTGGGCGACCTGATCCCCTCGCCGATTTTCGACAGTCAGGTGGCCGCGATGGTTTGCGGCTTTGGCGACGCTATTTCCTATGATGCTCTGGTGCAGAAAGTCACCGGAAAACATATCGACAAATCATCACGCTTTACCGACTGGCGCCGCCGTCCACTGTCTGAAAAGCAACTCGATTATGCGCTGGCTGATGTTACCTATCTGCGCGACATCTATCTTTATCTCAAAGCAGAATTGGAAAAAGAAGGGCGCTGCGAGTGGGTCAATGAGGAAATGGCCGTGCTGAGCGCGCGCGAAACCTATGATCTGCACCCGGATGATGCATGGAAGCGCGTGAAAACCCGGATGCGCAAGCCAATCGAGCTTGCGATCGTACAATCGGTTGCGGCATGGCGCGAACGCGAAGCACGCGAACGCAACGTTCCACGTGGCCGCGTTATCAAGGACGACACGATTGCTGAAATCGCCCAGCAGCAGCCAAAAGATGCGGAAGCGCTTGGACGTCTGCGTTCGATCCCAAAAGGCTGGGAACGTTCGGCTCAGGCGGCAGGTTTGGTAAACGCCATTCAGGCTGCACTGGCTATTCCAAAAGAAGACCTGCCAAAGTTGCCGAAACAATCGCATTCACCTGAAGGCAGCGCGGCCGCAGCAGATATTCTTAAGGTCCTGCTCAAGCTTGTGACCGAAGAACACGGTGTGGCAGCCAAGATCGTCGCAAACTCCGACGATATCGACAAGATCGCCGCCGAAGGCGAAAAAGCCAATGTTCCAGCCCTTCAAGGCTGGCGCCGTGAAGTTTTTGGTCAGAAAGCGCTTGATCTGATTGATGGCAAGATTGGTATCAAGTTCGAAAACCGGCGTATTCAAGCGGTTGACCTGAACTAAATCAAAAGGCCGGCAGAGAAAACTCCTGCCGGCCTTTTCATGGATAACTTCTGATACGTTTAATGATGCTCGTTTGCGTCAATCGCGCTGTCACCGACGGCGAAGTAAAGGTTTTTTTCCGTCAGTTTTGCAAGCTGTTGCAACCGCCCCTCTGGACGATCCGAAATAAGATCAGCCAGATCGCCAGGCACGACCAGCGCAATGCCATTTTCTTCTTCACGCCAATAAAGACGTGGGATCACGCCCGGCATGGATGCGGAAAGCAGATAGATAACGCGCAGCAAAGCCCCCAGAAGCTTTGCTCGCTCGCGCAGGCGCGGTGTGGCAAGCTGGAGAATCTCCGGCGCAATCTCGTCTTCAACCAATCCTTCATGGCGATAGTAATTGGCGATTGCCATATAAGAACGGCCCGGATGATCGATACCGCCGAATGAGCCATGCGCAATAATGTTGAGCGCCTGCGAGCCGCGATAATCAGGATGCGCGCGCCAGCTGATGTCAGCCACCAGACAGGCTGCCTGTCTGTAACGGCCTTCATCTTCGGTTTCATCAAACCCAAGCACCGGCAAGGAAAGCGTTGTCCATGTTGCAAGCTCCCGGGCGTGGCGCGGTGAACGCGAACGCAGGATCGCCAACTCTTCCGCTGATGCCAGAAGCGGATCAAGCCGCTGCTCGTTTTTAGGCAACAGTGAATAAAGATAGCCTTCACGCACACCCAGCGCCGAGAACACAATCTTGGATGGCTTCATGCGACGGATGGTTTCAAGCAAAACCGTAGCGCCATAGCCAAGCAACTGACGGCGGTTTTTCGACACCGCTTCAATGCCGCGCATTGTGTCGATATTGCCTTTGGCAACACGTGTGAGAAAGCTTTTGGCTTCCACAGGGTCCATCTCATAGCCATGCATGACATGCAGCGGATAATGCTTGGCCGTCATGTGCAGCTTGGCGAGGTTTCGCCAAGTACCGCCAACAGCATAAAAGACTTGCCCCTGATGCTCTTCAAGAAGGGTTGCACGCGCCAATTCCGTACGGGCAATCTTCGCCGCTTCCGGCAGTTGCTCGTTGGACATATCCTGCAAGCGCAGACCGCCCAATGGAAGGGTAATGCCCTCCCCGACCTCATGGTCATTGACGGCAACCAGCTCCAGGCTACCACCGCCAAGGTCGCCGGTTACGCCTTGCGGTTTGTAAAAACCTGAAATGATACCCAAAGCGGAGTAGTAAGCTTCTTCTTTGCCGGACAGCACTTCAATGTGCCGTCCAAGAATAGCCTCGGCCTGAGAAATGAAATCGGGGCCGTTTTTTGCTTCGCGTGCAGCGGCAGTTGCCAGCGCATGAATGGAGATCGCCCCCGCCTGTTCGGCCAGAACGCGAAAACGCTTCAATGCGCGCAGCGCGATATCGACAGATTTCTCATTGAGTTTCCCGGTCTTGGCCAGTCCTTTGCCAAGACCGCAGAGAAGCTTTTCGTTGAAAAGCACTGTCGGAGACCGGACAATGCCTTCATAAACGACAACACGGATCGAGTTGGAACCGATATCGATAACCGCAACGGGTTTAAGACCCTTCAATCGGCCTTGTGCGACTGCTGGACTCATGAAGTCGTGTTTCTTTCCGCCTGCACACGCTTACGATGCGCAATGAGACGGGGGGCAGATGACTTCAGCGACTTTCCGCGACCCGACAAGCTCGGATTTGTCATGAAATATTCCTGCGCGTTGAAAGCTTCTTCTCCATCCTCTTTTTCTATCCGGCGAGAGGTACCATCCGCAAGTAGCTGATAGCTCTGTTGATTATCAATTATGTTGGCAAACATGATTTGAGACAGGATTTGCTGGTGCACTGTGGCATTGGTGATCGGCACCAGTGTCTCGACGCGACGGTCTAGATTACGCGGCATCATGTCGGCGGAACCGATATAGACGATCGCCTTGTCGGAAGGCAGATCATGGCCGTTTCCGAAGCAGAAAATGCGGCTATGCTCGAGAAAACGCCCGACAATCGACTTGGCGCGAATGTTGTCCGAAAGGCCCGGAACGCCTGGCCGCAGACAGCAGATGCCACGCACGACAAGGTCCACATGCACACCAGCCTGGCTGGCCTTGTAAAGTGCATCAATAATCTGTGGATCAACGAGCGAGTTCATCTTCATCCAGATGGCCGCCGGCTTCCCGGCCTTCGCATTGGCGATCTCGTCATCAATATGCTTCAAGATTCGCGCGCGCAATGTCAGTGGTGAAATCGCAATTTTCATTTCTTCAGCAGGCTGCGCATAGCCGGTGATGAAGTTAAAGATATGAGCCACGTCACGCGCAATGTCGGCATCGGACGTGAAGAAAGACAGGTCGGTGTAAATGCGCGCCGTAATCGGATGATAATTGCCCGTGCCAAGGTGAACATAGGAGCGCAGTTTCTGGTCTTCACGGCGGACGACCAATGACATCTTTGCGTGCGTTTTGAGTTCGATAAAGCCAAACACCACCTGAACGCCTGCGCGCTCCAGATCGCGCGCCCAGCGGATATTTGCTTCTTCGTCAAAACGCGCCTTGAGCTCAACAAGGGCTGTCACCGACTTGCCAGCTTCTGCCGCATCAACCAGCGCGCGCACGATTGGGCTATCGTTGGAGGTACGGTACAATGTCTGCTTGATTGCCAGCACATCCGGGTCAGCCGCAGCCTGACGCAGGAACTGCACCACGACGTCAAATGATTCATAGGGATGGTGAACCACGATATCCTTTTCACGAATCGCGGCAAAGCAATCGCCGCCATGTTCGCGGATACGTTCAGGGAAACGCGGATTATAGGAAACAAATTTGAGATCATCGCGCGGAATCGAAACAACTTCCGAAATCATGTTGAGTGCTAAAAGACCTTCGAGAACACTGATACGGTTTTCCGAGACGCCAAGTTCTGTCGCCACAAAAATCCGAAGTGCCTCAGGCATTTCTCCATCAAACTCAATGCGGATAACCTGACCGCGGCGGCGGCGTTTCAACGCTGTTTCAAAAAGACGAACCAGATCTTCGGCTTCTTCTTCCACTTCAATATCGCTGTCGCGAATGATGCGGAAAGTGCCTGCGCCACGCACTTCATAACCGGGGAACAGGCGACCGATAAACAGGCTGACCGCATCTTCAATTGTGATGAAGCGGAAAGCATTCTGTTGTTCTGGCGGAAGCTGAATGAAGCGCTTCAAGGCGACCGGAATACGCAAGAGGGCTGTCATTGGATGGCCATCGAGACGGCGCGCGAGTTGCAACGCGATCGAAAAGCCAAGGTTTGGAATGAACGGGAACGGATGCGCCGGATCAATTGAAAGCGGTGTCAGAACCGGGAAAATCGTTTCCAGGAAGTGGCTTTCCAGCCATTCCTTTTCTGTGTTCGACAAAGCCGATGGACGCACGATCTCGATATTCTCTTTTTCAAGTTCTTCACGCAGCGTGCGCAAACACGCTTGCTGCCCCTCCTGCAAGCGACCGACCTCTTCCAGAACGAAATCAAGCTGCTCCTGTGGCGTGCGACCATCCGCACTGCGCAAGGCAACGCCTGCACGCACCTGCGCGGCAAGGCCCGCGATGCGCACCATGAAAAACTCATCAAGATTTGCCGCTGAGATCGACAGAAAACGCAAACGTTCCAGCAAGGGCTGGCGGATGTTGGCCGCTTCTTCCAGCACACGGCGATTGAACTGCAACCACGAAAACTCACGATTAACGAAGCGTTCAGGGCTTTGCATCAGCTCGGCTGTCTTGTCACTGTTCAAAGCTTCGTGAGCATTCTGAGCAATGACGGACTTCTGGCCCATGGAATGGCCATTTTCCAAAGGAGCTGGCAAATTATCGGTCTGAGTTGCCACAACGCTGTTTTCGTTCATTTTTCCTATCCCGGTTACTACCGGCATATCCCGGCGCGACGATAAGCCTATGGCTGTCATATGACAGTTTGATAGCAAACCGCTTGAAATGTCCCCAGAATTGATGAAAACGCTTTCAGAAACAAGCCGTACACGGTAAATGCTAAAAAAATAGCTATCCTGAATTGGGTATCGCGATCCACAAGCTCCGGAGCCTATCATGTCCGATCACATCATCCCGCACTTCCAGAACGACGCTGGTCACAATTCTATAGAAATCGGCGTGAAGGAATTCATGTGCGTCGGCGCAAACCCACCTTTTGATCATCCGCACGTCTTTCTGGACATGGGCGACGAAAGTGAAGTCGTCTGCCCATATTGCTCGACGCTGTACCGCTACAATGCACAGCTTCATGCTGACGAGACCGTGCCTGCCGGCTGTGTTTACGAAGCACCCGCAGACAAAGCTGCCTGAATATAGCAAGCGGCATGCGTGCCGCTGATATGATGAGCAGCTTGAGCAAACGCCACATATTGATTGCAGGGGCCGGAGTTGCCGGTCTGAGTGCCGCGCTGGAATGTGCGGCGCGGGGCTGGAGTGTTGAACTGTTTGAGAAAGCGCAAGCCTTGTCGGAAGTCGGCGCAGGCTTGCAGCTCGCCCCCAATGCGATGCGTCACCTTGAACGCCTTGGCGTTGCAGATCGCCTCTGCTCGCAAGCTGTTACGCCCCAAGCACTCTACCTTATGGATGGACGCAAGGCTCGCCCCCTGCTCGCAATGCAGTTGGGTGATGAGGCATTACAACGGTGGCACCATCCTTATGTTGTCTGCCATCGCGCTGATTTGCAATCAGCTCTGTTAAATGCCTGCACCGACCATCCAAATATTGAAATCAATCTCGGCTCGGAAATTATCGAACATAAGGCTGATAACAACGGCATCTCTGCAACAGTCAGACGTGGTGCAGCAGAGGAAAAAATCGCAGCCAGCTATCTGATCGCCTGTGACGGCGTCTGGTCTGCGCAACGCGCGAAGGCCGGATATAATAAAGCGCGTTTCAGCGGTCACATTGCCTGGCGCACAACACTTGCAACTGACGCGCTACCCGCAAGCTTTAAGGCAGCAGTCCCGGAACAAAAGGCTGTTTCTGCGTGGCTTGGCAACAAAGCGCACTTCATTGCCTATCCGGTAAAGGGCGGAGACTTCTTCAACTTTGTCGCCATTACGACTGGCGATAATCCCGGCGAAGTTTGGTCAAAGACGGGTGATGTTTCGCGGCTAAGATCAATTTACGCAGATTGGAGTGCACCGGTTCGTGATATTCTGGCTGCACAAACGCAATGGACTTATTGGCCACTTTTTGAAATGGCTGAAGCGCTGTTTGTCGGCCCAGACAGAACGATTTTCCTTGGCGATGCCTCACACGCTGTTACGCCCTTTGCTGCGCAGGGGGCTGCCATGGCAATTGAAGATGCGGCAGCACTTGCCGAGGCACTGGATGACCGGGAGCCACAATCAGCGCTAAAGCGGTTTGATTCTGTTCGAAAAGCGCGGATTGCTGCCGTTGGCAAACGCGGTCAGATGAATCGGTTTGCCTACCACGCAACAGGTATCTTTGCGCTCGGACGCAACATGCTTTTTGCCACGCGCAGCGCTGATGCCTTTCTCAAAGATCTGGACTGGCTTTATGGCTATGATGCCGTTCAGGCTGTGCGCGGTTGATTAAAAAGCAACGCAGAAGATCCTTTTACAAAGCCCAGTTTTTCATAAAAGGGCACCAGACAATCAGGGCAATAGAGTTCAAAGCTGCTCACCCCGCGTAGCTTCTCGTGGTTCAGTAGACGTTGAACAAGCATTTTCCCAAGCCCCTGCCCGCGTGTTTGCTCGGCCACGATGACATCAAAAATCATCGCCTTGAATGTGAAATCGGTCAAAACGCGTGCGAAACCAATGATTTCATCATTCTGATCACGACAAAACAATGTGAGATCGCAGTGTTTGAGCATCTTTATGACATCTTCAAACGAACGCGCTGCAGTCCACCACTCTTTCCTGTAAAAAGAATAAAACTCCCGATGCGCCTCGGGAGGCAGATATTCGCTCCAATGAAAGTCTGTCATCTTCACCTCATAAACCCCGGCATACCAAGGCAACCATAATCCCGATAACAAAACACCCGCCGTTATCAGCGGCGGGTGTTGTTATGAAACAATTCGTTTGGTCAGTGTAGAATCTGACTGAGGAACAGCTTGGTGCGTTCATGCTGCGGATTGTCGAAGAACTCGGCAGGTGAATTCTGCTCAACGATCTGGCCCTGATCCATGAAAATCACGCGGTTTGCAACCTGCCGCGCAAAGCCCATTTCATGCGTGACGCAAATCATGGTCATGCCTTCATCGGCAAGGCTCACCATTGTATCGAGCACTTCCTTGACCATTTCCGGATCAAGTGCAGAAGTCGGCTCATCGAACAGCATGACTTTCGGGTTCATACACAGTGCGCGGGCAATGGCCACACGCTGCTGCTGACCGCCCGAAAGCTGGCCCGGATATTTGTTGGCTTGTTCCGGAATCTTCACGCGCTGCAAATAATGCATGGCGATTTCTTCCGCCTGCTTCTTTGGCATTTTGCGAACCCAGATTGGTGCCAATGTGCAGTTTTCCAGAATGGTCAGATGCGGGAAGAGGTTGAAATGCTGGAAGACCATACCGACTTCACGGCGCACTTCGTCAATCTTCTTGAGATCATTGGTGAGCTCAATGCCATCGACAATGATCTGACCCTTCTGGTGCTCTTCCAGACGGTTGATGCAGCGGATCATGGTCGATTTGCCGGAACCCGAAGGACCGGCAACGACGATGCGTTCGCCACGCATCACTTTCAGATTGATGTCACGCAGCACGTGGAATTCACCATACCACTTGTGCATGTTCTTGATCTCGATCGCCACTTCAGTCTTTGAGACTTCCAGTTTTGAACGGTCAATTTCGACACCGAGCTCGGATTGCGGGAGGGCGCTTTGTGCACTCATTTTCATTATTCCCTTGATTCTTATCGTTTATGACCCGTGTCGAGCCTTCGTTCCATGAATATAGAGTATCGCGACATGGCGAAACAGAAAATCCAGAAAACGAAGCCCGCGAAGATCAAGCCGGTTGCAGGTGTCTGTGGAGAAACCCAGTTCGCATCGGAAAAGTTCTGACGCACAATACCAAGCAGATCAAACATGCCGATGATGTAGACAAGGCTGGTGTCTTTGAACAAGCCAATGAACGTGTTGACGATGCCCGGAATGACCAGCTTCAAAGCCTGCGGCAATATGATGAGGTTGGTCTTCTGCCAGTAGCTAAGACCAAGTGCATCCGCACCTTCATATTGCCCTCGCGGAATGGCCTGAAGCCCACCGCGCACCACTTCTGCCATATAGGCCGAAGCGAACAGCGCCACACCGATAAGCGCACGCAACAACTTGTCGAAAGTTACGCCCGGCGGCAGGAACAGAGGCAACATCACACTCGCCATGAAAAGCACGGTCACCAACGGCACGCCGCGCACCATTTCAATAAAGATGATGCAGAAGGTCTTGATGACCGGCAGCTTGGAGCGTCGTCCCAAAGCCAGCACCACACCCAATGGCAGCGACACGGCTATGCCCACGAAAGACAGTACCAGCGTCACCAACAGACCACCCCAGAGCGCCGTTTCCACATAAGGAAGGCCAAATGAGCCACCGACCATCAGGAAAAACGCAACCACCGGAAAAACCAGCAAGAATAAAATCGCATTAATGACCTTATGCGGTATTTTCGGGATTAGCAAAGGAACCAGCAGAACCACGAAAAAAACCGCAGTCAGGTTGACACGCCAGCGTTCCGAAACCGGATAACGCCCGTAGATAAACTGCTCGTGTTTCGCCTTCACAAAGGCCCAGCACGCACCAGACCAACCCTCCGGCTGTATACCACCCTGCGTGACAGTCAGGCAGGCTGTTCGGTCTGCACCAGTCCAGGCTGCATTAACAAACAGCCACTGAATCATGGGCGGCAGAAACCACGCCACAACGGCCAGACCAAAAATTGTGAGCGCCGCATCAGCGGGCGTCGCGAAAAGATTGACCCGCAGCCAATGTGACAAGCCATGAACTGAGCGGGGCGGCTTTTCGCCTTCGACCAATTGCGAACGAACGTATTGGAGATTTGTGTTTTCCATGGTCATCTCTCCACCAGTGCCATTTTCGCATTGAACCAGTTCATCAGACCGGAAACGATCAAGCTGATGCTGAGATAAATCACCATCCAGATCGCGACGACTTCAACCGCCTGCCCCGTCTGATTGAGGATCGTGCCACCAACAGCCACAAGATCCGGATAACCGATCGCAATAGCGAGAGAGGAATTTTTGATCAGATTGAGATACTGACTGGAGAGCGGTGGAATGATGATGCGCAGCGCCTGCGGCACGATGACCAACCGCATTGTTTGCCCCGGACGCAAGCCAACTGCATAGGCAGCTTCTGTCTGGCCTTTGTTTACACCGAGCACACCTGCGCGCACAGTTTCTGCAATGAAGGAAGCGGTATAGAACGACAAAGCCAGAAACAGTGCGAGAAATTCCGGCTTAACCTGCGCGCCGCCTGTCAGATTGAAGGTGCCAAGTTTTGGAAAATCAAACGAAACAGGAAATCCGGTCGCAATCAGCGCCAGTATCGGTAAACCGATGATCAAAGCCGCACAAACGCGTATTGTATGAAACGGTTTTCCTGTCGCCATCTGCCGATGCTTCGCCCAGCGCGCAACGATGAAAGAAGCGACAATTCCAAGCAACAATGCGGCTGGCAGCAGCCATGCGCCTTCACCCCATACGGGCGACGGCATGAAAAACCCACGATTGTTCAGATAGGTGCCGAGCGGCAGAGACAGACTTTCCCTTGCCTGTGGCAACACGGAAAGCACCCCGAAATACCAGAAAAAAATCACAAGCAGAGGCGGGATGTTTCGGAAAACCTCAACATAGACCATACAGATCTTGCGGATAAGCCAGTTGCGGGATAAACGCCCGACGCCGACAAGAAAGCCGATGATTGACGCCAGAACAACGCCCAGGCCTGCCACATAAAGCGTATTCAGAAGGCCAACAAGAAAAGCTCTTCCATAGGTCGAATCGCTGGAATATGGAATCAGCGTCTGGCTGATATCGAAACCCGCACGGCCATTTAGAAAGCCGAAACCGGAAGCGATATTGGCGCGCTGGAGATTGGTGATTGTGTTTCCGACAATCCAATAGATTGCGCCAATCACCGCACCAAAAACAATGACCTGATAGAAGATGCCGCGAATTCGCGGATCGTACAGGAGCGAAGTTTTGCCGCTATCCTCGCGACGTTCAGTTACAGAATAGGAAGCCATATGTTTCCTGTGCTTCTCGGCTGGCAGCATCGATGTCGAGCGAGAAAGGCTGACCGCGTTTGCGGAGCAATTCCTGAAATTGAGGCATCGAATGCCGAACCGTTCGGTCTTGTCATCCTCTGTTCAGGATCATCCCGAACTCGCGCACCGACAAGACGCGGTTGAATTCCAAAATGCAGATCGTCAACGTTTATATGCCCGCATGACGTGGGGACATTCACAAACGAACAAACTGCAAAGCCGACAAATCCGGCGGGTGCTCCTGCACCCGCCGACGATCAGTCTGAAGAGCAAGACCCGTTAGCGCACGGGAATGCCATATTGCAGGCCACCCTTGTTCCACTGGGCGTTAAGACCACGTGCAATCTTGAGTGGGCTGCCGGCACCGATATTGCGTTCGAATATCTCGCCATAATTGCCAACACCCTTTACGATCTTCACCACCCAATCATTGTCGAGGCCAAGATCGGTGCCGATCTTCGTGTCTGCTTCCACACCAAGGAGACGCTTGATGTCCGGGTTGTCGGACTTCTTCATCTCTTCGACATTGGCTTGCGTAATGCCGTATTCCTCGGCATTGAGCAGCGCATTATGCGTCCAACGAACGACATCTGCCCACTTGGGGTCACCCTGACGAACAGTCAGGCCAAACGGCTCTTTGGAGATGATTTCCGGCAAGATGACATGATCATCCGGATTGGCGAGCGCCAGACGAACCCCGTAAAGACTGGACTGGTCGGTCGTATAGGCGTCGCAACGGCCGGAATCGTAAGCAGCATTCGCTTCTTCGATCTTCTCAAAGACAACCGGGTTATATTCCATCTTGTTGGAACGGAAATAGTCGGCCATGTTCAGCTCGGTTGTCGTGCCGGCCTGAACGCAGATGGAAGCGCCGGAAAGCTGCAATGCGGAATTGATGCCCGACAGCTTCTTCGAATTGATCATGAAGCCCTGGCCGTCAAAATAATTGATGCCAGCAAAATCAAGGCCGAGCGCAGTGTCGCGGCTGATTGTCCAAGTCGTGTTACGGATCAGGACATCCACTTCACCCGACTGCAAAGCCGTGAAACGCTCCTTCGCGTTCAGCGGCGTGAACTTCACCTTGGTTGGATCACCGAAAATCGCAGAAGCCACAGCACGGCAATAGTCCACATCGAAGCCAGACCACTCGCCCTTATCATTGGGCGAGGCAAAGCCGAGCAGGCCCGTGTTCACACCGCATTGCAGAAAACCTTTGTTCTTCACATCGGAAAGCGTATCTGCCGACGCCCCTGAAGCAGCAGCAAACAGCGCCGCTAAACCCACTACCCCTGTCAAAACAGTTTTTTTCATCTGGCCTGCAACCTTTATGTTCCCGGGAGATCGTGAGGCCAAACAGCCCAACGTCTCTGTTGCTTATTTTCCGCAAAATTCAGGAGAGTCCTTTATAGAGACCTCCCCAATCCCTTGCATCATGCAGGCAACCCTTGCCCGGAGTCGTTATCGACTCTCATTTTGTTTGGGCTCAGTGAAGCCTGCCACCTTCACCACTCTATCGAAGGCGAAATTTTGGTTTTGGTCAAGCTATTAACGCGAGAGAAAAAAACCATTCTTCAAAAAAATGACCGCGTGACATAGCAATTTTTACATGCTTTCCCGGTTTTTGTGTATTTACTCCCAACTTATCGGAGTAACTTTACGGTAAAAAAATTAGTCAATACAAACATATGTTTAGATGAAATGCCGCATGAAATTAAACGTGAAAAACGTTGCTGTTCCGTCAAAATCAGACTTTTGGCATCATGCTATCATTATCAACTGAAAAAATAATATTTCGCGTGGCCATGAAGCGAGCAACCCACCATGTCGCAATAAAGCCAATTGCAAACCCAGCAACGACATCTGTCGGATAATGCGCCCCAGCCGCGAGCCTGCTGATGACAAACAAGAGGCACACAGGTGCAGTCAGAGAGCGCCAGCGCGGCAGAAAAATCCACAAGGAGACGAGCATTATGCCCGCCATCATGGAGTGGCCTGACGGAAAGCTTTCATAAGAATGCTCGCCGCGAAACGGGGCAAAATAGGCAGAACCAAGCTCATCAAGCAGAAGCGGCCTTGCCCTCCCAATGGCAAGCTTTCCGATCTCGGTGGGAATACTGCCGACAACGATAGAAGCCAGAACAAGCGTCGCCCATCCATGCAAACGAACGAGCAATTGTTGGCAAACAAGACGAATTCCCGGTGAAAGCAGCAATGCCGTTATCAGCCAGACAAGAATAGCAATACCAAGCCACACAACTGTGCGAATCAAATCAGTTATGGCGCGCAGCAGCTCCATGACAATAAAATCACTATGCATTGCAGCGCGAACGATCTGCGCGTCCCATAGATGCAGGACCAGCAGCACGAAAGGCAAAAGCACGACAATTGCCGTCATTTCCATCGTCCAGCTGGACGGTGCACCGGCATAAGCCGGCCGTACTAATGCTCTTAAGAGTTCCAACGCGGCACGAAATGGATAAAGGATCGTGCTCGTGGCTTTGCTCTCATTCATGTCGGGGATACTCTTTCCTTAGCGCGCTTTTCGCTCTGATTGCATCAGATCGGCGCTCTAACTCTTCATTTTAACGCATCTTTGTCCGAAAACCGTTTCACACTTTTCGGGATGCGCTCTAAAAGCGGATACAGATACCTTCTCTGCGGCAACCGCAAACAAGAATCGATTGATCAGCATGCAACATGGCCTGGAGGCAATTTCGTGACTAACAAGCAGAACAAGACAGAAAAGCTGGGCATAAACACACGCTTGGCCCACAACGGCTATGATCCGAAGGACTATCATGGCTTCGTCAATCCACCTGTTGTGCGGGCTTCCACGGTGCTGTTTCCAGATGCTCAGACCATGGCAACCAGCAATCAAAAATACACCTATGGCACACGAGGAACGCCAACGAGCGAAGCCTTGTGTAAGGCTATTGATGCACTTGAAGGTTCTGCCGGCACGGTCTGTGTTCCATCAGGTCTGGCAGCAGTTACGGTGCCACTTCTCGCCTTTCTGTCGCCGGGTGACCATGCGTTGCTCGTCGATTCCATCTACAATCCAACCCGCCACTTTGCCGATACGATTCTCAAGCGCATGGGCATAGAGGTTGAATATTATGATCCTGAGATCGGCAGTGAGATCGCAACCCTTATGCGTGCCAACACCAAGGTCGTGTTTACGGAATCCCCTGCCTCTAACACATTCGAAGTGCAGGACATTCCGGCGATCGTGGATGCCGCCCACAAAGCGGGTGCCATTGTTATGTTGGACAACACATGGGCGACACCGCTCTATTTCAAGCCGCTTGATTTTGGCGTGGATATTAGCATTCAAGCCTCAACAAAGTATCCTTCCGGTCATGCCGATATTCTGTTCGGCACGATTTCTGCCAACGAAAAATGCTGGCCGCAATTGCTTGAAACCCATGGCACACTTGGGCTGTGTGCAGCACCGGACGACACCTATCAAGTCCTGCGTGGTTTGCGCACCATGGGCGTGAGACTGGAACATCATCGTAAAAGTGCACTTGAAATTGCCCATTGGCTCGAAAGCCATCCGGCTGTTGAGCGTGTATTGCATCCCGCACTCGAAAGCCATCCCGGTCATGCGCTGTTCAAGCGGGATTTCAAAGGCTCATCCGGGGTATTTGCCTTTGTTCTTAAACGCGGAGAGCGAAAAGAAGCACATGCGTTTCTCAATGCACTTGAGATTTTCGGCCTCGGTTACTCATGGGGTGGGTATGAAAGCCTTGCAAACGAGGTCGGACTGAAAGACCGCACGCTCGCCACGTCCACATATCCCGGTCCGGTTATTCGTTTGCAAATCGGTCTGGAAGATGTGCCTGACCTGATCGCCGATCTCGAAAAAGGCTTTGCTGCGATCTGATCGCGCTTCTACAATCAGAGTGGTTCTATCAATACGCTGCTGAGCAGAGCCACTCTGACGCCCACATTACTTGCCATTTATATAAAACATTAGGCATATTTAAATATTAGAAATTAAAGAAAATAGATCGCTCGCTTACTTCCAAATTGAGCTGGAATATTTATACTTGAGACGGTGGGAAACAAAAATCGGCTTGAACCTGTGTCATCGTGGAATTTAAGTAAAAAATCGCTCTGCATCGTCTCGCAAAGCCTGCTTGCCCTTCTTTTTATCATTGTTGCAGCCCTACCCTCGAATGCGCAGGATGCGCCTTTGCGGCAGGTGAGGGTTGGCGTTTATGTCAGCGAACCATTCGTCAACAAACAGGGCGAGACATTCAATGGAATGGCGATAGACCTCTGGAACGACATCGGCGCGCGTTTGGGGCTTCTCTCACGGTTTATCGAATATCCCAACTATTCCGCGCTCGTGGAGGCCGTATCCAAAAATGAGGTCGACGCAGCTGTCACCAATCTCACCATCACAGAAAAACGCGCGGAAGTGGTTGATTTTACGCATCCATGGTTTGACGCCGGTCTGCGTATCATGGTGCACACGCAAGCTGGCAATGGCTGGGAAGACCTGATCAGCGATCTTGAAGATGCCGGTCACCTGGCAACCTATGCATGGATTGGCATTGTCATCCTGATTGCCACGATTCTGCTGACGATCTTTGATCGCAAATTCGATCAGAATTTCCCACGCCGTTGGATGGAAGGTCTGGCCGAAAGCTTTTATCATGTGGTTTCGCTTGCCACATCCGGCAAAAGCACGCGCAAAAATCTCTTTGGCTGGGCGGGTCGAATATGGCAGGCTTTCTGGCTGATCTTTGGCATCGCCCTCGTTGCCTATGTAACATCGTCCGTCACAAGCGTCATGACTGTTGCCCATATATCCAATAATATCAATAGTCTGTCTGATTTGCAGAATAAGACTGTCGGCGTACGGACGGGAAGCATTGCACAACAGCTTTTGCAAGCCCGCTCTATATCGACTGTAACTTTCGATCATCTCCCAGAGGCTGTCGCGGCACTCACCAATGATGAAATTTCAGCAATTGTCGCCGATAGCCCGGTGCTGGAATATTATACCCATAGACATGCAGGCGAACCGGTAGAAATCGTTGGAAACATATTCAGCCCTGATAAATACGGTTTTGCTTTCCCGCGTCACAGTGATCTCGTAAAACCAGCTTCAATCGCGATCATCAGCTTGCAGGAGAATGAAGAACTGACGGCTTTGAAAAACAAATATTTCGGGCCACAGGAATAGTTACGACTTCACCATTTGATGTGTGTTTTCGGCTTTCCAAAAAATGATTATGATTCTTTAGCCGATGCTGTAGAACACCGTCGAGTGCATAAAACTTATCGGCGAGAGACAAACTCTGATAAGTTTTATGCGTTGCGTAAAAAGCCTTAGAGCGCCGACCTGATTCATGGAGATCAAGATGCGCTCGTGAATTCAGGTGCACAATGCACCAAAGGAAAATGCCATGATGAACTGGATATTCGTGTTGCAGGGTGTCATCGCCGTTGGGCTGGCAGGCTTCGCCATTGCCGTCATTCTGCGTCACCGCCGCCGCTAACCCATTTCCTGTTTTGATTGAATTGCTGGAAATGCTGTCTCCATTGGTTTTCACGCATTGTCCTGCGCAAAACCGCTGCGCACTTTTGCTGGAAATGCCTTAGCTATTTATTTTACGCATTGTCCTGCGCAAAACCGCTGCGCACTTTTGCTGGAAATGCTCTAAATCACCGGCAATATAACTGCCAACGGGAACCTCTTGCACATCTTCATCGTTTATTAACCAATAGAGTTGTTCAGGGAACCCTCCGATGAGACCTTCTTTCAAAGCAGTACTCTTGGTTTTAGGCGTCTTTTCCGCGAGCGCTGCACAGGCAGCAAATGCTATTGTAACAACCAATCTGAATGTTCGCACTGGACCGGGCACGGGATATGCCGCTCTTGGCAGTATTCCGAGCCGGTCCCCTGTCACTGTTCAGGCGTGCACTTCCGGCTATGGCTGGTGCCAGATCAATTATGGCGGATTATCTGGCTGGGCATCCTCACGTTATCTCGCCATGCGCGAAGGTTCGAGTGGCGGTTACTCAAATAATTTTGGCAATACAGCAGCGCTCATCGGTATACCGTTGATTGCCGGTGCCGCCCTTGGTGCAGCGCTTAATGATCGCAATGACCGGTGGGACAATCGTCGTTATGAGCGACGAAACTGGAACCGCGGTCGTTGGGACCGCCGCAACGACTGGGATCGGGGACGCAACTGGGATCGACCTTATAGGGGCGACCAACGTTTTCGGTTGAGATCCAGCGATAGAGGCGATGGCCCGCGAGGACAATAGACTTAATTTTGCTGAATACAAAACGCCGCAATGTATGCGGCGTTTTTTTATTGTAGAAGCATCAGATGTGGCGACCGAAACCATTCTTTTTAGAACATAGTCCGACCGGAGCGAAGCGAAGATCGATAAGATTATGCTTGAAAAAGAAAACCTTAGAGCACTGATCCCATTCATTCAGATCACTGCTCTCAATGGAAATCCAAAGCTGCAACCAAGAAGAAGAGTAGGCTCACCTACCGTTCACGAACCGACAGTTGTCATAATCCATGGCACTGCGGCAACTCATAATCGGGATAAAATTATGTCTGATGAAATCGTACGCGACAGCAACGGCACGCAACTCAACGATGGCGATTCTGTTACCCTGATCAAGGATCTGAAGGTAAAAGGTACATCCACCACCCTCAAGCGCGGAACACTCGTGAAGAATATTCGCCTCACGGGCAACCCCGACGAGGTTGATTGCAGCACCAAACAGGTCAAAGGACTTGTTCTGCGCACCGAGTTTTTACGCAAGGCGTAAACGCGCCGCCTGCCTCGTTATAAGTGTTGAAACTGTAGCGCGCTACGATGCATTCTTGCGCGCTACACACGTTAAAACTCGGATAAAAATGACGGCAGCCAATAATTTTAATGGAAATTTTGACTTAATCTGATCTATTCTTCCTTCAGGGAGAAGGTCGCCTTTCCGTAATAAAGGCGAAGAAATATTCAGCATACTAATTTGAACTTTATCGCGTTTTTTGCGAGAAATTGAAGATACCCGTGGGATATTTTCCTCTGCTTCGGGTCGAATTTCGTGCCTCATTATAAAACACCGCGTCCGAGACATGAGGATAAGGTGCGGCGTTTAGAAGCACTCAAAAATAGAGTTTTGATAATTAGCAGTATATAATATCCAATAAGCATAATTATAAAACAGCTTTTCATGCGTCCGATGTCAGGCAACCAGAGCTTTGTAAAGTAAAGCTCTGTGATTACGGACTAGAAAAGGAGGGGGACTAGTCGTGGTAAACGATCTGGTAGTTGATCTTTCACGCATTCAATTTGCGGCAACAGCCTTATATCACTTTCTTTTTGTGCCACTGACATTGGGCCTGACTATTCTGGTCGCCATTATGGAGACGGTTTATGTCACAACAGGGCGTGAAGTTTATCGCCGTATGACACAGTTCTGGGCAAAACTGCTTCTGATCAATTTTGCACTCGGCGTGGCAACGGGTCTTACGATGGAATTCCAGTTCGGCATGAACTGGTCATTCTATTCCAGCTTTGTGGGCGATGCGTTTGGTACTGCATTGGCCATTGAAGGGCTGATGGCATTTTTTATGGAATCGACGTTCCTTGGACTGATGGTGTTTGGTTGGGATCGTCTGACCAAAATGCAGCACCTGGTTGTCACCTATCTGGTAGCGCTTGGCTCAAACCTTTCTGCTTTGTGGATTCTTGTCGCCAACAGCTTCATGCAGAGCCCCAAAGGGGCGGACTTCAATCCTGTCACCATGCGTATGGAGCTCAGTAGCTTCTTCGATATGTTCTTCAACCCGGATGCGCAGGCGAAGTTTGTGCATACCGTCCTTGCCGGATATGTCACCGCTGCAATTTTCGTTTGTGGCATCAGCGCTTTTTACATGTTGCGCAACCGCCATATGGATATTGCCAAGCGTTCGTTCCGCATTGCCGCGTTGTTTGGCGTGCTTGGAACCGGTGGTGTGCTGACGCTTGGCGATGCGCTGGGTTTTGTCGGCGCCCATGCGCAACCCACCAAGCTTGTCGCGATGGAAGCGCTCTGGGAAACCGAAGAAGCGCCGATGGCTTTTAATGCCATCGCAATTCCCTCACAAAGCGAACAACGCAATCTGTTTGCCGTTAAAATCCCGGCAATGCTTTCCATCCTCGTGACGCACTCGCTGGAAGGAACCGTACCGGCTGCGGATGTGCTGGAAGCGCGTGCCAAAAAACGCATTCTGAACGGTATCCCCGCAATCGAGGCCATGCAGATTTTGAGCGCAAATCCGACGGATGCGGCAGCCCTTGCCAAGTTCGATCTGCATAAGGATGATCTCGGCTACGGCTTTCTCGTTCAGCGTTATGCACCTGACGGCGACATCACACGCATAACGGATGCCGATATCGACAGAGCAGCAAAAGACACGATACCTGAAGTCTGGATCATCTTCTGGTCGTTCCGCATTATGGTAGGGCTTGGCCTGCTGATGCTCGGTTATTTCGTCCTATCCTTCATTCTCACGCTGACCAATTCCGTCCATCATTATCGCTGGTTCCTGCGCGCTTCGGTGTGGATGATCCCAGTGCCATTTATTGCCTGTGAAATGGGCTGGCTGGTTGCGGAAGTCGGGCGACAACCCTGGACGGTCTATGAGGTGCTGCCGACATGGCTGTCAGCATCAACCCATACGGTCGGCTATATGATCGTGTCACTGGCAGGCTTCATCCTGCTCTACACAATCTTCGCCATCGTCGAATTGTTCCTCATGCTTCATTTCATCCGCAAAGGCCCGGATGGGCCGGAAGAAGCAAGCCCTGCAACCTCATCAGCTCCGGCTGTGGCTTATTAAGAAGGAGGTTCTGCCGTGGATATTTATTTCGCGCTTCAACTGATCTGGTGGGCTCTTCTCGGCGTGCTGCTCATGGGGCTTGCCATCATGGTCGGTATGGACATGGGTGTGGGTACGGTGCTGCGTTATGTCGGACGCAGTGACACCGATCGCCGCGTGGCCCTAAACATCATCGGCCCTCACTGGGATGGAAATCAGGTCTGGTTTATCCTTGGTGGTGGCGCCATCTTTGCCGCTTGGCCACTGGTTTATGCCACAGCCTTCTCCGGCTTTTACATCGTCATGCTGGTTCTGCTCTGGAGCATGATCGTCCGGCCGCTTGGATTTGAGTATCGAAGCAAATTGCCATCGCCACGCTGGAGAAATGCCTGGGACTGGTGCCTTTTCATTTCCGGGTTTGTGCCCATGCTGGTGTTTGGTGCCGCTATCGGCAACGTCATTCAGGGCGTGCCCTTCAATTTCGACTGGCGGATGACGTCCTATTACACCGGCAGCTTCATCGAACTGTTCAATCCGTTCGCAATTCTTTGCGGGCTTCTATCCGTGTCGCTGTCCATTTACATGGGCGGAGCGATGCTCATGAGTGGCGGGCTTGGCGAACTTGCGCAACGCGCACGCAAAGCGGCGTTGCTCGGTGGCGTTCTGGCGATTGTTCTGTTCAGTATCGGCGGTTTGTGGGTTTCGGGCATGGATGGATATCACATCGTTCAAGGCCCAAATCCGGGCGTGCCGCAAACACCGCTTCATCAGGTGGTCGAGCGTATACCGGGTGCGCTTTTGTCCAATTTCCATAGCTACGCCATTTTATGGGGCATCCCTGCCCTTGCCTATTTTGGCATTGTTTTTGGACTTCTGGCGATTGCCGCACGCCGCGCTGTGCTCGGATGGTGGCTTGGCGCAATTGCATGGATTGGCGTCATCGCCACCGCAGGCGTTGCCATGTTCCCGTTCCTGATGCCTTCAAGCACTCAGCCGTCCCACAGTCTGACCGTGTGGAATTCCGGCTCAAGCCAGCTGACACTGATGTGGATGCTTGGCTTCACCGTTATCTTCATGCCGCTGATCGTTATGTATACGAGCTGGGCCTTCTGGGTTATGCGCGGCAAGGTGGATTCCGAGCAGGTCAAGGCCTCTCACCACGCATTTTAAGGAGACCATGATGAGCGTATTCTGGCGTTTTGTGCTGGCAATGATCATCGCGGTCATAGCCATTCTTGTTGGCATTATTCTGGGTGATTACGGACCTTGGTATTTGTCGTGGCTTCTTGGCACAGGATTTATGATCCTTGTCGCAGCACTCGGCGGCGTTTTGTTCGAAGAACAGGAGGATGGCGCACGCAAAGAGTCCGACGGATCTGAAAAAAAGAAGTCAACAACGACCCCGAGACAACTCGAATACTAGTGGTCTGTATGCCCACCGGCGGGAACTGTTTCACGAAAGCTCTTCCGGGCAACCCGCTGGCGTCCGGAACCTTGTGCTGAGGAGATTACGCATGGCTTCAGGCATTTCGCGTCGCGATTTTATCAAATTTGGCAGTGTTGCTGGCATAACCGTCATGCTTGGACGCATTCCTGTTGCAAACGCACTGGAAGTCCATTCGGGACCGACATCGACGGATTGGATCGGCAAGGATGGCAAGGCGCGCTTCCGGTGGGATGGCGTGCGCAAGGTGACAGGGCAGAAGAATTTTGCACGGGACTATCGTGCACGCAACATTCCCGGATGGCCGAAACAGCAAAGCCATGCTTTCATGCTCAAGGCGACCAAAGCAGATCGTAGTTTTGAAGGCGTTGACCTTTCCGTCCTTGGTGCTAATCTGCAACCAGACAAGCTTCTCCTGCAGGAAGATCTGGCCCGCGACGGGCTGAATATCCCGCAGGATACCAATATGGGCAAAGGCTTTTACGGCTACAATATTCTGGTGCCCAAAGGTGAGACACCACCCATTCTGGGGCATCCCGTTGCTATCCTGATTTATAAGGATTTTGATCGCTTCGATGCTGCAAAGCGGCTTTTGCGCTTTGAAGACCGTGCGGTTGTTTACGGCGCAGAAACCGGCCCCAGACCACCAGCCAATTACGGTGCCGGTCGCTATGTGCGTATTGGCGGCGACACACCTTATGAGGCGTCAAAGTTTTCGCCATTTCAGGATGCTGGAATCAAGGGTGGATTTGACGGAAATACGCCTGTCTGGCCGCCTTATGCGCCCGAAAAAGCGGTCGCCGTTCCGCCTGTCATTCGCAAAGACAGAGGCGGCGGTTTCATTGAAGCGCTGCAACGCGCAGATGAAAAGCCGGATACACAGGGTATTGCCATGGACTATGCCCGCGCAATTTCCGATGAAATTGATGCCGCGCGCAACAATCCCGACAAGTTTGTGCTGGAGCGGCATGGTTTTTCGCAATCCATCGATCCATGCGCGATGGAACCGGACAATTGCAATGCGTGGTATGATGCATCCACCAAAACCATGCATGTGATGACCGCAACGCAATCGCCGACCGGCATTGTGAATGCTGTTGCGATGCTTGCCAAAAACAACAAGCTTTTTCCGGTCGAAAACATCGTTCTTCTGACCGGATCAACCGTCGGCTACGGATCGAAAGATTATTCCGTATTTCCGTTCTATGCGATGGCAGCGTGTTTTTATGGCGATGGCCGTGCCGTCCGCATGGCCAATGATCGTTATGAACAGTTCCAGATGGGCATGAAGCGCCATGCCGTCGAGATGGATGTCTCCATCCTTGCAGACCGCAAGACGGGCAAGTTTGAGGTGCTCAAAGGCTTTTACAGCTGCAACGGCGGTGGTCGTGAAAATCTGTCTGTTGCGGTTTCACATGTGGCAGCGCGTGGCGCACAATCGATCTACTATTTTCCTAAATCCGATTTGACGGCGCTGGCCATGGCGACACCCGCCGTTGAGGCCGGTTCCATGCGCGGATTTGGTTCGCTGCAATCCATGGCCGTGACGGAACTGATGGTCGATGAAATTGCAAATGAGCTCAAAATCGATCCGATTGAGCTGCGCCGTCGCAATGCAATTCTGGAAGGCTATCCCAATACGCAGGGTGGCATTATCGCCGGCGACCCGCGCAATGTTGAAATGCTTGATCTGGCAGCAAAACACCCGCTCTGGCAAAACCGCGAGAAAGCCAAGGCGGAATTTGAAGCAGCAAACCCCGGCAAACTTTATGGCGTGGGCTTTTCGCAGGTACAGCAGGTTTATGGTTCCAGTGGCGTTCCAACCGCTTTGGTGCTTGAATTTGATGCGGATGGTCAATTGACCATGCGTCATTGCGTGCAGGAAATCGGAACCGGCGGCACCACAGCGCAGCAGGTGATGATCTGGCAGGCATTGGGCAAGGCGCCTGATATTGTCGATTTCGGCGTGACCGAGTTTGAGCAACTGCCCCTACACACCAGTTATGCCGATCAGAAAAAACAGGACGAGCTCGCCAAGAGTGATCCGTACTGGACGCCTGCGCTGATCCCCGACATGAGCTCTTCCAGCGGGGTTTATTATATTGGTTTTGGAACGCGCCAGGCTGGACGTTTCCTGCTCGAAAACAGCCTGTGGCCTGCCGCAAAGGCGCTCTGGAGCGAAGGGGTTGGCGGTGGTCCGCTTCAAAGCCTCAATGTGGAGCTGTCGGACATTCGTGTCGGGCCCGATGGTATCGGTGGCGGCGGTATGAAGCCGATCCCGTTTGAGCGACTGGCAAAAAAAGCCCACGAAATGGGGCTGATCACCGGTGTGGCTGTTCATGCCTATAGTAGCTGGCAATGGTCGAGGGCTGAATTCGATATTCCAACGGTTGGCAACAGAACGCTGCCGCTTGATGCTATTGCCGTGCGCTATGGCGATGGTGCGTCTGAGGAACTCAAAAGCCGAATGACCACAGCAGGTTATGAGTTTATCAAGCGAAAGATCGCCTATTACCCGCCCACAAAACGTGCGGGTGCTGATCCCACAACTGTGACCCCAGCAGCCTGCCTTGTTGAACTCAATGTCAATGCCTTTACCGGTCAGGTGCAGGTCATGCGCCATCATATGATGATGGCTCCGGGCACGATGATTGTGCCGGAACTGGTATCGGGCCAGATACAAGGCGGCACCGCGATGGGGCTGGGGCATGCATTGATGGAAGAAATGCCGCTTTATGATGATGGTCCCGGCAATGGCACATGGAACTTCAATCGCTACACGCTCCCCCGTGCCAAAGATGTGGCAGTCTGGAACCAGACCACGGATTATCTTCCACCACTGTCAGAGACATCGCCCCCCAAGGGCATGGCTGAACTGGGCATGATCCCGATTTTGCCGGCAACCAGCAATGCGATTACCCATGCCACCGGAAAGCGGTTCTATGAATTCCCGATCACACCGGAAAAGATAAAGAGGGCCTTGTCATGAGCATCGAAAAACGTCCGTTGTCGCTGACTATCAATGGCAAGCCAATCGGCCCGATTGAGGTTCCGGTTGGCATGCCAATGATTGATTTTCTGCATGAATATCTGGATTTGACCGGAACGCATTTTGGTTGCGGTCAAGGTATTTGCCATGCTTGCACTGTCATGGAATTGCAGCCTGACGGTAGCAAAACAGAAAGCCGTACCTGCATTTACGATGCTCATTTCTTCAACGAGAAATCGATCATCACAATCGAAGGTCAGGCCGAAACGGATGCCGATGGCAAGGTTTTGAAGCTGACACCCATTCAGCAGGCTTTCATTGACCACTTCTCTTTCCAGTGCGGATATTGCACGCCGGGCTTTGTGGCGGGAGCGACTGTTTTCATTGATCAACTCAAGCGCCAGCCTGTCCGGCGCGAAGATCTTGAAGGCGCCATAGAAGAAGCGCTGGACGTCCATATCTGCCGCTGCACAGGCTATGTGCGTTATTATGAAGCCATCCGCGATGTGGCGCTTGCCACACCCGGTTGCGTGATCGGATAGGAGTTCCAACGATGAAAAGCCATAGATTGCGTAATTCGATCTTAGCCATCATCGTGTTGGGCGCAGTGGTTGCGCTTGCCATTCTGTTTGGCCTTTTCCGCATGTCGAGCGTTGCTCCACAGGCAGAGCAAGCGATGTCACCGGAGCAGATGAAAGATCTGATCCCGCGGGGACGCGAACTTGCACTGGCTGGCGATTGCTTTGGCTGCCACTCTTTGCCCGAAGGGCCAATGGCAGCAGGTGGTGTGGCAATCGGCACACCATTTGGCACTGTTTATTCCACGAATATCACCCCGGATAAGCAGTATGGTATCGGCAATTACACACGCGCGGACTTTCATCGCGCACTGCGCGATGGAATAGCGGCGGGTAAGGGCAATCTGTATCCGGCAATGCCCTTTGTCGATACACATATCACCACGCCTGACGATCTGGATGCGCTCTATGCTTATATGATGAGCATCCCTGCCATGCCGGTGGCCAACAAGGAAAACACCGGCGTATTCGTGCTGCCAGTGCGCCCGTTTATGAACTTCTGGACGTTGCTGAACTTCCCGGATCGCAAAGCACCGCATAATGAACAGCGTTCGGCAGAATGGAACCGTGGCGCTTATCTTGTCGAGGGTCTTGCCCATTGCGGTGCCTGCCATACGCCACGCAATATCATGATGGGCAGCGACTTTTCCCGCGCTCTGCAAGGTGGGGAAGTTGATGGTATGGCTGTCCCTGATATAACCACTGAAGCTCTGGCCAAACATGGCTTTGATATCGAGACACTGAGCCAGTATCTGCAAACCGGCATCGCCCCTCAGGGCACTTCGTTTGCCGGCATGAACACCGTGACGCATTTCTCTACAAGCGTTATGGAAGCCGACGACGTCAGGGCGATTGCAACCTATCTGTTGACCGATGAACAGGGCAATATCGCCAAAGCCTCTGCACCACCTGCGCCCTTACCGGAAGCCGCGTCCCCTGCCCCCGGAAGTGTTATGGATACAGGCAGACTTGCCTACATATCGGCCTGCTCCGGCTGCCATGGTGTGAACGGCGAAGGCATCCCGAATGTGGCGCCCTCTATGAAGGGCAATGCAACGCTTGCGATGGATAATCCGCAGACACTGATCAATGTTGTGGTCAACGGCATTCCAACGCAGACTTTCACCAATGGTCAGCGCATGTATGCCATGCCGCCTTTTGCACATCGTATGGATGACCCCGAGATTGCGGCACTCATAAGCTGGATCAGAGCTGAATGGGGTGGGCAAAGCACACCCGTTACTACGCAAGCGGTGGCGGCGCAGGAAAGCGCAGTCGATTAAGAAGAGGCGGGTCTGGAAAAACAGATCCGCCGCTATAAGAAATTTCTACAAAAATACATGGCCAAACCCAAAGACTGTAAGCTGTTTTGTAATGCTATCGGATCACGCCGGAGGGCATAATGGATTCACATATTTCACGTCGTAATTTTATCAAGCTGGGAACAATTGCCGGCATTGCTGTGATGATTGGACGCCTGCCCGCAGCACATGCAGAAGAGGTACAATCCGGCCTAAGCGCGTCTGACTGGCTGGGCCAGGATGGAAAGGCACGCTACCGCTGGGATGCCATTCGTAAGGTAACGGGTGACAAGACCTTCTCACGCGATTATCGCGCCCGCGATCTCGAAGGCTGGCCCAAAGATCAGGCGCATGCCTTTTTTATCAAGGCGACAAAAGCCGATCGGGCATTTGAGATGGTGGACCTCTCCGTTCTGGGTCCCGATTTACAACCTGATCGCCTGATCCTGCATGAAGACCTTGAACGCGATGGCATTCTGGCTCCGCAACCCGAAGGGCTGGATGAAGGCTTTTATGGAAAGTATTTTCTTTTGCCCAAGGGCGAGACCGCGCCCTTGCTCGGACAGCCGGTTGCCCTGCTCATTTACCGCGATTTTGATCGCTTTGATGCTGCCAAACGCCGTTTGCGCTTTGAAACGAGCGTGGTGAAATATGGTGCTGAAACAGGACCAAAGCCACCAGCCAATTACGGCGCGGCCCGTTATGTGCGCATCGGCGGGGATACGCCGTCAGCCTCATCTGTTTTTTCGCCGATTCAGGATTCGGTGATCTGGGGCGGCTTTGACGGCAACACGCCAACATGGCCATCAGAAAGCGCAACGGGCGTTTTCGTCCCCACTTCGGTGACCACCAAACATCGCGGCGGTGGTGGCGTGCGTGACCCGCTTGCTGTCGCGCGTGAAAACTATGAACCAATGCAGCGCGGCATGAATGCGGCTGCCGACATCGAAAAAGCCATTGATGCTGCACGCAAGGACGACAGAAAATTTGTGTTGGAGCGGCACGGCTTTTCACAGTCCATTGATCCGAGTGCCATGGAGCCTGATAACGGCAACGCCTGGTATGACGCCAGCACCCGGTCGCTTCATTTGATTGTCGCCGCACAGTCACCTTTTGAAGTGGCACGGGTAGCGGCATTGATCGTCAAGGACAACAAGCAGTTTCCCGTGGAAACGATTAAGCTTTTGACGGGAACAACAGTCGGGTATGGCTCAAAAGATCATTCGATCTTCCCCTTCTATTCTCTCGTCGCGTGTTTGTATGGCGGTGGTTTGCCCGTGCGGTTGGCCAATGATCGTTACGAACAGTTTCAGCTGGGGATGAAACGCCATTCGATCGAAATGGATGTAACAATCGTTGCTGATCGCAAAAGCGGAAAGTTTGAAATCCTGAAAGGATTTTACAATTGCAACGGTGGCGGGCGGGCCAATTTCTCATTCTCAGTCGCACAGGTTGCTGCCACCGCCGCACAATCTATCTATTATTTCCCGCAATCGGACCTGACAGCCATAGCACTTGCGACACCAGCCGTCGAAGCCGGTTCCATGCGCGGCTATGGCACCATTCAGGTCATGAGCATCACCGAATTGATGGTAGATGAAATTGCGGATGAATTGGGTATCGATCCCATGGAATTGCGCCGCCGCAATGCCATGCATGCCGGTGATGAAAACACCCAGGGCGCACAACCGCTCGGCGATTTGCGCAATGTGGAAATGCTTGATCGTGCTGCAAACCACCCTCTGTGGCTTAACCGGGAAAAAGCCAGAGCCGAGTATAATTCAGCCCATCCCGGCCGACTTTACGGGGTTGGGTTTGCGCAGGTGCAAAAAGATTATGGCTCCGGTGCAGACACAAGTGCCTTAGCCCTCGAATTTGACGCAAATGGCCAATTGACAATGCGCCATTGTGTGCAGGAAATCGGCACTGGTGCCACGACTGCACAGCAGGTTATGGTCAGAAAAATGTTGGGCAAGGTGCCTGATGTCGTCGAATTTGGCGTGACTGAATTCGCTGAGCTGCCCATGGTCAGCAATTTCTCGCCCTACACAACCACCCAGCCCCAACAGGATGAGCTTGAGAAGGACCCATTTTGGGTGCCGTTCACACTTCCGGCGATGAGTGCCTCCAACAGCGCTTATTTCCTTGGTTTTGGCACACAGCAAGCTGCACGATTCCTGTTTGAAAATACGCTCTGGCCTGCTGGCCGCGCGATCTGGAGCGAAGGCGTTTCAGGTGGGCAGATAGCGAGCGGTGTGATGACACTCGGCGATCTTCGTGTTGTGGAGGGCGGCATTGGCGGCAGCGGCATGGAAACACTGTCGTTTGAACGCCTTGCCAAAAAGGCGCATGAAATGGGGCTGATTACCGGTGTGGCGCTTCATTGTTTCAGCCGGTGGGAATGGGCCACTGCCGCATTTGATATACCCGGCACAGGAATCCGGGAATTGCCTGTCGACCTTCTCGCCTTGCGTTATGGCGATGGCGCTTCCCACGATCTCAAAAGCCGCATGACGACCGGAGGCTATGATTTCCTCAAACGCCGCAGCGTCAACTATCCGCCTGTTCAGCGCAACAATGCCGGTGTCACAACCTATACGCCTGCGGCCTGTCTTGTGGAATTGAACGTCAATAGCTTTACCGGTGAAGTGGAGATTATGCGGCATCACAGCCTGCTTGATCCCGGAAGCATTATCGTTCCACAGCTGGTTTCAGGCCAGCAGCAAGGCGGTGTCGCGATGGGTATTGGCCATGCTTTGATGGAGGAACTGCCGCTTTATGATGATGGTCCGGGTGACGGGACGTGGAATTTTAATCGCTATACGCTCCCACGCAGTAAGGATGTCGCGGTTTGGACCCAGACAGCGGAATATCTCGACCCACTCTCTGACAGCTCACCGCCAAAAGGCTTGGCAGAAGTGGTCATGATCCCAATTGTCTCTGCCATTGGAAACGCCATCACCGATGCGACAGGCAAGCGCTTTTATCATTTGCCGGTCACACCGGAAAAGATCAAAAAAGCGTTGGGTGAGTGAGTTTTTCGGGAACTTCGGCAAAGAGCGGGGAACGCGCATGAAGCCAACGGGACAAACTGAGTTCGCGGATACGAAAGAGGCTGTGCGCGCCGTTTCGATCAACGAAAATGACTTTCCTTTGATGCCAGCCCTATCCGCTGAATGTTGCGCTCTTGCCGTGATCGTGGGTGTTGAAGGCCCATCCTATCGCCGTTGCGGTGCTGCAATGGTGATCGATGCCTCTGGTCGCAGCTGGGGAAATCTTTCCTCCGGCTGCATCGACAAAAGTGTCGCGCTCAATGCGAAAAAGGCCATGGAAACCGGCAAAGCCATGCGCGTGCGTTACGGCAGCGGTTCGCCTTATTGGGATGTTCCTCTCCCATGTGGTGGAGCGCTCGATATTCAGATTTTTCCGTTTCCTGACAAACAGCTTTTGAGTGTCGTTGCAGCGCAACTCAAGGCACGAACGCCAGCCATGCTGAGCTTGGGGGAAGAAGGAACTTTGTCACTTAATCCGGCCGGCGTGGGCCTGCAATTAACAATCCTGCCGCAGATCAGGGTTTTGATTTTTGGGACAGGCATGGAAACAGTTTGTTTTGCCGAACTCGCGCTTGCTGCCGGTTGTCGGGTAGAATTGTTCTCGCCAGACCCGAACGTGCTGACGCGTTTTTCCTGGGCCTCGCCTCTTGTTACAAACAATTGGCCCGAGAATGTCGAAATAGACAACAGAACTGCCGTTGTAACGTTCTTTCACGATCATGATCGCGAGCCGATAATTTTATCTAAGGCACTCAGCAGCCTCGCATTTTTTGTCGGTTCGCAGGGCAGCAGACGCGCCCATGTGAAACGATGCGAAACGCTCGGCGCTCATAATTGTTTGCCAGAGCATATCGAAAAGCTGCGTTTTCCCCTCGGGCTTATTCCATCGACTCGTGATCCCCATACGCTAGGCGTATCGGTGCTTGCGCATATATTGCAAAATGCGACGGATGGTACGTTTTCAGGCATGCATGCAGAAGACGCGCAATGAGAGGGGCTGCAAAAATTGCAATACTTGTTTTGGCTGCTGGCAAATCCCGGCGGTTTGGCGCCGGAAATAAACTTCTTTCGCGCTATAACGGAAAACCCTTAGCAGCCCATGTGGCAGCGTCCCTCCAGGGGCTGCCATTTAGTTTTGGTGTCATTGTTGCAAGCGATCCTTCGGTTGCAGGCCTATTCAGGCACACAGGTTTACGCCCTTTATTTCCCAAGAACTCATCAACGCAAAGCCAGAGCCTGAGGGCCGGGTTACAATACGTAAAAAGACGCGGAGCGAGCCATGCGCTTCTGTTGCTTGGCGACATGCCATATGTCCCCAGACAACACCTGAGAACAATGATGGCGAAGGCTGGACCTCATCCACTCATGTCTCATAACGGAAAGTCGTCGCTGCCGCCGGCCTTGATACCGCAACACCTGTTTGGAAAACTCCAGCACCTGCATGGAGATACCGGTGCAGGCGGAATTCTCATGCGCCACCCATCCACTGTGCGGCTCCCGTTAGATTCCAGACAAGCAGTTGATGTTGATACCAAAACGAAATGACGATGAAATCGCTGACTTCGAATGCATTTCAATCTTGTTGAAGCATCATTTTATCGATCCATGCTTCGCTCCAATAGGCACGCAACAGCAGGATGAAAAGCAACTATTCTGTAAACCGCCCCAAAAAACGGTAAACTGCTCCCGCACGAACATCGAATAAACGATTGAAAAGTAATGGCGATCCCGACTGGATTCGAACCAGTGACCTACGGCTTAGAAGGCCGGTGCTCTATCCAGCTGAGCTACGGGACCTCACCATCAGAACCCGGCCATAGCATGAAGCATGAGGCCGGGAAAAGCTGTTAATGCGTCCAAGGCTGGGCGCGATAGAAGCTGAAGTTATCCGAATAGGAAACCTTGCGGCGCTTCACTTCGTGCGGCTCGATCACGCGATAAGCAATGCCGTTACGGGTCGCGTATTCGATTGCGTCTTCACGGCTGTCAAATGACAGGCGAATCTGGCTCTTCATATCGCCGGATGATGTATAGCCCATCAGAGGCTCAACCTTGCGGGCGCTCTCCGGCTCATATTCCAGAAGCCAGTTTTCTGTTTTGGCTTTACCAGACTGCATTGCGGTCTTAGCTGGACGGTAAATACGTGCAACCATTTGAAGAACCTTGATCCAAATCTTTTGCTGACGCGCATATCAATGGCGACAATTTCATCAAGGCAATAGTTTACACATCACATCATGTCAACGCGATAAAGGCGCACGCCACAGCATCTGCCTGCGACATACTTCATCTTTGCAAACTGTCTTGAAGAAAATGGTCGGAGCGAGAGGATTCGAACCTCCGACCCCCTGATCCCAAATCAGGTGCGCTACCAGGCTGCGCTACGCTCCGTGCTTTGTAAGCGGCCCTTCCCTAGTTAATCGACAGAAATAAAGCAAGCGATAAAAAGTGCCTTTGCGAATTTTATTCACATTCATACGCTTATTGGCGTTTTTGGTTTAAACAAAAAGTCGGAACAAATCACCAGGCTGGGGCGTTTCAGTTGCATCTTCACATTTTCAGGAGTTTCAGAGTGAATCGCAACGGTCTTTATCTGGTTATAGGTGCTCTTATCGTCATCGTGGCCGGATTCGCGGTCTATACCTATCAGGAAGAAACGAAGCCTTCCGGTATAGAGATGAAAATCGGAGAAAATGGTGTCTCCATTCAGGAGAACTAATCCCTTAGTCTGAAATGCGCGTCTAATATCCACATTTGTCGGATACTTAATCGAGTTAAAAACATATAAATCGATTAAGATTTCAATCGCTTACCGTTTGTGATGCAACTATTTTTCGCGGTCCGTGTTAATTGGCTTGTCAAGTCAACAGAGGCTCGAAAATCGGGAGTATCGAAATGGATATGCAGAATTCAAATGCGCTTTACCGTCGTCACGAAAATGAATGGGCAGCATTTCGGGATGCCGTTCAGCAAAAAGAATTGCGCCAGAAACGCGACGAGCCCGCATCTGCTGACTCTTTTTCGGGAAGCACGTCGTCTCAACCGGAATAGTTGATCAGACTGTCTTTTAACAAACGCCGCGCAAGCGGCGTTTTTTATTGTCCACCAGCATCATGAAACCTTAAATTCAAGAAAATTGACTTGGGATTTCAAGCTGCTGCGCTACGTTCCTTTCATCTTCACCCCATAAGGATAGCGAAATGTCGGTACAAAAAGTAGCAATCGTCACCGCAGCCGGCAGCGGCATGGGTGCTGCATCTGCAAAGCGTCTTTCGCAGGATGGCTTTGCGGTCGCGATTTTATCATCTTCAGGCAAAGGCGAAGCACTTGCCAAAGAACTGGGCGGCATTGGCGTGACCGGCTCCAACCAGTCGGTGGATGATCTAAAGAAACTCGTCGATCTCGCAGTCGAAAAATGGGGCCGTATCGATACATTGGTCAACAGTGCCGGTCATGGCCCACGTGCGCCTATTCTCGATATTACCGATGAAGACTGGCACAAGGGTCTTGATACTTATTTCCTCAACGTCGTGCGCCCAAGCCGCCTTGTGGTGCCTTACATGCAAAAGCAGAAATCCGGCACGATCATCAATATATCCTCTGCATGGGCTTTCGAGCCAAGCTCGATGTTCCCGACTTCGGCGGTTTTTCGGGCAGGCCTTGCTTCTTTTACGAAGGTTTTTGCAGACACCTATGCAGCAGACAATATCCGCATGAACAATGTTCTGCCGGGCTGGATCGACAGCCTGCCTGCCACCGAAGAACGCCGCGACAGCGTGCCATTGCAGCGCTACGGAACCAGCGAAGAAATTGCTGCAACCGTTGCATTTCTTGCCTCTGAAGGTGCCGCTTATATCACGGGACAAAATCTGCGCGTTGATGGTGGCCTCACCCGCTCCGTTTAGGTTCGGCTTGTCCGCAGTAACCAAATGCGAAGGAAGACGAGCTAGTGTCTTCCTGTCGCGATTCGGACACCGTTACGAGCAGGACAGGGGACATAGAAATGGCACCACGCAAACGGAGTTCCCGCCCGACAAAACGCTCAAGTGGGCGTTCAGGCGGGCGCAAAACCAGTTCAGGCTCATCCGCACCAATATTGGCGCTCGGCGCAATATTGGGTCTGGGTGCTTTTAGTCTGTGGGCAACGGCACAACATAAAAGCCCACAAGCCGCCATTTCTGCGCTTTTCAAACAGAGTGCGCCAAAGACCGTCTCTTCTGCCCCTGCAAAGACAGAGACCCGACAGCCTACCGAAAGGGCAGTGATCGAGAAGAAAACGCAATCCAGAGATTATGCGGGCGCGGCTGGTCCTGTCCCTCGCCCTGCGGCACCCGTTGCGCCTGCACAGCCCAAACCTGTGCAGCAAGCCGCCATTCAAGCGCCTAAGCCGCCGATGCCAACGCAGAAGCTCGTCCCACCGCCCCCGGCCTCTGCACGTGCTTTGCCAATGCCGCCGCGCGGCACAAATGCAGCCGCACACTCGCCATCCGTGGTCTATGCAAAGACGAAGCTTATCATTCACAAAAATGCCTGGGATAAGTCGCCTTCAATCGGCACTGTGGATAAAGGGCGCGAAATGCGCTCCTATGGCAAAACAGGTAGATGGCACCGTGTTGTTGTGCCCTCGACCAATATGATTGGCTGGGTGCATGAAGAGCAGCTGCTCGGTGGCCGTAGCAAACCTGACAGCGCAGGGATGATCACCGGATCGGTTGCCAAAAAACCACAAGCGCCCGCCCCAGCGGTGCCCGTGGTGCAGAAGACACGCATTCAGCCGCCGATGGCCGTTGGACAGAAGAACTAAACTTTCTGCGCAGCTTTCGCCATGGCTGCGATTTGGGGATCACCCGGCAGATAGTTAAAACCAATTGCAAGCAATGATGCGGTATCGGCGACCATATCGCCGAACAGCTGTTCATAAAGCGTCTTCCTGCCGACCAACGTCAGCAAAATATTCATAAAAATGGCTGGCACCGGCAGCAATCGCGACGGACGCCCCATCGCGGCACGTGCTTTTGATACAAGCGCGCGTGTTGAACGTGGTTCCGGCTCGGCAAGATGGAATATCTGGCCCGAAACTGCATTTGAGGGTGCGCTGGCCAAAAACACCAAGGCGCGCGCCACATTTTCCAGTGAGACAAAACTTCTGCGATTGTTGGCAGCGCCCAATGGCAAAGGCAGGCCGCTGTCGCAAAGCCGCATCAAAGCGCGCAGATTGGCCTTCGCATCCGGTCCATAGACAAGCACAGGACGCGCAATCACCACTTCGATACCACGCATGGCAAGCAGAGCAATTTCGGCCTTGGCTTTGGCACGTCCATAATCGTCACGCGGGGCAAGCGGCATATCCGGCGTAAGCGGCGATGGGTTTTGTGCAATCGTGTAGATCGTCGAGACAAAAATGAAGCGACGCACACCGGCCTGTCGGGCTTTTTCGGCAAGTTCAACTGCCAGGCGATGATTAACGGCATCAAAGGCCTCTGCCTGTGGCCTGCCCGCCCCTGTGCGATGCGCAAGGGCAGCACAATGAATAACCGTATCCACGCCATAGAAGTCGGGGTTTGAAAGGTCATTGCGAGACAGAGCAAGGCTTGCATGGCCTTCTTGCGCCAAATGTCCAAGAACAGCGCTTCCGATAAATCCATTGGCTCCGGTGACGGCGATCTTCATTCATCACCGTGACCGCTATCCGACAAAACCTGTGCGGCCAACGTGCGGGTTATGCGGGTTTTTTGTTCAAGTGCCACGCGATCAAGGCGATCAACAATCTGGATTGCCGACAAAAGTGAGCGCTCGATCCGGCTGACCAGATAGCTCACCACATGCGGCTCGACGCTGATTTGGCGGTCGGCGAACAGTTTATGGATGACGCCGCCAAGCAGCATATCGTCCGGCTCTGAAATCTCCACGACTGTTGCAGCCTTCAGTCGCGATGCAAGATCGGGGAGCTTGACGTTCCAGTTGGCAGGTAGAAGACGCGACGTCATCAAAAGCGACGGCCCCGGTCCGAGGGCGGCGTTCTGCCGGACGCTGTTTATGAGATGAAACAGACCTGTTTCGTCAAA
Organism: Ochrobactrum chromiisoli; assembly: GCF_026241335.1. GTDB lineage: Bacteria > Pseudomonadota > Alphaproteobacteria > Rhizobiales > Rhizobiaceae > Brucella > Brucella chromiisoli. The sequence continues at coordinate 1,000,839 of NZ_JAPHAV010000001.1, read as the reverse complement.
AGCCGCTCCACCGATATTGTCGATCAAAACCGGATATTCTGCCGCCCCCGTCACCACATCATCGCTGATGGCTTTCGGATCGGCCAATAATGCATCTGTTGCCGCACGCCAGACTTCTGCCAGATGCGTTTTGCCCGCACCTGTCGGCCCTGCAAGGATCACCACCGGCGCAACCCAGTTCGGCCAGCGATCAATCAGATCCACCGCAGCACGGTTCGACCCCGTGACGATAATATCTTCGCGGTGATAGCCGGGTTGATGCACGAGATCGAGCGGAATTTGACGCGGGGCGTCACTCATCGCTTTCTCCTGTGCTTTCAACCGGGTTACAGTTCGATTTCATTTTTCCTTGCCTGCATTCTCGCCAGCTTCGATCAACAACCCTTTATCGGAATGCGAACGCTTAAACGCCGGGTCGTACATCGGAGAATGGAGATAGCGATTCAGCGCAAATCGCACAAGCACCCCGACTGCCGCCGCAGCAGGCACGGCAACCAGCATTCCGGTGAAGCCAAACAGGGAACCGAAGGCGAACAGAGCAAACATCAGCCAGACCGGATGAAGCCCGACCGATGAGCCAACAAGCTTGGGCTGGAGGATATTTCCTTCCACGAACTGGCCCAGGAAAAACACCCCTGCAACAACCACAATCGCAATCCAGTCCGGCCAGAACTGCACCAGCGCAACACCGATGGCGAGCGCCAGTCCGATAAAGGATCCGATATAGGGGATAAAGCTTATAACGCCGGCGAAAAAGCCGATCAGCAGGCCAAAATTAAGACCTGCGAGTGTCAGGCCGATGGCATAATAAGTGCCGAGGATGAGGCACAAAGTACCCTGCCCACGCACAAAGCCTGCAACCGCCTTATCCATGTCACGCGCGATACTGCGAACCGTATAAAGCTGTCTGCGCGGCACCCATGAATCGATACGATCAACCATGCGATCCCAGTCGAGCAGCATGTAGAACGCAACCACGGGCGTGACGATGAAAAGGCCTGCAATATCGATCAGAGATTTCCCCGAATTCCACAGGGATTGCAGCAAAGTGGAAAGAAAACCAGCCCCTTGCTGGAGCAGCGAGCTGAGATTCTCCTGAATGACTGAGCTGTCGATGCCAATATAACGCTTGAGCCACTGGGAATTTTCATTCGCCATCAATGCCTGAAGCTGCGAAATGTAATCGGGTAGTTTGCCGATCAAATCCACGAGCTGCGTAGCCAAAATCGGAATGATGATCATCAGCCCGACCACAAGTATGATCAGAAAAACGAGCAGGATGAAAATGGTTGCGGCCAGCCGCGACAATCCCAACTTCTCCAGCCGGTCCGCAACCGGATCAAGGAAGTAAGCCAAAGCCATACCGGCCACAAATGGCAGCAGAACCGGGCTGAACACGACCAAAAACAGGATGAACACCAATATGGCACATGTCCAGAACATGGCCTGACGACGCACGACCGAACCGGTGAAGCCACCGACTTCGACATTGACGTGAATGTCGCCATCACGCGCCACAGCATCCGATTGCTGTATGGTTTTGCTCGTGGCATCGGTCACGGGCGCTGGTTTCTTGGCCATATTCATCCATTCTCTGAAAAGGCAGGTTGTGAGCTTGTCCGATAAATAGTCATATTACTATTGTTATAAGCACTGGGCGAGGATGATAGTTAGTCCAACGCAGAAAGATTGCAATGGATGTGCGCGGTGCAAGTTTGAACGTGGCTGGCAACCCACAAGGTCGTGATTTTCCGCAGATTCCTGCGTTGTTTTGTGCTTTTCCGGCTCTGCGGCCTTGCAGGACAGGCAATCTCATGTCATTGCGCGCTTAATTATTCCCGCCCAATCTCCAGGAGCAGGTCATGACCGTTGAAAATAACCCCGCCCAAAAAAATGGACTGACCTATGCGGAGGCTGGCGTCGATATTGATGCGGGCAATCTGATGGTCGACAAGATCAAGCCACTTGTGCGCTCGACACGCCGTCCCGGCGCTGATGGGGAAATTGGCGGCTTCGGCGGCCTGTTCGATCTCAAGGCCGCAGGCTTTACCGATCCAGTGCTGGTCGCAGCCAATGACGGTGTTGGCACCAAGCTGAAAATTGCAATCGATGCAGACAAGCATGACACCGTTGGCATTGACCTTGTTGCCATGTGCGTGAACGATCTTGTCGTACAGGGCGCAGAGCCGCTGTTCTTTCTCGATTATTTCGCGACCGGCAAGCTGTCGCCTGATCAGGGTGTCGCCATTGTCTCCGGCATTGCAGAAGGCTGCCTTCAGGCTGGCTGTGCGCTGATCGGTGGCGAGACCGCTGAAATGCCGGGAATGTATCGCGATGGCGATTATGATCTTGCTGGCTTTGCGGTTGGTGCCGCAGAACGCAATCGCCTGCTGCCGCGCGGCGATGTCTCCGAAGGCGATATTATTCTCGGCCTTTCGTCATCAGGCGTTCACTCCAACGGTTTCTCGCTGGTGCGCCGCATCGTTGAAATATCCGGTCTTGGCTGGAAATCGGATGCGCCGTTCAAGGAAGGCGCAACGCTTGGTGAAGCCCTGCTGGAGCCAACCCGCATTTATGTAAAGCCTCTGCTTGCAGCAATCAAAGCGTCGGATGGCATCAAGGCATTGGCGCATATCACAGGCGGTGGTTTTCCGGACAATATTCCGCGCGTTCTGCCAGATGGTCTTGCAGCCGAAATCAATCTTGATGCAATCGATGTTCCGGCCGTTTTCTCCTGGCTTGCCAAGACCGGCGGCGTCGAACCGCTCGAAATGCTGCGCACGTTTAACTGCGGCATCGGCATGATTGCTGTGGTCTCGCCCGACAAGGTGGAAGACGTGGTTGCCGCGCTCGCCAAGGAAGGCGAAAACGTTGTTACGCTCGGCCGCATGGTCAAGCGCGAAGGCGAAGGCGTTGTTTATCAGGGCACTTTGGCGCTATGACCCGCAAGCGGGTCGTCATTTTCATCTCGGGTGGCGGCTCCAATATGGAGGCGCTGATCCGCGCTGCTCAGGCACCCGATTTTCCGGCTGAAATTATCTCGGTCTTTTCCGACAAGCCTAATGCCGGCGGCCTTGCAAAAGCGCAAGCCGCAGGCATCGCGACGCAGGTGTTCTATCGCAAGGATTATGCTTCCAAGGAAGCGCATGAAGGCGCTATCCTTGAAGCGCTTGCAGCATTAAACCCGGACATTCTCTGCCTTGCAGGTTATATGCGGCTTCTCTCTGCAAAATTTATTGCGCCTTATGAGGGCCGTATCCTCAACATCCATCCTTCACTGCTGCCGCTTTTTGCGGGCCTGCACACGCATCAGCGTGCCCTTGACGCAGGGATGAAGCTTGCTGGCTGTACCGTGCATCTGGTGACGGAAGGCATGGATGAAGGTCCGATTCTGGCGCAGGCCGCAGTGCCGATTATTGATGGAGACACGGAAAGCACGCTTGCTGCCCGTGTGCTGAAGGCAGAGCACAAGGTCTACGCTTTGGCGCTCAAAAAGTTTGCCAGTGGTGACGTGGAAACGAGCCTGTCACAAGATGCAATGGTAATCAGCGCCTGACCGGCAATGCACAATGAAGCGCGACAAATTAATCACACCCCAATTTTTTCGTTAACAAAACTTTAATTCTCGCGAAAATGCCCTAATTCGGGTGCGTAAGGGAAGCTGCTTCGGCAACCCTATGAGAGTCGCATAAGCGTCTCTTTCAGTATGTGTTTATTAGAGGACAAAATCATGTCTCTCCGTTTTTCGACTTCATTCCTGTCAGCTATGGCCGTTGCTTCAGGCATCGCAATGACGGCCCCGGCACTTGCCGCTGACTTCGTGGCCGCTCCCGGCTCAGGCCGTACACAGCCGCGTTCGGAAGTTGGCACTTTGACTTGCGATATTTCCCCGGCAATTGGTGTGATCATTGGAAGCCAGCAGGACGTAAATTGCGTATTCAAGCCCGTTCGCGGCCGTGGTCCCATTGAGCATTACACAGGCAATATCACCAAAATTGGCGTTGATATTGGCTTTATCAATGGCGGCACGATGGCTTGGGCGGTGTGGGCTCCAACTGTTCGCCCAGAGGGCGCGCTCAAGGGCCGTTATGTTGGCGCATCGGCAAATGCCGCAATTGGCATCGGCGCAGGCACCAATATCCTGACCGGCGGCTCATGGAAAACCATCTCGTTGCAGCCTATCTCGCTTCAAGGGCAGAAGGGTCTCAATGCAGCTGTTGGCCTCTCGAAGCTTAAGCTGAACTACGCAGGCTAATCCGGTCTGATACAAGCAAAAACCGCGCTTAACTTAAATTAAGCGCGGTTTTTTTATTTTATGAAAGCTTTCTGATCCAGATTTTGGTGTCATGAACCGCAAGCCCGCCATATGGCGCAGCAGGCTCAGCACCGATCAGCGTATTGATCCCCTCACCGCGCTCGAAGGTCGAATTCGGGAAAATGCCCTCCGACACCACAACGCCGCGCTTTTGACCGGCACGCAGCACGGCATGAAGCACGACCTCGCCGCGATGATTGCCAATTTCAATCCGCTCACCATCCGCAATATCCAGTTGAGCCGCATCATCCGGGTGGATGAGAAGTTCCGGCCGGATTTCTTTGGCAAGAGAGGTGGGTGTTTCGGCAAACGTTGAATTGAGAAAATTATGAGCCGGCGATGTGGCCAGTCGGAACGGATGTTCATCATCGACTGCCTCAATCACATTCCAATAGTCCGGAAACTCTGGAATTGAATGATGCGGCCCTTGCAGCCCCATGACTTCAGGCGGCTTATTGGGTGCTGGGCTACCGGTCCAGTCCGGGCGGAAGCGGAACTTGCCATCCGGCCATTTGAAGCCTTTGATATAATGCGCTTCCTCAAAGGGTGGTTGCATATCGACAAAGCGCTTTTCCTTCAATTCATCGAAATGCGGAAGATCGCTGTTGGTGTTCATATTGTCGATTAATGTGCGTTCGTCGACGTTAAAGCCCGGCAGATGCGCAACGCCAAGTCGCTCCGCCAACCCATTGATAACAAAGACATTGGGGCGAGCCTCTGCAAGAGGTTCGATCAGTTTCGGCCCTAAGACCACGTGCTGCTGACCGCCGCCACGGTAAATATCGTCGTGTTCGAGAAAGGTCGTGGCAGGCAGAACAACATCGGCCATTTTGGCCGTATCCGTCATGAACTGCTCGTGCACTGCAACAAACAGGTCTTCACGCGCAAAGCCCTGACGCACCAGGCGCTGTTCAGGCGTCACATTCATCGGATTGGTGTTCTGGATCAGCATTGCCATCACAGGCGGACCGCCGTAGAGCGCTTCGCTGTCACTTGTGAGAATGCGCCCGATCTTCGACTGATCAAGGAAACGCAGGCTTTTATCCTGCATAGTGCTGCCTTCGATCTCACGCTTGTCCATCTTGAAGATGCCCGCATTGGAATGAAATGCGCCGCCGCCTTCATATTGGAAAGCACCAGTGACACAGGCAATCGATGCCGCCGCATGCATGTTAACCGCACCATTGCGCTGACGCGTAAAGCCGTAGCCAAGACGGAAATAGGTCCGTCTGGTCTTGCCCACCAGATGCGCGAAAGCCTCGATTTCCTCCACGCTTAAGCCGGTGATTTCAGCGGCCCATTCCGGTGTGCGGGTTGAAAGATGGGCCTCCAGCCCTTTTGGATCGTCGGTGTAGCGGTTGAGATAATCCCAGTCGGCAAGACCATCACGAAACAGCACATGCATAACCGCACAGGCAAAAGCGCCATCGGTGCCGGGTTTCAGCACGATGCCCATATCGGCCTGACGCACAGTCGCATTGGCGTAGATGTCGATGACCACGATCTTGGCACCGCGATCCTTGCGTGCCCGCACCGCATGGGTCATCACATTAACCTGTGTGGCGGCGGCATTGGTGCCCCAGATGACAACCACATCCGCCTTTGCCATCTCGCGCGGGTCTGGCCCCGTCAGGCTGCCGGTGCCAGCAAAGTAGCCGGTCCAAGCCATATTGGTGCAGAAACTGTCAAACTGGTTTGAATAGCGCTTGGCATAACGCAGACGATTGATGGAATCGCGCTGCACAAGCCCCATCGTACCCGCGTAATAATAAGGCCAGACGCTTTCACTGCCATATGTCTCTTCGGCTTTGAGAAAGCGCTCGGCGATCAGATCAAGGGCTGCTTCCCAAGATGTCTGTTTCCATTCGCCATCCCCCTTGCGGCCTGCACGAATAAGCGGATGTTTCAAGCGATCCGGGTGATGCACACGTTCAGCATAGCGCGCGACCTTGGCGCAGATCACGCCTGCGGTATAGCTATTGTCTTTTGCGCCGCGCACGCGGCCAATCGTTCGCTCATCCAGCAACTCAATATCGAGTGCGCATGTGGAGGGACAATCATGCGGACAAGCGGAATGTCCGATTTTGATATTCGTTTTGGGGGACGTCTGGCTCATAATGCTTTTTAAGCCAATCGCAGCGTAATTGCACCCAATACGATCAGCCCTGCGGCCAGAAAACGCGGCAAGCCAATTTTCTCTTTGAGAATGGATGCAGAAATAAGAATACCAAACAAGATAGCTGTTTCTCTCAGAGCAGCAACAACAGCGATTGGGGCCATCGTCATGGCCCATAGCGCAAGACCATACGATAACAAAGTGCCTAAACCGCCGATCAGCGATGGCCGCCAGTGGTTTCGAATATAATGCAAGAAGCGATCCGGCTCACGATACAGAGCCCAGCCCGCCAGTGGAAATGCGTTCACCAGAAACAGCCAGAGCGTATAGGACAAAGTATGCCCCGATGCCCGCACGCCCACACCATCAATGATGGTGTAAGCTGCGATAAACCCCGCATTTGTAAGCGCAAGCAAAGCCGTCCTGCTTGATGTGCCACCATTGCGCCTTCGCGCGTCCAGCGCCATGGCCAGAACGCCAGCGCAAATCAGCATAACGCCAATCCAGCCACCCAAACCGATAGTTTCGCCAATCAACGGTGCACTGACCAGCGCCACCAGCAAAGGCGGCGTTCCGCGCATGATCGGATAGGCTTCGCTCATATCGCCTGATTTATAGGCGGCGGCGACCAGCGACATGTAGAATATCTGCGTGATGGTCGAAAGCGCAATATAGATCCAGCTTGAGGGATGCGGTAAAGGCAGAAATGGCAGAAAGAAAACTGCAATCAGTCCGGCTGCGCCGACCACACAGGCAGCGGCAAAAAACTTGTCGCCCCCTCCTTTAACAATAGCGTTCCAACTTGCGTGGAAAAACGCGCCGCAAAGGACAATCAGCAGAACAGTACCGGACATGAAAGACACGACTCGAATAAGAGCAGATGATGAGCGTTGTATCTCACATTTCGCAGCACTGGGATATTGCCGAAAGCGACGAGGCATGAAACAAGCGCGAATATGAATTACCGTCACGCCTATCACGCCGGGAACTTTGCCGATGTCGTCAAACACGTCATCCTTTCCCGCATCATCGAATATCTCAAGCGCAAGGAACAAGCCTTCCGCGTGGTCGATACCCATGCAGGCATAGGCCTCTATGATCTGCGTGGCACGGAGGCCGGCAAGACTGGCGAATGGATCGGCGGTATTCGCCGCATCATGGATGCCGTTGAAAAGGCTGAAATCCCGCCACAAGCAATCGAACTGCTTGAGCCTTATCTCGATGCCGTTCGGTCGGTCAATAAGGGCAATGAGCTGAAACACTATCCCGGCTCGCCGCTTCTTACGCGCCATCTTCTGCGCAAACAGGATCGTCTGTCGGCGCTGGAGCTGCATCCGCAGGATGCCAAGAAACTGGCGAAACTGTTTGATGGTGATTATCAGGCGCGGGTCATTGCGCTTGATGGCTGGCTGTCGCTTGGAGCGCATATGCCGCCCAAAGAAAAGCGTGGGCTTGTTCTGGTCGATCCGCCATTCGAGATAGAAGGCGAGTTTGATCGTCTCGTCGATGGGCTTGTGAAGGCTTACAAACGCTTTCCCGGCGGGACTTATGCGCTGTGGTATCCGGTCAAAGACCGGAAAGAGACTGACCGATTCACAAAGCGCCTGCGGGAAACCGAGATCCCGAAAATCATGAAGATCGAGCTTGCGATTCGCGCACCATCTTCCGAACCGCGCCTTGATGGGACCGGGATGATTGTCGTCAATCCGCCTTACACACTCGAAAGTGAGATGCAAATCCTGCTTCCCTGCCTTACCAAATTACTTGCGGAAGAAAAGGGGAGCAATTTCAGCATTCAATGGATACGCAGCGAGACGGATCGCACTTGACCGCTGGCCATTGCTGAAAGAAACTGCACCTGAGTTTGAAAAGCGAGCGTCATGCTCGAATTGTAAGACAGGATAGAGATATGCAACGCAAGTTGGATCGCATCGGACAGTTTTCTAGGGCAGCATTTCTCTCTGCTTCGGCCATTCCGCTGACGTTTGCCTCCCTGCCCGCAAGTGCTGCCGACTATTTGGCGCCGGCACCAGCCGTTGTTGGCGATGCAGGTTTGTGCAATCAGCAAAGCGTACTGCGCCGCGTGGTTTCTGATTTCGGCTATCAGGTTCGCCATGTGCCACATCTGCCGCAGGTTGGCATAACCGCGATGAGCGATGTTCGTCTCACACGCTATGAGCCAAAAAACAATCCGGCCCAGATTGAGCGCACCTATTGTAAGGCAACAGCCGTTTTGAGCGATGGCCAGTATCGCCCGGTCTGGTACCTGGTTGAAGAAGGCCAGGGCTTTGCAGGCGTGGGCAGCAATGTTGAATTCTGCGTCGACGGCTTTGACCGCTGGTATGTCTTCGACGCCAGCTGCCGCGTCCTGCGCTGATCGTGTCAGCGATGCTGCGCAAACTGGCGGCGATAACCGCCGCCCTTCTTGCCACTTCCCTTTCAGCGCTATCAGCAATGGCGCAGGACCGGGGCAATAGCCGCCCCGGTGATTTCGATTTCTATGTTCTCTCCCTTTCATGGTCGCCAAGCTATTGCACTCTTGAAGGGCCAAGAGCCAACAAACAGCAATGCGGGACGTCGCGCCCCTTCGGCTTCGTCGTGCATGGTCTTTGGCCACAGAACGAATGGGGCTATCCGGCCAATTGCCAGTTGGACAATAGCCGCAGTCGCGACAGTTTCGTTCCCCGGCAAATTGTTTCCAGCGTATCCGACATTATGCCATCGACAGGTCTGATTGCGCATCAGTGGCGCAAGCATGGAAGCTGTTCAGGTCTTGCGCAGGACGAATATTTTTCGACAATCCGTCAGGCTTATGAGCAAGTGAACATTCCGCCCAGCCTCCGCAATCTTGCGATCTCGCGCCGCGTTGATCCTATGCTGGTGGAAAAGGCCTTCATTGCGGCTAATCCGGGCATGAAGCAGGATGGTATATCCATTTCCTGCAATCGAAATTATTTGCAGGAAGTCCGAATCTGCATGACGAAAGACCTTAAATTTCGGCCCTGCGAACAAATTAACAATAATGCATGTCGCAGCCGTTCCGTTCTGATGCCAGCGACGCGATAATCTTAACCTCAGGAATAATAATGACTCAGATCCTTTATTCTCCCGCCTCGCCCTATAGCGCGAAGGTAAGAATGGCCGCCGCTTATGCACAAGTTCCATTTGAAAGCGTGGTTGTGACAACCTCTGCTGAGCCAGAAAATCTTATCAACGCCAATCCACTTGGGAAAATTCCAACACTCATCACCGATGACGGAAAGAGTGTTTTCGATAGCCGTGCGATTATGCAGTACCTTAATCGCGTATCAGGCAACAAAATTTTCCCGCGCAATGCAGAAAAGCGTACCGATGCCGAACGCTTTGAAGCCATCGCGGATGGCCTGTCTGACGTCCTTCTCGCCCATGTCTATGAGCGCCGCTCACGTCCTGAAGACAAAATTCATCAGCCCTGGCTCGACCTGCAATGGCGCAAGGCTGAACGTGCGCTTGATCTTTTAAACGAAGCCCCGCCGCGTCTTGCGGCTAAGTTGCATGGTGGCCATCTGGCCCTGGCGGCCACGCTCGGTTATCTGGCGCTGCGCTTTGAAGGCAAATGGGAGCGTGGACGGCCAAAGCTCAAGCGCTGGATGAAGCGGTTCGAAGAGCTGCACCCCGAACTCTCAAAGCTGCTGCCTCACGCTTAAAAAATAAAATAAAAAAACCGGGCAGTTTCCTGCCCGGTTTTTTCGTTCAATTACGAAGTCATTAGAACTTGTAGCCGATACCGACGCGAACGTCCTGTGTGTCGAGCTTGTTACGAACCGATTCGTTGCCGAGGTCGTAGGTCTTGTTACCGAACTGGGTGTAGCGGTATTCAACGCGGCCCAGAATGTTGTCGGTAAGCTTAGCTTCCATACCAACGCCTGCTGTCCAACCAACGCGGAACTTGCTTTCGTCGTCAACAGCATTGCTGAGCTTGATCTGCGAACCAGCAACACCAGCAGTTACGTAAGGCATAACTGGGTTCAGGTCGTAACCGAGACGGCCACGGAGCGAGCCTTCAAAGCCCTGCTTAACTTCCAGACCATCGCGGGACTTCTTAGCCCAAGAGTAACCTGCGTCACCTTCAACACCGTATACGAACTGATCCTGCTGGAAGTTCCAGCCAGCATAAGCACCGGTTTTCCAGTCATTAGGCTTAATTGTAGGATCGCTGAAAACGGACGATTCGTTCTTCGCCTTGTTCCAGCCGTAGCCGAGGTACAAACCAGTGTAACCGCCGGCCCAGGTGTACTGAGGAGCCATTTCAACTGGAGCAGGAACAGGAGGCTGTTCCATGATCGCGTCTGCTGCGAAAGCAGTTGCAGAGAACGGCAGCAGCGCAGCCGAGGCGATTACGAGAGACTTAAGAGTGCGCATTGCATTCTCCTTCAATAAATTACCTTTAGCGCGGTCCCTTATCGGGCGGACAGCAATTGGGAGTGATCCATCCATGCCGCGCTGACAGGACAGACATATCGTTGGTAATTGCGGCATGATCTTTCCGCTTCTGTGGAAAGAACCTGTCGAGAACATGGCAAAACTGTGATGTTGCATTCTGGCAACGCCTCGATATTGCCCCTATATTACGGCTTGCAACACCGAAAGCGTTGCTTGAAGACAAGGTGATGAAACTGAAACCACTGAATTTGTTAGTTTTTTGTCAGTGGAGGTCATCAGAGTTTCAGTTTTACGCTGTATTTTTCCCGGTAAGATGGCAAGAATCGAAGCGATGAATCACGATAAGAAAGTGTTTACCCTGTTGGAAAATCCGCAAACCAATCCGCTTGCAACTTGCCCAGTTCTGGTGACCGGCGGGGCACGGCGCATAGGCAAAGCCATGGTGGAAGACCTGGCTGCTCTGGGTTTTCCTGTCGCGATTCACTATAATCGTTCCGCCGAAGAAGCTCGTGTTCTTGCGGATCAGATCATGGCAAAAGGCGGAAAGGCCTGCATTGTCAAAGCTGATCTTGCCGATGAGAATGATGTTAGAGGTTTAATCGCACGGGCTTCCAACAAGATTGGGCCGATTCGTCTGCTCGTTAACAATGCCTCATTGTTTGAAGATGATCGGGTTGGCAGTCTCGATATGCAGCTTTGGGATCGCCACTTTGCAATTCATCTGAAAACCCCGGTGATTCTCGCTGAAGAAATGGCAAAAGCCCTCCCCGATGGCAGCGATGGCCTTATTATCAATGTGATTGACCAGCGCGTCTGGAAGCTCAATCCACAATTCTTTTCCTATACGCTTTCTAAAACTGCGTTGTGGAACGCCACAAAAACGCTGGCGCAGGCGCTGGCCCCGCGCATTCGGGTCAATGCCATAGCTCCTGGCCCCACACTTCCCAGCGAGAGGCAGAGCGTGGATGATTTTGAGTTGCAGGTCAGCCGTCTGCCGTTGGCACGCGCGCCCGATTTGTCAGAATTTGGACGTACTATTCGCTACTTCTGGGAAAGCCGATCGGTGACAGGACAGATGATCGCGCTTGATAGTGGGCAGCATCTGGCGTGGGAAACGCCGGATATAGCAGGAATTACGGAATGAATGACCCGCGCAAGCCCCATGACGATGCTCCAAACCTGCCATCGAATGATGAAGAGGATGCGGCTGGCATTGTCATCGATGATGCAGACATGGATGAAGACGATGACGGCGATCTGGAAGGGATCGTGCCTGTCGCACCGATTGCCGATTCTATTGAGTGGGATTCATCGGAAGGGCTGCCGGATACAAAAGGCCTGAGCGGCGCCGACATCATCAATGCATTCGTGAGGCATCTGCCAAACAATCCTGGCGTTTATCGGATGTTTAACAGCGCCGGCGATGTCCTCTATGTTGGCAAGGCGCGCAGTCTGAAAAAACGCGTTTCCAATTATGCGCGCGGCATTGGACATTCCAACCGCATCACACGCATGATCAGCGAAACGACAACAATGGAATTTGTTGTCACCCGCACGGAGACGGAAGCGCTGCTGCTTGAAGCGAATCTTATCAAGCGTTTGCGGCCACGATTTAATGTGCTGCTGCGTGACGATAAGTCATTTCCCTATATTCTGTTGAGCGGAAACCACCGCGCACCCGGCATTTTCAAGCACCGCGGCGCCCGCACGCGCAAGGGAGAATATTTCGGACCATTTGCGTCCGGCGGTGCTGTTACCCGCACAATCAATGCATTGCAGCGCGCCTTTTTGCTGCGCACCTGCACAGATTCAGTATTCGAAACACGCACCCGCCCCTGCCTGCTTTACCAGATCAAGCGTTGTTCGGGCCCATGCACGCATGAGATCAGCGACGAGGGTTATGCAGAGCTTGTGAGCGAAGCCAAAGCCTTCCTGTCGGGTAAAAGCCAGAACGTCAAAGACCATCTTGCAAAAGCCATGCAGGCGGCATCTGCTGATCTCGATTTCGAACATGCAGCCGTTTATCGTGATCGCCTTTCAGCGCTTTCACATGTGCAATCGCATCAGGGCATCAATCCGCAGACTGTCGAAGAAGCCGATGTGTTTGCCATCCATCAGGAAGGCGGCATGACCTGTATTCAGGTCTTCTTCTTCCGCACCGGCCAAAACTGGGGCAACCGCGCCTATTTCCCGAAAGCCGACAGCTCGCTCGGACCTGCGGAGGTTCTCGGTGCCTTCCTTTCGCAATTTTATGATGACAAGCCCTGCCCGAAGCTGGTTCTGCTTTCGCAAAGCATTGAGGATCAGACGCTTCTCGCAGAAGCCTTATCCACCCGAGCCAATCATCGCGTTCACGTCACTGTGCCGCAACGTGGCGAAAAGAAAGAGCTGACTGATCACGCTTTGACCAATGCCCGCGAAGCACTGGGACGTCGATTGGCCGAGACGTCTTCGCAAACACGGTTGCTCAAAGGGCTGGCCGAAACCTTTGGCCTGCCGCATGTACCACGCCGCATCGAGGTCTATGATAACTCGCATATCATGGGAACGAATGCTGTCGGCGGTATGATCGTTGCCGGACCGGAAGGCTTCGTGAAGAATCAGTATCGCAAGTTCAATATTAAATCGACGGACATCACGCCGGGCGATGATTTTGGCATGATGCGCGAAGTGATCGAACGGCGGTTTTCACGGCTGGTCAAGGAACATGGCGAGCCTGAGCCTGTAAGCGATGCGGAAACCAACGACGCCTTCCCTTCATGGCCGGATGTCGTGCTTATCGATGGTGGTCAGGGGCAAGTGGGCGCGGTGCGCCAGATTCTTGGTGAACTGGGTATCAGCCATCTTGTGACGGCCATCGGCATTGCCAAGGGCGTTGATCGCGAAGCGGGACGGGAACGCTTTTTCGTGGAAGGCAAGCCGGCCTTTACGCTGCCACCGCGCGATCCTGTGCTCTATTTCATTCAGCGTATGCGCGATGAAGCCCATCGCTTTGCCATCGGCACGCATCGCGCGCGCCGCAAAAAAGAAATGGTCGCCAATCCGCTTGATGAAATTTCGGGAATCGGTCCAACGCGCAAGCGTGCCCTTCTCCACCATTTCGGCACGGCCAAAGCCGTTTCCAGAGCGGCGATTGAAGACCTGATGCAGATTGATGGCATATCGGAAGCCATGGCGCGCACGATTCACGATCATTTTCACGACCGATGACGTAATTTTGTCCGGGTTTCGGCAACTATTCCTCCAAGGGCGTCATTACGTCCCGGAAGAACACATGAGCAGGTGTTGATTTTCTCGGTCATCCCTGTTGTTGTGCACGAATAACGAATGCGACGGTGCTATGCGGAAAAATCACACTCTCTCCTTGCCAAACATACTGACTTACGCACGGATTATCGCCGTGCCACTTGTCGTTTTGTGCTTTTTTGTGGAGGGCAGTCTTCAATCAAGTGACACGTCGCGCTGGACCGCACTGGCAATTTTTGCCATCGCCAGCATCACTGATTTCTTTGATGGTTATCTTGCCCGCATCTGGCAGCAAACATCGACCATCGGCCGTATGCTTGACCCAATCGCTGACAAGCTTCTGGTTTCGGCATGTCTTTTGCTGCTGGCAGCCGATGGCACCATCGCCGGATGGACGCTGTGGGCAGCCATCATCATTCTCTGCCGTGAAATTCTTGTTTCGGGACTGCGTGAATATCTTGCCGAGCTGAAAGTCAGCGTACCGGTTTCGAAACTAGCAAAATGGAAGACAACCGCACAGATGGTTGCTCTGGCCTTTCTGCTGGCGGGGCCCGCTGGCGAAAAAATCCTGCCCTATACGACTGAGATCGGCATTGTTCTGCTTTGGATTTCTGCAATCCTGACACTCTACACGGGCTGGGATTATTTCCGCGCAGGCCTTAAGCACGTCATGGATTGATAATTATGCGCATTAAGCTCGTCTATTTCGCCTGGGTGCGTGAAAAGATCGGCAAGGGAGAGGAAGCCATCGAACTTGCCTGCGAGACAATCACCGTCGGAGATCTGATCGCACACCTCAAAAGCCTTGGCGAAGAATATGACGCTGCGCTTGAGCATGAAATGGTTATTCGCGCCGCGATTAATCAGGAGCACGCTGACCATGATGAACTGGTCAGAGACGGCAATGAAGTGGCGCTTTTTCCACCTATGACCGGTGGTTGAAATGGTGCAGCCTGACATCTGCCCTCTCTTCATTGATATCCGTGATGCCGACTTCGACATGGCCGTGGAAGTCCGAAAGCTTAGCGATGGTCGGACGGATATAGGTGCGATTGTCAGCTTCACGGGCCTTTGTCGCGATGAAGGCGGTACGCTTGCCGCGCTTGAACTTGAACATTATCCCGGCATGGCACAGGCGGAGATTCGCCGCATCGCGGAGCAAGCGATAGCGCGTTGGCCGCTCTGTGGCGTTTCGATCATTCATCGCTACGGCCTTATCAAGCCCGGCGAAAACATCGTTCTCGTTGTCACAGCATCGTTGCATCGTCAGGTGGCCTTTGAGGCCGCATCCTATCTCATGGATTTCATGAAAACCGGAGCCCCCTTCTGGAAGCGCGAGCATCTGATGGATGGAAAAATCGGCGGCTGGGTCGAATCAAAAGCCAAAGACGAGCAAAGCCGCCAGCGCTGGCAGAAAGACTGAAAAGCGAACCCAAGAAGTCGCCCGCAACATTCTTTTTCCAATTTATCAGATATCGTAAGACGCATTTAATGGCGAATTAACTATTTAACCCCCTAAAATATGGGAACTATTGACGGCATAAAATCACACCGCCACAATTTTCACATGAAGCAACGGTTAATGTTTGCCTCATTCGTCATGGTGTCGCGCGAATTCGGTTGCCTTGAACATCCGGTAACATGTCTGCAGCCGCATGACTAAAAATTGGGGGAACGAAAGTTTTAAATTTGGCAATGGCAAAAGGTCTGACAAAAACCCTTTCTATCGTGGCAGCGCTCACTGCCGGCATTGGCATGCTTGGTGGTGCCGCAATGTTTGTCACAACATCAATGCCAACCGCGAGTATTGCTGCCGAAAAGACAATCAGCGGCAAGGCCTCCTATCGTGAGCGCATTGCGCTTCCCCCCGAAGCGCACCTTATCGTGCAGCTCATTGATGTTTCTCGCGCGGACGCTCCTTCCAAGACAATTGGGGAGACACGGATAGAAGCACCACAAGGCTCACCGATCCCCTTTGCGATCAGCTTCGATACAGACCAACTCGAACCACAGCACAGCTATGCCTTGCAGGCACGCATTGCTGCCGGTGATACCTTATGGTTTGTCACTGACGAGCGTTACACGGTTGATCCCAAAAATGTCACAGCCCCCATCGAACTCAAGCTCGTTATGGTCCGTAAAGGCACAGACGATGCCGTTGCAATCGGGATCGAAGGCAAAGACTGGCTCGCAGAGGATATTCAGGGCGGCGGCGTCATCGATACTGCCCAGACCACTCTTATGGTTGATTCCGATGGCACAGTGAGCGGCTCCGGCGGTTGCAACCGTTTCATGAGCAAGGCAACGATATCAGGCAGCAATATTTCTTTCGGTGAAATTGGTTCGACCTACATGCAGTGCCCACCTGCACTGATGAATCAAGAACGCAAGTTCCTCGATGTGCTCGGCAAAACACGTTCATACAAAATGGATTCTGGAAAACTTGTCCTGATTGATGAGAGCGGCGACGAGTTGGCAAGGCTTGCACAGAGCCTTTGATCGTCTCAAATGCCGCAATAAAATAAGCCCGGTCTTGCGACCGGGCTTTTTCAATCCATCTGACTTCTTTATTGCATTATCCTACGCAAAACCGCGCTGCACTTTTGCTGGAAATGCTGAATTAGCCGACGATTTCTGTACCGGAGAACCAGTAAGCGATTTCTTCAGCAGCCGTTTCAGGAGCGTCCGAACCATGAACCGAGTTTTCGCCGATCGACAGTGCGAATTCCTTGCGGATCGTGCCAGCGTCTGCGTTTTCCGGGTTGGTTGCGCCCATGACTTCACGGTTCTTGGCAATTGCGTTTTCGCCTTCGAGAACCTGAACGATTGTCGGACCCGAAGACATCGAGTCGACCAGTTCACCAAAGAAAGGACGCTCTTTATGAACTGCGTAAAAGCCTTCAGCTTCGCGGCGGCTCATCCAGACGCGCTTGGAAGCAACAACGCGCAGACCAGCTTCTTCAAGCTTGGCAGTAATCGCACCGGTCAGGTTGCGGCGGGTTGCATCAGGCTTGATCATGGAGAAAGTACGTTCGATTGCCATATGACACCTTGTATGATGGAAAATTCGGAAAGTGGGGTTCTATAACCGTGATAGGCCCGATTGCCAAGGGGGAGCGCCTCACCCAACGCGCTTATCAGCTTGAGAGAGCAGAAAATTGGCTGCATAGAAGGGTAATTCGATTCACCAGAGCGTCATATGTCTTTCGGGATGCAAAATAGCTGCTCTGTCGTTATGTCTTTGGCGTTATCTCATACAAAGACGCTGTGCGCTTTTGCTGGAAATGCCTTCGGGGGGAAAAATCATGGAACAGCACTTTTTAATGTTCGCTCATTACAATCACTGGGCCAATGACTTGCTCTATTCAGCAGCGGCTGATCTGAGCGACATCGACTATCGAGTAGATCTCGGCCTGTATTTTGGATCGATACACCGCACGTTTAATCACTTGCTGGTCACAGACCGCATCTGGATGAAGCGCTTTACCGGCGAAGGCGACCATCCCAACCAGCTTGATGCAATTATCACTGATGATTTTATAAAGCTCCGCACCATGCGAAAGGCTGAAGATGAGCGCATCTGTAAATATGTTGAAAGCATGAATGCTGAACAACTTGCTGGACGCTTCACCTACATGACAGCAACCAATGTGCGAACGATCAGCCAGCGGGTCGCCCCGGCACTCGCCCATCTCTTCAACCATCAAACGCACCATCGTGGGCAAATCCATGCAGGACTCACACGGTTGCGTGCGGATGCGCCATCGCTTGATCTTATTCAGTTTCAGCGCAGCGAAGCGGGCCGCCGTTTCGCCTGATAGCGAATAGTTGATACTTGCGGAAATATCTCAAGCCGTGCAAAAGCCTTTTCACCATGCTTATTCTTGACGACATCTCCGTACGAATCGCCGGACGCCTCCTGATCGACCACGCCAGCATCACGCTGCCAGCGGGTTCGAAGACAGGTTTTGTCGGCCGCAACGGCACCGGAAAATCGACCCTGTTTCGTGTCATCACCGGCGATCTCGCCTCTGAGACCGGCAGTATTTCCCTGCCGAAAAATACACGTATTGGTCAAGTAGCGCAGGAAGCGCCCGGCACAGAAGATGCGCTCATTGAAATCGTCATGAAAGCGGACAAGGAACGTGCAGCGCTTCTTGAAGAGGCGGAGACGGCAACCGACCCGCACCGGATTGCTGAAATTCATACACGCCTTGCTGACATCAATGCCCATTCAGCGGAAGCGCGCGCAGGCGCGATCCTGTCAGGTCTTGGTTTCAACGCCGAAGCACAGCGCCGCCCCGCTTCCGCCTTCTCAGGCGGCTGGCGTATGCGCGTGGCGCTTGCAGCCGTGCTTTTTGCCGAACCCGATCTGTTGCTGCTCGACGAGCCGACCAACTATCTCGATCTTGAAGGCGTGTTGTGGCTGGTTGATTATGTGAAGCGTTATCCGCACACCGTCATCATCATCAGCCATGATCGCGATCTGCTCAATTCGGCTACATCGTCAATTATGCATCTCGACCAGAAGAAAATCAGCTTCTGGCGCGGCAATTATGATCAGTTCGAACGGCAGCGCCACGAAATGCTGGAGCTTCAGCAAAAGGCCCATGCCAAGCAGGAAGCGCACCGCAAGCATATGGAATCCTTTGTAGAGCGGTTCCGCGCCAAGGCGACCAAGGCACGTCAGGCACAATCGCGCATGAAGGCTCTGGAAAAGCTCAAGCCCATTGAGCTTTATGTTGAAAGCAATGTGCAGCCATTTCGTTTTCCCGATGCAGAGAAGAAAGCCGCTTCGCCGATTATCGCATTGGATAATGCCGATGTCGGTTATGTGCCGGGCAAGCCGGTTTTGCGCAACGTGACGCTGCGTATCGACAATGATGACCGCATTGCACTGCTCGGTTCAAACGGCAACGGTAAGTCGACGCTTGCCAAGCTGATTGCCGGTCGGTTGCAGCCGGAAAAAGGAACGCTGACGCTTTCGCCCAATCTGAAAGTGGCGTTCTTTGCGCAACATCAGATGGATGATCTCATTCCGGAAGACAATGCAATTGAGCATGTGCGCAAGCTCATGCCGGGCGAGCCGGAAGCAAAGGTGCGTGCGCGTGTTGCCCAGATGGGGCTTTCGACAGAAAAGATGCTGACACCTGCCAGAGATCTCTCTGGTGGTGAAAAAGCACGTCTTCTGATGGGGCTTGCAACCTTCCATGGTCCGAACCTGCTGATCCTCGACGAACCGACCAACCATCTCGACATCGACAGCCGTGAAGAACTGGTTCATGCGCTCAATGCCTTCAATGGCGCCGTTATCCTGATTGCGCATGACCGTCACCTGATCGAAGCAACCATGGAACGTCTGTGGCTGGTGCGTGAAGGGGCTGTGAAGGCATTTGATGGCGATCTGGACGAATATCGCCAGATCGTTCTGGCCGATGCCAAGGGCGAACAGGTTTCAGAGCGCGACGAAGGGCCGAAGATCAACAAGGCAGAGCAGCGCAAGCTTGCCGCCCAGAAGCGTGAGACATTCGCGCCCTTGCTCAAAAAGATCAAGGAAACCGAGAACTTGATGCAGAAACTGCAGAAACAGATTCAAGGGTTCACCACGCAATTGGAAGACCCCGCCCTTTATGAGAAAGAGCCACAGAAGGCGATACGCCTCAACAAGGAAATGAGCGAAGCAAAATCAGCGCTTGCCGATGCGGAAGACAAATGGCTGGAAATGTCTTCCGAATATGAAGAAGCAATGGCCGAATAAGTTTCTATTCAACCCGCCGTCGAATGCGCGTGCGCATCAGCGCATAGACACCGAGCACACCAAGGATGAGTCCGATCGTTGTATAAGTCTCATCCGCTTCCTCAGCACCGCGTCTCAGCACGAGTTCGGCCTTTGAGAGTTGCAAACCATCCGTATTGCCCTGAACAGCGTGAAATGCATAAGTGCCAGACAAGACAGGATCGATATCGCCTGCACTCTGACGCAAAACACTTCCATCCTGCGGACGATCCGTGTTGATGGAACTGCTGCCCGAAGCAAAATCCAACCCCTGAGAAAGAACTGGGAAACCATCGCGGCTGACAGCCAGAGTTATCGCCGAACGGCGTTCAGCTGGTACATAGCCCGGCAATGGCGTGGCATCCACGAAAATACGAACCGGTGCATCGCTCGCTTCAAGCTTAACTTCCTGTGTAATGAAGCCAGCCTGACGGCTTTCAAGAATCGGCCAGCGCCCAATCTCATCGCCTGTGAAATGGCGCATATACCATGGGTAGCCGAGGGCTAAACCGAAGCCCACCACAATCATTGCGATAAAGACGGCACGCATCAGGCTTTGCGCTCCCAACGACGATCCGTTGTCTGTTGCCAATAGGTCAAATCGTGGTTCCCCATCTTGAAAGTTTTCCACTGGGCGCGCGCATTTTCAAGCTGCTCCTGATTATGACCATCAAACATGACAACCAGCCGATCATAAGGGCTTGCATCTTCAAGCGCCGCCCCCTCCACAAGAAAGCGGACAGTGGCGCCATTCAAATTGGCTTGCGATGTGGTCAGCAAGACCGGCTGATGCTCAGCAAGCGGCTCATGATCGGTGCCATGGGCCACAAAAGACGTATCCGAGAAAGTCCACAAAAGACTGTCTAAAGCGTCACGCCGTTCCTCGGTCACAGCCTGAATGACGACGCGCCATCCACGTGTTATCGAACGTTCGACAAGGCCCGGAAGCGCTTCATCCAGCGTCGATTCTGTGAGGTGATAAAAGAGAATTTCAGCCATGCGCTCTTTGTATAGGATTTGGCGGGGCTGAGAAAGCGATTCACCTTCTCAGCCCATACCGTTGTTTCTGAATCGAAATCAGCTTTCGAAGTTATCCCGCACAAGACGGTCCAGCAGACGAACGCCATACCCCGACGCCCAGGTCTGGCTGTATTCGTTGGTTGGGGATGCCATCGCCGTTCCCGCCACATCAAGATGCGCCCAAGGTGTATCACCGACAAAGCGCTTGAGGAACTGTGCTGCCGTAATTGAGCCGGCGTAGCGACCCGAACTGTTTTTCATGTCGGCAAACTTGGAATCGATCATCTTGTCGTATTCCTTGCCCATCGGCATACGCCACAGCTTTTCACCTGTTGCCTGACCAGCGTCATAAAGCTGGTCTGCGAGCTCATCATCATTGGAGAACAGACCCGCATGGTGTGTGCCAAGCGCCACGAGAATCGCACCCGTCAGCGTCGCCAGATTGATAATGAACTGCGGCTTGAAGCGATCATTGGTGTAATAAAGTGCATCTGCCAGCACGAGACGGCCTTCGGCATCCGTGTTGATGACTTCGATCGTCTGGCCGGACATTGACGTTACAATGTCGCCGGGGCGCTGCGCATTGCCATCCGGCATATTTTCGACAAGGCCAATAACACCGATTGCATTGACCTTCGCCTTGCGTCCTGCGAGCGCCCGCATCAATCCGGTGACAGCAGCAGCGCCGCCCATGTCACCTTTCATTTCTTCCATGCCAGCGGCAGGCTTGATCGAGATGCCGCCCGTATCAAACACCACGCCTTTACCGACAAACGCGACCGGCTTTTCCTTGGCTTTGGCACCCTGCCATTCCATGACAACGAGACGTGGTGGGCGAACAGAGCCCTGCGCGACCCCCAGCAAAGAGCCCATGCCCAGCTTCTTCATTTCCTTTTCGCCGAGAACCTCGACCTTCACGCCAAGCTTTTCAAGCTTCTGCGCTTCCTCAGCAAACTCGACAGGGCCAAGAATGTTGGCTGGCTCATTGACCAGATCGCGTGCTTTGAGCACGCCATCGGCAACGGCGTCAGCAACTTCAAGGGCTCTTTTGGCGCTATGAACATCAGCAACGTGAATGTGAACCTTTGCAGAATGCTTTGGCTCGTTGTTTTCTTCATTTTTGCGGGTTTTATAACGATTGAAGTCATAAGAACGCAGAATCATGCCCAGAGCCACATCGCCTGCTTCGTCGCCAGCGATTGTGGTTTCCGGCAGTGCAAGCGTGAGTGTCGCGCGTTCTGCCTTGCCGATTCGCGAAAATGCGGCTCCGCCAATTTTGACCCAGTCGTCATTACCAAGTTCGCCGGGGTCGCCCGCACCAACCAAAACGATCTTATCAATACCGCCTTCCGTCGTTTCAATGGCTTCGGCAGTTTTGCCCAAAGCACCCGAAAAGCCAGAGATTTCAATGATGCGCGCAATTTTTTCTGACCCGCCAACGGCCTGCGCGGCTTCTTCTGAAAAGCCGCCGCCCTTGGCAACCAGAACGATGCTTACGCCTTTATGGGGGGCTGAAAATTCACTGAAAGAAATGGAAGGACGTTTCGACATAACAACTCCAAACAAACTCAGACCATGAGATGACACGATTGTGTCGCGACTTTTCCTTACTCATGTGAGACGAATATGGCGAAACGGCAAGAGTGACGTTCAATGAAAATCAGTTTTGCGTTAACTCGAATAAAAACTTGCGAGCCTTGGATATGAACCTATCTTGTCTTACAGCGAAAATAGATGAAAATGGGTTGCGTCGATTATTCCAATGGCTTTAGAGACACGGTCGCTGGTATCAACCAAAAAACTTTAGTAATCTGTTAACCTAATTTCTTTGGCTAATTTTAGCCAAGTCCAATTAGTGTAGCTGTTAATTTTCGAGCCACGATTCTGTTTAAGGGTCAGGCTTTTTCAACGGAACCAGGATGTAAACTCCACCCATGAGATTGATCGAGTTGTACATCCTGCGCCGCGTGGCGGTCATGTTCTTAGCGGTACTCGGTGCTGCTGTGGGCATTACGTGGACAGTGCAAGTGCTTCAACGTGTGGATTTTCTCACCACCAGCGGCCAGTCCATTCAGACAATCATCCAGTTCAGTTCGTTGCTTATTCCGTCTGCAATCCCTCTGGTTATGCCATTTGCGCTGATCATTGCCATTACGCAGACACTTTCGACGATGAACCAGGATTCCGAACTTGTCGTCATCAACGCCTCGGGCGCGCCACGCAGTGCCGTCATGCGTCCGATTTTGATACTCGCAGCGATTATCTCGCTCGTATCGTTTCTGGTTGCGAACTACGTCGATCCCTATGCGCGCATGAATATGCGAGCCATGATCGCCAATGCGAGTGCGGATATGCTCAATGTCGTTGTACAGGAAGGCAATTTCCGCAAACTCGCCGATAATCTTTATATCCAGATCGCAGAGCGCCACCCCGATGGCAGCATTGGCGGTCTGTTCATCGCTGATTCCCGCGACCCGACGCTTGATCTGATTTACTATGCAGCAGACGGCAACATTGCCACCACGCCCGCAGGCGACATGTTGCTGATGAAGGATGGGGAAGTCCAGCGCAGGGATGTTTCTGACGGTACGGTTTCGATCATCAAGTTCAATTCTTATGCATTTGATCTCAGCCAGTTCACATCGGCTGGCGACGATTTTGTTATTTATGCCAAGGATCGTCCGCTGTCCTATCTGCTTAACCCGGATCCGAACGATCCGATCCTGCAGACGCGTCCTCTTCGTTACAAAGCGGAATTGCATCGTCGCCTGACAGAATGGCTTTACCCAATTGTGTTTGCGATGATTGCCCTTGCCTATGCCGGTGACTCGCGCTCGCACCGCGAAGCCCGTGTCTCTGCGTCCTTCTCGGCGATCAGCACTGCATTGCTTGTCTATTGGGCTGGCTATTTCTCGGCTGACCGTGCGGACAAGGACGAAACCTATATTTTCATCATGTATCTGATACCGCTCGGTGTGATTCTGTTGACTGGTTTTGCCCTTTTCACGGGACGTCGTATCGGGCTTCCTGACAAGTGGAACGATCGCATTCTTGATGGCTTTGATCGCTTCAGGGGGTATGCCTCCGGCATTTATAATCGTGTGCTTGGCCGACTGCGTAAAAACTCAGGAGGGCACGCATGATTGGCTGGACCCTTGGGCGTTACTTCTTTGTCCGCTATGTGCAGATTACATTCTATTTTTTGCTCGGCATTTTCGCGCTGGCTCTGCTGCTCGACTTCACGGAAAACGCCAGCAAACTTGCAAATCTTCCGGGCTATTCCGTTTGGATCGCGCTTGGGATCTCTGCAATGCGCGTTCCCTTCATCATGCAGCAGATGATCCCCTTTGTGGCCTTGTTTTCCGCCATGGCGACGCTGATTTCGCTCAATCGTAAGTATGAACTTGTCGTTGCGCGTTCGGTCGGGGTTTCGGCATGGCAGTTCCTGCTGCCAGCTTGTTTTGGCGCTTTGCTGTTTGGTCTGGCGACGATCTTTATTCTCAATCCGTTTGCCGCTTACGGTTTCTCGAAAGCCGATGAAATCGCTTCCAACTGGAAGACTGGCAAAGTGACGGACGTATCAGCGTTGCGTGATCCATGGCTTCGACAGAAGACCGATGAAGGCGAAACGATTATTGGCGCCAAAAGCATTCTGGATCGCGGAGCAACGCTTGCCGATGCGACCTTTATTCAATTCGATGACAAGAAGAAAATCAGCAAACGCTATGATGCGCGCACCGCGAAGCTTATGGACGGTCACTGGGAACTGACCGACGTCACACAGTTTTCGCGCGGTGAAGAGCCGCGCAAAATGGAAAGCTTCAGTATTCCGACGCAGCTGCGCCCGGAATATGTGGAAGAAAAGCTCGCCTCCCCCGATACGATTCCGTTTACGCAATTGCGTCACAAGATCGAGGTTGCGCGTTCTTTCGGTTATTCGGCAAACGCATTTGACATGCAATACCAGTCACTTCTGGCCTTACCTGCGCTCTTGATGGCAATGACGCTCATTGCTGCAACAGTGTCGTTGAAATTTGTGCGCTTTGGTCAGTCCGGTGCGATGATTCTGGGTGGCGTTGTTGCTGGCTTCATGCTTTATGTCGTTTCAGTCTTGGTGAAGGCATTCGGGAATGCGGGATTCGTTCCGCCATTCGTTGCTGCCTGGGTTCCAGTTGTTATTGCGACATTTTTTGGTGTCTCCTTTTTGTTGCATAAGGAGGATGGTTAGTGGGTTTGAGTAACACCCGCATGGTATTGCCCCATTCATTCTCGCGTCTCGCACGCGGGACGTCTTTGGTGTGCGCCCTTGCTATACCTTTCATTTCAGTCGCAATTCTCCCTTCGCAGGTTCATGCGCAGGACGCTCTCGGTGCAAATTACCAGAGCGATCCCAATGCGCGCATGATTTTGCAGGCGGATGAGCTCGTCTATGATCGTGACGTCAATGTTGTTACCGCTCAAGGTAAAGTGCGCATCGAATATGATGGCAATCGCCTCGTTGCGGATCAGGTAACGTACAATCAGCAGACCCGTCGCATGACAGCGACAGGCAATGTCGAGATCGTCGAACGCGACGGTAACAAGATTTATTCCGATCATCTGGATGTGACGGATAGTTTCCGCGATGGCTTCGTCAATGGTCTGCGCGTTGAGACGACAGACAACACGCGCTTTGCAGCCGAAAGTGCGGAACGCAGCAATGGCGAGATCACCACATTCAATAATGGTGTCTACACAGCCTGTCAGGCTTGCGAAAAGAATCCTGACAAGCCGGTTCTCTGGCAGATCAAGGCACGCAAAATCATCTGGAACAGCGCGACCAAAACCGTGCGTTTCGAGCGCGGCAAATTTGAACTTTTCGGAATGCCGCTCGCTTATTTCCCCGCTTTCGAGATGGCTGATCCAACAGTCAAGCGGAAGAGCGGCTTCCTGTTTCCGGGCTTTGCATATAAAGACAAGCTCGGTTTCGGCATCAAGAACGCTTATTTCTGGGCGCTTGCACCCAATTATGACCTGACACTTTCAACCACCGCTTACACAAAGCAAGGTTTTCTGACACAGGCTGAATGGCGTCATCGTCTCGAGAACGGCACCTATAATCTCCAGATCGCGGGCATTCACCAGATGAAGCCCGGCGAGTTCGATGCAAACACAATTGATCGCGAAGAAAAAAATCGCGGCATGATCGCATCGAAAGGTGATTTCGACATCAATGCGCGCTGGAAGGCTGGCTGGGATATTATGGCCCAGACTGATCGGAATTTCAGCCGCACATATAGTTTGGAAGGTTATTCAAGCCAGACACAGGTTTCCAATATTTACCTGCGCGGCATCAATAATCGCAATTACTTTGACCTCAACTTCTATCGCTTCAACGTGCAGGAATCCTATCCTGCCACATCTGATTATAGCGATGTGGAGATGCACTCAAAGCAACCTTGGGTTTTCCCAAGCCTCGACTATTCTTATACAGCACCTGAATCCGTTTATGGCGGCGAGCTGAACTTCACCAGCAATTTGCAGGTTCTTTACCGCAAGAACGCGAATAACACTGCTTCGCAGGTTTATGATCCTGCTCTTGATAGGTTTGTTCCACAGCCATACCCACGCATTCCAGGTTTCAGTGGCACAAATACCCGCCTGACAGGCGAAGTTGAGTGGAAGCGCACGATCATCACCGATTCCGGTCTCGTGATTACGCCTTTGTTGGCGCTTCGCGCCGATGCGATCAACGTGAGTACGAATTTTGATCCCGCTGTCGCGGGTTTCACGGATGCGGTGGTCAAGTCTGAGGCACTGCGTGCGATGGCGACTGCGGGTCTTGAACTGCGCTGGCCGATCCTGTTCTCAAGCACAAGTTCGACGCATATTCTGGAGCCAATTGCCCAGATCTATATGCGCAACAATGAACGCTATGCAGGCCAGCTTCCAAATGAAGATGCGCAGAGCTTCGTGTTTGATGCGACGAATCTTTTCTCGCGTGACAAGTTCTCCGGCTATGATCGCGTTGAAGGGGGCACTCGCGCCAATTTCGGGCTGCGTTATTCGGGCAGCTTCGACTACAGCGATTGGAGTCTTTACGCCCTTGGCGGTCAGTCGATTCAACTCGGCGGTTTAAACTCGTTCGGTACGAGCGATTTTGTCAATGTCGGCGAAGATTCGGGCCTGCAGGATGCGCGTTCCGACTATGTTGGCATGATTGGAACGTCGAATTCAACCGGCCTCGCATTTGCAGCCCGTGGACGCTTTGATAAAGACAGCCTCGCACTCAAACGCGGTGAACTTGAAGCCCAACAGAACTGGTCTCGCCTGAGCGTTTCCGCGCGTTATGCTTATATCGCGCCGCAGCCTGCATACGGCTATTCGGAATTGCGCCAGGAAGTCAGCGGCTCCACAAACGTCAAGGTCAATGACAACTGGCGTGTGTTTGGTTCGGGTACCTACGATCTGGTTTCCGATACATTGGTTCGCGCCTCGTCCGGTCTTGCCTATGACGATGAGTGCTTTACCTATTCGATGGCTTACGTACAGACGCGTAATCCGGGTGAAAGCAAGGCAACGCATAGTGTGGGCTTCAATATATCGTTCCGAACACTCGGCGATATTGGGAGCGGTTCACAGTCCTTCTAAAAGAAGAAAAACCGGACGCAGCCAAACTGCTTCCGGTTTTTTGGTCTGAATACTACGCGCTTTTATCAATTTTATTGAGCCAAGCCTCTTCAAAGACGTCGTAAAATGCTCGCGGGTCATTGTTTCGCCGCACTGGGTCCTCTATACAGTCATCTTAATATGATTGGCTTGTATTGGGGTCGCTTTGTCGTGCGAACCTCTGATACGTTACAAGATCAGGCGAAGCTTTGCGTTGCCGACCTGAAGGAACCGGGAAAGAAAGATGATGTTTGCTAAACCTCTTTTCGCCTCCATGATAGGCGCCGCCGTATGCTTCACGGCGCTTGGATCGGCTGCGATGCTGAGCCCGGCCCATGCCGCGTCAAATTCAGCAGAGGCCAAGATCATTGTCTCGGGTAATGTCATTACCAATGGTGACATTCAACGCCGCGTCAACTTTTTGAAGTTGCAGCGCAAAGGTGGCAACCTTAACCAGACCGCTCGTCAGGAACTGACGGAAGAAATGCTCAAGCGCATCGAAATGAAGACGCGCGGCATGAACATTTCCGACAAGGAAGTCGACGAAGCTTATGCTGGGTTTGCATCGCGAAACAAGATGAGTGTCGCCCAGCTCAATCAGGTTATGAATCAGGCTGGAATTACGCCTGACCATTTTAAAAAATACATCATGGTCCAGATGGGCTGGGGCCGTCTTGTCAGCGCCCGTTTCCGCGCAACGGGTATGGTCAGCGAGCAGGATGCGGTACAGCGCATGCTCAAGGATGGTGGCAAAAAGCCGGTCGCAACCGAGTATCAGTTGCAGCAAGTTATCTTTGTTGTTCCCAGCGCAAAGCGTTCGCCAGCGGAAATGGGCAAGCGCCGTCAGGAAGCAAATGCATTGCGTTCGCGTTTTCAAAGCTGCGACAGCACGCGTCAGCTTACCAAAGGCATGATCGACGTCACTGTGCGCGATCTGGGACGCATTATTGAGCAGCAGCTTCCGGGCGAATGGGCCAAGGACATAAAAGCCACCAGCGTTAATCGTGCGACACCTCCGCATGACACGGAAAAAGGCGTAGAAATTCTCGCAGTGTGCTCGACACGTCAGGTTTCCGATGACCGCGTTGCACAGCTTGTTTTCTCAATGGAAGGTGCCGATTCTGCATCCGGGCAAGAGAAGAAAGCCGAAGCGTTGAGCAAGAAATATGTCGATGAACTGCGTGAAAAGGCAACCATCGTTAATCGTTAAAGCCTTGGCAGTCGCCAAATGACAGTATAATTTGAGGGGGCTTCTGCCCCCTTATTCTATAATTCGAGAAAAACATATGCGCATTCAATCGGTTCCTCCGCTCGCCATAAGCATTGGCGACCCTTCAGGCGTTGGGGCTGACGTCGCTCTGAATACATGGCTAAAGCGCGCAGAGCTTTCTTTGCCGCCATTTCTGATAATTGCCGATCCACAACAGCTCTTGGCGCGTGCCGAACTTCTTGGTTTGAATGTGCCTGTTGCAGCCATAACGGCACCCTCACAGGCCGTAGAGATTTTCGATACGCAGCTGCCGGTGTTGCCGCTTGTCAACCGGCACAAGGAAAGCCCCGGAAAGCCTTTGCCAGAAAATGCTGCGGGTATCCTTGAAGCCATTGAGCGCGCCGTAAGTCTCACAATAGCAGGCGAAACGTCTGCGGTTGTGACGTGTCCGATTGCAAAAAAGCCGCTTTATGATGCAGGTTTTCAACACCCCGGCCATACGGAATTTCTCGCAGAGCTCGCGAGCAAACACCTGGGGCGCACAGTCATTCCGGTGATGATGCTTGCCGGCCCCGAACTGCGCGCAGTGCCCGTGACGATCCACATACCGCTTGCGGACGTGCCACGTTTACTGACCAAGGATGATATTCTGGAAGTGGCCTATATCACAGCGCAGGAACTGACCGACCGCTTCGGCATTGCCTCCCCTCGCCTTGCCATTTCCGGTCTTAACCCGCATGCGGGTGAAGGCGGAGCACTCGGCAAGGAAGATGACGCGATCATCCGTCCAGCCGTGGAAGAATTGCAGACTTCAGGCATCAATGCCTGGGGGCCGCTGCCAGCTGATACGATGTTTCACGCTCCCGCACGCGCAACCTATGACGTGGCGATTTGTATGTATCACGATCAGGCGCTGATCCCTGCCAAGGCGCTGGCCTTTGATGAAACGGTCAATGTCACGCTGGGCCTGCCCTTTATCCGCACGTCGCCCGATCACGGCACAGCCTTTGACATTGCGGGAAAAAGCATTGCCCGACCTGACAGCCTGATTGCCGCCATTCGTCTTGCGCAGGAACTTGCAGAAAATCAGGCAGGACGCAAATCATGAGCATAGATACTCTTCCGCCGCTGCGTGAGGTCATCGAGCGCCATGATCTTATGCCCAAAAAGTCGCTCGGACAAAATTTTCTGTTCGATCTGAACCTGACATCGAAGATTGCACGACAATCCGGCCCACTTGAAGACCAGCCGGTCATTGAAGTTGGCCCCGGCCCCGGCGGCCTCACCCGCGCGCTTCTGGCACAAGGGGCTTATGTTACGGCGATTGAACGCGATGAGCGTTGTCTGGATGCGCTCTCAGAGATCGAAGCGCATTATCCGGGCCGATTGCGGATCATTTCAGGTGATGCGCTGGAGCAGGATTTCAAGGCACTGTTTCCCGACGGTCCAAAGCCACGGATCGTTGCAAACCTGCCGTATAATGTCGGTACACAATTACTGCTTAACTGGCTTTTGACCGAGCCATGGCCACCGTTTTATTCGTCCATGACGTTGATGTTTCAACGCGAAGTGGCTGAGCGAATCGTGGCTGCGCCTGATACGGATCATTATGGACGCCTTGGTGTTCTGGCAGGCTGGCGCACGCAGTCGAAAATCGCGTTTGATGTTTCGCCACAGGCGTTCACGCCGCCACCAAAAGTCATGTCTTCGGTGGTGCATATTATCCCGCGTGAAAATCCGCTGCCATGCCGCGCAGATGCGCTTGGTCAGATTACGCAGGCAGCCTTTGGCCAGCGCCGTAAAATGCTGCGTCAGAGCCTGAAGCCCGTCGGCGGTGCAACCTTGCTGGAAAAGACTGGCATTGATGGAACACGCCGCGCCGAAACATTAAGCGTCGAGGAATTCGTAGCCCTTGCAAACGCCTACCGTCCAGTGTGATTGCTGTCGCCATCCATGGTTGGCGTCAGGCTCATTTGCTTGAAAACCTTATCAACGTGATTGATTTCCGAACGGAAGCTCGACATGGACGAACCCGTCAGCTTTTCACCGGCCTTGAGATTCGCTTTAAGTGGATCAACATAATGATCTCCGACCTTGAGCTCATAATAGAGGTGCGGACCGGTCGAATAGCCGGTTGATCCCACATAGGCGATCACCTCTCCCT
This sequence comes from Ochrobactrum chromiisoli, assembly GCF_026241335.1. Classification (GTDB taxonomy): domain Bacteria; phylum Pseudomonadota; class Alphaproteobacteria; order Rhizobiales; family Rhizobiaceae; genus Brucella; species Brucella chromiisoli. The sequence continues at coordinate 969,922 of NZ_JAPHAV010000001.1, read as the reverse complement.
GCTTTACATGCTGGCCGACTTTCAAACCTTTGACCTCACCCGAAAGATGGGCATAGGTTGTGCTGTAGCCTCCCTGATGGCGGATACGGACATATTTGCCATAGCCCTTTTGCGATGAAATCAGTTCAACAACACCGTCTCCCGCTGCAACGATTGGAGAGCCAATTGGCGCATCATAATCCACACCATTATGATGCTTGCGCACATGCAGAACCGGATGAATACGCCAGCCAAACCCGTCATTCAAACGGCCATTTGGCAAAGGCTTATGCATAAGATATTTGGTCATTGAAGAGCCGTCTTCGTTGAAATAATCGGCGTTTCCTTCAACCTCGTGCCTGTAAAGACGCTTTTTCTCGCCTTTTGTGTCAAACTCAACAAAAACGAGTTCCGGATGGGTATCGACGCTTTCCCGGAAAAGCAGTTCAATCTTCTGCGCCGCATTCGCCCCCTTATCAAACGCTATATTATTTTCGCGAGCGAGCTTTCTGACATCGTCCGCGACTACACGGGGAACACCAGCTGCAATTAATCGGGATTGAACAGAGCTGTTGTGACCGAGCTTCACGGGCGGATGGGCCGCAGTTAGCATTGCATCATGAGAAAGACGTGCGAAAAGCCGCTGATTGCCATTGGAGCGGAAAAGCCCGTCATCGGTGCGACCATAAACAGAATCAGGTGCGCTTCCATGCTTGAATCTTGCGACCAGAATACGTGCAGGCGCTTTGGACGACTGATCGAGAAGCAATACCAGATTGTCCCCCGGCACCAGTTCTTTACGCGCAAGGGCTTGCTGAAGGTTCTCTGCATCCTGTGTGGCTATGCCAGCGGCTTGCATGAGAACACTCAATTTTTCCTGCGATTGCGGTGCAAGAACGATTTCATGGACGTTCTGCCGAGCCATATCGACCGGTCTTGCGAAGCTTACATTGAGCGGTACACCTTTTTGATTGGCGAGCGCCAATATTTGCGGATCGGCTTCGGCCTGTGATTTCATGAGATTGCGCGTCAAAGGCGCTTTTGCAGCATCATTTTGCAGATCAAGGATGACATGCTGGTAGGTAAAGAGTGTGGCTGCACCATCATGGCTGCCTTCTGCAATATCAATGCGCTTTGCAATGCGCCGATCATCCTCGATGGCATTGTGAGGAAGCAGCCTGGCTTCCTTCATGGCTGCATGGCTATGAACAAGTGTCGCCGGATCAACCATCACAGGTTGGGACGCATGGCCATGGCGCACAAGGCCACTCGTGAGCAGCGTCAACGCCCCCCCCGCAATAAGGGTTGCAGACGCCAGTGCCACACAGGCACGATAATGCGTTTTGAAAGAAAACTGAACCCGCTGCAACGGCTTTAGCATAAAGGGCGAAAGCGGTGCCATTTTCGCATGCGCCCTATCCGACCGGATCATCAGATCCGGCAACGCCACCACATGAATCTGCTTATCTCTGTGGACGGCACGAAATACCATGCAGCGCGATTCTCCGAAATTCATTTGAATTAACAAATAAACCAGAAGGCCAGAGCGCGGCTAAATTAAGGCTCTGAGGGTCACAATCAACCGAAACAAAGCTTTAATCCCTCAAGATAAATTTATCATGCTTTGACACGATTGCGGCGATGATTGGCGAAAGAAGACCACGTATAAATTATTAATCCGATCCAAATCAGGACGAAAGCCACAAGCTGTGCCGTTGAGAACGGTTCATTAAAAATAAAAATTGCGAAGATGAATAGCAATGTTGGTGTGAGGTACTGCATCAATCCAAGTGTCGTATAACGCAGAAGCTTCGCCCCGCCAGCATAAAGAATGAGCGGGATCGCCGTGAAGGGGCCAGCGAGCAAAAGCAGCGAAACATCGTAAACAGAGCCAGAGAAAAAATGGTCCTGACCGTGGGCCAGAAGCCAGAAAATGTAAGCTGTGGCCGGGATGGAGAGAATAACCACTTCAAGCGTAAAGCCCTGCAAAGGCTGCACAGGCAAAGACTTACGGAAAAAGCCGTAAAGACCAAATGTTACCGGCAGAACCAGCGAAACCCACGGCAAGCCACCGGCATCTAAAGTGAGCACCAGCACAGCTGCAAAAGCAAAGCCAACCGCAACATATTGAACTTTTGTCAGGCGCTCGCCCAAAAACAATCCACCCAGAACCACGTTAAATAACGGATTGATGTAATATCCAAGAGCGGCTCCTATGAGCTGATCATGCGCAACAGCCCAGACATACACCGACCAGTTAATGGTGATCAGCGATGCAGTGAGTGCCGCCATTGCAAGCATTCGCGGATTGCGCAAGGCATCCAGAATGGCTCTGAACTGTCCGATGCACACAAGCAGAACGGCTGCAACCGGAACCGACCAAATGACGCGATGTGCAACGATTTCAAGGGCCGGCAAATGCGACAAAGCCTTGAGATAGAACGGCAGAACTGCCCAAAGACCATAAGCCCCTATAGCCATCAGGAAGCCACGGCTTCCGTCCGAAAGCTGCCCCCCGGATAAGGTCTGTTCGGTCATTTCTATCTCCGATAAAATAATTACTCCCTAAAAAAGACTGTCTATTCAGGGTCATATCATTTGCTATGCGCGCATCAATCCATAAAATCCATTCAATTAAACTGATCAAAGCATCAATCTTCGTGATGACTGACGCCTATTCAGCCGCCAAAAGACCTGCAAGCGCGCGGTTTTTCATCAGTTTGTAATTGACTGAATCCATCAGGGCCTGAAACGATGCATCAATGATATTGTCGGAAACACCGACCGTGCGCCAACGCGCGCCCGTAGCATCACCAGATTCGATCAAAACGCGGGTGATCGCTGCAGTACCGCCATTGAGGATACGCACCTTGAAATCCACCAATTCGAGATCTTCAATCTCTTTCTGATAGCGGCCAAGATCCTTGCGCAGCGCAATATCAAGCGCATTGACCGGTCCATGACCTTCGGCGACCGACATGTGCATTTCCCCATCGACCTCGACTTTTACAACGGCCTCTGAGACGGTTTTCAAAGAGCCATTGGCATCAAAGCGGCGCTCGACAAGGCAACGAAAAGAATCGACCTTGAAAAATTCCGGCTGAGGAGAAAGCATGTTGCGCGCCAGAAGCTCAAAGCTCGCATCAGCGCCTTCATAGGCATAGCCTTCCGCTTCACGCTCTTTAACGAGCGAAATAAGCGTATCCAGTCGCGCATCATTCTTGGCAACCCGAATACCGCGGCGCTCCAGTTCAGCAATGAAGTTTGACTTGCCGCCCTGATCCGAAACCATGACGCGACGGCGGTTTCCGACACTTTCCGGCGGAACATGCTCATAAGTCTGCGGGTCTTTCAGCAATGCGGACGCATGAATGCCAGCCTTGGTCGCAAAAGCGGATGTGCCCGTGTAAGGGGCCTGCTCAGTCGGTGCACGATTGAGAATATCGTCGAAAGCGCGCGAAATACGGGTGATCGCTTTGAGCGCATCCGGCTGCACACCAAGCTCAAAGCGCTCCGCCCAGTAAGGCTTTAGCGCCAATGTCGGGATCAGGGAAACGAGGTTTGCATTGCCGCAGCGTTCGCCGATGCCGTTCAGTGTTCCCTGCACATGACGCACACCTGCATCAATGGCAGCAAGCGTAACAGCGACTGCCTGTTCGGTATCGTTGTGGGCATGAATGCCAAGGCTTTCGCCGGGAACATATGCTTTCACAACATTGATGATTTCAGCCACTTCCGATGGCTGTGTGCCGCCATTGGTGTCGCAAAGCACGACCCAGCGCGCACCGGCCTCGTAGGCAGCCTTGGCGCAAGCCAGCGCATAGTCTGGATTGGCTTTATACCCATCGAAGAAGTGTTCGCAATCAACCAGCGCCTCACGGCCAGCCATACGCACAGCCGTTACCGAGGATGTGATCGATTCCAGATTTTCTTCATTGGTGCAGCCAAGTGCGACACGCACATGGTAATCCCAACTTTTGGCAACAAAACAAACTGCATCGCTAGAAGCCTGCAAAAGCGCGGTCAGTCCCGGATCGTTCGAGGCCGAAACGCCTGCGCGCTTGGTCATGCCGAAAGCTGCAAATTTGGCCTTCGCGGTCTGACGGTTCTTGAAGAAGGCCGTATCCGTTGGATTGGCACCCGGATAGCCGCCTTCCACATAATCAACGCCCAGTTCTTCAAGCAGAATAACAATCGCTTTTTTGTCTTCGACAGAGAAATCAACGCCGGGTGTCTGCTGTCCGTCCCGCAAGGTCGTGTCGTAGATATAGATGCGTTCGCGTGCCATTTTGCCTGCCTGTCGGTGGGTAATCTATGAATGGTCAGTATCGTGGTCGGGATGCTGGTAAGACACAAGAGTTCTTACGAACTCAATACTTTCAGGATCACGTTCGGTCTCAAAACCCGGCAATTTTGCGAGGTTATCGACATAGGGAAGCTTGACCTCGACACCCCATTGTACTGTCGGCTCAATCTCTTCGGGTGCATCGAAAGCGCCTATGGAGAGCGCAACACCATCCGGTGCTTCATAGGTGAGCGGGGTTCCGCATTCAGAGCAGAAGCCGCGCTTGACATGATTGGAAGACTGAAACCGCTTCGGCTCGTCACGGGTCCAGGTGAGTTTTGCCTCCCCCACAGAAACCAGCGGCGCATAAAAACTTCCAAAGGCCTTCTGGCACATGCGGCAATGACAGATTGAAGCAGAGCCGAGTGCGCCCTCAACATGAAAGCGCACCGCACCGCACTGGCATCCCCCGCTATAAAGCGGCTTATTATCAAGCGTCATCGTGTCCTCTCCTCCCCATAGAAGAGCTTAACTTACCACATCCCAGGTCGTGATGCGTTCGCCGGTGTCAGGATGCTTGCCGTCTTTCAACTGAATGCCCTGCGCCAAAAGTTCATCACGGATACGATCAGCTTCGGCCCACTTCTTGCCAGCGATGAAATTCAGGCGTTCGGCAATACGCGCTTCGATGTCAGCGGCATCAACATCCGCCTTCGCAAATACCGGCACATCCTGCGCCGTCACAAAATAAGGGTCGAACAGGCCCAACAGCGCCATGCCCTCGCCCAAGGCGGCAACGTCCTTAGCCTTGAATGCCTTGCGCAACGCTGTGATGGCGATCCATGTGTTCAGATCGTCTGACAGCGCTTCTTCGACCTCAGCAACCCTTGAAAGCGTTGAAGGCTCTGCAAACCCCGTATCACGAAGAAGACCGTACCAACGATGCAGTTCCTCGGCCGATTCCGCCAGACGCTGTGCCGTCCAGTTGATCGGCTCGCGATAATGCGTTTGCAGCATCGAAAGCCGTGCAGCCAAACCAGCCCAGCGATCGCGCGCATCCTTGTCGTCCCAAGACCCAAGCTGCGGCAGGCCATCATTCAAAACATTACGAATGGTGATGAAGTTGCCGAGAGATTTTGACATCTTCTGGCCTTCGACCTGAAGAAAGCCGTTGTGCATCCAGATGCTTGCCATCCGCTCGGTGCCAAAGGCGCAGCATGATTGCGCAATCTCGTTCTCGTGATGCGGGAAGACGAGATCGATACCACCACCATGGATATCAAACTGATTTTTAAGCGGATCATCGCATTTCAGACCGCCGCCAAACGGGGCCAGCAGCTTGGCCATCGACATAGCCGAGCACTCGATATGCCATCCCGGACGACCAAGTGTTTCAATCCCTGCCGGCGATGGCCAGCCCGGTTCACCATTGCGCGATGGTTTCCAGAGCACGAAATCCATTTCATCGCGCTTGTAAGAAGCAACATCAACGCGCGCGCCTGCCAGCATTTCATCGAACGGACGGTGCGAGAGCGCACCATAATGTGCGCCGCCCAATGCATTCATTGCAGATGGCGAAAACAGCACATGATCATCGGCAACATAAGCAACACCGCGCTCAACCAGCTTTTCAATGATATTGCGCATATCATCAAGATGCTCCGTCGCACGCGGCTGGCTCGACGGCTCAAGATTGGCCAGCGCCTTGATATCCGCCTGAAACTGGCTGTTTGTGCCCTCCGTTACCCGGCGAATGGCTTCATTGAGCGGCAGATCAGGATATTCGCTGGCTGCGCGCGCGTTGATCTTGTCGTCAACATCGGTGATGTTGCGCGCATAAGTGACTTTTTCCGCGCCATAGACATGGCGCAGCAGACGAAACAGCACATCAAAAACAATAACCGGACGTGCATTGCCGATATGGGCAAAGTCATAAACAGTCGGTCCGCAGACATACATGCGCACATTATTCGCGTCGATAGGAGTGAAATCCTCCTTCATGCGGGTGGCGGTGTTGTATAGACGTAGTTGCGGCGCATCAGCCATTGTAATTCCCCAAAAGGACCTGAAATACGGGTACGAAAGACCGCAGCCGACTGGCCGGGGCGTTATCATCCTGTTTTATGATGGGGAGACGAAAACGGCCGGGCCAGCAAGCTGCTAGCCAATAATAATCGAACCAGTACAAATGATCGTGGTCGGCGTTTTCATGGCGTTACTTATCCTCATCGAAGCCTTGGCCGTCAAGAGCTTTCCATTAAAAACGCTGTGACATTTCAGCAACTTCAGGGATGATCAGTGCATGTTGGCCGGGAATCCATAAAACCGGCTCCAAACAGCCTTCATTCTGTCCCAATCAATCACACAATAGTGAGGATGAATTGGAAGAGGATGGACCAATGTCTAAAAATGAACTGCAGCCACGACAAGATAAGCTCATTGACCAATATCGTGAAATCGGGCCTGCGGTGCTGGTTGCAGCGTTGATGAGCAAGACAAATCGAAAAAACGAAGAACGTGGTGACAATACGCGCCATTCAATTCTGGCGGTCAAAAAGATCGGCTGATTTGCTTTGCCTTTTGGCAGACGAAAAAATTGTCAGAACATGGAAAGCTGATCGTCAGGCTTTTTCTTGCTCTTGGATTGAGCTGACGATGACGCCACAAGTTTTTCGTCTACCCTCTCCTGTATATCAGGTGATGTGTTGGCGACCTTGTTGACCTTGTCCGACACCGGAATGGCTTCGAAAAAATCATCCTGAACGGGCCGCATGATGTCAGCCACTTCGCGTGGAAGTAGCGTCTTGCAATTCAGCCAACGGGCATAATCCTCCGGCTTCACCACCACCGGCATGCGCTCGTGGATGGGACGCAAATATGTGTTCGCGCCTGTCGTCAGAATACCCGCAGTGTCAATTTGCGAGCCATCTGCACTGCTCCATGTTTCGACCAGCGCACCAAAGGCCACAATGCCGCCGTTGCGCGGTCTGATCCAATAGGCCTGCGCCTTGTTCTTACCCTCACGCCGCCATTCATAGAAGCCAGAGGCCGGAATCAGTGCGCGCCGATGATGAAGAGCTGCCCGGAATGAGTTCTTCTCTGCCGCCGTTTCAGAGCGAATATTGAAAACCAGATTCCAGTCATTGGGATCTTTGACCCAGGACGGCACAAAGCCCCAACGCACCAACATGCCGATACGGTCAGGGCGATTGCTTCCCGGCGGCGGCGTCTCACCGGCAAGAATAGAGAGTATCGGCTGGGTTGGCGCGATATTGTAACGCGGAGGAAAATCCTCCTCAATCATTGCACCAAGCAATGCTTCAACTTCTTCGCGGCTGGCAGTCAGAGAAAAACGTCCACACATAGTGTCCATGTTCAAGCTTTTGCGGAAATGGTCAAGTGGGGTTTGCTGTTGCCAAAAGCGGCTGGCCGGATCATAGCTTGTGTATGGTTACAATTCCCGTCATCCCCGCCCCCGTTCAAATCCATGGTGTTTCTCTCATCTGCCGCCGCGATGGCCGCTTTCTGCTGGTTGAACGCGGCAAGGAGCCATGGAAGGGTTGGCTGGCTTTTCCGGGTGGCAGCATTGAGGCCGGAGAAACGCCGGAAGAAGCGGCCATTCGGGAACTCAAAGAAGAAACAGCTTTGGACGTTCGCTCTTTGAGCCATGTCATCACCGTTGATCTGGCGCTTGAGGGCAAAGCTTACGCGAAGAGCTATTTTCTTTCTGTCTATCGTGCTTTGGATGTTTCGGGCATTGAGCAGGCCGGTGACGATGCTGCAGCGATATACTGGTTAAGCATTGATGAAATGGCGCATGCCAATGTGACAGATAGCACGTTAGACGTTGCGCGATCGGTCGCTGAGGCTGAAGATGGTTCAGGGCTAAACGCATGATCGCCTTGAAGTGGCCCTGATTCTTCATCAAAACTGTGTTTCATTCAGGGGGATCATAGTGCAGGGAAAGCGGCTTTCCATATGGGCGATTGCATTCTGGCTGGGCATTCTGTCACCGGCCTTTTCTGCTCAGGACGCGCCTTATGAGGGCAAAATGCTCAGAATTGCGGAAGTGCTTGGCTCGCTTCACTATCTGCGTAATCTTTGCGGAGAAACCAGCAATGAATGGCGCGAACGGATGGACGCCCTCCTTGCCGCCGAAAAGCCCGATGAAGCCGAGCGCGTGCGCCTTGTTTCAAGCTTCAACCATGGATACCGCGTTTTCAGCGACAATTATGTCCGCTGCACACCTTCTGCTCTTGCGGCGATTGATCGCTACATGAAAGAGGGAGAAAACTTGTCGAACGAGCTGATCTCGCGCTATGGGAATTAACCAATTATTCAGTCTTTTGCGGATGGGCATAAATTGCCTCATTCAAGTCCGTTTTAATCTGTTAACACTATCTTAAATGATAGGCAGGCTACGCAAGTGTTCGCGCTCCCTATTGCGGTGAGAGATCATTTGAGAAGCCAGAAGGGCGCAAGCCGGGATGAAACCAATGGAATATATGCCAGCCGATCTGGACGAGATGATCGCCCGCGAAAAGAAGCTTGTGGCGATTGAGTACCAGAACGAAGCCTGGGCGGATGGCATTTCCGAAGGGATTGAGCCGGAAATTCTGGCGGAAGCTGCTTTCACCACAGCCTTGACTGAGCTGATGCGTTCGTCTGGCGAAGACAGCGCGCTCGACCTTATTGAGAAAATGCGCGAACAGATCATTGCAGGAACCTTCCTGCAAAATCGCGTTCTTCAATAAACGCAACTGTCTGCCACAAAAGATCGCATATGGCTGGGCGGGAAGTCATAGACCCGCTCCCAGACTCTGCGGAACTGTCGCGTTGAAGCAAAGCCGGATTTTTCGGCAACGCTTTCCATATCCAAAGCCGAGTTCAACAGCATTTCACGCGCAAGGCTTATTTTCAGCCGATTGGCATACTCCGTGACACTCATGCCCGCATGTTCATTGAACAGGCGTGACAGATTGCGTGGGCTCGCCCCGCTCGCTCCAGCGAGTTTTTCAACAGACCAGTTTTCGGCTGGATTTGCAGCCACAGCATCCTGTGCGCGATGCACAACAGGGTGCATATGATTGCGGCCTTCAAGCCATGGTGAAAGCTGCGGATCGCCACCGCTGCGACGCAGATAAACCACAAGATAACGCGCCACGGATAAAGCCAGTGCATGTCCTGCCATCTCGGCCAGAATATGCAACATCAGATCAATACCAGCAGTGATGCCCGCACTGGTCAGCCTGTCGCGATCCTCGACAAACAAACGGTTTTGCAGAACATGCGCAGTCGGTGCGAGTCGATGCAGCTCATCAATCGCCATATGATGCGTGGTGCAGTCATAGCCCTCAAGCAGTCCGGCACGTGCCGCAAGAAGTGCACCAGAGCAGATTGAAACCAATCTGATACCGGGGCGAATTGTGTGCTGCAACCAGCGCACAATTTGCACTTCAAGCACGCTGTCATGGTCGCGATTGACGCCTGATGATCCAAGTGGCGCATCTGCCGAGCCGGATATGACCACCAGCGCGTTATCCGGGAGATTTTCCGGCATCGGATCGATATTGGCAAGCGTGAGGCCAATGGAGCTTAACGCGGTCTCGGATGGCCCAATAAAGCTCACCTCAAACTGCACCTTGTTTTGCTCCAGATTGGCCTTGCGCAAAACCTCTATCGGCCCCGCCACGTCAAGCAAAAGCGTGCGCGGCGGGACGACAACGAAGACCCGCACAGTTTTATGGCTGTCGGCGGCTTGGTTCATGCAGCTTTCCGTTCTGCGCTGCCCGCAAGAGCCTGTTCCACGGTTGCTATCCTTGCAAAGCGATCCGCAAGTACCAGCTCGGTGCGTGCACGAATTTCAGCAGCGCTCCATTCGCGACCAGCCCCATCCGTCATGGGAAATGTCAGTGTCGCTTCACCGACGAAATCAATCTTATAACCAAGATCAGAAGCGTGACGTGTCGTCGTCTCACAGCATTGTTCGGTTCGAATGCCAGAAATGATAATGTGATGAATGCCATTATCGACAAGCCAGACATCAAGTCCGGTTCCGACCAGCGCACTGTGGCGGCTCTTTCGGAAAACCACATCCGGCTCAATCGAAAGAGGTGAAAGCGCCTTCACAAAACCTGAGGCTTCCGAAAACGCTCCTTCATTTTCGACATGGAAAATTTGAACAACGGGAATACCCTTGCGCTTCGCACCATCAATGAGCGCCTGCTGCCGCTCTATGTAAGCGGCAACCTCTTCATCACGGTAATAGGGGCGATGTCGAAAAGATTCCTGAACATCGATAACCAGCAGTGCGGTGTCATTCGCGGACATTTTTTGCTCCTTGCAAATTTATACAAGGAGATATTAACGCCCACAACCCAAGCCGAAAGATTGAGTTCGGACAAAGACCGGACAGATCGCGCCAATCGATAAGCGTTTAGCGGTGAGGCAAAGCTTCCAAAAACTCGACCGGCTCGCCCTTGTTCGGATTAACCACTTCCGCTTCCCACATAACCTTGATACCGCGCACGAAAGTACCAACCGGCCAGCCGGTGACAGTCTTGCCGTGATAAGGCGTCCAGCCAGCCTTAGAGCCAGCCTGCTCATGGGTAATGGTTTCGCGTCGCTTCATATCGACGATGGTGAGATCGGCATCATAGCCAACAGCAATGCGGCCTTTGCGCGCCATGCCGAAAATGCGGTTCGGGCCGTGGCTCGACAGATCGACAAAGCGTTCCAACGAAAGCTTACCAGCATTGACGTGATCGAGCATGATCGGCACCAGCGTCTGAACGCCGGTCATGCCAGACGGTGATGCCGGGTAAGGCTTCTGCTTTTCTTCCAGTGTATGTGGCGCATGGTCGGAGCCGAGCACATCGACGATACCCTGATCAATTCCCTTCCAGATGCCGTCACGATGGCGCTTGTCGCGCACAGGCGGGTTCATCTGAATAAGATTACCGAGGGTCGCATATTCATCTGCCGACAATGTGAGGTGATGGGGCGTTGCTTCACAGGTTGCCACATCTTTATGGCCCTGCAAGAAGTCGATTTCTTCCGCAGTCGAGATATGCAGCACATGAATGCGCGCGCCGGTTTCGCGTGCGATGCGCACGAGACGTTGCGTGCATTGCAGGGCAGCAATTTCATCGCGCCACACAGGGTGGCTTGATGGATCGCCTTCAACCCGCAGATTTTCGCGATCCTTCAAACGGAATTCATCTTCCGAATGGAAGGCCGCACGGCGGCGCGTGTTCTTGAGGATGGACCGGACACCTTCATCATCCTCAACCAAGAGGTTACCAGTCGAAGACCCCATGAAGACCTTGATACCGGCAGCGCCCGGAAGGCGCTCAAGCTCGGCAACGTCTTTTGCATTGTCGCGTGTTCCGCCGACCCAAAATGCGAAATCGCAATGCATACGGTGACGACCGCGACGAATCTTGTCTTCCAGCGCTTCGGCAGAAGTCGTCAGCGGCTTGGTGTTCGGCATTTCAAAAACCGAAGTCACACCACCCAGAACAGCGGCAAGTGAACCGGTCTCCAGATCTTCCTTGTGTTCCAGCCCCGGCTCACGAAAATGAACCTGACTATCGACCACGCCCGGCAGAATATGCAGGCCCGTGCAGTCAATCACTTCGCCAGCCGAATGTGTGGAGAGTGAACCAATCGCCTCTATGCGCCCGTTACGAATACCAATATCACGGCTTCCTATACCGTCATGATTGACGATGGTTGCACCTTTCAGGATCGTATCAAACGTTTGGGCCATTGTTGTCTCCTGCTGGCTGAATGGGACTTGCGAGCCTTTTCAATGCGGCTTACGTAACGATGGTGATAAAGGCAAGGAAGAAGCGATGGCGACGGTAGCGGAATTGATCAATCTTTCCAACAGAGCACTGGTTCACATCACGGGCGAAGACGCGGAAAAATTCGTACAAGCCGTGATTACGACCAATCTCGACATGCTTGGCGCCGATGAATTGAAACCGGGCGCATTGCTGGCACCGCAAGGCAAGATCATGTTCGACTTTGTCGTGTCACGCATAGAAAACGGTTTTCGTTTCGATATGCCAGCAAGCATCGCAGCCGATTTTGCCAAGCGGATGACGCTTTATCGCCTGCGCGCCAAAGCGGAAATTATCCAATTGCCAGAATCCCTTGTCAGCGTTTGCTGGCACAATGATTCCGCTTCCTCAGAAAGTGATTCAATGAAGCGCGATACGCGCTTTCCTGAAGAGCTGAAAGTGACCCGCATTTATGGACAGGCCGGTGAAATCAGCGATGAAAGCGCATGGGTGGCGCTTCGGGCCGAATATGGCATTGCCGAAGGCGAAGCCGATTTTGCTTATAATGACGTGTTTCCTCACGACATTAACTTCGATCAGACGGGCGGCGTGAGTTTCCCAAAAGGCTGTTTCATCGGACAAGAAGTCGTCTCGCGTATGCATCATCGCGGCACGCCACGCCGCCGGGTGCTTGTCGCCAAATCGGATATGCCCCTGCCCGCCATGGGCACTCCAATCACGGTGGCCGGACGCGATGTTGGAACACTCGGCAGCTCGTCGGGTCGGATTGGCCTTGCACTGGTGCGTATTGATCGGGTGAAGGATGCGCTTGATTCCGGCACCCCGATTCTGGCCGGTGAAAGCGAAATTACACTCGCGCTGCCACCGCATGTGCGTTTCACATTTCCCACCACCGAGACGGACAAAGACTAATGGCGTCCGCAGATCATTCATCTGGCAAAGACCGCGCATGGCAACGCATGTTGTCTGGCCGCAGGCTCGACCTGCTTGATCCGTCACCGCTTGATGTCGAGATTGAAGACATTGCGCATGGTCTTGCGCGTGTGGCGCGCTGGAATGGGCAGACCGTCGGCGAGCATGCCTATTCTGTCGCCCAGCACTCCCTGCTGGTGGAACAGATTTTCAATCGGCTTGTGCCTGATGCAAGCGTCGAGCAGCAGATGCTAACCCTTCTGCATGATGCGCCTGAATATGTGATTGGAGACATGATCTCGCCATTCAAGGCAGTGATGGGCGGGAACTATAAGCTGATCGAAGCGCGGCTTGAAAGCGCCATTCATGTGCGTTTTTCGCTGCCCGCATCCATATCAGCTTCGCTCAAAAAGCTGATCAAGCGCGCTGATCAGGTCGCAGCTTTCTTTGAGGCCACCCGCCTTGCCGGCTTTAGCGAAACGGAAGCGATCAAGTATTTTGGGCGTCCGCGCGGATTTGATCCAGCAGGGCTGGATCTGACACCGCGCCCGACACAAAACGTGCAGAATGATTTTCTGGCGCGCTTTGCAACATTGGAACAGGCACAAAGAAACAAGCCATGACGCATATCGTGGTCAGCCCGCTTTCAAAGCTTGAGGCGCAAATTGCGCTGCATCAGCCAAGTCATATCGTAACACTGAGCAGTGGCGATGTGCCTTCCCTGCCCGGCGAAATGAAGCGGCTCAGCCTCATTTTCAACGATATTGTTGAGCCGCGTGATGGTTTGGTGATGCCACAACACAACCATGTGGAAGAGTTGCTTGAATTTGTGACAACATGGGAGCGGGAAAGGCCGCTGCTAATCCATTGTTACGCAGGTATTTCGCGCTCCACTGCCAGCGCCTATATCATTGCCATGGCGCTTAATCATGCGCTCGATGAAGTGGCTCTTGCAGCAAGGCTGCGCCAGCTTTCCCCCTCTGCAACGCCCAATATCCGATTAGTCGAACTGGCTGATCAGTTGCTTGGTCGCGGCGGCCGCATGGTCACGGCCATTCGCGCCATAGGCCGCGGAAAAGATGCGTTTGAAGGCAATGTTTTCAGCCTGCCTGTTGCAGGTTGAGACTTCGTGACACTGCATTGAGAAAGCCGCCCCGCGCGTCAGGCGGAGTTTGTGCGCGTGGTTCCCACACATGGCGCAGGAAGAAGAAACCCGTCATCCTGAATGCATCATTAAGATCGTCGTAGCAGGATGGACGCACTGATGTGCTGTTGACGAATGCAGGCAGCGGCAACATCTTGTCAGCCCATGGCGCACCCGCATCGCCACAAACCGCTCGTCCTGATTTGGGCGAAACATAGATCAGGTTTTCACTAACGCCCGTCGCCGCGCACTCTTTTAGATCAAGGCCGAAGCCCAGTTCTTCCAGCATCATCACTTCAAAACGCAACAGCAACTCACCTGATGAAAGTGGGTCATCAAAATGCTCGATGATGAGGCGCAGCGTTTCATAAAGCGCACGTTGTGGATCACGCTCGGGTAAAAGCCGCAAATGCGCGGCAACAAGCTGGATGCCATAAAGCGCAACAGGCGTTTCAATGAGGCGGGCAGCAGCAAAGCCAAGCGGCTCAATTGTGAACGAACCCATATGTTCATCCAGCCGCGCCCACCATGTCAGATCAACGTGATTGCCGGGCTGGAGCAGCGGCTGCATGCGGCGGGATCGCCCACCACGCACCATACCCATATGACGGCCATGTTCGCGCGTCATCACTTCAACAATGGCGCTTGTTTCGCCGTGTCGCCGCGTGCCGAGAATTATGCCTTCATCGCGCCATTCCATGGGCTTTTTTGATACACCTTACGTTGGGAAGTCCAGACCCATTTCGCGATAACGCTCTGGATCATTGCCCCAATTTTCGCGCACTTTCACAAACAGGAAGAGATGCACATTCTGCTCAAGGATTTCGCTGATCTCTTTGCGTGCAGATTGGCCGATTGCCTTGATCGTCTCGCCCTTATGGCCAAGAACAATCTTTTTCTGGCTTTCGCGCTCGACATAAATCACCTGCTCAATCCGCACCGAGCCATCCTTACGCTCTTCCCAACGCTCTGTCTCGACCGTCGAGGAATAAGGCAGTTCTTCATGCAGGCGCAGATAAAGCTTTTCACGGGTGATTTCTGCCGCAAGCTGGCGCATCGGCATATCGGAGATCTGATCTTCCGGATAATACCAAGGACCGTTTGGAACGCTCTCAGCCAGGAATTTTGCCAGATCCTTACAGCCCGAACCGTTGAGCGCCGAGATCATGAATGTACGGTCGAAAGCGACCTTCTCATTTGCCTTTTGCGCCAGTTCAAGCAACTTTGGCGGATCAACGCGGTCCACTTTATTGAGTACAAGAACTTTCTTCTGACGAACATTGGCCATGCTTTCGAGAAGAGCTTCCGCATTCTCGTTGAGGCTGCCCTGCGCATCAAGGATCACCAGAATGATGTCGGCATCCTTCGCGCCACCCCATGCGGTCGTGACCATGGCACGATCGAGCCTGCGCTTTGGACGAAAAATGCCGGGTGTATCGACAAGGACGATCTGCGCATTATTCTCAATGAAGATACCGCGAACCAGCGCGCGCGTGGTCTGCACTTTATGTGTGACGATTGAAACCTTGGTTCCCACGAGCTGATTGACCAGCGTGGACTTTCCGGCATTTGGCGCGCCGATAAGTGCAACAAAGCCGGAGCGGGTCTGCAAGGTTTCAGTTGCGCCATCTGACGGCACGGTTGGGTTGTTCATTAGTCATCCTTTGAGACGAAATTAATCGCAAAAAGGTGTCCCCCGACACCGCCTTGCTCAGGCAGCAGCCTATTGCTGCTGTTGTTTGATTGATTATAGCCGAGTTTTACAGAAAAAAGCAGAGGGCCGCATTAAGAAGAACCATCACGCTTCCAGACAGATTCCCTATAAAGCATGGCTTCGGCCGCGCTTTGCTCGGCAATCCGCTTGGATCGCCCCTCACCCGTTTCAGGCGCGAACCCCTTCACGGTCACTTCTACCGTAAATGAAGGATCGTGATCAGGGCCGCTGCGATCCAGAATAACATAGGATGGGTGCACATTGCCCTGCTGATGCGCCCATTCCTGCAACTCAGTTTTAGCATCGCGACGCGCAGCACCTGTCTCAAGTGAGCGGCCCTGCCAATAACGCTTTATAAAGCGGCGGGCCGCATCAAGTCCGCCATCCATATAAATCGTTGCGATCAAAGCTTCCACGACATCTGCGCGCACATTCAGCAGGCGTTTGTCATTTAAAGATTTTATGTCTGAACCTGTTTGGATAAGGTCTGCAAGTCTGATCTCATCAGCAATTGCAGCACAGGTTTCGGCATTCACCAGCGCGTTGAGGCGAACAGACAGCTCACCTTCGGGCGCGTCGGGAAATGACTCGAAAAGCATTTCCGCAACAACCAAACCCAATACACGGTCACCGAGAAATTCCAGCCGTTCATAATTTGGGCGCGATGGCCCCTGCACACTCGAATGGGTGAGCGCCCGTTCAAGCCGTTTCAGATTAAGAAAACGGTGTCCAGTGCGCTCTTCCAGGATCGATGCTGCCTTATTTGCAGAAATCATCTCAGTTTCCGGTTACGGCAGTGTGCGGCTTTCCGCTCACCCATGAGAAAAGACGGCTGAAACGAACATCAGTCGGCCATTTCCAGATTTCGAGCGGGCTTGCCTTATCAGCAATTGAGAAGAAAATAATATTCGCCCGACCGACCAGATTTTCAAACGGCACATAGCCAACACCAAAACGGCTATCGAGCGAATTATCGCGATTGTCACCCATCATGAAATAATGACCGGCAGGCACTTCGAACACGCGGGTGTCATCGCCAATGGAATTTGGCGCAAGATCAAGCGTATCGTAGCTCACGCCATTGGGCAGCGTTTCGCGATAGACCTCCACCGGACGGTTGACCTCGGTCACATCGGGATTGTCGATTGTCCCAACGCGCTCGCGCTTAACGGCTACATCATTGATATAAAGAACGCCGCCGCGCATCTGAATGCGATCACCCGGAAGGCCAATCACGCGTTTGATGTAATCAATATTGGTGTCGCTTGGCAGCTTGAAGACAACAACGTCACCACGTTTTGGTTCTGCACCCCAGATGCGACCGTTGAACAGATCGAAACCAAAGGGCAGCGAGTAACGCGAATAGCCATAGGCGTATTTCGATACGAAAAGATAATCGCCTTCCAGCAAAGTCGGGCGCATTGAGCCAGACGGAATGCTAAACGGTTGGAAAAGCAGGCTGCGAATGATCAGTGCCAGCAGCAGTGCCTGCACGATAACACTGACGGTTTCGCGAATGCCGCCTGATTTTTTAGTTTCACTTTTGCTGGACACGCTCATTGTATCTCCGCTTGCCGATGTGCGATCTAATAACGGCTAAGATTGCCTGAGGCAATCCAATCACCCGCTTCTCGCACGATTATGAGCAGGAGTTTACCTGTCACAATCGCAATTGTTTTGGTGTATGCCGTTATTCGGCAATATGGATTAGTCGGTTTCCGGTAGAGCTTCGATAATAACGAAGGCCTGCGCGAGAGGAAAATCATCTGTAATTGTCAGATGTATGGCAGCGCGCATCCCTTCTGGCAGTATGTTTTTCAACTGTTCGGCAGCACCACCCGTAAGCTTCATGGTTGGCTTGCCCGACGATGTGTTGACCACACCCATATCCCGCCAGAAAACACCGTTTGAAAGGCCAGTGCCAAGAGCTTTGGAGCAAGCTTCCTTCGCCGCAAACCGCTTTGCATAAGATGCTGCGCGTTGTTTGCGCCCATCCGATTTTGCCTGTTCAATCTCGGTAAATACACGCTGGATAAAGCGATCACCATGCTTTTCGAGGGTCTTTTCTACGCGGCGAATATCGATCAGATCGCTGCCAATGCCGACAATCATATTTTCTGCGGCTCCTGCTTAACAGCCAAATTTTGCTTTGCAGCAAGCCGCTCAAGCCTGCGGCGGCGAAATGCCTTCACGGCAAAGCGTGTGGCAAAATATGCAATCACTGCGAAAACTGCACCGAGAATGGTCGATCCGAAAAGCATGGGCTTTAACAGTGGCGTCCACACTTCACCGAATTTCATTGTCTGAAGCGCGTGGCCCAGATGCAGAGGTGGTGCGCTTTCAATATCGCCACTGATCACAAAACGGCCCAGCTCATAGGTGCTTCCCCAAATGAAAGGCAGCGTCAGCGGGTTGGCCAACGTCGTGCCGAGCGCTGCGGCAGCAATATTTCCAGCCAGAAAATATGCCAGAACAATTGCTATAATCAGATGGAAACCGAAAAACGGCGTGAAAGCTGAAAAGACGCCAACGGCCAGCCCCGCAGCAACTGCGTGGGGTGACGCAGTGATGCGCAGCACGCGCTTGCCGCCATATTTAAACGAGCGGGCAAAAGAACGGCGCGGCCAAACCAGCGTTCGGAAACGCTCAGTGCGGGTCGGCGGATTTCGGCGTTGAAATAACATGGCTTCTCATACTGCTCTCTTCGCCCCGAAACAATTGTTATTATCATAACGATGCGGACGGGTGCCGACCATTCCCTTCGACCGATGCCGCATGCATACGTGGCGAATAGAACTTCGGCGATACGCCCAGCATACGGCGAAACATTGTCGTAAATGCAGATACGCTGTCATAGCCAAGATCAAGCGCCACACTTGTCACCGGCTCGCCTTCCGTCAGGCGCGGAAGAGCAGCGAAAAGACAGGCTTGCTGCCGCCATATCGACAGGCTTACACCCGTTTCACGCTGAAAATGACGGGTGAATGAGCGCCTGCTCATGGCCATACGGTTCGCCCAGTCATCAATTGTCGCGCGCGCTGAAGGTGTTTTTACGAATTCACGGCAAAGCTTCTGCAGACGAATATCCGTCGGGAAAGGCAGACCAAGTGGCCTTTGCGGCAAAGTGCGCAGATCTTTCAAGATCAGTTCGATTACCAGAGCATCTCGGCTTCCCGGCTCGGGGATGCTATCGACAAGGGTCGCATCAATGATAAGGCAGCGCATCAGATCGGTCATGCCAACCACATGAAGATAATCAGGCACGCCAGAAATCACGTCAACTGCAATGTAGATTGAGCGCATCAATACATCGCCAACGATTTCGACAGAATGTTCGACGCCGGCGGGAATCCAAATGGCATGGTCACTGGGAATCATCCAACGACCGGCCTGCGTGGTGACTAGAACGACACCTTGTGAAGCACACAGCAGCTGCGCGCGACTATGGCTGTGCTGAGGCACGAAATAACCGTCGGGGTATTCTGTCGGCAGAGCAATGACTGGTCCGTGCAAATTCTCCAGCATGGCTATGCGCTGTTCATGAAACCGTTGCAGTTCCTCACTTTGAGGCAATATTCGCCCCGCTGGCAATTTTTGCTTCATCCGCTTTGGCCCACTCTCGAAGGTAATGGACCAAATCACGAAAGCAGGCGTGAAACAATATAATTATGAATTGATCAGTTTAGAAATATTTGTGAACGACGAATAGGGGTCCCACCCCTAACATGCCAATTGACGGGCGAATCCCGTTCCCAATTACCTTCGGAGTAGGACTTATGAGCACGAGTGCTGCCGAGCAGCCAACAAGCACCGGCGCGAACAATACGGTTCTCGCCATTATTCTGGCCACGAGTATGGGCCACTTTCTCAACGACATGATGCAGTCGCTCCTTCCGGCGATCTATCCGATGCTCAAGGACAACTACAGCCTGTCTTTCTGGCAGATCGGCCTACTCACCTTCACCTTTCAGGTAACGGCATCCATTCTACAGCCAATCGTTGGCATTTACACGGATCGACGTCCAATGCCTTATTCATTGCCATTCGGCATGGGGTGCACGCTGATTGGCCTGATCCTGCTCGCAACAGCATACCATTTCTCATTCCTGTTATTGGGTGCAGCCTTTATCGGCTTTGGCTCTTCTGTGTTTCATCCGGAAGCTGCGCGCGTCGCGCGTCTTGCATCGGGTGGTCGCCACGGCTTTGCACAATCAATGTTTCAGGTGGGCGGTAACTTCGGCTCATCCATTGGACCATTGCTTGCGGCCTTCGTTGTTCTGCCTTTCGGACAGGCCAGCGTGTCGTGGTTTTCCATTGCAGCACTGATCGGCATGGCCCTGCTCTGGTATGTTGGAAACTGGTACAATCAGCACAATCTGGCCAATAAGCACAAGCCAAAGGCCGATAAGACACTGCCGCTGCCGCGCAACAAGGTGATTGCTTCGATTGGCATCCTCGCCCTGCTGATTTTCACCAAATATGTCTATATGGCGAGCCTGACGAGCTATTATACCTTCTATACTATCAGCCATTTCGGCGTGACCGTACAGGCATCGCAGCTTTTGCTGTTCCTGTTTCTTGGTGCAGTTGCGGCAGGCACGATCATTGGCGGTCCTATCGGCGACAGGATCGGCACCCGGACCGTGATCTGGGTTTCGATCCTCGGTATTCTGCCTTTCACGCTGGCACTGCCTTATGCAAACCTGGAAGTCACAGCAATTCTGACCATCATCATCGGCTTCGTTTTGGCTTCAGCTTTCCCGGCAATCATCGTCTTTGCACAGGAATTGCTTCCGGGACGTGTTGGCATGGTATCCGGGCTGTTCTTCGGCCTTGCCTTTGGTATCGCCGGTATTGCCGCCGCGCTGCTCGGAATCGTGGCCGATAGAACAAGCATCGAGTTTGTCTATCAGATTTGTTCGTATCTGCCGCTTCTCGGCCTTCTGACCATCTTCCTGCCAAAGATGCAAAGAGCTCAATAAACTTAGCCCTTATGAAAAAATGGAGCACCGCTCATCCCCCAACGAACGGTGCTCCTGATGCCACTGACCTTCTGACGGCCCGGTACAGCGGCAGCTCTGAAATATTTTACACAGCGGAGCTGAAGCCGTTTACGCTCTCTCTGCGGAACTCATCAAAGGTTGCCGCAACCAGACGAATCAGCGGCTTTCCATCCTCTGTTGCCGTGATGACACCATCGCGCACTTCTACCAGCCCGTCAGCAACGAGCGGGCGCAGCAAAGCCATTTCGTCCGAGAACTCAACGCCCGGTGCAGCAAGGTTCAAATCAACCCGGAAGTTGCACATGAGTGCCGTAATGATGCTTGCACGCAGTCTGTCATTGTCGTGCATCGGATAACCACGCACAGTTGCAAGCCCCCCGGTCACAACACGTTTGCTATATTGCCCAACATCGGAGATGTTCTGCGTATAACCAGCCGGATATTGGGATATCGACGATGGTCCGAAGCCAATCAGCGTCTGACACCGGTCTGTCGTGTATCCTTGGAAATTACGATGCAACGTGCCATTTTCTGCGGCAATGGCCAGCGCATCATCCGGCAATGCAAAATGGTCAATGCCGACTGGCTTATAACCGAAACCAATAAAGCTCTCGGCCACTGCGCTTGCCTGCGCAAAGCGCTCATCCGCATCCGGCAGGCTACTTTCGTCAATCAATCTCTGGTTCGCGCGACGTTGCGGCAGATGTGCATACCCAAAGCAAGCGATGCGATCCGGCTTCATCTCGGCCACACGTTCGCAGGTTTCGCGAAGGCTCTCCACAGTTTGAAGTGGCAGACCATAAATCAGATCAAAATTCAGGCGATCAATGCCAGCTTCGCGCAAAAGTGTTACTGCTCTTGCAACGGTTTCTATCGGCTGGATGCGACCGATCGCCTTTTGTACCTCTGCATTGACATCCTGCACGCCAAGACTCGCACGATTGACACCAATCTGGGCCAGAGCCTCGACCAGAACAGGATTGACCGTGCGCGGATCAAGTTCAATGGCATGTTCCATATCCGGGTGGAAATCAAACGACAGACGAAGTGCAGCTACAATGCGCTTGAACTGGTCTGCATGCAGAATTGAAGGGGTGCCCCCGCCCCAATGTAGATGCACCACCTGCGGACGCACCGTCAGGCTTGCACCTACCGTTTCGATCTCACTCAAAAGAGCGATCACGAAATTTTCAATAACATCCTCGCGGACGGCCATTTTGGAATGGCATCCGCAGTAATGACAAATCTCTTTGCAATAGGGCACATGGATATAAAGCGAGACACTCTCTCGCGGACCGATCTGACGCAACCAGCTTTTGGTGCTGTCAGCAGTAATCGGGGTGAAATCCACGGCCGTCGGGAACGACGTGTAGCGAGGAACGGCAAGCGCCGCATATCTTCTTATCGCGTCTTCATGCATGGTGATTGCACTCCCCGCTCCTGACGATCCGGTGAGATTCTCCCACCCTTACGCGCATTTGAAGAAGACGGGCATTCTGCCGGGCAAGTCGGCATGAGTCTGCAAGGAATCCCGCACACATGACAGCCGATATTGGTATTGCCAGCCACAATGACACCTGCTCACCTCGTTATCATCGGGCAGCGCCTCAATAAGCTGCCTCAATTTGTACGATCAGATGTAATGGACACACGGGCAATCTTCATTGATTTGGATCAACGAAACTGCAACAAAGAAGTTGGGGGTCAGATATTTTCAGGGTCCATGCCTGCAACAGATGCAAGCGACCGGCGCGAAAGTATTTCCACGGTATTCGCATCAAGCAACTGAATGAGGCCTTGCGTTTTCAGCTTCGTAAAACTGCGACTGACTGTTTCAATCGTCAGGCCCAGATAATCCGCGATATCGGTGCGGTTCATCGACAAATGAACCACATTGGCCTTGCCGCCATGCTTTTCGATCCGTGCGGCCAGAACGAGAAGAAAACTTGCAAGCTTTTCCACCGGCGCAAGACGCCCCAGCACAAGCTGATTGTCACGCGCGGTACGCAATGCCTCACGTGTCATCTGGTAAAGACGCTCTTTCAGCTTCGGGAAGCTCTCCATCAGCCCATCCATTTCCTTTGCCGAGAAAGCGCAAAGAACAGAAGGAACAACAGCTTCGGCAGACTGTGAATAGACGTCATCGTCAGCCAGCCCCAGATAATCGCCTGGCACCAGAAAACCCGCAATCTGGCGACGGCCATCGGGCAGAGATGTATAAATACGCAGCATGCCTGATGTCAGACTAAAGACCCTGCGCTTGAGATCACCCTCTTCCACCAGCATTTCATTGGCGCCGAGCTTTTTCGACGTCATGATGGCTTCAAGCGCACCAAGATCGCGATCATCGAGTGCAGAGCAAACTGCCATGCGGCGGACGTCACAGTCCACACAGACGCCACAGGCTGTTCGATGAGAGGGCTTTTTGTCGAATATAAGAGGCACAACAGCCACGACGAATTCCTAGTCAGGGGGGATATGAGCATTGGATTGCCCTTTCCCTAAAATAGGGGGGTGGGGCCAATAACGCAAAGCGCAATTTCGCCGCACGACAAAATTGCGCTCAACACAATCAAGATTATATTCAAAAACGATCAAATATTCCGGCTACCCGGCTTAATTGCTGGAATTGCAGCCAGTTCCGGCGGCAAATCATCAGGCGCATAAGCAGGGACTTCATATTCGGCAAGCGCGATCAGCTTGGTGCCGACATCAGCCTTACCTGCCGATCGATCCACAATACAGGCAGCGGCAACAACCTCAACGCCAATCGCCGTCATGCATTCTATAGTTTCGCGAATCGACAGGCCCGTTGTGACAATGTCTTCGACAATCACAACCCGCGCGCCCTTTGGCACATCAAAGCGGCGCAGGCGGAAAGTGCCATTTTCGCGCTCGACCCAGACCGACGGCACACCGAGATGACGCGATGTTTCATAAGAAGGGATAAGCCCCCCAATTGCAGGGCCGACCACATAATCAATCTGGCCAAGGTCAGCCGCCCTGATCTTTTCCGCGAGGGCTTTGCAGAGCTTCTCTGTTTTATCGGCATGCATGAAAACGCGCGCCTTTTGCAAGAAGATCGGGCTGCGGAGACCAGATGTCAGAATAAAATGGCCTTCAAGGATCGCTCCCGCTTCGCGGAAGACAGCAAGGACGTCTTCGGTTTTCATAGTGCCTTATCCGTTCACGCGCGTTGCGCCACTGACGCTTGCGCTTTCTTTCAACTGCGAAATGATACGATTGAGGTGTTTAAGATCCCAGACCTCAACATCAATGATCATTTCAGTAAAATCGGGTGCAGTGCGCACCATTGAGAGGTTATGAATATTGGCGTCATTGGCGGCCACGATCTGCGCAATTTCAGCCAGAGATCCGGGTGAGTTGATCGCAGACACGCTAATGCGGGCCGGGAAGCGCTCATGCATCCCCTCATCAATATCCCAGCGCACATCAATCCAGCGCTCAGGCTGATCGTCATAAGCTGTCAGCGCCGGCGACTGGATCGGATAGATGGTGATGCCCGCGCCCGGCTGCATGATGCCGACGATACGATCACCGGGGACAGCGCCTTCCGGGGCAAAACGCACCGGCAAATCAGAATTGGTGCCGCGGATTGGCACAGCCTTGCGCTTTTGCTTGTCACCGGTCTCTCCCGGTTCGTGCGCGCCTTCAGAACCTTCCGGCACCTTGAAAATCATGCCTGCCGCGTTCTGAATATTGAACCAGCCCTTTTCACCGGTCTTTGCCGGGCTGTTCTGTGTCGTTACGCGGGTGTCCTGATAGTCAGGATAGACTGCCTTCACAACATCGGTGGATGGCAATTCACCACGACCAACCGCCGCCAGAACATCTTCGACTTCCTTACGCGCCAGACGCGGCAGATGCGGTTTAAGAATATCTTTGCTGTAAGTCTTTCCAGCCCGCTCAAATGCGCGCTCAAGAATGCGCATGCCAAGGCCCGAATATTGCTTGCGGACTGCTGAGCGCGTTGCCCGGCGAATGGCAGCGCGTGCCTTGCCCGTTGCAACCAGCGATTCCCATGCAGCAGGCGGCACCTGCGCTTTGGAGCGGATGATATCCACTTCATCGCCGTTTTTAAGCTCGGTCATCAGCGGCATGATGCGGCCATTGACCTTCGCGCCCACGCAGCTATCGCCAATATCCGTATGGACTGCGTAAGCAAAATCAATCGGCGTCGCGCCACGCGGCAGCGCAATCAAACGTCCCTTTGGCGTGAAACAGAAAACCTGATCCTGAAAGAGTTCGAGCTTGGTATGCTCGAGGAATTCTTCCGGGTTATCACCTTCGGAAAGCTGCTCAATGGTCTGGCGCAGCCAGGCATAGGCGTTGGTTTCAGTGGAAATCTTGTGCGGATTGTTGGCGCTGCCGCGATCCTTGTAAATCGAATGGGCCGCAACACCGAATTCCGCGATTTCATCCATCATGCGCGTGCGGATCTGCAACTCAATACGCTGCCGGGACGGACCGATGATTGTGGTATGCAGCGAACGATAATCGTTCTGCTTTGGTGTAGAAATATAGTCTTTGAAGCGTCCGGGAACCATCGACCATGTGGTGTGGATCAAACCCAGTGCGCGGTAGCAATCCTGTGTTGATTCCACCATGACGCGGAAACCGAAAATATCGGAAAGCTGTTCAAATGACAGGCCCTTGGTTTCCATCTTGCGGAAAACCGACCATGGCTTCTTCTGGCGGCTTTTGACAGTCGCCTTGATGCCGTTCTTCTGAAAAATATCAGAAAGGTCTTCTTCAATCTTTTGCAGAAGGCCGCGATTCTTCTCAAGAAGTTCCGCAAGACGGTCTGTCACCGCGCGCCACGCATCGGGATTGATATAGCGAAAGGCAAGTTCTTCAAGCTCTTCGCGCGTATCCTGCATACCCATGCGGCCAGCAAGCGGCGCATAAATATCCATGGTTTCTTCAGCAATCCGCAAGCGCTTGTCTTCGCGCATGACGCCAAGTGTGCGCATATTATGCAGACGATCTGCAAGCTTCACCAGAAGTACGCGTACATCTTCAGAGATTGCGAGCAGCAACTTGCGCAGGTTTTCAGCCTGCACGGCCTTCTTGGAAACCAGATCCAGTTTCTTGAGCTTCGTTAGTCCTTCGACAAGCTTGCCGATTTCAGGCCCAAAAAGCTGGTCGATTTCCTGACGGGTGGCAGTGGTATCTTCGATGGTGTCATGCAGGAGAGCGATGGCGATTGTGGCTTCATCCAGATGCATGTCTGTGAGAATGGCTGCGACTTCGAGCGGATGCGAAAAATACGGATCTCCGGACGCGCGCTTCTGACTGCCGTGCTTCTGCATGGCATAAACATATGCCTTATTAAGAAGCGCCTCATTCACGTCTGGCTTGTATCGCTGGACACGCTCCACAAGCTCATATTGGCGCATCATCTACGCAAACTCCCTACCCGTCACATATTCAGCGGCCAGTTTGAACGGAAATCGCTAAAAAATATAATAATTTGCGATCTTGCCGACCCATTTTCTGCAAACAACCTTAATTTCCTGACGAATTAGCCCTTAAATTCGTCTGAAACGCATTTTGTACATTGCCTGCATGCATATAAAAACATGCGCCATAGCCTTGCCGGGCTACAGCGCATGCAAAATACGGTAGTCTGGAAGGCAATCAGAAGTCGTCGTTCTTTTCTGGAGCAACGAGGCCTTCGATACCAGCAAGCAGTTCTTCTTCCGACATACGGTCGAAGGAAACAATGTCTTCTTCTCCAGCCTCGGCAATGCCCTCAGCCAGTTCACCGGAAGCATCGGCGAGAAGAGCAGGTGCTGCTGCTTCCGGCTCGTCAACCTCAACATGCTTCTGCAGCGAATGAATAAGATCTTCTTTCAGGTCATCTGGCGAAAGAGTTTCGTCAGCGATTTCACGCAGGGCAACAACCGGGTTTTTATCATTGTCGCGGTCGATCGTGATCTGAGCGCCCTGAGAAATCTGGCGGGCACGGTGACCGGCCAGCAGAACCAGTTCAAAACGGTTCTCGACCTTATCTACGCAGTCCTCAACGGTGACGCGAGCCATGGGCGGTCCCTTTCATTTCCTAAACTTTAACGGAATTTTTCTTGCACATAACGCTTATGCGCCGAAATTACAAGCAAAAGCGGATAATCTGTCCGACGCCGTTTATTACGCCCAGCGGATTTAACACAGTTTATAAATCTGTCTGACAAATACAGGCGCAGGACGCGATTGAGACAATAGATTTTAGTCAATTATCGATTGCTTAAGGCAAATATCTCGCATAAGCAATTAAGCACCAGCAAATAACAACCATGAGTTGCTTGTTTTTCTATAATATCCCCGTAGAACCCAATAAACGTCATTGGTACAAAAAAAGAATACCCCCGTCGTTTAAGAAACAAATCTGAATACGCGGTCGCAGGTCCACTCCCTGTAGGTCGCAGAGTGGATATATTGCACGATGTTCGATTCTCGTGAAAAAATTGCGCTATTTATTGACGGTGCAAATTTATATGCAGCTTCCAAGACACTCGGTTTCGATATTGATTACCGGAAACTTTTGAAGGCTTTCCAGAAACGCGGTTATTTGCTGCGTGCGTATTATTACACCGCTCTGGTTGAGGATCAGGAATATTCGTCGATCCGTCCCCTCATCGACTGGCTTGACTATAACGGCTATAAGGTCGTTACCAAAGCCGCCAAAGAATTTACGGATTCAACGGGTCGCCGCAAGGTCAAGGGCAATATGGACATCGAACTCACCGTCGATGCTATGCAGCTTACCGACACTGTCGATCACTTCGTGATTTTCTCGGGCGACGGTGATTTCCGCTCGCTTGCAGAAGCGTTGCAGCGCAAGGGCCGCAAAGTTTCCGTTGTTTCCACGCTGACAACCCAGCCAGCAATGATTTCCGATGAATTGCGCCGCCAGGCCGATCATTTCATCGACCTTGTTTCGCTGAAGTCTGAAATTGGTCGCGATCCATCTGAACGCCCGCAGCAGCAGCGTCGTCAGGATGATGATCAGGATTACGATTATTGATTGAAAGTGCATCTTGTCCGAAAGCCATTTCACAGTTTTCGGAATGCACTGCGATCAGATCTATTGACGCGGACAATTGTCCGGTTCATGCAAGGTTATGATTTCAGAACCTTCACCGAACTGTGCGATTTGTCCGCGATTGCATGCTTTTCTTCAGGAATGGCGACACAAAGAGCCTGAATGGCACAACGCACCGGTTGCGCCATTTCTGCCTGCCCATGACGATGACGTGCAGCTTCTGATCGTTGGCCTTGCTCCCGGCTTGCGCGGGGCCAATCGAACTGGGCGCCCTTTTACCGGCGATTATGCAGGCGAACTTCTCTACAGCACCCTATGCGAATTTGGCTTTGCGAGCGGCAAGTTTGAAGCACGGCCCGATGATAGTCTGCGGCTTGTTGACGCCGGTATTGTCAATGCGGTGCGCTGTGTGCCACCTGAAAACAAACCGGTTGGCAGTGAAATCAACAATTGCCGTCAGTTTTTCAGCCCCCTGCTCACGCATTTTAAAAATCTGCGCGCCGTTGTAACGCTGGGTACCATTGCCCATCAGTCGACGGTTCGTGCGATGGGCGCACCGGTGTCCCGCCATCCGTTCGGGCATGGCAAAGAGACAAATATCAATGGCTTGCGGATATTTTCGAGCTATCACTGCTCGCGCTATAATACCAATACCGGCAAGCTGACTGATCCAATGTTTCGGGATATTTTTAGAAATGTGCGTGCTTTTCTGAATGAAAAAAGCGCCTGAAGGCGCTTTTTATTTTTGAAAGCTTCACCTGTGAACGTCAGCCACGATCACGCAGGAGGCGCGACTTTTCACGGTTCCAATCGCGCTGCTTTTCAGTCTCACGCTTGTCGTGATTCTTCTTACCGCGCGCCACACCAATTTCGAGTTTCGCCCGACCGCGATCGTTGAAGTAGAGTTTCAACGGCACCACTGTCATGCCTTCGCGCGAAACGGACTGGAAAATCCGCGACATTTCGCGACGGCTTATCAGCAGTTTACGCAACCGGCGCGGCTCATGATTGAAGCGATTGCCTTGTGTATATTCCGGGATATAGGAATTGATCAGCCAGAATTCACCATTCTCAAAGCTTGCGTAGCTTTCAGCAATATTGGCCTGATTGGCGCGCAACGACTTCACTTCAGTTCCGGTCAAAACCAGACCGGCCTCAAGCGTATAGATGATTTCGAAATTGTAGCGCGCTTTACGGTTTTCAGCGACCATTTTGCGAGCGGGAGAGTTTTTCGGCTTATTCATAATACAACCATATAATGCTCATTGCCGGAAATGAAAACGCTCTCGCGCGGGCGAGAGCGTAAAAATCAGTCAACCAGGCAAATTGAACAGCCTTAATTGACAAGCCCTGCATGTTTCATGGCCTGATCGATCTTTTCAGCCGTCGCGGCTTCAATTGTGACCATGGGCGAGCGCAGAACATTTTCGACGCGACCAAGGCGCGACAGAGCATATTTCGGACCGGATGGGTTAGGCTCAATAAACAATGCCTTGTGCAGCGGCATCAGGCGATCCTGCAATTCAAGGGCCTTTGGATAATCACCCGCCTCACAAGCATCCTGAAAGTCTGCACAAAGACGCGGCGCAATATTGGACGTAACCGAAATGCAGCCGACACCGCCATGCGCATTGAAACCAAGCGCTGTCGCATCCTCGCCCGAAAGCTGGATGAAATCCTTGCCGCAGGTGGCGCGCTGCTCGGAAACACGCTCAATCTTGCCGGTGGCATCCTTAACGCCCACGATGTTTTTGTGATCGCGCGCCAGTGCGCCCATGGTTTCAGGCGTCATATCGATGATCGAACGACCCGGAATGTTGTAAATGATCAGCGGAATGGAGATCGAACGGGCAACACGCGAAAAATGCTCGTAAAGACCGCGCTGGTTCGGCTTGTTGTAATAAGGGGTGACAACCAGAGCCGCATCTGCACCAGCCTTTTCAGCGTGCTGTGCAAGCTCAATCGCTTCAACCGTATTGTTGGAACCGGCACCCGCAATCACCGGCACACGGCCAGCGGCGACTTCAATACAAACCTCAATAACGCGCTTATGCTCGTCATGTGACAAGGTCGGTGTTTCGCCCGTTGTGCCGACAGGAACGAGCCCTTTGGTGCCCTCTTCAATCTGCCAGTTCACAAAGGCACGAAAGGCTTTCTCGTCGAACGCTCCTTCACTATCGAATGGCGTGACAAGTGCAGTGATCGAGCCTTTCAGCATCTGTGAACTCCTGAGAAATAAGTCATAACCCGACAATACCATCCCGACGATCATATAAGCCAGAATGCCTGCGAGGTGATGCACCATAATCTCGCAGCGCAATTCCGGCAAGCGGGGGAAAAGCGTAAATCAGCGCGTAAGTGACAGTTTTACGAAAATCCCGCCGCTTTTTTCTGTGCCTGTTTGGTCACGAATAACCGGCCAACCAATACTAGGTCGTAAAGAAAAATATAACCTTTTATTAACCAATGCTTCATCCATCACCATCATAGTCTTATGCAGAATCTCCTCTCGGTAGATCAGGCTTAGAAAAGCCAGATTTGCACAATATTTTGCCCGCTATCAGGCACTCTATTCTCATTCGGTCATGCGTAGAAAAACTTTAAATAAGCCATTAAAGCAAAGGGCGCTCGTTTCGGGCGGAATGATGATTGTTGCCTCGCTTTTAGCAGGGCAGATCAGTGCCGCTTACGCGCAATCCGCTTTCCCAACGGATATTCCCACCCCGCTGGCGCGTCCTTTTGCACCAACATCGTCGCATGAATCACCGATCAATCTGGTAACGCCCAAGGCCCGCCCCGCACCGCCAGACCCTGTCATTACCTCTTCATTCCGCCGTGGCGAAAATCCCGCCGCGATCAGTGGCACCCTGAAAGCCGGGCTTGATGCGCTTTACGCGCACAATATTGTCGAAGCGATTGCCTATCGCAATGGCATGACAAAAGGCTCTCTCGATCGCCAGATTCTGACGTGGTCGATTGCAACATCCGGCATCACGGGCATTCCGAGCAGTGAAATCTCGGCAGCGGCGTCTGAACTGGCAGGCTGGCCGGGCATGTCGGCGCTGCGCCGCAATTCGGAGCGCGCTTTGTTTCGGGAAAATGCGCCCGCTGCGACAGTGATTGCCACGTTTAACAACACGCGACCGCAGACAACGGAAGGCATGATCGCGCTTGCCCGCGCCTATGTCAGTATTGGAAGCAACGCCAAGGCGCATCAGCTTCTCGCACCCTGGTGGAGAAGTGAACGCCTTTCCGCAGACGATGAAACACGGGTGCTGAAAGAATTTTCCAACATTCTTACGCGTGATGATCACCAGCACCGCCTGCTGCGCGCGCTCTATAATGATCGCATGCAATCGGCAAAGCTTCTGGCTGGCCCTGCACAGGCGC
Organism: Ochrobactrum chromiisoli; assembly: GCF_026241335.1. Classification (GTDB taxonomy): domain Bacteria; phylum Pseudomonadota; class Alphaproteobacteria; order Rhizobiales; family Rhizobiaceae; genus Brucella; species Brucella chromiisoli. The sequence goes on along the minus strand of NZ_JAPHAV010000001.1, from coordinate 938,621 downwards.
AGTCGCTTTATAATGCCTATGCAGCACTGGCACAGAAATCACCCAACACCGCGCAAGCGATTGCTGCTGTGGATCGCTCCTGGCACGCCAATCCTGCCTATATGTTTCTGCAAATCCGCTTTTTGCGCCGTGCCGATCGTTTTGATGAAGCAACCAACTTGATGCTGAAAGCACCAAAGAATGCATCGTCGCTGCTTGATCCTGATGCGTGGTGGGTAGAGCGCCGTATCCTGTCGCGCGAGCTTCTCGACATTAACAAGCCGCAGCTTGCCTACAAGCTTGCCGCAGCCCATGCCGCAGAATCACCCACGATGGCCGCAGAGGCGGAATTCCATGCGGGTTGGTATGCTTTGCGCGCGCTCAACCAACCCAAACTTGCTGCCCCGCATTTTGCCAGGATCGCCGAAATTTCATCCCGTCCGATTTCCGCCTCCCGCGCCTATTACTGGCTGGGACGTGCGGCAGAAGCAGGTGCCGGCGGCGATGCAGTGCATTATTATCGGCGTTCTGCACATTTTGGTACAACCTTTTATGGACAGCTTTCAGCAGCCAAGCTTCGCGAAAAAGCGCCCGAACTGGCCTATCCTCGGCCAAGCGATGCAGATCGCGTGCGTTTCTCTGGCCGCCCTGCCGTGCAGGCGATCAAGCGCCTTGAGCAGATCGGCTATGGCAATCGCGCCAACGCTCTTTACATGCAGCTTTCACAAGAACTCAACAGCGTTGGAGAGCTGGCGCTGCTCGCGGTAATGGCGGAGCACAACAAGAACCATTATCTCGCGCTGCGGGTGGGCAAGACTGCGGCTTTCCGTGGGCTGGATGTCGGTGCATTGTCACATCCGATTGGTGCCATTCCGGCAAATGCTAATATCAGCGGCTCCGGCAAAGCGCTGGCCTACGCGATTGCACGCCAGGAAAGCGAGTTTAATGTCGGGGCTGTTTCCAAGGCCGGTGCACGTGGGCTGCTGCAATTGATGCCAGCCACCGCAAAAAGCATCGCGACCCGCAATGGAATGGCCTATTCCGACCAGAGACTGACCAATGACGCGGCCTATAATGCAACGCTGGGCGCGCATTTCCTCGGCGAACAGCTCGACCGTTTTAACGGTTCTTATGTGCTGACTTTTGCCGGATATAATGCCGGTCCAAGACGGGCAATCGAATGGATGGACCGATATGGCGATCCACGCGGCAAGCCCATCGAAGACGTTGTCGACTGGATTGAGCGCATCCCATTTTCCGAAACACGCAACTATGTACAGCGGGTGATGGAAAACTACGAGGTTTATAAAGCCCGCCTTACAGGTAGCGCGGATATTCGCACTGACCTTATCTATGGCCGACGCTAGAGTATTTCCTGTTTTGATTGAATTATTGGAAATGCTCTATCTCTTTGTTTTCACGCGCATCCTGTGCCGAAAACCGGTTCCCACTTTTCGGGATGTGCTCTAGGCTTGCGTTTTCTTGGCGCGGGCGGGAGCTTTGGATTTGACGCCGGATTTCTTAGGCTTTGCCCGTTTTTTGGCGGCACTGCGCTGATTCGATTGCAAGAGTTTGGCTGCCTGCCCAATCCAGTTCTCGCGCGACACACGACCGGCGAAACCGATGTGACGCTCAATCCATGCGGCTTGATCCAAGTTCCATTGAGCGATTTGCGCGTAATGAAAAACGCCAAGCTTCTGCAGCATCGTTTCCACTGATTTTCCGATGCCATGGATAGCCGTCAAATCATCAGGAACTGCTTTCAACGGCGCATCCAGCAATTCCGGGCGATGAGGATCTCCGACTTCTACAATTTCATCTTCTATCGTGATCTCTTCTGTCTGCGCGGCCTCCGCTTCCGGGACTTTTGAACCCACCGTTTGAACGGTCTCGTCTACGGGTTCAGCCGCAGCTTCAACCTGATCTTTCACAGGCTCTTCCACTGTGACTGCCTTGGGCGTTGCAACAGGCTCAGGTTTTTCACTCAACGCTGGCTTTGAAAGAGCCGCCGCAATGATCGTGTCTTCCTGGCTTGTATCCACGGTCTTTCGGCCTTTGGCAAAGCGTCCGAGAATGCAGCCAATTATAAAAGCAACGGCAATCAAAATCGCCAGTTGGATGATCAACATCGGCATGTAGGTTCCCTCATACTCAACGCTTTTGCGCACAACCAAAATGGCCACAGCAGCAAATCAAAAAACCCCGCACAGATATTCAGTTCCAGAATTACGCAGACCTATATCAATTGCCAGCAGTAAGCCAACCGACAGCGACACCGATTGCACATGAAATCAGGAGCACTGGCCAAAACATCTCAGCAAGATAAAGCATATGGAGTCCGCCTAACATTCATTTCGAAACACCCGCCACTTTATACAGAAAGGCACTCGGAGGTCCGGTGTCAATCATGTACGGCGAAGAAACAGGGGATCATAGCGAATAAAGTTTTCTGGAATCAGGGTCTTGCAATATTTGAACCGGCAAGCTCCAATCCAAGGGCCAGCGGCGCATTCAACAAAGCAATCAAAGCATCATAATCCTGATTGCTCAGAGCTATCCCCTTGAGCGATAGTTTCGTATCGGAAATTTCGATTTCCGCATTTGAGAGTTTTCTGGCGAGATCAACAGCGAAGAGAACACGGTCTTCGAATTCCGGCTGAGCGCCCCGCGCCAGCGCCATCTCGTCATCGACCAATCCGTTCTGCACAGCCGACTCGGCAGCAACCATGATCGCATCACGCATGGAATTGTCGGGAATATAGCCGGATAGAACGATTCCCTCCCCGCTTTTGGTCAGTTTGAAAATGTATGGGCTGGCTGCCTCAAGCACGGTTGTCAAATCTGAAATGTCACCAACGCCCGGCACACTGCGCAAGGCGAGGATAGCCGCCCTTTGGGTTTCGGGATCCGGTGCCACACCTTTAAGCACAAGGTTACGGCCATCGACATCAAAACCGCTCCAGCTATAGGAGGACAATGCTTGCGCCGAACGTGCCGAAATATCGGCTTCAATGCGATCCGTACCGAACCATAGCGCCAATGCGGTCAGGGCCGCGGTCCACGTCACGCCTGGCCAGAACCATTTTAACATGAGCCAGTATCTCCGCTGAAACTGTGTCTTGTCTTTAGCAAAAGAGAAACCCCCAGGCCTGAAAAAGCAAGAGCTACGCGGGATTTAAGAGACAGACATAACAAAAAACCCGGCAGCTGAGCTGCCGGGTTTCCTGTAACCAATCCGTTAGGATTAGAACGAACGCTGGAAGCGAACCATACCCTGCCAAGCGTCCTGGCCCTTAAGGACAGAAAGCTTGTCGTCCCACTTGGTGTAGGAAACTTCAGGAGTAATGGTGAAGCCTGGAACCAGTTCGTAAGCAACGTTTGCAGTTGCTGCGAAGGTCTTCGCATCTTCGTAAGCGAGCTGAAGGTTGAAGGTAGCCTTGTCGGTTGCCTTGAACTTCGCGCCACCCCAAACAGCCCAATCGCCACCCCAGGTGCCGTAGAAGCTGTCGATTGCACGGATACCACGGAACTGACCGTTAGCATCTGTGAAACCGTAGTAGGTGTCGTTATTGGACTTATAGCCACCCATTACCCATACGGAGAACTGGTCAGTTACGTTTACGTCGAGGCGAACTTTACCAGCCCATTCTTCGTTACGTGCGTCGTAAGCTGCAACACCAGTGATCGAACCCCAGCCCTGAGCATACTTCAGGCCACCAACAACATGTGGTGTGTAGTCATCAATGATACCATTGTAGTCTACGTCGCCGTTGCTGCCCTGTTCAAGAGCGATGATAGCCGAGAAGCCATTGCCGCCAGTGAAGGTGTAGCTGATTGCGTTGGTGCGATAGCCACCAGCAAGGATCACGTCGTCGTTGATGACATCGCCGAGGTAACCAGGGAAGGTTACGAATGCGGATTCATCAAGACCAACGCGCAGACCGCCGAGCTGGATATAGCCATAACGCAGAGTACCGGTCGAACCTGAATCTGCACCGTTCTGGTACTGGAAGCGAACTTCCGAATAGGTCTTCAGAGTACCGAGTTCGGTTTCCGAAGCGGTCGACAGACGCAGCGAGAAGCGTGTCAAGAAGTCGTAAGTGTCACGATCTTTTTTACCCGATTGAGCGAAAACAGTGCTGCCGTCAGGGTTACGGGTAAGACCACCGCCACGGTAGTAAACGTCGTCGCCGCCCTTAACGTCAGCGCGGACATAACCGTGGATGCGCAGGCAGGTTTCGGTGCCTGGGATGTAGAAGTAGCCAGCGCCGTATGCATCGCAAACGCGGACATATTCAACTGCTTCTGGCTCTGGAGCGACGATAGCGTCTGCTGCCTGAGCGCCGGAAGCTGCAACGAGAGCTGCAGCGGAGCCGAGGAGAAGGCTCTTAATGTTCATTTCTGACCTCCAGTCAAAGTTAAAAATGGGTCTGGGCATTCTGATTTGGCTGAAGGACAACCTGTCCCCATCCCCTGATGAAAAAGTCGCCCCGAAGCGCTCCTTCTTCTGGATGTGAAGATACTCGTCATCGTTTTCTATTCAACATCGAATATTGCCAACCAGTCCTCAGAGGCACTCTATGACAGCTCGTTGTTGCAGAAATGACACGAAATTGCCCGACTTTAATTCGGAAATTAAGGTTTTATTAGTGTTTATGAACAGCGGTTAATCTGTCTTAACGTTTGAAAACATGGATTTTTTAGCAATTCCGCAAAATCGAAACAGCGAATCCCTGCATAAATATCGAAATCTGTCGCAAATCAGCTCTCAGCATCGAATCCGCCACAATCTGAATTCCACCCGCGCAAATCCCTCATGCTGAATCCACGCAATACGGGCATTGAAATGATGGATGAATGTCCGGAAATTCGTACTTATGAACACGTCTGCATATATTAAAGTATAAATTTTACTGTGAAATTTGCCATTCACCTATCAAATCGCTTGAAATGATGAAGCGTACCGGCTATCTCGCCCTTACCGGAGAGGTGGCCGAGTGGTCGAAGGCGCTCCCCTGCTAAGGGAGTAGACCCGGAAGGGTCTCGTGGGTTCGAATCCCATCCTCTCCGCCATCAACATAGAGGTTGTGTTCCCATTCAGAACGAATAATTCAGCTTTCAAGCTGAGAGCGGCTGCTTTTTACCAGCCTCTATAACTTTCTGTCTTCTCGTATCTTCGCAGTAGAAAATTTGTAAGTTATTGATTTAATGACATTTATTGAGTTCCAGTCGATTCTTGACTGGAGGTCAGAAATGAACATTAAGAGCCTTCTCCTCGGCTCCGCTGCAGCTCTCGTTGCAGCTTCCGGCGCTCAGGCAGCAGACGCTATCGTCGCTCCAGAGCCAGAAGCAGTTGAATATGTCCGCGTTTGCGATGCATACGGCGCTGGCTACTTCTACATCCCAGGCACCGAAACCTGCCTGCGCATCCACGGTTATGTCCGTTATGATGCAGCCGCTGGCCGTGACGCGTATGATGGGTACGACTCAAAGACCTGGAACAAGAACACGCGCTTCACGCTGCGCACCTCAACCGCTTCTGAAACCGAACTCGGCACCCTGAAGACCTACACAGAAAACCGTTTCAACTTCACGAACGGCTATCAGGGTGACCACACGCTGAACTTCGCTTACATTCAGCTCGGTGGCCTTCGTCTTGGTCTTGATGAATCGGCATTCCACACCTTCACGGGTTATCTCGGCGACATCATCAACGATGACGTTGTTGCAGCAGGCGTATATCGCACAAATCTGATCAGCTACACCTTCTCCGGTGGCAATGGTTTCTCAGCAATCCTGTCGCTTGAACAGGGCGGCGGCAGCTATATTGACAATGACGATTTCGATAATGACGGCGACTTTCTGGAATCCAATGTTATCGACGACTACATGCCGCATGTTGTGGGTGGTCTGAAGTATGCTCAGGGCTGGGGTTCGATCGCCGGTGTTGCTGCTTACGATTCGCTGCTAGAAGAATGGGCTGGCAAGGTTCGTGTCGATGTGAACATCACAGACCAGTTCTCGATCTGGGCGCAGGGCGGTTATTCCTCTTACGAGGATGCAATCGGCATGTACGGAAACTGGGGTGGTAATTGGGCTGTCTGGGGCGGTGCGAAGTTCAACGCAACCGAAAAAGCAACTTTCAACATACAGGCCGCTTACGAAGACTGGGGCAAAACCGCAATCGCTGCGAACGTTGCATATGAGCTCGTTCCAGGCTTCACCATCACCCCAGAAGTCAATTACACCCGTTGGGATAGCGATCACCCTGCCCTCATGGACGGACGCGCCTATAACAAGGATGCTTTCGGCGGCATTATCCGCTTCCAGCGTTCTTTCTAAAAGTCACCTGATATGAAGAACTGACGCCAACCACTCGAAGTTGGCGTCAGCTACCAAGCAAGCGCTCTTAGGTGCTTGAACCTGTGTTCTTTCGAAATGGGGATTTCGATAGAACAAAATGAAGAGTTACGGGAACGAATAAAAAGGGGGCAATGGGGTCTTTAGAGGATCGTAATATGTCTCCAACTAATGTTAGCTTGCTTATCTTGTGCTTTACTTGTTATTTCTCTAAGTGTGTTCTCCATAATAATATGGGGGACCTACTATGATCATCGTTGGGGGCACGACGATTGATAGTGGCGATACATATTCGCCAGTTGTCGATTATAATCTGGAATATACATCTGTCAGAAATCAGAAACACAGAATTGTCGAGCAATTCTCACTGGCTGAACTGACAGGAAAATATATTAACATTCTCTGGGATGACGGATCGCACAAGTATAATGTTAAATCGTTTCTCGGTGAGATAGACGAGATTTTGAAAGGCACCCGCTTTTCGGGTTTCGATCAGGAAATGCTCGACTTTGTCATTGGTTCGCTTCGTGAGCGCGGTAACAGCAATGCAACCATCAATAGAAAGATGGCTGCTTTGAGCAAGCTGCTGCGAAAGGCGAACAAGATGGGGGATATTTACAGTCTGCCGGAATTTGTCCGACAAAAAGAGCGCGTGGGACGGATTCGATTTCTCGAATATGAGGAAGAAAAGCGACTATTCGCTGCCATCAAATATCGATGTGAAGAAAGTTACAGATTAGCCGTTTTTCTTGTCGATACTGGCTGTCGCCTCGGAGAAGCCATAGGGCTGACCTGGAATGACCTGCAGGATCAGCGTGTTACCTTCTGGCTGACAAAATCCAACAGAAGCCGCACAGTTCCTTTGACCCGCCGTGCACGCAAAGCGACTACGATTGAACGACAGCGCCTTAAAGGGCCTTTCTCGATGCTCAATCAGGTTCGTTTCCGCCAGGTATGGAACGATGCCAAAATTGAAGTTGGCCTTGGGGCGGATGATCAGGTCGTTCCGCATATTTTGCGCCATACCTGCGCATCGCGTCTCGTGCGCGGAGGGATCGATATTCGACGTGTTCAAATGTGGCTGGGTCATCAAACTTTGCAGATGACAATGCGTTACGCCCATCTCGCAACCCATGATCTCGATTCGTGTGTGAAGGTTCTGGAGATTCAGTAGAGCGTTTCCAGCAAAAGCGCGAAGCGGTTCTGCGTGGGATAATGCGTAAAAACAAACAGGGAGAGCATTTCCAACCCTTCAGTCAAAACAGGAAATGCTCTTACTCAGGGCTGTCGGGATACAAGCACTGGCACCGATTTTGTCAGTTATTTCTACCATCTAAGCGCGGTTTGATCTGATTAAATCAGATCTGTGCTCTGCCCAATTTCATTTTAGAGCGCATCCCGAAAAGTGTGAAACGGCTTTCGGGAAAGATGCGCGTTAAAACAAATGCTTAGAGCGGTGATTTGATTGGATCAGATCGGCGCTCCAAGCATAATCTTATCGATCCTCATCTCACTGCGGTGCGGTTCACGCACGAAACGGGGTAAGTACAACGCGTATCCTATCCGAAAACCGCCCCCCCCTGTTGATATCCACTCATTGGCCTTAGAAACGGCGTCAGGCTCTTTCTGGTTATCATCACAGCTTGATCGTTAGGCTCACGCCTATTCATTGAATGAAAATGACACCTATAACGGCCAGCTATGCAAGGAAAGACGCGAAGAATGGGACCTGTCCCCATCTCAACGGCTTGACGCAGCAGATCGCCTGTTCATTTTGGTGCCCGAAGGATGTGGCCCAGCCGCCCGGCTACTGTGTTAAAAAGGCTCGACCCCGTTGCGTTGCGATATTCTTTAAGCGCTGTGATCGCAGTATCAGCGATATGACGCGCTTTTTTTCGAAGAGCAAAACAGCGATCATATGCGGTGCATATTCGTTGCTCTGGCAGAGCCGATAAGCCGAAGACAAAATATTGCAATAATTCGGCTGTGCTTCCGTCTGCAACTGGCAGAAACTGATCCAAGTTGATATGGCTAGGGAAAAGTCATTATTCGTGAGTTTGTGAACACAGGTTTCCATCTTCTGTCGTTCTTAGACTTACAAAGAAATCAATCGGAAGCAAAATGGCATCGCCTCGACTTACGCCGCTTGTTGAAAGCCTCCCCTCCACCGTTCCTTTCACCGGGCCTGAAACGCTGGAATTACAGCGCGGAAAGCCTTTCACAGCGCGCATCGGTGCAAATGAAAGCAGCTTTGGCCCCGCTCCATCCGTCATTCAGGCCATGCAGGAAGAAGCCTCAGAGGTCTGGAAGTATGGCGATCCGGAAAACTATGCGCTTCGTCAGGCAATTGCCGCTCATCACCGGGTAAAGCCTGAAAACATCATGCCGGGTGCAGGCGTCGATGCGCTGCTGGGGCTTGTTGTCAGGCTATATGTTCAACAAGGTGATAAAGTCATCAATTCACTCGGTGGTTATCCTACCTTTAATTATCATGTAGCGGGCTTTGGCGGAAATCTGCTGACTGTCCCTTACAATGCTGACAAGCCTGACCTCGACGCTCTTATTGATAAAGCGCATCAGGAAAAGCCGGCGCTGCTTTATATTTCCAATCCGGACAATCCGATGGGGACATGGCATGACGGGGCGGATATTCAGGCATTTATCGAGCGCATCCCAGAAACAACAATGCTAATTCTCGATGAAGCTTACTGCGAAACCGGACCAGCCTCAGCATTCCCGGCCTTTGAGACCGACCGCACAAACATCCTGCGCATGCGCACTTTTTCCAAGGCTTACGGACTTGCAGGGATTCGCGTCGGCTATGCTGTAGGCTGTGCAGATGCGATCAAGTCATTTGACAAAATCCGCGACCATTTTGCGGTCAGCCGGATTGCACAGGCGGCTGCAATTGCTGCATTGAAAGATCAGGATTATCTGCACGCGATCGTAGGGAAGATTCATGCGGGCCGGGATCGAGTAGCGAAAATCGCAGAACAGCAGGGGCTAAAACCTATTCCTTCAGCCACGAATTTCGTCACCATTGATTGCGGACATGACGGAGCTTTTGCGACCGCTGTTCTCAATGGTCTGATTGAACGGGACATTTTTGTCCGCAAACCCGGCGCGCCTGTCCTTGATCGCTGCATTCGCGTGAGTGTTGGGGTGAATGAACAACTGGATATGTTTGAAGCAGCATTGCCCGCTGCACTTGCAAGTGCCCGAAACGCTTTAAACAAAGCCTGAGAGCGGAGTAATGATATGTCGATCCAAAACAGCAGCCAACCCCGCAATATTCTGTTTGGCACACTTGCAGGCCTTTGTGGTGCTCTGGCCATAGCGGCCTATGCCGGTGCAGCACATGGCGGGGAGAATCATCTAAGTGCCATCGCTCCGATATTGCTCGGCCACGCCCCTGCCCTGCTGGTTTTGTCACTGATTATTCCAAACAGCCGTGTCGCAAATATTGGCGCGGCATTGCTGGTGGCGGGGCTGGCGCTGTTCTGTGGCGATCTGTTTATGCGGGATATGATCGGGAACAGGCTATTTCCGATGGCGGCGCCTACCGGCGGGAGCCTCCTGATTCTGGGCTGGCTCGTGGTGGGAGTGAGCGGCTGGTTTAAAAGAGGCTGAGCAACAGCCACCCGAATAAAAAAGGGCCTTGCCGATCAGCAAGGCCCTTCCATCTAAAACGGTGCAAGTTCAAACCGACTTAAAGCCGTTTAAGATAAAGTATCCCCAGCAAAAGTGCGAAAAACCTTTGCGTTGAATAATGCGTAGAGCAAAAACAGGGCTGTCCCCGCCGTTTGTAACGTGCGGGAACAGCTCTGAACTTACGAATTGCCCTTCAGGCGTGCATTGCAAAGGCTGTAGTAGCCGCCGCCCTTCTGGACCCACTTAAGTCCGCCAAGCGCATTTGCATCCTTGGCCGCATGATACTGCTCAAGGCAAGTATGCATGCGCGCCTTGCCCGGAGATTCATTTGAGAACTTGGCAGAAACAGCTGTCGGGAATTTCACACCACGCGGTGCAGCAACAGTTGGCGCAGGAGGCTCTGAATTGCCATCGGTGGTCAGCGCAACCGGATCCGCACCCGGTCCACATTCCGACTTACGGAAGTCGTTCCACTTGACACCGCCATCGGTACCGGCATCTTTTGCTGCCTGATATTTTGTGCTGCACTGCTTCATGCTAAGGCCTTTGCCAGCATCATCTGCAGCAGGAGCGGCTGCATTTTTGGCAGGGGCTGCGGCTTTATTCGCCGGAACAACCGGAGCAGCGGGCGCTGCAGCTGCATCGTCACCACACTGCGATTTACGGAAATCATTCCATTTTACACCGCCAAGCGTTCCAGCATCTTTGGCAGCCTGATACTTCGCGCTACACTCTTTCATGGTCAGTGCGCTTGCCGGGGATGAGAAAACGAAGGCAGATGCGCCCAAAATCATTGCGGTGCCGGCCATGGCTGTGAAGGTACGAATAGACATCGCGTCGCTCCCTGTCGGATACGGACTATTGAATTCGTTGTATACGGATCGCTTCTCACGATATTTCAAAACAGCGAATGTGTTTGATCGACCGCAATAGCTTTTATATTTCTTACTCTACTAAGCTTGATATGATACAAGGTATATGTCAATCAATTGCTTAATATTAACATTATCTACAACACAAAATTTCTGACTGTCATTTTTTATGTGTTACTTAGCTTAGATACGCAAAGTAAATATATCGAAATTACATGCCCTTGTCTCGTTTTTATTGAAACAGAGTTAAAATCCGAATATTGCCGTCAGTGAGAGGTCATCCACTCACGCGCGCCACGAAGGGCTGCGGCCAATTCGCTTTTGCTCATGGTTGCGGCAACCTGATTGCGCATACGTTCAGCTTTCTGGTTGCCGCGAATGGCTGCGATGTTGAGCCATTTATGCGCTTCAACCACATCGATTTCACAGTCGCGACCAATAGCATATTTCAAACCCATCTCCAGCAGGATGCGATCCTGTGAAGTTTTCGTGTGGTGCTGTGTAACGCTCTGAAACTGTGTCATTTTCTTTGTCCCTGTTAAATCCCGAGAACCGTCCGCTCTTTGTTTCCGTGACGGGCTTTCGCCGCCGCAGATTGTCGGATCTGTCGTTCCGTTCATGGTCTTCAAGATAAGCCACAGGATTAAAATGCGCGTTAAAACAGATGCTTAACAACGCGACAACGAAATACAAACAAGGGGTAAACTTCGGAATTTGTTAAACATCCAAAGGCCGACAATTGCTGTGCTTTTCTAAAATAACGCAATTTTGCGGCAGCGGACCTTTAAACCAGATGATAACCATGACGCAGATTGATCATGTCAGAAACATTGCTGCCGTGCGCAAATTATCCCTCTTCCACTTCGACGAAAACTCCATTACGTTTACGTTTGCGTAAGTTTTCCGCAAGGCTGATTGCCTTGCCGCATTTTGGGAGGAATGCATGATCCGTAAACTGTTTTTGGGAATAACGGCAACTGTTGCATTGAGCGCGACGCTTGCAGCACCTGCCTTTGCCAATGAGGCAATTGTCGGCACATGGAAACGTCCGAATGGCACGATCATCAGCTATGCCGCCTGTGGTGGCGGCAAATATTGCGGCACTGTGCAGACCGGCGAATATAAGGGCAAGTCGATCGGCACCATGTCGGGCGAGGACGGCAGCTATAAGGGTGAAGTCAACAAGCTCGACGAAGGCAAGACCTATACGGGCAAGGCAAGCGTCAAGGGCAACACGCTATCACTCTCGGGCTGCGTTATGGGCGGCTTGATTTGCAAAAGTGAAAGCCTCACAAGGCAATAGACCTATATATAAAAGGCGGCTTCTCAGCCGCCTTTTATCATTATCGCGCTTTCTGACCAAAGAGCACTTTCTGCTCTTCTTCCTTGTTTGCCGAGGCCAATGCGCGTTCGCGCTCTTCCTTACCAACCACAAGACCACGCTGTACGGCAGGTCGCGCATTCATGGTTTCATGCCAGCGCTTGAGGTTGGGAAAATCCTCCAGCTTCTGGTCAAAATTTTTGTAAGCATTGATCCAACCGATACTCGCCATATCAGCGATGGAATATTCGCCTGCGATATAATCTTTGCCTTCAAGCTGGCGATCGAGCACGCCATAAAGACGGTTGACTTCATTGGTATAGCGGTCGATGCCGTACTGCACCTTTTCCGGCGCATAAACGCGGAAGTGCCCTGCCTGCCCCGACATAGGACCAAGTCCGCCCATCTGCCACATCAGCCATTCATCAACGGCAACGCGCTTGCGTTCGTCTGCTGGATAGAACTTGCCGAACTTCCTGCCGAGATATTGCAGGATCGCACCGGATTCAAACACCGAGATCGGCTCACCGCCCGGACCTTCCGGATCGATAATCGCAGGCATACGGTTGTTCGGTGCGATTTTGAGGAAGTCCGGCTGGAACTGATCCCCCTTGCCGATATTCACATATTTGACTTCATAGGGAACGCCTAATTCCTCCAGCATGATGCTGATCTTAAAGCCATTTGGGGTGGGCCAATAGTAAAGCTCAATGGGTTTTATCTGCTCAGCCATAGGTATTTGTCTCCCGCTTTCTTGGCTTTGTGCGTATTTCCGATGCGAGTTAACATAAGATTCGTGCAGCTTGGCACAAGTGCGAAGCGATCAAGTTAATGAAACATCAATATTTTTGAACGCCGGATGAATGCAGCTCTCAGGAGCAGTTCAGATGGCAGCTTTAAACTCAACCGCATAGATCAAACGATTTTGAAGCCGGGGGAAATATGCTGTTATGGCGTGTCACAATAGTCTGTTTGATGATTGCAGGTTTTGCAATCATTGCAGGTCTCTTTGTTGATCGAAAATATGATGTCTATCGTGACAACCCCGTTATCAGCCCGATGACCGTGATGCATCTCAAACCTGCGCGCGAAGAGACAAGGCTATGATTTCACGTTGCCGTCTCTCCGCACTGATTGCATTGCGCGTTTTACTGTTCACAGCGGCTTTTACCGGACCTGCTGCTACATTTGCCTATACGCAAATCGGCCAGAAAGCACAGATGAGTGCCGCCGGACTCGTTCTTTACGTGAGTCTGCAACGAAGCTCATAAAGTGAGACATGCGCGTGTCAAAGACTTTGTTATACTAGGCTATGACACAGCGAATCGATCATCCATTTCTCAACGAAATTAAAATGCCGCCCTTTATGGAGCCGCAAGTTTTTACCGATGCTGGCGCGGCTGTTGCCGCGCTGCGCAAACTTTATGATCGCAACACCGCATTTCTCCGCAAGGCTTTTGAGCAATTGGCAAAGGGAGAGGTCCGCCCGCAGCGGTATAGGGCTTTTTATCCCGAAATTTGCCTGTCTACGTCGAGCTTCGCCCACGTCGATACACGGCTTGCTTATGGCCACGTGACCATGCCCGGCGATTATGCAGCAACAATTACACGACCTGATCTGTTTGATCATTATCTCAACGAACAAATCCGCCTGCTGATGCGCAATCACGGTGTTGCCGTCACCGTTCGGGAATCGGCAACCCCCATTCCGATCCATTTTGCCTTCATGGAAGGCACCTATGTCGAGGCATCGGTTGCCAATGCCTTCACGCACCCAATGCGCGATCTGTTTGACGTGCCGGATTTGGCTGCCACTGACGACAAAATCGTCAATGCGGACTTTGATCCAATACCCGGCGAGCCAATGCCGCTCGCTCCTTTCACCGCACAGCGCGTTGACTATTCGCTGCACCGGCTTGCCCATTACACCGCAACCAGCCCGAAACATTTCCAAAATTTCGTGCTGTTCACCAACTACCAGTTCTATATGGACGAGTTTTGCGACTATGCACGCAAGCTTATGGCAGAAGGTGGCGGCGGTTACGACAGTTTCGTCGAGCCGGGTAACGCGATAACGCACGCCGGAGAATCTGCGCCGAGTATCGGCAACGCATTACAGCGTATGCCGCAGATGCCAGCCTACCATCTGCAACGGGCTGATCATTCCGGTATCACCATGGTCAATATCGGTGTTGGCCCATCCAACGCAAAGACGATTACAGACCATATTGCGGTGTTGCGCCCGCACGCCTGGCTGATGCTGGGACATTGCGCTGGGCTGCGCAACAGTCAAGAGCTTGGCGATTATGTGCTTGCGCATGCCTATATGCGTGAAGACCACGTTCTTGATGACGATCTTCCTGTGTGGGTGCCTCTGCCAGCTCTTGCAGAAATTCAGGTTGCCCTGGAAGAAGCCGTTGAGGAAGTCACCGGCCTTGAAGGCTATGATTTAAAGCGCATCATGCGCACCGGCACTGTTGCCACAATCGACAATCGAAACTGGGAATTGCGCGACCAGCGCGGCCCGGTTCAGCGTCTTTCGCAGGCGCGGGCCGTTGCACTTGATATGGAGTCAGCCACAATTGCAGCCAATGGTTTCCGCTTCCGCGTTCCCTATGGCACGCTTTTGTGCGTTTCCGACAAGCCGCTGCATGGCGAATTGAAGCTGCCGGGCATGGCAACGGACTTTTACAAACGACAGGTCGCGCAGCATTTGCAGATTGGTATTCGCGCCATGGAAAAGATTGCCGCCATGCCAGACGAAAGGCTGCATTCACGCAAACTCAGGAGCTTCTACGAGACGGCGTTTCAATAATGATAAGGGTGCTGCGGGTTTACTTGCGGCACCATCATCACGCCGCAATCAAACGCTAAGCGCCTGTCATGTCAAAACGCCGTGAAAGCCTTTCATTTTTCCTGCTGATCACCGCCGTTCTGGTGTCAGTTCCGCTTGTGCTCGGATTTCTCGGCGCAGCGCATCCGATGTTTGATTCACTTGCGCATTTCCGGCCACATCTTGCAATTCTGATGGGGCTCTTTGCGCTGCCGCTTCTGTTCACAACGATGCGGCGAGAGGGAGCAATGATCCTGCTGTTTGCAATCCTTGCTTTCAGCACAACAGTGAGCGCGGCACGCAATCTGCTTGAAGGATCATCCGCAGCCCAGGCCACGACACCAGCATCTGCTGCGCGTTATAGTCTGGTGCAGATCAATCTACGCTATAATAATCCTGAACCAAAACGCGTCTTGCAAATGATTGCGCAGGAAAAACCTGATGTGATCACCTATCAGGAAGCCGGTTCCGATTGGGCTATGTGGATCGATATTCTCAAAGGCACATATCCTTATCATTTTGAATGCCACATCGATGGCGGCAAGATGGGCGTGGGTATTTTGTCCCGCCGCCCATTCAGTGAAGGCAGCAAACAACTCTGCCTTGGCGATAACCGCCTTGCTATGACAGCGATCGATTTCAGTGGCACAAGCGTCAACGTTGCGGCTTATCACGCCGCCCTTCCATGGCCATTTAATCAAGCCACGACCATTGATGCATTGGCGCCGGAATTGCAAAAATTCAACGGCCCGTCGATGATTGCGGGTGACTTCAACGCAACGCCGTGGAGCAATGCAGTCCATCGTATTGAAAAGGCTTCGGCCACGAGGGCGTTGACCGGAATCGGCGGCACATGGATGCCACAAAGTCTTTCCGTGGTACTCGCGCCTTATATCGGTTTGCCTATTGATCAGGTTCTCGTAAGCGACGAAATCCAAGAACCTGTTGCCATTTCACGCGACAACGTAGGGTCGGATCATCTGCCCGTCAGGCTTGATTTTTCAGTTCCTTTGCCTGTCCGGCCCGATACTGATGAGCCGGAAACGCAATCCGTTATGCTTCAATAAAAAAGGCGGTTTGAAACCGCCTTTTCCATTTACATGTTTTCCTAAACTGGTCCTTCGCCGACATTTTTCAACGGCGGTCGAGACGGACACAGTTCCTGTAAACATTACATGTTTACATAAACCGGTCCTTCGCCGGCATTTTTCAGCGGCGGACGAGACGGACACAGTTCCTGTAAACATTACATGTTTACATAAACTGGTCCTTCGCCGCCTTGTGGCGGAACCCAGTTGATGTTCTGGTTCGGGTCCTTGATGTCGCACGTTTTGCAATGCACGCAGTTCTGCGCATTGATTACAAAGCGAACGTCTTTGGCCTGTGGGTCAGTTGCAGAATTGCCGTCAGCATCCACCCATTCATAAACGCCCGCCGGGCAATAGCGTGTCGATGGACCAGCAAAAACATCATGTTCTGACGTCTGCTGCAATTTCATATCAGCGACTTGTAAGTGCACTGGCTCGTTTTCGTCGTGATTGGTGTTCGACAGAAACACTGACGACAGACGATCAAAAGTCAGAACGCCATCCGGCTTCGGATAGTCAATCTTCTTATGCTTTGCTGCAGGTTCCAATGCCTGCGCATCGGTCTTGCCATGCTTCAGCGTGCCGAAGAACGAAAAGCCAAACAGCTGATTGGTCCACATATCAAGACCACCAAGAGTAACACCCACAACTGTTCCAAGCTTCGACCACAGCGGCTTCACGTTGCGAACGCGCTTCAAATCCTTGCCGATGGCACTGTTGCGCCAGCTGTTTTCGATTTCAATCGGCTCATCATTGGCACGGCCAGCCGCCAAGGCTTCTGCAATTTTATTGGCGGCAAGAATGCCAGACAGAACCGCGTTGTGGCTGCCTTTAATGCGTGGAACATTGACAAAGCCTGCCGAACAACCGATCAGCGCGCCGCCAGGGAAAGACAGTTTTGGCACCGATTGGTATCCGCCTTCGGTGATCGCGCGCGCGCCATAAGACAGGCGCTTGCCACCTTCAAAAGTAGCGCGGATTGCCGGATGCGTCTTGAAGCGCTGAAATTCTTCAAACGGCGACAAATACGGGTTTTTATAGTTGAGATGCAGCACAAAACCAACCGCAACCATATTGTCTTCAAGGTGATACAGAAACGCGCCACCGCCGGTTTTCATGTCCAGCGGCCAGCCGAATGAATGCTGCACCAAGCCAGGCTTATGCTGGGATGGATCGACTTGCCAAAGCTCTTTGAGGCCAATACCAAATTTGGCTGGCTCGCGCCCCTCATCAAGCTTGAACTTGGTGATCAGTTCCTTGGCCAGCGAACCGCGCGCACCTTCGCCAATCAGCACATATTTGCCAAGCAATGCCATGCCGCGCGTGTAATTCGGGCCATGTGTGCCATCGCGCTCAATGCCCATGTCGCCCGTTGCCACACCGATCACAGCGCCTTCATCATTATAAAGCACTTCCGTCGCAGCAAAGCCCGGATAGATTTCAACGCCAAGCTCTTCAGCCTTCGTACCAAGCCAGCGGCAGACATTGCCAAGCGATACAATGTAATTGCCGTGATTGTTCATCAGCGGCGGCATGATGAAATTTGGCAAGCGCGCAGAGCCAGCAGGACCCAGCAACAAAAAATGGTCAGCCGTCACTGGCGTCTTGAAGGGGTGCCCCTCTTCCTCTCGCCAGCCCGGAAGAAGCTGATCAATACCGCTTGGATCAACGACTGCGCCTGAGAGAATATGCGCGCCGACTTCCCCGCCCTTTTCAAGAACAACGACTGAAAGCTCAGGATTGATCTGCTTGAACCGGATCGCCGCAGCAAGGCCAGCAGGGCCTGCGCCGACAATCACAACATCAAATTCCATGCTTTCGCGTTCGGGAAGCTCATGGCTCGCGATTGCTGGGCCTTCAGACATTCGTGCCTCCGTCTGGTTTACATTCCCCCTCACTATTTCAGCGCAGGTGATGCATCCAATTGTTTTTTGCTCATGAACCTATCGCGAATGGCGATAAACCATATCTTACTGGTCTTGTTCCCATTGACGTCTTACCCTCTCGCAGAGTTAAAGACTGGCGCATATGCGTCCAATTGTCCAAAATCACTGCAATAACAGCAATGATAATATTTACCTTAACGTAAACGTCAATTGAAAAAAGCGGTGAACGGGCTGTGGGCTATTGTGACGCAACACATATTTCTGCGCGCCCAGTCACTCTATGAACCGGAATTATACGCCTTGCTCTTGCATTCACGATCAAAATTCGCCACCTCAATCTGTGAGGTAGAAACATGATCAATGATCGGGAAACGCTGGATATGGAAGGTCTGCTGCGCTTTTATGCGGAAGCGGGCGTTGACATGCCGCTTTCCGATACACCCATTGATCGCTTTGCTGAGCCGCAGCGTCAATCAGCGCATTCACCAGCAGCGCCGGAAAGCAGACCATCGTCGCAAGTGGAGCGCCAGCGCGCGCAACAACAGCCCCCACGCCCAGCAGCAACGCCTTCCCCGACCAGCCGCCCCGTGCAGGCTGCCGCCGACGTTCCCGACAATAGCCAGATCGCTCTGGCCCATGAACTGGCTTCACAAGCCGCAACGCTTGATGAATTGCGTGAAAAGCTTGCAGCATTTGATGGCTGCAATCTCAAATTTACCGCCAAGAATCTATGTTTTGCGGATGGTGATCCGTCTTCAGACATTATGTTTGTTGGTGAGGCTCCAGGACGTGACGAGGATATGGAAGGCTTGCCATTCGTCGGCAAGTCGGGCCAGCTTCTTGATCATATGATCGAGGCCATCGGTTTTAAGCGCGAGAACGTCTATATCGCCAATACGATACCATGGCGCCCGCCGGGAAATCGCACACCGACGCCGCTGGAAGCAGAATTGTGCCGCCCGTTCATCGAACGACAGATTGAGCTTGCAGCTCCCAAAGTGATTGTTGCGCTTGGTGGCCCCGCAGGCAAAGCTTTGACTGGGGCGACGGAAGGCATTTTGCGTTTGCGTGGCCACTGGAAAATACACCGCACGGCTTCAGGCATTGAAATTCCTGTTATGCCAACCCTGCATCCGTCTTATTTGTTGCGCACGCCTTCACAAAAGCGCTTTGCATGGCGCGATTTTCTTGCCGTAAAAATGAAGCTCGCCGAATTTGGCGATTGATCTTCACTGATTTGAATGGCATCGGCAGAGCCACATGTCACCAACATGCCGTAAACTTCTATTAATCGGCCATATCGACGTGACTGATATTCTTTTTACATAGCTCTTGGTGGAGTTTTTCATGGCTGGCCAGCTTCTGCCCATAGCCGCTTTGCTTACAAGCACATTTCTCATGCTGCTTGCCGGTGGCCTTGCGGGCATTCTTCTGCCGATCCGCGGCGGGCTTGAGGGCTGGTCCACGACAACAATCGGCTGGATGGGCACGACCTATGCGCTTGCTTTCACGATTGGCTGCATCGTTATCCCCCATCTGGTGCGCCGTGTCGGCCATGTCCGCGTCTTCTCCGCGCTGCTGACGCTTTTATCCATCGCGCTGCTGCTCCACTCGCTTATCGTCAATCCCTATGCTTGGATGGTTTTTCGCGGCATTGCGGGGTTTTCGCTGGCCGGTTCCTACATGATCATCGAAAGCTGGTTGAACGAACGCGTGACCAATGAATCACGTGGCCGCGTCTTCTCGATCTATATGATCATCACCATGCTCGGGCTCATGTGCGGGCAGTATATTTTGCCCTTTGGCAATGCCACGACGCAGACCCTCTTCATTATCTGTGCGATCATCTACGCCAGCGCGCTTCTGCCGACCGCTCTTTCCAGCGCACAATCACCAAACCCACTGACACAGGTCACACTCGATCTCAAAGGTCTTTACCGCCGATCTCCTGCGGCAGCTGTTGGTTCACTGATTGCCGGAATCGTTGCTGGCACATGGAGCTTTCTTGCTGCGATTTACGGCGAGATGAACGGGCTTTCGACCTTTAGTATAGCGACAATGCTGGCATGCGCCATGATAGGCGGTGTTATTTTCCAATATCCGCTTGGTCGCGCTTCTGATGTTGTCGATCGCCGTTATGTGATGGTTATCGCCGGTGTTATCGGCTTTGTAATCTCATTGATCATGCTGATCGTGCACCCCACATCACCCTATGCACTTTATACGATGATGTTTCTCTTCGGCTCGGTCATCTATCCGGTCTATAGCCTCAATGTCGCTCATGCGAATGACTATGCTGATGCCAGCGAATTCGTGAAAGTTTCAAGCGGGTTGCTTATCATTTACGGAGCGGGCAGCGTTATTGGTCCTGCGCTATCAGGCCAGCTCATGGATGTTATGGGGGCCTCCGGCTTCTTTGTCACAATGGCCGTTTCCTATGCCGCCTATGGGCTGCATGCTTTTTGGCGTATCCGCCGCTTTGAGCGCCCAGCCGTCAGCGATCAGAAAACTGAGTTCAAGATTTATACACCCGACGGGCAGCCCACGCCTGAAACCATGCAGCTTGATCCAAGATCAGAATAAATCGTCCAGACATGGGTCTCACTGTGCTTGTTGCGGCGTATTGGTCTTATGCGGCGCAATTGCAAGCTTATGCTCACGATAGATAATATAGCCGCCGGCGCTCATGACAATCGCGCTGCCTAACAGCATTTCCAATGTCGGAATATCGCCGAAAAAGAAGAAGCCAATCGCCAAACCGAGCAGCATCGATGTATATTCAAACGGTGCGATCGTGCTCATGGGGGCATGACGATAGCATTCGGTGAGTAGAATTTGAGCGATGCCACCAGCGATGCCCGCGCCAATCAACATTGCCAGCTGCGGGCCACTTGGCATAACCCAGCCAAAAGGAATGCTCGCCAGCGAAATGACGGTTGCTGAGATTGAAAAATAAATAACAACTGTCGATGTGCGCTCGGTCTGAACCAGACGTCGCACCAGCATCATGGCAAACGCAGCCATGACTGCACCGCCAAGTGCCGCAAGAGCGCCCAGCGCTTCATTCCGACCCACATGCCCCTCAGCAAACAACGTCATGCGCGGCCATATGATGATCAGAACACCAAAAAGCCCGACAATGACAGCGCTCCAACGATACATTCTGACGACTTCACGCAGAATGACAGCGCCAAGAATCACAGCAATAAGCGGTGATGCATAATTGATCGCAATTGCTTCGGGCAAAGGCAGTTTGGTCAATGCATAAAAGCTTAAGGTCATCGCAGCGACGCCGACCATTCCACGCCAGAAATGGCTGAAACCGTGCTGCGTATGGAGAATACCGGATATTTGCCCACGCGCTGCGAAATACACCAGGATTGCCAATACGGCGAAAAAAGACCGAAAGAAAATCAGTTGTCCGAGAGGGATACCATCTGCGGCCTTGAGCAAGGTCGACATGCCGACAAACACTGCAACAGAAGCAACTTTGAGGCTAATCCCCAGCATTGGATTATTTTGAAGCAGATCAGGCTCGACAGTTTGGCTGATCTGAGCATTTGCGGAGGCCGCGTCCGGAAGGGACTTCACAACGCAATTCCTTAAAACAGGGAGGGCAAAGGAGTAAGGTGGGAAATTGTAGTGACTGTGATATCCATAGGCTTGTTCGCAATAAAGCACTAGGCCATGTGGACAATTATATTTTTGGTTCGTGGTATGAACGAGAATATAATTGACCACATGGCCTCGTCAGGCTTTCACGATTGCGTAAAAAATATCCTGTCATTTTGCCTTTCTTGTCGTTTACTCAAAAGCCGGATACGACTCCTGTATCGAAGTGATTACAGAGAAGAGTTTCGCAATGCGCACTGAAACCGGCCAGACATTCCGTCTTGAGGATTACCGCCCGACCCCTTACGCCATTCCGGAAACGAAACTCGATTTCACACTTGAACCGGAAAAGACGATCGTTCGTGCCGAACTCATCATCGAGCGCCGTGCGGGAACAGTCGCGGGCACGCCGCTTGTGCTGGATGGCGATGAACTGAAATTCATCAGCATTCGTCTTGATGGCAAAGTGCTCAGCAATAACAGCTACGCCGTGACACCGGACAAGCTGGAGATCACGGATCTTCCAGACGCCGAACGTTTTTCGCTGGAAATCGTCACCGAAGTGAACCCGACGACAAATCGCCAGCTTTCAGGGCTTTACCGCTCAAGCGACGTCTATTGCACACAGTGCGAGGCAGAAGGGTTCCGGCGCATCACTTACTATTATGATCGTCCAGACGTGCTTTCCGTCTATACAGTCCGCATTGATGCGGAGAAGGAAGCCGCGCCCATATTGCTGGCGAACGGAAACCCTGTCGAACACGGCGCCGTGTCTGGCACAACCGACAGACATTTTGCCATCTGGCACGACCCCCATCCGAAACCGTCCTATTTATTCGCGCTCGTTGCCGGCTCACTTGATGTTGTGAAAGATCATTTCACCACACAATCTGGCCGTCCGGTCGATCTCGCTATTTATGTCGAGCATGGCAAACAGGATCGCGCGCTTTATGCAATGGATGCGCTCAAACGCTCCATGCGCTGGGACGAGGAAAAATTCGGCCGCGAATATGATCTTGATGTGTTCAATGTTGTCGCCGTTTCGGATTTCAATATGGGGGCCATGGAGAACAAGGGCCTTAACGTCTTCAACGATAAATATGTGCTGGCTGATCCCGAAACGGCAACGGATGTGGATTATGCAGGCATCGAAGCGGTTATTGCGCATGAATATTTCCATAACTGGACGGGAAACAGAATCACCTGCCGCGACTGGTTTCAGCTGTGTCTCAAAGAAGGTCTGACCGTTTATCGCGATCACCAGTTTTCAGCCGATGAACGCTCGCGCCCTGTGAAACGCATTGCCGAGGTGAAAATCCTCAAAGCGCAGCAGTTTCCAGAAGATAGCGGCCCCCTTTCGCACCCCGTGCGTCCACGCGAATACAGCGAAATCAACAATTTCTACACCGCGACTGTTTATGAAAAGGGCTCGGAAGTGGTGCGGATGATCCACACTATCATCGGCGCTGAACTATTCCGCAAAGGTATGGACCTCTATTTCGAGCGCCATGATGGTGATGCGGCGACCATTGAAGACTTTATCAAAGTCTTTGCCGATGTATCCGGTCGGGATTTCTCGCAGTTCGCGCTTTGGTACGATCAGTCAGGCACGCCGAAGGTTGAGGCAAGCTTCGACTTTGATGCTGTAAACGAGACCTATACCATCCATCTCATTCAATCTCTTGCGCCCACTCCCGGCCAGCCGGTGAAAAGGCCCATGCATATTCCTATCGCCTTTGGCCTTTTGGGCTCGGATGGAAAGGACATTCACCCCTCATCTGTCGAAGGTGGCGACGTGCAGGACGGTGTTATCCATCTGCATCGCGCATCAGAAACAATCACGTTCCATGGCATTAAGGAGCGTCCTGTGCCCTCGCTCTTGCGCGGCTTCTCAGCGCCAATCAATCTGGTTTTACCACTGGATGCAAAAGACCGGGCTTTTCTCGCGCTCAATGACAGCGACCCGGTCGCTCGCTGGCAGGCACTCACCAATATCTTCACGCAGGCCTTGCTTGAAGGCACCAAACGCGTGCGTGGCGGCTATAAGCCAGAAACCGACCCAAATATCCTTGAACTTGCCGGACGCATTGCTTCCGATGAAACGCTTGATCCCGCCTTCCGTGCGTTGTGCCTGACCTTGCCAACGGAAAGCGACATCGCCCGCGAAATTGGCGAGAACGTTGACCCGGATGCTATCTTTGCAAGCCGTGATCATCTGATCGCGGCCATTGGGTCGGCTTATGCCAAAGAATTTGCGGCTCTTTACACCAGCCTGCAACAAGAAGGTGCCTTCTCACCCGATGCGGTATCGGCAGGCAAACGCGCCTTGCGGAATGTGCTTCTCGATTATCTGAGCCGCCATGAAAACAATCCTGCACGGGCAGCGCAACAATTTGCCGATGGCGACAACATGACCGAACGCGCAGCCGCATTGAGCA
The DNA here is from genome assembly GCF_026241335.1 of Ochrobactrum chromiisoli. Classification (GTDB taxonomy): domain Bacteria; phylum Pseudomonadota; class Alphaproteobacteria; order Rhizobiales; family Rhizobiaceae; genus Brucella; species Brucella chromiisoli. The sequence continues at coordinate 914,581 of NZ_JAPHAV010000001.1, read as the reverse complement.
TTCTGGTGCATCGCTTTGGTGATAGTCACGAAGCACAAGGCGCTCTCGCCTCCTTTGAAAAGCGCTTTGGCGATGATGGTTTGGTCATGGATAAGTGGTTTATCGTGCAGGCAACGCGTCCAGGCGAAAAAGCGCTTGAGGCGGTTCGTGCTTTGACGAAACACAAGCTTCTTTCCTTTGAGAATCCGAACCGTGTGCGTGCATTGATTGGTGCATTCTCGGCCAGCAATCCGACAGGCTTCAATCGCAGAGATGGTGCAGCTTACAGCTTCTTTGCTGATATCATTCTGGCAATTGACCCAGAAAACCCGCAGCTTGCAGCGCGTCTGCTAACAGCTCTGCGTTCGTGGCGCGCACTCGAAGACACGCGCCGTGAACATGCGCGCGCGGCTCTGGCACGCATATCAGCGACACCAAAGCTCTCGACCGACCTGCGGGACATCGTGGACAGGACGCTTGCTTGATTGGTCACTGATTCGCGAATCACTGAGATGATTGCGTGATTCGTAAAACCCGACTCGAAATGGGTCGGGTTTTATCATTCTGGCTATATTCAAGAAGTATCGCATAAATCCTGCGAAGGCTTACGGCTTTCATGAGTCTTTTCATGACGTTAGATGGGCCACTTCTCAAACTGATTCTACTTAACAGATTGAGATTCAACGGAAAATGTCATCAAGGAATGTCATTTTTTACATCTCGTTAACGAATTCGCTGGACAGCACGAATCACTTTTGATTCATTGAAGCTGTTCGGAGGCGGCGTATTCCGAACGATTTTGAGTAAAGATTTCAATTCACGCAGTTTCGAGTGGGCGGCGCTTTTTGGCGCATATTGGAAACTGTCACGACGGATCAAGAGGGGCCGACACATGGCGAGCACCGACGCGTATGACGCGGCGGCGGGGAAGCGTGGCTACTCCGAAGCAAAGCGCAAGAAGAGCAGGCTTTCGGGCCATGCCAAGCTTCTTGCAGGTCCTGCCTATGGCAAGTTCGCGGCATTCGAACCTGCATTGCGCCGTCTTGTGCCAGCCCTCATCATTATTTTTCTTGTCATCCTTGGCGCAGCGCGCGTGTTCTCGATGCTTTCATGGCGTGAAGACATTGAATTGCAGCATAAGGCTGCCCTCTCAGCCGCGACCGCCAATCTCGCGCAGATGATCGAGCGTGCCTCCAATGGCACACAGTCCGGCGCGCAAATGACGCCGAAAGATCTGGACAATACAATTGCCGAATTTCGCGCGCGTGGTCTTTCATCCAGCGGGATGACCATTGCTATGGTCAATGATGAATCTGTCATCGTGACCGCCTCGGGGCCTGCGGCGGACATAGTGGGAAAACAGGCGGACGAGGTATTCAGCGACATCCAGCCGCTGTTCATGTTTGCGGAACGCGCTGGCGTTCTGACGATCGTCATGAAGGGGGAAGCCGCTTATGGCACGGTGTCAAAACCAGTCAGCGTGCCTTATTCGATTATCGCAGCTGAACCGGAAAGCACGATCTTTGCCGAATGGCGGCGTGCAGTCTCGCTGAATGTGACGCTGTTTGCTGGCACGACCGGCGTGATGTTTGCAATTCTTTATGCTTATTTCAGCCAGGCGGCACGGGCTCGGGAGGCCGACGATCTTTCTGGCCAGATCCAGCGCCGTATTGATATGGCGCTGGCGCGCGGTCGCGGCGGCCTGTGGGACTGGGATATGGCGCGGGGGCGCATTTACTGGTCGCGCTCCATGTATGAAATGCTGGGCTATGAAGCGCAGGATGCCGTGCTGGCTTTTGGTGACGTATCGGCGATCATCAACCCGGAAGATGGCGATCTGTATTCCATCGCCGAGCAGGCTGCGGCTGGCGACATCTCACATGTTGATCGCGTGTTTCGCATGCGCCACGCGGACGGCTCGTGGGTATGGATGCGGGTTCGCGCTGAGATTGCAGCAGAAAATGAACTGCATCTGGTCGGCATTGCCTTTGACGTCAGCGAACAGCATCGCTTTGCGCAACAGACGGCAGAGGCCGATATGCGCATCCGCGAAGCCATCGAAAACATTTCCGAAGCCTTCGTTCTTTGGGATTCCAACAATCGTCTGGTAATGGCCAATTCCAAATTCAGCGAATATGCAGGCCTGCCTGTCTGGACATTGAAGCCCGGCGTACCACGCAACGAGGTTGATGCGCATACCCGCCCGTTCAGCTTCGAACGCCGCATGGCCAACGAGCACAATCGTGCAGGCGGACAGACGTTTGAACGCCAGTTGAGTGATGGTCGCTGGCTCCAGGTCAACGAACGCCGCACGCAGGACGGTGGTCTTGTTTCGATTGGCACCGATATTACGCAGATCAAACAGCATCAGGAGCGTCTGGTGGATAGCGAGCGCCGCTTGATGGCGACCATTCACGACCTCTCCATTGCCCGCAAAGGCGAGCGCGACCGGGTGCGTGAGCTCTCGGAATTGGCGCGTAAATACGGGCAGGAAAAGGAACGCGCGGAAGCTGCAAACCGTGCCAAATCTGAATTCCTTGCCAATATGTCCCATGAACTGCGCACGCCGCTCAATGCGATTATCGGCTTCTCTGAGATGATTCAGGCTGGCACATTCGGGCCGCTTGGTTCAGACCGTTACGAGGAATATATCAACGATATTCACACCAGCGGTAACTTCCTGCTCAATGTGATCAACGACATTCTCGATATGTCGAAGATCGAAGCGGGTCACTTCTCGCTTGATCGCGAAGAGATCGACCTTTGTCCGCTCATCAATGAAACCGTGCGTATGATCTCGTTGCAAGCAGATGAGAAAAACATCACGGTTGAAACGCGCATTGAAGAAGCGATGCAACTCAATGCCGACCGCCGTGCGGTCAAGCAGGTCCTGATCAATCTTCTGTCCAATGCGGTGAAGTTCACTTCGCATAACGGCCATATCACGGTGCGCGCACGCAAGACCGGCTCAGCGCTGTTCATGACCATTCAGGATACAGGCGTGGGCATTCCGAAATCCGCGCTCAAGAAAATCGGCCAGCCATTCGAGCAGGTGGAAAACCAGTTCACCAAAACGCATAGCGGTTCAGGTCTTGGCCTCGCGATCACCCGTTCGCTTGCAGAGCTGCATGGCGGCTGGCTGCGCATCCGCTCAACCGAAGGTGTTGGAACGGTGGTTTCCGTCTGCATTCCCGATCGCAGACAGAAAATCGTCAATAACCCGGAGGCGGAAATCCACGCGGCATGATTATTTGATCAGCGTATCAAAGCTGGTTCGAACCGTTGCTGCAAGTTCGCTCAAATGATGTTCGACGCGATCAATATCTGGCAGTTCGGCCGCACGGCAAAGAAGATCAACCATTCCAGGAATGAATTCTTCGCGTTTTGCATCGCCCCCCAGACAGAGCCTGATTGTCTGGCTGAGATTTGTGTAGAAGCGATGTGCCTCAACCAGAGTGTCAATGACAGCGGGATCGGCAAAAGATGGGTCTAATCCCGCCAGCACATCTTCGGTTCCCAAGGGTCGGGGATGTCTGATTTCCTTGCCGGTCAGCACGGCAAACTGCGCGATGAATTCTAGATCAACAATGCCACCGGGTTTCAGCTTGAAATCCCAATCGTCACGCGGCGGCTTTTCCTCATAAATGAGGTCGCGCATTTCGTGCACATCTTTGGCGATCTTGTGTGTGTCGCGTTTGGCCGCCAGCACTTCGTCAATTTCGCCCCTGATAAAGTCGCTGAATGCCACGTCGCCATGGATCGGGCGCGCACGGGTGAGCGCCATATGTTCCCACGTCCATGCCTCGCTGCGCTGATATTTGCCAAATGATTCAATATGCGTGGCAACGGGGCCTTTATTGCCGGAGGGGCGCAAACGCATATCGACTTCATAAAGCACGCCTTCGGCGGTTGGCGCAGACAAGGCCGCAATCAAACGCTGTGTCAGTCGAATATAATATTGCGACGGCGCAAGCGGCTTCGCGCCATCCGATTCCTCAGCATCCTTGTCATGATCATAAAGCAGGATCAGATCGACATCGGAGCCTGCAGTCAGTTCGCGACTGCCAAGCTTGCCCATGGCAAGCAATGCAACCTTCGCGCCCTTCACCTTGCCATGGCGGCGCTCAAGTTCGGCTTCCACTGCCTCGAAAGCCTTACCAATCATCAGTTCAGCCAGATCGGAGAATGCGCGCCCTGCCCGAACACCATCAATCGCACTGGTGAGCAGACGAATGCCGATCAAAAAGCGATGTTCAGCCGCAAAAATGCGTAAGCGGTCGAGCACTTCTTCATAATCGGTGGCAGCGCCCAGAAAAACGCGCAACCGCTCCTCAAGATAATGACGCGTTGGCATTTCCGAGAAAATTGCCGGATCGAGAAGTCCATCAAAGACATGCGGATTGCGCGTGATCACCTCTGCAAGCCGGGGGGCGGCGCTCATGATCATCACAAGCAAGTTGAGAAGGCGCGGATTGGATTGAAGCAGGCTGAAAAGCTGGATGCCCGCAGGCAGTCCCTGCAGAAAACCATCAAAGCGCAAAAGCGATTCATCTGCGCGCTTTGTTGCGGCAAAAGCCTGCAACAAGGCTGGTGTCAGTTCTGTGAGACGCTCGCGTGCTTCGGCTGATTGTGTGGCGCGATAACGGCCAAAATGCCATGTGCGGATGACACGGCAAATGTCGCTTGGACGCTCATACCCCATCGAGGCAAGCGTTTCCAATGTTCCCGGATCATCGACATCGCCAGTGAAAACGAGATTACCACTGGATGAGCCAAGTTCGGGCGCCTGTTCGAACAATGCAGCGTAGTGCTTTTCAACGATCTTGAGCGCCGATAAAAACACATCGGAAAACGCGGCTGTATCAGAATAGCCCATCATATGGGCAATGCGGGCAAAGCCTTCATCATCTTCCGGGAGAATGTGGGTTTGCTCATCGGCAACCATCTGAATGCGATGTTCAACATCGCGCAGGAAGTAATATTCCTTGCCAAGCGCATCACGTGCCTTCTCGGTGATCCAGCCGCGCTCGGCAAGTCTGGCCAGCATTGGGACCGTCTGATTGCCACGCAATTCGGGAAAACGTCCACCGGCAATCAATTGCTGTGTCTGCACGAAAAACTCGATTTCGCGGATACCGCCGCGCCCAAGTTTCACATTATGCCCGCGCACGGCGATATCGCCATGGCCCTTATGCGCATGAATCTGCCGCTTGATCGAATGCACATCAGCAATTGCCGCATAATCGAGATATTTGCGCCAGACATAGGGGCTAAGTTCGGCAAGCACTTGCTGGCCGGATTCGCGATCACCGGCAACAGGCCGCGCCTTGATCATCGCTGCACGTTCCCAGTTCTGGCCGCGCCCTTCGTAATAATGAAGCGCTGCCCCCACCGGAATTGCCAGCGGTGTCGATCCCGGATCAGGACGCAGTCTGAGATCGACGCGGAAGACATAGCCGTCAGCCGTGCGATCCTGCAGAATACGAACCAGACGCCGCGTCATCCGCGAGAAAGCATCCACGCACTCATAAGGGTCTATAATCGCCGGGCGTTCTGAATCGATAAAAACAATCAGATCAATATCAGAAGAATAATTAAGTTCGCGCGCACCGAACTTACCCATGCCAAGAATGATCCAGCCGCTTTCTTTTTCGGGGTTATCGCGATCCAGCAGCTTGATTTTACCGGCACTGTCCGCATCGCGCAGAAGAAAACGAACGGCTGCGCCCGTACAGGCTTCTGCGAGATCCGTGAGCCAGCCAGTCGTCATTTCGGTATTAAAAATCCGAGCCAGATCACAAAGTGCAATCAGCACATGCGCCTCTCGCTTTCGTTGCCGCAGGCTGCTCATCAACGCCGCCTCGGTCACACCGTCTTCGAGGCCGGATGCAACAATTTCGGAAAGAATATTGGCAAGCGCCTGCTCAGGCGTATCGACTGCAATGCGATCAAGAATGCGCGGGTGACGGATGAGCGCCTCGCGCATAAAGGGCGACAGGTCAAGGACGGCTGCCAGAAAGCTCGCGGCGCGTTTGTCTTGCAAAAGGGCTTTGACGCGGCCAAGTTCTTCTTCCTTTACCCGCTCTTCAAGATCAGTCAGGAAGGACTGTGCTCTCTCGTCATCAAGGGGTGTCAGCCCACAAAGGTTTCGATCAAAAAACAGTGCCTTTGTGTCTTCAGCCGTCATAAGCCCCTCGTGTATTAGAGCACATCTCGATCTGATTTTATCAAATCGGCGCTCTGTTTATTTGTTTTGACGCGCATCTTATATGAAAATCACTTCACACTTTTCGGGATGCGCTCTAAGCCATTATGGTTTTTCATCTTTTACCAACGGAAACTCCAGAACAGCACGCAGACCGGGACCATTGTCTTCGAGACGAAGAGCGCCACCGTGCAACTTCATGACCGCCTTGGCAAGGCTTAAACCGAGCCCTGAACCCGGCTGCGTGCGGCTTTCCTCAAGTCTTACGAAACGCTCTGTCGCCTGTTCACGCTTGTCCTCGGGAATCCCCGGACCGTTATCGGCCACCACAATGCGCACCCATTGCTGATCGCGCTCCATGGAGAGACTGACGGCAGCATCCTTCTCGCTTCGCAAAGCATATTTGATGGCATTATCGACGAGGTTTGAAACCGTCTGGCCGACCAATTCGCGGTTGATATGCAAAGGCACATCGTCCAACGCTCCAAGCGTCAAAGCAGCGCCAGCATCTTCGGCAACCGGCTCATACATTTCCGCAACGTCCCTGACAATCGACGCCACCGACATGTTTTCAAGACTTTCAGTCGAATAGCCCGCTTCGAGACGCGAAATCATTAAGATGGCGTTGAATGTGCGGATCAGCTGATCGGATTCGCTGATCATAGCCTCAAGCGCTTCACGATATTCCGGGCCGGTTTTCTTGCGCGAGAGCGCTTCTTCAGCACGATTGCGCAGTCGTGTCAGCGGTGTCTTGAGATCATGCGCGATGTTATCAGAAACCTGTTTCAGCCCCTCATTCAGCTCAAGAATGCGCCCAAGCATGACGTTGAGATTGCCGGACAAGCGATCAAACTCGTCGCCCGAACCATTAACCGGTAACCGACCTGTCAGATCACCATCCATAATGCGCTGTGATGCACGCGACATATCATCAATGCGCTTGAGTGCCCGACGGCCAACAAAGAACCAGATCAGAAGTGCGCCAACGCCCATGATACCAAGTGCCAGCATCAGCGAGCTACGCACCAGATCGCGGAAACGCTCCGGTTCGCCCAGATCGCGGCCGACCAGCAGGCGCATACTATTGGGCAGCGCAATCACCACGGCAATCGCACGATGCTCGGTTTCAGCCCCCTGATCACCATAGCGCCGATATTTGAACGCGCGTTCAACCACGCCATCCGTATCAAGGACACCCGGCTCGACACCTTCGACATTGCCGGAGAGAATACGCCCCGATGGATCGGCGACGAGATAAAGATAAGCGCCCGGCTGACGGGAACGATAATCAATTGTCCGCACGAGTTGAGGTATGCCGCCACGCGCATAGGCCTTGCCAATGCTTGCAACTTCCTCGCCCAAAGCTTCCTGCGTCTGGCCATTGAGAATTGAAGCCGACAGATTTGTCATGTAAAAAACAAGCGCGACCGCGCCTACTGCAAAAAGCAGCAGGTAGAGCGTGGACAATCGCACGGCAGTTGTCCGCATAAGTGCGGAAAAACGGCTCACTCTTGTCCTCCGGAAACGGCTGTCCCGGCATTCGAAGCTGGCTTGGAACGTCCGGCTTTCAACATGTAACCTGCACCGCGCACCGTGTGCAGCAGCGGACCGTCAAATCCCTTTTCGATCTTTGAACGCAGGCGCGAAATATGCACATCAATCACGTTGGTCTGGGGATCAAAGTGATAATCCCAGACATTTTCGAGCAACATTGTGCGCGTCACGACCTGTCCCGCATGACGCATCAAATATTCAAGCAAACGGAATTCGCGCGGCTGGAGTGTGATGTCGACATTTTGTCTGCGTGCGGTGTGTGCGAGACGGTCGAGTTCCAGATCACCAACGCGATAAATAGTATCGGCCTCGCGCGGACTCGAGCGACGCTGCAAAACTTCCACACGCGCCAGAAGCTCGGAAAATGCATAGGGTTTGGTGAGATAATCATCACCACCCGCACGTAAACCCGTTACGCGATCATCCACTTCGCCGAGGGCAGAAAGAATGAGAACCGGCGTTTCCAAGCCCTTCGCCCGAAGACCTGCAACGACAGAAAGTCCATCGCGCTTGGGCAGCATCCGATCAACGACCAGCACATCATAGCTGCCATGTTCCGCCAGTGCATAACCAGTCTCGCCGTCACCGGCAATATCAGCAGAATGACCGGCCTCGGTAAAGGCCTTCTCAAGATAGCGGGCCGCTTCGCGGTCGTCTTCGATAACGAGAATCTTCATGGCGTTACTATACCGGGTCGTTGGAGAAAATGAAGCAATGCCAGGCGGATCGTCCGCCTGGCACCAGATTTAATCACAGCAAGACCAACAGTACAGCATTAACCCTGATCGATTGGTAGAGCGACGAAGCGGCTCTGATCATTGCTCTGGATCTGAAGCAACACAGCCTTGCGACCTGCCTTCGATGCTTCGGCAATAGCCTTGTCGATATCCTTCGCGCTCTTCACGATCTGATTATTGACAGTAACAATCGTATCGCCAGAACGAATGCCACGATCCGCAGCATCGCTGTCCGGGTCAACATTGGTTACAACAACACCGTCACCTTCTTCTGAAGGCGTGACCGTCAGACCATAGTTGTCAAGCGTTTCACCCTGATCGCTGTTGCCATCATCGGACTGGGTTGTGGCCTTGCCTGCATCCTTAGGCATAGCGGCAATCGTAACGTCGATTTCCTGAGCCTTATTTTTACGCCAGACCGTCAATGCTGCCTTTTCGTCCGGCGCAATCTTGGCAATCTTGCGTGCAAGATCACGTGGATCCTGAACAGGGTCACCATTGACTGCGGTGATCACATCACCTGCCTTGATGCCTGCCTTTGCAGCAGGGCCATCAGCCTGTGGCGAGGCAACGATTGCGCCTTTTTCTTCCGCCAAACCGAGCGATGCTGCAATGTCCTTGGTGACAGGCTGAATCTGAACACCAATCCAACCACGTTCAACCGAACCTGTCTTGATCAGCTGATCCACAACCTGCTTGGCAGTGGAAGCCGGAATTGCGAAGGCAATACCAACGCTGCCGCCAGATGGGGAGAAGATCGCGGTGTTGATGCCGATCACTTCACCGGAGAGATCAAAAGCCGGACCACCGGAATTACCTTTGTTTACCGCAGCGTCAATCTGGATAAAGTCATCGTAAGGGCCGGCACCAATATCACGACCGCGCGCCGAAACGATACCGGATGTCACGGTGCCGCCAAGACCAAAGGGGTTACCGACAGCGACAACCCAGTCACCGACACGGACCTTGTTATCGTCACCAAAACTGACATAGGTAAATTTATGCTTAGGCTGATCAACCTTGAGCACAGCAAGATCGGTGCGCGGATCGGCGCCAATGAGCTTGGCATCATATTCGGTGCCATCATCCATCACAACGCTATAAGCGTCACCATCGGAAACGACATGATTGTTGGTAACCAGATAGCCGTCTTCTGAAATGAAGAAGCCAGAACCCTGCGCAAACGGACGTTCGTGACCTGGACGCGGCTTTGCACCGCGCTTGCCCTGACGGCGATCATCCGGGCGCGCATCACCGCGTGGCTCCATACCGAAATCACGGAAGAAGCGCTTTAACGGATGACCGTCCGGGAGCTGATCAAAGCCTGGAGGCAGCGCGAACTGCTGACCCTGATTGTCAACTTCCTGCACTTCCTTCTTCACCCGCACGCTGACAACAGCGGGGCGAACCTTTTCAACAAGATCAGCAAAGCCTGCCTGCTGGGGACCGGTAACGCGGACAGCTTCAGCACGGGCATCCTGCAATGCGCCCAAAGGGCCGGTTGCGACAAAACCGCCAGCGAGCGCTGCCGACAGTGCCAAGGCTGCAACGCCCTTACGATACCTGGAATTAGTCGCTTTAAACATAAGTCTCTCCTTGCGAGCAATATTCTCGGACCAGCGCGCCGTTACATGGCTTACCAGCTCTGTGAACTCTTTATAGAGCTTAAGATAGTATGGGCTACCTTACCGCTCAATTTCCGCAAGATGAAACTTTTGTAAGAATAGAGCTTATAATTCCCGCTCAAACGCGATTATTTGTCGTCAAGAAGCCGGGAAAGCTGGGCTCTTTCGCTTTCAGAAAGCGGCTTTTGCACTTCAACGACAGCACTTCTTCTGCGAAATGCAAAAACAAGTGCGATGCCACCAATTAAAAGAAGAAGCACAGGGAAACCCCATAAAAGAGCTGTCTGTGCATTGAAGCGCGGCTTAAGCAAAACGAATTCGCCGTAACGATCCACCACAAAATCGATAACCTGCTGATCGGTATCGCCCGATGTCAGGCGCTCCCTCACCAATATGCGCAAATCTCGTGCGAGTTCGGCATTGGAATCGTCTATCGATTCATTCTGACAGACCATGCATCTAAGTTCAGCCGAGATTTGACGCGCACGACTTTCAAGCTGAGGATCAGGCAGAATCTCGTCGGGGTTCACTGCCAAAGCAGCAGAACCATATAGTATCAATGAAAATCCTAAAAAAAACGCCGCGAGTTTTTGGGAGAGTCTCATGCGCTTGCCCCTGCCTGCTTGGACGAAGACTTGCGCGCTTTCGACGGAGCGCCGATGCGCAATCGCCGATCGGCCAGCGAGAAGATGCCGCCAAGCATCATCACCAGAGCGCCGTACCAAATGAGTGTGACATATGGTTTCCACCAGACCCGCACAACGATGGATCCTTCACCCGGCTCATCACCAAGAGCGACATAGATCTGGCTGAACCACAGTGTGCGGATGCCCGATTCAGTTGTGGGCATCTGACGCGCAGGGAAAAAGCGCTTTGAGGAGTGGATCTGCCCAAGATCACGATTTGAGGAATCGAACAGCGTAAAATCGCCGCGGTTTTCTGTGAAGTTAGAGCCCGTTAGCGGGCGCAGTCCGTCAAAGCGCAGCGAATAGTCGGCAATGCTGACCGTATCACCGGAACGCATAACAACGACATTTTCCGTGCCAAAGGTTGTGACGCTGACAATGCCAAGCAGCGTAAAGCCAAGGCCCATATGCGCGAGCGATGTGCCGAAGACCGAACGCGGCAGACCGATGAAGCGTGAGAATGCCTTGCCTGCCGAAACTTTACCGATCCCTGCTTTGAGCCACAGGTCAGTAAGGCTGCCAAAGATAAGCCATGCCGCGAGACCGATGCCAAGTGCTGCCATCACCGAATGCGCATTGCTGCGCCACAGCACGATGCCAAAGACAATCAAAGCCAAAGCGAAGGCGGTCATCAGCCGTTGAGCGACGCCATAAAGATCACCGCGTTTCCAGGCCAGAAGCGGCCCGAAAGGCACGGCCAGCAGCAACGGAATCATCAACGGCCCGAATGTCATGTTGAAGAATGGTGCGCCAACTGAAATCTTCTCACCCGTCAGAACCTCCAGAAGTAACGGATAAAGCGTACCGATCAGCACCGTTGCTGCCGCCGTTGTGAGGAAAAGATTGTTAAAAACCAGCGCGCCTTCGCGCGAAATCGGCTGAAACAGCCCACCCGACGAAAGGCTTTGAACACGCAGCGCAAAAAGCGACAGGGAACCGCCGATGAAAATCGCAAGGATGGCTAAGATAAATAGCCCACGCCCCGGATCGGTTGCAAAACTATGCACCGATGTAAGCACACCGGAGCGCACCAGAAATGTGCCGAGCAGAGACAGCGAGAAGGTCAATATTGCGAGCAGGACGGTCCAGATTTTCAGTGCCGAGCGCTTTTCCATCACAATTGCCGAATGCAGCAATGCAGTGCCGACCAGCCATGGCATGAAGGATGCGTTTTCAACCGGATCCCAGAACCACCAACCTCCCCAGCCAAGTTCATAATAGGCCCAGTAGGAACCCATCGCGATGCCGCCCGTCAGGAACATCCATGCAAGCAGTGCCCATGGACGCACCCAGCGAGCCCATGCAGCATCCAGACGTCCCTCGATAAGCGCCGCAAGAGCGAAAGAGAAACAGACTGAGAAGCCGACATATCCCAGATAAAGCAGCGGTGGATGGATGGCGAGGCCGATGTCCTGAAGGATCGGATTGAGATCGCCCCCCTCCATCGGCGCTGGAAAGATGCGTATGAAAGGATTGGATGTGAAAATGATAAAAGCAAGAAAAGCCGTGGCAATCCAGCCTTGAACAGCCAGAACGTTGGCGCGCAGTGTCTCAGGCAGATTGGCCGAGAAGGCTGCAACAAGTGCGCTGAAAAAACTAAGAATCAGCACCCACAGCAGCATCGAGCCTTCGTGATTACCCCAGACGCCGGTGATTTTATAAAGCATCGGCTTCTGCGAATGGGAGTTCTCGACCACATTCAGCACCGAGAAATCGGATGTGACATAAGCAACAGTCAAAACGATGAAGGAAAAGGCAATCAGTGAGAAAACTGCAAGTGCAGTGGGGGCTGCAACGGACATGAGTTGCATATCTCTGCGTTGCGCGCCCACAAGCGGAACAATAGATTGCACCACAGACAAAGCCAGTGCAAGCACAAGGGCAAAATGACCGATTTCAACATTCATGTTCTATATCCCGATCTCATCATTGCCCTTCCCACACGCCCTTTTCCTTCAGGCTGTCGGCGAGATCTTTAGGAATGTAATTTTCATCATGTTTGGCCAGCACACTATCAGCGCGAAATACCCCGTCAGGGCCGAAGCGCCCCTCGGCGACAACACCCTGCCCTTCCCGAAAGAGATCAGGTGCAATGCCTTCAAACACGACTTTGACGGTTTTAATTGTATCGGTGACTGTGAAGTGTAATTCGCTGCCAACCCGCGTAACAGATCCCTCTTCCACAAGCCCCCCCAGACGAAAGCGGGCCCCGGACGTGATTTCCTGTTCAGTCAAATCCGCAGGTGTTCGAAAGAAACGAATATCCTGACTAAAAGCCATCAGCATGAGGCCGACCGCGACCGCAAGAACAGCCAGCGCTCCACCAATCATGATAAGGCGCTTGCGCTTCCTCTGGCTGACGGCGCGGGCAAGACTGCCTGTCGGTTTCGCTTTCCGATCATTATTTTCTGCAGTCGCACTCATTGGGTTGCGCTCCCTGCTTCAAGGCCCAGCCCCGCGGCAAAGCTTTTCAGCTCATCCCGCTTCTCAACATTGAGCGCTTCCGCACCACGTTGTAACGCATCAAGGGCCGCATCGCGGCGATTAAGAACAATGTAAGCCTGCACAAGCCGCTTCCAGCCGTCAAGATTGTCACCGTCGTTGCGAAGGCTATCATCAAGGCGTTGAACCATGCCTTCAACCATGGCCTGACGATCATCGGCATTCATGGCAGCAGCAGCAGCCACATCCTCTGTCGTTGGGCCATTGGCAGGCGGCGGGGCCGCAACAACCCCCTTAATACGGGCAATTGCCTGCTCAATCTGAGCACGCCATGGTGCTTCAGCAGGCGCTTCATCAAGCAGACTTTGTAACCGCTTCACAGCACCTTCGGTATTGCCATCCTGAACTTCGCCCTGCGCGAGGTAGTATTGCGGGCGAATATCTTTCGGGTTCAAACTTGCTGCTTTGTTGAATAATTCTTCAGCTTCTGCCGTCACCGGCCCACCTGACACTGCGATCAAGGCTTCACCAAGCCCAAGAAGGCGAGAAAAGTTTTCGCCTTCAAGACGAATTGCTGAACGATAAGCGTTGACCGCATCGGCACCACGGCCAATGCGCAGATAAATTGGCGCCAAGACATCCCACCCGCGTGCATCATTCGGATTTTGAGAAAGATGTGTTTCAGCACGCGCAATAAGCTCGTCAACCGAACTGTTCTGCGGACTATTTTCCAGACGCGCGGCAAGCGGCATGGACTGCATATCGGGCGCACCAAACAAAGGATAAACACCCCACGCGATCAACGGCACAGCCAGAACAGCCAGAAATGCAAGCAGGCGTCCGGAGCGGGACTTCTTCATTTGCGCGGCTGCATCCGTGCTGGCTTTCTCGGCATTGAGAATACGGCGGGAAATTTCGATACGTGCCTGTTCAGCGCTTGGCGCATCAATCATGCCGCGTGCGGCATCGGCTTCGATCTCACGCAGCTGATCGCGATAAACTTCCAGATCGTTTTTTTCAGGGGGCAAAAATTCCTGCTTGTTCCGCGTCAGCGGCAACAAAACAGTCAATGTAGCTGCAAAAGTCAGCAGTGCGGCAGTCAACCAGAATTCCATGGCTGAGACTTAATCCCAGCCGAGGCAAAAACCAACACTAACCTGCTATAAGTCGCATAGTAGGGCAATTCGCCGCAAAGGCCAAATCAGGTTAATGGCGTCCAGCTTCCATCCGTATTGCGACAAGCCGTTCCACGTGCAGTTTGTGGTGCTCCCGCAATCGTAAAGCTATGGGTATATTGGCGGCAATTTTGGGATCCGACCTGATAAGGCTGTGCGGCGGTCACATCACCAGAAGCCGACCCACTGCCGCTCCAAGACACTGCTTTGCCAGCAGGCGAATATTCGAGCGCGCGATACTCCGCTTCAAGCGCAGTTTTGCGGTCAGCGGCAGTCAATTGCGCTGCTGAACTGCCAAGAAGCCCATTACCGAGTGAAGCAAGCAGATCAGGACGTGTGTCAGCCGGGCGCGTGTTAGCCGGAGCAGAAAGACCACCAAGTGAAGTCAGCCCCGAACCCTTTCCGCCGCCGGACGTACCGCAGGCAGAAAGCGCAATCGCCATTGAAGCAACCAGAATCGGAGCAGAAAACCTTGATACAACCATCATAATAAACCGGCCTTCATAATAAATGAGCATGCATACTATCGCAGAATACAGCTAATAACTTCAATCTTCTAAATCACCTTGAGCCAAACGCAACAGTCAATCTTCGGTCAGCGGCAACACAACGCGCACCTGAAGCCCCCCCATATCGCTTTTCCCCAGATGCAGAGTCCCCCCATACTCGCGCACCGTATCCTGAACGATTGCCAGACCAAGACCTGTTCCCGGCTTCGTTTCGTCAACACGATTGCCACGTTTCAGGGCCGCATCCATCTTATCCGGCGCAAGCCCCGCACCATCATCTTCGATCAGAATTTCAAACTGCCGTTGCGAATCCGTTGCAGACTGCAAAACAATCTTTATCCGTCTGCGCCCCCACTTACCCGCATTTTCCAGAAGGTTTCCGACAATCTCCTCCAGATCCTCCTTCTCACCAGCAAAGACTGCTTCCGGCAGGGTGTTTCTGAAAGTGATCTTCAAAGAAGGGTTGAGCTTTGCTGTCACCCGCTCCATGCGTTCAAGAACAGGCGTAACCAGGGTGCGAAACACAACACTGTCACGTTGTGCTGCAATCCGTGCTCGTTGCAGATAATGCTGGATCTGGACCTGCATTGCCTCGCTTTGTTCCAGTACAAGCCGCCCCTGCTGACCACCCATTGTACGCGCCTCATTGGCAAGGACCGATAGCGGCGTTTTTAGCGAATGCGCAAGATTCCCGACCTGTGTGCGCGAGCGCTCGACAATACGGCGGTTGTTTTCAATCAGCGCATTCATTTCAACCGCAAGGGGGGCAATCTCAATTGGCAGCGATGTATCAAGCTTCGCAGAACGCCCCTCTCGAATATCAGCCAAAGCCTGACGCACTTTATCGAGAGGACGCAGACCAAAAAGAATAATGCCTGCATTAATGAAAACACTGCCTAGGCCAAAAATCGCCAGATAGAATGCAAGTTTCCTTCTAAAGTCCGAAATTTCACTTAGGACTTCACTGAGGTTTCCCATCACGCGAAAACGCGCAACACGGTTGTCATTGTCGAGCACCACTTCCGTTTCAACGATGTAAAGCTCTTCACCGTTGAGACCTGGCAAGGTGTAGCTGCGCATGAACGAGCTATCAAAAGGCGCCTGCGAAACCGGCATTTCCGGCACGATACGCCCCACTGAAGACAGAGACTGTAATTTGCCATTGGTGTTGGGAGAAATGGGGTCAACAAACCAGTACCAACCGGAGAGCGGGCTGGAATATCGCAGATCACCCAATTCCGGGCGGCCCTGCAGAAGCCCATCGGGTGTTATGCTCACGGCGCCAACAAGACTGAAAAGGTGCGCCGTCAGAAGCCGCTCGAAATTATTGCGCGCCGCATCGCCATAAAGTGTGCTGATAAGTGTCGCGACAACGACCAGCCCCAGAATAACCCAGAGCGTCGATAGGGTGACGACGCGTATCGCAAGGGATCGTAAAGAGGGGAAAACGCTGAGAAGCTTCAGTTCCCGGTCCCTTTCGTATCTCCCTGCTCGTCCGAGCGAATGCGATATCCCATACCGCGCACGGTTTCGATCAGATCGACACCCATCTTCTTGCGCAGGCGTCCGACAAAAACTTCAATCGTGTTCGAGTCACGATCAAAATCCTGATCATAAAGATGCTCAACCAGTTCAGTTCGCGAAACGACCTCATCCATATGATGCATCAGATAAGACAGCAGGCGATATTCATGGGATGTGAGCTTGAGCGCGACGCCATCGACGCTTGCCTTGGATGTCTTCGTATCAAGATGCAAGGAACCACAAACCAGCTCAGATGAAGCATGCCCGGCAGCGCGACGAATCAATGCACGCAATCGGGCCAGCACTTCCTCAATATGAAAAGGTTTGGCAACATAATCATCGGCACCGGCATCAATACCAGCAACCTTGTCGCTCCAGCGATCCCGCGCCGTCAGCATCAGAACAGGCATTGTGCGGCCACTGCGCCGCCAGCGCTCAACCACGCTAATGCCATCCATCTGCGGCAAGCCAATATCAAGGATCACCGCATCATAGGGCTCAGTGTCGCCCAGATAATGACCTTCCTCGCCATCAAAAGCGCTATCAATAACATAACCTGCTGCACCCAACGCATCCGAGAGCTGCCTGTTCAGGTCCTTGTCATCTTCAACAATCAGGATACGCAAGCCATATTCCCTTGCCTATGTTGCCTTGCCTATATTCTCTAGCAAAGTAAGTTATTGCGCAGGAACAGCCACTTCGACACGACGCGGACGTTCGCCATCGCGCCCCGGCACGAGCACCACGATCACGCACATAGCGCGACCGTTCTGTGTGGTGGGTGTTGCCTTGGCCAACTGGCCCCCCTGTGAGGCGGCCACTTGTTCGCCGACTGCCGCGCAATCACCTGCGGCGGCAATCAGCATGTTGGACTTCTGCGGGGTAGCAATTGGCAAGGCACCGGCGTTAACAGGCAACAGACCAATGCTAACGGCCAGAAGCGCGAAAATTTTGAGAGCAGGGTTCTGTTTCATCATGTCCCTTATATAGCGCCTTTCATCTGAACGATGCATGAACGATACACGCAGATGATCAACGCAAAGGAATTTTTCCCATAAAACAGCCTCAGACCGAAGCCATTCTAAACTATTGTTTTTACGCATAATATCTTCCGAAACATCCGTCAATATTCCGGTATCAGGCGATCTTCGGAACTTTGCTATCACGGTTTATGAAATTATGAAATGCGCGAAGTTGCCCCTAACCTTCCAAAAATGGTAATAAGACCGGCAATTGCAGTGGCAAGTTGCAGCATTACATCAGTCAAAGCACCATGATCCACCGCATCGCTGATGAAGCCAAAAGCGCCAGCCAGCGACAGAAAAAGCGCGACCAGCCCGGCCCAGATAGTGCGAGAAAGATACCAAGGCTTGTCTTCACTCATGACGTGTCCTTTCATTTCACAAAACATTCTGAATTTCGATTGAGGCAAAATCGCCCGCGCCTATTCTTGCGCTCAACATCGCAATCCGCAGCTCAAAACTGTTGGCTCCAACCTCAGCCATTCGTTCAGCATTCGGATAGATCCATGATGGCGTCTGCACCTCTAAACTTCGGACAAGCGTTTCCCCCTGCCAGATTTCAATCCGATAGGCTTCTGCGTCCTCCCCCAGCGGAATATCTGCGCCCATCCAGCTATCGGCATCTACACGCCCGCGCCTTATCCAATGCAGCGACAGATCACCATTACCAAGCCGTTCTGCCCTGAGATGAACAGGGCTTAAAGGTCTCAAAGCGTTCAGACCACCGATGACTTTCACAGTATCAAAATACTCATCCGAGAAGGTTTTGCCTGCCGCGCCTATCCGCCAATTGAGCTCAAGCCCGATTTCATTTGCCTGCAATCCAATGCTTTGTACGCCGCCATCAAAGAGCACAAATGGCGCTCCGATGGGTTTTTCGATGCGGCTTGCCGCTTCTGTGCCAAGCTGGCCGCGCAAAAGCCGCGATAATCGCCATTGATTCTGTCCAACTTCCTCGGCCTCAAGAAACTGAACCACCTCCCATTTTCCATCGGGAGATTTCATCATTGCCATATTGGCACCATTGAGAATTTGTGCGATCGGCTTTGATTGCAGTTCACCCGAATAAAGCACCACGTCTATGGTCTGCGCTTCGATCAGACGTCCACTCGGACCTGATCCAAGTGCCGCGGTGAGTTCTCCCATGACCGCGCGCTCCCCAATCATATTACGCTCGGCAAAACCATCATCGGAAGGCGAAGCATAAATTGCCACGCCACGCCATGGTCTGGCATGGCAAGCAATGCGAAACTGACCAGCGGGATCTTCCGCACCCGGCCAGAGCGGCACATCAATCAGATGGAAAATCGGCTTCATATCAGAAACTGACCCGCCCGGCGAAAGCTGTGGTGTTTCGCCTCTGTCGGCAAAGGCGACATTGGGTGCTAACGCCACCGCCTTGACCGCTCGCACCTCACCATCTTCGAGCGATGACACCACATAATCACGCTCACCGCCCAAAATATCGATCCGTACCCGGTCCCCGACATGAAGCGCTGCTGCCGACCACGGCAATGAAAAGCTTGCTGTGCGCCGCTCCGCATAGCGACGTGCCATCCAGCCTTCAGCCAGGGCCATTGCCTGTCCTGTTTCCATCGAATCTGAAAGGCTGAGACTCTCTGTCCCTTGTCCCGCATCGCGGCGCACGGATGCCCCCACGACCTGAAAATCACGCAGAGGATCGTTGCAATAAAGCTCCGCCACGCTGGGCAAATCGCCCTGGTCTTCAAGAACAGAGGTCAGCGCATCACCATCATGCGGCTCGACCAACAGGTCCGCAACATCCAGCGTTTGTGCGGTACGTCCAATGCTGCGGAAGACGAATGTTCCCGCCTGCTCAAAACCATGAACGCCAAATACATTCACCAAAGGTTCAAGCACGCCACGCGCTGTGGAGGGTTCTGAAATGACGAAGCCGGTCAAATGTCCATCTGCACCGGAACAATCAGCTTGCGGCAAATCAAAGTCCTCAAGGATTGCGGCAATCAGTTCATCAAGGGCAACGCCACTCAGCCGGCCGTTCAACCAATGACCCAGCCGCCAGTTTGGCGTATCACCCCACACATCCCCTTTCAGCGGAAATTCCGGGAAAGGCCTCGTATCCCAGGCCCAGAGATAAATGCGGTCCATATCCAGCATTGACCCGCCATAGACCGGCGAGACCGGATTATTTTGAGGCCAATAGTAATAATGCGCGCGCAGGAAGCGATCCATTGCGATATCGGAGCGCGAGCCATTCGAAAAATAGGGCGTGGCATTTTCCGACGATTTTGGATCGGGAAATACATTGGGCTGGTTCGGTCCCTTATCGACTGCCGGACATCCGAGTTCCGTAAACCAAATGGGCTTTGACTGCGGCACCCAACCGGTCGGTGCTGCAACCTCCTCACCATCAATCCGGTTATGATGCGGATTGCTCCACCATGCACGAGTGTCTTTGTAACGATAGACCCATGGCTTCCCCGCAAGCCCGTCAGTGATGCGTGTGCGCTTGCGCTCATCCCGGTCTTGACTGTTGGCATAATACCAGTCGAAACCTTCACGTGCCTCAACACTCTGTAGCAGTCCATCAAGATCATAGGGCCCCTCGAAACCATCGGGATTGCCGCCGCGAAGATCACTATCTCGCCAGTCGGAAAGCGGCATGTAATTGTCGATGCCAACGGCATCTATTGCCGGATGCGACCAGAGCGGGTCGAGGTTAAAATAAAAATCGCCGGTTCCGTCCTGCGCCTGATAACCAAAATATTCGGTCCAGTCTGCGCCATAACTGATGCGGCAACCCGCCCCAAGCTTCACACGCATTTCACCGGCGAGCGCACAAAGATGCGTGACAAATGGAAAGTTCTCTCGAGCATCGCGAATGCTTGTCAGGCCGCGCAATTCAGATCCCAGCAAAAACGCATCGACTCCACCGGCCCGTACCGCAAGATTTGCACAATGATTCAAAAAACGTCTGTAACCCCATGTTCCATTGACGAAAGCCTCAACCTGACTTCCCGCCTCAGGCGTTGTATCTGGCGAACCTGTTTCACCGATTGCCGGATGGCAGGTGATACGTCCGCGCCATGGATAGACCGATTGCCCAATTCCACCATAGGGAGACGGCAACTGATTATCAGCCGCAATATCCATCATGATAAAAGGATATAATGTGACTTTAAGACCGCGCGCTTTCGCATCGCGGATGGCACTGATCACGCTCTGATCGGATGGCGTTCCGCCATAGGCCGCGCCCTTGCCGCTCGTCGAAATCAAATGCGCCTGCGCGCGCGTGACATTCTCGACCTTCCATGTCAGGCTTGATAACAGCGACGCCTGATGCGTGACACCGGGGCGAATTTTACATGATGCTGCACGCAGATCATCGCCAAACCACGGCAGAACGATAGCCACGTGTTGCAATTGAGGGCACAGCGCTTGCAGTTCATCCATGGCCACCGTCCAGTCGCTACGACCGCGCTTTGCATTGCGGTTGAGTGTGCGGCGTTCACCGAAGAAGACCCGATCCGTAACCGGATCAGGCGAAAGACCAAATTCAGTTGACCCCGGAATAAGCGCGATGGCACGAAGATTCTGTGCCAGTTCTCCAACCGGTCGCAGAACCTCAAACTGAAACTGCGGAAATCGGTTTCCGTAAGTATCAAGCGGAATGCGTTCGAAAACCACATAGGCCGTACCGCGATAAGCGGGTGCATTGCCCGTGCCCTGCTTTGCCTCAATCAGCGGGTCCGGCTGCTGGGTATCGGTGCCGTGATAAATGCGCATTTCGATCTCGGTAAGATCAAGCTCCTGCCCATCGGCCCATACACGACGAATAGTAGCAATTTCACCTTCGGCAACTGCATAGGCTGCATTGCCGAAATAACTGTAGCTGGTGACTTTCGGACCGCCCTTGCCGCCCTGGCGCTCGGTGGTTTTCTTTTCCTCAAAACGGGTTGCCCAGATCAGCGTGCCCGTAAGCCGTGCTGTCCCATAGACAAATGGCAATGCAGCGCCCTCTTCTGCCGTGGCCACGCGGCCGCTATTGAGGCGTGCCCCTTCCATATGACGGGTAGAATTGATGATTGCCGTGTCGATGGCATATCCGCCCATGGCACCAAGACCTGCGCCGATAGCTGCACCCACAGGACCAAAAATGCCTCCGACAGCAGCGCCCACGGCCTGCAGAACAACAGTCGCCATTGCTTAACCTTTTGGTTCGGGAAAGATGAAAATTCCGGCTATACGTTTCCGCCATTGCGGCACCAGCGCAGAGGCCATTACCCGATGCCCCTCATAGGCATGGATGAAACGGTTTTGATTGGTCATAATGCCGAGATGCTTGGCCGCAACATCGGCACGCCAGCGAAAGATCAACAGATCACCCGGCTCAGGATTATAGCTGGAACGAGGCTGCATATGCCGGTTGGCCGCCTCCAGCAACGGATCGCCAGATGCGGCCTCCGCCCAGTCCGGCGCATAGGCACCGGGATCTTCTGGCTCCTCACCATAAAGCGCATGCCAAACACCCCGCACCAGTCCGAGGCAATCGCAGCTTATGCCGCGCGTTGAAGCGCCATGCCGATAGGGCGTACCAATCCAGCTTTCAGCTTCGGTCAAAACTTTGTCTGCGATTGTCATGGCACCAGTGCGCTCCCGTCATACTCATTGCCGCCGCTGACATAGGCAAAAGCTGCATCGTTTCCGGGAAGATGCGGAAAACCTCGGAAGTTAATGCCGTTTTCGAATTTCGCCTTACAGGTGGCAAAACTCTTGTCGCAGCCAGCAATGATACGAAAACCATCGCCTGCTGTGACAGGCAGGACCGGCTGATCGGTTAGGTTTAGATTAGTGCCACTGTGCATAAGAACACGCACAGACCGACCGACATTTTCACCACTCGTCCATGTGAGCAGTCCTTGCGTGAACCAGCCACTGCCAAAGCCCTCAAGCCCGGCAACATCAAGCATCACACCATCGGCATGCAGGATTGAACCAACGGCAGAAAATCGCGGATCATTGCCATTCACGCCGCAACGGTTATCGCCTAGCACTGCATTACACTGGCGCATAATCCGGCGCCCACAAACGGCATCGAACGCTGCAGCGGCGCCTTTCAACTCCATTACGAAGCGTCCATCGGAGCGGCTGATGGTGCCCGCTATCCAGCGCCGCAACAGCATGTGCTGATCTGGAGCATTCCAGTTGACCAGATAGCTTTCAACGATGGCACCATCGTAGCGGCCAAGTTCAATATCGCGATCGCTGATGCGCTGCGATGAGAGTGCACCCTCGACCTCGCCTCCGGCGATAGAGAGACCAAGCATTGTGGTTGCTTCGCTGCTGTTCAATCCCGTGAGCGGTTCACATAAAACACCGTCCAAAGGCAAAGCAGAATCATGATCGGTGAAACCGAGAACGACAGTGTCAGAACGCCTGATAAGCCATGCAAAGCAATGGCTTGTCACTTCACCCTTTAAATGTGATTCAAGTTCGGTCGGAATAGGGATCATGCCTTGACCTCAATGATGGGAATAGACGGGATTTCACCCGCCTGAAACGAGGCGATGCTGGCCGAAAGACGATCCGTATCGAAACGTACCGGCACATCGAACAGGAAACCAGCACTGACCCGCTGGCCTGAAGACGGCACATAACCGGATGTGAAGGCGACAATGCCAGTGGCGGGCTAAAGCGTGAAAGCCTCAGTTTCAGTCAGCCTTATGCCATCCACACCAACCACCACAGAGCCTGCAACGGGCCGCCGGATGGGGCGATCATATGTCTCGTAATGTTTGACGAGTTGAAAGCGTGTGGTGGCCCCATCGCCCGTTCCAATCACCTGATCGAGATGCGAGGGCGCAGCACAGCCGGTTGCGGAAGAAAAATCGAGCGGGTCGCGGAACCGAAACGTATGAAGCGACCCGCGCCGCGCCTCAAAAAACGCCAATACGGTTTTCAGATCATCAAGCGAGCGCAGCCCCGTCCCCGCATCAAAGTGTCGGCGTGAATGCGCCCAGCGCGCATTCCGCTTTTCCATACCTGATGTGAGCGTGACAATTTCATTGCGCCATTCCGGCCCACCGGTTGCACCAAACGAAACGCTGAGCGGAAAACGCACATCGTGAAAGGCTTCCATCTCACATCCTCCGTGCGCCACGGCGTACTGCACCTGCAAGCATGGTGGAAAGCTGTGCCTCGGACTTGCGGAAAGAAGATACATCGGGCGACGTCATATTAAAGACCACCTGCACCGGCTTACTGCCTGTGCCACCCGTGGCAACGCCAAGTCTGCCATCAGCACCGCGCGCGAGTGGCAAAATCGCCTCTGCACCGGCCTCCCCCGTCAGCCCCAGCGCCCCATTGCCCATGCCGAAATAGGTCGGGCTTGAAACCACACCGCCTTTCGCAAACGGCATGATGCCACGAATACCGCCAAGTACGCCCGACATCAGCGATGAGCCAAGACTTTGCAATGGCTGAAGCCCGGCCGAAAGTGCCGAACCTGCCAGACTGCTGGCAAGGCCGCGCAGCACATCGTCAAGCCCCTTGCCGGAAACGATTGCACTTTTGAGTGCAGTCGTCAGGCTTGAGCCGAAGCTTGATGAGCGTTTTTCGAGGTCCGTCAATGCGCGATCAAATGCGCTTGTATCCGCCTCGACGGAAACAGTTACGGTTTCATCCGTCATGATAAATCACCTATCGGGAAAGGCATGCATCAGCGCGTCGAGAGTCGCGCGCGAAGGAGCATTTTTGCTCTGCGAGACAGGCCCGAGAACGACACTGAGTTCGCGTGGGGTCATCGCCCAGAAGTCTTTTGAAGAAAGCCGCAGCAAACCAAAGCCAGCGCGCATCACCTCTTTCCAGGGAAAAGGCTGACGTGAAGGACTTGATTCAACTGCGGCACTCAAGGGTTTGAAGGAGAATCGCTTTCTTCCGTTCCGAAGGTCGCCGTCAGCAGTGCTGAAACGATGCGGGCATAGCCGCTGGCACCGCCATCGGCGCGCATTTCGGCCACGTCTTCAAACGGTACATTATGCCCACCACCATGAAGGCCCGCACAGATGATGCGCTGCATATCGAAAGCAGACAGCTTACCGCCGGAAAAGCGCATGATCAGGTCAGAAAGATTGTCTGCCTCAAAAGCAGATTCGAGTTGCGCCAGCGCACCGAGCGTCAGGCAGAGTGTCCAGTCACGACCATCCAGTTTTGCCGCAACCTCGCCACGATGACGATTGACCATCATAGCGCTTCTCCGAAGGCGATCAGTCCGGCGGATTCCAACGCAATTTCAAAGGTCATTTCCGCATCGTGATTGCCGCCATATTCAAGAGCCACGATCTGAAACGGCCCTGTGATTGTTCCAAAGTCAGGAAGTAAAATCTGCCAGTTGCGAATTTCACCATCAAAGAATACGCTGCGTATCAGAGCATCAGACGTTGCATCTTTGAATATGCCAGACCCGCTTACAGAGGCCCGCTGCACGCCGCTTCCGGCCAGCAACTGTCGCCAGCGCCCGGCTGCGTCGGCGTCAGTCACATCGACCGTTTCCGCATTGAACGCAATGCGTTTGGTGCGCAGGCCGGCACAGGTTTCAAACTGCCCTGCGCCATGCGCAATTTTCAGCAAGATGTCCTTGCCGCGTTGAGCTGTCATATTTGGCTCCTGAATCAAATTACGGGTTCTGTTACGGCCCGATAGCGCATGGTGCCGAGATAACTCCCGAACCCGTCGGTGTTACGGGCTAGCACTTCGGTCAACATAAGATTGACGATGCGATGGCCGTTGACTGCGAGCGGTTGTTCATCAAGACGCGTAGCGATGCGCCCGGCAATCTCCAAAACGCGTTTGCGGCCTGACTCGCGCGCCCATATCTGAATGTTGAGAAAATGCTCCCCGCCCAGCTCGCTCGCCGTGCTCCAATCCTTCGTCAGTGTCTCGCCAAGCGTGATATAAGGGAACGCGGTTTTTGGTGGGACATGGTCATAAACATGTTCTCCACCAAGCGTTTCAATGAGTTCGCCGTCGTTCTTCAAGGCCTCATAAAGTGCTTTCTGCAATGCTGCCGCGCTGCTCTTCATTGTGTTCCCCAATCAGCTTTTCTTTGTCGCCTCGACTGCCAGATCCCCAGGTGGCAATTTCCTCGCGCAGCGCTATCTGTTTGAACCGAAGCGCACGCACGAGGCCATCAAACGTTAATTTCATGGTTACGTTCACCGCCCTTCCTCCACTGCCAGACAAATCAGATAGCGTCCGCTTTCATCCGGATCGCGTACGGAACGCAGCAAGAAAACACGCCCCCCTTTTCGGAAGCGCTTGTCGGATGAAATATCCTCACGATGGCGCACCAAGATACGATGGGTTATTTCCGGGCGTGGCCGGGTGCCGAAATCGCGTTGACTGGCGGTTATTGGTTCAATGCGCCCCCAAACGGTTGATACTTCCACCCATGTTTCGCGATAGCCGCCCATGCCGTCGGCAATCGGATGCATGGCTTCCAGAGCCAGCTCTACGGTGAGCTGGCCTGGATCAATAAACAGGACGTTGTTCATAGAGATATGCGCCGCCAACTATCGACCATCTGCCCAACCATCGGCGGAAGCTCTGATGTTGCGCCATCAAGACCAGCGCGGTTCTCGTAGAGATGCGCGCTCAACGTGAGTATGGCTTGCTTGAGGGCGTCAGGCACCTCGACACCCGTTTCGCCAAAGCCCGCAATGAAGTCGACTTCAAGACCGCAAAACGACTGCGCATCAGGATATTGTGCCATGTAAACACGCTGGGGGCGGCGTCCATGCTGGAGCATGAATTCTTCGGGCTCCATGCTGATTGCAGTTCCGTCGCAGCGATATGCGACGACAGCGGTCACAGCCTTTACCGGATACTTGAAAAGAGCCAACCGACCCGAACGCGGCCAGCGATCAACGCGCAACCGCCAAGTTTGGTCGATAAGAGCCAGCCCTGTATCAGCCTTGACCAGTTCACGTGCTGTCTTGATAATACGGCGAAGAATGTCATCTTCGCTGTCCGTTGAAATTCTTAAAAATGCACGCGCATCCGCGACCGTCACCGGTTCAAGTACCGGCGGCGTGACAAGAAACATTGTCATTTATTTCCCCTTAAAATAACTCTCAAATCAGATAGTTACGAATGGCATTCCAGAAAAAGATTCAACGTGTTTGCGAATTGAATCTAGCTGCCAAAACCGGCAGGGTCGTTAAGCAGAAATGCAGCAAAGCCGCTGCGAAATGCGCATCCCGAAAACATGATTCCGCTTTCGGATACGATGCTTGTTGATGCAAATATCAGGCTCCAAACTTCAGAAGCTTGATCGCATCAAAATCCTGAACACCACCGCCAACGCGCTTGGTGGTATAAAAAAGCACATATGGTTTGGCAGAGTATGGGTCGCGCAAAACGCGAACGCCAATACGGTCCACAACCAGATACCCCCGTTCAAAATCACCAAAAGCGATTGGCGTTTCGTCGGCTGCAATATCCGGCATATGCTCGGCCTCAACCAGACCAAAGCCCATCAGTGACGCTTTCTCGCCAACAGCCGAGGGCGGCTGCCAGAGGTAATTTCCGTCTGCATCTTTGAGCTTGCGCAGCACGCTCTGAGTCTTGCGATTCATAACGAAACTGGCATTCTGACGATATCCGGCTTTCAGCGCATAGATAAGTTCGATCAGCTTGTCAGACGGATCGGCTGCTGGCAGCGCACCTGCAACACCCGTTTCGATATGACCGATCTTGCCCCATTCCCAGCTTGTGTCTTCGACCGTATCATAGCTCAAAAAGCCCGTTGGCTTGTTGACGCCATTGCCGCTGATAAAGGCCTCGCCTTCCTGCTCGGCAAAGGCTGCTTCCACTTCCTCGGCGATCCACTGCTCGACATTAACGGCAGCATCATCGAGAAGCGAAGATGTTGCCGCCGGCATCGCGTAGATTTCCATAGTTGGAAACTGCAGTTCTGCCAGTTTGGCCGAAGCTGTCTGTGGGCGAGCATCAGTTTCACCGACCCAGCCTGTTGCCGGGCCGCTCACCGAAAACGGCTTTTTGAGCACAGCACCAGAAACTTGGCGCACGCTTGAAATGCCACGGATCGGCGACAACACAGCCAGCCTGCGGCCAATTTCGGTTTCAAGCTCTGCTGGCACAAGATAACCGCCATCCGGCCCAGAGGCGTAAGAATGCGCTTTCTGCTCAATACCGCGCATCGCCTGTTCATCGCCACGGCGTACATAGTCATCGAAAGCCTGCTTGTGTTCGCGGTTTTCGACAACCGGACATTTGCCCAGTTGCGGACGTGCAGTTTTCAGAACAAATTGGTCAAGCGCCTGTTTCTGCTCGTCGAGCGCGTGGTTGATACGATCAACCTTTTCGCGCAGCAGCACATCGACACTCGTATTCTTTTCGACTTTTTTCAGCCGCTCATCATTGGCTTCACGAAAGGCCGAAAAAGCGGCCATGAATTCATCGAAGGCTTCCGACACATCGCCATCATTGCCCAGATTGGCGCCAAGCGCCTTTGTTTCCACGCTCTTGGTTTCGAGCTGGACTTTATGAGTGTTGTTCATTTTGATCCTGATTTAGTTAAAAGACATCATCTTGCAGGCGGCACGCATACGCTGTGCAAGGCCTGTATCGCCCGAGTTGAGAGCGTCCCGCTCATTCCGGCTTTGTAAGGCTGCAAGTGCTGAATAGCCTTTGGCTATCACCAGACGTG
This sequence comes from Ochrobactrum chromiisoli, assembly GCF_026241335.1. GTDB lineage: Bacteria > Pseudomonadota > Alphaproteobacteria > Rhizobiales > Rhizobiaceae > Brucella > Brucella chromiisoli. The sequence goes on along the minus strand of NZ_JAPHAV010000001.1, from coordinate 886,412 downwards.
CAGCGGAACGGCTTAACCCCGCATCCCGCGTGAGCCAACGTTCAAATTCTCTGACTGTTGGCAAATCCGCTTTCAGATTGTTGATGCGCGCCTGTGGCAGCATCGGAAACGTCACCACCGAGATTTCCCAGAGATCCGCTTCAACAATATGGCGCAGGCCCGTGCGTGCATCCTTGCGCGCCTTCACGGTGCGAAAGCCGATGGACAGTCCATCAAGCCCGCCTGCCCGCATCAGCTCCAGTGCTTCGCGTGCGCGCGCCACACCCTTGGCAAGCCTGCCTTCCACATAAAGACCACGCGCATCCTCGCGAATATCTGTCCATACACCGATCGGCTCGGCCGCATCATGCTGCCAGAGCATCCGCACACCCGACGATCTCCGGGTCGACAGCGACTTTGCAAAAGCACCTTTTTCAATAATGTCATTGCCAAGATCAGGCAGGCCGAAAATACTGGCATAGCCGGAAAAACTCCCGTCCATTTCGACATCACTGAGCGCAAGTGAAGCACGCTTGGTTTCCAGTTTGAGATCAGGCTTTATCATTCCCGCTCCTTTGAGACGTTATAAGCCCCTGAAGCGGCGCATGCTTCACCCGCTCGGCAAAGCGCTTCAGAATGCCAAGCACCGACCATGCAGCAAGGCTTGCAGCCGTCGACCCCATCAGCATCAGTTCAGCTCGGCCAAGAAGGGCTTCAAGCGAGAGTGTTTCCGCTATTTTAACGCCTGCGGCACCGCCAAAGATCATACCGCAGATGATTCCCACCGCAAAGCGAATGCCAGCTTCGCGTTTTCCTTTGGGCAGCATATAGGCAAGTGACACGGCAGAACCGGCAACCGCTCCGGCAATCTTGGCAAACCAAACCAATGTTGCATCGGATGTCATTACGGTATCACTCAGATTACTCATGGCACTCTCCTTTCTGCGCGCAGCTGATAGCCAACCGCATCGCGTTTTTCGTCATCGCTAAGAAATGAGGCTTCTGACACACGCCGCCAGAGCGACTCCCGTTCGAGCGACAACCCTTCGATCTGGTCAATGTCATGCTCTAGCCGCAGATCGCCGCCAAACAGTGGGCCCAGCCAACAGCCAAAGGCCTTGGCAGTCCGGTTGATCAGCGGCAGAACAGTCAGGCGATAGAAGGCGCGATTGGCTTCGGCATAATTTGCATATGTGTTATCACCCGGAATACCGAGCAGCATCGGCGGCACGCCAAATGCCAGCGCAATATCGCGTGCGGCACCATTTTTGGCTTCGATAAAATCCATATCCTGCGGGCTATAGCCCATGGCTTTCCAGTCCAGTCCGCCTTCAAGAAGCAATGGTCGCCCCGCCCCTGAGGCCCCTGTGTAGCCTTCTTCAAGCTCGGTTTTCAGGCGATCAAACTGCTCTTCCGTCAGATTGCCACCATCTTTTGGTGCGTAGACTAACGCGCCGGAAGGCCGTGCGGAATTATCAAGCAGAGCCTTGTTCCAGGCACCTGCTGCATTATGCAGATCAAGCGCCATTAAAGCCGCTTCAAGCGGCGGAAAACCATAATGATCATCCAGTGGATGAAACAGTTTCAGATGCAGGCCAGAGGATGCCTCGCCTGAAAGAGACACCACTCGGCTTGTATTGCCTGAACGATAGACCAGCGATTGCGGCCATCCATCATTCGATGTTTCTAGCGTCACCCTTTCAGGCCTGAGCAAATGCAACTCGCTGTTTCCGCTTGGAAGAGCAACACGCTCCACATAAGCATTTCCTGAAATCAGCAAATGGCCATAAAGCCGTTCAAAAAAACTGCTTCCATCCAGACCACTCTGGGGGCGCGCCACAAGATCAAGCAGCGGATGAACTTCATGCTCGGTCGTGCCCTCATAAAGCAGCCACGGCACATTGCTGGCCGCTTCGGCGATCAGCCGAACGCAACGATGCGCCACCGGATTACGCATAAACCCTTCGCGCGCCAATGATGTATAATCCCGCGCTATCCAGGATGGTCCGCGTTCCATATGAAGGGCCACAAAGCCATTCGTGTTTTTGCGCTCACGTCCCGCATCAGAATATGAGGCTGCCTTCCCGGCATTTCTACGCCACGGCAAATTCCACGCCATATATCGGCTCTCCAATCAGTGTAAATGTTATCCGAAACGCCTGATACGCGGCTTTCGGTCGTGACCGAGCATGAGTTCGGTCAGCGCCCAGACAAGGGCATCAAGACGGTCCGGCGAGCGCCCGGTGGACAGACCTTCGGGTGCGAAATCACACATTTCATCTTCAAGTGCTGCAAAGCGTCCTGCATGACGAACACGATCCTGTTCATAAAGGGCCGCCACCGGCTCGGCGCGCAGCCATTTGCCGCGCGATGCATGCCGCATCAGCACCGGAACGGTGGCATCTTCGGCCGACAGAACGGCGGCAACCATTTCACCGCCCTGATTGACCTCGGCCAAAATCGCATCGGCCTCATAAGAATGATAAAGTGCGATTGCACGCCGCGCCCATTGATGCGGCTTGGCCATATTCATGCTTTCATCAGCCAACACATGCGCAAAGCCATTTTCATCAATCCCGGCCACAACGATTCCGCAGGCATCCGACGATTTGTTGGATGATGCAGGCGGATCAACAGCGATCAGAATACGCTCAAGCTCAGGGGCTTTGGGTTCAAAACACTGTTCGATCCGCTCACGCGACCACAAAGCGCCTGCGCGCTCCTCAATCAATTCGCCATCGAGTTCCTGTCGTCCAAGGCGGGTTCCCGCATAGCGTTGATTGATAGTCTCCATAAAGCCAACAGCCAGATGCGCTGCATTCTCCGCGGTGCGCATATGCGTCATGGTTACAGAACTGTCTGTCATCAGCGCCTTCAACAATGGCACTGCCCTCGGTGTTGTCGTCACCACCTGACGTGGGAAGTCTCCCAGTCGAAGCCCGAATTGCAGCATGTCCCATGTGGCTTGCGGGTTTTTCCACTTTGCAAGCTCATCGCACCATGCGGCATCAAACTGCGGCCCACGCAAGCCATCTGGATCTTCTGATGTATAAAGAGACGCCACGGCCCCATTGTCCCACAGCAGTCGCCTGCGCGTTGTTTCATAACGGGGACGCGAAATGCGCGACACCGATAAAATGCCGGAAGGGCCATCGACCATCACCTCACGCGCATCGGCGAAAGTTTCGCCGACCAGCGCAATATGTCCGCATGCTTTCTGCGAGAAAGGTGCCAATCCCAATGCCATCCCCGATGCCCATTCCGCCCCTGCCCTCGTTTTTCCCGAGCCACGTCCGCCCAGAATAAGCCAAGTCCGCCAGTCACCAAATGGTGGCAATTGCGCATCACGCGCCCTGATCAGCCATTCACAATCCGCTGCCAATATCTGATTTTGCGTCAAGTCCGCGCCCCAAGATGTCCCGCGCGCGCCTTTGAGCAAGATCTTCAATTCTCCTGTCTATGCGGATAAGCGCCTGTCGAACCTCGTGAAGGCTTGCAACGGATGTCACCGTGTCCCCTTCAGCAGTCTGTGTTTCAGCAACAAGCTCGCCAACGGTTTTCACAGCCTTGGCCAGTGCCATCAGGGCTTCAGCCTTGCTTTTGTCCGGCAAATCATCGCCATCAATTAATTTATTGAGTTCTGCCTGCAATCTTTGCAAAGCCGTTTCACTGGCAGACGGCTTGCTGACAATTTTATCATCCAGATTGAGACGCCCGAGACGAATCCGATAGTTTTTTTCCGTGATGCCCATCACCTGCGCAATATCCGCAGGGGTGATTTCATGTTTTATTTGCAGGCAAAAAGCCAGCCTGACCTGCGCCTCGCGGTCCGCGTCATTTTTTTGCGTCTTCAACGGCCATATCCGTCAGGTTTAACCTCTTTTCATGCAAAACCCCGAAAGCGCGTTGCTTCCGGGGTTTTGTAAATATCGATAAAAGCCGGGGGTATCGAAGCTCTCATCGGTATCAGTCACAATTTCTTGACCGTATCTAATTGGTAGCAAAGCACCGTTACGCCGTCAAGGACTATTTTCCTATTTATGATTTTTTTCATATCGACTTTTGTCGACTCTGTTTACGAATTAAAATGAGTTATAACTTATTAATCTGCTATTATCCGCGAGCAGGTTTCGCTCGTTTCATAAATTTTACGGCTTTAAAGTAGAGTTCATGCGTAAAACGGCCGATGAAAGTTCTAACAAAAAAAGCCGCCGGCCCTTCCGGGTTTCCCGGCTTATAGGACTTGATGCCTGGATCGATTCCGGCCTCTATAATCTGCGTTCTCATACACGTGAATGGTGGGAAAATATCACTATTTTCTCGCGCAGATTTCGTGTTCGCGGCTTTCGACGTCTGGTCGTGGAAGTGCTGGATGAAGGCTTTACGCTTGGCACGATTGGCGCCGTCCTTATGCTCGGACTTGCACTTCCAGCTTTTGAAGAAACCAAAAAAGACTGGCGTGCGCAGGATGACTATGCCGTCACCTTTCTCGATCGATATGGCAATGAAATAGGCCAACGCGGGATTTTGCATCGCCAGGCAGTGCCGATTGATGAACTGCCCGATCATGTCATCAAAGCAGTGCTTGGTACGGAAGATCGTCGCTTTTTCGATCATTATGGCATTGATTTCTGGGGGCTCAGCCGCGCGCTCAATCAGAATCTGCGTGCCAATGGCGTGGTGCAAGGCGGCTCGACCCTCACGCAGCAGCTTGCCAAGAACCTGTTTCTTTCGAATGAGCGGACGATTGAACGCAAGATCAAGGAAGCTTTCCTCGCCCTTTGGCTTGAAAGCAATCTCACCAAGAAAGAGATTCTCCAACTGTATCTCGACCGCGCTTATATGGGGGGCGGTACATTCGGGATTGCTGCTGCCTCCGAGTTTTATTTCGGTAAAAACGTCAAAGATGTCACTCTTGCGGAAGCCGCCATGCTGGCCGGGCTTTTCAAAGCGCCTGCGAAATTCGCACCGCATGTCAATCTGCCTGCGGCACGCGCACGCGCCAATGTGGTGCTTTCCAACATGGTTGAAAGCGGCTTCATGAGCAATGGCCAGGTGGCTGTTGCGCGCCGCAACCCTGCCAGCATCATCGACCGTGCAAAAAATGAAAGCCCCGACTATTTCCTGGACTGGGCCTTCGAAGAAGTCAAAAAAGTTGCAGGAAAACTTCCCCAGCGTACGCTCACCGTACGCACGACACTCGACCGCAACATTCAGAAAGCAGCTGAGGAATCGCTCGAATTCTATCTGCGCCAGAATGGCAAAGAGTATAATGTCTCGGAAGCAGCCACCGTCGTCATAGCCAATGACGGTTCGGTGCGTGCGCTTGTCGGTGGGCGCGACTATGGCGAAAGCCAGTTTAATCGCGCAACCAAAGCGCTGCGGCAGGCAGGATCGTCCTTCAAGCCTTATGTCTATGCGGCCGCGATGGAAAAAGGTCTGACGCCAAGCACGGTCGTTTCCGATGCACCGATTAGTTGGGGCAACTGGTCACCACGCAATTATGGCCGCAGCTTTGCCGGACGCGTTGATCTCACAACAGCACTTGTGCGCTCGCTCAATTCGGTGCCTGTGCGCCTTGCGCGCGATCATCTCACAACTGCCCCCATTGTTGCACTTGCAAAAGCCATGGGGGTGGAATCAACCATTTCTTCGCATAAAACCATGGTGCTCGGCACATCGGAAATGACGGTGATGGATCAGGCAACCGGCTTTAACGTCTTTCCCAATGGCGGAATGGCTGGCAATCGCCATGGCTTTACGCAGATCATATCGGCAGATGGAAAAGTGTTATGGGATTTTACCCGCGATGCACCAAAGCCGCATCGTGCGCTGTCCGAAAAAGCAGCGTTTGAGATGAACTCAATGCTTGTGCAGGTGCCAGAACGCGGTACGGCACGCCGCGCAGCCCTTTCCATGACGCGGGTTGGCGGCAAAACAGGCACGACGCAGAACTATCGCGATGCATGGTTTGTCGGCTTCACCGGAAATTTCACAGCCGCAGTCTGGTTCGGCAATGATAATTTCACGCCGATGAAAGAGCTTACCGGTGGCGTTCTGCCTGCGATGGCATGGCAGCGCATGATGAATTACGCGCATCAGAATATCGAGCTAAAGCCAATACCCGGTATCACGCCTGCCTTCCCCGCCCCTGCAAAGACGCCCCAGGCAACGCTTGCGGCAACGGCAAGCCCGCAGGAAATGATGGCCGCTCCACCGCGCGTTCTCTCACCCGCCGCGACAAAAACGCTTAAAGAGCTGCGCGACAAATTCCTCAGTTCGCCGCCCGTTCCCTCGCTTGCGGGACGAACAAAAATATCGGTTCTTTGAGTCCAGAATGCTGAAAACAATTCTCAAAGTTCTGGCCGTGCTCACGATTGCAATTGGCGGCGGTATATGGGTGACCGATTATACGCTGGACCATTTTGACGGGTTCGGTGAATTGCAGCTTGACGCGTGGAATGCCTACCCCGCCTCCGGTACCAGTCAGGCCGATCCTTATTCAAAGGCGCGCGCCGCGCGCAAAGCCTCGCTTGCACTCGGAACAGCTGAAGGGCTACCGTTTTATGCGCGTCGTGATAGCCATGGAGCGGAATTGCGGCGCGGGTGCAGTTATCGCCTTACCGGACTGACACCACCGGCACGTTTCTGGACGCTCTATCCGGCCGATCCGAACCTTGAGCCGCTTCCCCCCCGCGAAGGTCTGCAACCTGCGCTGCACTCACGTGAAGTGCTTTATGACAATGACGGCAGCATTCAGATCACAGTGGGGCCAGATGCCAGCCCGGATAACTGGCTGCCCGTTGAAGGCAGTGGCAGTTTCGTGCTTGTCATGACACTTTATGATACACCGGCTGCAAGTTCGTCCGGGCTGACTGATCTCGTCATGCCACGCATTCTGCCAATTACCGGACGGGAGGCTTGTCGTGGCTAAGGTGCTCCGCCTGTTGGTGCTTGGTCTGGTCGGCGCTGCAATCGTGCATATTGCGGTGTTGTTGCTGGTTCCGCTTTATTCGAGCAAGAATGCGTGGTCACATCTGGAAGCTTTGGGCGAGCCTTATCGCTTCTATATGCTTTCCGACACATCGGGGCTTGTCAGCGATCAGGACCCACTCATAGAACAGGCCGCATGCCGGTTTGACCTGACCGATGGCCCCGTACAGATCACCGCAAAAGGCAATCTACCTTTCTGGTCGCTATCGGTTTACGCACCCAATGGCGATAATCTTTACAGCCTCAATGATAATGTATCGACTGACCGGCAGCTTGATCTGATCATTGCCGATCCGCTTGGTGTTGCAGCGCTTCGTGCCGAGGGTCTGCAGAATGATGGCCGTTCCATCATTATTGAACTGAATGCCGGCGAAGGTGCGGTTCTCCTGCGGGGGTTCGTTCCTGATGCGAGCTGGGGTCAGCAGGTCCAAGACTTTTTCACACAAGCAAACTGCACACCATATGAAGCGGGTTAACTCCCTGCGAAACAGACACTTTCTTACGCACGGTTAATGAGTTGCTAAGGCTTCATACCTATTATCCAGGTTGCCGACTTGTGGCAAATGGCGTTCGTAGTGTTAGGTCGTGTGGAGTAATTTTGCGTGACAAATGATCAGTTCCGCGTGCTGGAAGAGATTTCAGCGAACCGGAGCCAATCACATTCAAGAGCTGACAGCAGCAAAGCAGACGACCTTCTGGGCGCTGCAATAGCTGCGTTTGCCTCCATCACACGCCCCAGCCGTCACGATGCGCATCAGCTTGAAGATCTGGCATTTCCGCTCATTGAACGCGCAACCACACGCGGAAAACGGCAAGCCGCCCACGCACTTGCTCAGATTGAAGACGCGCCGCGCCGGCTCATTCTTTCGCTTGCAAGCGAGCCAGTCGAGATTTCCGCACCAATCCTTCTGCGTTCGCCGGTTTTGCGATCCGAAGATTTGCTCGACATCATCGCCAAGAATGGGCTGGACCATGCCCGCGCTGTTGCTCGCAGGCAGTCTGACGACCCATTGCTGAAAAATGTTCTGCGCAGCTTCGATGATCCGGCAATCAATCGATTGCTGGCCCTGCAGGAAAATCTCGCGGGCCTTGAACCTGAAAAAACCGTCACGTCAGAATACACAATTGAAAAGCCGGATGACGGCTCACCCTTTGCGTCATCGCTTTCGGGTACAAGCGCACTCTGGGCACCTGAATATCTTATCGATACGGCTTTGCTCATCGATGATCAGATTTTCCGGACGGCGCTGGCCGATTCGCTTGATGTATCTTTTGAGCGCGCCGATCACATTATCGGGCAATGGCCGCAAACACATCTGCCTATCGCACTGCGCGCACTTGGAATATCCGCTTCGGAATGTTTCATGATCATGTCAACGCTTTTGGGGCCGATTGCAGCCAGTCGCGATCATTTGCGCGAATTCGTTCAGATGTATCGTTCGATTGACCGCGAAAAAGCTGTCATGCTCGTGCGGCGCTGGAAGGCTGATGACATGTCGAAACTGTTGCGCAGCAAGTTGCGCGAGATGGCGACTGCCGCGGATGTAAATACCGCTACAGCACGATCAAACTTATAGATCATCCGGTGAAATAGAAAATAGATTTGCCGGATCAGCCAGATCTTCCAGTTCAACCAACCAAAGATCTGGATCAAAGCGAATTTCGCGCTCCATGCGCTCCCCTGCTTTCAGAGCATCCACCTCGTGGAGAATGCGCAAAAACATGCGTTCTCCATCATCGTCTTCATCATAAGACGTCTGCGGTGCGGGCGAATATAGATCACATGTTCCAAGGCGCGAACTGACTTTGATGAAGATCGCACCGGCCTCTTTGGAGCCGCGACGCGCGAGATAGGCAAATCCGCCCTCGCCCTGCACTCTGCGGATTAAAGCCGACACCCAGAAATCAGATGTAACACGCATCAGCTTATCAACCCGATTTCGCGCATCTTGGAAATCAGTGCAGCATCGACTTCTCCCGTGACGCGCAGGTTGAACAATTTCTGGAATTCGCGAATGGCATCCTGCGTCGACTTACCGGGAACCCCGTCAACGCTCACTTTTTCATTGCCGAAAGCTTTAAGGCCCGCCTGCACGCGGACAATATCCTGAGAGGAAATCCTTGCCTGCTGCTCAATGGCCGGTGCCGATGCCGCATGCTTCTTTTGCGGCGCTGGTTTACGCTCCAGCGATGCAAGATCGGGCGCGCGATTTGCTGTTTCACTGACTTTCAACACGGCAGGTTCGGGACGCGGTGTCGGTATGGCCAGATCGATAACCTTTGCAACATCATCTTGCGATGGCGTTTGTGCCGAAGCATTTTGTGCAGGAACACCGAGCTTCTTCTGAAGTGCCTGCCACCGCTCAATTGCCTCACGCGTCTGGGGGCCGGTGAAGCCATCGACAGCGCCTTGATAAATACCAAGCGTCAACAATCTTTGTTGCAATCGCGCGATCTCCAGATCGGCATTTGGTGCAAGAGCGGGCAGCATTTCATCAATAGAGCCTGTCACTTGCAGGCGATCAGGCGACAATTCTGCGCTCTCCGCCACTGATTGCGACGGCACTGTCTGTGGTGTTTCTATGCTGGCAGTTTCATGCTTTTTATCAACAACCGTTCCAGGCAGCACCGCACGTGGCGTTGCCTTGAAAACAAAATTCGCACGGGTTTTGAAAAACACGGCATTATGCGCTTCTGGCTGATACCAAAGCGCATTGGCCGAAACAAACCCCATCACCACGATAAACGCTGTGGCTCCGCCTGTAAGCACAGGATTGCGCACGATGACATTGCCAGCGAAAATCGCCAGCGCGGAAGCCGAACTGAAGAAGAACTTGAGCAGACGGCGACCGAGGCTATGCCGTTTTGCGGGCTTGCGCGTCGATCCGCTCTGGGCTTTGTTCCCGGTTTTCGTCTTTCTGCCAGTCATTATTCCGTTCTCCCTGGTGACGGTGCATGTCAATAACCGTGCCAAGTTGCTGTTGATCTTCTTCTCCCAAAGCGCCCGGTTCGAGCAGTTTTTGTGGGCCTGCAACCGGAAGGTGGACCGTTACGACCGTTCCTTCGCCCACACAGCTTTTAATTTGCATCGAGCCTTGATGCAGTTCCACCAGCCCCTTGACCACCGAAAGGCCAAGGCCGCTGCCCTCTTGCGCGCGCGTATAGTGATTGTCTGCGCGCACGAATGGCGCCCCGATGCGCTGCATATCTTCCGGTTCAATGCCAATGCCGGTATCAGAGACCACGATTTCGAGATGTGGACGCCCATTGATCATTACACGCGCAGCATCGATCGTGACGCATCCACCGGTTTGCGTAAATTTCACGGCATTGGCTGCAAGATTGATCAAGATTTGCTGTAGCGCACGGCGATCCGCCACCAGATCACCGGTGCTCGCATTCACACGATGACAAAAAGCGATGCCCTTTTTCTCGGCCTGCGGCAGCATAACAGCCGCACACAGTTCAGCCACTTCCCTGAAATTAATATTCTGTGGCTCAATGCCGTAAGTGCCAGTTTCAAGCTTTGAATTATCAAGCACAGAATTGACCAGCTCGAGCAGATAATGGCCCGACTTGTGAATGAGACCAGCATATTCGCGCTGTTTTTCATTCTGCAACTGGCAACCCATTTCGTGCGAGAGCATATCCGAAAAGCCGATGATCGAATTGAGCGGCGTGCGCAGTTCATGGCTGACGGTTGCAAGCAAACGTCCCTTGCTGATCCGTTCCGCTTCAAGCTGCGCTTTCAGCGCATTGATTTCTTCAAGCAGCTTATGTTCGCCTTCGAGCGAACGGCCGACCAGGGTGATAATGCCGTTGCTGGCAGCACCTTCCATACGGAAGGCTAGAAAAACCGGAGTGCCGTTTTCCAGCATGCGCAGACGAATATCCGCTGGCTGTGATGCATGTCCTGAACGCAGGTCCGCCAGAAGCGACAAATATTGCACGCGATCTGCAACATGGATCCGATCAATCAACGCAACGCCTTCAAGATTGTGTGGCTGCACGCCCAGCACTGCTGCGGACTGCGCATCAACTTGAGTGAGAACGCCCTCGATATCCAGACAGAGTCGCACACCGCCTTCCGCGACCACAGGTTGATGCTGCACAAGCGGCTTTGATTGAAGTGCAGATTTAATCGCAAAACTGCGCGCTATAAGGCTCATCATATAAAGTATCAAAATGATCAGCGATGCGGGTGCAACAGATATGCCACCTTTAAGCGCAAAGAAACTTAAAACGCAGGCGCTCAAGCCAGTCGCTGCAAGCACAGGCGGAATCTTACGGCTGACAAACCATATTTCCAGCGGCAAGGCTGCTGCCATTATCCAAAGCGCGACGTTGCTGGCATTTAGAAACATTGAAATTGCGGCAAGACCGGCGCCATAGGCCAAGAAATTCAACGCTCCAAGTGCTGCAACGCTCAGACCCATGAGGCTGAGCGCGCATAGAATCATCGCAAAGCCAGCAAAACTTGCGGCAAGAACAGCAATGGCTGCAAAATCTGTCGTTAAGCCCGATGCGAGCACGGCTGCAAACAGAAGGGTGGGCATGAGCATAAATGAGCCGACAGTGCGAAGCGCTACGGCATCCGATTGGTCAGTCCAACGCTGGCAGAAACGTTCGTGAAAACGCGCCAACGTCTGCACCTTCGTGCCGAGAATCTGTGCTGCGTTCAAAAGAATGGCGTTCAACTTGCCTTACTCACTCAATACTCGCTCGGTTTATCCATCGCGGAAGAACCTCTGGAAGCCAGAATGCAGGTGAGGCTTTAAAGAAACGATAAAACGAAGCCATCTTCAGCAACTTGATGCAGAATCTGACGGTTCGGCGCGGGTGTTTTTTCGCTATGGTAAACAGATGGTGGATATGGGCAGTCCCGATTGCCTTTCAAGGCGCGCCACAATCAGGAGTAAGACACCAGCGATTCTTGCGGTTACGGAATCTTTTCAAATTACGTAGACAATGCCATTACCAATCCCGGCCAACAAACTCCGAGCGTAATGATCCGTTTTCTCATCAAATCCGTATTCTGGTTGTCGCTGGCATTTATTGTCATGCCGCACTTCTTTCCTGCGGACAAAGAAAACACGTCATCTAAAAATGCTGCTTCGGTTGAAGCAATGGCAAAGCCAGACTCCATCAATCAACTGCTTGCAAACGGCAAAACGGCATTGGAAGTTGGAAAGCTCTGCGCCAACAATCCTGCATTGTGCGAAAATGGCACGTCTTTGCTTTCAAGTGCAGCCAGCGGAATCCTACACCGCAGCGGCAGTATCCTCGAATATCTGAGTGATCGCATCGGCACAAAGCATGAGATACCTGCTGCCACTGTTACAAAGCAGGAGCCGCTGACAGAGCCTTCAAAGACGTCTCTCCAGACCATTCCGGTCCCCACGCCGCGTGCAAGCGCATTGCGAGCGCAAGCGAGATGAACGAAGCCCGTGAATGCAGACAGAGCCCAGAGCACATCCTGAAAAGTGCGAAACAGTTTTCCGTGACCTTGGCGGCTTTTGTCCCTATATAGATGGCTTATCCAAGATTTTATTCAGGCGAATGTCATGACCACCACGATAGACAGCATTATCTCCGACTTCGAATTTCTCGACGATTGGGAAGACCGCTACCGCTATGTGATTGATCTTGGAAAAGAATTGCCTGCCTACCCGGAAGATGCCCGCGATGCTGCACACAAGGTGCAGGGCTGTGTCAGTCAAGTCTGGCTCAAAACCATTCCACATGAGGGCGATGACCCGATTGTGGAGTTTCTGGGCGATTCAGATGCCCATATCGTGCGCGGGCTAGTGGCCATTGTGCTAGCCTTCTATTCAGGCCGCAAGGCATCGGAAATCGTCGCATCCGATCCCGAAGACCTGCTTAAGAAGCTCGGACTGGATGAGCATTTAACGCCGCAGCGTTCTAATGGCCTTCGCTCCATGGTGGCGCGTATTCGCAGGGATGCAGAAATTCTCCGTGTTTCAGCTTAACAGTTTTTCGACTGTAAGCGCGGCTGAGAGCAGCTCTTTATCAGCGCCATTGCGTGCGCTCATCATCAGGCCTGCCGGCATCCCTGAAACAGGCATCGGCAATGTAATGCTGCAAAGATCGAACTGATTGGCAATCTGCGTATTGCGCAATAACAGTTCTTCAACCCGATCATATTCGGCAGGGTTTCCACTGACCGATGCGATGGTTGGTGCAACAATCGGCGTTGTTGGCGCGATGGAAAAATCAATGTCGCGCAGCCGCTGATCCATTTCTTCAATCAGCTTCAACCGTGTATCCATTAGCTGGTTATAGGCTGCATTGGAGACGTTAAGACGCTTTACAAGCGTATGTTTTACCCTCTCATCGACGTTCGCGTCAGGGTCTTTCAGCCAAGTTTGCGCATGAACACGGCTCGCTTCAATACCGGCAATTGAGCCAATGCGGGTCGCTTCGTAAAAGGCAAGAATAAGATCATCCAGTTCAATTCTTACAATGCGTGCTCCGGCTTTTTCGAGCATGCTCACCGCCAGATCAAAAGCGGTCGCGACCTCCGGCTGCATGTCGTGCAGCAAAAGGCCAGCAGGCAGCCCTACTCTTCGCCCCTCCACAGACGCAAAAACAGGCAAAACCGGGCTATCGCCTGCCATTACCGCATCGACAAGAATGCAGTCGCTCACGTTTTTCGTTAAAGGGCCAATCGAATCAAGCGATGGAGCGAGCGGAAAGGCACCTTGGAGCGGAATGCGTTTTGCGGTCGGCTTGAAACCGACCAAACCATTGAGTGCCGCCGGAATGCGAACGGAACCGCCTGTATCAGAACCAATCGCAATTTCACTGGTGCCCTGCGCAACAGAAACCGCAGCACCGGACGACGACCCTCCCGGCACACGTGTTGGATCGGCGGCATTTGCCGGAACGCCATAATGCGGATTGAGCCCCACTGCGGTGAACGCAAATTCCGTCATGTGGGTCTTGCCGACGATGATGGCACCCGCAGCTCTCAGGCGTTGCACAATAATCGCGTCCGTATGCGCAGACGCAGCCGTTTTGCGAATGACGGAGCCAGCCAGCGTTGGCTCTCCTTTCACATCGAACAGGTCTTTGATCGAAACGATCCGGCCATCAAGCGGACCAAGAACACGCCTCTCTTTCGCACGTTGCTCAGACGCGCTGGCCTCAAGACGCGCCGTCTCCTGATAGACAACACTGAAGACGCACTCATTTTTCGCGCTCGTCTCAAGCTCTTTCAGAATTGTCTCCAGATTTTGCCGACAGCTTTGCATTTTCGTTTCCATATTCAAATTGCGATCAGCCCTTTGCCGGGCTTGCAGTCGGGCGATAGTCATCAGAACCCCAATGCAGAATCACCGGAGATCGGCATTCTTTTGCGAGTTGTGGATTATAATGTCGGTGTAGCATAGAAAGTCCCATTTTCAGCAGCATTTTGCCAGAACGCACCGGCCACTGTCGTTCCCGCTCTACCGTTTCAAGTCCTTTGAGAAAGCAGCACACATCAATCAGTACGCCGCTTAATTCGGGTCCAACGGCATCCAGCGCCCGCTCCACGCGCATCCGGCTTGCCAGCGCAATATCGGTGAGTTCCGCCATCCCACCCGGCCCCGAACGCGTGGAACCAGAAACCCCGACATCCCAGCGCGCTGACATGGATGGCATCATAGCGCCACGGGTAAAATCGGCCCGTAATCTCTCGCCTGCGCGAAATTCATCTTCACAAATGAAACTTCCACCATCTGCGTTGCGAAGACGATAAAGTTTCGCAAGCGGAGATTCAGACAGGTTGATTTCAACCTTTTCACCGTGCTCAGTCTCAACGGTTTCTGTCTTGCGCACAGGTTTTGGATTTTTCGCCGCAGTCTTGCGCGTATAGCCTGAAATCACCAAGCGCTCGCCTTCGCAAATCACAATGCCGCGCTTTTGCATTGCATCCAGTTCGACACGCGTTACGGCTATATTTCCCTGCTCGCCAACCAGCAAAACATGTGTTTCGCGGACCGAATCCTGCATCTCACAGCCACCCTGCCTGAGAAAACGAATGATCCGGGCTTCGGACGTCGAATATGTTGTGCTCATGCTGCCATCCTCCACGCCGAGAACCCTTGATTAACAACCTTTTCCAGCGTCGCAACCACAGCGTCGTAATCCTCATCATCACGCCTGTCCTCCACGAGGTGGCAGGCATACATAACCGTCGTACGATCGCGGGCAAAACCGACAGCCACCTCACGCATCACCATTCCGAATGAAGTATGTGCGAGATACATTCCCAATTGTCGAACCTGTGCCACTTCTCTCCTGCATCGCAAAGGCGAACGTAATTCTGCGCCACTGACAGCGAAATAAGCAGACAATAAATCGATAAGCGCATCACAGATTTCCACGTTTTTCTCCTGACGCCTGCGCCCCAAAGCAGGACCGGAATTATCCGGGTTAAGCGTTCGTCCGTGTCGCGCTGCAATGACTCGTAAAGCTTCTACAGCTTCTGCGCGGGTATGGATGATATCCGAAAATTTCAGAGACATTCATCTTTCCTCACCATTATAGGAATATGTTCTTATAATGAGGATTCTGCAAGTGGGGATAAGTTTATTGAAGCACTAAGACACTTCATTATCCAGAGATTTTATCAAAAAATAGGAATTTTATCCAACAGCCGTCAAAGACGGTGATCCTATCATCGGTACGCATCACGAACCCATGAAAGATCACCAAATGGAAATTGTTCTTCGTAAAGCCTGCCAGGCATTTCTGGCAGCACGCAGCCAGGAGCGTATGAACTCCATGCAGCGCATCGCACTACAGATTATCGCCGGTATCGATATGGATAATCTCTTGAGCGCCCCGCAAGACCAACAAAAACAAGCGCAAAGCAAGCTTATCCGGTTGATTGAGCGCGAGCGCCTGAAGGGCGTCAGCGGCCACTGGAGCTACGATCTCAACAGACATATCGCTTTGAAGCAGGCGCTCGACAGGCTTGGCGGAGAAATAAATACAATGAAGAGAAAGACCGTATCAGGCATAGCGAGATAAGCGCTCGAATAAAATTCAAATAAAAATAGCCCGGCATATCAATGCCGGGCTACACTCAACCTGTTTTACAACACGTAACGAATTAGAGCTCCGATCTGATTAAACAGATCAAAGCTCTAAATTTTTCTATTTGAAGCACAATCTTAACGACCTTCGCTTCGCTCCGGTCGGATTATGCTCTAAATTATGCGTCCTTAGGCTTACGGCCCAGACCCATCTTCTTTGCAAGGCGCGAACGTGCTGCAGCATAGTTCGGAGCAACCATTGGATAGTTAGGATCAAGATCCCACTTTTCACGATACTGCTCAGGAGACAGGCTGTAATGGGTCATCAGGTGACGCTTCAGCGACTTGAACTTTTTGCCGTCTTCGAGGCAAATAATGTAATCATCATGAACCGATTTCTTCGGATTTACGGCCGGCTTTGGTTTTTCAACAACGACAGGCGCTTCTTCACGAGCAACGTGGCTCTTGAAAGCAGCATGTACTTCTGAAATCAGGAGAGGCAGTTCACTTGCGCGAATAGAATTATTTCCGACATAAGCTGCAACAACATCAGCAGTCAGGCTGAGAAGCAATTCTGCGCTCTCATCGTAAACTTCAGAGTTTTCCATTTTATTTCCTTTTTGGTCGTCTTAGCATCAAACAGATTATGGCTCTCAAAAACCTGAATGCCGTCTGCGCGAATTTCTTATCCCCACCCCACCTTACAAACGATGCAATTAACAATGAATAGTGTCATTTGCAATAGAATTGTCAAACCACATTACATTAAAGTGGCCGGTTTCTTCTTATGTCATTAAATACAACATAATTATTCCCGGACTCAGGCCATCAAGTTGACTGAAAACACACAGACAGCGCTGCTTTCAGCGCCATAATTTATTCGTATTGCTGGGCGGAAATGGAAAATTGTGTTGGCGCGCCCTTAAGTTGCAGAGCACTCATAAGCAATCATTTTTTTGTGATAAGTCTTTTACCATAAGCTAGAACAAATATCATTCTGCACGTGAGACCCTGAACAAGGAGTCTGGCAACAAAAAGGCCAGAGTACAATATATTTTGATTAAATAAACTCGCATTCAACGGTGTCACCAACTATATATTCGCCATACGTACATCAGCAGATTGAGCCCGATTAGCGTAGACAAGATTTATCAGTGGGTTGAAGCACTTACCCCGGAGCGCGCTTTGATCAGATTGAATCACATCAGTGCTCTAAACTGACAAGAACCAACTGGCAGTCTTACACTGCAATACGCCAAAGAGAGGACAAAACCATGTCAAGCTCTACCAGTCAGAGAAGCAATCTTAAGGTTGTTAAGACTGATGCCGAATGGCGGGAACAGCTCACGCCCATTCAGTATCAGATCACACGCCAGCACGGCACAGAACGCGCTTTTTCAAGCCCGAATTTCGACAGTTCGCTGCATGGAACCTATCGATGCGTTTGTTGTGATCGTCCGCTCTACAAGTCGGAAGCGAAATATGAATCAGGCACTGGCTGGCCAAGTTTCTATCAGCCGATTGAACCTGATGCCGTTTCTGCATTTGAAGATCATTCCTATGGTATGACCCGCACTGAAATCCGCTGCTCAGACTGCGATGCGCATCTGGGCCACGTCTTTCCCGATGGTCCGCCACCAACCGGCCTGCGCTATTGCATGAACGGAAATGCACTGATTTTCGATCAGGATTAATTCTTGTGTTTAACAGTCCGGAACGGCACAACGGTTCGGACTGATTTCATTTGCTTTTTACTGGATTTTACATGCCACACGACACCAATTTTCCTCAGCCACCAAAAGCACCAAAGCATCCTGCGAGCGATACACGCCATGGCATCACCCGCACCGATGATTATGCATGGCTGCGCGCCGATAACTGGCAGGAGGTCTTCAAGGATCCGTCTGTTCTGGCGCCTGAAATTCATGATCATCTGGAGGCAGAAAACGCCTATCAGACAGCGCTCATGAAAGATACAGAAGCGCTTCAGAAGCAGCTGTTTGCCGAGATGCGTGGTCGCATCAAGGAAGACGATTCATCGATTCCGTCAAAGGACGGTCCCTATGCTTATGGCATGTCGTTCCGGACCGGCGGCGAGCAGCCTTACTTCATTCGAACCCCACGCGATGGCGGTGATGAAACCATTCTGCTCGATGGCGACAAGGAAGCGGAAAATAAAGCTTATTTCCGCCTCGCATCCGCCGATCATTCGCCCGATCACAATCGCTTGATCTGGGGCTATGACGATAAGGGATCAGAGTTCTACAAGCTCAGAGTTCGTGATCTCAGCACCATGTCGGATCTCGAAGATATTCTGTCGGATACCAACGGCGGCGGAAGCTGGGATGCAGACAGCAAAGGTTTTTTCTATACCTTGCTGGATGAAAACCATCGCCCCTCCAAGGTCTTTTACCATGAAATCGGCACTGAACAGTCGCAGGATAAGCTGATCTATGAAGAGAAGGACGCCGGTTTCTTCCTCGGTGTTGGCGGTTCTGCACTGGATGATTTTATCTTTATCGATATTCACGATCACGAGACTTCGGAATGCTGGCTGTTGCCAGCCAACGATCCATCTGCCAAACCGCAGTTGATCATGGCGCGCCAAACGGGTGTTGAATACGATATCGCGCCCGGCGGCGATGAGTTCTTCATTCTGACGAATGTTGACAGCGCCAAAGACTTCAAGATCATGCGCGCGCCCGCATCGGCACCGCAACCAGAAAACTGGGAAGAGCTGGTTCCAGAAGTACCGGGACGCCTGATCTTGTCGCATTCCGCCTATAAGCGGCATCTGGTCTGGATGGAACGTGACAATGGCCTGCCACGCATCATTATCCGTGATCGCGAAACCGGTGAGCAGCACGCGATTGCATTCGACGAAGAAGCCTATTCGCTTGGCCTGCATGGCAGCGCGGAATATGATACAGATGTTATTCGCTTCTCCTATTCTTCGATGACCACGCCTGAGCAGCTGTTTGATTACAATATGCGCACGCGTCAGCGCACGCTGCTCAAAACGCAGGAAGTCCCATCAGGCCATAATATTGCTGACTATGTGACACGCCGCGTCCTTGCTCCGGCAGCGGATGGCGAGTTGGTGCCTGTGTCGCTGATCTATCACAAGGATACAAAGCTCGACGGTTCGGCCCCTTGCCTGCTTTATGGCTATGGTTCTTACGGCATCACCATCCCAGCAAGTTTCAGCACCTCGCGCCTGTCGCTTGTTGATCGTGGCTTCGTCTATGCCATCGCGCATATTCGTGGCGGCAAGGACAAGGGTTTTGCCTGGTACGAAAACGGCAAACGTGAAAAGAAGACCAACACGTTTACGGATTTCATTGCGGCAGCAAAACACCTCGTCAGCGAAGGCTTTACGAGCCATGATCGCATCGTCGCGCATGGTGGTTCGGCAGGCGGCATGCTGATGGGTGCGATTGCCAATATGGCACCGGAAGCCTTTGGCGGCATCATCGCGGAAGTGCCTTTTGTCGATGTTCTCAACACCATGCTCGATGATACACTGCCGCTGACGCCGCCAGAATGGCCGGAATGGGGCAATCCGATCACCTCGGAAACCGATTACCGCAACATCGCGTCCTATTCGCCTTACGATAATGTCCGCGCGCACGCCTATCCGCGCATTCTGGCAGTGGCTGGTCTGACCGACCCGCGCGTTACCTATTGGGAACCTGCCAAGTGGGTTGCGAAACTGCGCGAGCTTAAGACAGACGAGCACCCAGTTCTTTTCCGCATCAATATGGATGCTGGACATACCGGTGCCTCAGGCCGGTTCTCTCGACTGGAGGAAGTCGCTTACACCTATGCTTTTGCGCTGAAAGCAGTCGGAAAAGCTTAGCGGCCTTATTTATAATCACTCCCGGCAAATCAATTGCCGGGAGTTTTTATTGAGCTTATATTGTCTAGATCAATACACGCGGAGATCAGTTCATGCATCGCGCATTTTTGACCGCTCTCATTGCTTTTCCTTTGTTGGCCCCAGCAACACAGGCTGGAGCTCAGGTGCGCAAAAATGTCAGCGAATATGCGGGGCAGCGTTGCAACACGCCACCACGCGGCAGCGGTATCATTGTCGGTCAGTTCAGCGGTGTGGACGATTCGCCCTTTATCAGTGACGGTGACGGGCGCGTGCCGATTGATCGCTACCGCTGTTTCACGACAATGGCAGAGTGCAAAGGCTGGCTCTATACCATGCAAAGCAAGTACACGAGTGCCGGAGCGGCAACGGTTGTGCGCTGTACAAAGCGGTAATCAGCGACTGGATGGATAGCCGTTTGAATGCGCCGGAATGGTTTTGAGATAAGCAGCAATCGCATCGCGATCGGCATCTGTCAGGTGCGCCATATTGGTTACAACATCCGCCATTGATCCACCGAGTGAATCAAAATCAGGTGTGAAGCCGCTTTGCAGTGCATAGGCGATATCATTTTCACTCCAATCACCAATACCACCCTCTCCAGAAGTAATATTGGGAACCACACCCTTGCGACCGTCGCTGCCCGTTTCAGGCGACAGAGCACCGGCCATCCATTGCGTATCATCAAGCCCGCCAATGACAGTGCGCGGCGTATGGCACTCGCCACAATGACCAAGCGCTTCGGTCAGATATTGACCGCGCTTGACCTGATCAGATGCATTTGCGAGTTCTACAACTGGCTTGTCGGACAGATAAAGCTGCTTCCAAAGCCCCAACCCACGACGGATATTGAACGGAAATCCGAGCTTATGCGGTGCCGTCACATTATCAGACGCAGGCAAAGTCTTCATATAGGCAAACAGGTCTGCCACATCCTGCGGCTGCATTTTTGCGTAAGATGTGTAGGGAAAAGATGGATAGAGATGCTCCCCTGCCCGCCCTGTTCCTTTGAGCATTGCATTGGCAAAGTCGTGCAGGGTCCAATTGCCAATGCCCTCTTCTGACGGAGAAATATTGGGTGCAATGAAGGTACCAAAATCCGAAACCAATTCGTGGCCCCCGGCGAGTAGCTTTCGGTCCTCATCTTTTGCTTCGGGCGCCGCATGACAGGAAGCGCAGCCCCCTGCCCAGAACACCTGCTCGCCCTTTGTAACATCACCCGGCTGCAAGGATGCGATCACCGACTGATCCACCGTCTGCGGCGTTGTCAGCATCCAAAAGGAGGCTGCACCAATGATGATTACAGCGCCTGCGGCATATGCGATTTTACGGGCCATTGTTGTGCTGATGTTAATTCTTCTTCATCCGATAGGCCTGATGGCAGGAACCGCAATTGGCTGCAACCTGCTGAAAGGCTGGCTTCAAAGCATCAAGATCAGCAGGTTTGGCCGCGAGCGCTGCGGCTGCGTCAGAGCGAAATTTTTCAACGTGCTTGACGAAGTCTTGCTTGTTTTCCCAGATCTTTGGCGAAGCTTCCGTGTCACCCTGATCAGAACCGGCTGGGAACAAGGCATCAACGTCAAACTTCTTCGCATCAGCGTTGATCTTTTCAAGGGCTGCGAGAGCGGTTACAGCATCAAAAGGCTTATCACCCTTCACCATCGGTGCGAGCTGTCCAACAGAACGCCCCATATCCTTCATGATTGCCTGACGGTCTGCAATCGCATCGGCATGGGCTGCGCCGGCGGTCAAAAGAGCCACTGAGCTGATAGCCAGAAAAAATGAACGCATACGGTCCTCCGCAGTTGAAAATGGATGAAAATCACCCCTATGCAAATATCTGATACGTTCACCGCCTTTGCAACAAGCGCACCTAATAAATGGTGACAATAATAAACAACATGCTGATATTATATCGAATATTACAATATATTCACGTTAACGTGAAAATCATGATTAAAATACTATTGTTTAAGCACTCTCAGCGTTGCGGTCTAATCTATGGGCGAGCACCCATAATCATGAATGCAAAAATCATATTTTATGCAATTCTTGATCAGCAAATAAAAACCCCGCTTTCGCGGGGTTTAAAGCTCATTATGAAACGGCAGATTATGCCTTTTCGTAAAGCTCCAGGACATAATCCCAGTTGATCAGGCTGTCCACAAAAGCTTCGAGGTACTTCGGACGCGCGTTGCGGTAGTCGATATAGTAGGAATGTTCCCATACGTCGACGCCGAGGATTGGCGTTGCGCCGTGAACAAGCGGGCTTTCACCGTTTGCAGTCTTCGAGATTTCAAGCTTGCCATCTTTAACCGACAACCATGCCCAACCCGAACCGAACTGACCAGCGCCAGCAGCGATAAAGTCTTCGCGGAACTTGTCGTAACCGCCGAGATCGGATTCGACTGCCTTTTCAAGCTTGCCTGGCAGCTTCTTGCCGCCGCCGTCTTTCTTCATCCAGTTCCAGAAATGGAGATGGTTGTAGTGCTGGCCAGCATTGTTGAAGAGTGCCTGATTCTTGCCGAAGCTTTCCTTGACGATCTCTTCGAGGCTCTTGCCTTCGAGGCCGGAACCTTCAAGCAGCTTGTTACCATTGGTAACATAAGCCTGATGGTGTTTGTCGTGGTGGAATTCGAGCGTTTCGCGCGACATGAACGGAGCAAGTGCGTCATAATCGTATGGAAGGGCGGGCAGTTCAAAAGCCATTGGAACTCTCCTCTTTGTCTTTCAGCTTACAACAGGCAGCGACTGGGGGCAGTGTGAATACATGCCCGAAAACTTGCGTGCGCAATCTACATAGGCCGCAACGGTTCATGCGGCAATGGCGCATGTTCTAAATTTGCCATGCAACTCGATGAATTTTTATTGAAATTGCATAAGGATAGAGGCCATTCTATTTTTTTGAGATAAATGCCCAAAGGGAGAAAACCGGTGTCCTATAGTTCCTATGTTTTCGACGCTTATGGCACATTGTTCGATGTGCATTCTGCCGTGCGTCGTTATGAGGAAAAAGCAGGACCGGATGGGGCGGCTTTTTCCCTGCTCTGGCGCACAAAGCAGCTCGAATATTCGTGGACACTGAGCTTGATGGGCGAATATCGCGATTTCTGGAAGCTCACGGAAGAAGCGCTTGATTTCGCCTTTGCACGGTATCCGTCCGTCGACCCGACGCTTCGCAGTGACCTGCTTGAGGCTTACTGGAAACTGGACTGTTACGAAGAAGTCCCTGCGGCCCTTAAAAGCCTGAAAAATCGCGGTGCGCGGTTGGCTATTCTGTCCAATGGTTCGCCTGCCATGCTTGAAGCCGCCGTCAAATCATCCGCCCTTGATGAATTGCTGGATGATATCATCTCTGCCGATCGTGTGAGACGATATAAGACGTCGCCATCTGTCTATGAACTCGTCACAATGCAGTGGCGGCTTTATCCGTCTGCCATTTCATTTCAATCGTCCAATCGCTGGGATGTGGCAGGGGCTGCGCGATTCGGAATGCGTGCAGTCTGGATCAACCGATCCAATCAACCAGACGAGTACAGGCACTATCCTCCCGCTCTCATCTTACCGAGCCTGCAACTGCTCGACTGAAACTCACCCAAACTTGATCAATCCAAATTGAGTGACAATGGCCTGTTGCGGCCAAAGTTGTGTCGCAACGGCAACACACGCCCCATAGCGGCCTATCAGCCACTTTTAAGCCTTATTATGAACCCCTGGCGGTCACATTTATCGGGCGTTTTGCGACCAATAAATGCGGAACGAAATGTCTGTAGCATCGTTATCGCCGCGTAATTTGTGACCATAGCAACGGGTTGGTCGCACTTAATTAACCCTGACCGTTGTAGTTATATCCACAGATCCTCCCGCCACCAAAATGGTTTTCATATGCAAACGACTCTTACCCGCCGTTCTTTTCTGACGGCCATGACAGCAACAGCGGCGGCCGGCCTCGCCGGTTGTGCTCAGTTGGGGCAGAATGTTCCCATCATTGATGTCGATGCCAATGGCAATCCTATCAACAAGACACCGCAAGCCAATGTCGACGCTTCTTACGGAAGCTGGGCATCCATGTATGCAGCTGTTGAAGACAACGGCTATCAGCTTCCGGCTATTCCGATCCAGAAAATGGACAAGCGCTATCTGCGTCAGGTTGTTCAGGATCCAACGGGCGAAATGCCGGGCACAATCGTCGTCGATACGGCCAATCGCTTCCTTTATCTGGTGCTCGGCAACGGTCAGGCAATGCGCTACGGCGTCGGCATTGGTCGTGACGGCTTTGCATGGTCAGGCCGCGCTGTTATTCAGTACAAGCGCGAATGGCCACGCTGGACGCCACCGGATGAAATGGTTGCGCGTCAGCCAGAACTCGAACCCTATAGCTCGCGCAATGGCGGCATGGCTCCGGGTCTCAAGAACCCGCTCGGCGCACGCGCGCTTTACATCTTCAAGGATGGCAAAGACACAATCTACCGCCTGCACGGCAATCCGGAGTGGTGGTCAATCGGCAAAGCCGTTTCTTCAGGCTGTGTACGTCTGATGAACCAGGACATTATCGATCTTTACAACCGCGTTCCGCCAAAATCACCAATCGTGGTGATCTGATACAAAAAAGCCCGGAGTTTTCTCCGGGCTTTTTTACTTCACCAGCGTTTAGCGTTTAAAACTGCCCAAAATGCCACGCACCAATGCGCGGCCAAGCGATGTGCTCACGGAACGTACCACGGACTTCATAGCCGTTTCAGCGACCGTCTGACGACCCGACCGGCGACCACCCGTCCCAAATGCGGTTCCCATAATTTCGCCGAGAAGACCGCCACCTTCACCGGATTCCTCCTGCTTGGCCTTCTGCTGCGCGTCTGCTGCGGCCTGCGCTTTTCGCGCCAGCATTTCAAAGGCGGAATCGCGATCGACAGCCTGATCATATTGACCGGCAACCGGGCTTGCCGCGATGATCCGGGCGCGCGCTTCAGGCGTTAATGGGCCAATCTGCGAAGCTGGCGGGCGGATCAATGTGCGCTGTACCATTGAGGGCACACCCTTCGCCTGCAAGGTCGAAACAAGCGCTTCACCCGTTGCGAGATTGGTAATCGCCTCAAACGTCTTGAAATCTGGGTTTGGACGGAATGTATCCGCAGCGGTCTTCACAGCATTGGTTTCGCGCGGTGTATAAGCACGAAGCGCGTGCTGCACACGATTACCAAGCTGCGCGAGCACCGTTTCCGGCACATCAAGCGGGTTCTGTGTTACGAAATAAACGCCGACGCCTTTCGAGCGAATGAGGCGCACCACCTGCTCCACGCGATCGACAAGTGCCTTCGGCGCTTCATCAAACAGCAAATGCGCTTCATCAAAGAAGAAGACGAGCCTTGGTTTATCGGGATCCCCCACTTCCGGGAGCTCCTCGAACAATTCCGACATGAGCCAAAGCAGAAACGTCGAATATAGACGCGGGCTCATCATCAGCTTATCCGCCGCAAGCACACTGACAACGCCACGACCATCTGTCGTGGTGCGCATCAAATCCGCGATTCGCAGCGCTGGTTCGCCAAAGAATTTTGAGCCGCCCTGCTGGTCAAGCACCAGCAACGAACGCTGGATCGCACCAACGGAGGCTTTGTTGACATTGCCATATTTGGCCGAAAGCTCCGCTGAACGCTCAGCCATTTCTGTAAGAATTGCCTGCAAATCTTTCAGATCGAGCAGCAGCAGACCTTCTTCATCGGCCAAACGGAAAGCGACGTTCAAAACGCCTTCCTGCGCGTCGGTCAGGTTCATCAGCCGTGAGAGCAGCAGCGGCCCCATTTCGGAAATCGTCGCACGGACCGGATGGCCCTGCTCACCAAATATATCCCAGAAAATGACCGGCGATGCCCGCATTTCATATGGATCAAGCTTAACTTCTTCGGCGCGTTTGCTCAAATTATCATTGAGCACGCCCTTCGCGGCAATGCCGGACAAATCACCCTTGATATCCGCACAGAAAACTGGAACGCCTGCCGCCGAAAAACTTTCGGCCAAAACCTGCAACGTAACCGTTTTACCCGTACCCGTCGCCCCCGTAACAAGGCCGTGCCTGTTACCATATTTCAGCGCCAGATATTCGGGCTGCTGATAAGAATCATCTGGTTTGCGGCTTGCACCAAGGAAAATGGCATCGTCGACAGTCATCAGGCAGGTCGCTCCGTAAAAGATCTACTGACATCAGGTTATACAAGCACCATCGCGCTGCAACAATGATTAAGCGGATTTTCTGCTTTGCTGTTTAATTTCACGGCGCTAAGTTTTTAAAAACAGAATTATTTTAAGCCATGAAAGCTTGCAAAGTCCCGATGACAATGCATATTACGTAAACGTAAGATTTTGGGAGACTTTCTATGGATGAACTGATTGCACGCATCACCTCCAATGTTGGCATTGATGCGGCAACGGCGGAGAAAGCCGTTGGTATGATTTTGGCATTTCTGCAAAAGGAAGGTCCAGCCGACAAGGTTCAGCAGCTGATCGCAGCTTTCCCCGGCGCGGAAGAAGCCATTTCGCAGGTTAAGGGCGGCGGACTCCTGTCCGGCCTGATGGGTGGTGTTATGGGCCTCGGCTCGCAACTCATGGGTGCTGGCCTCGGCATGGGTGAAATCTCTGGCGTTGCCAAAGAAACCATTCGCTTTGCAAAAGAAAAGGCTGGCGATGAACCTGTAGACGCCGTGATCGGTGCAATTCCGGGTCTCGGACAGTTCATATAAGCTCTTATTGTAAAACAAAGGTCCCGGTCTTCCGGGACTTTTTTATTTTTTTTGTATGACTTTTACGCCGACATGTTTTGACCGGCCTGCGCCCCAGCCATTAATCGCAGCGCCAAGGCCAATCAAAGCAAAAAAGAGGCCGCAGGCCGCAAAACTACCCGTCGCACTGTGAATCAGTCCAACCACCAGCGGTCCGACGGAAGCCAGTGTATAACCAATGCATTGCGCCATACCGGAAAGATGCGCCGCCGTATGCGAATCCGGCGAACGCAAGACAATCACCATCATGGCCGCAGCGATAAGACCGCCCTGCCCGAAGCCCTGAATGATCGCAAGCAACCAGAAACTCCATTGCGGCAGATAAAGAAAGCCAATCAGCGGGAGTGCTGCGCTCATGCAAAGCACAACATTGAGCAGGCTTTGGCTTTTCTGCCTCACCGCAATCGACGGGATTGCCAGACAGGTGATGACCTGCACCATAATGGAGAATGAAACCAGCCCTCCGGCTGCGGTTGCGCTCAGTCCCTGTTCACGCAAAATCGGTGCGAGCCAGCCAAAAACCACATAGGCCATAGAAGACTGAAGCCCCATGAACAGCGTGACTTGCCATGCAAGCTTGTCTTTCCACAAGCCCATAACCTTAAAGCCAGAATGTGCGACATTGTGTTTTGCGCGCAAGGCTTGTGGCAACCAAAGTGCCAAAACAAGCGCTGCCGGCAAAGCCCAGAAGGCCAGAGCCAGGTTCCAAGAACCACCCAGCATATGCTCAATCGGAATGGTGAAACCGGCCGCTGCTGCCGCGCCGCCACAAAGCGCCATTGTATAAAGCCCGGTCATGATAGCTGCGGTTTTTGGGAAATCGCGTTTCACCACGCCCGGCAGCAACACATTGCCCGTAGCAATTGCGGCGCCTGCAAGTGTCGCGCCTATGTAAAGTGATGCTGAATTTCCGATGCCGCGTATCGCCGTACCAATCGTCAAAGCGACAAGCACAAACAACAGAACTTTTTCAGCACCGAAGCGCTGCGCAAGGCGCGGCGCAAAAGGCGCGAAAACCCCGAGACAAACCACCGGCAAGGTCGTCAAAACACCTGCCGCCACACCCGACATACCAGTTGCGTCGATGATTTCAGGCAACAGCACGGACACGCTGGAGAAAACAGGCCGCAGGTTTGCCGCGATCAGAACAAGGCTCAGGCCAAGAAGGATACGCAGCGCTTTGCTTTGCTTTTCCGGCTCAGGCGGTTGCGGCACGCTGTCTGTTTCAGCATCAACCAGTGAGGCCTCAGCCGCAGGGTTTGTGTGGCTCATATCGCCAGCACCTTTCATTTCAATCTCATCACAAGACAGCGGTGTACTACATCGTACACCTGGAGCAATAGCTTAAACATTGTGATAAATACCGCTATGAAGCTGCTTGCCGCATTCCGTTAACATTTTTAACGCAATGTGGCGGGTAAAATTTCAGACTTCGCAATCGGGTGCCGCATGATCAATCTTTACTGCCTTAATGGAGATCATCTTGAACGTGTCGAGGTAGAGCCCGGCACGCCTTTGCCTGATAATATTATCTGGATTGATCTGCTCGCACCGGGCGTCAATGAAGATCACGTCGTTGAAGCATGGACCGGCATCTCGATTCCTACCCGCGAAGACATGACGGAAATTGAAGAATCGAGCCGATTCTACATGGAAAATGGCGCGCAGTATCTGACGGTGCCGATCCTTCATGCGGTCGATCTGGATCACCGTGAGCTCGCACCCGTTACATTCGTCCTTTACGGGCAAAGACTGGTCACTGTGCGCTATGCCGATCCCAAATCAGTCAGCATTTATATCAACCGCGCGACCAAACCCGGAAATGGTCTGATCCCGAACGCCAAATGCTCCGGTCTTTCGATCATGCTTGGCATTATTGAGGCAACCACTAACCGTCTGGCGGATATACTGGAAAGTGTTGCTGGCAAAATTGATGCAGCCTCACATTCGATCTATCGCCGCCAACCAAAGGCGCGGCCAATGACGACAGAGGATTTCCGGAATATTCTCACGCAGATCGGCGGACAGGGTACGTTTCTATCGCGAATGCGGGAAAGTCTTGCTGGCGTCAGTCGCATGCTTGTCTATCTGTCTGCGATCAACAGCCCTGTTGCGACCAAAAAAGACACACGTTCCTGGATCAAATCGCTGGAGCGCGATACACAGTCGCTCGTCGCTTACGTGGATTTTCTATCCAATAAAGTTACGTTCCTGCTTGATACGATTGTCGGTCTAATCTCTGTCGAGCAAAACGCAATCATCAAGATTTTCTCAGTTGCAGCCGTGGGCTTCATGCCGCCGACACTTGTCGCATCCATCTACGGTATGAACTTCTCGTTCATGCCGGAGCTGCATTCGCAATGGGGCTATCCGATAGCGCTGGGCCTGATGGTGGCCTCAGCGCTTCTGCCGCTGTTCTATTTCCGCCGAAAAGGGTGGCTGTAAATCATATCTTGAAAGCCAGAATCTCCCAGTCCTTGCCATTGATCTTCAAAACATCGCCCACCGGCTTGCCAAAAAGCATGATGGCCACAGGCGAAACGTGGGAAATTTTGCCGCTGGCTGGGTCGGCCTCGTCTTCGCCAACAATGGTCCATACCCGCGTGCCACCATCATCGAGGTTTTCCAGCTCCACCGTCATGCCAAAGCGCACAACATCGCTATCCGGCTCGGGCACGGATAGTTCTGCTGTTTCGCGACGTGACGTCCAGTAGCGGAGATCACGCGAAAGACGGGCAATTGCCGAACGCTCTCCTGCAATATTCGCCTCTGCCAGTTCGCGATGAAGACGCGCAAGCTCGTCTTCAATCATCTTCAGGCCATTGGCCGTGACGAGATTGCGATGCGGACTAATGGGACGTTCGCCGAGATCCGTCGGCGCGTCATCCTGTTCTTTGGTGAAAGCTCTGCTCATCGTCTGAATGTATCCAGAGCCACTATTTCCCGCAAGCCCACAGATTTGGCCTCATACGCGGCGAAATTAATTCGCATTTTTCTGCATCAAGAGTTTTTATTGATTGATCAGTCAATCAAATATAAAATGCATTCAAACTCACCCTCAACCCGGATGACGATTATGCCCAAAATCGGGATGGAGCCTTTACGGCGGCGCGAACTGATCGACGCTGCCATTCGTACAATCGGCCAGCGTGGTTCGCTGGACGTGACGGTTGCGCAGATTGCGCATGAAGCCGGCGTTTCGCCTGCGCTCGCGCATCATTATTTTGGCGGCAAGGACAAGCTTATTCTCGCCACCATGCGCCATTTGCTGCGTGAGCTGGGTAGCGATCTGAATGCGGCTGTGAAACTTGCGGAAACCCCGCATCAGCGTTTAGCAGCAATCATTGCCGTCAATTTTTCGGCGTCACAGTTTGCGCAGGAGACCATTGCAGCCTGGCTGACTTTCTACGTCCATGCGCAGCAGTCCGAAGACACAAGACGGCTTTTGCGCATCTATGCGCGCCGCCTGCATTCCAATTTTGTCTTCGCGCTGGAGCAACTCACCAGCCGCGAGCGTGCAAACCGTATTGCGGAAGGTGCCGGTGCACTGATCGATGGGCTTTATATCCGCCACGCCCTCGGCGCCGATGCGCCCAATGCAGATTCAGCGATTGCGCTTGTCGAAGATTACATCGCTGTTCAGCTTGCGGCGGAGAAATAAAAATGGAAGCGGATTTCGTTATCATCGGCTCAGGTTCCGCTGGCTCGGCCCTTGCCTATCGCCTGTCGGAAGACGGCCAGCATTCGGTCATCGTCATCGAGTTCGGTGGCCCGGACATTGGTCCGCTGATCCAGATGCCTGCCGCCCTCTCCTTCCCCATGAATATGGAAACCTATGACTGGGGCTTTTCAACAGAAGCTGAGCCACATATCGGTGGGCGTCGTCTGGTGACACCACGTGGTAAGGTGGTCGGCGGCTCATCATCCATCAACGGTATGGTCTATGTGCGCGGCCATGCACGCGATTATGATCATTGGTCGGAAAGCGGCGCACGCGGCTGGTCCTTTGCGGACGTACTGCCTTACTTCAAACGGATGGAAAACTCCCACGGTGGGCAGGAAGGCTGGCGCGGCACCCATGGCCCGTTGCATATTCAGCGTGGACGTCGCGACAACCCGCTGTTTAAGGCCTTTGTTGATGCAGGAAAACAGGCAGGCTTTGAAGTCACAGACGATTATAATGGCGAGAAGCAAGAAGGCTTCGGTCCGATGGAGCAGACGATTCATAATGGACGTCGCTGGTCTGCTGCAAATGCCTATCTCAAACCTGCGCTCAAACGCCCTAATGTAAAGCTCGTCAAAGGACTGGCGCGCAAAATCGTGATGGAAGGCAAGCGCGCCGTGGGTGTTGAGATCGAAGCAGGCCGAAGCTTCTCGACCATCCGCGCGCGGCGCGAAGTCATCATCGCCGCATCGTCTATTAATTCGCCTAAGCTGCTGATGCTTTCGGGCATTGGCCCAGCTGCGCAGCTTAAAGAACACGGCATTGAAGTGCTGGCTGACCGGCCCGGTGTTGGCCAAAACCTGCAGGATCATCTGGAAGTCTATATCCAGCAGGAATGCACGCAGCCGATCACGCTCTACTCGAAACTCAACCTGTTTTCCAAAGCCATGATCGGGGCACAATGGCTGTTCTTCAAAACTGGTGACGGCGCGACAAACCACTTTGAATCTGCCGCCTTTGTGCGTTCGAAAGCGGGTGTCGAATATCCGGATATTCAATATCACTTCCTGCCGGTCGCTATCCGCTATGACGGCAAGGCAGCAGCAGAATCCCATGGCTTTCAGGCACATGTCGGACCAATGCGCTCAAAATCGCGTGGTAGTGTGACGCTTCGCTCTGCCAATCCACGCGAAAAGCCACGCATTCAGTTCAATTATATGTCGCACGAGGATGACTGGGCCGATTTCCGTCATTGCGTGCGGTTAACCCGAGAGATTTTTGGGCAGGATGCGTTTGCATCCTATCGTGGTGCAGAAATCCAACCCGGCGCGCATGTTCAATCGGATGATGAGATCGACAATTTCATTCGCGAGCATGTGGAAAGTGCATTTCACCCTTGCGGAACCTGCAAAATGGGATCAGTTGACGATCCAATGGCCGTGGTTGATCCTGAATGCCGGGTTATTGGCGTTGAGGGATTACGGGTCGCGGATTCGTCCATTTTCCCGCGTATAACCAACGGCAATCTCAACGGCCCGTCGATCATGACCGGCGAAAAAGCGGCAGATCACATTCTGGGTCGCACGCCTTTGGCAAGGTCCAACCAAGAGCCATGGATTAACCCGCGCTGGGAAATATCTGATCGCTAATGAACTTCGAGGAGAATAGTATGAAAGTTCAACCCAAAGCCTCGCATTTCATCGGTGGTGCATTCGTGGACGATAAAGCTGGCAAGCCGCTTTCAGTCATATATCCGGCAACGGGCGAAGAAATTGCAAAGCTTTATTCAGCAACACCGGACGTCATCGAGAGCGCCTATGCAGCAGCATTGAAAGCGCAGGGCGAATGGGCGGCACTCAAGCCCGTAGAGCGAGGCCGCATTTTGCGCCGCACGGCTGAAATTCTGCGCGAAAAAAACAAAAAACTCTCCAAGCTTGAGACACTTGATACCGGCAAAGCGCTACAGGAAACACTGGTAGCGGATGCTGCGTCAGCCGCCGATGCACTGGAGTTTTTTGGCGGTGTCATTTCCGGGTTCAATGGTGAATTCGTGGAGCTTGGTGGCTCGTTTGCCTATACACGTCGCGAAGCGCTCGGTATCTGCGTTGGGATCGGCGCATGGAATTATCCAATCCAGATCGCCGCATGGAAATCCGCGCCAGCACTCGCCATGGGCAATGCCTTCATCTTCAAGCCATCGGAAAACACCCCTCTTTCTGCCCTCGCGCTGGCGGAAGCCTATAAGGAGGCTGGCCTCCCCGACGGCCTGTTCAATGTGGTGCAAGGTTTTGGCGATGTCGGTGCCGCACTTGTCAATCACCGTCTGACAGCAAAGGTTTCGCTGACTGGTTCGGTTCCGACCGGCAAAAAAATCATGTCGCAGGCTGGCGAACAGCTCAAACATGTCACGATGGAGCTTGGCGGGAAATCGCCGATCATCGTTTTTGATGACGCCGATATTGAGAGTGCCATTGGCGGCGCGATGCTGGGTAATTTCTATTCGACAGGACAGGTCTGCTCCAACGGCACACGTGTTTTCGTACATAAAAACATTCAGGACGTCTTTATCGAACGTCTTGTTGAGCGCACCCGCAAAATCCGCATTGGCGACCCTCTGAATGAAGCAACCCAGATGGGTCCGCTCGTCAATGGCGCGCAACGCGACAAGGTTCTGTCCTACATTGAAAAGGGCAAAGCCGAAGGTGCCACGCTCGCCTGTGGCGGCGGCATTCCAAAAATTCAGGGCTTTGATAAAGGCTATTTTATTGAGCCAACGGTCTTCACGGGTGTTACCGACATGATGACCATTGCGCGTGAGGAAATTTTTGGTCCAGTCATGAGTATTCTGGAATTCTCTGACGAAGAAGAGGTGATCGCGCGTGCCAATAATAGCGAATTTGGCCTGGCGGCAGGTGTTTTCACCGCTGACATCGCCCGCGGTCATCGCGTGATTGGCCAGATCAAGGCAGGCACCTGCTGGATCAATGCCTATAATCTTACGCCGGTCGAAGTACCTTTTGGCGGCTATAAACAATCGGGTTTTGGCCGTGAAAACGGCATTGCAGCATTGACCCATTATAGCCAGATCAAGACCGTCTATGTGGAAATGGGCAAGGTCGAAAGCCCTTATTAAATCTGACGTGACGCATTCTATATTTTCGTCGCTTTTCTTGATCGCATCAGAACAAAACCCAGCCCGAAATGCAGGCGCTTGATTTGATGCGATCATTTTTTATTTAAAACGATCAATAAACCTTAATTTTAAGCGCGTAAATATAAGTTAATTAAAATATTATTATTTAGAATGAACGAATACTTCATATAAAATATTTTATTCACACTAGCGAATCTTTTACTTTTTTATATATACTCAAATCAGCATCCATATACTTGCTTCGAAATCTTAAATTTTTGCTTATCCACATGTTCTAATTAAGTTTAGATGGGATTGAGATGGATATTGAACTCTTTTTATCGATGAACATGGAGTATTCCCAAGGCCGAGATAAGTTTGGGGATGATGCATTTAAAGCCAATTATGAGGCGCCTAAAAACACCGGCCCTCATTTGAAAGGCTTTCGCGGAGTTTTACGCGAAAAAACGATGGAATCGCTGCTGTTGGGCAGCACAAATTTTAACAAGCAAAGCGATCAATGCGCCGAAAGACTGATCACGAATAATGGACTTGACCATTATATTCTTCACATCATTCTGGCGGGAACGCTGCACGGAAATTTTAACGGCATAGAGGTTTTCGCTCATCCGGGTGATATTATTCTTCTCAATTTATCGCAGGTGGTATCAAGCAGCACTGAAACAGATGGGCGGATCACAGTTCTCATCCCAAAACATGAGCTGGAAAAGCGCACCGGATGGAGAAAGTTGGATGGTTCCGTCCTTAAAGCGCAATCCCCAACAACGATTTTACTGTTTAACTATGTGAAGGATATGATCAATATCAGTTCACAGCTCAATGCAACCGAAGCAACGGCTGCCAGAGAGGCAATGCTAACACTTTTGGCTTCCTGCATTAACGGCACGCAACAAGAATTAACAAACAGCGTAGCCATGAAACTGACCATGCGACATCGGATTCTGGCATATATTGATGATAACCTTACCAATTCTGCCCTAAAGCCAAGGTCTATCCAGCAGCATTTTCACGTCTCGCGCTCACATCTTTATCGAGCTTTCGAGGCAGATGGCGGCGTGGCAAAAATCATTCGAGACAAACGGCTTGATCTTGCTTATCAACTATTGATTGAAATACAGGGCAAGCAGCTTTCGTTTAAAGAAATCGCCTATCGTTGTGGTTTTCAGAATACAAGCCAGTTTACCAAAGCATTTAAGAGCCTTTACAGCATCTCACCCAAAGAGGCCCGAAAAACCAACTCGCTGATAAGTGAATACAGTGATATTTCCATATTTCAAAAGCATTTGATTGCACAGAATGACCAATACAATATCGAAGAGGAAAAAGGGGGCGGTAAAACCACCGCGCCGCCTATGAAGCAGAAACTTATATGATCATATTGCCGGTACGAATACTGCGCCAGACTGTTCCATCTGAATAAGCCATTTGCGCACCGCCGCTCGCGTTGTTCACAAAAACAATGGCTCCGGCACCGTGTTGAGAGGCAGATGGCAATCCGAACACCGGATAGGACGCCGGGCGAACGGGCCCATCAACATGCAGGCGGGTTGTCGGCAACATTGCCCCCACTGCAACATTGCCGGTTTCCCCGTCAACCTTCACCGCGACGCGCCAATTGCCGGCATCATTGCCAACCTTGATGCTGAAATTATCGTCACCACTCAGGCCCATCTCGGCATGTCCAGTCCAGCCTGACTGGAACAACAGGCTTGCGGTGTCAGCGGAGGTGTTTTTATTAACTTTTACCTGATGCCCTGCGCCGGCATTGTTAAACAGACTTGCCTCTGAAGAGAGTGCAAAACGGTTGGTCGCATCAGCCGTCGCTTGAATGCCCAGCATGGACAGAGAAAGACGTTCCGGGATGGAACTTGCGCCTTCCCACTGCGTGCCGTTAAACACCAGCAGGTTGCTTTCATCTTCAACATAAGCCAGCCAGCCTTTTGCCACAGCAATAAAAGACCAGCTGCCATCAACGAAGACGGCGATCATACCGGCCTTGCCTGCCCACAGCCCTGCGGCAGGTGCTGCAACGATATATCGTTCACCGGATAAAGGTGTTGCAGGCGCATCGGTTTGCGTGCGTGATTTCACGCTCAGATGTACAACTGCATCCAGCAATCGCAGCGCCTCATTATGGGTCACGTGTTTCTGTGCCTGGCTGGACGCAATATAGGGAAGTTTGAGATTGGGTGTCTGATCCATGAAAAACTCCTCGCGGTAACAATGCGAGGAGCTTAATCGCTTGCCTGATGATGGGGATAAGTCAGCTCCCACGATATGTGGAATAAGACCAGGGGCTCACCAGCAGAGGCACGTGATAATTGCCGTCTTCATCTGCGATTGCGAAGCGG
This sequence comes from Ochrobactrum chromiisoli, assembly GCF_026241335.1. Taxonomy (GTDB): domain Bacteria; phylum Pseudomonadota; class Alphaproteobacteria; order Rhizobiales; family Rhizobiaceae; genus Brucella; species Brucella chromiisoli. Next base: position 850,574 of record NZ_JAPHAV010000001.1, on the reverse strand, counting down.
ATCGGGATCAGATCGAGAAAAGGAGGATTGGCAACATCGGCGCCACGCCCCTCGAAATATTCAGCGACGTGAAACTGCAATTCGTAAGTGCCTTCCTGCATCTCACTGCCACTGAGTAATGGCTCATCCGTACGACCATCCAGATTGGTGACCGTGCGCTTAATCAGCTCAGTGCTTCCCAAAGCACCAAGCCTGTAAAGCTCTAAACGCATTGCCGCCGCCGGGCTGCCATGGGCCGTATCTAGAACATGTGTGGATAGCTTGCCCATGGTTCACCTCAGATTTGCTTTTCAGGAGCCGGAATTGTCTCTATGCGGTAGGTAACATCCGACAGGAAATATTCCTCCAGATTATCTTCACTGCCCGCGCGGTCAACAATAAGAAAATCCGATGTCTCTTCGAGAGACACCAACGGATGATGCCAGACATTGCGCCAGTAATTGACACCCTGATCACCCCGCGCCAGAAATGCGCGTGGTCGGTCAGGCTTGCCATCATTATCTTCGGCGACAACCACGAGAAACGGCCTGCTATTGAGCGGAACAAAAGCCTGCGAACCAAATGGATGCCGCTCCAGCATGACAATATCGATTGGTAGCTTAAAAAACTGACCGCGAAATATATTGATCAGAACACGCGCATTGGTGCCCGCCGCCTCAACGCGGGCCAGATCGTGAAAGCGCTCCGTTGTGCCATTGTTGATGAGACGGCGCTCGGCCTCCTCCACTTCAATCACATCCCCAAAAGGCGCGAAAGCGGCCTTTGTCAGCCGCTCAACCTCAAGCACTTCAAACTTCACTCAGCCCTCCCCCAGTCACTGAACGCATCTTGCATAGCAAAGCGTCGCATCCAAAGTATTGTCAATCGCGAAGCAGTTTCAACATACAGATGAAAAAGGCCGGGATCGTCACCCGGCCTTTCAAATTTACAGCGGTCTGGATCTGTCAGCGCTTGAACAAGGCGCTCACAGCTGGAACGCCACAGGCCGCAAGTGCGAGCTTGATCAGATCACCGACAATGAAAACGCCGAAGCCAAAGGCAATGCCTTTTTCAAGACCAAAGAGATAAGCCATCCAACCGGCACCCATGACAAGCACAACGAGTTCGGCAAGCAGCATCACACCACCCAGCGCCAAAGGATTACGGGCCAATCCCTTGTCGGCAGCGCGACCGATCATCCATGCAGCAACAAGATAGGAAAGAAGATAGCCGCCAGTCGGGCCGACCATATAGGCAAGGCCAATACCCTTTTCAGGCGTTCCGGTGAAAACCGGCATACCGAGTGCGCCTTCAAGCAGATAAAGCGCTACCGTTGCGACAGCAAGACGCGATCCATAGACCGCCGAAAGCGCAAAAAGCGCAAAGGTCTGCATCGTCACATTCACATAAAGAAGATCGACCTTGATATTTGCCGATATGGTCAGCACAGCGGTGCCGATCAGGGCAAGCGAGACAAAATAGAAAGCCCGTGCCAATTGCCCTGTGGGCAGATAGCTGGCGGCGAGTGATGCGGTGGCGGCTTTGGCCCGAGATCTGTTCTGCATTTTTATCTCACTCCTTAGACTGGGCGTTCCGGTTTGCAAAACCAGATAATCCATTTGAAACCTGACATTATAAATTCTAATCAATTCAGGCAATAAAACCAAAGAAGCATTGGACCATTCAATGGCGCTGGATTTCGACGGTCGTTTCTCTCCTGAATATGGAACTCCGATTGCCTTGAGTAAAGATATTTTACGCCTGACCGCAAATAATCCGAGCGCTTTCACATTTCATGGCACCAACAGCTACCTCATCGGAACGGATACCCTTGCCATCATCGATCCGGGCCCGAAAGATGAGGCGCATTTTCAGGCCCTTCTGGCAGCAATTGGTAACCGTCCGGTGAGCCATATTTTTGTGAGCCACACACATCGCGACCACTCGCCGCTCGCAAAGCGCTTAAAAGAGCAGACCGGCGCGCTTATCGTTGCTGAAGGTCCGCATCGCCCGGCCCGACCTTATCACAACGGCGAAGTGAATCTGCTCGAAGCCAGTGCGGATACTGATTTTGCTCCTGATCTGGCCTTGGCGGATGGCGAAAAAGTCGATGGCGACGGCTGGGTTTTGCGTGGCATACACACGCCCGGCCATGCCGCCAATCACATGGCCTTTGCCCTTGAGGACTCGGATGTTCTGTTTTCTGCCGATCATGTCATGGCGTGGGCGACCTCGATTGTAGCACCGCCGGATGGCTCCATGAGCGACTATATGGCGTCACTTGAAAAGCTGCTGGAGCGTGATGATCGTATCTATCTGCCCGGTCATGGTGGAGCTGTTACCAAACCCGCAGCTTTTGTGCGTGGTCTTCGCACACATCGCAAAATGCGGGAGCGCGCAATACTGGAGCGGATCGTGCAAGGCGACCGCACCATTCCCGATATGGTCAAGGCCATTTATCGCGACACCGATCCGCGTCTGCATGGTGCGGCCGCCTTGTCGGTGCTCGCACACCTTGAAGACCTTGTGGGGCGCGATGAAATCACCACCGACGGCAATCCCTCGCTTAACGGTATTTATCAGCCAAAGTAATTATTCAGCATCAGCAGGCGCTTTGTTGACCTCTCCCTCAAGTGCGCTCAAAAACTGCGTAATGAAAGCTGCGTTCAGCCCCATGTCGCGATCGCCATAATGTGATAAAGACCGCATATCAACATAGGTGATTTCGCCTTCGTCAAGCAGCCGGATCACCACATCGCTTTTCAGGCCAAGAATTGGACTATGCGCAATCACAGCAAAACGGATCGCGTTTTGTTGTGACAAGGGAATATCACGGCCAATTTGCGTCCAGCTAAAAGCTTTGAGCGTATTGACAACAGCTTGCGCCACACGATCAGGCGCAGCTTCATAGCGGCGTCCGATCACATCGGGATAAGCCGCCATCTGTCCCAGCATGTCCCCCTGAACGGCCTCTGAGAGCGGGTTCATCCCGGCCAAACGCTGCGGCATCGTTGATGGAAATTGTGGCGGCATCTCAAAATCGGTTGTCACATCAAAAATGCGTGCCGAGCCATACCAAAGATTACCCACAAAGCAGACCGGCAAAAGAACTGAAAACGCCAGAAACCCCGCCCAAAAGGAGCGCGCGCCGCCTTTATCTCCATTGACCCAGAGATTACGCAGTCCTTTGGCTGCGCATAGCAAAGCCAATATTGCAATCACTGCACCAAGAGCAGCAATGAGAACGAAGTGTGGTGTTTCAAGCTTGCCAAACCTGTGCAGTATGAGGCCAAGCACGGAGAGCACAAAGGCAAATATACCGAACCGCAATGCCCATATTGCGGAACGTGACTGCCTGCGTTGATAACGAAGTTTCCTCATGCAACGCCCCAGAATGATTTGAAAACCGCGGTCTCATGCATAACAGAGACTGCCTTGGCGCAAAAGAAAAAGGCGGGCGTCACACTGGCAATTCGTCCAGTTATAAAAAATGCGCTTAAAAAATATAGCTAAATCAATATAAAAATCATTGTAGCAACTCCTAATGGAGGGCATGATCGCGTATATGGGGCGTTTATCGGATTCGTCGGAAAGGACGACATGGATCGAAACCTTCATAATGGGCATTCATCAGCCACATCCAGCATTGCTGCCTCCGAGCAGGAAGTCATGACCCTGGAGGCCGTCGAGCTGGAATTTGCGCTCGGAGCCATCGACGTTTTGATTGAAGGATTTGACACAGCTCTTGCCAAAGCCGCAGAGCGGGTGGGTGGCGAAGTGCTTTTCAACATGCCTGCGCTCGATACGAGTACGGCTCAGCGCATCGGTGCCATCGCGATTGCCGGCCAGCCACAGGATCAGGTTGTTTTTGTGACTTTGGGAAATGATGGGACAACGCTTTCCGTTGCGCCGCCCACCGGCGAAAATGCTCTTTTCGTCAGTCTTGGCCGCAATTATGCAGAGGTCATGAAAAGCCTGACGCCTCAAGGTCCGATCAACGGCGAATGAACCTTGTCTATCAATTGTCCGGTTGCGGAACTGCGTCCACATGAAGATGATGTGCGGGCACCGGATTGAGTGTCATGGTTGTCTCGACATCTCTTAGCTTTACAAACTTCATGCCTTTGGCTTGAAGTGCAAGAATGCCTTTGGCAACGCCTTCGCCTGCCGAACGCGTGGGCTGATTGATATGTGAAATAATCACATCACCATCGCGTGCGGCTGAAATGCGCCGGGCAACGACGGGTGCAAGCAGCGATGCGCCCTGATCGCCATTGAGCGAGTAACCACCGATTTTATAGCCCCTGCTTTGTGCAAATTTAATCGCATCTGTCGAATAACGGGCCGTTGCATCGCGATACCAGAGCGGTTTCGATGCACCTGATTGCACGATCGCATCGGCACCACCGTCAATTTCAGAGCGAACGGCATCCAGTGAGCCTGCCGTTTTAATATTGTACATGGTCGGCACATTGGTGATGGCTGGCACATGCATGTTGCCGTGGTTCTCAATATCGAAAAGATCAGGATGGGCTTTCATCACCGCAAAAGCTTCCGCATTTTGTTTCAACCAGCGCGCGGTTACAAAAATTGTTGCCGGAATGCGGTTCCGCACCAGCACATCAAGAATACGGTGATCCGTCTTCCCCATGCAAGCATCAAGGGTCAATGCAACCTGCGGCGCAGCCGAACCGCCTTTTGCGATATGCAATTGCGGCTCAACGATGCTGATTTTCTCATGTTTATCCGTCTTTGACGATGCATCAGAAGCGTTGGCCACAGAGCAAGAAAAAACGAGCGCGGCCCCCGCCGCTGACAAAAAACGAAACATAGCCACCCCGGCACATAGAATTCTGGCAATAAGCTGCCCGCTTAAATGCCAGAATCATAGCCGAAGTGTGGTAACTATTTATTGCGAATTGCGGCTTGGGCGGCTGCAAGCCGTGCAATCGGCACGCGGAATGGCGAACAGGACACGTAATCAAGGCCTGTTTGCTCGCAGAAACTGATTGATGCCGGATCGCCGCCATGTTCGCCACAAATCCCCAGCTTGAGTTTGTCGCGTGTTTTGCGACCACGCTCGGCTGCAATCTGAATCAGCTCGCCCACACCATCGAAATCCAATGAAACAAACGGGTCCTGTTCGATCACGCCTCGGCTCTGATAGGTCGAAAGGAACGGCGCTGCATCATCACGTGAAATGCCAAAAGTGGTCTGCGTGAGATCGTTGGTGCCAAAAGAAAAGAACTCTGCGGTTTCGGCAATTTCAGCTGCCCGAAGGGCTGCGCGCGGCAATTCGATCATCGTGCCGACCATATAGTCGATCTGCACGCCGGACTCGCCAATCACTTCTTTTGCCACCGCATCGATGCGGGCCTTGACAAAATCGAGCTCCGCCTTGAGACCGACCAGCGGCACCATGATCTCCGGCACCACCGGCTCGCCGGTTTTCTTGCCCGCTTCAACGGCGGCTTCAAAGATTGCACGCGCCTGCATTTCAGCGATTTCCGGATAGGAGATAGCCAGACGGCAACCGCGATGGCCAAGCATCGGATTAAACTCGTGAAGACTATCGGCACGTTCACGCAGTTTATCCGCGTCAACACCCATGGCGCTTGCCACTTCCGCAACTTCCTCATCGGTGCGCGGAAGAAACTCATGCAATGGCGGATCGAGCAAGCGGATTGTGACAGGCAACCCCTTCATGATCTCAAACAGTTCAACAAAATCCGAGCGCTGCATTGGCAGAAGTTTGGCCAAAGCAGTGCGGCGGCCATCCTCTTTGTCAGCAAGAATCATTTCGCGCATCGCGATAATGCGTTCGCCCTCAAAGAACATGTGTTCGGTGCGGCAAAGCCCGATGCCTTCGGCGCCAAACGAGCGTGCTGTGCGGGCATCGGCAGGCGTTTCCGCATTGGCGCGCACCTTCATGCGGCGAGTCTTGTCGGCCCATTCCATGAGCTTGCCAAAATCACCAGACAGCTCGGGCTGCAACATGGCAACAGCGCCTTTCAGCACCTGACCACTACCACCATCGACAGTGATGATGTCACCTTTTTTAAAGATTTGCCCGGCAGCAAGCATCGTGCCGTTGCGATAATCAACTCGCAACGAACCCGCGCCCGAGACACATGGCTTGCCCATGCCGCGCGCGACCACAGCCGCGTGGCTGGTCATACCACCGCGTGTGGTGAGAATACCTTCAGCAGCGTGCATTCCGTGAATGTCTTCCGGGCTTGTCTCAACACGCACCAGAATGACATTGCGGCCTTCAGCTTTTGCCTGCTCCGCATCTTCGGACGAGAACACAATTTCGCCCGTGGCAGCCCCGGGAGAAGCGGGCAAGCCCTGGCCTATGACGATGCGCTCGGCACGCGGGTCAATGGTCGGATGCAAAAGCTGATCAAGTGCCGCCGGATCAATACGCAACACAGCTTCTTCTTCGGTAATCAGCCCTTCTGCGACCATTTCAACAGCCATTTTGAGTGCTGCTTTTGCCGTGCGCTTGCCGGAGCGGGTTTGCAACATCCAGAGCTTGCCGCGCTCGATGGTGAATTCCAGGTCCTGCATATCGCGATAATGCTGTTCAAGCCGATCTGCGACTTTCAAAAATTCGCCAAAGGCTTCCGGCATAACTTTTTCAAGCGAAGGCTTGTCGGAACCGGCAGCAATGCGCGCTTCTTCAGTGATGTTCTGCGGCGTGCGAATGCCTGCAACAACATCTTCGCCCTGCGCATTGACCAGAAACTCGCCATAGAGCTTCTTTTCGCCGGTCGAAGGGTTACGTGTGAAGGCAACACCCGTTGCAGAGGTTTCACCCATATTGCCAAACACCATGGCCTGAACATTCACCGCCGTACCCCATTGGGCCGAGATGCTATGCAGGCGACGATAGGTGATGGCGCGTGCATTCATCCAGCTTGAGAAAACGGCACTGATCGCGCCCCAAAGCTGTTCACGGGGGTCTTGCGGAAAAGGCGCGCCGAGTTCTTCCTCAACTTTCGCCTTATAAAGCGCAATCACGTCTTTCCAGTCGGCAGCGCTTAAAGCTGTATCGACTTCAACACCGAGATCTGCCTTTTTGTCTTCAAGAATTTCTTCGAAGAAACCGTGATCAACACCAAGCACGACATCCGAATACATCTGGATAAAACGGCGATAGCTGTCATAGGCGAAACGCTCATCATCAGCTTCGCGTGCAATCGCCTGCACCGTCTCATCATTGAGACCGAGGTTGAGAACCGTATCCATCATGCCCGGCATGGATGCTCGCGCACCCGAACGCACCGATACAAGCAAAGGTTTTTCCGAGCCACCGAACACGCGCCCGGTCAAGGCAGCCACCTGATCAAGCGCGTTTTGCACCTGCTGATCAAGTTCCTCAGGATAGGAGCGCTCATTGTCATAATAGGAGGTGCAGACTTCGGTTGTAATCGTAAAGCCGGGCGGCACAGGCAAACCAAGGCTGCTCATTTCAGCCAAGTTCGCCCCCTTGCCGCCGAGAAGGTTGCGATCACTCGCAGCACCCTCTGCCTTGCCATCACCGAATGCGTACACCCACTTTGCCATGCTGGCCTCCCTTGCGCAGGTAACGGTCCGCAATGTCTGTGTTTTTCCACAGAACTGCAGAAATTACCTTCGTGCTTATGCGATCAAGTCGTTGTCTGCCAATCAAAAAAGACAAAGCATCGTAATAGAATCGATTAGACAACGATAAAGCCAGCTCATCAGCTTGACTCTGATGGCGGATTAGATCAGAAATAAGAACAAAAATAGAACATTTGGAGTTGACTATGCGTATCACCGGTAAACTTGATTATCTTGAAATGCCTGCGGCCAAGGGATCACTGGATAGTGCAAAGAGTTTTTATGCGCGTGCTTTTGGTTGGTCCTTTGTTGATTATGGCCCGACCTATTCTGCTTTTGCGGAGGGATTGGATGGTGGTTTTGATGCCGACCCGGAAGCAACCCCCAAACCCCTGCCTGTCCTTTATTCAGCGCAACTCGAAGAAACTTTGAAGGCTGTGACAGAAGCTGGTGGCACAGTTGTGAAGCCGATTTTTGCATTTCCGGGCGGTCGTCGTTTTCATTTCACCGACCCTGCGGGTAATGAACTTGCTGTTTGGAGCGAGACATAACAACATCATGGTCGCTGGTTGACAGCGGCGCCCATATGGAAATGATGCAGCGCATCTTATTTCGTTCAAATTAGAATTCGGTGATATGCGCTTCATTCTCCCTGCCGTTCTGCTCTCCCTTGCATCCACATCAGCATTTGCGCAAAAAGCGGCGCCTGCACCCGAGAATGCACCGCTTAACCGGTGTGAAGAATTCCTCAATGGTATGAGCCTTCTCACACCTGGCAAGGATTATGCCGTCAGAGATATCCCCGATGGCTGCATTGTATCGAACAGCGTTTATCACACGATGCGCATTATGGGCTGGACGATCGACAGGGCAATCCTCGAAGCTGATCGCTTGCAGGATTATCTGTCAGAAGCACCTGACTTGAGCAAAGCCGCACCACAATGGGGACGCATCGCAGTGGACGGTGTGCGCATGACGCTGCAAAGCGGCAACAAGGTTTCCGATTATATCACCTCAATTCAGCAGTGGCCGATGGACTTTACGGCGTCTTACCGCTTCAACCCACAGAGTGGTTATCTGCACATTCAGAATGCGGAAATCAGCAGTTTAAAGATTGGCAAGGCTTCAGTTTCTGCGCAAATCAATCTGCCGGTTGATTCGTCGGTTGCTTCGCTCACCGTTAATCCAACCGCAACGCTCTCTCATCTGCGCTTGCGCCTTGATAATCAAGGACTATGGGAGAGCATCGCTCTGCCTGTTCTTGCCAATTACGCTGCATTGCCCTCCGAAACGGGTGAAAGCGACCCGGAAGCCGATATTGCGCGTCTGCGCGATGTGGCAAGCAAAGGCATTGAAATGTTGCCCGACAGTCAAATCAATGCGGATTCCCGAAAAGCGCTGCTGCGCTTTGTTGCGGACATGCCCCATCCAACCGGCTTCTTCACGATGGATGTGGATTTCGACAAGCCTTTGCCGATCAGTCTCAACGATCTGGAACCGGACACACTTGCGCAACACGCGCTGACAGGTGCAAAAATCAGCGTAACCTACAAGGCTCGCTGATCTTAAAATGACGTAATATCAGCTTGCTTCACGCAATTGCTCTGCGGTTTGCAGATCAACCGAAACAAGCTGGCTCACGCCCTGCTCGCCCATTGTCACGCCGAAGAGGCGATTCATACGCGCCATGGTGATCGGATTATGCGTAATGATGACAAACCGTGTTTCGGTCGATGACGCCATTTCGTCCATCAAGTTGCAGTAGCGCTCGACATTATGGTCGTCGAGCGGCGCGTCCACTTCGTCCAGCACGCAGATCGGAGCCGGATTGGTCAGGAAGACAGCAAAGATCAATGCCATGGCCGTCAATGCCTGTTCACCACCTGAAAGCAGCGTCATCGTTTGTGGCTTCTTTCCGGGAGGACGTGCAAGAATTTCCAGCCCCGCATCCAGCGGATCATCACTTTCAATGAGCTGTAATTCCGCAGTGCCGCCGCCAAAAAGATGGGTGAACAGGCGCTGGAACTGCGCATTCACAACATCAAAAGCCGCCAGAAGCCGCTCACGCCCTTCTCGGTTGAGGCTCTGAATCGCCTGGCGCAGTTTTTTGATCGCTTCGATCACATCTTCACGTTCTGAAACAATCGCATCAAGACGCCCGGAGAGTTCTTGGCTCTCCTCTTCCGCGCGCAAGTTCACCGCACCAAGGCGTTCGCGTTCGATACGCAGTCGCTCAAGCTGGCGTTCGATCTGATCGGGGTCGGGCATGCGATCTTCTGGCTTGAGGCCGGTCTGTTTGATGGCCTCATGGGGCGCACAGTTGAGCGCCTCCGCAATACGCGCTTCTGCATCCCTGCGGCGTTCCTCGGCTGCCGTCAGTCGCTCTTCCGCACGCGCACGCTGTTCGCGACTGGTTGCAAGCTGCTGGATGGCAAGGGTCGCAGCCTTGTCAAGTTCTGCCTGGGCGGCCTCAGCTTCAATGAGAATATCCGCAGCCCGCTTGCGGCGCTCATCAGCTTCCGAAAGCTCATTAAGCAAGGCACGGCGTCGGCTTTCGATCTCTTCCGGCGCTTCAGCCAAGACTTCCGCTTCGTCCGCAGTTTCCGCACGGCGATCATTTAAGGCCGAAATTTGGCTCTGCGCACTCTGCGCGCGCGCGGCCCAGTTGCGGCGCTCAAGCCCGATCATGGAGAGACGCCGCAAACGATTATCCGCCTCACGGCGCTGACCTTCATAAGCAGCGCGGGCTTCCGCAAGCCTCGCACGATCCGACTGCACCTGTGCTGCAAAAACAGAATGCCGTTCGCTGATGACGCCAATATCCGGCATTTCATTCAGCCGATCTTCGGCCTCAACCACCAGAACCTGTGCTTCCTCAAGGCTTTCCTCAAGACGGGCTTTGGTATCTTCCAAACCGGCACGCTTGGTTGCCAGTTGCCCCGCAGCCCGCTCAACCGCAGAAAGCGCTTCGCGTGCATCATCAAGCTTGCGCTGGTTTGCGCGCCATGCATCGCGCGCAACACGTTCATGCTCCACGGCTTCACGAACGGCCGTTTCAAAACGCTGCAACACTTGCTCCGCATCAGACAAGCGACTGGCGGCGCGAATTGCTTCCTGCTCAAGTTCAGCGAGACGGTTCTTTTGTGCAAGCCGTTGCGCGGCAGGTGTCGGCGCATCGGCGCTCGCCGTATAGCCATCCCAGCGCCAAAGAGCACCAGCCTTGCTGACAAGCCGCTGACCGGGGCGCAACGATGCCTGCAAACGCGGTCCATCATTCTCGGAAACGACCCCAACCTGTGCCAGTCTTCGGCGCAATTGCTGCGGCCCTTTTACGATCTGATCAAGCGGCGTTGAACCGGAAGGTAAAGACGGATCGGCTTCCTGTGCCGGATTATAGGCCCAATAGACGGGTGCAGCATTATCGCTTGCTGCATCAAGGTCTTCACCCAATGCCGCACCAAGGGCTATTTCATAGCCTTTCTCAACCTGCAATTCTTCAACAACGGGCGGAAACTGGCCAGTCTCACCGGCATTGAGAATACGCGCCAGTGTCTGCGCTTCGGTCTCTATCCGGCTCAACTCGGTGCGCGCCTCATGCAAAGGCTGACGGCTCGTCATCTCCTGTTCGCGCGCACTGCCAACACATTCTTCGGCGGCAATCACCGCCTCCTCTGAAGCCGCCAGTGCTTCAACGGCGGTCTCAACGGCAAGACGTTTTTCAGCAGGATCAAACAATCCACCGATCTGCTCGACGACCGCTGCAATATCACGCTCAATATTATCAATCTGGCTGATCAGGCGGTCACGGCGGCTTTGTGTTTCCTGCAACGCGCGCTCAATTTGGCTACGTTCGGCAGCAGCTTCCGCACGTTCCGAGGTTACCCGCGCCAAGGCGTTTTCGCTGTCCTGCAGGCGGATTTCTGCTTCTTCAAAGATCGCGCGCAATTCTTCATCACGCTCACCAGATGCCTCGTTGGAGGCGGTCAGCTCCTGCTCTTCCTCGTCAAGACGCGCCAGTATATCAGCATTCTCGCGCACCAATTGTTCTTCGCGCGCAATATCGGCGGTCAATTGTTCAAGCCGCTTCATAAGCTCGGCACGGCGGGCGCGAATACGAGCATCTTCTTCGTCGAGCTGTGTACGGGCAATGGAAAGTCGCTGCACAGCAGCCGCGGCTTTGGCTTCCGCCTCACGCAGTTCGGGCAATTTATGCGCGCCAACGGCCTGATCACGCGCAGCGTTCATCTGTGCCTGCGCCATATCGCCAACAATCGAAGTTGCCTGTGCAAGCGCGCTTTGTGCTTCACCTTCCTGCGTTTTGGCGTGCGACCAACGCAAATGAAGCAACGATGCCTCTGCGCGGCGAATATCAGCAGACAAAGCTTTGAAGCGATTGGCCTGACGCGCCTGGCGTTTCAGGCTTTCAATCTGGCTGCCAAGTTCACCAACCACATCTTCGAGACGCTCAAGATTGGTTTCGGCTGCACGAAGGCGCAACTCAGCCTCGTGACGGCGGGTATGGAGGCCGGAAATGCCCGCCGCCTCTTCCAGCAATGCGCGACGCGCCTGTGGCTTGGCTTGGATAAGTTCACCGATACGGCCCTGGCCGACCATAGAGGGCGAACGTGCGCCGGTCGATTGATCAGCGAAGAGCAGCTGCACATCCTTGGCGCGGGCTTCTTTGCCATTAATACGATAAACAGAACCAGCCTCCCGCTCGATACGGCGTGAAACCTGCAATTCATCCTGATCATTATAGGCTGCGGGCGCTGTGCGGTCGGAATTATCGAGGAAAAGGGTGACTTCCGCCGTGTTACGCGCAGGTCGCGTGCCAGAGCCTGAAAAAATTACGTCGTCCATGCCCGAAGCGCGCATATTCTTGTACGAGTTTTCACCCATCACCCAGCGCAGCGCTTCAACAAGATTGGATTTGCCGCAGCCATTGGGCCCGACAACGCCCGTCAGTCCGCCTTCAATGACGAATTCCATCGGCTCGACAAAGGATTTAAATCCGACAAGACGCAGCTTGGAGAAGCGCATCAGCATCCTCCCCGCTTAAAAACGCAAAAAGCGGACGCAATAAAGCGTCCGCTTTTCATGCCGAAAGGCGGCTTAGAGCAGCTTGTCAATGATTGCCGACATCTCGTCAACCGAAAGGGCTCCAGCGTATTTTTGTCCGTTGATGAAGAAAGTTGGAGTGGCATTCACACCAAATTCCTGCGATCCGCGTTCCATGGTTGCTCTCACATCATCGAGAAGTTGCTGGTTCGTCAAGCAAGCCTTGAACGACTCCTGTGTAAAACCTGCAAGTTTCGCGATCTGAAGCAGTGCAGCTTCTCCATCAGCCGCACCAGCCCATTGTTGCTGCTGCTTGAAGAAGACTTCGATCATCGGGAAATAACGATCTTCAGGCGCGCAGCGAGCAAGCATAAAAGCAGCTGTTGCGCGCGGATCGAACGGGAATTCGCGGAAAATCAAACGCACTTTGCCCGTATCAATGTATTTTTCTTTGATCTTGGGAAAGGTGTTGATAGCAAAATCTGCGCAATGTGAGCAGGTCAGCGAGGCATATTCAACAATCGTAACAGGCGCATCGGCCTTGCCATAGACCATGTCCTTCAACTTGCCGGCTTCAGCGACCTTGGCAGCATCAACACTTGCATCAGCGCTGCGTGACTGCGCGCTCGCATTGCCAGCAAAAGCAATACCCGCGGCAGCGGCCCCCGCAAGGGAAATAACATGTCTGCGATTAAGCGTTGCAGGCATACGAATCATCCATTCCTGTTTCAATGTTAATATTCGAGAACAATTTAAGGTGGCCAACGATTAATCACCAGCCCCGTTGCAATCAAATGAAATTCAGCGCCAGCCATGCATCAATTTTATGGCAGGGCGCTCATTTCTTTGTAGCGCGCTTTTCGGCGAGGATATTCTTGCCTAGACGCGCCAATGCTGCGCGCAGGGCATCGTCTTCAATCCCGTCTGTTGCCTTGTCGATACGGCGCTCTTCCGAAGGTGCCAGAGGCACCAGCAGCCTTGGCTTGCGCCTGAAATCAAGCGCAGGCGGCTTCTGCTCGATCTTGATGCGGCCAACGGCTGAGAAGCCAAGGAAACCATTTACGCGGCTGATGATTTCGCCTGTCTCATGCTGGATCTGCAACGCAGAAAAGCCTTCGCAAGCAATAACCAGCGTTGCAGGACTAAACGGATCGTCATCATGCAGACGGCGCGGCCAGAGAATTCGCAAAGGCCGGGAGGAAGCACCGATTGCAGGCCCAACAATATCTTCCCAGGATTGCAGCAGTGAAAGATTAATCCCCGCACGCTTCTGCAACATCGGGTCCATCAGACCAGACGTCATATCAGCCAATGGGCGAAAGCCCCGTTTTGATTTCGGTTCTCTCATCGCAATCCATTATAGCCGCGAAACCAATCGACAAACAGAGGAATGCCTTCCTCGAGCGTGGTTTGCGGGTTGAAACCAAGATCCCGCGCCGCAAGCGTAATATCTGCATAGGTGCGCGGAACGTCGGCTGCAGGCATTGGTTCAAACTTGCGGATCGCTTCTCTGCCGCATGCTTTTTCAATCGCTGCAATGAAATTGCTAAGCATAACAGGCCGGTTATTGCCGAGATTATAGACCGGTGCGGTTTGTTCAGGTTGCGTGATGATCCGCTTTACAGCGCCCAATACACCACTGACGATATCATCGACGAAAGTGAAGTCGCGCTGCATTTCGCCGTTGTTAAAAACACGGATCGGTTCGCCTTTAAGGATCGCCGATGTAAACAGCCATGGCGCCATGTCCGGGCGCCCAAATGGACCATAAACCGTAAAAAAGCGTAAGCCCGTCGAGGCAAGTCCATGTACATGCTTATAGGAAAAGGCCAGAAGCTCACCCGAACGCTTGGTTGCTGCATAGACCGAAACCGGGTGATCGACAGCATCACTTTCTGAAAATGGGATTTTTTCATTCGCGCCATAGACCGAGGACGAACTGGCATAAACAATCGGCGGACGCTTATCGAGCTTGAGGGCTGCTTCAAATACTGTCACCTGTCCCATGACATTGGCGGAAACATAAGCAGCAGGGTTTTCAATGGAATAACGCACACCAGCCTGTGCTGCGAGATGCACGATCGCATCGACATCACGATCAGCTCCGATAGCAGCATTGAAAGCTTCTGCATCGGAAATATCAGCTTGCGCAAAGCGGAAGCCACTAAGCGCACGCAGCTTGGTAAGACGGGTTTCCTTGAGATCGACCTGATAATAATCATTGAGATTATCGATACCAATAACTTGCCAGCCTTCATTAAGAAGCCGCGCTGCGGTATGATAGCCGATGAAGCCAGCCGCCCCCGTCACAATCGCTTTCATGGTTTTCATTTCCCGCAAATATAATCTGTGAGGCCTGCCCGGCGGAGTGCCATGACACGGCGAGACGCAGCCGCATTCAGAGCTGCAATGAAGAACATGACCGATGAGATCGTAACCTCATGCAACAATGGATTATGCAACATCCCATAACTCGCGCACACGAAACTGAAATAAATGAGCGCGCGCCGCATCGCCCAGCTGTCCGCGGTTTTCCAGAGAAAGACAAAAATCGCGATAAAGGCTGAAAACATAAAAAACAGGCCAACAATGCCGTCATTCAGCAGCTCATCAAGCACGGTGTTATGCACATGACGGAAGCCGGCAAGCAGCGGGGCTTGTTCGCCAGCCTGCTGCCTGACAATATCCATTTTGGAATAAGAGCCGACGCCTGCTATCGGATGTTGCCCGATTATTGTGGCTGCACTTTTCCACATG
This sequence comes from Ochrobactrum chromiisoli, assembly GCF_026241335.1. GTDB lineage: Bacteria > Pseudomonadota > Alphaproteobacteria > Rhizobiales > Rhizobiaceae > Brucella > Brucella chromiisoli. Next base: position 835,193 of record NZ_JAPHAV010000001.1, on the reverse strand, counting down.
ACTTCACGAATATCGGCGGAGAGTTTGTCTTCCCATTTTGAGCTGTCACCGCTGTCGTAATATTCGACCATTCCGGCAAAACGCTTGGAAAGCGTGTCTCCAACCGGCCCGACAACAATAAGTGCTGCGAGTGCCGCAGCCAGTGCAACATAGACCGCACCTTGCTGCCTGAGACTGTATTTTCTTAAGAAAAGCACGATTTCGACCAATGCGCATATCGGCAAAACAACAATGACAGCGCGCGTTTCCGATGTGAGGACCGCTGCAAGCCCAAGTACCAGCCAATGCGGTCCATTTGGCAGATAGCGTGGCGCCCGCGAAATCGGAATGGCGGCAGAAATCGCCGCAACACCTGCAACAAAAGCAAATACGGCTTCATTGCCTCCGACGCCAATCCGTCCGCCTTTGGTCAGAACAAGGTAAATAACCGCCAACACCGCCAGAATAATACCGGCGCGTGAACCAAGCACGTAGGATCGCAAAGGGTTTCTGACCAGCACCATGCCCGCGCCTGCAAAGGCAAAAACGGTTATAAGCAGCGTGTATCCAATCTGCCGATTGCCAGAAAAAGGCTCACCCCTATAAAGAATAAGTCCGAGCGACCAAGCCGCGTATAGAAGAATGAAAATATAGAATTTTTTCGCAAATAACCGCGTCGTATTATGGCGGGCGGCAGCCAGATAAATGCCCAGACATGAAAAAACAAAAAGGAGAATTGGCCCAAGGCCCAGACGGACCGGCATTGCCGCAGACGCAAGCGCTAAAACCCAGCCATCCACTCTTCGCCTCACCAGAAATGACTTTTTAAAAAACTTCAACTATCCACTACTCCCAATCGCTTAATGCGCAAAGCGTAGGCGATTCGCCTGATATAGTCAGTTGTTCTAAAGAGGAGTGTGCTCAGCCTTTTATAGGCCGGCAAGCGCGCTTTGGCGTAAGTATTCCGGCCGTCCGCAATCGTTGACAGCCCCACTTGACGAAGCGCAACCAAAGGCTGCTCCGTTAAAAAGAACTCATAATCTCCTGCCCAGCCGCGCTCCAGGGCAACATCATATGGCAGCGACATTGGTTTAATCGCTTCCAGCAATTTAATTGCTCCGTTTCGCGTTACAAGATAAGCGGCAGAACTGCCCAACGGGCCGTGCAAGCAGCGCCCAATCGAATTACCACCTTCAACCTGATTGAAACGGCGATAGGCAGCTGTGCGATGATTGACGAGTTTAATCACATCCCAGCCTTGCAATTTTGATACGCTGGAGATGAAAGGTAAAAAATCCGGCGTAAAAAGAACATCGTCTTCGGCAATGACTGCGTAGGCTTCCGGGGCTGCGGCAATTGTTTCCAAAGCCTTGATATGGCTAAAATAACAACCGATTTCTGCCGGCAGAGCAATTTTTCCGTGGCGGCGGCGGAAACCAGCTTCATCAAAATTACCGAGTTCATCAGCTTTCAACTGCTTGCCTTCTACGGCCTCTACCCGGCGCAGTTCAATTCCAAACTGATCGGCACTTTGCTTCACGTCATCCCAGCGCTGTGAAGAGCGCGCAAGATTAATGACGTAGACCGGGACTGAACTGCTCACGCGTTATCTTTCTTTGACATTCATCTGCCCTGTACCACTATGGGCGTGTTGATTATAAAGCACCGCATCCTATGCACTTCAATTTTATATCAATTCCCCAAATTCAACGTTAATCATAAATCACAGAGCTAACTTTAAGACACGATCAAACAGGATTTATGCTAAAAACACTCAAATCTGACCGTACCAAGGCAATTCTCAACTGGTATGATCGCCATCACCGTATTCTGCCATGGCGCGTAACACCAGTGCAGAACGCACGGGGCATGACAGCAGATCCTTACCGTGTCTGGCTGTCCGAAATCATGCTGCAACAAACAACCGTTGAAGCAGTGAAATCTTATTTCACGAAATTTGTGGAGCGTTGGCCGGATATTATGGCAATGGCCAATGCCAGCGAAGACGATATTCTTCGCGCATGGGCGGGCCTGGGTTACTATTCGCGCGCACGCAATCTCAAAAAATGCGCAGATATTATCGCAACAAAATATAATGGGAAATTTCCGTCGACCGCAGCCGGATTGAAAGAACTTCCAGGTATAGGCGAATACACATCAGCAGCAATTGCGGCTATCGCCTTTGGAGAGCAGGCAGCCGTGGTTGATGGCAATGTTGAGCGCGTTGTCTCTCGACTCTTTGCCATCGACACGCCGTTGCCCGCGGCAAAAACCCAAATTCGTGCGCTGATGGGAGAACTGACACCAGACGACAGGCCCGGGGATTTCGCGCAGGCCGTGATGGATTTGGGCGCAACAATCTGCACCCCACGTCGCCCAGCTTGCGCAATTTGCCCGGTTAATGATGGTTGCGAGGCCTTGGCGGCCCACGACCCTGAAACATTTCCGGTCAAAGCACCAAAAGCTCAAAAACCAATCCGTGTGGGAGCTGCATTCATTGCCATTGCGGGAGATGGCTCCATTTTGCTGCGCAAACGCAAGGGCCAAAGCCTGCTTGCCGGGATGACCGAAGTCCCCGGCAGTGATTGGACCGCACGCATTGATGGCGATGTCACGATCAATGCCGCACCGTTTGAAGCTGATTGGGTGTCCTCGGGCAGCATTACCCATGTTTTCACACATTTTGAGCTGCGCCTTTCCGTCTATGCGGTCAGCGATATACTCAAACGCAATGATACGGACGGCTGGTGGTCTGCTCCTTCAGACCTTGAAGACGAAGCACTGCCAACCGTCATGAAAAAAGCGATCAGTGCTGCAATTCCGACGGCATTTAAACGGGGGAGGAAAAACCGTTGACCACTCAGGTTAAACACGTTGTTTTCGATATTGGCAAAGTGCTGCTGCATTATGATCCGGAACTCGCTTATCTCGAAGCGATTCCTGATCCAACGGAGCGTCGCTGGTTTCTGGACAATATCTGCACCGGTGAATGGAATATTGAACAGGATCGTGGTCGAAGCTGGCAGGACGCCGAAGCACTTCTCATTGAAGAGCATCCTGAGCATACCGACAATATACGGATGTTTCGTCGGAACTGGAACCTTATGGTTCCGCACTCTTATGACGACAGTGTTGCGATCCTGCGCGGGCTGATTGCTCAGGGCCATGATGTGACGATGCTGACGAACTTCGCTTCCGACACGCTGCGCGAAGCACAGGGGCGCTTTCCGTTTCTCAACGAAAGCCGTGGCATCACAGTTTCAGGCGACATCCGCACATTGAAACCAAACCGCGAAATTTACGAACACCACGTTACAAGCTTTAATCTTGATCCGGTGGCAACGCTTTTCATCGATGATAGTCCGGCCAATGTTGAAGGCGCCAAAGCCGCCGGATGGCAGGCCGTACATTTTACCAGCGCACCCAAGCTTGCCGATGATCTCAGAGGCTATGGTCTCTCCTTCTGATAACAAAAAGACACCCGAAGCAAATTGCTTCGGGTGTCTTTTTATCAGACTTTGTTGGAGGTCGTCCGATAGTAAACTCTGATTTCAGTTATGCGCCTGCTGCCGCCATCTGATCGCGGATAATTTTGCGCAGATCATCAATAGGTTTCAGCACGCCTGCTTCTTCATAATGCCAGAAAGTCCAGCCATTACAGGCATCAAAACCCTGCACTTTGGCACCGATGCGGTGAATGGAGCCAGCTTCGCCATTGGCGGTGAGTGTTCCGTCCGCACGGATGATCGCAGCGTGACGGCGGCGTGCATCGGAAAGCACGGTGCCCGGACGCAAAAGACCTGCTTCCATGATCGACGTAAAAGCGACGCGTGGTTCAGCACGCTTGCCAGTCATCACTTTCAGCTCAGCCTTGCCCAGTGGCTCAACCGCATTAATCCGTGCCGTTGCAGCATCGATATAGTCCTGCTCGCGCTCAATACCGACGAAATGGCGACCAAGGCGCTTGGCAACAGCACCGGTAGTGCCCGAACCAAAGAACGGGTCAAGGATCACATCGCCCGGCTTGCTCGAAGACATCAGAATGCGTGCAAGCAGTGCTTCCGGTTTTTGCGTCGGATGCACCTTATCACCGTTTTCGTCTTTCAGACGCTCCGAGCCTGTGCAAATCGGGAACAGCCAGTCAGAGCGCATCTGCACATCGTCATTCGCCGCTTTCATGGCGTCATAATTGAAGGTGTAGCCCTTCCCTTTCGAATCTCGCGATGCCCAGATCAGCGTTTCATGCGCGTTCTGAAAGCGGCGGCCACGGAAGTTCGGCATCGGATTGGTCTTGCGCCAGATGACATCATTGAGCAGCCAGAAACCAATATCCTGAAGCTGCGTGCCAACGCGGAAAATATTGTGATAGGAGCCGATAACCCAGATTGTGCCATTTGGCTTTAGCACGCGGCGGCAAGCCATCAACCATGCACGCGTGAAAGCATCATAAGCCTGAAAGCTTTCAAACTGGTCCCAATGATCGTCAACGGCACTGACCATCGACTGATCCGGGCGATGAAGATCACCGCCAAGCTGAAGATTGTAGGGAGGATCGGCGAAAATGACGTCCACCGAGTGATCCGGAAGGCGCTCCAGAGCGGAAACGCAATCACCCTTAATGATAGAGTCGAGCCAAGCGGTACGTGGGGCCTCTACAGGCAACTCATGTGCAAGACGTACTAGGGACATGGGATACTCAATTACTTGTGAACGCGAAAAACTTGTCCCTATGGTTACTGAACAGGGTAAATATGGGGTTAACGCCAAGTGATTGAAATTGTAAATCTTTTCTTAACTTCTCTGCAAAGGCCCGCATTTGCTGGGCTTCGCACAACCATCTGTCTTTGACAGTTTTGTTCCAGCCATATTAAAGCCGTCAACCAATTGCAGTGCAGTCAGGAAAAATGGCTCATTCAATAAGGCTTGATTATTCGTTTCCCCCTATAATTGCGCCTGGGATTAAAACTGATTTGCGTAACTGTTCCATGTGTCTTCATGAATATTAATGAACTGCGTCACAACCGATATTTACGTATTCTTTTCGTACCCTTTCGCATGCGCGCAGTTGTGCGCGGCAGCGAAATAGGGCTTGTGATCGCAGGCGCGCTGGTTGGTATCATCTCCGCGCTGGCAGTTGCAGCCATTGCGGGCATTTCCCAGAGGATGCATCAGGCGCTCTTCGGGCTTGCTGACGGCGAACGACTAAGCTCCGCCTCGCAGCTTGAGTGGACAGCCTACTTCGCCCCGCTTGCAGGCGGTATTTTGATGGGCGTCCTGATCTGGGTGCTGGCACGCTGGCGAAAAAAGCCGATTGTCGACCCTATCGAAGCCAATGCGTTGCATGGCGGGCGTTTGTCGCTGACAGACAGTTTTATTCTTGTCGGGCAAAACCTTGTTTCCAACGGCTTTGGTGCTTCAGTTGGGCTTGAAGCAGCCTATACGCAGCTTTCAAGCGGATTTGCATCGCGCATTGGCCGCGCGCTCAAGCTGCGCCGGGCCGACCTGCGCACCCTTGTGGGTTGCGGAGCCGCAGCAGCCATTGCAAGTGCTTTCAACGCGCCACTTACAGGCGCATTTTACGCTTTCGAGCTGATTATCGGTGTTTATTCCATCGCGACACTGGCGCCTGTGGTGGTCGCAGCAATTGTCGGCATGCTGGTCACGCAAGCCATCGGCGGAGCACCCCTGGTTATTCACGTCGGTCAGCTTGATGGCATTGCTGCACGAGATTATGTGCCAGCACTTGTGCTGGGTTTAATTGCGGCAGGTATTGCCATTTTGATCATGCGCGGCGTGACGACAGTCGAACGGGTTGCCCGCAAAAGCGTTGTTCCCACGGTGCTGGCTCCGGCATTTGGTGGCGCGATTATCGGCATGATCGCTTTCGTCGCCCCTCAGGTTCTGGCTTCAGGTCACGGTGCATTGCATCTCGATCTCAATGCAAATCTGACAATTCCGGTGCTGCTGCTTCTGATTTTCGCCAAATCTCTGGCATCCGCCGTCTCCATTGGCTCAGGCTTTCGCGGCGGTCTGTTTTTCGCCTCGCTCTTTCTCGGCGCATTGACCGGTAAGCTTTTTGCTGCGCTCACGGGCTACGTCCTGCCACTCACCCTTGAACCGGAAGTTTATGCGGTCATCGGCATGAGCTCAATGGCGGTCGCAATCATCGGCGGTCCATTGACGATGACATTTCTGGCGTTGGAACTTACCGGGGATTTTCCAATAGCGATGCTTGTCCTGGGGGCTGTCGTTTCTTCATCGCTCATGGTCAGAAAGACCTTCGGTTACTCGTTTGCAACGTGGCGTTTCCACCTGCGCGGCGAAGCAATCCGCTCTGCGCATGATATTGGCTGGGTGCGCAACCTCACAGTCCTTCGCATGATGCGCCATGATGTTCGTACCGTTTCCATCGACACAGATATTGAAACCTTCCGCAACGACTTCCCGCTTGGCTCAACGCAGCGCGTCATTGCAGTGGATGGCGAAGGCCGTTATGTCGGAATGATACCTGTGCCTGAGGCTTATTCGGAAAGTTTTGACAGCACAGACACCCAGAAGGGCATCATTGATCTGCTTCGCTATCAGGATGAATTCCTGCTGCCGCAGATGAACGCGAAAGAAGCTGTGGTGCGCTTTGACAGGGCGGAGGCCGAAGCGCTCGCAGTTATTAACAATGCGCAGGAGCGTAAAGTTCTCGGGCTTTTGAGCGAAGCACATACGCTGCGCCGCTATAGCGAAGAACTCGACCGGCGCAGACGGGAAATTTCAGGCGAGGTTTAAGTTACTGAGAAGTATCGGTGACGGGCTCCACTCCGCGATTTTCCGGTGTAGCGCTGTAATAATATGGCGTTGCAAGAACGAACGCCAACACAACTGCAATTGCGAGAATGAACAGCACAACGGATTTTCGCATCAATTTCTCCTTCACTGAAGAAAGAAACGGCTTCACACCGACATCGTTCCCTAAAATTCCGGCAGCCGATACGCCGAAGTTTGACCTGGTGAGCATAAAGATGTAGCTCATCGACAATGTTTTGTGGGTGATCTTACCCCATCATCTCCCAAGTAAAGGCTTTTGACATGGCAGCTCCGGCCCTGATTATTTTTGATTGTGACGGTGTATTGGTGGATTCCGAAATCATCGCAGCGGAAGTCGACGCAGCACTTCTGACAGAAGCAGGCTACCCGATTGAGGCTACAGAAGTTGGCGAACGCTTCGCTGGCCTCACCTGGCAGGACATTCTTCTGACGGTTGAGCGCGAGGCAGGCATTCCCATTTCCGCTTCCCTTCTCGACAAGGCAGAAAAGCTGCTGGATGAGCGTCTGAAAAACGAAGTTCAGGCGATTGATGACATTGTCGAGGTTGTTTCTGCGCTTGATCTGCCAAAATGCATCTGCTCAAATTCGACCAGTAAACGCCTTGAGCTTATGCTCAAGCGGGTCGAGCTTTACGATCTTTTTGCGCCAAATATTTTCTCGGCGCGGGAAATTGGCTCGAAAAAGCCAAAGCCTGCACCCGATGTCTTCCTTCATGCCGCCAAGCATTTTGGTGCCGATCCGGCTGATATAATTGTAATTGAAGATTCAGCGCACGGCATTCATGCAGCACGCGCGGCGGGAATGCGCGTCATCGGCTTCACCGGCGGTGCGCATACCTATCCGGGGCACGCTGACAAATTGACAGATGCAGGCGCCGAAACCGTCATCCATCGCCACAAGGATTTAGCAAGCGTGATCGATGCTTTGTCGATCTGGACTGACGCCTGATCTTATTCAGACACATCCCGGAAAATTTCGTTGCGCGCCATGTTGGGCGCGCAAAGTTGATTAAGCAGCGCTACGCTTGCTTTTGTTTTTCGCTGCGGCATTGAGCGCGGCAAGCAATTCCTTCGACTCGCTTTCACTTAGACCAATCATCAGCCTGTCACCAATAGAGGCAGGCTCGTCGGTCGCAGCGTCGAAAATTGCCCAAGTATCTGTCGGCTCAAGAACACGTTCATATTTCGGTTTCATGGGTCTAAGCTCAGAACGTTCATTGCCGCCCTGCCCCTAATGTTTCGTTACAGTTTTTCATAAGAAGCGGCCGCTGCCCATTCTAAGGCAGAGCTGTCTCATTCGTTACTGTTTTACACCAAACATCTTGCGATTCATTTCACAGAAGCAGTCGAATTTAACAAAAGCCCAGAATATTACTTCTATAGTTAATTTTTGTTTCGTAATGGCACATTGACAAAAGCGCTGATCTGATTGGCTCAAATCAAAAAGGCGCGCTCTAAGGCAACGGTCTCCTGTGGGATCCGCTAAAATTACGAACCGGATGCAGACTTGGGTCGGCCACGTTTCTTCACAGAGGAAACATTCCCGACAAGCACCTGCACCGCAGCTGCGTCGACAGGTTTTCCAAAGAACCAGCCTTGTCCAAAAAGTTCAGAGCAAATGCCGCGGAAATATTCGGCCTGAGACTCCGTTTCGACACCTTCGACCACGATGCCCAAGCCATGCTGATGCGCCATCGAAATGATCTGCGGAACGATAGAAACCGTATCAACCTCATTGCCGACCGTGCGCGTAAAAGCCTTGTCGATCTTGATGGCGTCGACCTTCAACTCATCCAGATATGCAAGGCTGGAATAGCCCGTTCCAAAATCGTCAATATAGACCTTATGGCCTCTTTCGCGCAGCAATTTGATGCCCTCGCTGGCCTTTGCAAAATCGACCGGTGTGCGCTCTGTTAGCTCCAGCCCGATCTGTTCCGGCCTGATGTCGGCTGTGGTCAAGCGCTCATCAATGGCCTTCATAAATTCAACGCTCTGCAGATCGCTGGCCGTAATATTGATATTAATATGCAGCGCGCGTTGCTTTTTAAGCAATCCTCCCATTTCAAGGATAACGCGGTCAAGAACGTAAAGCGTGACTTTATCCGCAATACCATGAGCTTCTGCTTTAGCGATGAACAGGTCAGGCGGAACAAAATCATCCTTGGTTATTTCCCAGCGGATCAGCGCTTCAAAACCAACGATTTTGCGGCTGCTAATATTCACGACCGGCTGATAAACAAGGGTTAACTGTTTTGCTGCAAGCGCTTTTCTCAAAAGTGACATCAACGAACGATCACGGTTGCGGTAATTGCTCCAGCCAATTGCCAGCCCGCCTCCCACAAGCATTCCAAGGCTGATAAAGACCAGCTTCAACAGCCCACCAGAATTGCCGCTCCAGCCTGGAGACGTTGCAATAAAAATACAGATGCCCGTCGTTTCGTCGCAGGATTTCTGCTGCAGGATACCATCCGTTATCTCGAAAACCCGTCCCCCACTGACGGGAAAGAGACCGCTTACGACATCTCCCGGAAAATCAATTGGATTGCTAAATAACCGGGCGAATTGTGTCCGGTCCTCGTTCACCATGAAAACAGCAAAATGATATTGAGGAATATGGAGCGCATCAAAGGCAACAGCGCTTAGCACCACATTTGCTTTATCTCGGCCTATAATGGGTCCGTGGCTACCCGGTGTAATCAGCTGCTCGTCACGATAAATGTATGTGTGATCCTTGAGAAGAACATCCTCCTTGCTTCTCGGACGTGAATCCTTGAGTTCATTCAGAAGTGTCGAACATTGCAGTTTTTCATTTTCAAGCCGACCAATATCCTTGATATGATAACCGGAGAAAAGAAGCTCGCGCATATACTGCTTATCATCAGCGCCACATATCGGGTTGGTTGAACGGTTCATTTTATCCAGCACATCACGGGCAGAACCGACAATGCGGTTCGCCTGCGTCATAAGCACCGTCATATAGGTGTTCATGTCGCCTTCTTCATCAAGCAGGCTGAACCTCTCACCTGCCCACTTGCCCGCAAAAGCACCAAGCAGCAACATGATGCAGATAACGAATGGGACCGGCGAAAGAAATGAACTGCGCGGAAACCTCATTAAAACCGCCTTACCAAACTTAAAAAATGAACAAGCCGTAAAATATTACCATCGTTCTGTAATGCACTTTCATAGTTCCAGCTCATATTACCTGACGCCGGAAGCAATACAGAATGATTGTATTACCGTTCATCAAAATTAATAAATCGACTAAACGCCGAAAATACAAAAAGAAAAGTGAAACATGCTTAAGAATAGAACAACGTCTAAAAGCTGCTTCTATAATACAAACGGCTTATGGTAAAATCATAAGCCGTTTGTCAAAATTCAATCTATTAAATTCCAATCCGGCTTACTTCGTATTGTAAGGCCCTTCATCGAAGCCGACAAAAATCTGCACGCTTTGTGCGCTTGCCGTTGGGATCGAAATCGCCTTGTCGTTGAAGACGAATTGCGTCGCACCGCCACTCGAAACATTCACAGTCTGCTTGTGCAGCTTGGAATAGATAACCTTGCCACCCTCAACCACGGCAACACGAATCGGCATAGTGATATTGCCGCTCTTGTATTTCGGGCCGGGGACGACCTTGCCGGCAGCGGCAACATCAAGATTGATGGTTCCGTCAGCATATTGGCAGGCGCGCGTGGTGTCAGTCAAAGCTGCCTGATAGATGACGCGGCTTGCATCCTTGTCGCCACCCTTTTCATAGGTATTGAAATAGGCCGTGCCTTCACGCAGCGAAACGGTGGGGCAAAAAGCGCGCAGCTCCGATTCCTTGATGCGCGGCTGACCAGCTTCGGTAAGCGATCCGTCGGCTGTTTTCTGCGTGCCGCTCGTTGTGCAGCCTGCAAGTGCTGCGAGCAAAATCGTTGCAAAGACTGGTAACAACGATGAACGATTCTGTATTGGTTTCTGCATAAACCGGGCTTCCCTGCACTGATCGACCTGTTCTATACCACTATGCAATGCACAGTGTGAGGGTGTTTTCCCGTTTTTTATCGTCAAGAGCAACCCCACCCTTCAAAGGATACTTTAATTCTTGCGGCTTTTTTAGGGAGGCTCTATTGCATTCAACGGTTAAAATCCGCCTCGATCCGAAATGAAGGCCCTTAAGATGAAATATATCAGCACACGCGGCGAAGCACCTGTTCTGGGGTTCAGCGATGCTTTGCTCGCCGGACTTGCCCGTGATGGTGGTCTCTATCTTCCGCAGAACTATCAGCAATTCACGCCCGATCAAATTCGTGATCTGCGTGGAAAATCCTATGTGGATATCGCGCTGGCCGTGCTCACTCCCTTCATCAATGGTGAAATTCCGCAGGCCGATTTTGAACGCATGGTGCGCGAGGCCTATGGTTCTTTCCGTCATGACGCAGTCTGCCCGCTGGTTCAGACAGGGTCGAACGAATTCATTCTTGAACTGTTTCACGGTCCGACGCTGGCTTTCAAAGACGTCGCCATGCAGCTGCTGGCCCGTATGATGGATTATGTTCTGGCACAGCGCGGCGAACGTGCGACAATCGTGGGAGCGACTTCCGGCGATACCGGCGGTGCCGCCATTGAAGCATTTGGCGGCCGTGACAACACCGATATATTCATTCTCTTCCCCAATGGCCGCGTATCCCCGGTGCAGCAGCGCCAGATGACGAGTTCCGGGTTTTCCAATGTTCATGCCCTTTCCATCGAAGGCAACTTCGATGACTGCCAAAATTTGGTCAAGGGCATGTTCAATGATTTGCAATTTCGCGATGCCATTTCGCTTTCCGGGGTGAATTCAATCAACTGGGCACGCATCATGCCCCAGATTGTCTATTACTTCACCGCAGCACTGAGTCTTGGCGCGCCGGATCGTGCCGTTTCGTTTACCGTGCCAACCGGCAATTTCGGCGATATTTTCGCAGGCTTTGTTGCAAAGAAAATGGGTTTGCCCATTGATCAGCTCATCATTGCCACCAATGATAATGACATTCTTGCGCGTACGCTGGAAAACGGCGCATATGAAATGCGCGGCGTCGAACAGACGACATCGCCATCAATGGACATCCAAGTTTCGTCTAATTTTGAGCGTTTGCTGTTCGAAGCACATGATCGTGATGCAAGTGCTGTTCGCGGCCTGATGGAAAGTCTGAAGCAATCAGGTGGCTTCACGATCTCTGAAAAGCCACTTGCCGCAATTCGCGGCGCATTTTCTGCAGGGCGTTCAACCGTCGAGGAAACCGCAAAAATCATCAAGTCCGTTCTCAACGACGATGGCTATCTGCTTGATCCGCATTCGGCGATTGCCGTTAAGGTCGCTCGCGAAAAAGTGTCCGGCACTGCACCAATGGTGGTATTGGCCACCGCGCATCCGGCCAAATTCCCCGATGCTGTAAAGGCTGCAAGCGGTATTACACCAGCACTGCCTGGGTGGCTTTCAGACCTTATGGATCGAAAAGAAAGCTTCACAGTTCTTCACAACGACTTGAAAATCGTGGAAGAATATGTTCGCCGTCATTCTCGAGCATAAGTGTGAAGGCTCTTTGAAGAGAATAAGAACGGGAATTAGGGAGCATTTTGCTAATGGGTGTTGAAGTAACGCGTCTTTCCAATGGTCTGACCATTGTAACGGATAACATGCCGCATATCGAAAGTGTTGCACTGGGTATCTGGGTTAAGGCGGGCGCAAGAAACGAAGCTCCGGATCGGCATGGCATCGCCCATTTGCTTGAGCATATGGCCTTCAAAGGCACAGAAAAGCGTTCTGCCTGGCAGATCGCCTCAGACATTGAAAATGTCGGCGGCGAAATCAATGCCGCGACAAGCGTGGAGACCACATCCTATTACGCGCGTGTTCTTCGCAAAGACATGCCTTTGGCCATCGATATTCTCGCTGACATTTTGACCGCTTCCAAATTTGATGAGGCGGAACTTGAGCGCGAGAAGCAGGTGATCCTGCAGGAGATCGGCGCGGCACATGATACACCTGATGACATCGTCTTCGACCGCTTTTCTGAAACCGCTTATCGCCACCAGCCGATCGGGCGCGCTATTTTGGGCGAACCGGAAACGGTCATGTCATTCACATCCGACAACTTGCGCCAATATATCGATGAGCAATACAGCGCAGACCGCATGGTGGTAACGGCTGCAGGCGGCGTCGACCATGATGCGTTTGTAAAAGAAGTTGAAAAGCGCCTTGGTGGTTTTCGTGCGCATAACACTGCGCCAACGCTTGACCTTGCGACTTATGTTGGCGGCGATTTCCGCGAAAATCGCGAATTGATGGATGCGCAGGTTTTGATCGGCTTTGAAGGCCGCGCCTATCATGTGCGCGATTTTTATGCCTCCCAGCTCCTTTCCATGATCCTTGGCGGTGGAATGTCCTCACGTCTGTTTCAGGAAGTGCGCGAAAAGCGTGGCCTGTGCTATTCTGTTTATGCTTTTCATTGGGGCTTCTCCGACACAGGCCTGTTCGGCATTCATGCCGCGACGGGCCGTGATGAACTGGTTGAACTGCTTCCGGTTATCATTGATGAGCTGCACAAAGCAGCCGATTCCATAAGCATTGAAGAAGTGAACCGCGCACGCGCGCAATACAGCGCAAGCCTTTTGATGTCGCAGGAAAGTGCGGCGAGCCGTGCCGGTCAGATCGCTCGTCAGTTTTTGCTCTATGGCCGTCCCGTGCCAAACAGCGAGCTGATGGATCGTTTGTCGCTCATCACGCCTGAGCGGCTGAGCGATCTTGCAGGACGCCTGTTCCTTGATAACAAGCCGACGATTGCAGGCGTTGGTCCGGTTGGGCGTCTGATGAGCTTTGAAGGACTCACCGATGCGCTTTCGACCAGCGCACATACGCGAAAGATTGCAGTTTAAGCGATAAGGCAGCAGGGTTTTGTGAACTCATTCTACGGAAAGCCCTTTTGCCCTGTTCACCAGCTGCTTTATAAACACAGGAACCCGCATGATCGGCCTGCCATTCCGGCGCAGCAATCCGTCAATTCTTCGTGGGCCGCGGATTTATCTGCGCGAGCCGTTGATGAGCGATTTTGCCAGTTGGGCCAGTGTGCGTGAGCAGAGCCGTGCTTTTCTCACGCCATGGGAGCCGACCTGGGCTGATGATGATCTCACGAAAGGTGCATTTCGCTATCGGTTGCGGCGAGTCCAGGAAGAAATGTCAGATGGCACCGGCTTTCCATTTTTTATTTTTCATAACAAAGACAACCAGCTGCTTGGCGGTATAACCCTTGGCAATATCCGGCGCGGCGTTGGGCAAAGCGGCATGATCGGGTATTGGAGCGGCGTTTCATCAGCGGGTAAAGGCTATATGGCCGAAGCGCTATCTTTGGTTATCCCCTTCGCATTCGGGGAACTAAGGTTGCACCGGATTGAAGCTGCCTGTATTCCCCATAATGTTCGTTCGATACGGCTTCTCGAAAAAGCCGGATTTCAGAGAGAAGGACTGTTGCGCTCCTATCTCAAGATAAACGGCTTCTGGCAGGATCACCTGTTATTTGCTCTGATAGAAAGCGATTTACGCATGATCAATGGCAAGGTTGAACGCTCGTGAATGGTTTTACAGACAGGTTTTTTTCAGCTCTCACACGTTTTGCAGCGCTGATCGTCATTGTAACCTGTTCTGCGGTTCATGCTTTTGCGGTTGAACCGATCAAGATTTCCAAGGAAGATACCGCCCTTGACCTTTCGCGCGCTGTGGAACTGCTGCGCAATCAGGGTGAGAGCGTGCAGGTTTCAACCGCACCGGGTGCTGATGGCATTGTTCGCCGCATCGAGGTGCAGGCCGACCCCAATTCCAATGCGTCAGGCGACTGGGCGGCATTTTCGATTGCCAATCCAACCGATGAACAGATCGACCGGCTGATTGTTGCGCCGCATTTCCGACTGGTTGGTTCGGGTGTCATCTGGCCGGATCTTGGTTCGCCACGTATTGCGTCGATTACGCCCAGCGAAGGCTTTGCGCTTGACCGGCAACCCAGTGCCGATGCTGATGTTTTCCGCATCACACTCAATCCCGGCACTGTTGTAACCTTTGTTGCCGAATTGTCGTCCCATAATCTGCCCCAGCTCTATCTGTGGGAGCCGGAAGCTTACAAGGATGCGGTTAATTCCTACACGCTTTACCGCGGCATTCTGCTTGGAATTTCCGGTCTTCTGGCTCTGTTTCTCACAATCCTGTTTGTTGTCAAAGGAACATCGCTGTTTCCTGCAACAGCTGCCCTTGCATGGGCTGTACTTGCCTATATCTGCGTGGATTTCGGCTTCTGGAACAAGCTGATGGAGATCTCGCCCGGAAACGAGCAGGTCTGGCGAGCGGGTACGGAAGTCGCCCTTGCCGCCTCTTTGGTGATCTTCCTGTTTACCTATCTCAATCTTAACCGATGGCACGACCATTTCAGCTATGGCGCTGTGACATGGGTGCTTGGCCTGATCGCGCTGGCAGGGGTTGCGGTCTTCGATCCGCCGGTGGCTTCTGGCATTGCACGCATATCTTTGGCGCTCACTGTGGCCTCGGGCATCTGTATCATCGGTTATCTTGCGGTCAAAGGCTATGATCGAGCGGTGATGCTCATTCCGGCATGGCTGCTCATACTGATATGGCTGCTTGGCGCGTGGATGACGGTATCCGGCCAGCTCGACAATGATATTATTCAGCCCGCGCTTGGTGGCGGTCTGGTGCTGATTGTGCTGCTTATTGGCTTTACCGTCATGCAACACGCCTTTTCCGGTGGTGCGCTTCATCAGGGGCTGCTCTCTGATATGGAGCGTCAGGCACTGGCCGTCATCGGTGCGGGCGACATCGTCTGGGACTGGGACGTGCCGCGCGACCGCGTTGTCACCACGCCCGATATTGCCAACTATCTCGGAAACACGGCCAGCTCTCTGCAAGGCCCAGTGCGCAACTGGTTGCCAGCCATGCACGCTGATGATCGTGATCGGTTCCGTTCCACGCTTGATGCCATTCTTGAAAACCGGCGCGGCCGCATCGGCCAGATTTTCCGACTGCGCGCCAATGACGGCCACTATCACTGGTATGCGCTGCGCGCACGCCCCGTCATCGGTTCAGACGGCGAAATCGTTCGCTGTGTCGGTACGCTCATCAATGTAACTGAACAGAAAAAGGCCGAAGAACGCCTTTTGCATGATGCCGTGCATGACAATCTGACGGGACTGCCCAATCGCGAACTCTTCCTTGATCGTCTCAGCAATGTGATGAACATGGCACGCGGCGAGAGCAACCTGCACCCGACCGTCTTCATCATCGACATAGACCGTTTCAAGCAGGTCAATGACAGCCTCGGTATGTCGGCCGGCGACACGATTCTGCTTACGATCTCGCGCCGCCTGTCGCGCATTATGAAGCCACAGGACACACTTTCACGTCTTTCTTCCGATCAGTTTGGTCTGCTTTTGGCCTCTGAAAGCGATCCGGGCCATATTGCTGCCTTTGCAGAAGCATTGCGTCAGGCCGTGCGCTCACCCATTGCCTATGCAAAACGCGAAATCGTGCTCACAGCCTCAGTCGGCCTGATCACATGGACCAAAACGGCTGCTTCCGCAGAAGATTTTGTAAAAGACGCCGAACTGGCGATGCATCAGGCCAAGCGTTTTGGCGGCGACCGTATTGAGCCATTCCGCCCGGCATTCCGTGCAATCGGTAGCGACAAGCTGCAACTGGAATCCGATTTGCGCCGTGCGCTTGAACGCGATGAAATCAATATCGTCTACCAGCCAATCGTGCGGCTGGACGAAGGTACAATTGCAGGTTTTGAAGCGCTGATGCGCTGGGAACACCCGCGCCGCGGTTCCATCTCTCCATCGGAATTCATTCCGATTGCCGAAAATTCAGGCCTTATCGTGCAGCTTGGCCTGTTTGCAATTGAACGCGCTGCGGAAGATCTGTTTGCCTGGCAGGAACAGTTTCCAAAACTCGATCTGTTCGTCTCCGTGAACCTGTCGAGCACCCAGCTTATCCGGCAAGACCTGATCAATGATATGCGTTCGGTCCTCTCGCGCATTCACCTCACACCGGGCAGTCTCAAGCTGGAACTGACCGAATCCGTGCTGATGGAAAACCCGGAACAGTCCGCTCATGTGCTTGCACGCCTCAAGACGATGGGCGTCGGTCTTTCGCTTGATGATTTTGGCACCGGCTATTCATCGCTTGCCTATCTCACCCGCTTCCCGTTCGACATCATCAAGATCGACCGTTCATTCGTCAAAGGTGATCAGCCGCAAAAGACCACGCTGCTGCGCTCTATCGTCAGCATGGCGCATGATCTCGGACTTGCAGTCGTAACCGAAGGCGTCGACAGCGAGAGTGACGCGTTGCAACTGCGCCAGATGGGGTGTGAATATGTGCAAAGCTTCATGTTCGGAGAACCATCCAGCCGCGAAGATGCAACGCGCATGATCAAAGATCAGCAGGAAGCAACAGCGGCGTAATCTGTACGGAGAATGTTCAGGCGTGACCGGCTTCGGAAACGAGCCGTGTCATGTCGATGCCCATATGGGTCATCAGCCGGTCGTATTTGCCGGTAATATCGCTGTCAAAAAGCATGTCCATTGGCGCAGGGCATGCCAGCCAGCCATTCCCCGCAAATTCTGCATCAAGTTGCCCCGGTGCCCAACCCGAATAGCCAAGCGTCATCAAAGCCTGTGCGGGACCTTTGCCGCCATAAATGGCACGCAAAATGTCAACGGTTGCTGTAAGACACACATCTTCGGCGACCGGCATTGTCGAATCCACCATAAAATCATCGGTGTGCAAAACGAAGCCACGTGTTTGATCCACAGGGCCACCATTGCGGACGATCATATTTTGCGCGCGCTCAGGCAGCACGATCAGATCATCATCGTCAATCACACCAATCTGTCGAAGAAGATCAGGAAAACCAACGGGCTGAAGCTGATTGATAATCAATCCCATAGCCCCCTCTTCCGAATGCGCACAGATATAAACAACCGAGCGCGCAAAGCGCTCGTCGCTCATTCCGGGCATGGCGAGCAGGAATTGCCCATTCAAGAAACCCTGCTCCTGATTTGGCTTCCTGAGAATGTTCATAGCTGAGAAGGTAGCAAGACTATACGAAATGACAACGAATTTCGTACAAAGTTTATCAAAAGCCCTCTTGGGTCGATTTCAACCGGATTTGCCCAATCTGGAAATTAAGAAGAATTCTGGCATGTTGGCATACATCATAATAAGCTCGGTAATAGTCTTCGTTCTTTATGCCATTTATGCACAAATAAAACTCTCTCGACTGATCGACTTCATCAGACAAAGTCCAGCGATGACGCAGATTATTGGCGACGTATCTGACCTCTATTATATCGTCACAATGACACGCGGCAATTATGGCTTTGCGCTCTATCTTTGGCGTAATCCGGTGCCGGATGCTGAGATCAATGCAAAATTTGCTGATTACAATAAACTTCGATCCATCTCCAATATTGCCCTCCTGTTGCATATGGCCCTGGGCGTTCTCATCATATTGTCTGTTTTCAAAAACCTGATATTCAAAATCTGAATTTCGGACATCAATTCTTGCGAACAACATCTTAAGCCTTGATAACGACACGATTTTCTATCAATCTCACCATATGAAATTATGTCGTTTTCTGATCATCGCCGTCGTTCTGGCCGCAGGCGCACCAGCGCACAGTGCTACGTCCGCATGGACGGAAACGCCGGGCGGCAGGGTTCGGGTTATCCTCGACGAAACCAACACAGCAGATGGGCTGCGCGGGGCTTTGCAGATTGATCTTAATCCGGGCTGGAAAACCTATTGGCGCAATCCGGGCGATGCCGGTGTGCCGCCGCAGCTCAATGTTGACGGCGATGCGCACGCGCGCATCGAATTCCCTGCACCTGTGAGCTTTGGCGCTGGTGATGAAGGCGGTATCGGCTATAAGAATCCTGTATCTTTACCGCTGACATTCACCGTAAAACCCGGTGAAAAGCAGCTCAAGGGAAATGTCTTTCTTGGCGTCTGCCATAACATCTGCATTCCTGTGCAGGCAGAGTTTGACTTCCCGCTTTCCACAAAAGCGGCAGAACAATCACCGCAAGCCATCGCTGCGAGCACGATTGTTGAAACGGCCTTTGACCGATTGCCATCCCCTGCCACGCCAGAATTTGGTGTCGCCGCCGCAAGGCGCGAAGAGAACAAAGCCATTTTCGATATTTCAGTGCCGGATAGCCAAGCACCCGCAGAGCTTTTTGTCGGCAGCGAGCAGTTCAACTTGTCTGAAACAACACCCGATGAGGCCTCTGACCAAAAGCGTTTCATTGCAACATTGCAGGGAAAAGCCAGCGAAGGTGCCATGATCGATTATACACTGGTGCAGAACGGCAAAGCAGTCTCAGGACAGGTCCGGCTCGACTAACTTCAACCATCAGCAATTTGAAATTGTCCAACGCGCCTTTATCGGCTTAAGTGGCGTTGCGATGCTTTGCATACGGAAAATTGAAAAACAGCCATTCACACAGGTGAGCACCGACGGCAAACGCTCACTTTCAGGAGAAAACAATGACGATCAAAGTTGGTGACAAGCTGCCAGCAGCTACCTTCAAGGTAAAGACTGCGGATGGTGTGAAGGAAGTGACGACGGACGAAGTCTTTGCAGGCAAAAAGGTCGTTCTTTTTGCAGTGCCCGGTGCATTCACCCCCACTTGCAGCCTCAACCACCTGCCGGGCTATCTTGAAAACCGTGACGTGATCCTTGCCAAGGGCGTAGATCAGATCGTTGTTGTTTCCGTCAATGATCCATTCGTAATGGGCGCTTGGGCACAGAGCACCGGCGGCGAAGGCAAGATCCTGTATCTTGCTGACGGCTCAGCCCTGTTTACAAAGGCCATTGGCCTCGAACTGGATGCAACTGCGGGCGGTCTTGGTATTCGCTCGAAGCGTTATTCCGCTATCGTTGAAGACGGCGTCGTCAAGACGCTAAACATCGAAGAACAGGCTGGACAGGCTGTAACTTCAAGTGCGGCGACGCTGATCGAACAGCTTTAAGATAAGCCAATCACGCGCCCTGCTTTTCAGGCAGGGCGCGCATTTCGCGGGTCAGCCATTTTTCAAGCGCCAGCGTATCCGGCTGCCCTGCCCTGTGTGGCGCGATCCATAGCAGCATGCGGCGCGGCCCCGGACAAAATCCAAATGGCGCAACAAGACGGCCCGATGCAATGTGTTCCGCCACCAGCATGCGCGGCACCACCGCCACACCCAATCCACACAAGACGGCCTGTATCAGCAGGTAGAAATGATGGAATGTCGATTTAAACTCCGGCATCTGGAAATCTACGTTTGCTGCCTTCTGCCAGTCCTCGAATGCCTCAAGACGTGTCTGTGTTGCAAGCACTGTCGCATTCACCAGATCAGTTGGGCCGCTTAACGGGCAATGCTGCAGATAAGACGGCGCGCAAACCAAACCGATCTCCTCGCGTCCCATATCGCGAATTACAGCATCCGCCGGCGGCTCGATGATGCTTGAACGGATCGCAATACCAATCTTGTCACGCATGAAATCGATGCGATCATAATTCATGTTAAATTGCAGTTCGATATGCGGATAGCGCTCATGAAAGCGGCCTATGCGCGGAATGATCCACTCCATCATAATCGACGATGAACAGGAAAGCGTCAGAGGTCCCGGTTTTACCCGCTCAATGCTCGCTTCAATGATTGAAAATGCGCTGGCGAGCGCTTCCGCTAACCGTACACCCTCAGGTGTCGGATCGCTTACGCGCGCCGTGCGCGTGACAAGAAGAACACCAAGCGTATCTTCGAGTGCACGGATCTGACGGCTGACTGCACCATGCGTCACGCAGAGCTCTTCGGCAGCACGCGTCATCGAACGATGGCGTGCAACAGCTTCAAAGGCTTTAAGCGCATTCAAAGATGGCAATGGACGCATGTAAGACTCCATTCGAGTATGAGTATACCTGTGAGGTAATATCACAGTTTGGCGCGAATAAATCGCTTGCGGCGGCATGTCGCATTCATTAGCTATCCGCCTATTTAAAAGCGCAAGTGCCGCATGAATAGGCAATTCATTTGATTTGCCTTCATACTGTTTCTTCCGCTTACGTTAAATATGCAAGCAGGGAGGAACTGCCATGCAGCAAAAATCTCACGAAATGACGCCCGCTGAAAAGTCGGCCATATCGAAAATTTCGATCCGGCTGGTCCCGTTCATCGCGCTGATGTTCTTCATCAACTTCCTGGATCGGACCGCAATTTCGTTTGCTGGTCCAAACGGAATGACAACCGATCTTGCGCTGACAGCAGCACAGTTCGGCTTCGCCGCCGGTATCTTCTTTGTTGGCTATATCATCCTTGAAGTTCCAAGCAATCTTGCGTTGCACAAGTTTGGCGCGCGCAAATGGCTCGCCCGCATCATGGTGACATGGGGCATTGTGGCGCTTCTGTTCACATGGGTTTCAAGCTCTACAGAGCTTTACATCCTGCGCTTCCTGCTGGGTGTTGCGGAAGCTGGCTTCTTCCCGGGCGCCATTCTGTTCCTGTCGATGTGGGTACCTTCGCGTCACCGCAACAAGATTCTTGCGCTGTTCTACATCGCGCAGCCACTGACAATTGTTATCGGTGCGCCAATCGCTGCAATGCTGATCGATATGCATGGCGCTTTCGGCCTTGAAGGCTGGCGCATCATGTTCTTCGGTGTTGCTGTTCCGGCAATCATCATTGGTATTGTCACCTTTTTCTACCTGCCGGATACGCCAAATGACGCCAAGTGGCTGAACAAGGAAGAACGCGACTGGCTGAATGGCGCACTGGCTCAGGAAGAAAAAGTCAAGGAAAGCGCCCATGGCCGTATGAGTGGTCTGGCACTGTTCGACAAGCGCGTATGGCTTCTGTCGATTGTGTATTTCGGCCTTGTGTATGGTCTTTATGCACTGGCTTTCTTCCTGCCATCGATCATCAACGGGTTCGAGCAGGAGTTCAACACGAAGTTTGACGTGTTCGATAAGGGCTTGATCACTGCAATTCCTTATCTGCCAGCCGCCATCGCTCTCTATTTCTGGAGCCGCGATGCAGCAAAGCGCGGTGTGCGTCCATGGCATATCGGCATTCCGGCACTGGTTGGCGCTTTTGCTATTCCAGCCGCCCTTTTCATGCCCTCGCCTGCAACCACGATCCTGATGATCACCATCACAGCCTGTGCGATCTTCTCCGCATTGCCGAACTTCTGGGCCATTCCATCGCGCTTCCTGAGCGGTCCGGCAGCAGCAGCAGGTATCGCATTGATCAACACCATCGGCAATATTGCAGGCTTTGCAGCACCTTACATCACGGGACTCGTCAAGGATTGGACCGGTCTTTACGAAATGCCGATGTTTATCGTCGGTGCGGTGATGCTCGCGTCTTCGCTGCTCGCCTTCTCGCTGACTGGTCGTCTCAAAGACCCATCCGAAATGCAGCAGGGTAAGTAATCTGCACAAAACCAAAAAGCCGCGCTGAAATTCAGCGCGGCTTTTTCACGTCCGGCTCCATGACGTTCTTATTTGACCTGAAGAGACTTATGGCCGTTATATTTGAACGGCTCCATGCCTGCACGGGCAAGCTCATCGGCACGTTCATTCTCCGGGTGTCCGGCATGGCCTTTGACCCAATGCCACGTCACTTTGTGCGGCTTGCGCGCTTCATCCAGCGCATGCCAAAGCTCAGCATTCTTGACCGGCTTCTTGGCGGCTGTCTTCCAGCCATTGCGCTTCCAGCCCTCAATCCAGCCGGAAATACCATCACGAACATAAACGCTATCGGTATAAAGATCGACTTCACAGGGTTCTTTCAGTGCGGATAGCGCTGAAATTGCGGCCATAAGCTCCATGCGATTGTTAGTGGTATCAGCTTCGCCGCCCTTTAATTCTTTCACATGGTCATTCCAACGCACAATCGCACCCCAGCCCCCGGGACCGGGATTGCCGGAACACGCGCCATCGGTGAAAGCTTCAATATGCTTCACGCGGCAGCTCCCGACAGTTCAAGACCATATTCCGTTGCTGATGTAACCTGGCGATGGAAGCGCATACGGCGCACGTATTCCATCGGATCTTTTTTCATCACGAAGCTGCCATCGGGCACATTCAGCCAGTCATAAAGACGGGTCAGCATGAAACGCACGGCAGCACCGCGCGCCAACACCGGCAGCGCATCGATTTCAGCCGTCGAAAGTGGACGAACTGCGTTATAGCCGCGCAGCAAAGCAGCACCCTTGGTGAGATTGAAGGAGAAATCCTTCTCAAAGCACCAGGCATTCAGACAAACGGCCACATCGTAAGCGAGAATATCGGTACAGGCGAAATAGAAATCGATGAAGCCCGAAAGCCTGTCGCCAAGAAAGAACACATTATCCGGGAACAGATCTGCATGGATAACGCCTTGCGGAAGCCCTTGTGGCCAGTTCTTTTCCAGATAATCGAGATCACCTTCAGCTTCGGCCACCAGCCCCTCTTCCACGCTGTCAGCACGGGCTTTTGACAGATCCCACAACGGACGCCAGTCCTGCAGCGTCAGGCCGTTGCGTCGGCGCATGGGAAAATCTTCCCCCGCCAGATGCATTTCAGCCAGTCCGCGACCAACCTCTTCACAATGTGCAGCCGTGGGTTTACGCATCCACATGCCTTCAAGGAAGGTGACGATGGCTGCCGGACGCCCTGCAAGCTCACCAATCGTCACACCATCACGACGGACAACAGGCTGCGGGCATTCCAGACCGCGCCTTGAAAGATGCTCCATCAAATTCAGGAAAAACGGAAGCTCATCACGGTTCACGCGCTTTTCGTAAAGTGTGAGAATGAAAGAGCCTGTCGTGGTATGCAGAAGATAATTGGTGTTCTCCACCCCTTCCGCAATGCCCTTATAGGATGTCAGCGCACCGATATCATATTGTTCTAGAAAAGCGCCAAGCTCGATTTCGTTTATATCTGTATAGACGGCCATGCCGCTTATTTCCCTTGCATGAACTTTGGTATTCCCACGACGCGGTTTTCGCCGTTGACGAAGGCCATATCCCGCACAGTCAGTTCCACGTCGCGTATTTCACGATTGACGAGGAAATTTTCGGTTTCAATCGTGGTCTCGGCGAGTTCAATTTTGACGGTGAAGCGGTCCTTGAAAGCATCCATAATTTCATCGACGATAATTTCAGGTGCGGATGCACCGGCAGAAAGTCCCACCACCGAAATATCACCAATCTGATCCCATTGAATATCCGATGCGCGCTGCACCAGCATCGACATGCCTGCACCGGCCTTTTCCGCCACCTCAACAAGGCGCTTGGAATTGGACGAGTTGGGGGCGCCCACGATCAGAAACAGATCGCAGCCAGGTGCGGCCGCACGCACCGCATCCTGACGGTTGGTGGTGGCATAGCAGATCGATTCCGCGGCTGGCGCTGTCAGATTTGGAAACCGCCGCTGCAACTCAACGATAATGCCCGCCGTATCGTCCACCGAAAGCGTTGTCTGGGTTACAAAACCCAGATTATCAGAATCGGCAAACTCGATTGTGCGTGCGTCTTCCACTGTCTCAATCAGCGTGACAGTGCCTTCCGGCAATTGCCCCATCGTACCGATGACTTCAGGATGCCCGGAATGACCGATCAAGATCACATGACGGCCAAGACGCTGATGACGCATCGCCTGTTTATGAACCTTGGAAACCAAGGGACAGGTCGCATCAAGATAAAACAAGTTCTTGGCTTCAGCATCCGCAGGCACAGATTTCGGCACACCATGAGCGGAAAAAACCACCGGTTGATCGCGATGCTCTGCCGGTATCTCGTCTAGTTCCTCGACAAAGATCGCGCCGCGCGATTGCAAGCCTTCAACAACATAGCGGTTATGTACGATCTCATGGCGCACATAAACTGGCGCGCCATATTTCTTCAAGGCCAGCACGACGATCTGGATTGCCCGGTCAACACCTGCGCAAAAGCCGCGCGGGCCGCAGAGGCGAATTTCCAGAGGGGGACGTTTATCGGTCATGAAGCATGCTCGCTTGATAATCACATAGGCCGGAGTTGGGCTGTAACACGGTCTTTGTCAAGACCTGACACCCTTCCGATATCGCCAGAACCACGTTCCGACAACCCCCAGCAGTGCCAATGCAAGCCCATACCAGGTCAACGCATATTGCAGGTGATTGTTGGGAAAGTCGATGATGGTAATGCCGCCGATTGGCAAACCACCAAAATTCGGCGTCTTGTCCGCATCAATAAAGAACGGCACGGCATCATCAAGCGAAGGAATATCCGCGCTTTCGGCCATCGCCGCCCAGTCCTTCCAATAAAAGATGTTCTTTGCAATGTCATTGTCTGGAACGAAATAACCCGGTTTCGACGTGAGCGGATCACGGGCAAGGCCGGTGATCGTCACAGGTCCATCCAATTGACCGTCGAGCCGCGTTTCAGGATCTTTCCTGTCGTATGGCACAAAACCACGATTGACCAGCACAAAACGGTCATCCTCAAGCATCAGCGGCGTATAGACATTAAAGCCAGACTGGCCGTCATAGGTCGCCAGAAAATGACGCTCACCCTGATGCATGAAAGTGCCGGAAACCGTAACCGGACGATATTCGACCGATCCCTCATCGCGATAGATTTTTTCCATTTCAGCCAGAGGGATTGGAGCCTCATGAACACGCTGCTCTGTGGACGCAAGCAATGCTTCCTTCCAGTGCAGCCGCTCAACCTGCCACGTTCCCAATGCAACCAGAATCAAAAATGCGATTAAAGACGCAATCAGCGTAGCCCACGGAAACCTGCGCGACTTTTGTATCTGGTTCATTGACCATCATCCAGACGCCCCTGAGACGCCTTGTTGCGATATTGCATATTGATCAGAATACCCTTGATAGCGCGCATGGCAACAAGGCTGAGAATAATTGCCAGAGGCACCCACAAAATGAAATGCACCCAGAGCGGTGGCGCGTAATTCACGTCCAGCCACAGAGCCAGACCCACCACAATAACGCCGATGATAAGGATCACAAAGGCGGCCGGACCGTCGCCTGAATCCGCAAAAGAATAATCCAGGCCACATGCCTGACAGCGCGGCGCAACCGCCAAAAACCCGTTAAACAGCTTGCCCTCATCACAGCGCGGACAGTGACCAAGAATGCCGCTCTTTATGGGATCGACGGGTGGGTAAGGATTATGGTCGGACATGTTAACCCCACAAAAAGTGGAAAAAAGGAAAAGGCGGCCATGTTTCCAAGGCCGCCTGCAATTCAATCAGCACACGGATTATCCGCCGTGCATGGGTGCACCCCAGCCACCCCAGACATAGATGGTGAAGAACAGGAACAGCCAGACGACATCCACGAAGTGCCAATACCATGCAGCCGCTTCAAAACCGAAATGCCGCTCCGGCGTGAAATCACCGCTCATCGCGCGGAACAGAATAACCAGCAGGAAGATCGTTCCGATGATGACGTGGAAGCCGTGGAAGCCAGTCGCCATGAAGAAGGTCGCGCCATAAATCGAGTCTTTGAACTCGAAAGGTGCATGAACATATTCGTAATACTGGACAAACGAAAACAGCACACCGAGCGCCACTGTCAGCGTCAAACCGATAATCATGCCCGAGCGATCCTTGTGCAGCAGCGCATGATGCGCCCAGGTCAGTGTCGTGCCTGAAAGCAGAAGGATAACCGTGTTGTAGAGCGGAAGATGCAGCGGATCGAGAACCTCAATTCCCTTTGGTGGCCACTGGCCGCCGGTGAATTCGGCGCGCGCGACCTGATGCACTTCATTCGGAAACAGGCTTGCATCGAAAAATGCCCAGAACCATGCAGCAAAGAACATGACTTCCGAGGCGATGAACATGATCATGCCGTAGCGCAGATGCAGGGCCACAACGCGGGTATGATGCCCCTCATGGCCTTCCCTGATCGCATCAGCCCACCATGCATACATGCAGTAAAGAACAATCGCGAGGCCAATGAAAAATATCCATGGCGTTGCCAGATTGATGCCAAAAAATGGCAGATCACCCGCATTGATATAGCGCATCCATGCGATACCGCCGATTGCCAGCACAAATGCGCCAACTGAGCTCAGAAATGGCCATGGGCTTGGCGCTATAATGTGGTAATCGTGATTTTTTTCGTGAGCGTTCGCCATGTCTCTCCCCATGCAACCCCTCAGGGCCCTCTCTCATGCATTTCAGCCCTTGCGCCTAAGGCAGCATCAGGCAGTTCCCTTCCCGGCACACCATAAAGCTGTGCGGCTTGTTTGTCTTTGCGGCATTATGTGCCGCACGTATTCAATCAGCTTCCACCGCTGTTTCCGATGACGCCCTTCGCATTTGCCACGGGCGCAGGCTTCTCGATCGGAAAGAACGTATAGGAAAGCGTAATTGTTTTCACATCTTTCAGATCAGGATCATTGATGATCTCCGGATCGATGAAGAACACCACCGGCATTTCCATGCTCTCATCGGGCTGCAAGGTCGTGTCGGTAAAGCAGAAGCATTCAACCTTATTGAAATAAGCGCCTGCCCGGGCTGGTGCGACATTGAAGCTCGCACGACCGTAAGTCGTCTGATCAAAAAGATTCTGCGCCTCATACTTGATCATCAAGGTTTCCCCAATGCGCAAGCTGACTTCACGCTCGACCGGCTTGAAATCCCAAGGCAGACCGTTTGACGTATTGGCATCAAAGCGGACCTTCATGGTTTTATCGAGTATGGTGTCGGAATATTGTTCGACGCGCTGGGTGGTACCACCGTAACCTGTCACCTGACAGAACAGACGATACAATGGAACGGAAGCGTAAGCTGCACCGACCATGCAGGCGAAAAAGGCAACACAAGCGATTGCAACCGTGCGGTTGGAACGGTTGAGCTTTTTTTGCTTCTCGTCGATGTTCTGCTGATCTTCCATCTTCTCCTCCCGAAAACGTCTGGTCAGTTCGTTGTTAAATCATCCCATCCCATGAATGGCCGTCATTACATTGGCCGCATAAACATGTTTGCACCGAGTTTTGCGACCGTACCGATATAGACAAGCACCACAAAAAGCAGAAGTGCGATTGCAAGCCCGATAGAACGATTACGCTGTGCCTTTTTCTGCGGCTCAGTCGGCACAATCAGTTCCAGCTCTTCCTTCACCGGCTCTTGCGCTGGCTTATCAATCACAACACTCTCCAATTCAGCCCGCTCCTCACAGGAACCCAAATCCAGTCAGAAGCTTGACCGCCAAAGCTTCAAACAACAGCACCGCAAAAATCACGGACAGATAAATCAGCGAAAAGCGGAAAAGCTTACGCGCTGCAAGCAACATCTGCGTTTCGGTTTCAGCCGCCCACATGCGCCATGCATAATAGACGAATGCCAGTCCGAGCAGAACAGAAATAACGCCATAGAAAATGCCCGCAAAGCCCATGATCCATGGCAGCACACCAACCGGCGCCATCAGAACAGCATAGAACAGAGCCTGCCTGCGGGTCGACAATTCGCCCTTCACATTGGGCATCATCGGAACACGGGCCGCTTCGTAATCATTTGATGTGAAGAGCGACAGTGCCCAGAAATGCGGCGGGGTCCACAAAAAGATGATCAAGAACAGAACGGTGCTGTCCCAAGTGATTTCACCCGTTGCAGCAGCCCAACCAATCATTGGCGGGAAGGCCCCAGCGGCACCGCCGATCACAATATTCTGTGGCGTCGAGCGCTTGAGCCACATGGTATAAACAACGGCATAAAAGAAAATCGTGAAAGCGAGGAGCGCTCCCGCCAGCCAATTGACCATCAGGCCAAGAGTGACCACTGAGAAGGCTGATAGTGTGAGGCCAAAGGCCAGCACCTGATTGGGCTGGATGATGCCAGCTGGAACCGGACGTTTGCGCGTGCGTTTCATCACGGCATCAATATCGGCATCATACCACATATTGAGCGCGCCCGACGCACCTGCGCCAACCGCAATGCAAAGAATGCTGATAGCAGCCAAGACAGGATTCATATGGCCGGGTGCGAGCACCAGACCGACAAGGCCGGTAAATACCACCAGCGACATTACACGCGGCTTCAGCAGGATAAGATAATCCCGCGCCGTCGCCTCAGAGAGTGCGAATGCTTCGTCGGAAACCGTGTTTTTTTCCACCAGAGACATTGACTTTACAACCTCGAATTCAACCGACCGATGCCGCGTCCTGCCCTGAACGCCCACCGGTATTCCAACAAACCCTACCTCCCGGAAATGCATTCACCCCTATCGGATTTTCCGAACCGCAACGCCAGCCAAGGGCTGACATAGCTGAATGCCGCTCGCACATATCATAGTTTTAC
Organism: Ochrobactrum chromiisoli; assembly: GCF_026241335.1. Taxonomy (GTDB): domain Bacteria; phylum Pseudomonadota; class Alphaproteobacteria; order Rhizobiales; family Rhizobiaceae; genus Brucella; species Brucella chromiisoli. The sequence goes on along the minus strand of NZ_JAPHAV010000001.1, from coordinate 806,029 downwards.
AAAAGGGCGAACCCATTTCACAGATTCGCCCCCGTCCTAAACGTTACTTGATACGCGGCAACTGTTCCCACTGATGGTATGGTGGCGGCGATGAAAGCTGCCATTCAAGCGTTGTCGCACCCGGACCCCATGGGTTTGCACCTGCTTCTCGCTTCTTCGCAAATGCTTCAAACACATTGTAGAGGAAGATCAGCACGGCAAAACCGGAAATGTAGGAGCCGTAAGACGACACCATGTTCCAGCCCGCATAGGCATCCGGATAGTCGATATAGCGACGCGGCATACCAGCAAGACCGAGGAAGTGCTGCGGGAAAAACACCAGATTAACGCCGACAAACGTCACCCAGAAGTGCAGCTTCGCAGTGAACTCATCGTACATGTAGCCGCTCATCTTCGGGAACCAGTAATACCAGCCTGCAAAGATTGCGAACACAGCACCCAGCGACAGCACGTAATGGAAATGTGCAACCACATAATATGTGTCATGCAAAGCCCGGTCGAGACCGGCATTGGCAAGCTGCACACCCGTCACACCACCAATGGTAAACAGGAAGATGAAGCCAACAGCCCAGAGCATCGGCGCGCGGAAGGTTATAGAGCCACCCCACATCGTCGCGATCCATGAGAAAATCTTGATGCCCGTTGGCACCGCAATCACCATCGTTGCGAACATGAAGTAACGCTGCGTATCGAGTGACAACCCGACCGTATACATGTGATGCGCCCAGACCACGAAGCCGACCACACCAATCGCAACCATCGCATAGGCCATGCCGAGATAACCGAAAATCGGCTTGCGCGAGAAGGTCGAAATGATGTGGCTGACGATGCCAAATCCCGGCAGGATCAGAATGTAAACTTCCGGGTGACCGAAGAACCAGAACAGATGCTGGTAGAGAATTGGATCACCGCCACCTTCCGGTGAGAAGAAGGTCGTACCAAAATTGCGGTCTGTCAGCAGCATCGTAATACCGCCTGCAAGAACCGGCAGCGACAACAGAAGCAGGAACGCAGTCACGAGGACAGACCATGCAAAGAGCGGCATCTTGTGCAGCGTCATGCCCGGAGCACGCATATTCAGAATGGTGGTAATGAAGTTGATCGCACCAAGGATCGAAGACACGCCCGCGATATGGAGCGCCAGAATGGCGAAATCGATCGCCGGTCCCGGCTGGCCACTGGTTGAAAGCGGCGGATAAAGCGTCCAGCCACCGCCAACACCCCATGTACCGGGTGAAGCAGGCATAAACAGCGAGATCAACAGCAGCAGCAATGCAGGTGGCAGCAGCCAGAAGGAAATGTTGTTCATGCGTGGGAACGCCATATCCGGCGCGCCGATCATCAGCGGGATCATCCAGTTGGCATAACCACCGATCAATGCAGGCATGACCATGAAGAAGATCATGATCAGCGCATGCATCGAGGTGAACACATTGAACATGTGCTTGCCGGCATCCAGAGCAGCATCGCCCTCAACGCCATAAACCATCGCCGCAAGGCCATGGAAAATCTGAATGCCCGGCTCCTGCAACTCGGCACGCATGGCGATCGACAATGCGCCGCCAATAATGCCCGCCGTGATTGCAAAAATCAGGTAAAGAGTACCGATGTCTTTATGATTGGTCGAGTAAACCCAGCGTACCCAGCCCTTTGGCTTATGGTCGTCGTGGGCTCCATGCTCGTGAGCTGCTGTGCCAGCCATGGAATTCGCTCCCGTTTTTCAACAGTCTTGCGTATCGAAGTCTTAAAGACCCGCCGCAGCTACTTTATCATTTGTATCGCCTTCAAGCTCAGCCTGAAGCGCCTTGTTCGCACCCTGAAGGTCCGATGCTGCGGCCGTGAGCCATGTGTTATATTGCTCGTCCGAGACAACACGCACGGCAATCGGCATGTAAGCGTGATCCTTGCCACATAGTTCCGAACACTGGCCGTAATAAAGGCCTTCTTTGTCAGCCTTGAACCAAGCCTCATTGATGCGACCCGGAATAGCATCCATCTTCACGCCAAAAGCCGGAATTGTCCATGAATGGATAACATCGGCGGCGGTGACCAGAAGACGGACTGTCGTTCCAACCGGCACGACAACTTCATTGTCAACAGTCAGAAGACGCGGATAGATAGCGCGGTTTTCTTTGCCAGCCGCAGCCCGCTCTCCATCCTTTAGGATAAGAGAATCAAAACTGACCGGCGTCTCGGTCTGATACTCATAGCCCCAGTACCACTGATACCCCGTCGCCTTGACGGTCAGCGAAGGATCTTCGGGCGAATATTGCGCCGTCAGGAGCTGGAATGATGGCACCGCCAGAAAAAGCAGTACAATCACCGGACCCACCGTCCAGATGACCTCAATTGCCGTATTGTGGCTGGTCTTGGATGGTTCAGGATTTGCGTTCGCGCGAAACTTGAAAGCGCACCAGAACAGCAAAACCAGCACAAGCAGTGTGATGGGTACGATAAACCAGAGCGTATAACGCTCGAACCAATGAATCTGCTCGGCAATGCCCGTAGCAGCAGCTTGAAATGTCATTTCCCACGGACGCGGCTGATCCGCCAGAGCGGCACCGCTTGTCCACAGCAATGCGATAGCACCAACGACGGCGCCCCTCGTTGTGGCAACAAATTTATCCACCAGAACTCTCTCCCTTTTCGCCCTTGCAGGCTTGGACGCCGGACGTTAAGACGGCCGTATCCCCCGTCAGCGTTCAAACCACACCTTACCGCACACCGCAAGCGAGGCGAATATGTTCCTGTGCGGCATTTTTGCGCGCAGCCCTGCGTCAGAGCCCCGCATCCTGCGCGCTTGCTTGAGGTTCTTTGCATGACGAAAACTTGGGAAAACCCACAGAAACCCATAATGAAGCCATGATTTAGCAAGAGGTTTCCGTTACCGTGCCGATCGAAAATGGATATAACTGCCCAAACGCATCTTGGGACGCATCTGGGTGCAAAACCGGCATTGCCTTTGCGATTATGGCCCGGAGGCGACAATAGCTTTTCACGGCCTGCTTCGCACGGTAACGTCACGGTGATTCGATCTGGAGATTTCATGTTTTTCCGTCCATCCGCCCGCTGCTCGATTTTCCCTCGTTTTGCCACCCTTGCAACGGGTGCTGCTCTTGCTGTGGCAGTCGCAACAACGCCATCCCTAGCGCAGGAAAAGCCCGCGCAGCTTCCAGCGCCAACGCAGGCACCGGCAGCACAGCCGCAATCGCCAGCAACACCGCAGCAGAGTGGCACGCTCAAGTCGCAGCATGGTGCGTGGGCAATTCTCTGCGATACGCCAGCGGGTGCCAAGACCGAACAATGCGCGCTTATCCAAAACGTGGTTGCGGCTAAACGCCCAGAACTTGGTCTATCGGTTGTGGTTCTGAAGACAGCCGACAACAAAGCGCGCATCCTGCGCGTTCTCGCCCCACTCGGCGTGCTGCTGCCAAACGGCCTTGGCCTCAATGTCGATGGCAAGGATATCGGTCGCGCTTATTTTGTGCGCTGCTTTGAAGATGGCTGCTATGCAGAGGTCATCCTTGAAGATGAGCTGCTCAAGACGTTTCGCAACGGCAAGTCTGCAACCTTCATCGTCTTCCAAACGCCTGAAGAAGGTGTGGGCATTCCTGTAGATTTAAAGGGATTTGGCGAAGGCTTCGACGCTTTGCCATAAGCTCAAGGTTGTTCTCGACCGATTTAACGCTTACATCCTGTGGCAAACACATGCCGCAGGATTTATTTTATGAAGAGCCTGATCGATAGTTTCGATGCCAACCGCGACGATATAGAACGCCTTGTTTCGCAAAGCCTGAAGGGCAGTGACGATGGCGAGCTGTTCATGGAATATCGGGAGGCGGAAGCACTTGTTTTCGACAATGGACGCCTCAAAACTGGCTCTTTCAATCAGGATCAGGGGTTTGGTCTGCGCGCAGTTTCCGGCGAAGCCATTGGCTATGCCCATGCCGGAGACTTGTCACTTGCAGCGCTCAAGCGCGCTTCCGAGGCCGTTTCAGCCACTTTAACGGGCCACAGCGGCGCCTATGCCGCCGCCCCCGCAGGCACCAACCGCCATCTTTATACCGACGAAAACCCGATCGGCTCGCCAACCTTTGATGCAAAGGTTCAGCTTTTGCAAAAGATAGACGCTTATTTACGCGCCAAAGACCCCAAAGTGCGGCAGGTTTCTGTTTCCATCGCCGGATCATGGCAGCAGGTGGAAATTCTACGTGCCGATGGCCATTTCGTGCGCGATATTCGCCCGATGGTGCGCCTGAGTGTTTCGGTTGTGGCCGGCAATGGTGACCGTCAGGAATCCGGCTCGCACACACTCGGCGGACGCAAAGGCTTTGGCGATTTCATCACCACCGAAAGCTGGCAAGGCGTTGCCGATGAAGCACTGCGTCAGGCGCTCGTCAATCTGGAAGCCATCCCCGCGCCCGCTGGCACTTACGACATTGTGCTTGGCAACGGCTGGCCGGGCGTCATGCTGCATGAAGCGGTCGGTCACGGACTTGAAGGCGACTTCAACCGCAAGAAAACATCTGCCTTTGCAGGTCTGCTCGGTCAGCAGGTTGCATCGAAGGGCGTCACGGTCGTTGATGATGGCACGATTTCCGAGCGTCGCGGCTCGCTGACCATTGATGACGAAGGAACACCGACCAATCGCACGGTGCTGATCGAAGATGGTAAGCTCGTCAATTATATGCAGGACCGTCAAAACGCGCGCCTGATGGGGATGAGTGCTACCGGCAACGGGCGGCGTGAATCCTATGCACACGCCCCTATGCCGCGCATGACCAACACCTATATGCTGTCGGGTGACAAATCACCGGAAGAGATCATCGCTTCCATGAAGAAGGGGATTTATGCCGTCTCTTTTGGTGGCGGACAAGTCGACATCACCTCCGGGAAGTTCGTGTTCGGCTGCACGGAAGCCTATATGATCGAAGACGGCAAGATAGGCGCGCCGATCAAGGGCGCAATGCTGATCGGCAATGGCCCGGATGCGATGCAGCGTATTTCGATGATTGGCAATGACATGAAACTTGATACCGGCTCCGGCAATTGCGGTAAGGGCGGACAATGGGTTCCGGTCGGCGTTGGTCAGCCGCACCTTCGCATGGATCAGGTGACGGTCGGCGGCACGGCGGTTTAAATCCTGCTCATGCAACTGATCAACAAATATCTGCCAGATTATGGTTTCAGCGAAGTGCATGGTTGTGATGTCAGCGCTTCACCGGAAGTCGTCTTGCGGGCAGCCATGAGCTACCGGCCCGAAACAGACGCGTTTTTCCGCAGCATGATTGCATTGCGTGAAATGCCTATGCGCGCGCTTGCACAATTGCGTGGGCGCGAAAAGGCTGTTGCGCCACCTTTTGGCCTGCATGAATTTACACTGCTCGAACATCGGCCCGGCGAAGCACTGGTTTACGGACTCGTGGGGCAATTCTGGAAAACGGATTTCGGCCTCTATCAGATGCAAAGCGCTGACGATTATCTGGCTTTCAAGGTACCCGGCGTTGCAAAGCTTGCACTGGCCTTCACCGCAACCGAACAAGACGGCAAAACGCGCCTTGTCACCGAGACGCGTATTTTTTGCCCGGACCGCGCCAGCCACCGGCGTTTCACACCTTACTGGTATCTGATCCGGCCTGTCAGCGGCATGATACGGAGCCGTATTCTCAACGCAATCAGGCGTGCCAGCGAAACAGCAATTTGATAAAGGCCATCATATTGCAATCCAAAGCGTATAAAGTGCAAACTCATTCAGGATTGTGTGACGGAGGAGACGATGCCTGAAACGCCATATGACTGGAGCGGAAAACAGCCTGAGAAGCACTCACGCCAGAAGCGCATGATGGTGATTGCGGCGGCGAGCATGATCGCCCTGCTTTTCACGCTGGCCGTGGTGGATGCGATCCTCATTCTGCTTGATTGAAATTATCATTCCGTGCAATTTTTATTGCGATCAAGCACTCAGCCCATCGGTAACCGTGATCACCGTTCTGCTCACCAATCCTGATTGTCGGATGCGAGCCACAGAGCGGTTTTTGCAATGTCGTTCCGCCCGTCCCATAGGTGTTATGGCGGCAATCCTATAGGTCGATCAGGATTGCCGCCCTGTGCGCGATTGAGCGTATTGGTCGTGCGAGCCCGAATAGCATTCACCCGTATGCCTTCCGGTGCCGCTCTCTGCCTGCTTTCAGATTTCCGGGTTTTCCTCCAAAAGCCCTTCGACAAAATCAAAAAGGCCCGGACGGCGATCGCGGCGCAGACGCTCGGCAACGATAATCCCTTTGATGCCGGAATAGGAGCGCTCAAGGTCTTCATTGATGACGATATAGTCGTATTTCACCCATTTCTGGATTTCAAAACGCGCATTCTGCAAACGGGTTTCGATCACATCAGCGGCATCTTCCGCCCGGCGGTTAAGACGGTTCTGCAATTCGCGCATCGTGGGCGGCAGAATGAAGATCGACACCACATCGGCAGGCATTTTGGCCTGCAATTGCTCGGCCCCCTGCCAGTCGATGTCAAACAGCATGTCCTGGCCGTCCGCAAGCGCTTCCTCAGCGGTCTGGCGCAATGTTCCGTAGAAATTGCCGTGCACTTCCGCCCATTCGATCAACTCGTCATTATCACGCAGCCGTTCAAATTCACGCTTGGTGATGAAATGATAATGGACGCCGTTGATTTCGCTCTGGCGACGCTCACGTGTGGTGACGGAGATCGACAGCGACAGTTTCATATCCGGATCACTGAGCAGCTGCCGCGCGATTGTGGATTTTCCCGCGCCCGATGGCGACGAAATCACCACCATCAAGCCTCTGCGTGCAATGCCATATTCGACCGAAGAGATGGCCATTTTCCGTTACTCCAGATTCTGTACCTGTTCGCGAAACTGATCGACAACCGCTTTCAGCTCAAGGCCGATTGCCGTGATCGATGCTGCATTCGATTTTGAGCAAAGCGTATTGGCTTCGCGATTAAATTCCTGTGAAAGAAAGTCAAGCTTGCGCCCGATTGGGCCACCGTCAGCAAGTAGCTTGCGCGCAGACGCCACATGGGTTTCAAGCCGGTCCAGCTCTTCCTGAATATCTGCCTTTGTCGCCAGAAAAGCCGCTTCCTGATAAAGCCGCGCGTCATCAAAATCGCGTCCGGTTTCCATCAGCAAAGCCACTTGATTGTTCAGCTTTGTACGAATGGCTTCTATGCTGCGGGATGGATCATTGCGTGCTTCCTGCGTCAGTCGTTCAATCGTATCGACATGCCCGGATAAAATAGTGAAAAGCGACTGTCCCTCATGCGTGCGCGCTTCGGCAATCGCTTTCAGCGCCCCCTCAAAAGCCGCAACGACCGCGGCCTCAAGGCCTGCACGGGCATTTTCGTCATCGCTGACCTGTGCCTGATCGATAACTCCGCGCAGTGACAGAATGCCATCAACGCTTGCAGGCTGAAGTCCATGGCGGGCCTGTAGTTCCGCACCAAGTTTCAGCACCTCATCAAGCATCGCTTTATTGATGGTGAAGCCTGCCTGCGCTTCTGCGCGTTCAACCGCGAGACTGGCCTGAAAGTTGCCGCGTGAAAAATAGCGCGCCAGAAGCGAGCGCACGGCGTGTTCAGCGATTTCCAGCCCCTGTGGCAGACGCAGCCGCAGATCCAGTCCCTTGCCATTGACCGAGCGAACTTCCCAAACGATGCGCGCTTCATTATCCGCTGCGCCATATTGCATCGCGTGGCGCGCAAACCCCGTCATACTCTGAAGCGCCATATGCTCTTTCCCTCAATGCGAAATAAAACCGCCCATTACTGGGCGGTGTTTTGCTGCTGTAGCTGGTTCTTTTCCTGTTCAACCGCACGCCATTTGCGCACATTGGCGTTATGTTCGGCCAAGGTCTTGGAAAAGACATGACCGCCTGTCCCATCCGCCACGAAATAGAGGTCTTCCGTATCCAGCGGATTGGCCACAGCTTCAAGCGCTGCACGACCCGGATTGGCAATGGGTGTCGGCGGAAGTCCATTGATAATATAAGTATTATATGGCGTTGGCTTTTCGAGGTCCGACTTGAAGATCGGGCGATCGGATGGCTTACCTGCACCGCCAAACAATCCATAGATGATCGTCGGATCGGACTGGATGCGCATACCCTTGTTCAAACGATTGACAAAGACCGAAGCCACATGCGGGCGCTCCGAAGCAATGCCCGTTTCTTTTTCAACAATCGAAGCAAGCGTCACGAACTCATTCTTGTCCTTGATCGGCAGATCAGGGCGACGCTTCTCCCACGTTTCATCAATCAGCTTCTGCTGCGATGCAATCATGCGGTTGATGATTTCTTCGCGCGTTGTACCGCGTGTGAAATTAAGCGTATCGGTAAAAAGCCCGCCTTCCGGCGGCATTTCTTTTGGCATGTCGCCAACCAATATTGGATCTGCCGAAATACGATCGAAGACCTGCTTGACCGTCAGGCCTTCCGGGATTGTCAGCGGATACATGATCGACTTGCCACTGATGAGAATATTCATCACATCGCGCATCGTCGCACCGGCTGGGATGGCATATTCGCCAGCTTTCAGATCATTTTCATGACCGTAAGCGCGCATACCATAACGGAAAATACGGGCATCACTGACGATTTCGCGGTTTTCGAGGCTGTTGGAAACTTCCGACACACCGGCACCACGCTTCACGAGGAAGGTGGTTTCCGCGGTCAGAGGACCAGCAGCGTCAAACTGAAGCTTGCCAAAATAGAACAGCGCCGAGGCGCCAAGCAGAAGAAGCACCAGCAGCGACAACATGAAATTCATGAAGACGACGATCTGGCTACGCGCATGACGCGACCGCTTACGCGGCGGCGGCGTACCCGGTTCCGGGCGAAGAGCCTCTGAAGCCGACTTTGGCACGAAAGGCTTGGATGCCGCGGCCTGTTCAGGTGTTGCGGTAGCCTGTGGCTGCTGCTCAGCAGGACCGGCTCCGGGCTTTTCTTCTGAACTCACTCCATCACCTCGTCCTGAACCTCATATGAAACGGCATACAAATCAAACAAATTCTGTCAGATCACACTAACGCAATTAGCAGGTTTAAACATCGCATCGGGTTATATTTTGGCAAAAACGCGGAGAAATCCCCGCGTTTTTGAATAAATCGTCATTTCTTAGTAATCTACTCAAGAGTAACGGCGCAGAACCAACGAAGCGTTTGTGCCACCAAAGCCGAACGAATTCGACAAAGCCACATCGATTTTGCGTTCGCGCGCTTTGTGCGGAACCAGATCAATTTTGGTTTCGACCGCCGGATTGTCCAGATTAAGCGTTGGTGGCGCAATGTTGTCGCGAATTGCCAGCGTTGAGAAGATCGCTTCTGCAGCGCCAGCAGCACCAAGCAGATGGCCGATTGCGGATTTTGTCGAAGACATGGAAATCTTCGAAGCCGCATCACCGACGACGCGTTCAACGGCACCCAGTTCGATTGTATCGGCCATGGTCGACGTGCCATGTGCATTGATGTAATCAACCTGATCAGGAGCAATATCTGCACGCTTCAGTGCCGCAACCATGCAGCGCTCTGCACCTTCGCCGCTCTCGGTTGGAGCCGTGATGTGATAAGCGTCACCCGAAAGGCCATAGCCAACCACTTCGGCGTAAATCTTTGCACCGCGTGCAAGAGCATGGTCCAGCTCTTCGAGAACCACAACGCCTGCACCCTCACCCATGACGAAACCATCGCGGTCACTGTCATAAGGACGCGAAGCTGCGGTCGGATCGTCATTGCGCTTGGTGGACAGCGCCTTGCATGCGGCAAAACCTGCCAGCGAAATGCGGCTAACCGGCGATTCCGTACCACCGGCAACCATCACATCTGCATCGCCAAAAGCGATCAGACGCGCTGCATCGCCAATGGCATGAGTTCCGGTTGCGCACGCCGTTACCACGGAATGGTTGGGGCCGCGCAGTCCGTGTTTGATGGAAACATGGCCGGAAGCCAGATTGATCAGACGACCGGGAATGAAGAAAGGCGAAATACGGCGAGGGCCTTTGTCGCGCAGCGTATAGCCAGCTTCAACAATGCCCTCAATACCACCAATACCGGAACCGATCAGAACGCCGGTGCGAATCTGATCTTCGTCGCTTTCCGGATGCCAGTTTGCATCGTCCAATGCCTGATCGGCAGCGCCGACCGCATAAACGATGAACGGATCAACCTTGCGCTGTTCCTTTTGTTCCATATGGAGGTCGGGATTGAAGGTGCCATTGGTGCCATCGCCAACCGGAATACGGCAGGCGATCTGGCAGGCCAGGTCATCAACTTCAAACTCTGTGATGCGGCGAGCACCGCTTTCACCGGCAACAAGACGTTTCCAGGTCTCTTCGACACCGCTTGCCAGCGGCGACACCAAACCAAGACCGGTGATGACGACACGCCTCATATCCACCCCTTAAATTTGATAAATTTCATTGGAGCCATCCCGCAGGCGAAAATGCCTCATACGGACGATGCTCACTTAAATATCGAACTGCATATGAAACGACCGCATCGGGCCATTTCCAGCAATCGCTCTTCGCTTTTTCCGGGCACAGGGCTTAAACGCCTGACCAGAAGACAAGCAGGGCCGGGATTCGGAAGAATCCCAGCCCTTAAGCTCAGATTAGGCAGAAGCCTTATCGATGAACTTTACAGCGTCGCCGACCGTGAGGATCGTTTCTGCTGCGTCATCAGGAATTTCAACGCCGAATTCTTCTTCGAAAGCCATGACCAGCTCGACGGTGTCGAGGCTGTCTGCACCAAGATCATCGATGAAGCTTGCACCTTCGGTGACCTTGTCGGCATCTACACCCAGATGCTCAACAACGATTTTCTTGACGCGCTCTGCGGTATCGCTCATGTCGGAACCTCGACCTGTTTGTTTACTTGCTCTGCCTTGGTTAGCGGCATGCATGATTGTAATCAAGTTATAAGATGCCTGCCAAGTTTAGAGTACACTTCCTTTGACAGACATCCTGTGGATATTCCTTGCGGAACAGGATTACGGCATCTCTCTATCGAAACACCGGAACTCTCGTCGGGCGCATTACCATGCTTCTTGAGCGAGGCAAAGCGCATTTTGGTTTTCACCATCCGACTTTAAGACTTTTTATACCGTAAAATATTGATTGAACAGCCTGTAAAAGACCATCAAATCATAGCCATGCCGCCATTGATATGCAGCGTCTGACCAGTCACGTATGCGGCTTCGTCGCTTGCCAGATAAACAACCGCAGCAGCAATATCACCACCAACGCCCATACGCTTCATGGGGATACTGCCCATGATTGCTTCCTTCTGCTTCTCGTTCAGCTTGTCGGTCATCGCCGATTCGATGAAGCCCGGAGCAATGCAGTTCACCGTGACATTACGGCTTGCGATTTCCTGCGCCAGCGACTTCGAAAAGCCGATCAAACCAGCCTTGGACGCGCAATAATTTGCCTGACCCGGATTGCCAGTCACACCGACAATCGACGTAATATTGATGATACGGCCATTGCGGCGGCGCATCATCGGATGGGTCAATTCGCGCGTCAGATTGAACACAGACGTCAGATTGACATTGAGCACCGCATCCCAGTCTTCGTCGCTCATACGCACAAAAAGGCCATCACGGGTGATGCCGGCATTGTTGACGAGAATGTCGATGCCGCCCATTTCTTCCTCAGCCTTCTGACCAAGTGCCTTGACGGCTTCGCGGTCGGAAAGGTTGGCAGGAAAAATGAAAGTGCGCTCGCCGAGATCGGCAGCCAGTTCTTTGAGCTTTTCTTCGCGTGTGCCATGCAGGCCGACGATTGCGCCCTGTGCATGAAGTGCACGGGCAATCGCCTCACCTAAGCCCCCGGTCGCACCGGTTACAAGAGCCTTGCGGCCAGTCAGATCAAACATCTCAGATCCTTTAGCTATTCAATGCAGCGAGCGCCGCAGCTATTTCTTCAGCCGAACCAACGGTTACGCCGCTCACATCTTTGGAAATGCGGCGCGCAAGACCCGTCAGGACTTTGCCTGAACCTACTTCATAAAGCGTCGTGACGCCATTGCCTGCAAACCATTCGACAGTTTCGCGCCAGCGCACCTGGCCTGTGACCTGTTCAACCAGCAAATCGGCAATCTCATTGGCATCCGTCACAGGTGCCGCGCGCAGATTGGCAATGAGCGGTACAACCGGATTGTGCTTTTCAACTTGTGCCAGCGCTTCGCGCATGGCATCGGCAGCAGGAGCCATCAGTGTCGAATGGAACGGTGCAGAGACAGGCAGCATGATGGCGCGCTTGGCGCCCTTTTGAGAAGCAAGCGAAGCTGCAAGTTCTACAGCAGCCTTGGCGCCTGAAATCACAAGCTGACCGCCGCCATTGTCATTTGCGATCTGGACCGGGCCAGAAGCTTTGGCTTCCGCGCAGATGGATTCAACATCGCTGTGCTCAAGACCGATAATGGCGGCCATTGCGCCTTCACCAACCGGAACAGCCTTCTGCATCGCATTGCCACGAATGCGCAACAGACGCGCGGTATCGGCGAGCGAAAAAGTACCGGCAGCACAAAGGGCTGAATATTCGCCAAGCGAATGGCCGGCAACATAGGCAACCTTGTCTTTCAACGAAAAGCCCTGCGCTTCCATGACGCGCAGCGTCGCAATGGAAACCGCCATCAAGGCCGGCTGCGCATTGGCGGTCAGAGTGAGCACATCTTCCGGGCCTTCGAACATCGTGGCGGAAAGCTTTTCACCCAGAGCCGCGTCCACTTCCTCGAAAACAGCGCGCGCTTCAGCGAACTGCTCGGCCAAAGCTTTGCCCATGCCAACTGCCTGGCTACCCTGCCCCGGAAAGGTGAATGCTACCGCCATGAATGCCTCACTTTAATACAACAATTTTGCGCGATGTGCCCCATCACAGGGCGAAAAGTCAAGTATTTGTGGTTTTTTACGCCCCCCAACGCTTGCAAAGCAGGGGAAAAGCACGTATTGAGCGCCCGTTCGTTGCTGGCATTAGCTGGGGGCTGAACGGAGGAGCGTGCAGTTCTTCAACACTTTGTTGAATTGTCCGTGGAAGTCGTAAGCGCTTCTGCCTCCCGTGTCTCCGCTCTCGATTGTCTTTACCCAAGCGTCCTTTCTTCTCCGGTTTTCCGGCAAAAGAGAAGTCGCAGAGGCTTAGCCGTTAGTGTCAGCGAAATGAAACAGAAGAAAGGCAAAGCCAATGGCTCTTTATGAACATGTGCTTCTTGCCCGCCAGGACATTTCCCAGCAGCAGGTCGACGCTCTCGTCGAACAGTACAAGGGTGTCCTCGAAGCTAATGGCGGCAAGGTCGGTAAGGTTGAAAACTGGGGTCTTCGTCCCCTCACCTACCGCATCAAAAAGAATCGCAAGGCGTATTACACGCTCGTAAACATTGATGCACCGGCAGCAGCCGTTGCTGAAATGGAACGCCAGATGCGTATCAACGAAGACGTTCTTCGTTTCATGACCATCCGCGTTGAAGAACACGAAGAAGGCCAGTCGGCTATGCTTTCGCGCCGCGACGAACGTCGTGACCGCGATGGTGATGACCGCGGCCCACGCCGTCCACGTGAAGGCGGTTTCGACCGTGGTGATCGCGGTGATCGTGGCCCACGTCGTCCACGTGACAATGAAGCTGGCGAAGGAGCATAATCATGGTTGATATCAATCAGATCCCAACCCGTCGTCCCTTCCATCGTCGTCGCAAGACCTGCCCTTTTACAGGTCCAAATGCACCGAAGATCGACTACAAGGACATCAAGCTCCTGCAGCGTTATATTTCGGAACGCGGCAAAATCGTTCCTTCGCGTATTACGGCTGTCAGCCAGAAGAAGCAGCGTGAACTCGCCAAGGCGATCAAGCGCGCTCGTTTCCTCGGCCTGCTTCCATACGTTGTTAAGTAAGGTCTGAGTGAAGTAAGACTTTTGGGGAGGCGATTCTTCGCCTCCCGATTCTTCCCGGATACGATGGGCGTAACCGGAGTACGAAAATCCCAAGTTGGGGCTATCGCGTGGAAACGCCGCCTCTAACTGCAAAACCGGGAAAGCCGGAGCAGGACAGCGAATTTATGAAGTTCAATGGAACCATCATTGGAGTCGGCATATTGGCGGGGCTTGCCTCGGCACTGATGTCGTCTGGCGTCATCGCCCAGTCGGGTATGGCGGTGGTTCTCTATTTCCTGACACCGCTACCGATTTTTGTTGCTGCACTGGGCTGGGGTTCGAGCGCGGGGATTATCGCTGCTGCTTGCGCCACCCTTGCTGTTGGTGTCGTTGCAGCACCTTTAGCAGCGCTGCTTATGGCTCTGACAAGCTATGCGCCAGCGGCGATCGCTGCTTATCTTTCAGGTCTTGCCCGCCCTGCCTCCGAACTCGGCGGCCCGAAGGATTTGATGGTCTGGTATCCGCTGTCGGACATCGTTTTCCGTCTCGCGCTGATGGTTGCTGCAAGCTTCATCATCATCGGTTTTATTCTGGGCTTCGGACCAGATTTGGCACGAGAATTCGCCAACACCTTGATCGACAGCCTCGCAGCCGCTGACCCACAATTCACGCCAAGCGACGAGATGCGCCAGAATGTCAGTGCGCTTTTGATGGTGGCACTGCCAGCAGTTCAGCCTGCAGCGTGCCTGGCTATTCTCGTCGGCAATCTTTATCTGGCTCTGCGGCTGACCGCCCTTTCGGGCCGGCTGCGCCGTCCGCGTGATGACTGGCCCGCAACCATGCGGATGCCACGCCCAGCGCTTTTGGTTTTTGCGGTCGCACTTGCTGTTGCATTCTTGCCGGGCCCTGCCGGTCTCATTGCGACGGTGGTTGCGGGTGCACTGAGCTTCGGTTTCATGATTGCAGGTCTTGCGACCTTCCATCAGCGCACGCGTGGCAAGCCATGGCGCCCGGTCGCGCTCTGGCTCATCTATGTCGCGATCATACTCTTCGCATTCCTGCTTGTCGTCTTCATGGTTTTCGGCCTTTTCGATACATCGCGCGGCGCACCAATTTCGAAAATTCCGAACACAGACAACCAATAAATCCAAATTTAAATCTCGAAAGGAAACTCAAATGGACGTTATTCTTCTGGAACGCATCGCTCGCCTCGGTCAGATGGGCGACACTGTCAAGGTTAAGGACGGCTTTGCCCGTAACTTCCTTCTGCCACAGGGCAAGGCTCTTCGTGCCAACGAAGCCAACCTCAAGAAGTTCGAAGGCCAGCGCGCACAGCTCGAAGCTCAGAACCTTGAGCGCAAGACAGAAGCTGAAGCCGTTGCAACCAAGCTTGATGGCGAATCCTTCATCGTTGTTCGTTCGGCTGGTGAAACCGGTCAGCTCTACGGCTCGGTTTCGACCCGTGACATCGCTGACATCATCACTGCAAATGGCTTCAACCTGCACCGCAACCAGGTTGAACTGAAGCATCCAATCAAGGCCATTGGCGTGCATGAAATCGTCATCTCGCTGCATCCTGAAGTCGAAGTTACGGTTTCCGTAAATATCGCTCGTTCAACTGAAGAAGCTGAACGTCAGGCAAAGGGTGAAGACCTGACTTCGATCGAAGCCATCTACGGCATCGAAGAAGCTCCTCTTGCTGAAGAATTCTTCGACGAAGACGAAGAAGCAGAAGATCAGGCTTAATTTAGCCATCGATTGAGTTGTGCGTGCCTGCTTTTATTGCAGGCATTCCCACAATGGTAAACTTTATATGATCATGCCCGGCGGTCTCTGTCGGGCATTTTCTCTTTTCAGATCAGAAAATTTGCCTATTCTTCATATTAGATTGTGATTGGAGAGGGTGCTGACGGAAACGTTCGTGCTTGCTCAGGCTATAAGCCAGAGGCCAATTGACCGAAGGGGAATTGCCTGAAAATCTGATGACAGCGCGGCGCATAATTCAGGGAACACGCCGCTCTGCCATGCAACCGTACGAATGTTTGCACTTGCTCCAATCATGCATCGACCCAAAATCGGAATCGATTTTGGAAAACACGATGCGAACCTGAAGATTAGAGCGTCTCTTGCGCGTCCTGTGGACGCAAGGCGCTCTGAGGAGGGAGATGGGGCCTATGCATGCAATGCTGCGAACAGTTTTAGTGCATATGATCAAAGTGGGTGATCTGTCGGTCACCGATTCTGATGGGAATGTTTTTCAATATGGGGACAAGACCGGGGAACCGGTTCACATGCGTTTTAATACGCGTCGTGCCGAACGCGCGGTGGCGTTTGATCCAGAGTTAAAACTAGCCGAATGTTTCATGGATGGCGAAATCGATTTTATTGATGGCGACATCTATAATCTGCTCAAGATCGTCTTCGAAAACACAGGTCCTACGGCTGCGACCGAGCCATGGATGAAAGCCGTCGGCAAAATTCGGGTGCTGTTGCGTCGCTTCCAGCAAATGAATACCATTGCGCGCTCATCCAGCAATATCAAAAGCCATTATGATCTTTCAGGCGCGCTTTACGATCTCTTTCTTGATCCGGACAAGCAATATTCCTGCGCCTATTTCGAAACGCCAACTGCGACACTGGCTGAAGCCCAACTCGCGAAGAAACGCCATATTGCAGCGAAACTTCTCGCCAATGAAGGCGATAAGATATTGGATATTGGTTGTGGCTGGGGTGGTATGGGGCTTTATCTCGCCCGTTATCTCAAAGCCAATGTGACCGGTGTCACGCTTTCAGAAGAACAGCACGCTATTGCCAATAGACGCGCCGCCGAGGAAGATCTCACGGACCGCGCAAAGTTTCAGCTTACCGACTATCGCAACATTGATGATCAGTTTGACCGGCTGGTATCAGTTGGCATGTTTGAACACGTGGGTGTTGGTCACTTTGCGGAATATTTCCAGCATGCCGCGCGGCTGTTGAAACCGGATGGTGTTTTTCTGCTCCACGCTATAGGCCGCGCAGATGGTCCCGGTGCAACCAATCCATTCATCCGCAAATATATTTTCCCCGGTGGCTATATCCCTGCCCTTTCAGAAGTCCTCCCGCATATCGAAAAGGCAGGACTTTATGTGACTGACATTGAAATCCTACGGCTTCATTATGCGGAAACGCTCAAAGAATGGCGCTATGCTTTTATGGCTCGCCGCGAGGAAGCCAAGGCGCTGTATGACGAGCGCTTCTGCCGTATGTGGGAGTTTTATCTTGCTGCTTCTGAAAGTGCGTTCCGTTGGCAGAATATGATGGTGTTCCACATTCAAATTGCGCACAAGCAGGAAGCTGTTCCGCTCACACGCAATTACATTGAGGCAGAGGAAAAGCGCTTAAAAAGGCTCGATAGCGCGCCCAAAGGCGCCAACAGCGAAACGCAAATGCCAAAAAAGCGCGTGAAAGCATAAAAAGACAAGCTGGAAAAATGGTCTGCGTGAATCGCTCACACAGACCACCTCACCTTACTTTTCTTGCGGAACACCGGCTTCCCACTTGTCCCAGTTGGTTGTGATGTCATCGACGACCGGCGCACCGACAAGATAGATGTTCCTGACTGTTTCAGCGAAACCACCTGCGGTTTCACCGGGTGCCGGATCAAGGTGCTGGAGTGTTGTTTCGTTCGGATTGCCCTGATCAAAATTGACCGCGCCGCGCAAACTGAGAATGCGGTCTGTTCCGAACTGACGCTTGATAACAAGCGCAATCGCCGCTGCTTCCATTTCAGTGATCAGATAGTCATCCGCACCGTAAAGCTTAGCAATATACTGTGCTTCATCAGACAGGCCCGGACCGTGGAAGAACGTATCACCCGTCATATGGGTACCTTCCTTCAAAGATGGCGCTGACTGTGCGGCTTTATTGGGGTAACGCATGCGGTAAGCTTGAGCTTCTTTGGAATCTTCGAGCTTCACGTCTTTGCCAAGACGCATGGCAGCGGCGACCAGATCGGGATTGAGCTTGAAAACGCGATAATCTTCATAGCCTTTGCGTGGCATAAACACCGGTTCACCCGATTTGCCTTCTTCCGGCGCCCAACGGTGCCCAAGATCATAATCAACAAGCCATGTCGCCCAACTCACATCCCCGATCGTCCCACGCGAAGGCGGAGTGCCTGCAACCCCAGACAAAACGTAATAGCTTTTTGAGAAATCAAAGGCCGGATCGAGCAGAATCGCCTGCATGCTGGCAGACGAGTTGACTTTTCCCATGCCAAGGACCGCCCCACACACACCATCGTCATTGCAATAGACCGGCTTGAAAGCGCCTTTTACCTTGATGGGTTTTGCATCTTTCCAATAGCGTTCATACCAGTTCTGAAATTCGCCAGCGCGATCACCGCTATTTTTGCCAATCTCGAACATTGCCGCGATAAAAACCTTAACCTTGATCGGCTCCGCTGCGGCCACAGGAAGCGACAAAAGTGAAAAAAAAGCGATGGCTGACAGCCATGCAGATAAAAGACGATAACGCATGCAAAGAATCCCTCTGAGGTTTGTTTTTTTGTTTCGTAGCAGCCGCCATTATGGATCACAACGCTCGTCAAGCCTCCGTGCAAAAGATTGAACAGCGAACTGTGGAAGCCTGTGAATCATGGTATAGCTTGTCACTTCCAGCAGGAATCACCTTGAGGCTGCGTTGCGTTTGGCTTCACTTCAGGCCTAGCTGGGAAGATCAGAGACAGGATAGACGAACATGGCGGAAGCGGCGGTACGCAAACTTGACGATGCGCGCGATCAAAAAGACGCGCTTTATCGGGAAGCTCCTCACAACATTGAAGCAGAACAGGCACTGTTGGGTGCTATTCTGATCAACAATGATGCGTTTTACCGTGTTTCCGACTTTCTGAAGCCGACCCATTTTTTTGAGCCTTTGCATCGTCGCATCTATGAGATTTCGACCGATCTCATTCGCGTTGGCAAAATGGCCAATCCGGTCACGATGAAGACCTTCCTGCCAAATGAAGGCAAGATCGGTGATTTGACCGTATTCCAATATGTGGCGCGCCTTGCGACCGAAGCCGTCACCATCATCAATGCCGAAGACTATGGCCGCGCGATCTATGATCTTGCGACGCGCCGCGCTTTGATTGGCATTGGCGAAGACATGGTGAACGTTGCTTATGATGCGCCGGTCGATAATGCGCCGCAAGAGCAGATCGAAGATGCCGAACGCCGGTTGTTCGAACTGGCAGAAACCGGTCGATATGACGGCGGTTTTCAGGCCTTTAAAGATGCGGTCACCACCGCCGTCGATATGGCCAATGCCGCTTTCATGCGCGATGGTCATCTATCGGGGGTGTCTACAGGCATTCACACACTTGATAACAAGATGGGCGGTTTGCAGCCTTCCGACTTGATCATTCTGGCGGGTCGTCCGGGTATGGGGAAGACCTCGCTTGCAACCAATATCGCGTTCAACATCGCCAATGCCTATGAGGCCGAACAGCAGGCCGATGGCACAATGAAGGCCAAGAACGGCGGCGTTGTCGGTTTCTTCTCGCTCGAAATGTCTGCGGAACAGCTTGCAACGCGTATTATTTCCGAGCAAACGGAAGTTTCATCCTCGAAAATCCGCCGCGGCGATATTACCGAATCAGATTTTGAAAAGCTGGTCGCCTGTTCGCAGCACATGCAGAAGATTCCGCTTTATATCGATCAGACCGGTGGTATTTCGATTGCGCAGCTTGCAGCCCGCGCGCGACGTCTCAAGCGCCAGCGTGGCCTTGATGTTCTGGTGATCGACTATGTGCAGCTGATGACTGGCTCATCCAAGGCTTCCGCGCAAAACCGCGTGCAGGAAATTACCGAAATCACCACCGGCCTCAAAGCGCTTGGCAAGGAACTCAATGTTCCGATCATTGCGCTCTCACAGCTTTCGCGTCAGGTGGAAAGCCGCGACGACAAACGCCCACAGCTCTCCGATCTTCGTGAATCGGGCTCGATCGAGCAGGATGCGGACGTGGTGCTTTTCGTGTTCCGCGAAGAATATTATGTCAAAAACCTCGAACCCCGCGATGAGTTTGACCCGAAATATGAAGAGTGGAAACAACATTTTGAAAAAGTGCGCGGCACTGCCGACGTTATCGTCGCAAAGCAGCGTCACGGACCAACGGGCACGGTCAAGCTTGCCTTCCAGGCTGAGTTTACGCGATTTGCAGATCTGGCCGAGGGGTCTTATATCCCGGAACAATATGAATAGTATTCTCATCAAAAAAGAGCGTGCCTGATGGCCAAGGCACGCGTTCAGTTCATCTGCCAGAATTGTGGCGCGGTTCATACGCGCTGGGCGGGTAAGTGCGACTCTTGCGGCGAGTGGAATACGCTCGTCGAAGAAGGCACCAATAGCGGCATTGGTTCCGGCCCCGGCTCCATGCTTTCAAAGCGCAAAGGCCGTGCGGTTGCCCTCACCTCGCTATCTGGTGAAATTGAAGATGCCCCGCGCATCATTTCCGGTATCAGCGAGCTTGATCGCGTCACCGGCGGTGGCTTTGTGCGCGGATCTGCCATCCTGATTGGCGGTGATCCCGGTATTGGTAAATCCACGCTCCTGACTCAGGCAGCAGCAGCCCTTGCCAATCGCGGGCACCGCATCGTCTATGTGTCAGGCGAAGAAGCGGTTGCGCAGATTCGTCTGCGTGCGCAACGATTGGGCGTTGCCAGTTCTTCGGTTGAACTGGCTGCCGAAACCAATGTCGAAGACATTCTTGCAACTGTTTCCGATGGCAAGCGGCCCGACCTCGTGATCATCGATTCGATCCAGACACTCTGGACCGATATGGCAGATTCCGCGCCCGGTACGGTGACACAAGTGCGTTCCTCCGCGCAAGCGATGATCCGCTATGCCAAGCAGACAGGTGCTGCCGTTGTTCTCGTCGGCCACGTCACCAAGGAAGGGCAGATTGCCGGTCCGCGCGTGGTTGAACATATGGTCGATGGTGTTCTTTATTTTGAAGGCGAAGGTGGGCATCAGTATCGCATTTTGCGGACCGTCAAAAACCGTTTCGGGCCGACCGACGAAATCGGCGTCTTTGAAATGTCAGACGGTGGTTTGCGTGAAGTGACCAATCCGTCTGAACTGTTTCTTGGCGAGCGCAACGAAAAATCGCCGGGTGCTGCGGTTTTTGCAGGCATGGAAGGCACGCGCCCGGTGCTGGTCGAAATACAAGCGCTCGTTTCCCCCTCCTCGCTCGGCACACCGCGGCGCGCCGTTGTGGGCTGGGACGGAAGCCGTCTTGCAATGATTCTGGCTGTACTCGAATCACATTGCGGCGTGCGCTTTGGTCAGCATGATGTTTATCTCAATGTGGCAGGCGGCTATCGTATCAGCGAACCGGCAGCCGATATTGCGGTGGCTGCAGCGCTTGTTTCATCAATTGCAGGCATTGCGCTCCCTGCAGATTGTGTTCATTTCGGCGAAATCAGCCTTTCAGGTGCTGTTCGTGCGGTTTCACATGCAGTACAGAGACTGAAAGAAGCCGAAAAGCTTGGCTTCAGACAAGCCGTTGTTCCTGGTGGAAGCAGCGAACTCTGGAAAGATCGCAACTTCGGCCTTATGGAAACAACAGCACTTTCGGACCTTGTGGTGCGCATTGCCGCATCGGGACCGAGTAAAAAAACTTGATCTGAGGCTATCAAGCTGTAGATCGTTGAAATTAATGAGCTTTAGCATGGGAAGATTTCGTCAACTTTCCGCTGTTAAACTATTGCAAATTTGACTGCCCCGCACGCGGCAAAGCCGGTGCGTATAAATTAAGGACAGGCCAGAATGCCGATTACCTTGCTTGATGGAATTTTACTCGGGATAACGCTGGTTTCCGCCGTTCTGGCGATGGTACGCGGTTTTTCTCGCGAAGTCCTGTCGCTGGTTTCATGGGCCGCAGCCGCCGCAGCCGCATATCTCTTTTATCAGCCGGTGCTGCCTTACCTGCAGCCTTACATCAACAACGAAACAATCGCGAAGATTGCAGCCGCTGGCGCAGTTTTCCTTGTTGTTCTGATTGTTGTCTCGCTGATCACCATGAAGATTGCCGATTTCATCATCGACAGCCGCATCGGTGCGCTCGACCGCACCTTAGGCTTTTTGTTCGGTGCTGCGCGCGGCGTATTGCTCGTTGTTGTTGCAATGCTGTTCTTCAACTGGCTGGTTCCGACAAACCAGCCAGCATGGGTCAATAATGCGAAATCCAAGCCAATGCTCGATTCCTTTGGCCAACAACTGATTGATTTGCTTCCGGCAGATCCTGAATCGGCTATCAAGCAGTTCAAGCCGGGTCAGGAAACGCAGGCTCCCGCAGGCGCCCCTGCCGAACAGCCGGTACCGGACGACACACCGGCTGCAAACTGATCCTGAACACCATTTTTTGAAACCGGCAGCATAAAGCTGTCGGTTTCATCTGTTTTTAGTCAAAGTCTTACATTATATCAGCGGCTGAAACGCACAGCATGTAAGGGACCGCTTTTAAAATAGCGCTCTTTCCTGTAAATGTTGCTTTTAGTAACCGCAATCGAAAGGCCTTGCGGACAATGTTCCAACAATCGCATGACGAAAACTCCTTTATGCTGGACGATGATACGTTGCATGAAGAGTGCGGTGTATTTGGCATTCTTGGCCATGAGGACGCCGCAGCGCTAACGGCTCTTGGTCTGCATGCTTTGCAGCATCGCGGACAGGAAGCTGCCGGTATCGTTTCCTATCACAACCGCCGCTTCCATTCGGAACGGCATATGGGTCTGGTGGGCGACCACTTCACGGATGCTTCGACGCTCAACCGCCTGCCCGGCGACCGCGCCATTGGCCATGTGCGTTATTCCACGACCGGCGAAACGATCCTGCGCAATGTGCAGCCGCTTTTCGCAGAGCTGGAAGTTGGCGGCATCGCAATTGCCCATAACGGCAATTTCACCAATGGCATTACTCTGCGCAAGCAGCTGATTGCTTCAGGCGCTATCTTTCAGGCAACATCGGACACCGAGGTCGTGCTGCACATGATTGCACGCTCACGTCAAGCCTCGTCGAGTGATCGCTTTGTCGATGCGATCCGTCAGGTTGAGGGTGGTTATGCGATGCTGGCATTGACCCGCACCAAGCTGATTGCAGCGCGTGATTCTATTGGTATCCGCCCGCTGGTGATGGGTGAACTCGACGGCAAGCCGATCTTCTGCTCGGAAACCTGTGCGCTTGATATTATCGGCGCGAAATATATCCGCGACGTTGAAAATGGCGAAGTCATCATCTGTGAAATTCAGAAAGATGGCTCCATCACCACCGATTGTATCAAGCCGGAAAACCCGCAACCAGAACGCCTCTGCCTGTTTGAATATGTCTATTTCGCGCGCCCGGACTCAGTTGTCGGCGGTCGCAGCGTTTATGTTGCGCGCAAGAACATGGGCATGAATCTGGCCAAGGAAGCGCCAATCGAAGCCGATGTTGTGGTGCCTGTACCAGATGGCGGAACGCCTGCGGCGCTTGGCTTTGCGCAGGCCAGTGGTATTCCGTTTGAATATGGTATTATTCGCAATCATTATGTCGGCCGCACGTTCATCGAACCAACGCAGAGTATCCGTGCCCTTGGTGTGAAGCTCAAGCATTCGGCCAATCGCGCGATGATTGAAGGCAAGCGCGTTGTGCTGGTGGATGATTCCATCGTGCGCGGCACAACCTCCGTCAAGATCGTGCAGATGATCCGCGATGCCGGTGCCAAGGAAGTGCATATTCGCGTCGCAAGCCCGATGATTTTCCACCCGGATTTCTACGGGATTGATACGCCCGACCGCGAAAAGCTGCTGGCGAACCAGTATGACAGTCTGGAGGCGATGTGCCGTTATATCGGTGCGGATTCGCTGGCGTTTCTGTCGATTGACGGACTGTACAAAGCAGTTGGTGGTGAAGCACGTGATCCAAAGGCCCCTGCCTTTACAGATCACTATTTCACGGGTGAATATCCGACCCGTCTCCTTGATCAGGAAGGCGAAGACAACGTTCACACGCTGTCACTGCTCGCCTCAAACGGCTGATCAATTGTCTTCACGCAGGCGGCTAAAAGGGCCGCCTGTTTCATATGTTAGCATTAAACTGGGGGTAAAATGAGTATCGACCTTACTGGCCGACTGGCTTTGGTAACGGGCGCGTCGCGCGGTATTGGCTATTTTCTTTCGCTTGAACTTGCAAAGCGTGGCGCACATGTGATTGCGGTTGCGCGCACGGTTGGCGGGCTTGAAGAACTCGACGATGATATTCGCAAGGTCGGCGGCAGCACAACGCTGGTGCCACTCGACATTACTGATATGGAAGCCATTGATCGTCTTGGCGGCTCCATTCATGAGCGTTGGGGCAAACTCGACATTCTGGTCGCCAATGCAGGTATTCTCGGCACGATTTCCCCCATCGGCCATATAGAATCCAAAGTTTTCGATCAGGTTATGAATGTAAATGTCACAAGCGTATGGCGCCTGATCCGCACAACAGACCCGCTGCTGCGCGCATCGGATGCAGGACGCGCCATTCTGCTTTCGTCAGGCGTTGCCCACACCTGCCGTGCTTTCTGGGCGCCTTATGCCGCTTCAAAAGCCGCTGTCGAGGTGATGGGGCGCAGTTGGGCCGAAGAAACCAAGCAGATGAAGCTGAACATCAATTCGGTCAATCCGGGTGCAACCCGTACCGCCATGCGCGCCAAGGCTATGCCGGGAGAAGATCCCGAAACGCTGCCGACCCCGCAATCAGTGGCCGAGAAAATCGTCAAGCTTGCCGATCCGAAGCTGGATGTGAGCGGCAAGCTTTTTGATGTGCGTCAGGACCGCTTCCTCGATTATCATATGCCTTCCTGATTTACCGTTTCCGGCCTTGCACAAAACCAAGGCCGGAATTATTCTTTTTTTCTTTTCCGCTCCAGCCGCATCTTTCGGCCCTGTTTTTAGAGCGAACTTTCTCAACCAATCATGCGACCGCCTGTTTTCCCAACGTTACTGGAGGATCGATGACACACGCCTATCAGCAATTTATCATCATAAGCGGCGGCCCAGGTTCGGGCAAAAGCACGCTCATCGACGCGCTCGAACAAAAGGGTTTTTCCCGTAGTGTCGAAGCTGGCCGCGCGGTTATTCAGCATCAGGTTAGGATTGGAGGAAAAGCGTTGCCTTGGGCTGACCGTGTGCTTTTTGCAGAGCTGATGCTTTCATGGGAAATGCGCTCTTACGATCGCGCGCGCGAGAAAAAAGGGCCGGTATTCTTTGACCGGGGTATACCGGATGTTCTTGGCTATCTCACGCTTTGCGGATTGCCAATTCCGCAACACATGCGCCGGGCAGCGCTGATGATTCGATATAACAGAACGGTGTTTTTGGCCCCACCATGGGAAGAAATTTTCGCACAAGATAACGAACGAAAACAGAGTTTTGCCGAAGCCACCCAAACCTTCGAAGCGATTGAAAACACCTATAGGAAACTTGGATATGAAATCGCGCTCCTGCCGAGATCATCGGTTCAGGAGCGCGTTCATTTCATTGCACAAAGCTTGCCGTCAGCTTTCCGCTGACGGCTCATTTTCTAGCACTGTACGGCGGTCGGCAGCTTCGCGTTTGTTCCACGCAACGAGGCTGAATGGCAGGAAAGCCAGATAGGCCAATGCCGTCAGTGTCAGCGTGTGCCATGTGAAACTCATAAGAAAGGCCACATAGATAACCACGAGCAAGATCAACGGCATAACGAAATCGCGGCGAATGAGGCTTCCCGCCGATTTGCCATTATAGACCGGCAATCGGCTGACCAGCAGGAAGGCAATCGCCACAGTGAAAATCGCAACGGCAAAAGCCAGCCCCTTGCTTGGCGTAAGCCCGAGAAAGCCGAGATAAACAGGCAGCAACACCAGCATAGCACCCGCAGGCGCAGGCACACCGATGAAGTAATTGCTCTGCCATGGCGGACGGTTCGGGTCCTCCAGCATCACATTGAAGCGGGCCAGACGCAGGCAGCAGGCAATCGCATAAAGAAGTGCTGCGATCCAGCCGAAAGAGCGCGCCTGATCAAGCACATAAACATAGAGAACAAGTGCCGGGGCAACGCCGAAATTCACAATATCTGCGAGCGAATCCATCTGCTCGCCGAACTTAGACGAGCCTTTCATCATGCGTGCAACACGGCCATCCACACCATCGAGGAATGCCGCAATCAGCACCATCATCACGGCAAGTTCAAAGCGGTGCTCAAACGCCAGACGAATACCCGTCAAACCTGCGCAGATGGCAAGAACCGTGATGACATTCGGAACAACAATACGCAGCGGGATCTGCGAAAGTTTGGGGCCGCGCGAAGAATCCACGCGGCCATTTGGCTCAAAGGGTGGGAATGGTGTTTCCATCAGCTCAGGCGATCCGCACCACAGGTTCTGCGCGTTCACTGCCAAATTCCGCAAGAACGGTTTCACCCGCCACAGCCGTCTGGCCAATAGCCACACGAACAGATGCACCGGCTGGCAGATAGACATCAACGCGCGAGCCAAAACGGATTAGGCCGAAGCGTTCGCCCACGCTAAGATTATCGCTTTCGCGCGACCAACAAACGATGCGGCGTGCAACCAGACCTGCGATCTGCACAACGCCGACTTTACCGTTTGCGCTGTCGATAAGAACGGAATTACGCTCATTATCGGTGCTGGCCTTGTCGAGTTCAGCATTGAGGAACTTGCCCGGACGGTGGAAAATCTTCTCGATCTTACCACGCACTGGTGCACGGTTGATGTGAACGGAAAACACATTCATAAAAACCGAAATACGCATCAGCGGCTCTGCACCGAGTTCCAGTTCTGCGGGTGGCACAGCCGGGCCGACAAAAGAAACCTTGCCATCAGCCGGACTAATCACAAGATCATCGGCAATCGGCGTTACACGTTCAGGATCGCGGTAGAAATAGATACACCAGATGGTGAGAACGAGGCCGATCCAGAACAACGGATTCCACAGCCAGCCCAGAATGAGCGAAACCACGAAAAACGCCGCGATAAACGGGTAGCCTTCACGATGGATCGGCACGAAAGTGTTTCGAATTGTATCAGACAGGCTCATCGCTTTTCCTTTAAGTTTGGCCGTTTTTACCTCATCCTGCCCAAAATCCAAATTGATTTCGAAAATTATTCACGGCTGTCAGGCCGCGTGATCCTATCACGCCTTATGGCCAGTAATTCGTATAGCGCGCGAAAATGATAAAGAGCGCAAAGAGGATCACAGCCGAGATCACAAAAACACAGGCGATTTTATACACGCTCCACACCAGCCACAGCGAAAATCTGATCATTTGCCTTCCTTGTGCAAATACTGGCTTCTCGACTCGTCTGTAAAAACGTGTGCAACGAAATTTGCTGTCCACTCACCCATAATTTCGTATGGCGTTCCACCCACCTCCAGGTCCTCTTCGAACCAGTTTGGGGTGTCAAAGGATCCTTGAACCTATCTGTAAAGTAGAATTGACTTTCGCCACTAATTAGCAACATGGCACCTTGCGTTTCAACGTCCCCGTTAAAATAACCATATACGCCGGCTGCTCCATGTGAGAATTGAATAGGTTTAAAGTCATAATTTCATTCAAAAATTATACCAGAGTGCCCCCACCCCGCGTTCTCGAGCTTTGCTTGCAATCTGCCCTGACAACCGACGAAATACACCTTCTTTTCCATCGTGATAAGCATAATGTTCCGCAATCTCTCGCAAATGGCCTATTTCCAACAAAGTTACCGGGCGGCCATTCCCATAATAATAATGCTTCACGAAATCCGAATTACTCCAGCGACCATAAGATGCTGCAAGACTCGATGAAAAATTATGCGTTGCATACTCTGTTGCCCCTTCGACATATGGCTCAGCGATACATCGCAATTATACTCTTCACCGGGATGGCCAGTCACAGGCCGTTCATTCCATGAGAATAATTTGCCGTCATTGGCAGCATGTTCGCTTCGCACGCGGCCATCACGCTTTGTACGCCAAATATAATGTGTGGTGCTCTGCTCCTCAGCACCAACATTCGCTTTGTGTGACACTGCTTGATGATAACGCGTCAGATACCGAAGAAACTTTTCTTCGGTGTGTGAAGCATCCATAATTTCGTTCCAAACACGAGGAACACTGCCATGTTTGATGTAGTGACTGAAAGCTTCCCGACGGCTTAATTCATTCAACCGCTGTCTGCTCTTATCGATCTTCGATAAATATGTATTCATGAGCCCTCTCAAATTACAATTCCTGAGAGGTTAAAGGCGATAGATCCTAAGGGGATAACTTATTCAAAAATTTGTTTTTATCAGGCTGGAAAGTTGCATTTCATCAGCGTGAACGACAACGGCGCTTTTCAAACCATGCAAGATTTTTCAAATTGGGATTATCGAAATTGCGTCGATCACAACGTGGCACCCGGCGATCTCTGTTCGTCACATATAGAAAATTTGGAGACACCCAGTCTTTGTAATAACCATTGCAGTCATCGTTCAATGGTCCCGAGGGGTCAACCTTCCTCCGGGCTTCATGGTCAGAAAGCGGAATAAGTCTATTCATTTCCCCATCGATCAATTTGAGACCACCAGAGCTACGAACCTTAATATAGCGGTCATTAAAGCACATGCTTGAAATTCGAGTTGCAAGACGCGTTTTACCGTCAGATGCATAGAGGTTACTCTGACTCTGTCGTATTGAACCGTAAAATTCACGTTTCACAATCATGCCATTGGGCAAGATAAAACTGTCGGTCAAATAGACAGAAAGCAAAAACAAAATGCGCAAGCTGAGGATAGTTACAATCGTAACGCAGAAAAACTCATAGACCTTCCATATCCACCAGAGTGTCTTTTTCCAAAAAATCTTTTGCATTGTCAGCCCCCGCCGGGACTGACAATGCCTTAAATTTCGATCTCTGCAAAGCGAAATGCAACTCACTCAGCAGCAGGCGCGCCGCGTGTGACAACGCCCATATCATCGTTTTCACGAACCTGACGCAGGCGTTCTTCTGCTTCATCCGCCTCGCGCTGACGGCTCCACATCGACGCATAGAGACCATCCTGCAAAAGCAGATCGCGATGCGTGCCGCGTTCGGCAATCAGGCCATCTTTGAGCACGATGATTTCGTCGGCACTGATCACAGTGGAAAGGCGGTGTGCGATCACCAGCGTCGTGCGGCCCCGGCTGACAATATCAAGTGCCGACTGGATTTCCTGTTCTGTCGCGGTATCAAGCGCCGATGTCGCCTCATCAAGGATCAGGATCGGGGGCGCTTTCAGGATCGTGCGGGCAATGGCTACGCGTTGCTTTTCACCGCCCGAAAGCTTCAGCCCGCGCTCGCCGACCATCGCCTGATAGCCTTCCGGCAGATGTTTGATGAACTGGGAAATCTGCGCCATTTCAGCCGCCTTTTCCACTTCCTGATCGCTTGCATCGGTACGGCCATAACGAATGTTGTAGGCAATCGTATCGTTGAACAGCACCGTATCCTGCGGGACCATGCCGATCACTTTACGAAGGCTTTCCTGCGTCACGTCGCGTACGTCTTGCCCGTCAATCGTGACAGAACCCGACTGCACGTCATAGAAGCGGAACAGCAGACGCGAGATCGTCGATTTGCCCGCGCCGGATGGGCCGACAATCGCCACCGTTTTGCCCGCAGGCACTTCAAAGCTCACGCCTTTCAGGATCGGGCGGTTGGCATCATAGGCAAAATGCACATCGTTGAACCGGATTGCACCCTTATCGACGTGGAGTGGCGCAGCGGTCGGCTTATCCTGCACTTCCTGCTGCACATCGAGAAGGTCAAACATCTGCTCGATATCAGTGAGGCCCTGACGGATTTCGCGATAGATGAAACCAATGAAATTAAGTGGAATGGAGAGCTGCATCAGCATTGCGTTGATGAAGACAAAGTCACCCAGCGACTGCGTGCCAGCCTGCACCTCGCGTGCCGACATGACCATAACAATCGCCATACCAACACCAAAGATCACAGCCTGACCAAAGTTCAGCCAGCCAAGTGACGTCCAGGTCTTTGTCGCCGCATCTTCATAACGCGCCATGGACGCATCGAAGCGCTTGGCTTCCATGGTCTCATTGCCAAAATATTTAACGGTTTCGAAGTTGAGCAGCGAATCGATGGCCTTTGTGTTGGCATCGGTATCGGAATTATTCATTTCGCGGCGAATATTGATGCGCCAGTCACTCGCCTTAATCGTGAACCACGTATAGGCAACCACAGTCAGGGCCACGACCAGCAGATAGGAAAAGCCGTAGGCGTAGGCGAAAATCACCGCTGTCAGTGCAAATTCGAGAATAGTCGGCAGCGTGTTGAGGATTGTGAAACGAACAATCGTTTCAATACCCTTGGTGCCGCGCTCAATAACGCGCGAAAGTCCGCCCGTGCGCCGCTCCAAGTGGAAGCGCAACGAAAGCTGGTGCATATGCACAAAGGTCTTATAGGCAAGCTGGCGCACAGCATATTGCCCGACACTGGCAAACAGCGCATCGCGTAGCTGATTGAGACCCGCCTGTATGATCTTGGCTGCATTATAGGCCAGAACCAGCATAACCGCGCCAATGAGGACAACTGGAATATAGTCCGGTGCATCAAGCTGACCGTTCAGCGCATTCGTCACCCATTTGAAAAAATAGGGAACGAGGATCAGCACGATCTTGGAAATCACCAGAAAGAACGTTGCCCAAACCACGCGCATACGCAGATCCGGCCGCTCGTTTGGCCACATATAGGGCCAGAGATTTCGCAATGTCTTGAGCGTTTCGCCGGAATCGGCGGAAACCGTTTTAGGGGAACTCATGGTGTATCTTTCAAATCAGACGGTTTTTTCGCAGCAGCCATTTCGAAAAGCTGCAAGGTGCGAACGAATAAGGGTCAGTTGCTGCCAGTTGACGCTGTAGCGGGAGGTCTGGCGGTCAGGCCGGTAGTTAACAAGACCAGCCTGTACGAGAACTTTGAGATGCTGCGACACGGTGGACTGCGCAAGGTCAAGCCGACCGACAATGTCCTTGCAGCAGCAGGCATCCTCAAGAATAAGCTGTCGCAGAATGTGAATGCGCACCGGATGACCGAGCGCTGCATAAATGCGCGCTGCAAGATCGTCATCCACGCCCGGAAAAACATCGGTCATCGTTTCTAGGGAAATCTTCATCGTAGATCGACGATATACGATTATACTCAAAAAAGCAATGTAATGCAGCACCCTTTTCTAAAGGGTGCTGCATTTAAAAACAGATTTTGCCGTTCTCGGTCAGTCGGAAGAATTCTTCAGGCGGCGCTTCACCTCATCATCAGCAAGCGGCTGCTGCGGCATGACAAAAACCTGTCCCGGTAAAATCAGGTCGGGATTACGGATCTGGTCGCGATTGGCGAGATAAATCGTGGTATAACGCGTGCCATAGCCGTAAGTGCGTTTGGAAATGGTCCAAAGGTTATCCCCCTTACGGATGATCACCGAGCCTTCCACCTTTTGTAAAGGCGCGCCACTGGCCGCATTTTGCGCAGCATCATTCTGACCGCTCGTTCCCGGTGCAACAGCCGAAACATTCTGGCCAGCCTCACGGCGGAACGGCACGCGGGCCGTCGCGATCACCCGCCCGTTCGCATTGAGCAGATCGGCGCGGATAATGTAATCACCCACGGCAAGCGGCTTCTGGCTTTCAACCAGAAAGCGGCCCTCTGGCGAAATCGAGCTGGAGCCCAGAAGAATCTCATTGGCATTCACGACAACGCGGCTGCCCTCTGGCGAGCCTTTGGCGCTGCCTGCAACAAACACCTTGTTGCCTTCAATTTCGACGGCTTCAATGCCAAGCGGCGCATCGGGGTCAGCTTTCGCCTGCGGCACCGACTGTGAGGGCGCTGCACCTGCATCCGTCGATGACGCGCTTTGCTCGACAGGCGCTTCCGGCTTCGTGATCAAACGGCTTGCCTGCCCCGGTTCTTCGACAAGGGCCAGAACCTGACCATTGCTGTTATCAGGTACAGAAACGATCGCCGTCTGTGCAGAGGTTGCAACGGTGCCACCTGATCCGCCAGCGCGCAGCACAAGCTGATGATCACCGGGTTTGAGCGGCTGATCGAGAACGATCGCAAAATCGCCATTTGGCCCGGCCTTTGCCGTTCCAACAACTCTGGAGCCAGAAAGGATTTCAACATCGGCATTGGCTGCCGCCTGTCCTGCAATCACAACGGAACCGTCAGATTCGACACGCAGGATGTCAAAAACCGGTACTTTTGCCTCGTTGGGCGTTTCCGGCGTTGCAACTTGCGCTGTCGGCTCGGAAAGCTGTTGTGGCTGAACTGCCGCCGGTTTCTCAGGTTCGGCTGTAGCAACAGGGGCCTGCTCTTCCGCAGGTTTTTGCGCGCTGCCGGTTTCGGGCGCCTTTGCGGCAATATCCGAACCCGGTACAGCGCCTTGCTCCTTCAGCGAGTTCCAATAATACGCGCCCCCGCCCAGAATAAGGACGAGAAGAATACCGATAATTCCATATCTATAATTTTGCATTTCGGCATGAAACCCATATGAGTAAGTTAACTAAAGGGTTTACCGCTTTTTTTAACGCCTCACAAGAAGTGGAGCCGAACCGTGCTTTCCACCGCAGATATTATTCTTCTGTACAGCTTATTGGTTTTTCCTGATCAGGATCATCCATAAGGTTATAGAGATCCGCGGTTTCGCCTTTGGTCCACCAGATATAAACCCCGCCCGCATATTTGGCACCCGAACCTGCGAGAACATTGGCAGCAATAACTGAATTATCTTCCATTTCGAGCTGCACAAGAGAGTTTTCACCTGCATTATAATAGGTGGCCGAAATGCTTTGATCGCCGCATTTATAAAGAACGGAGTTTTCCGTTACTTCAACATCATCAGACAAAGGGATGGTAATCTCTCCAGCCATAGCCCCCGATGCCGCGAGCGAAAACCCCGCCAACAAAGCCCATTTCTTCATGCCATCCGACTCCTTGTCAAAATTTCACCTCTCCAGAAGTATAGCTATCGTGTTAAAAGTCCAGCCACAGCTTGACGCTCAAACGCCAAAGGCGCACAAGAAATCATGTCTCAGATTCGATCCATTTGTGTTTATTGCGGCTCTTCAACGGGCCTGAATCCCATCTATCGTGAAGCGGGCCTGACGCTTGGGCGCTCGCTTGCGGACAACGGCATACGCCTTGTTTATGGCGGCGGAACGCGCGGCATTATGGGCGCGGTTGCTGAAGGCGTGATGAAGGCTGGCGGCGAAGTCACCGGCATCATTCCGACCTTCCTGCTCGACAAGGAAGCGAGCCTTGAAAAGGCACAGGAGCTGACCGAGCTGATCGTTGTTGGCGATATGCACGAGCGCAAGCATCTGATGTTTCAGAAGTCAGACGCGTTTGTCACCCTCCCCGGCGGCATCGGCACGGTTGAAGAAATCGTGGAAATGATGACATGGGCGCAGCTTGGCAAGCATCGCAAGCCGATGGTTTTTGCCAATATCAACAATTTCTGGCAGCCGATGCTCACTTTGCTTGAACATATGACGAATGAGGGCTTTCTGCACACAGCCCATCAGGTGAAACCGCTGGTGATTGATCAGGCTGAGGACATCGTGCCTGCAATCCTGGCTGCCAATGGCCGTGCACATGAAGGCGATCCAAAGATCATCGAAAAGATGTAATCGCCGCTCTGCACGAGACGCATAATGAAAAAGGGCGGAGCAATCCGCCCTTTTTATCAGCGTGCAACCTATGCATTCACTGCCTTTAATGCAGATTCACGCTCATCGCTACTCAGTTCAAGACACTCAAACTTCTCATCCAGCAGAACCGGCAGGGATGCCTGCGGATGTATGGCAACAATGCCATAGGTCTCATCTTCGGCTTCCACATAACGCATAAACGGTGCTTCTTTTTTCGAGAACCGCGAAACGATGTTCTTTTTCTTATGCACCGGATCAAGCGGATTATAAGTGATATTCGTTGCGCCCAAGTGCTTCTTGCTGGCAGTAATTTTCGCCCAGGCAAAGCGCAATGCAGCAGCCGATTTCATCGCCGATGCGCTGCCCGTGATACGGATGAAGCGAACCAGAAACAGAATGGCCATCGCGAGCATGATCGCAAACAGGCCAAGATCAAAAGCCAGACGGTTCCAGAATTCGTCAATGGCGAGTGTCAGCGTGACATTTTCCGGATCGGAACGCTGCATCACAACATCCGTTTCGTAATCACCACTCGAAAAGCTCACAAATGAGAATTCAACTTTTTTGACGCGACGTTCGCCTTCATAGTCATAGACAATGCCAGCTTTGCAGTTAACAGTCATTTTTTTTGACCGGCACTGACCATCCATAATGTTGGCGTCCTCTAAAATGACCGGATCGTTCATAATCAGGTGATCTTTGTAGAGGCCCGGAAACCATGCAAAAGCAACGCCAATACTCGCAAAGGCGAAGACGATGCTAAGAAACGGGTACAGCAAGCGGTGCGCTAGCCCGTGCTTTTTTATTTTAATTTCACGAGCAGGAAAAACGCCGTTCAGATCCGGCAATGAAGTGTGTTCAGTCATTTTATAATCGTCTATCGCAGGGCGCTGTTCACAAAGGGGAGGAAAGAACCGCGCCGGTGATACGTCTTGCAGCCTGTCGGCAAAAATCTGCACAAAACGCGATATGAACATGGCAATGCGACGCACAGAAACGTCCCATGCACGGCCATGAAATGAAAAACCTGAATGGCGAATATCACTCATTCAGGCCCTTATCTTTTAGCAATGTCGAATTTTACCGCAATATTGCGAGATCAGCTGATCCGGAAAAACAACGACCAGTCAGTAACAATTATAGACACCGTGACTCCGAATGTGAGGCCGCGGCAGTGTTTATTTCTTCACCAGTGTCGCCACCGCTTCAACATGGGGCGACCACAGAAACTGGTCAATCGGCGTGACACGCGTGATGCGATAACCGCCTTTCACCAGAATGGCGAGATCGCGCGCAAGTGTTACAGGGTTGCACGAAATCGCGACAACCTTTTCCACCTTCGACTTTGCCAGCTCAAGCGCCTGTTCTTCTGCACCCGCACGCGGCGGATCGAAAACCACCGCATTGTAAGGCAGCAATTCCTTCGGCATCAGCGGGCGGCGGAACAGATCGCGGCGTTCAACGGTTACGGGCTTCAAGCCCTGCACGTGGCGCACGCCGCGATCAAGCGCCGCGAGTGCTGGCGCATCGTTTTCAACGGCGTGCACGGCACTCTTTTCGGCAATGCGCAGCGCAAATGTACCAACACCGCAGAAGAGATCTGCCACGCGTTTCGCTTTGCCAAGATGTGCCTGCACCAGCGACACCATCGCCTCTTCGGCATCAACCGTTGCCTGCAAGAAGCAACCCGGCGGCACCGGAACCGGCACTTTGCCAAAATGAATGACCGGCTTTTTGGGCTCGACGATGATTTCGCCTTCATGCGAAAGGCGTGCAAAGTCCTTTTTCATCATAAGGGCGGTGAGCGCACGGCGCTGCTCGTCGCTGAGCGTGCCACAGCCACTTGCTGCAAGATCAAGCCCGGAGGCCGTAACAGTCGCGGCCAGTTTGAACGGCTTTGAGCCCGGAGCAATCAGTGCGCCCACTTCGCGCAGATCATCAAGGCGCGCAATAATTTCCGGCACGGTAACCGCGCATTCGACAATATCGATGATTTCGTGGCTCTGGTGACGGTTAAAACCGAGCAGCACGCCTTTTTCCGTCTTGCGTGCAGCGAAAGTCGCTCGGCGGCGCGATTGCGGCTTGCAAGTAACCAGCGCATCCACTTGCACATCAAGGCCACGGCCCTTCAAGGCTGAGACCACAAGTTCGCGCTTCCATGCGCGGTAAGGCTCGTCCTGCCAGTGTTGCAAAGCGCAGCCACCGCAATCTTCAAAATGCTGGCAGGCAGGGTCTTGGCGTTCAGCAGACGTTTCAAGCAACGCGATTACCGTGGCGCGGTTTTTGTCACGCGCAACATTGGCCACTTCGCCCGGCAGCGTGAAAGGGACAAAAAGCTGGCCATCTGAAAGATTGGCAACGCCATCGCCGCCCGCACCCATCGAGCGGATTGTTACCTGGGTCGTCATTGGTCTTTCTTTCCTGCCAAGAGATATTCACGATTGCCATCGCCACCTTCAATAGGCGACGGACAGAGGCCAAGAGCGCGCCAGCCGGGCTGCGTTTCAAGCCATGATTTCAATTCTTCCGCAATGCGTTCGCCGTCTTTCGGATCACGCAGAATGCCGCCTTTGCCGATAGCCTCACGCCCGGCTTCAAACTGCGGCTTTACGAGAAGCGCGCAGATAGCATCTTTTTGTGCCTGCGCCAATGCCGGAGGCAATGCGAGTTTCAATGAAATGAAACTGACGTCCGACACCACACAATCGACGTCGCGTCCATCAAGATGGGAAATCTCAAGCGCGCGGGCATTAACCCCCTCGCTGTTTGTCACGCGTGGGTCATTGCGCAGGCTTTCATGCAACTGATCATGACCGACATCTATGGCAAGCACATGGGTCGCGCCGCGCTCCAGCAAAACCTGCGTGAAGCCGCCAGTTGACGCGCCTATATCAAGCGCGGTGCGCCCCTTCACATCAAGGCCAAAATAATCAAGGGCTGCTATAAGCTTCAACGCACCGCGCGAAACATAGCTGCTTGCCGGATCATCGACAATGATTTTGACGGTGCGCGCAACCGTCTGCCCCGGCTTGGTGACGGGCTTGCCGTCAACCTTCACTGTGCCGCGCAAAATTGCATCGCGCGCACGCGAACGCGTTGCAAACAAGGCAAGCTCGACCAGCAACTGATCGAGCCGCACGCTTTTATCTTGCGTGAAATCAGGCACGGAAGGATGCTGTCACTTCTTCGCGGCCCAAAGCTGCAAAGACGCTATGGACAATACCGGCACGGTCAAGACCGGCATTGGCATACATGACTTCCGGCTTGGCATGATCCTGATAAGTGTCTGGCAGGGTCAGCACACGCACTTTCAGGCCGCGATCAAGCAGCCCGTCGGTGGCGAGGAATTGCAGCACATGGGCGGCAAAACCACCAGCCGCACCTTCTTCAATCGTCACCAGCACTTCATGCTCACGCGCAAGGCGACGAATGAGATCCTGATCAAGCGGCTTGGCAAAACGTGCATCGGCAACCGTTGTCGAAAGACCTGCCGCAGCAAGCTCGTCAGCAGCGCTCAGGCATTCCTGCAAACGCGTACCGAAGGAGAGAAGTGCCACTTTGGTACCTTCGCGCACGATACGGCCCTTACCGATTTCAAGCACCGAACCACGTTCCGGCAGTTCCACGCCGACACCATCGCCACGCGGATAGCGGAAGGAAATCGGGCCTTCATCATAGTCCGCAGCCGTGCGCACCATATGGCGTAGTTCGGCTTCGTCGGATGCAGCCATAACCACAAAGCCCGGAAGGGCCGCGAGGAAACCGGTATCGAACGAACCGGCATGCGTTGGGCCATCGGCCCCCACCAGACCGGCACGGTCGATGGGAAAACGCACAGGCAGATTCTGGATCGACACGTCGTGCACGACCTGATCATAGCCCCGCTGAAGGAAAGTCGAGTAGATCGCACAGAACGGCTTATAGCCTTCCGTTGCAAGGCCTGCGGCAAAGGTCACCGCATGTTGCTCGGCAATGCCGACATCGAAAATGCGTTTCGGAAAAGCTTCACCAAAAAGATCAAGGCCGGTGCCGGTTGGCATCGCAGCCGTCACTGCAACGATCTTGTCGTCATGGCGGGCTTCTTCAATCAGGCTGGTGGCGAAAATCTTGGTATAGCTTGGTGCATTTGCTGGCGGCTTTGCCTGCTTGCCAGTGATCACGTCAAACTTGTTGACGCCGTGATATTTGTCGGCAGCGGCCTCAGCGGGCGCATAGCCCTTACCCTTCTGCGTTACCACATGGATCAGCACCGGACCTTCCTGCGTGTCACGCACATTTTTGAGAACGGGCAGCAGATGGTCTAGGTTGTGACCGTCAATCGGGCCGAC
This sequence comes from Ochrobactrum chromiisoli, assembly GCF_026241335.1. GTDB lineage: Bacteria > Pseudomonadota > Alphaproteobacteria > Rhizobiales > Rhizobiaceae > Brucella > Brucella chromiisoli. Next base: position 768,091 of record NZ_JAPHAV010000001.1, on the reverse strand, counting down.
ATAATAAAAGCCCAACTCTTCAAACAGCGTGCCACCAGTGAAAAAAGCGCGCGTAAATTCTTCCGATTTGCGTGCCTTGTCCTGCAAAAACTTCGGCAGTTTCTTGGCAACCTGTTTGGCAGCATCACGCACGCTGCGATAGGTCTTGCCGGAAACAAGACGCGCCAGATAAGCGCTCATGGCACCCGTTGGTGGTGCAATCGACATATCATTGTCGTTGAGGATCACGATCAGGCGCGCATCAAGCGCACCGGCATTGTTCATCGCTTCATAGGCCATACCAGCCGACATGGAGCCATCGCCGATCACTGCAATCACATTGCGCTTTTCGCCCGAAAGATCGCTTGCCACAGCCATACCAAGACCCGCCGAAATGGAGGTCGAGGAATGGGCTGCGCCAAAGGGGTCATATTCGCTCTCGGTTCGCTTGGTAAAACCAGAGAGGCCGCCTTCCTGTCTGAGAGTTCGAATGCGGTCGCGACGTCCTGTCAGAATTTTGTGCGGATAGGCCTGATGCCCCACATCCCAGATGATACGATCATGCGGCGTGTCAAAAACGTGATGCAGCGCGATGGTGAGTTCCACCACACCAAGCCCCGCCCCAAGATGCCCGCCGGTGGTCGAAACAGCATCGACCAGCTCGGCGCGCAATTCTTCCGCAAGCTTTGGCAAATCCTGTTCCGGCAATGCGCGAAGGGCTTCCGGGGTCGGCGCCTTATCGAGCAATGGGGTGATGGGTCGGGACATGAAAACAACCTGTTCTGGTTCGATTTTTATTTGTCGGTATAGCAGCAGTCAGCACAGATCAAGCTTACCGGGGCCCGGCGAGACATGTTGTCCTATACGATAGCTTTTTGTTTTTATCGCATTATGCAACGCAAAACCGCTTCACACTTTTGCTGGAAATGCTCCATCATTCCGGCAAAGGTATGAACTCTTCTTCATCGCCCGGCACAATATCAAAGCGACCGCTACGCCATTCTTCCTTGGCCTGCTCAATGCGTTCTCTCGAAGACGAGACAAAATTCCACCAGACATAGCGTTTTGAACCAAGCGTTGCACCACCGAACAACATAAAATGCGCGCCTTCAGGGCCAGCCTGTACAACAATATCATCGCCCGGACGAAACGCCAGCAGCCGATCAGGCGGGAACACCTCGCCCCCAATGCCAACATTGCCGCGCAGCGTATAGATCGCGCGTTCTTCGGTTGTTGGCGGAATGTGAAAGCGTCCGCCGGGCAACACGTCAATATCTGCATACAATGTTTCAGCATGCTGGATAACGGGAGATGAAACGCCGTGCATCGAGCCAATGATGAGGCGCCCGTTAAACTCGGGGTCTTCCATCAGCGGCAATTCAGGCGAATTGGTATGATAAAAATGCGGATCGCTCTCTTCAAATTGCTCCGGCAATGCCAGCCATGTCTGCACACCGGAGATCGACAGCGGTCCATCCCGCTCTTCTTCCGGCGAGCGCTCAGAATGCACGATGCCGCGACCAGCGGTCATCAAATTCACATCACCCGGACGGATCACCATTTCCGTGCCAAGGCTATCACGATGGCGGATATGGCCGTCGAAAAGATACGTGACTGTTGAAAGACCAATATGCGGATGCGGGCGCACATCCAGCGCGTCACCGTCCTTTAAAACAGCCGGTCCCATACGATCAAAGAAAATAAATGGCCCAACCAGACGCCTGCGCACAGTCGGCAAAGCACGGCGAACTTCCAGCCCGCCAATATCGCTTGTGCGTGGGATTACCAGCGTTTCGATTGCATCCACGGTTGTCTTGTCTCCAAGCACCGGATCAGGACAGGGGAAGAAACTCATCAGGCTGCCACCAATAAAAGCGCACCGGCAAGCCGTTTGCCGTTGCGTGACCTTAAAAAAGATAGGGCTATATCAGCGATTGTGCAACAGGCGCGACAATTCGTTCGTGTCTGGCACTTGCCCATTTGTAGTGAGCTTATCGACCAATCCCGGCAGCACCTGAGAGAGCTGATTAAGCAACTCCTGCTGATCAATACCGGCATGGGCTGCAATTTCGCTCAAAGTCTTCTGGCCAAGCGCATCGCCAAGCTGTCCCGGCTCAATCTGATGATTGCTGCCCTGCCCGACCCAGGAATCCACCTTGTCACCAAGACCTGCCTGTTTGAGCTGATCAAGCAGACCACCTAAGCCGCCACCCAATGGGCCGGGTGCTGCGGGTGCCGAGGCTGCTCCGCCACTGGCAAGCGTCCCGCCAAGCAGACCACCGAGCCCACCCAGAATACCGCCGAGCAAGCCGCCGCCATGATCTGCCTGCTGCGCCGACTGATCCGGGATAGGTGCAGGCTGCTCCGGCTCATCACTGTGCCCTTTGAGCATTTTGCCGACAAGCAATGCACCCAATGCAATCAGAACCGGCTTGGCAAGGCTGCCGCCGGGGATCGGCGAGTTGTTGGAATTGTCATCATAGCTTCCCATCACGCGATACTCCCTGTTGGACGCCGTGACTTTATCACGTGCGATTAAGTTAAGGTGAAATAAGTTTTTGCTTTTGACAAGGATTATACCTTGTCAAATCGAAACTATTGTGAAAATTTTCTAATTTCTTGATGCATATTATTATTTTCGCAATCGGAGATATTAGATGTCTGTTATAAGCTGGATTATTCTTGGACTGATTGCCGGCTTCATCGGCAGTAAAATCGTCAACAAAAGCGGTCAGGGTATGTTCTTCGACATTGCATTAGGCATTGTCGGGGCCATCGTTGGCGGTGTCATTTCTTCATTTCTGTTTGGCCGCGGCGTCACAGGTGCCTTCGATCCAATGAGCCTGATCATTGCCATTATCGGCTCTGTCATCGTTTTGTTGGCCTACCATAAGATTACCGGCAAGCGTTCCATCGGCTAAAAAACACGCTATAGTGCAAAGGCTCCGGTTTGTGCCGGAGCCTTTTTATGACGTTATCCACGAAAGCACCTGCACCTTATGGGGTACATCGATCATTACATTGCCGCCTATGGTGCTTTCGCCATCTTCGTGATTGTCTATTTTGAATCTTTTGGCGCACCGCTTCCCGGCGAAAGTGCCCTGATAGCCTGCTCGCTTCTGGCGTTGCATGGCACGCTGGATATCGAACATGTTTTGCTGGCCGTCTTCATTGGTGCAGTTTTAGGAGATTGCACCGGCTATCTGATCGGCCGCTATGGTGGGCGTGCATTGATATTGCGCTATGGATATCTGGTGAAGCTAACGCCTGAGAGGCTTGATCAATTCGAGAAACTTTTCGACACTAAGGGCATCTATGTGGTCGCGACCGCCCGTTTCGTTGTGCTGCTAAGACAGCTTAATGGCGTTGTTGCAGGTTCAATGAAGATGAAGCCACTGCATTTTATTGCCGCAAATGTTGTAGGCGCTGCGGGCTGGACACTCGTCTGGGGGCTTGGCCCGTATCTGCTCAGTGGGGTTCTGGCCCCTTATGCGCATCACCTCAAGAAACTATTTTTTTAGAAAAAGCGAAAATACGTTCGAGCGCATCCCGAAAAGTGTGAAACGGTTTTCGGACAAAGATGCACGTTAAAACAAAGAATTAGAGCACCGATCTGATCCGCTTAAAATAGACGTCCTGAAATGCTGTCAATAAAGCTGTTACTCAAATACAACAGCTAAAAAATATCCCTAGAACTTATATTTTTCTATTGAGGTGTTGCTTCGTCATTAAAACTTCATTGATCTGACATCTAATTGATATTGTTTGTTTTTTAACGCTCTCTATAAGCAGCTCCGTCACACCTCACTTACGGAGACTCTTATGAGGGTTAAGCATTTTCTCTGCGCTTCGGCTGCAGTATTTTCTTTCGCTTCCGTTGCCCAGGCTGCTGATGCGATTGTTGCACCAGAGCCAGAAGCCGTAGAATATGTTCGCGTTTGCGACGCTTACGGCGCGGGCTACTTCTACATTCCGGGCACAGAAACATGCCTTCGCATCCATGGCTATGTGCGTATGGACATCAAGGGCGGCGACAACGTATATGCCAAGAATATTGCAGGTCGTGACCGCGACACCTACGACATTCTGAGCCGTTTCTCGCTCCGCTTCTCGACCGCTTCGGAAACCGAACTGGGAACACTGAAGACCTATGCTGAAACGCGCTTCCAGTACCAGAATGGCGCTGATGCAGGTTCAACCGGCACTCTGCGTTACGGCTACATCCAGCTCGGCGGCCTCCGTGTGGGTCTGGATGAATCGGCATTCGTAACCTTCACCGGCTATCTTGGCGATGTCATCAACGACGACGTTATTCTGGCAGGCGGCACGCGCACCAACGCAATCAGTTACACTTTCAAGGGCGGCAACGGCTTTTCGGCCATCGTTGCGCTTGAACAGGGCGGCAATGGCGATTCCAATGGTTCCGTCACCATCGACGACTACACGCCACATGTGGTTGGTGGTCTGAAGCTCGCTCAGGATTGGGGTTCAATCGCTGGTGTTGCAGCTTACGACGCGCTCAATGAAAAGTGGATGGGCAAGGTTCGCCTCGACGTCAACGTCACCGACCAGTTCTCTATCTGGACACAGGGCGCTTACAAGTCGAACGACGACCACTATATTGCAGGCGTTCGTCAGATCGACAGCTTCTACGGCACTTGGGGCGGCGATTGGGCTGTCTGGGGTGGCGCAAAGTACAAGATCAACAAGAAAGCAGCCTTCAACATTCAGGCGGCTTACGAAGAAGCTGGTCGTTTTGCGGGTACTATGAATGTCGCCTACACGCTCGTGCCGGGCTTCACTGTAACGCCTGAAATCTCGTACACCAAGTGGAACGACAATCACGCCGTTCTGAAGGGCAAAGATGCCGTTCAGGGTATGGTTCGCTTCCAGCGTTCGTTCTAAGCCTACTGGCTTGAAAACAGGGGTCACTGCAATCGTGAGACCTCCAGTCAGATCGTAGTGACACAAACAGATAGCGGCTCAAACGAGCCGCTATTTTTTTGATAAAGTGCAGTTGATCTTATTCCGCGTCGAGCGGCTCGGTGCCTGCCGGCTGGCCATCGCGACCAATGCGAATTTTCTCAACCTTGTCTTCCGCAGATTTGAGCAGCGTGTCGCAATGCTTTTTCAGCGCCTCACCGCGCTCGTAGATGCGGATAGACTCTTCCAGCGGCACATCGCCCCGCTCCAGAGCATCGACGATCTTCTCTAGCTGCTTCAAGGCATCCTCAAAGCTCATAACTGCAATGTCGGTGTTGGACGGTTCGATTACCATGGTTTATCCTTTCAACAGCCGCGTAATATGAGAAGACGCGGACTGCGACAAGCCCTCAAGATCATATCCACCTTCAAGCACACTCACCAGTCGGTGATTGCAGAACTTTTCTGCACGTTCCATGAGCTTGCCCGTCGCCCAATCGAAATCCGCCTCATCAAGATTGATCTCGGCAAGGGGATCGCGGAAATGCGCGTCGAAGCCAGCTGAAATAAGGATCAAATCTGGCCGGAAGTTGTCCAAAGCAGGCAATACACGACTATTAAATGCCTCGCAAAACTCGCGACTGCCGGTATTGGGCGAAAGTGGCGCATTCACGATGTTGCCCACACCCACTTCATCTTTCCGGCCTGTGCCAGGAAAAAGCGGAAATTGATGCGTGGAGCAGAACAAAACGCTTGGATCGTCTTTGAAAATGTCCTGCGTGCCGTTGCCGTGATGTACGTCCCAGTCAACAATCGCGATCCGTTCCGCGCCATGTCTACGCTGTGCATGACGCGCCGCAATTGCCACATTGTTGAACAGGCAAAAGCCCATCGCGGTGGCTGTTTCCGCATGATGGCCCGGCGGGCGCGAGGCGACAAACACGTTATCGGCGTCGCCTAAGAATACGTCATCGACAGCAGCGGTGGCCGCACCAATTGCAGTTAAAGCGGCATCCCAGCTTTGAGGACTTGCATAGGTATCGCCTTCAATACGATGGATCGGCGCCGCCGCTTCACCATCAATGAGCGGCTCAGGAATTTGCGACTTTATGGCTTGCAGATAGCTTTCGGGATGCGCGAGCAGAATGGCATCTTCATGTGCTTTTGGCGCTTCCACACGATCAAGGCGATAAAATTCTTCGCCCTCCAGCTCGCTCATCAGTGCACGAATACGGTCTGGCCGCTCGGGATGTCCGGGCGGCACAAGATGCTCAAGATAGATCGGATGCCAGTAAAGCCGAGTTGTCATAGCGCCCCTGTAGCATCTTTCATCGACATATCTGTGTCAGATAATCTCTGTTCGTGCGATGTTGATACCAAAACCTTCGAGACCGACATAGTGACGCTCACGCGATGCCAGCAGCACAATTGATGTAATGCCGAGATCCTTGAGAATCTGCGCGCCGAGACCAATCTGACGCCACTCTTCTTCGCGCGCTACCGCTTCGGCATGCGCCTCGTGTTCGCCAAGCAAAGCTTCGCGCGCACGCGCATCGCGGTGATCGGCACGCACACCGACCGAACCTTCGCGCAGGTAGACCAGAACGCCGCGGCCTTCCTTGCCCATGCGCTTCATGATCTCATCAAGATTGTTACCGCTGCTGCCAAACACGTCATTGAGCACGTCTTCGCGGTGCAGACGCACCGGCACCTCTTCGCCATCACGAATATCACCAAACACAACCGCGACATGCTGCATCGGCTCCCATGGCAGCTCATAAGTATAAGCATGCGCCGGACCAGCACAGGTTTTGATCGCTGCATCGCCGATACGCTTCACCAACGTTTCTTTGCGCTGGCGATAGGCGATAAGGTCCGCAACCGTCACGCGATGCAGATTATGCTGTTCGGCAAAAGCCTTCACGTCAGGGCCGCGCATGACCGTGCCATTATCATTGATCAGCTCGCAGATCACGCCAATTGGCGGCAGGTTTGCAAGCTTGCAGAGATCAACAGCTGCTTCGGTATGACCGGAGCGCATCAACACACCGCCCTCGCGCGCAATCAGCGGGAAAATATGGCCAGGACGCACGAAGTCGGAAGCACCGGCATTCGGATTTGCCAGATTGCGCACAGTGAGCGTGCGATCTTCGGCAGAAATGCCGGTGGTGGTGCCGTGACGATAATCGACTGTGACTGTGAAAGCGGTCGTGTGGGCGGATTCGTTTTCTGCAACCATTGGCGCCAGATTGAGGCGCTTTGCTTCATCGCGCGTCATGGGCGTGCAGACGATCCCCGACGTATAGCGCACGATGAACGCCATTTTTTCCGGCGTACAGTGAACGGCAGCGACGATCAGATCGCCCTCGTTCTCACGTCCGTCATCATCCATGACCACAACGATTTCACCACGCTCGAAAGCGCGCAGCGCATCAACGACCTGTTTCTGATTATAGCTCATTTCAGCCTCAATGGTTGTACCACAGCTTCAGTCGAAAACCGGCCCTCAGTTTCTGAAACTGAACTTTCAATATGTTATACGCGTCCTGTCTGTCCACGATGGCGCAGATAATGATCGGCAATCGCACAGGCGACCATCGCTTCGCCAATCGGCACAGCACGAATACCCACGCACGGATCATGACGGCCCTTGGTCATAACGTCCACTTCCTTGCCCTCAGCATCAATGGACTTGCGCGGTGTGAGAATCGACGATGTTGGTTTGACTGCGAAGCGCGAAACGACAGGCGCACCCGTTGCGATGCCACCCAGTACACCACCGGCATGGTTGGACAGGAAAACCGGCTGCCCATCATTGCCAATACGCATTTCGTCGGCATTGTCTTCGCCGGTGAGACGTGCCGCCTCAAAACCATTGCCAATTTCAACGCCCTTCACGGCATTGATCGACATGAGATAGCTCGCAATATCCTGATCGAGTTTGCCGTAAATCGGCGCGCCGATACCCGCTGGAACGCCTTCTGCGACGATTTCGATGATCGCGCCGATCGAAGAGCCGTTCTTACGGATGCCATCCAGATAGTCTGCGAATACGTCAACCGAGCCCGCATCAGGCGTGAAGAATGGGTTGTTATCGACTTCGTTCCAGTCCCAGCGGGAGCGGTCAATGTCATGGACACCCATCGAGACCAGAGCACCACGCACCTGCAAGCCCGGAACGACTTTGCGCGCAATGGCACCGGCTGCAACGCGGGCTGCGGTTTCTCGTGCCGAAGAACGGCCACCACCGCGATAATCGCGAATGCCATATTTCACGTCATAGGCATAGTCGGCGTGGCCCGGACGATACTGTTTAGCAATATCGCCATAATCCTTGGAACGCTGATCGGTGTTTTCGATCATCATCGAAATCGGCGTACCGGTCGTGGTCATGGTGACGCCGTCATCGCCCAAAAGCACGCCCGACAGCACGCGCACCTGATCGGGCTCGCGGCGCTGGGTCGTATATTTTGACTGTCCGGGCTTGCGCTTGTCGAGATAGGACTGAATTTCGGCTTCGGTAAAGGTAATGCCGGGAGGGCAACCATCCACCACGCAACCCAGTGCGATACCATGGCTCTCGCCCCAGGTTGTTACGCGAAACAGATGACCGAAACTGTTATGAGACATGAGCTGAGCCTGACTACGGAGCGCCTTTTCCGGCAAGATATGGGGCGGTTTTATTGGCCTTTTCCGTCACCGTCAAATTATAGCTCGCAATACCTCTGTCGAGATCGCAAAATTTCCTTCGGATCATCTCTATAAGGCATTCTTTTTGACACATTCCATGGGCTAAATTGCCCTCAGGAAACACATTGCGAACTCCCCATCGCGCAAACGCAAATCGTGTCGAATCAGTCACCGGCTGGCAGGCACACAGTTAAGGAGGATGACACCCATGCATTACCTAGTGGGACTGATCTTCATCATTGCCTCGGTCTTTTCAACCGTCGCCATGGCGGATGACGTTGAGGGCAAGATCACCGGCATCAACAAGGATCAGGAAACAATCACGCTCGATGACGGCAAAATCTATAAATTGCCCGGCGAGTTCGATTATTCCGTTATTTCCAAAGGCATGAAGGTTATCATCCTCTACGATGAAGCGGACGATACGCGCTTCATCACAGATATTCAGGAAGCCCCGTAAACGTCAGTTTACGGCAAGCACTTTTCCCGTGTCGTATTGGCGAACAAAATCGACACGGGTTCCATCCCAGTGATAGCTGTAATGCCGCCCCTGAACCGGAATTGTTATAACATTCGGCCAGAAAATGCCGATACATTGGCCACCACGCATCCGCACGCTTGGCCATAAAAGCCCATGACTTCCAAGTGCGCGCAGTTCCCTCCCCTCGACATGTGAAGCCGTATAATCAACAGGATCGAGCACGCCCGGCACGTTGCTCACATCGTCCAGTTCCCGCTCGACACTGCCAATCAGCACCCGAAAATCCGATGTCCATCCGGGTTCTTCATTGGTGGCGCGCATGAATTTTTCATGATGATGAATGGTCTCAGCGACCGCCACCTCTTCACGATCAGCAGCATAATAAATTCCGTAGCTGCCATCACTAAAACGCCCCGGACGGTCTGTCGAGCAATGCACAAAGGGTGCCATCACATAGGTTGCACCCTGACCCGAAACGCGCCGGTCAGCCGGAACTTTACCGAGATCGCCAATCTCAAAACGAATACGCGGATTGGTTTTTGCCTCAACGGAGGCAAGTGCCTCCCAGTCACGGGGGTCAGCGATATCTTCAAACAAATCAATGGGCGGATGAATGGAGCGGATGATGCGAAAAGTTTGCGGCCAGTGAACATGGCGTCTCCGAGCCAGTCCGCTTACCATGCGCCACGCTCCGCATTCAGCCACTCGCGAAGGGTTGCCAAATCAGAAATTTCACCGCGCAGCATCAAGTCAAGCGCCGATAAACCACCGAAAGCGGCGTTGGATTTTCTGATCCATGCATAACCGCGCGCAGTATCGCGGAACAGATAGCGCAAGCCCTTATGAATACCCATCAAATGCGCCATACGCATCCGCAAATCCCGGTCGATGCGACCTATGCTGCCTTCTTTCCAGCGTGCCCAAGTGCGCGGCGACATATCGCCCAAAAGCGTGCAGGCTTCGCTATCCGAGAGCTTCCAAGCCTTGAACAAATTGACCGTTGTGCGGGCCAATGCGCTCGCTTCTTCGTCGGTTATTGTCGCCGTAAACCCACTCGCAGGCGTTATGCTGATTGGATGAAGCTCCATCGCGCAATCTCCTTATGGCAAAAATATAACATACTCATGCCAAATGGCAAATTGTTCGCAAGGCTTGTCGCCGCAAGCTAGACATTCAAAGGCGAGTCTGGTTGTTTCGACAAACAGGGGCAGCGTGGGAAAAATCATTCTGATCGGCCCGAATATTGCGTTACGGAGCGGTTTTTGATGGATGATCCGATAAAGTCACTCGACAGGCCAGGCAATCGATCCGCGCAAGCGCGATATGTTTTCTTTGCTGCCATCACCGGCATACTCACTGGCACGGTCGGATCTTACTTTCATCTGATCATCGACACATTGATGACATGGCCACAGAAAGTCAGTGTATATTTCAGTGGCGCTCCACTCGTGATCATTGCCGCATTGATAACGATGTGCTGCACGGTTTTTGCTGCCTTCATAACACGGCGTTTCGCACCTGAAGCAGGTGGCAGCGGCGTGCAGGAAATAGAAGGCGCGATGGAGGGGCTGCGTGACGTGCGCTGGCGGCGCGTTTTGCCGGTCAAATTTCTGATGGGTGTTACCTCGATTTCATCGGGGCTGGTGCTTGGTCGCGAAGGACCAACCATCCATATCGGTGCGTCGCTTGGTGCGGCGATTACCGACTTTTTCAAAGTCAGCGAGACAGAAAAACGTGGCATTCTGGCGGCCGGTGCCGCAGCCGGTCTTGCCTGCGCTTTCAATGCGCCGCTGGCCGCTATCCTTTTCATTGTCGAGGAAACACACAAGCAGTTTCCCTACACATTCCGCACCTATATGGGCATCATCGCAGCCGCTTTGCTTGCAACCGTCATGACACAGATCATCGGCGGCACGGCACCAGACATGTCAATGCCGGATGTTCAGGCATCGCTGGAGTTGCTGCCGGCTTTCGTCGCGCTTGGCTGCATCTTGGCCGTTGTCGGCGTGGCGCTGAATGGCGGCATCATGTGGGCTGTGGAGTTTGCAGCCGCAATGCACAAACGCGTACCCTATCTTTATCCGGCGCTCATCGGGCTGAGTGTGGGGGCATTGTTTGTTCTCCTGCCCTATTCGGTAACAGGCGGTGAACACATCATCATGGAGCTTGCGCATCAGAAGACCGGGCTGATGCTTTTGCTGGCATTGGCGTTTATTCGCTATTTTACCATGGTTGGCAGCTATTCAAGCGGTGTGCCGGGCGGAATTTTTGCGCCTATGCTCACCCTTGCCACCTGTGTCGGGCTGGCATTCGCCGGTGTGATCGATCTTGTAATTCCGCAGGGCGGCACAGTGCCGCTGGCCTTTGCCATCGCCGCCATGGGCGGTCTGTTCACTGCATCGGTGCGCGCGCCTGTCGTCGGCGTTGCACTGACCCTTGAACTGACCGGCGCTTATGGCATGACCATGCCGTTGATTGCGACCTGTCTTACGGCCAATCTGATCGCGCAGTGGATTGGCGGGAAACCGATCTACGAACAATTGCTTGACCGCACATTGGCACAGGCGGGTATTCAGCGAAAAGAAAAATCCAGCGAATCACGTACCGGACTGGCCTGAAAAGGCCAGTCTTTATATCCACGCCAGCTTACCACTTTCAAACTTCAGGATTTTGTCCTGCGGAATTGAGAGATTGGCAGCGGCGTGACCATCCATATCGCCATAAAGATAAAACAGTGTGCGCATGCAACCGCCATGCGTCACGCAGACGGTTGGCCATTCAACCGCTTCAACCCAGCGACCAATGCGCTGCGACAGCCGCATATAGCTTTCAGCGGCTTCACCGGGCGGGATAAAATTCCACTTGTCGCGCGCGCGTGCCTGCACGAGATCTTCGCGCTCTTTGGCAATGTCTTCTATCATGAAGCCCTGCCAGTCTCCGAAATTGACTTCCATAAGCTGCGGATCGGTCCGGAAATCATAAGGGTCGAGGTCCATGCGCGAACGAATGCGCTCCATGGTCTCGCGGGTTCGGCGCAATGGGCTTGCAACGAAATCATAACCAGCGCCATCACCGATCAGTGATTTCAGCATATCGCCGTTCCGATCGGCCTGCGAGCGACCATGGGCATTGATGTCGATATCAAGCTGCCCCTGAATGCGCTGCGAGACATTCCAGTCGGTTTCACCGTGCCGCGAAAAGTAGATGATCTCCCGAGCCAAAGCCTTACCTCAATTACCCATAAGCTTATTCTGCATAACCTTACCGCGACCGGCAAGACAAAGAAAATCCCGAAAAGTCGGTCGACTTTTCGGGATTTTGTATTTTCAGCCTCAGTCCTTGACGACCGAGATGTCCGGCGCATCGACCGCCTTCATGCCAATCACATGATAGCCGCTGTCGGCGTGATGAACTTCACCCGTAACCGAACGTGACAGATCGGAGAGGAAGTAGAGGCCAACATCGCCCACTTCATCAATCGTAACCGTGCGGCGCAGCGGCGCGTTATATTCATTCCACTTGAGAATGTAGCGGAAGTCACCAATGCCGGATGCAGCCAGCGTCTTGATCGGGCCTGCCGAAATCGCGTTGACGCGAATGTTCTGCGGTCCAAGATCAACAGCCAGATATTTGACACTTGCTTCAAGAGCTGCCTTTGCAACGCCCATGACGTTGTAGTTCGGCATAACTTTTTCTGCGCCATAATAGGTCAGTGTCAAAATCGAACCGCCATCGGCCATCAGCTTTTCCGCACGCCGCGAAATCGCAGTCAGCGAATAAACCGAAATCAACATGGTGTTCTGGAAATTGGCCTCTGACGTGTCGACGTAACGACCAGTCAGTTCATCCTTATCGGAAAAACCAATCGCGTGAACAACGAAATCGATCTTGCCCCACTTCTGTTCCAGCGCTTCAAAAACAGCATCAATGCTTGCACCGTCAGCGACATCGCAATGACCCGCAATAAAAGCGTCCAGTTCTTCGGCCAGCGGCTCGACGCGCTTCTTCAGCGCATCACCCTGATAGGTGAATGCGAGTTCAGCACCAGCTTCACGAGCAGCCTTGGCAATCCCCCAGGCGATGGAACGGTTGTTGGCTACGCCCAGAATCAATCCGCGCTTGCCCTGCAACAAACCTGACTTTGCGGTCATTAAGGGTCCTCATAGAATATAATCAACTAGATGCCCTATCGCACAGCATTGCACAGGCTTCAAGCAATTGCGCATAAAAAGCCGGGTATTATAAAATGCAAGCGACGGATCGCCGCCCAGTGCAGCGATCCGGTTACAGTTGAGCGAGGGCACAGTTCTTTAGTCGCCCTTACGTTTCTTGAGAAACTCTTCCAGCGCAGCATCGCCGCCTTCCGGCAGCATGATGCGGACGTGAACGTAAAGATCGCCATGACCGCCAGCTTTTAACGGCAGGCCTTTGCCTTTGAGACGCAGAACCTTATCGGAACTCGACCATGCAGGCACTTTAACGGCAATACGACCGCTTAGCGTTTCCACTTCCGCCTTGCCACCAAGGGCGGCATCCGCAAGATCCACCGGCAGGTCTACATGCACATCACGGCCTTCAAGCCTGAAGCGCGAACTGGGCTTGAAGTGAATCGTCACCAGAGCGTCGCCGGGGGTGCCACCCATAATGGGCTCGCCTTGCCCTTTGAGCCGGATAGTCTGTCCGTCTTCGACATATTGCGGCAGCTTGATCTTGAGGTGTTTGCCATTGGGGAAGACAGCCTCGACCTTTTCCGCACCCACAGCCTGCGACAGCGAAATCTGGATGGATGCCGAAAGATCACTGCCCTTAACTGGCCCGCGCTGGCGCGCACCACCGCGACCGGCACCAAAACCACCGCCGAACAGATCGTTCAAGATATCTTCTGCACCGCCGAAGCCACCCTGCGCTCCACCGCCGGCACCACGGAAATCAAAATTGCCAGCACCACCGCGCTGGCGGAAACCGGCGAACGGATCGCCGCCCGCACCAAATCCGCCCTGACCGCTAAAGCCCTGAAAGGCCTGCTTGCCTTCCGCATCAATTTCGCCACGGTCAAACTGGCCGCGCTTGTCCTTGTCGCCGACAATTTCATAAGCCTGATTAATTTCCGCAAAGCGCTCCTGCGCCTTCGGGTCATCCTGATTCTGATCAGGATGGTATTTCTTGGCCAGCTTGCGGAAGGCCGATTTTATTTCTTCGGGCTTCGCCGTTTTGGCGACGCCCAACACGCTATAGGGATCGCGCATATATAATCCTCATTCAGGAAAAGTGACTGAATATTCAGCCGTTAGACTCGTTGCACTTAATATGCGCACGAAGTCGGAAAAGTTCCAGAGCTATAGCGTACCGATTCTCAAAAAGCTTATAATGGTGCAAAAGATGTCAGGGTCCACTGGCCCCCGCGCTCCATACAGGTCTCTCCGCGATAAATAGAGACTCCATCGAAAGCCTCGCGAGAGGTTTCAAATTGACGACACAACGTGTCATTCACCTTGGTTTCGCCAACCGTCGTAATCATGCCCTGACTGCCGGTATCGTGATTTACCCAAGGCACAGGCTTTTTGCCCCATTGTGAAAAATTAAGGGCCGAAACAATCCCCTTGATTGTCGACTGGTCGGAGAGTTTGCCAGTATCCGTTTCATCTTTGTGCGGTGTTTTTATAGACCCCGTGATCGTTGAAGAATCGGGAACGGCTTTTTCGATGCTGAAGCCACCCATTGCACAGCCTGCCAAAGACAAAACAACCATAGCGAGAGCCGCATGGCGAATGATTCCCATGCCAGAAAAAGCAGAATCGTCACGTAGTTTTCGGCGGACGGATCGAGCGGCCAAAGGTCTTCCCTTAAATACATCCTAAAGATGTGATGAATATGGGGGATGTTGAGTTAACAAGCGGTTTGCGATCAAGGTAAACAAATCGATATAGAAGGACAACGCCCAAAATCTTACCAAGAATATCTTTAACGGTTCAAAGCCATGGACAAAATGCGCATTATGGAAGAAGTTCGCTTCCGAGATTTTAAAAACACCTGAAATGGCCGGAAAATGACAGACACAAGCGACGATTTCACCCTCAGCTCCGAACCGTTCCGGCTTTTTGGCGCGTGGCTCAATGACGCCACCAAAACCGAACTGAACGACCCCAACGCCGTTGCACTCGCCACCGTAGACCCGGACGGCCTGCCAAATGTGCGCATGGTTCTGCTCAAGGATTTCGATGAGCAAGGGTTTGTCTTCTACACCAATTACGAAAGCGCCAAGGGGCAGGAAATTCTCTCTGCTGAAAAAGCCGCGATGTGCTTTCACTGGAAGTCGTTGCGCCGTCAGGTGCGGGTGCGCGGCCCCGTTGAAAAGGTCAGTGACGCGGAAGCCGATGCCTATTATGCATCACGGCCGCGTGGCAGCCGTATCGGCGCATGGGCATCAAAGCAGTCGCGTCCGCTCGAAAGCCGCTTCGCGCTCGAAAAGGCAGTTGCCGAATACACAGCGCGTTTTGCCATTGGCGAGATCCCGCGTCCGAAACATTGGTCCGGCTTTCGTATTCGTCCGCAGTCCATCGAATTCTGGCATGACCGGCCATTCCGCCTGCATGACCGCGTTTTGTTTACACGATCTGCACCGGGGGATGACTGGAACAAAGACAGGCTTTATCCGTAAATATCTCACGAAAAAGGCCACCGAAGCGGTGGCCTTTTTCGTTTTAAACCAGCGGCTTCACCGCCACCCACAGGCTCCCAAGCACAAGGCCGAGGAAAATCAACCAGCCAACTGTGTTGTTTGAGAGAAACAGCTTTTTGCACTGATCTGGGTTGTCGATATCGAGCACTATGATCTGCCGATATAAATGCGCGCCCGCGGCAAGCAGACCCGCGAGTGCCGGCATCGGAACCTGAGCGACCGCAAAAGCTGCTGCAAAAAAACCGATTGCGCCACCATAGAGCACCATAAGTGCCGTCTTTGTATGTTTGCCAAACAGGCGCGCAGTAGAGCCAACGCCCACCAGTGCATCGTCTTCCTTATCCTGATGCGCATAGATCGTGTCGTAACCGATCGTCCACAGGATTGCGCCAATGTAAAGCAGCACTGGCGGCAGTGCGAGCGAGCCTTGTACCGCAGCCCACCCCATCAGAGCGCCCCACGAAAATGCCAGCCCCAGCACCAGCTGCGGCCAGTTTGTAAAGCGTTTCATGAACGGATAAGCTGCAACAATCAGAAGCGAAGAAAAGCCGAGTAAAATCGTAAACAAATTGAACTGCAGCACGACCACAAGCCCGACCAGAGCCTGAATCACCATAAATAACTTGGCCTGCCTGCGTGTTACCTGACCTGACGGCAGAGGACGCGAGCGGGTGCGATCCACCTTGTCGTCAATGTCCTGATCAGCAAGATCATTGTAAGTACAGCCAGCACCACGCATGGCGACAGATCCGACCAAGAACAGAAAAAGATGCCATATAGAAGGCACTATCATCCAAGCATCGTCGCCGGCTTTTGCCGCCGCTCCGGCAACCAACGCCGCCGACCACCAACATGGCCAACGCAGAAGCTGCCAGCCAATCGGGCGGTCCCAGCGTGCAAGCTGCGCATAAGGCCAAAGCGAAGACGGAAGCACGCGATAAACCCAATGGCCCGATGGCGCATCTTTGACACGCCCGCGGTTTTCACGCGACTGGACATCCGAACTCGGTCCGCTGGTGGGTTTTGACTGCTGCATGATTGCCTGCTTTCTAGAAACTGCCACGGCTCTGTCCGCTTTTTACTCAAAAATTGCGGCACTGCCCTTGCCCGCGCGCGCGATGGGCAATACAGACCCGTATCAATAAACACTTACTTATCTCACGCGCAGGGAGCAAGGCATGAAAGTTCTGTTGATCGGTTCCGGTGGCCGCGAGCACGCATTGGCATGGAAACTGGCGGCTTCCAAAAAGCTGACAAAGCTCTATTGTGCGCCCGGCAATCCCGGCATCGCCGAATTTGCAGAATGCGTGACACTCGACGTGACTGATCACAAGGCAGTCATTGCTTTTGCCAAGGATAAGGCCATTGATCTGGTTGTCGTTGGCCCGGAAGCACCGCTTGTTGCAGGTCTTGCCGACGATCTTCGCACTGAAAATATCCGCGTCTTTGGTCCGTCAAAAGATGCAGCGCAGCTTGAAGGTTCCAAAGGCTTTACCAAGGATCTCTGCGCGCGCTTTGATATTCCGACCGGCGCTTATGGCCGCTTCAACAATGCGCCGAAAGCCAAAGCCTATATCCGTGAAATGGGCGCCCCTATCGTGGTCAAGGCCGATGGACTTGCCGCCGGAAAAGGCGTCATTGTCGCCATGACGCTTGATGAGGCGCTGGATGCGGTCGATATGTGCTTTGAGGGTGCATTTGGCGCGGCAGGTGCCGAAGTGGTGGTCGAAGAATTCCTCGATGGAGAAGAAGCAAGTTTCTTCTGCATTTGCGACGGTAAAACTGCATTGCCGCTTGGTTCCGCGCAGGATCACAAGCGCGTCGGCGATGGTGATACGGGCGTCAATACCGGCGGCATGGGGGCTTATGCACCTGCCCCGGTTATGACGCCGGAAATTGTCGAACGCACCATGCGGGAATTGATTGAACCCACGATGCGCGGCATGGCTGAAATTGGTGCGCCGTTCTCGGGCATCCTTTTTGCGGGGCTGATGATTGGTAAGGATGGCCCAAAGCTTATCGAATACAATACCCGTTTCGGCGACCCTGAATGTCAGGTGCTGATGATGCGCCTTGAAAGCGATCTTCTGGACATCATCAATGCAGCCGTCGATGGCAAGCTCGATGAAGTCACGCTCGACTGGAAAAATGATCCGGCGCTGACCATCGTTCTGGCCGCGGAAGGCTATCCAGCCTCGCCGCAAAAAGGCAGCCTAATCCGTGGTCTTGAAACACTCACCGATGTTGAAGGCCTCAAGGTTTTCCACGCTGGTACGGCAGAAAAAGACGGCCAGATTATCGCCAATGGCGGCCGTGTACTCAACATTACGGCAATTGCTGAAACCGTTGCGGAGGCGCAAAGTAAAGCTTATGACGCTGTAAAACAGATCGACTGGCCGCAAGGATTTTACCGCTCCGACATCGGCTGGCGGGCTGTGGAACGGGAGCGCTCAGGCAAGTAATTCAGGCTATATGTCTGCTTTCATAAGATATAAGCGCCGTTGCAGGTCGATAACCAGCGCATTTTTAGCATAAGTGCGAAGCGGATTAGCGCGCGATCATGCGTGAAAACAAACAGATAGAGCATTTCCCATGTTTCAATGAAAACAGGAAATGCTTTAGCGAGCCCGATCAGTCGCAACTTCCAGATTGCTGTTTGAAAATGTGGGAGAAGCGACTTATATCAGCATCGGCGAACATTCCCATATTCTGGATAAAGCCGGAGAAACGTTTGTTAGATTCAAGATTGTTTTGATTATCGCCCTGCATCATCGCTTTAGTCTTTCATAAATAAGACATCAAACAATAAACCGGCAATATTTTGTTCAACAATATTCTGATCGCAACAATTTATAGTTCCGATAGTATTTTTATTAAATTGAGAAAAGCACCTTGTAAAAGCTTTTAATGCCGCATATATATGTGACATCGATTTTGTTTTCGAATGTTGCGGCGCGATTTCGCCCCCCGGTACTTCTTTCAAACTCGTGAAATTCGGCGATGGGCTTATGCTCATCATACTTCAACCGTGCGATTTGAAAGGAATTCAATATGGCAAACGGAACAGTAAAATTCTTCAATTCAACTAAGGGCTTCGGCTTCATTCAGCCTGATGACGGCGGCGTTGATGTGTTTGTACACATTTCGGCTGTTGAGCGTTCGGGCATGCATTCACTGAACGAAGGCCAGAAGGTCAGCTTCGACGTGGTCGCAGACCGTCGTTCGGGCAAGAATGCAGCAGAAAACCTGCAGGCGCTCTAATAATCATTCGAACGGAGTTTTTCGAAACTCTGTTTGCGTGGTAGCGCTTTAAAATTTGTCTCCAATCTTTGACCACGGATGTACTGGCACTGATTGTTGAGGCACTTCGAAGGTCGGGTAATTCCCGGCCTTTTTTTGTTTCAACCGTTCAGTCGCGACAATTTTGGTGAACAATTTCGATCGCGATCAATTCCAGCCTTGATGCGCGGTGAAAATGCAATCGGACAGTTTAAGCACTATCTGGAACGAGCGCAGAAGAAGATGCGGCGTTATCGAAAAACTGGTCCAAACTTCAATCATATGGCGACGTGCTTGCGGTGGCTCAGCGCGCAGCCTGGTAAAACGTAAAGCCAGGACCAAACAGCCAAAAACTTCGTTGTGTAAATATTGACGTTTACGTAATAAGCCGGTAGCTCTTAGTCATTGACAGCCGACGGGCTGAACGGATTGCACCAATTGAACGGGTAATTCGGAGCCTTTTGAGGAAAAGGTTCAGAGCAGGAACGCGTTCGATCATGCTCTGATTGTTTATTTTTGACGCGCATCTTGTCCGAAAACCGGTTCACACTTTCGGGATGCGATTTAGGAGGAAAGATGTATCGCGCGCCTGTTTCTGAAATTTTCCATATGCTGATGAAGGTCGCAGGACTGGAAAAAGCGTTAGAAGGTAATCATTTTCCAGAGTTTTCCGCCGATTTGGCCGAAGCTATTCTCGAAGAGGCAGGAAAGTTTGCTGCTGAACGCGTTGAGCCACTCCGCATCACAGGCGACAAGCACGGTGCGCGCGTTAAGGATGGCGTTGTTACCACCGCGCCGGGCTGGAAAGAGCTTTATGCCGATTGGATTGCAGGCGGCTGGAACTCGCTCACCGGCACGCCTGAATATGGTGGTCAGGGCTTGCCGACCATGATGTCGGTGGCAGTCAGCGAAATGTGGAATTCCGGCTCGCTGGCTTTTGCCATCGCGCCCACGCTCACCATGGGTGCGGTTGAAGCGCTAGAAAAGCACGCCTCGAAAGAGCTGAAAGACATTTATCTTGAAAAGCTCATCACCGGCGAATGGATGGGCACGATGAATCTGACCGAGCCGCAAGCAGGCTCCGACCTCGGGGCATTGCGCGCACGTGCTGAACGCCGTGACGATGGCTCATACCGCATCTTTGGACAGAAGATCTTCATCACCTATGGCGAACATGACCTGACGGATAATATCGTGCATCTCGTGCTGGCGCGCCTGCCCGATGCTCCCGCCGGAACCAAGGGGATTTCATTATTTCTTGTGCCGAAATTTCTCGTCAATGCGGATGGCTCGCTGGGCCGCCGCAATGATCTTTTCTGCTCGGGCCTTGAACACAAGATGGGCATTCACGCTTCCCCCACCTGTACCATGATCTATGGCGATGGATTTGTGAAAGGCGAGGAAACGGGTGCTGTCGGTTATCTGATCGGCGAAGAAAATCGCGGCCTCGCCTGTATGTTCACCATGATGAACAATGCCCGTTTGCTGGTTGGAATTCAGGGCGTGGGCGTTGCAGAAGCGGCCTATCAGCAAGCCCTTCATTATGCCAAAGACCGCAAACAGGGGCGCGCCCTTGGTGCCGATCCGAAGTCTGGTATGAGCCCGATCATCGAGCATCCTGACGTGCAGCGTATGCTGCTCACCATGAAAGCACTGACACAGGTTGCACGCGCAATTACCTATTCGTGTGCCCATGCTATTGATATGAGCCATGCAACGGAAGGGGAAGAAGCGCAATTCTGGTCGGATCGCGCTGGACTTCTCACACCGATGGCCAAAAGCTTTGCCACCGATGCAGGCGTGGATGTCGCATCACTTGGTATTCAGATCCATGGCGGCATGGGCTTTATTGAGGAAACAGGTGCCGCGCAATTGCTGCGCGATGCACGCATTACGCCGATCTATGAAGGCACCAACGGCATTCAAGCCATTGATCTCGTGCTGCGCAAGCTGCCACTGGGCAACGGTGAACATATCAAAGGATTCTTTGCCGAGTTGCAGGACGATGCCGAGAAGGCGAAAGTCTCGAACCGTCGAGAGCTGGGCGAAACAGGTTCGCGCCTTTCTGCTGCCATCGCGCAAGCGCGCGAAGCAACCGATTGGCTGCAAAAGGCTGCAAGCGAGGGCCGCACTGAAGAGGCACTTGCTGGCGCTACACCTTATCAGCGTCTTTTATCACTGACCGCTGGCGGCGCTTATCTGGCACGTGCGGCCCTTACCAGCGATGAAAGCAGCCATGCCGTTCTTTGCCGCTTCTTTGCTGAAAACATGCTGGCGGAAGTATCATCTCTGAAAGACACCGTGATAACGGGTTCAAGCAGCCTTACTGCGGCGAAATCTGCGCTGGAGCACTGATCATGAGTGAGCATATTCTGATCGAGCGCAAAGGCGCAGTGCAGATTATCCGGCTTAACAGGGCCGATAAGAAAAACGCCATTACGCGCGCCATGTATGCCACCATGGCCAAAGCACTGATTGACGGCGATGCCGATGAAAGCGTGCGCGTTCACGTGTTTCTCGGTGTGCCGGGCGCATTCTCGTCAGGCAATGACATGCAGGATTTCATGGCAGCTGCATCGGGTGGCAGTCTTGGCCAAGAAATTCTCGATTTCCTTGGCGCGCTCTCAAGCGCAAAGAAGCCGATTGTCTCCGGCGTCGATGGCCTCGCCATTGGTATTGGCACGACAATCCACCTTCATTGCGATCTGACATTTGCAACCAGCCACGCATTGTTCCGCACGCCTTTCGTTGATCTGGGGCTTGTGCCGGAGGCAGCATCCAGCCTGCTGGCACCGCCGCTTATGGGGCATCAGAAAGCATTCGCTCTTCTGGCATTAGGCCACGGCTTTGATGCGCAGGCCGCTCTTGAAGCCGGCATCGTTTATAAGATTGTCGAAAGCAGCGAGCTGGAAACCGAAGCTCTGAAAGCGGCAGACGAAATTGCTGCCAAGCCTCCGCAGGCAATGCAGATCGCCCGCAGGCTAATGCGGCTTCCCGCTGAACCCGTTTCAGAGAGGATCGCGCGGGAAGCAAAGCATTTTGCCGAGCGACTGACTTCGAACGAAGCACGCGAAGCCGTGATGGCTTTCCTAAGCCGAAAAAAATAATGCGATAAAAAAACCCGGATGGAGTTACCATCCGGGTGGCTTTGTTGGAGGTCAGCCAAGTTGGTTGCCTCAGCTTCGGAGCTTTAAATGTCTGAAAAGGTCCTTCATCTTTCCAGACGGCCGCCGAGTGAAGCGTTATTCTTTAGATAGTATAGAAATTCGACAAGACCGTGTTCACACGCGAATGTGATATTTTCTTAATTTCGAGCGATAATCTCACGGCCTTCAATCACCATGCGAACACCCAGCGAACCTGTCTTGCGACGTGCCAGAAAACGCGGACGACGGCGGCGTGGCTCCTGCCCCTGACGGCGTGCCTGTGGCTCAGACGTGCGAACAGGGCCAGTGCTTTCATAAAGCGGACGTGCAACGCCATCCTCTTCAACCAGCATCATTGGCAGATTGAAGGTTGCGGCCCATGCGCGCCAATCAGCTGCAACATCGGTCAGATCGTGCGCAACCAGCAGCGGCACGGAGAGCTGCGGATCTTCATGCATCAGTTCCAGCGTGACGGTGATTTCGCCGAACTCATCTTCAACCGCACGTGCCGTCACGCCGACGAAAGCGTTAATCGGAAGTGCAAGCGACATTGGCAAACCGCTTGATGGCAAAATCTGGCGGACAACCGCGCCCCGCTCGCTGATGGTGAAGGTTACATCTGCGTCACAATCTTCTGCCGGGTAAGTCACGACCTGTGGCAAGTGAAACGGATCCAACCGAAGTTCCTGACCTGCCCATTCCGGCTTCTTAAGTCCGCTGCTCATCATTTTCGACGCCTCTGCCTTATCTCTCTGTTTTTTTGAGAGCCAGTTATTCCGGCTTCTCTTTATGAGCGATGTTCGCTCTTGTTGATTTGGAGAATAGGCGATGAATATTACCGGGGCGCTTAACGCGTTAGGTTAACTTTTCCCTGCTTTTTCATTTGGTTACTGCTTTACAACCAGGTGTAAGAACTCGGTAATGCTTGCTAATTTTCGTTTACATAAATGAAAAGGCGGACAGTTTCCTGCCCGCCTCGATTTCGTCATATTTGCTGAAATTACAGCACTTTACCCGGATTCATGATGCCATTCGGGTCAAATGATTTCTTAATATGGCGCATCAGTTCAAGCGCTACGTCCTGCTTGAAGAAGGCAAGTTCTTCGCGCTTCAACACGCCGATACCATGCTCCGCCGAGATCGATCCCGTATAAGAAGCAACAATTATATGAATGCGGTGATTAAGGTCGTGCCAGCGATCAAGGAAAGCCTGCTTGTCTGCACCAACAGGCTGCGACACATTATAGTGCAGATTGCCGTCGCCGATGTGTCCAAAGCAAACGATGCGCGAGCCGGGAATCATTTCGAGCGTTGCTGCATTGGCCTCATGAATGAATTCCGGGATTTTCGCGACAGGAACCGAAATGTCGTGCTTGATTGAGCCACCTTCCGGCTTCTGCGCCCAGGACATTTCTTCGCGCATTTTCCAGAACATTTGTGCCTGCGCAACGCTCTCGGCAATGGCGGCATCCTGAATGATGTCGTTCTCAAACGCTTCCGTCAGGATTGTTTCAAGCGTCGTACGCGCATCGTCTTCTGAACGGCTCGATGAAATATCGACCAGCGCATACCAGTCATGCGGGCTTTCAAGCGGATCGCGCACACCATCCACATGGGCGATGGTAAATTCAACGCCGACACGCGGCATCAGTTCAAAGCCGGTGAGCGACGGGCCGGCATGTTCGGTCGCAAGCTGGAACAGGCGCAGCACATCTTCCGGGCTGCGAAGACCGGCATAAGCGACGCCCTTGCCCTTTGGCTGCGGGTAAATCTTCAAAACGGCAGCAGTGATAACACCGAGTGTACCTTCCGAACCAATGAAGAGGTCCTTCAGATCGTAGCCGGTATTGTCTTTCTTCACATAGCGAAGGTCGTTGAGAATCTCACCGCTTGGCAAAACCACTTCAAGACCGAGGCAAAGTTCACGCATATTGCCATAGGCGAGAACTGCCGTGCCGCCAGCGTTAGAACCAAGATTGCCACCAATCTGGCATGAGCCTTCGGCACCCAGCGAAAGCGGGAACAGACGACCCACTTTCTGCGCTTCATCCTGGAGGTTTTTCAGGATCACACCGGCTTCCACCGTCACCAGATTGCCAACCGGATCAACCGAGCGCACCTTGTTCATACGGCCAAGCGACAGAACGATTGCAGTGTTGCTCTGATCCGGCGTCTGACCGCCAACAAGGCCGGTATTACCGCCCTGCGGCACAACTGGCGTTTTTGTTTCATTGGCGAGTTTCAGAATGTCAGAAACTTCCTGCGTTGAAGCCGGGCGCAGCACCAGCAGCGAACGGCCCTGATAAAGATCGCGCTGCTCAATCATAAATGGCGCAATGTCTTCGGGTGCGGTCAGCGCGTTCTTTTCGCCAACAATGGCTGCAAATCGTTCGATCAGGGCGGTGTCGAGCATGTGCTTCTCTTAGATGTTTGGGGAACTAGCGCGGGGCCGCCGCGCGTTTAAGACGATCATTAATGGCCTCACCGAGACCATCGAACGGAATGGGTTCAACTGCGATTACACGTGCGCCGCTTAAATCAAGCTTGCGCATGAAATCAAACAGATTGCTGGCCGCTTCGCGCAGATCACCTGTCGAGCTGAGATTGAGCAGAGCAACCGCCTTTTCGGCATTGACCACGCGCTCAGGCCCGAATGCCAGCAACGCCTCGCCCTCCTCAACACTCGCTGTATTGAGCCGCATGGCAGCATTGGGCGCATAATGCGATTCCATCATGCCCGGTGCCTGAATGGCAGCTTTGTGTTCGGCGCGTTCGAGTTTTACACCAAGAACGGCTTCAATCTCCTCAGCAGCCAGACCACCCGGACGCAGCAGGCGCACGCGCTCGCCTTCAACCTTGATGATGGTCGATTCAACACCTACGCCACACGGACCGGCATCAAGGATCATATCGATCTTGCCACCCAGATCGTCCGCCACGGCTTTGGCCGAAGTCGGGCTGATGCGGCCGGAAGTATTGGCGCTCGGTGCTGCAACCGGACTGTCGAGATTCTTTATAACATCACGTACTTTTCCGGTTGGCATACGGATAGCAAGTGTCTCAAGTCCCGCTGTCACCAGCGGATGAATGGGGCGCCGCGTATCCTGTTTGGCTTTAAGCGGCAGAACGAGAGTCAACGGCCCCGGCCAAAAAGTCTCCGCGAGTTTGCGCGAGACAGCATCAAAGGTCACATAGCGCTCGGCCATAGCGATGCTGTCAACATGCGCGATGAGCGGGTTGAACTGCGGGCGACCCTTGGCGGCAAAAATACCGGCCACGCCTTCGCCATGCGCTGCATCCGCAGCAAGGCCATAGACTGTCTCTGTCGGAATCGCGACAAGGCCACCGCGGGCGAGCACTTCTACCGCACGCGAAACAGCATTGTCATCGAAGTCCAGAATATCGGCCAAGGTCATTCTCCTGCCGCTTTAGCTACACAAAGCCTTGCTTTTGAGCAAGTGTATCTCAAAGGCAGTTAATGCAAGATCGGAATGAGTTATTAAAAAAAGCCGCCTTTGAGGCGGCTCTTTTATTTTATCCGGCGATTTTCGAGAAATCGGCCACCTTGCTGGTGGCTGCGCGGATTTGTTCAAGCAGTGCAAGACGATTGGCGCGGACGTTTTCGTCCTCGTCATTGACCAGAACCTTCTCGAAGAATGTATCCACCGGACCGCGCAGCTTGGCGAGTGCCAGCATCGCACCACCGAAATCTTCGCGGGCAATGGCTTCTTCGGCTTCCTGAGCTGCGAGGTTTACCGCCGCATAAAGCGCCTTTTCCTCGTCGAGTTTCAGCAGAGCCGCATCGACAGTTGCGGCAACCTTGGTGCCCTTCTTCTCTTCCGCAGCCAGAATATTGGCAGCGCGTTTGGTGCCAGCCAGCAGGTTCTTGCCGTCTTCTTCATTGATGAAGACGATCAGCGCTTCAAGGCGACGGGCAACCAGCAGAAGATTATCGGCATCAGAAGTCAGAACTGCGTCAATCGCGTCATGACGTGCACCGTCTTCTTTCAGGTGAACCTTGAAGCGGTCATGCAGGAAGGACAGAAGATCAGCAAGCAGTGGTTCCGCGTTGGCTTCGATTTCCGCACGCTTCATTGTTTCGAAGTTGCGCAGTGCGTTATCGACATCCTGTTCGCCATCCACATCGCCAGACTTTTCAGCAGCCAGCTTTGCTTCAAACTCGCGCAATTGACGCTGAACCTGACTTTCCTTGAGCGAGGCATAGGCCGAACGCAGAAGTGGCATGAGCGGGAACTTCCAATCTTGTGACAACACAAGACGGATCACGCCAAGCGCTGCACGACGAAGAGCGAACGGATCTTTCGAGCCGGTTGGCTTTTCGTCAATCGCCCAGAAACCGACCAGCGTGTCGAGCTTGTCAGCAAGAGCAACAGCCACTGAAACCGGGTTTTTCGGCACGAAGTCAGACGGGCCTTGCGGCTTGTAATGTTCTTCCAAAGCGGCTGCGACAGATTCATCTTCGCCTTGAAGAAGCGCATATTTGCGGCCCATTGCACCCTGAAGTTCGGGGAATTCGCCGACAACTTCCGTGGTGAGATCCGCCTTTGCGAGAACTGCCGCGCGTGTGGCAAGCTTCGGGTCAGCACCGACGAGTGGTGCAATCTCAGCTGCCAGTTCGCGGATGCGTTCAACGCGTGCGCCCTGCGTGCCAAGCTTGGCGTGGAAGGTCACATTCAGCGCATCCAGACGCGCCATGCGCTGATCAAGCGGCTTTGTGAGATCAAGGCCGAATTTCTCGCCCGACGCTGAAAGCTTGTCGAGGTCCGGCAGATCATGCTGATCGGTGTGCCAGAAGTAGAGCGCGTCAGAAAGACGTGCGCGCACGACCTTGCCGTTACCATAAGCGATTTCCGTGCCGCCATCGCGTGCTGCGATGTTGGACACCAGAATGAACTTGTTCGACAGCGCCTCCGTCTCACCCTGTTTGCGGGTGACGAAGCATTTCTGGTTCACGCGGATGGTCAGCTGAATGACTTCCGGCGGAATTGCGAGGAATTCTTCCTCAAACTCGCCCATCAGCACAACAGGCCATTCGACAAGGCCCGAGACTTCTTCAAGCAGGCCTGCATCTTCGACCAGTTCCAGCCCGGAGGCGAAGGCGAGATTATGCGCGTCCTGCGAGATGATTTCCTTGCGGCGCTCCGCGTCAAGCACCACAAAAGCCTTTTCGAGCTTATCGACGTAATCCTCAAAGCGGCGCACTTTGATCGGCTGACCATCGCTTAGGAAACGATGACCATAGGTGACATTGCCCGACTTGATGCCATCAACATCAAAATCGACCACAACCGTTTCTTCGGTTTCAGGCCCAAACGTGCAAAGGATTGATTGCAGCGGACGCACCCAGCGCAACGCACCCGGTTTTGACGAGGCCGCACCCCAGCGCATCGACTTTGGCCAGGGGAAATTGCGGATCGTCTGCGGTACGAGTTCCGCGATGATTTCTTCCGCAGCGCGGCCCGGCTTGGTCAGATGAGCAACATAGAAATCACCCTTTTTCGGGTCGGAATGCACATGCGCCTGCGATACATCGGTCAATCCAGCCTTGCGCAGAAAGCCCTGGATGGCCTGCTCAGGAGCCGTAACGGATGGACCTTTCACGTCTTCATGCACGTCTTTTGAGCGCACTGTCAGGCCGCGAATATCAAGCGTCAGGCGGCGCGGCGTCCAGTAGGCAGTGGTTGCCTCATAGGACAGACCAGCTTCCACCAGACCATCGGTGATCATCTTCTTGAAATCACCCGCAGCCTTGCGCTGCATGCGAGCCGGGATTTCCTCGGAAAAGAGTTCGAGCAGTAAATCAGGCATCACACAGCCTCGTTCTTAAGGTTGAAGCCGCCGGCGTCGGTGAGCAGAAACGCTTCGCCGCACTGACGCGCGAGATTGCGCACGCGCAGAATATAGCTCTGACGCTCGGTAACCGAGATCACGCCGCGCGCATCCATCAGGTTGAAGACATGCGATGCCTTGATGCACTGATCATAGGCCGGGAACACGCATTTATGCAGTGAGCCTTCGCCCGTGCTGCCCGCTTTTAGAATGGCTGCACACTCGCGCTCTGCATCAATGAAATGCTGATGCAGGATTTCTGTATTCGCCATTTCGAAATTGTAGCGGGAATATTCCTGCTCGGCCTGTAGGAAAACATCACCATAGGTAACTTTTTCTTCGCCTTCGAGACCATTGAAGTTCAAGTCATAGACATTGTCCACGCCCTGCACATACATGGCGAGGCGTTCAAGACCATAGGTCAGTTCACCTGCAACCGGCGAGCATTCAATGCCGCAAACCTGCTGGAAGTAAGTAAACTGCGACACTTCCATGCCGTCACACCAGCATTCCCAGCCAAGACCCCAAGCGCCGAGCGTCGGGCTTTCCCAGTCGTCTTCCACAAAGCGCACATCGTGCAGCGTCGGATCAAGACCGATAGCACGCAGCGAACCGAGATAAAGATCCTGAAGGTTCGGCGGCGATGGCTTGATGATCACCTGATATTGGTAATAATGCTGCAAGCGGTTTGGGTTTTCACCATAGCGACCATCCTTCGGGCGGCGCGATGGCTGCACATAAGCGGCTTTCCAAGGCTTTGGTCCAAGTGAACGCAATGTCGTTGCCGGGTGGAAAGTCCCCGCCCCCACTTCCATGTCGTAAGGCTGCAAAATAGCGCAACCATGTTCCGCCCAATAGTTATGGAGCGTCAGGATCAAGCCCTGAAAGGAACGGGTGGGGTGCATATGTGCTGGCAACGTACTGGACACGGGGTCAGGCCTTGTTATTGAAATGATTGGCCCGGTCTAATTTGTCCGCCTGCCACGGTCAAGCATGACATTTGATCGCTGAATACACCAAGCCCCAGATCGACAAATACAAGGCCCGGAAATCGGTGCGACTTCCGGGCTATAAAACTATTCGGTTTTGCTTTCAGGGGCTTTTGCCGGGGCAAGGCTCTTCTCCTGAACCCGTGCCTCAGAAGGTGTTGGATCGGGTGCCAGACCCTTTTTCAGCTTTTCTTCGATCTTGGCCAGTTCTTCCGGCTCAGGCTTGCCAGCGATTGCGTGATTCCACTGGAACGTAGCCTCGAGTTGGCGACCCGCCCGCCAGTAAGCATCACCAAGGTGATCATTGATGGTTGGATCTTCCGGGCGCAGTTTTACGGCTTTTTCAAGCTCAACCACGGCTTCCGGGTAACGACCGAGCTTGTAATAAGCCCAGCCAAGCGAATCAACGATATAGCCATCCTGCGGACGCAGTTCGACTGCTTTCTTGATCATCTCCAATGCTTCATCGAGGTTTTCACCGCGATCAACCCATGAATAGCCAAGATAATTCAGCACCTGCGGCTGATCGGGATAAAGCTCCAGCGCCTTTTTGAAATTCGGCTCTGCCTGATCCCATTCCTTCAACCGTTCATGCGCAATACCGCGTTGATAGAAAACCGGCCAGTCCTTACGCTCTGGCTTTTCAATCTGCTTCACCGCTGCATCATAGATTTTTGCAGCATCGGCAAAATTTTTGTCCTGCGCGTAGACGGCACCCAATGCCAGATAGGTGCGCAGATCCGTCTTGTCGCGCTCTAGCAAGGTTTTCAACTGCGCGATCGCTTCGCCTGTCTTGTCGTTTTCGGCAAGATTAAGCGCGCGCTGCATTTCGGCGTCGCGCCGGTAGGGCGATTTTTCAGGCACACGAGCATAGTATTCAACAGCCTGTTCGGGCTGGCGCAATTTCGCCGAAATATCACCCAGCTGATAAAGTGTTGCATCATTATCAGGGCGCAGCGGCAGCGACATTTGTAAATAAAGCTTGGCAAAAGCTTCCGCGCCACCGCGATTGATCGCGGTTCCGAGCGTATAAAGCACTTCGGCAACGCCCTGCTGCGGCGTGTCGATCAGGCGAGGATATTTCTGTCCCGCCTCAAGTTTTTCGCGCATTTCAGTGATGGTCATGCGGCCGTTGAGCAATTCTTCTGCGTCTTTGAGAAGCTTGATCGCGCCTTCCTTGTCGCCCTGACGAAGCTTGAAGGAAGCATAGGCCATCACAACCCGCTCATACGTATCAGGAGCCGCAGCGCCACCGGGGCGATCGTCAATTGCCTGCTGGTAGTAATTGCGCGCATCCTGCTTCTGACCGGCAATATCCGCAATCAAAGCAGCATTATAAATGCGGAAAAGGTTATACCATTCCGGGCCTTCAATCTTGTTGACATCGGCCAGTGCACGTTTCGGATTGCCCTGCCCGACTTTGACCCAAGCGCTCATGAGACTGGTGGCGAGCACATCCATATCAGACTGAACGGATAGCATCAGCAGCGGGCCGGTCTTGCGATATTGCTTTTTGGAAATCGCATCGATTGCCAATGCAACACGCGAAAAGCGCTCAATCTCCGGCTGATCTTTTAGTTCTTCCGCAATCGGCAGCGCTTCCTTGAAGCGGCCCTCCGTCAGAAGTGCGAGAAGCAGATTCTGCTTGATAATGTCATTGCCGGGATCAAAAGCCATGGCCTGACGGTAGAAATCCACCGCAGCGCCAATATTGTTGTCGGCCTCGGCCGTGCGGGCCGCCAGAAAAGCGCCCGCAAAAGAACCGGCACGGACTTGCGAAACAGGATCTGGATTGGCTTTTGCCATCGCCGTGTTTACAGGCAAGGCTGCGCCAGCCAAAGCCAGCAAAAGCAACCCATAAAACGAATGACGTTTTGTTCCCTGCCGCATAAAGCCCAGTCCTCTTTTCAAATCCGTATCAGTTCCCCCTATTCAGAGGCACCCCAAGCATGGCCTTTTTGGGATGTCAGGGCAAGAAAAGCATCCGTGATGGATGCTTTTCTTTCATTCTTATCAGCATGTCATCGCCCTGAAACCGGCTTCCACTTTCAGGTGACATGCTCAAAAGGCATCCGTGATGGATGCCTTTCTTTCAATTGAACAATAGCCTCAGTTTACCCGGCTAATGCAAAAATCGATGACTTCGATCAGTGCATCCTTCTCAGCTGTGGCTTTCAACGGTGCCAGAGCATCGCGCGCAATCTCACCGAAGTGACGTGCTCGCTGAACGGTATCGGCAATCGCGCCATGCTTTGTCATGATGCCAATCGCCTTTTCAAGTGAAGCATCGTCACTTGCACCTTCTTCAATCGCCTGCTTCCAGAAAGCACGTTCTTCGTCGGTACCGCGACGATAACTCAGGATAACCGGCAGGGTAATCTTGCCTTCGCGGAAATCATCGCCGGTGTTCTTGCCAAGATCAGCAGCCGAGCCACCATAATCAAGCGCATCGTCAACAAGCTGAAAAGCCAGGCCAAGATTCAGACCATAATCACGCAGGGCAACTCGCTCAGAGCGCGGCGCATCCGCGATAATCGGGCCGACTTCAGCGGCAGCCGAAAACAGCGCCGCCGTCTTGGCCTTGATGACCGCCAAGTATTCATCTTCGGTGGTTTCCATATTCTTGGCGGCAGCCAACTGCATCACTTCGCCTTCAGCGATCACCGATGCAGAGGTTGCAAGAACATCAAGCGCATCAAGCGAGCCCACATCGACCATCATCTTGAATGCCTGACCAAGCAGGAAGTCGCCAACCAGAACGCTTGCCTGATTGCCCCAGATCATACGCGCAGTGCTTTTGCCGCGACGCAGATCACTTTCATCAACCACATCATCATGCAAAAGCGTTGCTGTATGCATGAACTCAACAGCCGTTGCGAGGCGCACATGACCATCACCTTCATAGCCGCACATACGGGCGCTCGCGAGTGTCATCATCGGACGCAGGCGCTTGCCTCCCGATGAGATCAGATGATTGGCAACCTCAGGGATCATTTCAACATCGGAGCCTGCACGCGACAGGATCAGCTCATTGACCCGGCCCATATCGGCCTTCGTCAAATCGACCAGTGGCTGCACTGATCCGCCCTGTTTTTTCTTCGCGTCAAGATTCAAAACCACACCCAATGTCATCACTCCTAGCTGCCCGGTCACATTATGAAAGCGAACCGGATTGCTCAAGGCACCTATCAGCCCAGCAACGCTTAAGCTTTTTTACTCAGAGCCTGTTCACCATTGAAGGAAGCTGTTGTCAATGCGGTCTATTGAATACACATTGTCGAAATGATCGAATTTATGCGCACAAATGATTCCGTTCTGCTGTCAGTAGCGGAAGCTCTGATGAAAGAAGCAGGCATCATCTACTTCATCGCCGATACCAATATGAGTATCCTTGAAGGCTCTCTTGGCGTTATACCAAGGCGCTTTCTGGTCGAGGAAGACAGATTGGACGAAGCCCGGCGCTATCTTATCGATGCCGGTCTGGAGCATGAATTAAGAGATCATGACAAGTAACATATCCGAGCATCAGCACGATAGCATGGAAGAGACACTCGACACATTCCATCGGGGGGCCTTTCATCTCGTGCAGCCTGCAATGAAGGGGCACCGATCCGGCGTCGATGCAATGATACTGGCAAGCAGCGTACCAGATGGATTTGCCGGTCGCCTTGCTGACCTTGGAAGCGGTGCGGGTGCGGCAGGGCTTGCCGTTGCGGCCCGCTGCAAAAATGCACAGGTCACGCTTATTGAGCGCTCCGGCTTCATGCTCGGCTTCGCACGCAAGACACTTGCCCACCCACTCAATGCAGCCCTGACTGATCGCGTCGATATCCTTGAAGCCGATGTCTCGCTGGCTGGTAAGGCGCGTGCCGCCGCGGGGCTATCCAACGACAGCTTCGATTTTGCGATCATGAATCCCCCATTCAACGAGGCACGTGATCGCTCAACACCTGACCCGGTGAAAGCAGAAGCGCATGTCATGCCGGAAGGCATGTTTGACCAATGGATGCGCACGGCCTCCGGCATCGTCAAGCCAGGCGGTGGCGTTTCCGTCATTGCGCGCCCCGGCTCGATTGCGCCGATACTCGAAGCACTCGAAGGCCGTTTTGGCGGGTTGAAAATCATTCCGATACAGCCTCGACCGCAAAACTCAGCTATTCGCATCATCATTACGGGCATTCGTGGAAGCCGCGCAGGATTGTCGCTCATGCCTGCCCTTGTTTTGCATGGCGATGCAGGCAATGATTTCACGCCACGTGCCACAGCCATTAATAATGGCCAGACTTCACTGCTTTGAGAAAAGGCTGCACATCACACGGTCGAATCTGCAAACACTATATTCTGGGAAAATGAAGTCATGATTCTGGTCGTGGGAACTGTAAGACTGCCTGCGGAAAAATTAGACGATGCTCGCCCCATCATGAAACGAATGATTGAAGCAAGCCGCGCTGAGACTGGCTGCATTGATTATTGTTATTCTCAAGATGTACTCAAGCCGGGAATTATCCATGTAAAAGAGCTATGGCAGGATCGCAATTCACTGGAAAAACACTTCGCATCAGACCATATAAATCAGTGGCGTTCCTATTGGCCCGAACTGGAAATAACGGACCGCAATCTCGTTCTGTATGAAGTCAACACTCCGGAAGCAACCTGAAAAGAAGAAGAATGACATCAAATCCGAAGCCTGTCCGCCCCATCTCCATCATGCGCCGCTTTCTGGACAGCGAATCTTCCGGTGGCATTGTGCTTATGGCAGCCGCAGCGCTTGCGCTGATCGTCGCCAACACACCCTTTTCAAGCGCTTATTTTGATGCGCTGCATTTCTATATCGGGCCGCTCAGCCTTGCACATTGGATCAATGACGCATTGATGGCGATCTTCTTTTTGCTGGTCGGCCTTGAGATCAAGCGCGAGTTCCTTGATGGTCAGCTTGCAAGTTGGCCCAATCGCATCCTTCCCGGGATCGCAGCCGCAGGCGGCGTTATCGTACCAGCGCTGATCTTTGTTGCCTTTAACTATGGCGATGCAGAAAAAGTACACGGCTGGGCTGTGCCTTCCGCCACTGACATTGCTTTTGCTCTTGGCGTATTATCACTGCTTGGACCACGGGTACCAACAAGTCTCAAGGTTTTTCTTGCAACGCTTGCAATCCTCGACGATCTTGCAGCTGTCATCATCATCGCGGTCTTTTATACAGCGGAAATTTCAATGCCTTATCTCGGCGCAGCCTTTGCAACTGCGGCGGTGATGTTTGCCATGAACCGTTTTGGCGTAGCCAAATTGCTGCCCTACCTCATCGGTGCCGCAGTGCTGTGGTTCTTTGTGCTCAATTCCGGCGTTCACGCCACGGTTGCAGGTGTTGTCGCTGCGCTCATGATTCCGCTTAAGCCGGGCAAGGCAAAGCCGGATGATATGAGTTCGCCTCTTCACCAGCTCGAACACGCACTGGCCAAACCAGTTGCCTTTATCATTGTTCCCATTTTCGGCTTTGCAAATGCCGGCATCTCATTTACCGGAATGACACCCTCAATCATCTTCGACACATTGCCACTTGGCATCATGCTGGGGCTGTTTGTCGGCAAGCAGATTGGTGTTTTTGGTGCAGCATGGCTTGCGATAAAAACCGGGCTTGCGCAGAAGCCCATGGGCGCGAGCTGGGGCCAGCTTTACGGCGTTGCCATTCTGTGCGGTATCGGCTTTACCATGAGCATCTTCATCGGTCTGCTGTCCTTCCCGTCGGAATTCTTGCAGGCAGAGACGAAAATCGGCGTCCTTACAGGCTCTGCGCTCTCTGCAATCTGTGGTTACTTCCTACTCAGAATGCTGGCAAAACCACAAAACTGACGATTTTTTAATGCCCGGAACAAAATTCCGGGCATTTTTCTTTGTATTTTCAGGAATGATTTCTACATCTGGGGTAACAATTTTTTCAACTGGAGTTTGATTTGTCCGGCCTCTTGTCCCGCTTCATTCCGCGTCGTTTTCGCAAAAAAGAAATTGAAATCCCGGTTGTACGCCTTCACGGTGCGATCATGAGCGGCGGCTCACCGTTGCGTCCTTCGCTTTCGCTGGAAACGGCAGCAGGCGTGCTTGAAAAAGCCTTTGGCGAAAAGGAAGCGCCAGCCGTTGCAATTTCGATCAACTCGCCCGGCGGCTCACCGGTTCAATCGCGCCTGATTTATCGCCGTATCCGCGATCTGGCGGACGAACATCAAAAGCGTGTTTTCGTCTTCGTGGAAGACGCCGCTGCGTCCGGTGGTTACATGATTGCACTGGCGGGCGATGAGATCATTGCTGACCCCTCTTCCATCGTCGGCTCGATTGGTGTCGTATCGGCATCGTTTGGTTTTCCGGAACTGCTTAAAAAGATCGGCGTCGAACGTCGCGTTTATACAGCCGGACAAAACAAGGCCGTACTCGACCCATTCCAGCCAGAGAAAAAGGCCGATATTGACCGGCTGAAAAAGCTTCAGCTTGAAATTCATGAAACCTTTATCGACATGGTGAAAGAGCGTCGTGGCAGCAAGCTTGCAAACGATCCCGACCTTTTCACCGGCATGTTCTGGACTGGCATCAAGGGCAAAGAAATTGGCCTGATCGACGGTCTTGGAGATATGCGCAGCTTTTTGCGCAAAACCTATGGCAATAAGGTGAAACTCAAGCTGATCGAACCCAAGCGCGGATTTCTGGGCCGAAAGGTGCCGGGTGTCGAAATGGGCCTCGGCCTTGGTATCGACCCCTCCGCTATCGCAGCCCATCTTGGCGATGGTATGCTATCGGTTGCAGAAGAAAAAGCACTCTGGGCGCGATACGGGCTTTGAATTCCATGGTTTTACCATGTTATGGTGCATAAAGACCAAGATCAGTGTTACACTGCTGCTAAGATTTATCCACACATGTCCTGAAATGGCAATTGCAGGACATGTGTAAGCCTAGAGCGTCAAGCGTCCTTTTGGACGCACAAAGGGCGCTCTCATTCTGTGAAGGCACGATGCTAAAAGGACTAGAGGCCATGCCCCAGCTTATTTTTCTGCTGCTGATCCTCGCCGCCGCCTGGTACGGTTACCGGTCGTTCAAGCGCGAAGCGGTTCGCGTGACCCAGCGTGTGCGTCGGGCAGAGAAGGAAGCCCAGAACCGTGCCAATGGCACTTTGGTTCAGGATCCCAAGACCGGCGAATATTACGTCAAAAAAGACTGATCCTGATTTACCTAGAAAATGCACAATACAGCACAGGCCGCACAAACGGTTCGACACACTGCTCCGGCCAAGACCAATCTCGCGCTCCATGTAACCGGGCGCAGGGATGATGGTTATCATCTGCTTGATATGCTTGTGGTTTTTGCCGATTATGGCGATGTCATTGAAGTGACGCCCACCCCGCAGGATCAGTTCACTATCAGTGGTCGTTTCGCCAAAGGGGTTCCGCTTGATGGTGGCAATCTCGTTTTAAAAGCCCGCGATGCTTTGCGAGAATATGCTGCGCGTGATTTGCCCCCTGTTGCCATCCACCTTGAAAAGAACCTGCCCGTTGCTTCCGGTATTGGTGGGGGATCAAGCGATGCTGCGGCAACACTTCTTGCGCTCAATGAACTATGGCAGCTGAAGCTGGATTCTGACACGCTTGCAGCGCTTGGCCTAAAGCTTGGCGCAGACCTTCCTATGTGTCTGCATGGCGCGGCCTTTGGTACGCCGTTGATCGCACGTGGCATTGGTGAGCGGCTTTCCCCTGTAACAGGCATACCGTCGCTTCCCCTCTTGCTTATCAATGATGGCACGGCTGTTGCCACACCCGCTGTATTCCAGGCACTGACAAAGCGCGACCATCCGGCGCTCGCCTCGCCACCTGAAGGCAGCGTTGAAGCGATGTGTGGTTACCTTGGGTCAACACGCAACGACCTGCTGCCAGCCGCCCTCAAGCTTGCGCCACAAATCAACGACAAGCTTGATTGCCTGCGCGAGCACGGCGCGCTCTTTGCGCAAATGTCAGGTTCAGGAGCGACGTGCTTTGCCATATTCAACGACATGGCGCGCACACATATGGCGGCAAGCGCCATCCGCTCGAAGAAACCGGACTGGTTCGTTATTTCAACGAAAACAACGGCTTCCGCTGACTAAAGCACTTCCTGTTTTGATTGAATCATTGGAAATGCTCTGTGTTTGTTTTCAAGCATTATCCAACGCTCTCGGTAGACGCCTTGGTAAGGCCCGGTCTTCGCCTTTTATTGTTCACATATACTTGAACAAAATTCACCGCAGAGAAGGCATGCCGCTAAAATCCGCCTTATTGTTCACCTTTACGAATACAATCTGTGAACCAAACGGTGGCTAGGCGCAGCCAATCGAAAGGCCTATCTCTTGCTCATCGAAACGACGAACACAGCGTCGCTTCACAAAAACCAAGGAGATAGAAAATGAAAAAATTTGTTCTTGCTACTGTTGCCGTTGTTCTGAGCGCCGGTGCTGCTTTCGCTGAAAACCCAAATGTTGGCACCCCTGCCGATCTTTATGCCAATGACCGCACGCCCGTTGCAGCCCAGCAGGTTGATCGTACGGCAACCGCTTCCATCGGTCAGGTCTCCGTTCAGGACGGCTCAGCTCATCGCTTCGGTGACGCATCGCCTTCGAGCTTTCAGAACTAAGCTCAGTTTGTAAACAATCCCGCTGGGCGGAATGATCCGAACAGCACCCCAGTTATCTCCCCGGTGGATGGCGTTAGCGCCACCCCGGTGCCCCCGGAAGCACTGATGCCATCCAAAGGGCGATATAGAAGGAATAGAAAAATGAAAAAGTTTGCTCTTGCTGCTGTTGCCGTCGTTCTGAGCGCCGGTGCTGCTTTCGCTGAAAACCCAAATGTTGGCACCCCTGCCGATCTTTATGCCAATGACCGCACACCCGTTGCAACACAGCAGGTTGATCGCACGGCAACCGCTTCGATTGGTCAGAACACCCATCAGGACGGCTCAGCCCATCGTTTTGGCGATGCATCGCCTTCGAGCTACCAGAAATAATATCAGCTTGCTCTGATATCATTCAAAAAGGCGAAGCTTCAGGCTCCGCCTTTTGTTGTTTCTGGTGGCAAAATCGGGTGGGACAGCCGCACAGGCTTGAGTTGTTTTATGACAACCGGTGGGATGCCCCCATCCCGGATCAATGGCCTGATAACCAAGACAGGCGCCAGAAGTCCTGCATCGAGCGACGGCTTTGCACCCAAAAACCTGCCCACCAAACCCGAATCATGTGGTGTTGAAAAGCGTGCCGGCGCTTTTCCCGATTCCATATGCCGCCGCACGGCATCTTCCCAGCCATCCTGAAGAATTGCACCGGGCTTTAAGACGAGAAGCCACTGCGTTCGCAGATCATCAAATGCCTTCGGTAAATCCTTAGCATCGTAAAGCGAACATCCCGCCCCTTCGGCAACCAATCGTGTCGCATCGCTGGAACCGCTATCCGCAACAACAACACGTCGCAAAAGCCCTTCAACAACGGCGGATACCAATGCTGACAACGTTTGAGCCAGAGGCTTCTCAGAATTTCGCGCCATAATCAAAACGGATAACATGCGCCCTTTTATATCAAGGCTGCGTGATCGAAAAGCTGCCTGACATAATGTTCTTGATTTGTTCCGACTATTGGATTACGAATAGTGCCTGAAACGAGAGAGTCGGTTATGGAAATTATCCAGCAGGCAGACAAAGCAGCATTCGCAGCAGGAGGCGCGGAACACGCCAATGCGCTTGTGAGCGAAGCAGGCTTACGTATTGACCACGCACGGCGCCGT
Organism: Ochrobactrum chromiisoli; assembly: GCF_026241335.1. Lineage (GTDB taxonomy): Bacteria > Pseudomonadota > Alphaproteobacteria > Rhizobiales > Rhizobiaceae > Brucella > Brucella chromiisoli. Next base: position 729,293 of record NZ_JAPHAV010000001.1, on the reverse strand, counting down.
GGACGCGGCGCTGGCATCAATCCGACAGGGCGTTTTGAGCCGACCACACGACATGAATTTGACGATGGATGGGAGACGCTCGAAGACCTGCCCGCTTTCAAGACTGACGTGCAGATTGAAAAGCCCCGCACCATCATCACGCGCAATGATTCACCCGATATCAATTTTGACCGCTCTATCAACCCCTATCGCGGTTGCGAACATGGCTGCATCTATTGCTTTGCCCGTCCAACGCACAGCTATATGGGGCTTTCTGCCGGGCTTGATTTCGAGGCGCGCCTGTTCGCCAAGCCGGATGCGCCCCGCCTTCTGGAACGCGAACTTGCGAAGCCCGGCTACCAGCCCAAGACAATCGCCATTGGCACCAACACCGATCCTTATCAGCCCATCGAAAAGAAATGGCGTATCATGCGCGAAATTCTCGAGGTGCTGGAGGCTGCCAATCATCCCGTCGGCATTGTCACCAAATCAGCGCTCGTGGTGCGTGACATCGATATTTTAAGCCGTATGGCTGAAAAGGGTCTGGCCAAAGTCGCGCTTTCAGTCACCACGCTGGATGCCAACCTTGCGCGCACGATGGAACCGCGCGCATCAACACCAACTTTGCGGCTTCAAGCCATTCGAAAGCTCAACGAAGCCGGCATTCCAACCAATGTCATGATGGGGCCGGTCATTCCCGGCATCAATGATCATGAGATCGAGCGCATTCTGGATGCTGCTTTCGCACAAGGGGCGCGCGAAGCAGGTTATGTGTTGCTGCGTCTGCCGCTTGAAGTGGCACCTTTGTTCAAGGACTGGCTGCTGCGCAATTATCCTGACCGCTATCGGCATGTGATGTCACTGGTACGCTCGATGCGTGACGGCAAGGACTATGACGCGGAATGGGGCAAGCGGATGCGCGGCACAGGCCCCTATGCCTGGCAGATTGGGCGCCGTTTTGAAATTGCTGCGCGCAAGCTCGGCTACAATTCAAAGCGCGTTGCGCTGCGGACAGATCTGTTCGAGCCTGTCGAAAAAGGCGGCAAACAGCTTTCTCTTTTTTGAGCCGCAGCGCGTGTGGGAATCCGTCATCCACAAAAGCAAGGCGCTGCGAGCCTATTGTTCGCTTCACGCATGTCAGAGTTGTCAGTTGTGTATTTAATCTCCGTCTGATTTTTTCGGACGGAAGGCCCCTGCTTTTACGCCACTATCCTCGGCAGGGACCTTGCGGAGAATCAGAAGCAATGCGAGCATTGCCGCCAAATGAAACGCTTGAGTTCTGATTCTCCGCTCCTCTTTGACATCCCGCTTGCACCTGACTTCTCAGAAGAGAGAAGGCTTATGGCGCGCGGGCTTCGTCATATTGCAGGTATTGATGAAGCTGGCCGCGGGCCGCTCGCAGGCCCCGTTGTTGCTGCTGCAGTTGTTCTTGATCCGGAAAACCTGCCTGAGGGGCTGGATGACTCCAAACGCCTGAATGCCAAAAAGCGCGATGCGCTTTACGAAATCATTCTGGCCAAAGCACTCACCGTTTCGGTCGCAAGCCTGAGTGCGCGCAGCATTGATGGAAGTGACATTCGAAAAGCAGCGCTTGAAGCCATGCGCCGCTCGTTTCTGGGCCTGACACTCAGCCCGGATCACGCATTGATTGATGGTCGCGATATTCCGCCCGGTTTGTCTTGTCCGGGATCTGCATTGGTAAAAGGCGATCAGCGCTCAATGTCAATTGCAGCAGCGTCCATTGTGGCGAAAGTCACGCGTGATCGCATGATGGCCCGCAGTGCAGCGGTTCATCCTGCATATGGCTTTGAGGTGCACGCGGGTTACGGCACAGCTAAACACCGTGCAGCCATCGAAGCAATTGGCCCAGTACCAGGCGTTCACCGCTATACTTTTGCACCAATTAAAGGCCGCTTTTCGTCTATTTAATGCGGATCTGTATGTTGAATTTTTACGGCAACGTTTGACTAGCAGGAGTGCTTGTCAAACTCGCTGAAGGCTTCCTTTGCGACAGCAAGGCCATTCATCGCTGCGGGAAAACCAGCATAGACAGCCATTTGGATTATAACCTCAACGATTTCCTCCCGTGTCAGTCCGGTGTTCATGCCTGCCAGAATATGTGCTTTCAACTGCTGCGAGTTATGACCAAGTGCCGTTAACGCCGCTATCGTGCCAATCTGGCGGTCGCGCGCCACAAGGCCCGGTCTGCTGTAAATGTCACCATAAGCAAATTCATAAATATAACGGGCAAAATCCGGCGCAATGTCGTCTAAAGCTTCAACGACGCTACAGCTTGAGTCTGCATGTAATGATGTGAGCTTTGCTCTGCCACGCTCCAAACGGCGATTATCGTCCTGCATCAAAGCCCCCCTTATCCTCTCAAGAGCCTCCCAATTTCAACCAAACCCAGGGTACGGCGTCACACCTCTGAGCGAAACTCCAAAAACTTGGGTTGCTTTGCGCGAGGCAGCACTCCCTTCTAAATGTTGCATAGCTTCATATTTTGGCCAAAACCCAAATAAAAAAGCCGCCCTTTTGAGGCGGCTTATAAAACTCTATTAGAGATGAACTTAGTTCAGGTTGGATTTAACCTGACCGACTGCATCCTTGAACAGGGTGCCTGCAACCTTGGTATCAACCTTGTCGGCAACGATCTTGCCAGCAGCTGCAATTGCCAGATCAACAGCCGAAGCACGGACTGCATTGATTGCATCGGTTTCAGCGGTTGCAATCTTCTGCTCAGCAAGCTTGTTGCGACGAACGACATATTCTTCGGTCGCACGCTTGGCGTCTTCGAGTAGAGCCTTTGCTTCGCGTTCAGCAGCGGCAACAATGTCGCCTGCTTCTTTTTCCGCTTCCTTGCGCTTGCGATGGTATTCAGCAAGAAGCTGCTGGGCTTCTTCGCGCAGGGTTCGGGCTTCTTCGAGTTCCTTCTTGATATTCTCGGCACGCTCATCAAGTGAGCGACCGATCATACCCGGAACCTTCAGATAAACAATCAGTGCGATGAAGAGAATAAGCGCAACAAGCGCCCAAAATGTTGAATCCATTTTCGTCTCCTCAGGCGTTTGCGGTTTTGACGGCTGCGGTCACATCAGCTTTGTCAGCCTTTGTGCCCAAAAGCTGTTCAACAATCGCAGACGTTGTTTCTTCGGCAATCGTACCGACATCGCTCATGGCCTTCGCCTTGATTGCTGCGATACGTTCTTCCGCTTCAGCAAGCTTGCCTTCAAGAGCTGCCTCAGCAGCTGCACGTTCAGCATTCGCTTCGCCCTTGCCCTTTTCGCGGGCAGCTTCAGCAATCGAAGCAGCCTTGGCGCGGGCAGAGGCCAGTTCCTGCTCGTAAGCAGCAATGGCGTTGTCAGCATCCTGCTTGAGGCGGGCGGCCTGCTCAAGATCCTGTGCAATACGGTCACGACGGTTTTCGATCACGCCACCGATACGTGGAAGAACCACGCGCGAGAGGAACAGATAGAAAAGGCCGAAAGTGATCGCCAGCCACAGAAGCTGTGATGCGTAATGGGTAGAATCAAACGGCGGGAATACGCCGCTGCCGTGTCCGGCATCGTGCGCGACCCCGGTTTCGGTGTGCACAGCATCGGCTGCGCCGTGCTCGCCAGCAGCTGGTGCCGGTTGCGATTCGGTGGCGGTTTGGGCAAACGCCGTGGACACGAACATCCAGATTTCCCCTTCAATCCAGCATATTCATTTCCGGGCAAAAGAACCGGAAAATTGAACCATGCTCACTCAGACTTCATATGCAAAGGCCAGCCGCGCTGCATTTCAAGATACAGATCGCGGCAGGCCAGTTTCTTGCGACTGTTGATTAAACAGCGAAGAGGAGCAGAAGCGCGATGAGCAGCGAGAAGATGCCCAGAGCTTCCGTCACAGCGAAACCGAACACGAGACGGCCGAACTGGCTGTCAGCAGCGGATGGGTTACGCAGAGCGCCCGAGAGATAGCTACCGAAAATGTTGCCGAGGCCGAGAGCCGTACCGGCCATACCGAAACAGGCGAGACCGGCGCCGATGTACTTTGCTGCTTCCGCTTCCATGTTAAAGCTCCTTCTGGATTGCAAATTAGTGCGGATTTCTGTTCTGGCGGAAACCCGCCGGTGAGAACCTCAAAGCGCTTCGTGTTTTATTATAGCAATACGAGGCGCTTTAAATATTTTCATTACGCATGTTGTTGTCGGAAAACCGGTAAACCACTTTTCCGCAACATGCTTTAGTGACCCGGATGTACTGCGTCGTTGATGTACATGCAGGTGAGAACGGTGAAGACGTAGGCCTGGAGGAACGCAACCAGAAACTCAAGCGCGGTGATCGCGACCGTCATGATGAGAGGCAGGATAGCGCCACCCACACCCAGCGCTCCGAGCGAGCTGAGCGAGACAACAAAGCCTGCGAAAACCTTGAGCGTGATGTGGCCTGCGAGCATGTTCGCGAAAAGACGAACCGAGAGGCTGATTGGACGCGAAAGGAAAGAAATGATTTCAATGGCAACAACCAGTGGCACGATAATGCCCGGCACGCCGCTTGGCACGAAAAGCTTCAGGAAGCCAATGCCGTGCTTGTAGAAACCGTAAATGATGACTGTTCCAATAACGAGCAGCGATAGCGCAAATGTTACGATGATCTGGCTGGTGACCGTGTAGAAGTAAGGAAACAGACCGATAAAGTTTGCGACCAGAATAAACATGAACAGCGAGAAAACGAAGGGGAAGAACTTCATACCCTTCGAACCGGCCGAATCTCTCAAGCTTGACGCCACGAATTCATAAGCCATCTCCGAAACCGACTGAAGGCGGCTTGGGATCAATCCACGGCTCGACGATGTGAAATAAAGAAAACCGGATGCGAGCACCACAGTTGCGACCATGAAGGCCGAAACATTGGTGAACGACAAGTCCAATCCACCGACGTCGATCGGAATCAATCGGGAAACCTGGAACTGATGAATCGGATCGTTGGCCAACTTAACCTCGTCTGTCGTTCCTGCCCTAAGGCACTTCACTGGCGAACCAAAGGTTCGCTTGGGCGTTTCAGTCACGGACCAAAGGCCCGTTGTCACAAGCGTCTATACGCGAACATTCTTGTCATGTCCGCTAAGACTTAGTCTTTCTTGCCCTTATCCACGTCAGACTTAATATTGCCTTGATCGGCGACATAACCTGCGGAACGGAGCACGTTGAGGGTGCCTGCACCAAAGCCTAGAAGGAGAAAGATGATCAACCCCCAAGGCGACGTGCCTGCGTAACGATCAACAAACCAACCAATCAGCGCGCCAACTATGATACCAGCGATAAATTCACTGGAGAGTTTCATGGCCTGCGCAACGGAACTGGAAGTTTCCGACCGCTCATCCTCGGAAGCCGGAGCTTTGAACATACCCTTTTTGGCCAATTCGGCTTCAAGGCGATTCAAACGCTGATCCAGCCCCCCGGAAACAGTTTTCCCGCCTGCACTCTTGCCTTCGCCGGGTGCTTTTCCCGGTTCAGTGCCGCTCGTCATTGGCAGCTCCTTTTTGCAAGAAACGCGGGCGTTGAAAGCCCATTTCCAAGTTGCGCGCAACATATTGACACACCGCCCGCTAGTCAAGGCAGTGAAGCAGTTGCTTCAAAAGGTTTTTTCTCTTGGAAATACAATAATTTAGCCACTGGTGCGACTCATTTTCCACCCAAAGGCAAAAATCACACAGCCATTCGGCCCAAAAATTGGAATCAAATTGGGCGTCGGTCAGCAGAGAGATTCATCAATCTGCACCTGTTTCGACCGGCATACGAAACAAATAAATGTGTGCGAAAGTGATTTTCCATGACGGGCTGTATCAGCTCCAACCGCCGCCATAAGTCCTGTAAAACACATGAAGTCCGATCTTGGTCATTTTCTTCATGGTTGGCGCCCAGAAAGGGCTGACATAGGTTGCATGATAATGCGTGGAAGAGCCAACATCCGGCAACCAGATGCGGCCTGCAGTCACCGTTTTGGCAACCTGCTGCGCCATGCGCCATTGCGGCATTTCGGTTACACGATGTTTCTGGCCGTCGCAGGCAAACGAAAACTGACAGGCATTCAACCAGTTGCGATTTTGATAAACAACGCCGCAGATGGTTCCTGGATAGGCGGGATTGCGCACCCGATTAAGCACAACCTGCGCGACAGCCACCTGCCCCTTGACCGTTTCGCCGCGCGCTTCGTAATAAACGGCCTCTGCAAGACATTTCTGTTCTTTTGCTCCAAACGACTCAGCGGGTAAAGGCGTTGCGGCCCAAGCATGATCCTGACTGCTGATTGGAGGCACAAACCGGCCTGCATCGGCCTCTGGCGTCAAAATGCTCTCAAATGGAGAGGTTTTGCCATAATCCGGCTTAGACGGCGCGTAGCCCAACGCGAGAACGTCGGGCTGATCGTTGTTTATAAGCTTTGCCAATTGAACAGGAATGTCACTTTTGGGCTTGGGCGGTTTGATCGCGTGGAACGCCATCGCAATCTCAACCTCCTTCCCTTCTATGCTGGACTTGGAGAAAGCCATCCGCGCATCGATCTTTTCGCGCGGCGCGGTGATCATGCTGATTTTTTCAAACATGCTGCCCGCGTTAAATGCACGCGCCGGTGCCTTCGGCTTGACCGAAACGATGCGGTCCGTTTTATCCGCGCGATTGATACGGTTTTCATCCGGGTTCGGGTCGTCAACGCCAAGCTTTGCGGTTTTGTGGCCACCCGAAAGCGCAACACGACCGATGCCCGGAACTTCAATGCCACCGCTGGAAATACTGCCGGTTACAGTCGTTGCGTCAACGAAAGGCATTTCCGCCTGATGAAGCGAGCCAACGGGTGCTTTGGCGACGAATGCCGTCCAGCGATGACCGGCAATATCAGCGCTCGGAACGAGGCTTGCCATATCCTGAAAGGCAATTGCATTGGAATTGAAAAGATAGGTGATTGCGGCCAGAACGAGCGGTACCATACGGTGTGGTTTGCGCACGACCTGACGTGGCTTGGCACGCACGGCGTAATAGCGACCATCCTCCGGACAATAGCCCGTCACCGGATAGTGCCATACCGGCTCGGCAACGGCCTTCGACCGGCCAAACAGCGCTCGTATGGAACCAAAACGCACCGCAAACTCCACTCGCAACAATTACTTAACTATAGCGAATAATGGAGCATTAACCTTGATGGATGGTTAACAGATTTTCGTTTACCCTTTGAAAATATTGATTAATTTTGAATTAACGCCAGACGCCGCTTGCTTGTTTTCATTTGCTTTTTTGAACCTCTAAACAACCAATGAGCGCAAGCTTCTCCCTTCGCGATCTATTCGGCGTAAAAAATGAATTTAAAATGCGCAGGCACAACCAACCCGCTTTAATTCGGCTTAACCGCCCAGCGTTGAATGTCGTCACTCTGGCCAATCAATGCCAGACCATTGGCAATCGAATCAAACTGATTCGAACTTGTAACCATTGCATCGGGGAAGCGCCGCTCGAAGGCCGTGCGAATGGCCGGCACGAAGGAAGTGCCGCCCGTCAGAAACACACGGTCGATGCCATCAAACGTCAGCCCGGCATTTTGCACGGCCTGCTCAACGGATTGCTCGATATTAGCCACATCGCTGGCAATCCAACTATCGAAATCATCGCGCGTGATAGCGGAACGAATTTCAAAATCATCGGCCTTGAAATGCAGTTCGGATACTTTTTCCGACGACAGGCGAACCTTGAGATTTGAGACGGCCCGATAAATTTCATAACCGTAGTCGTTTTCGATCAGATGAATGAAATGTTCAAGCGGCTCAGGATCAACTGCATTCTTGGCAAGATCGGTCAGTGCGCGAATAGTTGCGGGCGAATTCATCAGAAACAATGTGTTCCAGCGCGCGAAATTTGCATAATAATGCCGCGGTATCGGCAGGCGCTTGCCAAAAGATTTATATTCGCCATTTTTGCCAAGGAGCGGCGACACCGCATTGTCGATGATGCGATAATCAAATGTGTCGCCCGCAATGCCAAGACCTGTCTGGCTCAGCGGCGTGAAACTCAAACCATTCGCACCCACGTCAAAACGCACGATGGAAAAATCGCTCGTACCACCACCAAAGTCAGCGACCAGAACGGTGGATTGGGTTTTGAGTTCCTGTGCATAAAAATAAGCAGCCGCCACAGGCTCATAAACATAGTGAATGTCGGTGAAGCCAAAAGCACGGAACGCTTTTTCATAACGCTGCATGGCCAGGTCTTCGTCCGGCGATACTCCGGCAAAAATGACCGGACGGCCAATAATGACACGATTGCCCTTTGGAGGCAGGCGATCACCAAGGCGTGCTGCAACGGATTGAAGAAACGTTTCTAAAATATCTTCAAACTTGAAACGCTTGCCGAAGACCGGCGTATCGGTGAAGGATTTTTGAGCCGCAAACGTCTTGAATGATTGCAGCATACGCGTTGAATGCGGTGCATTCACAAAGGCATCCATCGCCCATGCCCCGCTTTCGCAGGTGCGCTCACCAGTTTCCCGATCCTGCCAGAAACAGAGAATCGAGCGGTAGCCGGTCATGTCGACGCCATCCTTTGGCACACTCAGCACAGCCGTCCTACCATCTGGCGAGGCCAGAGACAGAACAGTGTTCGTTGTACCGAAATCGATGCCCAGTGTAACGCCGTCAAACTGGCTCTGGCTAACGGTCGTCATAATCTGCCTCTGATGGTGGGGATTTTCAGGAGGCGGCGAAGTAGCAGACAGATAAGAGTTTCTCAAGTCACCAAAGACGAATAAGAGACAATCACAATGAATGAACCGAAGGAGCACACATGTCCCGCTTAGACGGAACGACTGCCATTTTAACAGGCGCCGCACGTGGTTTGGGTGCTGCTCTTGCTTTTTCCCTCGCCGAAGCCGGGTGTGATCTCGTGCTGTGCGGTCGCAACCTGAAGGCACTTGAAGAGACGGCCCATAAGATTGCGGCACATACGGGGTGCAAGGTGCAAACAGTGCAGGTCGATCTTGCAGACATGACAAGCGTGGCTGCCGCTATGGAAACAATCAAGGCGGACCACAGCTCTATCGATATTCTTATCAACAATGGCGCTATGTGGCTGGAAGACAGAGAGGACGAATATTCCATTGAGGAAGTTTCGGGCGTCATCAATGCCGCGGTAACCGGAACCTTTATGTTCACGCAAGGGATGCTGCCCCTTCTCAACGCGTCATCGCGCCCGGATATTGTCACCATCGGTTCGATCAGTGGCCTGCCAAATGCACCCTTACAAACAGTTTCGGTGCCGTTCTATGCTGCAAAGCGCGCACAGGCTGCACTGGCAGACGGACTACGGCAAAAGCTTGCCGGAACGCCAGTGCGTTCCATCATCGTGCACCCGCCCTACCTCGAAGACGCGTCGCCCCTGGAGGACAACTGGGAAGCCTCCGCCCATCGAAAAAAGGGACAGGCAGCCACAAGCCGCGATATCGTTGAATCTGTGCTCTTTGCGCTCACGCGCCCACGCCATGTCACATTGTCGATTACTGTCGACGCTGATGAGGGCGGCGTTTTCGGCTAGAACTTTAAATGCTCTGAGGACGCGTTTCCCGCAAAAAGAAAGCCCGGTTTCACAACCGGGCTTTCATTTATCTCTTCTTTTTTGCGCGACCCGCAAACGGATTGTCCGACGTCTTGAGCGACAGACGGATCGGCACGCCCGGCATATCAAATGTCTCACGCAGGCCATTGATGAGATAACGCACATAAGATTGCGGCATCGCATCAGGGCGTGAACAGGAGACCACGAAGCCCGGTGGGCGGGTCTTGATCTGCGTCATGTATTTGACTTTGAGGCGACGGCCAGAAACTGCCGGCGGTGGCTGGTGCGCAATAACGCCTTCAAGCCAACGGTTCAGACGACCCGTCGAAATGCGACGGTTCCAGATTTCATGGGTCTTGACGACATTCTCCATGAGCTTGTCCAGCCCCTGCCCGCGCTCACCGGAAATCGGCACAGCACGAAGGCCACGCACCTGTGGCAGAAGCCGCGCCGTCTTTTCGTAAAGATCTTCGAGAACCATCTGGCGATCTTCGATCAGATCCCATTTGTTGAACGCAATAACCGGCGCACGGCCTTCGCGGATGATCAGATCGACGATCTGCAAATCCTGCTTTTCAAAAGGGATCGTCGCATCAAGCACGATAATCACCACTTCCGCAAAGCGGATCGCACGAAGACCATCGGCAACCGAAAGCTTCTCAAGCTTTTCCTGCACGCGCGATTTACGACGGAGACCAGCCGTATCGTAAAGCTTGATATTGCGTCCGCGCCATTCCCACTCGACCGAGATCGAATCGCGCGTGATACCGGCTTCAGGCCCTGTCAGCAGACGATCTTCGCCAAGCATTGTGTTGATCATCGTGGACTTACCCGCATTCGGACGTCCAACAATGGCAATGCGCAACGGCTTGGTGGCATCATAATCCGGGATGATTTCCTCATCCGGGTCTTCAATATCATCGCCAATCAACTCACCAACGGCAGCCGGCGTGAAAGCCTCTTCCGCAGCTTCTTCTGCACGTTGATCGGCAAATGCACGCTCTTCGCCCAGAAGCGCGACAATTGCGTCACGCAAATCGGGCATGCCCTGACCATGTTCAGCAGAAACAGGACATGGTTCCCCAAGGCCAAGCTGGAAAGCATCATAGAGGCCAGTTTGCGCGCCCCTCGCTTCCGCCTTGTTTGCGACCAGCACAACAGGCCTGCCGGAACGGCGGACCAGTTCGGCAAAAGTGCTATCGGCTGGCGTCAGCCCGGCTTTCGCGTCAATGACGAAAAGAATGGCGTCAGCTTCCTGAATGGCAGCCTCCGTCTGGGCACGCATGCGCGCTTCCAGACTGTCATTGGCAGCATCTTCAAGACCAGCCGTATCAATGACCTGAAACTTCAAATCATAAAGCTTGGCATCATGAATACGCCGGTCGCGCGTGACACCCGGCAAGTCATCAACCAGCGCCAGCTTGCGGCCGACGAGGCGATTAAACAGGGTGGACTTGCCGACATTGGGACGCCCGACAATGGCGAGAGTGAAACCCATAGGTTCGTATTACTCCGAAATTGGTTTAGCTCAGCCCTGAGCTTCTGGCATTTTAATGCCAGCGCCGCGCATGAGATCAAGCATTGTATTGGCGCGCTGGCGGATGTTCGCCGGAGCCAGTGTGTCATTGGCAATCTGCTGGTAAAGTTTTGCGGCATCGTCGAAACGCTCCGCTTTCCATGCTGCCAGACCAAGGGTCTCACGCGCACTCGAACGCATTGGATTGCCGTCTGCCGAAAGCGTTTCAACGCGCTTTGCGACATCATCATAAGAACCAGAATCCACCAGCAGATAGGCTGCACGAATGCGCGCTATGTCGCGCATCGGCGCGGGAACTGCATTATCCGCTGCAACCGCATCAAAAGCCGTAACAGCCGCTGGCACATCACCCTTCTCCGCCAGCACAGAGGCAGCACGCAAACGCGCCAGTACCGGATAAGAGCCATAGCCTGTCTTTTCAAGATCATCGAGTGCGGCGATGGCTTCTTCGTTCTTGCCGGAAGCGGCAAGATCGAGAGCCGCCAGGAACTTATCGCCAGAGGCAGATGCCTTGCTCTCAGTCCAGTGCTTATAACCGACCCAGCCGGCTGTACCGATTACAATCGCAATCGCCGCGCCAATTAGAAGAGGGCCAAAGTTTTTCCAAACCTGCTTCGCCCGTTCCGAACGGAGCTCTTCGTTTACCTCGCGAATGAAACTGTCGTCTGCCATGGACCTGCCATTTTTTACTTGAGCGCTATGCGCATAAAGCCACGCTCTGAAAACTGTTGATCTTAATTTCTATGTTCAGGCGCTTTTAGTCGGAATTCGCGCCATATGTAAGACCCGTCAGCGAAATAAGCTGCACCTTACCCGAACAATCTGTATTTGTGTCCGAGCTTCGCCTTATTCAACACGTAGGAAGCAACCTTTCCCCCAAAGTGGCGTTCACTCTCTCATGCGTATTCTTTCTTCTGTCCTTGCTGTCACGGCCTCTTTTGCTTTTGTCACAAATCCGGCTCAGGCAGAAACCTCTAAGCCGCAATATGTGCTGATCTCTTTTGACGGCGCGCATGACAACAAGCTTTGGACCCGTTCACGCGAACTGGCGAAAAACAACAATGCGCATTTCACTTATTTCCTGTCCTGCGTCTTTTTGATGGAAAAGAAAAACCGCCGCGATTATCAACCGCCGCAAAAACGTGCCGGTGCATCCAATGTCGGCTTTGCTTTGAGCCATGATGAAGTTGTGACGCGCCTTGATAATATCTGGCAGGCGCACCTGGAAGGGAACGAAATTGCCAGCCATGGCTGCGGCCATTTTGATGGCACCAACTGGTCCACGGCCGACTGGGACAAGGAAATCAAAGAATTCCGCCGCATCACTGCCGATGCTTATAAGAATAACGGTATCGACGGCGAGCCCGAGGGCTGGCAAGAACTGGCGCGCCACGGCATAAACGGCTTCCGCGCGCCCTATCTTGCGGCATCAAAGCCCGTACAGGATGCATTGAAAGCCAATGGCTTCCGCTATCAAGCATCATCGATCACGCGTGGACCGGAACTGCCACAGATCACTGGGCAGTTTGCGTCTTTCGGTCTGCCGCTTATTCCTGAAGGCCCATCGCAGCGGCTTATCGTGGGTATGGATTACAATCTTTATGTCCGCCACTCCAAAGGCAAGGAAGCGCCCGCCCAGGCAGCTGTGTTTGAAGAACGTGCCTATAAAGCTTTCCGCACGGCCTTCGACAAACAGTATAATGGTGAGCGCATTCCCTTACAGCTTGGCTTTCACTTTGTGCTGATGAATGACGGGGCTTACTGGCGCGCCATGGAACGTCTCGTATCCGAGGTCTGCAACAAGCCTGATGTGAAATGCACGACATATAATGATTATCTCAACACAATCATCGCTCCGGGCGGCAGCGCCGCGCAGAGAAGATCGTAAAGATTATGACATCAGGCCGAGATTTTCCTGATCCAGCACCGGCAATGGCTCTTGATAAATCACCGCTTCAAAGCCACGCAGACGCTTATAGATCGAAAGAAGTTCGATAATGGTCGTCCATGAATTAACGAGATACTGGAACGACCCACGCACCTGATCAAATACATTGAGTATCTGGTTCATCAGGCCAAGCGTCAGCTTGCCCGCAACAATTGATGGCACCAGAATAAGTGTCGGAAAAATACTGTCAGCCTGCAAATAAAAGATACGGGCAACGTTGAAATAGACGTAGTGAAAGTAGAGCCGAAAATAATTCTGGCGGACACTGGAGAACAGTTCTCCCATCTTAAGCGGCTCGGCACGATGCGCATGATCTTCACCATAGACCAACTCCTTACGATAGGCCGCTTCCACGCGCTGATTGTTGAATTCCAGCCCCGGCAGTTTGATGCCGACCAGCGCCAGAAAGCCGGTGCCAAACAGCGCCCAGACAATTGCCGCCCATACCAGCGCATGCGGCACCAGCCCGATGATTGGCAACTCGCTCACCCTGTTAGAAAACGAAAACAACACCGGAAGAAACGCGATCAGCGTCATGATCGCCTTGATCAGATTGACGCCCAGCTGTTCAACGGTCGTAGAAAAGCGCATCGTATCTTCCTGAACGCGCTGCGCAGCGCCTTCGACCGAACGCAGTTTCGGCCAGTGGCTCATGTAAAAATCATTCATCGCCGTGCGCCAGCGGAAGATATAATGGCTGGTGAAAAACGCGCTCAGCACGCCAATGGTGACACCAACAAAGGCAATGCCTGCGAAGTCCACCATACTCCAGTAAAAATCAACTGCCTGCACCGAGCCGGGCGTTCCCAGCGCCTTCTGCACCATATCATAAAACGGGCCATACCATGCGTTGACCGCAACGCTGACCTGCACACTGAAATAGGTCGCAAACAGAATCAAAGCCGAACCAAGCACAGACCATCGCTGCCATGGATGCGGCGCAAACCATGACCAGACCGCATAGAATGCGAACACGGCGACAGCAAAATAGATATAAAACCAAAGGAAAGGCGCAGACCAGAAGAGGCTTGCGCCAATGATGGGTGCAACATCAGCTGCCGCCGGTGGCAAACCGATTAAACCTCCGAGTGCCGCACCACCTTCATACCAGCCAATAATGGCAAGCAGTGTCCAAACGAGCACGGATGAGAAGAACAGCTTAGGACGCGGGAAAAAGGATACGAACATTGCAATAGGTCCAACAAGTATGTTGGCTGCATAAGGCACCGATCCAAAACTGTTTACCAATTAAATTTTTTTAAGGTTTTCCATTACTTGGCAGCACGCCCAGCGGCGTAAGCAATGATCGCCGTCATCAGGAGGGCAAAGGCTGCAACGAGAGTGGGGACAGTGAACGAGCCAAAGCGTTGCGCCATGAAGCCTGCAATCAGCGGCCCTGCAATCTGTCCGATGCTGAAACAAACCGTCATCCTTGCAAGGGCACGCTTCGGCGACTGCGGTGCAAGCACACGCGCGGTCTGAAGCCCGAAGGCCGTTAGCGCCATAAAGGTTATGCCAAGCAATGCACCGCCAACCAATGGCCCCAAAGGTGGCGGAAGCAACACGCTTGCCGCCACGCCGAGAGCTTCGATCGCCGCAGTCAGCGCAAAAGCGATAAAGAGACCAAACTTCCGAATGGCAGGCGACCAGAGCCAGATCGAAGGTGCAGCGCATAATCCCGTCACAACCCACACGGCTGCTTCCATCAACGAGCCACCATCATTTGCCCGTACGATTGTGATGATGAACGTTGCCGTGATCACATAGCCAAAGCCAAAAATGCCATAGGCTATTGAAATCGCATTAAAAGCAAAGCTGCTTGGCAGTGCCGGTTCGCGCTTGCCATTGGCTCCGCCAACTGGCCCTTCCTTCACAAGCGCAACCACCAGAACAGCCATGACCAGACTTAAAATGGCAGCTCCAATCCAGTCGGCCCGCCAATCAAGTCCCGAAAACCGGATACCCGCAACCATGATCGCTGAAAGCGCAATACCTGCGCCAACCCCGCCAAAATGCAGCGCACCAAGCTCTGCCCGTTCGGCAATCGCTATATGGCTAAGCACGATTGTCGTGCCAAGAATCATCGTCACGGCGCTGATAAAGCCTGCTGCAAAACGAATGATCGAAAACGGCCAAACGCCATCAAAAAATGCCATCGCGGCACAGAGAACCGCACTGATGATCAAACCGGCAATGACGCTTTTGCGTTCAATCCCCGCTGACCAGCCATAGCCCGCAACCATTGCTCCCAACAGATACCCAACATAGTTGGCGGAAGCGATAAAGCCTGCATCTGCGGCATTAAAACCCACATCCACCATCATGCCGGGCAGGATCGGCGTGTAAATAAAGCGGCCGATCCCCATTGCCGCAATCATGGCGAAAAAGCCGCCAAAAGCGTAACGAAGAGCAATACGATGCGAATTTGTTTGGGAGAGTGCTTGATTCATAGCGCTGAAAATACGCTTTGGGTAATCGTGCACAACTGAATTTTTCTGATTGAGACAATCACTCGAATTGAGTTCAATTTTTCGGCATCCCGCAAAAGCAGCCTAACCGGCCTGTATATCCGGTCTGTTTTTTGGGGGGCGCGTTGGCACGCTGTCTGGCTGGCCTGAATGAAGAAAATGCAGCAATATCTCGTTCATTGATTGCAGCCGGAAAGCCGCATCCCGCCAACTGAAATCAATATCCTGCGGCACGGGTGAAAGGCGTTCAGGCGCGTCGCCCTCGCCCAGATTACAATTATGGATGACCGATTGAAGCGATTGTGAAATCCATTCGGGCGGCGACGCTTCCTTCTTACGAAGCGCATTACCGACGGCCTCTCCAAAGAGCAGAGCCGTTGCATAAAGGCGGATGCCGCGGCGATCATAGCGGCCTGCCATTTCACTGATCTCGCGCGCAACCAGCCGACCGCGCAAAGACCAGCGCGCGTTTGACCGGGCGAGCGCTATGCCATCCCCCAGCGCGTTGACCGCGCGTTGCGCCTGTGTAAACTGGTTGATTGCGCTCTGTGCGTGGATAACATCTTGTGTTTCCAACGCAATTGCCGACTTTTTGAGACCTTTCAGGATATTATCGACAAGTCCCCGCACGGCTCTGTCGATCAGGCGCACCGGATCGGGTGTCAACAATATCTGACTGAACAAAAGCCCGACACCCGCGCCCACCAGAACATCAATAAGCCGTGTCATTCCCGCGACCTGCGGCCCCATTGCCAGGACAAGAATAGCAGAAACGCCCGATTGAATGGCGATAGCCGGCGCAAGACCGAAGGTCGTTGCAATCACCATGGCGATGCAGGTGACAACACTCATATGCAGGACCGGAATCGTATGGGGCAGAAGCAGAGAAAACTCGCCCACCAGCACGCCAGTCGTCACACCTGCGATCACGCCAATCGCCTGTTTGCCATGATTGGGCAGATTGGGCGCAAGACAGATAACGGCTGTCACCATCGCGAAGAGAGGGCGCGGCTGCCCCAGCATCCACTGACAGATCAGCCATGCGACTGCGCCACCAACAGAGGCAATCAGCGCATCACGCCAACTCACTGACCATTGCTGAAAAATCTTCTCTATTCGCTGACGCATTTATTAACCTGCCAATTTATCCGTCACGCTGGAGATACTATCTATGACAGGTTTTGCGGTACTCAAGCCTTGAAGAATGCCTCATACTGATCCGGTTTGAACCCGACAGTCAGCGCGCCATTCCTCTCAAGCACCGGGCGCTTGACCATAGAGGGTTGTGCCAGCATGAGTTCACGCGCCTTGGCAGCATCGACATTGTGGCGCTGTTCTTCTGGCAGCTTACGGAACGTGGTGCCCGCACGATTGAGCAACTTTTCCCATTCGATGTCTTTCAGGAAACGGTCCAGCGTTGCACCATCAAGGCCGTCTTTCTTGTAATCGTGAAAAGCATAGTCAATGCCATGATCTTCAAGCCATGTGCGCGCCTTCTTCATGGTGTCGCAGTTTTTGATGCCGTAAATCGTGACGCTCATGTCCGAATCCTTCAAGTTTTATCCGATCAAAAGCTATCCGCAGCGGGGTTGCAACCCTCAATGTTTGAAGGCTGGCGCTCTCTTTCAAGCAGATCGCGCTTGCGTTCCACACCCCAGCGATAGCCGGACAATCCACCATCATTGCGCACAACCCGATGACAGGGAACCGCAACAGCAATCTTGTTCGCGCCACATGCCTGCGCCACGGCACGGATTGATTTTGGCGCGCCGATCATTTGCGCAAGTTCGGTGTAGCTCACTGTTTTACCAAACGGGATTTGCAGCAATGCCTGCCAAACCCGTTCCTGAAAAACAGTGCCACGCAAATCCAGTGGCAAATCAAGCCCAATACGAGGGTCTTCAACGAACCCGATAATTTGCGCAACATGATCCTCAAAATCCCGGTCCCCTCCGATAAGCTCGGTTTTGGGGAACCGGTCTTCGAGATTGCTGATCAGCGCCTCTGGCTCATCGCCCATCAGAATGGCACAAACACCCTTCGCACTTTCCGCAGCAAGAACCGCCCCCAGCGAAGACTGACCGACAGCAAAGCGGATTGTCTCATTCTGCCCACCGGATTTATAGGTCTTTGGCTTCATTCCCAGAACCTTGTCCGATGCTTCATAGAAGCGGCTTGATGAATTATATCCAGCTTCATAAATGGCGGCTGTCACGCTTGCTTGCGGCGTTTCAAGGGCTGAACGGATTTTTCGCCCGCGCTGCGCATCCGCATATTCTTTGGGCGTCAGTCCGGTGAAGGCTTTGAAAAGACGGTGAAAATGCGAAGCACTGGCACCAACTGCGCGCGCTATTTCGTCAAGGTCCGGTATTTCTTCCGCAATATCGATATAGTGACATGCGGCTGCAATCATATCAGCATGACGGGCATTGTTCTGTGCATCAAGCGTTGCTGGCAGATTGGGTTTACACCGTATGCAGGGACGAAATCCTGCGCGTTCCGCGGCCTCTGCCATGTCAAAAAACTGAACGTTTTCACGTTTTCCACGCCGTGAAGGGCACGACGGGCGACAATAAACGCCCGTCGTGCGTACGCCATAAAAAAACTCGCCATCCGCAGCTTTGTCGCGTGTGAAAACTTTGTGCCAGCGGCTTTCATCCGTGTCATCGTTGAGCGTTGGCGTGCATGTCATCAGGTTCATGTCCATTGATCCTTCTTACTATGAAGGAAATCTAAAGCCTTACAAGACTGACAACACTCCGCTGCTTACTTTCAAATTCATCAGCCCCTACGAGCCTGTGCAATTGCATCGATCAGGCCCTGCTTTTTCATCACGCCGCCATAGAGTCTGGTGCCGATCACAAAAGACGGCGTGCCACCGAAATTAAACGCCTCGCCCTGCTCCATGTTGCGCTCAAGGATAGCATCGATCCTTACGGCATCTGCCTGATATTGCGCTTCAAGTTTTTTCGGATCAAGACCGGCCTTTCTAAGAGCCTCGTCCGTCTGATCTTTGCTCAAACGCCCTGTCGTTTGCATCATGGCTTCCATTGCCTTGACATAGGCGCCGGATTTTTCTGCTGCCAGAACCAGCCGTGCTGGATAGGCAGAATTATCGCCAAAGATAATCCAGTCTTTAAGCACCAGCCGCACTTTGCCATCGTTTTCAACAACGCGCATCAGTTCAGCATGTCCTCGCTTGCAGTAAGGGCACTGGTAGTCGAAATATTCGACAATGGTGACATCGCCATGAGGATTGCCGAGCACCGGGATATCTTTGTCATAAAGCACATCGGCCACGCTCGGCATGCTTTGCGCAAAACTTCCGCCACCAGAAATGGCAATCGTCGCGGCTCCTGCTGCCGTTGCAGCAAGCATCTGGCGGCGATTTATCATCAGCTTTCTCCCTGAGACGATTGAGCCTTGTTGAGAACAACAACACGGCTTCCGTTGGAAACCCGTTTGTGAAGATCGATAATATCCTGATTGAAGAGACGGATACAGCCAGACGAGGCCGCCTTGCCAATTGACCATGGCTCGTTGGTACCGTGGATACGGTAAAGCGTATCCTTGCCATCACGATAGAGATAAAGTGCGCGTGCACCGAGCGGATTGCGGATACCGCCTTCCAGGCCCTGGGCATGTTTTGCATAATGTTCGGGGTTACGCTTGATCATGTTCTGCGTTGGCGTCCAGCGCGGCCATTGAGCCTTATAGGCGACCTCTGCGTCACCGCTGAATGTCATTCCGGCACGCCCGACGCCAACGGAATAGCGCATGGCCTTGCCGCCCGGCTGCACCAGATAGAGATAGCGCTTATAGGGATCGACGATAATCGTGCCAACCGGATGCGTGGTCTGATAATCGACCTGCTTACGAAGATTTCTTTGCGCTATTTTGCTCAGATCAAGTGCCGCAATATGATTTCCACGATCGGTGACCGCGCCATACATGACTTCATATTCGCTTTTCGCCGTCTGTATCTCAGGCTCAACGACAGGCGCAGCACGCACCGGCTCAGGCGCGAGGGCCACGGGTTGCGGCATGGTGACGGGAATCGGCCTGTCTGTGGGAACGCTTGTGCACGCCGCAAGAGCCAGTGGTAAAAAGCCGACCAGGATCATTCGCGCGTATGACAGGCACGTTCTTAGCTTCGCAGTGCATAAATTCAATTTCTCAAACCCCAATATCGCTGTCCCCAAAACATGCCGGCCTTCATAAGCTGAAATTTTATTTAAATGAACAAGTAGATTATAAAAAGCCAATGATCGCGTCACCTTAAGGCAACCTTAAGCTGGCGAAGCGAAAGCTGGCTCAAAATCAGTCAACACTGAAACAGGGACGACTATGCGTATTCTGGTGGTTGAAGACGATGCACTCCTGCTCGACGGCCTTACCGTGGGGCTGGGATTGGCCGGCTTCACCGTGGATGCCGTTGCAAGCTGCGGCGACGCCGAAGCAGCCCTTGCAACGCAGAACTACAACGCAATTGTGCTCGATCTCATGCTGCCAGACGGTTCCGGTCTTGATGTGTTGAAGTCGATGCGGCAGGCACGGGATCAAACGCCGGTGCTGTTGCTAACCGCCCGCGATCAGGTGCCGGAACGCATTGCAGGGCTTGATGCGGGTGCGGACGATTATGTCGGCAAGCCGTTTGATCTTCATGAGCTTGCAGCGCGCGTGCGCGCCATTGCCCGGCGCGGCGCGGGTCGTGCCAGTGCCACGCTTGAATGGCAGGGCGTTGAACTTGACCCGGCGGAAATGTCAGTGCAATTCAACGGTGAACCGCTTCGCCTGACGCGACGCGAATTCTCTATTCTGCGCACATTGATGGAGCGGCCAACCGCAACCGTTTCCAAGTCATCGCTTGAGGAAGCACTTTATGGCTGGCAGGAAGAGGTGGAGAGCAATGCGGTCGAAGTGCATATTCATCACTTGCGCTCGAAGCTCGGTTCAGCCTTCATCGAAACGGTGCGCGGCGTTGGCTACAGGCTCGCGGGAGCACAAACATGAATTCCATCCGCAGCCGTCTGACGGGCATATTGATCGGGATCACCTTTCTCGTCTGGGTGTTTGCGGTCATCTGGATTCATGTGAGCACGGAAGCAAGGCTTGAAAAAGTACTGGATGCGCGCCTCATGGAAGCAGCCCGCATGGTTAATTCGCTGCTGACCGAGCGGCGTGTTGAAGTCGCGCCCGATGGAAATGGCGGACAACTTTCGCTCAAGCCCTTGCCCGATTTTCCGCTCTATGACCGTCAGCTTTTCTGCCAGATATGGGCTATCGATGGAAGGCTGGTTGGCCGCTCGGAAAGTGCGCCCGGCGCCCGCCTGACCAACGTGGCGAACGGATTTTCGGATACGGTTGTTGCAGGCGACCGTTGGCGGGTTTTTGCCGTGGAAAACACGCAGCTTGGTTTGCGTGTCATGGTCGCCGATAGCCTCTCGGTCCGAGAGCGCCTCGTGCAAAATGTGGTGGCCGGTGTTGTTCTGCCTGCCCTCCTCTTGCTGCCCATTCTTGCCATCCTGATCTGGCTGTGCGTGCGACGCGGACTTAATCCGTTGAGCCGTCTTGCCAGCACGTTGTCGAAGCGCGACGCGCGCGATTTGCATCCTCTGCCAGAAGAAAAGCTGCCTTCCGAAATCGCACCCGCAGTGTCCGCTTTGAACGATCTTTTCCATCGCGTGGAAGAGGCGCGCGAACGCGAGCGCAATTTTGCAATTTTTGCCGCGCATGAACTCAAAACCCCACTGGCGGGCCTCAAGACACAGGCGCAGATTGCAGAGAGTGCCAAAGATGACACCATGCGTCTCAAGGCAATCCGCCAGATTGCGTCAGGTGTTGATCGCACGAGCCGCCTCGTCAGCCAGCTGCTTGACCTTGCGGCCCTGGAAACAGGTGACGAGATGGTGAGGCCCACGCCCGAACCCGCCTGTCAGTTGCTGGTTTCTATCTCGACCGACATGCGTATGCTTGCGGCAAATCGCAACGTGACGATTGAGCTTCCCAATAATCTTCCGCTTGTGACAATGGAATATCCGCATCTCTTCACGCTTGCCATGCGCAATCTGATTGAAAACGCCGTCAACCACTCACCGGAAGGCGGGTCTGTGCGATGCAACCTTCAGCGGGATGACGACAAGCTTGTGCTCACTGTCGAGGATGATGGTCCCGGTATTGCGCCTGAAGACATGGCACATGTGACCGAACGCTTTTATCGCGGCTCGAACAGAAGTGAGAATGGCAGCGGTCTGGGGCTGGCTATTGTGAAAATGGCAACAGCCCGTATGGGTGGAAAAATGCAGCTTCACAATCGCCCCGAAGGCGGCTTGCGCGCTTCACTGATTATCCTAGCACAATAATCCGAAATCAAAAATTTTAATCGAATCAAATAGCTATTTCTCACGCTAAAAAAGCTATTCCTCTCGAAACGCCCAATTCGTCGCATCCCAATCAAGTGCTATTTGATTTAGATCAATGACACGCAACCGTGGAATGCCGATAGAAGGGCTATCGCTATAGCTGTCGTCACTTGGACACTTGGGCAGCTTCTGACTTGCGCTGCGAGGGGATTACATGAACTACGCCGCTGGAACAGTCCTGTCTGGTCTGGGAGCACTTTTTGCTGTGCTTCTGGCCGGATTTTCTCATGATGAGCTGTTTAGAATCCACATGTGGATTCTGTTCGCAACACTTGCCATCTTCACCATTCTTTTGATGCGTAATGCCGATTACGGCCTGACGCCAAAGAAAGTCGATCAGTCCACCTATATGGATGGGCCGATCCGTTATGGCGTCATCGCAACCGTGTTTTGGGGTGTGGCCGGCTTTCTCGTCGGCGTGCTTATCGCAGCACAGCTCGCCTTCCCGGATCTCAATCTGCAACCCTATTTCAACTTTGGCCGCCTGCGTCCGCTGCATACATCGGCAGTGATCTTTGCCTTTGGCGGCAACATCCTGATCGCCTCGTCGTTCTATGTCGTGCAGCGCACCTGTCGCGCGCGCCTCATCGGTGGCGATCTGGCCTGGTTCGTTTTCTGGGGCTATCAGCTTTTCATCGTGATGGCAGCAACCGGCTATCTGCTCGGCATCACGCAATCGCGCGAATATGCTGAACCGGAATGGTATGTCGATGTCTGGCTCACCATCGTTTGGGTCGTCTATCTCGTCGTCTTCCTCGGCACCATCCTGCGACGCAAAGAGCCACATATCTATGTGGCAAACTGGTTCTACCTGTCGTTCATTATCACCATCGCCATGTTGCACATCGTCAACAATCTGGCGATTCCGGTCTCCTTCCTTGGCGTGAAGAGCTATTCGGCTTTCGCAGGTGTACAGGATGCAGTTACCCAATGGTGGTATGGCCATAACGCGGTGGCGTTCTTCCTGACCGTGCCGTTCCTCGCCATGATGTACTACTTCGTGCCGAAGCAGGCGAACCGTCCGATCTATTCTTATCGTTTGTCGATCGTGCACTTCTGGTCGATTATCTTCCTCTACATCTGGGCCGGCCCGCACCATCTGCATTACACCGCTGTTCCCGATTGGGCGCAGACGCTCGGCATGGTGTTCTCGATCATGCTCTGGATGCCGTCATGGGGCGGAATGATCAACGGTCTGATGACGCTTTCGGGTGCATGGGACAAGGTCCGTACTGATCCGATCATCCGTCTGATGGTTGCAGCGATCGCCTTCTACGGCATGGCAACCTTTGAAGGTCCGATGCTGTCGATCAAGGCTGTGAACTCGCTGTCGCACTACACCGACTGGACGATTGGTCACGTTCATGCGGGTGCGCTTGGCTGGAACGGCATGATCACCTTTGCTGCGGTCTACTACCTGACGCCAAAGCTGTGGAATCGTGAACGCCTCTATTCGATCCGTATGGTCAACTGGCACTTCTGGCTCGCCACACTCGGCATCGTGCTCTACGCCTCTGCTATGTGGGTTTCCGGTATCCAGCAGGGTCTGATGTGGCGCGAATATGATAGCCAGGGCTTCCTCGTTTACTCGTTCGTCGAAACCGTTGCAGCCATGTTCCCTTACTACGTCATTCGTACAATGGGCGGCGTTCTCTATCTCTGCGGTGGATTGGTTATGGCCTGGAACGTCTATCAGACCATTCGCGGAAATCTGCGCAAGGAAGCCCCTATGGGCGGTGCGCAGCCTGTGGTTGACGCAACCATGCAGCCAGCGAAATAAGGAGTGTGATTGATGTCTTTTCTGAAAAACCACTCCAAACTGGAGAAAAACGCAACGCTGTTGCTGATTGCCTCGCTGGCCGTCGTAACTGTGGGCGGCATCGTGGAAATCGCACCGCTGTTCTATCTCGAAAATACCATCGAGAAGGTGGAAGGGATGCGTCCCTATTCACCACTGGAACTGGCAGGCCGCGACATCTATGTGCGTGAAGGCTGCTATCTCTGCCACAGCCAGATGATCCGCCCATTCCGCGATGAAGTGGAGCGTTATGGCCATTACAGTCTGGCAGCAGAGTCTATGTATGACCATTCGTTCCAGTGGGGATCGAAGCGCACGGGTCCAGACCTTGCGCGCGTCGGTGGTCGCTATTCAAACGAGTGGCATGTGCAGCATCTGGTGCGCCCGCGCGACGTGGTGCCGGAATCGGTCATGCCGAATTACGGCTTCCTGCTCAACACCCCGCTCAAGATCACTGATATTTCGGCGAACCTCAAAGCTAATGCTGCCGTCGGGGTGCCTTATAGCCAAGAGATGGTCGATAACGCGGTTGCCGATCTGAAAGCACAGGCTGAGCCGGACGCTGATACGACCGCCCTTCTTGAACGGTATCCAAAGGCGAAAGTTGGCGACTTTGACGGCAACCCACAGGTCATTTCGGAGATGGATGCATTGATTGCCTATCTCCAGATGCTCGGCACGCTCGTTGACTTCTCGACCTACGACCAGTCCCCCAAAGCACGATAAAGCGGAGAATTAGCCATGGATTACAACACCCTGCGCACTTTCGCCGATAGCTGGGGCCTGCTCGCGATGGCTCTGTTCTTTGTATTCGTGGTGCTTTTTGCTTTCCGTCCGGGAAGCAAAAAGAAAGCCGATGATGCGAAGGAAATTCCATTCAAGGACGACAAAAATGACTGACAAAAAAATTGATGAAGTCAGTGGCGTAGAGACCACCGGACATGAATGGGACGGCATTCAGGAACTCGACAACCCCATGCCACGCTGGTGGCTGTGGACATATTACGCAACCATCTTTTGGGCATTAGCCTATGTCATCGCCTATCCGGCATGGCCACTGATCTCAAGCTCGACGGCTGGTCTCACTGAATGGTCGAGCCGCGGTGACTTCTGGAAGGAAAATGCCGAGATCGCATCTGAGCGTCAGGGCATCATGGACCAGATCAATGCGAAAGACGTCAATGAGATCATCGCTGACGAAAACCTGCGCCAATATGCGATTGCAGGCGGCGCAGCAGCGTTTCGCGTGAACTGCGTTCAGTGCCATGGCACAGGTGCACAGGGCGCTCCCGGCTATCCGAACCTCAATGATGACGACTGGTTGTGGGGTGGTTCGGTAGACGACATCCTGACGACCATTCGCCATGGTGTGCGCTCGCCCGATGACAGCGAAACCCGCATTTCGGAAATGCCTGCCTTTGTCGATGTGCTCGAACCAGAGCAGATTCGCGATGTGAGCGCCTATGTGGTCAGCCTTTCCGGCACGCCACACAATCCGGACATGGTCCCGGCAGGCAAGCAGGTCTTCGCTGAAAACTGCGCGGTCTGCCATGGCGCAGATGCAAAGGGTCTGCGTGAATTCGGCGCGCCAAACCTCACCGATGCCATCTGGTTCTATGGTTCAGGTGAAGACGCGATTGCAAAGCAGGTGGCTCGTCCAAAGCATGGCGTGATGCCCGCATGGGAAGCACGCCTCGGCGACGCGACTGTCAAGCAGCTTGCCATCTTCGTTCACTCTCTGGGTGGCGGCGAATAACAAATACTGGCCCCGGCAACGGGGCCAGCCAGCTAAAAATGATGCCCCGATCTAACGGCAATCGGTCGCTTCATTTCAAATCACTGCATTGGAACGGACGGCGAATAACCACCCCGCTCTCAAACATTGAAAGTGCGATCCCCCGGCAAGCCAGCTTCTGTCTGTCCGGCATCGTGCTTCAGGAGCAAGGCAAATGTCAGACGATGTCGAACGGATAGACGTTCAGGCAGTTAACTCCCCCAAGATCCGCCTCCCTAAAAGTGGAAAGTCGCTTTATGCGGCGCGGGTCAAAATTTTCCCGAAGCGCGTGCAGGGCAATTTCCGCCGCTTCAAATGGATGATCATGTTCATCACATTGGGGATCTACTATCTGACGCCATGGCTGCGCTGGGACCGCGGTCCCTATGCGCCCGATCAGGCAGTTCTGATCGATCTTGCCAATCGCCGGTTCTATTTCTTCTTCATCGAAATCTGGCCGCAGGAATTCTATTATGTCGCAGGTCTGCTCATCATGGCAGGCCTTGGCCTGTTCCTGATAACGTCAGCGGCTGGTCGCGCATGGTGCGGCTATACCTGTCCACAAACCGTATGGGTCGACCTTTATCTGGTGGTCGAACGTGCCATCGAAGGCGACCGCAACGCACGCATGAAGCTCGACAAAGCGCCGTGGAGCTTCGACAAAATCTGGAAGCGTGTCACCAAACACGCCATCTGGTTGATGATCGGTATTTTGACGGGCGGCGCGTGGATTTTCTATTTTGCCGATGCACCAACCCTGCTCGTCGACTTTGTAACCGGACATGCAGCTCCCGTCGCTTACATCACCGTGGCGATCCTGACAGCCACGACCTATGTTTTTGGCGGGCTGATGCGCGAGCAGGTTTGCACCTATATGTGCCCCTGGCCGCGTATTCAGGCAGCGATGCTTGATGAAAATTCGCTGACTGTGACCTATAATGACTGGCGCGGCGAACCACGCTCACGCCATTCCAAGAAGGCAATTGCCGCCGGGGAAACCGTAGGCGATTGCGTGGATTGTAACGCCTGTGTTGCCGCCTGCCCGATGGGTATCGATATTCGCGATGGCCAGCAGCTAGAATGCATCACCTGCGCGCTCTGCATCGATGCCTGTGACAGCGTGATGGACAAGGTCGGCAAAGAGCGCGGTCTCATTTCCTATGCAACGCTTGCCGATTACGACTGGAATATGGCGCTGGCCACCAACAATGGCACCGCTCCGATTAATCCGGCGCGCGTTTATGAGGCACCAAACAAGTTGTCCGGTGCTGTTGAGCATCTTTCGTGGAAAAAGATCCTGCGTCCACGCATTCTGTTCTATTTCATTATCTGGGCACTGATCGGTCTGACGCTGGTGATCTCGCTTTCGACGCGTCAGCGCATTGGCATCAATGTGCTGCATGACCGCACACCGCAATATGTGCTGTTGTCCGATGGTTCGATCCGCAACGGCTATACGGTCAAGCTGCTCAACATGATCCCTGTTCCGCGTACCTTCCGGCTTTCAATCGAAGGCCTTCCGGGTGCAACGCTGACCGTGCAGGATGAAAACATCGATGCAGACGGCAATTATGATGTGCCGGTTGAACCCGACAGGCTGAAAACGCTGCGTGTTTTTGTAACCCTGCCG
Source organism: Ochrobactrum chromiisoli (assembly GCF_026241335.1). Classification (GTDB taxonomy): domain Bacteria; phylum Pseudomonadota; class Alphaproteobacteria; order Rhizobiales; family Rhizobiaceae; genus Brucella; species Brucella chromiisoli. The sequence continues at coordinate 702,157 of NZ_JAPHAV010000001.1, read as the reverse complement.
CATGATGCCATAACGGAGCAGCGCTCCGACTATGAAATCGAAGTGCGCGATGCAGACGGCTCTGAAACAGCCCGCTACAAAGCAACTTTCATGGCTCCAGAAATGACCGGGGAGAAGAGATGATGTCAGTGAAATCAAAAACCACCAATGGCTTCACCGGCTGGCACATGCTCGGCATTATGATCGCTTTCTTCGGTGTCATCATCGCCGTCAATATGACGATGGCTTATAAGGCAGTCAGCAGCTGGAGCGGGCTGGTTGTGAAAAACACCTATGTCGCCAGTCAGGAGTTCAACGCCAAAGCCGAAACCGGCAAGGAACAGGCAGCCCTTGGCTGGCAGTCGCAGCCCGCTTTTGCGGAAGGTGTCTTTACGTGGCGTCTTACCGATCGTGATGGCAAGGCTGTCAGCATGAGCGGCGGCACGGTCGAATTCAAGCGTCCTGTCGGCGATGCCCATGACACCAAAGTCACACTCTCCATTGCAGAAGACGGTGTTCTGACAGCACCGCTCGAACTGGGCGAAGGCGCATGGATTATGGAAGTCAATGCCGATGCGGGCCTTGACGACCCGTATCGCCACATCATCCGTGTTCTGGTGAAGGACGGGAGGATCTTATGAGTTGCTGCGTTGAAAATGCACAGATAGCCACGGTCATCCAATCGATTTCGCCAGACGAAATGCTGGTCGCAAGCCGTGCGCTCGGCGATGGTTTACGCCAGCTTGATCTCTCGGTTCCCGGTATCCATTGCGGTTTGTGCATCAAGACCATCGAACAGACGCTCGGCAAGCTGCCGGGCGTTTCTTATGTGCGCGTGAACCTGACCGCACGCCGCGTCACCATTCGTTGGAAGGATGGCGAAACGCCACCCGATGTGATCGATCCGCTCCGTCGCCTTGGCTACGAAGCGCATATTTTTGATATGGTGCAGGACAAGGACCCGACCTTCACGCGGCTTTTGATCGCGCTTGGCGTTGCAGCCTTTGCATCCAGCAATGTCATGCTGTTGTCTGTTGCGGTCTGGTCGGGGGCCGATGCTGCCACCCGCGATATGTTTCACTGGCTTTCCGGTCTGATCGCGCTACCGACACTGATTTATTCGGGCCGAATTTTTTATGTTTCTGCATGGAATGCCTTGCGGACCCGACGCGTGAATATGGATGTACCCATTGCGCTAGCTATTTCGCTTGCCTTTGGCATGAGCGTTTATGAAACGATGAACCATGGCCAGCACGCCTATTTTGACGCTTCGGTCACGCTGTTGTTCTTCCTGCTGATTGGCCGCACACTCGATTATCTGATGCGCACACGTGCACGCTCTGCCGTGCGTGGTCTGGCACAATTAAGCCCGCGCGGCGCTGTGGTGATCGGCGACAATGACGAGCGCAACTATCTGCCGGTCAATGAAATTCGCATAGGCCAGCGCATCATCCTTGCAGCTGGTGAACGTGTTCCTGTCGACGCCAAAGTGGAAGATGGTCGCTCGGAACTCGACTGTGCCATTGCATCGGGCGAAAGCGATGCGGTTCCAGTCGGCCCCGGCTCGGATATTCGTGCGGGAACCATGAACCTCTCCGCACCACTTGTCATTCGCGCAACGGCGGAAGCCAAAGATTCCTTCCTTGCCGAAATGGTGCGTCTGATGGACGTTGCCGAAGGCGGTCGCGCTTTTTATCGCCGTCTCGCTGATCGGGCGTCTGAACTTTATGTGCCGATGGTACATACAATTGCTTTTGCGGCCTTTGTCGGCTGGATGATTTATACCGGCGGCGACTGGTATCGCTCGATCTATATCGCTATCTGCACGCTCATCATCACCTGCCCCTGTGCGCTCGCACTTGCAGTGCCAATTGTTCAGGTGGTTGCAGCACGCCGCCTGTTTGAGAACGGCATCATGATCAAGGACGGCTCGGCCATGGAGCGGATGGCCGAGATCGACACGGCCGTATTCGACAAGACCGGCACGCTGACGCTCGGCCAGCCTCGCCTGATTGATCGCGGGTCAATCGATCCGAATAATCTTGAGATTGCATCTGAACTCTCACTTTATTCCCGCCATCCTTTGTCGCGGGCACTTGCTCTGTTTTCCGGAGCAAAGCCTATGACTGACTTCACACGCATTGAAGAAATCCCGGGGGCTGGCATTGAGGCCGAACTGAGTGGTACGATCTATCGGCTTGGCAAACGTGAATGGGCTGACGACAAGGCAGATGCTAATCTTTCTGATGGGCCGGAAACGTGCCTTTCGATCAATGGCGAGTTGGTCCAGACTTTCCGCTTTGAAGATCAGCCGCGCGAAGATGCGCTCGCCGCAATCGGTGCACTGAAACGCAATGGCTTGCAGCTTGAGATTATCTCCGGCGACAAAATGCCTGCTGTGAAAAAGCTTGCCGGTTATCTGGGTGTGGATACCTATCGTGGCGAAGTTCTGCCAGCCGACAAATCCCGGCTTGTGCAGGGTTTAGCAAATGACGGCCATAAAGTGCTGATGGTTGGCGACGGGCTCAACGATGCCCCTGCGCTTGTTGCGGCACATGTTTCCATGGCTCCGGCAACTGCCGCCGATATTGGCCGCAATGCTGCCGATTTCGTGTTTCTGCGCGAAAGTCTGTCTGCTGTTCCGCTGGCATTTGCAGTGTCAAAAGAAGCAGGCCGATTAATCAGGCAGAACTTTGCGCTTTCCATCGGCTATAATATCATCGCTGTGCCGATTGCGATTTTCGGCTTTGTCACACCATTGGTGGCAGCGCTCTCGATGTCTCTGTCGTCCATCGTGGTTGTCAGCAATGCGATGCGGTTGCGGGCCGGAAAACAGAAACAGCCGATGCAGACCACTGTTGCACGCGCTGTGGTTTTGAAGGAAGCGCATAAATGAGCGGACTTCTTTTTCTCATTCCCATCGCGCTTTTTTTGGGCGCGATGGGCCTTGCTGGTTTTCTATGGTCGCTCAAAAATGGCCAGTATGAAGACCTTGACGGCGCAGCAAACCGCATTCTTATCGACGATGATCAGGTGCCCGCCAAGAAAGATGAATCGTTATAACAGAATCGCGAATGTCGGTCTGAATCGTTATAACAATACACCCCTCCCCCCCCCAGCGTGATGACACGCTGCAATCTCATCTTATTCTGTTATGAGAACGGCTCTGAGATCATTGACATTGGTGCCGGTCGGCCCCGGGATAAACAGATCATCAATCGCGTCAAATGCACTCCACGCATCATTGGCATTCAACCGCGCTGCACCGTCCTCGCCAGCCTTTTGCAGCCGCGAAACAGTTGTGCCATCGGCAAAAGCACCGGCATTATCTTCCGAGCCATCAATGCCGTCCGTATCTGCCGCCAGTGCGTGAATGTTGTTATAGCCATCAATATCGAGCGCAAAGGACAACAGAAATTCGCTGTTGCGGCCACCCTTGCCGCCTTTGGCGCGGATGGTGACGGTGGTTTCGCCACCGGACAGCAAAACAACCGGCTTTTTAAACGGGCGATCACGATCCGCCACTTCACGCGCAATGGCTGCATGAACATGGGCGACTTCGCGCGCTTCGCCTTCCATTGAATCCGAAAGGATCACCGCCTCAACGCAATGACGCTCGGCTTCTTTGACAGCTGCTTCCAGCGAAACGGCAGCGGAGGCGATCACACGTATTTCGTTGTTCGCGAAGATTTTATCATCAGGCTTTGGTGCATGCGCCTTCTCGCTTTTGATATGCGCAAGCACGGCATCGGGCAATTCAAGCTTGTAGCGTCCAATGATTTTGAGCGCATCATCGCGAGACGTTGCGTCAGGCACCGTCGGGCCGGATGCGACAAAGGCAGGGTTGTCACCGGGAATATCGGACACCACCAGCGAGAAGACTTTTGCCGGATGTGCTGCGGCTGCCAGCCTTCCGCCCTTGATGGTCGAAAGATGCTTTCGCACCGCATTCATAGCCGAGATCGGCGCACCAGACGCCAGCAGCGCTTTGTTGACCGCGATTTCATCTTCAAGGGTCAGCCCCTCCGGCGGCGATGGCAGCAAAGCCGAGCCTCCACCGGAAATAAGCGCGACGACAAGATCATCTTCAGTGAGATTGGAAACGGCGTCGAACAGTCGTTTTGAGGCCACAAGCCCGGCATCATCGGGCACCGGATGTGATGCTTCGATGATCTCAATGGTGTTGCAGGGCGTGCCATAACCGTAGCGCGTGACGACAATGCCTTCGATTGGTGCGTCCTCACCCGCATGCCGTTCGGCCCATGCGCGCTCAAAGGCCGCTGCCATCTGTGCCGAGCCTTTGCCTGCACCAATCACAATTGTCCGGCCCTTGGGCTTGGCAGGCAGATTGGCACGGATCACCAGCTCAGGATCAGCAGCCGCAACTGCTGCATCAAACAGGCTTGTCAGAAACTTCTTCGGATCGGTGATGACAGTCATCAGATTCCCAATATTATTGTTGTTTGGGCGCACTATTTCCTGCCACTGAGAGAAAATCAATCACGCAACATCATGATTGGCCATGCGTTCGAGCGCGCGCACCAGTCCCGAATGGTCCAGCCCATCATCGCCATGCGCTGCGCAGGAATTAAACAATTCCTGTGCCGTTGCGGTATTTGGCAGCGAAACACCCAAAGCCTTCGCGCCCTGCAAAGCCAGATTCAAATCCTTCTGGTGCAGCGAAATGCGGAAACCCGGGTCGAAAGTGCGCTTGATCATGCGCTCGCCATGCACTTCCAGAATACGCGATGACGCAAAGCCGCCCATCAGCGCCTCACGAACCTTGGCCGGATCGGCCCCCGCTTTGGATGCGAAGACCAGCGCTTCCGCCACGGCTTCAATATTGAGCGCAACGATAATCTGGTTGGCAACTTTAGTCGTCTGGCCGTCGCCGCAATCACCAACAAGCGTGATGTTTTTGCCCATGAGCTTCAACAGCGGCAATGCCTGGTCAAAAGCATCCTGCGCACCGCCTGCCATGATGGAAAGGCTGGCATTTTTCGCGCCGACTTCGCCACCCGATACCGGCGCATCGATATATTCCGCACCCGTTTCCCTAACCTTTTTTGCAAATTCCTTGGTTTCAATCGGCGAGATTGAGCTCATATCAATGAGTGTTTTGCCTTGGCTCAAACCTTCCGCAACGCCGTTTTCGCTGAACAGGACATCCGCCACCTGTGGCGTATCGGGCAACATGAGAATGATGGTTTCGCATTCGGCGGCGACTGCTTTTGGAGTGTCGAGCACGCTCAATCCTGCACCCAGCAAGTCCTTGTGCGGCGGCTTTGAATGTTTTGAAGTGAAAAGCTGATGGCCCGCATTTTGCAAATGCTGCGCCATTGGCTTGCCCATAATGCCCAGTCCGATGAAGCCGATTTTAGCCATATCAAATCTCCCTATGCTCTAAGCCGTTCGGTTTCATCCTGTTTGAACCAGCCAAGACCTTCCTCAGTTGTGGTCTTCGGCTTGTATTCGCAGCCGATCCAGCCCTTGTAGCCAGCCGCTTTCAGCGCCTCGAACACATAGGAAAAGTTGATTTCACCTGTGCCCGGTTCGTTACGACCCGGATTATCGGCAAGCTGGATATGAGCGATCAGCGGTTTGTAGCGCTCGTAAGTCGCGATCAGTTCACCGCGCGTGCGCTGCTGATGATAAAGATCATACTGAATGAACAGATTGTTGCTGCCCACTTCATCAATGATCGACACCGCCTGCTCAACTGTGTTGAGGTAGAAGCCCGGCATATCATAATGATTGATCGGTTCGATCAGCAGGCGAATGCCGTGCTTGCCAAGTTCTCTTGCTGCAAGCCGCAGATTGCTTACAAAGGTTGCGCGCAATGCATCCGGATCGACGCCCTGCGGTGCAAGTCCTGCAAGGCAATTGACCTGCGAGCAGTTGAGCGCTGTCGCATAATCAACCGCATCGGCAACGCCGCGGCGGAACTCATCGACCCGATCCGGCAGAACCGCTATTCCGCGCTCGCCACCAGCCCAGTTACCAGCCGGAAGATTATGCAGAACCTGCGCCAAATTATGACGATCAAGCGCTGCTTTCAGCTCATGGCGGTTGAAGTCATAGGGAAAGAGATATTCCACCCCTGTGAAACCGGCTTTGGCTGCCAGCGCGAAGCGATCCATGAAGGGCACTTCATTGAAAAGCATAGTCAGATTGGCTGCAAATCTTGGCATTTCCGCCTCCCTCTCAATCTAATCTAATAAAGCCGCAATCGCAGTCGGTGCATCTTCGCCGCGCTCGGCCAACTCCTCGAACTCGACCACCTGATCGATGTCGGCTCCCATGGAAATATTGGTAACACGCTCAAGGATGAATTCCAGAACAACCGGCACCTGATGCTCGTTCATCAGCGCTTTTGCCTGCTCAAATCCTTCCGCAAACTGGTTTGGGCTTCGAACGCGGATGGCCTTACAGCCAAGACCTTCGGCAACCGCCACATGATCAACGCCGTAACCCTTTTCTGCGTCACCCGATGCATTAATGTTATCAAACGCTAAGCTGACCTCGAAATCCATATTAAAGCCGCGCTGTGCCTGACGGATCAGGCCGAGATAAGAATTGTTCACGACCACATGAATATAGGGCAGCTTATGCTGTGCGCCGACTGCCAGTTCCTCAATCATAAACTGGAAATCATAATCGCCGGACAGCGCAACAATCGGACGATCAGGATCGGCGGCGCGAACCCCAAGTGCCGCTGGCAAAGTCCAGCCCAAGGGGCCTGCCTGACCGCAATTGATCCAGTTGCGCGGGCGATAGACATGCAGAAACTGCGCACCGGCAATCTGGCTCAGTCCAATAGTCGTGACATAACAGGTGTCACGGCCAAACGCCTTGTTCATCTCTTCATAAACGCGCTGTGGTTTTAATGGTGTCTGATCAAAATGTGTCTTGCGCAGCATGGTCTTCTTGCGTTCGCCGCATTCCTGCGCCCATTGGGACCAGTCGCGCAGCTTGCCTGCGGTTTTCCATTCGGTCGCAACATCAAGCAGCAGTTTGAGCGCCTTGCCCGCATCTGAAACAATGCCAAAATCGGGTGCAAAAACACGACCGATCTGCGTTGGTTCAATATCAACATGGATAAACTTGCGATCCTTTTTATAGGTATCGACATTGCCGGTATGGCGGTTCGCCCAGCGATTGCCGATGCCGATCACCATGTCGGAGGCCAGAAGCGTGGCATTGCCATAGCGGTGGGATGTTTGCAGGCCGCACATGCCTGCCATCAGGCGATGATCATCGGGAATAACGCCCCAGCCCATAAGGGTCGGGATAACCGGAATGCCGGTGATTTCAGCAAATTCAACCAGAAGATCGGAGGCTCCCGCATTGATAATGCCACCACCTGCAACAATCAGCGGGCGTTCCGCATCGTTGAGCATAGCAATGGCCTTTTCGGCCTGTGCGCGGGTTGCCGCTGGCTTGTATGTCTCCAGCGGCTGATAAGTATCGATGTCAAACTCGATTTCAGCGAGTTGGACATCGATCGGCAGATCGATCAGCACCGGGCCGGGACGACCCGACTTCATGATATGAAATGCCTTCTGGAAAACAAAAGGCACCAGTGCCGGCTCCATAACCGTAACCGCCCATTTGGTAACGGGGGCTGCGATCCTGGCGATATCGACTGCCTGAAAATCCTCTTTGTCGAGGCGTGCACGGGGGGCTTGGCCTGTAACGCAGAGGATTGGAATGGAATCGGCAGAAGCCGAGTAGAGGCCGGTGATCATATCGGTGCCGGCGGGACCGGAAGTACCGATACACAAGCCAATATTGCCGTGTTGAGCGCGGGTATAGCCTTCAGCCATGTGCGAAGCGCCTTCAACATGGCGCGCAAGAATGTGACGGATAGAACCCCGTGCCTTCATGGCCGAATAAAATGGATTGATCGCAGCGCCCGGTACACCGAAGGCGCAATTGACCCCCTCTTTTTCCAGCACAAGTATGGCTGCATCGACTGCGCGCATTCTGGCCATGACGGCTTCCTCCTATGGAATATATATCCATTTAGCGATGCTATATGTAAAAATGGAAATTAATACCATTGTACGGAAATAAAGATTTTCAACGGAATGGAGATAATCGCCACACACTTTCGCGGTTCACGCGGATAAGGTAGTGATGAAAAACAAGGAATCGGAGGCGGCTCATGGAACAGACAAAAGCAAAGCGAGGCCGCAAGGCGGCGGAGAATGCTGTACCTTCGTCTGTTCAGGTTCTGGATCGCAGCCTCAAGCTTCTGGCGCTTATTGCCGAAAATGACGGCTCAACGCTGACTGACCTCGCGGAAGCGAGCCAGATGGCGCCTTCGACCGTGCACCGGCTTCTCTCGTCACTCGCCAATCACGGCATGGTTTCGCATGATTTGGAAAGCGGCGACTGGTCCATTGGTGTGAAGGCTTTCGAGATTGGCAATGCTTTTCGCCGTTTCCGCAAGCTTGGAACATTGGCGCGGCCATATCTCAAACAGCTGATGGAAGCGAGCGGCGAGACGGCCAATATCGGCATCGAAGATGGCGGCGACGTTGTGTTCATTTCGCAGATAGAGAGCCACGCACCGATGCGTGCCTTTTTCCGTCCGGGTCGTCGCGGACCAATCCATGCCTCGGGCATTGGCAAGGCTGTTCTGTCCACATGGTCGGATACGCAGATCGCACGCACGCTCTCTGGCAAAACGCTTGAGCGCTTCACCGAAGGCACTCTCGACACGTTACCGGCGCTACTCAAAGACATTCAAGTGATCCGGGCACGCGGCTGGTCGATTGATGATGAAGAACATACACTCGGCATGTGCTGCATCGCAGCCCCCATTTTCAACGAATATGGTGAGGCGATTGCAGGCATTTCCATTTCAGGTCCCGCTGTTCGTCTGCCCAAGAAGAGGCTCGAATATCTCGGACCGATTATCCGCGCAACAGCGGATGAGCTGACCCATGCGATGGGTGGTAAGAAGCCAGAGGAACTTTAGAACGCATCCTGAAAAGTGTGAAACGGTTTTCGGACAAAGATGCGCGTTAAAACCAACATTTAGAGCATCGATCTGATCCCCATCAGATTGAAACGCACTCTAGAGCGACTTGAGCTTAAGAAACCCAAATCGCTCTAAATATAACTGATATGTAAAATTACAATATTTCCTTCTACCTCAAGAATACAGAAAAGTTGCAAACGCATCTAGGCTCAGAACCCATTAAATGAATGGAAAAGCTCTATCTGTCTGTTTTCAAGCATTATCCCACGCAAAACTGCTTCGCACTTTTGCTGGAAATCCTCTACACAACATGGCGATCAAGAATTTTAGTATGATCTTTTTTAACGAGACAAGTAATACAATCAGTGCATGAGCTACATTTGGCTTCAGTTTTGGGCCAAGCTTCGATTGGCGGTTCATGACCGAATACATCGGCATAGAGTTCATCGAATGCTGCAACCGATTCACGCATAGCTTCCGGCGAACTACTTTCATCTGTTGGGACATGATGAATAAAATGCCCAGCAACCTGGTTACAAAATTTTTCATATTCAACAGTGAATGTTATGAAAGTATGCCATAATTCATCTACCGGCCCGCGCATGCCAATTGGGCTTTTACACACAATACTTAAACTCAAAAACCGCTTCAATTCTCGTTCATGCATTCGCGCCGTATCTATATCGATATTATTATCTTTTGCATATCTCTCTACTATTTTGTCCATGGGGAACGCATCAGCAGCCCTCATAATATCAGACAAGTTTTTTTCTTTAATATTATCAATATATGTCATAATTTTTCTTCCTATAACAATAGCTTTTCAATGAAAAAAGCCCTCTTATTATAGAAAAAATGGGGATTTTAAAAAGAACAATATTTATATAACACTTATTTACTCCATAAAATATATTAGCTTCCAGTTTACAGACATCGAAAAACACTCAAGAAAGTGCCGCCTTTAACGGCTTACCCGCCACATAGGTTTCGACGATTGCGCGATCGTCACCCAGTGTTTGCAGTAGGAACAACTCCTGCTCAAGCGTTGCGCCCGCTGCCATGCGCAGGCGCATCGGCGATGTGGCGGATGAATCAAGCACCACAATATCGGCTTCTGTACCCTCGTCGAGCGTACCGATCTTGTCTTCCATCGACAGCGCGCGGGCATTGCCGAGCGTCATCATATAAAATGACTGGAACGGATTGAGGCGATTACCGCGCAATTGCAGAACCTTGTAGCCTTCGTCCATCGTGCGCAGCATCGAAAAACTGGTACCGCCGCCCACATCGGTCGCCACTGCCATGTGCACGCCCGATGCTTTCAGGCGATCACGGTCAAAGAGACCGGAACCGAGAAACAGGTTCGAGGTCGGGCAGAAAACTGCGACCGAGCCAGTCTCGGCCATCACCTTCACTTCGCGTTCTTCGAGATGGATGGAATGGCCAAGCAACGTCTTCTCACCCAGCAAACCATAATGCTCGTAGATGCCAAGATAATCCGGCGCATTTGGATAAAGCGATTTTGTGAATTCGATCTCTTCGTGGTTTTCGGAAAGATGGGTCTGGATGAAGCATTCAGGGTGTTCGCGGGCTAGCGCCTGACTGGCTTCGAGTTGCTCTGGTGTCGAGGTAATCGCAAAGCGCGGTGTGATTACATAATCAAGGCGGTCCTTGCCATGCCAGCGGGCAATCAGTTGCTTGCTGTCATCATAGCCCGATTGAGCGGTATCACAGAGTGCTGACGGCGCATTGCGATCCATCATCACCTTGCCGCCAAGCATACGCATATTGCGATGCTGCGACGCGCGGAAGTAGGCATCGACGCTCTGCGGGTGTACCGAGCAATAGGCGACGGCCGTGGTGGTGCCATGGCGGATCAGTTCGTCCAGAAAGCGCTCAGCGATAAATTCCGCGTGCTGCTCATCGGCGAATTTCTGTTCTGCCACGAATGTATAAGTGTTGAGCCATTCGAGCAGATTGGCCGCATAGGATGCAACAACCTGCGTCTGCGGATAGTGAATATGCGTATCGATGAAACCCGGTAGAATGAGATGCGGGCGATGGTCGGCGACCTGCACGTTGCTGCCTGCCTGAGCGATTACATCGGCATAATCGCCTAAACGCGCAATGCGGCCATTTTCAACCAGTACAGCCCCATCGTCGATATAGCGATAGGATTGAGTATCATCCAGACTTTGCGGTTCGTCGCGAAAACTCAGCACACGGCCACGGATGAGAAGTTTGGTCATTCTTACTTTGCTCCAGAAGTAGCGGATTCATACCAGGATGCGAGCAGCTTGCGCTCATCGATGCTCACACCGGTCACATTGGCAGGCGGCATGGCATGGGAACGCCCAGCCTGCAAATAGATTTCGCGCGCATGGGCTGCAATTTCCCTATCATTTTCAAGCACTACGCCCTTAGGCGGCGCAATAATACCTTCCCAGCCGGGCTCCTTGGCGTGGCACATCGCGCACCGCCCCAGAACTGTGTCCCGCACCTTTTCAAAGTGCGGGTCCGAAATGAAGCTCTGTTGCAGCGATGAAATCTTCTGCTCGCTCGGCTCATCGGTGAGGATTTTTGGCACAGTCGAAAGCCACATGATGACGATGAACAAGAGCACTGTCACAAGCCATGTCCATGTCGGATTGCCTTTGCGAGCATGACGCGTGTTGAACCAGTGGCGGATCGTGACGCCCATCAGGAACACCAGCGAAGCGATGATCCAGTTGAATTCTGTTCCAAACGCCAGCGGATAGTGGTTCGACAGCATCAGGAACAGCACAGGCAGCGTCAGATAGTTGTTATGGGTCGACCGCTGCTTGGCGATCTTGCCGTATTTCGGATCGGGCTTGCGGCCGGCGATGAGATCGGCCACCACAATTTTCTGGTTCGGAATGATGACCATGAACACGTTGGCAGACATGATCGTCGCAGTGAAAGCACCCAGATGCAGGAAAGCTGCGCGACCCGTAAACAGATGCGTATAGCCCCAAGCCATCATCACCAGAATGGCGTAGAGAATGATCATCAGGAGCGTATCGCTCTTGCCGAGCATCAATTTGCAGATGGTGTTATAGGCAATCCAGCCAAAAGCCAGCGAAGCAATCGAAATAGCGATTGCCGTCGGCGCCGATACATCGAGCACATTCGGGTCAACCAGATAAAGATCTGCACCCGCATAATAGACGATGCAGAGCAAAGCAAAGCCCGACAGCCATGTGGCGTAGGATTCCCATTTGAACCATGTCAGATGCTCGGGCATCTCCGCGGGGGCAACCAGATATTTCTGGATGTGATAGAAACCACCACCATGAACCTGCCATTCTTCGCCATAAGCACCAACGGGTAAGCCGGGACGCTGGCGAAGCCCTAAGTCCAGCGCGATGAAATAGAAAGACGAGCCGATCCACGCAATCGCAGTGACCACGTGTAGCCACCGCGCTGCAAAGCCCAGCCAGTCCCAGGCCACAGCAAGATCATACATCCGGCACTCCCATTACTCGTTCCCTTGTTTGTTAGTTTATTATTTGCCAAAGCTTTGCGCCTGTGTGAACGTCGCATCAAGACCATCACTTTCAAAAAAATATATACAATGGTGGAACAAGCGCATGTCTTATCTTGATAATCTGCGTGTTTTTGTGCGCGTTGTCGAATTGGGAAACTTGTCTGCGGCAGGTCGCGACCAGCGCGCATCACCCGCTGTTGCAAGCAATCGAATCAAGGAGTTAGAGAAGCATCTCGGTGTGCGTCTCTTCAACAGAACCACGCGCAAACTCACACCAACCGAGCATGGACGCGTTTTTTATGACGGTGTGGTTAAAATACTGGAAGCTGTAGACGAAGCCGAAGCCGCTGTCGCAGAACTCGCCAAAAATCCAAAAGGATCGATTCGCATTACAGCGCCATTGGGGCTGGGTCGCAGACTGATCGCCGCGGCAATTCCGGAGTTTCACGACAAATATCCGGACATAGAAGTGCGCCTGCGACTATCTGACCACGAGATCGACATCATGAGTGAAAGCGTTGATGTTGCTTTCAAATTAGGCGTTCTGGAAAATTCCAACTTGCGGATGCGCGGCATTTTAAACTGCGAACGCGTGATCTGTGCAGCGCCCGCATATCTCGAAAAACACGGCACGCCTCAATCGCCGGATGAGCTGTTGGGCGATCAACATGATTGCCTTCTGCTGCGCTTTCCCGGCTCAAAAGAGTATTTCTGGTCGTTGCAGACACCGGAAGGCCTGCGCAAGTTTGAAGTCACCGGACCTTACGACTCCGATGATGGCGACGTATTGACGCAATGGGCGCTGAGTGGACGCGGAATCATCAACAAACCGCTGTTTGAGGTGAAGGAATATATCCGCGAAGGGCGGCTGGTTCCAATCCTTGAAAGCACGCCTCCTGCATCCATCCAGCTCGCTGCGATCTATCCGCACAAGCGGTTTCAGGACCCGAAAGTGCGCCTGATCATTGATTTCATGACAGAGCGCTGCCAGCGGCAGATCAAGGAGATTTTGGCTTAAACAAGCTGTAGAACCTTGGTGGAAGTCAGAACAGCAGTCAGCACTTCCGCCGCAGCCAGTGCGGCAATGACTTCCGGTCGCTTGTCTTTCACAAGCGCCCCGCCAACTGGGCATATGAGATTTTCAAATAAATCATCGCTGCCCATTTCTCGTTTCAACCAGCTTTTGAAAGTGGCTTTCTTGGTCTTCGAGCCGATCATGCCGACATAGACCGCATCGCCGCGCTGCAAAGCCTCGGCAACGATCAGAAAATCCAGCGCATGATCATGGGTCAGCACAATAAAGCTGCTTGCCGGAGGAGCCGAACGCACCACCTGTTCCGGCATGGCCGCAAGACAGGTTTCAACGCCGGGGGCATCAACCGCCATCAGTTCCGCTTCACGCGTATCCACCAGAATTACCCGCACAGGTGTCAGCGACAGCGCATAGGCCAGCGCATCGCCGACATGGCCGGCACCGAAAATATAGACATGCGGGCGGGTGGCAATTTCGGCATCGACTTTGGCAATAAGGTCTTCTGCCAGACCACGATTAACCCGCCGGAAGCTTAAAGCCACGCGACCGCCGCAGCATTGGCCAATTTCAGGGCCAAGTGGAATATCCATAGGCGTATCCCTGCCGCCAGCAAGAATTTTTCGGGCGTGGTCAATCGCCATATATTCGAGTTGCCCGCCACCAATGGTGCGGAAGATCATATCGCGCGCAACAAGCATCCACGTGCCCACGTCTCGCGGGGCAGAGCCTTTAACGTCCGCAACTTCCACCAGCACACAATCAGGGCGACGGTTCAGAAAATCCCGAATATCGTCCCGCCTGCCCGACATACCATCAGCCCTTCTGAGACCGCAGCCGTTCAATGGCCATCAACACGCGCTCGGGCGTTGCAGGCGCATCAAGGCGCGGACTGATCTTGTGATCGGCAACGCTCGCCACTGCATCCGACAGCGCATAAAGCACCGACATGCCATGCGGCAGCGGCGGTTCACCAACCGCCTTGGAGCGGTGAATTGTCGGCTCATAAGCCTCCGACCAGTCGGTCAAGGCCACATTGAAAATCTTCGGACGATCTGATGCAAGCGGGATCTTGTAGGTTGACGGGGCATGCGTGCGTAGCCGTCCTTTGTCGTCCCAGACAAGCTCTTCCGTGGTCAACCAGCCCATGCCTTGCACGAAACCGCCCTCCACCTGACCAATATCAATGGCACGGTTGAGCGAGCGGCCCGTATCGTGAAGAATATCCGTGCGTTCGACCACGTATTCACCTGTCAGCGTATCCACCGACACTTCGGAACAGGCTGCGCCATAGGCGTAATAATAGAAGGCGTGGCCTTTCCCCTTGGCGCGATCCCAATGGATTTTCGGCGTCTTGTAATGTCCCGATGCGGACAGCTGCACGCGCCCGATATAGGCTTGTTTGACCAGATCGTTGAAGCTTATTTCCTGATTGCCAACGCGGATACGGTTCGGCAGGAAGACCACCTGATCTTCGGCCACCTGATATTGCTGCGCGGCAAAAGAAATGAGCCGCTTCTTGATCTGACGCGCGGCATCCTGCGCGGCCATCCCATTGAGATCAGCCCCGGACGATGCTGCTGTGGGAGCAGTGTTAGGTACTTTCGCGGTCGTTGTTGCTGTGATCTTCACGCGATCAAGATCAATCTGGAATTCTTCCGCCACCACTTGGGCTACTTTCAGATGAAGCCCCTGCCCCATCTCCGTGCCGCCATGGTTCATATGCACCGAGCCGTCATTATAGACATGCACCAGCGCGCCAGCCTGATTGGATTCCGTCTTGGTGAAGGAAATGCCGAATTTCACCGGAGTCAGTGACATACCGCGTTTGACGTAGCGGCTTTTGGCGTTGAATTCGCGGATTGCCTCGCGGCGCTTCGCGTAATCAGCGCTTTCCTCAAGCTCGGAAACAATACGCTGGATGATGCAGTCTTCCACCTTCTGGTGATAGGGCGTCACATTGCGCGTGCCGTCTGTGCCCATGGCGTCATAGAAATTGAGCTTGCGGATTTCGAGCGGGTCTTTGCCGACCGCGAAAGCCACTTCCTCAATCACGCGCTCGGCACCCACCATGCCCTGCGGACCACCGAAACCACGGAATGCCGTGTTGGACACGGTATTGGTATAAAGCGGTGCGGACTGCGCGTGAACGGCCGGGAAGAAATAGGCGTTATCACAATGAAACAGCGCGCGGTCGCCAACCGGACCAGACAGATCGGCAGAGAAACCCGCATTCAGTGCAAACAGATAATCGACACCGAGAATATTGCCTTCATCATCGAAACCGACTTCATAATCAATCATGAAATCATGCCGCTTACCGGTCGAGGTCATATCCTCATCACGATCAAGACGAACTTTGACGGCGCGCTTGTGTTTTTTGGCAGCAATCGCGGCAATCGCTGCCCATTGATTGGCCTGCGTTTCCTTGCCGCCAAAACCGCCACCCATGCGCCGCACTTCCACCGTCACCGAGTGGCTTGGCACGCCAAGCGCGTGGGCGACCAGATGCTGCGTTTCACTTGGGCCTTGCGTGGAGCAATAGATGGTCACATCGTCATCTTCGCCGGGGATTGCAAGCGAAGCCTGCCCTTCGAGATAGAAGTGATCCTGTCCGCCGATTTTCATACGTGCTTTGACCTTGCGCGGTGCTTCATCGATGGCCTTGCGGGCATCGCCACGATTGAGCGTCAGCGGCGTGAAAACCAGCTTGTCTTTATAGCCGTCGAGGCCGGAAATCGAAAACAGGCCCGTCATTTCTTCATAGTCGATCTTTGCAAGACGTGCTGCACGGCGCGCCTGATCACGCGTGCGGGCCACAACCGCAAAAATCGGCTGGCCATGGAACTGCACGTTATCGACCGCGAAGATCGGATCGTCATGCATTCCCGATGGTGAGACATCGTTTTCGCCGGGCACATCCTGATAGGTGAGTACATCGACGACACCGGGAGCAGCGCGCACGGAAGACAAATCAACGCCAGTGATTTTGCCATGCGCAACAGTTGAGAAGCCAACACCAATATGAAGGGTGCCTTCAGGCTCCGGTATATCGTCGATATAAACTGCTTCGCCCGTCACATGCTTGTGGGCCGAGTCATGGCGCTGATCGGTGGCAACGCCGCCCTTGATACGGCTCGCTTTGATTGCGTTTGCAGGATGCTTGTTCATGTCATCCTCCTTATGCAGCGACAACGTTTGGTTTACGCAAAGGTTCGCTCTCGCCTTGCGTTTCAGCATAGAAACGGCGGAGCAAATTCTTCGCAACCAGCAGACGGTATTCTGCTGTAGCGCGCATATCGGTCAGAGGCTGATAGTCGAGGCCATAGGATTTAATTGCGGCTTCAACGCTCTCCTCATTCCAAGGTTTACCCGTCAACGCTGCTTCCACATTGAGTGCGCGTTTTGGCGTTGCAGCCATACCGCCATAGGCGATGCGGATGGAGGCGACATTGCCCTCAGCGTCAAGTCCAAGATGGAAAGCGCCAAGCGTTGCGGTGATGTCTTCTTCAAAGCGCTTGGAAATTTTATGAATGGCGAACTGGCTGTCTGCCACTGGTAGCGGCACATGCACAGCCTCCACAAACTCGCCCGGCTGCCGATCCTGTTTGCCGTATGCAATGAAAAAATCTTGCAGCGCAATAGTGCGGCGTTCTGCACCTCTGCGCATTGTCAGCTTTGCATCAAGCGCGATCAATGGCGGTGGCGTGTCGCCAATCGGAGACCCATTGGCGATGTTGCCACCAATCGTGCCCATGTTGCGCACCTGCTCGCCGCCAATCCGATTGATGAGATTTCCCAGCGCCGGAATGCGTTTTGCAAGAACCGAGAAAGCTTCCGTATAGGTTACGCCCGCGCCGATACTGATAACGCCATTTTCTTCGCTGATTGTGCGCAGTTCATTGAGATGCCCAATAAAGATGACCGGCGAAATATCGCGCATCATCTTCGTGACCCAAAGGCCGACATCGGTTGAACCGGCAACGATTGTCGCCTTCGGTTCATTTGCATAAACAGTGGCAAAATCATTGAGGTCGGCAGGGACGACCAGACGGTCTTTGCCACTCCCAACCTCAACCCGCGCACCATCACGCAAGGCCGTCAGTTGGCGGAACACATGCGCACGCTCAACAGCAAGCGCATCATCCATCAACGTGCCATAATCGGAAATCGCCCGCGCTGCACGTATAATGGCCTCATAGCCGGTGCAGCGGCAGAGATTGCCTTGCAGCGCCTTTTCGATCTCAGCATCCACAGGCTTTGGATTGCGCATCCACAGCGCATAAAGCGACATGACGAAGCCCGGCGTGCAGAAGCCGCATTGCGAGCCGTGAAAATCGATCATCGCCTTTTGCACCGGATGCAGGCCACCGTCGGAGCCGCGCAAATGCTCAATGGTCACGATATGACAACTATCCAGCGAACCCACGAAGCGGATGCAGGCATTCACGCTTTCATAGACGAGTTCGTTACCCACGATCTTGCCGACCAGCACCGTGCAGGCACCGCAATCGCCCTCACCGCAACCTTCCTTGCTGCCACGCAGTTTGCGCGACAAACGCAGATGATCGAGCAGGGTTTCTGTCGGCGAAACACGGTCGAGCTCAACTGTCTCGCCGTTCAGCAGAAAGCGGATTGTGTGTCTGACTGCTTGACCCATACCGCTTAACTCCCGCGATAGGTTGAATAAGAAAACGGCGAAACCAGAAGCGGCACATGATAATGCGCCTTTTCGTCAGAAATACCAAAACGCAATGGCACCACATCCAGAAACGGGATCACACCGTCCCTTTTGCCGAAATATTCACCGACATGGAAAAGCAGCTCATATGAACCAGAATGGAGCGCATCGCCCGCAAGCAGCGGTTCACCGCAGCGACCATCCGCATTGGTGCGAATTTCGCGCAAGATTTCTGCCTGCTGATTCTCGATCCGGCGCAATTCGATGCGCAGATTTGCCGCTGGTTTACCATTGACCGTATCAAGGACATGCGTCGTTAACCGGCCCTGACCGCTTGCTTGGCTTCCCATTTTTACTCCTGCCGCCTGCACGATTCTTCCGACATTACCGTTAGAACCATTGCAAGCACTTGTTTTTGTGTGATTTATTTCACGCAACACGTGAGTGTTTGCGAACCACACTTGTTCCCTATTGTGAGTATTTACCGAAGTTATGTCTTGGGAAAGATGATAATCGTTGGATGTCTTTCAAAATTTTGAGGGGGAATGGTCGGCGTAAATCTTTATTATCATAAGCAAAACAGACAAAAATCGAGGGAATTCCACATGAGTTATCCGCGCAATCTGGTTGGCTATGGCCGCAACACACCAGACCCACGCTGGCCGGGTGGGGCAAATATCGCCGTGCAGTTCGTCGTCAACTACGAAGAAGGTGGTGAAAGCTGCATCCTTGATGGCGATCCCGCATCCGAATGCCTGCTTTCGGAAATCGTCGGCGCGCAGGCATGGAACGGTCAGCGCAACCTCAACATGGAATCGATCTACGAATATGGTGCCCGATCCGGCTTCTGGCGTTTGTGGCGCGCATTCACGCAACGCAACATGCCGGTAACCGTCTATGGCGTGACCCTTGCCATGGAGCGCAATCCCGAAGCCATCAGCGCCATGAAGGAAGCCGACTGGGAAATTGCCAGCCACGGTCTGCGCTGGTGGGAATATAAGGATGTTCCCGAAGAGGTGGAGCGCGAACACATTCGCGAAGCTGTGCGCCTGCATACCGAAATTACAGGCTCGCGCCCACTCGGCATCTATCAGGGCAAGCCATCGGATAACACGCTGAAGCTGGTGATGGAGGAAGGCGGCTTTCTCTATTCAGCCGATTCCTATGCCGATGAATTGCCTTACTGGGTAAAGGGGCCAAAAGGTCCGCATCTGATCGTGCCTTATACACTTGATACAAATGACATGCGCTTTGCCACGCCACAGGGCTTTAACTCCGGCGATCAGTTCTACACCTATCTCAAAGACACATTCGACGTGCTTTACCGCGAAGGTGCAGAAGGTGCGCCGAAGATGATGTCGATTGGCCTGCATTGCCGCCTCGTCGGTCGTCCGGGCCGTGTAGCGGCACTTGAACGCTTCCTCGATTATGTGCAAAGCCACGACAAGGTCTGGGTTGCCAAGCGCGTCGATATTGCGCGTCACTGGCATGAGCATCACAAGCCAAAGCAGGCCGATGTCCTACCCTCCAAGGCCAGCAAGGCCGACTTTGTTGCGCGCTATGGCGGGATTTTCGAGCATTCGCCATGGATTGCCGAACGCGCCTATGACATGGGTCTGACGGAACTGGCCGATTCTGCATCCGGTCTTCATACGGTTCTGGTCCGCGCATTCCGCGCTGCATCAGACGATGAAAAGCTCGGTGTTTTACGCGCCCATCCCGATCTTGCAGGAAAGCTTGCGGCGGCGAAGCGTCTGACACCGGAATCCACATCTGAGCAAGCATCTGCGGGCCTTGATGCTTTGAGCGATGACGAGCGCAAGACTTTCACCGAACTCAACGACGCCTATACGCAGAAATTCGGCTTTCCTTTCATCATTGCGGTCAAGGGACGCAACAAGAAGGAAATTCTCGACGCTTTCAAACGGCGTGTTGAAAATTCGAAACAAGCGGAGCTGGAAACCGCGTGTGAACAGGTCGAGCGCATCGCGCTGCTGCGGCTCAAAGATATTCTTCCCGAAACACTATATTGATCAGAGGCAACAATGAGCCGTAATTATTACGCACCGACCGGTGGCCTGCCGCCACAGACGCAAATTCTGACTGATCGGGCCATGTTCACTGAAGCCTATGCGGTCATTCCGAAAGGCACATTCAGCGATATCGTCACAAGCTTCCTGCCCTTCTGGGACAAGACGCGTCTATGGATCATTGCCCGCCCACTCTCGGGCTTTGCGGAGACTTTCTCGCAATATATCATGGAAGTACAACCCGGCGGCGGCAGCGACCGTGCGGAACTCGATGACGCCGCACAAGGCGTACTGTTTGTTGTCGAAGGTGAAATCACGGTTACGCTTGCGGGCAAGGATCATGTGTTGAGCGAAGGCGGATACGCCTATCTGCCGCCCAAGAGCGGCTGGACGCTTCGCAACAATTCAGGCGCTGTCGCACGCTTCCACTGGGTGCGAAAGGCTTACGAATATGTCGACGGCCTCGACGTGCCGGAGCCGCTTTTTCTTAATGAGAAGAACATCGCACCGACACCGATGCCCGACACCAACGGCGCATGGGCAACAACGCGCTTTGTTGACCCGAACGATCTGCGTCACGACATGCATGTGACCGTCGTCACATTTGAGCCGGGTGGCGTGATCCCGTTCGCCGAAACCCATGTGATGGAACACGGGCTTTATGTGCTGGAAGGCAAGGCCGTCTATCGGCTCAATCAGGACTGGGTGGAAGTGGAAGCCGGTGATTTCATGTGGCTGCGCGCCTTCTGCCCGCAGGCTTGTTATGCTGGTGGTCCGGGAAAATTCCGCTATCTGCTTTATAAAGACGTCAACCGCCATATGAAGCTATCGCGTTAAAAGTAGAAACGGCGGGCCAAAAGCCCGCCGCTGCCATGCCTGACTGGAGATCAGATAAACTTTGCGCAGTCCTTCTACGCTGTTCAATGGCATTCTCTATATAGCTTGTATTTTCAGTTAAAAATAATCACATATAGTTTATTTTGATCATTCAACCCAAAATCAAAGTAAAAATACAATTTATTGCTATTATTTCTTAGGAAGATAATATTGAAGATTATAAAAAGGCCGCCACATATAGTGACGGCCTTTTTTTAATATTAGAACGAGCGCTGGAAGCGAACCATACCGCCCCATGCATCCTTACCATTGAGAACAGAATGGCTATCCTTCCACTTGGTGTAGGATACTTCTGGCGTAACAGTGAAGCCAGGAACCAGCTGATAAGCAACATTTGCCGTCGCCGCCAGCGTATTGGTGCCATCAAAGGCAAGCTGCGCATTCAGCGTTGCCTTGTCAGTTGCCTTAAATTTCGCACCACCCCAAACAGCCCAATCGCCACCCCATGTGCCGTAGAAGCTGCTGATCATGCGAACACCGTCCTGATAGATGTCCTTGTTGGACTTGTAGCCACCCATAGCCCAAACCGAGAAGCGATCGGTAAGGTTCAAATCACCGCGCAGCTTGCCAGCCCATTCTTCGTTACGTGCGTCATAAGCAGCAACGGCGGCAATCGTGCCCCATCCCTGTTCATACTTTACACCACCAACAACATGCGGGGTGTAATCTTTGATCGTGCCATTAAAGCCATAGGCGCTGTCTGTATCTTCGTTGTTGCCTTGTTCCAGCGACAAGATAGCAGAAAAGCCGTTATCGGCAGTGAACGTATAGCTGACCAGTCCCGTACGATAACCGCCTGCGAGGATCACGTCATCATTGAGGACGTCGCCAAGATAACCCGGGAACGTCACGAATGCGGATTCATCAAGACCAAGGCGAAGACCACCGAGCTGAATATAACCAAAGCGAAGCGAACCGGAAGCACCTTCTACACCATTGCCCCAGTCATAGCGGGTTTCAGCATATGTCTTCAAAGTGCCAAGTTCAGTTTCCGACGCGGTGCTCAGGCGCAGTGAAAGTCGCGCTTTGTTGTCCCAGCTGTTGCGGCGGGTGTCGACAAAACCTTCACGATCTCTGAAACCACGGCCATAAACATTATCGCCGCCGCCGACATCATAACGCACGTAACCGGAAACGCGCAGGCAGGTTTCGGTGCCTGGAATATAAAAATAGCCCGCGCCATAAGCATCGCATACACGCACATATTCAACATGTTCCGGCTCTGGAGACACGATCGTGTCAGCAGCGTAAGCACTGGTTGTCGCTACAGCCATAACGGCTGCGGAACCAAGAAGAAGACCTTTAATAGTCATTTTATTATACTCCAGTAGATATATAAATTCAGACTCCTTTCTGATAGAACACAATTATTATAAGCGGCAATCGCATTTTCATCAGTATTTAAAACAGCAGTTAATATGTATCATATGCGCAACTATTTAGTATTTGCTTTACATTATCCCAATTTTAAAATTTATACCTTCAATTAATAGTTATAAAATAATAGCTAGCAACTTTTTATTTTCAAAATTATATTACTAATATTCTATAATTTCACTCTTCAACCATTTTTCAGAATATCCTAAAAAACACCCTGCCAGCCGTTTGCTTCAAAAACAGGGATAAAAATTGAAATACATGCCACACACCCTTACGAAAGGTATTTCGAATATTATAATGTCAATAAAATCTCCAATATATTGCCTGTTGAACAGAGACTTATTTTATGCTCAATATTAATAATAGGGTTATGAGTTTTCCGTCGTCACTAACCAACATCAATTCAACAGAGAATACATTTATGAAAAACTATCGCTCCTTTGGTCTCGCAGTTGCCTTCACAGCATTTTCGGGGCTTTCCGCTTTTGCAGCACCTCTCCCAGGCGGCGCAAGCACGCTTCAGGAAACCTATGAGGACTGGACAGTCTCTTGCCAGTCACAGAAGGAAACGACCGTCTGCGCGATCCGTCAGGACCAGAATAGTTCACAGACTGGCCAGCGCGTATTGACTGCCGAGCTTCGTAATATGGCAGGCGGCAAGATTGAAGGCGTACTGCTGATGCCATTCGGCCTTGATCTCGCGAAGGGCGCGACGCTCAAAATTGACGACGCCGCCGGTCCGAACCTGACTTTCTCGACCTGTTTGCCGCAAGGCTGCCTCGCGCCTGTGAGCTTTGACGCCAAGCAGGCCGCAGCGCTGAAAGCTGGCAGCAACCTTAACGTAACCACGACTGCTCTCAGCCCTAGCCAGCCTGTTGCCTTCAAGGTTTCGCTGAAAGGCTTCGGTGCCGCCCTTGACCGCATCGTCACGCTGACAAAGTAAGCGTTCTACTCTCTAATGCTAAGCCGCCCCGCCGAAAGCGGAGCGGCTTTTGTTTATGCATCGACTGAGATATTGCTGATGCGGGTGAGTGAACGTCGCCAGCGCATGGTCATCAGTACGGAAACGATGGCCAGGCCTGCGGCCAATCCAAGCCAGACCCCAGCGCCGCCGAGCTTAAACTGGAATGCCAGAAGCGCACCCAACGGCAAGCCGACACCCCAGTAACCGACAAGCGCAAGATACATCGGAATGCGCGTATCACGCAGACCGCGCAGCATACCTGCGGCAACGGCCTGGGCACCGTCGACGATCTGAAACAGCGCCGCAAGCGCCAGAAATGTCACCGCAAGTTCGATAACGGCAAAATTCTCGGGGTCTTTTAGATTGAGAAATGCACCAATAAACACGCGTGGAATCAAAATCATCAGCAATCCCATGATCGCCATGAAGCCCACTCCCAACGCATAAGCGCTCCAGCCCGCATAGGCTACAGCCTGCGGGTCACCGCGTCCGTAAGCACGCCCGACTCGAACCGTTGCGACCTGCCCGAAACCGAGCGGCACCATAAAGCTAAGTGACGCCACCTGAATTGCAACGGCATGGGCTGCCATCGCAGTCGGGCCGATATAGCCCATCATGATGACGGCAGCATAGAAAATCGAGGTTTCAAACACAAAGGTCAGCGCCATCGGAAAACCGATACGCCAGAGCTCGATGAGACGTGGCCAGTCAGCACGCCAGAAGCGACCAAACAGACGATAGCGACGGAAACGCCGATGGCGGGTCGCGATAAACGCCATACCAAGAAACATCATGCTGCTCGAAAGCGTGGTGGCGATACCGGCGCCATGCAACTCCATACGTGGGAAGCCAAAGTGACCGAAAATGAGTGTCCAGCCAGCCAGCGCATTGAAACCAATGGCCGCAGCCGCAACCAGCAATGTCCACATCGGCTTTTCCATGGCCGCAAAAAATGAGCGCAGCACAATATAGAACAGATAAGGCAACAGCGCCCATTGCAGCGTGTGCATGAAATCGGTGGAACGCGCGGCAATATCCGGCTGCTGGCCAAGGAAGATGAATATTTCCTCGCAATGCCACAACACGAACCATATCGGGATCGAGATCATAATCGCCGACCACATGCCCTGACGCACAGTCCGGCGCACGTCGCGCACCGAATGACGGTTCCTGCCGAGTGCAATGGCGATCATTGGCATAACAGCCGAGACAAGCCCCATCGAAAAGATCATCAGCGTATGATAAAAACTGGTCGTCAAAAGTGCCGAGGCAAGCGTGTCCTTACCCAGCCGCCCGATGAAAATAACATCAGTGGCAGTCAATGCAGCCTGCGAAAGATTGGTGAAAATCAACGGCCAGCCTAGCTTGAGGGCTGTTATTATTTCCCGGCTCCAGCGCTGAAAACGGCTCAAATGTGGCTCACGAAAGCCTTCAACAACTGTATTGATCACAAGTCACTCCCCGAACTGTCCGGGGCCGTCAATCCGCCAGACAATCCATAGCTGAAACACGTGCCATGACGTCAGAGACCATGTCAATCTGAGGAATTTAGCATCGTGATACGAATATCGATCGCCCCATGCCGGCTAAGAGCTTTCATCGCGATTGCGACTTTGCTCCCACTTTTCGGGTTCTTCAGTCTCTAATGGGAACGTTGTGTATGTTCCAGAGACTGATCCGGAGCCAGGCGGGCTGCACATCGATTGGCACAAAATTAATGCGCAATGGATACCAGACTTGCATAAAGAAGCAACATATCTTGAGAAGTAAATTCTCAACTGCTGACATATGTCGAAATAAAAACCCCGCACCAGGCGGGGCTTTCTTTATTCATTCAACCCACGCTTATGCAAAGTCGAGAGCGCGGTCGCCGTCTTCGTCCTTAATGCGCGATGGCAGGCCGATCTGGTTCAGAATGTGCAGGAATGGCTTCGGGTTCAGCTCTTCCACATTGACCATCTTCTTCACATCCCATTCGCCCGAAGCGATCAGGATTGCGGCTGCAACGGGTGGCACACCTGCGGTGTAGGAAATGCCCTGGCTGCCCACTTCGTTATAGGCGTCCTTGTGGTCGGCAACATTATAGATGAAGACTTCCTTCTCTTTGCCGTCCTTGGTGCCTTTGACGAAATCGCCGATGCAGGTCTTGCCAGTGTAATCTGGCGCAAGCGATGATGGATCAGGCAGCACAGCCTTGACCACCTTGAGCGGCACGACTTCCAGACCTTCAGCGGTTTTGACCGGCTGTTCGGACAGGAGACCGAGATTGTTCAGCACGGTAAAGACGTTGATGTAGTGATCGCCAAAGCCCATCCAGAAACGCACATCGGCGTTCGGGTAGTTCTTGGATAGCGAGTGCACTTCATCATGCCCGGTCATATAGGCCTTGCTTGGACCAACAACAGGCAGATCAAAAGTCTGGCCAACTTCGAACATCTTGTTCGACTGCCACTGCCCACCCTGCCATGAATAGACCGTGCCGGTGAATTCGCGGAAGTTGATTTCCGGGTCGAAGTTGGTCGAAAACCAGCGGCCATGCGAACCGGCATTGATGTCAACGATGTCGATGGATTTAACCTCATCGAGATAGTCATCAGCAGCCAGGCGTGCATAGGCATTGACCACGCCCGGATCAAAACCAATGCCGAGAATGGCTGTAATGCCCTTCTCTTCGCATTCTTTCAGGTTCTTCCATTCGTAGTTGCCATACCACGGTGGGGTTTCGCAGATCTTCTTCGGATCTTCATGGATCGCAGTGTCCATGTAAGCCACGCCTGTATCAATACAGGCGCGAAGGACCGACATATTGAGGAAGGCCGAGCCGACATTGATCACGATCTGAACGCCAGTCTTCTGAATGAGAGCCTTGGTGGCTTCCACATCCATAGCATCCAGCGCATGCGCTTCCAGTTTCACCTCGGTCTTGAGGCTCTTCTTTTCATGCACGCTATCGATAATCTTGCGGCATTTCTCAACCGTGCGGGACGCAATATGGATATCGCCCAATATGTCAGAGTTTTGTGCACATTTATGTGCAACAACCTGAGCCACGCCCCCGGCGCCGATAATGAGAACGTTCTTCTTCATTTTCTGTCGATGCTTCCTCTTCCAGCGGTTCCCCGCCATCTGTTAAACGTCCCGATCACTTTCCCGTCGGAACACACGAGTTCATTGCAGTTTGAACGCTGCAACAGGATCTTTATGAAAGCGACCCTTCAAAATCCGCGTAATCAAATTCGCGGACAATTTTGACCGTGCCATCCAGCTCACGCACGGCAATGGCTGGCATTTTCACACCATTAAACCAGTTCTTTTTGACCATGGTATAACCGGCCGCATCTTCAAATGAGAGACGGTCGCCGATTTGCAAAGGCTTGTCGAAATTGAACTCGCCGAAAATATCACCGGCAAGGCAGGATTTTCCGCAGATCATGTAGCTGTGCTCGCCATTATTTGGCGCCATCTTCGCTTTTTCGCGATAAATGAGCAGATCCAGCATATGCGCTTCAATCGAGCTATCGACGACAGCAAGATTCTTGCCGTTATAAAGCGTATCAAGCACCGTCACCTCCAGCGTCGTGGTCTTGGTGATCGAAGCTTCGCCGGGTTCCAGATAGACCTGTACGCCGAATTTTTCCGAAAATGCCTTCAGGCGCGCGCAGAAATCATCGACCGGATAATCGTCGCCGGTGAAGTGGATGCCGCCGCCAAGGCTCACCCATTCAACGCGATGGAGAAGCGAGCCGAACTTTTCTTCAATATCGGTCAGCATCTTGTCGAACAGACCGAAATCGGCGTTTTCGCAATTGTTGTGAATCATAAAACCGGTGACACGATCCATGACCTTTTCGACCTTCGCGACATCCCATTCGCCAAGACGGCTGAACGGACGCGCCGGATCGGCAAGATCAAAGCTTGAAGACGAAATGCCGGGATTCAAACGCAGACCACGCTTGATATGGGCGGCCTTATCGGCAAAGCGTTCAAACTGGCTGATCGAATTAAAAATGATCTTGTCGGCATGGCTGATGACTTCGTCGATCTCGTAATCGGCATAGGCCACGCTATAGGCATGGGCTTCGCCAGAGAATTTCTCATGGCCAAGACGCACTTCATAGAGCGAAGACGAGGTGGTGCCGTCCATATATTCGCTCATCAGATCAAACACCGACCATGTGGCAAAGCATTTCAGCGCCAAAAGAGCCTTGGCGCCGGATTTCTCGCGCACATAAGCAACTTTTTGCATGTTGCGTTTCAGCTTTGTCTTATCAATCAGATAGTAAGGCGTCTGGATCATGGTCGTTCCGGGTCGTCAATTAGGGAAGATGGCCTGTCCAGCTGGCTGGCGGCATGTTATGCAGCAACAGAAAGCCGCACTTAAAGAGGCTTATAGGAAGCTTGTGACAGAAACACAAATCCGCCACAGAGGTTTGGAGAAAATTTTCTCACCTGCTGCGGCGGATTTTATATTCAAAGCTTCATATAGGGCTTTTCAGGGCAAATTGAACCCCTTCTGATTAAGATTGATATTGTTTTACTTCCTCCCCTATTCCGAAGTTTGAAAAAGCATTTTATAGAACCAGCACACGCGTGCGGACAGCGGGCATCAACCCGCCTCTGAAATGCGGGATAGGACCAGGGAAAGAAATGCAGACCGAAAATCCAGCCGCCACTGCTACCGCAGGGGCTACTGCAGGCTGGGGAGAATTGTTTGCGGGCAAAAATGCGATCCGTTCGCTGACGCTCGTCGGTGGAGTTGCGCTCCACGCTATCAATGTTTTTATTGCCACAACCATATTACCAACCGTCGTCGCCGATATTGGCGGCATGGACTATTATGCCTGGAACACAGCGCTGTTTGTAACGGCGTCCATTCTCGGCTCGGCGCTTGTGCCCAAACTTCTGTCACAGGCAGCCCCACGCTATGCCTATCTCGTGGCGGCGATCATCTTCGCCATTGGCACGCTTGCCTGTGGTCTTGCCCCCTCCATGCCTGCCATGCTTGGCGGTCGTGTGGTGCAGGGGCTTGGCGGCGGCATGATGCTGGCGCTCTCTTATGCCATGATCCGTATCGTCTTTGACGAAAGGCTCTGGCCTCGCGCTATTGCGCTCGTTTCCGGCATGTGGGGTGTGGCAACGCTCGTTGGCCCGGCAGTAGGCGGTATTTTTGCTGAACTTGGCGTCTGGCGTGCAGCGTTTTGGTCGCTTGTGCCGGTGATCGGCATTTTTGCTGTCATGGCAATGCTGGTCCTGCCAAAGCAGAAAGACAGCGCTGAGAACAAAGACCGGCTTGCATGGCCGCAGCTTATTCTGCTGACCACAGCCGTGCTCATCATCTCGGCCGCAAGTATTTCACAAAGTGCTATATGGAACATCGCTGGCGTTGCGGTTGCATTTGCCGTGCTGATGCTGCTTGTTTTCGTCGAGCATCGGTCCACGAAACGTATTTTGCCGAAGGGTACTTTCAGCCTGAGCCGTCTTGGTGCGCTCTATCTCACCATGGGCTTTCTTGGCGGATCGGTCACAAGTTCCGAAGTGTTCGTGCCGCTGTTCTTTCAGGTCCTGCATAATCAATCACCGCTGGTGGCTGGTTATCTTGCAGCGCTGATGGGCGGAAGCTGGACATTCGGCTCCATCGGCTCATCCGGCGTGACAGGCAAAAGCGTAAACCGGGTTATCCTTGCAGCGCCAATTATGGGCATTCTGGGCATGACAACACTTGCCATTCTGGTTCCCCCCGGCAGCGACGGTCATTGGACCACACTTGTTCCGATTTGTCTTGCAATGATCGTTGTGGGTTTTGGTGTTGGCATGACATGGCCGCATCTGCTGACGCGGATTTTCAAACGGGCCGATGCGAGCGACCAGAATCTCGCATCAGCTTCACTGACAACCGTCCAGCTTTTCACCACGGCCATGGGTGCTGCCCTTGCAGGCATGATTGCGAATCTTGCCGGTCTGAGCAATCCCGGTGGCTTTGCCGGCACGTCAAATGCAGCACTTTGGCTGTTCATCGGCTTTGCTACAATGTCGAGTGTTGCGCTTTTTGCAGCAATCGCGCTGGTGCGCAGTTCACGCTGAGACACGAAAACAGGCCTTCAGAGCATATCATGCTTCGGAGGCCATCCTGATTAGGACGTCTTTCCTTGAGACTGCCTCTGAATTCGATTTAATTGCGCAACGCATATCGCCTGATTAACTCTTGATGTCGGGACATAGAAGCATTATTCCAACTTCCGTAATCGTCGGCCGGACATGGTACAGCATGTTGGCAAATCACGACCTCCGCGGAAGCCACCCTCAAGGCAGCCAGACGCGATCCCCCTTGATTGCGATGAAAGACGTTTGCTTCATCTGAAGCAAATACCGTGAAAAGCGAAACAGAGACAGTTCCGACATGAGCAGCAATTTTTATCAGGAAACCGTTCTTGACGTTCACCACTGGACCGACAGACTGTTTTCCTTCCGCACCACGCGCGATCAGGGCTTCCGCTTTCAGAGCGGCCAGTTCGTCATGATCGGCCTTGAAGTCAATGGCAAACCACTGCTGCGCGCTTATTCGATTGCTTCCAGCGTCTATGATGAACAACTCGAGTTTTTCTCGATTAAAGTGCAGGATGGTCCGCTGACCTCGCGCCTTCAGCACCTGAAAGAAGGCGACAAGGTAATCGTCGGCAAAAAGCCGGTTGGCACGCTGCTCTATGACAATCTCATTCCCGGCGACAATCTGTGGCTGCTTTCAACCGGTACAGGCCTTGCGCCGTTCCTGTCGATCATTCGCGATCTGGAAGTCTATGAGCGCTACAAGAAGATCATCCTGGTGCATGGCGTGCGTGAAGTGAACGAACTGGCTTATGCCGATCTCCTCACGAAGGAACTGCCGGAAGACGAATTCTTGGGCGAAATGGTGCGCGAGAAGCTGATTTACTACCCAACTGTGACGCGTGAAGAATTCCGCAATAAGGGTCGCATCACTGACCTCATCAGCTCCGGCAAGATTTTTGAAGATCTCGGCCTTCCGAAATTCTCCGAACAGGACGACCGCATGATGCTTTGCGGAAGCCCGGAAATGCTGGCCGATATGCGCCAGATTCTTGAAGGCCTCGGCCTTGAAGAGGGCAGCCAGAGCGAAGCCGGTCATTTCGTTATCGAAAAGGCTTTCGTGGAAAAGTAAGCGATAAAAATATTTTTTAATAAGGGGGGCGCACGCCTCCCTTTCTTTTTCTCGCTGCCGTCTTTATGCTCACCCGCATGATAAACTGTTCGAGTATCCCCTGCATCGCGCTCCTGTGATTTAAGCACAAGGAGCATGGACGCAAGCAAACCACGCGTTTCTTGCGCAGTCTTCGCTTGGCTATATGCGAGCGGATAAATGCCGGTCTCATCGGAACTCGTGCAGTGAGCATTATCATGAAAAATTACTTTGAAAGCCCATTCAAGGGCATAACCCTCGACAAGCAGGTCACAAATCCAAACATCCTCGTTGGGCGCTACAGCTATTATTCTGGCTATTATCATGGCCATAGCTTTGATGATTGCGCGCGCTTCCTCCTGCCCGATGAAGGTGCTGACAAGCTGATCATTGGCAGCTTCTGCTCCATCGGGTCGGGGGCTGCTTTCATCATGGCAGGCAATCAGGGCCATCGGTACGACTGGATCAGTACCTTCCCGTTCTTCTTCATGTCGGAAGTGGACATATTTGCAGGAAGCGCAAATGGCTACAGCCCATCAGGCGATACAGTGATCGGCAATGACGTATGGATTGGTTCTGAAGCCATTATCATGCCCGGTGTGAAAGTCGGTCATGGCGCGATTATCGGCACACGCGCGCTCGTGACGCGCGATGTTGCGCCCTACACGATTGTTGGCGGCAACCCCGCCCGCACCATCCGCTCCCGCTTTGATGAAGTCGCCGTCAGACAACTCTTGGAAATGCAGTGGTGGGACTGGTCGGACGACCAATTGAAAGGTGCGATGGCAATTTTGACCAACAGTGATGTGGACACACTTTATCGCTATTGGCAAAGCCAGATTTGCGGGAGTTGATCTGATACGCCAAAGGCCTGCTCTCTCATCAGGCTTTTGGCTTCACACCAAAAACATGGTCCGGCCCTGGGAATGAGCGGGCGCGCACTTCATCCGCATAGGCTTGCGCAGCATCGGAAATCAGCGGCGCAAGCGTGGCAAAGCGTTTCACGAAACGCGGTGTAAAATCCTCAAATAGTCCCAGCATATCGTCGGAAACCAGAATTTGGCCGTCACAGGCAGGCGATGCGCCGATTCCAATAGTGGGAATGGAGAGCGTTTGCGTGATCTCGCGGGCCAAAAGCTCAACAGTGCCTTCAATCACCAGCGCAAAAGCACCGGCATCCGCAATGGCTTGTGCATCCTTGCGGATATGATTGGCTTCCGCATCATCACGTCCAAGCGAGCGAAACCCACCGACCGTATTGACCTGCTGCGGCATCAGTCCGACATGGCCGAAAACCGGAATGCCGCGTTTGACGAGAAAATCGACCGTCTCGGCCATTTCTTCGCCGCCTTCAAGCTTCACGCCATCGCAGCCGGTTTCCTGCATGATACGGGCTGCGCTGCGAAAAGCCTGTTCTTTCGATTCCTGATAAGCGCCGAATGGAAGATCGACCGTCACGCAGGCATGTTCGACGCCGCGCATAACCGCCTGTCCATGTGCAATCATCATGTCGAGCGTGACGGCAAGCGTTGAATCCATGCCGTAAAGCACCATACCAACGGAATCACCAACCAGAAGCAGATCACAATGAGGATCAAGCAGACGGGCAATCGGTGTTGTATAGGCCGTAAGGCTGACGATCGGACGCTCGCCCTTCATTGCCTGAATTGCCTTGGGCGAAAGGCGCTTCTTCTTAACGGTGACGCTCATGTCAGGCGGCCTTTTCCTGCGCCACATGCGCGATCAAACGATTGTCGAGAAGGCGCGTGGTGCCGAACCGCACAAAAAGCGCAACCAGAACCGACCTGCCCTGAACGGACTTAAGACGCTGCAAAGTGTCAGGATCACGCAATGCCACCACCTCCGGGACTGCCAGCGGTTCCGTTGCAATGAAAGTACGGATTGCTGCTTCAAGCGCTTCCGGGTCATCGACACCGGACCGATAAAGCCGTTCGGCTTCCTCCAGCGCCTTTGGTACGATGATCGCTGCGGCACGCTGCGCTTCACTGAGATAAACATTGCGCGATGAACAGGCAATTCCGTCATCCTCCCGCACGGTCTCAACACCAACCACCCGCACCGGAATCGCCATATCGTCGACCATGCGGCGGATGATGACGAGCTGCTGGAAATCCTTCTCGCCAAAGTAAGCGGCGTCCGAGCCGACGATGTTGAAAAGCTTGCTGACTACGGTTGCAACGCCCGCAAAATGACCGGGACGTGCTTCGCCTTCCATCTGATTGCCGAGCGTTGGGACATCGACCACTGTCTGCATCGGACGCGGATACATATCCGACACCGCAGGCGCAAACAGAAAATCAACATCCGCACTGCGCAGCAGGGTTGCATCACGCTCCAGATCACGCGGATATTTGTCGAGATCTTCATTGGCGCCAAATTGCAAAGGATTCACGAAAATCGAAACAACTGTAATGTCATTTTCCTGACGTGAGCGGCGCACCAGTTCAAGATGCCCTTTGTGGAGATAACCCATGGTCGGCACGAGACCAATGGATTGGCCGCTCCTGCGGACCTCACCAAGCGCCTGACGCAAAGCTTCAATCGTATGGATGATCCGCATGGCGACCTCCCTGCCAAATGACCAGATTTGGCCGCCACTCCTACAAGTTCAATTGCTAAAATGCAAAGCAATTACTGTCCGCCAACGGCCTCAACAGTGCTGCCCACCGTTCTGCCAAAGCGGTCAATCTGTTCGTTATAGGTTCGCCGGGTATTCGGATCAAAAACCGCAATCGGTGCACTGACGACCAGTGACGCAGCCGTACCCACACCCTGCGCTGTACCAAGGGCTACGGCGCCAAGGCGCTCACCCAGACCAATATCCGAATCCGTGATCGTCTGGCCGGTGACGAGACGCTGACCGATCAACTGAACCACTTCGGGACTTGAGGCAAACTTACCGTGGTTGAGACTATCACCCGCCTTAAGACGCGTCAGGTCAATAACGGTGATACCAGCCTTCTCAAGTTGCGAGCGATAAGGCTCAACCGAGGGGTCGATCTGCCCCAGACGGTCAACATTGCCGGAAATGAAGCGCGATGCACGAAGGGCACGGTCATCGCGTGATGTGAACAATG
Organism: Ochrobactrum chromiisoli; assembly: GCF_026241335.1. Taxonomy (GTDB): domain Bacteria; phylum Pseudomonadota; class Alphaproteobacteria; order Rhizobiales; family Rhizobiaceae; genus Brucella; species Brucella chromiisoli. The sequence continues at coordinate 668,409 of NZ_JAPHAV010000001.1, read as the reverse complement.
TGAAACGCGGATGCTCCTTGCCCATCGCACGGAACTGCTTGTTGAAAACATCCACATCAAGATCAGGTGACGCAAGAATGACGTCAGTGATCTTGCGATCAACGCGCTTGTCGCGGATTGCCATCTGGCGCAGTGCTTCAACGGTCAGCCAGCTCCCCATCGAATGCGCCATGATCGTTATGTCTTTGACGCGTGGATCTTGCGCAATCTTTCGTAGCACTGTTTCCAGTGCATCTCGCGAATAATTGGTGCTTTCCTTGTCGTAATTATAATCGAACACGCTGCCGCGCGACGGCCATGTGAAAATAACTGGTGCGACTTCGGCGCCGGAGTCATGCACGATCTGGGCGAAACGATAAACCGAGTCTTCAAAGGTGTTGTTGAAACCGTGGACAAAAACCATCACGCGGCGATTTTTGGGCAGGCTGCTGTTCAACCACTGTTGAGCGCCATTGGTTGAATTGATTGCCTTCACCTCAACGGTGGTGAAATCTTTAAGCGGATTGGCCGGAAGCTTTTTGGGCCACTGAACTTCACCAATCTTGCGATTTTTATCCGGTGGAATTGAAACCACAATCTGTGTCAGACTGAGATCCTGATCGCGTTCCCCGGAAAACAATGTGCCGGGATCACCCGAAGGCGCGCGTGTCGTTGCAACCATAAGATTGACTTTGGATGCACCCGGAACACTCTGACCAACAGGGATCAGAATACCATCCGGCCGACTTGCGCAGCCTGCGATGATAATCAGGACAACGAGAAATGCAGGGGTGATGCGACGAAAAATACTCTGCAAAACCCAACTCCCCGACAAGACTTGATCCCCAAACCGCCCGATCAACATTTTAGTTTGGGCGCGGGTAATATATTCTTTACCGGAAGAGATATGCCAAGCCCTAATTGTCGACACCTGTGGAAAGATTATGCCGCTGCGGCATCTCAGTTACACAAGGCCCATAAAGGACAGCTATTTCCACAGCTGCCTTTCGTCTTTTTTCAAAGCTTTTGCGCGAGAACACTGTCACCGCGAACGTATTGTTGAACGCAATTGCCCATGGGTGGTGCGAGCAACGCACGGCCAACAGATCAGAGTGATTAAGGGAAGCTTTAAAAAAGAAAAAGGCCGCGCGGGAGGAGGATGCGCGGCCTGATCTTGAATACGGCTGGGAGGAGGAGTGCCGTATTCGTCATCGGGCTCTGGGAGGAGGAGTGAACCCGATGACCAATATTTACCAAGCGCCTCTTTATTCAACAACGACCAATAACGCATATCAGTTATGCAAATACGCCGATGCTTAAGTTTAATGCAGAATCCTAAATATAAAAAACCTGCTCACAGAATGAGCAGGCTGAGAAAAATATGCTGCAAAATCAGTGTTTCAGAGAAGATGCGCGATCAGTGGCGCAGCCAGAACATTGACCAGACCAACCAGCACCATCACAAGACCAGCAATTGACCCTTCTTCGCTGCCAATCTGATGCGCCTTGGCAACGCCAGCGCCATGCGCCCCCATACCGAACAATGCGCCGCGCGCCAAAGCAGAGCGAAGCGGCAGCCAGTTGAGCATCACTTCACCCATTGCAGCACCAAATACACCGGTCAGCACGACGAAAATGGCCGTCAGATCAGGCATTCCGCCAATATCGCCGGAAACCGTCATCGCAAAAGGCGTACTCATAGAGCGCGGCATCAAGCTCAAGCTGATAGCGTCGCTAAGACCAAGAAGATGCGCCAGCCCCCAGGCGGAGAGCATCGCAGACGAACTGCCGACCACGACGCCAACCAGCAAGACCGGCCAATATCGTCGAATGGTTGCACGCTGCTGATAGATCGGAATCGCAAAAGCCACGGTTGCGGGGCCAAGAAGCGCCACAAGCCAATGGGTCGCGCTGAAATAACCTCTGTAGTTTTCATTGAACCCTATGAGCAGGGCCATCAGCAATAACGGCGTGACAGCAAGCGGCGTCAGCCACCACATCGGAAAGCGACGATAGACGCGTTTTGCTGCGAGGTAGAGAAGGATTGTAGCGGCAGACCAGAACAGCGTTGCCACATAGGGGTTACTTAGCGGCATAGCGTACACTCAGCCGATAACACATATCGACAGTCAGCGCGGTCACAGTCATAACAGTCAGCGTTCCGACCAGAATAACAGCCATGATTTTCACGCCCAGCATGCCGAGCAGTTCCTGATGTTCGAGAATAGCCAGAACCGCCGGCACGAAAAACAGCAGCATTTCTGCCAGAAACCATTCCGCACCGCGCTTCATGCTGAACAGGCTGATGCGTCCGCTTAAGAGCAGGGCCAGAACCAGTACCATGCCAACAATGCCACCCGGCAGCGGCAAGCCGACCAAGCGAACAAAAGCTTCCCCTGCCAGCCAGAAGCCGAACAATGTCGCAATCTGCATAAGACGGCTGTTGTGCAGCGCATAGCGAAAACGGATTGTCAGGTTGTGGGCGCTCATGATGATGTTCCAATGCAGGTATTTGTGAATTCACTATAGGCGCAGTATCGCCATTCCAGAAATGAATTGATTTCATTGCAGCTATTCCATAATAGAATGGCTCATGAACTTACGCGGCTTTCAAGCTTTCGTGGAAGTGGTGCGGCAGGGCGGCTTTTCGGCAGCGGCCCGCACCATCAACGCCACTCAATCAACCGTCAGCAAGACGGTGCGGCAGCTCGAAGATGAGCTTGGCCTCACCCTTCTTGACCGTGAGGTCAGCCCACCGCGCCTGACAAGCGCCGGGGAAATCGTCTATCGGCGCGCAGTTGCAATGCTGACTGAAAAAGACGACATGCTGAGCGAGCTTGAAGAATTGCGCGGCCTCAAGCGCGGACTCCTGCGCCTTGGCCTGCCACCCATCGGCTCCAGCGTGCTTTTTGCCCCCGTCTTTGCAGCCTTCACCAAGCTTTATCCCGATATCGACATTCAGCTTGTCGAACATGGCAGCAAACGACTGGAAGAAGTTCTTCTGGCAGGTGACGTCGAACTGGCCGCTTCCCTTTTGCCCGTCGAAGAAAGTTTCGAGTGGCAGGCCGTTCGTTGTGAGCCCGTTGTTGCCCTGCTTCCAGCCAGCCACAGCTTCGTCGATGATGGCGGTATTCCCTTGTCCGATATTGCCAGTCTGCCCTTCATTCTTTTTGAAAGCGGCTTTGCGCTCAATCAGATCATTCTTGAAGCATTCAATCAGCGCGGACTGTTTCCTCATGTCGCTGTCAGATCAAGCCAGATCGACTTCATCGTCGAGCTGGTCGCAGCAGGCATGGGGATAGGCTTTCTGCCGCAAATGATTGCCGAACAGCGCAAACATCCCGGCGTTCGCATTCATCACATCAAGGATGCGAAACTGAACTGGGACATGGCGCTCATCTGGCGAAAAGGTGCGTTCCTGTCCCATGCCGCGAGGGCATGGCTTGCGCTTTGCAGAGGCGAGAATACTGCGGAGTAGGCTTGACCTGCCCAGCCGCTCGCCTATCTTTTTGAATATACCGACATTGTGGGAGCACTCACGCCCTTCTCAACCATCAGTCTTTTAGACCTATTTTACTGCGCATCTTATCCGAAAGCCGCTCGACGCTTTTCGGGATTTGCTCAAAAGGAGGCTATCATGGAAGGTCAGGTTATATTCTACAAAGGCGACAGGATCATTTACCGGCATCACGTTGACGTACACGACGATGATTATTCAAAGGGCGTCAATGATGCCCTTATCGCCTTCCAACGCAATTATGCCGGTTTTGATCTTGCAGGCGATGACATTCACATCCGCTTCAAGAAGCCCGGCGAGGTTTAAAGCCTGCGCTTGCCATACCGCATCTCTTTCGCCTGACAAGATCAGGCGAAAGCTGCCTCATGGGCAACGCGACGAATATCGCTGCGCGACAAGCCAAGATCGGAAAGTTCGCGATCACTGCAACCGCTTAACTCGCGCAGATTTTCGCGGTACTGCATCCAACGGGAGAACTGGGTACGAAGGTGGTTCATGGTGGTATCCCCTTATCTTCAGCACCTTTGAGTGCTGGGCTTTTTACCTTCCTCCCACTCTGAAGCTTCCGTCTTTTTAATCGTTTTGAGAAGTGCATAAACTGCATGGCTGCAATGCTGGAACAGCGCGCGTAAACATGGCGAACAGTAACGCAGTTCGTTAGAGCGTACGAAAAAAGTGATTGCTAAATGTAGAGTAAAACCGTGAGGGGTGTTTTAGAGGGTTACAACAGCCGCATTTTGTTTAAATCTGTAAATTGTGACTCACGAGACAAGATCCCACACCATATGAAAAGAACCATATTCATTGTCGGCAACGGCCCTGTCGAGAACGATTTATCCGCACAGATAGATACCGCTGATCTTGTGCTTCGCTTCAACGAGCCGCGCGTTTCGCGTGGCATGACGGGCACAAAGACAGATATGCTGATGCTCGCCACATCGAGCAAACAAATGGAACAGTGGATCAAAGACCCGGCTTTTATCAATTCGGACATTGTCCGCAATGCGCCAGAACTTCTGTTTGCGTTCCATCCGAGCATCATCAAACGCTTTCACCACCAGCCCAATATCCTGTCCCGCCTCAAAGGTCGACGCGCCGACTGGACAAATGAGGCCATCGATTATTTTGGCCGTGCTGGCAAAAAAATCCGCATCATGCCCTCAAAGGATTATTTTTCTGTCTGCGAAGAGTTGGGCATTACCCCAGATCAGATGAAAAAGGTGTTCCCAAGCACCGGCTTCTTCGGCATCTGGCTGGTTTTACGCAAATACTCGCAGCCCGACTGGGAGATCAAAATATGCGGCTTTAGCTGGGAGGGCTGGAAACGGCATGACTGGGCTGCGGAGCGCAAATGGATCGAAGAAAAGATCGCTATCGGACATCTTCACAAGGTTGGATAGAAGGTGCGACTTGCGCAAATTGAGCACATAGCAGATATAGAATGCCAATTCGGCTGACTTTACGCGCTATACGCTCAGGTTTACCATGAACATCAAGGCCCTCATCATTCACTTGGCGCGCGCGACGGATCGCAGACCGCAAGTCGAAAAGCTCATCCAGCAACTGCATGTGAAAGCCGAGATCATTGATGCTGTTGATAGCCGTACGCTGTCAGATGCGGAGATAAAGCGCGTTTATCGGCGCAAACTTCACGCGCCCCGCTATCCTTTTGAATTGAGCAAAAATGAGATTGCCTGCTTTCTATCCCACCGCAAAGCATGGCAGGCTATTGTCGATCAGAAACTGGATGCTGGCTTTATCATTGAAGATGACATCGAACTGACAGACGTTTTCCATGCCGCGTTTCACGCTGTCACCAATCATTTCGAGCCGGGCAGCTTTGTACGCTTCACGTTCCGCGACCGGGAACAGGGCCGCGAAGTTTTCCGCAATGATCAATTACGCATCATCATCCCCAACCCGATTGGGCTTGGCATGGTGGCGCAACTTGTCAGCTTTGATGCCGCGAAAAAACTGCTTGCCGCAACTCAACAGTTTGACCGACCTGTCGATACCACCGTGCAGATGCGCTGGGTGACTGGATTACAGCCACTTGCCGTCATTCCGGGCGGGGTGAAAGAAATCTCTGCCGAGCTTGGCGGCACGACAATTCAGCACAAAAAATCCTTCAAGGACAAGCTTGCACGTGAAATCCTGCGCCCCCTCTACCGGATGCGCGTGCGCCAATTCTCTGCGAGATCGAAGTGAGACATATGGCTGTTCCGATTCTTCTTTATCATCAGATCGCCGCTTTACCGCACAAGAAAATTCCGTTTCGCGGGCTTTGGGTGCATCCTGACAAATTCCGCAGCCAGATGGCGTGGTTAAAGAGGCTTGGCTATCAGGGTCTTTCGCTGCGCGATGCCATGCCCTACATCAAGGGCGAGAAGACCGGCAAAGTTGCGGTCATTACGTTTGATGATGGCTTTCTCAACAATTACGAAAATGCGCTGCCGGTGCTTGCTGAATTTGGTTTTACTGCCACCAATTATTTTGTCGCCAATCAGATCGGCGGCAGCAATGTCTGGGACAATGCTCTGGGGGTACCGCAATCGCCCTGTATGTCGGTAGGGCAAATGCGTGAATGGGCGGCACTCGGCCACGAGGTCGGCGCGCATACGCTTGACCACGTCAATCTGGAGAAAACACCGGACGACGAAGCCCGCCGTCAGATCGCTCAGTGCAAAACCGTGCTTGAGGATATGCTTGGATCGGAAGTGACAAATTTTGCCTACCCTTATGGCGGCAATCTTCCCGTTCATCGTGAAATGTGCCGTGAAGCCGGGTATGAAACCGCCACCACAACAGTCCATGCCCGCGCAAGAGCAAGTGATGATCCGTTCGGGATGCCACGGGTCTATGTTCGCCGCAGAGATCTGGCGCCGAAATTCATCTACCGTTTAATAACACGCTAAAAAACTTGGCTATTTATTTGATTTTGATCAATGCAGCCTCACGAAAACGTGGCAAATTGCCCGTCAATCTGCCATGGACGCAGAGATGCAAAAGCGGTACTAGAGCATAACTAAGGAGCGTATAATGGACTATCGCCGGTTTTTTGAAGAAGCGATCGACCAGCTGCACGCCGAGAAACGTTACCGCGTTTTTGCCAATCTTGAACGCATTGTTGGACGTTTCCCCCGCGCTACCTGGCGTAACAATGGCTCAGCACGTGAGATCACTGTGTGGTGCTCGAACGACTATCTGGGTATGGGGCACCATCCCGATGTCATTCAGGCAATGTGCGATACGGCCAACAGCGCCGGTTCCGGCGCAGGCGGCACCCGCAATATTTCGGGCAATAACCACCCGCTTGTTGAGCTTGAAGCCGAACTTGCCGATCTGCATGGCAAAGAGGCAGGCCTTGTCTTCACATCCGGTTTCGTCTCCAACGAAGCGTCGATCTCGACCATCGGTCGCTTGCTGCCAAACTGCCTGATCCTTTCTGACGAATTAAACCACGCTTCGATGATCGAGGGTGTGCGTCGTTCCGGTGCAGAGAAAAAGATTTTCCGTCACAATGACGTTGAGCATCTGGAACAGCTTTTGAAGGCTGCGGACCGTTCCCGCGCCAAGCTGATCGTATTTGAGTCCGTCTATTCGATGGATGGCGACATTGCGCCAATTGAAAAGATTGCCGATCTGGCCGAGAAATATAATGCCATGACCTATATTGATGAGGTTCATGCGGTTGGCATGTATGGTGCGCGCGGCGGTGGTATTACCGAACGCGACGGTCTTGCACATCGCATGGATATTATCGAAGGCACGCTTGCCAAGGCATTCGGTGCACTGGGGGGCTATATCACCGGCTCACGTGCAATCATTGATGCCGTGCGTTCTTATGCGCCGGGCTTCATCTTTACCACGTCGCTGCCGCCAGCAGTCGCTGCTTCCGCGACCGCTGCGATCCGTCACCTGAAAGCTTCGCAAGTCGAGCGCGATGGCCAGCAGCGCCAGTCGCAACGCGCCAAGGATGTTTTGTCGGCAGCCGGCCTACCCGTCATGCCATCGGAAACACACATCGTTCCAATTCTGGTCGGTGATCCAGAGCTTTGCAAGAAAGCCAGCGACCGTCTTCTCGACGTGCATGGCATCTATATTCAGCCCATCAACTATCCAACCGTTCCACGCGGCACCGAGCGCCTGCGCATCACACCATCACCGTTGCATGACGATGCGCTGATTGATGGCCTCAAGGATGCGCTGCTGGAAGTCTGGAACACGCTGGGCATTCCATTTGCTGAACCGGACGCGCCGAAAGCTGCAAATTCTGACCGCATCATTCCGCTGATGGTTTCTAAAGCCGGCGGCTGATCAACTCAGCATCAACGCATTGAAAAAAGGCCGGTTTTCACCGGCCTTTCTTTTTAAAGATTATTGATCCAGCGAACCAGTCTTGCCGCCGCTTCATCGACCTGCTGTGGATCTCGGCCGAAACAGAGACGGAAAAAGCCCTCGCCGCCCACCCCGAATGCGCTGCCCGGTGCGAGACCGACATTGGCGTTATCGACCATATCAAATGCGGCGTTGACCGAATCCGTCACACCTTCGACGCCGAAAAACAGATAGAACGCGCCTTGCGGCGGTGTCAGACGAACTCTTCCCGTTTCCTGCAACGTTGCGCAAAGACGGTCCCGTGTTGAACGCGTGCGTTCGACCTGCATGGCAATAAAGTCATCGCCCTGATCCAGGGCTGCAACAGCACCCCGCTGCATGAATTGCGCCACACCGGAATTGGAATACTGGATCATGTTTTCAATCGCCGGACCGATGGAGGGATGCACATTCATCCAGCCCACCCGCCAACCGGTCATCGCCCAGTTCTTTGAAAAAGAATTGACGAAGATGATCCGGTCATCCGGCTCCATAATGTCCATGAAGGAAGGGGCACGGCCACCGCCATAATAGAAATGGGTGTAAATCTCGTCGGCAATAATCCAGATGCCTTTTTCACGCGCCAGATTGAGAATGAAACGCAACGTATCAAGATCTCCGGTCCAACCCGTGGGATTGGAGGGCGTATTGATAAACAGCGCGCGGGTGCGCGGTGTGATCGCACTTACAATCCTTTCAGGATCGAGAACCCAACCGTTGGCTCCAAACTCAAGTTCGACAGGTACGGGCACTGCCCCTGCAAGACCTGCCGCGCCGACGAAATTTGGCCAAGCCGGTGAAAGATAAATTGCCTCTTCGCCCGCGCCTGTTGTTGCCTTGAGCGCCATCTCAATGGCGTGCATACCAGAGCCGGTGACATAGAAATTTTCCGGTTTGAACGGTTGCGGAAAATGGCGCGCATGATAACGGGCTAGGGCTTCACGCAGATCGGGAATACCGGCCTGCCATGTGTAGAAAGTTTCACCATCGGCAATGCCCTTTTGGGCCGCCGCGCGGATGAACTCAGGGGTCGGCAGATCACCCTCTCCGACCCAAAGCGGGATAATGCCTTCCTTGCCACGACCGTGATTGGCTACGGTAATGATGCCGCTTTCCGGGGAAAGGGCTGCTTCGCGTCGAAGATTGGCAATAAGCGTCATGTTTTCTCACATAAACTTGGATTGTCTTTGCACTGCTTAGCAAGGCACACGCATGAAATCACGTGGCATTTTGTGATGATCCGATAAGCTCTATTGATGGATCAAACAAAAACGGAGCCATAAGGCCCCGTTTTATGTCAGCGTTTGTCAAGCACTCAGGCTTTGCTCTGCTTTGCGAGAAGATCACGGATTTCGGCGAGCAGAACCTCTTCGCGTGGAAGCTCTGCTGCGGCTTCCGGCTTTGCTTCTTCCTTCTTCTTGAGCCTGTTCATGCCTTTAACGACGAGGAACAAAACCCATGCAATGATCAGGAAGTTGATGAGCAGGGTGACGAAGTTACCATAGGCAATCGTCGCACCCGCTTCACGAGCCGACGCCAGCGTGGACTGAGGTGCACCGGCGAGCTGAATGAACATATTGGAGAAGTCGATACCACCTGTGATCAAACCAATGATCGGCATGATGATGTCATTGACGATGGAATTGACCAAACCACCGAACGCTCCACCGATGATCACACCGATGGCCAGATCGACCATATTGCCCTTGAGAGCGAACTCTCTGAATTCCTTTAACATTGCTGTATCCCTCTCGAACACGAACTTATACCGGGCCGTCCTTGCTAACGGATAAGCTTCGCCACAAAATCCTTACGATAAACACTTGAAACCGAATATGGTCGCAATTGTTCTCTCGTTAGATTGTAGGCGAAAATATTCAAAGAAAAGATAAACTTTCAAAAGGCGCTATTTGAAAGGGGCTTTTTAACGATCTCTAAAAAAAGAGGCGCAGAAAATGCGCCTTTTTTAAAGTTAATCTGCAAAGCGTTTGGTCGCTTCGATCAGTTCATGTGTGATCCCCGGTTCTGTCACGGCATGACCGCTATCTTCAACGATTCTGAGATCGGCTTCCGGCCACATTTTCTTAAGCTGCCACGCATTGATAAACGGCGTGCAGATATCATAACGGCCATGCACAATGACGCCCGGAATCTGGCGGATACGCTCCACATTGCGCAAAAGCTGGTCATCGCTTTCCAAAAATCCCCGATTCTGGAAATAATGACATTCGATACGGGCAAAAGCGACAGCATAAAGATCGTCACCAAATGCTTCCACACGCGCCGGATCAGGCTGGATTGACAGCACCGAACCCTCCCAGCGCGCCCATAAACGGGCTGCGGCAAGCTGCACCTGCGGATCGCGATCAGTCAGACGCTTGTAATAAGCTGCGATCATGTCGCCGCGTTCGTCTTCGGGGATATGCTCCTGATAGGCCTCAAAGTGGTCCGGGAAAATGATGCTCGCGCCGTTGGAATACATCCAGTCCACTTCGAACCGACGAACCATGAAAATGCCGCGCAGAATGATTTCCGAGACCCGCTCAGGATGCGTTTCGGAATAAGCCAGACCCAATGTCGAGCCCCAGGAGCCGCCGAAAACCTGCCACTTATCGATACCAAGATGAGCGCGGATATGCTCCATGTCGGCCACAAGATCCCAGGTTGTATTCTCGCGCAATTCAGCATGTGGCGTGGAACGTCCGCAGCCGCGCTGATCGAAAAGAATGATACGATATTTCTCGGGATCATGCAGACGACGCATAGCAGGCGTTATACCGCCGCCGGGGCCACCATGGATCATGATAACCGGCTTGCCATCGGGATTACCGCATTGTTCAACATGGATGCGATGCAAGGGTGAAACCTGCAGCATCTCTTCTTTAAAGGGCTGAATTTCAGGATAAAGCGTATTGCGCGTCATAAGATGCCTTTTCATTCCCGCTACAGCATGGTGCTTTCGATCGAACTTAAAACTAGCAAATAATACGGCCACAACGCGGCAATGCGACATAAGAAACCAGCCAGATAACGCTATTTTTGGTTGCCCGGATTGAAAAACGGCATAAAACGAAACAGTTGCATGTAAAATGCATCGCTCGGGGAGGACTTTCAAAATGGCGTGCGAGGCTTATGCAGTTTATCATTGCTGACGACCATCCGCTTTTCAGAGGCGCGCTCAGACAAGTGCTGTCCAGCTTGCCGGAAGAGGCCGAAATCATTGAAGTCGGCGATTTCGATGCTGCGAAAAAACTGGTCGCAGACGGAGATGATATTGATCTTCTGCTGCTCGACCTGACCATGCCGGGCGGAACGGGGCTTTCCGGCCTTGTTGCCCTGAAAGCGCTTGAACCTGCACTGCCGATCATCATCGTGTCAGCAACTGACGATGTTGCAACGATTCGACATGCGCTTGACTTGGGCGCATCCGGTTTTATTTCCAAGTCTGCCAGCATGGAAACCATTGGCGAAGCCGTCCATGCCGTTTTGGCAGGCGATGTCTGGATGCCGGAGAATATTGATCTTGATCAGGCACATGACCCGGAAATCGAAGCCCTGATTGCCAAGATCAGGACGCTCACACCGCAACAGACCCGCGTTCTGACAATGCTTGGCGAAGGCCTGCTCAACAAGCAGATCGCCTATGAGCTCAACGTCTCGGAAGCGACTGTCAAGGCGCATGTTTCCGCTGTTTTACAAAAGCTTGGCGTTGACAGCCGCACGCAAGCCGTCATTGTTCTGTCGCGGATTGGCAGTGATACGCTCACCTCTGACACGCCCTGATCATTCATTCTGCGGCTGACTGACGCTGATGCAGTGCGCTTGAAAGCAGCGAGCGCAATGCCGCCGGACGCAGAGGCTTGTGCAGCACAATGACATTTTCATCGTCGGCCCGCTTGCGCACTTCTTTGGAGCGATCCGCCGTCAGCAGGATCGCCGGGATGTCGCTGCCGAAGCGTTCCCGCGCAAAGCCGATCATATCCAGCCCGTTTTCATGATCAAGGTGATAATCAGCCACGATAATATCGGGCGCCACCTCACGTTCAACGCAGAAGACTTTCAAACCCGCACCGTTGCGAAGCGTCGTCACATTGCAGCCCCAGCCTTGGAGGAGCGTTTCCATACCCGCAAGAATATTGGCGTCATTGTCGACACAGACCACATCGAGCCCGGTCAGGCTGGATGCACGCTTAACGCCCTTGCGGCTGGCAACTTCCTCAACCGGCACGATCTCATCGCTGACCGGAAGGCGTAGGATGAACACACTGCCCCTGCCCGGTTCGGACGAAATGGTCAGTGGCAGTTCAAGCATTCGCGCAATACGATCAACGATCGACAGGCCAAGCCCCAGCCCCTCCGCCTCGCGCATTCCTTCATCAAGACGTGTAAATTCACGGAAAACGAGCTTCAGCTTCTGTTGCGGAATGCCAATGCCGGTGTCGAGCACCTGCAAATCAACAAACTTGCCACGGCGACGAACTCCAAAGAGGATGCTGCCTTTGCGACTATACTTAATCGCGTTGGAAACAAGATTCTGAATAAGCCGACGCAACATGTTGCGATCGGTTTTGACCACAATACTTGATGGCACTACACGCAACTTCAGCCCCTTTTTGCGTGCCATCGGCGTGAAGTCCGTTGCAATCTGGCTTAGAAGGCGGTCGAGCCGAAAAACTGTCGCCTCGGGTTTCAGCGCACCTGTATCAAGCCGGGATATGTCCAAAACCATTCCGAGAATGGCTTCGACCGATTCAAGTGAAGAATCGATATTGCGTGCAAGCTGGCTTGTCTCTGCACGACCAAGCTTCTCGGCCAGTGCAGTGCTGTAAAGCCGGGCAGCATTGAGCGGTTGCAGAATATCGTGGCCAGCGGCGGCCAGAAAGCGCGTTTTGCCGAGATTGGCTTCTTCGGCAGCGCTCTGCGCTTTGGCCAGTTTCTGGTTGACATGGGTGAGTTCTGCCGTGCGATCAGCCACGCGCTGCTCCAGAAGTTCCGCCGCCCTCTGCCGCATCAAATCCGCCTCCACTTCGGCGGTAATATCGGTGTAGGTCGCAACCAGTCCGCCATCCGGCATCGGGTTGGAATTGATCTCAAGCACCTTGCCCGTCGATTTCAACGTCAGTCGCCATGGTTTGCGCAATGTCGCCAGCGAACGAATGGCTGCATGCTGCGCATTGGGAGCAAGATCGCCACTGCGTGCAAGATGCTCCACAATCTCGGACACCGGAATGCCAACCTGCATCACCTCATCCGGCAGATCGAATAAGCTGCGGAACTGGCGATTCCAGCATGTGAGCCGCAAATCCTTGTCGAGAACGGTGATTCCCTGATCCATCTGGTCGAGTGCAATCTGCAAGAGATCGCGGTTTTGTTGGAGGGCAATGGAAGCATCATCCAGCAATTGCCGCGCATCCCGTGCCGATGCATCATTGCGCTTGAGAAGCAACGAAAGAACCAGACGGGCCGATGAAGAGCCAACCGCCGTACCCAGCAATTGTTCTGCATAGCGGATCAATGGCGTATCGACCGTCATACCGGGATCGAGCCTGCGCTGCTCGCGCCCTTCAAAGCGGATAAATGCACGTTCAACGCGTTCTGCACCGAGATAGCGGGCCATGGTTGCCTTGAGTTCGGCAACTGTGACGGTGGTGCGGAATCGTTTGAGTGTTGGCACCGTAATGGAATAGCGCGGCAGAAAGATACTGGCCTGAATACGCTCAAGCGGTGTCGAGGCACGCGAAAGCGAACCCAGAATATAAAACAGCGTGTTGGCAGCGAGGCTCCACATAACGCCATGCGTCAATGGCAGCGCATCGGTGCCAAACAGGGCTTCGGGGCGCAAGGCCGTAAAACCCAGCAGGCCATTGGTCAGGATTGCTGCATCCTCCGGCGCAACCGTTGGCAGCAGCAGCGTATAGGCCCAGATCAGAAAGCCTGCCAAAAGGCCCAGCATCGCACCGCGCCCATTGGCGTTACGCCAGAATAACCCGCCGATAAAGGAGGGTACAAACTGTGCAATGGCAGCAAAGGATATAAGGCCAATGGATGCGAGGTGAATATTGTTCGACGCCATGCGATAATAGGCAAAGGCCAGCGCCAGAATGGCGATAATCGTCAGCCGCCGCGTGTTGAGAATGATCTGTGTGAGATCGTGCTGGCCATTGGGATGACGAACAGCCAGTCTGCGGATGATCAGCGGCAGAACCAGGTGGTTTGAGATCATGATCGACAGCGCCACGCAGGCAACGATCACCATCGCCGTTGCAGCCGAAAGCCCACCGAGAAACGCGATCAAAGCCAGCCAGTGCGCACCAATTGAAAGCGGCAATGCCAGCACATAAAGATCGCCGCTGACTGTATTGCCCAGCGTCATCACACCGATCAGCGCAATCGGAAAAACGAAGATGTTGATCAGGATCAGATAAAGCGGAAACAGCCAGAAAGCCGTGCGCAATTCTTTCTCGCTGCGGCTTTCGACAACCGTCACATGAAATTGGCGCGGCAGCATGATAATCGCTGCGGCACTCAACATTGTATGCACGATCCATGTGCCAATGGATGTCTCATAGTGAAAAGCGTCAAGTGCGGCTGGCGAGTGTGAAATTCTGTCGATCAATTCGCCGGGGGAGCCAAACAAGAAAAAAGTACAGGCCAAGCCGACCATAAGAAACGCGCAGAGTTTAATAACCGACTCAAGCGCCACTGCCAGAATAAGCCCGTCCTGATGTTCGGTTGCATCCGTGTGGCGCGTGCCAAACAGGATCGCAAAAACCGCCAACACCGCCGCTACCGGCAACGAAATATCGCCAAACACAAAAGATGACGGATCAAACGCAGCGCCATAATGCTCCATCACCAGTCCGACACTGCCCGAAACGGCTTTGAGTTGCAGCGCGATATAGGGGATGGATCCTACTGCTGCGATACAAGTGGCAAGCGACGCAACACCAAAGCTTTTGCCATAACGGGCAGCCAGAAAATCGGCGATTGAGGTGATATGTTCTGATTTTGCCAATCGCACGATATGGCGCAGGAGGCGATTGCCGAGCGTGAAAACCAGAATAGGCCCGATATAGATGCCCAGGAATTCCAGGCCGCGCTGAGCCGAGAGGCCGACCGAGCCAAAAAACGTCCACGACGTGCAATAGACCGCGAGGCTCAATGCATAAATATAAGGGCGCGGAGCGCTGCTCCAGCGTGCAGCCTGCCGGTCGCCGATGCTTGCCACGGCAAACAACATCAGCAAATACAGAAAAGCAACGCCTAAAACTCCCCAGCCCTGCATATTGCCGAACTTCCCTCCCCACCTGTTAAGCCCCTATTGAGCAAACAGATGTGGGAAGGCAAGCATTTTCAGCGATGGCGCGCAAGAGCTACGTTCGCAGCATACGCTTATTGCTGCGTGCCAGCTGCTGGCTTCTCAGGCTCACTGTCAAAGCTCTTGGCGACATCCATGAAGCGGCGCATGAAGCGTTCCATATAGCCAAGCGACTGTTCAAACTCTGCCTCGGAGGGAAGCTTGGAAGGCGTGGCGGATGCAGCGCCCGATTCAATCGCTGAAAGCTTGTCCTCAAGCGTTTTCACGCGGTCCTGCAAATCCGAAATGTCGTTCTCGTATGCTTCGCGATCTTCGGTTGCCATCTTGCAGATGAGCTGCCCCTGCTGCTCATTGCAGACCGAAAGCGCACCTGTGCGCGTATCCAGCCGCACATAGCCGGTTTCCGTGCCTTCAATACGATAGCGCCCATTATCCTGCGCATAAGCACTGCTGGCTATAAAGCCCGTGCCAAGAAATGAAACAGCGACGAGTGTGCGAAGCAAAGGCATGTTTTGGCCAGACATAGTCAAATCTCCTATCGGCTTATTCCGATCCTGCCCCCCATCATATGGGAGCTATGCAAGAAAAACGAACAAGTCATGCTTTGATTTTAAAATAAATTCGGGATAGAGAGCAGCCATGACCAAAACGACCATCTACAAGATCGCCCCGCGCGATCTCTGGGCGCAGGCAGAACAGGCTGGTACTTTTACCGGAGCACCGGTTGATGTTGCCGATGGCTATATCCATTTCTCCACCCATGAACAGGTGCGCGAAACAGCCGCCAAACATTTTACCGGGCAAGCGAATCTGCTGCTGGTAAGCGTGGATGCGACCTCTTTAGGCGACGCGCTGAAATACGAAACCTCACGCGGCGGCGCCTTGTTTCCGCATCTTTATGCGGTGCTGCCACTCTCAGCGGTCGTGAAGGTTGAGCCATTGCTGCTTGATGAAAATGGTCTCCATATTTTCCCGGAGCTTGAGGACAAATGAGCGGGCTTTTTAAACTTTTTGGGCGACGTGCCTTGTTTACGCTCGACGCCGAGCAAGCGCATGGTCTGTCCATCGCAGGACTAAAAACGGGTATTGTTACCTGTAGCCGTCCGCAGGACCCGGCGCTGTCGGTCAAGATTGCAGGGTTGCAGTTTCCAAATCCTGTTGGCATGGCCGCTGGCTTTGACAAAAATGCCGAAGTGCCGGATGCGCTGTTGAAAATCGGCTTTGGTTTTACGGAAGTCGGCACCATCACGCCACGTCCGCAGAGCGGCAATCCGCGCCCGCGCATTTTCCGCCTGGTGGATGACCGCGCTGTCATCAATCGTCTTGGCTTCAACAATGAAGGCCATGATGCAGCATTCAAGCGCCTGTCGCAGCGCGCTGGCAAGAGCGGCATTGTCGGCGTCAATATTGGTGCCAACAAAGATGCTGAGGATCGTATCGGCGATTATGTTGCCGGTATTCGCAAATTCTATCAGCTGGCGCGCTATTTCACCGTCAATATCTCGTCGCCAAACACGCCGGGGCTGCGCAATCTGCAATCGCGCGATGCATTGCGCGAGCTACTCTCGCGTGTGCTTGCCGCACGCGATGAAGAAGGCAAGATGTGCACGCTAAAGCGTCCGGTTTTCCTTAAAATTGCACCAGACCTCGTTGACGAAGAGCTTGATGATATTGCAGCGGTTGCCCTTGAGCAGAAGCTTGACGGGATTATCGTTTCCAACACCACGCTCTCGCGCAATGGTCTCAACAGCGCTGAAAACCGCGAAGAAAGCGGTGGTCTTTCCGGGGCGCCGCTGTTTGAACGTTCGACGATCATTCTGGCCCGTATGCGCGAGCGCGTCGGTGCAGATATGCCCCTGATCGGCGTTGGCGGCATTGATAGCGCTGAAACGGCGCTTGCAAAAATCAAAGCGGGTGCTGATCTCATCCAGCTTTACACTGGCATGATTTATCGCGGTCCGGGCCTCGCATCGGAAATCGTGCGTGGCCTGTCGGAGGCTGTAAAGGCCGCAGGTGTCACCAGCATTTCTGACCTGCGCGACCGCGACACAAAGGAATGGGCCGCGCGCCGCCTATCTGATTAGGGCTTAAAGAATTCTGCCTTATATCTGCGCGGCAGCAATGCCAGAAGCGTGATGCCGCGAATGGACAAAAACAGATTGATTGCCAGCCAAAGCCCGTGATTTCCCATCACGGGCTTTACTGCATAAAGAACGACCAAAAAGAATATCAGCGAGAAGAACATCATGTTGCGCATATCGCGCGACCATGTTGCGCCGATATAAACCCCATCCATATGGAATGCGAGGAGGCCCGTAAGCCCCGTCAGAGCAGCCCATGGCAAATATCGGATGGCCTCATCACGCACATCTTCTGCTTTCGATAGAAGATCAATGATGGCATCGCCAAACACCAGCAAAAAGAACGCAATCAAGCCGGACATGACCAGTCCCCAGACGAAGGTGAGCTTTGCACCGCGCACAAAAGCCGGGCTGTAGCGCGCGCCGACTGAGCGCCCCACAATTTGCTCAACGGCGGCTGCCATGCCATCCAGAAAGAAGCCGCAGATAAGGAAGAAATTCATCAGAACAGCGTTTGCCGCAAGTGTTACTGTGCCAAGTTCTGCACCTGCCCGCGTAAAATAAGCAAAGGCTGTGAGCAGCAAAATCGAGCGGATCATAATATCGCGGTTAAGCGCAACCATCCGCACCAGACCTTGCTTGTCGAAGATGCGCGTCCAGTCGGGTTTACGTCCCGTCGAGCGATTGAAGTGGCGTGCAACAAGTACAAGACCGACGATAGCAGCGACCGTTTCGCCCGTGACGGTCGCCCATGCAACACCGGCCACACCCCAGCCGAGTTCCAGTCCCAGCACAACACAGAGCACGATATTGATGCCGTTAATCAGCACCTGAAGGCTAAGGCCCAGAATGCCCTGCCCGCGCCCCAGCAGAAGGCCAAGCACTGAATAATTAATGAGTGCGACCGGCGCTGAAAACATGCGGATCGACACATAGGTCGCCATCGCTTGCTGCGTGGCAGGCGTGGGATGAATGAAATCAGACGCAATGGTCAGCACGAGCGGCAGGCTCAGGATCATCAAGAGACCGGCGGCAACCGCTATAATGATCGCACGCCAGAAAATTGCCTGTTCTTCGGCCTTGTCTTCCGCACCAACCGCCTGCGCCACAAGTCCGGTGGTGCCTGAGCGCAAGAAGCTGAACATGGTCAGCAGAAAGTCGAACACCAGCGCGCCGATAGCGAGGCCACCAATCAGCTCAGCCTGCCCCATCTGACCGACCACCCCCATATCCACCAGCCCAAGCAAGGGCGTGGTAATGGCGGCAAGTGTCATCGGCACGGCGATCATCATCACCATGCGATGGTTTACTTCAAATGGTCTGGAAACAATGCTCTGATCGTGCAGCATCTGATCCCCGGCTTTCCCATAATTCCAATCTTTTTTCTAAAGCACATCTTATCCGACAACCGCTTGCCACGTCTCAGGATGCGCTTATAGGGAAAGCTCTATTCTGGAATCATTCAAAGCGACAGCGAATTCCGCCACCGCATTGTCGCAGCCCTGACAACCTTATGTCAGCAGGATTAAAGCCCCAGCACCATGGCCCAGTAAATGCGACGGGGATTGTTTTCAGGCGTGGCCCATGCCAGCCCGTAATGTCCGAATGTCGGATCGAGCATATTCTTGCGGTGCCCCGGCGATTTCATCCAGGCATCAAACACGGCTTGCGTATTGGGCTGACCAGCCGCAACATTTTCCGCCGCAGGACCGCGAATGCCGGCCTGCTTGAGCCGCGAGACAAAACCATTGCCCCAACCGACCGAATGGCCGATCTTGCCAAAGCTTGCCATGCGGCGCGCCTGATAAAGGGCCGCCTTCTCAAGCTTGCTGTCGGTCGTCATGGATGGCAGGCCATTGGCCTTGCGGATCTGATTGAACAAGGCCGTTGGATCAACGTCGCCCGCAGCAGCTTCAGCAAAGCCCTTCGGTAGGGCTGCATAAGCCAGCGCACCGCCGGCAAGAATCAGAAATCCACGGCGCGAAAGAGTGAAACTATTGTTCTGCGGCATTTTCATTTTCCCGGACTATCGCTTATTTGCGATAACTCAGGATTCGGAGCAAAATAAAGACGGGAATAACAACAGCTGCACCAAGGATGAGATAATCGGCAAAGCCTGCGATGGCAGAGAAGCCCATATTCCAAAGGCGCAGCACGAAATCGCGGATGCCATAAAGAATATCATAAGGCGTCCAGTGGAATGCGCTCATCACCACGCCCACCACCAGCGAGATCAGCACAAGCTTGATCAACACGCGCGCAGGCGTATCGCCAAGAAATCGGTTCACACCATCAGACATGCAAATCTCCAGTATTCTGTCACCTGCCAAAGTGGCAGTTTCGCCGCGGAAAATAGGTGCTCCCAGCAGGATTCGCAAGTAAGCTTAGAAAATCATCGCTGTTTGCGATAATCGCGGGGCGGCTTTTGCTTCTGGCGAACAAAGGAGCGATTCATGCTGCGCGTGTCGGTAAATCCGCTGGCGACGGCAACTTCCAGCAACGACAGCCCGGTTTCGGACAAAAGCTCCCGCGCCTTCTTGACCCGTAATTCTTCGCGCACCTCAAAAGCCGTCCTGCCGATCGCCATGCGAAACCCGCGCTCCATCTGGCGCACCGAAATGCCAAGCTTTCGCGCCACATCAATCATCGGCACAGGCTCTTCCAGCGTTTCCTCGAAAATGCGGATCGCCTTGCGGATCATCGGCGAGCGAACGCCGTTAAAGCTCAATGCGGGCTGTTCTGAACGCACCAGTTCGTAAGGGATCATCAGGATAGACGCGCTTTTACGGGCCAGTTCCTCAGAGATTTCATTCTGGATGATCGACAGCGAAAGTGAGGCCGCGCCCAGGCCACCCGCGCAGGTATAGTGTCGGCCACTGCGATGAAAAAGACTTGTCGTATCGGCAGTATAGCCATCAAAAAGATCAAGAAAATCATCACGATGGAACCAGCTCACACAACAATTACGGTCGTCAAGCAACTCACTTTCGGCCAGCAGAAAGGCAGCCGTGCAAAGGCCGACCACAGTCTTGCCGCGCTTGTCTGCGCGTTTGATCAGATCAACCAATGCCTGCTGGCGCGGACGGTATTGTGCAAGCAGGCCACCAACAACTGCCACATAATCGCATTCATCGAGCGCCCCCAGCGGAGCGGTCGGCTCGATCACCATACCGGAACTGGATGTCACCGGATCGCCCGATAAGGTGCAGATTTTCCAGGCGCAACGGATCTGGCGGCTTTTATCGCGATCATCGGCTGCGAGGCGAAACGGATCGAGAAACAGGCTGAGTGCCGTCAGCGTAAAGCCGGGCAGCGCAACGATACCGACAGATAGACGACGCAATGGCGCATCTGCCGTTGTTTCCCGAACCTCATCCTTCCCTTTTTTCACCTGAGCTGTCCTCCACCACATCCCACTTTATATGAACGGGATCAGGAAGAACGCAATCACCTGAAATGCTTGGAGAGCTTGAGTTGCTGCGCCTGATAGTTCGATCCCAGATCGATGCCATAGAGCGCCTTCGGGCGATTCAACATATGCTCATAAACAAGACGGCCGACAATCTGGCCATGTTCGAGAATGAACGGGACTTCATGACTGCGCACTTCCAGAACCGCACGGCTTCCCGTTCCACCAGCAGCGGTGTGACCAAAGCCCGGATCAAAGAAGCCTGCATAATGCACGCGAAATTCGCCGACCAGCGGGTCAAAAGGCGTCATTTCAGCCGCAAAAAGCGGCGGCACATGCACTGCTTCGCGCGAAACGAGGATATAGAACTCATCCGGGTCGAGCACCAATTCACGCGAACCGCGATCATAGATCGGCTCCCAAAAGTCGAGAACATCATGTGCCGCACGCTGATCGACATCCACAACCGCCGTGTGGTGCTTGCCACGATAGCCGATCAGCCTGTCTTTATCGCCCGAAAGATCGACCGAGAGTGCGATACCGCCGCCAGAAATATTTGGCTGTTCTGCCGCCACCAGCGTTTCATTCTGATGCAGTGTTGCAAGTTCTGCTTCAGTCAGCTGCGCACGTCCCTGACGGAAACGAATTTGCGACAGCCGCGAGCCGGTGCGCGCAACAATCGGGAAAGTACGTGGGCTGACTTCAAGATAAAGCGGGCCATTATAGCCAGCAGGCACCTTGTCGAACTCCTGCGCGCCATCGGCGATAACGCGGGTGAAAATATCAAGGCGACCGGTCGAGCTTTTCGGATTAGCGGATGCCGACAGTTCCGGTGAAAGCGACAAGCTTTCAAGCAGTGGGACAATATACACGCATCCGGTTTCGAGAACTGCGCCTTGGGTCAGATCAATCTCATGGAGTTTCAAGCGCTCCAGCTTGTCGATGACTGGCGTGCCCGGACCCGGCATAAAGGATGCGCGTACACGATAGGCTTTTGCCCCCAGTCGCAGATCGAGGCTTGCAGGCTGAATCTGGTCGGCATCCAGAGGACGCGCAGATTTGAGCAAACCACTTTCAAAGAGTGCTGCAATATCCGCATCTGCCAGAATGCCTGCTTCCCTCTGCGTCATGCCACTCAACTCCGTGAATTACTTAAAATCGGTCTATGACCATTGACCGCTCATAATAATCAAGACCAGCTTTTTAACGCTTTTTTAGCCAGTTTCCCCAGCTTTAAATTGCAACAACAGGATCGCTACGCGCCAATTTCTATTCTTCGCTCTTCTTCAAGCATTGACGGCCCCGCTCAAGAGGCATAAGGAAAAAGTGTTCCGTGGTGATTTGGCCGGCCGGCTTGCAGCCACGTTAAAGAATTCGCTAAAATAAGGCCGCGGTTCGTTACCGGCCTTTTGCGTGTTCGCGAGGCCGGTTTTTTATTGGCCGCCGAGGCATTTCCAGGCCCCGGCCGACCAGCTTTCGACAGGTTGGAAAAATGACGAATAAGACTACCCGTAAGTTTCGCCCGGCAACTCAGCTCGTTCATGCAGGATCGCTGCGTTCGGGCTTTGCAGAGTTGTCAGAAGCCCTTTATCTGACGCAAGGCTTTCTCTATCCGACAGCAGAAGCTGCCGAGGCCCGCTTCAAGGGCGAAGATCCGGGGTTCATCTATTCGCGTTATGCCAACCCGACCACAGATATGTTTGAAAAGCGCATGTGCGCGCTCGAAGGCGCGGAAGATGCGCGCGCTTTCACATCCGGCATGGCGGCCGTCGCCGCCTCTATTCTCTGTCAGGTACAGGCGGGCGAGCATGTTATCTGTGCGCGCGCCGTCTTCGGCTCGTCGCGTTACATCATTGAAACGCTTCTGCCTCGCTATGGCGTCGAGTTCTCGATCATCGACGGCTCAAAGATTGAAAACTGGAAAGCGGCTGTTCGTCCGAACACCAAAGTCATGCTGCTCGAAAGCCCGTCAAACCCGACGCTTGAGGTGATCGACATTGCAGCTGTCGCCGACATTGCCAATGAAATCGGCGCAAAGCTGATCGTTGATAACGTATTTGCAACGCCACTTTACCAGAGGCCTCTGGAACTCGGCGCGCATATTGTCGTCTATTCGACCACAAAGCATATTGACGGTCAGGGCCGCTGTCTGGGCGGGATCATTCTTTCCGATCAGGAATGGACCGAAGAAGTTCTCCAGCCTTACTTCCGTCATACCGGCCCCGGCATGAGCCCGTTCAATGCATGGATCATGCTGAAAGGTCTTGAAACGCTCGGCGTTCGCGTGCGTCAGCAGACGCAATCTGCCGCAGCCGTGGCCGATGCACTGGCTGGTCAGGCAGGTGTGAAGCAGGTCATTTATCCGGGCCGCGCCGATCACCCGCAGGCCGACATCATCGCCAAGCAGATGACTGGCGGCTCGACACTGATCGCGCTGGAACTCGAAGGCGGCAAGGAAGCTGCGTTCAAGTTCGAAAATGCTTTGCAGGTGTTCAGCATTTCCAACAATCTGGGCGATGCAAAGAGCATCATCACTCATCCGGCCACAACGACACATCAGAGCCTCACGGACGAAGCACGCGCGGAACTCGGCATTTCAGATGGTATGCTGCGCATCTCTGTCGGTCTGGAAGACCAGGATGATCTGGTTGAGGACGTGCTGGAAGCGCTTGCAGCCGCGCGCTAAAGATTGATGCCTAAACGACGCAATTGCCGGAACATTTCGGCAATTGCAATGCATTTGTCGGCATCAATTCGTTGACCTCCCGCGCAACTTTGGCGATAGCTTTGTGTAGTATGTTTGATAAGACTTAAAGGCGGGTATGCATGTACAGAGCGGTAACGCGGGATATTGAGGTAACGGCTGAACCGTTTTATCTCGAAGACCAGTCCGAACCGGACGAAAATCGCTATGTCTGGGGCTACCGGATAACCATTGCCAACAATTCATCGCAGACCGTTCAGCTGCGCTCACGTTACTGGCAGATTACCGATGGCAATGGCCGCATCGAAGAGGTGAAGGGTGCTGGCGTCATCGGCGAGCAACCCACACTTAATCCGGGCGATTCTTATCAATACTCATCCGGTTGCCCTCTCAGCACCACATCCGGTGTTATGGTCGGGCGCTATCAAATGCAATTACCGGATGGGAGTGCCTTTGATGTCGATATTCCGGCTTTCTCGCTGGATATTCCAGAGACAAGACGAACCCTGAATTAAAAAAGGCGCTTTTTTCAAAGCGCCTTTCTCATAATATTATTTCGCAAACTGTGCAGGATCGAACTCATAGGTCGTTGAGCAGAATTCACACGTCACGGAAATCTTGCCGTCCTGAATGCTGTCCTGAATTTCTTCCGCCGAGAAATTATTGAACACGCCTTCGATTTTGTCGCGCGAGCATGAGCAATTGTCCTCAACACGGATCGCTTCATAGATACGCACACCGCGCTCGTGGAACAGACGATAAAGCAAACGTTCAGAGCCAACCTGTGGGTCGGTCAGTTCCGAGCTTTCGATTGTTCCGACCAGCGAACGCGCTTCATCCCATCCGTCATCTTCAAGATCAAGAACAACGGTGTTCTCATCGCCGTCACCACCCGGAAGATCAGGCACCCGTGCGCGCAGCTCCGATTCAGGCAGGAACTGGATCATCAGACCACCAGCGCGCCAGCACTCGACAAGCTTACCATCACTGTCGCGCTCAACGAGCTTTGCAACGCTCAGCCGCATATCGGTCGCTATCTGTTCCGACTGACGGAAATAGGTGCGTGCGATCTCTTCCAACGTTGATCCATCCAGCGCAACAATGCCCTGATAGCGCTGCGTATGCGCGCCCTGATCGACCGTGAAAGCAAGTGTTCCGCGACCAAGAAGTTCTTCAGGACGGGTTTTGCCAGCGCTCACCGCTTCCGCGACACGTTCGGCATCAAAGCGTGCATAGGCACGCACAGAATGCGGTGTGCGGAAATCCACGACCAGCATATCGACAGGCCCATCGGACTGCGTCTGGAAAATGAACTTCCCTTCGAATTTCAGCGATGTGCCAAGAAGCGTGGTCAGAACTGTTGCTTCTGCCAGAAGGCGTGCGACATGTTCGGGGTAGTTATGGCGTTTCAGGATGGCATCGATTGTGCCGCCCAGTTGTACCGCGCGACCACGCACGTCGAGCCCTTCCACCTGGAAAGGCACAACGGCGTCATCGCCTGCGAAGTCGAAATTGTTCAGATCAATATGAACGACTTCGGCTTCGTTATGCTCATTGCTGATCTTGTCAGACAAATTATGCTCCCAATCAGCTGCCTTGCAAGCACCACGCCAGAATGGCTTTCTGGGCGTGAAGCCTGTTTTCAGCTTCATCGAAGACGACCGATTGCGGGCCGTCGATCACCTCATTGGTCACTTCCTCTCCGCGATGTGCGGGCAGGCAGTGCATGAAAAGCGCCTGAGGGTCAGCTTTAGCCATCAGATCAGCATTCACCTGATAGGGCATAAAAACATTGTGGCCACGAGCATGATCTTCCTGCCCCATGGAAACCCAAGTGTCGGTCACGATGCAATCTGCATCGCGTGCCGCCAGATCAGGGTCCGCTGTGGACATGATGTTCGCGCCGTTTGCCTTTGCCCAATCAATATATTGCTGCTTCGGCTCGCTGCCTTCCGGCGTTGCGATATTGACGTTGAAATCAAAACGCGCCGCAGCTTCCACAAGCGAATGCAGGACGTTGTTGCCGTCCCCCATCCAGGCAAAGGTCTTGCCTTTGATCGAGCCGCGATGTTCCTCATATGTAAGAACGTCAGCCATGATCTGACAAGGGTGTGTGTCGTCGGTCAGTGCATTAATAACCGGAACGGTTGCATATTCAGCCAGTTCCAGCATCCGATCATGCGATGTTGTGCGGATCATGATCGCATCAACATAGCGCGAAAGCACCTTGGCCGTATCTGCAATGGTTTCACTGCGACCGAGCTGCATTTCCGAACCGGTCAACATGATCGTCTCGCCGCCAAGCTGACGCATACCAACATCAAACGACACACGGGTTCGCGTGGACGGTTTTTCGAAAATCATTGCCAGAACCTTGCCTGCGAAAGGCTTTTCGATCTCGCCAGCCTTCAGGCGCGCCTTGCGTGCCTTTGCGTCTTCCATGATCGCGCGCAATTCGTCAGCTGGAACCGTCGAGAGGTCAATGAAGTGCTTGATACCGTTGTTCGCCATGATCTTATGCCGTCTTGCTGGTCGGATTTGCGACAGAAAGCCGTTCAACGGCTGCTTCAATACGTGCCAATGCTTCACGCGCTTCTTCCGGTGTTGTCACCAGCGGAGGCAGAATACGCACGACATTATCGCCAGCGCCGACGCTGAGCAGATGCTCGTCGCGCAGAGCCTGAATAAGTGCCACGTTTGGAACAACACATTTGATACCCAGCAGCAGGCCGCGACCGCGCACTTCCGAAATGACATTCGGGAAACGATCGATGATCGATGCAAGGCCCTGCTTCATGGTGAGTGCTGTTTCTTGCACATTTTCCAGGAAACCATCGGCCAGCACGACATCGAGCACGGCATTGCCAACGGCCATAGCGAGCGGATTGCCGCCATAAGTGGTGCCATGCACACCAGCCGTCATGCCCTTGGCAGCTTCAGCCGTTGCAAGGCAAGCACCCATCGGGAAACCACCGCCGATACCCTTGGCGACTGCCATAATGTCTGGCGTGATGCCCGACCATTCATGCGCAAAGAGTTTGCCGGTCCGACCAACGCCTGTCTGCACTTCGTCGAGGATCAGCAGCAGACCTTTTTCATCGCAGATCTTGCGCAGAAGGCGCATAAACTCTTCAGGGAAACCGCGCAGACCGCCCTCGCCCTGCACAGGCTCAAGCAGAATTGCTGCCGTTTCATCGGTGATGGCTGCACGCAATGCGGCTTCATCGCCGAATGGAACCTGATCGAAACCATCGACCTTCGGGCCAAAACCTTCAAGATACTTGGCCTGACCACCAGCGGCGATCGTTGCCAGCGTGCGGCCGTGGAATGCACCTTCAAAGGTAATGACACGGAAGCGTTCAGGATGGCCATTTACATAATGATAGCGACGCGCAGTCTTGATCGCACATTCAAGTGCTTCCGCACCGGAATTGGTAAAGAATACTTTGTCCGCAAAAGTCGCGTCGACCAGACGCTGACCCAGCTTTTCCTGACCCGGAACTTCATAAAGGTTCGACAGATGCCAAAGCTTATCAGCCTGCTCTTTGAGCGCACTCACCAGATGCGGATGAGAATGGCCCAGCGCATTAACCGCGATGCCCGCCGCAAAATCGAGATAACGCTCGCCGCTTTCGGTAATAAGCCAGATGCCTTCACCTCGCTCGAAGCGCAAAGCCGCACGATTATATGTGTCGTAAAGCGGTTGCACAGTCGTAACGTTGGTCATTGCAGCAGGCCTCCATTAGCCTTTTCATTGCAGCGCCTCCGGCAAGGGCCGGCCAGGCAGCGTTTCCCATACTAAAGTGGAAATAAAAAACCGCCCTCAAGGCGGCATTGTTTAATCCCGCGCGTATATTGGCGTTCACAAAAAAAATGTCAATCAAAGCCGACCCGGATAATCATGCATCTTTATGCATGAACTCATGCCGGAAACACACCTTATATAAGATAGGTGTCATGCAGCGCGGGGGTGGCATTCTGTGGATCAGGTGGATATATACCCCTGAGACGTTTTCCCTGACGGGTACCATCCATGAAAAATGCTTGCTAAACGGGCAAAGCTGACTCAGAAAAACCGTCATTATCACCCAAGTTGGGGAAAACCATAAAAATGGAATCCGCCTGACAAGGCTATCCCTTGTCATGGAGTCGTTCGATATTGTAGTTTCTTTTTTAAAGTTAAAACTACATTTCGTGCGACCGACCTAGTCACCCGGATAGATATAGTAATTGTGGCCGGAGCAATCCGGAAACGCGAGTGGATTCCGGATAACGAAAATTGATTGGAGCCCAGGGCGATGAACTGGACAGATGAGCGCGTCGAACTGCTAAAGAAATTATGGAACGAAGGCTTGAGTGCAAGCCAGATCGCAGCGCAGCTTGGTGGCGTCAGCCGCAACGCAGTGATCGGTAAAGTGCATCGCCTGAAGCTTTCGGGCCGCGGCAAAACGACCACGGCAGCGCCACGCAGTAAAAAAGTGAACACCGTTGCAGCGACCCCGCGTCCTGCAGCAACAAGCAATAGCACCGGTACCAGCCGCCCACAGGCGACCACCACCATCCGCACCGCAACAGTTACGCAGACCGTTGGCGCAACTGCGCTTCAGATGGAATATGTGGCTGATGCTGTAGCGGAGCGCGTTGTACGCCCCGCATCGGACGTTGTGGTTCCGATTTCGCGCAAGCTGACGCTTTTGCAGCTCAGCGAGCGCACCTGCAAATGGCCAATCGGCGATCCGCTTAATGAAGATTTCCATTTCTGCGGCAGTGAATCCGGTGAATCAAGCCCCTATTGCAGCTATCATTCCAAGCTGGCTTTCCAGCCAACGGCAGAGCGTCGCCGCGCCCGCTGATGCAACGCGCAAACATTGCTCAATATCAAACCCCGGCAGCACCCTGCTCCGGGGTTTTTCTTTATCTGTAATCCTGATTGAAACCGTTTTATTACGCGCGCTTTGGCAAACGCACAACAAACGTAGACCCTTCACCAAGTTGCGAACGCACGACAAGGCGTCCCCGATGGCGCGCCAGAATGTGTTTGACGATAGCAAGGCCAAGGCCCGTGCCTTTTTGTGCGCGGCTTGTCTCCACATCGATACGATAAAAGCGCTCCGTCAGGCGCGGCAGATGCTCAGTTGCAATACCGGGACCAAAATCCTGCACGGATGCAACCAGTTCCTGCCCCAGCTCTGTCTGTTCTTCATCAAGACACAGGATTACCCGCTTGCCACCCTGTCCATATTTGCAGGCATTTTCTAACAGGTTCTGGAAGACCTGAATGAGTTCGTCACGCGTACCTGTGACATTGACCGGATGGTCCGGCAAATGGCGCTCAATCGTAACGTCAAGACCTGCCGCAAGCGGGCTGAGTGTATCAGCCACATGATTGAGCACTGCCGTCATGTCCACACATTCGGTCACCGCCAGATGTGCCCGCATTTCAAGACGCGAGAGTGACAAAAGATCATCAATCAGCCGCGACATGCGCTCGGCCTGCTTTTGCATAATACCCAGAAAGCGATCGCGCGCGGCTGCATCATTGCGTGCAGGCCCCTGCAAGGTTTCAATAAAGCCAAGCAGCGATGCAAGCGGCGTCCGCAATTCATGGCTCGCATTCGCGATGAAGTCCGAGCGCATGCGGTCGATGCGGCGGGTTTCACTCTGGTCGCGAAACAGCAACACGAAGAGTTCCGGCTTGCCGTCAGCATCACGCAAAGCCTTGACCATCGCCTTATACCACCGATCAATCGGCACACGCTCAAAATAATCGATGCTGCGTGGTTCGCCATCGGTAATGACGCTCTGAATAAGCCTGTGCATTTCCGGTGCACGAAAGCGCAGGTAAAGGGCCGTTCCAGGCTCAAGCGACTGAAATGCATCCATGGCCATGGCATTGACAAACAGCACCGTGCCGCGATGATCAAAGACAATCATCGGATCGGTCAGAAGATCGGCGAGACGCGCGCCCGACACGTCCGACATCTCGTTGATCTGTTTTTTTTGCTCCTGTTTGCGAGCTGGCTCATCGTCACCCGTTGCACTGGAAACCCAGACCGCTCCAATCAGCACCATGATGAGCAGGGCGGCACGAAACCAGATTGGCAAGTCCAGCGCCAGAATGCAGGGAATCAGCACGACGCTGGCAAAAATCACGCCTTTTACACGAAACAGCGGTGCAAAAAGAGATTCATCCTTTGCGGGCTCCGCAACATCCCCGCCGTTGCCTTCACTCATTCTGCACTCCTTTTACGCTCGCAGTATCGAAGCGATCTGTTTTTCGATAGCATCCCTGCAAAATCAGAAACAGCATCCTTTACGCGCCTTATAAACAGCCCATATCATAGATGAGCATTTGCGGGCACGTTTCGGTGCGTGCCCTATATAAACCAAGGGAGCCTATCGTGGGTGACAGTTCGAAGACAGCTAACAACAAGAAGACCGAAATAGATCCTACGAAACTCGCTGATAAGCCCATAAAGATAAAAATCGCTGGTGAAACGCATAAGTTCGACATCAACGACCCCAAGCTTCCGGACTGGATTGAAAACAACGCGCTGCAATCGGGCGGGTATCCCTACCCCGAGAAAATGAAGTTAAAAGACTACGAGGAAACGCTTGAGCGACTTCAGATAGAGCTCGTCAAGCTGCAATACTGGCTGCAAAAGACCGGAGAACGGGTCATCAGCGTCTTTGAAGGCAGGGACGCAGCCGGAAAGGGCGGCACGATTTTTACCGTCCGGCAGTATATGAACCCGCGTACTGCGCGCAATGTTGCGCTTCCCAAGCCAACCGAAACCGAGCGTGGCCAGTGGTATTTTCAGCGCTATGTCCAACATTTCCCCACGTCCGGCGAGTTCGTGACCTTTGATCGCTCCTGGTACAATCGCGCGGGTGTTGAACGGGTCATGCAGTTTTGCACAGCCCAGCAGCTTGAAACATTTCTCACCGAAACACCTGATTTCGAGCGCATGATTGTGACCGAAGGTATTCACTTGTTCAAGTTCTGGCTGGATATTGGTCAGGAAATGCAGCTCAAGCGCTTTCACGAGCGTCGCCATAGTCCGCTCAAAAACTGGAAATTCTCTCCGATGGACATTGCAGGCATATCGCGCTGGGATGATTATTCAACGGCATTGGAAACCATGCTTGCGCGCACTGACACAGGCTATGCACCCTGGACAATCATCCGCTCCAACGACAAGCGGCGGGCAAGACTGGCCGCGATGCGACGCATCTTGCTCACCTTGCCATATGAAGGCCGTGATCTTGCGGCCATCGGACCAGAAGATCAGTCCATCATCGGTCGTGGGGCTGCATTTCTTGCATCCAAAATTGCGCAGTCCTCTTCATCCGGCACATAGAAAAAGGATGGCTGGTGCGGAGTCTTTTCCCAAAGATGAGGCTTTCGCACCAGTTGCCAAACTGCGCGCCACGCAGAGACTGAAATTAAAATCCAATAAGCGGGTATGGCCAGAATATGGAAATATCCACCCAGTTCGGTTGGTTCCATAGTTTTGGAGCCGAGCACATAAAAACTCAGATAAGCAAGCATGATATTCACCATATCGATGCGAAGAAGCCAGATGTTATCGGCGTCAAGTGGCATAAATATCATGCTCACGAACAACAGAGCCACCGTCATCAGCATGAATGGATGCAAAAGCGCTGATGCAATGATCCCCAAAGTGTAAATCTGATTGATCGTAAAACGCCACCAGCCAAGCTCGCGGGATGCCGCATAGGGATTGCGTCCGTGCACAAGCCATGTTTGCATCCACCCCTTGATCCAGCGCGTGCGCTGCTTGTGCCACACGCTGTAACTGATCGGTGCATCTTCAATCGTTCCCCGAGTGATGACACTGATGCCATAACCAAAACGCGCCAGACGCAAACCGAGATCGGCGTCTTCCGTGACGTTATAAGCATCCCATCCACCAACTTGCTCCAAGCAAGAGCGGCGAAAATGGTTTGATGTCCCGCCCAGCGGAATAACGAGACGGCGGGATGCAAGCCAAGGCAGAAGACCGCGAAAAAGCGCGGCATATTCAAATGAAAACATACGCGTCAGCAGGTTTTCCCTAAAATTTGCGATAATGAGTGGCGCCTGAACGCAGGCAAGCACCGGACCTTCCCGCTGAAACGCCTGCCAGGCTTCGAGAAGCTGGTCAGGGTGCGGACGATCTTCTGCATCAAAGACGGCAATTATCTCGCCGCGCGTAAACTGGAGCGCGTAATTGAGTGCTTTCGGCTTTGTCTGCGGTCCGCCCGTTGGAACAAGAATAACTTCATAATTCCTCGGCAGCCTGCAACGCCGAATGGCTGCAAGCGTGTCGAAATCGTCCTTCTCGCAGATCAGTTTTATATCGAGTTTACTGCGCGGCCAATTTATTTGGTCAAGTGCCGCGATCAACTGCCCGACAACCGCCTGCTCGCGGTAAAGCGGAACAAGAACGGAATAGACAGGCAGATCGCGTCTGTGAAAGGGAGCGATCTGTGACAAACGAAGACGACGGCTTGAAACTGCCGCAAACAATCGAATGAGAACGCAACCTAAAAAGAACAGGGTTAGGCTGCTATGAAGCGCGAAGATTGTTTGCATCGGCCAGATTACGATACCCGCCACAAAAGCATATAAACCCATGGCGATGAGAAAAGCCTGAGGCGTCTCCAGCACCCGCGACGCAGAAAAACTCTTCGGCGTCATGGAATGCGCTCTGACGATCAACTCTTTCTGGTGGCGTTGCCGCAAAATTTGCTTCAGCAGGGAATGAGTGCATATCCGTATGCGTCCACGCAGTTCTGGAGCGCGACGCAGGTGTTCAAGAAGCCGTGCCGTTCGACGCTCATTCGGCGCAAGATATAAGTAGGTTGAGCCGTCATGGCCCAAAACCATTGCCTGCCCCACCTCCACCTCTGATGCAGCCGCCTCCCCCGAAACAAAGATACGCGATGGCAAGATCTCTTCGGTGAATGGAAGGTTCAGATAATCTGCAATCGCCTCGAAAAGCATCGTCTCCGTAACAGCTTGTTCGTGCTGAATTTCCTCGCAAAAACTCGTTCCATTGACGCGCGCTGTTTCATAGGCCCGTTTCAGGCAACTGCGCGACACACCTCGCCGCTCCAATCTAGCGGATATGGCTGTGCATACCCCCAGATCGAACGCAATCGATCCACTACTCATAGTACCCCCGCACTAAACGCAGTATTAATTTAATTAAATGTAATATTTTATCGATTATTCTCCACAATCAATATTATTTACTAAATTACTTTATGGAGAAATACCTACATATAAAATGTATTCCATTTTAATTTAAATAGAAATAAGATTCTTTAATCCTTCATTAATATTTTTATTTAAGACATGCTGCAACAAGGCCTCTCCTTCTGGTAAACCTCCGTTAACGCGAAATTATCAGATAATGCTTATACGAAGTAGCGATGAAACGACCCCTTTTGAGCATAGCGGTCGCAGCGTGTTGGCTTCTAGGCGGCCATCCTGCACATGCACAATCCGCACCCAAGGCACCTGACTTCTTTAACCAGAAGGAAAGGCTGGCCCTGCCGTCCTTACAGGGGCTGAACAGGTTACGCTTTATAACGACGCTCGACTTTCCACCGTTTAATTCGCTCAACGAGGCGGGGCAGCTTTCCGGCTATAATGTCGATCTGGCAAAAGCGCTTTGTGCTCAAATGGGATTAGACGACATTTGCCAGATTGAGGCTGCCCCTTGGAACGCGCTTGAAGAGAAGCTTGAAAGTGGTGCGGCCGAAGCCATAATTGCTGGTTTGAGCGCAAATTCACAAAACCGGGGGAAATTTATCTTCACCCGTGCATATATGCGTCTGCCTGCACGCTTTGTAACAACCAAAGCCAAGTTCTTTGCGCAGCCTGCTGCAATTGCGGTAGAGGGAAAAAATATCGGCGTCATAACAGGCACCGCACATGAGCAACTTTTAAAGGCTTATTTTCCGCAAGCCATTGCCAAACCCTATCCAAACCGCGCGGAACTTCTGGCGGCACTGCAAAAAGGCGAAACAGAGGCCGCCTTTGATGACGGAATGGCGTTGTCTTTCTGGCTTGAAGGCGAGGATGCCAATGATTGCTGCACCTTTACAGATGGACCTTATCTCGCGCCGCAATTTTTAGGCCCCGGCCTGAGCATAGCTGTCACACAGAAAAATGCGCCGCTGGCAAGCGCCCTCAACAATGCACTTCAATCGCTGCAACAGCAGGGTAAGCTTACAGAACTCTATCTGCGCTATTTCCCCACCAGCTTTTATTAGGGTCCGTGGACAATAAATTCTGTTCTAAAGCCAAAAAGCACGAGCATGAGACGGCAGTTTTTTTAAACAACGTTCGAATGTGACTTCATCTACATACTTGCGCAGAACGCAGGCAACATCATTAATTGCAGTATCAGGGGAGAAATTGTGATTCTTGCGAAGCTGCTTCACATCGTCTGTCATCAAGTCCCGATCCCATGATTTTTCTTGCAGCTCATTGGTGTTCCAATCGCTAACGAATAAAGCCCGGAGCATTGCAGGCAAGACTTGCACAAATGAAATCGCATCATGAATACTCAGCCTGCGCCTGAAACAAAAAAACACTCCTTGCGTCGTTGTATATGCTTGGTGTCTGGAACCTAAATTCGTTTTCATAGCGACATCTGCCAGAAAATTATCGAATTCTTTAGCCGCAAGCCTGTATTCCATTGGTATAGGCATTGAAAATTCCTAATGTTTGCCAATCGACGGTGCTGGTGTCTGTCGACACGAATGTTTTAATCGCGATCTCGTTTCTGATTCAAGCCTCCCAATTGGAGATTTGAATGGACAAAACACGGATTGTGGTATCGGACGCGGCGTGCTCCCGCATTGAGCCCTTGCTTGTCGGCAAGCAAGGGGATCGAGGAGTAACTGGCAAAGATAACCGCGTGTTTCTTGAAGACGTTCTGTGGAGAGTGCGTACGGGATTGCCATGGCGTGATCCCCCAACGGCGTTCGGAAACTGGAACAGCGTGTTCCGGCGTTTTCGCCGTTGGGCCAAAGCCGGGGTGTTCGAGCGGCTTGTCAAAGGTAACCGGGGCGTCCCGGACTTCGAGTACGCGCTCATAGACGGCACGATAGTCCAGGCTCACCAGAAGGCCAGTGGCGCAAAAGGGGGACTCAACCTCAGGCTATCGGGCGTTCGCGCGGCGGATTGACCACCAAAATCGTCGCCCTGGTCGATGCGCTTGGAAACCTGTTCAACTTTCACCTGTTGCCCGGGCAAGCCCATGACATGAAAGGTGTTGCCCCGCTCATCGACAATGTGTCGTTCGGAGCGCTGCTCGCGGATAAGGCATTCGATGCGGACTGGTTGCTTTCAGAACTCGATCAGCGTGGTACAGCGGCGGTTATTCCACCAAAAGCAAACAGAAAGACGCAGCGCGACTTTGATCGCCATGCATACAGGTGGCGACACCTGATCGAAAATTTCTTTGCGAAGATCAAGGAATTTGGAGCAATCGCAACGCGGTACGAGAAAACTGCCTTTAGTTACGCTGCAAACTGGCACCTCGTCGCAACCATCATCGCGTTAAAGTAAATGTCCACGGACCCTAGTGCATAAGCCCCATCAGCACGGACCAAGAATTCCCGAATTCATGCTTTGAGCAAGAGGCTTTCAATCAAAACACGCCCCAAAGTGCCGCGCGAAAGCAGATCTCTGCATTGAGACGTGCGGCAATTTTGCGCCATTTTGTCGCACGCCGTCGCAATCAGCCAATCTAATTTTCAGTAATTTTTGAAAATTCCGACCATTCGATACTTACAGTATCGAAGTAAAATTATTTAAAATCAAAATATTGATAGGGATTTTTTTGAAAAATTTGCAGGATATTTTCTGATAGCGTGCATTTTTCATGTCGCTTTTATCATATTTTGCCAATAAATCCAGACATTTATTTACGCTTGAAGATTTTCTCTTTTAATCGATAATCAAAATCGAGGAAAAGGAGGAGTTATACATGTACCAGGGCATCAGCACACATTGGCACAAGTCTCCTGCGCAGACACAGCGCTCGCCGAATGAAGCTACTTATGTATTCTTCGGTATATTTTTGGCATGCCTGACAGTACCCGCAGCAGTCATCCTTTGGGCCATTGCTCAAGGTGTGGCCGCACATTTCTAGCGTGGTGAATGTGAAGTTCCTATCATTGGTGCTGCATGCACGTTTAGGGACCTCAAATCCATAAATCACAGCAGAATGGAAATATGACCAGAGCATTTCCAGCAGAAGTATGCAGCGGTTTTCCGTGGGATAATGCGAAAAACAAAGCGATGGGATTGTGCTTTTTTCAATGGCTCTTACAGCGGCTCTTACTGCGCCGATCTCGTCATATCACATTGGTTCTCCAACAAAATAGCCCCGCATAAAGCGGGGCTATTTCGTTCTTGTCTGTCCTTATCTAATGGCAAGCCTGAAGCGATATGCCGAAAAAGGATCAGTGTGCAGGCCCGCTGCTCTCGCCCGAGACAGGCTCTGCCGGAGCGGTCGTTATAGCCGCATCGTCAGGACGCTTTTTAGGCGGCTTGCGCGCAATGAGGCTATAGAACATCGGGATGAAGAAGGTCGCGATAAAGGTTGCAGCCAACATACCGCCGATAACGCCTGTACCAATTGAGTGACGGCTTGCAGAACCAGCGCCTGAGCTGATTGCCAGCGGAACCACACCGAGAATGAACGCCAGCGACGTCATCACAATCGGGCGGAAACGCAGGCGTGCAGCTTCAGCGGCAGCCTCAATTGCGGTTTTGCCCTCTTCACGTTGCAGCACA
Source organism: Ochrobactrum chromiisoli (assembly GCF_026241335.1). Classification (GTDB taxonomy): domain Bacteria; phylum Pseudomonadota; class Alphaproteobacteria; order Rhizobiales; family Rhizobiaceae; genus Brucella; species Brucella chromiisoli. The sequence goes on along the minus strand of NZ_JAPHAV010000001.1, from coordinate 632,201 downwards.
GCAAATTCCACGATCAGAATCGCGTTCTTTGCCGCGAGGCCTATGAGCGTGACCAGACCAATCTGGAAATACACGTCATTGGTCAGTCCGCGCAGATCGGTCGCCAGAAGCGCACCGAAGATAGCGAATGGAACAGCCGTGATAACTGCCAGCGGCAGGCTCCAACGCTCATACTGTGCAGCCAAGATCAGGAACACCATGATCAAACCGAAGATCATCGCCTGCGTGCCACTGCCGCTTGTCGTGACTTCCTGATAAGCCGAGCCGGTCCAAGCAATCTGGAAGCCCTGTGGCAACACTTCAGCTGCCACTTCCTGCATCGCCTTGATCGCTTCACCCGACGTATAACCCGGAGCGGGATTGCCCGTAACCTTTGCAGCGTTAAACGCATTGAAACGTTCAAGCTGATCGGGCCCGACAATACGCTTGACCGTCACGAGTGCGCTCAAAGGGATCATACTGCCCGAATCGGCACGCACGAACACATGCTTGAGATCGCTTGGATCGCGGCGGAACTCGGCTTCCGATTGGAGGTTCACCTGATAGTTACGGCCATAAAGCGTGAAGTCGTTGACATAAACGCTGCCGAAGGTTGCCTGCATGGCGGTAAACACCGAGTTGATCGGCACGCCCATCGCCTTGGCCTTCTGGCGATCAAGCTGAATGTCATATTGCGGCACATTCGGATCAAAAGTCGTGCGAACGCCTGTCAGCTCCGGACGCTTTTTCGCTGCTTCAACCAGAAGATTGGTCGCATTGGTCAGAGATTGAACACCCCCGCCCGTACGGTCCTGCACATAAAGCTCAAAGCCGCCGGTGGTGCTCAAGCCCATGATTGGCGGCGGATTGAACGCAAGAACCAGACCATCCTGAATACCCGCATTCATACCCATGATTGTACCGGGCAGATTACGTGCATCCAAGTCAGGTGTGGTGCGCTCTTTCCAGTCTTTGAGCATGATGAACATCGTGCCAGCACTGGTCTTAAGCCCGCCCGAGAGCAGGTCGAAGCCAGCGACTTCAAACACGCTTTCAACAGCAGGGTGCTTACGAATGTTTTCACTCGCTTCATGCAGAACAGCAGATGTACGCTCCAGCGACGCAGCTGGCGGCAGGATTGCCACACTGAACAAGAAGCCCTGATCTTCGTCAGGAAGAAGCGAACTCGGCACCTTCTGGAAGAGATAATATGTGCCACCCAAAAGACCCGCGAAAATAAGCAGGCCCACAGCTGAACGTTTCAGGAAGAAACGCACACCCTTGGTATATCCGGCCGTCAACCGATCAAAGAAGCGGTTGAAAATGCGGAACGGCAGCATCGGCTCGTGATGGCCAGGCTTGAGGATCAGAGCGCAAAGTGCAGGCGTCAGCGTCAGAGCCACGAGGCCGGAAATCGTCACCGAAATCGCAATCGTAACAGCGAACTGCTTATACATTTCGCCGACCAGACCACCCATGAAAGCAACCGGAATAAACACGGCGCAGAGCACGAGAACAATCGCGATAACCGGACCTGTCACCTCGCTCATTGCCTTGATGGCAGCTTCGCGCGGCGGCAGTTTCTCGGTCGTCATGATACGTTCGACATTTTCCAGCACCACGATCGCATCGTCCACAACGATACCGATCGCCAGAACCAGACCGAACAATGTCAGCAGGTTGATGGAGAAGCCAAGCACATACATGCCCGCGAACGTGCCGATGATCGAGATCGGAACCGCGATGACCGGAATAAGCGTTGCACGCCAGTTCTGGAGGAAGATGAACACCACCAGAACAACGAGGATGATCGCCTCGATGAAGGTGTGAATCACTTCTTCGACCGACACCTTGATGAACTTGGTCGTGTCAAAGGGGACCGAATAATTGATGCCTTCGGGGAAGCTCGTTTTCAGCTCCGCCATGCGGCTCTGCACAAGTTCCATGGTGTTGAGCGCGTTGGCACCCGGTTGCAGATAGATTGCAATCGGAACTGCGGCAGTACCGTTCAGGGCACTGTCAACGAGATAGCTTTCCGTTCCCAGTTCGACGCGTGCAACGTCCTTAAGCTTGAGCGTTGCCGCGTTTTTGTCAGATCGCAGAATGATGTCTTCGAATGCGGCTGCGTCCGGCAAACGTCCCTGCGTCGTCGCCGTATAGGTGAACGGACCGGCCTGTGGGTCCGGCTGATCACCAAAACGGCCGGCTGCAAACTGCGCATTCTGTTCCTGAATTGCGGTCTGAACATCTGAAGGCGTCAGATTATATTGCGCAAGCTTGTCAGGGCGCAGCCATATGCGCATTGAATATTCGATGTTGCCGAGCAACTGGACATCGCCCACCCCGCTGAGACGCTTGAGATCGTCCACAACATTGAGAAGCGCATAGTTACCGACATAGGTGCGATCATAGCGGTCCGAGGTCGAGAACATCGCCACCATGCCGAGAATGGTACTGGAACGCTTGTCGACGGTTACGCCAAGACGCTGCACTTCCTGCGGCAGCGATGACGTTGCACGCTGAACACGGTTGTTGACATTGATCGTCGCCTGATCCGGGTCAGTGCCCAGAGCAAAGGTAACGGTGAGCTGCATGGTACCGCTGCCAAGGCTTGAGGACTGCATGTAAAGCATGTTCTCAACGCCGTTGATCTGTTGCTCAAGAGGAGCGGCAACGGTTTGCGTCACGGTTTCAGCACTGGCACCGGGATAGGTCGCACTGACCACGACCTGTGGCGGCGTCAGCTCCGGATACTGCGCAATCGGCAGGATCCGCATCGATATGAGGCCCGCCATGACAATGATGATAGAGATAACCGCAGCAAAAACCGGGCGGTCAACGAAGAACTTATTCATTGTTTGCCCGCCGCCTGTTCTTTATCGCCCGCCGTTCCGGCTTCGCCTTCAGCTTTCGGCGCTACAGGCTGAACTTTCTTGCCGGGAGCAGCCTTGATCACACCTTCGGTAATGATGCGGTCACCCGGTTGGAGACCATCGCTCACCAGCCAGGAATCTGTAAGTTCACGACCGACCTTGATCGGGCGAACTTCCGCAACATCGTCCTTATTGACCACATAGACGAACTGCCCCTGTGGGCTCTGCATCAGGGCCGCCTTGGGAACCAGAATTGCGTCGTCAATGGTTACGCCCAGAATGGAAGCGCGGACAAACTGGCCCGGAATCAGGCGCTGGTCCGGGTTTTCAACAACGGCACGGGCACCCAGTGTTCCGGTTTCGGTATCGAGCGACGAAGACGTGAAGTCGATCGTGCCTTCGTGATCATAAGCCTGACCGTCGCCAAAAAGGATTTTGATTCGCAGACGATCAGCATCCTGACCGGTGGCGCCGCGTGCCTCACGCAGCTTGCGGATTTCCGCCGCTTCCGTGTCCGTAAACGAGAAATTGACATAGACCGGATTGATCTGCGTGATCGAAGTCAGAAGGCTTGAAGAAGCGTCTGTACCAATCAGGCTGCCTTCAGAAACCTGCTCAAGGCTCGTAATACCGCTGATCGGCGCTGTAACCTTGGTGTAGCTCAGGTTGAGTTCTGCTGTGCGCAGTTGGGCCTTTGCAGCAGCAACGGCTGCCTTGTTCAGATCGCGCGTTGCCAGCGCGTTGTCGCGAACGGCTGTGCTTTGCACCTTCTGCTGAACCAGCTGTTCAGCACGTTCTGCATCGCGGATTGACTGCTGATAGGTTGCTTCTGCCTGCGCGACCTGCGCCTGCGCGCGTGCCACTTCTGCTTCATAAGGTGCCGGATCAATCTCAAACAGCAGATCGCCAGCTTTGACTTCCGTACCTTCAACAAAGTTACGATGCAGAAGAATGCCGCCAACGCGGGCACGCACCTGCACATCACGATATGCGCTCACACGTGCCGCATATTCATAAGGCACGGTTACATTTTCAGCCTTGATTTCCGTGACTGTAACAGGAGGTGGCGGTGGCATTGCGCCTCCCGGCGCCTGCGCAAAGGCCGTCTGCCCTGCAAGAATAAAAAATGCGACACCTGCCGCAAAAATCCGAATGGAACGTTTGATGGTCATAATGGGAGCTGCCCTTGATGTCGCACGGTGCGGCCAAATAAACATACACCGGTGTTTGTAAACACGAATTACCGTGTTATAGTCAATCACTTAATATTACATATCACGAATGAGTTACCCTGGTCGTGAAGGGGGAAACGCATATTTTAGGCATCTGCTTTGTCGAGAGAAGATTGAATGCGCAGAACAAAAGCTGAAGCTGCTGAAACACGGGAGGCCATTTTGGCCGCCGCAGAACACGTCTTCCTCGAACGCGGACTCACTCAATCAACACTGTCACAAATTGCCAGCCAAGCGGGTGTTACGCGCGGCGCAATCTATTTTCATTTTCACGACAAACTGGACATTTTTCAAGCGATTATTAATCGCACCTGCTTTCCGCATGAAGAGATCATGATACAGGCTGCGGCCTGTGATCATCCCAATCCAATGCATGTCCTCGAACAATCGATCTTAACGGCGTTAGAACTTTTCGCGACCAATGAGCAGCAGCAGAATGTTTTCACCATCATTCATCAGCGCTGCGAATATGTCGGAGAAATTGCCCCTGTGGTCGATCGTCTGAAAGAAGCCCGCGCCACTATGTTATCGTTGTTCACCGGATTGCTCGACATTTCGGAACGCCGTGGAGAACTCTCAAAGGAATGGACTTCAATATCGGCGGCTCAAATCCTGCTTGCGGTATTGAGTGGTCTTCTCAACGAGTGGATGCGAAGCGAACGCAGCTTTGATCTGGTTCAGTCCGGCGGTAAAACCATCAAAACAATGATACGCTCCATGCGTATCGACGAACCCGGCTCTTTCTGACCGCTAAAACACGTATTTTTTCGGAGTCCGCTGCCACTCTAAAAAATTGGGAGAGACAGCTCATCCCCTTTTAATTTACGCTTACGTCAATGTAACTCTTGCGGTCAGGACGAAACTCGACCACATTCATGACTGAGGAGCACCTGACCTGCATTGTCGGGACGGGTCGTATTGGGAAAAGGGTGGCGGGCTTGCTGCTCAAACAGTGGACGGAGCAATCCGGGGAGAAGGCATGGCAAAAAAAGCAGCAGAAACAAAACCCACGTCGAAAAAGGCTACCGCAGCTGTTTCGGCAGCGGATAAGATTTGGCTGAAATCCTATCCAAAAAGCGTTCCACACGAGATCGACATGAGCAAGACCACATGCATTGGCGACATGATTGCCAATGCATGCCGCCAATTCGCAGGCAAGCCAGCCTTCACCTGCATGGGCAAGGACCTTTCCTATAAGGAACTGGACGAGAATTCGCGCGCGCTCGCAGCTTGGCTGCAATCACGCGGATTGGTCAAGGGCGACCGCGTTGCGGTGATGATGCCCAATATCCTGCAATATCCTGTGGCAATTGCCGCAATCCTGCGGGCTGGCTTCGTCGTCGTCAACGTAAACCCGCTCTACACACCGCGCGAGCTTCAGCACCAATTGAATGATTCAGGCGCGCAGGCCCTGATCGTGCTCGAAAATTTTGCCACCACCGTGCAGAAATCACTGGCTTCCATCCATGTTCCAAACATCGTTGTTGCCTCTATGGGTGACATGCACGGCCTGAAAGGCCACATCATCAACCTGGTGGTGCGCAAGGTGAAAAAACTGGTGCCGGAATGGAACATTCCCGATCATGTGCGCTTCAAAGATGCGTTGAAGCAAGGAAGGTCAAAGTCTTTCAATCCGGTTCCAGTCGACAAATCTGACATTGCCTTTCTGCAATATACCGGCGGCACCACGGGTGTTTCCAAAGGCGCGATGTTGAGCCATGCCAATATTCTGGCCAATGTGGAACAAATGCGGCTCTGGATGGAAGTGGCATTTTTGAAAAAGGGCAAACCGAAAGAACTCAACTTCGTCTGTGCTCTGCCACTCTATCATATTTTTGCACTGACTGTGAATGCGATGATCGGCATCAAGCTTGGCGCGCGCAATATTCTCATTCCGAATCCACGCGATATTCCAGCTTTCGTCAAGGAATTGCAAAAATATCCATTCCACATCTTTCCGGGCCTCAACACGTTATTCAACGCCTTGATGAACAACGAAGATTTCAAAGCGCTGAACTTCAAGCCACTGGTTTTGACACTCGGCGGGGGCATGGCAGTGCAGCGTCCAATTGCCGAACGCTGGCAGGAAATGACGGACTGCCACATCACCGAAGGCTACGGGCTTTCGGAAACATCTCCAGTTGCTTCAGCCAATGCACTGGATGCGACCGAATTCAGTGGCACAATCGGGCTCCCCATGCCTTCAACCGACATTGCTATTCGAGACGATGACGGCAAGGATCTGCCACTGGGTGAAGTGGGCGAGATTTGCGTGCGCGGCCCGCAGGTTATGCTTGGCTATTGGAACCGCCCGGATGAAACGGAGCGCGCCATCATGACTGACGGCTTTTTCCGCACCGGCGACATGGGCTTCATGGATGAAAACGGCTTCACCAAGATTGTTGATCGCAAGAAGGACATGATCCTTGTTTCGGGCTTCAACGTCTATCCGAATGAAATTGAGGAAGTGGCCGCAGAACATCCGGGCATCGTGGAATCAGCTGCCGTGGGCATTCCCAATGAGCACTCTGGTGAAGTGGTGAAACTCTATGTGGTGCGCCGTGACCCGACCCTCACGGAAGAGGATGTCAAATCGTTCTGCGCCCAGCGTCTGACCAATTACAAGCGCCCGCGCGAAGTGGAGTTTCGGGATGCCTTGCCGAAAACCAATGTCGGCAAGATTTTGCGCCGCGAATTGAGAGACTAAAATAAAAGCGGCCCTCAACTTTATGAGGGCCGCTTCGTTTTATCTGAACAAACCAGGCAAGCCAGCAATAGATTCGAGCACCACATCAGCATGAGGCTCAAGCGCTTCGCGTGGGCTGTTGCCAGACAGAACACCGACAGCAAGTCCGGCTTTTGCAGCGTGCGCTGTTTCAAGGTCATGCAGATTATCGCCAACCATGGCGACTGCACCCGGTTCAAGGCCGGTTTTCTCAGCAAAATACAGCAATGGGTCGGCATAAGGTTTTGGGCGTGCGGCCGTATCATAGCCGATCACCACATCAAACAAATGGTCGATGCCCAGCGCCTTCGCGGTCGCATGTGCTCCTGCTTCGGAATCATTGGTGGCAATGCCAAGGATAAAGCCCATCTCGCGAAGTGCTTCGAGTGTCTCTTGCAAGCCCTCAATTCCCACCGCAGAACGCGCACCTTCAGCGACCGTATAAGAGTCAAACTCGTCGATCTTCGCTTTGAAACCCGCTTCGTCAATCTCCGGGTGCCAGAGCTGCACGATGTCTTCGACCGTTCCGGCAGCAATCACCGAATTGGCGCGAAAACGCGATGCTTCCCAATCATAGCCACCCGCATCAAGCAGCGAGCGCGCACGATGCTCGTCACCATTGGCGGTGCGCTGCGCAAGGTTCCACGACACGGTAAACCATGTGCGGTCGAAATCGATCAGCGTGCCATCCTTATCGAACAGGATGGCACGGATTGATTTCAACTTTTCGGAGGAAAGGGGTGCACTCATGCCTCTAACGCACCGGCGCGTTTCTTCACTGCCGATGGTTTGTCAGCCAGCAGCTTGAGAAGATCATCCCCACGACGAACATAACGCAGGGTGCGACGGGTGAGAATGCGGCCTGCCTGCGGCGCAGTGAGTGTGATGTCGCCTTCCGGTTCACCCGGCTTGGTCACAACGGTCACGAGCTTGGCGCCCGCTTCCACCACATCGCCCGGAGCGACGTGATAAAGCACCATGCCACCTTCCGGTGCGCGCAGCATTTCAACGTTTTCAAGCGGCGTAATGAGGCCCTTATAATCGAGATCAAGCTTGACGCTTTCATCGACAATCACGCCGCGATGGACGAGAAATCTGTAAAGACCTTCCGCGTCACCTTTGCCCATATCGGCATAGACATCGCTCAAACCACGGAATTCAACCGTGGTTACGGCGCGGCGCTTCATATTGCGCTGATCCGCAGGCAATTGCAGAACCGGATGTGCGCAGGCTTCCTCGAAAGCTGCGTCCGCGGTCGTGTCCCAAGCGAGGATCGCTGTCGAGCCGAGTGCCACGGCCAGATCCTTCATGTCTTCCACAAATTCCTTGGCGATATACACATAGCTTTCGCTTTCATCATCGCAATGAAGATCAAGCACGATGTCGTTTTCGAGAGCCAACTTCAAAAGCGTTGCTTTCAGGCGCTGCGCAAGCGCAACAGGTGCATCCGGGCCGGAAAGTTCACTGGTGTCGAAATCCGGCAGCAGCGGGAAAGCGCGGTTGAAATTGACCGCAGAGAAAAACTCGAAACGGCCCAGATGCTGATGCGCCTGCCATTGGTTTGAGCCAATCGGATTTGCCTGTGGGATAACCGTGATATTGCCGAGAATACGGCCTTCTTCAGCAGCTTTTTTCAGCATCGGCACGAGAAAATGCAGAGCAGCTTGCCCCGGCAATTCGCCACCATGCAGCGAGGATTGCAGATAGGCGGTCGGCGCATCGCTGTCTTTGCCTGCAAAACGCAGCACACGCAGTTCTATGGCGTTACCCGGTACGTCGCCGGCAAACTCGATAATCTCGGTCTTCATCTCTCATCCCATTAAAAGCACAAAAAGCCGGGCAGAGCGCCCGGCTTGCCTTATTGATTTGCCTTAATATCAGGCTTTGCGGCGCGCATGCAAATGCGCAACGAGACCAACGGTCGAAGCGTCTTTGCCTTCGGCGGATTCTGCACCCGAAACAACAGGAAGAAGCTCGGTTGCGAGTTCTTTGCCAAGTTCCACGCCCCACTGGTCAAAGGCATTGATGCCGAAAATCTGCGCTTCAACAAACACACGATGCTCGTAAAGGGCGATCAGGCGACCCAATGCAAACGGGTCGAGCTTGTCGTGAACAAGCGTGAGCGACGGACGATTGCCCGAGAACACGCGATGCGGTGCAATGCGCTCAACTTCTGCGTCCGGCAGATTCTTGGCCTTCAACTGTGCACGCGCTTCATCGAGCGTGCGCCCCTTCATCAAGGCTTCCGACTGCGCAAGGCAATTGGCGAGCAGCATTTCATGCTGATGATCGAGATGCTTTTCATGGCCCTTTGCCGCAACGATGAATTCGAGCGGAATGGTGTCTGTACCCTGATGCAGCAACTGGAAGAAAGCGTGCTGGCCATTGGTGCCAGGCTCGCCCCAGACAACAGGACCCGTTGGGCCGGAAACTGGCTTGCCGTCAACGGTCACGCTTTTGCCGTTCGATTCCATATCGAGCTGCTGGAGATAGGCCGGAACGCGTGCCAGACGCTGATCATAAGGAATGACGGCACGACTGGAGTAACCGCAAATTGCGCGGTGCCAGTAACCGATAAGACCGAGCCAGATTGGCAGGTTCTTTTCCAGCGGCGCATCGCGGAAATGCACATCCATTGAATGCGCGCCTGCAAGGAATTTGCGGAAATTATCTGCGCCAATTGCGATCATCACCGGCAGGCCAATCGCCGACCAGACCGAATAGCGACCGCCAACCCAGTCCCAAAAACCAAAGACGCGTTCTTCGCCAATGCCAAATGCGGCGACCTTATCAAGGGCAGTCGAGACGGCTGCAAAATGTGCGCCGACAGCGTCTTCGCCCAGCGCATCCGCAATCCATTTGCGCGCGGTCTGCGCATTGGTCATGGTTTCAATGGTGGTGAAGGTTTTTGAGGCGACGATGATCAGTGTCGTTACCGGATCAAGCACATTGAGCGTGTCGGCAATGTGTGCACCATCGATGTTCGAAACATAATGGGCGCGCGGGCCGTCATGGTAGGGTGAAAGCGCAATCGTCGCCATAACCGGCCCAAGATCGGAACCACCAATACCGATATTGACGATGTCGGTGATCTTCTTGCCCGTCGCACCTGTGACAGAACCGGAACGGATGCCATCGGAGAAAGCAGCCATACGGTCGAGCACTTTCTTCACGTCCGGCAGGACGTTGTGGCCATCGACCAATACCTCTTTCGAGGTTGTGTCGCGAAGGGCGACATGCAGAACAGCGCGATCTTCAGTGTTGTTGATGTGCTCGCCTGCAAACATGGCAGCGCGGCGGCCTTCAACATCGGCGGCTTTTGCCAGTTCAGTCAAAAGCGAAACCGTCTCGTCATTGACGCGGGCCTTCGACCAGTCAAACAGCAGATCATCAAGTGACAGCGAATAACGCTCAAAACGGCCCGGATCAGCTTTGAATGCGGCACGCATGTCTTTTGGTGCTGCTTCCGCCCAGTGCTTTTTCAGCTTTGCGACCGTTGCTTCAAGCTTCGCCGCGTCTCTTGCCATGATGATACTCCAGTCAATCAAATCGATTTAATTGCGGATAATTAAGCATTTTATTAGAAGATTGCACCAATTAAATTACAGAAATTTTTCATTTTGATGCCGCTCCATATATGGATATTGATCAATATAGATTGATAGGAGCGAGTTTAAAGCATGGACCTCGTCGGAGAAGAGAGAATCAACGCACCCCGGCAGGCCGTCTGGGATGCGCTCAATGATATTGAAACGCTGAAAAACAGCATTCCCGGCTGCGAAGATCTGGAAAGAATTTCTGAAACAGAAATCCGTGCAGCGTTGAAAGTCAGCCTCGGCGTGATCAAGGTCCGCTTCCATGGAATGCTCGAACTCTCCAACATGAAGCCACCCGCCTCCTATACGATTTCCGGGCGCGGTGAAGGCTCGATTGCAGGCTTTGCCCATGGCGACACCGATGTAACCCTGACAGAAGATGGTGATGACACGATCCTGAGCTATGTGATCCGCGGCGATGCCGGTGGCAAGATCGCCCAGCTTGGATCGAAACTTCTCGGTTCGGTCGCACGCAAGATTGCGGATCGCTTCTTTGCCAATATCGGTGCTGCGGCAGCTCAAAAAGCGCTCGATAATGCCGCTGCAAAAACGGCATAATTTCATTCCAAGATGGTATGGGGATGGATGGGAAAGCGTTTTCGCTTTGCGTCCAACTCAGATAGTCGATAATCCAACAGCATCATTAAGGCCTATCGGCATGAAACCCAGAGATACCGCAACCTATATTTTTCTTGCCATCGCATGGGGGCTTTCGTTCCTCGTGGTGCTGCGCGTGGTCGAAGCCTTCGGCTGGGTGGGTGCGGTGGCTTTCCGCTCCTTCATTGCGGCGGGAACACTGTTTGCCATTGCCAAGCTATCAGGGCGCAGCCTTGATTTTCAAGCTGGCTGGAAGCCGTTTGCCATTGTTGGCGCCACAACTGTTGCGGGCCAGCTGATTGGCCTTTCCTACGGTACACCGCTGATCGGCACGGCAATGGCTGCAATCTGTGTGGCATCAATTCCGCTTTTCTCAATGGTCATCAGCCAGTTGTGGGGGCTTGAGCGCATCACCTCACGCGGCCTGATCGGCCTGTTGCTTGGTGTGACCGGCATTGTGTTGCTGGTTGGCTTTCCCGCTGTGGCCGTGACGCCTGAATTCATCATGGGCTGCATTGCCGTGATGTTCTCGTGCTTTTCGGCGGCATTTGGCAGCAATTATGCAAGCCGCCGCCTGTCCACCACCGGCTCGTGGGAAACCACCATCGGCGCATTCGTGTTTGGCGGCATTCTCACGCTGCCGCTGATCTTCGTCATTCCTGTGCCAGCCATGCCGGGGCTGATTGATGTTGTCTTTCTGCTGATCTCTGCCTGCGTGATGAGCGCGCTCACCTATGTGCTCTATTTCAGGCTGGTCGGGAATGTCGGCCCGACAAAAGCCATCAGCGTGGAATTTGCGGTCACAGTCATTGCTGTGCTGGTTGGTGCCGTGTTCCTTAAAGAACAGCTTTCCATCATCCAGTTTGCCGGCGCTGCCGTGATCATCGCTGGCTGCGCACTGGTATTAAGCGCGCGTCCGTCGCTGCCAAAAGAAGCAGAAGCGTTTCAGGAAGCAGAAGCGACCACCGAACCAGCACCAAGTGGTCTCAAGTCCGATCCCCTCTGATTTCCATTTGAGTTCAATGTCAAAGGCCCGTGCTTCCAAAGCCGGGCCTTTGCTATTTCTGGTATGCATTTTTTCTGACGCGCATCTTTTCCGAAAACCGGCTCCCACTTTTCGGGATGCGCTGATTTGTCATAAATTGACCAGATGATAAAAAATTTGACCTTCCGTGAAAATCTGTCATCCTGTCAATAACGGGCATCACGCGACGGCAAAGATCGCAGCCCGGAACAGAGTTTACGGTGCGCAAAGGGAACCCGCGCCTGAACAAGCAAAAATGGGAGATGCGATCTATGAGATCAGCAGAGAATTCGCCTATTGATGCAATTGATAATCCGGGACACGCGAACGGGCCTGATATTCACGGCTCGCGGTTGGATAAGGCCGATTATGCGCATGTTTTCGATGATCTGCATCCGCCGCTCAACAAGCATGAAGCCCTCGTTGAATCTGACCGCTGCTATTATTGCTATGATGCGCCTTGCATGAATGCGTGTCCGACCAGCATCGATATTCCGCGTTTCATTCGCCAGATTAACACTGGCAATGCCATCGGTGCGGCGAAGACCATTCTTTCAGAGAACATTCTTGGTGGCATGTGTGCCCGCGTCTGCCCGACCGAAACGCTCTGCGAAGAAGTGTGTGTTCGCGAGACTTCGGAAGGCAAACCGGTCAAGATCGGTGAATTGCAGCGCTATGCGACCGATGTTCTGATGGAAACCGGCAATCATCCATTCAAGCGCGCACCCGACACCGGCAAGCACATCGCCATTGTTGGCGCAGGTCCGGCAGGTCTTTCTGCGGCGCACCGCCTTGCGATGCATGGCCATCAGGTGACGATTTTTGACGCGCGGCCCAAGGGCGGCGGTCTGAATGAATATGGTATTGCCGCCTATAAGACAGTCAATAATTTCGCCCAGCGCGAGCTGGAATTCGTGCTGAAAATCGGCGCTATCAATATCGAATATAACCAGACGCTCGGTCAGGACATCACGATTGAAGCCTTAAAAGCAGGCTATGATGCGGTGTTCCTCGGCATGGGGATGCCGGGGGTTAATGATCTCGGCCTTGCCGGAGAAGATGCACCGAATGTGATTGATGCGGTGGATTACATTGCCAATCTGCGTCAGGCAAAAGACCTCTCGTCGCTGCCCGTTGGCCGCAATGTCGTGGTGATCGGTGGCGGCATGACGGCGGTGGACGTTGCCATTCAGACCAAGAAGCTTGGCGCTGAAAACGTGACCATCGTTTATCGTCGCGGGCAGGAAAGCATGAATGCCAGCGCCTATGAGCAGGAACTGGCACAGATTCATGGCGTGGTGATCCGTCACTGGTTGCAACCGCATGCCCTTGAGCGGAGCGAAGACGGCACCGTCAATGCCGTTGTGTTTGAATATACCAATGCCGATAGCGGCAAGCTTTCGGGCACTGGCGAATATCTCATTCTCGAAGCCGATCAGGTATTCAAGGCTATTGGTCAGAAGTTTGAACCAGAGCCAATTGCAGGCTCAGGCATTGGACTCTCCAAAGGGCGCATCAGCGTCGATGATGAGCGTCGCACATCCGTTGAAGGGATTTGGGCGGGGGGCGACTGCGTTGCAGGTGGTCAGGATCTGACCGTTGCATCGGTGGAAGACGGCAAAGTTGCTGCCGAATCTATCCATGCAACGCTGACAAAACGTCCCGAAGCAATTGAAGGTTTTGCCGATGCGGTGCTCTCGGGCGGCGCGCTTCATGCGCCCAGCCCGTCGGCTCACCGTGACCGCAGTGTGCCTTTGGGCCAGGAACAGGGCTGAGGAGAGTAAACATGGCTGATCTTTCTACGAATTTCCTCGGTATCAAATCGCCAAACCCGTTCTGGCTGGCTTCGGCTCCACCGACCGACAAGGCTTACAATGTTGAGCGTGCTTTCAAGGCTGGCTGGGGTGGCGTGGTCTGGAAAACGCTGGGTGCCGAGGGCCCTCCGGTCGTTAACGTCAATGGTCCGCGCTATGGCGCAATCCATGGCGCTGACCGGCGTCTGCTTGGTCTTAACAATATCGAACTGATCACTGATCGTCCGCTTGAAGTGAACCTTCGCGAAATGAAGGAAGTCAAAATGCGCTGGCCCGACCGCGCATTGATCGCGTCGATCATGGTGCCATGTGAAGAAGAGGCATGGAAAGCCATTCTGCCACTGGTGGAAGAAACCGGCGCTGACGGCATCGAACTAAACTTCGGTTGTCCGCACGGCATGAGCGAACGCGGCATGGGTGCGGCTGTTGGTCAGGTGCCGGAATATGTCGGCATGGTTGTCAAATGGTGCAAGCAATATAGCCGGATGCCAGTGATCACCAAGCTGACGCCAAACATCACCGATATTCGCAAGCCAGCACGAGGCGCAAAGGCCAACGGCACAGACGCTGTGTCGCTGATCAACACGATCAATTCGATTGTCTCGGTTGATTTGGACAGCATGTCGCCTGTTCCGTCCATCGACGGACGCGGCAGCCATGGCGGCTATTGCGGACCAGCGGTCAAGCCGATTGCACTGAACATGGTGGCGGAAATTGCACGCGATCCTGAAACCTATGGTCTACCGATTTCAGGCATTGGCGGCATTACGACATGGCGCGATGCGGCTGAATTTATTGCGCTCGGCTGCGGCACCGTTCAGGTCTGTACTGCTGCCATGACCTATGGCTTCAAGGTCGTTGAGGAAATGATCGACGGTCTTTCCGACTGGATGGACAGCAAGGGTTATCAGACGCTTGATGATTTCCGCGGCATGGCTGTCGGGCATGTCAGTGACTGGCAGTACCTCAACCTCAATTATGTCACCAAGGCAAGGATTGATCAGGATTCCTGCATCAAGTGCGGTCGTTGCCACATTGCCTGCGAAGATACCTCGCATCAGGCGATCACCAATCTGGTGAATGGTGCACGGCACTTTGAAGTGATTGATGAGGAATGCGTTGGCTGCAATCTTTGCGTCAATGTCTGCCCGGTCGAGGATTGCATCACCATGGAGCAGATCGGCGACTTCGATCCGCGCACCAAGGCACCAATCCCGGCACAATATGCCAACTGGACAACCCATCCGAACAATCCGATGGCCGTCAAAGAAGCGGCCGAATAAAACAAAGACGCCGGGGGAAACCCCGGCGTTTTTTATGTTTAACGGCTGACGCGTTTGCCTTTTTCCGACTCAAACACATGGCTGGTTGCCGGATCAATCGCAATGGTCAGCACATCACCCGGACGCACTGTCAGGCGCTCGCGGAACAGGCAGGTAACCGGCTGATCGCCCAGCTTGCCCATGACCATGATTTCCGAACCTGTCGGCTCGACAATATCGACCGTAACCGGCACGCCCTGCTCGGCAATCTTCATATGTTCAGGGCGCATGCCATAAACGGCCCTGCCCGACAGACTGCCATAATCGCCATCGGGAAGCGGAATGCGGAAACCGCCATCAGCGACAAACGAACCTTCTTCGATCTTGCCGTTGACGAAGTTCATTGATGGCGAACCGATGAAGCCAGCCACAAACATATTGGCCGGACGATCATAAAGATCGAGCGGAGCACCGATTTGTTCCACCAGACCATCACGCATGACGACGATCTTATCGGCCATGGTCATGGCTTCGATCTGATCGTGGGTGACGTAGATCGTGGTGGTTTTCAGACGCTGATGCAGCCCCTTGATCTCACCGCGCATCTGCACACGCAATTTAGCGTCTAGGTTGGACAGCGGTTCGTCAAACAGAAACACCTGCGGATCGCGGACAATCGCACGGCCCATCGCCACACGCTGGCGCTGGCCACCGGAAAGCTGGCGCGGAAAGCGGTCGAGCAGCTTGTTGAGGCCGAGGATTTCCGCCGCACGGTTAACGCGGCTGTCACGTTCTTGCTTCGGCGCGTTTTTCAGCATGAGCGCGAAGCCCATATTGTCGGCCACCGTCATATGCGGATAGAGCGCATAATTCTGGAACACCATGGCGATGTCGCGTTCCTTGGCGCGCAGATCATTGACCACGCGCGGGCCGATAGCGATTTCGCCATCGCTGATTTCCTCAAGCCCTGCGATCATGCGCAGAAGCGTCGATTTTCCGCAGCCCGATGGGCCGACCAGCACGACGAATTCGCCGTCCTCAATATCAACCGACACGCCATGCAGAACGCCGACATTGCCATATTTTTTGATTGCATTTCGGATGGATACAGATGCCATCTTGAACCTCAACTCTTATTTGACGGCGCCTGCTGTCAGACCTGCAACGATCTGGCGCTGTGCGAAAACGGTTAGCAACAGGACCGGCAATGTGACCACGAGGGCAGCGGCGGCGAGCGGACCCCAGCTGACCTGTTCAAAGGACAGCATGTTGTAAACTGCGACCGGCAGGGTGCGTGTCTCGCGGCTTGCAAGTACGATGCCGAAAACGAAATTGTTCCACGAGAAGATGACCGCAAGAATAAGCGACACCACAACGCCGGGCTTGGCAATTGGCAGTGCGACTTTCATGAACACCTGCCACGAGGATGCACCATCGATTGTGGCTGCTTCTTCAAGCTCCAACGGTGTTGTCTCGAAATAACCGATCATGATCCAGATCACGATGGGAACCGTCACAACCAGATGGATGATGATCTGCGGCCAGAGCGTGCCGAGCAGTCCGAGCGTCTGGAACAAAAGGAACAGCGGGATCAGGTAAGACAGGCCCGGTGTCATACGCGCAATCATAATAACGATTGCCGACTTGTTGGCGCGCAAGCGTGCGATGCCATAGCCTGCCGGAACACCGACAATCAATGCCAGCAAAGTGGATGTGCCGGTTACGAGAATACTGTTCCAGAAATAGAGCAGAAAGTCGTTGGTTTCGAAAATCCCGCTATAGTTCGACCAGGCGATGCGGTCAGGGATCAGGATGGGCGGATAGGCGCCGTTGTCGATTTCATATTTCAGCGAAAGCGACAGCATCCAGACGAAGAAGAAGATTGCAGGCGACACAATGACAAAAACCATGAGTGCCGTGCCAAGCTTTGAAAGAATAGACTTGCGTGCCATGGTCGGTCCTCACGAGTTCCACTTGGTCCGCTGGCGCAGCGCCAGAAGGATCATCGACATGGCGATAATGACAATGAAGAACACCACGGCAATCGCCGAGCCATAGCCTATGTCATAGTAAGAGAACGCCACATTATAGAGATAGATATTGATGGTTTCCGATGCCGTACCCGGACCGCCCTGCGTCATCGCATAGATGATATCGAAGCTTTTGAGCGCATCAATTGAGCGGATGATAACGGCCACCATGATAAAGGGCAGGATCATCGGCAGCGTGATATAGCGGAACTTCTGCCAGCCGTTGGCACCGTCAATTTCCGCACTTTCAAACGGATCACGTGGCATGGAGGCAAGGCCGCCAAGCACGATCAGCATCACCAGCGGCGTCCACTGCCATGTTTCAACCAGTACCAGCGACGGGATAACCGTGCTCTGATTGAAAATCCATTCCTGTGGCGGAATACCGATCAGCGATAGAAGATAGTTCAGCACGCCAAGTTGTGGGTGATACATCATCGTCCAGACAAGGGCGACGGCCACTGGCGTTGCCATCATCGGCATCACGAAAATACCGCGCAACAGCCCGCGCATCGGCAGTTTACTATCAAAAACCAGCGCTGCAATCGTGCCTAATATCATCGGAGCAACGACCGAGAGAACCGTATAGACAACCGTGTGCCACATGGATTCCCAGAAACGCATATCGGCTGCAAGGCGCAGATAATTGTCGAAGCCAACGAAGCTCTGCTCACCGCCGAGTTGCCACTGATTGGCACTCATCCAGAGTGTAAACACCCATGGGAAAACGATCACCGCCCCGACAGTGATCAAGGCTGGAAGAACGAACGGCCAATAGCTGGGTCTGAGACGACTTTTAAAAGGCCGGGTGGCAGGAACAGCCGTTGCGGCTGCTCCTGTTTTTGCACCTATCGGGGCAGCAGATGTCATTTTCCTTCGCTCCGTGCGAGGACCGGACGGAATTCTTCCGTCGCGCGTTTCATTTCCGTTTCAGCGTCTGCACCATTCAACAGATTGGTGAGGCCCACGCCGATAATGTCGCGGAATTCCGTGACAGGCACGATGACCGGCAGGCAGAGCTGGCTGATCGGCGCTGATTTCGAGAGCGCCTCTACCCAGCCTTCCGGCATGGTGACGCCCTTGCGCACGGCTTCATCGTCAATGATCGATTTGCGGAACGGGACACCCGAACCCGACTGCAACAGACGCGCACCCATTTCTTTGGAAATGGCCCATTGGCAGTAAAGATATGCGGCTTCCTTGTTCTTGGAAGCTTCTGTGACGCCGATACCGTCGCCGGTCGTCGGTGCAGCCTGTGCATTCGGGCCTGCTGGCATGACGCCATAACCAACCTTGCCGACAACGCGCGACTTGTTCGGGTCTTCAAGCGGCGGTGCAAAGCCGATACCGTCGAGCCACATGCCAACGCGACCCTGAAGGAAGTTCGACTGGCATTCTGCCCAGTTAAAACCAGCAACTCCAGGAGGTGCTGATTTGGTCATCAGGCGCTGATAGAGCCTGGCCGCTTCAATGCCGTCCGGTGAATCCGTCTCAACATTACCATCAGCGTCCACTGACTGCTTGCCATAACCAAGCATAAGGCTGGTGAAGACCGGCGCATTGGCGTTTTTCATGCCGCGCGCAACGAAACCATAGGTTCTGGTGGACGGATCGGTCAGTGCTTCGGCGGTTGTGACCAGTTCTTCAAAGGTCTTGGGGAATTCAAGCCCCTTCTCCGCAAAGAGGTCTTTGTTCCAATAGATAATCCAGTAATCGACCGAGAATGGCAGTGCACCAAAGCGACCATTGGCATCTTTGGCAAAGGTCAGACCCGCGCTTGCAAAATCATCTTCGGTGAGCGACGCGTCGGTCAGCGTCGGGTCTTTCAAAAACGGGTTGAGATCGGCAAGCCAGCCGCCCTTTTCAAACTGACGCTTCTGAACGTGATAACTGATGTGGATGACGTCGAAACTCGGACGCCCCGAAGTCAGCTCAATCACCGCCTTCTGGCGCTGCTGTTGTTCCGGCGTCTGCTCGGAATTAACCTTGATGCCCGTCAGGTCTTCGAATTCCTTTTGATGCTTCTGAAGGAGTTCGCCACGCGGGCTTTTGATCAGATTTACTTCAAGCGTTGTTCCGGCATATTTTTTCCAGTCAACACCTGACTGGGCAAAAGACGGGCTAATGCCCGTTATGCCGGATGCAGCAATTGCTGCCGTTCCCGCCATAAACTGACGGCGTGTTGGACGTAACAGATTCATCGCTTATTCCTCCCCTGTAATGTTTGCGGCCCGGCGACTCCTCTCGCCAGACCTTGGTCTTTAAATGTGCAAAGCCAGTTTCCGTGCGTTGTTGATGTGAACGGCGATGGCATCCATGGCCGTTTGCGGGTCGCGGGTCTCAATGGCGCTCAACACAGTCAGATGCTCTTGCATAACCGGGATCACACGCCCGTTAATACGGAAACGCTCCTGATTGATCAGACGCATCTTGATTGTGTTGGTCTGGTAAGCACGCCAAATGATTTCATTATTAAGCGAGCTAACAATCGTATCATGCAGGCTCCAGTCGATATTCTGTGCCTGTTTTTCAAGCTCCGGCGTTTCACCTTCGTTCATTGCACGATTGAGCGTTTCTTCATGCTCAGCGCGCAACGAACGCAGCAATTCATCGGAAGCTGACTGGCAAAAAATCGCAACCGATTCCTTTTCGATGAAAAGGCGAAACTGAAACGCTTCGCGGATCAGATTAAGATCAATATGGGCGATCTGGAGTCCACGCTGCGGTACGGTCTTGATCAGACCTTCCGTTTCAAGACGCGGGATCAATTCGCGGATCGCACCCAGCGGCAGGCCCGTCATAGTGACGAGCTGACGCTGTGAAACGAACTGGCCCGGATGAAAATCACGCGCCAGCAAATGCTCAGTGAAGCTTTGATAAGCCTTATCGCGCAATTTTACCGGTTCTTGGTGATCGTCCGCCAAAGCCATTTCCTTTTGCTATCGACGCTTATGCCGTGATCAGGCCGCTTTTGCCATATGCAAACGGTCGAATACACTGCCAATTGCATCGAAATCCGCGTCATTCAATGAAATCAGCGGTGCGCGTACACGACGCCATTCCTTGTCGCCCGTATGACGCGCAACCATGGCCTTGACCGCTGGCGTTACCGGATAGTTCAGCAATTGCTGCACAGCACCGACCAGTTCATTGTCATCCTGACCGTCATTGACCATGCGCAGCAGGCGATCCGGGAACAGGTTTGCCATGCCGGAAATTGCGCCCTGCCCACCAAGGCGTACACCAGCTGCAAGATCACGCTCATCGCCGATCAGGATCGCAATGTCTTTATGCGCTGCAAGCAGCTTTTCCGTATAGGACCAGTTGCCGGAGGAATCTTTGACCCCGGCGATAACGCCACCAAAAGCATCACGCAGACGGGTGATGAGATCGACCGACAATTCAACCGCCGTCACCGACGGGATATTGTAAAGAATGATGCTGCGCGCATCATCGCCCAAACCCTTGAGAACTGCCGAGAACCAGTTGAACAGGCCTTCGTCGGACAGGTTTTTGAAATAGGACGGCGGCGCCAGAAGAATGGCCTTGCAACCGCGACGCAGCGCATCAGCGGATTGAAGCACGGCATCCGCAACCGAATTTTCCATGACGCCGACGACGATGTTTGCAGCCGAAAAACCATCCGCGATGAAAGCATCAAGCAGCGCTGCGCGTTCAGCATCGGCAATCGACGAACCTTCGCCGGTGGTGCCAAACAGAGTGACGCTCGAGCAGCCGCTGTCGAGGCGGGCGCGGGCGTGCCTTAGGGCACGGCTGACATCGATTTTGCCGTCAGCATCGAATGGTGTGGTAAGTGCCGCAGAGAGGCCAAAGCGCTCCTGCCCAGAATGATTATGTGCCAAAACTGGCTCCTCCCAAATTTGAACTGTAAGTTGGCACATACTAACATGTTAGTAAATAGTCAATTCGGGTTCAGTGCGTGTTTGTATGTTTTTTTTGAAGAGCTTGACGGCTTACTGGGCCGGAACAATGCCGCTTTCGATGAAAGAAAGCACCTGCTTATAGTCTGGTGAACCAGCGCGGCCACCAAAGCGAGCGCATTTAATGGCGGCGCTCGCATTAGCAAATCGGATCATGTCGGTGATCCCTTTGCCATCAACCAGACCATGGGCGAAAGCACCATGAAAGACATCGCCCGCGGCCAGCGTGTCGATTGCTTTCACCTTAAAGCCCGGCACATGGGAAACGGGCTTGCCTGCTCTTTCCGTCCAGTAGCAGCCGTCTGGGCCAGCGGTGACAGAGGTGAAAACATCATAGCGGCTGGCCAAAATGTTCACACATTCGCGCAAATCCGTCGTGTCGGTCACGCTGATCGCAGCGGGTTCTGATGCAACAATATGCGTTGCAAGCGGAAGCAGCTTTTCCAGAAGCTCGACAGGTGCGGTATCGGCATCAAGGATCGCTGGAATCCCTGCATCGCGAGCCGCTCGAAGGGCTGTTTCAGCCGCCCATGGCCAGCGCACATCGGTCATTACAGCGGCGTAGGCGCCAGCTGCAATCGGCGGAATCTGATCCGACGGGCTTGCAAGTGCCGGGTCATAAAATGGCACAATGATGCGCTCGCCGTTTGCATCGACAAGAATTGAGGAAAACGCCGTGCGCACGCCTTCCAGCCGACGGATATAAGAGCAATCGATGCCTTCGGCTTCAAGCTCTGCGATGGCGCGCTCACCCACCGGATCAACTCCGGCAGAAGCCCAAAGCGCCACATCCCCACCAAGCCGGGCAATCGCGGCTGCGGCACTCGAAGCCATGCCAGCGGCGATCTCGACCGCTTCACGCGGCAGATATTTACCTGCCGCGTGTGGAAGTTCATCAAGGCGCAGAATGGTGTCCATGGTGAGGGCACCAACGCAGAGAATTTTGGACGTCATGATTACGAGATCAGACCTTCCGAACGGAGCTTCGCCCAGAATTCATCCGGGATGGACTGCTCGAACCAGACAACATTCTGCCTGATCTGTTCTGGCGAACGCACACCAATCAGAATGGAGCTGACGGCCTCATGCATCATCGGGAACTGCATGGCGGCGGCGGCAAGCGGTACATTGAAGTCGTCGCAAATATCATGCAGGCGGTTGGTGCGTGCAATGATTTCAGCAGGCGCATCAGCATAATCGAACTTCTGTTCGCCACCGCGTGGGGCAGCCAGAATGCCGGAGTTGAACACACCGGCAATCACCAGCGCCATGCCGCGCTTTTGCGCCAGCGGCAAGAATTCCTTTTCCGAAACCTGATCAAGCAGCGAATAGCGGCCAGCCAGCAGCGAGCAGTCGAGATCCGCTTCCTCAAGCGCATCACGAATGACCTGCCATTCATTCACTCCAAGGCCAAAGCCTTTAATATTGCCTGCTTCGCGCAATTCACTCAGTGCACGGAAACCGCCGCCCTTGGTCAATGCGTTCCAGTGAAACTCATGACGGTCAGCATGGGTCACGCGGCCAATGTCATGGACATAGAGCAGATCGATTTTGGGAAAGCCAAGGCGCTGCTGGCTGTCATCGAAGCTGCGCATAACACCGTCATAGCTGTAATCAAAAACCTCACGGAAATTGAGACCATTGTGCCAGCCGGAATCGAGAGGATTTTTTGGTGGCGATGGCGGCAGCGTGCGACCAGCGCGCTCATTGGTCATCAGGCGGCCAACTTTGGTAGAAACCACGGCGCGTTCAGTCTTTTCGCGCAGCAAATCGCCCAAAAGATGCTCGCTTCGACCAAGACCATACATCGGTGCGCTGTCGAAATAGCGGATGCCGCTGTCCCAGCCAGCTTCGAGCAAAGCATCCGCATCGGCACGGGAAACAGGCGCATAAAGCCCGCCCAAAGGTGCGGTTCCCAGACCAAGCGCCGTTACGGACAGCCCCGTGCGGCCCAGTGTGCGCCTATCAGATACTTTAAGCTGCATAAATATCTCCTCCAGAACCTATGCCCGCGTATTAAGGGCGCGCATCTTGTCCGAAAACCGTTTCACACTTTTCGGGATGCGCTCTAAACGCGCACAGACTGATAAGAGGAAGATAATAAATTCGCAAACGAAAAACCTATTCATCTGCGAATAAGAATCTCAATCCGCTTGTGAAAAGCGTGCCTGGATGCTTTGTGAAAGCAGCGCAACAGGGCGCGACTGATCGCCAGCCTTAACCCAGATCAGCTCTTCGATTTCACTCGAAGCGGCAGGCACCTGCCCTTCCCTCAAAGTGAGGTGGAACAGTTCTGCTTCAACGATGGAATCAAGTTCGTTGGCGGCTGGTGCCGACATGCGCGCTGCATAGCGCAACTGGCTCTCGTCAATCAGAATGCCGAGCTCTTCCTCGATTTCGCGGATAAGCGCAATCTGCGGCTCTTCGCCGGTATCAATCTTGCCACCAGGCTGGAAGAAAATCTCGCTGCCGCGTTTGCGAACAAGGAGGAAACGGCCCGCTTCATCGCGGACAATGGCTGCTGCAATAAGAATCGTTTTCATGATGCTGCAACATCATCACGAACACGCACACCGTCAAGAATAATTGCTGCAATGGAGCGTGCTGTCTGCTCATAAAAATCCGGCTGCTCGGTGCGGTTGCCAAGAATGGCTGCAACCTGAACCGAGAAATCGGAATAATGCTGCGTCACGGCCCATATCGTAAAAATCAGGTGATAAGGATCAATGGGCGCGATGCGCTTTTCTTCAATCCAACAACGAATAACGCCTGCTTTTTCATCGACCAGCTCTTTCAGATGGCCTTTGAGAAAATCGGTAATCGCCGGTGCACCATGCAGAATTTCATTGGCAAACAGCCGCGATGCTTCCGGCCTTTTGGCCGAAAGCGCAAGCTTTTGCGCAATATAGTTCTGGAGTTCCTCAAGCGGATCGCCTTCAGGGCTGATGCTCTCGAACGGGCCAAGCCATTCGGTGAGCGTTTCCTCCAAAACCGTCACGTAGATATTTTGCTTGCGCGGAAAATAATACAGCAGGTTTGGCTTCGACATCCCTGCCTTTTCGGCAATCTGATCGACTGTCGAACCGCGAAACCCATAAGCGGAAAAGACATCAAGCGCTGCATCCAGAATGAGCCTGCGATTGATCGCCTGAATGCGCGTCGCACCCTCCGCCTTTTCATTCACACCTGCTTCGGCGGGAGCTGTCGCATCTGTGACCATTTAACACCTTTTGACGGAGCAAAATTTCTTAAAACCGCTTGACCGCTGTCGAACGCTCTTCTAGCCTGCATTTTGACCAACTAGTCAAGTTTTTGCAAATACTGCAAGAAGATTGAGGCCAAAGAGCTGGGTCGCGGGAACAACATAACATGCGAAGCGCTTGCGGCAATGCCGCAGTTATTCCATGCTTGAAATGTGGAGGCAGAGCAAATGGCGCTCTCCAGTAATCTCAAGGTCAATGGCGACAGGCTGTGGGACAGCCTGATGGAAATGGCACAGATTGGCCCCGGTTTGCGCGGTGGTAACAATCGCCAGACGCTGACCGATGAAGACGCCGAAGGTCGCCAGCTTTTTCAGAAATGGTGCGAACAGGCCGGACTGTCGATGACCGTCGATACGATGGGCAATATGTTCTTTATTCGCGCAGGCGAAGATGCGGATGCCGATCCGGTTTATATGGGCAGCCATCTCGATACGCAGCCGACAGGCGGCAAATATGACGGCGTGCTCGGTGTGCTGGGCGGACTTGAAGTCATGCGCACCTTGAACGACACAAACATCAAGACAAAGCGCCCGATTGTCGTGGTCAACTGGACCAATGAAGAAGGCACGCGTTTTGCGCCTGCAATGCTTGCTTCCGGCGTTTTCGCCGGGGTGCTAGAACAGGACTGGGCCTATGAGCGCACCGACGCCAAAGGCAAGAAATTCATCGATGAGCTGGAGCGCATTGGCTGGAAGGGCGACGAGCCGGTTGGCAAGCGCAAGATCCATTCGATGTTTGAGTTGCACATCGAACAAGGCCCGATCCTTGAGGCTGAAAACAAGGATATTGGCGTTGTCACCCATGGTCAGGGCCTGTGGTGGTTGCAGATAACACTGACCGGCAAGGAAGCACATACCGGCTCAACGCCGATGAAGATGCGCAGGAATGCAAGCCTTGGCTTGGGCAAACTGCTGCAACTGGTCAATGAGATTGCGATGGACTATCAGCCCGATGCGGTCGGTGGCGTGGGCCATATTGAAGTTTCGCCGAACTCTCGCAATGTTCTGCCGGGCCAAATCGTCTTTACCGTCGATTTCCGTTCGCCGGATCAGAAAACACTCGATGCCATGAAAGCGCGTTTTGAAACGGAAGCGCCAAAGATCGCGGCAGACCTTGGCATTGGTATCGAGATTGAAGTGGCAGGCCATTTCGATCCCGTCACGTTCGATGAAGGCTGCGTCACGGCAATTCGCAATGCAGCCGAACGGCTTGGCTACAGCCATCGCGACATTGTTTCCGGTGCCGGTCACGATGCCTGCTGGATCAATCGCGTGGCACCGACCGCCATGGTCATGTGTCCATGCGTCGATGGCCTCAGCCATAACGAAGACGAAGAAATCTCAAAGGAGTGGGCATCGGCTGGCGCTGATGTACTTCTTCATGCCGTATTGGAGAGTGCTGAAATTGTAAGTTAATTTCCAGCCTATCCAATACCTGTTCGAAACAAAACCAAAAAGGGGAACGCGAACATGGTTAGTTCTGGGGCAAGCAAGGTCATCAAAGGCGGCACCGTGATTACGGCAGACCGCACCTTTAAAGCCGACGTTCTCATCGAAGGCGAGAAGATTGTAGCCGTGGGCGATAATCTGACCGGCGATGAAACCATCGATGCTTCCGGCTGTTATATCATGCCAGGCGGCATTGACCCGCATACGCATTTGCAAATGCCCTTTATGGGCACCTATTCATCCGATGATTTTGACACTGGCACTGCGGCAGCGCTTGCAGGCGGCACGACGATGGTGGTCGACTTCGTTCTTCCCGGACCAGAAGGCAATCTGCTCGACGCGCTTCAGGAATGGTTCCAGAAGGCAGGCAAGGCGCGTACCGACTATTCGTTCCACATGGCAATCACCGGCTGGAGCGAACGCGCGTTTAATGAAATGCCGGAAGTGGTGAAGCGCGGCATCAACACCTTCAAGCACTTCATGGCCTATAAGGGCGCGTTGATGGTCAATGATGACGAGATGTTCGCATCGTTCCAGCGCTGCGCCGAGCTTGGCGCCATGCCGCTGGTTCACGCGGAAAACGGCGATATTGTTGCGCAATTACAGGCCAAGCTCTTGGCTGCTGGCAATGACGGTCCGGAGGCACACGCCTATTCACGCCCGCCGGAAGTGGAAGGCGAAGCGACCAACCGCGCCATCATGATTGCCGATCAGGCCGGTGTGCCGCTTTATGTGGTGCATACATCCTGCGAGCAGGCGCATGAAGCAATCCGCCGTGCACGCCAGAAAGGGATGCGCGTTTATGGCGAGCCGCTGATCCAGCATTTGACACTTGATGAAAGCGAATATCACAATCGCGATTGGGACTATGCTGCGCGCCGCGTAATGTCGCCGCCATTCCGCGACAAGATCAATCAGGACAGCCTCTGGGCCGGACTTGCCGCTGGAAGCCTGCAATGCGTTGCAACCGATCATTGCGCTTTCACATCCGAGCAGAAGCGCCATGGCATTGGTAATTTCACCAAGATTCCAAATGGCACCGGCGGGCTTGAAGAACGGCTTCCTGTACTCTGGACGCGTGGGGTTCGCACCGGTCGTCTGACGCCCAATGAGTTCGTGGCTGTCACTTCGACCAACATTGCGAAGATCCTCAATATCTATCCGCAAAAGGGTGCGATCCTGCCGGGGGCCGACGCCGATATTATCATCTGGGACCCGGAAACGACCAAGAAGATCTCTGCCAAAACGCAGCATTCGTCCATTGATTACAATGTCTTTGAAGGTTTTGAGTTGAAAGGCTTACCCGTCAAAACATTCTCGCGCGGTCGTCTCGCCTTTGATCATGGCCATGTCACAGCACAGCCGGGTGATGGACGCTTTGTCGAACGTGAACCCAACGGTGCCGCCAACAAGGCCCTGTCGCAGTGGAAAGAAATCGTCGCGCCCCGCAAGGTGGAACGCAGCGCCGAACATATGCCAATAGGGGTCTGATCCATGGCTCCAGCTTCGCTTCGGGAAATGCATGTGATGAACATCGATAACATGGCCCCGGAGCGGGGCTTTGATGGTGCGCCGACCGTGATCGACATCAAAGACCTGTCTCTGGTTTTTGAAACGAATGACGGTCCGGTCCATGCGCTTTCTAACATCAATCTCACGATCAAACGCGGTGAGTTTGTTTCCTTCATCGGCCCTTCGGGTTGCGGCAAGACCACCTTGATGCGTGTGGTGGCCAATCTCGAACAGCCTACTTCCGGCTCTGTGACCGTCAACGGACTGACACCTGAACAGGCACGGCTTGATCGCTCTTACGGCTACGTCTTTCAGGCGGCAGCGTTGTTTCCGTGGCGCACGATTGAAGACAATATCGGCCTGCCACTCGAAATCATGGGATATAGTGCTGCCGAGCGCAAAGCGCGGATTGAAAAGAATCTGGCGCTGGTGAACCTCACGGGTTTTGGCAAAAAATTTCCATGGCAGCTTTCCGGCGGCATGCAGCAGCGAGCATCGATTGCGCGTGCATTGTCGTTTGACCCTGACATGCTGCTGATGGATGAGCCTTTCGGCGCATTGGATGAGATCGTGCGCGATCACCTCAACGAACAGCTTCTCAAACTCTGGGCGGCAACACAGAAGACTGTGATCTTCGTGACACACTCCATTCCTGAGGCCGTGTTTCTGTCAACCAAGATCGTCGTGATGAGTCCGCGTCCGGGCCGTATTCATGAAATTATCGACTGCGATCTGGGGCCGGATCGCACACTGGATATTCGTGAATCGGATGCCTTCCTCAAAATCGCCCATCGCGTGCGCGAAGGCCTGCGGCTGGGGCATATTCATGAGTGAAACCCGGGCGGGACTGACAGCTTTTTTTCGCGACAAATTTATTCCGGTGGCGACGGTTCTGCTGGCAATCATCGGATTGTGGTATCTGCTTGCAGTTTTTCTCAACGCGCCGTTTGAGCGAGATCAAGCAGAGCGCGCCGGAACCGAGATTTCGTTCTCGACAATTGTTGCCAATACGATGCATCAGGATCGCCCGGTGCTGCCTGCGCCACATCAGGTGGGACAGGAAATCTGGAAA
The DNA here is from genome assembly GCF_026241335.1 of Ochrobactrum chromiisoli. Lineage (GTDB taxonomy): Bacteria > Pseudomonadota > Alphaproteobacteria > Rhizobiales > Rhizobiaceae > Brucella > Brucella chromiisoli. The sequence goes on along the minus strand of NZ_JAPHAV010000001.1, from coordinate 603,833 downwards.
ACAGTCTTTGATGTCAAACCAAGTTCAAAGCGCAGCCTCGTTTATCATGGCTGGGTGACACTATCCTCGACATTGCTCGGCTTCGTGCTCGGATCGGCGCTTGGCGTGTTGCTTGCGGTCGGCATTGTGCACTCGCGCACGCTTGACAAAAGCCTGATGCCTTGGATCATCACCTCGCAAACAATCCCCATCCTTGCCATCGCGCCGATGATTATTGTGGTGCTGAATGCGATTGGCATTTCGGGGCTGCTGCCAAAGGCGATCATATCGACTTATCTGTCCTTTTTCCCGGTTGCAGTGGGTATGGTCAAAGGCCTGCGCTCGCCCGATGTGATGCATCTTGATCTGATGCGGACATATAATGCATCGCGCAATCAGGTTTTCTGGAAGTTGCGCTGGCCTGCGGCCATGCCGTTCCTGTTCACATCGATGCAGATTGCGGTTGCCATCAGCCTTGTCGGCGCAATTGTTGGCGAGTTGCCAACGGGGGCCGTCGCAGGTCTTGGCGCGCGTTTGCTGGCCGGTTCCTATTACGGTCAGACGGTGCAAATATGGGCCGCCCTCATTGCAGCCGCCATTATGGCGGGATTGCTTGTGGCGCTTGTCGGGCTGGTTGCGCGTATCGTCAACCGACGCATGGGCGTAAAACCTGAAAGGGCGGGTGCATGATGATGAATGTGATAATCATTATCGCGCTGATTGCCGTTTCATGGGCGATTGTCGGCTGGGTGGCAAGCCTCAAGGCGCGCAACCCGCACACTCAGAAGCTGCTGGACATTGCAGTCCCTGCCCTTTTTGGCATCGCGATGCTTCTTCTTTGGGAAGTGAGTGTGCGCCTGTTTACCGTGCCGCAGGTGCTGTTGCCTGCGCCCTCCGTCATATGGGCGCGGATCACGAGTTCGGTTCCCATCCTGTGGGCTGATTTTCAGCAGACCTTCATGAAGGCGGTCATTATCGGCTATATCGCGGGCTGTGGCTTAGGCTTTATCACCGCAATTATTGCTGATCGCGTGCCATTTCTGCGCAAAGGCTTGCTGCCGCTTGGTAATCTTGCAGCCGCCCTTCCCATTGTCGGCGTTGCGCCCATCATGGTGATGTGGTTTGGCTTCGACTGGCAGTCAAAGGCAGCGGTCGTCATTATCATGACCTTCTTCCCGATGCTGGTGAACACGGTTGCGGGCTTAGCTGCGAGCGGTTCGATGGAACGCGATCTGATGCAGACCTATGGCTCGAACTATTGGCAGACACTCATTAAACTGCGCCTTCCGGCGGCCATGCCCTTCATTTTCAATGCGCTCAAGATCAACTCCACACTGGCTTTGATCGGCGCAATTGTCGCCGAATTTTTTGGTACGCCCATCGTCGGCATGGGTTTCCGCATATCCGCAGAAATCGGCCGCATGAATGTGGACATGGTCTGGGCCGAGATTTTTGTAGCCGCTCTTGCGGGGTCGCTTTCTTATGGGCTGATCGCGCTGATCGAGCGCAGAATGACATTCTGGCACCCTTCTTACAGGAGGGCATAAGCCTGAATATTTGGCATCTGCAAGTATAATGCAGACCAAAGCACATTCCGAAAAGTGGGAACCGGTTTTCGGGCAAAATGCGCGCAATAAAAACAACCAGAGGAGAACTAAAATGAAAAAGGCAATTTCTTTATGCCTTGGAACAGCCGGACTGGCGCTCGCACTTATGAGCAGCTCGGCAATAGCAGCTGACAAGCTGACCTTGCAGCTCAAATGGGTGACGCAGGGACAGTTTGCTGGCTATTATGTCGCCAAGGATAAGGGGTTCTACGAAGAAGAAGACCTTGACGTGGACATTAAGCCGGGCGGCCCCGACGTTGCCCCGCCACAGGTGATTGCCGGTGGTGGCGCTGACGTGGTGGTGGACTGGATGCCGTCAGCCCTTGCTACTCGGGAAAAGGGCGTTCCACTCGTCAACATCGCACAGCCATTCAAGAAATCCGGCATGATGTTGACCTGTCGCAAGGACACCAACATCACCAAGCCGGAAGATTTTAAGGGCCGCACGCTTGGCGTCTGGTTCGGTGGCAATGAATATCCGTTTCTTTCGTGGATGAGCCATTTAAATATCCCGACCGAAGGCGGAAAAGACGGCGTAACTGTGCTCAAACAGGGCTTTAATGTCGATCCGCTGATCCAGAAGCAGGCCGACTGCATTTCCACCATGACCTATAATGAATATTGGCAGGTGATCGATGCCGGTATTCCGGCGGATCAGCTGGTTGTGTTCCCTTATGAAGAACAGGGCGTGGCAACACTTGAAGACGGGCTCTACGTGCTTGATAAGAGCCTTGAAGACCCGGCAATGGTCGATAAGCTTGCCCGCTTTGTCCGCGCTTCGATGAAGGGCTGGCAATATGCGTCAGAACATCCTGACGAAGCTGCCGAAATCATTCTGGAAAACGACTCTTCTGGTGCACAGACACAGGAAGTTCAGGAGCGTATGGTCAAGGAAATCGCCAAGCTGATTGATGGTTCTGACGGTACACTCGACGTCGCTGCCGCCGACCGCACGGTTGAAACTTTGCTTGGCGGCGGTTCTGATCCGGTCATTACCAAGAAGCCGGAAGGTGCATGGACCGCGAAGGTCACAGACGCGATGAAGAAGTAACAACAAAAAGCCCGGTCTCACGACCGGGCTTTTTCATTTCAGCTTCTCTTCCAGAGTTGCTGCCCTGGCCATTTCGCGTTCAAGCCGCGCTTCTTCTTCAACCTTTGGCTTGGTGAAGCGTCCCAGCAGAAGATAGGCAACAGGCGTCACGAAAAGGGTTGCGATCGTTGCAAGTCCGAGGCCACCAACGATAACCCAACCCAGTGCCACACGCGCTTCCGCACCTGCTCCGCTGGCGAGCACCAGCGGCACGCCGCCCAGCACCGAACAGATCATCGTCATACAGACGGGACGCAGGCGGATATTGGCTGCTTCTTCAATTGCCTCACGCACATTCATGCCCTTGTCACGCAACTGATCGGCAAATTCGACAATCAGAATGCCGTTCTTAGCCATGATGCCGACCAGCAGCACAAGCCCGATCTGGCTATAAACGTTGAGGCTTGTGCCGGTGAGGATCATTGCAAAGACGGCACAGCCGAGGCCAAGCGGCACCGTTGCCATGACAATCAGCGCGCTGATGAAGCTCTCAAACTGCGCGGCCAGAACCAGCAAAATAATGATGATCGCAAAGCCGAAGACCATCATAATGCCACCGGAGGTTTCACTGAGTGTAGAAGCCTCCGCAAGCGGGATGATGTGGGCTCCCGGTGGCAACAGCGGTGCTGCGATCTCCAATGCAGCCGCATAAGCATCTCCCAGCGCGAAATCGCCCTGCAAACCTGTGGTAATCGCAACAGAACGCTGGCGCTCTTCACGGTTCAACTGCGGCGGCACCGCCTTTTCCACCACTGTCGCGATAGATGACATCGGTACATAACGACCGTCCCCCGTTTTGAGGAAGACGTTTTCAAGATCCGTCGGATCATTGATGGGATTGGTGGTCGATACAAGCTTCACGTCAAAGCTTCTGTCGCCGACATAAACCGAACCGATCTTGCGACCATCGAGCACCGCCTGTACGGCGTTGGCAAGGCCGGTAATATCGATGCCGAGATCGGACGCTCGCTCGCGATTGATTTCGACGGAAAGCTGCGGCTGTGTTGCGTCAACAGACAAGCGCGGCTGAACGAAACGCGGATCTTTTTCCAGTGCGGCAACGATTGCATCGCTTGCCGGTCGCAGCTTGGCGTAATCACTGCCCACAACGGCAAACTGCAAGCCATTACCGGCACCCCGAATGCCAAGGCTGTTTGGCTGCATTGTGAAAATACGAACCGCCGTGATCCCACGCACACGAGCATTGATGTCTGCCATAATTTGCTGTTGCGAACGGGTGCGTTCTGTCCACGGCGCAAGGGTGAGCACCATAAAGCCATTATTGGAAGCACCGCCGGAGCCGGCAATCGCATAGGTGGTCAGGATTTCACCATTGTCGCGTAATGGCTGAATCGCTTGCTCGATCTTATCGAGCTGCGATTGAAGAAATTCAACGCTGATCCCCTGGGGACCGTTAATGCGCAACAGCGCGACGGCCCGATCTTCCGTTGGCGTGAGCTCCTGTCGCAACATGCCGAAACCAACGTAAGAAGCGCCAGCAAAAAGTACGGCCACGAGCACGACGATCAGGGGAGCGGAGAGACAGGCGTGCAGGCTCTTGCGATAAAAACGCGACAGTCCGCCACCGATCCTTTGCAGAAACTTTGGCCCATGCCGCCCTTCCGATGCCTCACTGCCTTCTTTGAGAAAGCGCGACGCCAGCATTGGGCACAATGTCAGAGCCACAATAGATGACAGCAGAATTGCAATTGCCAGCACAAAACCAAATTCGCGGAACAGACCACCCGCCTGCCCCGGCAAAAACGAAATCGGCACGAAAACAGCGACAAGCGTCAATGTGGTCGCAATAACCGCAAAGAACACTTCCTGCGTGCCAAGAACGGCGGCAGCGCGTGGCCCCATGCCCTGATTGCGCCTTCGAACGATGTTTTCCAACACGACAATGGCATCGTCCACCACAAGACCCGTAGCAAGCACCAGCGCCAGCAATGTAAGGATATTGATCGAGAAGCCCGTCAGATAAATCGCCGCAACCGTACCGATCAATGCCACCGGCATCGCCAAAGCCGGAATAAGCGTTGCGCGGATATCCCAAAGAAACATGAAGATGATCACGACCACGATGATCACAGAGGCAATCAGCGCGATCTCGACCTCATGGATCGCGCCCCTGATGAAGTTAGCATCGTCGCTGGTGACGGTAATATTGACACCTTGCGGCAGGGTCTTCTGCAAGTTCGCAACAGCCGCACGAATGCCTTGAGAGATGTCGAGCGTATTGGATTGCGCCTGACGCACAATACCAAGGCCGATGGCCGTTTTGCCATTGGAGCGCACCGACGAGCTTTCAATATCCGGCCCGAGCGTAACACTGGCCACATCGCGGATCTGCGTGCGGCCTTTGATATAAACATTTTCGAAGTCTTCGGGCTTCTCGAGATTGGCGGTGGCTCGCACTACGATGGATTGATCCGAACTGCGCAGAGAACCTGCGGGCGCATCAAGCCCCATTGATGACAAAGCACTGGATATATCGGCAATGGTAAGCCCATAGCTGGCAAGACGGGCCTGATTGATATCAATGCGAAAAATCTTGTCGCGGTCGCCATTGATCTGCACATCAGCGACACCGGGAACCGCGGAGAGAACGTCTTCAATCTGGTCTTCAACCAGAACAGTCATATCATCAACCGACATGGTGTCGGACGTAACCGCGAGACGCATCACCGGATCGGCATTGGAATCGGCCTTGATGATGCGGGACGGATCCGCTTCTTGCGGCACATTATTGGCGACGCGCGAAATCGCATCGCGCATATCAGCAGCGGCAACATTGAGATCGACGCCATCATTGAACTCGACCGTGACACGGCTTCGTTCAAAGGAGGACGTCGACGAAATCGATTTCACACCAGAAACACGAGCGACAGCATTTTCCAGAACCTGTGTCAGCTGACGGTCTATGGTTTCAGCCGATGCACCGCTGAAATCCGTGCTGATGGTGATAACAGGTCGATCCACATCTGGCAGTTCACGGATATCCACACCTGTAAAGGCGGCAAGACCGGCAACGATAATCAGAACATTGATGACAAACGCAAAAACCGGGCGCCGAATAAACAGCGCGGTTGAACCACCGTTCTTGCCTGCGGGCGATTTTGGATTGCTCACGCTTGCCCCTCACCCTGCATTCTGGCTTTTGGCAGGGACTGCAAGAGCCGTGCCCTTTTCATCGAGTACACGCACCGGCGCATCATTGCGGATGGTTTGCACGCCCTGCGTCACGATCAGATCGCCTTGTTTGACCGGCCCGTCGATAAGGATATTCGTTGAATTGCGCTGTACGATACGGGCAGCGACTTTTTTGGCAACGCCGTCTTCTACGCGCCACACATAAGAGCCGTCTGCGTCCCACTGAATGGCCAGTGGATCGACGGACGGATAGCGATCACCGGGGAAAAGAATGGTCACAGAAAAAGACATGCCCGCGCGCAACAGATCCTGCGTGTTATCAATTTCGGCACGAACATGCAGCGTGCGGCTGGCGACATCCAGCGTATTATCGACGGCATCGATCTTGCCACTATAGGTGTCACCGGGAAACGCAGTGGATTCTGCCGAGACCGGCAACCCCACCTTGATCTGTGGCGCGAAGCGTTCTGGCACCCAAATATCGATTAAAACCTTGGAGCGATCATCGATGCGCGCAATAGAGGTATCGGCCGTAATGTAATTGCCGGCATTAACCGGCAGGATTCCAACAATGCCCGAAATGGGCGCGGTGACGGTACGGCGGCTTAAAGCAAGCTGCGCGTCTTCCAGGGCAAGTTTGGTATTGGCAAGCGCCAGATCGGCTTCTATTTCCTGCACAACCGTTGCGGTGTTGGTGGCGCGAAGCCGGGCTATGCGCTCACGCGTTGTTTGTGCATCCTTCAGCGCAATCTGCGCTTTTTCAACAGCAATCGTTTCTGTCTCATTGTCCAGTTGCGCAATGGCGTCACCTGCCTTGACGGTATCTCCGGCTTTCACAAAAAGCTTGTTCATCGTGCCGCTGGAATAAGGTGTTACCGAAACGGTGCTGAGCGCGCGTGCAGAACCAATAGCCGTCAGGCGGTTGTTGATGGTTTCCTGCCCTGCCGCCTCAACAATCACCAGAGGGGCTGCTTTTCCTGAAGACTGTTCATGGGTCTGCTGGCCGGATGCTTCTTGTGTGGAAGACGCCTTGTTTTTGTAAAAATACCAGCCACCACCGGCAGCGATAATAACAAGCAGGCACAGAACAATCTGCTTCCAGGACTTCATTCAACTCTCCGGCAAGACTCTGCCGAACACGTCGACAAAATTCTAATCAAAATATGCACATTCACTTTGACCGCAGATTATGCCCGCAAAAAGTATCAAAATGATGGGGTGCTCAAGATGTCACATTGCTTAAGCCATCACGGATTTCCCCATCTGCGATTTTGCACGCAGCGATTGAGCAGGTCGAGTTAAATTTCGGTAATATGAGTGATCTTTTTGATTGCGACATTTGCTCGATGCCTGTGAATGAGGGAGATAAAACTTAGAATGAGGCCACGAGAGCATAATATCCGAAGAAGCGAAATACGCTATGAAACCGAGAAAAGAGGTTTTGGAGCAGAAAGCGCTGCTAACCAATTTCATGCAAAGTAGTTAAAGCCCGTTGGAATTCTCTTACGCCTCCATATATAAAAGGTAAAATTTTTGCGTATTTCATTGTGGCAAGCTTACTAAATTGGGCATGGGCGCATTATGCCCCGCAGCCTTTCAATCTGGATTTAATGTATGGTGGCGGTTGATCAATCCATGAGTACCGGAAACGTCGTGGCCGACGCAGCCGCGCATTCTGGCCCCCCGGACGAATCCACAGTTGCATCCACCGAAACCGGCGAACGGGCGTCACAGGACAATACGTCACCAAACCAGTTTACGCGTCTTCGCTGGCGCAACCGGCTTTCAAGCAAACTTCTCATTCTCACCGCCCTTGCGGTTCTTATAGCTGAAGTTCTGATCTTCGTTCCGTCCATCGCCAATATGCGTGTGCGTTGGATGAGTTCGCGCCTTGATACGGTCGATGCTGTCAGCGAGGTATTAATCGCCAGCGGCCACATGAATATTCCGCGCGAAGTGCAGGACAAGGTTCTGCTCGCGACAGGCACCAAGGCAATCGCTTTGCGTGAAGCTGGCGCATCGCATCTTCTGGCAATGAGTGAAATGCCGGGCAATATCGATCAGGTGGTCGATCTTAACAATATCAGTGAAGCCGCAGCGATCTGGGATGCCTTTGGAACGCTTTTTAACGGCGGCAATCGCACGTTGCGCATTTTTGGTTCAAACCCACCATCCGCCAATCCGGGGCGCATCATTGAAATTGTCACTTCCGATGCACCGCTTCGCCATGCCATGCTAAGTTACGCAACCAACGTGGCTATCATCTCTTTGCTCATATCGGTGATTGCTGCGAGCCTGATTTATCTCATCATCCATGAAATGCTGCTGCGCCCGGTGCGGCTCATGCATCGAAACATGATTGATTTTGCAGCCTCACCCGACAATCCAACGCGTATTCTCGTGCCCGAAAACCGCAAAGATGAATTCGGTATTGCCCAGCGGCAGATTGCTCATATCCAAAGCGATCTGCAACGCACGCTCAAAGAGCAGAAGCATCTTGCTGATCTTGGACTGGCGGTTTCCAAGATCAATCATGACATGCGCAATATTCTGGCGTCGGCACAGCTCATGTCGGACAGGCTTGCGGATACTGAAGACCCAATGGTGAAGCGCTTTGCTCCAAAGCTCATTCACACACTGAGCCGGGCTATCACCTATTCAGAAAGCGTGATGGCCTATGGTCGCTCCCAGGAGCCACCTCCTGCGCCCCGCCGTGTGCTGCTTCAGTCGATTGTTCTCGATGTGCAGGAAACGCTCAATCTGAACGCGGATGGCGGGATTGAGTTTGAGAATCTGGTTGCAGATGATTTTGAACTCATTGCAGACTCCGAACAGCTCTTCCGCGTTCTGTGCAATCTTTGCCGCAACTCTGTGCAGGCAATGGAGCGCGATCACACCAGCGATGTCTCCACCGTGAAACGCCTGACTATTTCAGCAGGCCGTATTGGCACCACGGCGATCATAGGCATAGAAGATACGGGGCCAGGCTTACCGCAAAAGGCCCGTGATCACCTCTTCACAGCCTTCAAGGGGTCAACTCGCAGCGACGGCACCGGCCTTGGCCTTGCCATTGCGCAAGAACTTATCCGTGCTCATGGCGGCTCGGTGGAGCTGCGCGAAGATCGCCCCATCGGCGCACATTTCGAGATTCGCCTGCCAGACCTGCCAAATTGGGACAATAAGCAAAATAATCAGCATCGTTAGAGTTTTCTACCGCGTGATTCCCGTCCAATGCATAGATTCCATGACCAATTTTGATCCGCTTTTCATTTATCCGGGGTTTTCCCCACTTGATGACAGGCTAAAAAAGCCCACAAAACCGGGCGTTGACAAGAAAACTTCACATAAGCGCATTTTTTTCCAAGAAGGTGCTTGCATTTAGCAATGGGTCCGATTATCAACCGCCCATCGCCGCAGACGATGCGGCACACAGGCAAGCACCCGTAGCTCAGCTGGATAGAGCACCAGACTACGAATCTGGGGGTCAGAGGTTCGAATCCTTTCGGGTGCGCCATTTCTTTTTCAGTAAATAATTGAAAATATTAGAGATTTCCCTTAGTGGGGATGTTTCTTCCTCCAATATTTCCCCCAATACATTTTGGTAGCCTTGAAACCTATCTGGAATTTGCCGGAATATGATCTGTTATGCGGCGGCATTTTAGCGCTCTCTGCCTTGTCGAAAAAACATCAAATACGCCAGAAGCGGAACCTTCAAAACCCTCAAAACCCCATCCCTGCTCGCACTGCTCAAAATGGACACCCAGTAAATCGTAGTATTTTAGTGAAAGCCATGAAAACGGGTGTCTCCAAATTTGGAGAGACCCTCTCCAGCTTAGGCTCGCGTGATGGCCGGAATTAAATCGGTGTTTCTCTGGCGATATGATGTCAGATAAATCGGTGAAGCCTAGCGCGTGCGCGCGTATTGGTCCGCAAATTCAGCGCTGTGTGACGCTGTTAGGTAATGCGCATGCGGAGATGATGATAAAGGCAGAGAGCGAGAAGTTTGGCGGTTATCAATCGCTCCAAAAATAAAACCCCGCAGTAAGCGGGATTGAAACACAAAGAATCGAAACTTTAACTAACCGGTCTCACTCGCCAAGATTTGCGAGATGCACGATACATCAAGGCAGTCAGCGGTAATTGTAAGGCTATCCAAAACACGACTGGCACGTAACCTGACCAATTCGCTAGGAAACCAACGAAAATAATCAAACTCAACAAAACGGTTGAGAACAGAAGAAACCGCTTACGACGATATTCAGCGCCGCAGCTTAAACATTTCAAACCCTCTTTGCAGGCTTCATCGCCACATCGTCCGCAATTCATCGCAACTCTCCCAGAGACTGACTGTGATATCGTTAGCAAAAATAGAACGGTGTGTCACGATCCGCCACTACACCGTTTTGATTAGCGCGCACAATAATCCGATATAATCGTGGTTGTATGGCGTCGAGATTATACCGGCAGGAATATAGGGGTATGCGCAACTTTGCGCAGACCCATCCTTAAAATTCAGGAGACCTAGTAGAACTCCATGACGCTCGTGACGTCCGTCCATTTGTTAGCCGTTGATAATCAGGTGCTATAGTGCAAACTGAAATCGTTGATGAATTAACATGAGGATACGCCTACATGAGTGATACGCCAAAGAACACCCCATTCGACGGACCTCAGTTGCAGGGCGAGCATTATCACCGCGCAGATATGTCCAGCACCAATTTCGACGGAGTAAATCTGTCAGAAGCACGATTCTACGCGGTTTTGAGCAAAGCGAAATTCAATGATGTGAATCTCAGCGAGGCGGAGTTTGACGATGTCAATCTCACAGCCGTGCGATTCAATGATGTAAACATGACCGGCATAAGCATCACAAACGCTAACATGACTGGTATCACCATCAGCGGCGTCACACTTGTGGATGCCGACATAAAGGATGCGGATCTGACAGGAATGCGCATAAATGGCGTTCTCGTTTCCGCGCTATTTGAAGCGTACGAAAAATTGAATGCACCTGACTAATGAGGAAGTAAGAATGACTGACACAGCTAGGTCGCGTTGACAAAGTGGATTCCAAAATCAACTAAAGCATGATTCAAGACTGTCTTTTAGGAGGCAGTGATGGTGCGTGGTGATCTTACCGATGGGACGCGCTCTTGGCTTTATCCTGACAGGCGGAGAAGCTTCGGATTACAATGCTGTCGCAGAATTGATGTCTATACCTGTGAAGAAGCCCAGACTATTGCTGGCTGATAAAGGGTATGATGGCGATAGTTTTCGGGAAGCTCTTTTGTGCAGCGGCATAATGCCAGTCATTCCACCAAAAGCGAACCCGAAGGACCCGCCCGCCTGTGACTTACGAGCTTACAAAGATCGCAACCGCATTGAGCGTATGTTCAACAAACTAAAACAATTCGGTCGCATTGCCATACGATAAGATAAAACCAGAAAATCTTTTGAGGCGTTCCTCGCTATCGCAGCCGTCAAAATACGGCTACCTCACTTTGTCAACATAACCTAGGCCAAGGCACTTTTCGTGCCTCAGCCTTTGATTTTTTCTCTCTGTTTGCAGATCAGATAATCAATGATGCATCATCTCATGCGCAATAGCTTTGCCGCTGAGTGAAGAAGCATAATATGTTGGCCAGTTCGTAACTTCTTTAAGCAAAGCCGCACGATCATTGCCCCAATAGAGGTGATAGTGATCAGCCTTTTCTGGTGCGATGCGGTGATCACTAAACTGCATATAGTCAGGCGCTGTGCTATCGCCTTCGACCTTTTTAAAGATAAAGCGAACGCCGCGATTGCCCTTGGCATAGGTTAGAATCTCATAGCCATCGCTTACATATTTGCCAGATGAGGCCTTGCCCCCTGTATAAAAGGACACTTCATCACCCTTGATAACGATACGGTCAACATCCGTCCGATAACCGATTTCATAATAATCGCTGTATTCTTTGGCACTCTTATCGCCATGCTCTGCCTTATGCGCAAATACCGCATCAAGCGTGCCATCCTTCAGATGGGGATAGACTGATTGCCAATCGCCCTCCCAATCGGACAACTTGCGGTCTTTGACCTGATTATCCTCGAAATAGCCGTTGTAAACATTCTTATCCTGCTTAGGGGCGTGATCATGAGAATGATTGTGACTGGACACCGCTTTTTCCTTTGTCTCTGCCAGGGCCGGAGCTGAAACAACCATAGCCGCGCAAAAGCCAAGCGAAGCAAGTAATTTTACCATATTTGTTCTCTCTCTTGCATCAATTTGTTATGTAATATCGTTACATAATTGGCATAAGCGCTCCTATCGCGGCTGACAAGCCTAACGTTCACTCGGGCGGCAATTTATTGGGTTTTTTTGCACAAAAGAAAATGCGAACCTGTGCAGTATCAACGATAACGCAAGCGTGCGTTCTGTAATCAAGCAAGAGCAATTTCGATTGCAACTTAGATAAACAAAAACCCGCAACTTGCGGGCTTTATCTTATTCCGGCTTTGGCTTGCTGTCCGAATGTCCGAGATCACGATCAGGCCAGACTAGATCGCGCACGCGCTGCTTCAACACCTTGGCTTCGGGAAAACCACCATCACGCTTGCGCTCCCAGATCAATTCGTCCTGACCGTTCTGCATATAAAGATGGATTTCAAACACGCCACCGGTGCCGGGCCGCAGCGCCACCTCACTCAAGTCCTGTCCGAACGTTTGCAACAACTCCTGCGCCAGCCACGCTGCCCGCAGCATCCAATTGCATTGCGTGCAGTAGGTGATGGAGATTGCGGGAAACATTTTCAGTACCTCCGTCTTACTTCGTTCCGGTCACCGTAACAAAGACTCGATAAACCTTGTCAAACTTCTCAATATCGTATGGCAAATCAGGCAAATCAGCAGGAAACTGTCCCACGCATTTTCGCCATAGTTTCACATAAGAATTGCACTTGGCCCAGCCTCTCTTGGATTCTTTACCACGAAGCTTCAGAAAATTGACTTTGATGGCATTTCGGTCGTCTGATGGGAAAGTACTCAGCTTTTCAACAAAGGGATAAGTTGCTCCCGCATAATCCAGCAAAACTTGCGCAGATGACTTCTTCAAGATGAAGGAATATGCATCTTGCGCGGCGTTTTCTAGAGCAGGCAAGTGATAATCCAACCACTGCCAAGCTTGCTGCTCTTTCGTTCGGCGGCTTTCGTCTTGCTTCTCTGATCGGTTCATAAAAAGATTTAGGGCTGAGTTTAAGAACTCGATTGCAGCTCTCAGCAGTCCAAACATAAATATCTCCTTTAAAGATAATAAAGTAATATTATAAAAAAGAAGAGGCGCCGAAGCGCCTCTTTAAAACAAACCCAGGATCAATCATCACCCATCTTGAGGGCCTGAATGAAGGCCTCTTGCGGGATTTCCACCTTGCCGAACTGGCGCATGCGCTTTTTGCCTTCCTTCTGCTTGTCCAGAAGTTTGCGCTTACGCGAAATATCGCCACCGTAGCACTTGGCCGTCACGTCCTTGCGCAGGGCCGAAATGGTTTCGCGCGCAACGATACGGCCGCCAATGGCTGCCTGAATCGGTATCTTGAACATGTGCTGCGGGATCAGCTCTTTGAGCTTTTCACACAACGCGCGGCCACGCTTTTCAGCAGCCGAACGGTGAACCAGCATCGAAAGCGCGTCAACCGGCTCTTCATTCACCAAGATCGACATCTTAACCAGATCGCCTTCACGGTAATCCGAGAGGTTATAGTCGAACGAAGCATAGCCCTTCGAGATCGACTTCAGGCGATCATAGAAATCGAACACGACTTCATTGAGCGGCAGATCATAGGTGATCATCGCACGCGGGCCAACATAGGTCAGATCGATCTGGAGGCCGCGACGCTCCTGACAGAGCTTCATGATCGCACCGAGATAATCATCTGGCGTCATGATGGTTGCGCGAATCCACGGTTCTTCAATCGCTTCGATCTTGACCACATCCGGCATATCAGCCGGATTGTGCAGCTCTTTCTGCGAACCGTCCTGCATATTCAGGCGATAGACAACCGAAGGCGCCGTCGTGATCAGGTCGAGATCAAACTCACGCTCAAGACGTTCCTGAATAATTTCAAGATGCAGAAGCCCGAGGAACCCGCAGCGGAAGCCAAAACCCAGTGCCGCAGAGGTTTCCATCTCAAACGAGAACGACGCATCATTGAGACGCAGCTTGCCCATCGCAGCGCGCAGGTCTTCAAAGTCAGCTGCATCAACCGGGAATAATCCACAGAACACAACCGGCTGCGCAGGCTTGAAACCGGACAGAGCCTTTTCGGTCGGGCGGCGGTCTTCGGTGATTGTATCACCGACGCGGGTATCCGCCACTTCCTTGATGGAAGCGGTGATGAAGCCCAGTTCACCCGGTCCGAGTTCATCCATCTGAACCATTTTCGGCGTGAAGACGCCCGTGCGTTCAACCGGATATTTCGCGCCTGTACCCATCATGCGGATGGTCTGGCCCTTTTTCAGCACACCGTCGATAACGCGAACCAGCACGATAACGCCCAAGTAACTGTCATACCAGCTATCCACCAGCATGGCTTTCAGCGGTGCGTTACGATCGCCCTCTTTCGGCGGCGGCAGCTGCTCGACGATCGCTTCCAGCACATCAGGAATACCGAGGCCAGTTTTGGCCGAGATCATCACGGCCTTGCTTGCATCAATGCCGATCACTTCTTCGATCTGGCTCTGAACCCGCTCAGGCTCGGCTGCGGGAAGATCGACCTTGTTCAGAACCACCACGATCTCGTGGTTGTTGTCGATGGCCTGATAGACATTGGCCAGCGTCTGCGCTTCCACGCCCTGTGAGGCATCCACCACCAGAAGCGAACCTTCGCACGCAGCCAGCGAACGCGAAACTTCATAGGCGAAGTCGACGTGTCCGGGGGTGTCGATAAGGTTCAGCACATAGTCCTCGCCGTTCTTCGCCTTATAGGTAAGACGAACGGTCTGGGCTTTGATGGTGATGCCGCGCTCGCGCTCGATATCCATCGAGTCGAGGACCTGGTCCTTCATCTCACGCGTGTCCAGCCCGCCGGTCAATTGAATGAGGCGGTCGGCCAGCGTCGATTTGCCGTGGTCGATATGGGCGACGATCGAAAAATTGCGAATATGGTCAAGTGGTGTGCTCATGCGCGCGATTTACCAGTAAGCCGCGAAATCTCAAAGCGGTATTGCGCGTTTAATACGGGAAAAGCAGCCTTTGTCGCAATCGTGACAACAAGTCCCCTTTGCGTTGTTGCCAAAAGGCGATAAATCACCGTCAGAAAACATGCCGTAATCATCATGTCCGGCACTATAATAGGGCTTTCATGCAGGAGTTCAGGATGAAGACCGAACCGAACGAAGTTCACAACAGACCAAAACTGGTCACCGTTTTCGGCGGCTCTGGCTTTGTTGGGCGCGCGGTCGTAGCCAGCCTCACCAAGCGTGGCTATCGTGTGCGCGTTGCCGTGCGCAAGCCGGAGATTGCTTATTATATGGCGCCACTCGGCAATGTCGGCCAGATTCAGATGGTTCAGGCCAATGTACGCCATCGCGGCTCGGTTGAGCGCGCCATCATGGGTGCAGATCACGTTATCAATCTTGTTGGCATTCTTGCTGAAGGCGGCAAGCAGCGCTTCAACAGCGTTCAAGTGCTGGGTCCAAAGAACATCGCCGAAGCCACAAAGGCAGCGGGCCTCAAGCTGACGCATCTTTCGTCACTGGCGGCCGATGCCAATTCGAAGTCTGACTACGCCCGCACCAAGGCAGAGGGCGAAAAGGCGGTTCTTTCGGTCCTGCCGGGTACAGTTATCCTGCGTCCGTCGATCATTTTCGGCCATGAAGACCGCTTTTTCAACCGCTTCGCCAATATGGCGCGCTTCTCGCCGTTCCTGCCGGTTATCGGCGGCGGCGAAACAAAACTTCAGCCAGTCTATGTCGGCGATGTTGCGGAAGCTGTTGCACACGCCGTTGATGGCAAGCTGACACCGGGTGCGGTTTATGAACTGGGCGGTCCAGACGTACAGCCATTCAAGAACTGGATGAAAGATATGCTCGGCGTCATCGCCCGCAAGCGCATCATCGTCTCTATGCCCTGGTGGGTGGCTCGCCTTCAGGCATCGGTTCTTAGCTTGCTGCCAAATCCTTTGCTCACCAATGATCAGGTGACATTGCTGAAATCAGACAATGTGGTTTCGGAAAAAGCCACCAAGGAAGGGCGCACGCTTCAGGGCATGGGCATTCAGCCAGAAGCGGTGGATGCAATCCTTCCCGCCTATCTCTGGCGCTATCGCGTTGCCGGTCAGTATACCAAGACCGGGTTTGCGTGAGTATCGATGCAGATAAGACAAAGGGGCCGAAAGGCCCCTTTTCTTTTATGCGCTCTTTTCGGCTTACCCCCAAATCAATAGGGCAGCCATTCCAAGTGCGCCGACAATCAGACGCCACCATGCAAACAGTTTGAAACCGTGGCGCGAGACATAATCAAGTAGGTGCTTCACGACGAATACGCCTGAAATAAAGGCCATAATGAAGCCAACGACAATCTGCGCTGTGTCGTTGAACGAGAGCATGCTGTGGCTTTTATAAAGGTCATAGGCAAAAGCGCCGGCCATGGTTGGCATGGCGAGGAAGAATGAAAACTCCGCCGCTGATCGTTTGTCAGCACCGAGCAGAAGCGCACCAACAATGGTCGAACCTGAGCGCGATACGCCGGGGATCATGGCAAGGCACTGCACAAAGCCAATCGCCAGACAAATCGGCAGCGGATAATCCATCACATCACGATAACGCGGATTGAGATTCAACTGATCAACCCACAAAAGAATGAAACCGCCAATGATCAGCATGATGCAGATCAGCATCGGTGTTTCAAACAGCACGCTCTTGATAAAGCCGTGCGCCATTGCGCCAATGACAGCGGCTGGCAGAAAAGCCACCAGAATACCCAGTACAAAGCGGCGTGTGCGCGCATCACGTGGGAAATCGGTCAGAATTTTGAGAAGCTTTGCCGAATAGACACTCAGGATTGCAAGGATCGCACCGAGCTGAATGAGCACTTCAAAGGTCTTGCCAGTTGATTCAAAGCCCAGAAAATGGCCGATCAGCAGCAGATGGCCTGTTGAGGAAACGGGGATGAATTCCGTCAAACCTTCGATAAGACCGAGAAAAGCGGCTTCCAGAAGATTATAAATTTCCATGAAGTCAGTACCTTAGAAGGTGGCAGGATAAAAATGGCGCATCTTGACGAGCTGTTAAGCATGAAAGTGCTACAATAAACGCTTCCAGCGATTGCTTGTCTCAGTCAAGCATAGCACCTATAAACTAAACATTCCGTTGAGGTGGCTCGAATCGCCTGACAGCAGAAATAAACTGCTGCCAGTGCAAATGCTAGCCACAGGCCTTCATCGGAGATCACTTAAAGCTTGTCAGTCGAGAGTACCGCGTCGATTATGCTTACGCTTTTTCATCATCCTATGTCTTCAGGCTCACGCTATGTGCGGCTTATTCTCGGTGAATATGATGTTGAAGCCGAACTGATTGAGGAGCGTCCCTGGTCGCGCCGCAAGGAATTTCTGGCGCTCAACCCTGCAGCCACGCTTCCTGTCTTATTGGCTGAACGCGATCTGCCGGTTGTTGGTGCAACCGTCATTGCAGAATATCTTGATGAAACACGCGGCGCCTTGAAACGCAGTCGTCGTCTTTTGCCCGAAAGCCCTATGGAACGCGCAGAAGTGCGCCGTCTTGTCGACTGGTTTCTGCTCAAACTCGAAAACGAAGTCACCCGCCACATCGCGCGTGAACGCGTATTCAAGCTTCAGATGGCCGATGAAATGGGCGGCAGTGCACCCGATTCGACAGCGATCCGTGCCGCGCGCACCAATATCCGCCAGCATATGAAGTATATCGATTGGCTCGCCGCAACACGCGACTGGCTGGCAGGCGGTCATCCCAGTTATGCTGATATGGCAGCAGCAGCATCCATCTCCGTGCTCGACTATCTTGGCGAAATCGAATGGGGGGAAACAAAAGCCGCGCGCGACTGGTACGCTCGCATGAAATCGCGCCCAGCTTTCCGCCCGTTGCTGGCCGATCGTGTACGCGGACTAGCTCCAGTGGCTCATTATGGCGACCTCGACTTCTGACTCTAAAGAGCTAAAGCTTAAGCGCTTTCTGATTGAAGAAGCGAAGGCGGTGGGCTTTGATGCGGTGGCTTTCACGTCACCGGATGCAATTCCGCAAGCACCCCAACGTCTTCGGCAATATATTGCCGATGGCCATCACGCCGATATGCTGTGGATGGAAGAAACCGAAGATCGTCGGGCAAACCCCAGCGTTCTCTGGCCAGAGGTTCGCTCGATCATGATGCTGGCCATGAATTACGGCCCGGACAGCAACCCACTGAACATTCTTGAACACAAAGACCGCGCAGCAATCTCGGTCTACGCGCAGAACCGCGATTATCACGACATCATCAAGGGCAAGCTCAAGCACATTGCCAGCCGCTTTGCCGCACGTGCCGGGCAGGACGTAAAAGTCTTTGTCGATACGGCACCTGTGATGGAAAAGCCGCTGGCGCAGGCCGCTGGCCTTGGCTGGCAGGGCAAACACACCAATCTGGTCAGCCGGGAACTCGGTTCCTGGCTATTTCTTGGGTCGATCTTCACAACGGCTGACATTCCGCCCGATGAGCCGGATCGCGATCATTGCGGTTCCTGCCGTGCCTGTCTCGATGCCTGCCCGACCAAGGCTTTCCCCTCGCCTTACCGGATTGATGCGGGCCGCTGCATTTCCTATCTCACCATAGAGAATAAGGGACCCATTCCGCACGAATTTCGCAAAGCCATGGGCAACCGCATCTATGGTTGCGACGATTGCCTTTCGGTCTGTCCGTGGAACAAGTTTGCGCAGGCAACCAGCGAAATGAAGCTGAAAGCGCGTGACGATCTCAAGGCTCCAAGGCTTGCTGATTTTCTCGCCCTTGATGACCCGAGCTTCCGCAAGCTGTTTTCCGGTTCTCCCGTCAAGCGCATCGGTCGCGACCGATTTTTACGCAATGTGCTGATTGCAGCAGGCAATTCGGAAGATGAGACGCTGGTGCTACACGTGGAAAGCCTGCTTGAAGACCCGGAACCTGTCGTGCGCGGCGCTGCTGTCTGGGCATTAAAGCAACTCATCGATGCAGAACATTTCAAAATTCTAAAGAATCGTCTGGCCTCACGCGAAGAGGATGATACGGTGCGCGCAGAGTGGAAATTGGAGGACGATTAGAATGCGCATTTTTCTGTTTGGATCCGGTTATTCTGCGAGAGCCTTTTCGCGCTTGATGACTGGAGAGGCAGAGCGCATTGATGGCACCACCCGCAACGAGCAGAATTTCCCGCTTCTCGAAAAATCCGGCATCGCGCCGATGATTTTTGATGGCGAGACCGCCTCGCCTGAACTGATCGACCTCCTTGCAAAATCAACCCATGTGGTGATTTCGATTTCACCACGCGAAAACGGCGATCCATCACTGGCAATCGTTGAAGAAGCACTGCGCCGTCCCGGCAACACCATCCGCTGGATCGGCTATTTGTCGACTGTGGGTGTTTACGGCAATCACGATGGCAACTGGATTGACGAAACCGCTGAATGCGCGCCTGCATCCCGCCGCTCACTGGAACGGATCGAAGCAGAGAACGCATGGGAAGCGTTGAGCGAGCGCCATAGAACGCCTGTCGCACTTTTACGCCTGTCGGGCATTTATGGTCCGGGCCGCAACGCCTTCATCAATCTTGAAAACGGCACCGCCCGCCGGATCATTAAGGACGGTCAGGTCTTCAATCGTATTCATGTCGAAGATATTGCCGGAAGTCTGCGCTTTCTGGCAGGCACCAATAGCGGCGGCACTTTCAACATCACTGATAATGAACCTGCGCCGCCGCAGGATGTCGTGGTCTATGCTGCGGAACTGATGGGCGTTGTTCCACCGCCAGAAGTTTCCTTCGCAGACGCCGATATGACGCCGATGGCGCGGTCCTTTTATGGCGAGAACAAGCGCGTTTCAAACCGTCGGATAAAAGATCTTGGCTACACATTCCTCTATCCTGATTATAAAATAGCGTTTTCCGCCATGTGGAACGAGAAAACATGGCGCTGATTGCCGTTTGAATAAAGGCAAAGCATAATTCTGCACATTGGTTCGAATGATTCGAACAAAAGTTTTTGGGAACGGCCCGATGGATAAGAAATCCACGTCAAAATTCTGGTCACGCTTCATCCTTGCAACCTGTCTTTCGGCGATGATTGCCCCGAACCTCGCGCAGAAGGTACAGGCGCAGGACATACCCGCCAAACAAGCCTTCGGCGGCAAGAAACTTCCCGTTCTCGCACAAGAGCCGCAATCGATTGGCTTTTATGCCAAGGGCTGCTTGGCAGGTGCCGTCGCGCTTCCCGTCGATGGTCCGAACTGGCAGGTGATGCGGCTTTCGCGCAATCGCAACTGGGGACACCCACGCACGATTGCCCTTCTGGAGAAGCTCTCGCGTGATGCAGCGAAAGATGGCTGGCCGGGTCTTCTGGTCGGCGATATTTCGCAGCCACGTGGTGGCCCCATGCTGACGGGCCATGCCTCGCATCAGGTCGGGCTGGATGCCGATATCTGGCTCACACCCATGCCGAAGAAGCGCTTTACGGATGCAGAACGCGAAAGCGTGTCGGCTGTATCGATGCTTAAAAACGATTCCCTTTATGTTGATCCCCAAAAATGGACACCCGCCCGGACGGCATTGATCCGGCATGCGGCAAGCTATCCTGAAGTCGAACGCATTTTTGTGCATCCCGGCATCAAGAAGCAGCTTTGCGACACCGTAACAGGAGACCGCAGCTGGCTTGGCAAGGTGCGCCCCTACTGGGGCCATTTTTATCATTTCCACGTCAGACTGTATTGCCAGCCGGGATCGCCCGATTGCAAACCACAGCCAAAGGTGGCTGCGGGTGACGGTTGCGACAAATCGCTGGCATGGTGGTTTACGGATGAACCGTGGAAGCCAGCCAAACCTTCGAAAGAACCACCCAAGAAGCCAAAGCCGGTCATGGTATCCGACTTGCCAAAGACCTGTGCGGCGGTGCTCGCTGGCCCTTCGCCCGATTCAATCGCTGATGTGATCTATGGGGCAAACTAGTATCTGTTGAGAATTAGGGTCTGGAGCGTGTATTAGAAAACATGCTTTTCACTGCCCCTTAGCTTCGCTATAGGCTTTAACCGATTTAAAATGCAAATGACAAGGTTATCAACCTCATGACGAAACGCCTGCGCATTGCACTGATTGCTCACGATCTGAAAAAAGACGAGATGGTTGCTTTCGCGCGTAACCATGAAAAGGCTTTGTCGCATTATGATATCGTGGCCACCGGAACCACAGGTGGACTCATTCAGGAAGCATGTCCAACGCTTAATATTCATCGCGTCAAAAGCGGCCCGCTTGGCGGCGACCAGCAGATTGGTGCAATGATTGCGGAAGGCACGGTGCAGGCCCTGATCTTCTTCATCGATCCGCTCTCGCCACTCCCGCATGATGTCGATGTAAAAGCCCTCACACGATTGGGCAGCGTCTATGACATCCCAATGGCCCTTAATCCTGCCACCGCTGAGAAGCTCGTGCGCGTCCTGGATTAAACCCATTTCGCAGCCACGAGCCGCGCATAATAAGAAAAAATGAAATAACAAGGCACACCATGATCAACGCTGACCAGAGTTTCAAGTTTCCCGTCCTCGTCGGCGATATTGGTGGAACCAATGCCCGCTTTGCGCTGCTTATTGATTCTCATGCAGAGCCAAAAGAATTTCCTGTGGTGCAGACTGCAGATTATGCAACAATTGACGATGCGATTGAGCAGACCGTGCTCAACCATACTTCCGTTCGCCCCCGCTCTGCCATTTTGGCAGTTGCCGGGCCCGTCGATGGTGACGAAATTGATCTAACCAATTGCGATTGGGTTGTGCGTCCAAAACAAATGATCGCCAATCTTGGTTTTGAAGACGTGACCGTGCTCAATGATTTTGAAGCACAGGCACTTGCCGTTGTTTCAATTGAAAAAGAATATCTGCATCAGATTGGCGGGCATGATGAAGAAATCATTGCAACCCGCGTTGTGCTTGGACCGGGCACAGGGCTTGGCGTTGCGGGTCTGGTGCGCACGACGAAAGCCTGGGTTCCGGTTCCCGGCGAAGGGGGGCACATTGATATTGGTCCGCGCAGCGAACGCGATTATCAGGTCTTCCCGCATATCGAAACCATCGAAGGGCGTGTTGCGGCAGAGCAGATTCTGTGTGGGCGTGGTCTGCGCAATCTCTATCTTGCAGTCTGCGCGGCAGATAAAATAACACCCATTTTGGACACACCGCCGGACATAACCGCGGCCGGTCTGGACGGCAGCAACCCACAAGCAGTGGAAACGCTTGAACTTTTTGTGACCTATCTGGGCCGTATCGCAGGCGATTTAGCCCTCATCTTCAAGGCACATGGCGGTGTCTATCTTTCGGGCGGCATTCCGCAGCGCATTCTTTCCGCGCTACAGGCAGGATCGTTCCGCGCAGCCTTTGAAGACAAGGCTCCGCATACGCATTTCATGCGCGATATTCCGGTTCGTGTGGTCGTGCATCCGCTTGCAGCGCTCAGTGGACTATCGGCCTTTGCCCGTACCCCAACGCGATTTGAGGTTTCAACCCATGGCCGCCGCTGGCGCAGAGCCTGAGCCAATGCTCTTTCTCAGGCCCAGATTTTTCTGAGGCATAGTCAAGCGGCGAAGATAAGGATATAGAAGCGCTGCAATGAATTGTTCCATTGCAGCCTTTGTCGTTTCCTGTCCAAAGAGACACGCGAAAATGCATGATCAACGACAGCCAGCGGCTGACAGATAAAAAGCACTTTGCCCGTGAGTCTACTCAAAAAGAAAAAAAAGAAAATCGATCCGAGCGAAGCCACACGCGTCATTCGTCGCATGATGTCGGAAAACGCGAGCCAGTATAAGGCAAGCTACGCGATCGCGATTGCTGCTTCTCTGCTGGTTGGCGCTTCCAATGGCGCGCTGGCCTATATGATGAAACCGATGATCGACAAGATTTTCTATGAGCAGAAGATCAGTCTTATCTGGGTTATCTGCGGCGCGATTCTCGGGATTTTCGTGCTTCGTGGACTTTCGAGTTATATTCAGGCTGTCGAGTTGGCCAAGATCGGCAACAACCTCGTTGCGCGCTATCAGAAGCGCATCTTCGACCATCTGCTTAAACTCGGCCTCGACTTTTATAATGATACGCGTTCGGGCCATCTTGCAGCCCAGATCAATCAGAACGTGAACGGCATCCGCGATTTGCTCAACATGACAATCACGTCGATTGCGCGCGACTTCGTTGCGCTGATCGGTCTTATCGGCATGATGTTTTATACCGATCCGTTTATGTCGACAGTGGTTTTTCTCATCGGTCCGCCACTTGTTCTGGCCGTTTCCTATATTTCACGCCGCATCCGATCTGTGACCCGTGATCTTGTCCACCTCAACTCCCATCTTCTGGGAGCCATGCAGGAAACCGTGCAGGGTGTCGCCATTGTGAAAGCCTTCACGATGGAAGACCAACTCCGTGGCAAGATCAGCACGCTCATTGATCAGGCCGAAAACCGCAGCAACAAGATTGCCCGCGTTTCCGAACGCACAACGCCTATTGCGGAAATTCTGGCAGGGTTCGCCATTGCCGGTGTGCTGGCCTATAGCGGCTATAATGCGATTCTCAATCAGCAGCCGCCCGGCTCTATGTTTGCCTTCATCACCGCCTTGTTGCTGGCCTATGACCCGGCACGCCGTCTTGCCCGTTTACAGGTTGGTCTTGAGCGCGCACTGGTGAATGCACGCATGATCTATGAAGTGCTGGATATTGAACCCAATCAGGGGGATGCGCCGGATGCAGTGGCTCTCAAGCCCGGCAAAGGCGAAATCGATTTTCAGAATGTCCACTTTGCCTACAGCGATGTGGCACCGGTTCTGCATGGTGTGAGTTTTACCGCCAATGCAGGCCAAACGACCGCCATTGTCGGAGCATCGGGAGCAGGTAAGTCCACCCTCATCAATCTCGTACAGCGATTTTACGATCTGACAGACGGCAGCATCCTGTTCGATGGGCAGGATATCGCCAAAGTCACAAAAGACTCGCTGCGCCATGCGATAGCTTATGTTTCACAGCAGCCTTATCTGTTTGAAGGTTCGATTGCCGATAATATCCGCTACGGACGCCCCGATGCGACACAGGAAGAAATTATCGAAGCGGCAAAACTTGCCAATGCGCATGAGTTCATTCTACAGCAGCCGCAGGGCTACGATACGCCGGTCGGTGAAAACGGTGTGACGCTCTCCGGTGGCCAGCGCCAGCGCGTGTCGATTGCGCGTGCTATTGTGCGGGATGCGCCTGTGCTTCTGCTAGACGAAGCGACATCCGCACTCGATAATGAGTCAGAAAAGCGTGTGCAGCAGGCACTTGATCACATCATGCATGAGCGCACCACGATCGTGATCGCGCATCGTCTTTCCACTGTTGTTAACGCGGATCGCATCATTGTCATGGAAGCCGGTCATGTGGTTGAAGACGGTCGTCATGACGACCTGATCAAGATACAAAACGGCGTCTATGCCCGCTTCTATCAGCTTCAGAGCGGCAAGGATGACATGCTCATCGGGAACAATGGCACAGAGGAAAAGTCCAATGGCTGATAGTGCAGAAACCGGGCTCGTTGTTGTGGGCGCCAATGGGCGTATGGGACAGGCTCTCATCCGCGCCATCCAGGCAATTGACGGTGCGCGTCTCACTGGCGCTATTGCGCGTCCCGGCTCGCCATATCTTGGCAAAGACGCAGGCGACGTTGCAGGCGTCGGCACGCTCGGTGTCACGATCACCGATGATCCGCTACCGGTTTTTGCAAAGGCGCAGGGCGTACTCGATTTCACCACACCAGCAACAACGCTCAATTATGCAGGCCTCGCTGCGCAAGCACGTATCGTACATATTATCGGCACCACGGGCCTTTCCAACGAAGACGAAGAAAAGATCAGCGCCGCAGCACGCCATGCAACAATCGTCAAATCCGGCAATATGAGCCTCGGCGTCAACTTGCTGTCGGGCCTCGTGAAAAAGGCGGCTCAGGCACTCGGCCCTGAAGATTTCGACATCGAAATCCTTGAAATGCACCACAAGCACAAGGTTGACGCGCCGTCCGGCACCGCCCTTCTGCTTGGTGAAGCCGCAGCGCAAGGTCGCTCGATCAATCTTCTCGATAAAAGCGTGCGCGTGCGCGACGGTCATACCGGGGCACGTGAACAGGGCACAATCGGCTTTGCGACGCTGCGCGGCGGCTCGGTTATCGGCGATCATGAGGTGATATTTGCTGGAGAGGGTGAGCGCATCACCTTGGCTCACCATGCTCAGGACCGCACGATCTTTGCGCGCGGCGCTGTGAAAGCAGCACTTTGGGCACACGGCAAGAAACCCGGCCTTTATTCCATGCTCGATGTTCTCGGGCTAAACGACTAACTGATCTTTCATCCCAACGGAGTGCTGCGATGTCTCGTACCCTCGTCCTGGTCCGCCACGGCCAAAGCGAATGGAATCTCAAAAACCTTTTTACCGGCTGGCGCGATCCGGGCCTCACCGAACAGGGCCATGCCGAAGCGAAAGCTGCGGGTCAGCGTTTGAAGGCCGCCGGCCTCAAGTTTGACCTCGCATACACTTCGGCTCTGTCGCGTGCGCAGGTCACCTGCCAGCACATTCTCGACGAACTCGGCCAGTCCGGCCTCGAAACAATCCGCAATCAGGCCTTGAACGAACGCGATTATGGCGATCTCTCGGGCCTCAACAAGGACGATGCACGCGCAAAGTGGGGCGAAGAGCAGGTTCACATCTGGCGCCGCTCTTACGACGTCCCTCCTCCGGGCGGCGAAAGCCTGAAGGACACCGGCGCACGCGTCTGGCCTTATTACCTGCACACCATCCAGCCACATGTACTGCGCGGTGAAACCATTCTGGTTGCTGCCCACGGCAATTCGCTGCGCGCACTCATCATGGCGCTTGATGGCCTGACACCGGAAGAGATCCTCAAGCAGGAACTCAATACGGGCGTTCCAATCATCTACAAGCTGAACGCCGATTCGACAGTCGCTTCCAAGGAAGTGCTTTCAGCATAATGATTTTTCGGGCGCGGCTGCAATTATGCATTCGTGCCCAATCTCTGTTAGCCAGCTTTTTAACGACTCAAATCAGCAATGTGAAAAAAAGCTGATGGAAGTGTGAAATCTTGATTGACAGAAGCAAGCCGACCCCTTAGATCGGTCCTCGTCGCCCAGATGGCGGAATTGGTAGACGCACCAGCTTCAGGTGCTGGCGCTCGCAAGGGCGTGGAGGTTCGAGTCCTCTTCTGGGCACCATTTCCAAGTCTTCAGACCACTACCAAGGTCCAGAAGCACTCCAAAAAGCCCGCGCAAGCGGGCTTTTTTGTATCTTCCAGTCTGACGCCGTCCGATTGCATCCGAGAAATTTGTTGGTATCGAGCCAAATACCAACAAATTCTGGAAAAGTGATACCAACAATGGCGCTGACCGACACGGCAATTAAGGCTTTAAAACAAGGTGTTAGCGCCAGAAAATACAGCGACGCCAACGGCCTGTTTTTGTTGGTACAGCCTAGCTTCACAGCATTGGCCGATGAACTGCTGGACAAAAACGCTGGCTAGTAAGCCTAGCGATAAGCGACTTGGGAGACAAACAACTAACGGAAATATCGGCAACGGATATTCTGTTCGCTTAATAAATGCAGTTCAACTGCCTGTGCTACGACAGTGACTAAGGCTTAGCTACAAGCCCATGTTGATGCAAAACCAGCGCCACCGCGCCCAACACGGTATCATCATTGCGCAGAAACTTGCCAATGATGAAGTTTGGTTTGCGAACGTGCGGCGCATGCGCCGGTGGGCGCACAGCATGCTTTTCAAAATTCTGCTCCACTGCACGCAGAAAGCCAGGACCAATTGCAGCAATCTTGCCAGCAATTATGATATCTGGAGGGCTCAGTATAGTGGACGTGATGCCAATCGCCCAGCCCGCCATTTCAGCGGCATCCTGAATGAGTCGATCATAAGGCGGCACACCTGTTTGTGCATTTTTTATAAATTCGTCGAATGAAAGCCTCTCACCTGTAGCCTGCTCAGCCATCAGCATCAGATTAAAGCCACCAGCATAGGTTTCCAAACACCCCCTATTTCCGCATTTGCATAGGGGACCGTGAGGATTGAGAGAAATATGGCCAAACTCTGCCGCATTGCCATAAGCGCCTCGCTGAACAGCACCATCAATGACAATCGCGCCGCCAATGCCAAGGTCAAATTTATATAGAACAAAATTACTTAGGCCGATTGCAGCGCCCCAGGTCATTTCAGCAAGTGCACCGCAATGACTTTCATTTTCCGCAAAAAGTGGACATTCAATATGCGGGGCAAAAATCTGCGCAATATCAATTCCACACCAGGTCGGCAAAATTGATCCATTCAGCACGGTTCCTTCGTAAGAAACCGGAGCAGAAATAGCTAAGCCGACGCCCAGCAAATCACGAATTGTAATGCCGAGCTTTGCACATTCTACGACAAGCTGCTCTTGAACGCGGATTGCAGCCTCTTGCGGCGTATAATCTTCATGCATCTCGAACCAGACATCGGCGATGACATTATGACCAAGATCGCAAACCGCAATGCGTATTTCTGAAAGGCCCAGCAAAACTCCCGCACAATAAGCCTGCGTCGGATTAAGAGAAATAATTTTGGTGGGGCGACCGAAACCGCCATTTCGTGTTTCAGTTTCAAAAATAATCGCGTTGATTTTCAGTTCAGTCAAAATGGTCGACACTGTCGAGCGGGCAAGGCCTGTCTTTTTTACAAGGTCCGTTGCACTCACTGAACCGACGCTGGCAATTGTCCGAAGAATTTTTCCAACTGGGGATTCGTAGTCGTCAAATATTTCTTTAAAACCAATCATCGCTCCTCCAGCCGTATCAATGGCGTGAATTCTCCATGCGTGCAACTTATTTCATTATAGAAAAAACAAGATGACTATGCTCGCTTTATAGCGATTTAAGGCTCGCTTCCAAGTCTACTTATTTCGTTTATGAAAAAAGTATTGACATATTTGAATGATTTCGCGAGATTAATCAGGAGGTCAGGCTGATGGAGGAGCACCAGGATCCCTGATTTCAACATCATATATTTTGGTGATGTTCAGATATGGGATGGGTGAGAACCACCTGTTGCGAGGAGAAAGCGAATGCAAAAACTAACAGCAGTTCTAAAGTCTTTAAGCGTAACCAGCATACTTGCTATCGGCGTCGCAACGGCCCCTGCAAATGCCGAAAAACTGACAATCTGGACACTTAATTTCGATAATAATGCGTCCAACGTTGCCCTCAAAAAAGTAGCGACTGATTTTGAAGCAGCAAATCCCGGCATACGGGTTGATATTGTTCAGCGTGCAATTGATGAGCACAAGACCGCGCTACGTGTTGCTGCAGGTTCTAATCGCGGACCAGATATTTATTTCAGCTGGGCTGGCTTGGGCCTTGGCGGTGAATATGTCAAAGCAGGCTTATCGTTGCCGCTTGATAAATATTATACCGAGTACAAGTGGCAAGATGAATTGCTGCCAGCTTCAGCTGCGTTTGCAGACCTGTATGAAGGCGGCAAACACGGCGTTCCTTTCACTTTCAAAGGTGAGGCAGTTTACTACAATAAGAAGCTTTTTGAACAGGCAGGCATCACTGAAGAGCCAAAAAGCTACGCAGAGCTTCTTGCTGCTGCACAAAAACTCAAAGATGCCAGTATCCCCGCCTTTACCTTTGGTGGATCCGTTAACTGGCATGTCATGCGTCTGATGGACGTCATCCTCGAAACAAAATGCGGTGCAGAAAAGCATGATGCGCTAAAAGCGATGCAGGCAGACTGGGCAGTCGAGCCGTGCACGAAAGAGGCTTTTGACGAATTCGCAAAATGGACAAAGGATTACACACTCCAGCCATTCATGGGAATCGATAACAAACAGTCTTATAGTCTCTTTACTGCCGGGCGCGCGGCCATGATGCTGGAAGGAGACTGGCTGGTAAGCCAGTTAAAAGGCACAGGTGCGAACCTTGATGATTATGGCATCTTTCCATTCCCTACAGACACAAACCGCCTGTATGGATTTGGTGAGTATAATTACATCAGTTCAAAAAGCCCAAACCCTGATACGGCGGCTAAATTCCTTGATTATCTTTCGTCTACCCCGGTTCAACAGGACCTTGTCGGACAATTCAGCACCGTTTCAGTGAACAAGAATGTAAAATACGAAAACCAGCAGCCCCTTGAAGCTGAGTGGCTGGACATTTTTAATGATTACGGCTCCGTTTACATGAACGGCGACCAAGCATTTCCGCTGGATGTTACCACTGAATATTTCCGCGTCATCAACAGTGTGGCTGCTGGTGATATGACCTCCGATGAAGCGTCGACACAGATGCAGGCTTTCATCAAGGCTCGAAACTAATCCTCCCCGGATGCGAGCTGCCTGAGCTTGATCGCTCAGACAGCTCGCAGGGCCACAATCATCAAGGCAGTCTCATCATTGCCTGGAGGAAAGCATGTCGCTGAAAGCAATCACTCAGACACCGCGTATCCAAGCGTCCATTCTGCTCATCCCGGCTTTGGCGATATATGGCATATTCGCACTATATCCGATGCTGGATGTCATTGTTATGAGTTTCCAGAAATGGAACGGGCTTGATCCGGAGCGCCGGTTCGTGGGCCTCTCCAACTATTCTGCCATATTCACCAATGACCCCGTCTTCTGGGTTGCCTTCAAAAATACCATCATCTGGACATTGTTGAGCCTCGCAATACCTCCCTTCATAGGCTTGCTTCTGGCTTTGAGCCTCAATCAGAAAATATTTGGCCGCAACAGCCTGCGTGCAATATTCTACCTCCCAGTTATCATCGCCCCCATCGCTGTCGCGACGATGTGGAAGTGGATGTACGATCCGTTCTTCGGGCTCTTTAATCAGTTGCTGACCAATTGGGGATTGCAGTCTTGGATTCAGGACTGGCTCGGCAACAAAAGCATCGCACTTTATTCCGTATTTGTTGCCTACATTTGGCAAACCGTTGGCTTCTCGATGGTTTTGTTTCTGGCTGGGCTTCAGAACGTATCGCAGACACTGGTAGAAGCCGCACGGATAGATGGCGCCGGACGCTGGGCAATTTTCAAGCATGTAACATTGCCTGCGCTTCGGCCGACGATGACTGTTGTTCTGGTGCTATCCATCATCTCCTCGCTCAAAGCATTTGACATTGTTTATGGCCTGACAGGTGGTGGCCCAGCGCAAGGCACACAAATGCTGGCACTTTGGGCGTTTACACAAGCTATGCAGATTTTCGACTTCGGGCGTGGCGCTGCAATTTCCGTCGTCTTGTTGTTAATCACGATGGCGATTGTTGTTCCATATCTGCGCTGGATGCAGAAGAACGAGGAGTTGGAATCGTGACCACCACTTCACTCTCTCAAGTTCCATCTAAGATGCGACGAGATCCAGTCCTGATCGGTTTGTGGATCAGCCTGTTACTGATCGCGGTCATCTGGATTGCTCCCTTTGTATTCATCGTCTTCACATCGTTGAAAACACCTGCCGCTGTCACAAGCACCGGCGCCTTCATGCCGCCTGTAGAATGGGCGTGGGGTAACTATTCGGGAGCATGGAACCGGGGCAGCTTTGCCAGTTCATTTTTCAACAGCGTTATCATAACCGCGATCAAGGTCCCAATTGGGCTGCTTATATCTGCCATGGCCGCTTATGCTTTGGCCAAGATAAAGCTCAAGCTCGGTAAGCTGTTACTTCTTATTGTGGTCTTTGGAACTATGATCCCATTTCAGGTCATGCTGGCTCCACTGTTCACACTCGTCAATTCATTTGGACTGATTGACACCTATATCGGCGTTATTCTTCCCTACATTGCATTCGGTGTACCTTATCAGGTCTTCATTCTACATGGGTTCTTCAGGGGAATTCCGAAAGAATTGTCTGAGGCTGCTCTGATTGATGGGGCAAGTCACTTCACCATTTTCCGGCGGATTTTTCTTCCTGTCTGCCTGCCTGTCCTCGCAGCGCTGTTCATTCTTGACTTCGTGTCGACGTGGAACGAGTTCGCGATGGCCCTTGTGCTTTTACAAGATCAGGGCATGTGGACGCTTCCACTGGGGCTGATGTCTTTTCAAGGCCAATTCTCCAGTGATTACGGGCAGTTAAATGCAGCAATTGTGATGACGGTCCTTCCCGCTACGATCGTCTATCTGATCTTTCAACGCTATTTCGTTTCTGGCCTGACCTCTGGCGCGGTCAAAGGCTGACGAGCATTCAGTAAATTCCGAGGAGAAATGCATGTCTGGTGCAACCGTCGAAAAATGGGGTGTTTTTGAAGCATCCTTTGCCGGACCTTCCACTGGCAACCCCTTTCTCGACGTGGCTTTTGATGCGATTTTCAAACATAAAAGCCGCGAAGTTCGTGTTCCGGGTTTCTATGACGGCGATGGAACCTATCGTCTCCGTTTTATGCCCGATATTGAAGGTGAGTGGACATTCACGACACGCTCAGCAACGAAAGAACTAAACGGCCATAAAGGCTGCGTTCTGGTAGAACGACCTTCAGCGAACAATCACGGACCCGTTCGTGTTCGTAACAAGTTCCACTTCTCCTATGCGGATGGAGCCCCGTTCTTTCCGTTCGGAACGACTTGCTATGCCTGGACACATCAGCCGCTCGATATGCAGGACGAAACTCTGGAGACGCTTTCAAAAACGCGCTTCAACAAGATCCGTATGGGCGTTTTCCCGAAAGACTATCCTTACAACACCAACGAGCCACTGCATGCCTGCTTTGAAAAAGACGCAGATGGTAAAGAAGATTTCGACAGACCGAATCCTGCCCATTTCAGGCATTTTGAAAAGCAGATTGCGGCGCTATGTGAGCTTGGTATTGAAGCTGACATTATCATGTTCCATCCTTATGATCGATGGGGCTATGCGGATATGAGCGCAGATCAGGATTACCGATATGTCGAATATCTGGCTGCCCGCCTGTCTGCCTATCGCAATGTATGGTGGTCGCTTGCCAACGAGTATGATTTCCTGCTCAACACAAAGCCAATCGAACAATGGGACCGATACTTCCAAATTTTAGAAGAGAACGATCCCTATCAGCATCTGCGCTCAATCCATAATGGCGACGTGAATTCCAACTACGATCACCGCAAACCATGGGTCACACATATCTGCATTCAAAACCCGGATGTGAAGAAAACGCAGGAATGGCGTGACACGTACGGCAAGCCGGTGGTGAATGACGAGCCGGAATATGAAGGGGACATTCTTGAATCCTGGGGCAATCTGAGCCCGCAGGAACTGGTGCACCGTTATTGGATATCGATGGCACGCGGTGGATATGTCGGACATGGTGAAACATATTCCGATGACAATGATCTCATCTGGTGGGCAAAAGGCGGCAAACTGCACGGCGAAGCGTGGAAGCGCATCGGCTTTCTCCGTGACCTGCTGGAAGCGGATGTTCAGTACGGTCTTGAACCTCTTGGGCCTGTCAAACAATGGCCCTGGTCACGCGTATCAGGTGCACGCGACGGCGATGGCGATTTCAGACTGATCTATTTTGGTGAACACCAGCCCGTCGTCTGGTCATCCGGGCTCCCGATGGATAGCGATGACTATGAAGTCGACCTGATCGACACATGGGCAATGACCATTGAACCGGCCAAAAAGATAGCCGCCCCTGTCACCCACCCAGTAAGACACGGCGCAATCGTGCGCGGGGGAAAGCCCGACGCTGCATTCGGCGTGTCAATCCCGCGCAAACCGTATCAAGCACTGCGCGTGCGCCGTAAGAAATAAATCAGGAAGGTTTGCATATGTCTGGATTAAGCATTGCGGATGTCAAAAAATCTTATGGAACGGTCGACATTATTCATGGTGTCGATGTCGAAATTAACGAGGGTGAGTTTGTCATTCTCGTTGGCCCCTCAGGCTGCGGAAAGTCGACACTGCTGCGCATGATTGCGGGCCTTGAAGATATCACTTCAGGTCAGATCAGCATCGGTGGACGCGTCGTTAACAACCTGCAACCCAAAGACCGTGATATTGCAATGGTTTTCCAGAACTATGCGCTTTATCCGCAAATGACTGTTGCTCAGAATATGGGCTTTGCGCTGGAGCTTGCTGGCTCCAGCAAACAGGAGATTGCCAGAAAGGTAAATGAAGCGGCCGATATTCTTGGACTTCAGCCGCTTCTTGATCGAAAGCCGGCACAGCTATCGGGTGGCCAGCGGCAGCGTGTAGCAATGGGACGCGCAATCGTACGCAATCCCAAGGTCTTCTTGTTTGACGAACCGCTATCGAACCTTGATGCAAAACTTCGCGTTAAAATGCGCGCAGAAATTAAGGCTCTTCATCAACGATTGAAGACAACAATCGTCTATGTGACACATGATCAGATCGAAGCCATGACCATGGCCGATAAAATCGTTGTCCTGAACGGCGGCAAAGTTGAGCAAATCGGATCGCCGCTTGAGCTTTATGATCATCCGAAAAACATTTTCGTTGCTGGCTTCCTTGGATCTCCCGCAATGAATTTTCTAAGCGGAACCCTTAAAAATACCAAGCAATTGAATTTGGAAAATGGCTCGAGTGTAAAAATCGCCGGCGCACCCTCCGCTGCGGTTGGCAAAAACGTGGTTTTCGGCATCAGACCGGAAGACATTTCTATCGGAGGTTCTGACGACATTGAGGCTGTTGTGAAGGTGGTAGAACCCACCGGCTCTGAAACGCACATTGTCCTGGATGTTCAGGGTCAAGAATTAACCTGGGTGGTGCGCGAGAGAACAACGCTTGAAGTTAGTCAAAAAGTGAATGTTTCTTTCGAAACTTCGAAACCGCACTTTTTTGATAGCGCCACCAAACAGCGCTTTGAAAATTAAAGCCTAGAAAATAAGCAAGCTATTGAGTCAACAGCTTCTGTCACACTTTCCAAAGCGTCTATGTGACGGCAAAGATTTTGATTAAATCATAAAGTAGCTTGCGCCCTAGCTTTGAGAAGAGGATCGAAAACCACAGCGCTTGAGGGGATAATCCCCCGATCATAAACTATCGTATCCGAGCGCACTGCCCGGGGCTGGAAGCGATTCCGATCATCTGGAGCGATCTGGCCCGCAATATATGGGGGCACATCCGATGCCAAGTCTTGTTGCCCAGATTTTTCAGGCAAGGCGCGCGCCATTGCTCAAGATCCGCCTGCCAATCCTCGTCCATCGACAGCCTCCGTCAAAGTGGACTCTTCTTAAATCCCAAAACTAAACTCCTGCCACAGGAGTGCTCGGCTCATTCCAGCCCATTAAATTGTAAAAAGCATAACGCCAGATACCAATTTCTTCATGTAAGACCATATCGAATGCAAGAAATGACATCGCTGAAGAAGACATATTTGTATGCGTCGTTTTCAGATATACCGCAGCGACAGGCTCAGGATGAACGCCAAAATGCGCCAAATAGAGCAAGTCGCGTTTTATGATCGGCGCTGCTTGAAGCAGAACAGTCTGAGATGGCTTGATATTTTTCAGAATGACAGCCGTATTTTTCGCATTCTGCCATGTGTTGCGGCTATTCTCATCAAGAAGGATATCTCTAGGGTTAATACCGGCCTTTTCGAGTTCTCTCGCTATGATTGCGGCTTCCGATACGCCCGTTCGTGCAACATCAGCGCCACTGGCAATGAATGTGCACTTCAAGCCAGCTTGAACACACTCATGGTTCGCGCGAACTGCCGCCAATATTGGCCCATAGGAAAACAGAAGGGGTTCCACGGTCTTTTGACCGATCTCATCAACGGATTGCGTTCCCGTACCGAAAATAAGAAATGCTGTATTGTCTTTGATCGAGGATTGCATTTTTGATGAATAAGGAGATTGCAAACGATGCAGCAGGTAACCGGGCAAAAAATTTGACGCAATCGAAATATAAAGAATGGTGCCAGCCGCAATAAACAAAAAGCTTATTTTTCGAAATTTAAAATTCCAAAAAAGAAACCCGGCAATAATTAATGCTATATTTAAGTTGAGTGCCATAAAAGCCCCCTTAATAAATCAAAGTTTATATCGTTCTATTCCAGGCACTGCCTCAGTGACAAACCCGCTTTTGTTAAAACTGAAACAGTCTGGATACCCCATAGTTTTGGCATTATTTTGCCAGGACTCCACACGAAAAAGGGCCCCGTTTCCGGGACCCTTTTAAGTTATCTATTCTTGATTATAACGCGTTACCACTTCACTTTGAAGCCAGCTGTAGCCTTATATGCGTAGCTATCCGCAAAATGATTAAGTGAGGTGTTGATAGTGCCTTCGCCATAGATGGCATATTTACTATCCGCCCAGGCATATGTCCCACCAAAGCCGACGCCAGCCCATGTCCGGTCATTGTCAGTATCAAACTTCACGCCTGCCACCTTGACTGATGAACCGCTGAGCATCTCCTGATAGAGATTGGCAATACCATAGACAGTGGTATTGACCATCAGACCATCTTCACCCTTCCAGTCATTTCGATAGTTTGCGGCAAGCCCCAGACGACCGGTCAGACTGTCAGTATCATTGGTGCTAACACGCGCACCCCAGACATCGTTGAATGAATCGGCATTAATCGAAGACCACATCAACTGAGCCTGTGGAGTCAGCGACCAGCTTGGGGCCATATCAATACGCTGTCCGACTTCAACGCTCATCGCGTAACCTGTCGCCTTGCGACCATTGGCAAGACCGGTATTGGCTGTCCAAGAATCGAGGTCACTGTTGAACCAGGTCACCTGACCCTGTGTATCGACATAGAAACCATTATTACCATACCAGGTTGCGGTTGCTCCA
Organism: Ochrobactrum chromiisoli; assembly: GCF_026241335.1. Lineage (GTDB taxonomy): Bacteria > Pseudomonadota > Alphaproteobacteria > Rhizobiales > Rhizobiaceae > Brucella > Brucella chromiisoli. The sequence goes on along the minus strand of NZ_JAPHAV010000001.1, from coordinate 567,985 downwards.
AGGCTCCAGGCATCGGTGGTGATGGTTCCATCGCCGGAGTCGGACGAAACATCAGCCTTGCCATGGCCGTACTGGCCGTTGATTCCAGCAATCAGTCGTCCGCTTTCGCTTTCATAGAACTGCCCATCAACACCGGACTGCATGACAAAGGTATTAACGTCCTGCTTCATGCGAGCTGCCGAAGAGTTCGGCTCCAGACGGTTATGCGCACCTTCAACGCGAGCCCAAACGCCATGCTCGTCGACAACCGCACCAGAGCTCTGACCATCGCCACTGCTACCGTTCAGGTAACGCTCACCAACACGCTGCTGCAACGTTGAAAGCTTGTTGAGCGTCTGCATGCTCGATACATAGCCTTCATAGACCGGAACACCGGCACTATAGCGGGTAGCTGGCGGGTTGACCGGGTGGTTTGGATCAACAGGGTGGTTTGGATCGACAGGGTTGTTTGGATCGACAGGGTTGTTTGGATCGACCGGATTGGTTTCCATATTGCTGGTGAGATACCAGTTGCCGTCTTGCGATGAAGCGGGGCTGTTTTTGCGCAGCGTATAGGCATAGGCACCACCTACAACAGCCTGCTTGCCGTCTTTGGTGACGTAATCGCCTGCCAGCTGGAAGTCACCATCCGATTTGCCACCAACATTGATAATCTGAATGCCGTTAACCGTCTTGGCACCAACACCATTCTGATTGTGGATCCGCAACGTTGTCTCACCCGATGTGTTACCGCCAACCTTGAGCATGTCCGTTGCGGAATTATCGTCGCCGAGAACTGTATTGAGAACGAGCGTTCCGTTCTGCCCGGTGTAGTCGCCCTTGACATTCAACCGTGCACCAGCGCTTCCCGAACTGGTGATCATGCCAGCATTGGTCAAAGATGCGACGGTGCCGCTGAAGCCACCAATGTCGAGGCTGCCCTTGTCTGCAATGCTATAGGCGGATGCGTCACTCAAAGCCTGATTTGAGCCAATATGCAACTCGCCGCTAGCGATATTGGTCGCGCCGCTATAGTCGGAAGTGCCATCCAGAAGCTGCGAAGCACCATCCAGTGTCAGACCGCCAGAGCCGGTCAATGTGCCAGAGAAATGATCGCCCATCGTCAGGGTCAGATCACCGCCGGTCAACTTGACAGTGCCATCGCCGCTCAGACCTGCAACCTTGGTGTTGAAGCCGTTCAGATCGGCAGTTCCGTCTTTTGCGACATTCAATGTGCCCGTACCGAAGGCGACATCGGCGATGCCTGCCTTTGCAATGCCCTTCTGAACATCAAGGCCGCCCGTAAAGCTGTTGGCACCGGAGAAATTGACCTCACCGCCACCCATCTGCACAACCCGGCCATCACCGCTGATCACGCCACCAAAGCCGACATTGCCACTATGGTTGAATGCAAATGTGCCGTTATTGCTCACATCGCCGGTAATGCTGCCGCCATCATCAAGCTGCAATGTGCCGCCCCCAATGTTGGTGCCGCCGGTATAGGTATTGGCCTTTGTCAGAATTATCGTGCCAGAACCGAACTGGTTGAGACTACCGGCACCGCTGACCGTATGATCGAAGGTAAGAGTGTCCGTGCGGTTAAAGGCAAGCTTTGCATTCGCATCAACGGTCACATCACCAGCAACACTACCGGTTGTGCCTCCGTTGCCGATTTGCACAGTACCCGCTGCGATCCGCACATTGCCAGTATTGTCACCGGTCAGTGCCAGTGTGCCATTGCCCATCTTGTAGAGCGCTGCCGTTGGATCGCCAGCGGTATGATCAAACTTACCGGCAAAGACGCCGTCATCATCCGAAGCGACTGTCAGGGTTTTTGCTTTGGTGTGAATGGTGCCATCACCCGCAAGTCCACCGACAGTTATATTGTGCGTTGTCAGATCGACAACACCAGGTGCGTTGACGGTAAGAACCCCCGTGCCGAAAGCAAGGTCATCGGAACCTGCGTTAACTATACCTTCAGCCACTGTGAGACCACCGGTGAAGCTGTTATCGCCGCTCAGTGTGAGTGTGCCGGAACCCGTGTGCACGACCGAGCCTTCGCCGGTGATTTGGGCTGTAAAGTTCTGCGTATCATTGTGATTGAACGCCAAGGTGCTTTTGGTGTTCACGTCGACCTTGGTGGATGCCAGCGTGCCCATTGCGCCGCCTGCACCAAGCTGCAATGTGCCGAGGCTGATTTTGGTGTCACCGGTATAGGTATTGGCACCGGTCAGAATGAGCGTGCCTTTGCCGGTCTTGTTGAGACCATTTGTACCCGCGATCACAGCACTGATCGTCGCTTTGGTTGCATCGCTGCCTGCTGAGCCATCGCCCACGCGAATAATCGGGGCCGTGTTGCCATTTGCGAGGGTCAGCGTGCCGCCGCCCATCGTATAACCGTCAACGGCAAACTGCATACCCGCAGCGCCGACCCCTGCTGGAGCAATGGTCACTGTACCGGCAGTTCCGCCAAAGATTGCGAACTGGGCGTCGACCCAAGGGCCGTTCGCTGTGCCGTTTTCATTTGTCCAGTTGTTGCCGGTTCCCCACGTGCCAGTGCCGCCATGAACAGTGCCGTCACCTGTCGTGTTGGCACCATTCCAATAGCCCAGAGTCAGACCACCTGTGTTGGTGAGGGTAACGTCATGTTGCCCGACAGTAAGCGATATATTGGCAGCTTCAATCGCAGGATCCACAGTGCCGATTGTCAGATTAGTATTGGTCACAACACCGTCAGCGTGGAAGACGTTGTTAACGCCGATGCCAAAGCCACCATCATCGCTGATGTTGAGGGTGCCTCCGACGGTCAGATCGCCAGTGACATTGAACATTGCATCGGTGTCTGCACCCATGGCAACATTTGTCTTGCTGTTCGTATCCAATTTGAGGTCGCCGTTGAATTGAAGCGTCTGGCCTGAGACGCCAGAAAGTGTGCCGCCCACAATATGGGTATTGCCCGTGATGGTGCCATCGCCATCAAGTGTCCCATTTTCCGAGACCTGCACAGCACCGCCCAGCTTGCCATGCAAGGTGAATGTTCCCCCAAGGACATTGGTTGCGCCTGTATGCGCAGAACCATCACCATTATAGACCAGCTCGCCATCGCCGTTCTTAATGAGGTTGCCTGCACCCGTGATGGCACCATTGAGCGTTAAGGTTTTATCCGTCTTCACGAAGCCGCCATTGGCACCAAAGTCAAATGTGCGGCCAGAGGTGAAGGCTGCGGTGTTGTTCAATGCGCCGCCATTGAAAGATAGCGCGCCACTTGCTGCACCCAAGGCTGCATCGGAGGCAACGGCAATGGTACCGGCATTGAGTTTGGTGCCGCCGCTATAGGTGTTGACACCGCTCAATGTCAGCGTGCCAGAGCCAAGCTGGACAACATCGCCCGTGCCGGAAATGACGGTGTCGAACTTATAGGCATTGGAGCGGTTGAAGGCGAGTGTGCTGTTGTTGGTTATGTCGGCGTAGAGAGACCCCGTCGTGCCACCATCACCCAATTGCAGCGTGCCGCCGCTGATGTTTACAGCACCGTTAAACTTACCCTCAGTGCTATCGCCCGTCAGCTTCGTGACGCCGGCAAGCTGATTGATTGTCGAGAAGTAAGAAGCCTTAGTGGAAATGGCCGCGTTAAAAACCGTGTCGCCCGTATGGTTAAAGTTGATGATTGGTCCAGGAAGCCCTGCTATGGGGACACCGCAACCAGAGCACAGATTAGAAGCGTCGAGTGTTCCGGCAGCGGTTGGCGCCTGACCAGCGGCCGCACCAATATTGATGACACTCGCATTGAACATTTGGAATGCGCCTGTATTCACTTTCACGACCGCGCCATCGGCGATGGTCAGCACGCCTTGTTCCTGCCCCCAGGCAGTAGTAGCCATCGGCGCCTGGGTTCCTATTATCAACGCGTTAGTCGTTAGCTCTGTGCCAGCGCCCGTTACAATAACCTCGCCATGGCGAGCACCTTCGGGGTTAGGATCAGAGCCAGAACCGATGAGAAAGTTTCCATTCCGACCTGGCTTTACAGCATCAACCTTGGCACCATCCTCAATGCGCACAGAAGCGGACACATTGCTACTTCCACCGACAGCGATACCACCAGTCTTAACAGTTGTGCCCTGTCCGGTGACAAGCATGCTTGCCGTTCCCGGATTGGTAAAAGTGCCTTTGTTTTTGGCAAGGGTAACGCTGTACTCCCCCAAGTCCAACGAAGCCCCGTTGCGTATAATAAGCTGGTCATTGCTGCCATTGCCTATCCCCATCGAAATGCCACCAAGCTCAACCTTTGTGCCAGCACCGTCGATGGTGAAGGTGGAATTGTGCCCCGTGGCACCCTTCTCGCCAAAACTGAAAGTTTGCTCGGGGTCCGTTATGGTTGCACCGCCCGAGACAGTCAGGGTTGAATTCTCATTGACGCCCATGGTGATGGGGCCATCAGGGGTCCAGTTGGTGGTGCCTGTGACGGGCGCAGGCGAGAGATCGCCACTATAGGTAATCGCCGGATCAGCAAAAGCTGCCGTGGCACAGAGGCCACTGACTGCGAGTGTCAGCGTGGAAACCCCACATAAAAGCAACGTGCGCCCCGCCATACGCGACTTTGCACCGGCAGCATTGCGCAGTCTCATGTTTTGCTTATCCGTCATGTCGATTATCCATCTCCGTTGCTCGGGCTTTGTCTGGCCAAAACGACCGGCCCCGCATGCTTTTCTGCAATCTTATGCTCCCGCAACCGCTTGTTTTCGAAAAACAAAAGGCAACAGGTCCAATATATCAATAACGAGTCTTGTACATTCAGCCGCCCTTTAAGCAGACGAACAGAATAAAAAGCAAGCTGAATCACAATTCAAAAACCGAAATGACAATAAGATCATAAATATTTATTTGTCAATTCGTGTAGAAAATTGCTAGCTATATCTAATATTCTTCATATATATACCAATAAATAATAGTTACTATGTTTTTACATGCTAAAATAAGAATTGCTATTATGAATTGAATTTATTTGAGAATCCGATCAGCGGTTTGCAAAAAGCCCGAAACATTGAAGCATCACCACCCGCAGCTCAAGCGCAGAAAGGGGGCTATGACCCGCCCATGCGCTGTGACATTGAAGCATCACCCCCACATCATTTTGAAGGCGCTCCCTTGAGGGCCATTTCCCGCTTTGATTGCGTTGTTGGAAATATTCCCGCATTTGTTTACACGCTTTATCCTCAAGCGCACCGCAAAGCTTTGGAGCTTGCCACATGCATCAACTCCGCGCATCCTTTGCCTGCACGACATGATTTGTGGAGAGACCCAATGGACCAGCCAGCCTATGATCTCGAATTCGGCGAAATGATCCGTTGGCTGAAACAACATAAGCTCATTCTGCAATCCGATTTGGAAGGCAATGCAGAGCTATCGACGCACGCCGAACGCATCGGTCGAAAACGTCGGCGGGAGGCCGGGAATTCAACCGAACCAAGACATAAAGAACACAGATCAAATTAACCTGACACGGCAAAAGGAGGAGGGAAAAGATGCGCCGCAAAGGGCTCATATCTTTTGGACGACAGGGCGTATTTTACCGGCTGTTTTTCGTATGCGCCGCATGTGCCGTTCTCAGCAGCGTGGTGAGCCAGCATGGTGACAGCAGCTTCTGGCGCTCTGTGCATTATCTCACCAAGCCGACGGCAACACTGCTTCTGCTGTGTGCGATCCTCAATGCCCCGCGCCTGATTTCAAAGGCTTATGGCTTTGCCATTGCAACGGGCCTCGCCTTTGCCGCAGCCGGTGATTTTTTCCTTATGCTTCCCGGCGATTATTTTCTGGCCGGTCTGATCTGCTTTTTCATAACCCATTGCATCTATATTTATGCTCTGTGCCGCAAAGCGCATTTTACTCAGCATAAACGCGTTCTCATTGTCTTCGCCGCGCTTTCAATCGCTATCATTGCCGGTTTGTGGACGGGCATACCAGGCGCGTTAAAAATACCTGTTGTGATTTATGCAGGCGCAATTGGCCTTATGGGCGCGCAGGCTTTCAGCCGCGCACTCTCAACCGCGTCTGAAACCATCGCGCATTACAGTGCGTGGCTTGCAGCGGCTGGCGGGTTATTCTTCATGTTAAGTGATACATTGCTTGCCTTTAACCGCTTCCACACACCCATTCCGCTTTCTGGACTCTGGGTTCTTGGCACCTATTATGTGGCGCAATTCCTTTTTGCCCGCTCAACTGAGAATTTTGCCTATGAACGCTGATCAAGCCCTATCGCAGCCGCAGCAATTGCAGACCACCTTTGAGCGCTTGCGACAAAACTGGATCAGCCATCGCCCCGCCTATGAGCAGCGCGTGGATGATTTGCGCCTTCTGCGCAAAACTCTCCATGAACGCCTTGACGATATGGCAAAGGCTGTCAGTGCGGATTTCGGACACAGATCTGTGCACGAAACCTTGCTGGGCGAAGCAAGTGTTGTTTTCGCCGAAATTGACGAGACCATCCATCATCTCAAACGCTGGATGAAGCCGCAGCGCCGCAAGGCCGGCTGGAAATTATGGCCTGCGAAAGCGGAGGTGCGTTTTGTGCCGCTTGGCGTGGTCGGTATTATTTCGCCGTGGAACTATCCGGTCAATCTGGCACTGGCGCCGCTTGTGGCAGCGATTGCTGCCGGAAATCACGTCTTTCTCAAACCCTCCGAGCACACGCCTCAGACCGCCGCATTTTTACGCCGGCTGATTGGCGACGTCTTTGCTCCAGAAAGAGCAGCGGTTGCGCTGGGGGATGCCAAATTGTCAGCGGCTTTCTCCGCTCTGCCCTTTGATCATTTACTTTTTACCGGCTCGACGGCTGTAGGCCGAAAAATCATGAAAGCCGCCGCTGAAAACCTCACGCCGGTCACGCTTGAGCTTGGTGGAAAATCGCCAGCAATTGTCAGTGACAGCGCCAATCTCAAGCGGGCTGCGGCATCCATTGCCACCGGCAAATATTTCAATGCAGGCCAAACCTGCATAGCGCCAGATTATGTGCTGATCCATCACAGCAAGCGCGATGCGTTTGTGGCCTTAATGCGTGAAGAAACGCAAAAGCGCTATACGGGATATTCAGCATCCGCCGATCGCACGACAATCATCAATGACATGCAATATGCGCGCCTTTCCGGTCTGCTCGAAGATGCGAAGGACAAAAGCGAAGCCATTATTCCGCTTCTTGAAACATCTCCCACACAAAGCCATACGCGAGCGATGACGCCTGCGCTCATTCTTGAACCCCACGCCGACAGCGCGATCATGAATGAGGAAATTTTCGGCCCGCTGCTGCCCGTTCTGAGCTATCGCTCCATTGATGAGGCCATTGCCATTATGCTCGCACAGGAGCGTCCACTGGCGCTTTATTGTTTCAGCGACAACACAGCTGAAATCGAAGCCGTGCTTTCACACGTGGTTGCAGGCGGTGTCTGCATTAACGACACGCTCTACCATTTTGCTTGCGGTGATCTGCCTTTTGGCGGGGTTGGCCACAGTGGCATGGGCCATTATCATGGCAGGGATGGCTTTTTGACATTCTCAAAGGCCATGCCGGTGCTGACAAAATATGCGCCAGCGCCCACCGATTTGATCAAGCCGCCCTACTCCGGCCTCACGGACCGTATCATTCGCTTCATCACAAGATAGAAAACAGATACTGTTCAAACTGTAAAATGCCCTATTTATATGAGAATTGTTCAAAATCCGGCAAACAACGAGGCAGTCACGGGTGCAGAAGAAAAAAGACCCAGGTCGCATTTCAAAGAAGATATTGACCGCAATCCGCAACAGGCCCGGATTCCGACCGCCTCATGCCAATGTCGCTGAGGGCGACATTGTGATTGCGTCCTATAATGTGCACAAATGCATTGGTGTCGATAAGATCTTTGATCCACAGCGTACGGCCGATGTTATCAGTGAAATTGATGCCGATGTGATTGCATTGCAGGAGGCCGACAAGCGCTTTGGTGAGCGCTCGGGCCTGCTTGATCTCGGCCTGCTCGAAAAGCGGCACGGCCTTGTGCCGGTCCCCATCACCTCAACCATGCCCAAAGGCCATGGCTGGCATGGCAATGTGTTGCTGTTTCGCGAAGGTGTGGTGCGCAATGTCCGGCAATTATCGCTGCCCGGCGTAGAACCGCGCGGTGCACTGGTTGCCGATCTGCAATTTGCCACAGGTCCGTTGCGGGTCATCGCGGCCCATTTGGGACTTTTGAAACGGTCGCGCGAACAGCAGGCCGAAAGCATCCTCTCCGCCTTGCAGGAAGCCGATACGCTGCCGACGCTGTTGATTGGCGATCTCAATGAATGGCGTATCGGCAAACGTTCATCGCTGGCCTCATTGATGCCGACCTTCAACCATGTCGCGACCGCCGTGCCAAGCTTCCCCTCGCGTTTTCCGGTCTTTGCACTGGATCGCGTTCTGGGAACGCCGCATAATCTGGTGACATCTGTAGAAGTGCACAACACGCCGCTTGCACGCATCGCATCGGATCATCTGCCAATCAAAGCCCATCTTGACCTCAAGACAGCCACACACCTTCTGGAAGAATTCAACCCGTCACTGCTGACCAGCAATTCTACTCTTGAGACCTAAAGTGTTTCCTGTTTCGATTGAAGCATTGAAAATGCTTTGCCTGTTGTTTTCACGCATTATTCCGCGCAAAACCGCTACGCACTTTTGCTGGAAATGCTCTTTTGCTCACGCATTATCCTGCGCAAAAGCCGCTACGCACTTTTGCTGGAAATGCTCTTTTGCTCACGCATTATCCTGCGCAAAACCGCTGCGCACTTTTGCTGGAAATGCTCTTTTGCTCACGCATTATCCTACGCAAAACCGCTACGCACTTTTGCTGGAAATGCTCTTTTGCTCACGCATTATCCTACGCAAAACCGCTACGCACTTTTGCTGGAAATGCTCTAAAGATAAGGCGACCCGAGCCAAATAATACGATCAATCAGCCGCTCATAAAATGGGCGACTTTTGAGGCGCGCAAGGTTCACTTCACGGCTGGTTTCGATCGCTTTTCCGATTCTTTCTTCTACCTGAAGGGCTATGTCCCGATCCAGAATTTCCATATCGATCTCAAAATTCAGCCGAAGCGAACGCGCATCCAGATTGGATGAACCGACATAAGACCAGGCGCTATCAATGGTCATGAGCTTGGAGTGATTGAAAGCGCCGCCCGCGCGCCAGATGCGGCAGCCGCCCTGAAGCAGCTGATCGAACTGTGCACGCATGGCACGATCCACCAGCTTGAGATTATTGACACCCGGCACAACCACATCGACCGATACGCCACGTCGTGCCGCTGTGACCAGCGCACTGATCAATTCACGATCCGGCAGAAGATAGGGTGACATAATCAGGATATGCTCCTGTGCAACCGAAAACGCACCCATCATCATGCGATGGTTGGTTTCAATATTCTTGTCCGGCCCCGACCCGACAATGCGGATAAGCTTGCCCGTTCCAGGCGGATCCTTGGGCGCGGCAATGCTCCATGCGTCACCCGTCAGCAACTCGCCCGTTGCAAAGCGCCAATCCTCGGAAGCCACATGAAACAAATCAGCGATCGCCGGGCCTTCGACGCGAAAATGCGTGTCAAAGGCCACCGCGTCGCCAGCAATGGCCTGCACGAAAGCACCGCGAATATTCATGCCGCCGGTAAAGGCAAGCTTGCCGTCAATGATCAGTATCTTACGGTGTGTGCGCAAATTCGCATAAGGCAGACGCAGCCCCATGATGATGTTGCCATTGAACACATCAACGGCGATATTTTTTTGCTTCAAAAGGCCGACAATGCTTGGAATGGAATAGCGCGCACCGACTGCATCGACCAGAACGCGAACTTCCACACCCCGTTTAACCGCATTCTCCAGAGCATCGGCAAATTGCTGGCCAATGGCATCGCGATCAAAAATATAGGTTTCGAGCATAATGCTGCGCTCGGCTTTGCCAATGGCTTCAAGCATTTGCGCATAGGCTTCGTCGCCGGTTTCCAGCATTTGAATGGTGTTGCCACTGGTGAAATCATAAAGGCTGACGGTGTCGCCGAGAATTTTCATCGCGCCAAATTGTTGGCCAAAGGCTGCACGAACACGATCATTGGTCGTATCGAAATGCGACAGGTGATAAAGCGCGATATTGCCCATGTCGCGCTGATGGCCAAGCGTGCTACGCCTGATGCGGTTGACGCCCGCCAAGGCATACACGACCGCTCCAACGATCGGCGAAAGCACAATAACACCAACCCAGCCAAGCGCAGTGCGCACCTCGTCTTTGGTAAGCGTTGCATGGATGGCAGCTATCGTGCCCAGGATTATGGACACGGCGGCGAGGATATGTGGCCAATAGTGCGAAAGAATATCAAACATGACCTGACCTTACCCCATAAATCAACGCAACAGCCAAGAGATATAGTGGAACCGCCGATCAGCCAACAATGTTTTCTCGATCTGCCCAAACTCTTTTAGGACCACTGTTCAACCGAATGTTTTCCTTTATATTAGCGGCGGGACTGGAAATTAGAGGGACATCACATGGCAACAACTCAGAGTAATTTTAATCCGGCAAATCTTCCGAGCGAACTTTCGTCCAAATGGGGCTGGTTTGTCGCACTTGGCGTTGCATTGCTCATTCTTGGTGGCATTGCGTTCGGCAATCTCGTTCTGGCAACGGTCGTCTCCGTTTATTACGTTGGCATTATGATGCTGACTGCGGGTGTGATTGAAATCATCCACGCATTCGGCGTGAAAAGCTGGGGAAGCTTTTTCTTCTGGCTCTTGAGTGGTCTGCTCTATGCCGCAGCTGGAATCGTTGCCTTTATCAATCCAATTCTGGCCGCTGGCGTTCTGACATTCCTGCTTGCAGCAGCCCTTCTCGGTGCAGGTATTTTCCGTATCTGGATGGGCTTTCAGTCAAAACCTGCCGCCGGTTGGGGCTGGATTGTTGCGGCAGGCGTTGTCACCGCACTTGCCGGATTGGTCATCGCATTTCAGTGGCCGGTCAATAGCCTGTTCATTCTCGGCCTTTTTCTCGCAATCGATCTGATCTTCCAGGGCTGGTCGTTCATTGCTTTCGGTCTTGGCATCAAGCGCTAAAATCTGAACGCGAAAGCCTCAAAAGCGGCGTATCCCACGCCGCTTTTTCATTTCAACTCGACCTTTTCATCAAGGACTGCTAGATGCTGCGCACAATCTTCGCAGCTGCGTGTCGCGCCGCCCACCCTTTGCCATTACGAGTTTCTTCATGCCCGCTGATCATCCTGTTTCAAAGCGCCGTACCTTCGCGATCATCGCGCACCCGGATGCTGGTAAAACCACGCTGACCGAAAAGCTGCTGCTGTTTGGTGGCGCCATCCAGCTCGCCGGTGAAGTGAAAGCCAAAAAGGATCGCATCCAGACCCGTTCGGACTGGATGAACATCGAACGCGACCGCGGTATCTCCGTTGTCACTTCGGTAATGACATTTGAGTATAAGGATTGCATCTTCAACCTGCTCGATACGCCGGGCCACGAAGATTTTGCCGACGACACCTATCGCACGCTGACCGCTGTGGATTCTGCCGTCATGGTCATCGATGCCGCAAAGGGCATTGAACCACGCACGCTGAAGCTCTTTGAAGTGTGCCGTATGCGTGACATTCCAATTGTCACCTTCATCAACAAGATGGACCGCGAAGCACGCGATCCACTCGAAATCCTTGATGAAATTGAAGAAAAGCTGGCGCTTGATACAGCGCCGATCACCTGGCCTATCGGTTCGGGCAAAAGCTTTGCCGGCACTTATGACCTACACAACGATACCGTGCGCCAGAAAGATGCCGAAGAGCACCCCACCAAGGTCAGCGGACCGGAAGAAGCCGCGAAGCTTCTGCCTGAAAATGAACGCGAAGCATGGATTGAAAGTGTGGAACTTGCGCGCGGCGTCTGCCGCCCGTTTGATCTTGCGTCCTTCCGTGAAGGCCACATGACGCCGGTTTATTTCGGTTCGGCACTCAAAAATTACGGCGTGCGCGATCTGATCGAAGCCTTCTGCGACTTCGGCCCTTCCCCACGCGATCAGCAGGCCGACACCCGCATGGTCGGTGCGACCGAAGACAAGATGACCGGCTTTGTGTTCAAAATTCAGGCCAATATGGACCCGAACCACCGTGACCGTATTGCCTTCCTGCGCGTCTGTTCGGGCAAGCTGTCACGCGGCATGAAGGCCAAGCTGGTGCGTACAGGCAAGCCGATGAGCCTGTCTGCGCCGCAATTCTTCTTTGCACGCTCCCGCCAGATTGCTGACGAAGCCTTTGCGGGCGATGTTGTGGGCATCCCGAACCATGGCACATTGCGTATTGGCGACACGCTGACCGAGGGGGAAGATATCCTGTTCCGCGGCGTGCCAAACTTCGCACCGGAAATCCTGCGCCGCGTCCGGCTTGATGATGCAATGAAGGCAAAGAAACTGCGTGAAGCGCTTCAGCAGATGGCGGAAGAAGGCGTCGTGCAGCTCTTCGTGCCGGATGATGGTTCACCGGCAATTGTCGGCGTGGTTGGCGCGCTGCAAATTGATGTTCTGACCGAACGTCTCAAGATCGAATATTCTCTGCCCGTTGGCTTTGAAATGTCGCGTTTCTCGATTTGCCGTTGGATTTCGGCAGATGATCCGGCAGAACTCGACCGCTTCATTGCCGCACACCGCGCCGACATTGCGCATGATCTCGACAATGATCCGGTATTTCTCGCGCAGAACGGCTTCTCGCTCAACTATGAAGCCGAGCGTTGGAAGGCAATCCGCTTTGACACGATCAAGGATTATCAGGTGCGCGATAAAGCCTGATCAACCCCTTACTCCATCCGCAGATGCGTCAGCTTCTGCGGATTTCGGATCAGATAGATCGTTTGGACTAGCCCGGCTTCGATCTGAAGAGCTGCCACTTGCGGCAAACCATCTGCTTCAAGGCTCATATGGCCGGGCAAACCATCAAACAGCGCGAAATGATGGATGGCAGGCACCTGCCCACAAGCCTTTCGAGCGATCCCTTCATAAAGCCGCATAATCTTTTCACGCCCATATATCGGGTTCAGCGCCGCATTGCGGATACCGCCGCCATCGGAATACATCACGACATCTTCCGCGAGAAGACCTTTCAGCGCCGTCATGTCACCGCTGCGGGACGCCTGAAAGAAAGCCTCGGCAAGTGTGCGCCCACGATCCTCGGGCATGGAGAACCGTGTCTTCTCCTGCCGGACATGGCTGCGTGCGCGGCTAGCCAACTGGCGACAGGCCACAGCATCGCGATCAAGCACGCGCGCAACCTCGTCAAAACCCATATCGAACACGTCATGCAAGAGAAATGCTGCCCGCTCCAGCGGCGACAGACGGTCGAGCGCCAACATCAGTGTCAGCGTGATGTCATCGCTGTGATCTTCCTCATGCTCGACAAGGGGTTCAGGCAACCATGTGCCGGGATAAGTCTCGCGCCGCACACGGGCAGATTTCAGATGGTCGAGCGCTAGACGGCTGACCACGCGCGTGAGCCAGCCCTGCGGCTCACGGATGGTTGCCCGATCCGCAGCACTCCAGCGCAACCATGCATCCTGCACAATGTCTTCGGCTTCGGCATGGGTGCCAACCATACGATAGGCAATGCGAATGAGCCGAGGCCGCAAGGCCTCGAACACATCCGTATCATTTATCGCAAGCTCAGGCGAGGGTTGCATCGGTTTTGACCGGATGAACGAGACGAAAGCCAACGGCAATGCGGTTCCATGCATTAATGGTGGTAATCAGCAGGGTCAGATTGACGATCTCTTCGTCTGAGAAATGCGCTTTCAAAGCATCAAAATCCTTATCCGGTGCGCCCGTCTGCGCCAACAGGGTCAGCGCCTCTGTCCAGCCAAGTGCCGCCCGCTCCCGCGCAGTATAAAGCGGGGATTCACGCCATGCAGCAACCAGATAGAGGCGCTCTTCGGTTTCGCCAGCCTTCCGCGCATCAGCCGTATGCATATAGATACAATAGGCGCAGCCATTGATCTGCGAAGCGCGGATTTTCACCAGCTCATAAAGGCTATATTCAAGCCCTGATGCAGCAACACGCTTTTCCAGCTCCACCATTGCCTGCATGATCTGCGGTGCGAAAGTGTAAGGGGCAAGTCTCTGTTCCATGATTTTTCTCCTAGATGCCGACCAATATCTTGTCGTTCACCATCAGGACGAGATAGCTGCATGGGAATGTGACATGCCCCGCATCAAAAAATCAGTTTTTTGTTTCAAGAAGTGCGGCTGCAATTTTTTCTGCAAGGTTTCGGGCCACGTGCTCCTTGCTCATGTCCGGCCATTCTTCAATGCCAGCGTGGCTTAAGATACGCACACGGTTGTGATCACCACCCATCACATCGCCAGACACATCATTGGCAACGATCCAGTCGGCGCCTTTCTTGTCGAGCTTGCGAGTAGCATTGGCGAGAACGTCCTGCGTTTCCGCAGCAAAGCCCACCACAAGACCGGGGCGCTTGTCGCTATGGCCCACACCCGCCAGAATATCCGGGTTCTCAACCATGCTGAGCGTTGGTGCACCCTCGCCCGGCTGTTTTTTGATCTTCTGATCCGCAGCATTGACTGTCCGCCAATCGGCAACGGCTGCGACCATCACTGCCGCATCAGCAGGAAGATGCTTTTCGACCGCTGCCTGCATTTCGCGCGCGGTCTCGACATGGATGACATTGACGCCCTGCGGGTCGGGGATCGTGACCGGACCAGACACCAGATGCACGGTTGCGCCCAACTGCACTAATGCGCTCGCAATGGCATGGCCCTGCTTGCCTGAGGAACGGTTGGCGATGTAGCGCACCGGATCAATCGGCTCATGGGTCGGGCCGGAGGTCATAACGATCACTTTGCCTGCAAGCGGCTTTGGCTGTGGTGCAAGCAGATTTTCTATTGCCGCGACAATTGTCAGCGGCTCGCTCATGCGGCCTGTGCCCGCCTCTCCGCTTTCCGCCATCTCACCCTTTTCAGGGCCGATGAAATGTACGCCGTCTTTTTCCAGTGTCAGGCGGTTGCGCCGGGTCGCGGCATTGTCCCACATGGCAGGGTTCATGGCAGGCGCCACCAGCACCGGAATTTTACGTGCGAGGAGCGCGGCACTCGCGAGATCGTCCGCAAAACCATTGGCCATCTTCGCCATAAGCCCAGCCGTTGCCGGTGCAACCACGATCAGATCGGCATCACGCGCAAGGCGGATATGGCCGACATCCTGCTCATCTTCGCGCGAGAAAAGATCCGTAAACACATGATCGGCAGCAACTGCGCCAATGGTTAGTGGCGTCACGAATTGTTGCGCTGCATCTGTCATCAACGGGCGCACATGGGCACCGCGCTCGCGCAGGCGACGAATGAGATCCGGTGTTTTGTAAGCTGCAATCCCACCGCTGATGATGAGAAGAATACGCTTATCGCGCAATGAACCGGCAATCGGTGAAGAAACAACAGCAACCGGCTTTGCCTCTTCCAAACCGCCAAGAAGAAGCCTTGCTTCTTCTTCCATGGAGCGGCCGTTCTGGGCGGCTCTCACACGCAGCCGTTCTTTCGCGGCATCATCAAGATTGCGGATTGTAATGCTGGCCATTTGATTGCACCGGATCAATTTCAGTGCAATCAATGAAATCACTATTCTTACGAATAATCAACATTCAGTTGAATTAAAGCTCAATATAGAGCTTAAGCGCTATCGCAGCCAATGAAATTGCCATCACAATCTGCGCGATACGTCCCCAGCGCGAATGCCGTGCTTCGGCCTTACCAATGGCTTCTGCGGTCGCATTGTCGAAGCGCAGACCATTTGCGGCCATCGCATCAAGCGCCGCAGACGCACGATCCATTCTTGCGACCAGTTCCGGCGTTTTGCGGGTGAAATGGAGCAGCGCATAGGCGCTGTCCTTTGCATCCAACAACATGCCCTGTGGCCCAAGATTTTTGCGTATCCAGTCGCCAACGACAGGTTCTGCCGCTTTCCACATATTGAAATGCGGATCAAGCGTGCGCGAAACACCTTCCACCACCACCATCGTCTTCTGTAGCATCAGAAGCTCAGGCCGTGTTTCCATGTCAAACAACTCAGTCACTTCAAACAGAAGCGTCAGCAGCTTTGCCATGGAAATGGTTTCGGCAGGCTGTCCATGGATTGGCTCGCCAATAGCGCGGATTGCCTGCGCAAAGCTTGCCACATCATGCGTATGCGGCACATACCCCGCTTCAAAATGCACTTCCGCAACGCGCATATAATCGCGGGTGATGAAGCCATAGAGGATCTCGGCCAAAAAACGCCGCTGCTGCTTGTTGAGCCGCCCGGTAATGCCGAAATCCACGGCGACAATGACGCCCTGCGGATCGACGAACAGATTGCCCGGATGCATATCGGCATGGAAAAAACCATCACGCAACGTATGACGCAGGAAAGACTGGATCAGCGTTTCGCCAAGCTTCTTGAGATCAAAACCGGCACCCCGCAATGCGTCGATGTCGGACATCTTGATGCCATCGATCCATTCAAGTGTCAGAACATCGCGGCCCGTCCGCTCCCAATCGACATTCGGAACACGAAAGCCTGCATCATCCTTGATATTTTCGGCAATCTCGGAAAGTGCTGCCGCCTCAAGCCGCAGATCCATCTCGATGCGCGTCGTCTGGTGCAGTGTTTCCACCACCTGAACCGGGCGCAGACGGCGCGTGAACGGCACATGCCGCTCCTGCATTCGGGCGACCATGAAAAAGCTTTCAAGATCGCGCGCAAAACGCTGACGGACACCCGGACGGATCACCTTGACGGCAACCTTGTGCGGTGCGCCATCTTTCATCACATAGGCCGGATGGACCTGTGCCATGGACGCCGCCGCAATCGGCGCATCAAAACTTACATAAAGATCATCAATCTTGCGGCCAAGAGAGGCTTCAATGGCAGAAACTGCCTCAGCTTGTGGAAAATAATCAAGCCGATCCTGCAATAGCTCCAAATCGGCGGCTACATCCTTGCCGACAATATCCGGACGCGTGGCCAGAAACTGACCCAATTTCACATAAGAAGGACCAAGCTTGTTCATTGCCCGCGAAATGCGCTCTGAACGCGGGGCATCTTTCGCACGCTTGCGCGCCAGCACTTTGGCAAACTTATGCCCCAATGCAGGCAAACCCGCCGCATCATCAACAGGCAGTGCGCTCAACACGCCTTCGCGCGCCATGATCCAGCCAGCACGCATCAACCTTAGGGCCGCAGAAATATTGCTCATGTCGGTCTCAGAGCTTCCAGCCGGAATGAAGTGCAGCAATGCCGCCGGTGAAATTACGATAGCTGACACGCTCGAAACCAGCCTCGCGAATCATCCGCGCAAAATCTTCCTGTTTTGGAAACTTGCGGATTGATTCTACGAGATAGTGGTAGGAATCGGCATCACCCGTAATCATCTTGCCAATGCGCGGAATCGCCTGAAACGACCACTGGTCGTAAATTTTATCAAGCAAAGGAAGTTCGACTTCGGAAAATTCGAGGCACATAAAACGCCCGCCCGGCTTCAATACGCGATAGGCTTCAGACAGCGCTTTGTCGATATGCGGCACATTCCGGATGCCGAATGAAATGGTGTAAGCATCGAAGCTTGCATCTTCAAACGGCAGTTCTTCCGCACTGGCTTCAACAAATTCGAGATTGTCGGCAAGTCCCTTCTTGATGGCGCGCTCGCGCCCGACACCAAGCATCGAACCGTTGATATCGAGAATGGTGACATGGGCCTGACGGCCTGAAGCTTCAACAATGCGGAACGCGATATCGCCCGTACCACCGGCAACATCGAGCGAAGTCCAGCCCGGACGCCTGGAAGGCGAAAGCCAGCTGATCATCGCATCTTTCCAGACACGATGCATGCCAGCGGACATCAGATCGTTCATTACATCGTAACGCTTGGCAACCTTATGGAAAACCTCGTTGACCAGTCCCTGCTTGACATCTTCATCGACTGCTTTGAAGCCGAATGAATGTTCCATGCCACCTTGTGCACCCACGCGGTCTGCATTGCCGTTCTGCTGGCTCATAACTATCCTGCCGGTTCGTATGCGAAACGAAGACGATCTTCGCTTTCCGTTTGCCTGATGCATATAAAGCTTGTACCGGACGATACAAGCACAGACCGTAAGCCGATACCCCTTTTGTGATCTCCACTTGCGCATCTGTGCAAAATGTTAAAAGACATAGAAAACTGTGCGTGCGCGCCTGCCACGCGTTTTCTCCGGCACTATTCGCCGTTAAAGTGAAAAACGATAACAAGAAAAGTGGAAACAACATGGGCGTTAATGTCGTCAGCCATCCGCTTGTCCAGCACAAGCTTACCATTATGCGCAAGCGCGAAACTTCGACCGCGAGCTTCCGGCGCCTGCTGAAAGAAATATCGCTGCTGCTTTGCTATGAGGTGACGCGCGATCTCGAACTGACCACCATGCACATCGACACCCCGATGATGCCAATGGAAGCGCCGATCCTCGAAGGCAAAAAGCTGGTTTTCGCCTCCATCCTGCGCGCAGGCAACGGCCTTCTCGAAGGCATGCTGGATCTGGTGCCAGCCGCACGCGTGGCGCATATCGGCCTTTATCGCGATCACGATACACTTCAGCCAATCGAATATTACTTCAAGGCACCCGAAGACATCGTTAACCGCCTCATCATCGTGGTCGATCCAATGCTTGCGACCGGCCATTCAGCCATCGCAGCCATCGACAAGCTGAAAGAGCGCGGCGCAACCAATATCCGCTTCCTCTGCCTGCTGGCAGCGCCCGAAGGCATTGAGCGTTTTACCACAGCGCACCCAGACGTGGATGTCTTCACCGCCTCCATCGACGACAGCCTTGATGAAAAGGGCTATATCATCCCTGGCCTCGGCGATGCCGGTGATCGCATGTATGGCACGAAGTAAGTTTCAAACCTTACGATAAGCAAGAAACGAATCCGCGTTGTGGCCGCTCGACAATTGGTATTGAGTGGCCAGCGCGGATTTTTTATCATCTCAGCATCACAAAGATGGAACATCAATCATGTCTACCGAAGCCCGCCTGACAGAACTCGAAATTCGGGTCGCCGAACAGGAAAAGACGATTGAAGAGCTGTCTGCGGTCCTTGCCGAACAATGGAAAGCGATCGACCGGCTGAATAAAAAACACTTGGCCCTGACGGACCGTTTCCTGACACTCGAAGAACAGACAGCACCCGAAATCCCGATCACCAAGCCTCCACACTGGTAAAGCCATGATTGAAATCATCACACTCGAAGATCGCAATGATCTTGTTGCCACCTGTGCCAAATGGAACCACAAAGAGTGGGGACAAGCGGCGGGTGCAACCGAAGAGCAAGTTGCTTCAGCCTTGCAGCAAATTATCCATTCGGCCGACGGTCAGACGGCGCGTGCAGCTTTATGGAATGGAGAACTCGCGGGCTTTGTCCTGTTGATCCATAGTGATCTTGACAGTCACCCTCACCTCAAACCATGGGTTGCAAGTGTCCTGGTTGCACCCGCGTTTCGTGGGCGCGGCGTTGCCAAGGCACTGATGGCCTCGATTGAAGCGGCAGCGCAGGAGCTGGGCTATGGTGAAGCCTATCTCTATACCAGCAAGCCTGATCTTTATCGCAAAATGGCCTGGGATGATTTTGAGACACTCTCCGGCGAAAATGAAGGCATGCTGATCCTCCATAAGAAAATCGCGCAGGTTTAACTGCGCGATCGATTTTCATTCTTATGATGCCGCCGGTATCGGACAGCTCACACCTGTTCCGCGCAAGCCGCAATAACCATTCGGGTTCTTGGCCAGATACTGCTGATGATAATCCTCCGCATAATAGAATGTTGGAGCATCTGCAATTTCAGTTGTAATCAGGCCAAGACCGCGCGCAGACAAAGCTGCCTGATAGGCATCCCGGCTCTTCTCAACCGCTTCACGATCCGTCTCATCGAACGTGTAGATCACCGAGCGATATGTTGTGCCGATATCATTGCCCTGTCGCATACCCTGCGTTGGATCGTGCTCTTCCCAAAACAGTGTCAGCAAAGCACCGAGGCTCACCGCCTTCGGATCATAAACCACAAGAACAACTTCAGCATGGCCGGTCAAACCCGTACAGGTTTCCTCATAAGTTGGGTTGGGCGTTATTCCACCGGCATAACCAACCGCCGTCACATAGACACCCGGCACCTGCCAGAAAAGCCGCTCTGCACCCCAGAAACAACCCATGCCAAACATGACCTGTTTCAAACCTGCGGGCCATGGGCCTTTCAGCGGCTTTTGAGATACAAAATGCACAGAGGCTGTAGCGAGCGCTGCATCGCGACCGGGCAAAGCGTCTTGTTTTGAAGGCATCTCGACCTTCTTACGATAGCTATCCAGCAAACTCATTTAACATCTCCTGAAATGCATTTCAGCGCGCGCTGAAACTGCCAAAGGGCTTTTTGCGACGATAACCGGCCAGGTAAAAAAGCAGCGCAAGAACACCAAAAACCAACCAACCAGGCTGCTCAAGCACGGGAACGAAGACAGTGTCCCAGCCCGCAGCCCCTATATAATGCGTCATGAAGGCTTCTGCATCCCCCAAGCTTTCAGGCGCACCGCGCGCCCATATATCCAGAAGCGGTTTGACGACCCATTCCGACGCACCAACCGAACGTGCACCATCCAGAACAGCGAAGATCACTGCCAACGCCAGAAACACGACCGCAAAACTGCGCAAAACAAAACGAAACACGATTCTCTGCCTTTGATTTTACCCAGTTTCATCATGCAAAAATGCGTGCTTGATACCATCAATCCTCTGCGTAAAGCATTGCTTCATCATAACATAAAGCGGACAGAGGGAGCAGACTTAAACAAAGCACAAGTTTTTGATTGAATTATATCCTTATAAAACAGAGACTTGCGTAAATTTACGTTTAGATCCAGCGGTTCCGGACAAATTAAAGCAAAAACTGGCAAATAGCAGTTGAACATATGCGTATTCTGGCTATATTGCGCGCCGCACCAGCTGTTTTGGCAACGAACCAATGCCTGATTTGAAGAGCGGTGTGCTTTTTGCAAGAGTTCTTACCGCAGTTGCGGATTTCAAGACAGCAAAAGACGGAGAGGTGGCCGAGTGGTTGAAGGCGCACGCCTGGAAAGTGTGTATACGGGGAACCGTATCGCGGGTTCGAATCCCGCTCTCTCCGCCAGATATTTCATCTAAGAAATTGAAATGGATGAATTTTATAAGTTGAGGTTATTGTGCCCCCCGGATACGCTTTAGCTCGCCTCTAACACCTAGAATTGCCCCAGGACAAACTGCCCCATCCCGTGTGATAAACTTTGATTGTTTTCAAAGCCCACCCTGTAGACTGCGCAAATTCTTGACTCTTACCGATATCGGAGATGCCTAGCTCAGTGAGCCGCGCCTTTTCACGCCAAAGCCTCTTCTGGAATTCTAAACCGGTCCGGCCAAGCATCAGAAGCTTTTTGTTTCAAGAGCCCCTCATCCGCCATCGCCTAAAAACCATAGCCAAAGCACGATTCAATCGCAATCCACACTGATGGAAGCCACGGAAAACGCTAAACTTTTGACTCTGTTATGGAAAAGACTGGTGCTGCGAGAGAGGATTGAATTTTCGACCTCTTATCGCAAGACACTGAAAAAACTAAGAATTTCTTCGTGACCAATACAGTCTGTGTACCACCGGCGGGTCTAGTTCACAAGCCTATTAAAATTTTTACGGCCACCTAATTTTGAATACACTAAACGCATATTCGGGTGCGCAACATCGACGCCCGAAGTAGACACGTCCTCCACTCATACGCTACCTTGAACGGAAAAAGACTTTTGAACAAATAGTAAATCGGGGGCGAGCATGACGGGCAATAATCACTATCCTCATTGCACTTGCGGATGGTGTGTAAACAATGGTCGTTCAAAGGCAACACTCGCGAATTACGAGCAGAGTTTTGAGGAGCGAACTGCTCGGCTAACTCTTAAAAAGTCTGGCGCTGGCTCAGTCGCGGGATGCTACATTAATTCCAATGCACGTTGTCCCTGTTGTGGGGCTCCCGTGTTTTTTTATGCCAACGCTGCGGGAAGCCGAGTCTATTTCAACGATCTTGGCCCTCCTTGGCCAAAACACGAATGTACGGATAATCCAAGACGATCTATTCCCTCCCACTCCATCCCCACAACTCGCCCAACTCGGCGCAAAAAAGGGGAAATTAAGGAACTTCTTAACGCTGCGAGCGTAGCCGGTCTCTCGAGTTACCGTTTATTCGGCCAGAGAAGCAGCGCGGAGTGGTCGCTAGTTATCATTTCGGCGGTCAGTCGTTTTGGTGAAGAGAATTTGGTCGAAGGCGAATTCTTAGATTCTGAGACAAACGAGAAGTTCCGATTCTCGTGTTATTCGGAAGCGCCTATGTTTGAGGCTGGCGGTTTCGTATCCGTCAAAGGCAATGAGATTTCGTTCATTGATCCCCTGACCCTGTTGCCAATGCATTTCGTGGCAGGTGCAAAGCTAGTCCAACCGGACGTCACACAAAAAACTGAGACGGCCGAAAAAGTCCTGACCATTGTTAAAAAGCAAGCCCCCAAACCCAAATCTGTCGAGATAATCGGCAAGCAATTTACGGACAAAGCCTCACCCCGAGAAACGCTCTCAAAGGACTTACGGCTCATCGCAAAGGCTTCGACTAAAGCGAAGCGAAACCTACACAAGCAGCCGAAACCCAACCATCCCAATAATCATTTATCGGACCTTACTGAGGCGGAAATGGTGCACTTCAATAACAAGCGCGTTTCGCTTTCAGACCTCTTCAGTAAATTAGAGCCAGTCGTAAAAATATATGCCCGAGAAGGGATTCGTAAACCAAGGGATGTTTCTCATCGTCTCAATGAGCAGGGCTATAAAACAGCCTCAGGCTCGTTATGGACACCGCGGCTGGTCTATTTTCTTTTGAGATTGATGTTCAATGAGAAACCATCAACCTCGGCAGAACGGCTTGAAGACAAGACTAAACGACGCGAAGCATCTAAAAAAGCAATTGTTCTGCCTCCGGCTCAAACAGTGATGACTGTTCAAGAAATGGCAAAGCGCCTCTCCCATCTCGGAAAGGTTGTGGGCAAGATTAGTGATTAATATCAGGCTGGTTTGTTAAGATCGTTGGTCCTCAAAATATTCAGGTATATTTTGCGATAAATTTTCGAGCACCCGATCAAATAGATCAAGATTGGAGTATCCCCCCCTCCTACCCACTCTTTTAAGCCCCGCTCAGCCACCGTGAGACGCCTCAGCTATCACATGAATATATCGCGATCATGGGAGGTCCCCTTCGTCCATAGATTTCGCTTTAAATGAAATCGTCGGTAAGGGGCCGCCCCTCCCAAGATCACTCATTAAAGCAAATGTCCGTATGGCTATACCACAGCGTACAGGTGAATTAATGGCTATCAACATGTACGCAAGAGTTGACATTCAACATACGTACACATATCCATATGTACATAACTTCAACGTACACTAATGGACAATGAAATGCAGACCATCCTTTATGCCCGTGTATCGACAGACGAACAGAACATCGGCCACCAGAAGACACAGGCAGAAGCGGCTGGGTTCATTATTGATCAGGTGATTGCCGATCACGGAGTATCGGGCATTAATACGACGATGGCCAATCGACCAGAAGGCAAGCGCCTGTTCGACATGCTAAGAAGAGGTGACACTTTGGTCGTCCGTTGGGTGGACCGTCTCGGGCGCAATTATCAGGACGTTACGGATACCATACGGCATTTCATGCGCCTGGGCGTAATTATCCGCACAGTCATAAACGGCATGACATTCGATGGCTCAACACAGGACCCGATTCAAATGGCTGTAAGAGACGCGCTGATTGCGTTCATGGCAGCAACTGCACAGGCGCAAGCTGAGGCCACTAAAGAAGCTCAGAAGGCAGGAATTGCCGCAGCCAGATCTGGAAACAGCAAGGTCTATCTCGGAAGGAAGCCGAGTTATAATCGTGAACAGCTGACGGTCATTCAGGATATGCTGTCGAACGATGGTGGTACGTCAGAGATTGCCAGAGCTACAAATTTAACTCGGCAAACCGTTATCCGAATAAAGAGCGATCCGGCAGCAGCAGAAGCTATGCTTGCCAAATGGGGTATGTGATCCGGTCAGGCGAATAGCTAACGGCAACAATGGACAATCAACGTGTAAATTTCGCCAGCGTGATCTCGCACCTGAATAACTTTTTTCATGGGCGGATATTCTGACCTTGTGACAAATTCTGTGACGAATACACACAAATTTTGCCGAGAAATCAAATGATCCGCACTAGAGCTTTTTTATTGGGGGTTAACGGATTTTGTGACCAAGTATTTGAATTCACTTATCCTTTTTAAAAATCTTCTTGCGTTTTTACAGCCCACATATACAGTTCCCTTGCTTCGGACACGCTGACGCCGGAGCATTCAAATATGTCCACGCCCGTGCCTGTAGGTCTAGGTACGGAAACGATAGTAGGCCTAAGCGCCTGAAAGGAGACCAGAGCAATAATGATGAAAAGAATTTATTATGAGAGCATGCAAGGCCAACGGATGCTGCAAGAAGGCATACGGGTATAGTTCGTACTGTGAAAAACATAAACGAAATCTCGCCCGTCATGGGCATCCATACCAGATCGGTATCAAGAAAGCTGACCTGAGGCCGTACATCGCGGAAATTTACGCTTTCCTAACGAGCAACCATCAGGGCAAAGCTCAGGCTGTCATCAGTGACGCTTGGAGGCGTATCGTGAGGGACGCCGAGAGGTTCATTGATCGGGCCAATCAAGGCAAGCCATTTATCAACTACGAAATGCAGGCTTATCGGGCCATCCTGTCGCTTGACCGGGAACAGAACGCCGAAACCATTGGTGTCCTGCTGATCGCCATGGGCTTTTGGTATCAGGACGATCCCCGTTTCTGGAAATATGACGATGGTTTCCGGTTCCAGACCATCCGCATGCTTTTGCGCCTCAATCCGCGTGAAGCGCAATACCAGTGGCGCAACGGTAAGATGGAACGCAGCCGCTTCAGGGAAACACCGCCGAAGACCATCAGGACACTCTGGGAAATCGTCTATCCGACCGGGTTCATTTCCTATGGCATGGAAATCGCCAAGCGAAAGACTGCTGCCTTGGAAGCCAAAAGCAAACGAGCCGTGCGTGAACGTGCAGCTTTCTTCGGCGATGACACGCAGCCCATCAGCGATAGCAGTTCGATAACATCTGTAGCGCCGAATGAGGTGCGCTCATGAAACGCACGATGAATGATTTGCGCTGCGCCAGCACTGTCCTTGGTGAAGTTCGGGATCACACCGGACGGTGGCACGACGGCACTAAGTCCTACAGCGACTTTGCGAATATGATCGGGACGACTACAGCCGACCTGATGCGCCGCCTGAAACTGCTGGGGATCGTGGAACACACGGGAAAGCGGCACAGATTGACCGAGGTCGCCATCAGAAAGTGTTATGGGACGGTTTACCAGAAACGACCCAAGGACCAGCCCACGTTGTTCTATGATTTGATTCTGCCTGATGGAATGGTGCTCATCGTCACCAACCTCGAGGCAACGAACCAGACGGAAACCGAAGTCGAGAAGCTAAGAGCGGCGGGGCTTTCACTATCCGAAATCGGAAATCAGCTTGGATGCAGCAAACAGGCCGTAGGTAAACGTCTAGCGAACTTGCCACCCCGATTGACGGACTGGCCTATCAAGGGATCATGGAAAGATGACGACGAGAAAACTATAATGCAAATCGCAGCGTAAACCATCCCGCTGTAACTGCTCAAAGCGTTATCGACGAAAAAGCCCGGAAATGCGGGGATCAGCGTAAACCATTCCGCTATAACTATAGTGGAACCTCTCGTTGGTCCTCGCTTTGCTCGACTTGACTGAAGACCCTTAAGGCGAAGAGACTTTGGAGCGAGAAGCGAAGACCTATTAATTAGGGTTTTCCTCAGGTTGATCTCATTGTTCGGTAAGACCATCTTACCATTGTATGAGTTTACCCTGAGCCTGTTCCTTTTATTTGATTATCGCTTCGCTCTTCCTCGAGAAGAGAAATTAATAAAACATATCAATATTTACGTAATGTCATATTCGGTAATCATTCGATACGAATTTGAACCGAATTCACGATTACAATCATATCATTATTGTGCTTCGCATTCTTAATATTCTGCTCATTAACGTCATTCAGCTTTGCACGTCTGCAACAGCATGCTTGGGGTCGACCTACGAACGTAGAATTGACCCAAGGTATCAATTGCGGCTCACCCAAAGAAAACCCGATTGAATGCTCGTATATCATCAGGTCAGAAAGCGTAATTATTGCTCGTCGTGGTACATCGCAGCTGACTTTAAGTGCAACTATGGTCAAGATGGTCAGGCAGTTGAAGCCGCTGTTAAATTTGCTTGATTGCATCTGACCCGTCAGCCATAGGTTGTCCAGTAAGGCATTCTCGGGGAAATCATTCGAATGAACCAACAGGCACTTTCAGCGTTCATCTGGTCAGTAGCTGATCTATTGCGCGGCGATTATAAGCAAGCAGACTATGGAAAGGTGATATTGCCATTCACCGTGCTGCGCCGCATTGATTGCGTTCTTGCCAGTACCAAAGCTGACGTGCTTGCTGAGTTCGCTGAAAAAGAGAAACTCGGCATCAATCCTGTTCCGTTCCTGCTGCGCAAAGCTGGGCAGACGTTCTACAACACGTCAGAGCTCGATATGAAGACGCTGATGGGTGATCAGGACAATATCGCTGCGAACCTTTACACCTACATACAAGCCTTCTCTCCAGCTGTACGGGATATCTTCGAGCGTTTCCAATTCCACACTCAGATTGACCGCTTGGCCAAAGCTGGGCTGCTTTATCAGGTAACTGAGAAGTTCACCAAGATTGATCTGCATCCTGATCACGTTAGTAACATGCAGATGGGGCTGATCTTTGAAGAGCTCATTCGGAAGTTCTCGGAACTCTCCAACGAAACGGCTGGTGAACACTTTACGCCACGCGAAGTCATTCGGCTTATGGTTCACCTTCTGTTTGTCGAGGATGATCAGATCCTCAGTAAGCCCGGTATCGTTCGCAGCATTTATGACCCGACTGCTGGAACGGGAGGCATGCTTTCGGTGGCCGATGAGTATCTCAGTGAGCACAACCCCCATGCTCGTTTGATCATGAACGGTCAGGAGCTGAATGACGAAAGCTACGCCATCTGCAAAGCTGACATGCTGATCAAAGGTCAAGACGTCAGCAACATAATTCCCGGCAATACGCTTTCTGATGACGGTCATACAAATTCCAAGTTCGATTACATGCTTTCCAATCCGCCATTTGGTGTTGAATGGAAGAAGGTGGAGAAAGAAGTCCGCAAGGAACACGAGGCCCAAGGGTTCAACGGAAGGTTTGGCCCGGGGCTACCAAGGGTTTCCGATGGTTCTCTGCTGTTCCTGATGCACTTGCTGTCGAAGATGCGACCAGCGTCAGAAGGTGGTAGCCGCTTTGGCATTGTCCTTAACGGTTCTCCTCTGTTCACTGGCGGTGCTGGCAGCGGTGAAAGTGAAATTCGCCGTTATGTGCTTGAGAATGATCTTGTCGAAGCGATCATCGCGCTGCCGACCGACATGTTCTACAACACAGGTATTTCGACATACGTCTGGATCCTTTCAAATCGCAAGCCATCTCATCGCAAGGGCAAAACCCAGCTCATCGATGCGTCAAGCCTTTGGCAGAAGATGAGAAAGAGCCTCGGGTCCAAGCGCAAGGAAATGAGCGAGACGGACATTGCTGAGGTGACAAAGCTGTTTGGAAGCTTTGAAGAGGCAAGGTTGGCGACGATATTCGATGCCGGTGGCAAAGAAATAGGCAGACAGATTGTCAGAGATGGTGAGCAGGAACCTGATGTCCCAGAAGGTGGAAAGGTCAAGTTAGCGCCTATCTCCAAGATCTTCCCTAACGATGCATTCGGCTATCGTACAATCACCGTAGAGCGCCCCCTATGCGACGATGACGGCAAGCCTATAGTCGGAACCAGAGGAAAGCACAAAGGCGCTCTACAGCCAAATGCGGCCTTACGTGACACTGAGAATGTTCCGCTTTCGGAAGATGTCGAAGACTACTTCAAGCGGGAAGTGCTGCCCTTTGCGAAAGGCGCTTGGATTGACCATGAGAAGACCAAGGTCGGCTACGAAATCCCGTTCAATCGGCACTTCTATGTGTTCGAGCCACCGCGTTCATTAGACGATATCGATGCTGATCTGAAGTTGGTCACTGGGCGGATCCTTGAGATGATCGGGGGGCTTTCAGCATGACGATTGCGCCTCACAGAGATTATTGCGAAATAAATGTCCCATGGATTGGTTCTATTCCATCTCATTGGTCAGTTGTACCTTTGTTCAGCGTTGCAGCGGAAAGAAAAGAGCCCAATACAGGGATGAAAGAAGACAATCTACTTTCATTAAGTTATGGAAAAATTATAACAAAGGACATATCGTCTAATGACGGGCTGCTGCCTCAATCGTTTGAAACCTATCAGGTTGTTCACCAAGATGATATTGTTCTTCGGCTGACTGATCTTCAGAATGATAAACGAAGCTTACGTTCTGCTCGTGTACAGCAGCAGGGAATTATTACCTCTGCATATGTCGCAATATGCCCCTCCGGCGTCTCGTCCAACTTCCTTAACTATCTGCTACGCTCGTACGATCAATCCAAAGTTTTGTATTCAATGGGCGGAGGACTTCGTCAGTCGATGAAGTACTCTGATGTGAAATGGCTTCCATTGGTGCTTCCACCACTCGTCGAGCAAAACGCGATTGCAACGTTCCTCGACCGTGAGACAGCCAAAATCGACGCCTTGGTCAACGAGCAAAAACGCATGATCAAACTGCTCAAGGAAAAACGTCAAGCGGTCATTTCTCATGCGGTTACCAAAGGACTCGATCCGAATGTTAAACTGAAGTCGTCCGGTGTGGAATGGCTAGGTGACGTGCCAGAGCATTGGGAAGTCAAGCAGCTTCGGCACTTAATCAAGTCTATTTTGTCTGGAACGAGTGTTAACGCTATCGATACACCTGCTACTGAAAATGAATTGGGTGTATTAAAAACTAGTTGCGTTTATAGCGGCGAATTTAATCCATCAGAAAATAAAACAATAATACCTGAAGAATACCCGAGGGTATCTTGCCCAGTGATATCTGACTCGCTTATCGTGAGTAGAATGAATACGCCGGATCTCGTAGGAGCAGCAGGATTATCAATAGAAAATCTGTCGAACATATTTTTACCAGATCGCCTTTGGCAAATTCAATTTTGTGATGCTTCGGCAGCTTTTATTCATCTATGGACGCTCACGCTCGAATACAGAGCGCAAGTTCATATTGCTTGTGCGGGAACAAGTTCGAGTATGCAAAACCTATCACAGGATCAATTCAAGGCTTTTTGTTTAGTTGTACCTCCTCTACAAGAGCAGCTAATAATAGTTGATAAAATTCATACGGAAATCCAAAGGACTAAGGAAATATTGGATCAATCGGAAGCAGCAATTAAATTGTTGCTTGAACGTCGCTCTGCACTTATTTCCGCAGCTGTTACGGGTAAGATCGACGTGCTTGGCTCTGTTCCTGATCAGCAAGTGGCAGCAGAATAATTCCGCCGAGGGGGCACGAGAATGAGCATTCACAAGGAAATCAGCTTTGAGGACGAGATAACCAGCCATCTCTCTGAGAACAGCTGGCTCTGTAATATCGGCGATGCAGCGCATTATGATCGCACCCGGGCGTTGTTTCCTTCTGATCTCGTGTCTTGGCTCAAGGAGACCCAGCCGAAAGCTTGGGATAGCCTTAAGAAGACCCACGGTACCAACGCTGAAACCGTCCTGCTAGACCGAGTACGTAAACAGCTAGACGACCGAGGCACACTCGACGTTCTGCGTTATGGCGTAGAAATGATCGGGCTTCGGGCACCCCTGAGCCTTGCACAGTTCAAGCCTGCATTGGCAATGAATGCAGACATCTTGACCAAGTACCACGCCAACCGTCTCCGGGTAGTCCGCCAAGTTCGGTACTCCCTGCATAACGAGAACAGCATTGACCTTGTTCTGTTTTTGAACGGCATCCCTGTCACAACAACCGAGCTGAAGACGAATTTCACTCAGAGCGTTACCGATGCGATTGATCAGTACAGGTTCGACCGGGATCCGAAGCCAAAAGGGAAATCCCCAGAGCCATTGCTGACTTTCCCGAGCGGGGCGCTGGTACACTTCGCGGTCAGCAATTCCGAAGTGATGATGACGACAAAGCTCGAAGGAGTGTCGACACGCTTTCTGCCATTCAATAAGGGCGACAACGGCGGCAAAGGCAATCCCGTTAATCCACACGGACACCGAACGTCTTATCTGTGGCAAGAGGTCTGGGAACGCGAAAGTTTCCTCGAAATCCTCGGGCGCTACATGGTCACGAAACGCGACACCAAGAAGAACATCACCTCAGTCATCTTCCCGCGCTACCACCAGTTGGACGCCACGCGGAAACTTCAAGCAGCGGTTCTTGGCGAGGGTGTCGGCGGAAAGTTTCTCATCCAGCATTCAGCAGGATCAGGAAAAACCAATTCGATTGCTTGGTCTGCGCATTTCCTCGCGGATCTTCATGATGCTAGCCACAAGAAGATTTTTGACAGCATCATCGTCGTCTCAGATCGTAACGTGATCGATACCCAGCTTCAGGAAGCCATCTTCGATTTCCAGCGCGTACAGGGCGTGGTCGCCGTAATTCGCAACGAGGACGGCAGCAAGAGCGGATCGCTGGCCAAGGCGCTCGATGAAGGGAAGAAAATCATCGTCTGCACGATACAGACGTTCCCTTACGCCATTGAAGCCGTACGAAAGCTTACAGCAACCCAAGGAAAACATTTTGCGGTAATTGCTGATGAAGCTCACAGCTCACAAACTGGCGAAGCCGCGTCAAAGCTGAAGGAGTTGCTTGCTGCTGATGAATTGCAAGCCTTGGCAGACGGAGCAGAATTGAGCGCTGAGGACATCTTGGCTGCTAGAATGGGTGCACGTGCAGATGACGCAGGGATCACTTACGTCGCATTCACGGCAACACCCAAGGCAAAGACCTTGGAGCTCTTCGGACGCAAACCTGAGCCAGAGCAGCCAAGTGGCCCTCACAATTTGCCAGCGCCATTTCATGTCTATTCGATGCGGCAGGCAATTGAAGAGGGCTTCATCCTCGACGTACTTCAAAATTACACTCCGTACAGTTTGGCGTTCAAACTTGCCAACGATGGGAAGGAACTCACAGAGACTGAAGTCGAAGCCAGCTCTGCACTCAAGCACATCATGAAATGGGTAAGACTGCATCCGTACAATATCAGCCAGAAGGTTGAAATCGTCGTCGAGCATTTCCTTGCTAATGTCGCACCGCTGCTGGATTGCAAGGCGAAAGCGATGGTCGTCACAGGAAGCCGTCTGGAAGCCGTCCGCTGGCAACTAGCGATCAAGAAGTATATCAAATCCAAGGGCTACCAGATGGATACGCTGGTGGCATTCTCGGGTGAGGTAGATGATTCCGAGAGCGGTCCCGATCCGTTCACCGAGGCGAGTAAATCTCTGAACCCGGATCTAAAAGGTCGCGATATACGGGAAGCGTTCAAGCTGCCGGAATATCAAATTCTGCTCGTCGCCAATAAGTTCCAGACGGGGTTCGATCAGCCGCTGCTTTGCGGCATGTATGTAGATAGGCGCTTGGCTGGCATTCAGGCGGTGCAAACCCTGTCGCGGCTGAACAGAGCATATCCCGGCAAGGACACGACTTACGTTCTCGATTTTGCGAACAATGCCGACGAGATCCTTGATGCATTCCTCACATACTTCGACACTGCGCAATTGGCAGCCACGACAGACCCTAACCTGATCTTCGATATTCGCGCAAAACTCGACGCGCAGGGCTACTACGATAACTTTGAAGTTGATCGCGTCGTGGCCGTTGAGCTCAATCCTAAGTCCAAACAAGGGGACCTTATCGCAGCAATTGAGCCTGTCGCTGACCGTATCCTGAAGAAGTACAAGCAGGCACAGGACGAGTTGAAAGCTGCGCAGAGCAAAGCTGACGAGAAGGTCATCGAAGCTGCCAAGGACGAAATCAACGCTCTTCTGCTGTTCAAGAGTGACATGCAGGCATTTCAGCGTCTGTACGCTTTTCTTTCTCAGATATTCGACTATGGCAATTCGGCAATTGAAGCCCGTTCAATCTTCTATAAACGCCTGATCCCTCTACTCCAGTTCGGCAGAGACCGCGACGGCGTTGATCTGTCCAAGATTGTGCTGACCCATCATAATCTCAGAAACCTTGGAAAGAAGCCGTTAGCCCTCAAGGGTAATGATAAACCATTGCTGCAACCAGTGACGGAAACAGGCTCAGGATCTGTTCAAGAAAAGGAAAAGGCGCTCCTTCAGGAGATCATAGATAAGATCAACGATTTGTTTGACGGCGATCTCACCGACGATGACCAGCTCGTTTACGTGAACAACGTCCTTAAGGGAAAACTGCTGCAATCGCCTGTCCTTGTTAAACAGGCAGCTAACAACAGTAAGGAACAGTTCGCAAGCTCCCCTGATCTCAAGAATGCCATCGTGGATGCTATCATGGACGCATTTGCAGCACATGAAACAATGAGCAAACAGGCACTCGGTTCGGAAAAGGTACGCGATGGGTTAAAGGATATACTCTTGGGGCCGGGGAAGCTTTATGAAAGCCTCAGAGATGCTCATGAAAACCGAGTCGATCATTAGCGCCTAAGCTCCGTTGAATTGTTCGCGCATTTACGTCAATGGTGGTTAGCTAGCGTCTCGGCGGCACGAGAATAAGCTTCCCTTCCTTTGTCTTTTGGGGTTTTTCTGGGCGATCTTTCACGGGTTCGGGTTCCAACACTTCTAGTGTCGGGCGGTATCCAGTGTCCTTCACGCCGAACCTAGGAAGCTTGTTGATTTCACCACAAACGACATCCGGCGTGAAATCGCCATAGCCTTCTCGGGCATCTGCCTTCTTCCGGCTGCCAAGCATATAATCACGGGTTTCCTTAGTCATCTTGAAACGACGTGAAAGGGTCGTAAATAGATGACGCCACGCGTGGTTAGGTCGCCCTCCCGGTGCAGGTTCGGTCAAAATGCTTTGTGTCCAGTCCCCAACACGTGAGCCGCTATACTTCGCCCTGTGCGTTTCCTCCATCCCCCGCATATCAGTACCTTCAGGGTAAGCACGATAGAACGCTGGACCGTCACCTACAGACTTGAACATTTCAAGAATGCCCATATTGATGAGATGCTCATGAATACCAGTCGTCCAAGCTGCTTTGCTCTTCGTTCCGCCATCTGCTGGATCGATGAAAAAGATTGGATGGCCATTCTCAATACGAACATTTTTGCCTTGAATTTGCGCGGCCTCAGATACCCGCAAACCTGTATAGGCACATATCCACGGCACCCAGAAGACTGCCCTCTGGTGATGGGGATCCAAGCCTTTCTCCGTACCTTTAAAGGTCGCCTGAAGGATAGCTGTAGCTTGCTCGTGTGTGTATGAACGAGAACCTATCGGCACTGGGGCGTCACGCTTATCACGGATCGAAACAGCAACGTTTTGGGTTAAGCTAAATTCATTGACACCATGCGCAATTGTAGCCTTTACAGCAGACAACTTTTTGTCATTGATCGTTTTGGCGGACAAGCCTTGCTTGATCAGAGCATCTTTCCACTCGCGAACATTGTCCTTTGTGACACGCTCGGCATCACTGTGCCCGATAAATTCGACAAACAGTTTCAAATCTCCGAGATAGGCCCGATATGTCTTCGCCGTTCCCTTGTCTTTGAACTTGTGATCGAGAAGCATGAATAGATCGAGTCCCGCTCCCTTCTCTGCATTATTCGACGTCGCGTCAGGTTCGTCTTTTGGTTCCACGCTTGGCGCATATTCCGGGTAACGCTGTCGTATCTCGGTATCGGGTCTATAGTCGCCATCTGCTCTTCTGAGAATTGTCGCCTGTGCGTTCTGCAATGCGGACGCCACAGCTACCAACAGTTTATCGCGGCTTTCGGCGTCTATCTCCTCCCCTGTGTTAAAAAGGACCTGATCGACAAACGGCCCAAATCGTGGCTCAAGGGTTTCGCGCTGGTGTGTCGTTAAGGGATAACAAGGGCGCTCGCCTATCTTAGCCCTCCACAGAACTACCTTGTCTATGCGCTGCGACCTTGCCCAAAATTCTGGGTCTTCTGCGTCCTCTTCGAACGTGTCGGCAAAAAACCCATAGACAAGCCCAGCCCGTTCCGCGACTTCCTTCTGAGTGAGCCTCATCGGTCCATTTCGCAAAGCTCCCCAGAATTTCGATAAGACAGCATCGGCCTCCCTGTAACGGGCCTTGGCCTCGGCTGGATCCTTGGTCGCCAGAGACACCTTAACGCTTTCGCCTATCGTTACGGACTTCAGCGCTTGATCGACAGGAAGTGCGACGCTCTTTCCCCGTGCCTTCGCCTTCAAATCAACGGGAACTCGCTGCCTGAGGTAATACGTTCCGGTCTTCGAATGCTTAACAGGTGAAGGCATTGACAAACTCATGTGGACCACCTCTGTGTACCAGAAGGCCGTCTAAAAGTCTTTGTTTTTCAGGAAGTTCTATCAATTCAAGTAGATAGAATGGTGCTGCGAGAGAGGATTGAACTCTCGACCTCTCCATTACCAATGGAGTGCTCTACCACTGAGCTACCGCAGCATTCTCTTGAACGCGGCGGACTTCTGCCACATCATTGCGTGAATCGCAAGCAAGCAATTGCATTTCTTTTCACTTAATGTGGAAATCATTGGATACTCACTTTAAAACCCGCTTTTCGAAGGGTTTTTACCGGAGTACATAGAAGCCATGAGCGAAAAAAAGACCAAAGACGACAAAAAAAATCATATCGATCCGCGCGAGAAGCGGCGCGCTGAGCAATTGCGTGCGAATCTCATGCGGCGCAAAGTGCAATCGCGCTCACGACGTGCAGGCGATGCCGATGAACGCAATGATGGCATAACCGCGGGCAAAGAAGACATAGACTGAACCTTTCCCCGCTAAAAAGCACCTGCGCGTTCGGCGCTGCTTTTCAAGCAGAATATCATGTAATAAAGCCTTCCTTGAAGATAGAAAGCGGCTGCGTTAAAAGCACAGATCAATTCTCGGTGGTACCGCGATACGACTGTGATTCGTGTTCGACGTAATTCCGCCGCATGAACAGTCATTTCTTAATGCAACGCTGCCAGTCTCAAGTGCTGCGGAATTTGCAAATATCGATTGCCGGGCAAAAGCTTCGGCCCAGAAGGTGAAACAGCATGGATCGCATCAAAATCATCGGCGGCAACAAGCTCAACGGCGTCATTCCTATCTCTGGCGCTAAAAATGCAGCGCTGCCATTGATGATCGCTTCGCTTCTCACCGACGATACGCTGACGCTTGAAAACGTGCCGCACCTCGCCGATGTCGAGCAGTTGATCCGCATTCTTTCCAATCATGGCGTTGACTATTCCGTCAATGGGCGCCGCGAACATCAGAATGGCGCCTATTCGCGCACCATCCATTTCACGGCGCGCAACATTGTCGATACCGTTGCTCCTTATGAGCTGGTTTCCAAGATGCGTGCGAGCTTCTGGGTCATCGGCCCGCTTCTGGCGCGTATGGGTGAAGCAACCGTTTCGCTGCCTGGCGGTTGCGCCATTGGTACACGCCCGGTTGATCTGCTGCTCGAATGCCTTGAAGCGCTCGGTGCGCAGATCGACATTGAGAATGGATATGCAAAGGCGCGCGCACCAAAGGGCGGCCTTGTTGGTGCACGCTATCGCTTCCCAAAGGTTTCAGTTGGCGCGACCCACGTCATGCTGGTGGCAGCAGCACTTGCCAAAGGCGAAACAATTATCGAAAACCCTGCGCGCGAGCCGGAGGTTGTCAATCTCGCCGACTGCCTGAATGCCATGGGCGCAAAAATCACCGGCGCAGGCACCGACACAATCCATGTGCAGGGTGTTACCAGCCTGTCGGGCGCACGCGTTCGCGTTATCCCAGACCGTATTGAAACCGGCACTTACGCCATGGCTGTTGCCATGACAGGCGGTGATGTGCTGCTTGAAGGCGCACAGGAAAGCCAGCTTACCGCAGCGCTTGAAACCTTGCGTCAGGCGGGCGCGGAAATCACCGAAACCAACAGCGGCCTGCGTGTCGTGCGCAATGGCCATGGTATTCATCCAGTCGATGTAACCACCGATCCGTTCCCCGGCTTTCCGACCGATCTTCAGGCGCAGTTCATGGGCCTGATGACGATGGCACAGGGGACATCACGCATTACCGAGACGATCTTCGAAAATCGCTTCATGCATGTGCAGGAGCTGGCGCGTCTGGGTGCAAAGATTTCTTTGTCGGGCCAGACTGCAACCGTTGAAGGTGTAGAACGTCTCAAGGGTGCACAGGTTATGGCAACGGATCTGCGCGCATCGGTTTCACTGGTTATCGCGGGCCTTGCTGCTGAGGGTGAAACAACCGTCAACCGCGTCTATCACCTTGATCGCGGCTTTGAGCGATTGGAAGAAAAGCTCTCGCGCTGTGGCGCTCATGTTGAGCGCATCAGCGGTTAATCATTTAAAAGCCGGATTTGCCTAATGCAGTCCGGCTTTTCTTTCATTTCCGGCTTATTCGTCAACAGGCTGAAAAGCCTGTCGATTTTTTTGTGCTGACATGCAAAGTTGCACACACGATATTTGAGAGTAGCAGGGAACAACGCAAGATATGGGCCAGATATGGAAATGTTGAAGCTTGTGGCGCTGGATGAAGAAGATTTGCAGGTCCTGTCCGCCCATCTTCAGGACGCGGTTCTCAAAGTGTCAGATCTGCAATATCTGGCGGCGGAGAAGCGCTTCGTGCTGACACTCAATCGCTTTGCGTGGGAAAAGGTCAAACCGAAGCTTTTCCGAAAGCCGCAATATCAGCGTCGCCGCACTGCTTTGCATTTTAACCGCGTCACGGCTGTCAAAGGCAGCGGCATCGACCGGCAGAAACCCGAAGAGGTTTTGTCACTGCTGGCCATTCGTTTTATTCCTGGTGAAGCACCTGCTGGAACTTTGGAACTGACTTTTTCAGCAAATGCCGCTATCCGTCTGGATGTGGAATGTATCGAAGCGCAGCTGACGGATCTGGGGGCTGCGTGGGAAACCAGTTCCGTACCGCGACACGACGCCTGATTGCGGTTCACGACAAGATTTCTCATTACACAAGACAACAGGGCTTTGCCCGGACCGACAGTTAAAGGAATACCAGCGTGGTCACGACGCTCAGACAAACCGACCCCGATTTTGAAAAGAACTTTGCAGCTTTCCTGACCGGCAAGCGCGAGGTCTCTGAAGATGTGGATCGCGCTGCCCGCGAAATCGTTGATCGTGTACGCCGCGAAGGCGATGCCGCCCTGATTGAATATTCGCTGCGTTTTGATCGTATCGATCTGAATAAAACCGGCATTCGGGTTACGGAAGCAGAAATCGATGCGGCTTTCGATCAAGCACCTGCCTCAACCATTGAAGCGCTGAAACTGGCGCATGAACGTATTGAAAAACACCACTCGCGCCAACTCCCTAAGGATGATCGCTACACCGATGCGCTTGGCGTGGAACTCGGTTCGCGCTGGACAGCCATAGAAGCCGTCGGTCTTTATGTGCCGGGCGGCACTGCGAGCTATCCAAGTTCGGTGTTGATGAATGCTGTGCCTGCAAAGGTTGCAGGGGTTGAGCGGATTGTGATGGTTGTGCCCTCGCCTGATGGCAAGCTCAACCCGCTGGTTCTGGTGGCAGCCCGCCTTGCCGGTGTTTCAGAAATCTACCGTGTTGGCGGCGCGCAGGCTGTGGCGGCTCTCGCCTTTGGTACGCAAACCATTGCGCCGGTTGCAAAAATTGTTGGCCCCGGCAACGCATATGTTGCGGCTGCCAAGCGCATTGTCTTTGGTACGGTCGGCATTGACATGATTGCCGGACCTTCCGAAGTGCTGGTGATTGCCGACAAGGACAACAATCCGGACTGGCTGGCGGCCGACATTCTCGCGCAGGCAGAACACGATACGGCCGCGCAATCTATCCTGATGACCGATGACGAGCCTTTCGCGAAGGCTGTTGAAGACGCCGTTGAGCGCCAGCTGAAAACTTTGCCGCGTGCAGAAACGGCAGCGGCAAGCTGGCGCGATTTTGGCGCAGTCATTTTGGTTGAGGACTTTGATGCTGCCATCCCGCTGGCAAATCGCATTGCAGCCGAGCATCTGGAAATCGCCACTGCCGATCCCGAAGCCTTGCTGCCCCGAATTCGCAATGCCGGCTCAATCTTCATTGGTGCCTATACGCCGGAAGTGATCGGCGATTATGTCGGCGGCTGCAATCACGTTCTGCCGACCGCACGTTCGGCGCGATTCTCGTCCGGCCTGTCGGTGCTTGATTATATGAAGCGCACATCACTTCTAAAGCTCGGTCCCGATCAGCTGCGTGCGCTTGGACCTGCCGCTATTGAAATCGCTCGCGCAGAAGGCCTTGACGCCCACGCGCAATCCGTTGCCATCCGGCTCAACCTATGAGGGATCATGACTGTCGGCGTTCCTAATGCCCGATTGATCGACGTCGAGCTGGATGAAACCATCGGGCGCTCGACGCCTGATGTCGAGCATGAACGCGCAGTCGCTATTTTTGATCTGATTGAGGAAAATACCTTCTATCCGGTCGGCGATGCCACAGGTGGGCCATACAAGCTTCGCCTGTCGCTTATGGAAACGCGACTCATTTTTTCGATCACACGTGAAAACGGTGAAAACGTTGCGACCCACATTCTATCGCTGACACCATTGAAACGCATCGTTCGCGATTATTTCATGGTGTGCGAAAGCTATTACGAGGCAATCCGTTCCGCGTCTCCAAGCAAGATTGAAGCCATCGATATGGGACGGCGCGGCCTGCATAATGAAGGATCCCAAACGCTGCAAACGCGTCTGAACGGCAAGATTGAAGTTGATTTTGCGACGGCGCGGCGTCTCTTCACACTGGTATGCGTGCTGCATTGGCGGGGCTGAGATCAAATGCACGGTGATGATGCGGTTGAAAAAGCGGAAGACGCCGAAGCTGCCAAACGGCCCACGTCTATACTTTTCGTCTGTGGCAAAAACGCAATCCGTTCTCCAATGGCCGAGCTTCTTGCAAGAAAGCTGTTGTCGCCCAATATGTATATTGCGTCGGCAGGCGTGCAGCGCGGTGAGCGTGATCCGTTTGTTGATGCCGTTTTGAATGAAGAAGGTTTGTCGCTTGATGACCGGCAACCTCGCGGGTTGGAAGAGCTGGCGGATGGCTATTTTGACCTTATCATCACGCTCACTCCGCTTGCACATCATACGGTGCTTGAACGTATGCGCGGATTTTCGGTCGATGTCGAATATTGGCCGACACCGGACCCTACACTTGTTACAGGCAGCCGCGGGCAGATTTTGGATGCTTATCGTGATGTGCGAGACCGTTTGAAGCACCAGATTACAGAGCGTTTAGCTCCAAAATAACATCATCCAATTCGGTTGTTCACAAATGCCGTCTAATCATATAGGTTCCGGCCAAATTTAAAGCTATGGCCCGGTTTCGGGCCAATTCTATCAAAGAAAGAAACAGGTATCGCATGGCGAAAGAAGAAGTCCTCGAATTTCCGGGTGTTGTTACGGAACTGCTGCCAAATGCAATGTTCCGCGTGAAGCTCGAAAACGAACATGAAATCATTGCCCACACTGCCGGCCGCATGCGCAAGAACCGCATCCGCGTTCTCGCTGGCGACAAGGTTCTGGTCGAAATGACCCCTTACGACCTGACCAAGGGCCGTATCACCTACCGCTTCAAATAAGCCAATCACTCGCTTTTTCGGAAAAAGCCTTGTCTATAAGCGCGCAACATAAGCTGGTTCTTGCGTCCGGCTCCCCCCGAAGAATTGAGCTTCTGGGTCAAGCCGGCATTGAGCCGGATCATATTCAGCCAGCTGATATTGATGAAACGCCCCAGCGTGCGGAGCATCCGCGTTCTCTGGCGCGGCGGCTTTCGCGTGAAAAGGCAAAGGCTGCGCAGGAACAATTGCAGGGCGATGAAAATTTCGGCAAAGCTTTTGTTCTTGCGGCTGATACGGTTGTTGCCGTCGGGCGCCGCATTTTGCCAAAGGCCGAGATCAACGATGAAGCGCGGGAATGCCTGCGTCTTTTGTCAGGGCGTACGCATAAGGTTTTTACCGGTGTCTGCCTTGTTCTGCCCAATGGAAATCTGCGCCAGACACTTGTTGAAACACGTCTGCGTTTTGAGCGTTTGACGCGCTTGCAGATCGACGCCTATCTCGCGTCCGGCGAATGGCGCGGCAAGGCTGGTGGTTATGCCATTCAGGGACTTGCAGGCAGCTTCGTGGTCAAGCTTGTTGGCTCCTACACCAGCGTGGTGGGGCTTCCCTTGCAGGAAACGGTGAGCCTGCTGGCCGATGGTGGCTATCCTGTCTACGCCAATTGGCAAAACGGCAAGGTCTGAAAATCCCATGAGCGACAAGAAAGATATCTCCACAGCGCCGGACGCTCGCGTCACGCCCTTGCGCCCTGTTCGTCCCTGCCCTGAATGTGGCAAGCCATCGGTTCGTGATGCTTATCCGTTCTGCTCACCGCGTTGCAAAAGCATTGACCTCAATCGTTGGCTTTCGGGAAGCTATGTGATTCCCGGTAAGCCGATTGATGAAGAGGAAGAGAACGACAACTGAGTATGTGTGGCTCTGATTTCCACAGTCAAATCGGTAGTTTAGCAAGCTTATAAGAAATCTTATAAAAATTGCGATAGGGTGCTGGACAGCGTGAAATTTAATGCTATAACGCACCCACTTCCGGCGGACACCAACACCGCCACATGGTGAGAAATCACTGCGAGGATGCCCGGATAGCTCAGTTGGTAGAGCAGCGGATTGAAAATCCGCGTGTCGGCGGTTCAAATCCGTCTCCGGGCACCATTCACACTCCCCCAAAGTCCTTCGTTTTTAGATTCATAACAAACTGACAATCTTGCAATAAGAACGAGCGTTATTGCAGGCCCATTTTATTACGCGCACGAAAAAGCCCGCTTAGAGTGGGCTATTCGGGAGCAATGGTATAATGCCTCAATGCCTCACCGCGCCAAAATCGCAAACTCGGCTTCTGGTAAATCCGGGCTTGTCGCGCGGATCGGCGAGCCGTGGTATGACATGCAGTTTCAGGATTCTGCCCTCAAACATGGTTGCTCGCGATTTGCGAATACTTACGGTAGGTTTGTTTCGCTATCCTTTTTCGCCTTATCTTTATCGTAATGCCACTTGATGGCAAAGAACATGGCCACGCCTAATACGACAACCTTGAACCCCATCAAAACTATAGGAATCCATTCCATCTTTTGAAGATTTCCATACTTCTATTTATCGCGAGGAGCACTAGAATATGTCGCGCTTAAAGCGTGTCATTGCCGCATATTTGCAAATGCTAAATGAGCCCCTTTAGCTGCGACGTGCTTTAGCACAATACTTCCCATGCAACAGCTGATTTTTCATTCTGCGATGCTTTCATTTGGGGTTTTAAAGCGACGATTCGTGAGCGCGGCCTTCGTGCCGCAGTGCTTTGCGGCTCATGACAAAGCTGTCCAAGCCGCCATCATCGCCCGTGCCTTTCCTGTTTGATTGACCCAATGGAAATGCTCAAATAAAAAAGCGCACCGACCTTTGGTGCGCTTTTTTTGAAGCCATCAGCAACCCAATTTACGGCTGAACATATTCCAGCGTCAGCGTTTCAACACCGGCAGAGAGAGCTGTTCCCTTTTCGGTATCGACAGCCAGCGGCTGCAATGTGAAAGACTGGCCGGTTCCGCCGACCAGAACCTGAACGCCTGCGCCGAGGCCAAGGCTTGCATCCGCCTGCGCGCCCGCATAGGTGCCAGCAAGTGCGCCCGGCTCAACAGTTGTGGTTGCAGCAAGAACAGTCCAGGTCATCTGGCCGCCGGTCGTTTCACCCAGTTCCAGACCATATTGATCAATCGACCCCTTATACTGCTGTGACAAACCATTGCCGTTCGACAGCGTACAGCTAACCTTCTGCTTCTGCTCGATGATCAGGCCGATACCGGCGGACACATCGCAAGAAAGCACGCCGACTTCAGCGCTAACCTGCGCAGAGCCGGATGATGTTGCCGCCAAAAGAACGGAAGCACCGAGTATCCAAATTGCCTTATTCATCTTAACACCTTTGCCAAATCAACAGTTCCCAAAGGAACAGAGTATTCTTAAGCGATCAATAATAAAAAGCCGCGCTACGAAAGATATTTTCGGCAGCGCGGCTTCGAGCTCAAATGCTTTTGTATCAGCCCTTGAACGTATATTGCATAATCGACTCTGGCTTCATTTCAATTGAGAAGCCCGGCAGTGATGGCGGCATATAGGCCGCATCCTTGATGATGCATGGCTCAATGAAATGCTCGTGCAGATGATCGACATATTCGATCACGCGACCATCCATAGTGCCGGAAACGGCAACATAATCAATCATCGACAGGTGCTGCACATATTCGCAAAGGCCAACGCCGCCGGCATGTGGCCAAACAGGCTTGTTGTATTTCGCAGCAATCAGCAGCACGGCCAGAACTTCATTCAGGCCACCCATGCGGCATGAATCGATCTGGACGATATCGATAGCGCCTTCGGCGATAAACTGCTTGAACATGATGCGGTTCTGGCACATTTCACCAGTTGCAACCTTCACATCGCCAATGGCTTGGCGGATTTTGCGATGTCCTGCAACATCATCCGGGCTGGTCGGCTCTTCGATGAAGAACGGCTTAGAGAAGGCAAGCTTGTTAACCCACGCGATTGCCTGATCGACTTCCCAGACCTGATTGGCGTCAATCATCAGATAACGATCCGGGCCAATCACTTCACGCGCAATGGTGAGACGACGAATATCGTCTTCGAGATCACGGCCAACCTTCATCTTGACGTGATTGAAGCCTTCATCAATGGCCTCCTGACACAGACGACGCAGCTTTTCATCATCATAGCCAAGCCAACCAGCAGAAGTCGTGTAGCAAGGATAGCCCGTGGCTTCGAGCTTAGCGATACGTTCAGCCTTGCCACTTTCTGCTTTGCGCAGAATTTCGACAGCTTCGTCACGGGTCAGCACATCGGTCAGATAGCGGTAATCGACGATGTCGGCGATTTCCTCAGCGGAAAGTTCTGAAACCAGACGCCAAACCGGCTTGCCCGACTGCTTTGCCAGCAGATCCCAAAACGCGTTGACGACAGCACCAGTTGCCAGATGCATCGCACCCTTTTCAGGGCCGATCCAGCGCAACTGGCTGTCGCTTGTCAGATGGCGCCAGAACTTGCCCGGCGCCTCGCGGACCACGTCAAGGTCAACGCCGACCACCAGATGACGCATGGCAAGAATGGCCTGACAGCAAATGTCATTACCGCGACCGATGGTGAAAGTGAGACCATGGCCCTTCAACGCCTCGTCATCCGTATCGAGAATGACATAAGCGGCCGAATAGTCCGGGTCCGGGTTCATTGCGTCAGAGCCATCCAGACTTTGCGAAGTCGGGAAGCGCAGATCGAAGACGCGCAGATCAGTAATTTTGGTCATGTTTTATCCGTTATCCGAGCATGATCCCCCAAACCTCAACCGTTTGGGGGCATGCCCAAAATAATTAAAC
The DNA here is from genome assembly GCF_026241335.1 of Ochrobactrum chromiisoli. GTDB lineage: Bacteria > Pseudomonadota > Alphaproteobacteria > Rhizobiales > Rhizobiaceae > Brucella > Brucella chromiisoli. Next base: position 524,151 of record NZ_JAPHAV010000001.1, on the reverse strand, counting down.
GTCGGCGCGCACGTTTTGCTTCTGTGTGCCGAGGCCTTCAATGCCAAGTTCAACAACGTCGCCAGCCTTGAGATAGCGCGGGGGCTTCATGCCCATGCCAACGCCGGGAGGCGTCCCAGTGGAGATGATGTCACCCGGCTGCAATGACATGAACTGCGACAGATAGGAAACCAGATAACGCACGCCATAGACCATGGTCTTGGTCGAGCCGTCCTGCATGGTTTCGCCATTGACCGTGAGCCACATTTTGAGGTTCTGCGGATCAGCAACTTCGTCCTTTGTCACCAGCCATGGACCGGTCGGGCCGAATGTGTCGCAAGACTTGCCCTTGGTCCACTGGCCCGCGCGTTCGATCTGGAAAGCGCGTTCCGAGACGTCATGCAGCGTGCAATAGCCAGCAACGTAATCAAGCGCATCGTCTTCCGAGACATATTTCGCGGTCTTGCCGATAACGATACCGAATTCGACTTCCCAGTCGGTTTTTTCCGAGCCACGCGGGATGATGAGATCATCATTCGGGCCAACGATAGCCGAAGTTGCCTTCATGAAGATAACTGGCTCTGGCGGCACAGCCATACCGGATTCTGCTGCGTGATCGGCATAATTGAGGCCGATGCAGATAAACTTGCCAGTGCCTGCAACACATGGGCCGAGACGTGGATTGCCTTCAACCTTTGGCAGTGCGTTGACGTCAAGCGAGCCAAGCTTTGCGAGCGCTTCAGGGCTGAGAACGGCACCGGACAGATCACTGATATGCGCAGAAAGATCACGGATATTGCCGTCTGCATCGAGAAGGCCCGGCTTTTCCTGACCCGTTTCGCCATAACGAAGAAATTTCATAAGTTTACTCCTTGTGGGGATTTGCAGCAGCGAACTTAAATTGTCCAGCCGCCGTCGATGTTATACGCCTGACCAGTCGTGTAAGTGGCACCTGCGAGATAGACCGCGAGATCGGCGATTTCTTCCGGCTGACCAATACGACCAATTGGCTGACGCGCGATGAAAGCGGCGCGCTGTTCTTCGTAATCGCCCTGTGCGCGCAGACGATCCTGAAGCGACGGGCTTTCAACCGTACCGGGGCAGATGGCGTTGCAGCGAATGCCTTTGGCAACATAATCAGCAGCAACAGCCTTGGTGAGACCAATGACAGCCGCTTTGGTGACACCATAAGCAAAACGGTTCGGCACGCCTTTGACGCTCGAAGCAACGGAGGCCATGTTGACGATGGCGCCGTCTTGGCGTTCCAGCATGCCCGGCAGAACGGCCTGAATCGTGCGGATCATGGCCTTGACGTTGAGATTAATCGCGAAGTCGAGGTCTTCGTCCTTCATTTCGAGGATAGAACCACCATGCACGACGCCCGCGCAGTTGAACAAAATGTCGACCTGACCGATCTCGGCAACGAGCGTCTTTACTTCGGCCTCGTCAAGCACATTGAGCTTGCGTGTGATGATGCCGGAAACGCCTTCGAGTTCTTTGAGTGCTGCCTCGTTGATGTCGGTCGCATAGACCTTTGCACCGGCTTGCGCAAATGCCAAAGCACTGGCACGGCCAATGCCCTGCGCAGCCGCTGTGATCAGCGCTGTTTTTCCATCAAATCGTATCGTCATAGTCATGCCTTCCGTTCAACAAGCAGGATGTGGTCGCAAGCCAGCACCACTTCGTCCCGCTGATTAAGCACTTCGCACCGCTCAGTAACGCGGCCCATATTTGTCCGTTTCGGATCGTCTTCCTTTGCGCTGATCGTCACGCGCGTGCGGATCGTATCGCCGATATGCACCGGACGCACGAAGCGAAGGCGATCATAGCCATAGGAAAACGCAACAGGGTTAATCAGCGTCGCAGTCAGACCGACACCGATTGCAAAGATCATTGTCCCATGCGCAATACGCTGTCCGCCCGGCAGAGTTTTTGCAAATTCCGCATCCATGTGGTGCGGAAAGAAATCACCCGTATGACCGGCATGCACCACGAAATCCGTTTCGGTGATCGTGCGGCCATAAGTTATGCGCTGAGCCTCAAGCTCATAGTCTTCAAAATAGATCGTCTGTTCAGACATAATCAGAACTCCGGTTTTGCAGCGAGCGGCGTGGCGGGCTGGCTGCTCGACTGATAAGCGGCTTCGACCAGCGCCATGGTGTGCCATGCATCTTCGACCGAGCCGATCAGTTCTGCATCTTCACCAGTGGCGAAGCGCTGCAACTGTGCCATGCGATTGAGGAAAGCGTCCGGGAACCATGCGCCTTGAAGCTCCACCTGCACCCAGTCGTCGCCACCCTTTGGCTTGATCCAAAGCTCGTCCGGTTCCCCGCGCGGATAGTCAAGATTGACACCGAGTTTCACATAGGCAGCCCCTTCGGTGCCGCAAATGCGGAACTCGCAGGCCTGAAACTTGCGGCCAAAATCATGGTCGTGATTGATCGACAGCGCACAGCGCACGCGGTTGCCGTAATCGAGAATAGCAGCCGTGCGGGTCTGGGCGACTTCGTGGTTCGGATGGCCAATGGTTTTGGCATGAACACCTTGCGGATTGCCAAGCAGACCGCGCACGAAATCAAGATAATGGATCGAGTGCATGGCGATCTCGATGCGCGGCAGGCCTTTGAGGAACGGCCACAGACCCCAAGGGGTCGCAAGCGCCAGCCATGCGTCGAAATCCACCACTTCGCCAAGCAAGCCTTTATCCACGGCATCGTAAAGTGCCGACATCATCGGCGCAAAACGCAGCTGGAAATTCACCGCGGCTTTGAGATTGCGCGCACGGCAGACTTTCAGGATTTTCGTAGCACTTTCCAAGTCGCTGCCCATCGGCTTCTGGATCAGAACCGCAGAACCTTCCGGCAATTGCGACAGGATCGAAGCATGGGCTGAGGGCGGCGTTGCCAGATCAAAGATTGCGTCTTCAACCGCAAGCGCCTCTTGCAAGTTTGCGAAAGCTTTCACGCCCCACTGATCAGCAAGTGCTGATGCTTTTTCAAAATTGGGATCAAAAATGCCCGCAACTGGCAAGCCGCCCTGCTTGTAGGCTGGCAGATGCGCGTCGCCGACAATACTGCCCGCACCGAAAATCACGATCGGCTTTGGCTGCTTGGGCTTCGGCCACCACTGGCGCAGGGCTTTTGGATCAAAGACCTCAGTCATGATGGAAAACCTCCTCCATCATTGCCCACCACTCGCCGTCTTTACGGGTTTCAAGTGGCTTCTGGCATGGCATGCAGACCGACCACCATTCCTGATTTTTGGGATTGTCGGCCATCTTTTTCATGTCGGCTCTAAAGTCGGTGCCGACATAGTCCCAGGTGCCGAACAGCAGGTTTTCCGGCTCTTTGAGAAAGATCGTATAATTGGTGATGTTGCATTCGGAAATGAGTGCGAGAATTTCCGGCCACACGCTCGCGTGCAACTTTTTATAGTCTGCGATCTTTTCAGGCTTCAGCCCGATCACCATACCCATTCTTTGAACCATTACGATCTCACGATCTCGCGGGTGAATTCGGAAACCGAACGAGCGCGTACAGAATCCCAATCCCACGAAATACCAATGCCAGCTTCCGATGGGGCAATGGCGTGGCCATCACGAATTTCCATGCCCTTTGTGGTCAGATCATCAAGCTGCGGAATATATTCGACATAGCGCCCATTCTGCACGGCACAGGTGAGGCTGACATGCAGTTCCATAAGGAAGTGCGGGCAGACCGGAATGTCGAAAGCTTCAGCCGTATGCGCCACTTTCAGCCATGGCGTAATGCCGCCGATACGCGCCACATCCACCTGCACGATAGAGCACGCGCCCCTTTGCATATATTCGCGGAAATGGCGGATCGAATAGATCGATTCACCCACCGCAATCGGTGTCGGTGTGGAACGGGTCAGGCGGATATGGCCGTCAAGATCATCCGCCGGAAGCGGCTCCTCAATCCATGCAAGATCAAGTTCTTTCAGACGCTCGGCGCGGCGGATCGCTTCATCCACGCTAAAGCCCTGATTGCAGTCGGTCATGATCTCAAAGCCATTACCAACGGCTGCACGAACAGCCGCAAGACGTGCATAGTCTTCCGAACCATGCGGCTTGCCGATCTTGACCTTGGAACCGGAAAAGCCCTTGGCCTTGGCAACTAGTGCATCCTCAACCAGTGCTTCTTTCTCGATATGCAACCAACCGCCTTCGGTCGTGTAAAGCGGACAGCGATCCTTGGCACCACCCGCAAGTTTCCACAGTGGCAGGTTCTGCTTTTTCGCACGCAGATCCCAGAGGGCCGTGTCGATTGCGGCAAGCGCTAAGGCCGTAATCGCACCAATGGTTGTGGCATGGGTTGCAAATTCGAGCTTGCGCCAGATCGCCTCAATGCAATCGGCATCCTCGTTGATAATCAGCGGCACCAGATGATCGCTCAACAGCCGCATGATGGATGAGCCGCCTGTACCGATCGTGTAGCTGTAGCCAGTGCCGACAGCACCATCGCTGTCGGTGATGGTGACGATTGGCGTTTCCTGACTGACAAAGCTCTGGATCGCATCGGTACGCTTAACCTTCGGCGGAAGGTCAACCATGCGCAGTTCGACTTTTTCAATCCGTGCCATGATTAAACCGCCAAACTCTTACCACTTGCCGCATCAAACAGATGCGCCTGCGACAGATCAAAATGCATTGAGATCGCTTCGCCGGAGTTAAGGTGACGCGGGTTGAGCATGCGCGCCACCCATTCCTTTCCGGCAAACTCGACAAAGACCAGCGTTTCATTGCCAAGCGGTTCGGTGATCGAGACAGTCATATCCTGCTCATGCGATGTTCCGGCATCGCCGGTAGAAATGCCGTGGCCGGTCGGGAACAGATCATCCGGGCGAAGGCCGAATGTCACCTTCGCGCCTTCCGTGACCTTGGCTTTGAATTGTGCGGGCACTGGCAGACGTTCACCCGTGGCAAAAACCAATTCTGCACCTTGAACCGTTGCCTCAGCCATATTCATCGGCGGCGAGCCAATGAAGCCAGCGACAAACTGCGTTGCCGGACGCTTGAACACTTCATCCGGTGTTCCGACCTGCTCAATATGGCCATCGCGCATGATGACGATACGATCAGCCAGCGTCATGGCCTCGACCTGATCATGCGTCACGTAAACAACTGTCGACTGAACCTTGGCATGGAGCTTCTTGATCTCAGTGCGCATCTGCGTGCGCAGCTTCGCATCGAGGTTTGAAAGCGGTTCGTCAAACAGAAACACTTCCGGATTGCGCACGATCGCGCGGCCCATGGCAACGCGCTGGCGCTGACCGCCTGAAAGCTGCGCCGGACGACGTTCCATCAGCGCTTCAAGGCCAAGAATGCTGGATGCTTCATTCACGCGGCGGTCGATTTCCGCCTGCGGCTGCTTAGCGATTTTGAGCGAGAAGCCCATGTTCTCACGCACCGACATATGCGGATAAAGCGCATAGGACTGGAACACCATGGAGATGTTGCGATCACGCGGCGGCAAATCGTTGACTTGCCTGCCGCCGATTTCGAGCGCGCCATCCGAGATGCTTTCAAGACCTGCGATCATGCGCAGCGTCGTGGACTTGCCACAGCCCGAAGGACCAACAAGCGCAACAAATTCCTTGTCGGCGATTTCGAGATTGATGCCATGCACCACTTCGACAGTGCCATAACGCTTGACAAGATTTTTAATGGAAAGCTGAGCCATTTTATATCAACCTTTAACCGCGCCGAACGTCAGACCAGCAACAAGATGCTTCTGAACGATGAATGTGAGGGTCAGCGCCGGAATAATCATCACAACCGCCAGCGCGCACATGCCACGCCAGTCGATGGTGAATTCAGCGGTGTAATCGAGAAGACCAACAGGAAGGGTCTTGGAATTAATAGAACGGGTGAGCTGGGAAGCCAGCGCATATTCGTTCCATGAGGTGAGAAAAGCGAAGATGCCTGCGGTCGCAATGCCCGGACCAGCCAGTGGAAACTCCACCTGCCAGAAAGCCTGCCAGCGTGTGCAGCCATCAATCTGCGCTGCTTCCGCCAAGTCTTTTGGCACCTGACGGAAGAAGCCGTCGATCAGCCAGATGGTGAAAGGCACATTGAGCGCCACATAGGTGATAATCAGGCCGAAATGCGTGTCGATGATGCCAATACGCGAATAGAGCATGAAGAGCGGCAACGAAAGCGCTATACCCGGCACCGAACGCGTCAGCATGAGACCAAGGAATGTCGTCGATTTGCCAAAGAAGCGGAAGCGCGCAAAGGCATACCCACCCGAAACACCGACAACCAGCGCAATGAGGGTCGATGTGACCGAGATAATCAGCGAATTGCGGAAATAATCCCAGACCGGAATACCGCCACCGCCTGCGCCTGAGAACATCGCATAATAAGCATCGAGCGTGATTTCCTGCGGAATCCAGACCGGAGGCTTTGCCATGATTTCAACGGGGGGACGCAACGACGAAAGCACGATCCACAAACCCGGAAGACAGATGATCGCCATCGCCAGAAACAGGCCAATGAGATAGGCGACTTTTTTGACGCGGCGCAGCAGGCGATGCTGATCATTAGAGAGTGTTGCGTGAGCCATGATTACCACTCCGCTCCGATTTGCGTGCGTGCGGCTGCCAGCTTGCGGAAAAACATTACGGTGAAGAGGATCGAAAGCAGGATCGCGACATAGGCCATGGCATTGGCCAGCCCCATCTGCGCATCCGAATAGGCGGTGCGTCCGACCAGCGTCCAGATCAGCTCGGTGCGGCGTGCCGGTCCACCATCGGTCATAATCTTCACGATGTCATAAGCGCGTGCCACATCGAGCGAACGAATGGTCATCGCGATGAACGCAAATGGCATCAGATAGGGCCAGATGACATAGCGGAAGGTCTGCCATGGTGTGCAGCCGTCAACACGCGCCGCTTCCACAGGATCCTGCGGCATCGACAGAAGACCGCCGAGAATGAGGATCGCGAATACGGAAGTGGACATCCAGACTTCTGCCAGCAGAATGGCAAACAGCGCCAGATTGCCGTCGATCAGCCACGGAATAGCCTGACTGGTGATGCCTAACGATTGCAGCGCATTGTTCACCAGACCAATATTGTCGTTGAACATGAACTTGAACTGGAAGCCGACCAGAACCGGCGAGAACATCATCGGGAACATCATCAGTGTGCGCAAAAGGCGCTGGCCATGGGTGGCCTTGTTGATGAGCAGCGCCAGACCAAGGCCGAGCAGCATTTCCAGATTGAGCGCAATGGTGAGGAAGATCACCGTGCGAATGAATGCAGCCCAGAACACCCAGTCGGTCATGATGCGCTGATAATTGCGCAGGCCGATAAAGGTAAACAGGCTGTCAGGACGCGTCAGCCGGAAAGGCGTGAAGCTTGAATAAAGTGAAAGCGCGAGGGGAAACAAAACCACCGCTGCGAGAATGATGAAGGCCGGAAGCAAAAGCAAAACCGGCGGGGAAATTCGTTTAAACATTGTTCTTCCGAGGCGGTGTATCAGCGGGAAACCCTGTCAAAACGGCCCGCCATTGGTTTTCCAAAGGCGAGCCACGGGGGTATTAAACGAGGTTACAGCTCGCCTACATCCTCAAGGATCAGCGTTGCCTTCTTGGCTGCATCATCAAGTGCCTGCTGTGAGGTCTTGTCGCCAAGGATAGCTGCCTGAAGTTCAGGATAGACAGCATTGGAAATCTCGATCCATGATGGGGTCTGCGGAACCGGGAACGCGGTCTTTGCCGTTTCCTGGAACACGGAGAGCACTTCCTTCTTATATGGATCAGAAGCGGCCTGCTCGATCACATAATCCCAGACAGCAGTACGAGTTGGCAACGTGCCTGCGGCTGATTCCTGCTTCTGCGAGTCTTCATTGGTCAGGAACCAGACAAGCGATGCAGCAGCATCCTTGTTGTCACAGGATTCTGTGACTGAGAAGCCATGATGACCTGACCAGCCCGTGCGCTTGCCAGCGGAACCTTCAGGTGCAACCACAACGCCGACATTGCCAGCAACTTTCGACGACTTTGGATCGTTGAAATAGGTTGCCCAGCCCGGCCAGTCCAGATTGAGCGCAATGGTGCCCGACGCAAAGCCAGCACCCAGCTCATCCCAGAGATAATTGGTGGTGCCAGCCGGAACAGCCTTGTCTTTATAGAGATTAACAAACCAGTCGAGCGCACGTACACCGGCTTCTGAGTTAAAAGCTGGTTTGCCGTCAGCATCCAGATATTCGCCGCCTTCAGCGACCAGCATTTCATAGAAGCGGCCATTGATGGCTTCTTCCTTGCCTGCAAACTGTGTGCCGTAGAAATTCGGTGGATCAGCAAAGAATACCGCCTGATCGGACACTTCTTTCCAGGTCTTAGGCGGTGCGAGATCGTAGCCGTATTTTTCCTTGAAAGCCGCCTTCTTGGCGTCATCTTCGTAAAGGCTCTTTTGATAATAGAGCGCCGAAACGTCAAACTGCGCGCGCGGCAGCATAACCAGCTTGTCGTTGAGTGTGGAAGCTTTGATCGTGGACGGAACAAAGCCTTCCAGTTCCTCTTTGGGAAGCAAGCCGTTCAGGTCTGCATAAAGGTCAGGATATTGCGGGGCAAATGAGGAATGGTTGGAGCCGACGCACCAGTTGATGGAGCGGGATGCAATGTCCGACTTGATTTCCTTGTCGAGCTCGAAGTGGTTCTTCTTGGAGAGAATATTGACCTTTGCGCCGGTCGCTTTTTCCCATTCAGCGATCCGCGAATAAAGCGCCTCATATTGCTGGCCACCAATCAGCTTGGCGTTGATTGTAACGCCTTCGAATTTACCCGGAAGATCGGCCGCCCCCGCAGAAATCATCCCTGTCGCCAGCAGAACAGAACCTGCCAGCACAGAAGTCGTAAAATTCCTCATGCTTTCCTCCTCATGACGGACACTCCCATATCCGCCCCCAATTGTGAATTCTATATTTATATGCAAACATAATATTCACAATGGGTCAAGGCGCTTTCGATATGATCCCGTCTTTCATCGCCGGCGGTATTCGCATATAAAATGAGATATTCATAAGGGGACTGAACTTGGAAACAGACGATCGTTATCGCGCTCCTGCACTCGACAAAGGACTGGACATTCTCGAATTGTTGGCCAGTGTCGATGGAGGTTTGAGTCAGGCCGAGATTGCCAAATATCTCGACCGCAGCCCCAACGAATTTTACCGGATGCTGGACCGTCTGGTGAAGCGTGGTTACGTGACCAAGCTCGAAGGTGACCGCTATTCGCTGACGCTCAAGCTGTTTGGCCTTGCGCATCTTCATGCGCCGGTACGCAGACTTGCTTCCTTTGCCACCCCTTTCATGCGCGAACTTGCGGATCGCTCACGACAGGCTAATCAGCTGGCCGTGTTTGATCGCGGTTCCGTTGTGGTGATTGCGCAGCAGGAAGCCCCGGAATACTGGGGTATTTCGATCCGCGTCGGCTCACATATCAGCCTGTTTGACACAGGGTCCGGTCATGTGCTGCTCGCCTTCCGCACACCGGAAGAGCGCAAGATGATGATCGCCGAATATGTCAAACACGGCGAAAGCGGCAATCTCGATGAAAGCTTCTATGAGCGGCTCGACCAAATCCGTGAGCGCGGCTATGAAATGATGCCCAGTGCACAGGTTGCGGGCGTCTATAACCTCTCCGCACCCATTCTCGGGCCGGATGGTTCCTGTATTGCAGCCCTCACCTGCCCCTATGTGACTTTGGTGAATTCAGCTTCCGCGCCTGACATTACCCAGACCATCAGCCTGCTGCAAAAAACCGTCAAAGATCTGTCCAGGCTCGTCGGATCAGATATTGGCACAACTGATTAAGGCTAAAGAGTAAATTCGTATTTGAAAACTCTCTTCTTTTTTGAAATTATGCAATCGGAGGAGAGTTTTTATGATTATCGATACGCATCTGCATCTGATTGACAAAAGCACGCTCAATTATCCATGGCTTGCGGACGTGCCTGCGCTCAACCGCGACTTCCTGTTTGAGACATACAGACAACAGGCAGAACGCTGCGGCATTCATGCCGCATTGCATATGGAAGTGGACGTTGCAGCGGATGCGATTGAAGCTGAAACCAAGCATATTCAGGATATTTCCATCGCCAATGGTGGCTTCATCAAAGGTGCAATAGCCTCATGTCGCCCGGAGGAACCGGGATTTGCCGCGTATCTGGAGCAGAGCCTGCGCAATCCCTTTATCAAAGGTTTTCGCCGTGTGCTGCATGTGGTGCCGGACGAACTGTCCGAAGGTGCTTTGTTTCGCGAAAATATCAAGCGGCTGCAAAGCACGGGCCTGACCTTTGATCTCTGCGCACTCCCGCATCAGATTGACAAGGTTCTGGCACTGGCCGACCTCGCACCGGACCTGCAATTCGTGCTTGATCACTGCGGCGTGCCGGACATCAAATCGGGCGCGCTGGAAGTCTGGCAGAAGGGCATCACCGAGATTGCGCAGCGCGATAATGTGGTCGCCAAGATTTCAGGTGTGGTCGCCTATGCAAAGCCTGAATGCTGGACGGTCGAGACCCTGCGCCCCTATGCCGAGCATGTGATTCAGTCCTTCGGCTGGGAGCGGATCGTGTGGGGCAGCGATTGGCCGGTCTGCACCTTAGCGAGCAATGTCGATGCCGGTCTTTCCACATGGGTGGCGACAACCCATGCGCTGATTATAGGATGCAGCGAAGACGAAAAGGCGCTGCTGCTTGCGGATAATGCAAGGCGCCTTTGGAAGCTATAAACTGATTGGGCTGGCGAGTTGATCGCCAGCCCAATATTTTTTGATTAAAAACTTGCGCGGAAAAGCCGGTTAAGATCGGCGACGACATGTTCCGCCTTTTCGTTTTGCTGCAAGCCCTTGTTGATGCGCTCGGAGGCCGCTTCCTGAAACGGCATATAGCCATCGTGACGCGGACGCACCCATGCGCCTTCCAGCGTCGAGCGGGTGTCGCGATAAAAGCCTAACGTCGCAGCATTGACTGCATCGTCTTCCCAGGCTCCCGCATGCCCCGGTTGGCCGTTGGAAGCAGCATAAAGCCCCTTTTGCACGTCACCGCTTGCAATCCAGTAAGCAAAATCAATCGCGGCTTGCGGATGCCTGCTGAAGGCTGAAACGGCAATGCCCGTGCCCCCCAGAGCAGAACCCGCAACACCCGCCGGCCCCGATGGAATATCGGCAAAGCGGATCAGCCGGTCACGGAAGCCCGGCATGGCGTAATTCACATAGCCGTAAATCAGCGGGGAGCAGGCGATTTCAGAGTCCGGCGCTGCCATTTCTTCAAACACGGCAATCGGATCCATGCCGAGACATTCAGGCGCAACCAACGAAGCCAGTTCGCGCAGTTGTTCGAAAGCGTGTGAGCCATCCTCAACAGAGATCAGTTCGCCTTCCACTGAGCAAGGTGTTCCGGCATTGGCGGCGAGTGTATAAAAGCTCATCAACGAATGCGGTGAGCGCAAGGGCAAAAGCACCTTGCCAGCGCGGGCAAGACGCAGCACTTCGCCCCATGAAATGGCCGGATCATCCATCAGGTCAGGACGCCATGCCTGAACCTGTGTCGCTGAATCCACTGGAAATGCCCATTGCCGGCCTTGCCAGTTATAGCTTGGAAAAGATTGGCCCACGGAGCCATCGGCAAGCGCCGCAAGTTCCGCTTCGCGCCCCGGCACATCAAGCGGCAGCAGACAGCCTTCTTTGGTGATCTGGCCGACATGCGGATGGTCGATCACGATCATATCGAAATTGCGCGCCAGTTCCTCAACCGGAAAGGTCTCGAAATCCTGTAGCGAGCGCTTTTCCCACTCGATTTCAACGCCCTTGTCAGCAAGCCATTGTTGAGCACCCGCAACCATCGGATCATAGCCGCGCGGGTGGCTCCAGGTCATGCCTTTCAGCTTAATCGTGCTCATAGTCCGAATTCCTCGCGAATTTGCTTGCTGTTCTCGCCAATGCGCGGCGCGGCGCGTGCGACCTTCGGGCGCTGCCCATTGATGCGCAGCGGCGAACGCGTCGTGGTGATGGAAACATCATCCGCACGGGTGACTGTTTGCAGCATGTCGAGGGTTGAAAACCCTTCGCTTTTGAGCAGTTCTTCCCAGTTGAGAACGCGGGCACACCAGATGTCGGCCGGTTCCAGAATGGCGAGCCATTCATCGACGGTTTTCTCCGCAATACGCGCAGCAATCAGACGTTTGATTTCATCGCGCTTCGCGAATGCGGTCTTCGGATCGTCCATGAAAGGCGTAAGTGTATCTGTTTCAAGCAGGGGTGCGAGTTTCGCAATCGGCATCATGGCAATCGCCAGATAGCCGTCCGACGCCGGATAAACCCCATAGGGTGCTGAAAGATAAGCGTGGGCACTGCGGAACTCAGAACGCTTTGGCAGACGACGACCATCGTTCAAATGGGTGGTCAGCACTTCAAACTGGAAATCAACCAGTGCTTCGAGAAGGCTGGTTTCGACATGCGAACCTTTGTTGGTGATGCCACGGCGGACCAGTGCAGCGAGAATACCTTGTGCTGCCGCAGCCCCTGCCAGCATATCCGCAACCGCCAGACCAAAGGGGACCGGCCCCTGCCCTTCATCACCATTGAGCCACATCAGGCCCGAACGCGCCTGCGCCAGCAAGTCCTGTCCCGGACGCCCGACCCATGGGCCCTCTTCGCCATAGCCGCTGATCGATGCATAAACGAGACGCGGATTGATTTCTTTCGCTGCCTCGTAATCAAGGCCAAGACGCTTAATAACACCGGGACGGAAGTTCTGGATCAGCACATCAGCCTGTGTGAGAAGTTTCTTCAGCGCGTTGAGATCGTCAGGATTTTTGAGGTCAATCGCAAGACTGTCCTTACCGCGATTGATCGCATGAAAAATCGTGGAATCGCCGCCGATTTCCGTGTCGCTCAGATAAAGTCTGCGCGAAAGGTCGCCGCCATCGGGCCGTTCAATCTTGATGACACGTGCGCCCAGATCCATCAGACGCAACGAACAATAAGGCCCCGACAGAAACTGGCTCATATCGACAACGACAAGCCCGCTCAGCGGCAGTTCGCTTTCCGACATTGGGAAATCCCCTCCTCATGAATTTCTTATGTGAATATAGTCTTCACATATGGATTAATGGAAGGCAAGACCGAAATGAAGCGCAGAATACAAAAACGCCGCCCGGTTGGGCGGCGTTTTCAGTAACACAGGGGATCAATCAGACTTCATTGCTGGCCAGTTCCAGCAAGGTCCACACATGATCCGCAAACGAGTTCCACACTTCGATGCGGTAATGATCAGCATCCCATTTCAACAAAATGATCTGGGCGTGATCAAAGATTGTTCGCGCAGCACCCGGATGCCCCATCTCGGCAAGATTAAGCGGCGAAGCGGCATTGAGCAACCATTCGGCCTTGGAACCGGAAATATCGATGCCGGTTTCACGGTGACTGACTTCCGTCAGGCTATGCGGCTCATTTTCATAAAGCTTTGCGAAAGCCTGCGTAATCGCTGCGCCTCTGCTTTCATCAGCCCAGATAAACCATTCATCCGGCCCAAGGCAGGCGACCGCAATATCATCCGTGCGGATAAGATCGCCGATCTTTGCCGGAATTTTTGCACCCAGCGCCTTTTCAGCCAAGCCCAGTTTTTCAGGCGCAATGCGCAGAATGAAACGGGCTGCATCTTCTGCAGCAAAGATTTCCAGACGACCGGGAATGACAACCTTGCGGTTCGAATAAGGTTTTGTCTCAACAAGCATGGTTCAATCCTTATCCGTTCAGTTTCTTGCCTTCGGGATCATAGAAAACCATGCCCGAAACAACTGCTTCATGTACGCTACTATCCGGCATCGGCATATAAAGCGTTTCGCCCATACGATCCTTGCCACCCGATACCACAGCCATGGCGATAGACCGGCCCAGCGCCTCGCTCCAGTAAGACGACGTGACATGGCCAAGCATCGTCATCGGAACGGCCTGCTTTGGATCAGCGACAATCTGTGCACCTTCTTCGAGCACCAGCTTTGGATCTTTGGTTAGAAGGCCGACCAGATGCTTGCGATCCTTTTTCAGCATATCGGGGCGTGTCAGCGAACGCTTGCCGACGAAATCCGGTTTCTGCTTGCCAACAGCCCAGCCAAGGCTTGCATCATCCGGTGTTACCGTGCCGTCCGTATCCTGACCGACAATGATATAGCCTTTTTCCGCGCGCAGAACATGCATGGTTTCGGTGCCATAAGGCGTAATGTCATATTGCTGACCCGCTTCATAAAGCGCCTTCCACAGCGAAAGACCGTAACGAGCGGGCACGTTGATTTCATAGCCGAGTTCGCCGGTGAAGCTCATGCGGAACAGACGCGCCGGTACGCCGAGGAATTTGCATTCCGCGACCGACATATGCGAGAAAGCTTCATCGGAAATATCCAGACCTTCAACCATTGGCTCAATGAGCTTACGTGCATTCGGGCCATTGATTGCGACCACAGCCCACTGTTCAGTGGTCGATGTGAGCGAGACCTTCAAGTCCGGCCATTCAGTCTGGAGATAATCTTCCATCATATTGAGCACGCGAGCTGCACCGCCGGTCGTGGTGGTCACATGGAAACGATCCTGTGTCAGACGACCAACAACACCGTCATCGCGGATGAAGCCATCTTCGCCGAGCAGCAGACCATAACGGCAGCGACCGATACCAAGTTTCGTCCATGGATTGGTATACATACGGTTCATGAATTCGGCCGCATCCGGGCCAACCACTTCGATCTTGCCGAGCGTTGAAGCGTCGAACATGCCCAATGATTCACGTGTAGCACGACATTCACGCGCTACGGCCTGATGCATGTTTTCGCCGGTTTTCGGAAAATACCATGCGCGGCGCCACAGCGAAACCGGCTCGAAAGCTGCGCCATGCTGTTCGGCCCAGCTATCAATCGGTGTCTTGCGTGTGACATCAAACAGTTTGCCGCGATTGTAACCGCAGAAAGCGCCAAAGGTCGTCGGCGTATAAGGCGGACGGAAGGTGGTGAGGCCAACCTGCGGTGTCGGGCGCTTGAGCGCATCGGCTGCTACAGCCAGACCGTTGATGTTCGACGTCTTGCCCTGATCGGTCGCCATGCCGTTGGTGGTATAGCGCTTGACATGTTCGATGGAGTGAAAGCCTTCGCGCACAGCCAAACGAATATCCTTGGCGGTCACATCATTCTGGAAATCGATGAAAGCCTTGGCTTTGCCCGGATCGCGATCCGTTGGCAGTTCGCGCACGCTGATGCCATCGCAGATGAAATCACCGGCAACCGCATATTCGGATGCCTTGGCTTTATGGCCTGCATCCTTCGCAGCGGCAGCACCCGCTTCCGCACCCTCACGAAGAGCGGCCTGCAAATCGAAATTGCCATTACCAGCACCGGCACAGCGGCTTTCCTCGGTGCGTTCGCCCGGCAGATAGATCTGACGTGCTTCGTCCCAGATCAGCGAGCCTTTGGTGTGCGAGAAAAGATGCACACTCGGATTCCAGCCGCCCGACATCAGCAGAGCATCACAGGCAATCGTGCGCGCAGCACCGACCGAACCATTGGAAACCGGATTAGCGCGCACCGACGATACGCGATGGCGACCGCCTGTGTCCGTCACAGTCCAGCCCGTGAGCGTTTCAATGCCGAGCATTTTTGCACGATTGATAAGGCTGTCGGCAACGCTTGAACGCACATCGATGATGGCCGGAATTTTCACGCCTGCAACCGCGAGATCAAAAGCTGCAAGCCATGCGCTGTCATGCGAGGTGACGACAACCGCCTGATTGCCGACCTTGACGCCATAGCGGTTGAGATAGGTGCGGGCAGCGGAAGCCAGCATCACGCCGGGGCGGTCATTGCCCGCAAAGACCAGCGGCTTTTCAATCGCGCCCTGCGCCAAAACCACCTGCTTGGCACGCACGCGCCACATGCGTTCACGCGGGGCATTGGTGGCGAGCTTTGCCTGATGATCGGTCAGGCGCTCGCAAAGCCCGACCATGTTCTGATGATAATAGCCAATGGCAGTTGTGCGCGGCAAAAGCGTGACATTCGGATTGGCTTTAAGGACCGCAATAGTTTCACTGAGCCAGTCCCAGCTTGCGCGGCCATTGATGACCGGCTCTGGTTCCGACAGAAGCGAGCCGCCAAATTCGGCCTGTTCGTCAACGAGAATAACCTTCGCACCACTCTTTGCGGCCTCAAGCGCGGCAGCCAGACCGGCAGGTCCACCGCCAGCGATCAGCACGTCGCAGAAAGCATAGCGGCTGGCATAAGTGTCTGGGTCCGGTTCGGATGGCGACTTGCCAAGACCGGCAGCGCCACGGATGAAAGGCTCATAGACCTTGTTCCAGAAGCTCTTCGGCCACATGAAGGTCTTGTAGTAAAAGCCTGCCGAGAAGAACATGTAGAGCGCATCATTGATCGCGCCGACATCGTGTTTCAGCGACGGCCAGTGGTTCTGCGTTTCGGCCTTCAGACCCTCATAGAGTTCGAGAACCGTTGCGCGGGTATTCGGCTCGTAGCGACCCGGTCCTCTTGAGACGCCCATCAGCGCATTCGGCTCTTCGGAACCTGCGGAAAGAATACCGCGCGGACGGTGGTATTTAAATGAACGACCGGCCAGATGCTCGCCATTGGCAAGCAAAGCGGAGGCCAGCGTGTCGCCTTCAAAACCCGCATAGGATTTGCCATTGAAGCTGAACCGTACGGATTTGGCCTTATTGACACGGCCTTTGTTATGAATGCGCATATCGGTCATTATTTTGTCTCCGCAGCCGGAGTTTCTGCCAAAGCAGGACGGGGTTCACCGGCCTTGTAGGTGGTGACAAACTTGTCGCTCACCGTGTCACGCACCGCATTGAAGAAGCGACCGCAGCCATTGATATGCCGCCAGCGTTCATAATGGGTGCCGCGTGGATTGGAGCGTGTGAACAGGAAATCACGCCATTCATCATCGGAAAGCGTCGAGGGGTCGGCTGGACGCGCGATATGCGCTTCACCTGCATAAGCGAATTCCAGTTCAGGACGTTCCATCTCGCAATAAGGGCAACGGATAAGAAGCATTTTGTGTTTCCCCTATTCCTTAGTGCGCCACAGCGGCAGCAGCCGCTTCGTCGATCAGGCGACCGGTGGTGAAGCGTTCAAGCGTAAACGGTGCATTGATCCAGTGCGGTTCGTCACGGGCAATCGTATGCGCAAAGACATTGGCAGAACCCGGCGTCGCCTTGAAGCCGCCCGTGCCCCAGCCGCAATTGACATAAAGGCCCGGCACCGGCGTTTTGCCGATAATCGGCGAGCGATCCGGCGTAACATCAACGATACCACCCCATTTGCGCAACATGCGCATACGGGTAAAAATCGGGAAAACTTCGCAGATGGCAGCCAGCGTATGCTCGATCAACGGCAGACCGCCGCGCTGACTATAAGAGACATACTGGTCAGTGCCCGAACCAATCACCAGTTCGCCCTTGTCGGACTGGCTGATATAGGCATGGACCGTGTTGGACATGACCACGCAAGGGAAGATCGGCTTGACCGGCTCGGATACAAGCGCCTGTAGCGGATAGCTTTCAAGCGGCATACGCACACCGGCCGTATCCATCACGACGGAAGTGCTACCTGCCGCCGACACTGCGACCTTCTTTGCCTTGATCAAACCGCGCGGCGTTTCAACGCCGGTCACACGACCAGAGGCATCGCGACGAATAGCCGTTACCGGGCAATTCTGAATAATATCGACGCCGCGTTCAGTTGCGCCGCGTGCATAGCCCCATGCAACAGCATCGTGACGGGCAACACCACCGCGTCGCTGCAAGCTGGCACCAACAACAGGATACCGCGCATTGGCTGAAATATCGAGCGGCGGGCAGAATTCCTTCGCCTGCTCTTTGGTCAGCCATTCATTGTCGATGCCATTGAGACGGTTGGAATGGATGTGCCGCTTGAAGCTCTGCACATCATGCACGGTGTGCGCCAGCATCATCACGCCGCGCTGCGAGAACATAACGTTATAATTGAGGTCCTGGCTCAGCCCTTCCCACAGTTTCATCGCATGTTCGTAAAGATGTGCGCTCTCGTCATAGAGATAGTTGGAGCGGATAATGGTGGTGTTTCGACCAGTATTGCCGCCGCCAAGCCACCCTTTTTCAATCACCGCAACATTGGTGATGCCGTGTTCTTTCGCCAGATAATAGGCTGCACCCAGACCATGCCCGCCAGCACCGACAATGATCACATCATATTCGGCCTTGGGTTCGGCATTCGGCCATTGCGGTTTCCAGTTCTTGTTGCCGGACAGCGCATTGCCAACGATGGAAGCTAACGAAAAGCGGGACATATACAAACCACCAGTCTTACGGTTCATGCTCTCCTGTGGCGCATGAAAAACCTCTGACGATATTTGTATTGGGTAGCGCATAAAATCGACAGCAGACTTGCGTCAAAAGACGACACAAATACGACATGACCACCATTTCGCGACATTGTCGCCAAAAGGCCTTTGGGCCTTTCGTTCTTCGTATTTCGTAAAAGACACCACATTAGAAATCTTCAAAAAGATTTCATACTAATAGGACAACAATATTGTCCTTTTCTCTTTTCTTTTATTGCGTGAAGCGCTACTCAAGCGCTCATAAACACCCCTTTAAAGAGGGATAAAAGCAAGAAAGGTGATTTTATGACTAAGGAGAATATACTCGAAAGCGCTCTCGTTCGTCTTGATGAGGCTGCAAGTCATATCAATATCGATCCGGATGTTATCGAAAAGCTGAAATACGCCCGCGAAACCATGAAAGTGCGGTTGATGATCCGCATGGATGATGGATCGCGCAAATCCTTTCTTGCATGGCGCTGCCGTTATGACGACACGCGCGGACCGACCAAAGGTGGCATTCGCTACCATCCCGAAGCAACCGCTGAAGAAGTCGAAACGCTCGCTTTCTGGATGACCTTCAAATGCGCGGTCATGAACCTGCCTTATGGCGGCGGCAAGGGTGCCATTCAGGTTGATCCGCGTCAGCTCTCGAAAGCTGAACTGGAGCGTCTGTCGCGCGCCTATATTCAGGCTTTCTCCGGCATTATCGGCCCAGATCGCGATATTCCGGCACCCGACGTTTACACCAACTCAATGATTATGGGCTGGATGGCAGACGAGTATTCGCAGATCGTCGGCCAGTCTTCGCCCGCTGTTATCACCGGCAAGCCGCTGGCATTGGGCGGTTCTCTGGGTCGTAACGATGCGACAGCACGCGGCGGCTTTTATCTGGTGCGCCATCTTGCAGATGACCTCGGCCTCTCAAAGCAGCTTCGCGTCACGGTTCAGGGTTTTGGCAACGCCGGTCAGTTTATTGCAAAGCTGATGGCCAGCGATGGCCACAAGATCGTTGCCGTTTCGGATTCATCAGGAGCCGTCTACTGCGCTGATGGGCTTGATCTTGATGCCCTTTTGGAAGCCAAGGCACAGAACAAATCGGTTGTTTCCACCGCTGGCACCAGGGGGCATGAAGCCATTACCGCCAGTGAACTGGTTGCCGTGGATTGCGATGTTCTGGTGCCAAGCGCGATGGAAAACATGATCCATGCCGAGAATGCCGGTTCCATCAAAGCCAAGTTGATTGTCGAACTTGCCAATGGTCCTGTGACCGCTGAGGCTGACAAGATTCTGGCTGCGAACGGCACGATTGTGCTGCCGGATATTCTGGCAAACGCCGGTGGCGTGACAGTTTCGTATTTCGAGTGGGTTCAGAATCGTCAGGGTTATTACTGGACGCTCGAAGAAATCCATGAACGCCTCAAAACCATCATGGAACGCGAGGGACGCGCCATCTGGAACCACGCGAAACAACATAATGTCAGTCTTCGAACCGCCGCTTATGTTCATGCGCTGGAACGTCTTGCGCAGGCTATCGAAGCACACGGCACGCAAAACGATTTCGCGGCCTGATCTTTTGACTTGAATTGGTCCCTCCTGCCAGACTGTTGTCAGGAGGGAATTTTATATAAACTTTTCTTTTTGCCCGCGTGCCATAGTTTATCCGACATGGAATGAAACCAGCGCAGTGGGAAAAGAAACATGTTTTATCAAAGCCTTTTGAAGGGGTCTGCTTTCGCACTCGCCCTTTTAGCCGGTGCAAGCGCGCTCGCGAGCGTGGCGCAGGCACAGGTTGTCGTATCCTCCAAGATCGATACCGAAGGTGGCGTGCTTGGCAATATTATCATCGCGGTTCTCAACGCCAACAATATTGAAACCAAGGACCGCATCCAGCTTGGAGCCACGCCTGTTGTTCGTCAGGCCATAACGGCTGGGGAAATCGATATTTATCCTGAATATACCGGCAATGCCGCGTTCTTTTTCAACAAGGCGGATGATCCGCTCTGGAAAGATCCACTCAAGGCTTATGAGACAGCCAAAAAGCTTGATTATGATGCCAATAAAATTGTCTGGCTTACGCCTTCGCCTGCCAATAACACCTGGGGCATTGCCATTCGCAAGGATATCGCCGACGAAAACAAGCTGATAAGCTTGAGCGATTTCGGGAAATACACCGCCGATGGCGGCAAGGTGGTGCTTGCTGCATCGTCTGAATTTGTCAATTCGGCTGCGGCCTTGCCCGCATTCCAAACGGCCTATGCATTCACGCTTAAACCCGATCAGCTCATTACGCTCTCTGGCGGCGATACGGCAGCAACAATTTCAGCGGCAGCCAGTCAGACAAGCGGGGCAAATGCGGCTATGGTTTATGGCACCGATGGCGGCATCGCCCCTTCGGGTCTGGTGGTGCTAGAGGATGATAAGCACGTTCAGCCAGTCTATCAGCCAGCGCCGATTATTCGCGAAGACGTCCTTAAGAAGAATCCCGAAATTGAAGCTTTGTTGAAGCCGGTCTTTGAGAAACTCGACCTCACCACACTTCAGGACCTCAATGGTCGTGTCCAGCTTGGCGGGGAGCCGGCAAAGGCCGTTGCTGAAGACTTTCTCAAGAAAAACGGCTTTATCAACTAAGCTGACAGGGCAGCGAATTCTTGTCAGACACAATCACACATCACCGCCCATCGCACGGGACTGAAAAACGTTTGATTGACAAACTCGGACTGGTTTTCGCGGTCTTGGGCATGGGCGGAGTGCTGCTGCCTTTTGCGACATTGCGTCCAAACCGTATTGTGCAGGGAGAGGCACGCTTCCTGTTGGATGCCTTGCCAAGTTCAGTGAGCGCGGTGCTTCTCGCGGTCCTTGTAGCAAGCCTGATGATTGCGCTGTTTGTCAACACCCGGCTTCTCAGGCTTGCCGCAAGCAGCATTGCCCTTGCATGTTTGCTTGTGGCGCTGGGAAGTGCGGCGTCCCACCTCATGCCGGAGGGCAACGCCTATGCCCGTGTTTCGCCCGCCTCAGGCTTCTGGCTTTTGCTTTTCATGGCTGGGCTTTATGTGGCTGACAGTCTGGTGCGCTTGCAGATGCAACCGCTCGCCCGCATCGGGCTGCTGCTTTTTGCAACCGTGCTCTTGGGGTTGCTGTTATCGTCTACGCTCTGGGACAACATTTCCTTTATGAAGGAATATCAAAGCCGGGCACAGAGTTTCTGGAACGAAGCGCGCCGACATGTGGAACTGGCCCTGGGATCGCTTATTGCCGCAACCGTGATCGGCGTCCCCCTCGGTCTCGTCTGCTATCGCCTGCCCAGATTGCGCGCATATGTTCTCAACAGTCTCAACATCGTGCAGACAATCCCGTCCATGGCGCTTTTCGGGCTGTTGATCGCTCCGCTTGGCTGGTTTGCAATGCAGTTTCCGTGGGCGGCCAGCCTTGGCATTCGCGGCATTGGTGCCGCGCCAGCCTTTGTTGCGCTGTTTCTTTATTCGCTGCTGCCAATTGTTGCCAATACCGTGACAGGCCTGACCAATGTTCCTGCACCCATCACCGATGCGGCGCGCGGCATGGGCATGACGCGGTTGCAAAGCCTTTTTAAAACCGAAATGCCTCTGGCTTTTCCGGTCATTCTGACTGGCATTCGCATCGTGATGATTCAGAATATCGGACTGACCACCATTGCTGCATTGATCGGCGGCGGCGGTTTTGGCGTTTTCGTGTTTCAAGGCATTGGACAGAACGCCATGGATCTCGTGCTTTTGGGCGCGCTCCCCACCGTTCTGCTGGCCTTTGCTGCGGGTGTCATTCTCGATACCATCATAGACATTGCCCAAAAAGAGAAAACCGCATGATCGAGTTTGACCGCATTACCAAGCTTTATAACGGACGGGCAGCCGTTGACAGCGTCAGCTTCATGATCAAGCCGCACAGCATTGCAGCGATTGTCGGAACGTCCGGCTCGGGCAAAACAACCTTGCTGCGCATGGTCAACCGGCTGGAGGAGCCAACACATGGCGAAATCCGCATTGACGGCCAAACTATTCACGATGTGCCAGGCTATGAACTGCGGCGGCGTATCGGTTATGTCATCCAGCAACATGGGCTCTTCCCCCATCGCAGCGTCGCCGAAAACATCGCCACGGTTCCTGTTCTTTTAGGCTGGTCAAAAAGCCGTATAGAAGCCCGTGTCGATGAATTGCTCGAATTATTCCAGCTTGCGCCGCAAGATTATCGCGACCGTTATCCGCATGAGCTTTCAGGCGGGCAGGCGCAGCGTGTCGGGGTGGCCCGCGCCCTTGCAGCAAGCCCGAATATTCTGCTGATGGACGAACCTTTCGGAGCACTTGATCCCATTGTCAGGTTGAAGGCACAGGAAGATCTCAAAGCCATCCAAAAACGTCTTGGCACGACCATCCTGCTGGTTACGCATGATATGGAGGAAGCGATTTCGCTTGGCGACAGTATTGCGGTGATGGACGATGGAAAGTTGCTGCAATATGGCGCACCGGCGGAAATCCTCGCACATCCGACAAGCGAATTCGTGGAGCGTCTGGTCGGCACCGGTGAACGCCCGTTCCGGCTTTTGTCATTAACCGACCTTAAAACGGTGCTGCAACCGGGAGACGCCACAGGCGCAGCCTTTCCCGTCACAGCGTCGCTGCGCGATGCACTGGCGGAGCTGCTTTGGTCAGGGCGTAAAGCGCTGCCGGTTCACGATCATGACGGCAGGTCTCTGGGCCGCGTGACGCTGGAAACACTTCTGCATCAGGCCGAGCGTCCCAGATGAAGTTTCTTGTGTATCTCGCGCCGCGCCTGCTGCTTTTTGTCGTGTTGTTGCTGTTTCTTTTGCATCCGCATATGTTCGAACCGCTGTTGCGTCCGCTTGTCAATGAAGGCGCACCGGTCATTTATGAGCGCGCAAGTCTGCTGACCCTGACATTGCAGCATCTTGGGCTTGTCGCCGCTGCAACATGTGCTTCAGCGCTCATCGCCACTGCAATGGCAATCGGGGTTACGCGTGCATCGGGTGCGGAGTTTCTTCCGCTTTCACGAAGCCTTGTGAATATCGGGCAGACCTTTCCGCCTGTTGCCGTGCTCGCCCTTGCCGTTCCGGTGTTTGGTTTTGGCGATAAGCCAACACTTATCGCCCTGTTTCTTTATGGGATGTTGCCAATTTTTGAGAATACGCTCACAGGTTTGACCACCCTACCCGCGCCCGTGGTCGAAGCTGCCCGCGGCATGGGAATGACCAGCATGCAGCGCCTTGTAAAAGTGGAATTGCCCCTTGCAACACCGGTCATTCTGGGCGGCATCAGGCTGTCTGCGGTGATCGGACTTGCAACCGCCACAATCGGCTCCACGGTCGCAGCAAAGACGCTCGGCGAAGTCATCATCGCCGGGCTAATTTCCAACAATCTGGCTTTCATTATGCAAGGCGGTCTGGTGGTGGCCGCGCTTGCTATTTTGATTTTCGATGGCTTTCAGGCGCTTGAACGTCTGCTTGCAAAACGTATGGGACAAATTCCGGGTTAGATCTATAAATAGCGAGTAAGCGTTCCTATATGCTGGCAAAGAGAAAGCATTTCCAATAATTCAATCAAAACAGGAAATGCTCTATAAGCGGCGAGGAACGGGATGAATATCGGACAGGCAGCCACCGCATCGGGCATATCGGCGAAAATGATCCGCCATTATGAAGCCATCGGACTGATCGACGCCGCCGATCGGACCAGTTCCGGCTATCGCGTCTACACGCAAAAAGATGTCGAAACGCTGCGCTTTATTCGCTCAAGCCGTGATCTCGGATTTCAGGTCGATCAGATCAAAGCACTGCTCGCGCTCTGGCGGGATCGCAATCGTGCATCATCGGATGTGAAGAAGGTTGCGCTTATTCATGTTGAAGAACTGGAGGCCAAGATGCGCCAGCTTCAGGACATGGCCAACACGTTGCGTCACCTCGCGCATAACTGCCATGGGGATAATCGCCCCGACTGCCCGATCATTCAGGAGCTGGCCAACAGCAACGCCGAACAGTCCCACCGAAAAATGCCACGAAAAGGTGAACTGCTGCACGGAAAGCTTTGAACGAAAAAACGCCGGGAAATACCGGCGTTTTCGTTTGATAAGCGGTGTTATTTCGGCAGCTTGTAAGCGATCACATAATCGCCGGGCTTCGTGCCCACCGAACCATGACCACCGGCAACCATCAGCACATATTGCTCATCATCAACGGTATAGGTCATTGGTGTTGACTGACCACCCGCAGGCAGGCGTGCTTCCCAAAGCACCTTGCCATTGGTGAGATCATAAGCACGCAGATAGTCATCCACGGCTGCACCAAGGAACACCACGCCACCAGCCGTAATCATCGGGCCACCAATACCGGGAACACCAACTTTAAGCGGCAGAGGAACAGGCGCCATATCCTCGATTGTCCCATTGCGGTGCTTATAGGCAATTTTGCCGGTGCGCAGATCAACCCCCGCAACAAAGCCCCATGGCGGTGTCTGGCACGGAATGCCCAGCGGGCTGACGAATGGCCCCATAAAGACGCCATAAGGTGCGCCGTCATTGCGGTTCAGACCCTGTTCGCTGCCCTTCTCATCCTGACCGCGTGGCGGAACATCCGCACGTGGGACGAGCTTTGAGGTAAAGGCCAGATAAGTCGGCATACCGAACATAACCTGACGCACAGGATCGACCGCAACGCTGCCCCAGTTGAAGACACCGAAATTGCCCGGATAGACAATGGTGCCCTTCAGTGAAGGCGGCGTGTAACGGCCTTCATAGAAATGCTGGCGGAAAGCAATGCGGCATGCCAGCTGATCAAACAGGGTCACGCCCCACATGCTGCTTTCTGTAAGCGGTGCCGGGCTGAATGTCAGATCAGAGATCGGCTGCGTTGGGGATGTATGATCTTCCGGAATCGCGCCTGTTGGTGCTGCAATCTCGCTGATCGGGATGATTGGCTCACCCGTTCGGCGGTCCAGCACATAAATATCGCCCTGCTTGGTTGGACCAACCAGTGCCGGTACACCGTTGATCTCCAGCAGAACCGGCTGAGCAGGAACGTCCATATCCCAAAGATCGTGGTGAACCGTCTGGCGCACCCACTTGACTTGTCCCGTATTCACATCAAGGGCGACAATAGACGACGAGTATTTCTCAACATGATCGCTGCGATCCATGCCAAGCTGATCAGGAACCTGATTGCCCAGCGGAATGAAGATCAGGCCAAGCCCTTCATCGACGCTGAAAACTGACCAGCTGTTGGGCGAGTTCGTCGTGTAGTACTGGCCTTCCGGCAAAGGCGTCGTAACATCAGGATTGCCCGAATCCCAATTCCATAAGAGATCACCGGTGCGAATATCGAAGGCGCGGATAACGCCCGACTGTTCTTCGGTCGAATAATTATCATTGACCGCACCGCCGACGATAATCTTGTCACCAACGACTGCCGGCGGCGAGGTCGAATAATAATAGCCGGCCGGATTATATTTCATGCCCTGACCAAGATCGAGCGTGCCGCCATTGGCAAAATCGGTGCAAATTTCACCCGTCTGCGTATCAAGCGCAATCAGGCGCGCATCCGAAGTCGGCAGATAAACGCGTTCGGAACATTTGGCACCGGCGGCTGCGGTCGAATCTTTCCAGTGGCTCACACCGCGGCAGGTCTGGTGCTGACGGTCCGTATTGAAGCCGACCTTGGGATCGAATTTCCACTTTTCCTTGCCGGTTGCCGCATCCAGCGCAATCGCCCAGTTGTGCGGCGTGCAGAGGTAAAGGGAATCGCCAATTTTCAGCGGTGTCACCTGATAGGTGGTTTCGCCCACATCCTGTGGCTGCTTCACATCGCCGGTTTGATATTGCCAGGCAACTTGCAGCTTGGAAACATTTTCCGGCGTTATTTGTGTGAGGGGCGAATAGCGCTGGCCATAAGGCGTACGGCCATATTGATGCCACTCGCCATCCGGCACATTGCCACCCAAATCAGGTGATGAAACCACCTTTTCGGTGGGCAGGTCGCCCGAAATATTCCACGGATCCTGCGTCATCGAATAACCGGCGACCACCAAAGCCGCCAGTGTGGCAATGGTCAGTGGCAAACCGCCACCATTGAGTGGTTTTCTGATCCATGGCGTGAGTAGCCATAGACCAAGCAGAACGATAACGCCGCCTGTTGAACCAAGGCCCCACCAGTCGAAGCCGACTTCAGACACAGCCCAGCCAAGTGCGCCGAGAATGACGAGCGCGTAAATCCAAAGCGCAATTGCGCTTCTCTTGAGGAGGAAAAAGCCCGTCAGAAGAAAGCCAATGGCAGCGATGACGAAAAACCAGCTGCCGCCCAGCGTGACAAGGTAGATGCCTGCGGCACCCAGTCCAAGACCTATCAATAAAAGTAAAATAGCCGTCAGAGAAACAAGCAAGACATTACCCCCTTCGAGTAGTGACCATGGCCCTGCCGTGCATCGCAGTTCGACTGACTAAAGCTGCACGGATAGAGAAATTCGAGGTATTCCTGATTTTGGTGGAAGTGTTGCAGCAAATGGCTTTGCAGGCAACACAACACTGCCTGCCCAAACAAATAGGCGGCAAAAGGAAAAATCCAGAGGCGACCATGTAAAAGAACCAAAGACCTATCGGCAACCCAGAGGGTTGCCGATCAAGGGTAAAGGATCAAGCCATCGGGCTCTTGAAGCTCCGGAGGCGCAGCGCATTGCTGAGAACAAAAATGCTGGAAAGCGCCATCGCACCTGCCGCCAACATCGGCGAAAGAAGTGTGCCGGTAAACGGATAAAGAATACCCGCTGCAACAGGGATCAGCGCCACGTTATAGGCGAAGGCCCAGAACAGATTTTCGCTGATGTTGCGGATCGTTGCCTTGGAGATGGCAATCGCGTTTACCACGCCACGCAAGTCACCCGACATAAGCACGACATCCGCGCTTTCAATCGCAATATCTGTGCCGGTGCCAATCGCAATGCCCACATCGGCAGCAGCCAGCGCCGGAGCATCATTGATGCCATCACCCACAAAGGCAATGCGCTTGCCGCCAGCCGACAGCCGCTTCAAAGCCTCAACCTTGCCATCGGGCAGCACTTCCGCAACCACTTCGTCAATGCCAAGGCGCTTGGCAATCGCCTGGGCAGTGCGGCGATTATCGCCGGTAATCATTGCCACTTTCAGCCCCTGCTCATGCATGGCGGCAATCGCGGCAGGCGTGGTTTCCTTCATCGGATCGGCAACCGTGATGATTGCCGCCAGCTTGCCGTCGATTGCCGCATAAAGCGGGGTCTGGCCTTCATCCCCCAAACGGCTTGCATCATCGGCAAAGACTGCAACATCAGCCCCAAGCTTGTGCATATAGCGATCAGCGCCAATGGCAACTTCATGGCCCGATACAGTGGCTTTCAGCCCGAAACCCGGAACGGATTCAAAGGCAGAAACATCGGCGAGCTTCAGGCCCTTTTCCTTTGCAGCCACCACAATGGCATCGGCGATCGGATGTTCGGAGCGCACTTCCACCGCTGCAACCAGCGCCAGCGCTTCGTCCTGATCAATGCCATCAACGACAGCAAAATGCGCCAGTGCTGGCTTTCCCTGTGTCAGCGTTCCGGTCTTATCAACCGCAATCACCGAGGCATCGCGCAAGGTTTGCAGCGCATCACCACGGCGGAACAACACGCCAAATTCAGCGGCCCGACCTGTGCCGACCATGATTGAAGTCGGGGTGGCTAGGCCCATAGCGCATGGGCAAGCGATGATAACAACCGCAATGGCGTCGACCAGCGCATAGCCCATCATGGCCGTGCCACCGATAACAAGCCATGCAATGAAGGTAAGAGCCGCCGCAGCCAGAACGGCTGGCACAAACCAGCCAGTGACCTTATCGACCTTCGCCTGAATGGACAGCTTGTCGGCCTGTGCATCTTCGACCATGCGCACGATCTGCGAAATGACCATATCCCGGCCAACTTTTGTGGCGCGGAAGGTGAAGGCGCCCGTCTTGTTGATCGTGCCGCCAACAACTTCTGCACCCGCATCCTTGGCAACAGGAACAGGTTCGCCGGTAATCATCGATTCATCCACATAGGACGAGCCTTCGATCACCGCACCATCAACCGGAACTTTCTCACCCGGGCGCACCTGCACAATATCACCAGCGCGCACATCTTCCAGCGACACATCAACTGTTTCACCATTGCGCACGACGCGTGCTGACTTCGCCTGCAAGCCAACGAGACGGCTGATTGCCGCCGAAGTTCGGCCTTTGGCGCGCGCTTCCAGATAGCGACCAATCAGAATCAGCGTGACAATGACGGCAGCAGCTTCAAAGTAAACATTGACCGTACCGACAGGCAGAATATCTGGCCAGAAGGTCGCAACAACCGAAAAGCCCCAGGCGGCAGTTGTGCCGACCACAACCAGCGAGTTCATATCGGGGGCTGCGCGCAGAAGGGCTGGGATACCTTTTTTGAAAAAGCGCATGCCGGGGCCAAAAAGCACAAGCATGGTCAGCACAAACTGGAAATACCAGCTGTTCTGCGTTCCAATCATATCCATGACCAGCATGTGCACCGCTGGAATAAGATGCGATCCCATCTCCAGAATGAAAACCGGCAGTGTCAGAACCGCAGCAAAGATAGCGTTCTTTTTCAGATCAAGCGCTTCGGCATCGCGTTTGTCGGATTGCGTTTCCTGCTTCGCATCGCTCAGCGCTTCTTCGAGAGAACGGGCTTCATAGCCCGCGTTTTCAACCGCCTTGATAAGGTCGCCCAGTGGCACCTGCCCCGCAAGTTCAACACGCGCGCGTTCAGTCGCAAGATTAACGCTGGCACGGGTTACGCCCGGCACCGCATTCAATGCCTTTTCAACCTTGCTCACACAGGAAGCGCAGCTCATGCCTTCAATGGCAAGATCGGCACTTCCCGATGGCACATCATAACCCGCCTTGCGGATCGCATCGATGACAGCGGGCATGTCAGGCGCAGCCTTGAAGGTCACATCGGCGCGCTCGGTTGCGAGGTTGACGGACACCTTGTCGACGCCCGGCACTTTCGCGACTGCCTTCTCAACGGAAGACACGCAGGAGGCGCAGCTCATCCCCTCGACGGGAATAGCGAAACTTGTGTTTTCGGGTTTGACTGGCTTGTTCATGGCAATCCCTTCCAGCTCTTTTATCAAGAGCGAATTCGTGAGTTGCATGAATACATAACCCTTCCAACCGTTGGAAGGTCAAGTCTTATACCGAAATGATTTTCAGACGACCATTTCGTTTTGAGGATGCATTGCAGCGAGAATCGATCCGCAGCGGGTCTGAATGAATTCAGGCACCTCAGTTGCAGGCATCGGACGCCCCATCAGAAAGCCCTGTACTTCACCGAAATTCTGTTTTCGCAAACATTCAAGTTGCTGCGTGGTTTCCACGCCTTCGGCCGTCGTGACAATCTGAAAGCCAGCACCCAGTGTGGCCACGGCCTGAATGATCGCAAGATCGCGGGTATCAAGCTCGATACCCGACACGAAACTGCGATCCACCTTGATCTTGTCGAACGGGAACGAGCGCAGATAACTTAGCGATGAATAGCCGGTTCCGAAATCATCCATGGCAATCCGCACGCCCAAACGACGCAACTCGAATAAGAGTTCAATGTTATGTTTGCTGTTTTTAAGAAACACCGATTCCGTGATTTCAAGTTCCAAACGCGCTGGAGACAGAGCCGCAGCGTCAAGAGCATCTGTCACCGAATCAAGCAGAAAGCTTTGATTGAACTGCACCGGAGAAAGATTGACGGAAACCTTGATATCGGCTGGCCAAGATGCAGCCTCGCGACAAGCTTGCCTGAGCACCCAGTCTCCGATCGGCCCTATCAGACCGGCTTCCTCCGCAACCGGAATAAATTCGACCGGCGACACCATGCCCAGCGATGGATGACGCCAGCGCAGCAAAGCTTCAAAACCGGATATACGCCCTGATTCGAGATTAAAAATCGGCTGATAATGGAGCTCAAACTGCTGCGCGGCCAACGCCATCCGCAGATCGGAAGTCATGGCGTGGCGCTTTTCGACGGCCAGTCGCAGCGAATGCTGGTAGAAACGGAACGTCCTGCGGCCATCAGCCTTGGCAGCATAAAGCGCAAGATCAGCACTCAGCATCAGCGCGTCAGGATCCTCGCCATGCAAAGGGGCATGGGCGATGCCAACACTGCAAGAGACGAATTCCATTGTATCACCAAGATCAAATGGATCCTGAAAGGACGAAAGAAGGCAATCAGCAAACATTGCAATCTGGGAAATCGTATCGCTGCGGAAGATAAAGGCGAACTCATCATCACCCAAACGCGCCAAAAACTGCTCGCAGGTTGTGATGCTCTTGAGGCGTGCGGCCACCTGCGTGAGCAGCAAATCGCCGATCTGGTGGCCCCTGCTGTCGTTGATGGTCTTAAAGTGATCGATATCAAGATAGAACAGCGCAAATGCCGGTGCGCGCTCACCCTTTTTCAGAATAGTTTCAATATATTGTGAAAAATAGGCGCGGTTCGGCAAATCGGTCAGACTATCGTGCATGGCAACATGTGTCATGCGCTGTGCGGTCTGTGTGCGCTCGGTAATATCTTCCATGAGCCCAATCAGATAACGTGAACTGCCACCATCAACGGGTGGGATTGGACGCTTGATGATCCGCAGCCTGCGTGGCGTCCCGTCCGCGCTACGAATATCACGCTCAAGGGTCAAAACACCCTCGCGGCGCATCGCCAGACGATCCTGCTGCGTCAGAAGCTTTGCTTCCTCACGTGGGAAAACTTCCGTATCAATTGAGCCAATTACATCCTGAATTTTATAACCGCTTATCGTGGATGCAGCCTTGTTATAGAGAAGGTAACGGCCTTTGTCCTGCATGTCCTTGATGAAGACGCCAAGCGGCATATTGTCGATAAGGCCATCAAGCAACGACTGGGTATGGCTCGCCTGACGGTTGGCCTCCTCAAGCGCGGTCATATCCTGCACGATCGCAAGAATTGCCCGCCTGCCTTCAAAGATGACCTCACGCCCATAGGTCACAACATCAATGATCTGGCCATTGGCTTTGAGGTGCTGCCAGCCTTCGGGCCGCTCCAGATCACTTCCACTGCGCACAGCATCCAGCATCCGGTCCCGCTCGGCTTGCGGACGAATATCCAGAACCGTCATCTCAGGTATTTTGTGAGCCGGGTATCCATAAAGCGCGTAAGCCGCTTCATTCATCACGATAAAACGCAATGTCTTTGGATCATACACCCACATAGGTGTCGGGTGCGTTGTAAAGAGAATGCGAAAATCCTCTTCGGATGTGCGCACCAAAGCAGCGTCCGAGTGAGCCCCACCGGCTTCCCGATTCCTCATCATTGTCCCCTCATCAGACTGGCCCTGATCCAATCTCCCCGCGAGAGGATGTCTCCAGGAATAAAGTAAGTCGTCTGCAATGGACGACATTCTCCCCTGCATTGATTTAACGCATGGTTATTTAAAAAGTCATATAGAAAATTGGGGTGCTTATAAATTTATTTGCAGATTGCAATTCTTAAGGCTGCTTGACCCACCTGCCGTTCCGTCCTATGCCTAAAGCACAAAATTCGTTGGGGTGCCTCATCAGAGGCTGAGAGACGCTGATCGCGTTAACCCATTGAACCTGATCCGGGTAATACCTGCGTAGGGAACGGAGTTTGGCGCGTCGCGAACAAGGAGGAAATATCCTCCATGGGGCAAAGCCCCAAAAGCAAGTTCATGACGTCTCAATTTTCCGTTCGGAATGAGAGACGACATGATGGACTTAAGACAAAGCCTCTCCCGAACCAAAGCAAGCAGTGGCGCATCCGTGCCTATCTGCGTGACGATTGCCGGCTCCGACAGCAGCGGCGGCGCGGGCATTCAGGCTGATCTCAAGAGCTTTTCAGCGCTCGGCGTCTATGGCGCGAGCGTGATCACCGCAATCACAGCGCAGAACACACTGGCCGTCACAGCTGTCCATGACATTCCGTCTGAAATCGTTGCTGCGCAAATCGATGCCGTCTTCAGCGATCTCAATGTGGCTTCCGTCAAAATCGGTATGGTTTCCGTGCCGCAAACCATTCTGGCCATCGCCAAGGGCCTTGCATCATTCTCCAGACCGGTGGTTCTTGATCCGGTGATGGTCGCGAAATCCGGCGACCGGCTTTTAAGCGAGGCCGCGATCTCGACATTGCGCGATGAACTGATCCCACTTGCAAGCGTTCTGACGCCCAACAGGCCGGAAGCTGCCTGCCTGCTCGATTGTGCAACTGCGCGCAATGACGATGAGGCGGAAGAACAGGGGCGCGCCCTGCTCAAGCTCGGCGCAAAGGCCGTGCTCATGAAGGGCGGACATGCCGAAGGCGACGTCTGCACTGACCTCCTCATCCGTACCGATCTGCCGACAATCCGACTGGAAGCGCCACGTATCGACACACAGAACACCCACGGTACAGGCTGCACGCTTTCGTCAGCCATTGCAGCCGGCCTTGGCAAAAACTTGGTCTTAGAACAGGCACTTCAAGAAGCGCACAGCTACCTGCAAGCGGCCATCCGAGCGGCAAACAGCTTGCAAGTCGGCAGCGGCCATGGGCCCGTGCATCACTTTCATAATTTATGGGAGACAGTGTGATGCGCGTCACCATCATTGGCGCTGGCGTTGCTGGTCTCGCTTGCGCTGCGGAATTTAACGATCAGGGACATGCTGTCACCGTGATTGCGAAAAGCACCGCAATCGGCGCTGACTGCTGCTCATGGTTTGCAGGCGGCATGCTGGCACCATGGTGCGAAGGCGAGAGTGCGGAAGAACCCGTCGTCAGACTGGGACAAGAGGCGATTGGCTGGTGGGAACGGCATGTCTCAACGGTCCATCGCAAGGGCACGCTGGTCATATCGCATAATCGCGATGCAACCGAGCTTCGCCGCTTTGCCCGTCGCACCCAAGCCTTTGATACGATTGATCAAGAACAGATTGATGCACTGGAACCGGACCTTGCAGGCCGTTTCCGGCAGGGGCTTTTCTTTGCGCAAGAAGGCCATCTCAGCCCACGGGAAACACTGATTGAGCTTGCCGAAAACCTGCAAAAGAAAGGCGTGGTCTTTCATCTCGGACAAGATGCGAAAGACGTCAAAATCGACACAGATATAACGGTTGATGCACGTGGTCTGGCAGCACGCGATCAGCTTACCGATCTGCGCGGTGTGAAGGGCGAAATGCTGATTGTCCGCTCGCGCGACATCAATCTTTCGCGTCCTGTGCGCCTGCTGCATCCGCGCATTCCGCTTTACATCGTACCGCGTGGCGACGGCATCCACATGATCGGCGCAACCATGATCGAAAGCGATGAACGGGGCGGTATCAGCGTTCGCTCGACACTTGAAATGCTAAGTGCCGCCTATGCACTGCATCCTGCCTTTGGCGAGGCAGAAATTCTGGAAACCGGCGTCGATGCCCGCCCCGCCTTCCCCGACAATCTGCCGCGTGTGCGCAAGCGTGGCCAAACAATCTATGTCAACGGGCTTTACCGGCACGGCTTTCTGCTCTCGCCTGCGGTTGCACGCATGGCGGTTGCAGCAGCAACCGGGGCCGAACAAGGACAAGAATTTTTAGAGGAAATGGCATGACCATTGTTCTGAATGGCGAGGTCTTTGAGACCACGAGCACCAATCTTTTCGCTTTGCTTGCAGAAATCGAACTTGATGAGGCGGTGGTGGCAACCGCGCTCAACGGTGAATTCATTGCAGGCGACGAGCGCGAGGAAACCCTGATCACCGAAGGCGACCGTATCGAAGTTCTCGCCCCCATGCAGGGAGGCTAAGATGCTGGAATTTTACGGAAAAACATTTGATAGCCGCCTGCTCTTGGGAACGGCGCAATATCCATCACCCGCTATTCTTGCCGACAGCGTTCGCGCGTCCAAGACGGAAATCGTGACGGTCTCGCTTAGGCGCGAGAGCGGGAACCAGCGTGCAGGTCAGGACTTCTGGACCCTCATCAAAGATTTGGGTGTGTCGGTTCTGCCCAACACGGCAGGCTGTCACACGGCGCGGGAAGCTGTGACCACGGCAAAAATGGCGCGGGAAGTTTTCGGCACCAACTGGATCAAGCTTGAAGTCATCGGCGATCACGACACGTTGCAACCCGATCCATTCGGGCTGGTCGAAGCAGCGCGTATTCTCTGCGACGACGGTTTTGACGTCTTTCCCTATATGAATGACGATCTGGTGGTGGCGGAAAAACTGATTGAGGCAGGCTGCAAGGTGCTGATGCCTTGGGGTGCGCCGATTGGTTCAGGTCGCGGTCTCAACAATCCTTATGCGCTGAAAACCATGCGCGCGCATTTCCCCGATATTCCACTGGTTGTGGATGCAGGGATTGGTGTGCCATCGCACGCTGCAACCGCCATGGAGCTTGGCTTTGATGCCGTGCTGATCAACACCGCCGTTGCCAAAGCGGGTGATCCCGCCGCCATCGCCCGCGCTTTTGCGCTCGCTGTTGAAGCCGGTCGCATCGCCTATGAAGCGGACCCGATTGAAGCCCGCGACATGGCTGCCCCCTCCACCCCCCTTATCGGAAAGGCGTTTGTGTAATGGCCCTTGATCCGTTCTACCCGATCTTTGACAGCGCCAGCTGGTGTGAGCGCATGGTGCCGCTTGGCATCAAACTCGTGCAGCTGCGCATCAAGGATAAGAGCGATAGCGAATTGCGCACCGAAATCCGCGCAGCCCGCGACATCTGCGCCCGCTATGATTGCCAGCTCATCATTAATGACTACTGGAAACTGGCTATTGAGGAAGGCTGCGACTTCATCCATCTCGGTCAGGAAGACCTTGATGACGCCGATCTTGATGCAATCCACGCGAGCGGCGTGAAGCTCGGTGTATCCAGCCATGATGAGGCAGAACTTGATCGCGCATTAGCGCTACGGCCTGCCTATATCGCACTCGGTCCGGTCTATCCGACCATTCTAAAAAAGATGAAATGGCATGAACAAGGACTGGACCGCGTCAGTCAATGGAAAGCCACCCTCGGCGATATTCCGCTCGTTGGCATTGGCGGCATGAATGTGGATCGTGCGCCGAGCGTCTTTAATGCAGGTGCTGACATTGTTTCAGTCGTCACCGACATCACTCTCAATCCCGATCCCGAAGCCCGCGTGCGGGAATGGATCGAAGTTACACGCGCCTATGTAATTTAGTTTCAGGAGGAAACATTGAAAAAACTAATTTTTGCTGCGCTTTTCAGCGCCACGGCTTCGTTCGCCCTGATGACAGCGCAGGCAGCAGAAGCAAACGACAAATTCAAACTCATACTCGACTGGTATGTAAACCCTGATCATGGCCCGATTATCGTGGCCGACAAGCTCGGTTACTTCAAGGATGCGGGTCTTGATGTGGAAATCATCGCCCCTGCGGATGCATCCGTGCCGCCCAAAATGGTTGCGGCTGGACAGGCTGATCTCGCAATTTCCTATCAGCAGCAGGTGCATCTTGATGTCCACGCCGATATTCCGCTGATCCGCGTTGGTACTCTTATCGATTCCCCGCTCAACTGCCTGATGGTGCGTGACGATGGTTCCGTCAATGCAATTGCCGATCTCAAAGGCAAGAAGATCGGCTTCTCGGTAGCCGGCGTTGAAGAAACACTGCTCGGCACAATCCTCGGCAATCACGACATAAAACTTTCTGATATCGAGCTGATCAATGTGAATTTCTCTCTGGCACCGGCGTTGATGTCAAAGCAGGTCGATGCCGTGATGGGCGCCTATCGCAACATCGAACTCAACCAGATGGCGGTTGAAGGGGTTGCTGGCAAATGCTTCTTCGTCGAGGAAGAAGGCGTGCCGGTCTATGACGAGCTGGTCTATGTTGCCAATGCAAACAAACTCGATGCTGCGGAAAAGGAGAGGATTTCGCGCTTCCTTGCAGCCACCGAAAAAGCCGCGCAATATATCGTCAATCATCCGGAGCAAAGCTACGATCTGTTTGCGTCTTATAGTTCTGAACTCAAAGGCGAACTGAACCAGCGCGCATGGAAAGACACAGTGGCCCGTTTCTCACGCTCGCCCGCAAGTCTCGATTACGGACGCTGGAACCGCTACGAAGCCTATCTCAACGAAAACGGTCTCGTGCCTTCGATCCTGCCGGTTGAGAAACTGGCGATTGATGTGAATGCGAAAGGCGACAAGCCATGACGACCACTCAACCGCTTTATTCATCCGAACTATTCACCCGCCTGCGTGCCGCAACGCTTGAAGACTGGGCTCCCTATATCGATCATGAATTCGTGCGCGGACTGGGCGATGGCACGCTGCCGAAATCGGCATTCCTGCATTATCTCAGGCAGGATTATGTCTATCTGCATCACTATGCCCGCGCCTTTGCGCTGGGTGTTGTGAAGGCAGGCAGCTTGCAGGAAACGCGGCTCTGTGCCGAAATCATGCATGGACTAACTGTCACGGAACTGCCGCTGCATGTCGGCATCTGTGCACGCGAAGGCATCAGTGAAGACGATCTTTACAACACGCGTGAAGAGCCGGAAAACCTCGCCTATACGCGTTACGTGCTCGATTGCGGACAGGCAGGCGATTTCCTCGACCTCTTGACCGCACTTGTGCCCTGCGCGCATGGCTATGGCGAGATCGGCGTCAATCTCGCGGCCACTGCCCATACCGGCACGCCCTATCAGGAATGGATCGACACATATGCAGGCGCTGATTATCAGGAAATGTGCCACACGGTTGGCAGGCTTTTTGATCAGGCCGCAATGAACCGCCTCGGCCCGGATTTCGAGAACAGTCCGCGCTGGCCAAAGCTCTGCCAGATTTTTGCAACCGCCAGCAGGCTTGAAGCAGATTTCTGGTCGATGGGCCTTAAAGGAGCATGACGAGCGTGATACCTCGCTCGCGCAAAAAACGCATCGCCGACGGATTTTCGTCGGCGATTGCTGTGCTGATATTGTGGCAGGCCGTGGTGAGCATCTGGCAGATGCCGCGCTTCATCCTGCCCGGTCCGCTCGACGTTGTGCAGTCGCTGATTACCAATGCGCAGCTGATTGCCGATAATGCCGTCGTGACATTTGGCGAAGTGCTGGGCGGGCTGTTTCTGGGTTCCGCCATTGGCGTGCTCACAGCTATCGCGCTGATGATGTCGCCGATCGCACAACGGCTCGTCATGCCCATGCTGGTGTTCTCTCAAGCGATTCCAATCTTTGCGCTGGCCCCGATCCTCACCCTCTGGCTCGGCTATGGACCGGCATCAAAAATTGCCGTCACCATTTTGATGATCTTCTTTCCAGTCGCCTCCACTTTTCTTGATGGAATGCAGCGAACCGATCAGACACTGATCAATGCCGCTGAAAATCTCGGTGCCAAACGCTTGCAGATTCTGTTTCGCGTGCGCATTCCCGCAGCTTTCCCTTCGCTTGCGTCAGGATTAAGCCTTGCAGCCGTCTATGCGCCCATCGGTGCTGTGGTCGGCGAATGGGTGGGAGCATCGAAAGGCCTTGGCTATCTGATGCTGCTGGCTAACGGCCGCGCCAAGGTCGATCTGATGTTTGCAAGCCTGTTTGTGCTGGCCGCCTTCACCATGATCCTGCATGCAACAATCGCGCATTTTGCGCGCAAGCTCGCCGCATGGCCCCGAAAGCTGTAAGGCAGCATTTTTGCCACACTCAATAGGCCGAAAACAAATTTCTGCATTTTGCCACTTGGCAAATAGATTTGCTCATTTATTGTGCACACATCTGAAACACTGGCAAGAGGTATGAGATGCGTGTCTATCCATTTCCGTCGGTGCCCGGTGTCAACGCGGGCGCTTCCGAGCTTTAAGTCCTTGGCCCGCAATAGAGGCTAAGGCCTCACTGTCCTTTCCCAAAGGGCGCATTCCTAAACACTTCCAAATTTGCCGCAGCTCTTAGCAGCTGTTTGTTTTGTCTTCGTTTTCACGCATGTGCCGGCGCAAAACCGCATCGCACTTCTTGCTGAAAATGCTTTTAAAGGAACCAGAATCCGCGCTTGTGCGGTCTGGTAATATTCATATGGCCCGGTTTCGTATCAATTTCCGGGGGCCTGTTTTCCGCAGCGTCCTCGGCTACACCTTCAGCCACTGGCGAAGTCAGCCTCTGCGGCTGACGCTGATCATCATCAGCATGCTGCTTGCAACAGCCGCAGATGTTCTCACACCGCTCTATTCAGGGCGGCTGGTTGATGCCCTTTCACTCGGCAAGGATGGGGCGTGGGATGCAGCCATTCATGCGCTGATCATGCTGCTTGCGCTGGGTGCTTTGGCGCTCATCACACGTCAGCTGACCTTTTATGTCATCACGGACTTCACGCTGAAGATCATGAGTGACATGGCCGCGAGCGCGTTTCACAAGCTGCAACGCTTTTCGACCGACTGGCATGCCAATGCCTTTGCCGGATCGACCGTGCGTAAGGTTTCGCGCGGTATGTGGGCGCTTGATCTGCTCAATGACACGCTGCTGCTTGCGCTTCTGCCATCAATCCTGATGCTGTTCGGCTCGGTTGCACTGCTTGCATGGTACTGGCCAATGATGGGCGTGCTGGTGGCAATCGGCTCTGTGCTTTTCATCGTCTGCACGATTGTGATTTCACTGGGCTTTGTTGCGCCTGCGGCAACACTTGCCAACAGCTGGGATACACGACTTGGCGGTGCTCTGGCCGATGCCATTTCATGCAATGCGGTTGTGAAGGCATTCGGTGCCGAAGCACGCGAAGACGGACGTCTTGCACGAGTCGTTACCAAATGGCGCTCGCGCACACGCCGCACATGGCTGATCGGCACGCTCAACGGCTTTATTCAAGGTGCAAACCTGCTCATCATGCGCGGTGTGGTGATTGGCTTTGCGCTCTATCTCTGGAGCCAAGGGCAGGCAACGGCGGGTGATATCACCTTCGTTCTGACGGCCTTCTTCATGTTGCAGGGCTATCTGCGTGATGTGGGTATGCATATCCGCAACCTACAGCGTTCGGTCAACGACATGGAAGAACTGGTTCAGATTGAGGCCGAGCCTTACGGCATTGCCGACAGGTCCGGTGCTGGCGCAATCAGGATCGGAAATGGCGAGATCACGTTTGATAACGTCACCTTCCATTATGGCAATCATGATGCAGCACTGTATCGCGACTTTTCGGTCAGGATCGAAGCCGGTGAACGGATTGGTCTGGTTGGTCATTCAGGTTCGGGCAAGACGACCTTCGTCAAGCTGATCCAGCGTCTTTATGATGTCAGTGGCGGTGAGATCCGCATTGACGGACAGAACATTGCCGAAGTTACACAGGCTTCACTTAGATCGCAGATTGCTATCGTGCAGCAGGAACCGATCCTGTTTCACCGCACACTGGCCGAAAACATTGCCTATGCCCGCCCCGGTGCAACACAGGCGGAGATTGAAGAAGCTGCAAAGCTTGCAAGCGCGCATGATTTCATCATGCGTCTGCCAAAGGGCTATGCGACACTTGTCGGTGAGCGCGGTGTGAAGCTTTCGGGCGGTGAACGTCAGCGTGTGGCGATTGCCCGTGCGTTTCTGGCCAATGCACCGATCCTTATTCTGGATGAGGCGACATCAAGCCTTGATTCAGAATCGGAAGTGCTGATCCAGCAGGCTATGGAACGGCTGATGATCGGTCGCACAACGCTCGTGATTGCACACCGGCTTTCAACGGTTCGTGCGCTTGACCGCTTGCTGGTCTTCGACAAGGGCCAAATTTTGGAAGAAGGCGATCACGATGCGCTTATCCGCAAGCCCGGCGGTATCTATCGCCGTCTGTTCGAACGGCAGGCGCTGGAACTGACCAAAGGGCTTGAACTGCCATAAAGAAAATGGGCCGGGAAACCGGCCCATTTTTTAATTGGAAACCTTGCCTGATGATTGCCGAATAATCAGCTTGTAATCGATATGGCGTGAAGGCGATGCTTCGCCGGTTTCAATCTGGCTGAGCAACATATCCACTGCGTCATAGGTCATTTCGCGGATTGGCTGATGCACGGTGGTAATCTGCGGCGAAACCATGCTCGAAATGGCACTGTCATCGAAACCTACGATCGTCAAATTGTCAGGCACGGCGATCTTATAATCATAGGCAATCTGAAGAACCGCCGCCGCCATATCATCATTGGAGGCAAAAACAGCCGTCGGCCTGTCTTGCAGCGATAAAAGTTTTCGCCCTGCTTCCAACCCACTTGCGAAACTGAAGCCGCCTTGCGCTTCATAATCAGAATTATGCGTAATACCCGCCTGATCCAGCATCTTGCGATAGCCCTCAACGCGCAACTGCGCTGAACGATGCGTAAGATCGCCAAGGACGATTGCAATCTTCCTATGTCCCAAATCAAGCAGATATTGCATGAGATCGCAGGTTGCTTTCTCATCGTCAATCGCAATGCTGTCTGTGGGATGCACGCCAAAATCACCCGCCACACGCGTAAACGGCATCGCGGATGCAATCAACTCCTGCAAAATTTCCGGATCGTCCGACATGGGGGGCGTTACGATAATCCCATCAAGACCGGACGCGTGCGCTGTTTCGATCAGCGAGCCGCGAATATCTGCACGGTTCTCGACGGGGAATATCAGAAGCCGGTAGCGGGTGCCGCGCAGACGATCCAGCGCGCCGATCTGCAATTCCGTGACATAGCTCTGGCTCGGATTTTCAAAGAAAAGCCCGATGAGATGCGAGCGGCGCTCTACCAGATTGCGCGCTGCGGCATTGGGGCGATAGCGCAATTCAGCACCCGCCTCTTTTACCCGCTCACGGATCGTGTCGCGGACATTCGGCTCGTCATTATAAACACGCGAAACGGTTTTGATCGACACGCCGGCAAGACGCGCCACATCATGGATGGTTGCTCTTTTATTGGATGCGGCCATGGCCGGAATGCACTCTCTCCCAAGTGATATGCATCATCTACTAGCTGCTTTGCTATTTAACGCAAAGAGTTAAATCAAACATATCTTTGAGCGGGTGAGAAAGCGCTTTTCACGACCATTATCGAGCGAGAACATGCCGCCGCGTCCGGGAACGACATCAATGATCAGTTCAGTGTGTTTCCATGCCTCATATTGCGAACCGCTGATATAAAATGGTGCGCCGCCGATTTCGCCGAGCTTCACGTCAGCGTCAGACAGCAGCAAATCGCCCTGCGGATAGCACATCGGCGATGACCCATCGCAGCAACCGCCAGACTGGTGGAACATAATCGGTCCATATTCAGCCTGCAATTCAGCGATCAGCTCCAGCGCTGCATCGGTCGCTGTGACCTGCTGTTGTTCCAAGACTTGCGGCATGGATCCTCCTCCCACAGAGCGCGTTTCGATCTGATAAAATCAGATCGGCGCTCTACAGTCTTTTGCTTGAAGCATAATCTTATCGATCCTCACTCCGCTCCGGTCGGATTATGCTATACAAAAGCCGCCGCATTGCTACGGCGGCTCTGATGATAGTATGGACCGATTACTGCGTCAGGTCCATAACCACGCGGCCTTCGATCTGGCCTGCGCGCATTTCATCAAAAATCGCATTAATATTGTCGATCTTATCGGTGCGGATGGTCGCCTTAACTTTGCCATCTGCTGCAAAGTCGATCGATTCCTGCAAATCAAGACGCGTACCAACGATGGAGCCGCGCACGGTCACACCATTGAGCACCATGTTGAAAATCGACAGCGGAAATTCGCCAGCCGGAAGACCATTCAATGCGATTGTTCCACCACGTGCAGCCATGCCGATGGCCTGCTCAAAAGCCTTTGGCGAAACAGCTGTCACCAACACGCCCTGCGCGCCGCCATGGGTTTCTTTCTTGATATAAGCTGCCGGATCATTATGCGTCTTGGCATTGACCGTGACCGTCGCACCAAGCCTGCGCGCAAGATCAAGCTTCTTGTCATCAATATCAACGGCAGCCACATTAAGCCCCATGGCCTTGGCATATTGCACCGCCATATGGCCAAGCCCGCCAATACCGGAAATCACCACCCAGTCGCCCGGCTTGGTGTCGGTGACCTTGAGGCCCTTATAAACCGTCACACCTGCGCAGAGGATCGGCGCAATTTCGTTAAACTCGATGTTTTTTGGCAAGTGGCCAACGAAATTCGGGTCGGCAACCACATAATCAGCAAAGCCGCCATTGACTGAATAGCCAGTATTGAGCTGCTCTTCGCAGAGCGTTTCCCAACCACCAAGACAATGCACACAATGACCGCAAGCCGTGTAAAGCCATGGAATACCGACGCGATCGCCTTCCTTCACATGCTTGACACCCTTGCCCACGGCAGAGACAAAACCGACGCCTTCATGACCCGGAATGAATGGCGGGTTTGGCTTTACCGGCCAGTCGCCTTCAGCAGCATGAAGATCGGTATGGCACACGCCGGATGCCTGAATTGCTACCTGAATCTGACCATCGCCCGGCACCGGAATTGGCACTTCATCAATGGTCAGCGGCTTGCCAAACTCGCGAACCACAGCAGCTTTCATTGTCTTAGCCATTTCGAAAACATCCTTCTGTTTTATATCGCGCATCTTTTCCAGAAAACCGCTTCACACTTTTCGGGATGCGCTGTAACGGGTCGGATTGGCAGGCACCGAGGCCGGCCAACCCGACCCTTTCCTGGGAGGAAACAAGGAAAACGGCCCGGGATTGAATATCCCGGACCATTTTGTTCTTTTAGAAGAAGCCAAGCTTCTTCGGGCTGTAGCTCACCAGCATGTTCTTGGTCTGCTGATAGTGGTCGAGCATCTTGAGGTGGTTTTCGCGACCGATACCCGACTGCTTGTAACCGCCGAATGCCGCATGCGCCGGATAGGCGTGATAGCAGTTGGTCCAGACGCGGCCAGCCTGAATGGCGCGACCAAAGCGATAGGCGCGCGTGCCGTCACGGGTCCAGACACCGGCACCGAGGCCATAAAGCGTATCATTGGCAATCGCGAGCGCTTCGGCGTCGTCTTTAAAGGTCGTGACCGACACAACAGGACCGAAAATTTCCTCCTGGAAAATCCGCATCTTGTTGTTGCCCTTGAACACGGTCGGCTTGACGTAATAGCCACCTGCGAGATCACCGGCCAGCTCATTGCGTCCACCACCGGTCAGCACTTCCGCGCCTTCCTGCTTGCCAATATCGATATAGCTGAGGATCTTCTCAAGCTGCTCGCTGGAGGCCTGCGCACCGATCATGGTTGCCGGATCAAGTGGATCACCCTGCACGATGGCTTCAACGCGCTTCAATGCCCGTTCCATGAACTTGTCGTAGATCTTTTCATGGATCAGCGCACGGCTTGGACAGGTACAGACTTCGCCCTGATTAAGCGCGAACATCACAAAGCCTTCAATTGCCTTGTCAAAATAATCATCATCTTCGGCTGTCACGTCGGAGAAGAAGATGTTTGGCGACTTGCCACCCAGTTCCAGCGTCACTGGAATGAGGTTCTGGCTGGCATATTGCATAATGAGACGGCCAGTCGTCGTTTCACCCGTAAAGGCGATCTTGGCGATGCGCGGGCTTGAGGCCAGCGGCTTGCCCGCTTCAAGACCAAAGCCATTGACCACATTCAGCACACCATCAGGCAACAGATCGCCGATGACTTCCATCAGAACGAGGATCGAAGCAGGTGTCTGTTCAGCAGGCTTGAGCACCACGCAGTTACCGGCGGCAAGGGCTGGTGCGAGCTTCCACACAGCCATCAAAAGCGGGAAATTCCATGGGATGATCTGG
The DNA here is from genome assembly GCF_026241335.1 of Ochrobactrum chromiisoli. Lineage (GTDB taxonomy): Bacteria > Pseudomonadota > Alphaproteobacteria > Rhizobiales > Rhizobiaceae > Brucella > Brucella chromiisoli. The sequence goes on along the minus strand of NZ_JAPHAV010000001.1, from coordinate 480,032 downwards.
CCGACAACACCGAGTGGCTCATGGAAATGATAAGCAACCGTATCGTGATCGATTTCGGAAATGCCACCTTCCTGCGCACGGATTGCACCGGCAAAATAGCGGAAATGGTCGATGGCCAACGGCAGATCGGCATTGGTGGTTTCACGTATCGGCTTGCCATTGTCCCATGTTTCGGCAGCCGCGAGCTTTGGCAGATTGGCTTCAATACGATCAGCAATCTTGTTGAGGATCACTGCGCGTTCAGCAGGGCTTGTCTTGCCCCAGGCTTCTTTTGCTGCGTGCGCTGCATCAAGGGCTGCTTCAACATCCGCCGCTTCAGAACGCGCGACTTCGCAAAGCACCTGACCATTGACCGGCGATGTATTTTCGAAATAGCGGCCCGACTTGGGTTCTACCCATTTGCCGCCGATGAAATTGCCATAACGTTTGGCAAACTCCGGCTTTACGGAGCGATGAAATTCAACCTTGTTCATGGTATTCCTCCCGAAATTCAACGCCGCTCCTACGGCGTTTCAGACACAATGTGGCGCGGCTCTTGGGAGGAGTCATCCAGCGCCTCGTAATATGCTGCATCAATGTGTCTCAATAATGAGACACATTGGAAAAACTAATTTGGCCGTGTGATTTTAAGGCGATTAAGCTTACGATGAAGCGTGGCACGGCTGATGCCCAGAAGCTTGGCTGCCGATGAAACATTGCCTTCGGCACGCGCGATGGCACGGAGAATGACGCTTCGTTCAGACTCTGCCATATCCTCACGCGGATCGGCATTCCAGCCAAGAAGATCAGCCGCAGGCAAGGCGGTCGCAAGAGCATCATCGGTCAAATCGAGCGAAAGGCGGGCTGCGCGCGTGGCACCGATCACCAGATCGTCTTTATCAACCGCAATCAGTGCGCCGCCGGTGCGGTCAGCACTTGGGGCCAGCATAATGCGCGCATCCGGGAAAGCCTGCCGGAAATTCTCGGCTTCAATCCGCCGTGCAGCGTCAATGACCGCGACTGAAATCAGTTGTACGAAAGCCTCTGTCAGATCACTGCGACAGGACGAAACATCAAGTGCCGCCATCAGACGGCCCTGATGGTCATGAATGGGTGCTACCGTGCAGGAAAGTCCAATATTGCGCGTATGAAAATGCTGGTCACGATGAATGGTCAAAGCGCGCTGTTCGGCAAGACAGGTGCCAATTCCATTGGTGCCCTCGACCGCTTCGCTCCAGACCGCACCCGTCCATAGGCCCCAGTCATAAAACGTATCGTCGTCACCCGCCGCACCACGGCGCTCAACCGGCACGCCTTGACTGTCAGCCAGAAGCACGCAGCAGCCCACGCCACCAACCGCCATATAAAGGCGGTCCATGCTGGCCTGTGCGATGCTGATCACGCGTTCCATACGCTGACGCGCATTGCGCAATTCATGATCGGAAAGCGTTTGAACAGCCCCCACTTCCGCAGGATCAAGCCCATAGAGGCGCGAAGACCGTCGCCATGAGGCGACCAGCGCCGAACGCGCAGCACCGCCCGTATCAATAGCGGACTGAATACGGTCAGCATGAACTCGGTCTTGCGGTGCACCCATGTTTTCCTCCCAGAAAGGCTGGAAACCGCCGAATGGAAGGATAATGACTTTTTATAGGACAGGTTGCAAGCGAACCGTTACGCGACTTTGGTAGCTTCGATAAAAGTTTCGAGAGCAGCAACCTCGTTTACGCTCAAACGCAAGCCAAGCTTGCTACGGCGCCAGAGAATATCTTCTGCCGTATGCGCCCATTCATGCTCCATGAGATAGCGCACTTCAGTCTCGTAAAGATCGCTGCCAAAATGCTGTCCAAGCTCGGCCAATAACGTCGCTTTTCCCAGCAGAACGCGCGCGCGGGTTCCATAAAGCTTAAACAGGCGGTGGGCATGGGGTACTGACAAGAACGGATAATCCGCTTTTAGCTTTTCAAGCTCCTGATCGAAAGCCGTTGCTTCAAAATCACCGCCCGGCAGAGAAGCTGCATGGGTCCATGGCGCGCCCTTTTTGCCCAGATGATGCTCGATCTTCTCAAGCATATGTTCGGCCAGTTTGCGGGCTGTGGTCAGCTTACCGCCAAACACATTGATCAGTGGTGCGGCACCCTGCGGCGCATCTTCTTTGAGCACATAATCGCGGGTTGCTTCCTGTGCCTTGCTGGCCCCATCATCATAGAGCGGGCGCACGCCGGAATAGGTCCAGACAATATCCTCTCTGCGCACCGGCTCGCGGAAATATTCACTTGCCGCAGCACAGAGATAATCGGTTTCCTGGTCGCTGATTGCGACTTTGGCCGGGTCGCCCTTATAATCCTGATCTGTGGTGCCAATCAGCGTGAAATCATCCTCATAAGGAATAGCGAAGATGATACGCCCATCATTGTTCTGGAAGAAATAGGAGCGCGGGTCGGAGAACTTTTGACGCACCACGATGTGGCTGCCCTGCACCAGTCGCACATTGTGCAGTTGGCGATCACCTTCGACACCTTCCAATACCTTATCCGCCCATGGACCGGCAGCATTGACCAAGAGACGCGAACGAAACTCTTCGCGCAGACCGGTATCGATATTTTCAAGCGTTACCGTCCATGCTTCATGATCGCGGCGCGCCGAGACCACCTTTGCACGCGTGCGGATCATCGCACCACGATCAGCCGCATCGCGCGCAGTCAGCGCTGTAAAGCGCGCATCATCCACCCAGCAATCGGAATATTCGAAAGCTTTGGTGAAAAGCGGCTTCAAAGGTGCGCTCGAGGGATCGGTGCGCATATCAAGTGTGCGCGTGGCTGGCAGCTTCTTGCGGCCACCTAAGTGATCATAGAGAAACAGGCCAAGACGCAAAAGCCATGCCGGGCGGACCCCGCCCTTATGATAAGGCAACACAAAACGCATCGGGTGGATCAGATGCGGCGCGTTGGCCCAAAGCACCTCGCGCTCCATCAGCGCTTCGCGCACCAAGCGGAATTCGTAATGCTCCAGATAGCGCAAACCGCCATGAATGAGCTTTGTGGCACGCGACGAGGTGCCACTTGCCAGATCGTTCATCTCGGCAAGCCCAACGCTAAAGCCACGACCAACCGCGTCTCTTGCGATGCCGCATCCATTGATGCCGCCGCCAATTACGAAAATGTCGAATATTTTATCTTGTGCCATGGCGAAACCTGAAGATCCTCTCCGATCACCAAAGCGAATATAATTGATTTAATACGAAAGCAAAACGAAAATGAAACGAAACTACGATTCTTTCTGTTCTGCGAAGGCTTCTTTCACCGTTTCGATGAGTTCGACCTCATTTTCACGGCACAAATCGCGCAATTGCTGTGAGGGGCATCGATCGGTGATGAAGCTGTGAACCTGCGAAATATGTCCGAGACGAACGGGCGCTGCTCGCTCCAGCTTGGTCGAGTCGCTCACCAGAATGACGTGGCGCGCATTGGCGATGATCGCCTGTGCCACCTTCACTTCGCGGAAATCAAAATCCAGCAGCGCACCATCCTCATCGATTGCCGACGCGCCGATGATTGCGTAATCGACCTTGAACTGCCGAATGAAATCAACCGCCGCCTCCCCGACGATACCGCCATCGGACGCACGCACAACGCCGCCAGCAATAATGACCTCAATCTCGGGATAAACGCGCAGGGTATTGGCGACATTGATATTGTTGGTGATGACCATCAGATTGTTATGATCAATGAGCGCGTGGCTGACAGCCTCGGTGGTCGTGCCGATATTGATGAACAGCGACGCACCATCGGGAATCATTTCAGCGGCCGCACGACCGATGAGCTCCTTTTCATGCGCTGCAATGCGGCGCCGCGCTTCATATTCCATGTTTTCCACGCCGGATGGATAAAGCGCACCACCATGAATACGGCGCAGCAAACGCGCCTTGCACAGATCATTGAGATCCTTGCGCACCGTCTGCGGCGTTACATCGAAAACACTCGCCAGATCATCGACGAGAACCTGCCCCTGCCTGCGGGCGATATCCAGAATTGCATTGTGACGAGGGGTAAGCTGCATTTTGTTCCCGGCAATAGAATTGTTCTTATAACAGGTTCGTAATTTCGCTGTTTTGCTAAAGAAAGCAACCGCTTGATGAAAAATCAGGGAGAAACTCATTGTCTCTCCACACCGCTTGTTGATTTTTACAATCCATCAGACACACACCCTACTCTTTCTTCTGGGTGCACATAAACCTAGCTTATTCTAATTTTTGAAAAATATACTTATTTCCTCCAACAACGCGACCCCGTCAAAACGCAGCTATTGGATAATACCGCATTTTTTGTTTGTGTATTCATGTTCGAATATTGGACAGGCCTTCATTCTGCGTTCAATTGAGTTCCATACATCTGATGGAGCTTGCAGACAACTTCCGTTCGATTTGCAGCCCCGATCTTTCGCATGATATTATGAACATGCGCTTTTACCGTGCCTTCGCTCATTCCAAGCTCAAAAGCGATAATTTTATTGGACTTTCCTACCCTGATTGCATGAACGACCTCAACCTCACGCGCAGTCAGCAATTCCCCCAGCACATCATCATCCATATTCTGCGCCGCAGGTTTCATGAGCATGGATGCAGGCACATACATGCCACCGGCCATTGCAAGATGGATCGCTTCCACGCAAATCTTTATATCAACCGATGTTGGGATATAACCGCGCGCGCCCAGTTCCATAGCGCGGAGTACCTGCTGCCACTCTTCGCGCTCAGCAAGAAGGACAACGGGTATCGGATGCCAGGCTTTGACTGTCGCCTCAATTTCGTCAGAAAAAAAAGGATCAGCAAGCCGCTTAGAACCAATATGCATGAGAACGACGATTGCGCCGTTTAACGGCATATTCTTATCGACTGCGGCATAGCTGACGACAGGCAGTTTAAACCCGTTCATCACCAGCCCATTGAAGAGGCACTCACGCTCCAGATTGCTTTTGCAGACCAGCATCAGATGAGGCTCACTCTGCACAGGCAAACCGGCCGCATATTCTCGGTCCCTTATTCTTGCGCCGCCGATAACCGAAGTTCCATTCCCTGCCCCATCGGGGGCGGCCCATAAAGACAGTTCCCTAACTTCAAACATTGCTTTAGTTTCCCCTGTTACTCAGGTTTGCATTCAACGCAAAACACTAGGCATGACAAAAACTACGACAGTTTATTCTGGTTTTTATTGCTAATCATGATGAAGACTGGTCTAAATATTGCTATTGTTAAATAAACGTGTCATTAACTTATGTTAGCGTTTTATAAAAAAATAAGCTGACCATAAGAACGACTTCGGGAACTGAAAGTTATAAATTCTATAACTTTCGTGGGGCATAGGCGGCGGATGCAAAGTGGGAACCAAAACACCACAGCCCTCATGATTGACGGCTTGGTCAGCTTATTGGAATCGCCTCCAATCCTGGCCAAACTCAACGTGCAGGAAAAAGAAACCCTTCTGTCACTGACAATCACCGAAGCCAGTTACCCGGCAGATGCCGTCATCATCAATCAGGGTGCGTCGGTCCGCAGCATCCATCTGGTGCGTTCAGGCTGGGGATGTGTTTATCGTGACCTTTCGGGTGGCGAACGTCAGATCATCGACTTTCCGATGCGATGTGATTTTATCGGGCTGAGAACCGCTGACGGCTATAGTTACAACACGATTAAGACAATCACCCCGATGTCAGCTTACGAGATACCGCTGACGTCGCTTGGAGAAACCATCTGGAAAATGCCGCGGCTCGGCATGATCTTCATTGAAATGCTCTCAAGACAACGCGCTATGCTGGTGGAGCATCTGACCAATGTCGGATGCCGGAGCGCTTTTGTCCGCACAGCACATCTTTTGCTGGAGCTGGCAGACCGCGTACGTGCCTGCGGTATGAGCGAGGAACCGGACGCGTTTTACTGCCCCTTGACGCAATACCAGCTGGCTGATGCGCTTGGATTAACGCCAATTCATCTCAACCGCATGCTGCGCGAACTGCGCGAAGAAGGACTTTTAATATTCAAGGCGTCAAAAGTCGAAATTCTCGACAGGCCCAGGTTGGTCGAAATCGCTGAATATAACGGGGAGTTTATGCGGATGTCAGTCTTCGGCAAATCAAACTAGAGCATTTCCAGCAAAAGTGCGAAGCGGCTTTGCGTGGGATAATGCGTGAAAATAAATAGATAGGGCATTTCCAATGATCCAGTCAAAACAGGAAATGCTTGAGGGCGTGTCGAAGGGGAGAAAATGGTCGGAGCGAGAGGATTCGAACCTCCGACCCCCTGATCCCAAATCAGGTGCGCTACCAGGCTGCGCTACGCTCCGCGACCATAAAACCAAGACTCTATCGTCCGGCTGTGAGCGGCTTATAGCGCCGCTCTTTTGAACCCGCAAGGGGAACATCCCGCTTTTTTTCAGCTATTTTTGCCTGTCACCTGATTAGCTGGCTTATCGATGCAAAAACAGGTGCTTCTCCTGCGCCAAAAGCCACAAAATCCGGGTTCGCAAAACCTTTGACCGTTCCATCAGAACGCGCGCCATAGATCATCGGTTTGCCATCAAATGTCGTCGTCATGCCACCTGCCGCGCGCAGAACGGCGTCACCGGCTGCCGTGTCCCACTCCATCGTCGGACCGAAGCGTGGATAAAGATCAGCCTCGCCACGTGCGATCATGCAGAATTTGAGTGATGAGCCGACAGAAACACATTTGCCACCGTGATTGCGTTTCAGAAACTCTTCTGTTTCAGGCGTCAGGTGAGAGCGGCTACAAACCACTACCTTTTCAGGCGGTGCAATGCGGACAGCAATCGGACGCCTGCTGATAATCTGATGATCGGCGGACGTGACCACTTCCTGCGCACCGTCACGGCCACCCACATAAAGCAGGTTGCGCACCGGGGCATAGACGAGGCCCAGCACCGGCACGCCATTCTCAATGAGTGCGATATTCACCGTAAAATCGCCATTACGCAGCAGAAACTCACGCGTACCGTCAAGCGGATCAATCAAAAAGAATGTCTCACCCAGCTGTTCTGGCAGACGCCCTGCGGCGGCTTCTTCCTCGGCCACCACCGGAATGCCCGGTGCGAAAGACGCAAGGGCAGAAAGGATAATCGCTTCTGCCGCGTGATCTGCTTCCGTTACCGGCGATTGATCCTTCTTGGAATGAACCGCACAGCCATCCGTGTAATGTTTGATAATGACACGACCAGCCTCAAGGGCTGTATCCTCAAGTACTTTGAGCAAAGCTTTGCTGTTTGGATCGGCTTTGGGGAAGGTTGCTGTTGTCATTTCTCAAATCGACCAGGAATCACTGCCATAGCTGCCGATAATACCACGTTCGGCCAGATACTTTTCCACCTCCGCAACGAGTTCGTCAATGTCGCGACCTGCGGTGTGAAGATGCAGCTCCGGCGAAAACGGCGCTTCATAGGGCGAATCGATGCCGGTGAATGCCTTGATCTCGCCACGCAGAGCCTGCGCATAAAGCCCCTTCGGATCACGCGCCATGCATTCTTCAATCGGCGTATCGACAAAGATTTCGATGAATTCACCCTCAGGCAGAAGCGAGCGTACGCGATCGCGTTCGGAACGGAACGGCGAAATGAAAGAAACCAGCGTGATCAACCCGGCATCGGCCATAAGCCCCGCGACCTCGCCAACGCGGCGGATATTCTCGGCCCGGTCTTCATCAGAGAAGCCAAGATCGCTGTTAAGGCCATGACGGACATTATCGCCATCCAGCAAATAGGTGTGCTTGCCCAACGCATGAAGCCGCTGTTCAAGCCGGTTGGCAATGGTCGATTTGCCAGAAGCAGACAGGCCTGTGAACCAGAGCACCGCTGGTTTCTGGAATTTTTGTTCCGCACGCGCTTGTTTATCAAGATCGAAAGCCTGCAAATGCACATTGGTTGCCTGACGCAGCGCCTCTTTGATCATACCAGCGCCCACCGTCGCATTGGTGAGACGATCAATCAGCACGAAAACACCCGTCACGCGGTTGTCCGAATAGGGGTCGAAAGCAATCTGATCCGCTGTTTGAAGATGGCAAAGACCAACTTCATTCAAATCAAGCCGTGTCGCCTCTTCTCGCGCGAAACTATTCACATCGGTGCGATATTTAATCTCGCTGATCGTCACCGGCGTCTGGTCGGTTTCGGTGCGCAGCAGATAGGAGCGCCCTGGCTGCAAGACTTCTTCGCCAAACCAGACGATATTGGCACTGAAACGGTCGGCCACTTCCGGGCGCGATTCTGCACCCACAAGCATATTGCCGCGAGAGACTTCGATCTCGTCTTCCAGCACAATCGTAACCGCCTGCCCTTCGGTTGCACGGGCCAAGTCGCCGTCATAGGTGGCGATGCGTTTCACCTTCGATTGCTTGCCCGACTTTGCGACCACGACGGTATCGCCTTCAGCAATCGATCCGGAGGCAACGGTGCCGGAAAAGCCGCGGAAATCAAGGTTTGGCCGGTTCACATATTGCACCGGAAAGCGAAAAGGCTTGCCGACTGCATCCCCATCAAGACGCACCGTTTCCAGATGTTCCAGCAGATACGGCCCTTCATACCAATGGATTCGTGGGGAATGGCTGCTGACATTATCGCCAAAGCGCGCTGAGAGCGGAATTGCCTGAATGCTGGCAAAGCCCAAATCTTTGGCGAAACTCATATAATCAGCGACAATATGATCAAAAGCGCTTTGCGAGAAATCAACCAGATCGATCTTGTTGACCGCCACCACGATATGCCGGATGCCCAACAGCGAAGCAATGAAGCTGTGACGGCGTGTCTGTGTCAACACGCCCTGCCGCGCATCGATCAGCACCACCGCCAGATCAGCGGTTGACGCGCCTGTTGCCATGTTACGCGTGTATTGCGCATGGCCCGGCGTGTCGGCCACGATGAATTTGCGGCGCGGCGTTGAGAAAAAGCGATAGGCCACATCGATGGTAATGCCCTGCTCGCGTTCGGCTTCCAGACCATCGACCAGCAGCGCGAAGTCAAAATCGTCGTCCGTGGTGCCGAATTTGCGGCTGTCATTCTTCAGCGTCGCCAGCTGATCCTCAAAGATCAGCTTGGTGTCATAAAGCAGCCGCCCGATCAGCGTGGATTTACCATCATCGACTGAACCGCAAGTGAGAAAACGGAGCAGCGTCTTGCGTTCCTGATCGGCGAGAAAATCGCTCACAGCTGCACTTGTTACAGAAGACTCTAATAAGGCATTCATCAGAAATAGCCCTCGCGCTTCTTCTTTTCCATGGAACCCGCTTCATCGCGATCAATGGCGCGGCCCTGACGCTCGGATGTACGGGCGATCAGCATTTCTTCAACAATGTCAGAAAGATTGGTGGCACGTGATTCAATCGCGCCCGTCAGCGGATAACAGCCAAGTGTGCGGAAGCGTACCAGCCGTTCCTCGACCGTTTCGCCGGGGCGCAAAGTCATGCGGTCATCGTCGACTTTGATCAACATGCCGTCGCGCTCGACCACAGGGCGCTTTGCTGCAAAATAGAGCGGCACAATCGGGATATTTTCCTGCAAAATATACTGCCAGATATCGAGCTCGGTCCAGTTGGAAAGCGGGAAGACGCGGATCGATTCACCCTTTGCAATGCGGGTATTATAGATCTTCCACATTTCCGGCCGCTGGTTCTTCGGGTCCCAGCCGTGCTGCATATTGCGGAATGAAAAAATGCGCTCCTTGGCGCGCGACTTTTCCTCATCGCGGCGCGCACCGCCAAAGGCGGCATCGAACTTATATTTATCGAGAGCCTGACGGAGACCAACCGTCTTCATGACATGGGTATGGACGTTTGAGCCATGCGTGAATGGACCAACACCATCCCGCACGCCATCTTCATTGATATGAACCAGCAGCTCAAAACCCTTTTCGCGCGCCTGTGCATCGCGAAATTCGATCATTTCGCGGAATTTCCACGTCGTGTCGACATGCAGGAAGGGGAATGGCGGCGGCGCGGGATAGAATGCCTTCATCGCCAGATGCAGCATAACGGAGGAATCCTTGCCCACCGAATAAAGCATGACCGGATTTTCAAAGGTCGCGGCAACTTCGCGAAAAATGTGAATTGCTTCTGCTTCCAAGCGCTGAAGATGTGTCAGGTTTTTGGTCAGGGATGCATGATGCACGTCTGTTTCTCCCGGGAAACCGGCTTAATCTTAAATAAACTGGCGGGAGGATGGCGCGAGCCTTGGTCCGGCGCAGATGTGGCTAAGCCACTGTGAGCGCATTGTCGTGAAAGACAGAACAAAAGGAAAAGTATGCTATCGCGTATTGCGAGGGCGTTAAGCGAAAACGTGCCTGTTTTAAGCCCGTTGGAGGAAGAAACTTGCGCTGAAGCGAAAAGTCAAATCCTGGCTCAAGTTACGGAAAATACTACAAATTTTATAGTATTAAGCTAAATTCTGAAGGGCATGAACATCCTTCGAACCAAACCGCCGAAGGATTAAGAGCCGTTATAGAAGACCAAAAGTGCGTGCCTTGGCTACGGCCTGCACCTTGTTGACCGCAACAAGTTTGGAGAGAACATTGCTGATATGAAAATTGACTGTTCGGGTCGAGATGCTGAGAATTGTTCCGATAATCTCGGCGGTCTTGCCTTCGCTTGTCCAACGCAGAATTTCACGTTCGCGCGCGGTGAGATTAACCTCGCCTACACAATTGATGCTTGGAACATCAAGATGCTCATACATGGCAAGATGGAGAAGATTGGCAACGACCTGCATCTGTCTGCGCAGCATGGAGACCTCACCTTCTGAAAGTGAAGGCTTTTCCCGCAGAAATGTGAGAATCCCAAAAACGCCCTGCGCTGCCCAGCTTGGCTGCGAAATAGCCGACCGCAGACCGAACTCCTGCGCGTCCGCCCATATCTGGGGTGCTTCCGCAAACAGCCTTTGCGACCATACCAGCGGTTCAATGCTGTTCATTCCACGGCGCACAACGGGATCAATTTCGACGTATTTCTTTAAAGCATAATGTTTCTGCCAAGCCACTGGCGTCGTCTCATAGCGTATCCAGCGCGAAATGCTATCAAGAGACGGTACGCACATTGCATAAGACACGTAGGAAAAGCCCAACTGTGCTGCATAGGACTTGATATGCTCGAACAAATCATCCGCACTATCAGATGACTGAAGCGTGTCGTAAAAAACTTCGCAATTCATAGCTGGAATCCTAATATTGTTTCGATGAACCGGATTATTCACGTGAATTTTATTCAAGCAGGCACATTCTGGGCCGAATGGATCGACCAGGAAAAACAAATATCAATTTTTTTAGGATTCTATGGCGCCGGAACCCGTATGTGTGTTTATAGACCACAATACCGTAAGCCACCTGTTCAACATAACATATGATTCTCGGACCATCTACCTATAACTATTATAATATCCTACGATAATAACATAAAACAATTATTTATTACAGGTATTATCGGACTTTAGTAAATACAAATACAAAGATTACGCATCGCAAGATCTAAATTAGTATATCTTTAATATATGCGGAAAAAATCCTTCTCAAGGAGAATTCCATTCTAATTGAAACAGAGATTCTCGATAAATCCTTTAATTTTAAGCATAATTTTATCGCACCTCGTTTCACTCCAAAAAGAATTATGCTCTCGTTTAACGAGATGGATGTAGGGTCATTTGCTTAAATATGGGGAGACAGGGTGAAGGAAATGCTTTTCGTTTTCGAGATTTTTTGACAAACGAGCCGAGCAGATAGACCAGAATCTCCGAACATAAAAAGGAACTGATGCTCTTCTGCATCAGGCCACTCGACCTAGATTAGAATGGCTTCAATCTGATTGGAGCAATTAAGCACTTTAATCATTTATTTTAACGCGCATCTTTCCCGAAATGCGCATCACTTTGAAGCAACTCTCTGCGCTCATTTCGGGTTCGAAGTCATTCCTGTTTTGATTGAAACATTGGAAATGCGCTAGGCTGCCGCTTCAACCGGCTCCGGTGCCTGACCGGGAATGTAATTGAGGATCGGGCCAAGCCAGCGCTCGACCTCCTCAACGCTCATGCCCTTGCGGTGCGCGTAATCTTCGACTTGATCACGCTCGACCTTGGCAACGCCGAAGTAATAACTTTCCGGGTGGCCGATATAGAGGCCAGACACAGACGAACCCGGCCACATGGAATAGCTTTCCGTCAGTTCGACGCCGGTTTGCGCTGTTGCATCCAGCAGCTCGAACAAGGTCTTCTTTTCGGTGTGATCAGGCTGTGCCGGATAACCCGGTGCCGGACGAATACCGGCATAACGCTCGTGGATCAGATCGTCATTCGACAGATCTTCACCCGGCGCATAGCCCCAGAACTCGTTACGAACGCGCTGGTGCATCAGTTCGGCAAAGGCTTCGGCGAAACGGTCAGCCAGTGCTTTGACAAGAATGGACGAATAATCGTCATTCGCGCGTTCAAAGCGTTCGGCAATTGCCACTTCCTCAATGCCTGCCGTGACGACGAAGCCGCCGACATAATCCTGCTTGCCGCTATCGGCAGGGGCCACAAAATCGGACATGGCGACATTCGGACGGCCATCGCGTTTTGATAATTGCTGGCGCAATGTGAAGAAGGTGGCTAACTCTTCCTTGCGGCTTTCATCGGTAAAGAGACGGATATCATCACCCACCGTATTGGCAGGCCAGAAACCGATTATGCCACGCGGTGCAAACCACTTCTCATCGATGATCTTTGCAAGCATGGCCTGCGCATCCGCCCATAGCTGACGCGCTGCTTCGCCCTGCTTTTCATCTTCAAGAATGGCGGGATAACGGCCCTTCATCTCCCATGTCTGGAAGAATGGCGTCCAGTCGATATAACGCGCAATCTCTGCGAGATCATAGTTCTCGAAGGTCTTGGTGCCAAGGAAGGTCGGCTTTGGCGGCGTGTAGGCATCCCAATCGAGCTTGTGGGCGTTTTCGCGTGCGCGAGCCAGCGGCAGACGCTTCTTTTCCGCCTCGTTGCGGGCGTGCGCGGCTGCGACCTTGGCATATTCAGCACGAATACCTTCAACATAGGCATCCTTGTTTTCAGGCGACAGCAGATTGGAGACAACGCCCACTGCGCGGCTGGCATCGATCACATAGACCGCCTGTCCCTGCTCATAACGCGGATGGATTTTTACCGCCGTATGCACACGGCTGGTCGTAGCGCCACCGATCAAAAGCGGCACATTGAAGCCTTCGCGTTCCATTTCAGCCGCCACATGCACCATTTCATCGAGCGACGGCGTAATCAGCCCGGAAAGGCCGATCACATCGACATTTTCCGCCTTTGCGGTTTCGAGGATTTTCTGCGCTGGCACCATCACGCCGAGATCAATGATCTCGTAATTGTTGCAGGCGAGGACCACGCCGACAATGTTCTTGCCGATGTCATGCACGTCGCCCTTCACGGTAGCCATCAGCACCTTACCGGCGCTCTGGCGACCTTCACCGCCGCTCAGGCGCTTTTCTTCTTCCATGTAAGGCAAAAGCACAGCCACTGCCTGCTTCATCACGCGAGCGGATTTAACCACCTGCGGCAGGAACATCTTGCCGGACCCAAACAGATCGCCAACCACGTTCATGCCGGCCATCAGTGGACCTTCGATAACATGCAGCGGACGCGCAGCTGCCTGCCGCGCTTCTTCGGTATCGGCTTCGATATATTCGGTAATTCCGTTGACCAGCGCATGTTCCAGACGCTTTTCCACCGGCCATTCGCGCCAGCTTAAATCCTGAGCCTTGGCCTCCTTGGTTCCGCTATCGCGAAAACGCTCAGCGATTTCGAGCAGTCGCTCCGTTGCGTCATCGCGGCGGTTCAGCACCACATCTTCGCAGGCTTCACGCAATTCGGGATCAATCGTGTCATAGACCGCCAGCTGACCCGCATTGACGATACCCATATCCATGCCGACCTGAATGGCATGATAAAGGAAGACGGCGTGCATGGCTTCGCGCACCGGCTCATTGCCGCGGAACGAGAAAGACAGGTTTGAGACGCCGCCCGAAATATGGACGTGCGGCAAGGTCTCGGTAATCTTGCGCGTGGCTTCGATGAAATCGACGCCATAATTATTGTGCTCGTCAATGCCGGTTGCGACCGCAAAGACGTTCGGATCGAAAATGATGTCTTCGGGCGGGAAGCCCACCTGCTCGGTCAAAATCTTATAAGCGCGGGTACAGATTTCGACCTTGCGCTCTTCCGTGTCCGCCTGTCCGGTTTCGTCAAATGCCATGATGACAACTGCCGCACCGTAAGCACGCACCAGACGCGCATGATGCAGGAAGGCTTCTTCGCCTTCTTTGAGCGAAATCGAATTGACGATGGGCTTGCCCTGAACGCATTTCAGGCCTGCTTCGATCACATCCCACTTAGAGCTGTCGATCATCACCGGCACGCGCGCAATATCCGGCTCTGCCGCAATCAGGTTGAGATATTCAACCATGATTCGCTGCGAGTCGATCAGACCTTCATCCATGTTGATGTCGATGATCTGAGCGCCGTTCTCCACCTGATCACGCGCCACATCAAGCGCTGTGGAATAATCTCCGGCCTTGATCAGCTTACGGAAACGGGCAGAGCCTGTAACGTTGGTACGCTCGCCGACATTGACGAAAGGAATATCCTTGGTCAGCATGAAAGGCTCAAGGCCCGACAGACGCATCAGCGGCGGCACCTTGACCGGCTTGCGCGGTGGATGCTTGGCAACAGCAGCGGCTATTGCACGGATATGTTCCGGCGTCGAACCACAGCAGCCACCCACCACATTGACGAGGCCTTCGCGGGCGAAGTCCTCAATCTGAGCTGCCATGGCTTCCGGGCTTTCGTCATACTGGCCGAACTCGTTTGGCAAGCCAGCATTCGGATAGGCGCAGACAAATGTATCGGCAATGCCAGCGATTTCCGCGAGATGTTCGCGCATCGCATTGGCACCGAGCGCGCAATTCAGCCCGATGGTGAAAGGCTTGGCATGGCGCAGCGAATACCAGAACGCCGTTGGCGTCTGACCGGAAAGTGTGCGGCCCGAAAGGTCGGTGATCGTGCCGGAAATCATCATCGGCAGATGCACGCCCTTCTCAATGAACACTTCTTCGGCCGCAAAGACAGCGGCCTTGGCGTTCAGCGTATCGAAGATCGTTTCAATGAGAATAATGTCGGATCCACCATCGATCAGCCCGCAAATCTGGTCGGCATAGGCAACGCGTAGATCATCGAAGGTGACGGCACGATAGCCGGGATTGTTGACATCCGGTGACAGCGATGCAGTTCGGTTTGTGGGCCCCAAGGCACCAGCAACAAAGCGGCGGCGACCGTCTTTTTGCTGCGCACGAATTGCTGCGCGACGTGCCAAGCGCGCGCCATCACGGTTCAGCTCATAGACGGCATCTTCCATGCCATAATCAGCCTGCGCGATGGTGGTCGAAGAAAATGTATTGGTTTCAAGAATATCAGCGCCAGCCATGGCATAAGCATAGTGAATTTCTTCAATCGCCTTTGGCTGGGTGAGCGTCAGAAGGTCGTTGTTACCCTGAAGCTGGCAATCGCAGGCCCCGAAGCGCTCGCCGCGAAAATGCTCTTCGTGAAAGCCTAACCCTTGAATCTGCGTACCCATAGCCCCGTCGAGAATCAGAATGCGCTCACTTGCGGCCTGGGTCAGCGCAGCAAGCACTTCCGAACCGTCCGGCTTTGCAGCCGCTGAACCAAAAAGATTATCAAGGGAAGACGTCATAGGGGATTACCGCCTGTATTCTGATACGCTTCATCGCTACAACACCACCCGAAATCCACAAAGGATTTTCTGAAAACGCGATGCGCAGATTGCTTTCTTGGGCGCATGCCTGATCGCTCTGAGCGAACGGGCCGCACATAAGAACCGCTTAATGACATAAACATATCTTTATGTCAATTATAACGGCGCGCTTTGAGCGAACGTGTCCACCTTCACCGAACTGTTGCCAGCTTGAAGAAAAAGTGAGTTTTGTGAGCCACCTACCCGCCACATTGCGGGAGCAAAATCACGTCAGGGACGTTGATAAAAACCACTTTATCAGGGAGAAACCGATGAAGAAATTTGCATCTTCCTTCTTCGCAGCGTGTCTGTCACTCGGCATAGGCGTGCCTGGTGTCACTGCAAGCGCCAATGCTGCGCAACCAACAACACTTACAGCCCCAGCCGTCAGCCATGGTGCACAGGCTCCAATCGAGAATGTTCAATATTACGATTATCGTGGAGACCGCCGTCATTGGCGACACCATCACCCGCGTTATCGGGATGGATACAGGCCGCATTACCGGAATTGGGGGCCACCACCGCCACGCTACCGTCATCACCCACCGCGCTATCGCCCGGCACCAGTCTATCGCGGCGGCGGCAATGCGCATGTACGCTGGTGCTATAACCGTTATCGGTCTTATCGGGCTTACGACAATACGTTCCAGCCCAATTACGGCCCACGCCGCCAGTGCTACTCACCATATATCTAAACAAAGAAGCCCCGGAAATCCGGGGCTTTTTATGAGCATATATCGCAAAAATCAGGTTACGAAAGCACCAATCGAAGCAGCGACGAGACCGATGGCGATAGCGATCATGACGCCATAAACACGCGGCTTATCAAAAAGCACGGCAAAGGCAGAGAACCAGCCCACCACCGCCGCACCCAGTGCGAAAAGAAAGCCGGGCTTGTCGCCATGATAAAGATTGGCTGCCATCAGCGCGCCGACAATCAGCGCACCAAAAACGATCATCAGCCCTGTGGCATAGCGTTCGTAATCGTCCATCTCAAATTCCTCGTTCCGATCACATCAAACGCGCGCCGGAAGGTATTGCTCAATCATCTGGCCATTTAAAGACATGACCCATGGTCGCGCCCATGGCGGCTGTTTCCACACAATCATTATTTGCTGCGTTCTTCAACCATTTCGCAACACCATCCGCAGCAATTGTTGCGAATTATGCTATATCGTTGTTCATGGATTCGACCGGTATCAACATATTCGACACGCCTATCGGCCCGTGTGGCATGGCCTGGCATGAGGGCAAAATAATCGGCGTGGAAATCGGCGATGCCGATGAAAACGAAACGCGTTATCGGCTTCAGTCGCGCTTTTCGGATACAGAGGTATCCAACCCGCCCCCTTATGTCGCGGAAACTATCGATAAGGTTCGTGTGCTGCTTGAAGGTGGCGATCCAGACTTTTCGCAAACGCCGCTGGCGCTTGATTCTGTGCCAGACCTCAACCGAAAAGTCTATGAAATCCTGCTGAAACTGAAAGCGGGTGAGACCATCACCTATGGCGCAATCGCACGCAGGCTTGGCGATGTCAGTCTTTCGCAGGCCGTTGGCTATGCGCTTGGCAAAAATCCATTTCCGATCATTGTGCCCTGCCATCGGGTGTTAGGCTCCAATGGCAAGATCGGCGGCTTTTCGGCTGCTGGCGGCACAGTGACCAAGCTGCGTCTGCTCAATATCGAACGCGCCAGAACATCGCTCGAACCAGACTTGTTTGGTGGCCTGCCGTTGCAGGCACCACCGCAGATTGATTAACTCTTGTCGCTCTCGACATCGGCAGAAAAACGCAGTTCACGCATCGGGCGCACATATTGCGTGGCTGCGTCGTAGGTCGGATGGTTTTTATAAGCGAAAAGCGCTTCTTCATCCTTGAACTCGGCATAAACAACGAGATCAATCGCGTTGCCCATCGGGTCTACCTTCGAATTCGGCAGAACTTCAAATACGTCCGAATAAGGAATGGTGCCCAACTGCTCCAGACCCTTACGGACGGTTTCGACATCCTGATCAGACTTAACGCTGAAGAAAACAATGTGGCGGATCACGTCATGTCTCCAAAAATTATTGACGCGTATCTACCTCATCAAGCCGACAAGCAAAACCACAAAACGCTTATGCCTGCGATTTAACACGCCGCCAGGCGAATCCACCCTCCTGCTGCACCGAACCGCGACCGGGCTGATAATAGCCGGGCGTATCCACAAGTCGCTGTTCGCCAAGGCGGGTTTGTGCGACTTTGTTGGTCACTTGCAGACTGTCAAAACCCGTGCGCAGCATAAGAGCTGCCTGATCGATCAACACGTCGCCCGTTGCACGCAATTCACCCGCAAAACCTGCGCGGCGCAAAACTTCTGCTTTTGAGTAGGAGCGACCATCATTGAAAGCTGGAAATTGCAGGGCAATCACCGGCAGACTGTCGAGACGATCAAGCAGTGGCTCGATCTTCTCGCCCGGCGTAACCAAAACACCAATGCGGCGATTGGAGGCGCGAAGCAGTTCTTCATCAAGCCCCAGCCAGATGGCCAGAGGGATGATGATTGCGGGTGCATCGCCTGCGGCTTCAAGATCATCCGCAAAAATATAATGGTCTTCACGAAAGCCCTGCTCGGACCAAAGTTTGGTTTCGCTCATTTCTGGTCCAAAGCTCCAAGGTTTTTCAAGCTGTCCGTGAGGCCGGTCAGATGGATGCCGCATTCGGTCTTTTCCGATCCAGCCCAGCGTCCGGCGCGCTGATCTTCACCATCATTGACTGGACGTGTGCAGGGCATGCAGCCGATGGACCGATAGCCCTGTTCTGTCAGCGGATGCACAGGAAGGTCATGGGATTGCGCATAGGCACGCAAATCGTCCGAACTCATGCGCGCAAGCGGATTGATGCGAATGCGCGGGCCAACTGATTCAAAGACTGGCAAAGCATTGCGGGTCGAAGCCTGAAACTGCTTCCGGCCTGTCATCCATGCGCGATAAGGCGAAACCGCGCGCGCCATCGGCTCCACCTTGCGAATGAAGCAGCAGTGGTCCTTGTCGGTCATCGACAATGCGCCGAACGGATCATCCGCTTTCACGCTTTCCTCAAGCGGCAGAATGTCCTGCACATCGAGAAGACCCAAACGCTCTGCAAGATCGTGGCGATAATCAAGCGTTGCACGAAAATGCTTGCCCGTATCGAGAAACAGAACCGGGATGGCCGGATCAACCTTAGAAATCATGTGCAGCAGCACAGCCGATTCCGCACCAAACGATGAAACGACAGCAATTCCGCCTTCGAACAATTCTCGCGTGCTGAGCGCAATCACCTCCTGCGGGGTCGAAGCGCCATGGCTTGCCTCCAGCAAACGGGCCTGCGCCTGAGCACGTTCATCCGCATCAAGCTGCACGGCTCACCTCGCCATAGAGCGCGCGTTTGAACGGCTCCATACCAACACGGCGATAGGCAGCGATAAAGGTTTCGTCCGCATTTTCACGAAGCCCAAGATAGGTATCGACAACGGTTTCAATCGCATCGACCACTTCTTCGGATGAGAAACCGCGTCCAGTAATGTCGCCAATCGACGTATGCTCATCGCCGGAACCGCCAAGCGTGATCTGATAAAGTTCTTCGCCCTTCTTCTCAACGCCCAGAATACCGATATGGCCGACATGGTGATGACCACAGGCATTGATGCAGCCGGAAATCTTGATTTTGAGATCACCGATTTCAAGCTGCCGCTGCTGGTCGCCAAAGCGCTCTGAAATACGCTGTGCAACAGGGATCGACCGCGCATTGGCAAGCGCGCAGTAATCAAGGCCCGGGCAGGCAATAATATCGGTGATGAGACCAGCATTGGCCGTCACCAGACCATCGGACGCAAGCAGATCATAGACGGCTGGCAAATCAGCCTTGGCAACATGCGGCAGAACCAGATTTTGCTCGTGGCTGACGCGGATTTCATCAGACGAATAGGTTTGCGCTATATCCGCAACCAGCTCCATCTGCTCGGCGCTGGCATCGCCGGGAATCCCGCCAATGGGTTTCAGCGAAATCGTGACGACGGCATAGTCCGGGTTCTTATGTGGCGTAACATTGCGCTGTGTCCAGGCGGCAAAATCGGCGTCGGATTTCTGCGTGACCGCCAGAATTTCCCACCCTTCGGGACGTTGCGGAAGATCCGACATCCGGAAATAGCTTTCAATCGCATCAATGTCGTGCTGCGGCAGCCGCAAATCACTGTAACGGATCTGTTCCCATTCAGCGTTAATCTCCTGAACCAGCGGCTCGACGCCTGTTTCATGAACGAGGATCTTGATGCGTGCCTTATATTTATTATCGCGGCGACCATAGAGATTATAGACGCGGACAATCGCCGTCACATAGGTCAGCATGTCTTCGAGCGGCAGAAAATCGCGGATCTTCTTCGCGACCATCGGCGTGCGCCCCTGCCCGCCGCCAATATAAACGGCAAGACCAAGTTCACCTGCTTCATTCTTTTTAAGCTGCAAGCCGATGTCATGCACCTGAATGGCCGCACGATCATGCTCGGAGCCAACAATCGCAATTTTGAACTTGCGCGGCAGATAGGAAAATTCCGGATGCAGCGAGGACCACTGACGCAGAATTTCTGCAAAGGGGCGAGGATCGGCAACTTCATCAGCGGCTGCACCAGCAAAATGATCGGCCGTCACATTGCGAATGCAGTTGCCCGACGTCTGGATCGCATGCATTTCGACTTCGGCAAGCTCTTCGAGAATTTGCGGCACATCTTTCAGGGCTGGCCAGTTGTACTGAACATTCTGACGGGTCGTGAAATGGGCAAAACCCCGATCATAATCGCGGGCTATCGAGCCAAGCTTGCGCAGCTGGCGGCTCGACAATGTGCCGTAAGGGATCGCAACACGCAGCATATAGGCATGCAATTGCAGATAAAGACCGTTCATCAAACGCAGCGGCTTGAACTGATCTTCCGTCAATTCGCCAGAAAGGCGACGCCCGACCTGATCCTTGAACTGTGCAACACGGGCCGCAACAAAATCGCGGTCAAATTCATCATAACGATACATAGTGATTTCCGATATTCAGATCAGGAAGCAATTTTCAGTGATGGCTGACCAAGCGTAATGATGGTGGGGCCGGAGAGCCGGATGCGCTCGCGCAGGCGAATGGGATAAAGCCCTTCGTCGCGCTCTTCGACATCAATCACATTCACATCGACAACCAGATTGGCTTTCGCGGCAACCTTACCCGCTTCTTCAAGCGCTGAGACGGCTTCCGCGTGGCGCGCAACCAGCGCACCTTCAATGGTTTCCTGCCATGATCCGTCAGCGCCAAGCCACACGGCCTGTCCATCAATGAGCCGGTTTGCGGTGAGAACTTTTACAACCATTTTCCCAACTCCTGATTTAAGCTGCCACTGGCACAGGCTTCCGCGCCAATGCTTCTGCTTTGTCGATAGCGGCACCTGCAACAGCATCGCCGATGATAACCATGACTGGACCTGCAAGCTCTTTGCGCTCTTCCAGCGATGGCAGATCTTTCAATGTTCCATGAAACAGCCGCTTATCCTTCCGGCTGGCATTCTCAACAACAGCCACCGCCGTGTCTTCATGCAGACCCGCAGAGATCAGACGGTTTGCAACAGAGGCAGCAACGCTTGAGCCCATATAAACGGCGATTGTTGCGCCGGAGACGGCAAGCTTGGCCCAGCCCGGCAGCACATCACCTGCCATATCGTGGCCCGTTGTGAACACCAGTGAGGAGGCCACACCACGCAGGGTGAGCGGCAGTTCCATATCGGCAGCGGCTGCGAAAGCAGACGTTATGCCCGGCACGATTTCAAAGCCGATACCAGCTGAACGCAATGCTGCCATTTCTTCGCCCGCACGACCAAAAACCAGCGGATCGCCCGCTTTCAGACGCACCACGCGCTTGCCTTCACGACCAAGGTTGACGAGCAGTTCATTGATCTCGTTCTGACTCTTGGAATGGCATCCCTTGCGCTTGCCGACCGAAAGACGCTCTGCATCGCGACGCCCCATGGCAATTACGCCTTCCGGCACCAGTGCGTCATGCACGATGACATCGGCTTCCATTAGCACGCGATGCGCGCGCAAGGTCAGCAAATCTTCTGCACCTGGACCAGCACCAACAAGCCAGACATAGCCAGCAGCACCTTGCGGCCTCTCGATTAGCTCATTTGCAGCTTTGTAAGCTTCTTCGCGGTCGCCATTTTCAACGGCGCGCGCAACGGAGCCAGAAAAGAACCCGCGCCAGAAACTGCGGCGTGCCAAACCTTTCGGTAAAATCTTTTCGACCAGCGGACGCCAGCTTTCGGCAAAATGCGCCAGTTCACCAAGGCGTGGTGAAAAGGCCGCATCAATGCGCGCACGCACCATCTGCGCCAGAACCGGAGCTGAGCCTTCGGTGCCAATGGCAATTGCAATCGGCGCACGGTTGACGATGGCAGGGGTCAGAAAATCGCAGAGTGCCGGACGATCAACAACATTGACCGGGATTTTTTGCGCCTTCGCTTGTGCTGCAATTGCGCGATCCTGAGACTCGCTACCCGTGGCAACAAAAACCAGCTTCGCGCCTTCGAGGTGCTTTGGTTCAAAAGCTTCTGTTATGCGCTCTGCACCGTGGCTTTCGATAAAGCTCACCAAAGCTGGCTCAAACTCTTCCGCAACGATACGCAAACGAGCGGACGTCTGGGCCACGAGCCGTGCTTTGTTGAGCGCTTCTTCGCCACCACCGACGACAACAACCACCTCTTCCGAAACACGGAAGAAGGTAGGAAAATCAGCCAGAAGTCGTTGGGACGAAAGAGCCACAGCAGTATCCTTTTTAAGACTGCTGGCATTATCCCCGGACTGCTCAGAATTTATAAGAAACGGGCTTGCGCGCGCAAATCACGCGGAGCATCACTTTTTCTCAAAAAACAGATTTTGAGGATTTTAATTCCTAAAAGCTGCAAATTATATCCCATAATTTTTATAGGATTTACATTGACTTAGTGATACGTGCCGGATGTGAAAAAGGCTGGAATATGCTTTGGCCAGCGACGTGGCAGAACAGCTACGAGGTCAAAGCGCAGCGATAATTGTGCGTAATCCTTTTGGCGTTGCAGCCACATATCGGCAGCCGCCTCGATACGGCGCATGGCCTGCGGCGTAACGGCAAGTTGCGCTGCTTCAACGCTTATCCGTGCTTTGACTTCAACAATGAGAATAAGGTTGCCGCGTCGGGCTATCAGATCAATCTCGCCAAGCCGCGTGCGATAGCGGCGCGCCACGATGCGAAAGCCTTTAAGCATCAGTGCAAGCGCAGCCAGCCGCTCGGCGCTGTGTCCGCGAAAGAAAGCCATGCGCTTTTTCTCGCGGAACTCACTCATCAGCCCTGCGCCTTCAACTGCATCAGACGCTGATAAAGAACCGACTTCTGCCCGCCGGTCATTTTTGCCGCTTCACCTGCCGCTTTCGATGGTGGCAATTCCTGCACGAGCGACAGAAGCAGCTTGTCGATGTCTTCTTCACTCTGCGGACCAGCTTCGCCAGAAGGTGGGCCAACCAGCAGCACGACTTCACCGCGAATACGGTCTTCGCCATCAAATTGCTGTTTCAACTCACCAAGCGTCGCCGTGACAATGGTTTCATAAGCTTTGGTCAGCTCGCGACAAAGAGCTGCTTCACGCGCATCGCCAAAAACCTCTGACATATCGGCAAGTGTTGTGGCGGTACGGTTGGGCGATTCATAGAACACAAGCGTTGCTTCGATATTCTTGAGGCTTTCGAGCTTGGATGTCTTCTGACCGTGTTTGACCGGCAAAAAGCCACAGAACATGAAAGAATCTGTTGGCAGGCCGGACGCGGCGAGTGCTGCAAGAAGCGCAGATGCACCCGGAACAGGCACCACGCGGATACCCGCCTCGCGAGCCTCGCCGACAAGTCGGAAGCCCGGATCGGAAACCAGCGGTGTGCCTGCATCGGACACCAGCGCAACACTTTTTCCGCTTTCAAGGGCTGCGATCAGCTTTGCGCCTGCCTCAGCAGCATTATGCTCATGATAGCTGATGGGACGGCGCGAAATGCCGTAGCGATCAAGCAGCACACGGGTCACACGGGTGTCTTCACAGGCCACAATGTCGGCACTTGCCAGCACTTCCAGCCCGCGCAGCGTCATGTCGCCAAGATTACCAATCGGGGTCGAGACGATATAGAGCGCGGGTTCGATCGGACGCGCACGCTGGGCAGTGCCACCGACGACAAATTCGCGTTTCTGTTCGTCCAAAAATTCACTCATCTAATTTCCTAAGCCGCCAAATCCGCCACAAGCGCATCAAGCACCAGCGCACCATCCGGCGTTGCACGGATGAAGCTACCATCCATTTTTTCAATCATGCCCGATGCGATCAGTCGTTCAAGGCGTTTGCGATCAATATCATGGCCTGTCAGACCCTGATAACGCGCAAGATCAATGCCTTCGCGCAACCGCAAGCCCATCATCAGAAACTCATCGCCCTGCGGTTCACCGTCGAGATGCTCTTCCTCGACAATACCGTGGCCATGGGTTGCCACTTTTTCCAGCCATGTTTCAGGATGCTTTTCTGTCATTGTGACCGTGCGCAAGCCGTTTTCGATAAAGCGGCCATGTGCACCGGGACCAATGCCGACATATTGTCCATAGCGCCAGTAGACCAGATTGTGCTGCGACTCGCGCCCCGGCACCGCATGGTTTGAAATCTCATAGGCCGGAAGACCATGTTCCGCTGTGATCTTTTGCGTTTCTTCGTAAAGAGCAGCCGCGTGATCCGGGTCCGGCGTGGTGAGCTTGCCCGCCTTCCAGAGATTATAAAACTGCGTGCCTTCTTCAATTGTCAGCTGGTAGAGCGAGAGATGATCGGCAGCCAGACCAATGGCTTCTTTCAGCTCCTCACGCCAGGCTTCAATCGTCTGATTGGGCCGCGCATAGATGAGATCGAAAGACAGACGCGGGAAAATTTCACGCGCAAGCCGGATTGCCGCCTTGGCCTCTTCAACCGAATGCATACGCCCAAGACGGCGCAGATCAGGATCATTAAGCGCCTGAATGCCAAGCGAGACACGATTGACGCCCGCAGCACGATAGCCACGGAAACGATCAGCCTCCACGCTTGTCGGATTGGCTTCCAGTGTCACTTCAATATCAGGCGCGACAGTCCAGCGCGACGCAATACCATCAAGCAGGCTGCCAACCGTCGAGGGCTGCATCAGCGACGGCGTACCGCCGCCCAAAAAGATGCTGGTGACGGTGCGCGGGCCTGTGCGGGCGCGCAATGTGTCCATCTCGCGGTTAAAAGCTTCAGCAAAGCGCGGCTGATCAACCGGCTGATGGCGCACATGACTGTTAAAGTCGCAATAAGGACATTTGGCGAGGCAAAATGGCCAGTGCAGATAAACGCCAAACGCCGTTTCTCCATCTGCACGTGCTATCGGCAGAATATCGACACTTTTAGCAGATGGAGAAAAATGATGGTTCATTCAACCGCATCCGAAACAACGCCGAGCGCTTTTTCAGCAAACAGCTTGAAAGCACGCGCACGATGCGAAAGGGCTGACGCATCACCCGGCTTCCAGCCATGCTTTTCGTCAGCCGTCATTTCACCAAAGGTCTTCTCATAACCTTCCGGCTTGAAGACCGGATCATAGCCAAAGCCAATATCGCCGCGTGGCGGCCAGATCAGTGTACCTTCGACTTCACCGCGATAATATTGTGCTTCACCATCCGGCCATGCAAGGCAGATCACAGAAACAAAGCGCGCCTTGCGATCGGCAGGCGTGAGAGCACCCTTCTCCTGCAAAAGATCTTCGACCTTGCGCATCGCCATGTTAAAATCACGCGTGCCGTCTTCGGTTTCAGCCCAATCAGCGGTGTAAACGCCGGGTTCACCATCCAGCGCATCAACCATCAGGCCGGAATCATCGGACAACGACGGCAGGCCAGTGGCTTTTGCCGCAGCAAGCGCCTTGATGTAAGCATTCTGCTCGAAGGTTGTGCCGGTTTCTTCCGGCTCCGGCAGGCCAAGAGCCGCAACAGAGCTGACCTCGAAGCCAAACGGGGCAATCAGTCCATCAAACTCGCGCAGCTTACCTGCATTGTGCGATGCAACGATCAGTTTGCCTTTTTCGAGGTTTCTCATTTCAGTTCTACCTTTTTACGCATGATCTTATCCGAAAACCGGATGCCACTTTTCGGGATCATGCTTTAACTCCAAAGTTTCGGCTCGGCGAATTCCAGCGAATTGCCGGAAGGGTCGCGAAAATAAATCGAACGCGCGCCGTTAGGCCATTCTAATTCAGACTCAATTGCGATGCCGTGCATCGCAAGATGCTTGCGCCAGTCGTCAATCTCATCACGCGTGGCCGCAAAGCACATATGCCCCGGCCCACTCGTTCCATGCGGTGGCACTGGCAACGATCCGGGTGCCGCTGGTTTCAGCGTTTCTTCCGCTTTAAACAACAGCAGAATGCCATCGCCACAGCGGAAGAATGCATTGCGTTCACTGACCTTGCCCACCGGCTCGAGCCCGATAATGTCGCGATAGAATTTAATCGCCTCAGCAACATCACGGACATAGAGCGCGGTTTCAAGAATACGGGATGCCTGCATTTTCGGCCACCTCTTCAATGGAGATGGCCTTCCCTATCAGGCAAGTGCTGCCTTCTGCAACTCAACGAGCTGATTAATGCCGCCGCGTGCAAGCTTCATGAGCGCTGCAAACTCTTCTTCCGAGAATGGTGCCCCTTCAGCCGTACCCTGAATTTCGACAATGCCGCCCTTACCGGTCATGACGAAATTGCTGTCGGTTTCAGCAGCCGAATCTTCCGCATAATCGAGATCAAGCACAGGCTGACCTTCGTGAATGCCGCAGGAAATAGCTGCAATATGATCTTTGAGCACTTTTTCGATGCGGATCATCTGGCGCGCTTCCATCCAGCGCAGACAATCATGCAGAGCGATGAAACCACCCGTGATAGCAGCGGTGCGAGTGCCGCCATCAGCCTGAATGACATCGCAGTCGACTGTGATCTGAAATTCGCCAAGTGCCTGCAAGTCAACGACAGCGCGCAGCGAACGGCCGATCAGACGCTGAATTTCCTGCGTGCGTCCGCCCTGCTTGCCGGCTGCTGCTTCACGGCGCATACGATCACCGGTCGAGCGTGGCAGCATGCCATATTCTGCCGTGACCCAGCCCTTGCCGGAATTGCGCATCCAGCCCGGAACCTTTTCCTCTAAGCTTGCCGTGCACAGGACGTGGGTGTCGCCGAACTTCACAAGGCACGAGCCTTCCGCATGTTTGGAGACGCCGCGCTCAAAAGACACGGCACGCATTTCGTCAGCAGCGCGCTTGGATGGACGCATGGTAATTCCTCACTTCGATTTTCGTTGCGGCTTTTTAGGCTGCTCGGTAGCAAATAGAAAGAAATTTCGCCATTAATAACGATACAAGTGTTGAGAGCACCTGTTAGAATGCGCTTAGGCCTTTGACGCTTCGGCGCGCCGCCTTATATTTAGAGCCTTCAATTCAAAGGGTTCGCATTCAGACCATGATCAAGTCACCAGAACATCAGTTGCTCAGTTCGCTCGATCAACGGTCGCGCGATATATTCCGGCTGATCGTCGACAGCTATCTCAATGATGGCGATCCGGTCGGTTCGCGCAATTTATCGCGTCTGTTGCCACGGAGTCTTTCACCCGCCACCATTCGCAACGTGATGAGCGATCTGGAACATCTCGGCCTGATTTATGCCCCGCATATTTCCGCCGGGCGTCTACCGACGCAGATCGGGCTGCGTTTCTTTGTCGATGCATTCATGGAAGTGGGTGATCTGCCGCCCGATGAACGCTCATCCATTGAGGCACAGGTTCGCTCGGCCGGCACGAACAATTCAGTTGAAAGCGTGCTCACCGAAGCCAGTCAGGTTCTCTCCGGCCTGTCGCGCGGCGCAGGCCTTGTGCTTGCAACCAAGACGGAAGGCGCGCTCAAACATATCGAGTTCGTGCGTTTAGAGCCGACGCGTGCGCTTGCGGTGCTGGTGATGCAAAATGGCGATGTCGAAAACCGCGTCATCAATCTGCCAGCTGGCATTTCCGCATCGCAACTGGTGGAAGCTTCCAACTTTCTTAACGCGCATATTCATGGCCACACACTGTCGGAAGCAAAGTCGGAGCTCGAAAAGCTGTCGGAAGAAACCAGGCTGGAGCTTGATCAGCTCTCGCAGGAACTGGTTGAGCAAGGCATAGCAGTCTGGAGTGGCGCAGGCTCGGATCAGCCAGCTCGGCTGATCGTGCGTGGCCGAGCCAATCTACTTGAAAACATTCATGCGCAGGAAGATATTGAGCGTCTCAGGCATCTGTTTGATGATTTAGAGACCAAGGATGGTATGATCCAGTTGCTTGATCTGGCTGAATCGGGGTCCGGGGTGCGGATTTTCATCGGTTCGGAAAACAAACTGTTTTCCCTTTCCGGCTCTTCGCTGGTGGTTGCCCCTTATCGTGACAGCGAACAGCGCATCGTTGGTGCTTTGGGTGTCATTGGCCCGACCCGGCTAAACTATGCGCGCATCGTGCCAATGGTCGATTATACTGCGCAAATTGTCTCCCGATTGTTGCGTTAATTCCTGATATAAGTGTCAGACTTAACAAGGCCGGGAAATTAGACCTTGATTTTAATCCCGCGAAACTCAATATCCGGGCAAACACACTTCAAGACGGAAGAAGCATTATGGCTGATGAAAAAAACACACCTGAAAACCCCGATCTTGAGCAGCGCGATATCAACAATCCTCGTGATCGTGATGCGCTGAAGCGTGCTGCCGATGATTTTCTGAAAAGCCGCAAGGCTGAGGCACGCGCTGAGGTCGAAGAAGACGCAACTGTTGACGCTGAAAATCTGGCCGCCAACACCATTGCAGCGCTGGAAGCTGACAATGCAGAGCTGAAAGACCAGATGCTGCGTCTGGTTGCCGAGATGGAAAATCTGCGCAAGCGCACCCAGCGCGATGTTCAGGACGCGCGCACCTATGCCGTGACGAATTTTGCCCGCGATATGCTCTCAGTGTCCGACAATCTGCGCCGCGCACAGGATGCGATCCCCGCAGACGCACTGGAAAGCGATGCCAATCTCAAGTCGCTGGCCGAAGGCGTGGAAATGACCGAGCGCGCCATGCTGCAGGCATTGGAACGCCACGGCGTAACGAAGCTTGATCCAGAAGGTCAGAAGTTCGACCCGAACTTCCATCAGGCGATGTTTGAAGTTCCAAATCCCGAGCTTCCGAACAACACCGTTGTTCAGGTTGTTCAGGCAGGCTACGCCATTGGTGATCGCGTGCTGCGTCCGGCCATGGTTGGCGTTTCGAAGGGCGGTCCAAAGGTTGCGGCGGAAAACACTGCGACACCTGAGGGCGATGCCTAAGCCTATCTATTGCTGACACCTATTCAAACAAAGAGCGGCGGGTTTATCGCCGCTCTTTCTTTTTGTCCCTAACCATCGGAATATCGACAGAATGTCAGTCGGGAGACATGCGTGACGATCTTTGATTTTGCAAATTTTGCAGGTGTGTTTGTCTTCGCCGCCACCGGCGCGCTTGCCGCCTCACGCCGCCAGCTCGACATTATCGGCTTCATCTTTCTCGCCAATATAACAGGTATTGGTGGGGGGACGATTCGCGATCTGCTTCTGGGCGCACCGGTGTTCTGGGTGATTGAACCGTTCTATTTGCTGGCTGGCACATCGGCCGCCATCATCGTCTATTTCACGGCGCATCTCTTCGAATCGCGCTACCGGCTTCTGCTTTGGTGTGACGCTATCGGTATGGCAGCCTATACGGTTGTGGGCGCGGCCAAAGGGCTTGCGCTTGGCTTTGGGCCGTCCGTCGCCATCGTTACGGGTATTTTCACAGCAACTCTTGGCGGAATTTTGCGCGATATGGTGGCCGGTGAGCCATCCGTTCTGATGCGACGGGAAATTTATGTCAGCGCAGCACTGGCCGGTGCATGTCTCTATGTCTTGCTGGAACGTTTTGGTGTTGACCCGGTTTTTGCAGGCCTCTCAGCGGCGCTCACCGCATTCATCGTGCGCGGCGGGGCGCTCTATTTCGGCTGGAATCTGCCAGTTTATAAAAGCCGCCCCGGTCGCACTGAAGAAGAGCTCAAGCGCGACCGGATTGTAAGACCGGATGAATAATCAGATAAGCTTGGCCTGAGCCGCCACGGCCTGAAGATTGGCCAGTGGGCGCGGGCCCATCTGCTGAATAATCATACCGGCTGCAAGCGAACCAAGACGGGCGCAATCTTCCAGCGAACGGTCATTGGTATAGCCATACAGAAAACCGGCAGCGTAGAGATCACCCGCGCCGGTCGTATCGACCAGCTCTTCGATTTCGATCGCCGGAACGACAAGAGTCTGGTCTTCAGTGATGACCACCGCACCTTTTTCCGAACGCGTCACAATGACCAGCGGACAGTCTTTGCGCAACGATTCGATGGCGTCATCCAGCGCGTGGGTCTGATAAAGCGACTTGGCCTCGTCTTCATTTGCGAAAACGATATCGACCGTTCCTTTACGCATCAGATCAAGGAATTCCTCGCGATAGCGATCAACACAGAATGGATCAGAAAGCGTCATGGCGACCTTGCGGCCATGTTCATGGGCAATCTTGGAGGCCAGAACAATGGCTTCCTTGGCACGGGGTGGGTCCCACAGATAACCCTCGAAATAAGTGACCTTAGCGTCCGCTACCTTCGAGGTTTCAATATCTTCCGGCCCCAGCTCGACGCAGGCACCAAGATAGGTGTTCATCGAACGCTCGCCATCCGGAGTAACGAAAATCGTGCAACGCGCTGTCGGCGATCCCTTTTCCAGAGGACGCGTATCAAAAGCGACACCCTGCGCGCGAATATCATGCGCAAAGACGCGGCCTAGATGATCGGTTGCGACTTTACCAAAATAGGCGGAGCGACCGCCAAAGCTTGCAACGCCAGCCGCCGTGTTGCCTGCGCTGCCGCCAGACATTTCGGTGACCTGACCTTTGATGCGACTATAAAGCAATTCTGCCCGGTCACCATCAATCAGGTTCATGGCACCTTTGATGATGCCGTTTGTTTCAAGGAATGCATCCTCTGTGCGCGAGATAATATCGACAATGGCATTGCCAATGCAAAGAACGTCGAATGTAGCCATGAGCTTGATCTGGGGCTCCCCTTTTGTCTGCTGCCCGCCTCTGTCCGAGACATTCAGACAAGCGGTACGGCGGCAGTCATGTGGGGCGGGTTTAGCCTTTTGCAAGTCTTTTGACTACCCTGTTAAGCCTGCCTTCTGTGGGTAGCGCATATTGCACAGCAGCGCTGATATTCCTATTTTGATCCTGTGAGATCACGGAAAGTGGACCTGAATGATCATTGAAGCGGCACTAAAAGCGTTAAAGCGCCTTCCAACGCCGGAATTTCGTTCTGTTTTATGGAAAACATTGGGGCTGACGCTTCTCCTGCTCGTCGGGCTATGGGTCACCATTCGTCAAATATTTTTTACTTTGGCTTGGCCCTGGATGGAGCAAATCCTGCCCGGAATGCCCGATTGGGCCGGTTGGCTTGGCATTGTTGCGGCTATCGTTGCAGGTCTTGGGTTGGCGCTCGTTCTTGCTTTGATGATCGCGCCCGTCACAGCTCTTGTTGCTGGCATTTTCCTTGATGATGTTGCTGATGTGGTCGAGCGCGAGGATTATCCGGGTGAACCTCAAGGCACAGCGTTACCGCTCGGACGCGCCGTTGTGGCGTCGCTCAAATTTTTAGGCGTGGTCATTCTCGGCAATATTATAGCGCTGCTTCTGCTGTTTGTGCCGGGTGTCAACCTGATCGCCTTTTTCGTGATCAATGCCTATCTGCTGGGGCGCGAGTTCTTTGAATTTGCCGCCATGCGCTACCGGTCAGAAGCGGAAGCGAAAGCGTTACGCTCGCAATATGGTGTGACAGTCTTCCTTGCGGGGCTGGTCATCGCGGCCTTTCTTGCGATCCCGCTGCTCAATCTGCTGACACCGCTTTTTGCAGCTGCCATGATGATCCATCTGCACAAGGCAATTTCTGCAAAAGAGACTTTAAGGCTGCGGCGATAGCGCAATGAGCGCCGCAGGAATATCGCACGTCTTTCCCGGAAATTTGCAGATATCGGCAATCACGCAATTCTCGCATGTGGGCTTGCGTGCCTTACAGGTATAGCGTCCATGCAGGATCAGCCAGTGATGCGCATGGAAGAGATATTCTTTCGGGATAATCCGCATCAGAATGGCTTCCATCGCATCCGGCGTCTTGGCCGTTGCAAGCCCGATCCGGTTGCCAATGCGCAGGATATGTGTGTCCACCGCCATCGTTGCATGACCAAAGGCCATGCTCAGCACGACATTGGCCGTCTTGCGGCCAACGCCGGGCAGTTTCACCAGCGCATCAAGATCATCCGGCACTTCGCCGCCATGATCACGGATCAGCGCTTCAGACAGCAAAATGACATTCTTCGCCTTGTTGCGCCAAAGGCCGATGGTGCGGATATAGTTGCCAACCGTGTCTTCGCCCAGCGCCAGCATCTTTTGCGGTGTGTCAGCGATGGCAAAAAGCGCTCGGGTTGCCTTGTTCACCCCCGCATCGGTTGCCTGCGCTGACAAGGCCACAGCCACCAGCAGCGTGAAAGCATTCACATGCTCAAGCTCGCCCTTGGGTTCAGGGCGAATAATGGAAAAGCGGCGGAAAATTTCGTGAATCTCGTCAGCCGTATAAAGCGTACCAGCCACACGGCGCGCGCGGCGCGTGGGCGCGCTTACAGTCACGGAGGATTTGATTTTGGCGTTTTCCATTTTGCCTCTATACTTGGCTGCATCCGCGGAAAACAGTTCACAGCTTGACGCAGCCCCCAAACACTCCGCAAATTGAGGCGACCGGAATGGTCGTGAAATCCATGCACCATCCAGACGGCGCA
Source organism: Ochrobactrum chromiisoli (assembly GCF_026241335.1). Lineage (GTDB taxonomy): Bacteria > Pseudomonadota > Alphaproteobacteria > Rhizobiales > Rhizobiaceae > Brucella > Brucella chromiisoli. The sequence continues at coordinate 447,254 of NZ_JAPHAV010000001.1, read as the reverse complement.
AACCCAGACGCGTTTGACACCCCAATTTTTAAAGCCCTGCTGACGCCCTATCGCTCATTGGGGAAAACGGGTTTTCGGGTACTGATGGGCGGGCTGATCAGTTGCTGGCTGTTTGTCTGCGTTCTGTTCTGGTCAATCGGTGCATGGCCGATCATCGGCTTTTTTGGTCTTGATGTCTTGCTGATCTATCTGGCTTTTCGCTGGAATTACCATACGGCGAAAGCGCGCGAGGAAATATCCGTTTCACGCGCGGCCCTGCATATCCGCAAATTTGAGCCTTCAGGAAAATTGATCGAACATGAGTTTCATCCGTTCCGGGCACGGTTCACAATAGCACGAAAGCCGGAATTCGGCATTACATCCATGCATGTGGAAAGCCGCCCGTATCGCGTTCTCATCGGCGGCTTTCTCAATCCGGATGATCGCGAAAGCTTTGCAACGGCTTTTGGCCACGCGCTGAGCGAAGCACGGCGTTAAAACGAGCTTTGTGCGCCCAAGAGGGCGGTCGCACTCTCATGTTTTTCCACACATATTGACAAGTTTTGCATCGAACCCATCGGATTTACAGTGTGATGGGAGGAATTGGACTTCGGCTCTTGAAGTCGGACCTTTCACAAGCCATATCAGTTGAGTGAAAGATACGCCGCAAGGGTTCTTTCCAAGACGGTCGCTTCGATAAGGACTGATGCAATGACAAGAATTACCCCGTTTTCGAGCCCGCTTTTGCTCGGATTCGACACAATGGAAAAGACGCTGGAACGGATTGCCAAATCCGGTGATGGTTACCCGCCTTATAATATAGAACGTCTGCGTGGCGAGACTGGCTCTGAACGCCTGCGTATCACGCTTGCAGTTGCAGGATTTGCCAGCGACGATCTTGAAGTCATGACGGAAGACAATCAGCTTGTCATCCGCGGACGCCAAAACGACGATACGGAGCGCGAATTTCTGCATCGCGGCATTGCTGCGCGTCAGTTTCAACGCGTCTTTGTTCTGGCCGATGGTATGCGGGTTGTCGGGTGTGAACTGAAAAATGGACTTCTCGCCATTGATCTTGATCGACCTGAACCAGAACGGCTGATCAAACGTATCAATATAGCAGTGAAAGAGTGAAGCTGGTTCAGCTTATGTTCAACTAAAAACTGCTATAGGGATTTATTAAGCTCTTAAGCGCCATGATCGCAAATGATATGCCGCGAAAACGGAGGCTACGATGATGAACAGACACATCCTCACGGAACATGAATTCGCTCATCTGGGTGAAGGTGAAGTGGCTTATGTGCGCAAGATTCGTTCCGACGATCTCACCCGCACCTTCCCGGCCCTCCCCCCGATTGCTCCAGGTATAGAAATCTGGGCGCTGTTTGGCGCCAGCGGCGAGCCTATCGTCCTGTCCGATGTCCGTGCCACCGCCTTGCAGGGCGCGCATGAACATGAATTGCGCACGGTTATGCTGCATTAAATTCTTTGCGTGATGCCGGTCCGTCAACGGACCGGCATTGCTGCTTTCCGTAAAAGGGTGCCGGTCTCAGTTGTAACAAAACGGCACTTTAGCAGTCATAAGGCTTATTGCTGTCCCGTGGTCTTTTTATTTCCTGCCTGAGGCCAAGCCTGAAAACATCGTTCAGATAGACTTGATCCTGAATGCGGAAATGCGTAGTTCCAACTTTTTCAAAGCAGTGCTTAAGATAGAAGGCTATGGCGGGGCTATTTTCAGAATTGGTCGTCAACCAGACCGATGGACTGTCGGCATCTCGCGCATATTTCAGCCCCTGTTCCAACAGCAGTCCTCCGAGCCCCCTGCCGTGGTGACGGGGCTGAACGTACAGGGTGGAAATCTCCATAGTGGAACAATCTGCGACAGGAGCCGCTTTCCCACCGCTGATGCGAATAAATCCATCGATACCATCTTCATTCTCTGACACGATAATATGTTCTTGGGGATCATCGAGCAGCGTGGCGAACTTATCGGATGTAAACTCATTTAGTGCATAATCAGCAAAAAACGCGTTTACCCCCCGCCTGATATAGGTCCCCAACCAGACTTCAATTGAGATAGCTGCCAATATTGCAGCATCAGACGGGCGGGCAATACGAAACTTCATGCGTAGGCTCCAGTCTTCAACTTGAACACGTTTCTAAGTCTTTTAAAAAGCTGGTAACCAGCAGCTTTTTTCGTAAATGGACCAAAGACTTTGCTGGTTTTACGAAGCATTGGCAGCTTAAACAATAAGATCGATAAACTAGCTGGGCGAAGATTTTGGTTAAACTTTTGTTCCAATTTGAAAATCGAAAGAATGAAGGATGAATTCTTGGCCCGCAAGATGCTAGAATAAGTAAAAACCGCCGTTCAGTGAGAACAGCGGTTTTTTTAACAGACGCTTATTTGACCTCAGGCGGCGTTTGACGCCGGATGCGATGTCAGGAATGAATAAAGTGCCTGCGCATCATGGGTTCCGCGCAGCTTTGCCACGGTGTCGGCATCGCGTAACATGCGAGCGATACGCGACAGGGCCTTCAGATGGTCGGCACCTGCATTTTCAGGTGCCAGAAGCAAGAACACAAGATCAACGGGCTGATCGTCCAATGCTTCAAAATCCACTGGCGTTTCAAGGCGCGCAAAAATCCCTGCAATCTTGTCGATGCTTGCGAGCTTACCATGAGGAATGGCAACGCCATTGCCAACGCCTGTAGAACCAAGGCGTTCGCGCTGGAGAATCGTTTCGAAAACTTCACGCTCCGGGAGACCGGTCAGTTCCGCAGCCTTTTCAGACAGAATCTGCAAAAGCTGCTTTTTGGAGCTGGCTTTCAGCGCCGGGATAATCGCCCCAGGCTGAATCAGATCACTAAGATCCATTCTCTCCGTTCCTTCTTCAATCAGGCCATTTGGGCCCGGTTTAGAGAAGCGCACGACAGCGAGAAAGACTGCGTGCGCTTCGGTTTGCCGTCAGGCGCGTGGTGCGGACTGACGGGTCACCGTTGACGGATCAACCCAGCCAATATTCCCGTCCGCACGACGGTAGACGATATTCACTTCATCATTGCCTGCATTGCGGAAGACCAGAACCGGATTTTCAATCAGGTCAAGTTCCACAACCGCCGACGCGACCGAAAGGGTGCGAAGAGCGACAGACGATTCCGCAACAATAGTTGGCGCGTAATCCACCGGAAGATCCTCCTCTTCCTCCGGCAGCGGTGCCATAACACGATATGCCACATCATCATAGATCGCATTTGGTGCAGTCGCAGGGCGGGATTTCAAACGACGCTTGTACCGACGCAAGCGTGTTTCAATCTTTTCTGCAGCCGCATCGAACGCCAATTGCGGGTCCTGTGCATCCCCGGTGCTCTGAAGAGTGGCACCGCTATCAAGATGCAAAGTGCAATCTGCGCTGTAGCGCGATCCGGACTTGGTGACCGTTACCTGCCCGGAAAAGCCATGATCAAAATATTTGCCGACCGCTTCATTAACCCGATCAATGATCCGGGTCGTAAAAGCCTCGCCGACGTCCATATGCTTTCCAGATACACGCAGAGTCATTTGGTACACCTCATTTGCGTTACACAACAGGACGCAGTCTAACCACAAGGTGAGCGAAGCGCAAAGCGAACCAGCATCAAATTTGCTTTTCGTCCTGTGCTATTTTCAAGCCCCGTTTCACAAATTCGGACACCGTGCCAAAACACCCGACCGAATATCTGCTCCAAAGCGGCTTTTGAATTTATTTCCCCCATGTGCCTTCAAAACACATGAATGAGAAGATCGCTGCACATCGTTCTTTTATGTAACGCCGGAAACGCGGAAGCGTTTCCCGAAATATTACCGAGCCTTTCGTTTTGTCGGCCAGACACCAAAATGCCGACCTTTACAAATGCGTATCCTAACGCGAGCGGGGCTTCTATTGGCTTAAAGGTTAATTGTCAATCACAGCTTCTGGCAGCCATTTTTTGCGAAAGCTCCCCCAGATAAACTTTAGCGCGCAGACAATCGCGCTTTCTTTTCCCGCCTGCGTTGAACCGATGATGGAATATTCATCGCTTCGCGGTATTTCGCTACCGTTCTGCGTGCAATATCCACGCCGTCCTTTTTCAAGGCATCAACGATCGCATCATCGGATAAGACATCCTCAGGCTTTTCCGCGTCGATCATCTGACGGATACGATGCCGCACACTCTCGGACGAATGCGCATCGCCTCCTTCGGAAGAAGCGATGGATGCATTGAAGAAATAGCGCAGTTCAAACACGCCGCGCGGTGTTGCCATGAATTTGTTGGCCGTCACGCGACTGATCGTTGATTCATGCATGCCAACGGCATCGGCCACGGTGCGCAGATTAAGCGGCTTGAGGTGCGTTACGCCGTGACGCAGAAATCCATCCTGCTGACGCACAATTTCCTGCGCCACTTTCAGGATCGTGCGCGCCCGCTGATCGAGGCTGCGCATAAGCCAGTTGGCCGACTGCATGCAATCAGCCAGAAATGCCTTTTCCTCACCTTTGATGGAAGGGCTGACTTCAGCATAATATTCATTATTCACGATCAATCGGGGCTGTGAGGCTGGATTAAGCTCAATCCCCCAGGTTCCATCACGCACCATCGCCACCAGCACATCCGGGATGATGACATCCGCCACCGAAACCTCAAACTGGGTTCCAGGCTTGGGATCAAGCATCCGAATCTCATTGAGCATATCGAGAATATCGGCCTGATCGACCCCGCAAAGCTTTTTAAGCGCTGCAAAATCCCGCCGCGCGAGCAGGTCAAGATTGTCAACCAGGGCTTCCATCGCCGGATCAAACCGATCCTTGAGACGAAGCTGTATGGCGAGACATTCGCGCAGATCACGCGCAAAAAGTCCAGCAGGATCAAAGCTCTGCATTTCATGAAGAATGCGATCGACATGGCCTGTCTCAACGCCAAGATTCTGGGCAAGCAATGTCACATCAGCACGCAGATAACCGCTCTCATCCAAAGCATCGGCCAGAGCGGTTGCAATGAAGCGGTCAGGGACGCTGGCAAATGTCATTGCTATTTGCTCGGCAACATGCGCGCTCAGCGAGATGCGACTTGCCGTAACCTGATCAATGTCATAGCTGCCGCCTGCACTATAAGTTTCGCCTGCGGACGTCTTCCACTGTGCGGCAACGTCCATATGTGCATCATCGCTGCGGCCCGGATCATCGGGAAAGATATTCTCCAGCGAACTGTCGAAAGCAGATGAGAGCCCCTGCGCATCCTCGACAGCTTCTGTCTTGAACCAGTCGTCATCTGCTGTGGGATCAGATGCGCCAGCATCCTCATTGTCGCGTTGAGGCTCTGCGTCTGAAAAATCATCATTCGCTGCCTCTATTCTGTCCAGCAGCGGATTTTTTTCAATTTCAAGATTAAGAAACTGATCCAGCTCGACATGCGTCATCTGAAGCAGCTTGATAGACTGCATCAGCTGAGGCGTCATCACCAGCGACTGCGACTGGCGAAAATCAAGCTTCGGCGATAGGGCCATGCGTTGTGTAATTCCCCCGGTTTCCCCCTGCCAACACATCAAAGGCTGGCAAAACCGCCATTTCCAAATTTCTTTTCAATCAAGGCGTGTCAGTCATCAAAACTGGTACGAACCTTGCTTGTCAATTCAGAATGTGCGTTTTACGGGCAAAAGTGGAAAATAGTCGCAGGAAAGAAAACGCATGGACTGCGATTTCAGAGCACACGTTGCAATCAGATTGAATCAGAGGGTGAACTGATCGCCGAGATAGAGCCTGCGCACGTCAGGATTGGCGACAATTTCCGCAGGACGGCCATGAGTCAGAACCTGCCCCGCATGGATGATATAGGCACGATCAATCAGGCCGAGCGTTTCACGCACATTGTGGTCGGTGATCAGGACGCCGATGCCACGGCTGGTCAGATGACGCACAAGCTGCTGAATATCGGAAACCGCAATCGGATCAACACCGGCAAAGGGTTCGTCAAGCAACATGAAATTCGGGCGCGATGCGAGCGCACGGGCAATTTCCAGACGGCGACGCTCACCGCCAGACAACGAAATGGCGGGTGCTTTACGCAGATGCGCAATGTGAAACTCTTCGAGCAAGGCATCGAGTTCTATCGCGCGTTTCTTGCGGTCTTTTTCGACAACTTCCAGCACGGCCTTGATGTTGTTTTCAACAGAAAGGCCACGGAAAATCGAGGCTTCCTGTGGCAGATAACCGATACCAAGACGCGAGCGGCGATACATCGGCATTGAAGTTACATCATAACCATCGATCTCAATGGCACCGGCATCCGCCGGAACAAGGCCTGTCACCATATAGAAACAGGTGGTCTTACCGGCACCGTTGGGGCCAAGAATGCCCACAGCTTCACCAGCGCGCACACCAAATGACACGCCGTTGACAACCTGTCGTCCGCGATAGCTTTTGCATAGGCCACGGGCAACCAAAGTCCCTTTGAGACGGGCCACTTTGCCAGGCTGCGATGGCATGACGCCTTCAACATCCTCGGAAACGGTCTGCGACTCTTCGGCCTTCTTGTTCGAGAACAATCCCACGCACGCTCCGCTTAATTCGATTTGGGCGCGGCACCGCCCTGCTGTTTATCGCCGGGCGCCATGATGATGGAGACGCGGCCCTTGCTCTGGCCCTTGCAGCTTTCGAGGAAAGCCTTGCCGGTGTCCATATGGGCTGTGAGCTTGCAGCCGGTTGCAACATTATCGCCATCGGTCAGAACGACCTTCTGGCCTTGCAACACCATGACCTGGCTTTTGCCATCATAGGTTCCGGTGTCACCGGTTGCGACCTGCGTGCCGGATTTCAGATAAACCTTGCCACTGATTTCAAGGCGATCAATGCCCGATCCGCTCAAACCGGCAGTACCGCCTGCGGGCTGTGTGCCTCCGCCCTGCGCGTCCTTATTATAAAAGACAATCATCTTGCCCGACTTCAGAAGCGCATCGCCCTGCATCACGGAAACATTGCCCGTGAAAATGGCCTTGCCTTCCTTATCGAGCATTTCAAGCTTGTCGGCATCAATCTTGATCGGGTCCTTGCCGCCGGAAAGCTTGAGACTGCCAAAAGGCACCTGCTGGCTATCCTGAGCCTGAACGGAAACCGGCGCAACAAGCAGGCCAAGCGCCAAAGCCGCAAATCCTATCCGCAAACTGCGGGTCTTCATGCTCTTGTTCATCTTGACCGTCTCGCGTTCCATGTTTTTTAGCTCCCCTACATATCCCATCCAAGGAATCAGGCCGAGCGCATAAAATTCAATGCCCGACGCATAAACCCGTCCGAAAAGTCTATCAACCTTTCAGACCGCCACCTCAAGCAATAATCACTAGACGCCGATCTTAAACTGAACCCAGCCAGATACAAATATCTGACTGCGCAGAAAGAAACGAAGCCCAAAGTCAGCGGCAATACGATTTTAACCAGGCGTGTTGTCACCTGAAACCGCGCCACCGTCAATGACAACACGCACCTTGTTTTCAAAGATCACGATCTTGCCGCTCTCTTTGATCTGCATGCTGTCAGCGCTAATCTGTGTACTACCATTACGAATATCGACAGGCTTATCCGTCGTCACCTGACCGCTCTTGAGATTAACATCCGCAGAACGCATGACAGCGCGCAAGCCTTCGTTTGTCGTAACAGTAAAATCCTTATCAAGTTGCAAACGACCGTTCGCATTGTCGTAAACACCGGAAGCAGCCTCAACCTTGGCGCTGCCATTCTCGCCAACGGGGAGCTCTGCAGAAATGCCCTCAAGCGCAATCGAACCGCTGTTTTTGGCGTCCTGCACAGCCTTTTGAGCAATCATCGAATAGGGGCGGTTGTCTTTGGTATAGCCGTTAAGCTGCGGATTGCTCATCACAAGCTTTCCAGCCTCGCCGCCATTGTTGACCTCAACCTTCACAGGCGCTGAGGGCGTTGCCAGAAATGTGTACCAGGAAAACACGGCTGCAAGCGCAATGGCTGCAACAGGCAGAGCTGCTTTAAGCACGCGCACGCGGATCGAGTGCCGCTGGGCCGAACGAAAAACAGAAGCAGCCTTTTCAGACGCTCCAAAATGCATGCCTGCGCCTTTTGGGGCTGCGGTGGCAGCGCCTTGCGAAGCATGTATATGTGGTGTGTCAGCGCTCATCATATCTTTCGATCATTTAATGTTAATCGTCGGCGTTTTTAATGTCCGTTTATTGCTCAACTGTTTACACGAACATCAGGAATGAACATTTTCATCTGATGCTGTCTTCGTTCAATATGGCTTATTTGGGATGCAATAGCCCGACACTCAAGTCTATTACAGACCGCAAAACAACGCACCTGCCATGCAAATGTGACGGGACACTAAAAAATGGCCGAAAAACGTATGTTTTAGCCCCCAAAATGCAGGTAAAAAGCTGATCACTTCATTGTTAACATAAAACTGATTTTGATTATAGTCTCGGATCAATTGGGATAAAATGATTGCCGCCTTTCCCTATTGCCAGCCATAGATTAAAAGAGGTTTGTGATACTGTATGAAGTGGATGGATAAGCATGGCTCATGATGCCGAAGCACTGATCGAAAGACGCAAACTGCGCAGAAAGCTCACCATCTGGCGCGTTGCTTTTTTGCTTTTGCTGGCGGCACTGATTGCTGGCATTGCCTCCTATTCCATGCGCGGCCCGAATTTTGCCACGCCACATGTTGCAAAAGTTCGCATTGAAGGCACCATTTTCGAGAATGAAGAACTGCTCAAGCGCCTCAATAAAATTGCCAATGACGATGCGGTCAAAGGGGTTATTCTGATCCTTGATTCACCCGGCGGCACCACTGTTGGTGGCGAATCAATTTATGAGGCAGTTCGGAAAATTGCCGAAAAAAAGCCCGTCGTAACCCAGGTTGGGACACTTGCAGCATCGGCTGGTTATATGATTGCCAGCGCTTCTGATCATATTATTGCGCGCCAGACGTCCATCGTCGGATCAATCGGTGTGCTGTTCCAATATCCCGACCTTTCAAAACTTCTCGATACGATTGGCGTCAAAGTCGAGGCGATCAAGTCGTCGCCGCTGAAAGCTGAGCCAAATTATTTCAGCCCCGCAAGCGAAGAAGCCAAGGCGATGATCCGCAATATGATCATGGATTCCTACGATTGGTTCGTGGGAATCGTGCAGGAACGCCGCTCTTTCACGCATGAACAAGCGCTTGCACTTGCCAATGGTGCTGTTTTCACCGGACGTCAGGCCGTTCAAAACAAGCTGATTGACGGACTGGGCGGTGAAGAAGAAGCTGTGGCATGGCTAGACAGCAAGGGCGTGTCGAAAGATTTGCCCAAGCTCGAATGGAAGCCGGAAAGCAGCGACACAGGTTTTTCGCTGCGTGATCTGATTATTCACGCCGGTGCGCGTCTTCTTGGCGTACCGCAGCAGGCCGATGGATTGCTAAAGGAGATCGCAAATGATCGTATCTTCCTTGACGGACTTCTTTCGGTTTGGCACGTTGATGGAACGTCGGGTATCACCCCGGCAAATAAGTGAGTCCTTTGGCGGACAACGAAAACACAGGGGTTTAAAGCCGTGATCAAATCCGAACTCGTTCAGATTATCGCCAGCCGTAATCCGCATCTTTTCCAGCGCGATGTTGAAAATATCGTTGGCGCGGTTTTTGATGAGATCACCAGCGCACTTGCCGAGGGAAATCGAGTGGAATTGCGCGGCTTCGGCGCTTTCTCGGTAAAAAACCGCCCTGCCCGCAGCGGTCGCAATCCGCGCACCGGCGATACGGTTGAAGTCGAAGAAAAGTGGGTGCCGTTCTTCAAAACCGGTAAAGAGCTGCGCGACCGTCTCAACGGCGCCATCTAATCCATCATGGTGGCAAAGCGCGTTATCACGATTGTCATTTTAGTACCGTTGGCGGTCATTCTGATCGCGCTTTCGGTTGCCAACCGTGAAACGGTCGGTCTGACAATTGACCCGTTTAATCCCGGCAATCCGGCGCTGACCTATCAGGCACCGTTGTTTATCTGGCTGTTTGGGGCGCTTATCCTTGGTGCGCTAATCGGCGCGGCTGTGACATGGCTGACGCAAGGCAAGCATCGCCGCCGCGGACGCCATTATAAAAAGGAAGCGTCGCTGCTTCTGGAACGTGCCGAAACGGCTGAAAAGCGCCATGCCTCAAACGCAGTTTCTACTCTCCGATAGCACTCGCTTTTCTTTTTCACTTTCGTTCCGGTACTATTTGGCCTACCTACGGGCCAAATAGATCACGGAGTTTCGGGTGAAGGCGCCAAAAGCAAAAGGCAAAAAGCCGACAGGCGGTAAAGAGCAACGCGGTTCAGGCCGTGCAAAGCATGATGAACCGCGTTCAGCAGCAAGGCAGGAGAACAAGCCGGACAGCAAGGCTGCGTTCTTCAAAAAGCCGCGTCCGCAATTTGCAAAAGCCACGCCAAAGCCCGCTGAAGAAAAGCAGATTGCTGCCCCTCAGCGCGAAATCAAAGCTTATGCAGGTGCGCGTCCGGGCGAGCGCGCACCGGTTATTCTCGAAACCGCGCCATCGGATGACTATGCGCTGCTCGACAGCGGCAACGGTCTCAAGCTCGAACAATATGGCCCTTATCGCATCATTCGCCCGGAAGGTCAGGCAATCTGGCTCCCAAGCTTGCCTAAGAGCGAATGGGATACGGCTGATGCGGTCTTTACCGGCAACACCGATGAAGAAGGCATGGGACGCTGGGCGTTTCCAAAAGTGCCCCTAGGCGAAACATGGCCGATGCAGCATGACGGCATTTCGTTTCATGGCCGCTTCACGTCGTTCCGCCATGTCGGTGTTTTTCCGGAACAGGCTGCCCACTGGTCTTATATGGACGGTCTGATCCGTGAAGCAGCCAAGGCGGGCCGCACGGTAAAAGTGCTCAATCTGTTCGGCTATACGGGTGTAGCCTCGCTCGTTGCAGCGCGCGCCGGTGCTGAAGTCACCCATGTTGACGCCTCCAAGAAGGCGATCATCTGGGCACGCGAAAATCAGGAAATGGCAGGCCTCTCCGACAAGCCGATCCGCTGGATCTGCGAAGACGCTATGAAATTTGTCGCGCGCGAAGAGCGCCGCGGCAGTTTCTACGACATCATCCTGCTTGATCCGCCCGCCTATGGCCGTGGGCCGAACGGCGAAGTCTGGCAGTTGTTCGAACATCTGCCTGCCATGGTCGATACCTGCCGTTCCATTCTCACGCCAAACGCGCTGGCCGTCATTCTGACTGCCTATTCGATCCGAGCATCCTTCTTCGCCATTCATGAACTGGTGCGCGACCGTTTTACCGGCCTTGGCGGGACGGTCGAATCGGGCGAACTTATTCTTCGTGAACGTGCAAGCCAACGCGCACTTTCCACCTCCATGTTCAGCCGCTGGGTAGCAAAATGAGCCGAAATGACGATTTCTCCAAAAGCGGCAATATGCATTCAAGTCCTCGCGTGGGACAGGTGAAGGAAGTCACCAGCCTCACCAATCCGATTGTCAAAGACCTGCGCTCGCTGGCGCTGAAAAAATTTCGCGATCAGCAGGGCGTGTTTCTGGCTGAAGGTCTGAAGCTGGTGATTGATGCCTTTGAACAGGACTGGCGCATCAAGACACTGGTGTTTGCCAAGTCCGGCAAAGGCAACAAAATGGTCGAACAGGTTGCAGCGCGTACCTTCGCAAAAGGCGGACTGGTGCTCGAAGTGACCGAAAAGATCATGGCTGCGATCACGCGGCGCGATAATCCGCAGATGGTGGTTGGTGTTTTCGAGCAGCAATATCAGCAGCTTGCAAACCTCAGGCCAAAAGGCGACGATGTTTACATCGCACTTGATCGCGTGCGCGATCCCGGCAATCTCGGTACGGTTATCCGCACCGCTGACGCGGTCGGTGCCAAGGGCATCATCCTGATTGGTGATACCACTGATCCCTATTCGCTTGAAACCGTGCGCGCCACGATGGGCTCGGTCTTCTCAATGCCGCTCTATAAGACAACGGAAACTGAGTTTCTCAGCTGGCGCAAAGGCTTTTCGGGCCTCCTCGTTGGCACCCATCTCAAAGGTGCTGTCGATTATCGCACCATCCCTTATGCCAAAAAGCCGGTCATTCTGATGATGGGCAATGAACAGCAGGGTCTACCGGACACACTTGCTGAGAGCTGCGACAAGCTTGCACGCATCCCACAGGCAGGCCGCGCAGATTCGCTCAATCTGGCGATTGCCACGGGTGTCATGCTTTATGAAATTCGCCGCGAGGCGCTCACGCTTGATGAAAGGGTCAGCGGATGAAGCGTCATGCGGTTTTGTCGTCGTTTCTCGTTGTCATCATCGCAGTCCTGATTGATCAGGGCGTCAAATATCTTGTCGAAACCCGCATGGGCTATGGGCAACAGATTGACCTGCTGCCGTTTCTTGCGCTGTTTCGCACGCATAATGAAGGCATCGCGTTTTCGATGCTGGCATGGCTGCATGACTGGGGACTGGTCGCAATCACTGCCGCCGTCATTGTTTTCGTGCTTTACCTCTGGTGGACCAATCCGGCCAACCGGGTCTTTGCGCGTTATGGCTTTGCGCTTGTGGTGGGTGGTGCGATCGGGAACCTGATCGACCGCGTCATGCATGGCTATGTCGTGGATTACATTCTCTTCCACCTGCCGACATGGTCTTTTGCCGTCTTCAATCTCGCGGATGCTTTCATTACCATCGGCGCGGGCCTGATCATTCTCGAAGAGTTTCTTGGATGGCGGCGTGAAAGAAAGGCAGCGAGATAGGCTCTTTCTTGCACGCAAAGCGCAGCACTTGATCCAAATGACCCTTTGTCATAGTTTGAATTTCAAATTTAACAATTTTTTGAAGGGGATAAGCGCCACTCACAGCGATTGACACATTGGTGACACGCTTCTGTCATCCTCACGTAGCACTGACACTCTATTGCTATGGCGAGAATGAAACAAATCATCCGTTGCCACTGCAAACCATTCAGGAATGCGTGAATAACAGGATCAGGAGCGAATCATCATGTCAACACTGCTTGGAATGAGCCAGCAAATCATCGATGATACGATCATGTCGGGTATAGAAGCACAGCAGGCACTTTTTGAAACCAATGGTGACCCCATTGTATTGGGACGCATTGGTTCACTTGAAGTACGACTTGCAAACTCCCGCGAAGCGATTGAAGCTGCGCAGGAATTGCGGTTTCGTGTCTTCTTCGAAGAGATGGGCGCCCGCAAGGAAACCATTGAAGAAGTTGAATTGAGAGACGCCGACCGGTTCGATGCCATTTGCGATCATCTTCTGGTTTATGACACTGCGCTGCCTGTGCCTGAGCACAAGCAGATCGTCGGCACCTATCGCCTGATGCGCAGCGATCAGGCTGAAAAGTCACTCGGCTTCTATTCAGCCGACGAATATGACGTGCAGCGTCTTGCACTGTCGCGTCCCGACCTCAAGCTTCTCGAACTTGGACGCTCCTGCGTTAAAGCGGAATACCGTTCCAAGCGCACGGTTGAGTTGCTCTGGCAGGGTGCGTGGGCCTATTGCCGTCGCCATTCGATTGATGTGATGTTTGGTTGTGCATCGTTCCATGGTGCCGTGCCTGCCGCACATGCGCTGGGGCTTTCATTCCTGTACCAGAATTGCCGTGCAACGCCGGATTGGGACGTGCGCGCACTCCCCCATCGCTATCAGCCGATGGATCTGATGCCAAAGGAAGCGATCAACACCAAGGTAGCACTCTTCTCGATGCCACCGCTGGTGAAAGGCTACTTACGCCTTGGTGCGATGATTGGTGATGGCGCAGTGATCGATGAAGCTTTTGGCACCACGGATGTTTTCATCATCCTGCCGATTGAGCGCATTTCCAGCCGCTACATTACTTATTACGGCGCGGACGCTAACCGCTTTGTATAAAAGAAAAGGCGAAGCACCAGCTTCGCCTTTTTGATTTTACGCCCTGCCTGAAAGCTCTTTAAGCTTATAGATCAGCTCAAGCGCTTCACGCGGCGTCAGCTCGTCGGGGCTGATTTCAGCGACGGCTTTGGCGAGTTCACTGTCTTTTGTGGCTGCCTGCGGCTTGGGTTTTTCCTGTTGCAGAATAACAGAAAACAGCGGCAGATCATCAATCAGCTTGTCAGCCTTGCCGGATGTTTCACCGGCTTCCAGCTGATGCAGCACATCGCGCGCACGATTGACGACAGCTTCCGGCAGACCGGCAAGGCGCGCAACCTGCACGCCATAGGAACGGTCAGCCGCGCCCTTTGCCACTTCATGCAGGAAGACGACATCATTGTCCCATTCCTTGACCCGCATGGTGACATTGAACAGCCGATCAAGCTTTTCAGACAAAGCCGTCATTTCATGGAAGTGTGTCGCGAACAACGCACGGCAGCGGTTTTTCTCATGCAGATATTCGACCGCCGCCCAGGCAATCGAAAGCCCGTCAAAGGTTGCTGTGCCGCGACCGATTTCATCGAGAATGACCAGCGAACGCTCGCCCGCCTGATTGAGAATGGCGGCGGTTTCAACCATTTCCACCATGAAGGTCGAACGGCCCCGCGCCAGATCATCCGATGCACCGACGCGGCTGAACAGTCGGTCAACAACACCAATCTGCGCAGAACCCGCAGGCACAAACGAACCCATCTGCGCAAGAATCGCAATTAAGGCATTCTGGCGCAGGAAGGTCGATTTACCGCCCATATTCGGGCCGGTCAGCAGCCAGATCGCGCCATTGCCACCATCTGATTGCGGTGAGAGATCACAATCATTGGCCACAAAGGGATTAGCCGCCTGACGGCGCAATGCCTGCTCAACCACCGGATGGCGACCCGCGACAATGTTAAACGACAGGCTGTCATCGACCAGCGGGCGGCAATAGCCCTGCTCTTCGGCAAGAACGGCAAGCGAAGCAGAAACGTCAAACACTGAAAGGGCGACTGCCGCCGCACGAATGCTGTCCGCATGGCTGACGGCTTCCGCCGTCAGTTCCTCAAAGATTGCCAGCTCAATCGACAAAGCCCGATCAGCTGCATTGGCGATCTTGCTTTCCAGTTCTGCCAGTTCCGTTGTTGTAAAACGCATGGCATTGGCCATGGTCTGGCGATGGATGAAGCGGCCCTTGGCTTCATCACTGTCCGTCATGGTGCCGGAATTATTGGCGGTCACTTCGATAAAATAACCAAGCACGTTGTTGTGCTTGATTTTCAGCGTTTTAATGCCGGTTTCCTCAATATAATCCGCCTGAAGCCCGGCAATGACGCGGCGTGACTGATCACGCAGAGCGCGCATTTCATCGAGTTCTGCATTATAGCCTTCGCGTACAAAACCGCCGTCGCGCTTCAAAAGCGGCATCTCGTCGGCAAGCGCGCGGTCGATATGGGCCGCAAAGCTAACAGGCAATGTCTCAATGGCTTCGCGCGCATGTGCCAGTTCATCCGGCAGAATGGTGCCTTCAAGAAGCGAGGCAATGCCGTTCGCCGCTTCAAAACCGCGCTGCAAAGCGCCAAGATCACGCGGCCCGCCGCGACCCACCGCAAGTCGTGAAAGCGCGCGCGGCATATCCGGCACGCCTTTCAACTCTAGCCGAAGCCCTTCGCAGAGCGATTGCTCACTCAGAAACCATGAAACAGCATCAAGGCGCAGCGCAATCGCCTTTGGATCAGTCAAAGGTGCGGTCAGTCGCTCTGCAAGTAAGCGCGCGCCGCCACCCGTCACCGTACGGTCGATGGCCTTGAGCAGACTGCCCTCGCGATTGCCCGACATGGTACGGGCAAGTTCGAGGCTTGCGCGGGTGGCCGGATCGATGAAAATCGTACCGCCCTCATGTTCGCGCTCTGGTCGCATCAAAGGCGGACGCTCGGCAATCTGCGTCTTTTCAATATAGGCAATGGCACCGGAAATGGCAGACAGTTCGGAGCGGCTGAACTGTCCGAAACCGTCAAGGGTTGCGACATTGAAATAACGCTGAATGCGGGTTTCAGCGGCAGCGCTGTCAAACAGTGTCGCAGGCTGCGGCACAACCGACTTTCCAATCAGATCAAAAATCGGGCGCAAGTCTGCATCATGAAAGGCCGTATCAGCGACGACCAGTTCACGCGGGTCAACACGGGCAACATCGGCAAAAAGCCGATCTTCCGTTGTCTCAGCAACGCGGAACGTGCCGGTTGAAATATCAATCCATGCAAGGGCCAGCGCACCGTCGCCTTTGGTGCGGCCAAGCGCCATCAGATAATTGGCTTCCGACGGATCGAGCAGCTTTTCTTCGGTGATCGTACCCGGGGTTACAAGCCGGATCACATCACGGCGGACCACCGATTTTGAGCCGCGCTTTTTGGCTTCCGCCGGGTCTTCAATCTGCTCACAAACTGCAACGCGATAACCTTTGGCGATCAGGCGTTGGAGATAATCATCAGAGGCATGGACCGGCACGCCGCACATCGGAATATCGTCGCCCAAATGCTTGCCGCGCTTGGTCAAAGTGATGCCGAGCGCCTTGGAAGCTTCAACCGCATCGTCAAAAAACAGCTCGTAAAAGTCGCCCATGCGGTAGAAAAGCAGCGAATCAACATTCGCGGCTTTGATCTCAATATACTGCTCCATCATGGGCGTGAGGCGAACAGCGGTTTCCTGCGCGGTATTTTCTCCCGCTTCCAACTGTTTTTCTTCGACCTTCGCTTCCATGCCAAACCTTCATTTATTGCGATTTAAATCCATTTAAAGACATAATAATATCCATATCATGCTTTTTAGGATCAATATCTATTCCAAAATGCGTTGTTTACACTCCCGCGGACTGGCGTTATCGAATTCGTCCCGCAGAAGAAACCGGAGGGAACATGCCAGTCTCGACGCCGAAGGGCAACACGCCAGAACGCACACCCACAGCCAGTGAGAAGGAAGCACTCGACTTTCACGCTCATGGTCGCCCCGGCAAGCTGGAAATCAATCCCACCAAGCCAATGACCACGCAGCGCGACCTTTCGCTGGCCTATTCCCCGGGCGTCGCAGTACCCGTCAAGGCAATCGCGGAAAATCCCGCCACCGCCTATGATTATACCGCCAAGGGCAATCTGGTTGCGGTCATTTCCAACGGCACCGCCATTCTGGGCCTTGGCAATCTTGGCGCGCTGGCTTCCAAGCCTGTAATGGAAGGCAAGGCCGTCCTTTTCAAGCGCTTTGCGGATGTCGATTCCATTGATCTGGAAGTCGATACCACGAATATTGATGAATTCATCAATGCGGTGCGCTATCTCGGCCCATCGTTCGGCGGCATCAATCTCGAAGACATCAAGGCTCCGGATTGCTTCATCATCGAACAGCGTCTGCGCGAAGTGATGGATATTCCGGTTTTCCATGATGACCAGCATGGCACGGCAATCATTGCCGCCGCTGGCATGATCAATGCGCTGCACCTGACGGGCCGCGACATCAAGAATACCAAGCTTGTCTGCAATGGTGCTGGCTCGGCAGGCATTGCCTGTATTGAACTGATCAAGGCCATCGGCTTCCCGTCCGAAAACGTAACCCTCTGCGACACCAAGGGCGTCGTCTATCAGGGTCGCGAAGAAGGGATGAACCAGTGGAAGTCGGCCCATGCCATCAAGACGTCCAAGCGCACGCTCGAAGACGCGATGAAAGATGCTGACATCTTCTTCGGCGTTTCGGCAAAAGGCGCGCTGACCAAGGAAATGGTGCGCTCAATGGCACCAAATCCGATCATCTTCGCCATGGCCAATCCGGACCCGGAAGTGACCCCAGAAGACGTAGCGGAAGTGCGTGATGATGCCATCGTTGCCACCGGCCGTTCGGACTATCCGAACCAGGTCAACAACGTGCTGGGCTTCCCGTATATTTTCCGTGGCGCACTCGATGTGCGTGCCACCACGATCAATGACGAAATGAAGATTGCAGCGGTTTACGCAATCGCAGAACTGGCCCGCGAAGACGTGCCGGATGATGTGGTGGCCGCCTATCAGGGCAGCCGTCCGCGCTTTGGTCCGCAATATATCATTCCGGTTCCGTTCGATCCGCGTCTGCTCGCAACCGTTTCGGCGGCGGTGGCCAAGGCCGCGATGGAAACAGGTGTCGCCGGGCGCGCAATTGAAGACATCGAAGCCTATAAGCAGGAACTGCTCGCCCGCCGCGATCCGATTGCCTCCACGCTGCGCGGCATTTACGAGCGCGTGCGCCGTCAGCCAAAGCGCATCGTCTTTGCCGAAGGTGAAGAAGAGCCAACCATGCGTGCGGCTGTTTCCTACGTCAATCAGGGGCTTGGCACTGCCATTCTGGTTGGGCGCGAAGAGCGTGTTGCCGAAACCGCCAAGGAAGCTGGTCTTGATCTTAATCGTCCGGGCATTGAAATCATCAATGCGCGTCTGTCGAGCCGCAACGCGGTCTATGCCGACTATCTCTATGCGAAACTTCAGCGCAAAGGCTATTTGACGCGCGATTGCCACCGCCTGATCAACAATGACCGCAATCATTTTGCGGCCTGTATGGTTGCCCTTGGCGATGCGGATGGCATGGTAACGGGCATCACCCGTAACTATGCAACCGGTCTTGAAGATGTGCGTCGCGTGATTGATTCAAAGCCGGGTCATCGTCTGGTCGGTGTCTCCATTGCGCTCTGTCGTGGCCGCACGGTGTTTATCGCCGACACTGCTGTTCACGAAAAGCCAACGGCTGAAGAACTGGCTGACATTGCGGTGGAAGCCGCGGGCATGGCACGCCGGATGGGCTATGTGCCACGTGTTGCACTCACCGCCTTTTCGACCTTTGGCCATATGGGTGGCGAAAGCTCGGCGCGCATTCAGGAAGCGGTTCGCATTCTCAACACCCGTCATGTCGATTTCGAATTTGATGGCGAAATGAGCGCGGATGTTGCTCTCAACCCGAAACTGATGGACCAGTATCCATTCATCCGCCTGTCGGGCCCTGCCAATGTCATCGTCACGCCAGACAATCACTCGGCATCGATTGCAGCCAATATGCTTCAGGAACTGGGTGGCGCGACCATCATCGGCCCTCTGCTGGTCGGCCTCGACAAACCAGCGCAGATCGTGAGCATTGGCGCAAAAGATACCGACATCGTCAATATGGCAGCGATTACCGCCTATAATGCCGGTAACTGAAACAGCGAAAGGCCGGGCAATGCCCGGCCCCTTCTTTTGAATATTCATACAATTTAAAACCGGCTATAGGATAGTTCCGTCATCGCAAGTCCCTTCCCCAAAGCCGGACATACAAGCCGCATGAGCGCACACGACCTGAAGCTTGAAGAAATCGTCAATCCCGAAGCCCTTCGCCGCAAGCTCAATGAGCTGGCGGATTCAGCCGATGAAAGCTATCAAAGCCTGCCTGTTCGTAAGGTTGTGCTTCATGCGCTCAAAGACGCTCTGATCCGCGGTCGCGCCAATGCTGAAAGCCTGCTGATGAAAGATGGCGGCGGCACGCTCTGCGCGCGGCGCCTGTCTTATCTCATGGATACGCTGATCAGCGTGCTGTTTGAGTTTGCCAGCACCAAAGCCTATCCGATGACGAACCCATCCAAAGCCGAAAACATGGCGATTGTCGCCGTTGGTGGCTATGGGCGCGGCGGACTTGCTCCCGGCTCCGACATCGATCTTTTGTTTCTGCTACCCTATAAGCAGACGCCATGGGGCGAGCAGGTCGCCGAATATATGCTCTATATGCTGTGGGATATGGGCCTGAAAGTCGGCCATTCCACGCGCAATATCGATGAATGCATCCGCCTTTCGCGCGAAGACATGACGATCCGCACCGCCATTCTGGATGCGCGTTTCATCATCGGCAATCGCGATCTGTTCAATGCGCTCAACACGCGTTTTGATGAAGAAGTGGTCAAAGATACCGGCCCTGAATTCATTCAGGCCAAGCTTGCCGAACGCGACAATCGCCACAAAAAGGCAGGTGAAACCCGCTATCTGGTCGAACCAAACGTCAAGGAAGGCAAAGGCGGCCTGCGCGATCTGCATACATTGTTCTGGATCGCCAAATATTTCTACCGTGTCAAAAGCAAGGAAGAACTGGTCAAGCTTGGCGTGCTTTCACGCGCAGAACTCAAGCTGTTCAACAAGGCAGAAGATTTCCTCTGGGCGGTGCGCTGCCATATGCATTTTGCGACGCTCAAGGCAGAAGAACGCCTGTCCTTCGACATTCAGCCGGAAATCGCGCAGCGTCTGGGCTATACCGCCCATCCTGGCCAGAACTATGTCGAGCGCTTCATGAAGCATTACTTCCTGGTCGCCAAGGATGTCGGCGATTTGACGCGCATTCTTTGTGCGGCGCTGGAAGAGGAACAGGCCAAGCACGTGCCGGGCTTTAACCGCATCTTCCTTACCTTCTCACGCCGCAAGCGTAAACTTGCCGGAAGCAATGATTTTGTCTCAGAAAACCATCGCATTAACATTGCCGATGCCGATGTGTTCAAACGCGATCGGGTCAATATCATTCGGATTTTTCATCTGGCAGACAAGCTGGGACTGGAGTTCCATCCTGATGCCATGCAGCAGCTCACCCGCTCGCTGAAACTGATCAATGCCGAGTTGCGCGAAAACCCGGAAGCCAACAAGCTGTTTCTAGAAGTGCTGACCTCGCCGCGCAATCCAGAACTCATCCTGCGGCGCATGAATGAATCCGGCGTGCTTGGTAAATTCATCCCGGATTTTGGCAAGATCGTCGCGATGATGCAATTCAACATGTATCATCACTATACGGTCGATGAACATCTTCTGCGCTGTATAGCCGTGCTTTCCGAGATTGAACATGGCGAGTTGGAAAACGAGCATCCGCTGGCCAATCATCTCGTCAGCGCCATGCGGCGGGATCGCGTCGTGCTGTATGTCGCTTTACTCCTGCATGATATTGCCAAGGGCAGACCTGAAGATCATTCTATCGCCGGTGCCCGCATTGCACGCAGGCTCTGCCCGCGTTTTGGCCTGTCCGCGTCCGAAACAAAAACCGTAGAATGGCTGGTGCGCGAACATCTAACCATGAGCATGGTTGCACAATCGCGCGATCTCAATGACCGCAAGACGATTGTCGATTTTGCCGATACCGTGCAGACAATGGAACGGCTCAGGCTGCTTCTGATCCTCACTGTTTGCGACATCAAGGGTGTTGGCCCCGGTGTGTGGAATGGCTGGAAAGGCCAGCTTCTGCGCACACTTTTTTACGAAACAGAACTGGTGCTGACAGGGGGCTTCTCGGAACTCCCGCGCGCAGACCGTGACCGGCAGGCGCGCGCGGCTTTGGCTGAAAAGCTTGCCGACTGGCCAGAAGCCGAGCGCGATGCCTATCTTGGCCTGCATTACACCAATTATTTCCTGACCGTCAGCCTCGACGATCAGGTGCGCCATGCGCATTTCATCCGCGAAACAGATCGCAATGGTCGCGTCCTTGCCACGATGGCCAAACCACACACATTTGAGGCAGTGACGGAAATTACCGTCCTTGCACCCGACCATCCACGCCTTCTGTCGATTATCACCGGTGCCTGCGCGGCGGCTGGCGGCAATATTGTCGACGCGCAGATTTTCACCACCGGCGATGGACGCGCGCTTGATACGATCCTGATCAGCCGCGAATTCGATACCGACGAAGACGAACGCCGCCGTGCGGAGCGGGTTGGCAAGGTGATCGAAGATGTGCTGTCCGGCAAAGCTCATCTGCCGGATGTGCTGGCCAAACGCACAAAGCCCAAGAGGGGCACCAAAGCCTTCAAAGTCGAGCCGCATGTGGAGATTAACAACACACTCTCCGACAAATTCACTGTTGTCGAAGTGGAAGGTCTTGACCGGCCCGGTCTTTTATCGGAACTGACTGGCCTTATTTCCGACTTGTCACTGGATATTGCTTCAGCCCACATCACCACCTTTGGCGAGAAGGTCATCGATAGTTTCTATGTCACGGATCTCGTGGGACACAAAATTTCAAACGCAACGCGTCAGGGCAATATCAGGCGCAAGCTTATTGCCGTGCTTAGCGGCGAAAACACCGCCAAGACCAACGGTCGCGCAGCAGCATAGGTTTTTTAGTCAATGAGTTTGGTCAAGAAATTCGCAACCGTTGCGTCTGGCACGCTGATGAGCCGCATTTTCGGCTTCACGCGTGAAATGTTCATGGCGGCAGCGCTTGGCACCGGACCGGTTGCGGATGCGTTCAATGCGGCTTTCCGTTTCCCGAACACATTTCGCCGATTGTTTGCCGAAGGCGCATTCAACGCCGCCTTCGTGCCGCTTTTTGCCAAGGAAATCGAAAAAAACGGCATGGATGGCGCGCGCCGCTTTTCCGAAGAAGTGTTCGGCGTTCTGTTCACGGTGCTGCTTTTCATCACCATCGTCATGGAAATCTCCATGCCATTTATCGTGCGCACGGTCATTGCGCCGGGCTTCACCGATGATCCGGTAAAATTCGACAATACGGTGCGGCTGGCGATCATCATGTTTCCCTATCTCGCCTGTATGTCGCTGGCTTCGATGATGGCAGGTATGCTCAATTCGCTGCATCGCTATTTTGCAGCAGCCGTAGCTCCAGTCTTTCTCAACATCATCCTGATTGCTGTTCTGGCTTTCGCATGGTGGCAGGGCTATGACGCGCTGGCTGTCGGCTATGCGCTTTCGTGGGGGGTGATGGCGGCGGGGCTTGTGCAGCTTGCCATTGTCTGGATCGATGTGCGCGTTGCTGGCATCAAAATCGGCTTTCGTCGTCCGCGCCTCACACCCGGTGTCAAACGACTGCTGGTGCTCGCACTTCCTGCCGCTATTACCGGCGGCATCACGCAGATCAATCTGCTGATCAACACCAATATTGCGTCAGGCATGGAAGGGGCTGTCTCGTCACTTGTCTATGCTGATCGCATTTATCAGTTGCCGCTTGGCGTGGTGGGCATTGCGGTTGCAACCGTGCTTCTGCCGGAATTGTCGCGCGCGTTGCGCGGCGGGCATATGCAGGAGGCCGCAAACCTACAAAATCGCTCGGTCGAGTTCACGCTGTTTCTCACGCTTCCCGCAGCAGCAGCCCTTTTGGTGATGTCGGAACCAATCGTTCGACTGCTGTTTGAACGCGGGCAGTTCAGTGCGGAATCGACACTTGTCGTCTCCAATATTCTGGCAATTTATGGCATCGGCCTGCCTGCCTATGTGCTGATCAAAGCTTTTATTCCGGGCTTCTTTGCCCGCGAAGATACCCGAACGCCGATGATCTTCGCAGCCATTTCGGTTGCTGTGAACATCACACTTGCGATCACGCTGTTTTCGCGCATGGGGCCGAGCGGCATCGCCATTGCAGAAATCACCGCAGGCTGGGTGAATGCAGCGCTTTTGTTTGCAACGCTGGTGAAGCGCGGTCATTGGGGCAATGATGTTGCGCTTCTCACGCGTATTCCACGCCTGTTGATTGCAGCCGCTGTCATGGCTTTGGGCATTCATTTTTCTCTTGGCTATTTTGCCCATGAGTTGTCATCGGCATCGTCTTTTGGCGTGCGCGCCGGAACTGTCGCGGCAATGGTTGCAGGCGCCATGGTCGTCTACTTTAGTCTGGCCTTCGGACTGGGCGGCGCGAACACGGCTATGATCCGTCGCGGCATCAAGCGTGGTGGCACAAAGAAACAGTCTGACAATCAAGAATAATTGCCTTGAAAGGCAATCACAGCTCTGCGAAAACACCGCATCATAATAAATACCCTTCGCTCTCCACCGGCGAAGGCCAACATCAGGATCATATCATGAGCACGTTTAAGCCGCTTGTCTTCTCCGGCGTTCAACCGACCGGAAACCTTCACCTTGGTAATTATCTGGGTGCCATCAAGCGGTGGGTCGAGGTGCAGGAAACACAGGAATGCATTTATTGCGTGGTCGATATGCACGCGCTGACCGTCTCACCCGATCCGCTCGAACTCATTCAGTCAACACGCGAAGTCACGGCTGCCTTCCTTGCCGCCGGTATCGACCCCAAGCGTAGCATCGTTTTCAACCAGAGCCGCGTGATGCAGCACGCCGAGCTTGCATGGGTGTTCAACTGCGTGGCGCGCATCGGCTGGATGAGCCGCATGACGCAGTTCAAGGACAAGGCTGGCAAGGATCGCGAAAATGCTTCGCTCGGCCTCTTCGCTTATCCAAGCCTGATGGCGGCTGACATTCTGCTTTATCGCGCAACGCATGTGCCTGTGGGCGAAGATCAGAAACAGCATCTGGAGCTGACGCGCGACATCGCCCAAAAATTCAACAATGATTATTCCGACCGCATCGCGTCACTCGGTATCGGCGTGGATATGCAGGTGGGAGACGAGCAGGTTTCCGGCTTCTTCCCGCTGACCGAGCCGATGATTTCGGGTCCGGCCATGCGCATCATGTCGCTGCGCGATGGCACCAAGAAGATGTCGAAATCTGATCCGTCGGATCTGTCGCGCATCAATCTGATTGATGACGAAGACACCATCAACAAGAAGGTCCGCAAGGCCAAGACCGACTCGGAAGGCTTGCCTTCGGAAATTGATGGCCTGGCCGGACGGCCGGAAGCGGACAACCTTGTCGGTATCTATGCAGCCCTTTCTTCAAAGTCGAAGGAAGACATTCTGGGTGAATTCGGTGGACGTCAGTTCTCCGAATTTAAATCAGCTCTTGCTGATCTGGCTGTTTCAAAACTATCGCCAATCACCCATGAAATGCGTCGTCTGGTGGCTGATCCTGCCTATATCGACAGTGTTCTGAAAGATGGTGGCGAACGCGCAAGAACGGTTGCAGAAACCAATATGCGTCATGTGCGCGACATCATCGGCTGGCTGCAAGACTGATAAATATGACGTGTAATATTCTGACGTCGCCTGCTTGCAGGCGACGTCTTAGAATGCCACATTATCGCCATGGTATCAAAACGACTTAGCCGGGAAGCCGGTCACCGCCGCAAGTTTCTTGCCGTGATTGACGAGACGCCTGAATGCGGGCGTGCCGTTGCTTATGCCGCGCGCCGCGCCAAAAACTCAAATGGCGCGTTGGTCATGCTTTTTGTCATCGACAATTCCGATTTTCAACAAATCCTGGGCGTTGGCGAAATTATGCGTGCTGAAGCTGAAGAACGTGCACGCTCGACGCTTGAAAAATTCGCAGCCAAAGTGCGTGAAGAACAGGGCATTGAGCCGGAGCTGATCATCCGCGAAGGGTTGATCAGTGATGAATTGCCTAGCCTCATTGAAGAAGATCAAGACATAGCCATTCTTGTGCTGGCGGCAGGTTCCGGCAAAGACGGCCCCGGCCCTCTCGTCCAGTCTATTGCCAATCGCGCCCAGTTCCAGATCCCTGTGACCGTCATTCCATCCAGTCTTTCCGATGAAGACATTGATGCGGTGACCTAATCACCCTATATTGATGATAGATTATGTAGGACCGTTCTTGGCAAAATCTGCCTTTACGCCTATCCATGTTTACGAAAAATTTCAGACAGTGAAAGCGGAGAACGACGATGTTCATCCAGACCGAGACTACACCAAACCCGGCAACCCTCAAGTTTCTGCCGGGTAAAGTGGTCATGCCAGAGGGTACTGCGGATTTCCGCGATGCCGCAAGCGCAGGCAATACATCGCCGCTTGCAGCCAAGCTGTTCGCAGTTCCGGGCGTCACCGGCGTTTTCTTTGGTTATGATTTTATCACAGTCACCAAGGAAGACGGCGAATGGCAGCATCTGAAACCGGCTATTCTGGGCACGATCATGGAACATTTCATGTCGGGCGCAGCTGCCATGGCTGGCAATGCCGGTGCAGCCGCCGGGGATGCTCATGATGAAGAAGAATTCTTCGATGAAGCCGATGTTGAGATCGTTGAAACGATCAAGGAGCTGATCGAAACCCGCGTCCGCCCGGCTGTGGCACAGGATGGCGGCGATATCACCTTCCGCGGTTTTGAAAACGGGACCGTGTTTTTGCACATGAAGGGTGCATGCTCCGGTTGCCCGTCATCGACGGCGACGCTCAAGCACGGCATTCAGAACCTTCTGCGCCATTTCGTACCGGAAGTGCAGCAGGTCGAGCAGATTTAAGTCTTTATAACTGCTAACGAAAAGGCCGCTTTTCAGCGGCCTTTTTATATCTTATCTTATCGGACGATAACCTTGGCTCCTTGTTCGGCACGCTCATAAAGATCTAGAATATCCTGATTCATCATGCGAACGCAGCCTGATGACATCGCCTTGCCGATCGACCACCATTCCGGCGTTCCATGAATACGATAGCCGGTGTCGCCGCTCTTATTGTAGAGATAAAGCGCACGTGCACCCAGCGGGTTCTTGAGACCGGGTTGCATGCCGTTGCGATATTTCGCCAGCTCCGGCTGACGCTTGATCATAGCCGCTGGTGGCGTCCATGTCGGCCATTCACGCTTCATGGCAACACGCGCTGTTCCCGACCAGCCGAAGCCTTCGCGACCCACGCCGATGCCGTAACGCATCGCTTTGCCATCCGGCTGCACCAGATAAAGGAACTTCTCGCCCGTATCGATGATAATCGTGCCCGGCGCTTCGTTGGTCTGATATTTGACGATCTGGCGACGATATTGCTGCGGGATTTTTTCATTCGGAATGGCGGGAATTGTATAACCAGCATCGCTGACCGACGAATAGGATGCCGTATAGAATGTGCCACCAACAGTGGAACAGCCGGCGAGCATTCCGCCCAGAAGCAGCGTTGCGGCCAGTTGCAAGACGCGAGACTTCATGAATTTCCCCCAGACCAAAATAGCAAAAACACGAGCGCATTGCTCTCTTGGTCGCAAATATGCGGGAGGATTCTTAACCAGCCGTTAACCGTGATTTAAAAATTTATGAGCAGCCTCTTTTTTGCCATTTTCCTCGCGGTTGTGTTTTGTGTTTGCCCGACACGCGGGCAGGAGCGCACAATACAGCCATGCCAATCGTGATTCCCCACAAAACCCACCCGCTTTCCGATGGAAGGCAATCTGAAAACGCGATGCTCGTGCGTCGCGGTGTACAACGCCTGTTTCTGGACATGGGATTGGCAACGCTGCCCGAATTGCCACTTGCTTCAGGACGGCGTGCTGATCTGATCGCTGTCAGTCGCAAAAGCGAAATCTGGATTGTTGAGATTAAATCATCCATCGAAGACTGGAAGGCAGATCGGAAATGGCCGGACTATCGCGCCTATTGCGACCGGCTGTTTTTTGCGACACATCCATCTGTGCCACGCGACATCTTCCCGGACGATTGCGGCTTTATCTTATCGGATGGTTATGGGGCTGAAATTCTACGCGATGCGCCGGAACACAAGCTTCCCGGCGCGACCCGCAAGGCGCTGATGCTGCGCTTCGCACGAGCGGGTGCTGCACGCCTGACGATAGCAGAGCTTGCAGGTCTCAATGTCCCCGAGACAGACATTGATTAACCCAACTGACTAGCGCGGCGCGCGCTTGGCCAGAATCCGCTGCAAAGTACGGCGATGCATATTGAGACGGCGCGCCGTTTCGGAAACATTGCGCTCACACATTTCATAAACGCGTTGAATATGTTCCCAGCGAACCCGGTCGGCAGACATCGGATTTTCCGGTGGCGCGACTTTTTCGCCCGGACGCCGGGTCAGAGCCGCGAAAACCTCATCGGCATCGGCAGGCTTGGAAAGATAGTCGATTGCACCAAGCTTCACTGCGTTCACAGCCGTCGCGATATTGCCATAGCCGGTCAACACGATTGCACGCGTATCGGTGCGGCGCGAACGAATGGCTTCGATGACATCAAGGCCATTTCCATCGCCAAGGCGCATGTCGACCACAGCATAAGCGGGTGCTGCGGCTTTCGCTGCAGCAATACCTTCTTCAACCGATTCTGCAGTCGTCACCTGAAAGCCACGGCCTTCCATGGCACGCGCCAGACGCTGCAAGAAAGGCTTGTCATCATCAACCAGAAGGAGGGTGGGATCGTTGCCAATGGCTTCGGTGTCTTCCTGCTTCAAGTCTTCCATGGGTGCTTCCTGCCTGTATTTTTATTCCCTTATTGATACCCCTGCGTCAAAAAGTCAAATAGCCATTGAATTGTTGAGGCAATCCGAACAAAAAAATGCCATATTAGAGGCAGGCAAATCCTTGTATTTACACGTGCTTTTGAAGCAAAGACTCAAAGATCAAAACAGCCTTTTCTTTTTATATAAAAGAAATTCACGGCGCAGGTTTATAGAATATTGAATGGTTTCATTGGCTTACAATGAAGGCGGCGCGTGGCCAAACCACCTTCACTTCCGCACCCTGTCCCGGATTCTTGCGGTTTCTGAAGCTGATCTGCGCGCCCGAACGCTCCAGCAAGGTTTTCGCAATAAATAGCCCCAGACCAAGTCCGCCACCGCCATTATGCGTGCTGTCGCGACTGGTCATGTAGGGCTCACCGATTCGGTCAAGAATTTCCGGCTTGAACCCTTCGCCATCATCTTCGATGGTCACTGTCACATGAGCGTCGGTCCAACCCCAGGTCACGCTCACCTTGTCGCTTGCAAAATCGACGGCATTTTCCACCAGATTGCCAAGTCCATAAAGCAGACCCGGGTTGCGACGCACAACCGGTTCAGGCTTGGGTCCATCAATCTTTGTAACCTCAAGCGCAACACCAAAGTTGCGATGCGGCTCAATCACTTCCTCGATCAGCGACGAGAACGGCAAACGTGACATATGTTCTTCATTTTCCGAAGACAGGCTGGTCAGTCGCTGCAAAATTTCGCGACAGCGCGCTGCCTGCGATTGCAGCAACGCAATATCTTCCGCCAATGCGGGGTCGCTATCGGGCTTTTTTGCATAGGTGCGCTGCATTTCCTTGACCACAAGTGTGATGGTGGCAAGGGGTGTTCCCAGTTCATGGGCGGCAGCAGCGGCAAGCCCGTCAAGCGCGGTCAGATGCTGCTCACGCTGGAGTATGAGTTCCGTTGCCGTCAAAGCGTCGCCTAACTGTCGGGTTTCTTCGGCGATGCGATAGGCGTAGACGCCGGTAAAGCCCAGCGCCGAAATGATGGCGCACCAGATGCCGCCCACAAAAAGAAACGGCAAAACCAGTGTTTCACCCGGATACCAGGGCAAAGGGCGGTGATGCATCAACAAAAACGTGGTGCAAAAAACCACCAGCAATGCCAGCGCCAAGGTATGCCTGACCGAAAGCGATGTCGCCGAGATAATGACAGGCGCAATCATCAAAATGATAAACGGGTTCTGCAAACCACCGGTGAGATAAAGCAGCCCCGCCAATTGCAGAATATCGAAAGCCAGCACCAGACTTGCAGCATCGGGATTGAGCCGATGATTGTTTGGAAAGCGAAAAGCCAGATAGAGATTGAGCCAGGCTGAAGATGAAATCAAGGCGAGGCAAATGCTGATTGCGAAGCTGAATTGCAGATAAAGCGCCACGAACAAAACTGCCGCTGTCTGCCCCGCAATAGCCAACCAGCGCAAACGCACCAATGTAGTCAGACGTGGCCTGCGTGAGAGATTGGAAGCGCGATTATCGAATTCTGCGTGCATAGCCACTCCCAGACATTCCAGAAAATGTGAAACAGTTTTGTGCTCAAAAATACCGATCAAAAAAGCTGACGAGAACAAAACCGCTTTTGGCTTCTTATGCGACAGCGCAAATATTCATGCAAGCAGAACTGTGTCATCCAGTCGCAGCTTAACAAGCAATGACGGATACCCCTTAGTTTACTGGGCTTTAAGCGCAATCACGTTGCCTTCAGGGCGCGCCCAGATAAATTGTGTCAATTTTGTGAATAATTTATAACACCCAATAACAAGCGTAGGAGGGCACGCATGGTTATCTTCAGGGGGAAGATATCATCAGGCTTGGGCAGGCATTCAGAGCTTGTTATTCCGGGTAAGAAAAAACTTTTGAATGCACCTAGCGACTGGCCGGATCGGTTTGCTTCCGGCTCATTGAATGTGCAGATCGTGGAATATCCACCCATTCTGCGAAGCCATCGCAAACAGCTAAAGGCGCTGGATCGCGGCCTCGTTCCACCGAGCATCGTTATCCCACAGCACGAAATTGCGAACAACAGCCTGCGGCGCAAGCTTTTCAAGCCGCGCCGCGGCACAGGGCAGGCTTGGCGGGCCACGCTTCACGCGCATTCCCATTCCATGAATGTGTGGGTTTTCCGGCGTATCGGATCGCATATGCACGATTGCCTTGAGCTGATCTCAGAAAAGCGTATCCGTGAAAGCCTCAACATCCGCGATCAGGATGAGGTTCACGTGGTTCTGCATTCTTGATCGTCATCAAGTGCCGCGCGGTTTTGCTCTGCGCGTCGCTTGCGCATTGGCCGGATCTTCCGGCCAGACATGACGCGGATAGCGACCACGCATGTCGGTGCGCACATCGGCCCATGAGCCAGCCCAGAAGCCCGGAAGATCGCGCGTGATCTGGATTGGTCGATGGGCAGGCGAAAGCAGCTCCAGCAGGAGCGGTACTTTGCCATTGGCAATGGCCGGGTGAATGCTCAACCCGAATAACTCCTGTACACGAACGGCCAGGATCGGCTCATCCGCATCATAACGGATCGGAATATTCGAGCCGGTCGGCACCTCAAAATGCGTCGGTGCCAGCTGATCGACGCTGCGTTGCAGGTCAAACGGCACAAGGCTCATCAAACCGTTTTTCAGCACATGCGCCGGGATGCGGTCGAGTTGCGCCTCGCCTGTGAGAAATGGCAGCAACCAGTCATCAAGACGTTCAACAAGATTGTCGTCATCCATCGATGGCCATGGATCGCCAAGCCCGCGATAAAGCCAGCCGAGACGACGGCGCAGAATTTCGGCTTCTTTGCCCCATGGCAGAATCTGCAAACCATGCTCGCGCACGGCAGCGATGACGCCCTCATCAGCAACCGCACCCGAAGGCGCAGCCAATGGCTTCTCCGACAAAGCAATCGCGCCGATGCGCACGGCTTCACGCGCACGCAGCGCGTTCTTGTCCGCATCATAGACGATCTGTCGTCCGCTCTCGATCTTATTGCCGAGGGCTGCACGGATTTCCGTCTCTGACACTTCTGCCGCAGACAAGATACGCGCACGGCCTGCTTTACCCGACATATCGGCCACCACCAGCCATTGCGCACGGCTGAGGCTGATCGCTGGATCGACTTCGCCACCACGCCCATTGGCCAGCAGAAATTGCCCCGTTGCGCCACGCGCCTTAGCGATACGGTCTGGATAGGCGTCAATCAACATACGACCAACACTTGAACCTGCTGCTTCGCCTTTGTTGGGCACATTGGTTGTCAGTCGCTTCGCGAGATTTTTTGCGCGGTGCGCGCGATCAGAACGATCATTGCGGAACCGCGACATGCGCGTATCGAGATCGGTTTCATTGCCACCAAGACCACGCTCGGTCAAAAGCATGGCGAGTTCTGCTGCCCGCAAAGCCTCGCCGCGTTTTCCCGCTTCCGCCACCATATGCGCCAGACGCGCAGGGAGTGCCAGTGAGCGCATGGCCTCGCCATCGGCGGTTAGGCGTCCGTCATCATCCAGCGCACCAAGCCGCACGAGCAGCGCTTTGGCTTCTTTGAGCGCGGGTGCGGGTGGCTTATCGAGCAGCGACAAAGTTGCTGGATCGGTCACGCCCCAAGCAGCCGCATCAAGCACAAGGCCGGAAAGATCGGCCTCCAGAATTTCGGGCGGCGAGAAAGCAGGGAGTGACGCCGTTTGACCCTGATGCCAGAGGCGAATAGCGATGCCCGGCTCGGTACGACCGGCGCGACCAGCCCGCTGATCAGCACTTGCGCGTGACGTGCGCACCGTCTCAAGACGCGTGAGGCCCGTAGCAGGTTCGTATTTTGGCAGGCGGGCAAGGCCAGAATCGATCACCACCCGAACCCCATCGATGGTGATGGAGGTTTCGGCAATGGATGTTGCCAGCACGACCTTGCGGAAACCTGTGGGCGCTGGCTTGATTGCCGCATCCTGATCTCGGCCCTCCATTGCGCCATAAAGCGGCGCGAGAATGATATTGGCAGGCAGGAATTTTTCCAGGCTTGCTGCGGTGCGTTCGATCTCGCCCTGACCGGGAAGGAAAGCGAGAATGCTGCCCGTTTCGTCCGCCAGCGCTTCACGGATGGCGCTTACCATCGCATCTTCAATGCGCTGATCCGGCTTGCGCTCGCGGTGGCGAATATCGACAGGAAACGCGCGACCTTCGCTCTCAATAATCGGCGCATCACCTAAAAGTGAGGCTACCCGCGCACCATCCAGCGTTGCCGACATGACGAGTATCTTGAGGTCATCACGCAGAGCGGTCTGCACATCAAGCGCCAGCGCCAGACCAAAATCAGCATCAAGGCTACGCTCGTGAAACTCATCAAACAGGACTGCGGCGACACCTTTAAGATCGGGATCATCAAGGATCATGCGTGCGAAAACGCCCTCGGTAACGACGAGGATTTTGGTCTTGGCCGAGACCTTGCTTTCAAGGCGCATACGATAGCCGACCGTTTCGCCCAGCTCTTCACCCAAGATCTGCGCCATACGGCGGGCGCTCGCGCGTGCTGCCAGTCGGCGCGGCTCAAGCAGCACAATCATGCCATCGCCGCGCCAGCTTGCATTTAAAAAATGCAGTGGCACCAGCGTTGTCTTACCCGCGCCGGGAGGGGCAACCAGAACTGCACTTGCATCATTGGCAAAAGCGGCATCCAGTTGCGGCAGAATGCGGATAACGGGAAGATCGGGCAGACTCGTCAAATGAAATTCCGTATTATAAAGGCGTTGCTTTGGTGCTTATCACACAAGGAGCGACGATGATCCATATCCGAAAATCCAAACCTGCCGACGCCCCTGCCCTTACGGCTATCTGGCGCGCAAGCGTGCTGGCAACGCACGATTTTCTCAGCCGTGAAGATTTCGATGAGATCGAAAAGCTGGTCGGCGAACAATATCTGCCAAATGTGGAAGTCGATGTTATCGAGGATGAGGGCAAACCGGTCGGCTTCATGGGCATGACCGATAACAATATCGACAGCCTGTTCATTTCGCCCGATCAGCGCGGCAAGGGTATTGGCAAACATATGATTGCGCACGCGAAAAAACGCGGCACGCTAACCGTTGATGTGAACGAGCAGAACACGCAAGGCTTAGGCTTTTATCGCCATGTGGGTTTTGTCGAAACAGGTCGTTCGGAAACGGATGATCAGGGACGCCCTTATCCGCTGTTGCATCTCAAGCTTGAGGCTTACAGCAGCTCCAGTTAAGATTGAACCGCTGTAACTGTTTGTTTTTACGCATTATCCGATGCAAAACCACTTCGCACTTTTGCTGGAAATGCTATAAAATCCGGGCCACGCCAATTGCTGAGAAAACCATGCTCACAAAAGGCAATTCGGGAGCAATTGACATACTCCCCTATAGTATATAGGCTTCGTGAAAATCGGGAGATTCCATGCCGCATTCACCGGAAGACAAGAAGCGCGCTTTGACGCGCCTGCGCCGTATTAAAGGGCAGGCCGAGGCGCTGGAGCGTGCGGTGGAAGAAGGTACGGAATGTGCGGCCCTTTTGCAGCAGATTGCAGCAATGCGCGGGGCTGCCAACGGATTGATGGCGGAAGTGCTGGAAAGCCATTTTCGCGAGACATTCGGAAAAGCACGCGAAACGATAGCGCAAAATGCTGTGGCTGATCCCGATGCAGAGATCGACGAAATCATGCGGATTTTGCGCACTTATCTGAAATAGGTCGCACGGAAAAAAGGATTGCAAACATGAAATCACGCGCAGCCGTTGCCTGGGAGGCAAAAAAGCCGCTCACCATCGAAACCGTTGAAATCGGTGGCCCACGCGCTGGCGAAGTGCTGGTCGAAATCATGGCGACCGGCGTTTGCCATACCGACGCCTACACGCTTTCCGGTCTTGATTCAGAAGGCAAGTTTCCGGCAATCCTAGGCCATGAAGGTGCTGGCATTGTGCGCGAAGTGGGTGCCGGTGTGACCTCGGTCAAACCGGGCGATCACGTGATCCCGCTTTACACGCCGGAATGCCGCCAGTGCAAAACCTGCCTGTCGCAGCGTTCGAACCTATGCACCTCGATCCGCGCAACGCAGGGTCAGGGCCTGATGCCAGACCGCACCACCCGCTTTTCATGCGACGGCGGCGAAGTGTTCCATTATATGGGCTGCTCGACCTTCTCGAACTTCACCGTTCTGCCGGAAATCGCAGTTGCCAAGGTTCGCGAAGACGCGCCTTTTGACAAAATCTGCTATATTGGTTGCGGCGTCACCACCGGCATTGGCGCGGTTATTTACACGGCAAAAGTTCGTCCGGGTTCCAATGTTGTTGTGTTCGGTCTTGGCGGCATTGGCCTCAATGTCATTCAGGGCGCGCGCATGGTTGGTGCAGACAAGATCATTGGTGTGGACATCAATCCATCCAAGGTGGAAATGGCCAAGAAATTCGGCATGACCGACTTTATCAACCCGCGCGAAATCGGCAATGACAAGGTCGTGCAAGCCATTCAAGACCTGACGGACGGCGGCGCCGATTATTCGTTCGATGCCACCGGCAACACCGATGTCATGCGTCAGGCGCTGGAATGCTGCCATCGCGGCTGGGGTGAATCGATCATCATCGGCGTGGCCGAAGCCGGCAAGGAAATCGCGACACGTCCATTCCAGCTCGTCACCGGACGCGTCTGGAAGGGTACGGCGTTTGGCGGCGCACGCGGTCGTACCGACGTGCCGAAAATCGTTGACTGGTACATGGAAGGCAAGATCGACATCGACAGCCTCATCACCCACACCATGCCGCTTGATGAGATCAACACGGCGTTTGATCTGATGCATGAAGGCAAGTCCATCCGCTCGGTGATTGTGTACTGATGGGTGAAAAGCGTTTCATTTCCCATTGGGATGAAATCGACCAGCTGACCCCGCGCGCGCTTTATGCGATGCTGAAGCTGCGCGTGGACGTTTTTGTGGTGGAGCAGAATTGCCCATACCCCGAAATCGACGGCAAGGATTACGACGCGTTTCACTTACGCATTCTCGATGGTGAAGAACTTGCAGCAAGTTTGCGGGTTCTGCCGCCAGAGAAGGATGGCAAGCCGGTGAAAATCGGACGTGTCGTCGTGGCGCGGGATTATCGTGGTTACAAGCTTGGTCAGCGGCTGATGAAAGAGGCGATTGTCTTTGCACAGGCGCGTTTTCCGGGCATTGCCATCGAGCTTGGCGGACAGAGCCATTTGCAGAAATTCTATGGCTCATTCGGCTTTGTCGCTGTTTCGGAAGAATATCTCGAAGACGGTATTCCGCATGTCGACATGCGGCTTACACCACAGGAAAGTGCCGCCTGATGCTTTTGCTACACCGCCATATGTCCTTTTATCTGGCAGCCATTGGCGGTGCGGCAATCTTCATTATTGCCTGGCTTTTAAACAGTCCGCTCGCCCCGGTCATCGGGGCCAA
Organism: Ochrobactrum chromiisoli; assembly: GCF_026241335.1. Classification (GTDB taxonomy): domain Bacteria; phylum Pseudomonadota; class Alphaproteobacteria; order Rhizobiales; family Rhizobiaceae; genus Brucella; species Brucella chromiisoli. The sequence continues at coordinate 411,835 of NZ_JAPHAV010000001.1, read as the reverse complement.
CTGTTTCTTTGTGCTCTATCTCGTTCTGGCGCTTGTGGCTTTACCCAAGCTCACAGCGTCCTATCTTAAAAAACATGCAGCAATAGCGGATGAGCCTACCTGGATCATTTTTCTGGTGACTTTTGCCACCGTTGTTGTGGCGATCGTGTCGCTGTTCGTTCTGATCAATCAGAAACCCCAAGCCGATCTGTTTTCGCTGATTATGACGCTTGCCGCGGTACCGCTGGGATGGTGCACAATCCACATGATGACGGCGATTCACTACGCTCATATGTTTTGGCAACCAACAGAACCCGCCGGAAAAGATTCAGCCCATGCCAGCCGCGTGAAAGGTGGATTTGCATTTCCTGAGACGCCCGCGCCATCCGGCTGGGATTTCGCCTATTACGCCTTCACCATCGGCATGACGGCACAGACTTCCGACACCAATGTCACGACGACCGCGATGCGAAAAGTAACGCTTCTGCACAGCGTCGTTTCATTCTTTTTCAATACGGTCCTTGTCGCGGCGACGGTGAATGTGGTCGTGGCGCTTGGGAGTTAGGATTATTCATGGAAACGATCTCAACTGCAAAATGCTTTGGTGGAACACAGGGCGTCTATCGTCATAAAAGCGAAACCAATCAGTGCGAAATGACCTTTGCCGTTTTCCTGCCGCCACAGGCCAAGGACGGTCCGGTGCCTGTGCTGTGGTATCTCTCCGGCCTCACCTGCACGCATCAGAATGTAATGGACAAGGGTGAATATCGGCAAATGGCTTCCGAATTGGGAATTGCCGTTATTTGCCCGGATACCAGCCCACGCGGTGAAGATGTCCCTGACGAGCCGCAGAACTGGCAGTTTGGCAAAGGTGCTGGCTTTTATGTCGATGCCACGCAGGAGCCTTTTGCCAAGAACTATCAGATGTATAGCTACATCACCAAGGAGCTGACCGAGCTGGTGGCACAAGAATTCCCGCTCGACATGGCGCGTCAGGCCATCACCGGCCATTCGATGGGCGGACATGGTGCATTAACGATTGCGTTGAAAAATCCTGAGCGCTTCAAATCTGCATCTGCTTTCGCTCCCATCGTGCAGCCTTCAACAGCCGACTGGTCAAAGCCTGCGCTTGAAAAATATCTCGGTTCTGAAAAACGCGCATGGCGCGCCTATGACGCGACGTTGCTGATTGAGGATGGCGCGCGCTTTTCAGAATTTCTGATCGATCAGGGAACCGCAGATGGTTTTCTCGATGAAGGTCTGCGTCCTTGGCTATTGGAAGAAGTCTGCAAGAAAGCTGGCATCCCACTCACGCTCAATATGCGCGAAGGCTATGACCATTCCTATTTCTTCATCTCGTCCTTCATGGATGAGCATCTCCAATGGCATTCCAAACATCTTGGCCGTTAAAAATTGGCGATGTGCGTTGGTAAGCCCGCTGTTAAGTTGACTGACAAACGCATCGCTATGACAGGAGCGCCAGGATGAAGGATAAAGTTGTCACGGTAGGTGCCATGCTGGTCAATGACGAGCGAAAAATTCTGATGGGCCTGCGCTCACCGTGGAAGAAGGCGTGGCCCAATCATTGGGATGCGCCGGGAGGTCATGTTGAGCCCGGTGAAACACTGGAACAGGCGCTGGTTCGGGAGATGGGCGAAGAACTCGGCATTCGTCCAACGCAGTTTCAGAAGATCGGCGCAGTGGATGAGAAAAGGCCGGACCTATACGGCGATTCCATCAGCCATATTTATCAGATTACGGAATGGGACGGTGGCGAACCGCGAAACGTTTGCGATGAACATTCTGAGCTTGGATGGTTCAGTCCCGATGACCTTGAAAGCCTCAGTAATTTGGCTGATCCCGAATATCCGCGTCTTGCCCGGATCGCCATTGGCGTCGCCTAACGCCTCACCACCTTCATCGGCAGACCGCCCTGTGGCTGGGTTGTGAGTTTCTGCACCGGCCATGGCTTTGTCGTCTCCAGCACGTCGAAACGACGGCCATCAAGCAAGGTTGCAAGCGCGATAACCGCCTCCTGAAGCGCGAAGCTTGCACCGATGCAGACCCGCGGACCTGCACCAAATGGCAGATATTGAAAGCGATCAAGTTTGTCGCGGTTTTCGGGCCAGAAGCGTTCAGGCATGAAGGCATCCGGCTGATCCCAGTAAAGCCTGTGACGGTGGATCACCCACGGCATCACCAGAACAGCCGTTCCCTTGGCAATTTTCAAATCTCCATAGGTGTCATCCGTTGCGGCCTCGCGGTTGATTGACGGCGCTGGCGGATAAAGCCGCATTGCTTCTTCAAAAGCTGCACGCGTCAGCGGCAATTTTGCCAGCCACTCCTGCGGCGGCAGATCATGTCCACCACCTGCAAAAAATGCATCGATCTCAGCCTCAACACGCGCGCGTTCCTGCGGTGCCTTGGCGAGCAAATAGAGCGTCCAGCCAAGCGCACGGGCCGTGGTCTCATGCCCCGCCCCAATGAAAGTGATGATGTTATCTTCAATTTCCGAGCGACTCAAACCGTCCCGTCCCTCGGCGCGCAAAAGCAAGGTCAGGAAATCATTCGGAACGTCTTCGCCTTTATCCATGCGTGTTTTGCGCAAGGCGATTGTATCAGAAACCAGTTCGCGGAAGAAACTCAGCGATTTGTTGCCGCGTAATCGCGTGAAGCGTGGCAGCCATTCGGGCAAGCCAAGAAGATCAAATGGATCGACGCGGCCCATGGTTTCAAAAAGCTTGTCGATCTGGCGGGCGAAATCATTCGGATCACCGGCAATTTCGCCGGAGAATAACGTTTCCGCGAGAATGTCATAGGTGAGCAGCGTCATGTCGTGCGCGACATCGGTGATGATGCCGTTGGTCTTGTAACGCTCGACAAACTGGCGGGAGCGATCGCGCATGGCGAGCGCAAAACCGCCGATATGACGCGGGGTAAAGACCGGCGCCATTGCCTTGCGCGAGCGCTTCCAGACTTGGCCCTCGGCAGTCAGCAATCCATCGCGCAGAAGCGGGCGGAGCACGCGCTGGCGGATGGCAGACATTGGATAGTTTGCAGCATTATCGACCAGCACATGACGGATGAGGCCGGGATCATTGGCTATGATGGTTTTGATACCCAGCCAGCTTACAGAAACCCAAGGTTCGTTATAGGAAGGCTCACCCCACAATTCGAGCGGGTTCTTGTAAACCACACGCATCATCTCGAAGCGCCCAACCGGCTTTTCGCGCGGGCGCGGTGCGGGCGGCACGAAAGGGCTGGCGGCTTTTTTCATCGCAATTTTGCTTTCCATGACGTGCTCCTCGTGTCGAGAATGTCCCCGTCAGATAAGCATATAAGGGGCAATTGTGGCACTTCCAGAGATTGCGCACCACCCTGACGCTTCATCCTGCACCAAATGAGTGGAATCCCCGGCAAATTTGACCCCAAAATTTGGAAAAATCGCCGTTAACGCCTATATTAAAGCCATGTTTGTCGTGTGATTCGACAGGGTATTTGATGCTGCCATTGCAGCAGGCTTTAAGGCTGCATTCGCGGCGCATTTTCGAAAGATTTTCATGAGCGAGACTCCAGAGATGAATTCCGAAGCCCCCGCCGAATATGGCGCGGATTCCATTCGTGTTCTGAAAGGCCTCGACGCAGTTCGCAAGCGTCCGGGCATGTATATTGGTGATACGGATGACGGCTCAGGCCTGCATCACATGGTCTATGAAGTCGTGGACAACGCCATTGACGAAGCGCTGGCGGGACATGCAACGCTTGTCACCGTCACACTCAATGCCGATGGCTCCTGCACCGTAACCGATAACGGTCGCGGCATTCCGACTGACATTCACAAGGAAGAAGGCGTTTCGGCTGCCGAAGTCATTATGACCCAGCTCCATGCTGGCGGTAAGTTCGACCAGAATTCCTATAAGGTTTCCGGTGGTCTGCACGGCGTTGGCGTCTCGGTTGTGAACGCGCTTTCAATCTGGCTGAGATTGAAAATCCGCCGCGCTGGCAAAATTCACGAAATGGCCTTCACACATGGCGTTGCCGATGCGCCGCTCATCGTTACCGGTGATGCTGGCAGCGATACAGGCACCGAAGTAAGCTTCCTGCCCTCGCCTGAAACATTCACCATGGTTGATTTTGACTATGACACGCTGGAGCGTCGTCTGCGTGAATTGGCATTCCTGAATTCCGGTGTGCGCATCCTGCTTTCTGATCGCCGCCATGCCGACGTCAAGGAGCAGGAACTGCACTATGACGGTGGTGTTGTTGAGTTCGTGAAATATATCGACCAGAGCAAGAAATCGCTTCTGGAAACACCGATTTATATCAAAAGCGAAAAAGACGGTATGACCGTTGAAGTCGCGATGTGGTGGAATGATTCCTACCACGAAAAGGTGCTGTGCTTCACCAACAACATTCCACAGCGCGATGGTGGCACCCATCTGGCCGGTTTCCGCGGCGCACTGACACGTCAGGTGACGGGCTATGCGGATTCGTCCGGCATGACCAAGAAGGAAAAGGTCAGCCTGACCGGCGATGATTGCCGTGAAGGTCTGACCGCCGTTCTTTCGGTCAAGGTTCCCGATCCAAAATTCTCGTCGCAGACCAAGGACAAGCTGGTTTCCTCGGAAGTGCGTCCAGTGGTGGAAAGCCTCGTCAATGAAGCGCTTTCAACCTGGCTGGAAGAGCACCCATCCGGCGGCAAGATCATTGTTGAAAAGGTTATTCAGGCAGCCGCCGCTCGCGAAGCAGCCCGCAAGGCACGCGACATCACCCGCAAAAGCAATCTGAGCGTGACGTCGCTTCCCGGCAAGCTGGCCGACTGTCAGGAACGTGATCCTGCAAAGTCAGAAATCTTCATCGTCGAGGGTGATTCCGCTGGCGGTTCCGCAAAGAGCGGTCGTTCGCGCCAGAATCAGGCGATTCTGCCGCTGCGCGGTAAGATCCTCAATGTGGAACGCGTGCGCTTTGACCGCATGATCTCGTCCGATCAGGTCGGCACACTGATCACAGCGCTTGGCACGTCGATCGGCAAGGATGAGGCGCACGGCTTCAATCCTGACAAGCTGCGCTACCACAAAATCATCATCATGACGGATGCTGACGTCGACGGTGCGCATATTCGGACGCTGCTGTTGACCTTCTTCTTCCGTCAGATGCCCGAGCTGATTGAACGCGGCCATATTTATATCGCACAGCCACCGCTCTATAAGGTGTCGCGCGGCAAGTCCTCGCAATATATCAAGAACGAAGCGGCCTTTGAGGATTTCCTCATCGAAACCGGTCTTGAAGAAGCGGCGCTTGCGATCAGCAGCGGCGAAGTCCGCGCCGGACCGGACCTTCGGTCGGTGGTTGATGATGCGCGCACGCTGCGTCAGCTTCTTTCGGGTCTGCATACGCGCTATGACCGCAGTGTCGTTGAACAGGCCGCGATTGCCGGCCTGCTCAACCCGAGTGCCAGCGCAAACGACACAACGTCGCACACTTCCGCAGATATCGTTGCCAAGCGCCTCGACATGATTTCGGAAGAAACCGAGCGTGGCTGGACGGCGCATGTCACCGAAGACGGCGGCTATCGCTTTGAGCGCATGGTGCGTGGTGTGAAGGATGTTGCCATTCTCGATATGGCCCTGCTCGGGTCTGCCGATGCCCGTCAGATCGACCGCGTGGCTTCGCGCCTATCGGAAATTTTTGCCGAACCGCCAGTTCTGCGCCGCAAGGACAAGTCGGAAACGCTTTCCGGCCCGATGGCGCTGCTGGACGCGATCTTCGCAACAGGCCGCAAGGGCCTGACGTTGCAGCGTTACAAAGGCTTGGGCGAAATGAACGCCGAACAGCTTTGGGAAACCACACTCGATCCAAATGTTCGTTCGCTGTTGCAGGTTAAGGTCAATGACGCGACCGATGCAGATTCGCTGTTCTCACGCCTGATGGGTGATGAAGTCGAGCCGCGCCGCGAGTTCATTCAGGAAAATGCACTCAGCGTTGCCAATCTGGACGTGTAGTTAAAAATAAAGCCCCGGAAGACAAAATCTTCCGGGGCTTTTTGCATATTGGATCAATGAAAAGGCCCCGCAAGCGGGGCCTTTTCATTGAGAACAATCAGGCACTACGTGGCTTCTTGGAAAAGCCTTCGCCGGATTTCTTGCCGTCCTTCTTGAAACCATCTTTCTTGAAGTCGCCCTTTGGCTTTGACCAGCCACCTTTTGCGCCATCACGGAAATCGCTTCTTGGTTTGTCGCTGCGCGGCTTGAAATCGCGCTTGCCTTCGCGAGGCGTTGCATCACCACCAGCGCCTGCAACGGCTGGGCGGATGACAAGACCCTTTTCACCCGTGCCGCGTTCTTCAACCGAACGACGGAATTCATCAGCCTTTGAAGCGACGATTTCAAAGCGGGTTTCATTGTCGAAAATCTTGATCGAACCGACTTCACGCTTGGAAACATCGCCAGCCTTGCAGATCAGCGGCAACAGCCACTTTGGATCGGCACGATGCTTGCGACCGGCAGAAACCGAGAACCAAACGCCATCAAAACGCGCATTGCGGTCGAAACGTTCACCCGGCTCGCCACGATCAAAGCGCTCGCCCCGTTCTGGACGATCACCGCGCTCGCGCGGCTTCTTGCTGCCAACCGGATGAATCGGTGCATCAGAAACTTCTTCGGCGGCAGGGAGTGCTGCGAGTTCACGATTAAGGAAAGCGCTCGCGATCTGTTCGGGCGTATAACGCTCGGTCAATGCCTTCAACAGATCCTGATGCTCTTCTTCCACGGGCTGGCTGAGAGCGCTGCCGTTGAGAATGCGTTCGTAATTCTTGGCCTGAACTGCTGCAATGCCGGGAGCCGGAACAGTCTGGGCATCAAGCTTTGCCATATGCAAAAGACGTTCTGCAATGCGGCGACGCGAGAAAGGAACCACCAGAACGCATGTGCCCTTGCGGCCCGCACGGCCGGTACGGCCCGAACGGTGCAACATGGTTTCCGCATTGTTTGGCAAATCAGCGTGGATCACGAGATCAAGATTGGGCAGATCGATACCGCGGGCTGCAACATCGGTCGCAACGCAAACGCGGGCACGGCCATCACGCATCGACTGGAGCGCGTTGTTGCGCTCGGCCTGACTCAATTCACCCGAAAGGGCCACAACTGCAAAGCCACGATTGGAAAGGCGGCTCGCCATATGCTTCACCGCTTCACGGGTTGAGCAGAAAATGATCGAGTTCTGTGCATCATAATAAAGAAGCGTATTGATGATCGCGTGGTCGCGTTCCTGCGGTGGAACCGGCATCGCAAAATAATCAATATCCGCATGCTGTCCGGCTTCACCGGCAGCAGAAATGCGCAGCGCATCTTTCTGGAAACGCTTGGCAAGCTGTGCAATCGGCTTTGGTACGGTTGCCGAGAACATCAATGTGCGACGGTCTGCCGGTGCTTCGCCCAGAATGAATTCGAGATCTTCACGGAAGCCCATATCGAGCATTTCGTCGGCTTCATCAAGCACAACAACGCGCAGCTGCGACATATCCAGCGCATTGCGCGTAATATGATCGCGCAGACGGCCCGGCGTGCCGACAACAATATGCGAACCGCGTTCGAGCACGCGGCGCTCAGAACGGATATCCATACCGCCAACACAGGAAGCGATACGCGCACCGGTATCGGCATAAAGCCATTCCAGTTCGCGCTGAACCTGCAAAGCCAGCTCACGCGTTGGCGCAATAATCATGGCAAGTGGTGCGCCCGCATTCGCGAAGCGCAGCTCATCACCAAGGATTGTGGAAGCCATGGAAAGACCGAAAGCAACGGTCTTGCCGGAGCCGGTCTGTGCGGAAACGAGCAGATCGCCGTGAAGTGTTTCCGGTGCCAGAACAGCGTTCTGAACAGCGGTGAGTGTGTTGTAACCGCGAGCGGTTAATGCTCCGGAGAGAGCCGGAGCAATGGATTCAGGCAGAGACATGATTAACTTTCAAAAAAGCTTCACAAGTCGACACCCTTGGCCGCAAACCCTTTGGCCACAAACCCACTGACGACTACCGAAGCAACAGAATTGCCGCTTACCTATCGTGTCAGACCTCTCAGGTCAACCGGCTAAGCCCTCAATGCGCTTCATCCCAGTTATGCGCTGCACGCGCATCGACCTGTAGCGGCACAGAAAGCGACACGGCAGGCATGGCGGCATTTTCCATGACATGCCGCACGAGAGGGATTGTCTTCTCGACCTCATTTTCAGGCACTTCGAAGATCAATTCATCGTGGACTTGCAAGAGCATACGTGCGCTGAGCTTCTCATCGCTGAGTGCATTTTCCATACGGATCATAGCACGGCGGATAATATCGGCAGCCGAGCCCTGAATAGGGGCATTGATTGCTGCGCGTTCATTGAAGGCGCGAACCTGCGGATTGGAAGCCCGAATATCAGGATAATGCGCGCGGCGGCCAAAGATGGTTTCGACATAACCATGTTCGCGCGCAAAAGCCTTGGTCGCTTCCATATAATCCTTGATGCCCGGGAAGCGCTCGAAATAGGTGCGGATATATTGCCCTGCTTCTTCACGCGGAATGGAAAGCTGATTGGCGAGGCCAAAAGCCGAAATGCCGTAAATGATACCGAAATTGATCGCCTTGGCGCGACGGCGCACTTCGGGAGCCATGCCTTCGACCGGAACGCCGAACATTTCCGAAGCGGTCATGGCATGAATATCGATGCCATCTGCAAAAGCCTGTTTCAGCTGCGCAATATCAGCAACATGCGCCAAAACACGCAATTCGATCTGGCTGTAATCGGCAGAAATCAGCTTGTTACCCGGTTCAGCGATGAACGCCGTTCTGATTTTGCGGCCTTCAGCCGTGCGCACCGGAATGTTCTGCAGGTTCGGCTCAGACGAAGACAGCCGCCCCGTTGATGTGGACGCCATTGCATAAGAGGTATGCACGCGTTTGGTCTGTGGGTGAATAAAGCCCGGCAGCGCATCGGTATAGGTGGATTTGAGCTTGGTCAGCTGACGCCAGTCAACGATCTTACGCGGCAGAGGCAGACCTTCCGCAGCCAGATCTTCGAGCACCTGCGCCGACGTGGACCACTGACCGGTTTTGGTCTTGGAGGCACCCGGAAGCCCCATCTTGCCAAACAGAATATCGCCAAGCTGCTTTGGCGATCCAATGTTGAATTTTTCGCCAGCCAGTTCGTAGATTTCATCTTCATAACGCGCAGCAGACTGCGCGAGATCGCCGGACAGGCGCGAGAGAACCTGCCGGTCAACCGAAATGCCGCGCTCTTCCATACGGGCCAGCACATCGACCAGCGGCCGCTCCAGACGTTCATAAACCGATGCAAGGCCTTCTGCGGCGAGACGTGGCTTCAACACCTGCCAGAGGCGCAGCGTCACATCGGCATCTTCGGCTGCGTAGGCCGTTGCACGATCAATCTCCACCATATCAAATGTGACTGCACTTTTGCCGCTGCCCGCCACGTCCTTATAAGCGATTGGCGTATGGCCCAGCCAGCGCTCGGACAATGGGTCCATACCATGGCCACCGGCGCCCGCATCCAGCACATAGGAAATCAACATCGTGTCATCAAAAGACACGGTATTGATGCCATGACGACGCATGACCAGCCAGTCATATTTCATGTTCTGTGCGATCTTGAGGACGGACTTATCCTCAAGAATGCGCTTCAAAGCAGTCAGAGCCTGATCAAGCGGAATCTGCCCTTCAACCATGCCGCCGCCCAAAAGATCGCCTGCACCGGATTTATGCTGGAGCGGGATATAGGCAGCCTTGCCCGGAGCAAGAGCCAGCGAAAAGCCAATCAGATCGGCCTGCATCGGATCAAGCGAATTGGTTTCGGTATCGAAAGCTACAAGACCAGTCTCAATCGCTTCATCGAGCCACGCGTTCAGCGTGGAAAGATCGCGAATGCAAATATAGGCCGTGGTGTCGATTTTCTGCGCAAGCGCCGTTGAAGCACGGCTTTCAGCCAGCGCTTTGGGCGTGTAACCGCTGACATTAAGCGCTTCGCGAACTGCGGTTTCAGATGATGCAGAATCCGAGCTTGCCGGTACATCAACATCGGGGCCGTGCGCATCCGCACCCCACTCCGTTTCGATATGGCATGGTTCAACGGCCGATGCATCGGTGTCCGTTGCTTCCGCCACACGGCGCGTCAGCGATGTAAATTCCATCGCCTTGAGGAAGCCGATCAGCTTCGGGCCATTTTGTGGCTCAAGCACAAGGCCATCCAGATCAACATCCAGCGGCACATCGGTCTTGAGTGTGACGAGTTCGCGCGCGATCTTGGTCTGATCGGCATAGGCGATGATATTTTCACGGCGCTTGTTCTGCTTGATTTCAGATGCGCGGGCCAAAAGCGTGTCAAGATCGCCAAACTCTTGGAGCAATTGTGCAGCGGTTTTCGGCCCGATACCCGGAATTCCGGGTATATTATCGGTGCTGTCGCCAGTCAGCGATTGCAGGTCGATCATTTTTTCAGGTGGCACACCCCATTTCTCAACCACTTCCGGGATCGAAATCTGCTTGTCCTTCATGCTGTCATACATGGACACGCTCGGTGTGACGAGCTGCATGAGGTCCTTGTCGGACGAAATGATGGTGACATCGCCGCCCGCAGCCTCTGCCAGACGCGCATAGGTCGCGATCAGATCGTCGGCCTCAAAGCCTTCTTTTTCGATGCTTGGCAGATTGAAAGCACGTGTTGCCTGTCGGATCAGGCCGAATTGCGGAATCAAATCTTCCGGCGGTGCGGTGCGGTTGGCCTTATATTCGGGATAAATTTCCTTACGGAAAGTTTGTGACGAATAGTCAAAAATGACCGCGAAATGGGTCGGGACCACACCCACATCCGTATTGCGTGCATCTTTCAACAGCTTCCACAACATGTTGCAAAAACCGGACACAGCGCCGACCGGCAAGCCATCCGTCTTGCGGGTAAGGGGTGGCAGAGCATGATAGGCACGGAAAATATAGCCCGAGCCGTCGATGAGGAAGAGATGATCGCCTTTTTTCATGGCTTAGGATTAAAGGAAACAAAGCCCAAAGAAAACCAGCCATGTGTCAGTAGAAACGAGTGTCCACTTGAAAGGTGGCTTTTTCTCGCCTCGTTCATGCAAATCTCTTATTTTGATAACGTTTATGTTACGAATTTGTAATCTTAAATGCCCTTGAATAGCCACAGTTGCAGGGCCATTTGCAGTTCATCGACAGTATGTTGATCGCCGGTTTTCTGACCCGTCCCCCGTTGGATGCCGGTTGTAAGCGACAGCCTCATTCCCCTCTCCGGGCTGTCGTTTTTGAGTGTAGTGATATGGCCGTTGTGGTACCCCCTCACCGCAACGGCCAATTCATTTTCAGCTCTCAGTTTTGCGTTCATATTGGGTTTCTTCTTGGGCCTGCCAGTTGTACTGTGCAGCAGCATTACGACTCGTCAGGAAGTATCCATGTCCACCCAATCACTCGATAAAGTCCTCAATCATATCGATTCCAATCTCGATAAAAGCATCGACCATCTGTTCGATCTTTTGCGGATCAAGTCGATTTCCACCGATCCGGCTTACAAGGCCGATTGCCGTAAGGCGGCTGAATGGCTGGTCGAGGATCTCAAATCTATTGGTTTTGATGCGAGTGTGCGCGATACGCCCGGCCATCCGATGGTGGTTGCGCATCATGAAGGTGCAACCGCTGATGCGCCGCATGTGCTCTTCTACGGCCATTATGATGTGCAGCCGGTTGATCCGCTGAACCTTTGGGAAAATGATCCGTTCGAGCCAGCGATCAAGGATGTTGGCAATGGCCGCAAAATCCTCACCGGTCGCGGCACATCCGACGACAAGGGCCAGCTGATGACCTTTGTGGAAGCCTGCCGTGCTTATAAGGCCGTCAATGGCAACCTGCCGGTGAAAGTGACATTGCTGTTTGAAGGCGAAGAAGAATCCGGCTCACCGTCGCTCAAGCCATTCCTTGATGCGCACAAGCAAGAGCTGAAAGCCGATGTGGCGCTCGTTTGCGACACCTCGATGTGGGACACTGAAACGCCAGCGATCAGCGTTGGTCTGCGCGGGCTGGTTGGTGAAGAGATTGTCATCAAGGCTGCGGACCGCGATCTGCATTCAGGCTTTTTTGGTGGCGCGGCGGCCAATCCTATTCATATTCTCGCAAAAATTCTTGCCGACCTGCATGATGAAACTGGCCGCGTCACCGTTCCGGGTTTCTATGAAGGTGTTGAAGAAACCCCGTCACAGATTTTGCAATCATGGGAAAGCCTTGGCCGCACGGCTGAAAACTTCCTTGGCCCCATTGGTCTTTCGATTCCCTCGGGCGAAAAAGGCCGCAGCATTCTCGAACTGACCTGGGCGCGCCCGACTGCGGAAGTCAACGGCATCATCGGCGGTTATACCGGTGACGGCTTCAAGACGGTGATTGCAGCGCAAGCTTCCGCCAAGGTTTCGTTCCGTCTCGTTCACAAGCAAGACCCGGTTAAAATCCGCGAAGCGTTCCGCGCTTTTGTGCAAGAGCGCCTGCCAGCCGATTGCTCGGTCGAGTTCCATCCGCATGGCGGTTCGCCTGCCATCCAGCTGCCATATGACTCACCACTGGTTTCCAAGGCCAAGGATGCGCTTTCCGACGAGTGGCCGAAGCCAGCCGTGCTGATCGCCATGGGTGGATCGATCCCGATTGTCGGCGATTTCGACAAATTCCTCGGCATGGAATCCCTGCTCGTCGGCTTCGGCCTCGAAGATGATCGCATCCATTCGCCCAATGAAAAATATGAGCTGAACTCTTTCCACAAGGGCCAGCGCTCTTGGGTACGTATTTTGGCGGCGATTGCCGCCAAGTAAGGACAATTCAATGACTATCCGTTTTCATAAACACGATCTGCCGAACCTTGAGCATTATCAGGTGGATTCGGTGGCAATCGACACCGAAACGCTCGGCCTTAACCCGCATCGCGACCGCCTTTGCGTGGTGCAGATTTCGCCCGGTGACGGCACGGCAGACGTGATCCAGATTGAAGCAGGCCAGAAGAAGGCGCCCAATCTGGTCAAGCTTCTGAAAGATCGTTCGATCACCAAGATCTTTCATTTTGGCCGCTTCGACCTTGCTGTGCTGGCGCACGCTTTTGGCACCATGCCGCAGCCGGTTTTCTGCACGAAGATCGCATCCAAGCTCACCCGCACCTATACAGACCGCCATGGCCTGAAAGAAATCTGCGGCGAGCTGCTTGATGTTTCTATCTCAAAGCAGCAGCAGTCATCGGACTGGGCGGCAGAGGTTCTGTCACAGGCACAGCTTGAATATGCAGCATCTGACGTTCTTTATCTGCATCGGCTCAAAGCTGTGTTTGAACAGCGTCTGGAACGCGATGGCCGCACCAGACAGGCTGAGGCCTGCTTCAAGTTTCTGCCAACCCGCTCAGAACTTGATCTGATGGGCTGGCCTGAGACGGATATTTTCGCGCACGCGTAAAGCGCAATCAAATGGCGGCTTCAGGGAGCGTTCCGAACAGAACGCTCCCTTTCTTTTTCTTATCGCGCATGTTGTCCGAAAACTGCTTCGCATTTTTCGCGATGCGATGTTGCACTAACCCGTGCATGCATTTCCCCGCAATCAAGACCTGATGCGCGCAACGCAATGGATGCCCAGATACCACTTTGGTATCATTTAGAGGCCAATTTTAAGCATTTGATAACCATTTTTCGCGGGTTTTTAAGACAAAAGCCCGGAAATACCCATTTTTTGCGACTAAGAAGTGACTGTGTCCTTCTTGCTACAGACATTCCCGATCCATGGCCTATATTAGGGACAACAGTTCATTATCCCTATTTCCCAAGTGGAGGCCTATTATGAAGCTCAAGACCCTTCTTCTCGCGTCGACCGTTGCTCTCGTTGCTGCAACTGGCGCAAAAGCTGCAGACGCTATCGTTTACGAAGAGCCAGCTCCGGTTGTTGTTGCTCCAACGTTCACATGGAACGGTGCTTACCTCGGTGGTCAGATTGGCTACGGTTGGGGCAAGTCGCGCTTCAGCCAGTTTGGCGAAGCCGGTGCGCTTAACATCAAGCCAGATGGCTTCCTCGGTGGTCTTTATGCAGGTTACAACTTCGACCTCGGCAACAGCGTTGTTCTGGGTATCGACGGTGACGTAACCTACAACAACCTCAAGGACAGCTATTCGATTACCGATGGTACGGATTCTGCATCTCTTGAAAGCAAGCTGCGCTGGTCGGGTGCCGTTCGTGCACGTGCCGGTTACGCAGTTGATCGCTTCCTGCCTTACATCGCTGGTGGTGTAGCATTCGGTCAGGTCAAGAACACGGTAAGTGTTTCGACTGATGAGCTTGCTGGTAGCGTTGAGCAGAGCAAGACCCTTACCGGCTGGACTGCTGGTGCAGGCGTTGACTATGCTGCAACCGACAACGTCATCGTTCGCCTTGAATACCGTTACACCGATTACGGTCGCAAGAACTTCGACTTTGGCACCGATGGTGTTGCCTCGGTCCGCGACAAGTTCAAGACCAACGAAGTTCGTCTCGGCGTTGCATACAAGTTCTAATCTGATCTGATCAGATAGACTGCTTTGAAGGCCCCGCATTGCGGGGCCTTCTCATTTTGTGCTTAATCTTAGGCTTTTTTGTTAATTGCCAATTTACACCCCTTTAAACTGCCGCATTTACCCTTCAGGCGATAAACGCCCTTCCTATGTGCAGGGTTTGATCATTTAAGCCGGTTATGATGACGGCAGACGATAAGAATACGGGGCGGATCTAAACAGACATGGCATCGCGAGACGGCAGAAACGGGCGGATCGAACCTTCTTTCGGTAAAAAGCCGGAACAGGAAGAGGACGTATTTCGCGTCGACGAAGAGGAACGCATGGCCCGGCCCCAACGTAAAGCCAAACCGTCGAAAGATCGTGAAACACGCGGTGCGCGCCGCGCCAAAAAAAAACGCGGTGGTTTTTTTGGTTTTGTCCGCCGCGCTGTTTACTGGTGTCTGGTGCTCGGCCTCTGGGGCGGCATTGCCTTTGCCGGCATGCTTGTCTATTTCGCAGCCAAAATGCCACCAACAACCGACTGGGCAATTCCCGACAGGCCACCAAACGTGCGCATTGTCGATGTTCAAGGCAATCTGATTGCCAATCGCGGCACCACCGGCGGACAGGCTGTGGGCTTGCACGAAATGTCACCATTTATACCGCAAGCCGTCATGGCAATCGAAGATCGCCGCTTCATGTCGCATTTCGGTATTGATCCGATTGGTCTTGCACGTGCCGTCATAACCAACATCATATCAGGTCGCGCCGTACAGGGTGGCTCAACGCTCACACAGCAGCTTGCTAAAAACCTGTTCCTGTCACCGGATCGCACGCTGGAGCGCAAAGTTCAGGAAGTGATGCTCGCCCTCTGGCTTGAGCACAAATATACCAAAGACCAGATTCTGGAGATGTATCTCAACCGCGTCTATCTCGGCTCGGGTGCTTATGGTGTGGATGCGGCATCGCGCCGCTATTTCAACAAATCCGCCAAAGACGTGAACCTTATGGAAGCTGCAACGCTGGCCGGGCTTCTCAAAGCGCCATCGCGGCTTTCGCCTGCGCGGGACCCGGAAGCTGCCGCAGCACGTGCCAGGCTGGTGCTTGGTGCCATGCGTGAAGAAGGCATGATCGATGATCGTCAGGTGGCAATTGCCGAAAGCGAACCGCCCACACGCGCTGCATCCTATTGGCAAGGCTCGGAAAATTACGTTGCAGACAGGGTCGTGGCAGAATTGCCAGAGCTGATCGGCGACACCAAAAGCGATATCACGGTTGAGACAACCATCGATCTTAACCTCCAGCATATCGGTGAAGAAGCAATCAAGGATCAGATTTCCGAAAACGGAAAGAAGATGAATGTGAGCCAAGGGGCGCTCGTTTCCATTGATGGTACGGGTGCTGTGCGTGCCTTGGTGGGGGGGTATGATTATGCCGCCAGCCAGTTTGACCGCGTGACCGATGCCAAGCGCCAGCCTGCCTCATCCTTCAAGCCATTCGTTTATCTCTCCGCACTCGAACAGGGCCGCACACCGGATTCAGTGCGCAATGATGCGCCGGTGCGGATTGGCAACTGGACGCCCAGCAACGATAACGGGAAATATATGGGCGAAGTCACGCTTGCCACCGCCCTCTCCCATTCGCTCAATTCCGTCTCAGCGCAGCTGGTGATGGAGGTCGGCCCGCAGACCGTGATCGACACCGCACACCGCCTTGGCGTTCAGTCAAAGCTTGAGCCCAATGCCTCGCTGGCACTGGGCACCTCGGAAGTATCGCTTCTGGAACTGACCGACGCCTATGTGCCTTTTGCCAATGGCGGTTATCGTGCGCCTGTTTATTTCATCACCAAAGTCACAGATGCACAGGGCAAGGTTCTCTATCAGAGGCAAGACGGTATTGGTCCGCGCGTGATTGATGAGCGCAATGTCGGCATGATGAATGCTATGCTGCGCAAGACAGTGGAGGACGGAACTGCCAAGCGCGCGGCCTTCGGCTGGCCAGCAGCAGGTAAGACCGGCACCAGCCAGAATTTCCGTGACGCGTGGTTTATCGGTTATACCGCCAATCTCACCACAGGTGTGTGGTTTGGCAATGATGACGGCAAGGGCATGAAGCGGGTGTTCGGCTCCACGCTTCCGGTGGCCGCCTGGAAAGCCTTTATGAAGGAAGCCCATAAGGGCGTGCCCATCGCAGAATTGCCCGGTCATTACGATATTCAGAACGTGGTTCCCGGCGGCAGCGATGGCATTGATCCGAACCTGCCTTATGAACCCGGCATGACACCGCAGGGCGGCTATGGCAATCCGCCTATGGCAGGCAATGACGATGATGGCTATTGGCCACCGGCACCCGATTCGCCTGCGCGCAACACGATCCAGCAGGGCACGACAGCCGATTATCCGGCCGGTACCGCAACGGGTATGGATCATAACGCTCAGCCAATGCCGCCTGCCAGCGTCGGCGGACAACAGAAACCGCGTGATTCAACCACGCTTCTCGATATTATCATGGGCAATTCACGATAAAATTCGTTCAGGGCCGGTCGCCAACCGGCCCTTATCGCGGTCAAGTGAAGCATCCAACGGCCTGATCGGTTGAATCCACTCGAAATCCTGAGCGGCTTAGTCTATTCAAAGATTGAGAGTGAGGTTGCCATGTCTACAATTTCCCCAACCGATACGTCCCGTCCCGATGTTGCCGCGGAACGCAAAACGCTTGTTCTGACAGGCGCCAGCCGCGGCATAGGGCATGCGACGGTCAAACGTTTTTCCCGCGCCGGCTGGCGCGTCATCACCTGTTCGCGACAGGATTTTTCAGAAAACTGTCCTTGGCCCGCGGGTCCGGAAGATCATATCAAAGTTGATCTTGCCGATCAGGAAGATATTGGCAAAGCCATTTCTGAAATCCGGCGCAGACTGGAAGCCAATGGCAGCAAGTTGCACGCGCTCGTCAACAATGCCGGCATTTCGCCCAAAGCCGAAGGCGGTCGCCGCCTGAACTCGATTGAAACGCCAATGGCCGCGTGGCGTGATGTGTTTCAGGTGAATTTCATGGCCCCGATCATGCTCGCACGCGGGCTGTTCAAAGAACTGGAAGCAGCGCAGGGTTCTGTGGTCAATGTGACCTCCATTGCAGGTAGCCGCGTGCATCCGTTTGCAGGCACTGCCTATGCAACATCCAAAGCAGCGCTTGCAGCACTGACCCGCGAAATGGCCTCCGATTTCGGTCCCCATGGTATCCGCGTGAACGCCATTGCGCCGGGCGAAATCGATACGGCGATTCTTTCGCCGGGTACGGAAAAGCTCGTCGAGCAATTGCCGATGCGGCGGCTTGGAAAAACATCAGAAGTGGCCGAAACAATCTATTATCTGTGCTCGGAAGCCTCATCCTATGTCACGGGTGCAGAAATTCACATCAATGGTGGCCAGCACGTATAATTGAAAGACGAATTCTATGATCCTATGCTGCGGTGAAGCCCTGATCGACATGCTCCCTCGCCAGACGGCAGAGGGAGAAACGGCCTTCATGCCTTTGGCCGGTGGTTCGGTGTTCAACACATCAATCGCACTTGGGCGGCTTAACGTTCCGACCGGATTTTTCTGCGGTCTTTCGTCAGATTTTTTCGGCGAGGTTTTGCGCGACGCGCTTGCGCGCTCCAATGTCGATTACTCCTTCTCGGCAGTCTCTGACCGTCCGACAACACTGGCCTTTGTGCGGCTCGTTGACGGGCAGGCACGCTATGCATTTTACGATGAAAACACAGCGCTGCGGATGCTTTCGGAAAACGACATCCCGGAGATCGATGATAGAATTGATGCACTGCTGTTTGGCTGTATCAGCCTGATTTCAGAGCCATGCGGGCGTGTCTATGAAGCACTGATGACGCGCGAAGCATCCAAGCGCGTCATTTTTCTCGATCCGAATATTCGTACGAGCTTTATCACTGACCGCGAAAAGCATCTGGCGCGCATGAAGCGCATGATCGCCCTTGCCGATATTGTGAAACTATCCGACGAAGACCTCGAATGGTTCGGTGAAAAGGGCAGTCATGACGAGATTGCCGCCCGATGGCTCACGCTCGGGCCTAAGCTCATCGTGATTACCAAAGGTGCGCATGGTGCCGATGCCTATAGCGTAAACGCGACCATCCGTGTTCCCGGCGTTAAAGTCGATGTGGTGGATACGGTTGGCGCGGGCGACACGGTCAATGCCGGTATCCTCGCAAGCCTGCATAGTCAGGGACTGCTTAACAAACATGCCCTCGCCCAGCTGGACGAAGACCAGATTCACTCCGCCATAGCGCTGGGCGTTCGTGCAGCCGCGGTAACCGTTTCGCGTGCAGGCGCCAATCCTCCATGGGCAACAGAAATGCGCGATTGAGCATAATTGCTCCCTTGACCCGACGCATCGCGCGCCTTCTATAAGAGGGGGGCGGGAGAGAATCGAAGATAGGCAAAGGACATGTCATTGAACGTCTTGCGTATAGCCGCCTTCTCGCAAGGTAATCAGGGCGGCAATCCTGCCGGTGTGCTGATTTCTGAAAAACTTCCCTCTGCTCAAGACATGCAGACAATCGCTCACAATGTAGGCTTTTCGGAAACGGCTTTCGCCATGCCGGAAGCCGGAGGCTTTCGTGTGCGCTATTTTGCGCCGGAAATGGAAGTCCCTTTTTGTGGCCATGCCACAATTGCACTCGGTGCAGCGCTGGCCATGCGTGAAGGCGATGGTGCTTTTACGCTTATGCTCAACAATACGACAATAAAGGTAGAAGGCCGCAAGGAGGGCGATCTGTTCTCTGCAAGCCTTCAATCGCCATCTACGCGAAACCGTGCGGCCTCTGAGATCGAAATTGAGCAGGCGCTCGCGCTGTTCAACTATGAAAAGGACGATCTCGCACCGGGCATCCCGCCAGCACTCATCCATGCAGGCGCTGATCATATCGTATTGGCATTGCGCTCACGCGAGAAGCTTGCCGCCATGCATTATGACCTTCCGCGTGGGCGGGTACTGATGAACCGGCAGGGCTGGACCACGATCCTTCTGGTGCATTCGGAAACACCACAGCGCTTCCACAGCCGCAATCCTTTTGCGTCTGGCGGCGTGTATGAAGACCCGGCGACAGGTGCATCGACTGCGGCCTTTGCCGCTTATCTGCGTGATCTGGGCTGGCCGCATGGCGGCGCTATTGAAGTCATCCAGGGCGAGGATATGGGCGTGCCCTCACATCTGCGCGCAGAAATCGGCCACGTGAGGGGCGAATCTATCCGCCTTTCCGGCACGGCCCGATTGATGGAATAGACAAACCGCAGCTCGTCACACTCTGACGAGCTGCTCTACACGTTCCTCATTGCCGAAGAATTTCAAATAGCGCTCGACTTCCTTCGGATCGCCGGTTGCTTTCTGTGGGTTGTCGGAAAGTTTGACCGCCGGGCGTCCATTGGCATCAATCACCTTACAAACGAGCGATATCGCCTTGAGACCATGGATCGTTGTCGGTGCGCATCCGGCAAAATCATTGGTGAGGTTGGTGCCCCAGCCGAAGCTCATGCGAACGCGGCCTTCAAAATGGCGATAGGTTTCCTCAATTGTATCGACATCGAGCGCATCCGAGAAAATCAGCAGCTTTTCGCGTGGGTCTTTGCCGCGTGACTTCCACCATTCAATGATACGTTCGCCGCCTTCAATGGGCGGTGCGCTGTCTGGGCGGAAGCCTGTCCAATCCGCAACCCAGTCCGGCGCATTGCGCAGGAAAGCAGCCGTGCCAAAAGCATCCGGCAGAACGATAAGAAGATTGCCACCATAATAGCGGTTCCAGTCTTGCAACACGCGATAAGGCGCACTGCGCAGTTCTTCATCCGTATTGGCCAGCGCTGCCAGCACCATTGGCAATTCATGCGCATTGGTGCCAAGCGCTTCAAGATCAGTATCCATTGCCAGCAACACATTGCTGGTGCCGGTAAAGGCGCTGCCGATACCTTCTTTGAGTGCTTCAACGCACCAGCGCTGCCACAGAAACGAATGACGGCGACGCGTACCAAAATCGGAAATCTTCAAGTCTGGCAGTTCGCGCAACCGCTCGACCTTGCTCCACATCTTGGCTTTGGCGCGAGCATAGAGCACATCAAGCGAGAAAGGCCCGAGGTTTTTCATCGCAGCGCGCGAGCGTAATTCATTGATGATGGCAAGTGCGGGAATTTCCCACATGGTGGTGTGCGACCATGGACCATGGAAATGCAGCTCATACTGGCCGTCTTTGCGGCGCAGATCATATTCCGGCAGCTGGAAATCATGCAGCCAGTTGAGAAACTCCGGCTGGAAAATCTGCTTTCGACCATAAAAGCTGTTACCCGCCAGCCAGATCATTTCCTTCTTGGTGAAGCGCAGCGTGCGGGCGTGATCAAGCTGTGCGCGCAACTCACCTTCGTCAATCTCATCAGCAAGGCGCACGGTTGTCGTGCGGTTGATAAGTGCAAAGGTCGCATCCACTTTGGGGTAAAGCCCCCAGATCATCTGCAACATCAGAAGTTTGTAAAAGTCCGTATCCAACAGGCTGCGGACAATCGGATCAAGCTTCCATGCGTGATTATAGACGCGCCGCGCGATATCGGTTTTGGCCATGACGGCCTCCATTGCATGAGCATGTGCTTCAGCCAAACCAAATGCTTGGCAGCAAAAAGAAAGGCAGGTTTTCACCTGCCTTTTTAAATGCTTCATTCAGATTTGGGAAGCTCTACGATGATTTCATGTTCACCATCCGTCTTGATCGGCACGCCTTCATCTGGTTTGCCGACCTTGCGGCCATTGAGCCTGATCACCTTGTCCTTGGCACCGGCGATCACCTTCACGCGATAGAGCGCTTCGCCGAAACGAAGTTCTGCTTCATAGCCCTCCCATTCCGGCGGCAAGGCCGGATCAAGATGCAAGCGATTGCCGCGTTTGGTAACGCCAAGAATACCCTCAGTCGCAACGCGGTAGAACCAGCCGGCAGACCCCGTATACCAGGTCCAGCCACCCTGTCCGCGCCGCGGCTCAACCGAATAGATATCGGCTGCAATCACATATGGCTCAACGCGATAAACATCCGGGTTGCGACCATGATTGACCGGGCTGATGAGCGAGAACAAACGCCATGCCTCAGCGGCCTTGCCCATGCGGGCGAGCGCCAGAATGGCCCATGTTGCACCATGGGTATACTGACCGCCATTCTCACGAACGCCCGGAGGATAGCCCTTGATGTAACCCGGCTCCTGCACCGTCTTGTCAAAAGGCGGCGTGAAGAGACGCAGCAATTCGCCCTGATCATCGAGCAGATATTTCTCAAGCGAAGCCATGGCCTGCTCGGACCGCTTTGGATCGGCAACGCCCGACAACACGCTCCACGACTGTGCAATGGCATCAATCTGGCATTCATCGCTGTCTTTTGAGCCAAGCGGCGCGCCATTGTCGAAAAAGCCACGACGATACCATTCACCATCCCAGCCATCGCGATCAAGCGCTTTGGTCAGGCTTTCAAGATGGTTCGCCCACGCTGTTGCGCGCATATCATTGCGCGACTGGGCAATCGGGATGAACTGCTTCAGCGTATAGGCAAGGAACCAGCCGAGCCACACACTCTCGCCCTCGCCCTTCACGCCGACAAGGTTCATGCCGTCGTTCCAGTCGCCGCCCAGCATCAGCGGCAAGCCATGCTTGCCGGTGCGTTTGATCGCCAGATCAAGCGCCAGCGCACAATGCTCGTAAAGACTTGCTGTCTGATCCGAGATTTCCGGCTCAAAGAAAGCATCATGTTCGCCCTCTTCCAGCTTGTGTCCCTCAAGGAAGGCCAGCTTTTCATCAAGAATCGCATCATCGCCCGTTGTTTGGACGTAAAGCGACGTGCCATAGCCGAGCCAGACCACATCATCCGAGATCAGCGTGCGGACACCCGCACCGGTTGCAGGCAGCCACCAATGCTGAACATCGCCTTCCGGGAACTGACGCGAAGCGGCATTGAGGATCTGCGCACGTGCCAGCGACGGATCGATCAGCAGAAGTGAGAGCGTATCCTGCAACTGATCACGGAAGCCAAACGCGCCGCTGGCCTGATAAAAGGCAGCGCGGGCCCAGATACGGCAGGCAATCGCCTGATAGGGCAACCAGCCATTGATCAGCAGGTCGAATGCTGGATCCGGTGTCTTGACCTGTACGCGGTCGAACAGACCTTCCCAATATCTGCGCGCGCCCTCAAGCTTGTCGTCAAACGAAGCCTTGCGGCTTTGTTCGACAAGCGCTTTTGCCTGCATCTGATCGGCAGCATTGCCGAGCAGGAAGACAATTTCACGGCTTTCACCCGAATTGACTTCAATATCGATGGCAAGCGCTGCACAAGGATCGCGCCCGGCTTCAACCGTGTTGGAAAGCGGCTTGCCTGCAAGCACGATTTCAGGGCGATCCACCGATCCGGTCGTGCCGATGAATTCGCCACGGTCAGCCGTTACCGTTTGCGGCTTTTCGCTCGCCGCAAAGAAGGCCACCTGACCGGACTTGTCCGGGTGATAAGGATTGCCTGCGAAGAGTGCGCCCAGTTCTTCATCCTGCGATGGAACGATGAACGGCACATTCTTGGAGCGGGCATTGCCCAGCACCCATTCAGCATAGCCATAAGCGCGCAGCTTACGCTTGGAACGGCCCTTATTGGTGATCGTCAGACGCGAAAGCCGGACAGGCTTTTCAGCATCGACAATATGGGTCAGTTCGAGTGCCAGTTCGCCATGCTGAGCGGCAAAAGTGCTGTAACCATGGCTGTGGCGCGCTTCATAGGTGACCGCCTCGTCGCGCAGCACATTGGCCGTTGGAGCAAAGCTGCGGCCCGTTTCACGGTCGAGAATATAGATTGCCTCGCCCGGACGGTTGGTGACCGGATCATTCGCCCATGGGGTGAGCTGATAATCGCGACTGTTGCCTGCCCATGTGAAAGCCGACCCCTCTGCCGAGACATGGAAGCCGAAATTCGGATTGGCGATCACGTTGATCCACGGATGCGGCGTGGTCGTGCGGTTGTTGATGCGCACAACATAGCTGCCGTCCTGCGCAAAGCCGCCATAGCCATTCCAGAACTCGAGATCATCGCCTGATGGAGCCGGCAGAGTGACTGGTTTCGGCTTTGCAACCAGACGACGCTCTTCTGAGCCGCGTTCAAGCGCAATCGGCCCAAGCCCCGCAGAACCAAGCCCCTGCTGTGCAGTGGCCGGTGTTTTGGCATCACTGCGTGCAGCCAAATCGACAGTGATTTCCTCACTGCGACGCAACTGCTCGGCAAGCGGACCGTTCTGCGCATGCATGACGATACGCGCAGAAGCCAGAAGTGTATTATAGCTTTCCTCGCTCATCTGATCGCGCCGCACCGCAAAGATATGCGGCAGACCGCCACCGCGTGCGCGGAAGCCTTCCACGATCCAGTCAATCGCACGTTGCGTATCCTGCGCATAGGAGAAGGCGCGTTCATTGACCGCAACCACATCAACGATAAGGCCCTTGCTGCGCCAGTATTCCTGTGCACGCAGCACGCCGCGCAACACATCAAGATCAACCTCGTTGTCGATGCGCAGGGCAAAGATCGGATAGTCACCCGAAATCGACATCGGCCAGAGGTTGGATTGCTTGCCAAGTCCGGCTGCAATGGTTTCCGGCGGCTGACGCAGATTGCGCTCCGGATAAAGCAGATAGGCGGCAACCTTCTGATAGTCAGCAGCTTCCGCAGGCTTGATACCGATATGATAAAGCTGAACCTGCGAGCTTGTCCATGAGAGTGAATATTCCCGCGCAAAGGTTTCTGGATGGCGATGCGTTGCCACCGCATGTTCAACCGCATCGCGGCTTCCACCCGCAAAGGTCCAGAAAACAAGGCTGACCTTTTTATGTGCCGGAACGCGGACACGTGTGCGCACCGATGCAATCGGATCAAGCACGCAGCCCTGACTTCCCGTAAACTTTGCACCTTCATCGAAGGCTGCCGCATCACGCAGCGAACGGCCCCGACCGATAAAGGCACGGCGATCGGTTTCGACTTCCGTTTCGCGGATAGAGCCCGAAAGATCGGTCACAAAATGCGCGACATGAATATCCGGGTCGGACGGCGCACGTTTACGGCGCTTGGCGTAGATGGTCGAACCGTTATCAGCGATTTCGGTTTCAACAAACATCTTGGCAAAGGCCGGATGCGCCGCATCGCTGTCGCTGTCGGTCAGCACCAGTTCCGCATAAGACGTGACCTCAATGATACGATCGCGCGCAGAGGTGTTGATGATGTCGAGCCTGCGGCCTTCACCATCGGATTCAGACGAGACAATCACTTCCATGACCGTCTTGATGTCGCCTGCGGTTTTGTAGAACTCAGCCTTGTCTTCCGTGAAGACAGTCTTGGTTTCTTCATCCGGGTTGCGCACAGGCTCGCCGGTTGCCGACCATGAATAGCCGCTTTCCATGTCACGCAGGAACAGGAATGTGCCCTGCAAGTCTTCCGAGGCATCGGCGTGGAAACGGGTGATGTCCCAATTGTGCCAGCGGCTGTAACCGGAACCGTTGGCCGTAACCATCAGCGCATATTGGCCGTTCGACATCATATGCGTTGTGCGCGGTGCCTTGAAAGGAACGTCGATGATGCGCATTGGCGCATCGTCGAAGCCGCCCGAATCCACACGCATCGGATTTTCGGTCTTTGCGTAGATCATCGGAATTTCGCGTGGTGCTTTTTCCTGCAACAGAAGTTCTGCTGCTTCGATCACTGGGTCGGAATGGAAGCGTTCCCGCATACGGCCTTCGAAAATCACATTGTTGACCGCGATAATGGCCATGCCGTGGTGGTGGGCATAGTAGTTTTTTACGACCGCATAGGTTTCACCTTCGCGAACACGCGACGGGGTGAAATCCACCGAATCGTGGAAACCATAACGGCCCAGTGCACCAAGCTTTTCCAGACGCTTCAGATTGGCAACCGCAGCCGCTGGCTGATATTGCGATGCAAGCAAGCTTGCGTAAGGCGCGATAACGGCGTTACGCGAAAGTCCACGCTGGAGACCCAGATTTGGCACGCCAAAATTGGAATACTGGTAGTTCATATGCGCATCCCGCGCATTGAACGCCGCTTCCGAAATGCCCCATGGCAGACCACGCGAGGTTGCATAATCAATCTGGCGCTGCACAACGAGCTTATTGGTCTGATCCAACAGGGAGCCAAGCGGTTCGGACATGACCAGCGGTGGCATCAGATATTCGAACATCGAGCCTGACCAGGAGAGCAGCGCGCCCTTCCAGCCAACAGGCACCAGAAGGCGACCGAGCTTGAACCAATGTTCAACAGGCACATCGCCCTTTGCAATCGCAAACAGGCTTGCAAGACGGGCTTCGGACGCCAGGAGATCGTAACAGCTTTCATCGAGTTCGTTTTCCTGAACGCGGAAACCGATCGACAACAAACGGCGTTCTTTGCGTTCGAGGAAGCCAAACTGCATATCGAATGCCAGCTGGCGCGAGCGCCCTGCGAGATCGCGCAGGCGCTCACGCAGCTCATCTGTGTTGCGATCGCCAACGGAATCATCCGTATGCGCCTTGCAGGTATCGACCAGAATATTGGCCCATTCCTTTGCCTCAGCGCTTGCTGGCGTTTCAATTTCACTATCGAGCTCTTCCATCAGGCGCACAATGTCCGTCGCAAAGAGCGACAGATTGATGGTGCGGAAGGAGGCTGTTTCCGGCTCGTCCTTGATGGTGCGCACCGCACGGCGGAAATTGGCAATCCGCTCTTCCAGACGACGACGCAGCGGGCGCAAAATCCGGCGATCATCCGGGATTTTTGCAATCGCTTCCTCAAGCACATCATTGACGTCGATAATGCCGTCGAGATCAGCCTGAAGATAAACCGAAGGCGCTTCCGCCCATTCTTCCAAAGCCGAAGAAAGCGTCACAAGATGACCGGCAAGATTGCCGCTATCCACGGCGGAGACATAAAGCGGACGCATCGGCGTCAGCGTGTTTGTCTCATACCAGTTATAGAGATGGCCCTGATATTTCTCCATCTTCTCAAGCGTCGTGACGGTGGCTTCAACGCGGTTCATCGTCTCGGCAAAGCCGATCCAGCCAAAGTCACGCGCGGCAATGACCGAGAGAAGATAAACGCCGATATTGGTAGGCGAGGTTCGCTGCGCGACAATCGGAGCCGGGTCTTCCTGAAAGTTATCCGGCGGAAGATGGTTGTTTTCCTCGTTGGCAAACTCAGCAAAATAGCGCCATGTGCGGCGTGCATAGCGGCGCAGATCAGCCTTATCGGAAGAGAGAACTTCCAGCGTATCCTGCGGCTTGGCCGAACGGCTCACAAGCCATGCGATCAGCGGCGATGCAAACCAGATCACCGCAAAGGGCGCGGCGATCATTGCCGCATGGCTTTGCGCGGCGAGCGGAAAGAAAATTGCAAGCCCTGCGATGACAATGGCTGGCCACATCAGCTGGAAATAGAACAAAAGCGTATCAGGCGATGACTTGGCCTGTGCAGCCGTGCGCCACTCCAGAAGATCACGGCGCGAGACAAACAAACGATAGATCGTGCGTGCAATCGCATCGGCCATCAGGAAAGCGGAATGGGCAATGAAGGTGGTGCGAAGCGCCACATCCGCAGTACCAAGAGCAATATCGGTGAGAACCGACTGCGCGTGGCCTTTGAGCGAATAGTCCATATTGGACGGAATGAGATTGGTGATGATGCCAAAGGTCGGCGCCACAAACATGCTGACGATCAGGAAGGCCTGCCAGACGGCAGCCGGTCCAATCGGCAGAATGCTCCACCCAACAACCGAAGCGATCAGCCAGAGGATAGGATTAAGCGACCGGCGCAGATTGTCGATCATCTTCCAGCGGGTAACGTTGCTGACGCCGCGGCTTGTCGAGAAAAGCCATGGCAGAAGCTGCCAGTCACCACGCGCCCATCGGTGATGACGCGACACGTCGACATTATAGCCGGTCGGATAATCTTCAACCACTTCAACATCGCTGACGAGTGCTGCACGCGCATAGCCGCCTTCCAGCAGATCGTGGCTGAGAAGCGTGTTTTCCGGCACACGGCCTTTCAACGCGGTTTCAAAAGCGTCGATGTCATACAGGCCTTTACCGGTGAAGCTGCCTTCACCCAGCAGATCCTGATAGGAATCAGAAACTGCAAAGACATAAGGATCGATGCCGCGATTGACCGAGAAGACACGTTGCAGGAACGAGGCTTCATCACCCGTTGTCAAAGATGGCGTCACGCGTGGCTGCAGGATGCCATAACCACGAACCACCTTACCGGTCTTTTCATCAAAGACGGGACGGTTGAGCGGATGGCTGAGCTTGCCAACCAGATTGGTCACGGATTCAGGCGTAAGCCGTGTATCCGCGTCCAGCGTCATGACAAATTTGACATCTTTCGGCAGGCGCTCATCAGGTGGGAAGAAGCTCGTATCCTGATCGCCGCGCAAAAGCAGGTTCAGCTCATGCAACTTGCCACGTTTGCGCTCCCAGCCCATCCAGCAGCTCTGCTTTTCGTTAAACAGACGGCGGCGATGCAGCAAGAAGAAACGCGGCTGTTCATTGCCGGTATAATGCTCATTGAGCTTGGCAATTTCATCGCGCGCATATTCGTAAATTTCCATATCAGCAGGTGTAATTTCCTGCTTGGCATCAACCCAGTCACTCACCAGTGCGAAATAGATTTCACCACGCGGATTGGTAAGATAGTGAACTTCAAGGTTACGGATCTGCTCGTCAATGGAATCGCGAGAATTGATCAGCGTCGGGACTGCAACAAGCGTGCGCGCCTCGACGGGAAGCCCTTCCTTATATTCAAAACCGATCAGACGCGTCGGCTGAACAAACCACGGCACCAGCGCATTGAACAGCGAATAGGACGCATCCATCGCCGGGAAAAGTGCCAGAAGCGTGAACAGCAAGCGCCAATCAGCCGAAAGCCCGGCCCTGCTCATGCAGTAATTGACGCCCAGCAGAATCAAAATCGTGAAAATGGCTGTCGGGATAAAGAAGCCCAAAAGGCCAAGATTGCGATAAAAGCGCAGGGCTTTGACGCCAAAGGGTGCTTTGTAGCCGCAGACCTTTTCAAGTTCTGTACGCCCTTCACCCGAAAGGTAATAGGCAATAGAACCTCTGCCTTCCTGCCCGTTTGCCTCTGGTCCGTTTGCCTTGCTTTCTTCTGCAAGTTTGAGCGCCGCCCAGGTGATGTCGATTTCGCTCATATTTGAAAAGCGCGCGAGCTTTTCAATTGTCACGCGATAGGCATTGCGCGAGCGGAAATCGAGCAGTTCGAAATCGCTGTGGTCGCGCAGGATCGCATCGACCTCGTTGACGGTTTCAAACCAGGTTTCCCAATCAATATCGTCAATGCGTTTCAGGCTGCTGATCGCATTGCCCATCGTCACGCCGCCGGTCGACTGGCGCGCATGTTCTTCAACGATGGCGTCCTCTGGATTGCTGCCCTCCTGCTCAAGAATATGCTCAAGCCAGCTGGCCGCAGCCGATGTATCGGTGGAAGCGCCGCGCAGACGATAGAGAAGATGGGTGGCAAAGGTACTGTCGCGTGCCGCCTGCGCATATTGTGCAAGAACCGTATCAAGCTCGTCGCCATTGGCGGCAACGACGATACGGTCTGCTGCGGTATTGGCAAGATTGCGCATATTGCGCGCACGATCCACACGCAGCGCCAACCGGCGTGCATTCTCGATCAGAAAATAGCGAACAGCGGATGGCAGCGCCCATAATTCACCGATTTTGAGCGGCTCAACCGTCTGAAAACCCTGAACCAGCGCGGTGAGTGATTTGAGCGAGAAATTGCTGTCGGTATGCGCGACATAGAGCCATGCCAGCGCAAAAATACGTGGCATGTCCTTAAATTTTTCATCGCGGGCGGCATAGGGTGGCAATTGCCGGATGAATTTGCGCGGGAGATCGCGGCGGGTTTGCTGGACCGTCTTGTCGATCTGATAATGATTATCGAGCAACCATTGCGCCGCCGGCGTGATGGTTTCGCCAGCGCGAGACGCCGCATCCGACGAGCGATAGGCATGCAGGATAAGCTTGCCATTTTCAGACAGGCGCTGATCGAACTCAAAAGACTGATAACCGGGTAATGCCAGTTCTTCACCACGTGCAACGGAGGCTGCGAGCTCACGCAGTTCATCCTCGCTTTTGTAAAGCGCACGTATCGGAGAAGGTTGTTCGGGCGGAATTTGATCCGAAGTCTTATGATCGGCAATGGACGAATGAGACGGCGAAGAAGACAATTCCGGCATGTGCCTTAACAGCCTTTCCGAAGGGAATGAGTGAAATGCGGCGGATGGATATTAGATTGAATTTCAATGCAGAAAAACGACAATATCCGTATTCGGTTCCCTGAATGTCGTCCTCATTTGACAAAAATGCGACGACAGTCTGTGGAGATATTCAAATCGTTTAGATCGCAACGCACAATTCTTTCCGAACATTAATGTTGCGTTATAAAATGAGCGGTTTCTACAACCCTAACATACTGAAAATAAGAATAATACCACTCTGAAGAATAGATTTCGAAAATGCTCTGCCGATGCTCTTTGTTTCTAAAATGAAAAAGACACCCGCCAATGCGGATGTCTGATGGGTAAAATCGGGGCGATACGCCTGAATTATGAATGGCCTTGAGCCAAAACCTCTGCTTTTTCATCCGCTTGAGATGCTCGGTCATGTCCGAAAATCCGCCAATAGCGCGGACGGAAAGCGATGCGGCTTTTTTCAGCCGCTGGATGTTCGGCCGGAATCTCGATCTCGACACGTTGACGCGCCCCGCCGATTTCAAGCTCGACCCGCCTTTTGCCCCCCGATCTTCGGCTGGCAATAACTGTGCCTGCGATGCAGCCCCCACAGCCATCGAGCAACTCGACATCATGCGGGCGGAAGAAGAGCTGTGCTTCGCCATCGTCCGCGCCATCAGCCACCAGTCCGATATTGCGATCCGCCAGCCAGACTTCCCCTTTTTCAATCCTTACCGGCAGCGTGCTGGATTCACCAATAAAGCCATAAACAAAAGGCGAGTTCGGCTGATCATAAACCTCATCCGGGGTACCGATCTGTTCAATCCGCCCCTGGCTCATCACCACCACGCGATCCGCAAGCTCCAGCGCTTCATCCTGATCATGCGTGACGAACACGGTCGTATGGCCGGTACGGTCATGAATTTCGCGTAGCCAGCGGCGCAATTCCTTACGCACCTGCGCGTCAAGTGCGCCAAAGGGTTCATCAAGCAGCAGAACCTTTGGCTCAATCGCCATGGCGCGGGCCAGAGCAACGCGCTGACGCTGCCCACCGGAAAGCTGCGTTGGATAGCGATTTTCCAGTCCCTTCAACTGCACCAGATCAAGCAATTCGAGTGCACGACGCCGGATCTCAGCGGAAGGCGGACGGGTGCTGCCGGGGCGGACCTTGAGGCCAAAACCGATATTCTCGGCGACCGTCATATGGCGAAACAGCGCATAATGCTGAAACACGAAGCCAACATTGCGCTCCTGCACGCTCTTATGCGAGGCGTCCTCATCACCAAAAAAAATCGCTCCTTCTGTGGGCCGTTCAAGACCGGCAATCAGACGCAACAAGGTTGTTTTGCCCGATCCGGACGGACCAAGCAAAGCAATCAGTTCACTCGAACGAATATCCAGCGACACGTTATGCAATGCCGGAAAGCGACCAAACTCTTTACGCACACCGGCGACACGAACTTCCATTCCCGATCCTTTCCCCTACCACCGACTGCTCAGCCAAAGCATGGGCGGCTTATTTTCTTTTGGACAATTTAGTTTTTAATGCCCGTTACTGCCAGCCAGTTCATCACCATAACGCATCTCCAGAAAAGCTTTGGCCGCCAAGGTCACAAGGGCAAGCAAGGCCAGCAGAGATGCAACCGCGAAAGCCGCAACGAAATTATATTCATTGTAGAGAATCTCGACATGCAGCGGCATGGTGTTGGTGAGGCCGCGGATGTGTCCTGACACCACCGAAACAGCGCCGAATTCGCCCATTGCGCGGGCATTACACAGCAAGACACCGTAGAGAAGGCCCCACTTGATATTGGGCAAAGTGACATAACGAAAGGTCTGCCAACCATTGGCGCCCAGCGAAATGGCTGCTTCTTCATCACCGCTTCCCTGCTCCTGCATCAGCGGAATAAGCTCGCGTGCCACAAACGGAAACGTCACAAAAAGCGTTGCCAGGACAATGCCCGGAACAGCAAACAGGATTTGAATATTATGGCTTTCAAGCCACGGCCCCAGCAAGCCGTGGCTTGCAAAAAGCAGCACAAAAACCAGACCCGAAATCACCGGTGATATCGAAAAAGGCAGATCGATCAGCGTTGTCAGAAGCGCCTTGCCTTTGAACTCATATTTGGCAATCGCCCATGCAGCCGCGACACCAAAAACCAGATTGACCGGAACAGAGATAACCGCAACGAACAATGTCAGCCGAATTGCGGCCCATGCATCGGGCTCCGCCAAGGCTGCCAGATATTCGCCCATGCCTTTACGGAAGGCTTCGACAAAAACGGCCACCACCGGCAGGATAAGAAACAGCAACAAAAAGATCAGCGCTATGCTGATCAGCACAATACGCGTTGGCAGGCTTTCGCTCACAGCGCTGCGCGCAGGAGAAACATGGTCACGCGCCATAGCCATACCTCTTTCTTGACCACGACTGGATCAGATTGATCAACAGCAGCATGGCAAATGAAAGTGCGAGCATCACAGTCGCAAGCGCCGTTGCACCGGCATAATCATATTCCTCCAACCGGATCACGATGAGCAGCGGAGCAATTTCCGAAACATAAGGCGTGTTGCCTGCTATGAAAATGACCGAGCCGTATTCGCCCACCCCGCGCGCGAAAGCCAGTGCAAAGCCAGTAAGAATTGCGGGCTGCAATGCGGGCAACAAAACCTGCCAGATCGTCTGAAAACGCGATGCGCCAAGCGTTGCCGCCGCCTCCTCGACCTCCCGGCTGATCTCTTCCATAATGGGCTGCACCGTGCGCACCACAAATGGCAGCCCGATGAAAATCAGCGCCACAACGATGCCGGCACGGGTGAAAGCAATGCGAATGTCGAAAGGCGCCAGCAGACTGCCAATCCAGCCATTGGGCGCATAGATTGAAGCGAGCGCGATACCGGCAACGGCTGTGGGAAGCGCGAAGGGAATATCAACGATTGCATCGATAAACCTGCGACCAAAAAAACGATAGCGCACGAGAACCCATGCGAGAATAACACCGAAAATCACATTAATGACTGCAGCAATGAAAGCGGTGCCAAAGCTGGTTTCAAGTGCCTTTAACGTGCGTTCATCGGTGATGATCCGCCAGAAGCCGGCAAAGCCAACATCTGTTGAGCGCAGCACGAGGGCTGCAAGCGGAATGAGAATGAGGAGAGTCAAATAGGCGACACTAAAACCGAACGTCAGTCCGAAGCCCGGAACAACGCTCGGTTTTCTGAAATGCCACCCTGCTCTGACCCGTGCAGGGTGCGAAGACATCAATATTTGCTCCCTTTTATTGGTCTTTCTCAGCAATCACTGCCCTGACAGAGGCTCATTTACCCGGTTTGTAAATCTGGTCAAAAGTACCACCATCGCCAAAGTGATAAGGCTGCGCCTTGGCCCAACCGCCGAAAACCGGGTCGTCAATCGTTACAAGGTCGAGCTTCGGAAAATCACGTTTCTGGTCAGCAGGCACAATATCCGGCTCGGATGGACGATAGAAATGCTTGGAGGCAAGGGCCTGACCTTCCGGTGAATAGAGATATTCGAGATAGGCCTGCGCAACCTTACGGGTTCCATTGTCATCAGCATTTTTGTCAACCAGCGCCACCGGTGGTTCTGCCAGAATAGACTGCGGCGGCACCACAATATCAAAGGCATTGTCGCCGAATTCAGCGATGGAAAGATAGGCCTCATTTTCCCAGGCCAGCAAAACATCACCCAACTGACGCTGCACAAAGGTTGTGGTCGAACCACGCGCACCCGTATCAAGCACCGGGACATGGCGGAAAAGTTCGCCGATATATTCCCTTATCCTGGCTTCATCGCCGCCATATTCCTTATTGGCCCATGCCCATGCAGCGAGATAATTCCAGCGTGCACCGCCCGAGGTCTTCGGATTGGGCGTGATGACTTCAACCCCGTCTTTGACCAGATCGCCCCAATCCTTGAGGCCCTTCGGGTTTCCCTTGCGCACGAGAAAAACAATCGTCGATGTATAAGGCGAAGAATTATGCGGAAGGCGCTTGCGCCAATCCTTGTCGATTTTGCCGGAATGTTCGACAATTGCGTCAATATCGCTTTCCAGTGCAAGGGTGACAACGTCCGCTTTCACGCCATCAATAACGGAACGTGCCTGCTTGCCCGAACCACCATGCGAAACACGGATGGTCAGGTTTTCGCCTGTCTGCTCTTTCCAATGCTTCGCAAAAGCCGCGTTGTAATCCTTATAAAGCTCCCGCGTCGGATCATAGGACACATTGAGCAATGTCTGATCGGCGTGACCGACCTGAATAGTTCCGGCAATACCCGCCGTTGCTAAAAAAGCTGCAAGCGTGAATGAGACTCTCGATATTTTCATGACCACCTCTCCGCGTTTCATTGACCTGAGAGTATCAGAGGTCTTTGCACACAGGATGCCATAAGCTTTCTCTTATTTGAAAGCACTTCGAAAATTATAAGCTATGATAATGAAATATGCGGAATTAAATTTTCACCCGATTTCTCAAATAACCGAATTCCGGGGAAAGAATTATCAATTTCAGGATGAAGCGGCAGATTTAAAAGTGGGACCCGGATTAGGATTGCGGGGGCAAATTAACTCCGGGCCCCGGCCGATCTAACGACCAGCACATGAAGAACGGCCAAGTGTAAATTAGGTTCCCGTAAAAAATTGAAATTCTTTGTTTTTTCTGCCAGACCTTTCATAACGCTTTACGAAACAGAGGTCATTATGCTGAGAAAATCTCGCAATACAGGCATCGTTCTTGCTCTGAGCGCACTCGCATCAAGCCCCGCTCTGGCCCAGACAATCAGCCGGGATTCGGTCATTCGGACGGATTATGTCTGTGAACGCGGGGTCGTGGTGCCTGTCACCTATATTCATGCGGGCGAAGAGCCTGCTTTTGCCGTCATTGACGTTGAAGGCAAAATGGTTGCTCTGCAATGGCATAATGCGCTCAGGAAATATGTCGCAATGGACGAGCAGGACAGCTATCGCTGGGCTGAAAAAGATGGACGGGCCATTCTCACCCATCTGGAGGCGGACGATTCGGCCAAAGAAATCACGCTGCTTTCAGCCTGCCGCGCGGATGATGGTGCGCAATAGAAACGTTCCGGCAAACCTATAAAGGTGCGCTCATCATCATGGCACGAGGTAATGCTTGTCCCACTGAGACTGCGGAACCTCCTCACCAATGTGATAATCAAATGAAACGACATTGATGTGCTCATCATCCGTTTTGCAAACGAATGAGAGCTTGTACCAATGCTCGCGGCTGCGAAAAGCAGCGCCATCCGCTTTGATCATATTTTTTGAGGCAACAGGGTCAGAAAAGGCATAGGCCAGCACCTTATCGACCGAAAGCTTTCTTTTATCCTTGCTGATGCGTTCCATCGCCTCGACATCGCAACGCTGCTCAAGACGCGTTGCAGGGTCAAGCCTTTCAAGTTGTGCTTTTTCCAGCGCCGTCATTGCCATGGACGGCGTACTCAAAGAGGCGGCAACACTCATGATAAAAAATGACGAAAAGCGAAAAGGAAAATTCGAAATCAGAGCGGATAAAAATTGCATTGGCTTACGCATAACTCGCTTTGCGGGAGTGTAAAAAACGCTTCTAACACATAATCTGCGTCAGATTTTTGATCATCACAGCAAGTTTATCCGGTTTTCACAGCAAGAATTTCAAACGCCACAACGCTCAGGAAATTCTATCTTCAAACAAAGTCCGATCTCGACCGGCCTCTTTGGCTTCATAAAGAACCTTATCAGCGCGCTCCACCGCCCGCCAGAAATCGTCTTTATGCCCCAGTCTGACCACTCCAAAACTGCACGTCAGGCTCGTATCCTTTGACAGGCGCGAGAAAACGCGTGTCTTGACGCTTCTCCGAATGCTCTCGACCAGCTCAAACGCCGCCTCACTCGGCATATCCTCAAGGCAGATGACAAATTCCTCGCCGCCGATACGCGCCGTCAGATGACGATCAGTACAATAGGACCTTAAAATAGCTGCGAACTCTGTGAGCACTGTGTCCCCCGTCGCGTGTCCATAAATATCGTTGATCGTTTTGAAATAATCGATGTCGCAGGCGACAACCCAGCCAGAAAAGCGACCGCGCTCCAGCGCGTTCATCCCTGTTTCAAGCCCACGGCGGTTTAAAAGCCCGGTCAGCGGATCAGTATCCCGTTCATAAACCAGTTCTCTGAACCGATCAGCCCCCGCTGCCGCAAATAGCACCAGACCGGCAATGACACCCGCAACAGCGGTTGAAAAAACAGTCCATTGCCAGAATGGCGTAAAAGCAAAGTCAGCTGCCGTGTCATCACCGACAATGGAATGCGCGGTCAGCAGTGTTCGGGGAAAAAACTGCACCGCAACCAAAAACAGCATTCCCAGAATGAGCTGGTCAGCGACAGAGCCCCGCGCCAATCCGCGCAAGTACCAGACAAAGGTCAAAATCATGCATGCGAGGCCAAAATTCACAACGTAAATGCGATTGATCGCATTGGGCTGCACGTAGAGAAAATAAACAACGCCACCGACAATCAGACCAAAACTGACAATCCCGAACCACAGCGGCAAACGGCGCGCGGACCTGAGAAGAATGCCCTGCCCGCCCGATAAAGTGCCGACCACATATATTGTGGTGGTCAACAGCGTGTTGACACCATCATCTGCCGGTATATCGACAAGCTGGGAAAGCATGGCCAGGCCGATGCAGAAAAAGCATAATGCACACCATAAGAGATGGCGGCGCAGCTTATCCATTGCACCGACAACCACAAAGGCCAGTGAAAACAGCATTAAAACGGCTGGGAGTACATAAAGCATGTAATGATTATCTTATTTCCACTTTAGCGGTGTCTTATCGCCTTCATTGATTAAAAACACAATTCTGTAAATTAAACCTGCGATAGAAACACCGTTTGCATACGGGAAACGCTCTTGATTTCGCGTATCCGCCCGTGCTTGAAACAGCCAAAGATAATGGCCAATTTAGCTCTATGGCCGCTGACCGCCATATGGCGAAAGGAACAGATATGAAGCCCGTTTTCCTGCAACTGCAATGCGCCCCCGGCAAGACCTATGAGGTTGCGGACACGCTCTATCAGCGTGAGATTGTTTCGGAACTCTATTCGACGAGCGGCGAATATGATCTGCTCGCCAAGATCTACGTAAAAGAAGGCGACGACATCGGCAAATTCATCAATGAAAATGTGCTCGATATTCCCAATATTGTGCGTTCGCTCACGACCCTGACCTTCACTGCTTTCTAAAGTGAGCTAAATCGGGCTGCCCTGCCTGAAATAAAGATTTGATTCACCATTAATCCATTATCCTGATCCTTCAGGGAACCTCTTTGTGTGCCTGAGCATTGACTCTGCGACAACCCACACTGGGTTTAGAGCAAACAGAAATCGATAGCGACAGTGGAAAGATCATGGATAATCTTGAACATAGGCGGGTACTGGTCGTGGAGGACGAAATTTTCGTCGCTCTCGACGTTGCCGCCACTGTGGAAGATGCCCAGGGCACTGTTATCGGCCCTGTGGGCACCGTAAAACAAGCCATAGACCTCATCAATAAGCAGGAAGTGGACGCCGCCATTCTCGACGTCAACCTTGCGGATGGTGATTTGGAGCCTATTCTGGACAGACTAAAGAGCCGCAACGTTTTTGTCGTGGTTCATACAGGTGGAGGACTGCCCACGCATCTTGCTGCGCGCTATCCTGATGTGCCGGTGTTTCGAAAACCCGTGCCACCCTACGTGCTGACGAGGACGCTGGCCTACGCATTTTCTTCTGAAGTGATGCAGCGCTGACGATGCGGCACAGTTTTCCCGACTTTGCAACCGTGCTGAGAGAAACGAAAGCCTAAGGCGACAACCACAATCACGCGCACCGACTCTGCGCATGTCGCTTTGGCCGTTTTTTTCAGCCGGTTTTAGTTTCGCCTCTCCTGTCTCGACGTCGGGCTCATTTAGAGCGAAAACATCGGCTCTTTTTGACCTGCACGTTTTTCAAAGCAGTGCATGAAAACCGTCAATGCGTTGATTGACAGCGCCTTGGCGGAAGCAACGAGCGGCGTTTAAGAAATTTCCTTACGTTTAAAGCGTAAAATCTTTTGCATTATATCAACAATATGCTAAGTTGGGGCGGTCGGTGTCGGCAATTATGATTGCACGCCTGAACATTTCCGCTGAATGCGATGTGCTTGAAAATAGCGCACCAGTGCAGGCGCTGGGGCAATTTGCGCTTTGCGTAGAGCGGGTGATTCTGGCATACCGACGACCAAATTAGAACAGTTCCTAAAAGGTTTGAAAATGCCTCCTTATCGTTCGCGTACTACCACCCACGGCCGCAATATGGCTGGCGCGCGCGGCCTATGGCGCGCCACCGGCATGAAGGATGAGGATTTTGGCAAGCCAATCATTGCCGTGGTGAACTCGTTCACCCAGTTCGTGCCGGGCCATGTGCATCTGAAAGATTTGGGCCAGCTGGTTGCCCGTGAAATCGAAAGCGCTGGTGGCGTTGCGAAAGAATTCAACACCATTGCGGTCGATGACGGCATCGCCATGGGTCATGACGGCATGCTCTATTCGCTGCCATCGCGCGAGCTGATCGCCGACTCGGTGGAATATATGGTCAATGCCCATTGTGCCGATGCGATGGTGTGCATTTCCAACTGCGACAAGATCACGCCCGGCATGCTGATGGCCTCGCTGCGCCTCAATATTCCGGTCGTTTTCGTTTCCGGCGGTCCGATGGAAGCTGGCAAGGTCGTGTGGGACGATCAGGTCAAGAAGCTCGACCTCGTGGACGCCATGGTTGCTGCCGCCGATGACCACTATACCGACGATCAGGTCAAGGCGATTGAGCGCTCTGCCTGCCCAACCTGTGGCTCATGCTCGGGCATGTTCACCGCCAATTCGATGAACTGCCTCACAGAAGCACTTGGCCTGTCGCTGCCGGGCAATGGTTCGACGCTCGCAACCCATGCCGACCGCAAGCGCCTGTTTGTGGAAGCCGGTCATCTGGTTGTCGATCTCGCGCGCCGTTATTATGAGCAGAACGACGACAGCGTCCTGCCGCGCTCGATTGCAAGCGTCCCGGCTTTTGAAAACGCCATGACGCTTGATATTGCCATGGGCGGATCGACCAATACGGTCCTGCATCTTCTGGCGGCTGCACAGGAAGCCGAAATCGACTTCACCATGGCCGATATTGACCGTCTGTCGCGCCGCGTGCCGGTTCTTTGTAAGGTCGCGCCTGCCAACAATACGGTTCACATGGAAGATGTGCATCGTGCAGGCGGCATTATGGGCATTCTCGGCCAGCTCGACAAGGCAGGGCTGATCAATACCGATCTGCCGACCATCCATAGTGAAACCATGGGCAAGGCGCTCGATCATTGGGACGTGACGCGCACCAACAGTGAAATGGTGCACAAGTTCTATTCGGCGGCCCCCGGCGGCGTGCCGACACAGGTTGCATTCAGCCAGGAACGCCGCTTTGACAGCGTTGATACGAACCGTGAAACGGGCGTTATCCGTTCGAGAGAACATGCGTTTAGTCAGGATGGCGGTCTGGCCGTGCTTTACGGCAATCTGGCTGAAGACGGCTGCATCGTGAAGACGGCAGGCGTGGATGATTCCATTCTGAAATTCTCCGGCCCTGCCCGCATCTTCGAAAGCCAGGATTCTGCCGTGCTCGGTATCCTGAACGGCAAGATCAAGGCTGGCGACATTGTGCTGATCCGCTATGAAGGTCCGCGCGGCGGTCCGGGTATGCAGGAAATGCTCTACCCAACCAGCTACCTGAAATCGAAGGGCCTCGGTAAGGCTTGCGCGCTGGTCACTGACGGACGTTTTTCGGGCGGCTCTTCGGGTCTTTCAATTGGTCACGTTTCGCCGGAAGCAGCCGAAGGCGGCACGATCGGTCTGGTGCGCGAAGGCGATATTATCGATATCGACATTCCAAACCGCAAAATCCATCTGGCTGTTGATGATGCAACGCTGGCGGAACGCCGCGCCGAGCAGGATGCATCCGGCTGGAAGCCGCTTGAAGAGCGCAAGCGCAAGGTTTCAACCGCGCTCAAAGCTTACGCTTCCATGGCAACGAGTGCTGCCAAGGGCGCGGTGCGGAAATTGCCGGATTGATTGAAAATTCAGATGCAGTAATCAAACCCTTCCTTCATGCGGGGAGGGGGTGATTCTTGGACGGCTTCTCCGGTAAAATATTCAAGTCCGTTTTTAGGATTTAGATAAAATAATGGCCGCTCCAAAAAAGCATCATTTTCTTCCCGTTTTTTACCTCAAACAATGGACTGGAGAAGCAGATACCCTTGTTGAGTTCAGCAGACCTTACGGTAACGTTGTAAAGCCGCGACGAGTTCACCCCGCAGCTACGGGCTATATCTATCGTTTGTATGCTATTGACGGCCTCCCAGACGAAGCTGCGCAGAAAATTGAAACAGAATTTTTGTCCCCTATCGACAGCCGAGCTGCTGAAGCGCAAAAACTATTATTATCTAAACAATCGCTTTCCCCAGCCCAGCGACATGCTTGGGCTCAATTTATCGCAACTTTGATGTTGAGAATGCCGGATGACATTTTAAATTTTAAGGCATCGTTGCACGATCTCTACAAGTCTATCATACCTGAATTCGAAACAGTATATAATACTATTCGACGCGCTTCGGATAATCAATTCGATCAAATTAGTACTGAGATAATCGCGTCTGCGCCTCAGAAAGCCATGCTTAAATTACCAGAGATAATGTCCAACAAAAGAATAATCGATGGAATTCTCAAAATGAAATGGTTCGTACTTTATGTACGTAACTATGATTTTATCACTTCAGATAGACCCGTTATTTTCGATACACCTTTTAATAATTCTCAAGGCTGGTTGGCCTGCCCGATTTCGCCCCATCATTTATTTTTTGCGTATCAAAGTGAGGATACAGCTAATCAATTAAGAGCAGCTCCTTTACAGACCGTCCGACTCAAATTTAATAATTTGTTCGCCCTATCGAGTAAAAGGCTCGCTTATGCTATTAATGATCAGCACTTAAGATTTATTCAAAAACGGATGAACTCAATAGACAAATTCAGTTTATCTAATAAATTCAGGGAAACCTTTGATAATCACATCCCATCATTAAAAGAAGCCTTCTCAAAAGCCAATGATAACGAATTTGCTCGCGAACTACACGGACACGAGCCTTTTTAATCAGCTTTAAAAGCCCTCGCCACCGCAGGCATCAAATCGTTCTTGACCGACTCCGGCGTAAACGGCCCGACATGCTTGTAAACGATCTTACCGTCTGCATCGACGAGGAAGGTTTCCGGCACGCCGTAGACCCCCCATTCAATGGCGGAGCGTCCCGCGCGGTCTGCGCCCACGGCAGCAAAGGGATTGCCGAGATCGCCAAGAAAACGGCGGGCGTTTTCGGGTTGGTCCTTGTAATTGAGGCCAACCACACGAATGCGCTTGTCCTTGGCGATTTCCATCAAAAGCGGATGCTCCTGACGGCATGGTACGCACCATGATCCCCAGACATTGACGAGCGTGAGCTTGCCCCCAGGGCCCGTTTTGAAATCTTCGCTGTTGAGCCCCGGCACGGGCGCACCATCGCGCAGAAGGCCTTCGACGGGCGGAAGATTGGTTGGCGGTGCCTGTCTGCCAATCAAGGCCGAAGGAATGGTCGTATTGTCTTTGCCGGATAAAAGCTGCACGGCAAAGATCGCGGCAAGGCCAACGAAGATTAGCAAAGGCAGCAGCGCCACCAATATGCGGGGCTTTTTAGCGGTATCGGCTTCACTCATTGCGCAGAACTCTTTGCCGAGCGGCGGCGCACGCCTTGCGCTTCAAGCCGTTTGATCTCATTTTTCTGAATGCGCTGATCGATCAGTATCCAGCCAATCGTGATGGCGAGGGCTGCGGCGGCGATGCCATAGGAGATCGCCACATAAGCGAAATGGCTCATTGCGTTGCCTCCTGTGCTTCCACACGCACTTTTTTCATACGGCTGCGATCTGCATTGCGGGCTGCAAGCTTTTTCATCATAGCCACGCGACGACGCCAGATTTCATTGCGCATCGCCATCATGTGCAATGTGAGAAACAGCAGCGTGAAGCCGATCGCCATCACAAAAAGCGGCCGCAGCATAGAGCCGTCAATCGTCGGACCATCCATGCGGAAAACCGAAGCGGGTTGATGCAATGTGTTCCACCAGTCGACCGAGAATTTGATAATCGGAATATTGATAAAACCAACCAGTGTGAGGACGGCGACGGACTTTGCACTTTTGGCCGGATCATCCATGGCGCGCGACAGCGCAATAATGCCGAGATACATCAAAAACAGCACGAACACGGAAGTTAATCGCGCATCCCACACCCACCATGTGCCCCACATCGGCTTGCCCCAGAGCGAGCCGGTTGCAAGTGCAAGCGCTGTGAACACCGCGCCCAAGGGAGCCGCTGCGCGGATTGAGACATCCGCCAGCGGATGGCGCCAGACCAGCGTCCCCAGGGCCGAGATTGCCATGATCGAATAGCACATCATCGAAAGCCAGGCGAAAGGCACATGGATATACATGATGCGGACAGTCAGACCCTGCTGATAATCATCCGGCGACAGAAAAACCATATAAAGCCCGGCTGCCAGAAACAGCCCGGCAAAGCCTCCAAGCCACGGCAGAACCTTACCCGCAAAAGCGAGAAAGCGGGTCGGGTTTGCCAGATCGAGCCAGCTTTGGGTTTTCATCATGTCATTCGTCATGGCCTATACTTATACCTGACGCGATATGCCGTTCAATTGACCGTAATCAACTGCGTCAATCCGCCGAGCCTGATCTTATCCGAAAACGGATTCCCACTTTTCGGGATCACATTATTTTCGAGCATGATCTTATCCGAAAACCGGTTCCCACTTTTCGGGATCATGCTCAATCCGCCGAACTTTTTAAAGATGCAGCAGCTGCCAACGGCCCTAAAACAGCAAAAAACAAAGTCAGCGCACACAGAATCAGAAACGGCGCAAAGAATGGGGCCACAGCATCGGTCGCGCCATATGAAGCCGAGACACCGAAAATCAGCACCGGAATGGTCAGCGGCAGCACGATCACCGAAACCAGCAAGCCGCCGCGCGGAAGCGCCACCGCCAATGCCGCACCGACTGCGCCGATGAAAGCAATGGCTGGCGTTCCGACCAGAAGTGTCAGCGCAGTTGCAGCGGTTGCGGTCATATCCATATTCATGAACAGCCCCAACATGGGTGACGCAATGACCAGCGGCAAAACGCTCGCCACCCAATGGGCAAGACATTTCACAAAGACTGTAAAAGCCAGCATATGGCGGTCTGCACCAATCAGCAGCAGATCAAGCGAGCCATCTTCTCGGTCCGCCTGAAACAGCCGGTCGAGGCCAAGAAGTGTTGCCAGCAAAGCGCCGATCCATAACATGGCCGGACCAATGCGCGAGAGCAGATTAAGATCAGGGCCGACACCAAACGGCATCACTGAAATGACAGCCAGAAAGAACAAAATCCCGATCAGTGCGCCGCCACCGGCACGAAAACCCAAACGCAAATCTCTGATAAACAGTGCTCCCATCACGCCACCTCGGGCGCATAGGCGGCCATGTCGAGCGATTTGATCCCCGTCAGACCAAGCGGAATATGCGTTGCGGCAATCACCATGCCGCCCTCACGCCTGTGATCGCGCATCAGTTCTGCAAAGCGCGCCTCGGATGCCTTGTCGAGACCGGCGGTCGGCTCATCGACAATCCAGACCGGGCGATGACTGATCAGCAGTTTGGCAATGGAAACACGGCGCTTCTGCCCGGTTGACAGATAGCCAAAAGGCAGATGGTCAACGCCCGGCAGATCGACTGCCTCCAGTGCCTCTTCAATATCGAAGCGTGCAGCACCATTAAATTTTTGCCAGAACAAAAGATTCTCGCGCACGCTCAAAGCGGGCTTCATTGCATTGAGATGGCCAAGATAATGGCAAGCAGCGCGCACTGGCATCGAAACAGTGTCTTCGTAGAGCGCAATGGTGCCGTTTTCCGGCGCCAGAAGACCACAGATGATTCGCAGCAATGTCGATTTTCCAGAGCCGTTCGGGCCGGTGACAATAAGTGCTTCACCCGACGACAAGTCAAATGAAAGGCCTGCGAAGATCGTCTCGCCCGCGCGCTCACCTGCCAGATTTTCGGCTTTGAGCCGCATTCTCTCTCCTCAGCCCCTTCTGGCAACGTCTAAAAGGGGCTATCGCAACATTTCGCCGCAAGGGGGCAAATTCACGAAATTCAGTCTGGAATCGTTTTAGGAAACTCTCTATATGAGGGCTACCATGCCAGCGGTCGGTGT
The DNA here is from genome assembly GCF_026241335.1 of Ochrobactrum chromiisoli. Taxonomy (GTDB): domain Bacteria; phylum Pseudomonadota; class Alphaproteobacteria; order Rhizobiales; family Rhizobiaceae; genus Brucella; species Brucella chromiisoli. The sequence goes on along the minus strand of NZ_JAPHAV010000001.1, from coordinate 367,649 downwards.
GGAAACGAATTTTGGCCGATCTCAAACACTTGTAACCTATTATACAAGTTTCGGGACGGACAGCGGAAATGACTGCACCCGCACCTTGGCGCGTCCTTGAAACGCTAGCCTAGGCGTTCGTCCTGGTTTTCCGGCCAGTAGCATAAAGGACGAATGAAGTGTCGCACATCGACAGCTTTAAATGCCGCAAAACCCTTACCGTTGGCGGTAAGGATTATGTCTATTACAGCCTGACCGAAGCCGAAAAGAACGGCTTGACGGGCATATCCAAGCTTCCTTTCTCCATGAAGGTTCTCCTTGAGAACCTGCTCCGCTTCGAAGACGACCGCTCTGTCAAGAAGTCGGACATCGAAGCTGTTGCAAAGTGGCTCAATGATCGCGGCTCGGCAGGCGCTGAAATCGCTTATCGCCCGGCCCGTGTGCTGATGCAGGACTTCACCGGCGTTCCAGCCGTTGTTGACCTTGCAGCCATGCGCGATGGTCTGAAGGCGCTGGGCGGCGATCCTGAAAAGATCAATCCGCTGGTTCCTGTCGATCTCGTCATCGACCACTCGGTGATCGTCGATGAGTTCGGCAATCCAAATGCTTTCAAGGCCAATGTGGACCTCGAATATGCGCGCAATGGCGAACGCTACCGCTTCCTCAAATGGGGCCAGCAGGCATTCAAGAACTTCCGTGTTGTTCCTCCGGGCACCGGCATCTGCCATCAGGTCAATCTTGAATATCTGGCACAGGCCGTCTGGACCAAGGAAGAAGATGGCGAAACCGTTGCCTATCCTGATACCTGCGTTGGCACCGATTCCCACACCACCATGGTCAATGGCCTTGGCGTTCTTGGCTGGGGTGTTGGCGGTATTGAAGCGGAAGCTGCCATGCTCGGCCAGCCCGTTTCCATGCTTTTGCCAGAAGTCATCGGCTTCCGCCTGACAGGCAAAGTCAAGGAAGGCGTGACCGCAACCGATCTCGTGCTCACCGTCACACAGATGCTGCGCAAGAAGGGCGTTGTCGGCAAATTCGTCGAATTCTTCGGCGAAGGCCTCGAAAACATGACGCTTGCCGACCGTGCGACCATTGCCAATATGGGCCCGGAATATGGCGCAACCTGCGGCTTCTTCCCGATCGACAAGGAAACGCTCAACTACATGAACACGACCGGTCGTGCAGAAGACCGCCTCGCGCTCGTGGAAGCTTATTCGCGTGCTCAGGGCATGTGGCGTGAAGCCGGTTCCGAAGACCCAGTCTTTACCGACATTCTCGAACTCGACATGAGCGACGTTGTTCCATCGATGGCTGGTCCAAAGCGTCCTGAAGGCCGCATTGCGCTGGAAAACATTGCATCGGGCTTCGCAACCTCGCTTGAAACCGAGTACAAGAAGACCACCGGCCAGACCACACGTTATGCCGTTGAAGGTGAAGACTATGATCTTGGTCATGGCGATGTGGCGATTGCCGCAATCACGTCCTGCACCAACACCTCCAACCCAAGCGTGCTGATTGCTGCCGGTCTTCTGGCGCGCAATGCGGTTGCCAAAGGTCTCAAGACCAAGCCATGGGTCAAGACCTCGCTCGCACCCGGTTCTCAGGTTGTGGCCGCTTATCTTGAATCCGCTGGCCTCCAGAAGGATCTTGATGCACTCGGCTTCAACCTCGTTGGCTTCGGCTGCACGACCTGTATCGGCAATTCCGGTCCATTGCCTGCGCCGATCTCCAAGACCATCAATGAAAAGGGTCTGATTGCGGCTGCCGTTCTTTCCGGTAACCGTAACTTTGAAGGCCGTGTTTCGCCGGACGTTCAGGCAAACTACCTGGCTTCGCCGCCATTGGTTGTTGCTCACGCGCTTGCCGGTACGGTTACCAAGGATCTGACAACAGAGCCGCTTGGCGAAGATCAAGATGGCAATCCGGTATTCCTGCGCGATATCTGGCCTTCATCGGCGGAAATTCAGGACTTCATCGCCAAGAATGTCACCCGCAAAATCTTCTCCGAGAAATATGCGGATGTGTTTAAGGGCGACGAAAACTGGCAGGCCGTTCAGGTTCCTGCTGGCCAGACCTATGCATGGGACGACAATTCGACCTATGTGCAGAACCCGCCTTACTTTGTGGGCATGGGCAAGTCGGCTGGCACGATTTCTGATGTCAAAGGCGCGCGTGTGCTTGGTCTCTTCGGCGACAAGATCACAACCGACCATATTTCACCTGCCGGTTCCATCAAGGCGCAGTCACCTGCTGGCAAGTATCTGCTTGACCATGGCGTCGGCATTGCCGACTTCAACCAGTACGGCACACGTCGCGGCAACCATGAAGTGATGATGCGCGGCACGTTTGCAAATATCCGTATTCGCAATCACATGCTGGGCGAAAACGGTCGTGAAGGTGGATACACCATTCACTATCCGTCGAAGGAAGAAATGTCGATCTACGACGCCGCTATGGAATATAAGGCAGAGGGCGTTCCGCTCGTCATCTTTGCCGGCGTCGAATATGGCAATGGCTCGTCGCGTGACTGGGCTGCAAAGGGCACCAATCTGCTCGGCGTCAAGGCTGTGATTGCGCAGTCGTTTGAGCGTATTCACCGCTCCAACCTCGTTGGCATGGGCATTGTGCCTTTCGTCTTCGAGGAAGGCACAAGCTGGCAGACACTCGGTCTTAAGGGCGATGAAATCGTCTCCATCGAAGGCCTTGCCGATGTGCGCCCACGCCAAAAGGTCGAAGCTTCCATCACTTATGCCGATGGCAGCGTGAAGAAGGTTCCACTCATCTGCCGTATCGATACGCTGGATGAGCTCGACTACATGAAGAATGGCGGCATTCTGCAGACCGTTCTGCGCGATCTGGCTGCTTAATCAGTACAGCATCAAAATTAAAAGGCCGCCGGAGAAATCCGGCGGCTTTTTGGTTTATAAGCCCGAACGGATCATATCCCTGATTTTTACTGCTTTCTCAAAATGATCAAGCGAGTGGGTTTTAATCCACCACTGAGCAGCTTCCATAAGCAATTCGGGGTCAGAATTCTTATTGGCAAAGAACGCGTAAAAAGAGATGCCAACCGTCTCGCCCTTTTTGGCTATCTTTTCATCGCAAATGGCGATGGCTCTTTCTCTTAGGCTCAACCGCATATTCGATCAGTCCCGTCCCTATGGATTTTCTGGCACACCATCCTTTTATCGCAGGTCACGCCAAGCGTGGGATAAAAGAAACAGTACCGACATGAAACTCACTGCAACGTGACTTCCTATTGATCATGCCAATTCCTACATAATATATGTCAGAGCTAATTATATACGCATTGAACCATTCAAAACCGTTTTCGTTTTGCTGGAAATGCGTTGATTGCAGGATGAAACCAAAGTGACCTTCCACTCCCCTTTCAATGGGACATGTACACGATTTTCCGGCGAATATGCTCCCGGTCTGCGCTGTGTTTGTGCTGCTCTGGGTTTGGCGTTTACGGGTAGTTTGTCCATGCATGGCGTGGCGAACGCTGAATCCAGCAGCACGCGCACATCGGTGATTGAGCTTTATACCAGCCAAGGCTGCAAATCCTGCCCGCAAGCCGATAAGAATCTGGCGAAATATGCCGATGACCCGAACGTGTTGGCGCTGTCATTCCACGTCAATTACTGGGACTATATGGGCTGGCACGATACGCTTGCATCGCAGGACAACACGGACCGCCAGAACGCCTATCGCAATTCGTTTAATGCCAAGATGCTGTATACGCCGCAGGCCATCGTCAATGGCACGTCTGAAGTAAATGGTCGCGATGCTGAGGCCGTAAAACAACATATTGCTGCAAACAAACTTAACGTGCCCGTTTCGATCCGTAAGCTGGATGACGGACGTCTGTCCATCGAGATCGCCAAAGGTGAAAAGCCGAAAAGTCCGGTGCATGTAGTGATGTTCTATTTGCGCGATGCAGTCACGATCCCGATCGACCGGGGCGAGAATGCCGGCCAGTCAGTCACGTACCGCAATACGGTGATGGACACTGACACGATCGGCATGTGGGACGGTGAAGCTATGAAAATCGAGCTGCCTGCCTCAGAGCTCAAGCGCAAGGACGTAAACGGCTGCGCAATCATTTTGCAGGAAAGCAACAGCGCCAATGCGCTTGGCCCAATCCATGGTGCGGCCATATTCAAGCAAAGAAGCCCGCTTAGCCTGTAATGCGCGAAACGCTATCAGGATCACGTCTTTGACGGCCTGTTTTCGATAATTTTTTGGAAGTTTCACATTTGCCTGAGAGGCTGATCGCGTGTGAGCTGGTTCGGTTCGAGCAGTCCTTTGGGCGGGGGGCTTGGGGTCGGACAAACCCGAACCGAACCGTCTCAGGCAACACGCTAATATAGGCCGCACAATCAGGCCGGAATGCGAAGTTAACAAGGCCAAAATGTGGCCAATCATCACCATTCAGAACAGGCGTTCTTTTTTCGTGACCAGCTAATATACAACTAATTGGGATTGATTTTTTATAGATCAATTTGCGCGCGATCACCAGCGCCAATCACAACCTTGCAAAGATTTAACAAAACCATCACCATGGGCTTATGCGGCAAGATAATTGCGACTTGCACATTTCCTTGGCTAACCATCCAGCGTCGAAAGGAAAACCATGGATAAACAAAGCGCTGCAAATGAGAATGCGGCAGCGTCCCATTCACTTCCCAACTCTTCGTCCACCCTAAACATTGCCCTTGTGGGGCATATAAAAACTGCTCCAACCACCATCAGCTTTGACAGGCATGAGCTTGGAAAAATCCTGAATGTTTATGGCCGCATGGTCGCAACAGGCGTTTGGCGGGATTATGCGATTGACCATCTCGCAGACAGGGCTGTTTTTTCGATTTTCCGTCGGGCAAGCGAAGTGCCGCTTTTTCGCATTGAGAAAAATCCAAAGCTCGCAAATAAGCAGGGCGCCTATTCTGTCATTGCCGCAACAGGCCTTATCATGAAGCGCGGGCACGAGCTTGAGCGTGTGCTTCGCGTTTTCGACAAGAGCCTCAAGCTGGTCGATAAATAAGCGATGACTTAAGTCAGTGGCATGGCGCCGGGATCAACCGTGCAACCGCCATTAAGCGGCAACTGCATCAGCACGGTATCAAGCCAGCGGCCATGCTTGAAACCGGAACCCTGAATACGCCCGCAATGGATAAAGCCGAGGCTTTCATGCAGCTTCACCGAGCCGATATTGTGCTCACCATCGCCCACCACCGCCAGCAGCTGCCGGAAGCCAAGCGCGGTCGCGCGCTTTATCAATTCTCCAAGCAGCAGCTTACCAAGGCCCTTTCCCTTCGCATCGGGTGCGATATAGATCGAGTCTTCTGCAAGCCAGCGATAGGCAGGCCTTGTGCGGAAATAGCTGATATAGGCATAGCCCAGCACCCGGCCATGCTCTTCCGCAACAAGAATCGGAAAACCCTGATCGACGAAAGTGTCGAAGCGCCGCTTCATCTCATCAAGAGTAGGCGGCTCAATCTCATAGGAACCGGAGCCGTTTAACACCGCTTCCGTGTAGATCGCGGAAATGGTTGCCATATCGGTGGGCTGAAAGTCTCGAATGAAGGGCATAGCGAAAGCCAGGACTCTGTTTGAAATTACCCGCTCAACATGCCCCGAAGAAGTCTTTTTGAAAAGCAAAAAGGGCAGCGTTTCCGCTGCCCTTTCGCATTCATTCTATTCCAGACTGATCAGTCGCGGTTGCCCATGAACTGAAGCAGGAACATGAACATGTTGATGAAGTCGAGGTACAGACGCAGCGCGCCCATAACAACCTTACGGCCCTGCGAATCGGCCGAATCACCTTCAAAATACATTTCCTTGATCGACTGCGTGTCATAGGCGGTCAGACCTGCAAAGATCAGCACGCCGATCACCGAGATTGCAAACTGCAGCGCGGTGGAGCCGAGGAAGATGTTAACAACCGAAGCGATGATCAGGCCAAACAGACCCATCATCAGGAACGACCCCATAGCGGACAAATCACGCTTGGTGGTGTAGCCGTAAAGCGACAGCGCGCCGAAAGAGGCAGCCGTCACGAAGAAGGTGCGAACGATGCTCTGGCCGGTAAAGACCAGGAAGATCGACGACAGCGACAGACCAACCAGTGCCGCATAGCCCCAGAACACAGCATTGGCGGTCGATACCGACAGACGCTCAATGCGGAAGCTCAGGAAAAAGACTGCTGCGAGCGGCGCAAGCATAACAACCCAGCGCAGCGGGGATGTGTAAAGGGCTGCACCGAGTGCAGTGAGCATCTTGCCGTTCGCCATCTGCGCGACTGCAGCCGATGGGTCTGTTGTTGTTGCCAGCGATGAGACAGCCAGAGCAGCAAGGCCGGTAACGACCAAGCCGATAGCCATCATGTTGTAAACGCCCAGCATATAGCTGCGCAGCCCCTGATCGATGTCAGCACCGACGCGTGCGCCGCCGACGGGCCTCTGCGCCTGAATATTGCGATAGTCAGCCATGACTTAATTCCTCTTGCCTTGTCCCGTCCGGTGTCAGGGCATACTTCAAGCTTAAGATGCCACAAGGCGCCGCTGGCGGGACCCCAGCATGCCTTCGCTTATTATGGGGATTTTGCAGCTATCCTACAAGTACTCCCTGTAAAAAATCATAATAAGAGCATTTTAAAATGGACCGCATTTTCAATAAGATCCAAGACCTTACGCGATTTTATGCAACAACATTACAAATGCTTCATAAGTTTCGGAGCACGTTCGCAGGCTTCTGACCCAGAACACGCCATGTTCCGGCAAGTCCGAATCCGACAGTCAGCACAAGAGCGATGGCAATCGTCATCAAAGCCACATCCGGCAGGAACTGCGCTTTAAGCTTCATAACTTCAACCACGACGTACCAACCCGCAACGCTGCCCGCGACCAGCGCAAACACGGCGGTTGCAAGACCAAGCAGCATATATTCAACGATATAAGCCGTAATCAGCGTGCCGCGTGTGGCACCCAGCGTTTTTAGCACCACCGCATCGTGAACACGGGCACGGTTGCCAGCAGCCAAAGCGCCGCCCAGCACCAAAACCGATGCCGCAAGCGCAATAGAGGCTGCCGCTCGGATCGCCGTTGCAAGCTGACTGATCAGGTCATTTGCCACATCAAGCGCATCGGTGACGCTGACGGTTGTTACCGCCGGCCATGTCTTTGTGACCTGTCGCAAAACATCCGGCGCCAAGTTCTTCTGATTCTCTGGGATCGTCAGCGTTGCAAGCCACGTTGCAGGCGCACCGGCAAACGTGTTGGGCGAGAAAACCATGACGAAATTCATCGCCAGCGTTTCCCATTGCAACTGCCGGAAGCTTGCAATCTTGGCATTGATATTGCGGCCAAGCACATTAACGGTGACCACATCGCCGATCTTGAGCCCCAGCTCTTTGCCCTCGCGCTCTGCAAACGAGACCAGAGGCTCGCCCTTATAGTCAGCAGGCCACCACTCGCCTTCGCTCAGCGTCGAATTTTCGGGAACTTTGTCCGCAAAAGTAATGCCACGGTCTCCACGCAACACCCATGCGGCCTCAGGCGGAATGGTCATGTCGCGCACATTGGTGCCGTTGAAAGCAACGATACGACCACGCAGCATCGGCCCGGCAGTGAGCTTGCCATCCGGCACGATGCCGCTGACAAGTTTGGTGAAATCACCGATGTCATTGTTCTGAATATCAACGAAGAAGAAGTCCGGCGCTTGTGCGGGAATATTCTCCGTTATCTGACGCCGCAGATTGCCATCAATAAGCGCAATAGCCACCATCAGCGTCAGGCCAAGACCGAGCGACAAAACCACCGAAGGCGTCAGCGCGCCGGGGCGGTAGATATTGCCAATTGCCAGACGCACAGCTGTTGAACGCACACGCGGCGCACGGCGCGCCAGCCAGCGGATGCCGTCTGCCACAAGCCGCAGCACACCAAAAGCCGCAATCGCCGCAACAATGAAAACGCCTGCGATCCGCCGATCATAGGCCACATAAAGCGCAAGTCCGGCCAGTGCCGCAATCAGCAGGACAGCCAGAGCCAGATAAAGCAATGGCGGAAGTCCGCGCTGCTCAAAACCCTGCTCGCGAAACAATGCAGTGGCGGGGATGTTGCGTGCACGCCCCAGCGGAATGATCGCAAAGGCCAGCGTTGTGATAAGGCCAAACACTGCCGCCAGTGCCAAAGCATCAGGGAAAAAGCCGCCACCACCCGCAACGGGCAGATAATTGGCAAGGGCTGCGGCAGCCGCAAACGGCATAATGGCCGCCAGCAGCAGTCCAAAGGCAATGCCAATCAGGCCGATCACCATGATCTGTACAAGATAGACCAGCACCGCAAAGCGTGCAGGCGCGCCCAATGATTTGAAAGTCGCAATCACCCCGCGCTTGCCGTCGAGATAAGCGCGAACGGCATTGGCAACACCAACACCGCCAACAATCAGCGCCGTCAGGCCGACCAGCGTGAGGAATTGCGAAAAGCGCTCAATATTGGCAGTCAGTGCGGGGGCTGCGTTGTTGCGTGAGCGGATATTCCAGCCAGCATCGGGGAAGTCCTTCGTTGCGCGTTCACGCAACTGCGTGATTGCTGAATCAGATGCACTACCCGGCAATGCGACCTTATAGATATGATCGACAAGACTTCCGGGTTGTATCAAGCCAGATGCACGTAAGCCGTCTATCGAGACGAGAAAACGCGGCGCGAAATTAAAACCCGATGACAGAAGATCAGGTTCGGTTTCAATCAGCGCACGCAGCTCAAAAGTTTCAGACCCGAGCAGCACCTTCGTGCCGAGCGACACGCCCATGCGATTGAGAAAATCCTGACTGACAGCCGCGCCGTAAACGCCGTCCTGCTCTTTGGTCATATCGTTAAGCGAAAGCTGCGGCTGTGTTTTCAACTCACCATAGAGCGGATAAGCAGCGTCCACGGCCTTCACTTCCACGAGCGACTGATCCGACCCATCGGGCAAACGCGCCATGGAGCGCATGGTGGCGCTTTCGGCAAAGCGTCCCTGCTGCTCGATAAAGGCACGTTCATCGGGGCTGGCCTCACGCTGATTGAGCGCAAAACTGACATCGCCGCCAAGTATAGTCTGGCCTTCGGCTGCAATACCGGTACTGACCGAGCGCGCAACTGAGTTTACGCCACCAATGGCTGCAACACCCAAAGCGATACAGGCGAGAAAGATATAGAAGCCGGATAACCCACCACGCATTTCACGCAAAGCGAAGCGCAGAGCGAGAGAAAACGATTTTAAAAAACTCATGCGCCTGCCACCGCTTCTTCAAGCGCAGGCTCTTTTCGGGCAGGCTCTTCGATACGGCCTGAACGCACCGGGATCTCCTGATCACAGCGCGCAGCAAGCGATGGATCATGTGTTACCAGCACCATGGTCAGGCCGTTTTCACGCTGCTTTGAAAACAGAAGATCGGTAATCTGGCGACCAGTAGCCGTGTCGAGATTGCCGGTTGGTTCATCGGCAATGAGGATTTTCGGGCTTGGCGCAAGCGCACGCGCAATGGCGACGCGCTGCTGCTCACCACCCGACAGTTCCGACGGATAATGTGTCAGGCGCTCGCCAAGCCCCACAGCGCGAAGCTCGCGTTCGGCAACCTCAAACGCATCTTTACGTCCGGCAAGTTCAAGAGGAACAGCGACATTTTCAAGCGCCGTCATATTGGGAATCAGATGGAACGACTGGAAGACAATACCGATATTGGCACCGCGAAAAGCCGCGGCCTGATCTTCGGACATCTGACTAATCGTCTCGCCTGCGATTTTCACGCTGCCCTGATCGACATGCTCGAGCCCCGCCAGCACCATCAGCAGGGTTGATTTGCCCGAACCCGATGGCCCAACAATACCGACAGAGCGGCCCTGCATAATGGAAAGCGAGACGCCTTTGAGGACATGCACAGACGAGGCAGCGTGCCCGAGGGTCAAATGAACGTTCTCAAGTTCAATAATCGGGCCAGAAATTGAAGATGCTACCTGTTCCGTCACGCGTTTTTCTTCCTATATGCATATTCAGGGTCAAAGCGCGTCACAAAATTGAACTTGTTTTGCGCGAGAAGGAATCATCCGGGCGGATTGCCCACTTTGCTAGATATGGGTCGCTAACAATGCGTTTCAAACACTCGATCACGGTTTGGTTATCGATTTTTGCTCTGACCGCATCTTTTCTTGCGACAGGAGCACGCGCTCAGGAAGAGCCAACTGGCCTCGAAGACGCATTGCCAACCGAACAGCTTGAACAGGTCAAGATTGTCGGTTTTGGCGACAGTTTGATGGCTGGCTACCTTTTGCCGTCCAATGCGGCCTTCCCGCAGCAGCTTGAAAAAGCACTCGACGACAAGGGCTATGAAGTCAGTATCGAGAATGCAGGCGTTTCGGGCGACACCACAACCGGTGGGCTTGCGCGCATCGACTGGTCGATTCCCGATGGCACCGATCTGGTTATTCTGGAACTGGGTGCCAATGATGCGCTGCGCGGTATTTCGCCGGACATTACAGAGAAAAATCTTGATGAAATGCTTTCGCGTCTGAAGGCACGCGGTATTTCAGTCATTCTCGCGGGCATGATGGCTCCGCCCAATATGGGCAAGGATTATGCCGACAAATTCAACCCGATCTATCCAAAGCTCGCGCAGAAATATGGCGTACCACTTTATCCGTTCTTCCTTGATGGTGTCACTACCCAGAAGGATCTGCTGCTCGAAGATGGCATGCACCCAAATGAAAAGGGCGTTGAAACAATGGTCAGCCATTTCATGCCAGTGATCGAGAAAACCCTCAAAGCCAAACAAAAGACGGGGACATCGGGCGGCTGACACAGACCGGAAGCATAAACAGCTTGCTCAAAACGGCGAAGAATGATTCGCTGCAAGTTGCATCGGTTCGTAAAGAAGATTCGTTTTCCTGATGATTGATGCATAGGCACTCTAAACGCAGAGCGTCCTTCCGTGGTTTTTGCCACACGACGCTCTGGTGCAGAACGGTTCGAGGAGGATGCTTTATGCCGCGTCTCTTTACTGCCCTCGAAATCCCGCGCGACGCCGCGCTTTCGCTCTCGTTATTACGAGGCGGCCTCCCCGGCGCACGCTGGATTGATGTCGAAAACTACCACATAACCCTGCGTTTTATTGGAGATGTGGAAGGCCATGTGGCCGATGAGGTTGCCAATGCACTCGATCGCGTGCGGCGCCCTGAATTCATGCTCAGCCTGTCAGGTGTCGATGCTTTCGGCTCCAAGAAGCCGCACAGCATCTATGCCGGCGTATCTCCCTCGCCTGAACTCAACGCACTTCAGGGCGAAATCGAACGCATCTGCCAACGGCTTCGCATTCCTGCTGATCCGCGAAAATTCACACCGCATGTGACTTTGGCACGGTTGAGAAACCCGCGCATTGAGGATGTCGTGCATTACCTCTCATCGCGCGGCAACTTCTCGACAATGCCGTTCAAGGTGGGGCGCTTCGTGCTGATGTCGTCACGTGATTCTGTCGGCGGTGGACCTTATGTTGTCGAGGAAGCCTGGCCTTTGGTACCCGCATCGCGCCAGAACTGGTCAGCCAGCGCCTTTGATGAGGCCAGAACCATCCGGTAAACATGTTCGAAATCCCCGATATTGCCATAATAAGGGTCGGGGATTTCAACTGCTTTTCCTTGCGCAATTTCGGTGAACAACCCGATACGAGCGCTTGCGCTTACAGGCTTTCGCTGTGCGATCATGCGCATATTGTAGCGATCCATACCCAGAATGAGATCGAACCGCGTAAAGTCGCTTGCAATGAGCTGACGGCAGCGCTGCTCAGAAATATCGAGGCCATAACCGGCTGCAACACGGATCGAGCGATCATCCGGCTCTTCGCCAGTATGGTAGCCATTGGTTCCTGCGGAATCGATCAACACATGATCAATGCGGCGCTCAGCCAGAACTTCGCGCATCACACCTTCCGCAAGCGGCGAACGGCAGATATTGCCTGCGCAGACAAACAAAATACTGGTTGGGGCTGATTGGGTCACGGAACTCTCACGGCTATGATAAGTTAGAGCTGAATAGCCAACAACATAGGCAAAAGGCAATGACACGCAACCGGCTCAATGAAGATGAACTGAAACAGGAACTTGCCAAGCTTGAGGGCTGGCAGAAGGTCGATGACCGTGAAGCGATCAGCAAAAGTTTTCAATTCAAGGATTTTAACGCAGCGTTCGGCTTTATGAGCCGGGCAGCACTTTATGCTGAAAAGCTTGACCATCACCCCGAATGGTTCAATGTCTATAATCGTGTCGATGTCACGCTTTCAACGCATAGCGAAAACGGCATCACAGAGTTGGACACCCAGTTAGCACGCATGATGAATGCAATCGCTTAATCCTATCAAATCTTTGAAATATAAACGATAATTATCTTTTTCTGATAATTGAAGCTTCCGTCTCGGTTTCTCAAATTATAAGGCAGAGCCTTCGTCAGATCGACACGATCACTCCAGTCCTGACCGAGCGCTCCGCCATTGATACTTCGAATGAAGGTATCCCCCACAGAAATGGCGGAATGAAAAATGTGGCCGGCTTTCACGTCGTAAAATCCAATTGCCCGGCCATAGGGAAGCGCTGAATAACCGTTCCACAATTCGCCCGCTTTGAAATTCAGTAAAGGAATCCAGTTCTGACCGGATGTGCCGCGCAATGTATGCTGCGATATCCCGGCGCCCAGAAGAAAACGCATATAGGCAGTCATGTCATAGCAAACGCCGTCTTTCACATCGACAGTGATCTGATCGCCAATGTCCTGCGCCAAAGCCAGTTGATGTCCACGGTAAAACTGGGTTGACCGGTCACTACGTACAAAATTTTCGCCATAGCCGGTAAAGTGCATAAAAATCTCCATTCAGCCAGATCGTAGGACGCCCCTCAACGGGAAGGACTCTATATTCTGGTGATTTGGGAGGTTTGGTGTAGCTGACGGTTCTTGCAGGCTGAAGACCACGAAAACTTGAAAAGACGTCCCAGCACCCCCATTTTGTTGGAGTCACAGGCTGATGCGGATGACAGGAGTTTGATTGACTATGGATAGCACCAGGATCGATGAAATCCTTGAACCCGGTGATGATCGCCAGAACCAAAGGCGCAGCGAACGGGTGAAAAAAGGTTTCTGGAAAACCGCACGCCGTGCCGGTCGCATGGTTCCTTTTATGGATGAAGTCGTGGCGGCTTATTATTGCGCGCTTGATGAAAAAACGCCAACGCGTGTGCGCATGACGTTGATGGCCGCTCTTGCCTATTTCGTACTGCCTTTCGATATTATTCCCGATATGCTGGTTGGCATTGGCTTTACCGATGACGTTGCGGTGCTGATGGCAGCACTCACAGCCGTGCGCACGCATATAACGCCTGCGCACCGTATTGCAGCGCGCGAAGCCATGCGCGACGAAGCTGATATCACCGGAAGCTGACCGATCTCATTCACAGCTTTGTTACGGATTTACACATCCATACAATGGGATAGATTGCTGCCGACAAACTCTTGCCGCTTTCTTTTGGATGAAGTGAGCAGCGGGATCGTGGGGACTAAGGTTCAAAGCCTGGTGCACTCGTTCAAGTTTTCTTTCAAAACTTCACCGTTTGGTAACCCAGATTAAGGCACATTAAGGGTCACTAAGCGGGGCGGCGTGTTGAACGACGACATCCCGATATTCGACTTGGAAGCAAACGAAAGAGAACCGGTAAAAAACCATGCTTGGAAAATCGATCGTCGCGGCTTCGGTGTTCACGATTGCAATGGCTGGCGCAGCGCTGGCCCAGACACCGACCCAGATTAAACAGTTCGACGCCTGGGGCGCATATAGCTACCAGTCGGGCAATGGCAAGGTTTGCTATGTCCTGTCCGTGCCGACACAAAAGGCCCCAGCCAATGTCGATCACGGTGATAATTTCTTTCTCGTGAGCCAGAAACCGGGCCAGAACATCAGCTTTGAACCTCAGTTCATGGCCGGTTATGATCTCAATACCAACGCCAAGGTTGTGGTTACTGTCGGCAATCGCAGCTTCAACATGTTCGTCAACGGCAAATCCGGCTGGATGGAAAATGCCGCGGAAGAGCCACAGCTGGTCGCAGCCATGCGCGGCGGTTCTGACATGAAGGTTCAGGCGCAGTCCAAGCGCGGCACCAAAACCAGTTATACTTATTCGCTCAAAGGCATTTCGGCAGCACTCGCAGCCATTCAGAAGTGCAAATAAGCCAATCAGTCCAAGCAGATTTAAAAGCCGGGGCCGAAGCTCCGGCTTTTCTTTTTATCATCCGATATCGCGTCGCTGCATATCTCCCACGAAACACTGCGGGATGACGGATCGAATATTGTGTGCTATGAGCGCGCGCAACAGGCTCGCATTTCAGATGAACGAGCCCATATATCCATGCAACAGATCGTGTTTACCGGCGCGCTTTATGCGGCGTCCTCAACAGTTGAAAACATATGTCCATTTCGTTCGACCTGACCATTGATGATACGCGCGACCAGCTTGCCCGCCATGTGCGCGCAAATATGGAACAGAAGCCTTCGCTCATTGGCATGTCGCGTGAGGAAATGGCTGATGCACTGATCAAGATTGGCGTGTTGCCAAAGCAGGTGAAGATGCGCATTGCGCAGCTTTGGCACTGGCTTTACGTGCGCGGCGTTTCCGACTTTGCCGATATGCGCAATATTTCCAAGGATCTGCGCGCGCTGCTGGCGCAGCATTTCACCATTGCGCGCCCGGAAGTGGTTGAAGAGCAAATCTCGCAGGACGGAACGCGCAAGTGGCTGTTCCGTTTTCCGCCACGCGGTGCCGGGCGTCCTGTCGAAATCGAATGTGTTTATATCCCGGAAGAAGGCCGCGGCACGCTTTGCATTTCTTCACAGGTTGGGTGCACGCTAACCTGTTCCTTCTGCCATACCGGCACGCAGAAGCTGGTGCGCAATCTGACATCAGAAGAAATTCTGGCGCAGCTTCTGACCGCGCGTGATCGTTTGGGTGATTTCCCGGAGACCGACACACCCGATGGTGCCATCGTGCCTGCGGAAGGCCGCAAGGTTACCAATATCGTCATGATGGGCATGGGCGAGCCGCTTTATAATTTTGAAGAAGTGAAAAAGGCTCTGCTGATTGCGTCAGATGGCGATGGCCTTGCCCTTTCCAAGCGTCGTATCACGCTTTCGACCTCCGGCGTTGTGCCGGAAATCTATCGTACCGGCGAAGAAATCGGCGTGATGCTGGCAATTTCGCTCCATGCCGTGCGCGACGAGTTGCGCGACCTGCTGGTGCCGATCAACAAGAAATATCCGCTGGAGCAGTTGCTCAAGGCTTGCCGCGAATATCCGGGCCTGTCGAATGCAAAACGCATTACATTTGAATATGTGATGCTCAAAGACATCAATGACAGCATGGAAGATGCCAAGCTGCTGGTTAAGCTTCTCAAGGGCATTCCGGCCAAGATCAATCTGATCCCGTTTAACCCATGGCCCGGCACCAACTACCAGTGCTCGGATTGGGAACATATCGAACGCTTCGCCGATTATGTGAATGCGGCGGGCTACGCGTCGCCGATCCGAACACCACGCGGTCGCGATATTCTGGCGGCCTGTGGTCAGCTGAAGTCGGAATCAGAGCGTATGCGCAAAACCGAACGGCTGGCGCTTGAAGCCATGATGATCGCCGGACACGGTGAGTAATTAACGGAGATCAACGCGTTTGACCGACACTTTCGATTACATCACACGGTTTGTTGTCATTGTTTTCGGCTATTGTGTCGCTGTTCTGGCCGCAGGATTTTTTCTGGCGGCCATTCTTTATAGCCAGGTCGATGTACTCGGCTATGCCATGTCAGACCCGTTTTTTCAGGATATTTTTACGGAAATTCGTGACAGCTGGGATATGACGGGCTTTTATGCAGCCGTTCTCGTCGGCGGACCTGTTCTGGCATTCATGGCAGGCGGCTTCAGCTTTTTCCCGGCACTGGTGCTGATTGTGATAGCCGAAGCGCGCGGGTGGAAATCATCGCTGCCTTATTGTATCGGCGGCCTTGTGATCGGGTTGCTGGCGATGGGAACAGGTTCGCTTTTCGCAATCACGGATCAGCAGATTGCCGCAAGTATCGCGCTTCTGACAGGCGCTTTCGCTTGTTCAGGCGTCGTCGGTGGTTTTGTCTACTGGCTGATTGCCGGTCGTAATGCCGGACGATTTTTAGCCCGCCCGGCGAAGTAATCCTACTTGGCCTGCGCTGTCAGAATTTTGAGCGCAAAGGCCGAAAAAACACCCGCAAAAAGCCAGTCTACAATCCGCGTAACCGTTGGATTCTTCTTGAGAAGACCGGAGAATTTATCAGCTGCCACAATCATCGGAATGGTGAAAGGCAGCGCCAGCGGAATAAACGACAGGCCAAGAAAAAACAGTTTTCCCATGGCGTGCGGGTCATGCGCGGAAACAAACTGCGGCAGAAAGGTCATGTTGAAGAGAATGATCTTCGGATTGAGCAGATTGATGCCCAGTCCCGTTGCCCAGTTCTGAAACAATGTGTGCTTCTTGCCGCCATTCTTTTCCGGTGAAAATGCCGACCCCTTGCGGATTGCCTGAACAGCCAGCCACACCAGATAGAGCGCACCAACGGCTTTCAACACAGTGAAGGCGGCGGGCGATGCTATGATCAGCGCCGACAGGCCCAGAGCCACCATGCTTGTATGAATGATAATGCCTGTGCTGGCACCCGCCAGACAGGCAAAGCCTGCAGCTTTTCCCTCTGACAGAGCTCGACCAACAAAAAGCGTCATGTCCGGGCCGGGCGTGATGGATAAAATTGCGGTGGCGATCACAAATTGGACGAAGATGGTCCATTCGGGAATGAAGGTCAGATTTGTCAGGAAAGACATGAGCAGAGACTCCGGGAATTCGCGGCAAGCTAACGCGAATATGGCCATCACGCCATCGGAATTTTTGATGCTTTTTTATAAGAAAATGTCATCCGGGTTGCACGCGGCTTAGCAACTGATAAAAGACTTGCAACAAGCCTTCATCGCATCAGACGGAAGTGAACTATGAGCAAGCTGAAAGACGTTAAAAAAGTCGTTCTCGCCTATTCGGGCGGCCTCGACACCTCGATCATCCTGAAATGGTTGCAGACTGAGCTTAATGCAGAAGTCGTCACCTTTACCGCCGATCTCGGCCAGGGCGAAGAACTTGAACCAGCACGCAAAAAGGCGGAAATGCTGGGCATCAAGGAAATCTTCGTTGAGGACGTGCGTGAAGAGTTCGTGCGCGATTTTGTCTTCCCGATGTTCCGCGCCAATGCCGTCTATGAAGGCGTCTATCTGCTCGGCACCTCGATAGCCCGTCCGTTGATCTCCAAGCACCTCATTGATATTGCCAAGAAAACCGGCGCAGACGCCATTGCACACGGTGCAACCGGCAAGGGCAACGATCAGGTTCGTTTTGAGCTTTCCGCTTATGCGCTGAACCCGGACATCAAGATCATCGCCCCATGGCGCGACTGGTCGTTCAAGAGCCGCACGCATCTGCTCGAATTTGCCGAACAGCACCAGATTCCTGTTGCCAAGGACAAGATGGGCGAAGCGCCATTCTCCGTTGACGCAAACCTGCTGCATTCCTCATCCGAAGGTAAGGTTCTGGAAGACCCGGCGATTGAAGCACCTGAATATGTGCATATGCGGACGATTTCGCCCGAAACCGCCCCGGATACGCCAACCATCATCAAGATTGGCTTTGAAAAGGGTGATGCGGTTTCGATCAATGGCGAACGTCTGTCGCCTGCGACGTTGCTTGCCAAGCTTAATGATTATGGCCGCGACAACGGCATTGGTCGCCTTGACCTCGTTGAAAACCGCTTCGTCGGCATGAAGTCCCGCGGCGTTTATGAAACGCCGGGCGGCACGATCCTTTTGGCTGCACACCGCGCCATCGAATCGATCACGCTCGACCGTGGTGCAGCGCACCTCAAGGATGAGCTGATGCCACGCTATGCAGAACTCATTTATTATGGCTTCTGGTTCTCGCCGGAACGCGAAATGTTGCAGGCCGCTATCGACCTCAGCCAGCGTCATGTCGAAGGTGAAGTCACACTCAAGCTCTATAAGGGCAATGTGATCGTAACTGGTCGTGAAAGCGAAAAGTCGCTCTATTCCGACAAGCTCGTGACATTTGAAGACGATCAGGGCGCGTATGACCAGAAAGACGCAGCTGGCTTCATCAAGCTCAACGCGCTTCGTCTGCGTACGCTCGCTGCCCGCGATCGTCGCTAAGCCCAATCCTAAAGACAAAAAACGCCCTCTCAACCGGAGGGCGTTTTTTATTCAGAATACGCATTTTACATGCGTCTTATCCCAAAATCGTCACCGGCTTTTGCGAGACATGCTTTAACAGCATCTTGTCTTCGTCCGGACGTAAGGTCAGTACCCGCACGCCATTCGGCGTGACCGCCACCGTATGCTCGAACTGTGCCGATAATTTTCCATCCCGCGTCACGACCGTCCAGCCGTCTTTTTCGGTCTTTACCTTGGCTGTGCCCTGATTGAGCATTGGTTCAATGGTGAACACCATGCCTTCGCGCAGACGCAGGCCTGTTCCGGGCTTGCCGAAATGCAGAACCTGCGGCTCCTCATGCATTTCGCGACCAATGCCATGGCCACAATAGTCACGCACCACGCTGTAATTATGGCGCTTGGCATGCCGCTCAATCGCATAACCGATATCGCCCAGCGTGGCGCCGGGGCGCACGGCGGCGATGCCCTTCCACAGTGCCTCATAGCTCACGCGCACCAGACGCGAAGCGAACGGAGCGACGTCACCAACCATATAGGTTTTGCTGGAATCAGCGATATAGCCGTCCTTCTCCAGCGTAATGTCGAAATTGATAATTTCGCCATTTTCGATGATTTCGCTCTCCGAAGGCATGCCGTGGCAAACAACCTCATTTTTCGAGGCATTGAGCACATAAGGAAAATCATATTGGCCCTTGCTGGCCGGTCGCGCCTTGAGCGCGCGCGTAATATAATCCTCAACCAGATCATTGACCTGCATCGTGGTCATACCGGCAAGCGTCGTGCGATCCAGAAGGGTAAAAACGGAAGCCAGCAGCGCACCCGAAGCCGCCATTTTTTCCAGTTCAGCAGCTGTCTTGATCATGACAGCTGCACCGACAGAACAGGAAGCTCAACCCGGGCGGCGCGCAACTGCATCTGTACAATTTCATTAAACGACATTTCCGGATTTGCCTGTGCGAGCATACCGATTTTCATCCAGTATTCGGCCTGCGCATTGATCGAACGGCACATGACATCGCTTGCCTTACGCAGCTCTTCATGCAGTTCATCCCCGATTTTTACGATACCCATGGCGTCCTCTGTTAGAGCCATTCTGATCTGATTTTATCAGATCAGCGCTCCAAGCTGTTGTTTTAGCGTACGTCTTACCCGAAACCATTTCATGTGTTCCGGGATGAAAAGCGATATACGAAACATATACGATTCATATACAACTTTTAAATCGCAGAGGGCAACTGTTTCTTGCGCTTGACTCTTGGCTTTGACGATTCAATACTAGAACATAACATGAACAATTGATGGGGTTTTTGACGTGAGCGGCATCGACATCGCGGCGTTGCGGCGCATGGTTACGGCCATCGAAGGCAACAATCCGCAAGGAAATTTTGCACAAGAAACAGGAGCAGGCAGTGGGCGTGCAGGCACTTTTACGCTCGGCCTTGCCGGGGCCGATGCCGCCTTTCCGCATGGTCTGAGAGGCGATGCACTGCATGAGGTTTTTGCTGAAAATCCCGGTGCACATATGGCCGCAACCGGCTTTGCGCTGGCGCTGGCTTTGCGTGCCTCCCGTTCAAAACGGGCAATTATCTGGATTGAGGAAGAAAGGGCATCAAGCGAATATGGTGGACTTTATCCACCGGGCCTTCATGCATTCGGCATCGATCCGTCCCGGCTTCTGATCGTGCGCTGCCCCAGCGCACAGGATGTTTTGAAAGCAACCAATGATGCGCTTGAAGAGGCAAGCGGCAAGGCTTCAAACCTCATCTCCGGCGTCGTCGCCGCGGTGACGGGGCAACCGAAATGTCTCGATCTGACTGCTTCACGTCGCCTGCTTCTGGCAACAGAAACCGCGCATCTGCCGGTCATCCTGCTCAGAAGCCACCGCACAGGCGTGCAAAGTGCTGCTGTCAGCCGCTGGCGGGTGGCACCTGCGCCATCTCGCTCCAGCGGCGCGAATGCACCCGGTATGCCTGTCTTTTCCGCCGTGCTTGAGCGCAACCGGCACGGCTCCTGCGGACAGTGGATCATGGAATGGAACAATGAAAACCTTGAATTTGGAGCAAGCGAAAGGGATGACAGAACGCGTTTTCCTCGCCCTGTGGTTTCCGTTCCTGCCGACCGACCGGCTGCGCCGCGCCGCTCTGCATGATGGCAAACAGCAACGGCCGCTTGTTGTGAGCGAGCGCATGGCCAATGCCTTGCGCCTGATGGCGGTGGACGCCAAAGCAGCCACGCTCGGCCTTTTCCCTGGCATGGCGCTGACCGATGCACGGGCGCGGGTGGAAGGGCTGGAAGTGGCAACAGCCGCACCGGAGCGTGATTGCGCACTGCTTAAGCGTCTTGCCCATTGGTGCGAGCGTTACACACCGCTTATAGCTTTTGATGCGCCGCATGGTCTGATGCTCGACATCACCGGCTGTGCGCATCTCTTTGGCGGGCTTGCCGCCATGCGTGAGGACGCTGTCATGCGGATTGAACGGACGGGCCTGAACATACAGGCAGCCGTTGCCGATAACAGCTTTGCCGCACGGTTGCTTGCACGCGGAACAAAAGGCGGTGTTTTCAGCAAATCTGATGCCGACAAGCTGTTGCCGCGCCTGCCGCTCTCGTCTCTTGAACTCACGGAGGCTGCGGAAACAGGTCTCAAACGGGCCGGGCTAAAGCGTATCGGCGATGTCATGGCACTGCCCCGCGCAGCACTCACCGCGCGTTTTGGAGCCGACCTTGCCACCAAGCTTGACCGGCTGGCTCGACAGGAGCGCGCACCAATTTCGCCCTTGCGCATCGTACCGCTCAACATGGCCGAACGCCGCCTGCCTGAACCGGTGAGCGCCATGGAACTGGTCGAACGCCTCTTGCAGGAATTGGCGCAGGAGCTGTTTGCGCTGCTTGAAACCGAAGGCAAAGGGGCGCTTCTGATCGAAGCTTCCTTCTTTCGGGTCGATGGCGAGGTGCGCCATATCCGTATCGAAACCGGCCAGCCTTTGCGTGAAGATCGGGTATTTCTCAGGCTCGCACGGGAGCGGCTCAATGCGCTGACCGATCCGCTTGATGCCGGTTTTGGCTTCGACATGATCCGTCTCGCAGCACTTCGCAGCGGAGCCATTGCCCAACGCCAGACAGGGCTTGATCAGCATGAAGAAGATGAAGCAGGTTTCAGCCAGTTGATCGACCGGCTTTCGGCACGGCTGGGGCAGGAGCGCGTGCTGGTTTCCTTTTCGCGCAATACGCATATTCCCGAACGTGCTTTTGGCCTGCGTTCTGCCCTGCAAAACCGCAAAAGCGAGGCCGATTATGACATTGGTCCGACACTTCCCGATGATCCGCCAGCGCGACCAATAAAACTGTTTCATCCGCCGCAGCCAATCGAGAGTATTGCGGAAGTGCCCGACAGCCCACCCTCGTTTTTCCTGTGGCGGCGCGTGCGTCATCATGTGCGGCTTGCCGAAGGACCAGAACGAATCGAGCCGGAATGGTGGCTCGCAATCGGCCATGATGTGCCGCAGCTGCGCGACTACTACCGCGTGGAGGATGATAACGGCCAGCGTTTCTGGATTTTTCGCGAGGGGCTTTATGATGGCTCCAACCATCCCCGCTGGTTTTTGCATGGGTTGTTTGCGTGATGCCCCGCTATTTTGAAATGGCAGTCGCCAGCAACTTTTCTTTCTTGAGTGGTGCATCGCATCCGCAGGAACTGGTGATGGAGGCTCACGCGCTTGGGCTGTCCGGCATCGGCATTGCCGACCGCAACACGCTGGCCGGTGTGGTTCGCGCCCACGCGGCGTGGAAAGAGATTCGCGACACATGCGACTTCCGCCTGTTCATCGGCTGTCGCCTTTCCTTTACTGATGGCACACCCGATATGGTTGTCTATCCGCGTGATCGCGCGGCCTATGGGCAATTGTGCCGCCTGCTGACAACAGGAAAACATCGCGCTTCCACCAAGGGCGAATGTCATCTCGAATGGGGCGATCTGCTGTTCCGCGCGCGGCAGTTTCAGATTGCCGTCTTTGCGCCCGACGAAGACGAGCCGGATTTTGCCGCGCGTCTGACGGAGATCGCACAGGCGGCTCCCGGCTCTGTCTGGCTGGCGCTGACCATGCCCCATCAAGGCCATGACGGGCGCCGTGCCGAACGCATCGCAGGTTTTGCAGCGGCAGCAAATGTGCCGCTGCTTGCCACCAATGACGTGCTTTATCACCACCCTGATCGCCGCGCGTTGCAGGATGTGCTGACAGCAACGCGGCATCACACAACGGTTTTTGCAGCCGGGCGGCTGCTTGAAAAAAATGCCGAGCGCCACCTCAAACCATCGCATGAAATGCTGCGTCTGTTCCGCAATTACGCAACAGCAATCAAAGCGACAGTCGATTTTGTGGCTCCCATCACATTCAGGCTTGATGAATTGAAATATGATTATCCTGATGAGCCAGTACCGCCCGGCAAGACACCGCAGCAGCATCTGCATGATCTCACATGGGCGGGTGCTGCCGGGCATTATGGTGCAGATACGATTCCAGCCAAAGTTCAGACGCTAATCAACAAGGAGCTGGCGCTGATTGAACAGCTGCAATATGCGGCTTACTTTCTCACCGTCTATGACATTGTGCAGTTTGCCAAATCGAAGAATATCCTATGTCAGGGACGCGGTTCGGCAGCCAATTCGGCTGTCTGTTTTTGCCTTGGTGTGACCGGCGTTGATCCAACGCAAGTGGATCTCCTGTTCGAACGCTTCCTTTCGGTCGAACGCAAGGAGCCCCCGGATATCGACGTCGATTTCGAGCACGAGCGGCGCGAAGAAGTGATGCAGTATATCTACAATCGCTACACCACCGATCGTGCGGCGATTGTCGCGACCGTCATCAGCTATCGCTCGCGCAGTGCGATCCGCGATGTCGGCAAGGCACTGGGCCTGACGGAAGACGTGACGGCAGCACTTGCCAACACAGTCTGGGGCATATCAGGTGGCGGCATCGACAAGCAGCATATCCGCCAGGCGGGGCTTGATCCTGACAATCCCATCATCCGGCGTGCGGTCGAACTGGCACTGGAACTGATCGGCTTTCCACGCCACCTTTCGCAACATGTCGGCGGTTTTGTCCTGACGCGCGACCGGCTTGACGAAACGGTGCCCATTGGCCCGGCAGCGATGGACAAGCGCTATTTTATCGAATGGGACAAAGACGATATTGATGAAGTGGGATTGATGAAGGTGGACGTGCTGTCGCTCGGTATGCTCACCTGCATCCGCAAAGCTTTCGACCTCATTCACACCCATAAGCCGCATCTTTATGGCGGCGAAAAGCTGACGCTCGCCAATTTGGAACGCGAGGATAAAATCGTCTATGACATGCTCTGCAAGGGCGATTCGCTTGGCGTGTTTCAGGTGGAAAGCCGCGCGCAGATGAACATGCTGCCGCGCCTGAAACCACGTATATTCTATGACCTTGTCATTCAGGTCGCCATTGTGCGCCCCGGCCCCATTCAAGGCGACATGGTGCATCCTTATTTGAGACGGCGAAGCGGGCAGGAGAACGTCACTTACCCCTCGCCCTCCCCCGAACATGGTGAGCCAGACGAACTCAGAAAAATTCTGGAGAAGACCAAAGGCGTGCCGCTGTTTCAGGAGCAGGCCATGCGGATTGCCATTGAGGCCGCTAAATTCACGCCCGATGAGGCCAATCTTCTGCGCCGCGCCATGGCGACTTTCCGCAAGGTTGGGACCATCCACACCATGCAGGAAAAAATGATCGATGGCATGGTCAACCGTGGCTACGATCGCACATTTGCCGAAAATTGTTTCAACCAGATCAAGGGCTTTGGCGAATATGGTTTTCCGGAAAGCCATGCGGCAAGCTTCGCGCATCTGGTCTATATTTCCGCATGGATCAAATGCCACCATCCAGACGTATTCGCAGCAGCACTTCTCAATTCGCAACCCATGGGCTTTTACGCCCCCGCGCAGATCGTGCGCGATGCGCGCGAGCATGGCGTGATTGTGTTGCCAATCGATGTGAATTTCAGCCAGTGGGATAATATTCTGGAAAACCGGCCCGGCAAACAACCAGCGCTGCGGCTCGGCTTTCGCCAGATCGACGGGTTTTCCGAACGCAATGCCGACCTTCTTCATGCAGGTCAGCACGAGCCTTATCGCAGTATTGAGGATATGCATCGCCGCCTGCGGCTTGACCGGCGCAGTTTCACGCTTCTGGCCGATGCCGATGCTTTTGGCTCACTTAACATTGATCGTCGTGCCGCGCTTTGGGCCGTGCGCCGCCTGCCCAATGATGAAACGCTGCCGCTGTTTCGTGCCGCTGAAACAAGCGAACTCGCAGAAGAACCGCGCACAAAACTCCCCGAGATGGCCGCTTCCGAGCATGTGATTGCCGATTATGAAACGACCCGGCTCTCGCTTAAAGGGCATCCCGTGCAATATCTGCGTGAAGGGCTTGCAGCTCAAGGCGTGTCCACCTGCCGCGCCATACAGGAAGGCAAACAGGGGGGACGCATGAAAGTGGCCGGTGTTGTCACTGTGCGCCAGCGCCCCGGCAGTGCCAAGGGCGTGGTGTTCCTGACGATTGAGGATGAAACGGGCATTGCCAATATCGTCATCTGGCCGAAGATCATGAAGGCGTTTCGTCGCGAAGTGATGGGCGCTCGGCTTATTCTGATTGACGGGCAGGTTCAGCGCAGCCCGGAAGGTGTGGTGCATCTGGTTGCATCAAAGCTGGAAGATCGCTCTGCCACACTGATTGAAATGAGTGGACGGGAATCACAAAGGCTCATGACACCTTCAGAAACCACAGCGCGTCATCCGCGCAATGTGAAGGTGATGCCGAACTCACGCGACTTTCACTAAGATTGAGCTTCTGGCGGTCTGCAAATGGCGCCTTGCTGCGCTTCCGGTGCGCATGTACCTTAAAGTACACTCCGCTCCGGTTCTCGCAAAACACCATTTTCGGCACGCCATAAACTCAATCTGATGCCGTGCATTTCGTCAGTTTCAGGTTCCAACAACAAAAACCGCACAATAATGCAGTGCAGCGCCGACCACGACAAAAGCGTGCCAGATGGCATTTTGAAAGCGCAAACGCTCCCAGACGTGAAAGATCACACCCAGTGAATAAACCATGCCACCCGCTGCGATCAGCCAGAAGACAGCTGGTGGCAATGACTGCACCATGGTGTCATAGACCATGACACCACTCCAGCCGAGCGCGAGATAAAGCAGGATCGACAGGCGATCAAAGCGTCCGGGCATAAAGAGTTTGAGCATGATGCCAATGAAAGCCACGCCCCAGACAAAGAGAAGCAAAGGCCAAGCACGATCGCCCATATGGATCGCGAAAGGCGTGTAAGTTCCGGCAATCAGCAGATAAATCGCCGAATGATCGAAACGGCGCAAAAACCATTTTGTCGGCGAGGCCGGCCAGATATTATAGACTGCCGAAATACCAAGCGCTGCCAGAAGGCTTGCCAGATAGACACCTGAAGAAATGGAAGTGGCTGCTGACATGTTGGGCAGAAAATAGAGCAACATGGCAATGGCGCCGGCAAGCGCCAGTGCGACGCCCAGCACATGAATGATACCATCGACCCACAACTCGGCCCGGTCATATTTCCAGTTGATTGGATAAGGCAGCTTTACATTCATCACACGCACTCATGTCTTTTCATGTGAGACGCACATTTGCCCAAAAAGTGTGAAACAGTTTTCGGAGTGCGCGCTCAAGACAGCAAACTGCCATCGCATTGCAGCATCAAGATGACAGTTGCAGAATGCGGTTATTGCACAGAAGGGGTATAAGACGCCTGAACTGGTGCGACGCCGGGAAGCGGCGCTGAAGCGCCGTCTGGCAGCGTTTCTGTTTCAGCAGAGACGATTGCTGCTTCGCGCGTTGGACCACCACGCTTCCAACTGCCGTCGAGACCTGTTTCCTGCAACAATCCCTTGCGCTTGGCATCATAATAATAGCCACGTGCATAATAGCGCACAGCCTGACTTTCATCACCGCCTGCAACCTTATAAGCGCCGGAGAGATAACGGACGGCATATTTCAGGTTCGTTTCGGCATCAAGAAGCCCCTTGGGGTTGCCCTTGTAGCCCATGCCCCGCGCCGTTGGATGGCTGATCTGCATCAAGCCCCAGTAAGGGCCATTGCGCGCTCCGGGGTTAAAGCGGCTTTCGCGATGCACCACACGACGCACCAGACGCTCCGGCACATCATAGGCAACCGAATATTTGGTGATCAGATCGTCGAGGCCTTCGGGTGCATGGTCCGGCGTTTCAAATGCCATATTGGTGGCAAGAGATGCAGGCGAGGCTGCTGCCTGCGCGCCAGCAAAGGCCATCATCGGCTCTGACTGCCCGCGAATACCGGGAATTGGCACAACAGATGGGAGCACCGGATTTTCAAGCGATGCGACAGTCTGCGTGCCGGGTGTCGCATTGGCATCGGCGACAGTGACAGCACCCTGAGCAGGCGCGGCAGCAACTTTGGCCGAATTTTCTGCCGGTGAGACCAGCGCCGTTTTTCCAGACTTGCCATCGCTCGTTGTGTTGCATGCGCTCAAAGCGGCAGCGCAACCAAGGAGAAGAACCCCTTTAAGGACCGTAGACGAAAATGGTTTGGAGAAAGCCTGAAAATGCATGATTGACCGATCCTATGAATCGAAATCTTGTTCAATGCGTTTTTCGAGTTCAACAAGATCTTCCGGCAAAGGCATACCAGTCGCTTTCAACGCGTTGAGCTTCTCGCGAACAGTTTCCCGAATCTCATGAACGTCCTGCGGCTGGTTGACCATCTGCTCAAACAGCAGGGCGATTTCCGCTTTGATGTCCTCGAATGCCATAAGACCCTCTTGGCTTGAGCGGGTCCGTTTTGCGGCCCGGTTCAGACAATATTCTTTCAATCGATAACCGTCATGTATCACGCAAAAGACACAGAACGGAAGCCCTCAAAGTTGCAACAACGCCAAAATGAATATTTCAACGCGTAACACAGCGATTTCGAACCTCAAAGAATACGTGGCAGCATTGTATCTATCGCATTGAAATCACGCGCCAAAATCCCAAGATCATCCAAGCCGAGGCCACCATGTGGATCAAACAGATAAATACTCATCCATATGAGTCCGCATGTCAGCAAAATCGCGAGAATCGTCAGAAGCAGAAGGCGGCGACCGAGAGCGACATTGGAGCCAGCTCCCTCGGGTGGGTTCTTGTTCATATTCAATCGTCGTTCGTGGCGTTCAATTCTTCCAGTGGTGTACCATGTTCTGACGCCGCGGCAAGATAGCCCTGCTGCACAAGTGCGTTCCTCAAAATGAGAATGATAGCCTCACTCTGATTGATACCCGGATGCGTCTCATTGATGAAACGTTCAAGCGCGTCATGCACGTCCATGGGGAGATAGGTGCTCATCGTTCCTCCTTGATCAGACAACTGTTACGGCAAGCGAACCGATGCCGCTCACGGTTCCTTGCAGTATGTCTCCGCGCTTTACAGCGCCAACACCTGCGGGCGTGCCGGTATAAATCAGATCACCCGATTGCAGCACGAAAAGCGATGACAGATAGGCAATGGTTTCCGGCACCTTCCAGATCATCTGGTTAAGATCACCGGACTGGCGCGTTTCGCCATTGATTTTCAGCGTAATTGCGGCCGAATCCAGGTGACCGACTTCCGACACGGGCACGATAGCCGAGCAAGGGGCCGAATGTTCAAACGCCTTTGCCACTTCCCACGGACGGCCCGCCTTCTTGGCGACAGCCTGTAAATCACGCCGCGTCATGTCGATACCGACTGCATAGCCATAGACATGGTCGAGCGCCGTTTCGACAGCAATATCCTTGCCGCCCGTCTTGAGCGCGACAACGAGTTCAATCTCGTGATGCACGTCTTCAGTCTTTGGCGGATAGGGGAAATCACCGCCATTGATAACCAGATTATCCGGGTTCTTCTGGAAGAAAAAAGGCGGATTGCGTGTAGGATCGCCGCCCATTTCAATGGCGTGATCGGCATAGTTCTGACCAACACAATAGATGCGGTGCACGGGAAAGCGTGCTTCTGTTCCCTTCACAGGCACAAATGGCTGTGGTGCGGGGGCGAACACATAATTTATCATAAAAGGCTTATCCCGTGAGAATATGACTGATGTTGAATATCATGCAGCCAGCAGGCATTTGCCGCAAGGCTTTCGCATGCAATTTTCCGTCATGTCTTATGCCGTTGTAACAACATAATTTGCATTGCGTGAGGATGAGATCACAAGTTCTGCATTGGGAATATCGTTGGAAAGTGCGCGTTCGCGTGCTGCATCGTGGCTATGCCCATAATCAAGCCAGCGCTGAATAAGGCGGCGTTCCAGCGCGGCAAAAGGCACATCCAGAAAGATCGACATATCGAAGAACGATGCAAGACGCGTCCATGGTTGTTGATCAAGCAGCAGATAATTGCCCTCAACCAGCAGAATCCGGTGATCGGCATGCACAATTGCTCCGCCAGCGCGGGCAAGATCAAGCGTGCGGTCGAAAACCGGGATAACAACGTCTTCCTGCGCGTTTTTCAGTCGCGCCAAAAGTGCTGCAAAGCCTGCACAATCGAAAGTCTGCGGTGCGCCTTTCCGCTTGCGAAGCCCGCGTTCATCCAGGATAGCATTGTCCAGATGAAAGCCATCCATTGGCACAACGACAGCCGGCCCCGCCTCACCTTTATTGATCGCATCGCGCAGATAGCCGGAGAGCGTCGACTTGCCAGCTCCCGGAGGTCCAGCAATTGCAACAATCAGGCGGCCATCTGTTTCGGAAAGCTTCGAGAGAATTTGCGCAGGCAGGCTTTCGGCTGGGCAAGGCTTCATATGAGGCACCTGAATTGAAAAATGAGCGTGTGTTTAGAGAAGAAACACACAGTTTGTTATTTTCAAACAATAAGTTTGATCTATCTTGTCTTGCTATGACCGCAAAGACTGATCACTTGCACCCACCAAGACTATTTTAATCGAACGGGAAAAATATGACCGTCAAGACAATTGCCACCACGCCCTTTCAGGATCAGCAGCCCGGCACATCGGGCCTGCGCAAGAAAGTGCCGGTTTTCCAGCAGCCCAATTATGCCGAAAACTTCATCCAGTCGGTTTTCGATGTGCTGGAAGGGTTTACGGGCAAGACCCTCGTGGTCGGCGGCGATGGACGCTTTTATAATCGCGAAGTGATCCAGAAAGTTATCAAGATCGCAGCCGCCAATGGCTTTGGCCGTATCATGGTTGGGCAGGGTGGCATTCTTTCGACGCCTGCCGCTTCCAACATGATCCGCAAATACAAGGCTTTTGGTGGCCTCATTCTTTCTGCAAGCCACAATCCCGGTGGTCCGACCGAAGATTTTGGCATCAAATACAATATCGGCAATGGCGGCCCGGCACCGGAAAAGATCACTGAAGCGATCTTTGCGCGCTCAAAAGTGATCGATCAATACAAGATCACCGATGCAGCCGATATCGATCTCAACACGATTGGAGCCTTTAAGGTTGGCGAAACAGAGATCGTGGTCTTTGACCCCGTCGCTGATTACGCCGAACTGATGGAAAGCCTGTTCGACTTTGACGCGATCCGCACGATGATCAAAGGCGGCTTTGCGCTGAAGTTCGACGCGATGCATGCCGTTACCGGCCCTTACGCCAAGGAGATCTTTGAACATCGTCTCGGTGCGCCGGAAGGCAGCGTGATGAATTTCGTGCCGCTGCCAGATTTTGGCGGCCATCACCCGGACCCTAATCTCGTTTATGCCAAAGAGCTCTACGATCTTCTGATGTCAGACAATGCACCCGATTTCGGTGCCGCATCAGACGGCGACGGCGACCGCAATCTCATCATCGGGCGCGGTATTTTTGTGACCCCATCCGATTCGCTTGCCATGCTTGCAGCCAATGCGCATCTGGCACCCGGCTATAAAAACGGCATCAAGGGCATTGCCCGCTCCATGCCAACGAGTGCTGCCGCTGATCGCGTTGCGGAGAAGCTTGGCATTGGCATGTATGAAACCCCGACGGGCTGGAAATTCTTCGGCAATCTGCTCGATCATGGCAAGGTCACGATCTGTGGTGAGGAAAGCTCCGGCACCGGCTCAGACCATGTGCGCGAAAAAGAC
Source organism: Ochrobactrum chromiisoli (assembly GCF_026241335.1). Classification (GTDB taxonomy): domain Bacteria; phylum Pseudomonadota; class Alphaproteobacteria; order Rhizobiales; family Rhizobiaceae; genus Brucella; species Brucella chromiisoli. The sequence continues at coordinate 337,206 of NZ_JAPHAV010000001.1, read as the reverse complement.
GGGCTTTGGGCGGTTCTGCTCTGGCTCAACATTCTTGCCGTGCGCAAGGAAAGTGTGAAAGCCATTGTGGAGGAACATTGGGCGCGTTTTGGCCGCAACTATTACACCCGTCACGATTATGAAGCGGTGGATTCCGACATTGCAAAGAAGCTGGTTGCTGATTTGCGTGGCAAGCTTGCAAGCCTGCCGGGCACAAGCGTCAATGGCCTTAAGATCGAAAAGGCCGATGATTTTGCCTATCACGATCCGATCGATCATTCGGTAAGCGAGCATCAGGGCATCCGCATTTATTTTGAAGGCGGCGCGCGCGTGGTGCTGCGTCTTTCAGGCACCGGCACATCGGGCGCCACAATCCGCGTCTATATCGAACGCTATGAAGCAGATGCAGCCAAGCATAATCTCGATACGCAGGAGACGCTCGCGACACTGATCGATGCAGCAGAACAGATCGCTGAGGTGAAAAGGCGCAGCGGACGGACTGAGCCTTCGGTGATTACGTAAATAATAAAAGGGCCGCGTTGCGCGGCCCTTTCGTTTTATTCAAAAACAATTGCCGGAGCGGACTTGCCAGCGCCCTCACCGGTTTTCATATTCGCCCAAACCTTGGCTGCTATATCGCGATAAATTTTCGCGTGCTCGCTGTCAGGTTCCACCACCGTAATCGGTGTGCCGTTATCCGAATGCGCGCGCACATCCATGTGCAGCGGCACTTCACCAAGGAACGGCACATTAAGACGTTCGGCTTCCTTGCGTGCGCCGCCGTGACCGAAAATGTCGTAGCGTTTGCCGGTATCGGGCGCGATGAAATAGCTCATGTTCTCGACAATACCCAAAAGTGGCACATCCACCTTGCGGAACATGGCAAGCCCCTTGCGCGCATCGATCAGCGCCAGATCCTGCGGCGTTGAAACAACAACGGCACCCGCCAGCGGCACCTGTTGCGCCATGGTGAGCTGCGCATCACCCGTACCCGGGGGCATATCGACGACCAGAACGTCAAGATTGCCCCATGCCACTTCGCGCAGCATCTGTGTCAGCGCCGACATGACCATAGGGCCGCGCCAGATCATCGGGGTTTCTTCATCCACCATGAAGCCCATCGACATCACTTTGATGCCGTAGTTTTCCATCGGCTTGAGCGTCCGGCCTTCGATTGTTTCCGGGCGACCGGAAAGGCCAAGCAGGCGCGGCATGGATGGGCCGTAAATATCGGCATCGAGAATGCCGACTTTCAAGCCATTTGCGGCCATGCCGAGCGCCAGATTGACAGCCGTGGTGGATTTGCCCACCCCACCCTTGCCGGATGCGACGGCAATGATGGCACCAACTCCGGGAATACCGGGCTTTGTAGCCGGACGCGGTTGCGGCGGCTGACGATTCTGAACTGGTGCAGAGCGAGCCTGCGGTTTGGGCTGCGGCGGTGCATCATCACTCGTACGCCCGCCCTTCTTTTCAGCCGTCAGCGTGACCAGCGCACCGGACACACCTGGAATTTCCTTGACTGTCTTTTCCGCAGCCAGCCGCATCGGCTCAAGCGCATTTGCGCGATCCGCCGGAACCGTTATCGAGAAAAAGACTTTGCCGTCGGCAATAAAAATATCCGACACCAGACCAAGCGACACCACATCGCTTTCGAAATCTGGCCCTGTCACAGCCTTCAGCCGCTCCAGAACCTGTTCACGCGTTACGCCTGACATTCTTCCAACCTCGTCTGCGGCAAGCTCTCCGCTTGCTCGCTTTGCATATCTTGAGATAATCCAGTTTCAGCCAAAAGGCCAATAGATGTGAACAAAGAGTTTTAAGCCAGGCAGGTGACATAATGGCCAAAGCCATCCACACAATGATACGCGTTCTTGATGAAGCGCGCTCAGTTTCCTTCTACGATCAGGCCTTTGGCCTGAAAATCGCCGAGCGCATCGATTTCGAAAGCTTCACACTGGTCTATCTGCGCAATGGCGAAGCCGATTTCGAAGTTGAGCTGACCGTTAATAAGGGGCGCACTGAAGCCTATAATCTCGGCGATGGCTATGGCCATGTCGCTTTCGTGGTCGATGATCTTGATGCGGAACATGTCCGTTTCGCAGAACTCGGCTTCAAGGTCGGCAAGCTGGTCGATTTCAAGAACGGTGATGTGCCGGTTGCGCGCTTCTTCTTTGTTGAAGATCCGGATGGCTATAAGATTGAAGTCATTCAACGCGGTGGACGGTATCAATAAGGACAATGCGGCGCGTAGAGCGCATAAACTGACCGCTCACCTGAGTGCATCCTAATCAACAAGCTTCTATTTGACGCTTGGCAAAGACAGCCGCTTCGGAATAGATAAAGTCGATCCTGAGGGAGAATTTTGGGTTGAACATGCGCGCAGTCCAGTTCCGGGCAACATTGGCAATACGCATTTTGAGCGTATTGGCGTTGTTGCTCGTCGCTTTCGGACACAAGCCGGTGATATTCGCTGCGCCCGAACCATTGCTGCTTGCGCAATATGTTCTGCCCGATGGCAGCTATCCGGTGCTTTGCATCACCGACCATGCAGTCGATCAAGAAAGTCATGATCAGGACCAGCATCTGCACAACAGCAATATTTGTGATGCCTGCCGCATTTCGTCAGCACTCCTTTGCCCCTTGCCTGCTGCATCGACCGGGGCCGCACCCAACATTGCAGCGGCAGAAGTTATTCTTCCATCAGAACCCATTTTAAAGCAGACCATCTATCCACCGTCCGCGCCACCACAAGCGCCACCCTTCGCCTGAGATTCATCTTCGCTTGCAAGCGTTTCAATGCGCTGCATCCCGACATATGATTATTCAGGTTTGAAACAATGAAAAACACTCGTCTTTTTACATCCGCCATTTCGCTTTTTGCCCTTTGCGCTTCCGCGGGAATCGTCAATGCCCATTCCTCGCTTGATCAGAGCGAAGCGATGGCTGGCAGCCGCTACAAGGCGATTATCCGCATCCCGCATGGTTGTGATGGCAAAGCGACCACTGCTGTCAAAGTGGAGCTTCCCGAAGGATTTGTTTCCGCACAGCCACAGCCGAAGGCTGGCTGGAAGATCGAAACAGCCAAAGGCGACTATGCCCAAAGCTACAAGGTCCATGGCAAGGATGTGACCTCAGGCCTTAAACAGGTGACATGGAGCGAAGGCGAACTGCCAAGCGACTTCTATGACGAATTCGTGGTTGTCGGCCAGCTTGCCAAATTCGACAAGGATACAACGCTTTCCTTCCCTGTGACGCAATTCTGCGGAACGGATGATTCCGTGGCCTGGACAGACATTGCAAAGGATGGTCAGAACCCGCATGATCTCAAGCATCCAGCGCCACAGCTTCGCGTGTTGGCCGCAGCAAGTGCCGACGAACATGCCGGACATGATATGCACGGCAATGCGAGCAGCAGCACACATGCAGATCATGGCGATCATGCCATGGCTGCAATCAAGGTGGGTGATCTCAGCATCAGTGGACCTTCTATCCGTGCCATGGTTCCCGGCGCGAAAGTTGCCGGTGGTTTCCTCACCATCAAAAATGACGGCAAAGAGGCTGACACGCTGGTCGGCGTTACAACGACCGGCGTCAAGCGCGTTGAAATCCATGAAATGACCATGGAGAATCAGGTCATGAAAATGCGCCCGCTCAAGAACGGGTTGGATATTCCCGCAGGCGAGAGCGTTGCGCTGAAATCGGGCGGCTATCACCTGATGTTCATTCAGCCCGAGCATCCTTACAAGGAAGGCGACAAGGTTTCCGCGACGCTTGAATTCGCAAAAGCCGGGAAGGTCGATGTGGAGTTTCCGGTAACTGCGCAAAGCGGTAAGTCTGACGACCATTCAAACCACTAAAGCATGTCGCGAAAAAGTGGGAACCGCCTTTGCGGGGAAATCAGTCTACCGGACTGATTTCCATTCCCGCTACGATCAGAGAACGACATGCGTCAAAACAAGAAGATAGAGCGTGCGTATCGGGCAGGATTAAGCGCGACACGCTCTGAATAGAAAAGACGGGTACATAGACGACTTATGCGCCCGTTTGCCGCAACCGCTACCCAATTGTAGCGATTGCGTTCTTCGGCTATTGCTATAAACATGAGTTCAATAGTCTAGAATAATTCTACACTATTGAAATAATTCACTTTTATAAAAGATGAGTAATTGACTCCAGATCAATTTACAGCTTTTATGCAGTTGAGTTATTTTGTGCAGCCTTTGATGTTTGGGCCTTGAACCCGTTCGATTGGAGGACCCGATGATCGGTGTCAGTGAATGCCGGTTCGCAAATGTAGATGGATTGCCGTGGCAACTTCATCTTTTGCCGACCGGATACTGCAATGTGCGAGGGGAAACAGAACGCCTCGCAAATCATAAGCAGCGAGACGGTTTGGCTGTTTATACCTCTGAACGGAGGCGCAAATGAATATGCGTATCTCCGAACTCAATGGCACCAACAGCGTGGGCTATTATGACCGCCTGCCGGAAAAGCTGGTGCTTGAGGGCTACCGCCGCTGGACTGCGGGGTTTGAAACCGGCTCAATCATTCCATGGGAAATGACCTGGGGTCTTTATGCGGAAGTGCTTGGCGCGTCAGAAGCAAAACGGGCTGTGGGCGAACTTTCGCAGTTTATCCGCGTGTTGCGCCATTGCGCCAGCTGCCCACTGCGCGCCTTTCCATTCGATTCGCACCATGTTTGCCGGGAAGAGTGCCTGACACTCGGTCTTATCTCCGGCATTCAAAATCAGGATGGCTTGTTGCTCGATACCTGTCTTGAGGCCATTGCCTGCAAACGACGGTGCAATGATGTGGCAGACGCCGCGCGCAATTTTGCCGACACATTGGCGGATTTCGGACAGACTTTGCTGCCAATACCCATCCATGCCATCGACAGTGCTTTGAGCATAACCCGGCGCGCGACCTTTCACTGATGTGAAAAACGCTGCGTAGGATTTTTTTGATTTAGGCCGCGCAAAGCGGCACGAGGAGACCCAACATGCAAGCCAGAACCGAACGACGCCTCGGCTTTGTTGCAGCCATTGCGCTCACCACAGCAGCCTTTGCGGTGCCAGCGGTATCGACACAGATGGCACAGGATATCACTGCGCCTGCAAAACGCCATGCATCGGTGGATAGCATGAAGTTTGAACTTTCCCGCCTTGTCGCCTTTGCCGACAGTGCGTCTAAGCCTGTTCATTACGAGTAAACAGAAGACCGATCAACCGGGCGAAACGCCTCCAGTCCGTCCGGTCGAACATGAGAGCGCGTGCATTGTTGATATGCACGCGCTCTGTTTTTTGCTTCAAACCTATTGCGATCAGCTCACGATGATCGGCGCTTTTCCCTGAACACGGTTATAAAGATCAATAATGTCCTGGTTCATCAGGCGGATGCAGCCTGAGGACATAGACTGGCCAATAGACCACCATTCCGGCGAGCCATGGATGCGGTAACCCGTATCACGACCATTCTGGAAGATATAAAGCGCACGCGCCCCAAGCGGGTTTTGTGGACCCGGCTCCTGACCATTGCGGTATTTCTCAAGGTCCGGTCGGCGCTGAATCATTTCAGGCGGCGGCGTCCAGCGCGGCCATTGCTTCTTATACTGAACATTGGCGCGGCCCTGCCATTCAAAGCCTGCCTTGCCGATGCCAACGCCATATCGCAGCGCTTCGCCACCGGGCAAGACATAGTAAAGAAAGTGATCTTTGGTAACGACAACGATCGTTCCCGGCGCTTCGCCTGTCGGATCGGGTACGATCTGCCGGCGGAACTCTTTCGGTACTTTCTGATAGGGAATTGCCGGAAGCGCATAAGGCCCTTCCTGCACCGAAGCATACATCACATCCGGCGTGGTAATATTCTTATCAATGCTGATCTGCGGACGCATCGGCGTGATGCCACCCGTCGACATTGGATCGACATTCATCTGGAATGCAGACATATCCATGCTTTGCGAACAGCCTGCAACACCGCCCAGCATCGCAGCACCAGTGCCCATCAGAAAATGACGGCGGCTTAATCTTTCAGTCAGTTTCGACATACAATTCGCCCAACTCAAAATACGGCAAAATACCTTCTTACGCTGGGAACAATTTGCGTCTTTATGGTTGAGGAAGCGTTAAACACCTCGCGCAAACGTTAAGAAAAAACCGGGGGCGCAACAGTGGGTAGAAAAAAGGCCGGGGGATATGCCCGGCCTTTGATCGCATTTTCGATCAATAATCTTTTTCGTAGAAAATACCGGCGCTGGAGTCACCCTCCGATCCCAAAGCACCCTTGACCTTGAGATTGCGGGAGATGTCCAGATTAACCGTTCCTTTGGTCGTGCCAGCAGAACCCGCTTCGACACCCAGATAAATATTATCGCGAATATAACGACCTGCACGGACCGCAGTCTGCCCCTTGCTGTCGGTGACAACATCAATGTCATCAAGCCCCGTGCCCTGACGCAGCTTGCTCATGAGCGAATTATTCGAACCACCCGCAAGCTCGGCAGCCGCAGCCGCAAGCTGGGCGATCTGGAAGGCTGACAACTCACCAATCGAACGCTTGAATATCAGATGCGCCAGCACTTCATCCTGCGGCAATTCCGGCGAGGAGGAGAATGCGATGTTCAGATTATCAACCGTACCCGTCACCGTCACAATTGCCGTAATGTCATCCCCTTCACTGCGGGCAACGAAATTGAGCTGAGGATTAAGATCACCGACCAGCGTGACATGACCTTCATCAAAGGTAATGCGCTGGCCGAGAATTCCGATGCGGCCACGAATAAGATCAAACGAGCCAACAGGCTGGATGTTTGTCACTGGACCGGTCAAACGAACGCGACCGCCAAGTTCCGTATCCAAACCCCGGCCCCGGACAAATATCTGGTTGGGTGCGTTGACAAGCACATCAAGACGCGGAACCGTCGGACGGGACGTTGGTGTCGGCACGCTGCCACGACGTGTCTCAACCTTGGCACGCTCCAGCGTTTTAAGAACATTTGCCGGTGTGTTGATATGGCGTACAGGGACATAGGCCGCGCCACCGCCCAGATTTTCTGGCACAGTTATTTCTGCACGTTCAACATCGATACGGCCAGCAATCAGTGGATCACGCATCAATGGCCCGGTGATCGAAATGCCACCACTCACAGTGGCAACGACGAGCTTGCCGTCAGCATACCGCGCACGATCAAGCTTGATGTCGATATTGGCCGGGAAATTTGCGCTCGCATTTGTCGAAATCGTACCGCTTGCGGAAATCTTACCTCCACTGCCAAAGGTCGCATTGACCTGACGGAGCGTGATTGTCTCACCCTCCATCGCCCCCATCACATTGATGGCGTTCAATCGGACATTGGTTTCTGGATCGATAAACTGCGCACCCGATGTCGAGAACATACCGCGCAGTTGCGGTCTGTCAAAGCCACCTGAAACATTGGCTGTCAGCGAAAGTGTACCACTCACCTGCGAACCGCGATCAGCAAGGAAACGGTTGGCGAGCGCCAGCGGAACATTGCCCGAAACATCTACGCCAAGCCCCTGCCCCGAAAACGGCACCTTGCCTTTGGCTGTGATGTTGAGACCCTGCGGACCATCCACGTTCAAAGAAGAAATATCAACCGCCATGGCCGCGTAATTACCCGCAGCCTGCAAGCTTAACGGCGCAAGTCCGTTGTCACGCAACGGCTTTGCAGCCAGGCCTGTACCACGCAGATTAAACTGGGCTGCCGGATTGGTCAGCGGTCCTGTGAGCCGTGCCGTGCCGGTGACATTGCCTGCAAGGTCCTGTCCTTTTACCGCGCCGTTGAGTGCTGCCAAAGGAAGATTGGTCAGGTTGACATCAACTGCAAGCTCGCCTTTGCCAAGCGGGACGCCGCCCTTAGCGGTGACATCAATACCGCCGCCGCCGCTTACATGCGCATCGACATTCAAACGATTGCTGTCAGAACTGCCCTTTGCATCCGCATCAAGCGGCGCAATACCCTGATCTTTAAGCTGCGCTGCGCTCACACCACGCGCAGAAATATCAAAAGTGGCATTCGGATTCTCGCGCGTACCGGTAACGCGCGCCGTACCGTTAACGATACCGCCAAGACCAAGTTCGGGTTTGAAAGTATTGGCCAGCGCCAGCGGCAGATTTTTCAGTGCAACCGAAAGATCAAGGCTTTCTCCAATCGCACCATTCACCTTGACCTGTCCATCGCCGGTATTGACGATGATATCGCCGAAAGAAATATCGCTGCCTTTCATGGCAATGGTTGCGGGTGCAGCAAGCACGGCTGAAAGCGAACCCTGTTTCACGTCAGCTGAAGCAAGCCCCAGTTCAAAACCGCCATCTTTTGGCTCAAGCGAACCGGATGCATTGGCCAAAGTGCCAATCTTGAGCTTGGTGCTCGCGGTAAAATCAGTCTTTGTCCCTGTTGCATTGGCCTTGGCATCAAAACTGTCGATTCCAAAAGTGCCAACCAGAATATCGCGTGCGCTGGCCGTTCCATCGACAACCGGCACGCCGAACAGATCCTGCGCGCTTGCGGCAATATCTGCAGATGCGATATGATTTCCGTTGATTTTCAGACCATTGGCCTTGGCGTTGACAGTTGCATTCTGGCGTTCACCATTGGCATCAAGCGTGATGTCGGCATTGGCGGAACCCGTCGCATCAGCAAGGAAAAGTGCAGCTGCGGTTGAAATATCAGGCGCATCAACCATGAGTTGGCCCGCAAGCAAACCTTTGGCATTCTGCGTCACGTCACCGGAAACATGTGTGCCGCCTGCATTGAACACGAGATTGGTCAGGCGCTTCTCGTCATTGACGATATCGATGAGCGTGCCAAGATCGATCTTCTGGCCATTGAGAAGTGCGCTGCCTGCAAGCTTGCCTGAAAGCGATGCGCCTGTTGTGGCATTGCCATCCAGCAACGCATTGAAATCGAGCGCGCCGTCGGCGAGCTTGCGATCAGCAAGTGTTCCCTGTGGTGCGTCGGCGCGCAGCGCCAGTGCGATCAGCTTGTCATCGCCGCGCGCGCTGCCTTTGATCGTCATGCGGCCTGAGGCTTTGTCAGACAGAAGCTTCATATCGGACAGCATGACACCGAAATCGAAATCTGCCTTATCAGATGCAAAAGAGCCGTTGGCGGTGATTTCGCTTAGCGCATTTCCAATGCGGAAATCGCGTGCAGCAAAGCCTGCCGCACTGCGGGCAATTCCGCCGCTCATGCGGACTTCGCCATCAAGAATATTATCGACAGCTTGCGTACCGGTGCGCATATTTTGCGCCGTGCCATCGAGATTGAGATCAAAAGCACCACTGATGGGGCTAACCTTACCGGAGGCCTTCACATCGATGCTGCCCGCAAGATCGCGCCCGGCCAGTTCCGCATAAGGAGCGAGGCTTGCAATTTTTGCAAGAATATCGCCGTTGAAGATGAAATCATCGATGTTGCCGTTTAGCTCAAGGCTCAGGCCATTGCCCTCAATACCAGCCTTTTCAAGTTGTACCGGGGAACCGGAACGCCAGCCACCATTGATCAGGACATCAATTTTATCACCCAAAGCTTCGGCGATTTTCCGATCGGGCGCGTTGATGCCGCTTACACCGCCATCAACGTTAAATGTGATATGGCGGTTCGTTGCATCATTCAGATTTTCAGCCCCCCCCCCCATATCAAGGGCGATGCTGGAAGCCGAAACAGAGGCATTTTTAAACCCGGAAACCGCAAGCTTACCCGTCCAATCATTGGTCGGACGATCACCGTAGGCGATTTGCAGCGTCGCATTGTTGATCGTGGTTTGCGCACCTTTGACCGGCAGCAAAACTTCACCTTTGCTGTCATCGCGAATATCTGCATCCACACGCAGCTTGTTCAAAAAGCCGCTCGTGTCGGATTCAGCAGAAGCCTTGATCTTCATCGCAGCCGTATTGAGTGCAAGATCATCAAGACGGAACCCGCCGCCATCTTTCAGAAGCCCATTTGCAGTCAATGCCGTATCGGCACCAAAGAAATCACGGAAAGCAGGCGGGACAAGAACAGAAATCGGGCCATTGATCTGTGTGGCAAAGACACGTCCATCAGCGCGGCGCACCAGTGTAAAGCCACCCGTCAGCGTGCGGCTGCCATTGGTATCAAGGGCCAGATCAATCTTGAGATCATCAAGCGTACCATTGCCCGTCAGCGTCAGATCGACAGGCGGATATCCCTCAATATTGAGCAGATTGGCAACGATACCATTGGCAGGCTCGCTCACTTTCAGATCAAGATCAAGTTTCTGATCGGCATTGGCATAGGCTGCGCGCAAGGCAAAATTGCCACCCGGACCATCCAAACGCTTGATATCGAACGTGGAATTCAGCGAGCCATCCGCCAGCGACAGACTTCCATTCAGCGACACTTCCGATTGCAGCCCGAAAATCTCCTGACCAAAATACAGATGAGCGACATCAAGACTATCAATATTGATCGACAGCGGCAGTTCCGGCAGGCTGAAAGTCGATGATTCCGGCGATGGAAGACTGTTGTCCGGCAACGGCTTGCGAATGAAATCAATGCGTTCAGCCACCAGCGACTGAATGCTCAAACGGCCGGTAAAAAGCGCCGTGCGGCTCCAGTTGAGCTTTGCATTTTCAATGCGCAGCCAAACGCCTTCGCGGTCAGCAATCGTGATCTGCCCGACACTTGCCTCAGACGACAAAAGTCCGCTCAGACCCGAAAACTGGATACGACGGTTGGGCGCGGAAAGTTTGCTCTCCACAAAAGAAATGAAATAAGACTTCTCCTCTTCCTGCTGCGGCTGCTGTGCGAGCGCTGGAATGGCGAAGAGAATGAAGGCCAAGAGTGCTAGAAATCTGGTCAAAACGCCTGTCCTATGCCCACATAAAATGCATAGCTCGGATCGCCCGAGCGGCGGTTAAGCGGAAGAGCAACATCGAGACGGATCGGCCCAAGCCCTGTCAGGTAACGCAGGCCAAGGCCCGTGCCTATGCGCATTTGTTCTGAAAAATCCGGATAGGACTGTTCGCCGACATAGCCTGCATCGACAAAGCCCACGACACCAATTGAATCGGTGACACGCGTACGCACTTCACCCGATGCCTCAACCAGCGAGCGCCCGCCAATCGTGTCGCCAGTCGCTGTTTGAACACCGATACTGCGATAGGAATAGCCGCGGACTGAGCCGCCACCACCTGCAAGGAACAACTGATTGGGTGGGATATCCGCAATACCGGCGCCAACGACAGAGCCAAGTTTCACGCGGCCAGCGAGAATAACGCGGTCTGTGGCACCAAAGCCGTAATAAGCGCGTCCTTCCGCCGTGAAGCGGGTCGCAAAATTGCCACGCTGGAACTCATAGAAGGGCTGAATGTTGCCTTCCAGATAAACACCCGAGCTTGGATCGGGCTTGTTGTTCCGGCCATCGTAAAGAAGATTGCCTTCAAGACCACCTGTCGTAAATTCGCGTTTTCCGAAATAATCGTCATCGAAGCGCCCATGGCTTGCCTTGGCATAAAGCGCGCCGGAAAGCTCATCACTGAAAATCTGCGTGAAGCCGGTCTTCGCATTGATCGACGTTTCCGTATAGGCATCAAGCACTTCGCGCTTGGCATCAAGGGCGGCAACGAAATCCGTGTCAGGCGTGTAAACGCCGGGCTTTGCGAAGCTCGTTCCAAGCGTATAGGTGTAATTGGACGGATCGAAGGAATTGTCCTGTGAACCGCCGACACCACTGACCTTGGCATCGAAACGCAAGCGCTCGCCGCGCCCGAACAGGTTGCGGTGCATCCAGTAACCGGTGACACCAAAGCCGTCGAGCGTGGAAAACTCGGCACCAAAACCAAAGCGGCGTGGCTTGCGCTCCTGAACATTGAGCGTCATTGGCAGGCTGCCATCCGGCCCAATCTTTTCGGCTTCTTCAAAATTCATCGAGCGGAAGACTTCCATGCGACCAAGGCGCTTTTTTGCATCTTCGATGTCTTTGGGGCTGTATTGCTCACCCGGCTTCAATCCGGTCATCCAGGCGACAAATTGCGGGTCCATGCGCGCAGTACCAACCACGCTGACGGGGCCGTAATAAGCCTTTCTGCCCGGATCAAGCCCGATATCGGCAGCAACCCTATTGCCATCATGATCGGCAACAATGTCTTCTTTGGTGATCCTGGCTTTGGCATAGCCCTGCTGACGCCATGCCTCGACCGCCAGCCGCTCGGCTTTCAGGATGGTGCCTGAACGGGCGACCTGACCAGGAGCAAAACCGGCCTTTTCGACCGATTCCACCTGTTCCCTTTTGTCTGCAGGCGGCGGTGCGATATTGGATATGGCCGTGCGCGAGAACAAAAACTGCGGACCCGGATCAACCGAAATATCGATCTTCGCATTGTTTGGAATATCGGTATCGACTGGAATATCATTGGCTTCACGGCCATCAACCTTGATGGAAATCGTGCCGCCGTAACGACCTTCACCATAGAGTGCTGCCAGAATACGGCGATAATCGCCCCGTGCTTTCGCCAGAAGGCCCGCAGAACCCGATGCAGGCGTCTGTTCGTCGGAAACAAGGCCGGAGGCCCCTTCTATAACGGATTTAAGATCAGCATCGCTGCCATCGGCATTCTTGCGATTACCAACAGCGTTGACCTCAACCGAATAGCTTTTGGGATCAATAATATCAGGGTCGACGCTCTTGTCCTTACCCCAGAGGCGTATACCAAAGATTTCGAATGCCAAAGCGGGCGAAACGGTCATTGAAGCAAATTGCACCGCCAATGCGAGTACAATGAGACTTCTTCCCTGTATCGTCCTGTTACGCCTAGTCATACACGTTACTGTCCGGGTTCCAGAGCGTATTTCAATCTGATTGTATCAGATCAACACTCTAAACATTCGTTTCATGCGCATATTATCCGAAAACTGTTTTACACTTTTCGGGATGCGCGCTCCTTGACGACCGCCTCGGTAGCGCTTCGTCCTCCCCCACAATCCCAGGACGATTCAGGGATTAGCATAGAGTGGTGGGAAGACCAAGCTTCAACCCAGATGCGGTATGACATTTCGGGCTCAGACGAGAATCACAAACCTCCTTGCAAAGCCCGAAGTCATTTATCCCCTATTGTGAATAGATTGAGTCAATGGAGAGTTAATGGCGCGTTTTAACATTATAAAATGAATGCGGCCCGCCGGAGGGAGGGAATCCGGCAGGCCGCGTCTCAGGTCATGGTCAGGGGAGGAGGAGAATGACCTGATATGAAATAAGTTATGCCGGTTCAGCGCCCGGAGTGATATGGGCGCATATTGCCGAATTGAGGGCGAACACCTGTCCCAATCCGGTAAGGGGCAGTTCGCCCTGACCAGTGCGGACCTCTGGCAGGACCAACACCCCAGGCGGGATTCCATCCCCGGTGAGAGCCGGCATAAGGATCGTATCTCGGTCCCCAGCCATGACGCCAACCCGGATATGCGCCGTGACCCCCGCGCCATCCCCAATAGGGAGGCCATCCCGAGGTCCAACCGCGATCCCAGCCGTAACCCGGTCCCCAGCCGCCACCGCCAATGATGACAGTGGTGCTTGAACCGGAAGGATAATATCCCGATGGATAGGCGCTATAAGGATCGACAGGGTTAAGATAGGCCCGGTTCGGATAGACTGGCCCCCTCACATAGCCGCCAAAGCTTATGAAACGCGCTGAAACCCAGCCACGATAACCACCGCTGTTTACCTGACACCAGCGTCCTCGACATGGGCCCGCATCCACCCGGAGGCCAACCGGTAATGCGGCAAGCCGCCCGTAATTGACGCCCGGCCCACTGCGGACATTTACAGTCGCAGTCACGGTCGCAGGCACAGCAAAAGCCACGGCAGGAACAAAGAGTACAGACGAAAAAATGAATGCGCGAACAAGCTTTTTATTAAGTCGTTTCTTAAATAGAAACATCGATAATTCTCCAAATATGCAACTGTAGAAATGCAATACAAAGAAAACCATTGTGTATCATATAGCCCAAATTATGGACAAAAGCAATAGTGACCAATATTTAGCAAACTATAACGTCTATTTGAATGCAAAGAACGATGAATATTACAGCATAATAATAAGTTTACTAAAATTTTATACATTCATTATTTGCTTTAAAGGGCACATCGCGCCCATTTCCTTTTAAGGCCATCCGTTAGAAACGTCCTGTCTGTTTTCCGTCACGCATTATCCCGCGCAAAACCGCTGCGCACTTTTGCTGGAAATGCTCTTTTGCTCACGCATTATCCCGCGCAAAACCGCTACGCACTTTTGCTGGAAATGCTCTTTTGCTCACGCATTGTCCCCCCGCAAAACCGCTGCGCACTTTTGCTGGAAATGCTCTGTCTTCACCTTCGCATCCGTGCTGTTGCGAAAGCCAGCTTCCCTTTTTCGGGAACTGCCTCAAACAAACCAAAAGCGCCCCGGCAAAGACCGGGGCGCCATGCGGCTTTTTAAGGGGGAGAGGGAGGAAAAAAGCCGCAAAACCGGGCCGTCAGACCTGGTTAAGAGGAGACAGAAGGCCAGCACGAGCCAGCCTCCTGAAATTCACTTACGGCAGATTACGCACATCGCCCGGCGTCATATACATCGGCATCATATTGGTATCGAGGTGATGCATGACCCAGATGGAGCCAGCCAGCACAATCGCCAGAATGATGGCCGTGAAAATGAGCGCCAGAATGTTCCAGCCATTTTCTGACTTCGGATCAAGGTGCAGGAAGTAAACCAGATGCACCACGATCTGAACGGCGGCCATTCCGATAACAATCGCTGCGGTCGTTGCCGGCGTGAAGTAGCCATTCATTGCCAGCATAAACGGAACGATGGTGAGGATGATCGCCAGTGTCAGACCAATCAGGTACGACTTCAGGCTGCCATGCGCGGCTTGATCGTGTGTTTCGTGTCCAGAGCTCATCACAATACACCCAGCAGATAGACAAGGGTAAAGACGCCAATCCAGATGATGTCCAGGAAGTGCCAGAAGAGGCTCAAGCACATCACGCGCGTCCGGTTCTTTTCAGTCAGGCCATCGCGCAGAAGCTGGGCGGAAAGCACCAGAATCCAGATGAGGCCCGAGGTAATATGCAGACCGTGGGTTCCAACCAGCGCAAAGAAGGCCGAAAGGAATGCGCTGCGGCTTGGACCTGCACCTTCAACGATCAGGTGATGGAATTCATAGATTTCCATCGCAAGAAACGCGAAGCCGAGCAGAAAAGTCACGCCCAGCCAGAAGAGCACGCCTGCACGATTGTTCCTGAACATGGAGAGCGTCGCCAGACCATAAGTCAGCGAAGACGCCAGCAGGATCATCGTTTCTGTCAGAACAAACTGCAGATCGAACAGTTCACGGCCAGTCGGGCCGCCCGCGAACTGATGCGCCAGAACGGCGTAGGTTGCAAAAAGGCCCGAGAAGAGAACGCAGTCACTCATCAGGTAGATCCAGAAGCCGACCAGTGTGGTCGACCCTGCATCATGATGATCTTCGTGAGCCGGATGCTCGTTGCCGCCCGTAAATGGTGCAGCCGTATGAACGGTAGCGCTCATGGATCAGACCTCCTGAGCATTCAGTTGCCGCGTATAGGCGTCTTCGACGCGCTGTACTTCATCGGCCGAGACATAATAGTCCCTGTCATTGTTGAAAGAGTGGGCAATGGCGACAGCCAGAACACCAACAGCTGCAGCAATTGCGAGCCACCAGATGTGCCACACCAGCGCAAAGCCCAGAGGAATGCAGAGCATACCAATGATGAAGCCCGTGCCTGTGTTTTTCGGCATATGAATGCGGGCGAAGTTTTCAGTGCGGCGCACATAACCGTTCTGCTTCATATCCCACCAGCTGTCGTGATCACGCACATGCGCAACTTCAGCAAAGTTGTAGAATGGTGGAGGTGACGAAATCGACCATTCGAGCGTACGTCCGTTGCCCCATGAATCGCCATTGACGACGCGCAGCTTTTCACGATCACGAATGGAGATCATGATCTGGAGAACCTGGAAGACAATACCGCAAAGAATAATCGCAACGCCAACTGCTGCAATGATCAGATAGATATGCCAGGCTGGGTTTTCCGTATGGTTCAGACGGCGTGTCATGCCCATCAGGCCGAGCACGTAGAGCGGCATAAAGGCCATGATGAAGCCAACCAGCCAGCACCAGAACGCCTTCTTGCCGAGACCTTCATGCAGCTTGAAGCCAAACGCCTTTGGCCACCAGTAGATGAGACCGGCAAAGCAGCCAAACAAAACGCCCGAGATAATCACGTTATGGAAGTGGGCGATCAGGAACACGGAGTTGTGCAGCACGAAATCTGCAGGCGGAACAGCAAGCAGAACGCCCGTCATACCACCAACAACAAAGGTACACATGAAACCGAGCGTCCACATGACCGGCGTTTCGATGCGCAGACGCCCCTTATACATGGTGAAAAGCCAGTTGAAGACTTTTGCACCTGTCGGGATCGAGATGATCATGGTCGCAACGCCGAAGAAGGCATTGACGCTTGCACCGCCACCCATGGTGAAGAAGTGATGCACCCAGACGAGGAACGACAGAATGGTAATGGCAACGGTCGCATAAACCATCGACGCATAGCCAAACAGGCGCTTGCCGGAGAAAGTGGCAATGATTTCGGAGAAAACGCCGAAGCACGGCAGAACCAGAATATAGACTTCCGGGTGACCCCAGATCCAAATCAGGTTCACATACATCATCGGATTGCCACCAGCATCATTGGTGAAGAAGTGGAAATCCAGATAACGGTCAAGCGACAGCAGTGCCAGCGTCACAGTCAGGATCGGGAACGCAGCCACGATCAGAACGTTGGAGCAGAGTGCGGTCCAGGTGAAAACCGGAACCTGCATCATACCCATGCCCGGCGCACGCATCTTGATGATGGTGGTGATGAGGTTCACGCCCGAAAGCAGCGTCCCCATACCGGAAATCTGCAAGGCCCAGATATAATAATCCACCCCGACATCCGGGCTGAACTCAAGACCTGAAAGCGGCGGATAAGCCAGCCAGCCGGTCTTTGCGAATTCGCCGATACCAAGCGAAATGTTAACGAGGATGGCACCGGCAACCGTGAGCCAGAAGCTCAACGAGTTGAGGTATGGGAAAGCCACGTCGCGCGCACCGATCTGAAGCGGTACGGCAAAGTTCATCAGGCCAACAATGAAAGGCATCGCGACGAAGAAGATCATGATCACGCCATGCGCGGTGAAGATCTGATCATAGTGGTGCGGCGGCAGGAAGCCTTCATTGGCGCCGGAGGCGATTGCCTGCTGCGCGCGCATCATAACAGCGTCCGAGAAGCCGCGGAACAGCATCACGAAAGCCAGAATAATGTACATAATGCCGATACGTTTGTGATCGACAGAGGTCAGCCAGTCGCTCCACAGAACGCCCCACTTCTTATAGTAGGTAATGGCTGCGAGAATAGCGAGCGCCCCACCAGCTATCGCGGTCAGTGTGACCATGATGATAGGCTCGTGATAGGGAATCGCTTCGAGCGTAAGTTTTCCGAACATTTCTATTCTTACTTCGATTGGAGTGCGATCAGCAGCTCAAGCCCCGGATGAAATGCCCGGGGCCAGCTACATCGGCAAATCAGTTTTCAAGCTGCGTCATACGCTGCGGCTGAGTCAGACAAAGAATGTCATTTGCCCACTGGCTGAAATCGACGGGCGAAGACTTGCGCAAATCTGCACGGGCTTCACGCACCATCTGTTCCTGATGCATCAGATCATCAAGACAAACCGATTTGCCATCCCAGCAGCGGTTCACAATATTATGAAACAGCGCTTTGTCATTATAGGCAAAGAACTGAACCGGAGCCTTCTCGCTTGGCTGAACCAGCGAAGCATAACGCTCACGCGTCAGTTCCTGACCGGACGCCTTGGCATCGGCAACCCACTTGTCAAAACCGGCCTGATCAAGCGAGTGCGCCTTAAAGCGCATCTGGGCAAAGCCCTGACCGCTATAATTAGCAGAAATGCCGTCAAACACGCCCTCATGATTTGCAATCAGGTGCAGCTGCGTCTGCATGCTCGGCATGGTGTAAACCTGGCTGCCAAGCTGCGGAATAAAGAAGGAATTCATAATGCTGCTGGATGTCAGCTTGAAGTTCACAGGAACATCAACCGGCATCGCCATTTCATTGACCGATGCAACACCCAGATCCGGGTAAATGAACAGCCATTTCCAGTCCAGCGCGACAACTTCAACATTGACCGGCTTCACGTCTGAGACAAGCGGACGGTAAGGGTCAAGCTTATGCGTTGAGATCCATGTCACAGTGCCAAGCAAAACGATAATAACGACAGGAATAAGCCAGACAGCCGCTTCAATCTTGTTGGAATGATGCCAGTCCGGCAGATACTCTGCCTTTTCGTTGGTGGAGCGGTACTTCCAGGCGAAATAGAGCGTCATGCCAATGACCGGAAGCACGACCAGCAGCATAAGGCCAGTCGCAAAATAGATGAGATCGCGTTCCGCCAAACCGATCTCTCCTTTCGGAGAGAGCAGAACCTGGTTCTCGCAGCCGGCGAGGAACGCCGTGAGGGCCAAGACGGCGAACGAAATGATCGTCCGGGGGGTGCCGTGTTTCATTTGTCTTTCCATCCTGCACACAGAACTTCAGCTCTGGTGCATTCGTCATTTCCTAGATTTCGGTAAGTTCTGAAAATTTCAAAGGTACCGTTATAACGAATAAAGCTGTTTGTCACGCGCCAGACTGAAAATGTACTGGATCGAAATGTCGCGGCTGCATATGCTTTGTGAGTCATAATCGACCCATCCGGAATCAAACTGGACAAACCCAATTCCCGTCGGCGGCTCTCTACAAGTTAAAATCAAAAAATTCAAGACGATACCCAGCGTTAAACTGACCGTAACTGAACCTTAAACAAAGATACCACACAAAAGAATTCATGAAGATTAAACAATATTAATGTAGATTATTTTATATAATGCAACTTAATCATAACAACATTTAACAGTTGACAATATTGTCAATAACACAAATTTTAAAATAACTCCATAAATTTTGCCATTCACTCAACGCAAATCGATTCGCGAATCGCTTTTAATAATACCAATTCAACTTGCAGGCCCATGATCTGGAAGTATCCCCGACCATTATCATCGCCAGAGCGCGCATTCTTTTTGTTTTACACAGGAGCCAAAGCATCATAGCGGGATCACAAAGGATCCTCTGGTCGCACTTTACGGCCTGCACGCTGCGCAGTTTTGCTGGAAATGATCTTTTGCGCTACGCATTATCCTACGCAAAACCGCTGCGCACTTTTGCTGGAAATGATCTTTTACTCACGCATTATCCCACGCAAAACCGCTGCGCACTTTTGCTGGAAATGATCTTTTACTCACGCATTATCCCACGCAAAACCGCTGCGCACTTTTGCTGGAAATGATCTTTTGCGCTACGCATTATCCTACGCAAAACCGCTGCGCACTTTTGCTGGAAATGCTTTGACGGAAAACACATGATATTTGGGAACTGGCCGATTGAACAAACTGAAGGGGCAATGCTTGCCTATGCAATCACGTCAGGTGCACACAGCTTTCGTAAAGGCACCGTTTTAACCCGCGACCATCTCGATATTTTGCAAAAACAAGGCATCACGCATGTCTTTGCAGCACGCCTCGAAGACGACGACATCAGGGAAGATGAAGCAGCGCTTGCCGTCGGAAATTTGCTCATTTCAGAGAATATAGAAGCGGGAAAGCCCGTTACAGGGCGTATCAATCTGTTTGCCCGTCATGACGGTCTGTTTCACGCGCAAGCAACTGCCATTGACACCATAAACCTGCTTGATCCGCGTATTTCCGTTGCAACATTGCGCAATGACTGCCGCGTTCAGCGTGGCCAGATGGTTGCGAGCGTTAAAATCATTCCCTTTGCGATACCAGCAAAGCTGATTGAAAACCTGCGCTGGCCAGCAGCCCCGCAAAATATTCTGGATGTGAGGCCGTTCCAGGCCATGACGGTCGGGATTATCCAGTCTCAATTGCCGTCCATACGCGATTCAGTCCTCGACAAAACACGCAAGCTCATTTCCATGCGCATTGAGCATAATCACGGATCAGTGGGGGCTGAACACCGCGTGGTTCATGCGCAAGATGCGCTCATGCGGGCAATCAGTGAACTCCGGCATGCGTGCGATCTCATCCTCATAGTCAGCGCCTCTTCCATCGCAGATGAAGCGGACATTGTCGCGCGCGCAATTCTCGCTTCGGGTGGCGAGATTTTGCGTATTGGTATGCCGGTTGATCCGGGCAATCTTCTGGTTCTGGCAAAGCTTGGGGAGAAATATATTATTGTCGCGCCCGGATCCGCACGCAGTGCGCGCGAAAACAGCCTCGACTGGATACTGGATCGCTTGATGGCGGGTGTGAGGCTTGATTCAGACGATCTGGGAAAAATGGGGGTCGGAGGACTTCTGTTTTAACAATGATAGTCAAACACAAGAATACCATCGAGACCATTTTCGGCCAGTTCGACAAGCTTTCCGCCAACGACCACGTGATCAGGATGAGGAAGATAGGCATCGCGCGCCGCTGCATCGGTAAAATCGACAACAAAGCCGTGCTTAAATCCCTTTTCGAGCGCTTCGGGACTGTTATTTTTACCCGCTGTAATCGCAACGATGCCGTCGATTTTGCCCCGCAAAGCGACCACCTGATCAAGAGCGGCTTTTATCTGCGCGGGTTCGACATCCGATCTGAACCGAATAAGAACGATATGGCGTATCATTGATTGCCTCCTCACGAAACGCTGCGCAAGACTAGTTCCAGATCCGGCAGCTGTGAAGTGTTTCCTTCGGGCTGCAAAACGAAAAAGGCCGGGATGAACCCGACCTTCCGCTTTCATTCGGTTTGCGCCATTACATCCGTGGTCGCATCACCGAATGAATTCCCGATACGAATTTAGATTTAGCATTGTTGCATTTCAGGATTGTGACAGTCTTCAGAAATCCATCAAAAGCCCGAAAAGAATAACCTGAAAGCGCAATGCCCAGCATATAGGCCCGTCGGTCGCCCATAGGCCACGTGTTAACCTTTGCCAGAGCTCCTTGCGATCACAACACGCGAAAACCCAACGCGCGCTCACGCGTGTTCTGTCCGAAAACGCATTCTCCCTTTTCGGGATGCGCTTTGATCAAGCTGCCATCGGTGTTTGTACAGGTTCCGGATGATTATAGTTCCAGACCTCAATCAAACACTGCCGCATCAGATCGAGATCCACCGGACCAATCCGGCTGAGTACCAGATCAAGTTCATCCGGCTCGACACCTCTGTTAAGAAGTTCGACTATGGCTTCGATCAAAACTTTTTTGTCGTCAAATCTATAGCGCTGCATCAAACCTGCTCCGCTAAATGCCCCATTTTGATACAAATAAACTAAACCACTATGGTTAACCGAAGCTTACCATTATCAGCCGTTCGAGATGAAATTGCAGTCCGGGAGGACGCTCTCACTCTTCCGGCAAGCTCAGTCGTGTCAATCTTGGAAAACACTACGCAACGAAATATAAAATTACACTTTTCAACATTATGTCGCAATCGTACTATATAAGAGAGGGAATTCAAGTAAAAAAAGTAAATTTATATCACATTAGAAACCTCTACTAAGGAACAATTATGCACCCCCTCAAAAAACATGCGCTTTTTTCGCTTGGTTTTGTCAGGATACTTGTTCTGAGCATGTTGATTGGCGGGAGTTTTCTTGGTGGCTATTTGGTAACAATTCAGTATAAAGGCAATGTCCACACCATCATCGCAGGGCAAGCCTATCGCTCCAATCAGCCTGATCCATCGCGTATTGCACAGCTGAAGACGCTTTATGGCATCAAAACGATTATCAATCTGCGTGGCGCAGAGCCGGGTTCGAAATGGTACGATGACGAAGTTGCAGCGTCTACGGCGCTTGGAATTCAACACGCAGATTATGCGATGTCATCGCGCAAACAACTCAGCAAAGAGCAAACACGCGCGCTCATTGCTTTGATGCAGCAAGCGGAAAAGCCAGTGCTTCTTCATTGCAAAGCAGGATCGGACAGAACCGGGCTTGCCGCTGCCCTTTACATTGCTGCGGTTGCCAAAGGCGGCGAGCGCAAAGCCGAAGGACAGATGTCGATCGCCTACGGTCACTTCGCACTTCCGTTCAGCCCGACCCGCGCCATGGATGACACTTTTGAAGCCATCGAAGCAGAGCTTGGTTTTCCCAGCTCATAAAAAGCCTCAACTGTTATTCGCAAAACAAAAACGCCGGGGTTTGATCCCCGGCGTTTTCGTCAATTGCAAATGGCTGATCAATCAAGACCAACGATCTTGCCGTCTTCCCATTTGAAAACGTCAAAACTTGGCGATGAAAGATCACCCGTTTCGCCATAGGTCAGCTTACCAATAACCGTTTCGATTGGCTTGCCATCGCGAAGTGCTGCGGCAACAGCTGCGGTATCTTCCGTCGTACCAGCGCGTTCAATACCGTCTGCAAGCACCTGAACAGCGGCAAAAGCGTTCATGGTGAATGCTTCAACCGGAATGTTCTTGGCTGTCAGCGCATCAACGGCTTCCTTGGAAGCTGGATTCTTCGTTGCATCAACAGCATTGGTGAAGAGTGTGCCTTCAGCATTCTTCTGACCAATCGCCCAGAACTCGGTGTTGGACAGACCTTCACCGCCAAGAATCAGGGCATTCAAACCTGCATCATGCATCTGACGGGCCAGAAGGCCGCCTTCACCATGATAACCGCCGAAATAAACGATCTCCGTACCAGCGGCTTTCAGCTTGGATACCAGAGCACTGAAATCTTTATCGCCGGGGGTGACGGAATCGTATTGAACTTCGGTGATGCCATCCTTGTTGATTGCAGCCTTGAAGGAATCTGCGAGACCCTTACCATATGCGCCCTTGTCGTGAACGATGGCGACCTTCTTGTCCTTGAAGTTTTTCAGGAAGTAGGCGGCCATGACATCGGCCTGCTGATCATCGCGACCGCAGGTGCGGAACACGTTTTCCAAGCCGCGCGACGTCAGATCAGGACCGGTTGCAGTTGGCGTAACCATAAGAACGCCGTTTTCCGCAAAAACGTCGGAAACAGGGATCGCGACGCCGGTCGTGACCGGGCCGACGACGAACTTGATGCCATCACCAACAAGCTGGTTTGCCGCAGAAACGCCCTGTTTTGGCTCACCGGCATCGTCGGCAAACTTCAGAACGATCTTTTCGCCTTTGATACCACCATTCTTGTTGATGACTTCAACAGCGGTTTCCGCACCCTTCTTGACCTGGTCGCCATAGGCGGCAACCGGACCTGTGAGTGGTGCGACAACGCCAATCGTAATATCTGCATAAGCAGCGCTGGCAAAACCGAGAGTAGCGGCAAAGGCTACGCTGGAAAGAAGCTTGAGGTTCATTCTTTTTCTCCTTTGGTGAGGCCCCGTTTTTCCCGATGGCCCCAGACAACCCATGCCGGTCAAATCGTAGCGCATATGCGCTGCAGCTTTGCCGGGCCCTCCCTTTTATTTCAATCATACGATCTTAAAGGGTCAATCCAAAAACGCGCCGCACCATCACCCTTTTGGGGTACCAGAGCCATAATATTATCCGAAATTGCATCTGCGCTTTCGGAAACATGCTCCAGAACGGCAGCACGCTTTCATGATGTAATAAGAATGCATTTCCAGCTTCCGATTGCAAGGGGCCAAGTACCCGCAACTACAACGAAAACTGCCTCCCAAAAAATGCTTATCCTCCTCTCTTCCATGGTGGTGTTTGCTTTGCAAAAAAGGCCGCGATTCCTTCCGCAGCCTCTGGCGTTTCCCATGTGTCGGCGAGACGGGTGAGTGTCATTTCGATCACCGCTTCGTCGATCGGTGCACTGAGCGCGTGCACCAGCCGTTTGGACGCTGCGACCGCATTGGGTGCAGTCGAAAAATAGGGTTTGATTTCCCGCTCTATTGCAGCATCAAGTTGCTCTGCTTCGACCACGTGATGCAGCAATCCAATGTGCTTTGCTTCCATTGCATCAAACAATCGTGCCGAGGTAAACGTTCTCAGTGCATGGGCCTGTCCGATCCGCGCAACCACATAGGGACTGATGGTTGCCGGGATCAGGCCAAGCTTGGTTTCCGTCAACCCGAAACGCGCATCACAGACACCGATCGCTGCATCGCAAACGCTGATAAGCCCGACACCACCGCCAAAAACCTGTCCATTGATCCGCCCGATCAGAGGCTTCGGCAGATCGCGCAAGGCTTTGAGCATCAGTGCCAGTTTGCGCGCCGCTTCTATTCGTTGAGAGCGGTTCGCGTTCACCTGCTCCTGCATCCAGCCAAGATCGCCACCTGCGCAAAAGCTTTTGCCGCTGCCGGTCAGAATAACGAGACGCACCGCGTCATCATCTGCCAGTTGCAGCGTCGCGTTGAAAAGCTCATCGATCATAAGACCGGAAAGCGCATTGTGCTGCTCGGGGCGATTGAACGTCAGTGTCGCGACACCGCGCTCATCAAGCGCAATTTGCAAGGTTTCGAACGCGCTCATGCAGCCTTATCCTGCGTGAACGCTTGCGCAAACAACGCTGCCGATCTCAGCTTTTCAATATCAAGGCCGGTTTCAAAGCCAAGCCGATGCAGCATGTCCGCGACTGCCAGCGTATCGACATTGCCCTTGGCACCCGGTGCAAACGGACATCCCCCCAGTCCGCCCACCGATGCATCAAACACCCGAAGCCCCTTTTCCAGACTGGCCCGGATATTATCAAGCGCACGGCCATTGGTGTCGTGATAGTGACCGGCAAGACTGTGCGCAGGCGCGATATTCAACACGGCATCGAGCATGGCGCTCACTGTTTCAGGCGTGCCGCGCCCGATTGTGTCACCAAGGCTCACCTCGTGGCAGCCAAGCGAAAAGAGTTGCTCGGTGACTTCTGCAACCGCCTGCGGCGCAGTTGGCCCATCATAAGGACATTCGACAACGCAGCTGACATAACCGCGAATGGCCAGACCATCATTGATGGCTGCACCAATCACTGGTGCCAGCCGCTCAATGCTCTCTGCAATCGTGCAATTGATATTGGCTTTGGAAAAGCCCTCGGAGGCAGAGATGAAGACGGCAATTTCATCAACATTGGCGCTCACCGCAAGCGCATAGCCCTTCATATTCGGCACCAGAACCGAATAGCGGACGCTGCCCGCACGGTGGATACCGCGCATCACCTCTTGCGCATCGGCCAATTGAGGCACCCATCTGGGGCTGACAAAACTGGTTGCTTCGATACGGGAATAGCCACAAGCGGACAGGCGATCAATCAGCGCAATCTTGTCGGCTGTCGGAACAAAACGCTTCTCATTTTGCAGGCCGTCACGCGCTGCCATTTCGACGATTTCCACGTGTTCAGCCATGTTCTTCTCCTCTTTTTGTTTGAGCATGATCTTGTCCGAAAACCGGTTCCCACTTTTCGGGATCATGCTCTTCCTCCAGTTGGACTAACAGCGCGCCTTCATCGACCTGATCGCCAGCCGCGACGTTCACAGTTGCGACCTTGCCATCTCGCGGCGCAGTCAGTGAAAGCTCCATCTTCATCGCCTCCATCGTCACAAGCCGGTCGCCTTTGGCGACACTTTCGCCTTCCGCAACGCACACCAGCCGCACAAGTCCTGGCATCGGCGAGAGAATGCGGCTTTCGCCCGAAACCTCCTCCTCCGCACCGACAATCTCAACATGATGAAACAAGGCGTCGCGTCCATGGAGCTGAACGCTCACGTCAACGCCGATGCGCATGACGGATGCCTGTTCAAGGTGACCATGAATTGAAAAGCGCACCAGACCATTTTCATGAGAGCGGATTTCCAGATCGCCAAAGCTAAAGCCAAAAAGCCTGCCGCTTTTGATCGTAAAATGAATTGTCTGGCGTTCACCATGATGATCAAGCAGGACGGAGCGCGCTGCATCATCCCATAGGCGGAAACCGCGCAGACTGCTCCATGGATCATTGTTAAGCGGCGCATCCAGCAAATCAAGCGCACCGAGTGCTGCCAGCGCAAAAGCAATATCCGAAGACTGTTCTATTCTGAAAAGTGTGGACGCCTCACGCGCAATCAGCCCTGTATCAACATCGCCAGAACGAAAGGCTTCAAGCTTGCAAAGTTGGGACAAAAACTGCCGATTGGTGACAAGTCCTGCAATACGCGTCTTGTTCAAAGCGCCTTCGAGCCGGGTCAACGCCTCATCGCGCGTTGCGCCATGGGTGATGATCTTGGCAATCATCGGATCATAAAACGGCGTGATGGTATCGCCAGAGCGCACGCCGGAATCCACGCGCGCATTTTGAGGCGCTGCAAACAGCGCAAGCCTGCCGGTCGCGGGCAGAAAATCACGCGCAGGGTCCTCGGCATAAAGCCGCGCCTCAAAAGACCAGCCATTGATGGAAAGCTCAATCTGCTGCTTCGGCAAGGCTTCGCCGGACGCCACACGCAATTGCCACTCAACCAGATCAAGGCCGGTTATCGCTTCCGTCACCGGATGCTCAACCTGTAGCCGCGTGTTCATTTCCATGAAAAAGAAGCGGTCAGGGTGCAGCCCTTCCGACACATCGGCGATAAATTCCACCGTGCCTGCGCCGGAATAGCCGATGGCTTGGGCAGCCTTGACTGCCGCCTCGCCCATGGCAGCGCGCATTTGAGGCGTCATGCCGGGGGCGGGTGCTTCCTCAATCACTTTTTGATGGCGGCGTTGCAGCGAGCAATCGCGCTCAAACAAATGCACCGCATGACCATAATTATCACCAAAAACCTGCACCTCGATATGGCGCGGCTTGGTCATGTATTTTTCAATCAGCACGGCGTGATCGCCAAACGATGCTTCTGCCTCGCGTCGCGCACTGTCCAATGCAGTTAAAAAATCGGTGGGATTGTCGACACGACGCATCCCCTTGCCGCCGCCGCCCGCACGCGCTTTAATCAGCACAGGATAGCCTATGCGATCCGCCTCGCCTTTGAGAAAGGCGGCGTCCTGATTGTCGCCATGATAGCCGGGCACGACGGGCACTCGGGCTTTTTCCATCAAGCGCTTGGCGGCATCTTTCAGCCCCATCGCGCGGATGGCTTTGGCCGAAGGGCCAATGAAGGTGAGCCCTGCTGCCTCGACCGCATCCACAAAGTCGGCATTTTCAGAGAGAAAACCATAGCCCGGATGAATGGCTTCCGCGCCCGTATCCAGTGCCGCCTTGATGATCGCATCAATATTGAGATAGCTTTGCGCAGATTGTGCCGGACCGACGCGCACCGCCTCGTCAGCCATTTCGACATGAAGCGCATTGGCATCTGCATCCGAATAAATCGCGACAGTGGCAATGCCCAATTTGTTCGCCGTTCGGATAATGCGGCAGGCGATTTCTCCGCGATTGGCAATCAGTATTTTTTGAAACATCTGACCGCCCTCTTTACATTCTAAAGATGCCGAAGCGCGTCGGCTCGACCGGCGCATTCAACGTTGCAGAAAGCGATAGACCGAGCACTTCGCGGCTCTTGCGCGGATCGACAATGCCGTCATCCCAAAGCCGTGCCGATGCATAAAGCGGGTGGCTCTGACGCTCGAACATGTCCAGGGTGGGACGCTTGAACTCCGCTTCCTCTTGCGCCGACCATGTGCCGCCGTTGCGCTCGATCCCGTCACGCTTGACGGTGGCCAGAACGCCTGCCGCCTGTTCGCCGCCCATCACCGCAATACGGCTATTCGGCCACGTCCACAAAAAGCGCGGAGAATAGGCCCGCCCGGCCATGCCATAGTTTCCCGCCCCATAAGATGCACCAATCAGCATGGTTATCTTCGGCACATTGGCGGTGGCGACCGCCGTCACCAGCTTGGCCCCATGCTTGGCGATGCCTTCGGCCTCATATTTGCGACCAACCATGAAGCCGGTGATATTTTGCAGGAAGATCAGCGGAATATTGCGCTGGCAGCACAACTCTATGAAATGCGCCCCCTTTAAAGCAGCTTCGGAAAACAAAACGCCATTATTGGCGATAATGCCAACCGGCATTCCATAAAGACTGGCAAAACCGCAGACCAGCGTCGGGCCAAATCGTGCCTTGAACTCATCAAACTCGGAACCATCGACCAACCGCGCAATCAGCTCGCGCACATCATAGGGAATGCGGGTGTCAGCCGAGACAATTCCGAGAATCTCTTCCGCGTCATAACGCGGGGCAGCACCCTCGCCTCTTGGTATGAAGGCACGTTTTTCACTGTTGAGATTAGCGGCGATGGCGCGAGCGATTTGCAGCGCATGAGCATCGTCATGGGCGAGATGATCGGCCACGCCGGAGAGCCGGGTATGCGTGTCACCCCCGCCCAGATCTTCAGCGCTTACCACTTCGCCGGTTGCAGCTTTGACCAACGGCGGACCAGCCAGAAAAATCGTGCCCTGATTGCGCACAATCACCGTCTCATCGCTCATGGCAGGCACATAAGCGCCGCCTGCCGTGCACGATCCCATGACGACTGCAATCTGCGGAATGCCCGCTGCCGACATCTGCGCCTGATTATAGAAAATACGCCCGAAATGATCGCGATCGGGAAAAACCTCATCCTGATTGGGAAGGTTCGCGCCACCGGAATCGACCAGATAAATGCAAGGCAAGCGGTTTTCGCCTGCGATCTCTTGCGCGCGCAGATGCTTTTTCACCGTGATCGGATAATAGGTGCCGCCCTTCACCGTTGCATCATTGCAGACAATCATGCATTCACGGCCAGATACCCGGCCAATGCCGGTGATCATGCCCGCGGAAGGGGCCGCATTGTCATACATGTCATGCGCCGCCGTCAGCCCCACTTCCAAAAAGGGTGATCCCGGATCGATGAGCTGCGCAACACGATCACGCGGCAAGAGTTTTCCGCGCGCGATATGACGCTGCCGCGCTTTTTCGCCACCGCCATCCATGGCCATGCGTGATGCCTCTGCCACCACATCAAGCGCTGCCAGCATAGCCTTGCGATTGGCTTCAAAGACGGGGCTGCGTGTCAAAATTTCAGATTTCAGAACCGGCATCAGCGGGTCTCCTGAAAGAGTTCCCGTCCGATCAGCATACGGCGGATTTCCGACGTGCCTGCACCGATTTCATAAAGCTTTGCGTCACGTAAAAGACGCCCGGTCGGATAATCATTGATATAGCCGTTACCGCCCAGCGCCTGTATGGCCTGCAAAGCCATTTGTGTGGCGTTTTCCGCTGCATAAAGAATGCAGCCAGCCGCATCCTTGCGCGTCGTCTCGCCACGATCACAGCTCGCTGCCACCGCATAAACATAGGCGCGCGAAGCGTTGAAGCTCACATACATATCGGCAAGCTTACCCTGCATCAGCTGAAACTCACCAATCGGCTGGTCGAACTGCTTGCGCTCATGCACATAAGGCACAACGACATCGAGACAGGCCGCCATGATGCCAAGCGGCCCACCGGCCAGCACGACCCGCTCATAATCAAGGCCGGACATCAGCACATTGACGCCCTTGCCTTCTTCCCCCAGCAGGTTTTCGGCGGGCACTTCACAATCCTCAAACACCAGTTCGCAGGTGTTGGAGCCGCGCATACCGAGCTTGTCGAGCTTTTGCGCGGTTGAGAAGCCTTTGAAGGTTTTCTCAATGATGAAGGCACTGATACCACGCGGACCCGCTGCCGGATCGGTCTTGGCATAGACAACAAGCACATGCGCATCGGGGCCGTTGGTGATCCACATCTTGTTGCCGTTGAGAATATAACTGTCCCCGCGCCTTTCGGCTGTCAGCCTCATCGACACAACGTCAGAACCGGCTCCCGGTTCGGACATCGCAAGCGCACCGACATGCTCGCCGGAGATAAGTTTGGGTAGATATTTCGCGTGTTGTTCGGGCGAACCATTGCGCTTGATCTGATTGACGCAGAGATTGGAATGCGCGCCATAGCTCAGGCCAACCGAGGCCGATGCACGGCTGATTTCTTCCATTGCCACACAATGCGCAAGATAGCCCATGCCTGCGCCACCGTAATCTTCTGGTGCCGTGATGCCCAGCACGCCGAGATCACCCAGTTCGCGCCACAGATGCATGGGAAATGCGTTCTTGCGATCAATATCGGCGGCAAGCGGCGCAATGCGGCTTTCCGCAAAACGGCGAACCGTATCACGAAGGGCTTCGATCTCTTCGCCAAGACCGAAATTCATGCCCCCCAAATTCTGGCCCGAAGCAAACATACTCGTCCTCCACAAGTTCTGCCCGGCTGCTGTTTTTGAAAACAGCTATGTTCCGTTCAGAGTGTCGTGTGGAGACCGATTAGGCAATGGCTTTGCGCGGCGTTCTGTGGCTATTTATTACCCTATAACGAAATTTTCTTTCGCGCACCATTCCGCATCAAGTCTCCTGAAGCTCGGCAATATCGCGATAAAGCTCCAGTGCTTGCGGGTTTGCCAGTGCTTCACGGTTCTTCACCTCGCGGCCATGCACGATGTCGCGCACGGCAAGTTCGACAATCTTGCCGGATTTGGTACGCGGAATATCACTGACAGCGATGACCTTTGCAGGTACATGGCGCGGTGTAGCGCCGGTACGGATTTTGGCTTTGATCCGCGCTTTGAGAGCGTCATCAAGCGAAACGCCTTCAGCAAGCCGCACAAAGAGCACCACGCGCACATCGTTGTCCCAACCCTGCCCGATGCAAAGTGCTTCCGTCACTTCCGGCATCTGCTCGACCTGATTGTAAATCTCTGCTGTCCCGATACGCACACCACCCGGATTAAGCGTGGCATCCGAACGGCCATGAATGACAATGCCATCATGCTCGGTCCATTCAGCAAAATCGCCATGGCACCAGATATTGTCGAAACGCTCGAAATAGGCTGCCTGATATTTCGCGCCTTCCGGATCGTTCCAGAATTGCAGCGGCATACAAGGAAAGGCCTTGGTGCAAACCAGTTCGCCCTTCTCGCCGCGCACCGGCTTGCCATTATCGTCCCAGACATCAACAGCCATGCCAAGGCCAGCGCCCTGAATTTCGCCCTGCCAGACGGGTTCGGTCGGCACGCCCAGCACGAAACAGGAAACGATGTCCGTTCCGCCTGAGATGGATGCCAGATGCACATCCTTTTTGATTGCCTCATAGACAAAAGCAAAACCTTCAGGTGACAGCGGCGAACCGGTCGAGGAAATGGTACGCAGAGCGGACAGATCATGGGTTTCACCGGGTCGCAGACCGGCTTTCAGCACCGCATCAATGAATTTTGCCGACGTGCCGAGATAGGTCATGTCTTCGGACGCCGCATAATCGAACAGAACATTGCCATCGGGATAAAATGGCGAGCCATCATAAAGCAGCAGCGTTGCACCGGACGCGATGCCGGACGCCAGCCAGTTCCACATCATCCAGCCGCAGGTGGTGAAATAGAAGAAGCGGTCGCCTTCGCGAATATCCGCGTGAAGACGGTGTTCCTTAAGATGCTGCAACAGCACGCCGCCAGCACGATGCACGATGCATTTTGGAATGCCGGTCGTACCCGACGAAAAGAGAATGTAGATCGGGTGGTCAAATGGCAGCCGCATGAACTCGACTGCTTTTGCTGAAAAAGGGTCAAGGGCTGCGTCAAGCGCAATGCCGTTCCGGGCCTTGCTGGCCACCGCTTCCGCTTCGCCCAAATAGGGAACGATGACCGAGCGTTTGCTGCTGGGCAGCCTGGCTGTCACTTCGGCGATCTTGTCACTCACATCAATGCGTTTGCCGTTATACCAGTAACCATCGCAGGCAAAAAACAGTTTCGGCTCGATCTGGCCAAAGCGATCCAGCACACCCTGCGCGCCAAAATCCGGCGAGCACGAAGACCAGACTGCCCCGATAGACGACGCTGCCAGCATTAGAGCGACAGCCTCAGGCATGTTCGGCATCATGCCTGCAACGCGATCACCGGGCTTTACTCCTTCTGCAAGCATCAACTGCTGAAGCTTTGAGACCAGTGCATGAAGGTCGTCCCATGTCAGGCGGCGCTCAACCTTGTCTTCGCCGCGAAAGATGATCGCCTCTCCCGCACCGTTATGACGCAGGAGATTTTCTGCAAAATTAAGTTTGGCATCGGGAAAGAATTTCGCCTCACGCATATGACCATTGTCGACCAGCGCCGTTTGCCCGCGCTCACCAATGACATTGCAAAAATCCCAGATTAGACTCCAGAAAGCGGCACGGTCTTCAACCGACCAGCGGTGCAAATCGGTGTAAGTGGCAAGTTTCCGTCCCGCCCTCCCCTCGGCCTGCACGCGAAAGTGCTCGAGCGGGCTTGTCGCAATACGGTTTGCATCAGGTTGCCACAGGGGCTGTTTATCAACGGAAACGGCCGCAATAGTCATCATTCCTCCCAGAATCACGCCGAGCTGAAATCACTCCGACGATCAGCTCCAAAACAAATGTCTAAAAGAGACCTACCCATCCGTCCATATTTTTCCAGATGCTAGAGCGCGTTTCGATCTGACTGAATGAGATCGGCTCTTAAACTTTTTGTTTTATCGCGCATCTTTTTCCGAAAACCGTTTCACACTTTTCGGGATGCGCTCTAATGCGCTGATTGCCCTGAACCCAGAAGGTTTTCCGTATCGCTTTCGCGGTTTAGCCATCGGTTTATCCGATTAACGAGCCAGCGATTGATTGGATTTTCAAAAATATGCCAGGCTATAAAAGCCGCAACAACGCTGGCTGTAACACCACCCGCAATCAGCATCACAGCACCGATTGTGGTGTCTCCCCAATGTTGCGGAAGAGCGTTGAAGAAAATCAATCCGACCAATGGATGCAGAATGAAAATACCAAAGCTGTAGGGAGAAAGCCGCACCAGAACAGGCAGTCGCAGGGGGGTGTAAACATCCTGGGTAGAGGCGATGTAGAGCACATAAACTCCACAATAAAGGAAAGCCAGCCGCAACGGCCCTTCAAGCGTGTTGGGTTCTTCCGCCACAGCTGGCGGATGATAAAATAGAAAAATCGCCACACAAACGGCAAGCGCCAGCTTAATCGCGAGCACTGGCATTATCGGATGCGCACGGCGCGCAAGCCACATGCCGAAAAGGAAAGAAGGCAGCGCCCGCAGCACACCCACATCGGCCATTTGAATGCGTGTCAAGGAGGGGGCGCCCAGCTTCTGCGCCAGATACTCTCCAACCGCTACAACAAGGATAACAATAACGAGAACAAAACTCCCCAGCCTGCGGCAAAGAATATCAAACAAGGGAAAGCAGAGATACATCAGGAAAAGTGCGCTCAGAGACCAGCTGACGTAATTATAAGAGAGCGTTTTTCCAAGCCCCCAATCATGAATGAGCAGCAATTGTGTGAGCCCGTCTGACAGGCTCATATTGGGCTCGGCGGAAGGGTGAAGAACACCGGCTGCCGTCAAGACTGACAAAAGGGCAAAGCAGGCAAAGGTTATGGCGTGCAGCGGATAAATCCGCGCCAGGCGCTTGCCAACAAAACCAAGATATTGCCGTCTGTTCCAGACGTAATTCTGCTTTCTCGCTAGAAACAGACCTGACACAATAAAAAAGACATCAGTAAAATAAGCAAATGGTAATATAATGTCTTGCAGCGGGGCGTTTTTCACAGGGATGCGAAAAGAATAATGAAACGCTGCAATTCCAAGACACAGTAGAAATCGCAGACCGTCGAAATCAGGAAGCCTTTTCACCCAACCAACCGCTAACAATTACTTTGGTGGAGCTTCACTAACAACATTGAGATAAAAGTCGAGGGAAACTTAATTTCTCCGATAATAAAACCGTCCGGCTAGAGCGTATCGCGCTTAATCATACCCAATACGCTCGCTCTATGTTCTTATTTTTACGCATGTTGTTCGCGGATCGTAGCGGGAATAGAAATCAGTCCGGTGACGTATTTTCCCCGCGAAAGCGATTCCTAGCATTTCGCGACCGGTTTTAGGGCTCAACGGTTTTTTATAGAGTGGTGTGGGGAAATTTGGTGGAGCCAAGCGGGATCGAACCGCTGACCTCTTGCATGCCATGCAAGCGCTCTCCCAGCTGAGCTATGGCCCCATCAGACAGAAATTTGCTGCCCGTTGAGGCGGCTTATTAAAGGGCAAGTTACAGAAGATCAAGAGATAAAACGCAACTCTTTTCATATCTGCCAAAAATAATTTGTCGATCATCAACAGGCGTGAGATTGCAGCCCAGAAAACAGCAAGGCGACTCATTGAGCCGCCCTGCTTTAAATCGTCCATGAAGGCGTTATCAGACTTCTTCGTCGTCGCCGCCAACGCCGCCGCCCAGAATACCGGAAACGTCGTCGTCTTCATCTTCTTCCTCTTCAAGGAAGGTGTCTTCATCGTCATCGCCCAGATCGACATCGTCGTCGAGGTCAGGAAGATCTTCACCACCCTTGGCTTCGTCATCCGCATCTTCAAGAGAAACGAATTCCGGCTTTTCGAGCGCTGTATCGAGCTCTTCGGCTTCTTCTTCCTCTTCGGCCGCACGGCTTTCCGCTATGGTCGCTTCAAAATACGACCGTGGGTAGGAAATGCCTGTATAGGGCGAAACAATCGGATCACGATTGAGATCGTAAAACTTTTTGCCCGTTTCCGGATCGATGCGCTTGGTACCAAGTTCAGCTTTTGCCACGTTTAGCCTCGTGAGTTGATTTCTCCGTCGCGCCTGCGACGCTTACATGCTTTAAGCTCGCCATCAAACTCCTCAACCGTCCATCAGTCGGGAGAAGGCGGAAGACGCGCATTACGGTGTTGTTTTGGTGCATAAACGCAATTTGCAGCTTTTGTCAAAGCGAAAGACGCATTCTGCACGCGATCTGTGTTTCAAAACACGCATTCGCGGATGACCCCGCGCTGTTCCTGTGCTAGGTAGCTGCCGCTTTGATCAATCCCGCGTGCATAACGCCCAAATGAGACAGTAACAAATCCATGTCCCATTCCGCTACCCCGAAACCTGCAATCGCCCGCCGCTCAGAGGCACTCAAGGGCGAAATTCGCATTCCGGGTGACAAATCTATATCGCATCGTTCCTTCATGTTCGGCGGTCTGGCTTCGGGTGAAACCCGTATCACCGGCCTGCTCGAAGGTGAAGACGTTATCAACACAGGCCGCGCCATGCAGGCGATGGGTGCCAAGATTCGCAAAGACGGCGACGTCTGGATCATCAATGGTGTTGGTAATGGCTGTCTTTTGCAGCCTGAAGCCCCGCTTGATTTCGGCAATGCCGGAACCGGTGCACGCCTCACCATGGGCCTTGTCGGCACCTACGACATGACCACAACCTTCATCGGTGACGCATCATTGACCTCACGCCCCATGGGACGCGTGCTCAATCCGCTGCGTGAAATGGGCGTTCAGGTGAAGGCTGCCGAAGGCGACCGCATGCCGCTGACACTCACCGGTCCCAAAACTGCAAACCCGATCAGCTATCGCGTGCCGATGGCGTCCGCTCAGGTTAAGTCCGCCGTTCTGCTCGCAGGTCTCAATACGCCGGGTGTTACAACGGTCATTGAGCCTGTCATGACGCGTGATCACACCGAAAAAATGCTTCAGGGCTTTGGTGCTGACCTGACGGTTGAAACCGACAAGGACGGCGTGCGCCATATCCGCATCGTTGGACAGGGCAAACTCACTGGCCAGACCATCGACGTGCCGGGTGATCCATCCTCAACCGCTTTTCCACTGGTTGCAGCCCTGCTGGTTGAAGGTTCGGACGTCACCATCCGCAATGTGCTGATGAACCCGACCCGCACCGGCCTGATCCTCACCTTGCAGGAAATGGGCGCTGATATTGAAATCATCAATCCGCGCCTTGCCGGCGGTGAAGACGTTGCGGATCTGCGCGTGAAGTCATCGAAGCTCAAGGGCGTTGTCGTTCCGCCGGAACGCGCACCTTCCATGATTGATGAATATCCGGTTCTGGCGATTGCCGCTTCTTTTGCCGAAGGCGAAACCGTCATGGACGGCCTTGATGAACTGCGCGTCAAAGAATCAGATCGCCTTGCAGCGGTTGCGCGTGGCCTTGAAGCCAATGGCGTTGATTGCACCGAAGGTGAAATGTCGCTCACGGTTCGCGGTCGTCCTGACGGCAAGGGCCTTGGCGGCGGCACGGTTGCCACACATCTTGATCACCGCATCGCGATGAGCTTTCTCGTCATGGGGCTGGCGTCCGAGAAGCCAGTCACAGTTGACGACAGCACGATGATTGCCACCTCGTTCCCGGAATTCATGACCATGATGCCGGGTCTCGGTGCAAAAATCGAAGTCAGCGCGCAGCAATGACAAGTTTCGTCGTTGCCATCGACGGACCGGCAGCCTCGGGCAAGGGAACCCTTGCCCGGCGCATTGCCATTCATTACGGCATGCCGCATCTCGATACCGGCCTGACCTATCGTGCCGTTGCGAAAGCGCTTCTTGATCAGGGGCTGCCGCTGGATGATGAAGCAATTGCTGCCGATGTGGCACTTCATCTTGATCTGCATGCGATGGACAAGGCTGTTCTTTCGGCCCATGCAATTGGCGAAGCCGCATCCAAAGTGGCTGTCATGCCCGCTGTGCGACGCGCTCTTGTTGAAGCACAGCGCGGCTTTGCCAGAGCCTTGCCATCCAGCGTGCTTGATGGGCGCGACATTGGAACGGTGGTTTGTCCGCAAGCCGCTATCAAGCTTTTTGTGACCGCCTCACCGGAGGTGCGTGCGCAACGCCGCTTTGACGAGATTATTGCAAAGGGTGGAACGGCCGATTTTGATGAAATTCTGGCCGATCTCAAAAAGCGCGACGAGCGCGACATGAACCGCACGGATTCCCCGCTCAGGCCTGCTGAAGACGCACACTTGCTAGATACGAGTAAAATGAGTATAGAAGCGGCATTTCTGGCAGCGAAAAAGCTGATTGATCACGCTTTGGCGCAGCATCCGGCATAAAATCAGGAAAGCCGTGAGGTTTTCTGCTATGATCCGCCCGGAAATGCTCGATTATTCGGGGTTTGTTCCTATATAGGGCACTCCCAACATTATAACCTGA
The DNA here is from genome assembly GCF_026241335.1 of Ochrobactrum chromiisoli. Taxonomy (GTDB): domain Bacteria; phylum Pseudomonadota; class Alphaproteobacteria; order Rhizobiales; family Rhizobiaceae; genus Brucella; species Brucella chromiisoli. The sequence goes on along the minus strand of NZ_JAPHAV010000001.1, from coordinate 300,173 downwards.
CTTCGCGTTCCACGCGCCGGTTGTCCCAAAGGGACGGAGCCGAAGGACAGGCCGAACGCAACTCTAACCCCCGGCGCCGCATCCGATGTTGTTTTATACCGGATGCATCAGGAGTATTTATGTCTGAATTCAATCCAACCCTTGCAGACTTCGAGTCGCTGCTGGCTGAATCCTTTGCCAACAATGACCTTGCAGAAGGTTATGTTGTAAAGGGTCGCATCGTTGCCATCGAAAAAGACATGGCAATCATCGATGCCGGCCTCAAGGTCGAAGGTCGCGTTCCGCTGAAGGAATTCGGCGCGAAGGGCAAAGACGGCTCGATGAAGCCGGGCGACGAAGTTGAAGTCTACGTTGAGCGCATCGAAAACGCACTTGGCGAAGCTGTTCTGTCGCGCGAAAAAGCACGCCGCGAAGAAAGCTGGGGCAAGCTCGAACAGAAGTTCGCCAATGGCGAACGCGTTGACGGCGTCATCTTCAACCAGGTCAAGGGTGGTTTCACCGTCGATCTGGACGGCGCAGTTGCCTTCCTTCCACGTTCGCAGGTCGACATTCGTCCGATTCGCGACGTTACCCCGCTTATGCACGTCCCACAGCCTTTCGAAATCCTCAAGATGGACAAGCGCCGTGGCAACATCGTTGTCTCGCGCCGGACCGTTCTTGAAGAAAGCCGTGCGGAACAGCGTTCGGAAATCGTTCAGAACCTTGAAGAAGGCCAGGTTGTTGAAGGCGTTGTCAAGAACATCACCGATTACGGTGCGTTCGTTGATCTCGGCGGCATTGACGGCCTCCTGCACGTGACCGACATGGCATGGCGCCGCGTCAACCATCCATCGGAAATCCTCACCATCGGCCAGTCGGTCAAGGTGCAGATCATCCGTATCAACCAGGATACACATCGTATCTCGCTCGGCATGAAGCAGCTCGAGAACGATCCTTGGGATGGCATCGGTGCGAAGTACCCGATCGGCAAAAAGATCACCGGTACTGTAACCAACATCACCGATTACGGCGCATTTGTCGAAATCGAGCCAGGCATCGAAGGTCTGATCCACGTTTCAGAAATGTCGTGGACCAAGAAGAACGTACATCCAGGCAAAATCCTGTCGACCACTCAGGAAGTCGAAGTCGTTGTGCTCGAAGTTGATCCGGTCAAGCGCCGCATCTCCCTCGGCCTCAAGCAGACCCTCGACAACCCATGGACGACTTTTGCCGACAAGTACCCTTCGGGCACAATCGTTGAAGGCGAAGTCAAGAACAAGACCGAATTCGGCCTGTTCATTGGTCTCGACGGCGACGTTGACGGCATGGTTCACCTTTCCGATCTCGACTGGAACCGTCCGGGCGAGCAGGTCATCGAAGAATACAACAAGGGCGAAGTTGTTAAAGCCGTTGTTCTCGACGTTGACGTTGAAAAGGAACGCATCTCGCTCGGTATCAAGCAGCTTTCCGGCGACAAGGTCGGTGAAGCAGCCGCTTCGGGTGAACTGCGCAAGAACGCTGTTGTAACCTGTGAAGTCACAGCTGTTACCGATGGTGGCCTTGAAGTCCGTCTCGTTGACCACGATCTCGACAGCTTCATCAAGCGTTCGGATCTGTCGCGTGACCGTGACGAACAGCGTACAGAACGCTTCTCGGTTGGCCAGAAGGTTGACGCCCGCGTCATCGCCTTCGACAAGAAGACCCGCAAGCTGCAGGTCTCGATCAAGGCGCTCGAAATCGCTGAAGAAAAAGAAGCCGTTGCTCAGTACGGTTCGTCCGACTCTGGCGCTTCGCTCGGCGACATTCTTGCCGCAGCCATGAAGAAGTCGGAAAACAACTAAGTTTTCGACCTCTTAGAGAAATGAGAAAGCCCGCCATTGGCGGGCTTTTTCTTTTTGATCTCGGAGCGGATCGGCGCGATTAACAAGCTGTCCTCAGATAACACCAAGCAAATGGATCAGGCCAAGGCTGATCAGCCCAAGAGCCAGCAGCGAAAGAATGACGGCAAGGGTCACGCGGCCACCGGCAGAGGCGACCGAACGCACATCCACACCCAATCCCAGCGCCGCCATTGAAATGATCGTCAGTGCTGTGGATGCATATTGTATGGCTGGGAGAGCGGGTTGCGGAATGAGATGAAAGGCCCGCAATGCCATCATACCGAGAAAGCCGATGATAAACCACGGCACCAGTTGCAGAAAGCCGGGCTTCACGTCTGCATCCCGATTGCCTGCAACAACAGACAACACCAGTATAACCGGCCCCAGCATCAGCACGCGCACAAGCTTGACCAAGGTTCCAAGCTGTACGCTGATTGCCGCAACGGGCGCGGTTGCAGCGAGCACCTGCGGCACCGCATAGACCGTCAGTCCCGCCAGGACGCCATATTGCGTGAATGACAACCCCAGCAACGGCACGAGCAACGGCAGGCACAGCACCACAACAACGCCCAGAATTGCCGTGAAGGCGATGGAAGCGGCCACATCTTCGCTGTCTGCACCAATGACGGGGGCAGTGGCGGCAATGGCCGAGTTACCGCAGATGGAATTGCCACAGGCCACAAGAACCGCCATACGATGCGGCAGTTTCAGCAATCGCCCTATGCCATAGCTGAGCGTAATCGCAAGTGCCACAACGGCCGCGATACCCATAATCAGTCCGGGACCGGCGGCAACGACCGCGCTCACGCTGATCGAAGCACCAAGCAAAACGACCGCAATCTCCAGCAGCAGTTTGGCGGAAAAGCTGATGCCTTTGGCAAACTGCTTGCCGGGTCGAAAGAGTGTTCTGACGGCGGTGCCCAGCAGAATAGCCAGCACCAGCGCTTCCAGCCAGGCTTTGCCGGTATAATGCTCCTCAATCTTTTCAAGCCCGATTGCCACAGCCGAAACAGCAAGGCTGAGTGCAAGCCCCGGGAGAATGTTCTGAAATTTTGTGGCAGTTGCGGTGTTCATTGGAATCAGCATTCACATCTTGAGAAATATTTTCCAATCGAATGCGCTTATTCTTCTGTTCATTCCATCGCATAATATGGCATAATTCATTCGATAAAATCGAACGATCATAGCTATGACACTGGAACAATTACGTATTTTTATCGAAGTGGCCGAGCGTGAGCATCTGACACGGGCGTCTGAAGCGCTTCATCTCACGCCCTCGGCGGTGAGTTCAGCAATCCGCATACTCGAAGATCGCTATGGCGCGATGCTTTTCAACCGCATTGGACGGCGCATTGAGCTGACGGGCGATGGCCGCATGTTTCTGGATGAAGCACGCGCAACGCTGGCGCGCGCGCAATCGGCGGAGCGTATGCTGTCAGAGCTTGGTGGCGGCAAACGCGGCATTCTGGCGATCCATGCAAGCCAAACCATCGCGAGCTACTGGCTGCCACCCTATCTGGCACAGTTTCATGCGACGCATCCGATGATCGATTTGCGCCTCACGCTCGGAAACACCGAAAGCGTCACACAGGCCACGCAAGAAGGATTGGCAGATATCGGGCTTGTGGAGGGTGCTGTTCAGGCCCCCACCCTCTCGCTGCGCAAGGTTGCTACGGATCAGCTTATTGTTGTCACGGGACCAACCCATCAATGGCGCGATGCCGAGAAACTGACCTGGGATACGCTGTTTCACGGCCAATGGATTTTGCGAGAGCATGGCTCAGGCACCCGCAGCGTGTTTGAAGATGCGATGCGGGTCGCAGGCTACAATCCTGCGCGTCTTAGCATCGCGCTCGAGCTTCCATCCAATGAAGCCATCTGCTCGGCGGTGCTTTCCGGCAATTATGTCACGGCAATTTCGGAACTGGTGGCAGCGCCGCATCTTGCGGCAGGCACGCTCGTCAAAGTCAATTTCACTCTCCCGCAACGCCAGTTTCTGATGCTTTCGCACAATGACCGCTATCAGACCAAAGCGCTCAAATCTTTCGCCGACATGCTGATGAGCGAACCAAACATGTCGCGCACAGACCACCTCTCCGACGATCAAGCACGCTAGCCTTTCTCCACGGGTATATCCCCGCATATCCCGGCCCAATATGCGGATCGGGAACGATCCGCACGTCAATCTGGAGGAGGTCGACATGAGCAGGAATAGAGGCGTTGTATACATGCGCCCCGGTAAAGTCGAAGTTCGTGATATTGATGATCCGGTCTTGAGCGCCCCGGACGGGCGCAAGCTGGATCATGCCGTTATTCTCAAAGTGATTACCACCAATATTTGCGGCTCAGACCAGCATATGGTCCGCGGCCGCACCACCGCCATGCCCGGCCTTGTTCTTGGCCACGAAATCACCGGCGAAGTGATTGAAAAAGGCAGCGATGTGGAAATGCTCGACGTGGGCGACATCGTGTCCGTGCCATTTAACGTTGCCTGCGGCCGCTGCCGCTGCTGCAAATCGCAAGACACCGGCGTTTGCCTTACCGTCAATCCATCACGTGCTGGCGGCGCTTATGGCTATGTCGATATGGGCGGCTGGATCGGGGGACAGGCACGCTACGTCATGGTGCCTTATGCCGATTTCAATCTGCTGAAATTCCCGGATCGCGAACAAGCCATCGAGAAAATTCGCGACCTGACCATGCTTTCCGATATTCTACCCACCGGCTTTCACGGCGCGGTGAAGGCAGGCGTCGGCGTTGGCTCAATCGTCTATGTGGCGGGTGCCGGTCCGGTCGGGCTTGCTGCGGCCGCCTCTGCCCGTATCCTTGGTGCCGCGGTCGTCATGGTTGGCGACTTTAACAAGGAACGGCTGGAACACGCACGAAAAGTTGGCTTCGAGCCAATTGATCTTTCAGCAAGCGATCGTCTCGGTGACATGATTGCCGAGGTGACTGGCAGCAATGAAGTGGACAGCGCCATTGATGCCGTGGGCTTTGAAGCGCGCGGCCACAGTGGTGGCGAGCAACCGGCTATTGTTCTCAACCAGATGATGGAAATTACCCGTCCGGCAGGGTCTATCGGCATTCCCGGCCTTTACGTGACCGAAGATCCCGGCGCTGTTGACAGTGCTGCCAAGCATGGCAGCCTGTCGCTGCGCTTTGGTCTTGGCTGGGCAAAGGCACAGTCTTTCCATACGGGCCAGACGCCTGTGGTCAAATATAACCGTCAACTCATGCAGGCCATTCTGCATGGTCGTCTGAACATTGCCGAGATCGTCAATGCGCAGGTGATTTCATTGGAAGAAGCGCCGCAAGGCTATGAAAGCTTCGATCAGGGCGTGGCGAAGAAATTTGTACTCGACCCGCATGGCATGCTGACAAAGGCCGCTTAAACAGTCATTGCCGGGAGCCAAAACTCCCGGCAATTCACTTCAGCGAATGGACTTCACGATTTCAGGCTGTGTAAAGCAGGTTGGAGCCTGCCCGTTTCTGGACTGCCAAAGACCAATTGAACGACGGGTCTTGAAGCCCGGCAGGCCATCAGCCTTGCCAATATCGTAACCCTGCGCCTGCATGCGCTTCTGCATGGCCTGAATGTCGGAGCGGTACATGGTGCCAATCGTGCTCCACGGGTTTTCAAAATCACCAGCGCCATAAGCAATCCGATCTCCGACATGGCCGATGAACAGCGCATAGAGATCGCTCATATTGTAATCTTTGATGGCGTAGAAATTCGGCGTCACAATAAAGGCCGGGCCATAACGACCAGCCGGCATCAGCAAAAAGCCCTCGCCGCGCATTTCATTGGCCGGAAACGCCTTGCCATTGGTGCGGGTGATGCCAAGCTTTGCCCATTCGGCGAATGTCTTGCCCTGATCAGGCCCTTCCAGCGAACAGGAAATGTTTTGCGGCACATTGACCTCATACCCCCAGTCGCGTCCAGCCTGCCAGCCATGGATCTTGAGATAATTGGCAATGGAGCCAAGCGTATCGGGAACCGAATTCCAGATATCGCGCTTGCCGTCGCCATCAAAATCAACGGCATGTTTGAGATAGGATGTCGGCATGAATTGCGGCTGGCCGAGCGCACCCGCCCATGAGCTTTTCATGGAGCCATTGGCGATATAACCACGTGATGTGATCTGAAGCGCTGCAATCAGTTCCTTGCGGAACATATCCTTGCGCGTTGCCATAAAAGCCTTGGTGCCCAGCACTTCAAACGCATTATAAGGAATTTTGACCGTGCCAAAGCCGGATTCACGTCCCCAGATTGCAACAACAATCCGCCCCGGCACGCCATATTGCTGTTCGATGCGTTTGAGCAAGGCTGCATTCTGGCCAAAGCGTGCCTTGCCGCCGCTCGTGACAGAGCCTATCGTTTTGGCATTGAAATATTTGCCCGGAGCGCCGAATTCGGCCTGCCTCTGCTCTTTGGGTGTGGTTGGCTTCTCCCCCGGAATAACCAGATCAGGCAGTTTCCAGTTGATTGTCACGCCAGCAAAAGCCTGCTCGAAAACAGCACGCGAAACGCCTGCGGCTTTTGCCTCCGGCCAGAGGTCTTTTTCGATCCAATTACGATACTGGCTTTCAACCTGCGCTTTGGAAGGCGCTGCGAATGCGGGCGATATGGCAAGGCTGGCAAACAGGCCGAGAGCAAGCTTCAGGCTTCGTTTCCATTTGCATGCCATTGTGAAATTCTCCCAAACGCAATCAGAGTGCAGTTCGCGCCCGCAATGCAGCCGCAAGCGTTCCTTCATCAAGGTAATCAAGTTCACCGCCCACCGGCACACCATGCGCGAGCCGTGTGACGCGGACTTCTAAATTCGTCAGCTGATCGGTGATGTAATGGGCCGTGGTCTGGCCTTCGACTGTCGCGTTAACGGCCAGAATCACTTCCTTGATTTCACCGGATGCGACACGTTCAACCAGCCCCTTGATGTTAAGATCATCCGGGCCGATGCCATCGAGCGGCGACAGACGACCGCCCAGCACGTGATAGCGCACATTCATGGTGCCTGCGCGTTCCAGCGCCCACAAGTCTGACACATCCTCCACAACAATCAGCATCGATGGATCACGACGATTATCGGTGCAGATCGTGCATGGATCGGATGTATCGACATTGCCGCAACACGAGCAGATACGCACCTTTTCGGCGGCATCCTGCATGGCGCCGCCAAGCGGGATCAGCAGCGCCTCTTTTTTCTTGATCAGATGCAGCGCTGCACGGCGCGCAGAGCGCGGCCCCAGTCCCGGCACGCGGGCCAGAAGCTGGATCAGACGTTCAATTTCAGGACCGGCGATACGTTTGGACATGCTGCTTTGGGCGTAAGAAAAAGGGAAATAAATATAAGGGAGCGAAGCCGCTCCCCCGTCCTTAGAACGGCAGCTTAAAGCCCGGAGGAATTGGCAGACCCGCAGTCAGGGACTGGGTTTTTTCAGCCATTTCGGCTTCGAGTTTTGCCTTGGCATCATTATGGGCTGCAATGATCAGGTCTTCGAGGATTTCCGTGTCCTCTTCCTTCATCATCGAAGGATCGATCTTGAGCGACGACAAGGTGCCTTTGCCCGAAAGCGTGACCGTGACCAGACCGCCACCCGAAGAAGCGGTTGCTTCAAGATTGGCAATTTCGTCCTGCATGGTCTTCATCTTGGCCTGCAGTTCTTTTGCCTGTTTCATCATGCCCATCATGTCACGCATGGGTTCACTCCGTTGTCTTTGAAATTCAGTCGTCGTCAGAAGGCGCGCCGGGCACGTCTTCAACGCTATGCAAGTCTATATCGTCATCATCACCCTGTTCTGCAACGGCAATGCGGACGTCTGTGATCTTTGCACCCGGAAAAGCGGCCAGAATGGCGGCGACATCAGGATCAGCGCGTGCGTCGGTCACGAGATTATCGCGACGCTCGGTTTCCGCTTCTGCAACAGTCTGCCCCGAAACATCACGCGCAACCGTGACCACCCAGCGAATGCCGGTCCAGTTCATAAGGCGCTGCGAAATATCGCTGACCAGCGATTTCGGCGCATCATCCGTCAGACCGATTTCAAGCCGTCCGGGGGCAATTGAGGACAAGCGCACGCAATTCTTGACCAGAATCTTGAACTGCATGTCGCGGAACTTATCCGCCAGTGCAACAATGTCATTGAGGCTGTTGATCGGCACCGAAGGCTGCGGCGTGTTATCGACAAACTGCTGCGGAGCCGATGCTGCCAATGCTGACTGAACCGACTGCGGCTGTGTCTCGACCAATCGCATGGCCGTCGCAGGACCACCCGATGAAGGCATCATGGTTGAGCCGGCCACCGCATCAACACTGCCACGCGCTTCTGGTTGCGAACCGCTATTTGGCCTTACGCCGCCTGGTGATTGCGGACGCGGCGCTGAAACAGTGCCGCTTTCAAGTCCCTTCAGCGCTTCATCAAGCGTTGGCAAATCAGCTGCGTGGGCCAGACGGATCAGCAGCATCTCTGCTGCCTGCACAGGCCGTGTTGCCGTATCCACTTCAGCAATGCCCTTGAGCAACATCTGCCATGTGCGCGACAGCACGCGCACTGAAAGCTTTTGCGCAAAATCACGGCCACGCACCCGCTCATCTTCCGAAAGCGTTGCATCATTCGCCACATCCGGCGTGAAGCGCAGGCGCGTCACCAGATGATTGAAATCGGCAAGATCAGTCAGCACCACCGATGGGTCGGCTCCGACATCATACTGCGCGCGAAACTCAGTGAGAGCGCCAGCAACATCGCCACGCATGATCATCTCGAAGAGATCAATGATACGGGCGCGGTCGGCAAGCCCCAGCATGGAGCGCACGGCTTCCGCTGAAACATGACCGGCGCCATGCGCAATCGCCTGATCAAAGATCGAGAGCGAATCGCGTGCCGAGCCTTCGCCAGCGCGTGCAATCATCGCCAGTGATGTGTCATCGACTTCGATTGCTTCTGCCTGCGCAATGCGCCTCAGATGTGCGGCCAGCGTGCCCGATTCGATGCGGCGCAGGTCAAAACGCTGACAGCGCGACAGAACCGTGATCGGTACTTTGCGGATTTCGGTGGTGGCGAAGATGAACTTTACATGCGGCGGCGGCTCTTCAAGCGTCTTCAACAGGCCGTTGAAGGCCTGATTGGACAGCATGTGCACTTCGTCGATGATATAGACTTTATAGCGTGCCGAAACAGGGCGATAGCGCACCTGCTCGATGATTTCGCGAATATCGTCGATACCCGTATGCGAAGCCGCATCCATTTCGATCACATCGACATGGCGGCCTTCCATAATCGCCTGACAATGCTCGCCCATAATGGAGAGATCAATTGTCGGCTGATCGACAGAATCAGTCTTGTAATTAAGCGCACGCGCCAGAATGCGCGCTGTTGTGGTCTTGCCCACACCGCGTACACCCGTCAGCATCCAGGCTTGCGCAATGCGGCCCGTTTCGAACGCATTTTTCAGCGTGCGAACCATCGGCTCCTGACCGATCAGATCATTGAAATTCTGGGGGCGATATTTGCGGGCGAGAACGCGATAAGCGCCAGTTTCGGATTTTGTGTCCATTGCGACCCTTCCGTTCCCTGTTCGCTTTTGTCCAGGCTGAAACCTTAAACAGTTTGGACCGGAGACGAAAGTGACTTCGACATTGGCATATCAACCATCAACAGTCATGATCGTCGTGAAAGAAAGGTGGGAGGCTGGCACGATGACCCGTGCCGTGCTCGTTGGGGCTGCTTCCTTCCGGACCTGACCCGGTTGGCGAGTGGCTCGTCCACCACCAACCTCCCACGCTGCATATCGTCAATCGGCGCGCAAAAAGCAAGCGCAGAGACAAAAAAACTGATAAGAATTATTCTATGAAACAGTTTGAACTCGATAAACGGCTTGATGCCGACACTTTTTCAGTCGCTCCGCTCGGCCTTTGCGAGCTGCGACTGATGAATGACAAGCGCTGGCCATGGCTTATTCTGGTTCCACGACGCGCCGGGCTGAGCGAAATTCACGATATGACACCGCTTGATCAGACCATGCTGACATTTGAAGCCGCGATGGTCTCACAGGCGTTGAAGAACGCCACACAGTGCCACAAGATCAATACGGGCGCTCTGGGAAATATGGTGCGTCAGTTGCATATCCATGTGATTGCGCGCAATGAAGGCGATGCCGGTTGGCCCGGCCCTGTGTGGGGGCACGGCACCCGCGCACCTTATGCGGAAAAAGACGCTCTTCGCTTCATCGAAGCGATTCGCACTGCTCTCTGATTCTCCCTTAAACTTTTCGAGACAATCATGGTTTTCAGTCTTTCAGACCTGCCGGATATTGAGCCGAGCAGTCTTGTTGGCTTCGCCGGCAATCGCATAGACCGACTTTCAGAAAAACGTCAGGACGATTCTGCGTTTAACGCACTGGAATTGCCTGAAACCCGCGTGATGGTTTTGGGCAACCATAAGCTTCTGCTTGATTACACGGACGAAAATGCGCCGCGCGCGCTGTTCTCGCTTACGCAAGCGCAGGCATTTTCGCCCGATCTCGATGAGCCTGTGCTGCTGGGTTTACAGGATGGCGTGCCGATTGTGGCACTGATGGCGCCACTTGATCCCGATGCACTGGCGCACCCGTTTCGCGCACAGGATTATCGCAGCATCTATATGGAAGGGCTGGTTTCCACCGATCTTGTTGGCGCATTGGCGCAGGCGGCGGCACTGACTGCATGGCACAGCAATCATCGTTTTTGTGGGCGTTGCGGCACAAAAAGCCAAATGCGCGCCGGTGGCGCAAAACGCATTTGCCCGAATTGCGGAGCCGAACATTTTCCGCGCACCGATCCTGTGGCAATCATGCTGCCTGTTCGGGGTGAAAAATGCATTCTCGCACGCAGCGCGCATTTTACCGCCGGTTCCTATTCCTGCCTTGCTGGCTTCATCGAGCATGGCGAGACAATTGAAGCTGCCGTGCGGCGTGAAAGTTGTGAGGAAATGGGCCTGTCGATTGGTCGTGTTGGCTATTATGCCAGCCAGCCGTGGCCATTCCCTTATTCACTGATGATCGGCTGTCATGCCGAGGTGCTTTCCGATGATTTCACCATTGATCATTCGGAACTCGAAGACGGTCGCTGGTTCGACAAGGCAGAAGTCCGTGCCATGCTTTCAGACACCCATGAAAATGGGCTGCGTGTCCCGGCATCCGGCGCCATCGCAACCCATCTGATCAGAGCCTGGGCAAACAGTTAGATCAGTCAAACCGATCTAACTATTTTTTCTGCGCATTTTCCTACGCGAAAACGGTTCCCACTTTCGCTGGAAATGCTTGCTACTCAGCTGCGAGCAACTGTGTCCCGCGCGTATCGGCCCCCTTATAGACACCGAGAATACGCACTTCCTTTGTGAAGAAGCGCAACTCTTCGAGCGCCAGCTGGAGATTGCGATCTTCCGGATGACCTTCAACATCGGCATAAAACTGTGTCGCGATGAAACGGCCACCGATCTGATAGCTTTCCAGCTTGGTCATGTTGATGCCATTGGTGGCGAAACCACCCAACGCTTTGTAAAGTGCTGCGGGCACGTTGCGCACGCGGAAAACAAAAGTCGTGACAATGCGCTCGTCCTTTTCAGGGCGTGGCTCCCACTGCTTGTTCTTGGACAGAACCACAAAGCGGGTCACATTGTCTTCCGAATCTTCCACATTCTCTTCGAGAATATCAAGACCGTAGAGTTCAGAGGCCAGGCGCGGCGCAAGGGCCGCCATGGAGCGATCCTGCAAATCAGCCACAAGGCGCGCAGCGCCTGCCGTATCGCCTGCGATCACCGGCTTCCAGCCATTTTGCCGGATGACTTTGCGGCACTGGCCAAGCGCATGAATATGGCTGTGAACCGTTTTGATCTCTTCGCGCTTCACACCCGGGAGCACCATGAGCTGAAAGTGAATCGGCAGAAAATATTCACCCACGATATGCATATCGGCGAGCGGCAGCAGATAGTGAATATCCGCAACGCGGCCTGCAAGCGTATTTTCAATCGGGATCATCGCAAGATCCGCAGCACCGCTTTCAACCGCATTGAAGGCATCTTCAAAAGTCGGGCACGGCAAAGGCTCCATATCGGGAAACATGTTGCGGCACGCCGTATCGGAATTGGCGCCTGCTTCACCCTGAAAGGAAATCCGGTTGGTCTTCATCGTGTTTGTGCTTTCTCAAATGCTCCGCAACAATCGAAGCTTGCTTTAGAGCACGTTTCAATCTGATTGAATCAGATCGGCGCTCCAAATCCTTTTATTTTAAATCATAAACCCTTTGCGATAATTTCGCGCGCCCGGTCAAGATCAGCCTGCGTATCAACGCCAAGTGGAACTGTTGTGACGATCTCGGCATCAATGCGCATTCCGTCTTCAAGCGCGCGAAGCTGCTCAAGCTTCTCGCGCTTTTCAAGGGTCGATGGGCCGATCTTCACAAAGCGTTCAAGCGCTGCTCGACGATAGGCATAAAGGCCAATGTGATGATAAAGTGGCCCATCGCCATAGGGGGCTGTGGCGCGCGTAAAATAGAGCGCGCGCAGACGCTCACCATTGTTCAAAGGCGAACCGACGATCTTGACGACATTCGGATTGACCTTTTCTTCATCCAGCTTGATTTCAACACCAAGGGTCGCAATGTCTGCGGGACCGTCCTGCAAGGGACGCAATGCGCGACGAATGGTTTCCGGATCGATGGTTGGCAAATCGCCCTGCACATTGATGATGGCTTCCACCTCATTCGCCGGATCGAGTTTCTGAAGCGCTTCATAGATTCGATCCGAACCCGATTCATGATCGCTGCGCGTCATGATCGCCTCATGACCATGCGCGATCACTGCGGCGAATATCTCATCACTGTCGGTTGCCACAACCGTGCGCCCCAGCGAGGCTGCCACAGCCCTTTCGGCCACATGCACGATCATCGGCTTGCCACAAATATCGGCGAGCGGCTTGTTCGGCAGCCGTGTGGAACCGAGCCGCGCCGGGATAAGTGTCAGGGTTTTCATCTTCTCAAGCATGATCGACTCTTGGTGTTTCATTGAAAGCAGCGGCCTTATGACGACCTTTATCTGCTCAATAAATGCAGCAAAAGTGTCAAAAAGTCACGGGTGCAGAACCACTTATAGGTGTTGCATCCCCCCCTTAAAAGACCTAGTTTCCGCCCGATGCCGGGGAGAGACTTGCCAGCCTTTCAACATAGGTTCTGCATGCCGGCTTTGGAGGGCGTTGAGTAGAGGGAGCGCTGACCGGCGATGAATTCAACCCGAACTAACAAGTTTATAATGGCTTTTCTGGCAACGGTTTTCGTTGTCATGACGACGGGCATTTTGTCCGATACGCTGTTTCATGCGCCAGCCCCTGAAAAGCCAGGTTTTATAATCGAAGCAACAGAGGCTTCGGCGGGCAGTGGCGCAGCAGCACCTGCCAAGGAAGAAGTGTCGATTGCAGTTCTGTTGCAATCCGCAGATGCTGCGCGCGGACAGAACGTTTTCAAGCGCTGCGCTGCGTGTCACACGGGTGAAAAAGGCGGTGCCAACAAGGTCGGACCACATCTTTGGGACGTACTGAACCGCCCGGCTGCATCTGTGGAAGGTTTCGGCTATTCGGCTGCGATGAAGGAATTTGGAGCTGCGGGTAACAAGTGGGATTATGAACATCTCAACAAGTTCCTGACCTCACCAAAGGGCTATATCAAAGGCACAGCCATGGGCTTTGCTGGCGACAAAAAGGACAATGAACGCGCTGATCTCATTGCTTATCTGCGTTCGCTTTCGGACAATCCGGCCCCGCTTCCAACCGTCGACGCGGCCCCTGCGAGTGAAGGTGAAAAGCCTGCGGAAGCAGCACCTGCCGAAGGTGGCGAAGCACCGGCAGCGCCTGCACCAGCAGCCCCGGCAGAGCCTGCACCGGCTCCAGCCAATTAATCTTTGATGAAACAATGATAAAAACCGGGTTTCGACCCGGTTTTTTTATGAGCGTGCGTTCTGCTCAGATCAGACTTCTGCTCTGGCGACATGTTTTTTCAACTTGTGCCTTTCTTCCTCCGCAAAAAGCCATAAAACTTGCTCCCACTATATCCGAGACAAGAACGGAGATGCTGGATGAGAGCTTTTTGGGCGGGCGCGTTTGCAATTACGATGCTCACAGGAACGATGTTGAGCGGTACGGTTTCCAGCTCCTATGCCAATGATGCCGATCCGCAATGGCGCTATTCCTCCAGCCTGCTTGGAGAGCCCAAATATCCAGCCGATTTCAAACATTATGACTATGTGAACCCGGATGCACCCAAAGGCGGTGCACTCAACATGGTGGCGGTGGGCACATTCGACACGCTCAACCCCTATGTCATTCAGGGTGTTGCGGCGGCGGGCCTGTCAGATTTTGGCGGCGGCATGCTCTACGACACATTGATGAGTGATTCGCTCGATGAAGGATCGATCCAATATCCATTGATCGCGGAAGCGTTGCAGTATCCTGATGACTTCTCATGGGTCAAATTTCGGCTCAACCCCAATGCCAAATGGCATGATGGCGAGCCGATCACCGTCGATGATGTGATCTGGTCATTTGAAGTGCTCAAAAAGCAGTCGCCCATGTATAACAAATATTATGGCGATGTTGAAAAGGCGGAAAAGACCGGCGACCACAAGGTCAAGTTCACCTTCTCGCAGACAGGCAATCGCGAACTGCCGCAGATTATGGGCCAGCTTGCCATTCTCCCCAAACACTGGTGGACGGGCAAGGATGCGCAGGGCAAGCAGCGCGATGTAACCCGGCCGACACTGGAAATCCCGCTCGGCTCCAGTGCCTATAAGATCAAATCCGTGGTTCCGGGGCGCTCGATTATCTGGGAGCGCGCCGACGAATATTGGGGCAAAGACCTGCCGGTCAATGTCGGGCGCTATAATTTCAATGAAGTTCGCTACGAATATTATCTCAACGAAGATGCGACATGGGAAGCCTTCAAGAAAGGCGGACAATATGACTACCGGCTTGAAAACAGCGCCCGGCGCTGGGCTGAACAGTATGATTTCCCCGCTGTCAAACGGGGTGATGTGATCAGGAAATCCTTTCCCTATCATGCGGTCGGACGCATGCAGGGCTATTTCCTCAACACGCGCCTCGACAAGTTTCAGGACGTGAAAGTTCGCGAAGCACTGACCTATGCATTTGATTTTGAATCGATGAACCGCCTGCTGTTCTTCAATCAATATCAGCGCATCAATAGCTATTTTGCCGGCAACGAGCTGCATCTGAGTGGTGTCCCGACCCCTGAAGAACAAGCCATTCTCCAAAGCGTTCAGGATCAGCTGCCAGCCGATGCACTGACCAAGGAATTCAAACTGCCTGTCTATGATACACCACAGGCGACACGCGACAATCTGCGCAAGGCGCTCGAGCTTTTTGGCGAGGCTGGCTGGAAATTGCAGGGCAACAAGCTCGTTGATGCAAAAGGCACGCAGTTCACAATCGAGTTTCTGGGCAAGGATCCGACCGATGAGCGGATTTACAATCCGTTTGCCGCAAGCCTGCGCAAGATCGGTATCAGTGCCACCGTTCGTATTGTCGACAGCGCGCAATATCAGGCCCGCGTCAATGATTTTGATTATGACGTTATAACTTCTGTTATGCCGCAGAGCGGATCACCTGGCAACGAACAGCGTGACATGTGGGGCTCGAAAGCTGCCGACTATAAAGGCAGCCGCAATTATGCCGGTATCAAAAACCCGGCAATCGACAAGCTGATTGATCGCGTTGTCTATGCCAAGGATCGTGCGGAACTGGTGGCTGCGACCCATGCGCTCGACCGTGCGCTTTTGTGGAATTATTACGTCATTCCGCAATGGTATTCCGACCATATCAATGTCGCTTACTGGAACAAATTCGGCATGCCTGAAACGCAACCCGACTATCTTGGGATTGACCCTTTCTCCTGGTGGGTCGACCCCGCCAAGGAGGCAAAGCTCAAAAACAGCTCGAATTAAGGGGGCATATCGGCCATGCCGGGCTTACATCTCAATCGCCGTCATTTTCTCGGACTGACAGGCAGTGCTGCAATTGCGGCCTGCCTGCCCCAAACGGCTTTCGCAAAGCTTGCCACAGGCACCCCCCTGCATGGTCTGTCAGCCTTTGGCGATCTGAAATACCCGCCCGATTTCACGCATTTCGATTATGTCAATCCCGATGCGCCAAAGGGTGGCACCTTCACACTGGCACCCAATACGTGGGTCTGGAACCAGAACACGCAGACATTTAACACCCTCAACACCGTGACGTTCAAAGGCGATGCGCCGCCGCGCATGGAGCTGACCTTTGACAGTCTGATGGCTCCGGCGCTTGATGAACCGGATTCGGTTTACGGTCTGATTGCGCAAAGCGTTACGCTTTCTAAAGATCGTCAGAAATGTCTCTTCCGGCTGCGCAAAGAAGCGCGCTTTCACGACGGTTCGCCCATCGAAGCCAAGGACGTCGTTTTCACTTATGAGATGCTCAAAAAGAAAGGCCATCCACTGATCCGGCAGGTGCTCTCAGCACTCGAAACGATCAAAGAAATCGGCCCACACGACGTGCGCATGCACTTTGCTTCCGGTCGTGGGCCCAGCGCTGTTCTCAATGCAGTGACATTGCCGATATTGTCGAAAGACTGGTTCAAAGATCGGGATTTCGAGGCGGCCAGCATGGAAGCCATCCTTGGATCAGGCGCTTATCGCGTCGGTCCAATCACGGCCGGACAGCTTATCGAATATGAGCGGGTCGAGGATTATTGGGCGAAAGATTTGCCGGTTGCGCGTGGTTCAGCCAACTTTGATCGTATCCGCATTGAGTTTTATCGCGACCGTCAACCGGAATTTGAAGCCTTCAAAAAAGGCAATATCGATTTCCGGCAGGAAAGCGTTTCAAAGACCTGGGCA
Source organism: Ochrobactrum chromiisoli (assembly GCF_026241335.1). Lineage (GTDB taxonomy): Bacteria > Pseudomonadota > Alphaproteobacteria > Rhizobiales > Rhizobiaceae > Brucella > Brucella chromiisoli. Next base: position 283,400 of record NZ_JAPHAV010000001.1, on the reverse strand, counting down.
ACAGCCTATGATTTCCCTGCCATTCAACAAAACAAGATCATCAAGCGCACGTTCCCAAAAGAAAAAAGTCCACTCATGCAGGCATGGGCGCTCAATCAGCGGCGGGAGCGTTTTCGCGATCCGCGGGTGCGCGAGGCAATCAATCTGTGCTTTGACTTTGAATGGACCAATGCAAACCTCTTCTATTCGACCTATGAACGCTCGCAATCCTGTTTCAACGGCTCAGATTTTCAGGCGGTCGGATTGCCCACGCAAGATGAGATGAAAGTGCTTGAGCGCTATCGTGGCAAAATTCCCGAAGCGGCCTTTGGGGATGCTGCTCTCATGCCGGTTTCCGATGGCTCTGGGCGCGACCGCAAGCAGTTTTCACGCGCCATCGCCCTGCTCGAAGAGGCGGGTTTTGTGCGCAAGAATGGCCAGTTCCATAGCAAGAATGGCGAAAAGCTCTCGCTTGAGCTTCTCAGCAATTCGGAGAGTTTCTCCCGCATCTATAATCCCTTCGTGCAGAAAATGCGGGCCATTGGCATTGATGCGAGCCTCAGACTGGTGGATTCCAGCCAATATCAGGCGCGCATGCAGGATTTCGATTTCGATCTTGTCGGCATCGCCATGCAATTTGGTGCAACGCCCACCAAAGAATCGCTTGCGTCCATGTTCGGGTCAGAAGCTGCAAAAACACCGGGCAGCTATAATCTTCCGGGCACATCAGACGCAATGATCGACGCCCTGATTGATGATGTTGGCAATGTTTCCACGCGCGAAGAGCTGGTTGCAACAATCCGGGTGCTGGATCGGTACTTGCGTATCCGGCTCGAGTGGATTCCAAATTGGACTGTCGCGAATCACCTGGTCGCCTATTGGGATCGTTTTGGTTTCAAGGAGCCAAAGCCCGATTATGGCTTTCCGGTTGAGACGCTGTGGTGGATTGATCAGAAGAAAGTGGAAGCTGTTGGCAAGCCGTAACAACAAACTGAACATTCGGAGCATTGAGAGCTGATGGGCGCTTATATTTTACGCCGCCTGCTTTTGATGATCCCGACCATCCTCGGCATTATGGCCATATCTTTTGCCGTGGTTCAGTTTGCACCCGGTGGGCCGGTTGAGCGCGTCATTGCGCAGCTTTCCGGTCAGGGTGGCGATGCGCTGGATCGCCTTTCCGGTGGTGGCGGCGATTTTGGTCAAAGCAATATGGACAGCGGTTCGTCCAGCTCCAAATATCGCGGTGCGCAGGGATTGGATCCACAATTCATTGCCGATCTGGAAAAGCAGTTCGGCTTCGACAAGCCGCCGCTGGAACGCTTTGGCCAGATGCTGTGGAACTATATGCGTTTTGATTTCGGGCGCAGCTATTTCCGCGATATCAGCGTGATCGACCTCATCAAGGAAAAGATGCCTGTCTCAATTTCGCTTGGACTGTGGCTCACCTTCCTGTCCTATCTGATCTCGATCCCGCTTGGCATTCGCAAGGCGATCAAGGAAGGGACGCGCTTTGACACCTGGACCAGCGCGATCATCATTGTCGGTTATGCCATTCCGAGCTTTCTGTTTGCGATCCTCTTGATCGTGCTTTTTGCCGGCGGCTCGTTCTTAGACTGGTTTCCGCTGCGTGGCCTCACCTCGCCTGATTTTGCGCAAATGTCATTTTGGGCCAAGATTGGCGATTATCTCTGGCACATGGTTCTGCCGGTTACAGCCCTGGTGCTCTCGGCTTTTGCCACAACCACACTGTTGACCAAGAACTCGTTTCTGGAAGAAATCCGCAAGCAATATGTGACGACGGCGCGCGCCAAGGGGCTGACCGAAAATCAGGTGCTTTATCGCCATGTGTTCCGCAATGCGATGCTGATCGTGATTGCCGGTTTTCCGGGAGCGTTCATTTCTGCCTTCTTTACCGGCTCATTGCTGATCGAAACCATCTTCTCGCTCGACGGGCTGGGGCTGCTTGGCTACCAGTCGATCATCAATCGCGATTATCCGGTTGTGTTTGCCACCTTGTTTATTTTCTCGCTGATCGGCCTGCTCGTCGGTCTTCTGTCCGATCTGATGTATACATGGATCGATCCGCGGATCGACTTTGACCGGAGGGATGTGTGATGACCGACACCACTCTTACCCCTCAGGCAAAGCGTGTTAAACGTCCATTTCTTTCGCCGCTCAACCGCCGCCGCTGGCAGAATTTCAAGGCCAATAAGCGCGGTTACTGGTCGCTGTGGATTTTCCTGTTTCTGCTGGTCGCAGCCCTTTGTTCCGAGTTCATTGCCAATGACAAGCCGATCCTTGTTTCCTACAAGGGCGAGCTGCTGGCGCCGGTTTTTGTCGATTACCCGGAAGAAAAATTCGGCGGCTTTTATGCCGTCACCGATTATCGCGATCCGGTGATACAGGAAGAGATCAACGCCAATGGCTGGGCGCTCTGGCCACCGGTGCGTTATTCCTACAACACCGTCAATAACGACATTCCAGAAGCTGCCCCCTCAAAACCATTCTGGCTTTATACGCAAGAACAGCGCTGCCAGCGCTATCCGCTCGGCGTCAATGATCCCAATTGCATTATCGGCAATTTCAACTGGCTTGGCACCGACGATCAGGCGCGTGACGTGTTCGCACGCGCGCTTTACGGCTTTCGCATATCGGTGCTGTTTGGTCTCATCCTCACCTTCTTCTCGGCAATCATTGGCGTGAGCGCCGGTGCCGTGCAGGGTTATTTCGGTGGCTGGGTCGACCTCATTTTCCAGCGGGTGATCGAAATCTGGTCGTCCATCCCGGTTCTTTATCTGCTTTTGATCATTGCCGCGATTTTGCCACCCGGATTCTGGGTCTTGCTGGGCATCATGCTGCTGTTTTCATGGGTGGCCTTTGTCGGCGTTGTCCGGGCCGAATTCCTGCGCGCGCGAAACTTTGAATATGTGAATGCAGCCCGCGCGCTTGGCGTGAAAAACGCCACCATCATGTGGCGGCATCTTTTGCCAAATGCCATGGTCGCAACACTCACCTTCCTGCCCTTCATCCTCAATGGCTCAATCACAACACTGACGTCGCTCGACTTCCTTGGTTTTGGTCTGCCGCCGGGTTCGGCCTCGCTTGGTGAATTGCTCGCACAGGGCAAGAACAATCTTCAGGCGCCATGGCTTGGGATTACCGGCTTTGTGGTGATCTCGGTCATGCTATCGCTGCTCATTTTCATCGGTGAAGCCACCCGTGATGCATTCGATCCACGAAAGGCGTTTCAATGAGTGGGTCCATGAACAAGCCGTTGCTTTCTGTGCGTGATCTTTCGGTCGCCTTCCGCCAGAATGGTGAAGAACGCATTTCCGTCGACCGCGTTTCCTTCGACATAAGACAGGGGGAAACAGTCGCACTTGTCGGTGAATCCGGTTCCGGTAAGTCGGTTTCAGCACTCTCCATCCTGAAACTTCTGCCTTATCCGTCAGCCAGTCACCCATCAGGGGAAATTCTGTTTGACGGCAAGGATCTGATGAAGGCTCAGGAGCCCGAATTGCGGCGCGTGCGCGGCAATGATGTCACCATGATCTTTCAGGAGCCGATGACTTCGCTCAATCCGCTGCACACGGTCGAGCGGCAGATTGCTGAAATCCTGAAAATGCATCAGGGCATGGGGGATCAGGCGGCGCGCGCGCGCACGCTGGCGCTTTTGCATGAAGTGGGCATTCGCGATCCTGAAAAACGCCTTGCCTCCTTCCCGCACCAGCTTTCAGGTGGCCAACGGCAGCGCGTTATGATCGCCATGGCGCTCGCCAACAAGCCGAAGCTGCTGATTGCCGATGAGCCGACAACTGCCCTTGATGTGACCGTACAGGCGCAGATTTTGCAGCTTCTTGCGGACCTTAAAGAATCGCAGGGCATGTCGATGCTCTTCATCACCCATGATCTCGGTATCGTGCGCAAGATCGCCGACCGTGTCTGCGTGATGAGCAAGGGCAAGATTGTCGAAACGGGTCCAACGCGCGAAATTTTTGATAATCCGCAGCACGACTATACCAAGCATCTCTTGGCGGCTGAACCAAAGGGCGAACCGCCACTGGCTGATCTTTCTGCCAAAACGGTGATGGAAGGCAAGGATGTCCGCGTCTGGTTCCCGATCAAAAAGGGGTTTCTGCGCAAGACCGTCGATCATGTGAAAGCCGTCGATGGCATCGACGTGACACTGCGCGCCGGCCAGACGCTTGGCGTGGTGGGTGAATCGGGTTCAGGCAAAACAACACTGGGTCTCGCCCTGTCGCGCATGATTTCATCCAAAGGCGAAATCCGCTTCGAGGGGCGCGACATTGCGCAGTTCAGCTTCAAGGATATGCGCCCGTTGCGCCGGGAAATGCAGATCGTGTTTCAGGACCCGTTCGGCTCGTTAAGCCCACGCATGACTATTGCCGATATCATTGCCGAAGGTCTTCTGGTGCATGAGCCAAGGCTTTCGGCGGATGCGCGCGACGAACGTGTGGTGGCAGCCCTTAAGGAAGTGAACCTTGATCCTGAAACCCGCTTTCGCTATCCGCATGAATTTTCAGGCGGCCAGCGCCAGCGTATCGCCATTGCGCGCGCCATGGTGCTCAATCCGAAATTCGTGATGCTCGACGAGCCAACCTCAGCGCTTGATATGAGCGTGCAGGCGCAGGTGGTCGATCTTTTGCGCGCATTGCAAAAGAAGCATGATCTCGCTTATCTTTTCATCAGTCACGATCTGAAAGTGGTGCGGGCACTGGCCAATGATGTGCTGGTGATGCGCAATGGCAAGGCAGTCGAATATGGAACCTCGCAGGAAGTCTTTGCCAATCCCAAAACCGACTATACAAAAGCGTTGATGGCGGCAGCCTTCCACATGGAGACGACCACTTCGGGAGGAGTAAAACAATGACAGGCAAGAATGATAAAAACATTCTTCTCGCACTCACCAATTGGGATCCAGCGATCTGGATCGACAGTTTCAAGGCGCATGGGCCGGATCGCAGTGTGGTGACAGAACGCACAGACAACGACCCAAGCATCGAATATGCGCTTGTCTGGAAGCAGAAGCCCGGTTCACTGACAAATCTGCCCAATCTCAAAGTGATCTTCTCGCTGGGTGCTGGCGTCGATCATGTCTTTCATGATCCCCATATTCCCGATGTGCCGCTGGTGCGTGTCATTTCAGATGATCTCACCATGCGCATGACAGAATATGTCGTCTGGCAGGTGCTTGACCATCACCGGCTTGGTGCAAGCTATCGCAAGCAGCAGAAAAACCATGTCTGGCACGAAGACCCGCGCCAGCCAGCAGCCCATGAAGTCACCGTCGGTATCATGGGGCTGGGTGTTTTGGGCCGCGATGCAGCCGAGAAACTAAAAACGCTCGGCTTCAATGTAACGGGCTGGAGCCGCCGTCCGCAGGAAATCGACGGCATTCAGACCTTCAACGGCAAGGAAGGCTTTGCGCGCTTTCTCAAGACTGCCGATATTTTCGTCTGCCTTCTGCCTTTGACGCCCGACACCAAGGGCATCCTGTCCATGAGCATGTTTGCGCAATTGAAAAGCGACGGACCGCTGGGCGCGCCTGTGCTCATCAACGCTGGTCGTGGCGGCTTGCAGAACGAAGCCGATATTCTGGCAGCGCTTGATCGTGGCTTGCTTTCCGCAGTCACGCTTGATGTGTTCAATCAGGAGCCATTGCCAACCGATAGCCCGCTGTGGACGCATCCGAAAGTCACAATCACCCCACATGCGGCTGCGAGTTCATCAGCCAGTGCAATCGTTCCGCAGATCATCCGGCAGATCGAAGCCTTTGAACGCGATGGAACGCTGGAAAACGTGGTCGATCGCGCCACACAATATTAAAAGATTAACCGGCTAATTACGATGCGCAATGTCTTTGCGCATCGTGATTGATGTTGTGCGGTTATAGCCGGGATGCGCAGTCTCAGCGGTTAAACGATAGCCCAGCTTTTCAAAAACCACGCGGTTGCGTATCAGCTCAATGCGTACCTGAAGCTCGATCACCGGCTTACCCCGCGCAACAGCTGTCTTATCAGCCTGTTCCATCAGCTTGCGACCAATGCCCTGCCCTTCCAGAGCTGGTGCCACCGCAAGTTTGCCGAGATAAAAATGGTCATGCTTTTCTTTGATAAACACGCATCCAGCCAGTTCGTCACCAAGAAAGGCTGCAAAGCCCTGTTCATCGCGGGCCTTGATCTTAAGGTTTTCAACCGTCAGCAGATGCACGGATGATGGCGGATCGATGATGCCATCCATATAGGCGAAACTGTCGCGAACGAGCGTCAAAAGGGCGTTCCAGCGGTCGAAGTCGGGGCCAATCGCGATCATGCGAAACTGTGTCATTTCGGTTTGCGCGCCTTGTATCGGATGGTTTCGAAGCGCACATTCAAGGCGTTGTAAAGCAGAAGCCGACCGATCAGCGGCTCGCCAATTCCTGTTACCAGTTTGATGACTTCCATCGCCTGCAAACTGCCGATAACGCCCGGCAACACACCAAGAATACCAGCCTGCGCGCATGTGGGCACAGCCCCAGGCGGTGGCATATCGGGGAAGAGATCGCGATAGGATGGGTTTTGTGTGCCGTCAGCACCTTGCCTATAAGGCATAAGAACAGTGACGGTGCCATCAAAACGGCCCATCGCACCGGTGACCAGCGGGCGTTCGGCCACGGCACAGGCATCAGCCAAAGCATACCGCGTGGCAAAATTGTCAGAACCATCGACAACCACGTCGTAATCGCCGATCAGGGCCTGCGCATTTTCGGCATTAAGCCGCAAGGCGTGCGTTTGAACATGCACATGCGGATTGATACGCGCGATGGATGCCTTTGCACTCTCCACCTTCGCCAGCCCGACACTGTCCGTATCGTGGATCACCTGCCTTTGCAGATTTGACAGCGAAACCGTATCGTCATCGACAAGACCGAGTGTGCCAATGCCTGCCGCCGCCAGATATTGCAGCACAGGCGCACCAAGGCCGCCGGCCCCCAAAACCAGAACACGGGCGGCTTTCAGCTTCTGCTGACCCGGCCCGCCAACTTCCGGCAGCACGATATGGCGCGCATAGCGCTCCAATTCTTCCGATGAAAAAGGCTTTGATGATGCATTCATAATGGCTCAACATAAGCCCGCGCAAATGCGCTGTCAGCGACTATTTTCAGATTTTTGTCAGTTGGCCCGCCGCCACATTGAAAAACTGCGCATCGCCTTCCAGCGCCTCAAAAAGCGATCGGTCAGTGCCAGTCATGAATGCCTGCCCGCCAAGATCGTCAAGGATGCCGAACAGTGCTGCACGGCGTCCGGTATCAAGATGAGCAGCAATCTCATCAAGCAGAAGAATCGGTGCCATGCCGGACAATTCTCCCGTTAGTCTTGCATGTGCCAGAATAAGGCCGATCAGCAGTGCTTTCTGCTCACCCGTTGAACAAAGGGCTGCGGGCATCGATTTGGGCCGATGCTGGACGATGAGATCGGTTCGATGCGGGCCTTCGAGTGTGCGCCCCGCGGCGCGATCGCGCGCACGGCCATCGCGCAACGTGCAGCGAAAATCCTCTTCCAGATCAAGAGCTGCTTCCAGAGCGATTCGCTGTTCCAGCGATCCTTCGAGAAAGCAATCTGCCTTGGGGAAAGGCCCATCTGTCGGCAGACGCTCAATCATCGCCGCGATCAGCCGCATGCCTTCTGCGCGTGCTGCCGCAATGGCAATGCCCAGTTCCGCCATCTGGCTTTCAATCGCATCAAGCCATTGCGTGTCACCATTGCCATCACTGAGCAGACGATTGCGCGCGCGCATGGCCTTTTCATAATCGAGCACCCGCTTGCCGTGGCCCGTGTCAATGGCCAGCACCATGCGGTCGAGAAACCGCCGCCGGTCCGAGGCGCCACCGGTAAACAGCCCATCCATGGACGGCACAACCCACAACACGCGTGCATAATCAAGCAACTCATCGCCCGATGCGGCTATGCCATTGATGCGGACCTTGCGGCCACCTTCGCCCCCGCCTGTCGTACCCGTGCCGATTTCAGCGTCGCCATAGATCATGCAGTCAAGTGCTGCATGAATGGCAAAGCCGTCATGGCTCCCCGCGCGCGCCACATCATCATAGGATGCGCGGCGCAGCCCCCTCCCCGGAGACAGAAACGACAAAGCCTCAATCAGATTGGTTTTGCCCGAACCGTTTTCGCCGGTCAGCACCACATGGCCGGGGCCAAGCGGCAGCGCAAGCTCCGCATAATTGCGGAAACTGACAAGTTTAAGCCGCCGGACCGAAACTCGATCCGGGCGGCTTATATTGGATTCAGACATGCTCACGGTCGGTTTACAGATCCTAGACGCGCATCGGCATCAAAACATAAAGCACATCTTCATCGCCGGTATCGCGCACAAGCGTCGGAGAGCCTGCATCGGCCAGCATGAAGACTGCATCGGTGCCTGAAAGCTGGCTTGTAATGTCGAGCAGATATTTCGAGTTGAAACCAATCTCAATCGGGTCAGCATCGTAATCGGCAGCCAGTTCGTCAGTCGCACTGCCCGAATCGGGATTGTTGACGGTAAGCGTCAACTGACCATCGGCAATCGAAAGCTTTACCGCACGGCCACGTTCGCTTGAAATGGTCGAAACACGGTCAACGGAGGCTGCAAAATCCTGACGGCTGATGGTGAGCTTCTTGTCATTGCCCGATGGAATCACCCGCTGGTAATCCGGGAATGTCCCGTCGATCAGCTTGGAGGTCAGAACGACAGAACCAACAGTGAAGCGAATCTTTGCATCCGAAAGTTCAACCGAAACGACCGTATCCGGCGCGTCGACGAGCTTCTGGAGTTCCGCAACCGTTTTGCGCGGAATGATGATGCCTGGCATGCCCTCAGTACCCGAAGGGGCTTCCAGTTCAGCGCGCGCAAGACGGTGACCATCGGTTGCAACAGCGCGCAGCTTGAGCGCTCCATCGCTTTCAATGGCATGGAAATAAATGCCGTTGAGATAATAACGGGTTTCTTCCGTCGAAATCGCAAACTGCGTGCGATCAATCAGGCGCTTTAAGGCCTGCGCATCAATGCGGAAAGTATGCGTGAAAGAACCCGAAGTCAATTCCGGGAAATCCGACTGTGGCAGGCATTGCAGGCGGAAGGACGACTTGCCCGAAACCACCGACATGGAACCGCCATCTGGGTTCGTCGACAGCATAACTTCCGCACCATCGGGCAGCTTGCGCACGATATCATAAAGAAGATGCGCCGGAACGGTGGTGGCTCCTGCCTGTTCGACCATGGCAGCGGTCGCTTCATTGACCTCGAGATCAAGGTCCGTTGCCTTGAGGGCAAGGCTTGCGCCTTCGGCCTGTAAAAGCACGTTCGACAGGATAGGAATCGTGTTGCGACGTTCGACAACGCGATGCACATGATTGAGGGATTTAAGAAGGTTCGACCGTTCCAGGGTTACACGCATATTGAAACGCACTCGCTCTCTAGGACTGGGCAACCGCGCAACGGGCAGACGCCCCTATCAATAAGGCACCTGTGGCGCCAGAAGGTTTGCTAAAGTGGCAGATTTTTGAGGCGAAAAGCAAGCCCACGCCGCGTCTCAAATCGACACAGCGCAGGCTTTTTAACTCATTTCTATCGATCAGGCGGCCTGATCGTTGATCAGACGCTTGAGAAGCTCAAGTTCCTGCGCAAGCTTGCCATCGGCACCGACCAGGTCTTCAATCTTGCGCACGGCATGAAGCACGGTTGTATGGTCACGTCCGCCAAAACGGCGACCGATTTCCGGCAGCGAGCGCGGGGTCAGCATCTTGGCAAGATACATCGCAACCTGACGCGGCTTGACAATGGTGCGCGTACGGCGGTTCGACAGCAGATCCTGTTTGGAAACATTGTAGTGACGTGCAACAATGCGCTGAATTTCTTCAATGCGGATGCGCTTTGGCTCACCAACGCGGGTCAGATGGCCCAGCAGTTCATCAACACGGTCGATGGAGAGATTAGGCTCGAACGACTGGCGGAACAGAAGCTGGTTGAAAGCGCCTTCCAGCTCACGGCCCGATCCGGTGACGGTGCGGGCAACATGGGTAAGGATTTCATCCTGAATGTTGAGGCTTGGATCTTCCACCTGTGCGGCAGTCAGGCGGCGACGCAGCATTTCAACGCGCATTTCGTAATCCGGCGCTGCAACTTCGAGAGCCACACCACCCTGAAGGCGCGAACGAACGCGGACATCAAGCGATTCCAATTCCGATGGTGGGCGATCTGCTGCCACAACCACCTGCTTGGCGCTGTCGAGCAGCGTGTTGAGCAAATGACAGAACTCGTGCTGGATCGATTTCCCCTGCAGGAATTGCATGTCGTCAATGACCAGCAGATCGATATCGCGCAACTGTTCCTTGAACGAGAGCGCATTGTTGTCGCGAATGGCGGTGGCAAAGCGCCACATGAAATATTCGGCCGTCAGATAAACAACACGTGCCTTTTCCTGACGCTGCAATGCTGCGGCGGCAATGGCCTGCAAAAGATGCGTCTTGCCAAGACCAACGGATGCATGAATGAAAAGCGGGTTGAAGCGCACGGCACTTGAGCCTGCTTCTGCAATGGTGCGGGCGGCGGCAAGAGCGACGCGGTTGGAAGCACCATCGATAAAAGAATCAAACGTATAACGCGGGTCGAGGGGAGAGCCGAGAACCGCGCCTGATGCCGATTCGGCGACGACTGTGGAGCCGCGCTTGTCAGCGCTGGGCTGACCGACCGGGAAAACCACCTTTTCGCGTATTGCAGCCGGCGACTTTGCTTCGGTGGCTTCACTGGTTTCAGCAGGTGCTTGCGCACGAACCACACGGCTCACGCCGCGCACGACCACTTCAACTTTCAGAATCTGCGGGTTTTCTTCCTGCCAGAGTTCCGTCAGCAATTCGGAATAATGATTGTTGATCCATGAGCGAAGGAAAGCTGTCGGAACGGACAGGCGGACAACGCTTTTGGAGAGATCGTCCAGTTTCAGGCGGCCAAACCAGCTTGAGTAAATCTCGCTGCCAACGCGCGCCTTGAGCTTTGCCGTCAGACGATCAAAAACGTCATCGCTGACGCCAGTATCAGCACTCACCATGAGGCTTGTGTCTTTTCCTTTAGCAGAAGATCCATGGATACGGTTCGCATGCGCATCATCACCCATCGTTGCCGTCGACTTACCAGTCATCATTGCCATCATCTCGCCTGCCTTCACATTCTTACGCGCCATTTTTGCGGCGCTTGTCGTTATTTCCCGCATAGGTCCGCCTGATCTTTTGATCCGGTCGCCTCGCAGGTACACATTTTAACTCAAGCCCTCACGGGAAGGGCCAAACACAAACTCAAACAGTCCACGCTTCGAACACATGCCATGGACCAACCCCCGGACGCTCCTTTTCGGCTACGCGTCGACTCACAAAATCCTTGCTCAAAGCTGATTGCCCGGAACGGGTCTTGCGACAACCATTCAATTGACGAAGATGCGCCTAAAACAGCATTCCGGTTAATGAATGGTAAGCACCCCCATAAGAGACAAACATAACAGGAACAGGACCTTAGACACAGAACTAAGCATTCGCGGAGGAACATTCCGCGCCAATATAGAACAAATTTTAATGCTAACTCTGAGCCGTGGCCCACCTCTCTTGAGCCCTGACTTTAACGAAGCCTTGTGGCAAAGAGCAAGTCTAAGAATTGCTGTTTTTTCTTCAATTAAGGCTTGCATGGCCTGCAAACGCGACCGGAGAATCGGGCATCAAAGAAATAACACCTTTGGATTCAATGTGTTTTGATTGCTGATTTTTTAGACGGCCACTGTCTGTTCTCCTAGGAAAATAATTTTTAATAATTTGCTTGACTCAAACCCGCTTCCGAGTCCTTCGGCACGCCTGTGGATAAGTGTGGATAATACCTCACAAGCTTTTGAAAAAGAAAGGGAAATTGCACCAGTCACTTTCTGGAACACTGCGAAATTTTACGAATTAATTGCATAATTAATACAGAGCGGTGCCGGCTCAAACATAACAGCGCATTCCTTAAAATCATTCCAAAAAGAAAAACCCGGCTAACAATGAGCCGGGTTTCTAAAACCTGATTTTAATTTCAGGAAATATTAGGCGTTCAGAGCCTTAACGCGTGCGGCAAGGCGCGAAACCTTACGAGCAGCTGTATTCTTGTGAACGACGCCCTTGGAAGCGGCGCGCATCAGTTCTGGCTCAGCAGCCTTGAAAGCAACCGATGCTGCTTCCTTGTCGCCGCTCAGGAGCGCATCTTCAACCTTGCGGATGAAAGTGCGAACGCGCGAACGGCGCGACTTGTTGATTTCGGTGCGTGCGGCTATCTTGCGCACTGCCTTCTTGGCCGAAGGAGTATTGGCCATAAATGCCTCTCTTTTTCTGTCAGCTAGCCCATTTGGTCAAACCGTTGGGCACAAAACCACTAGGGCAGCCATAATGCCTAGGGCCACCGATCCGTGCCGGGCTTATAGATCAGCTTTATCCTCGCGTCAACGAGGATTCTGATCTGCAAACCAGCCAGAAGGCCGGATATGCGGCCTTCTGGCTGAAATTTCGGCCGCCTGAGACGCCAATCTGGCTAAATGGCACGGGAAGCTCTGTCTTTATAATCACGCGATCAGCGATTCTTGAAAGATGGCGTACGCTTGTCGATAAAAGCGGCCATGCCCTCTTTCTGGTCTTCCGTCGCAAAGAGCGAGTGGAACAGGCGCCGCTCGAAACGCAAACCTTCATCAAGGGTGGTCTCGTAAGAACGATTGACCGATTCCTTCACCATCTGCACGGAGAGCTGTGAGAAGGAAGCTATGCGTTCCGCCGCCTTCAGCGCCACTTCGATGAGTTCCTCCGGTGCAACCAGACGCGAGACAAGGCCGCAGCGTTCGGCCTCTTCGGCCTCCATCATGCGCCCCGTCAGACACATATCCATCGCCTTCGATTTGCCAACAAAGCGCGTGAGACGCTGCGAGCCACCCATGCCCGGCATCACCCCCAGAGTAATTTCCGGCTGGCCGAATTTGGCATTGGTGGCGGCGATGATGAAATCACACATCATGGCAAGTTCACAGCCCCCGCCCAGCGCATAGCCTGAAACGGCGGCAATGATTGGCTTGCGCACGCGATCCACCTTGCGCCACTCCGCAAACATGTCCTGCAAATAGGCATCAACGAAGTTGATCGGCTGCATTTCTTTAATGTCGGCACCGGCCGCAAAGGCCTTTTCGGAGCCGGTCAGAACGATCGCGCCGATTCTGCCATCGGTGTCAAAAGCAGCCAGTGCTTCGGTGAGTTCCTTCAGCACAGTGCTGTTTAATGCATTAAGCGCCTGTGGCCGATTAAGACGGACAAGACCAACGCCACCGCGCGTTTCTACAATGATCGTTTCATAAGCCATGGGGAAACCTCTCCTCCTTGATCGGTTTATATTTTGCGGCCAAGGTGGACCGAGGCTTTGCATTTGGCAAGACCAGCCGAATATCAACTTTGGCAGGAGGCGCAGAAAAAGGTCGAGCGGCCCGCCTGTACGGCACGCTCCACCAAAGCACCACAGCCCGGTGCACGGCATGGCTGCGCCTCACGCCCATAGACAGAGAATGAGTGCTGAAAATAACCGAGCGCGCCATTGGCCTGAATGTAATCCTTAAGACTCGACCCGCCCGCGGCAATCGCCTCGGCAATCACGCTGCGAATATCGCCCGCCAGACGCTCAAGCACCGGCTTATCATTGGCAATGGAACCCGCAGACCGCATGGGTGAGAGCCGGGAGCGCCACAAAACCTCACAGACATAGATATTGCCCAGTCCAGCAATCAGACGCTGATCAAGAAGGGCCGCTTTCAGCGGTGTTTTGCGGCCTTCAAAGAGGGTTCCAAGCAATTCACCTGACAGGCGATTGCCGGTGGGTTCAGCGCCCAGCCCTTTGAGCAGAGGATGCATATCCAACGTGCCTTTTTCTGCAAAAAGCATGAAGCCGAACCGCCGTGGATCATTATAAATGATGCGTGCGGCTGCACCATTCGGGCGCAGGAGATGGAAAACGACATGATCATGTTTGGCGATTTTGGATCGCTCATGATGAAAGTCACCGGGTATGGCTTGCGCATCATCCGCTTCAATCCGAAACGAGCCGGACATGCCGAGATGGCAGATGATCGACAGCCCGTCATCAAGATGCAGGGTCAGATATTTCGCACGCCGCCCCAGCGCATCTATATGGCGCCCCGTTAGACGTTCAACAAAATGATCCGGAAAGGGAAAGCGCAAATCGGGCCGGTTTTGCTCGACCCGCGCAATTGTTGAACCTTCCATAAAAGGTTCAAGACCCCGGCGAACCGTTTCGACCTCTGGCAATTCGGGCATTGATCATCTTTCAGGCAATGACTGTGGTTACACGCATATAAGCCTATCGCCTTGTGTTTGCCATCCGTTAACCCAAACCAGATTGAAGCTGTTTCCAACCGATATTAACGTTTTATTTTCCTTGTTTCTTAAACTCATCACAATTGGCAGGCAATAAAAGAAGCCCCAACGAGACTTCAGCTCAGGGTAAGTAACATGCCGGCTTTGATGACGCGCTTTTTCAAGAACAGATCGGGTGCAGCGATGATCGAATGCACACTCATCGGTGCGCTGGCGATTATTGCTGTCGTCAGTGGTATGGCGCTTTTTGCAGGAAAGCCCGCTTCCGCTTTTGACTATCGTGCAGCGCAGGTTCAAACTTACGATCAACGCTGAATTTCATCGCTTCATGCAGAATTGAATAGCCACCCGGTTCACGCAGGGGGGCTATTTGTTTATTGGAGTTATTATAAATTTTTATTGCCGAGGATTATCATGACCGTTGAGATCATAGCCGCAAAATCAGCCGAAAGCCGCCCAGTCTGGTTCATCAGCAAAAATGCCATTGATCAGGCGGGATTGACGCAGGATGCCCTAAGCTGGGCGAAGGCCAATGATTTTAACGGCCAGGCCGGTCAGGTTCTGGTGCTTCCCGGTACCGATGGAACGATTGCCGGGGCGCTGTTTGGCACAGGAGATATTGCACAGGGCGGACAGTCGCAGTTGCTCGCCGGAAAACTGGCGCGTGGTCTGCCCGAAGGCGACTGGCACATTGAAGGAAAACCGGATCACGCCGAGCTGACTGCCCTCGCCTTCTTGATGGGTGGCTATAATTTCACGCGCTACCGCAAGGGCAGCGACAAGATGATCCGTCTGGCGGTGCCGGAAGGTGTGGATGCCGCAGAAATGCAATCGATTGCGTATGCCGTGACGCTGGCACGTGACCTCATCAACACGCCCACCAATGATATGGGGCCGGACGCGCTGGAACAGGCAACGCGCGATCTTGCTTCCAGAAATGGCGCGAAAGTCAGCACCATTGAAGGTGATGCGCTGCTCAAACAAAACTTCCCGATGATCCATGCGGTCGGTCGCGCAGGCAGCATCGCGCCGCGCCTTATCGATCTCACATGGGGCAAGGACAGCGATCCGAAAATCACGCTGGTCGGGAAAGGCGTATGCTTTGATACCGGCGGTCTCGACATTAAGGCTGCAAGCGGCATGTTGCTGATGAAGAAAGACATGGGTGGCGCTGCCAATGTGCTGGGCCTTGCGTCCATGATCATGGATGCCAAGCTCCCCGTGCGGCTGCGCGTGCTCATCCCGGCGGTCGAAAATTCGATTGCAGGCAATGCATTCCGCCCGAGCGATGTGCTGCAAAGCCGCAAAGGGTTAACGGTGGAAATCGGCAATACCGATGCGGAAGGCCGTCTGGTTCTGGCCGATGCGCTGACACTGGCCGATGAAGAAGAGCCGGACCTGATCATCGACATGGCAACGCTCACAGGGGCTGCGCGCGTCGCACTCGGCCCCGATCTGCCGCCTTTCTACACACATGATGATGCGCTGGCTGCGACCATTGCAGACAAAGCCACCGAGACGGCTGATCCGCTCTGGCGCATGCCGCTGTGGCAGCCCTATACGCAAAAACTCTCATCGCGCGTTGCGGATCTCAACAATGTCACCACCGATGGTTTTGCCGGTTCCGTTACGGCTGCTCTGTTCCTGAGCCGCTTTGTTGAGAAGGCAAAGGCTTGGGCGCATTTCGATATTTACGGCTGGGTGCCCGTCGAAAAGCCTGCTTCGCCTGTTGGCGGCGAAGCACAGGCCATTCGGGCGCTTTATGCGCTTCTCAAAGAGAAATACGCAGCCCGGTCGCAACAAAGATGAAATGACTTGCCTGCAAAAAGAAAACAGCGTTGAATGATACGGGTCCGAAACAATGACCAAGCATTCGGTATGACATGCCCGTTGAACTGAAGCCTTTGCAGGCACTGACATTGCTGAGAACGCTTTCGCTGGCACAGGTGCAGGATGAAATGCCTGACCTGACCACGCGGCAGGTTGCTGTTCTTCTGACCATTTATCTGGAGCCGCCGCCGCATACGGTGCGCGGCCTTGCAGCCAAGCTGAATGTCACCAAGCCGGTGATAACGCGTGCGCTCGACACGATGGGCACGCTCAATCTCGTCTCCCGGCATCGTGATGAAAAAGATCGTCGAAATGTGCTAGTTAAAAGAACAGTCGCTGGCGCGCTTTATGTCGAAAGACTGGGCGATCTGGTGATCGCCAATGCCAGGGAGTTACCATTGTGAGCATGCTCGACCATCGTTTGAATGCCTACCGTCCCGATCTCGCCGATGAACGGTTGAGCGGTCAGGTGGAGGCGAGGCGTTTTACGTCCGGCACAGTGATGCAGGTTTGCGATTCGGTGGTCGATCTGCGCGCCGACCCTCGCCCGGACAGCGGACCGCAAACGCAAATTATCTTCGGCGATAGGGTTCGTGTTTTTGACGAACAGGATGGCTGGTGCTGGGTTCAGGCTGAACGCGACGGCTATACCGGCTACGTATCAGCGGCTTCACTCGAAAAGCCGGAAGCTGAGGCGACGCATATGGTGATCGCGCCGCGCACATTCGTCTATCCTGGCAATGATCTTCGCTTCCCGCACACCAGAACATTGTCGCTTGGCTCGCGCGTGCGAATCGTCGGCTCCTCTGAAAAACGCGGCACCGAATATGCGCTGCTTGCGAGCGGCGAAGCGCTGATTGCCCGGCATCTCAAGCCATTGAGCGACCATGCCGAGGATTTCGTTGCGGTTGCCGAAACGCTCATGCATACGCCCTATCTCTGGGGCGGGACATCCGGCTTTGGTATTGATTGTTCCGGCCTTGTCCAGCTTTCAATGTGGGTGGCGGGTCGCAAAGTGTTGCGCGATTCGGATATGCAGCAAAACACGCTCGGCGAGGTTGTCGCGCCTGATGCGGATTATTCCAATCTCAAGCGCGGCGATCTCGTCTTCTGGAAAGGCCACGTTGCCATTTGTGCTGCGCCTGACATGCTGATCCATGCCAGCGGTCACACGATGAGCGTCACATTGGAGCCGCTTAAGGATGCCATCAAGCGGATCGCCTATCTTTATGATCTGCCAACACTGATCCGCAGGCCGTAAGTGTGCGACCATGAAGGCAAAAGCGACAATAAGAATCGCAGGGCTCATTCTCGGTCTCGCCCTTTTTTTGCCTTCAGCCGTCTCGTTTGAAAGAATTTCCCGTATGACCATAACGGCGTCCCCGGCAAGCTTTGCCAGCGTCAACGGCATTGAAATGTATTACCGTGTCGTGGGCAAAGGTCCGCCGATCCTGCTGATCCATGGCGGTCTTTCCGACCAGCATGTCTGGGATGCGCAACTGCCGATTCTGGCACGCGATCATATGGTGATTGTGGCAGACAGCCGCGGACAAGGGCGCTCGACACGCACCAATAAACCGATCACCTATGACTTGATGGCCGATGATTATGTGGCGCTGCTCGATTATCTCAACATTGACAAAGTCGATCTGGTTGGCTGGAGCGATGGCGGCATAATTGGTCTCGATATTGCCATGCGTTATCCTCAACGATTGAAAAGCCTGTTCGCACAGGCTGCCAATGTCACGCCGGAAGGCTCAACCGGCTTTGCGCTGGCGCGCGCGCAAGGCAAGCCAATTCCCGAACTGCGCCATTATGCAAGCATCGACAAGGAAATTCATGCCCTTTGGGCCAATGAGCCGAATTATTCGATTGATGATCTCGCAAAAATCAATGTGCGAACCGCCATCGTGATCGGTGATCACGATACGGCCATCACACGCGAGCATACGGAATTCATGGCGCATCATATTCCGGGTGCGAAACTGATCATCCTGCCCGATTCGGGCCATAGCGTTCCGGCGGAAAACCCGCGCCTTTATGCACGATCGGTGCTCACCTTCATCGCTGATGATGCGGCTGCTGATCGTCTCACCGCCAGCAAATAAAGTCAGGTTCTGTTCGGAAGCACACGGTCCGGCGGACGATGACCGTCGACAAAAGCCCTGATATTGATGATCACCTTGTCACCCATATCAACACGGCCCTCAATCGTGGCCGACCCCATATGCGGCAGCAAGACGACCTTGCCCTTTTGCGCCAGTGAGAGCAGGCGCGGATTGACCGCAGGTTCATGTTCGAAAACATCAAGGCCTGCACCGGCAAGCTTGCCCTGCTCAATCAGATCGACCAGCGCATTTTCATCGATAATCTGGCCACGCGCTGTATTCACCAGATAAGCCGTCGGCTGCATCAACGCGATCCTGCGCGCGGAAAGCAGATGAAACGTTGCCGGTGTCGAGGGACAATTGACCGAGATGATGTCCATACGGGCCAACATCTGATCAAGGCTGTCCCAATAGGTGGCTTCCAGCTCTTCTTCGATCTGCGCGCTCACCCGCTTGCGGTTGTGATAGTGGATCGAAAGTCCGAAAGCCTTGGCGCGGCGCGCAACCGCCGTGCCGATGCGGCCCATGCCGACAATACCCAGGCGCTTGCCCCAGATGCGGCGGCCGAGCATCCATGTCGGCGACCAGCCCGGCCACTGGCCATCGCGCTCATTGAGCACGTTGGCCCCTTCAACCAGACGGCGCGGCACCATGAGAAGGAGCGCCAGCGTCATATCAGCGGTGTCTTCGGTGAGAACATTGGGCGTGTTGGTGACGGTAATACCGCGCTTTGCAGCCGCAGCCACATCGATATTATCAACACCATTGCCGAAATTGGCGATGAGTTTGAGATTGGGCCCAGCCTGCTCAATCGCTGCCGCATCAATCACATCAGTGATGCAAGGCACCAGAACATCAGCCTCTTTCATCGCTGCGATGATTTCGGGCTGCGACATGCGATGGTCGTCTATGTTCAAACGGGCCTCGAACAATTCCCGCATTCGGGTTTCCACCGGGTCAGGCAGTTTCCGGGTCAGAACAACCAGCGGCTTTTTCTTGTTCGACATCTCCACCCCATTTTTGTGAGCCCATTATTTGAGCAATACCACCTGTGCAGGCGCACAAATTTCACAGGAAACCTGCCTTGCCGTTTAACACGTTGAGACCTCCTTAACCAAGAAGGTGCAATATGTGATTTTGCTTCGGCTGCTCATCTCTAGCAAGGCGGCGCAGCAAAGACAAAGAAAAACAGAATCGTTAAAACGGCATCAAACGCGGGAAAACCGCGAAATTTATTAATTCAGCGGTTTCAGACGCTCCTCCCCCTGTCCTGAAACTGCATCGACATGACAGGACGGCGAGAGGTCAGAATTGTACCGAGTACTTTCGCAACGCTTTTTCATCGCAGTGCTTGGCAGCATCGCATTGCTTTTGGTCATCGCATCTCTTGGCGCACCAACCACGCACGCCGCCAATGCCGCATCCCCCGCCGGCACCACACTTGGTGCAAGCGGGCTGCCTGTGCCGCGCTTTGTCAGTCTCAAACCGGCGCGCGTCAATCTGCGCATCGGGCCGGGACGTGATTATGCGGTTTCGTGGCTGTTCATGAAATCCGGCCTGCCTGTCGAAATCATTCAGGAATATGACAACTGGCGCCGCATCCGCGATGCCGATGGCACGGAAGGCTGGGTCTATCAGTCACTTCTTTCCGGCAAGCGCACGGCTGTGACAGCACCCTGGCTCAAAAACGATGCAGGCTCCATGATCATCATGCGCCGTGATCCAGTGGAAACGGCCAGCGTCGCAGCAGAAATTGAGCCCAATGTGATCGGCACCGTGCGCGAATGCAACGGGCAATGGTGCCGGATGGACGTGCAGGGTACGCGCGGCTGGATCAAACAATCCGACCTCTGGGGAGTTTACCCGGATGAGGTGTTTGACTGATCCTGTATCGCCCCTATCTTGACGCTACACCGTTTGTGAGATTAATTCTCACGAAGCAAAGATAAGAAGGAGTTTTATGCGCAGACGTTCATTGTTGCCGTTTTAACGGATTTGGACCTCACCCAGCGGGGTGGGATTTTTGTGCATATCAAAACTCTGGAAACATCATGAAAAACAGGATTATCGACATCCGCGCTTATGAAGCGACGGACAAACCAAGTTTGTCGTCCATCTGGTATCGCGCTTCGATGGAAGCCCATGCATTTCTGGGTCAGGATTTGCTGCGCAAGCAACGAAAGCTGATCGAAGACGTGTATCTGGAAAAGTCCGAAACTTTTGTTGCGGTCCTTGAGCGCAGGCCTGTGGGCTTTATCGGCCTGCTGGACAGCTTTATCGGCGGACTGTTTGTCGATCCGCACGATCAGGGCCATGGCATCGGGCGCCGTTTAATCAACCATGCTCTGGCAGAGAAAGGCAAACTCTCACTTGAGGTTTATGCCGACAATAGAAGCGCTTGTGCGTTTTATCAAAAGCTTGGTTTTCGGGAAATCAGCCGCCGTGCGCAGGATGACAACGGACTTCCATTTGCCAATATCCTGATGGAAATCAAGGCATAATAAAGAAGCGGGGCGATTGCTCGTCCCGCTTTTCATTCCTATTCTTTATGGGTTCTTACCAGGCTGGAATAACCGAGCCCTTGAAGGTTTCTGCAATAAACTGCTTCACTTCCGGGCTGTGATAGCTGCTGATGAGCGTCTTGACCCATTCAGCATCCTTGTCTTCGCTGCGCACGACCAGCACATTGACATAAGGCGCCTTTTCACCTTCGCGGATCAGGGCATCGCCTGCCGGGTTGAGGCCTGCTTCCAAGGCATAATTGGTGTTGATGACCGCAGCATCCACATCTTCGAGTGAGCGCGGCAGTTGCGCTGCATCCAGTTCCACGAACTTCAGGTTCTTCGGGTTTTCCGTCACATCGATTGATGTAACCTTCAGGCCTTTCGAAGAATCAAGCTTGATCAGACCATTATCGGCAAGCACCAGCAGCGCGCGACCGCCATTGGTCGGATCATTCGGGATGGCAATGGTGGCACCATCCGCCAGTTCCGAGATATTTTTCAGCTTTTTCGAATAGAGACCCATCGGGAAATTGACCGTTTGTGCCACGGTCTCAATGGGAAAGCCGCGATCTGCAACCTGATTGTCGAGATAGGGCTGATGCTGGAAGGAATTGGCCTCAAGGGCCTTATCGGCCAGCGCCATGTTGGGAATCACATAGTCAGAAAATTCCTGGATATCGATGTCCATGCCCTTGGTCGCTGCGACTTCCTTGACCTTTTCCATGATCTGCGCATGCGGACCGGGCGTCACGCCGATGCGGATCTTTTCGGCAAAAGCGCTTGCCGTTGAGAAAAGGGCGAATGCGGTGGCCGCAATGATCAACTTACGCATAGACGTCTCCTGTCAAATCGTTATCGACGCATTCATGCCCGGTTGGGAGGACCGCTTTCAAATGCGCCTGAGAAAGGGATGGGTCGGATGAATCATTTTAGACTTCAGCGCGCAACAAAAAAGCAGCCCGAAAAGGCTGCCTTTTTAGAAAATTATACCAAATGCCTAACGCGTCTTGCGGCGAAGGCGGACGATAATGTCCACATTGACGATTTCCATACCCTGCGGCGCTTCGGGCATGTTGGAAACGGTTGGCTGTCCACGCTCACCGTGCGGTATATCGAAAACCACATTCTCGCCTTCGAGGAAGAAATGCTGGTGGTCGGAAATATTGGTATCGAAATAAGTTTTCGACCCTTCGACCGCAATAATGCGCAGCATGCCGGCTTCGGTGAACTGGTGCAGCGTGTTGTAGACAGTCGCAAGCGAGACCGGCACATTTGCGAGGACTGCTTCTTCATGAAGGTCTTCAGCGGAAAGATGGCGGTCGCCCTGCGCATAGATCAGATTGGCAAGCGAAACACGCTGGCGCGTCGGGCGCAAACCCGCGCCGCGAAGCCGCTCTTCCATTGAAACCATCGAGTGGCTGGCATGATAATTCTGCATTTTCACCCTTGGATCCGTCACAAGCTTGTAGCAATTTCGTCAAACATTAAACGGGCTGTTGCCCATTGCATACTGACATTGATATATGCCGTTGCGGATTAAGTATCAATAGGCATGGCAATCCCGCCTTTTTTTGGAAAGCCACCGGCACTATTTTACTGATGGAAACACTCTGTGTTAGAGGTGTTCCCGAAAGACGACAACCCGACCGTTTCTGACGCAGAAATGGTCACAGCAGAATAATCCTCAAGGGAGGCGTAATGGCAGAACAGAAATCGAGCTACGGGTATGAAGAGCTCTTGAGCTGCGCGCGCGGCGAGTTGTTCGGTCCCGGCAATGCACAGCTCCCCCTGCCGCCAATGCTGATGGTGCACCGCATCACCGAAATTTCCGAAACAGGCGGCGAGTTCGACAAGGGCTATATCCGTGCCGAATACGACGTCAGCCCCGATGACTGGTACTTCCCATGCCATTTTCAGGGCAACCCAATCATGCCGGGCTGTCTTGGCCTCGACGGCATGTGGCAGCTGACGGGCTTCTTCCTTGGCTGGCTGGGTGAACCCGGTCGTGGTATGGCGCTGTCCACCGGCGAAGTGAAGTTCAAGGGCATGGTTCGCCCGACCACCAAGCTTCTGCAATATGGCATTGACTTCAAGCGTGTGATGCGCGGTCGTCTTGTTCTGGGCACAGCCGATGGCTGGCTGAAAGCAGACGGCGAAACCATCTATAAGGCAAGCGACCTGCGTGTTGGCCTTTCGAAAGACAGCGAAAGCGCTTAAATTTATCATCATTCACGGGCGCGACCGTAGAAAACATCGAGTTTTCATACGGCCGCGCTCAAAACATGCGAAGATCGCACCTATCTAATCGTTAAGAGATCAGCCTCGCCGGCTGATCACACGAAACAGGTGCAAAGGAGAACGCGATGCGGCGTGTGGTCGTAACGGGTATGGGGATTGTATCCTCAATTGGAAATAACACCGAAGAGGTTACAACCTCTCTGCGTGAGGCCAAATCCGGCATTTCCCGTGCTGAAGAATATGCCGAACTCGGATTCCGTTGTCAGGTACACGGTACCCCGAAGATCGATGTCGAGGCGCTTGTAGACCGCCGCGCCATGCGTTTCCATGGCCGTGGTACGGCCTGGAACCACATCGCCATGGATCAGGCGATTGCCGATGCCGGACTTTCGCAAGAGGAAGTCTCCAACGACCGCACAGGCATCATCATGGGTTCCGGCGGTCCTTCGACACGCACGATTGTCGACAGTGCCGACATCACCCGTGAAAAAGGCCCCAAACGCGTTGGCCCTTTTGCCGTGCCGAAAGCCATGAGCTCGACCGCATCGGCAACGCTCGCGACCTTCTTCAAGATCAAGGGCGTGAATTATTCGATCTCTTCGGCTTGTGCGACATCGAATCATTGCATCGGCAATGCCTATGAAATGATTCAGTATGGCAAGCAGGACCGCGTTTTCGCGGGTGGCTGTGAAGACCTCGACTGGACCCTTTCGGTGCTGTTTGATGCCATGGGTGCCATGTCGTCAAAATATAATGACACGCCGTCAACTGCTTCGCGCGCCTATGACAAGAACCGCGATGGTTTTGTGATTGCAGGTGGTGCTGGCGTTCTCGTGCTGGAAGACCTTGAAACAGCCCTTGCGCGTGGCGCCAAAATTTACGGCGAAATCGTCGGCTATGGTGCGACATCTGACGGCTACGACATGGTTGCGCCTTCGGGCGAAGGTGCCATTCGCTGCATGAAAATGGCGCTTTCAACCGTCAAGGGCAAGATTGACTACATCAATCCGCACGCCACTTCGACACCTGCTGGCGATGCACCGGAAATCGACGCCATTCGCCAGATTTTCGGATCGGGCGATGCCTGCCCACCCATTGCCGCCACAAAGTCGCTGACCGGCCATTCGCTGGGTGCAACGGGCGTGCAGGAAGCAATTTACTCGCTTTTGATGATGAAGAACAACTTCATCTGCGAAAGCGCTCACATCGAAGAACTGGATCCTGCCTTCGCGGACATGCCTATCGTCCGCAAGCGTATTGATAATGCTCAGCTCAACACCGTGCTTTCCAACTCCTTCGGGTTTGGCGGCACCAATGCGACGCTGGTTTTCCAGCGTTACGAGAGCTGAGAGAGAGGGAAAATATGGAAGGCTTGATGCAAGGTAAACGCGGCCTCATTATGGGGGTCGCGAATAATCATTCACTCGCATGGGGAATTTCTAGGCAGCTTGCAGCACAGGGCGCCGAACTGGCATTCACCTATCAGGGTGATGCGCTCGGTAAACGCGTAAAGCCGCTGGCCGAACAAGTCGGTTCGGATATGGTTCTGCCTTGTGATGTTGAAGATATCGCTTCAGTTGACGCTGTTTTTGCTGAAATCGAGAAGAAATGGGGTAAGCTCGATTTCATCGTTCATGCCATCGGCTTCTCGGATAAAACGGAGCTGAAGGGACGTTACGCAGACGTCACCACACGTGATAATTTCAGTCGCACCATGGTGATTTCCGCCTACTCCTTCACCGAAATGGCACAGCGTGCAGAAAAGCTTATGAAGGACGGCGGCTCGATCCTGACGCTGACCTATGGCGGTTCGACTCGCACGATCCCGAACTACAACGTCATGGGCGTCGCAAAAGCAGCCCTTGAAGCGATGGTTCGTTATCTGGCTGCCGATTACGGCCCGCAGGGCATTCGTGTGAACGCGATCTCAGCCGGTCCTGTGCGCACGCTGGCTGGTGCCGGCATTGGCGATGCACGCGCAATCTTCAGCTATCAGCGCCGCAATTCGCCACTGCGTCGCACCGTCGATATCGACGACGTCGGCAAATCGGCTGTTTATCTGCTGTCGGATCTTTCGAGCGGTGTGACCGGCGAAATCCATTATGTGGATTCGGGCTATAACATCGTTTCGATGCCCACCCTGGAAGAACTCAAAAGCTCAGATGCCGAACGCGGCGAATAAGCTTTGTTTTCACCAACAAAAAAGCCACCTGCGAGGGTGGCTTTTTTAATTACTTTTTTGCATCAAAGATTTTGAAGCCATTTGCCTCTTCAAGCACACTCACATTCTTGAACACGCTCTTGAGTGTCGCCTCATAGGGCAACTGGCGGTTTGCAACCATCAGCAAGCGTCCGCCAACCTTGAGCCGTGAGGCAGCCGCAGCAATAAACGTCTGACCAAGCGACATGTCGGTCGCCCGTCCTTCGTGAAAGGGCGGGTTCATGATGACGGTGTCATAAATGCCCGTCAGCTTTTCACTCGTCACGTCAAACCAGTTGAACGCAATCGGCACAGACGGACTGAGACGCTGCAGATTGCCGCGAGCGGCTTCCAGTGCCTCGTAATCAGCCTCGAAGAGATCGATGCTCTTGAGGCGATCAACATGTTTCAAGCTTTGTGCTGCAAGATAGCCCCAGCCAGCACCCAAATCCGCAACATGGCCGAACACGATCTTTTCCATATGGGGAACGAGCAGCGCTGAACCCTTGTCGATGGCGCCATGTGAGAACATGCCGGGTTCGGTGCGGAACACTTCGTCAATATCAGCTGCCAGCGGTTTCAACGCATGGATGAAGTCATCATCGAGATCGGCCGGACGCTGCAACCAGAATGCCACGGCATGGTTCTTGGACAGGCGGTCGCTGATTTGCGCAATATTGCCGACCCATTTGCGGAAACTGTCAACGCCCAGTTTCTTGTCGCCACAGACAACGATCCAGCCACCCGGCTCAACACGCGTCAAAAGCTCCGCAAACCACGCCTCATTGCGCCCGCGATGTTTTCCGAGCAGAAGTAGCCCGCCGGAAAAACGCGCACTGTCGGGCAACCTCGGCTCAACCTGAAAGCCTTCCTTTTTCAGCGCCAGAAAATCCGGGCGCCATGGTTGCAGGCAGGTCAGCGCCTGCTTCCATTCGTCCTCAAGCGACCGGTCCGCAGAAATTCCACAGGCGAGGAAGGACTGGCCCTCTTCAGGAATATCCAGAATATCCTGCTCGAACGGCAGAAACAGTGTTTTTTGTGCTGGTGTCATCATGCTTCACCCATGCCGTTCAATTGTTCTGCGCGCAACAAAAAAGCGCGCCCCAAATGCCCTGGGACGCGCTCTTTCTCAATTGATTGCAGACTGCAGCGCTTATTCAGCGTCGGCTTCTGCCTTCTTTTCAGCAACGATTTCCTTGCCGGTTTCCTGATCGACAACCTTCATCGACAGGCGAACCTTGCCACGCTCGTCAAAGCCCATGAGCTTGACCCAGACTTTCTGGCCTTCCTTGACCACATCCGTGGTCTTGGCAACGCGGTCAGCAGCCAGCTGCGAAATGTGAACCAGACCATCGCGTGGACCGAAGAAGTTCACGAAAGCGCCGAAGTCAGCGGCCTTAACCACCGTACCTTCGTAGATTTCGCCGACTTCCGGTTCTGCAACAATCGAATGAATCCACTTCTTGGCGGCTTCGATTTCCTTGCCGTTGGACGAAGCAATCTTGACCGTACCATCGTCTTCGATGTTGATCTTCGCGCCTGTCTTTTCGACGATTTCGCGAATGACCTTGCCGCCCGAGCCGATAACATCACGGATCTTGTCGGTTGGAATGTTCATCACTTCGATGCGCGGAGCAAACTCACCGAGTTCTTCACGCGAGGTGGAAAGAGCCTTGCTCATTTCACCCAGAATGTGAACGCGACCGCCCTTTGCCTGTTCCAGAGCAACCTTCATGATCTCTTCGGTGATACCGTCGATCTTGATGTCCATCTGAAGAGCAGTGATGCCGTTTTCCGTACCGGCAACCTTGAAATCCATGTCGCCGAGGTGATCTTCATCACCGAGAATATCGGAGAGAACAGCGAAGCGTTCGCCTTCCTTGATCAAGCCCATCGCAATACCAGCGACCGGACGGATGATTGGAACGCCTGCATCCATCAGCGCCAGCGAGGTGCCGCAAACGGTAGCCATCGATGACGAACCGTTGGATTCGGTAATCTCGGAAACAGCGCGGATCGTGTATGGGAACTGTTCAGCAGCTGGCAGCATTGGGTGGATTGCGCGCCATGCGAGCTTGCCATGACCGATTTCACGACGGCCTGGCGAACCCATACGGCCTGTTTCACCGACCGAATATGGCGGGA
The DNA here is from genome assembly GCF_026241335.1 of Ochrobactrum chromiisoli. Lineage (GTDB taxonomy): Bacteria > Pseudomonadota > Alphaproteobacteria > Rhizobiales > Rhizobiaceae > Brucella > Brucella chromiisoli. Next base: position 255,961 of record NZ_JAPHAV010000001.1, on the reverse strand, counting down.
AGTTGTAATGCAGCATGAAGGATTCCTTGTAGGTCCCCGTCAGTGCGTCAATCATCTGCTCATCTTCGCCGGTGCCAAGCGTGGCAACAACGATGGCCTGTGTTTCACCGCGGGTGAACAGCGCCGAGCCGTGGGTGCGTGGCAGAAGGCCAACTTCCGAAACAATCGAACGAACGGTCGAAAGATCACGACCATCAATACGGCTGCCGGTATCCAGAATGTTCCAGCGAACGATCTTCGCCTGAAGATGCTTGAAAACAGTAGCGAATTGTTCAGTCGAGAATTCCGGTTCTTCAACGCCTTCGGGGAAGAAGTGATCTTTCGCCTTGGCCTTGGCAGCGTCAACAGCCAGATAACGCGCCTGCTTTTCGGTGATCTTGTAAGCATCGCGCAGATCGTTTTCAACAACTGCGAGCATCTTGGCTTCAAGGTCCGACAGGTCTTCCGGCTGGAAGTCACGTGGTTCTTTGGCTGCAACTTCAGCAAGCTTGATGATCGCATCGATGACGGGACGGAAGCCCTGCTGTCCGAAAACAACAGCGCCGAGCATGACATCTTCGGAGAGTTCCTGTGCTTCCGATTCCACCATCAGAACGGCATCAGCAGTACCGGCAACAACCAGATCAAGCTTCGATTCCGGCATTTCGTCGATATTCGGGTTCAGCACATATTCGCCGTTGATGTAACCGACGCGCGCGCCACCGATCGGGCCCATGAAAGGAACGCCGGAAAGGGTCAGTGCAGCCGATGCTGCAACCATCGACAGAATGTCCGGATTGTTTTCAAGGTCATGCTGAATGACGGTGAGAACAACCTGTGTATCGTTCTTGTAGCCATCAACGAACAGTGGGCGGATCGGACGGTCAATCAGACGCGAAACAAGCGTTTCGTTTTCGCTTGGACGGCCTTCACGCTTGAAATATCCACCAGGAATCTTGCCAGCTGCGTAGGTCTTTTCCTGATAGTTTACGGTCAGCGGGAAGAAATCCTGACCCGGCTTTGGTTCCTTGGCAGAAACGACAGTCGCCAGAACAACGGTTTCGCCGTAGGTTGCAAGAACGGCACCGTCAGCCTGACGGGCGATCTTACCGGTTTCGAGTGTAAGCGGACGACCGCCCCATTCGATTTCTACTTTATGTGTATTGAACATATCTCGTCCTTATATGGAGACGCCGCGCAAAAGCGCTGGGACATCATCCGGGTTGGCGGACACGCCACGGGCAAGACAACGGGAAGTTCGTTATGACCAGAATATTCAACCCGGAATATTCTCTTGCACGAACCACCTGCAATCCTGCCCCATGACTGGTCCAGGTCATGAGCCTTATGGCTCGGTTGGCATGACGGAATGCACCCGGTGCACCGTCTCATGCCAGATGGGCTTTTGCCCTTTAAACGCATTCTCTTTCAGGATAGCGGCTATCCGCTCGTCCTTGGAATACAGTCGGTAAGTCTGCGCGCATCTTGCAAGATGCGCTCGTAAAACAAACGGGCGACGTTTTGAGACGTCGCCCGATTTACCGTTAGCGGCGCAGGCCCAGACGGGTAATCAGCGCCTGATAACGCGACTGGTCGATGCCCTTGACATAGTCAAGAAGACGGCGACGCTGCGAAACCAGCTTCAGAAGGCCGCGACGCGAATGATTGTCATTCTTGTGGCCCTTGAAGTGTTCGGTGAGGTTGGCAATACGCTCGGAAAGAACGGCAACCTGTACTTCAGGAGAACCGGTATCGCCTTCCTTGGTGGCGTATTCCTTGATAAGTGCTTGTTTGCGCTCAGCAGTAATCGACATCGTACACCCTTTCTTGATGAGAGGAAAAACAGACGCCCAGGCCGGGATGTCGTCCAGCGCGGGCCATGAAAGCAGCAGGCATATCCCATTGCTCGCTGTGCCTATAAAGCAAATCCGCTCGAATTGAAAGAGGTCAGTCATCTAACGTCTGCAACGGCGAAACCTATTGGCCAATTCATCATAATGGGTCTTTTGGGCAAAAATGGGCATAAAGCACAGCCATGACTTCCATCACAGCCGGATGTTCAATCTTGTAGAAAAGCAATCTGTGTTCCCGGCGATAGCTGAGAATGCCTTCCTCCTTGAGCTTGTTAAGATGCTGGGACATTGACGTCTGTGCAATGCCTGTTGCGTTGATGAGATCGGTCACGCTTTTTTCGCCATTCACCAGCTCGCACAGAATGAGAAGCCGATGCGGATTGGCCAGTCCTTTTAGAAAATTGGACACGATATCTGCCCGAGCCGGCATTTCTTGATTGATGGACACTGTTGCCTCTTTACGATTTATATTTTTGTGATATTATAAAAATATGAATTGAAACGCAAGACAAAAGGGCAAAACCGTGACCAAGAACTATCAGGACATCACCAAGGACATATCGCAATATAGCGGCGAGCTGCGCAAAATGGTGCCCGAAACCATGCAGGCGTTCCATGCGCTTGCAAAAAGTGCGGGCGCATCCGGTGAACTGGATCAGAAAACGAAAGAACTGATTGCGCTTGCAATCGGTGTGACGCAGCGTTGCGATGGTTGCATCGGCTTTCACGCAAAGGCGCTTCACAATCTTGGCGCAACCCGGCAGGAAGTGGCCGAGGTTATGGCGATGTGCGTCTATATGGGCGGTGGCCCGGCCCTTATGTATGCCGCCGACGCCATTCGCGCCTTTGATCAGTTTCAAGCCGCCTGAAAACAAAGCGCGCCGTGAAACCATCGGGGTCACGGCGCGCTGAAACTCTATAGAAACCACTGGTTCGGTTATGCTGCGGTGAACACACGCTTGGGCTTGAACTGACCATGCTCAATATAGCCAATGGCAAGCAACTTGCCATGTGATGTTACGCAAGCCTCATCCGCTTCCAGTGGCGCATCACGGCCCCGGATGATGACCGGGTTCCCAAGGCGCACGCGCTGTGCCTGATCATCAGACAGAGCCACCTGCGGCAGGCAATCAAGGGCTGCGCCTGTATCGATGATCAGCGCATCAAGTGCCGAAAAATCGCGGCGCGGCGCTGGCTGCTCGATAACCTCAGCCTCTGCCTCGCCCTCTTCCTTCTTGGGCGGCAATGGCGGCCATGCTTCTTCAAGCTCGGCCAGCGTTACCATATCCTCATCGGTGAAAGGCGCGACTTCAATGCGGCGCAGGTCCGAAATATGGCCAAAGCAGCCAAGATCGCGCCCCATATCGCGTGCGAGTGATCGCACATAGGTGCCCTTGGAGCATTCGACTTCAAATTCGGTACGGTTCTCGTCCGGGAATTCGACAATCTCAAGACGGTCAATTTCGACTTCACGGGCCGGAATCTCCACCGTTTCGCCTTCACGCGCCAGATCATAGGCGCGCTCGCCTGCAATCTTGATGGCTGAGAACTGTGGCGGAATCTGTGAAATGACGCCGGTATAATTGGGCAACAAAGCCTCGACATCTGCACGTGACGGGCGATTGTCTGAATTTTTAGTGGCAACGCCTTCCAGATCGTCGGTCGAGCGCTCTTCACCCCAGCTCACCGTGAAACGATAGACCTTGGTTCCATCCATGACGTAAGGCACGGTCTTGGTTGCTTCGCCCAGCGCAATCGGCAGCATGCCGGATGCCAGCGGATCAAGCGTGCCTGCATGACCGGCTTTTTCAGCGTTGAACAGCCACTTGATCTTCGAGACCGCCTCTGTCGATCCCATGCCCTTTGGCTTGTCAAAAATAACCCAGCCAGAAACCGGACGGCCTTTTTTCTTGCCCCGTCTTGCCATGCTTTATGCGTCTCCATTGCGCGAAGCGTCATCTGCTTCACCGTCATCATCATTGTCACGTGCCAGATCACGCGCCACTTCCGGCGAACGCAGAAGCGCATCAATCTTGGAAAAATTGTCGAAGCTGGTATCGGCCCGGAAGCGGAATTCCGGCATATATTTCATCTGATTTAGGCTTGGAGCCACACGTCCACGAATGAATTTCGCATTTGCGGCCAATGCCTTGATGACGGCCTGAACATCGGTGCTGCCGAGCGGCGTGATGAAACAGGTCGCAATTTTCAGATCCGGCGACATACGGACTTCCGACACCGAAATAACCGTGCGCTCAATCAGATCATCACGGATTTCTCCGCGCTGAAGAACCTGCGCCAATGCATGACGCACCTGCTCGCCCACGCGGAGCTGGCGCTGGGAAAGGCCACCCGAGCCTTTGGGGTCTGGAGAACGGGCCATAGCTATATCCTCGATAAACACCATGAATCGCAATCCAGCCCCACGGGGCCGGCCGATAACATGACGACAAATTGGCAAGCGCTATAAAGCGCAATTTACCACAATTCAGACGGGAGTCAGACCCTCGGAACCGGGCAACGGATTTATGAAAAACCGGACCGCCCATAAAAGGGGCGGCCCGGCATAACAGCATTAAAGGGTACGAGTAATATGTTCGACGCGGAACGCTTCGATCGTATCGCCTGCACGGATGTCGTCGTAATTTTCGAACGCCATACCGCATTCCTGACCCATCGGCACTTCGGACACTTCATCCTTGAAGCGCTTGAGTGTCTTGAGCTTGCCTTCGTGGATAACCACGTTGTCACGAATGAGGCGGACGCCTGCACCACGTTCAACCTTACCATCCACCACACGGCAACCGGCAACCTTACCGACCTTGGTGATGTTGAAGACTTCGAGAATCTCAGCATTACCAATGAAGGTTTCACGGCGTTCTGGCGACAGAAGACCCGACATCGCTGCTTTCACATCTTCGATCAGATCGTAGATAATGTTGTAGTAGCGAATTTCGGTGCCCTGCTGGTCGGCTGCATCACGCGCCTGCTTGTTGGCACGCACGTTGAAGCCGATGATCGCGGCATTGGAGGCCTCGGCCAGCGATACGTCGCTTTCCGTGATACCACCTGCACCCGAATGAACGATGCGCGCACGCACTTCGTCGGTGCCGAGCTTTTCGAGAGCGGAGATAATCGCTTCGACCGAGCCCTGCACGTCGCCCTTGATGACAAGCGGGAATTCCTTGGTGCCCGTCACCTGCAACTGGCTCATCATCTGCTCAAGCGAACCGCGCTGGCCAGACTGACGTGCCACGGCCTTATCGCGTGCCAGACGCTGACGATATTCGGCAATTTCACGGGCCTTGGCTTCATTGGCAACAACCGCGAAGCGGTCACCAGCCTGTGGCGTGCCCTGAAGACCGAGAACTTCCACCGGCATTGCAGGACCAGCTTCCTTGACATGATCACCACGGTCGTTGACCAGAGCGCGCACACGGCCCCATTCATTACCGGCAGCGATAATATCACCCGGACGAAGCGTACCCTTCTGAACCAGAACGGTTGCAACAGAACCACGACCGCGATCAAGCTGCGCTTCGATGACAACACCTTCAGCCGTACGGGCCGGATCAGCCTTCAGGTCAAGAATTTCGGCCTGCAACAGAACAGCTTCAAGCAGCTTGTCGAGGTTCAGCTTCTTCTTGGCCGACACTTCAACATCGAGCACTTCACCGCCCATGGTTTCCACGAACACATCGTGCTGAAGCAAGGCTGTGCGAACCTTCTGCGCATCGGCTTCCGGCTTGTCGATCTTGTTGATGGCAACGATGATCGGCACACCAGCCGCCTTGGCATGGTTGATCGATTCAATCGTCTGCGGCATCACGCTGTCATCAGCTGCGACCACCAGAATGGCGATGTCGGTTGCCTGTGCACCACGTGCACGCATTGCCGTAAACGCTGCGTGGCCCGGTGTATCGATGAAGGTGATTTTCTGACCGTTCTGTTCGACCTGATAGGCACCAATATGCTGGGTAATGCCGCCTGCTTCGCCGGAGACCACATTGGCCTGACGAATCGCATCCAGCAAAGAGGTCTTGCCGTGATCGACGTGACCCATGATGGTGACAACCGGCGGACGCGAAACCATTGCACCCTGATCGTCTTCCACGTTGAAGATACCTTCTTCAACGTCCGACTCAGCAACGCGCTTCACGGTGTGGCCGAATTCTTCAGCGATCAACTGCGCCATATCGGCATCGACCACATCGCCCGGCTTCATCATCTGGCCCTGCTTCATCAGGTACTTGATAATGTCAACCGAACGCTCGGTCATACGCTGTGCGAGTTCCTGAAGCGTAATCGTTTCAGGAATAACCACTTCACGCGAAATCTTTTCGCGGGTTTCCTGCATCTGCGAGCGCTTGAACTTTTCCTGACGGCGACGCATTGCCGAAAGCGAACGCGAACGGCCTTCATCTTCCAGATTACTGGAGATCGTCAGCTTGCCGCGGCGGCGGTCGTCTTCACCCTTAACAACCTTTGGTGCACGCACTTCCGGCTTGGCAGGGGTGCCACGACGGGCGCCTGCCGGACCGCGACGATCATCGTCATCCACATTGCCACCGGGCTTGCGCTGCTGGCTCTGTGGAAGCGGCTTGTTTGCCGTTGGAATAACGTCTGCAATCGCCGGCGATGCCGGGCGCTGACCTTGTCCCTGACCGGGACGACCACCCTGCTGTGGGCGACCGGAATGCTGCGGACGTCCACCCTGCGGCGCGGCGCGCTGATCATCACGACGTTCCGGAGAACGCGTTTCTGTCTGTGGAGCGCGCTTGGCTGCTTCCGCAGCGGCGCGTGCCTTGGCTTCCGCTTCCGCCTTCAGACGTGCTTCTTCTTCAGCCTGACGGCGAGCGGATTCTTCACGTTCCTTGGCACGACGTGCATCCTCTTCGGCGCGGCGCTTGGCTTCTTCGGCAGCGCGCACGCGATCTTCCGCATCACGAACCAAAGCACCTTCAAGCGCACGGCGGCGTGCATCCATTTCTGAACGCGACAGCGTGTTGAGCACCATGCCTGAGCGATCAGACGGACGCGGGCGCTGCTGCTGGCCGGAGCGCTGTGGCTGACCAGAGCGAGACTGCTGCTGGCCCGGACGCTGATGCTGTGCTGTCTGCGGGCGCGGTGCAGCGGCGGCAGGTGCCGCAGGCTTTGGCGGCTGCGGCGCGGGAGCGGCCGGTTTTGCTGCAACCGGAGCTACTGGCGCAGGCGCCGGTGCTGGCGTTGCCGCTACCGGAGCCGGCGCAACAGGAGCCGCAGGTGTTGGGGCGGGTGCTGCAACGGGTGCTGGAGCCGCAGGCGCAGGCGCTGCAGGCTTGAGTGCCGGCGCTTCCGCTTCAGGCTTCTCATCAGGCCGTGAGAACTTGCGCTTTTTCGTTTCAACGACGACAGCCTTTGTGCGGCCGTGGCTGAAATTCTGGCGCACGGTGCTCTGCTCAACGCCTGGGCGCTTAATGGTCAGCGTCTTCTTGGAGTTGACGCTCAGCGTCTTGTCGTCGTTTGTTTTATCGCTCATTACGTTTCCGTTTCCTTCGCAGCTTCTGCTGCTTTACCCGAGCATTATCCCACGCGATCAGATCATTTTGAATAATGCTCCGGTCATCCACCTCAGCGCATAATCCGGTTAGGCCAATCAAGCCGACAATCCGGTTCATGCTCCAGAGCGGATCCTATATTCTCGGAATTCAAGAGAACCGCTCTACTAATTTATACCACAGCAGTGTCGGACTGCCGTTTCAATTCGCCGTTTCAATTCACTGGGCTTTCACCTCGATAGCGATGCAATAAAAGCAATCGTTGCACGACCCCGGCGGCTGCCTTTGTGTCGAGCACGGCTGCATGTATCACATTTCCACCCCCAAATGCCAAATCCATTTCTTCCCCCTTGAAAAGAGAGAAGGCCGGGATTTCGGGGCCATCCATATGCACGACGACACGTCGCGCCTGATCTAGCTTGCGCACACCATCTGTGGCGGCTTCCTGCGCGTGCAGCACCAGAGCCGCAGCGCCGGAGCGGATCGCCTGATCCACTTTTGTCGATCCGGATACCACAGCACCCGACTTGCGGGCCAGCGCCAGACTGCCCAGTGCAGATTTCGTCAGCAACTGGTCAACCAGTGCGCCAAGATCCGCCTGCGGCGTTACACCTTCCTTCAGCGCCCGCGCAAACAGCTTGCGCTTGACAGCTTCGTCCACCAGACGCCGTTCCGCCTTGACCCAGCACCCCCTGCCCGGCAGGTTACGCTTCAAGTCCGGCACAACCGAACCATCAGGACCGGCCACAAAACGGATCAGATCATCCGCAGAACCGCTTTCGCGTGTGACGATACAGGTTCTGTCATTCATATCCTGCTCCACACGCGCTGCCGACTTTGCCATGAACTGCCTTTTATTCAACTTACGTAACTGGCAGCGGCCTAGCAGAGGTAAAGCCACATCACAATATCAAACTCAATTTAGAGCGTTTCCTGTTTTGAGTGAACAAGGAAACGCTCTAAATATTTTACGAAGCGGCTTCTTCCTCGCCTGCTTCAAGCTCTTCCTCGACTTCCGTCGCGACCAGCTCATCTTCGGTGATCCAGCCAGCCTTCAAACGTGCCGTCAGGATCATCTGTTCCGCATCAACGCGCGACACATCGAACGACGACAGGATACCGCTGTGTATAACGGTCTCGTTTTCCTTGCGCTCACGCCAGCCGACCAGATCGTCAACCGCATAACCGGCGAAGTCTTCGATGCTCTTCACGCCATCTTCGCCAACCGCAACCAACATGGCTGTGGTGAGGCCCGGAAGCTCGCGAAGTTCGTCTTCAACGCCCAGTTCTTTGCGGCGCTCATCCTGTTCGGATTCGATACGCTCAAGATATTCGCGGGCGCGATCCTGAATTTCACCAGCCGTATCGTCATCGAAACCATCGATGGAAGCGATTTCACCCGGCTCAACGTAAGCAATTTCCTCAACAGAGGCAAAGCCTTCCGAAGCCAGAACCTGACCAACCATCTCATCAACGTTGAGGGCTTCCATGAAGAGGTTCGAACGCTCAGCAAATTCCTTCTGGCGACGTTCGGATTCTTCGTCTTCGGTCAGGATGTCAATGTCCCAGCCCGTCAACTGCGACGCAAGGCGCACATTCTGACCGCGACGACCAATTGCCAATGATAATTGGTCATTCGGAACCACAACTTCAATACGTTCCGCATCTTCATCGAGAACAACCTTGGCAACTTCAGCAGGCTGAAGCGCATTGACGATGAAGGAAGCCGCATCTGGCGACCATGGAATGATGTCGATCTTTTCACCCTGCAATTCGGCAACAACGGCCTGAACGCGGGAACCACGCATACCAACGCAGGCACCGACCGGATCAATCGACGCATCACGCGAAACAACGGCGATCTTGGCGCGCGAACCCGGATCACGGGCAACCGACTTGATCTCAATGATGCCGTCATAAATTTCCGGCACTTCCATGTTGAACAGCTTCGCCATGAAAGATGGATGGGTGCGCGAGAGGAAAATTTGCGGACCGCGCTGTTCGCGACGAACGTCATAGACATAAGCGCGGATACGGTCGCCATAGCGGAATGCTTCGCGCGGGATCAACTCGTCACGACGAACAATTGCTTCCCCACGGCCAAGATCGACAATCACATTGCCATATTCAACGCGCTTGACGGTGCCGTTGACGATTTCGCCGACACGATCCTTGAATTCATCATACTGGCGGTCACGCTCGGCTTCGCGGACCTTCTGCACGATGACCTGCTTGGCAGACTGCGCAGCAATACGACCGAAGTCCATTGGAGGCAATTGATCAGCGATGAAATCACCGACCTGCGCATCCGGGTTGCGGTCGCGGGCCGTGAACAGCGAAATCTGCGTGGAATAGTCTTCGACAGTCTCGACCACTTCGAGCAGGCGCTGGAGCTTAATCTCACCGGACTTTGCATTGATGTCGGCGCGAATGTTGCTTTCCTGACCATAACGCGAGCGCGCTGCCTTCTGGATCGCATCGGCCATGGCCGCAAGAACGATCTCGCGGTCAATTGACTTCTCACGTGCGACCGCATCGGCGATCTGCAGAAGTTCCAGCCTGTTTGCACTGACTGCCATAGGTCTCTCCTTGGTGACGCATCCGGCCTTCTTCGAGTACCGGACGCCTGAAACTCACTTTGAAACTTATTTCTTTTCCGTTTCAGATTCCGCTGAACCTGCTTCTTCCGTATCGCCGCGCAGACCATCGCCCAGATCATCACCGGGAATGCGGCCTTCACGCAAAGCTTTGTCCTTGCGCAACGCATCACGGATCAGATCATCGGTCAGAACCAGACGCGCATCCGCAATCAGATCGAAGGGAATGCGAACGACGGGCTCATTGCCATAGGAAATCTGATCGCTTTCGATCACGACCGAATCGCCATCGCCGATCACGATACGACCGCGAAATTTTTTGCGGCCCTCATGAACAATCGACGTTTCGACCTTTGCGATGTGCCCGGCCCAATCGGTAAAATCGGACTTGCGCACCATCGGACGATCAATACCCGGCGACGAGATTTCAAGATGATACTTGCCGCTGATCGGATCTTCGACATCGAGAACCGGAGCCACGGTGCGGCTCAACAATTCACAATCCTCAACCGTCATGGTGCCGTCAGACCGCTCGGCCATGATCTGCAATGTCTGGCCATTGAGGCCGGAAAGGCGCACACGCACAAGGCGGAAACCCAGCGTATTGATCACCGGCTCCACAATGGATGCTATTTTTGCATCGATGCCCGTTTCGCGAATGATACGCTCATCTGCGGTTACGGCCTCAGCTGCCTGTTCGTGTTCGCTCACTCGATAAACCTTCTTCACTGGGCCGCAGGTAACAAAAAAGAGCGGGTCCGGGAGGGCCCACTCTTGTTCAAACGACCAAGAATTTGAGACTTATATACCAGCCGATGCTGATTTTTTCAAGACCCGCATCTGAGATAGATTACAGGCGGATGAAAGTGAGGTAGGCCGCACGGCGACCTTCCCGAAATGCCTTGGCTTCATAACGGGTTCCCGGCCAGCCATCATAGGCATTGTTCCAGTCGTCCGGGCCTTGTGCCTGCCACTCAAAAGCCGGATGTCTGCGGCAATGCTGAAGCGTCCAATTGACATAATGTTCGATATCGGACGCAAAGCGGAATTTTGCACCAGGCTTCAGCAGACGTGCGAAACGATCGAGATTGGCATCACTGACAAAGCGCCGCTTCCAATGGCGACGCTTGTGCCATGGATCGGGATAAAACAGGTCAATTCCAGAAAGCGACGCATCCGGCAGCCAATCCAGCACATCGGTCGCATCTTCATCATAGAGGCGAAGATTCGGGCGTGGCGCGTCATGAAGCGCTGTGAGCATTTTTGCCATACCGTTGACGAAAGGCTCGACACCGATAAAGCCAGACTGCGGATAACGGCCGCTCTCATGATGGAGATGTTCGCCACCACCAAAGCCGATTTCCATACGCACATTTTCAACCGGCGCATCAAACAATGTCCGCAAATCCTGCGGTGCAGGTGTGTCGGGGTCAAGTTTCAGGCGCGGCAGCAGATCCTCAAACAGACTGTTCTGATGCGGACGAAGCGGCTTGCCATGACGGCGGCCGAAAAAATTTCCGGCCGCACGTACGGGATGATTTTCATCGCTCATTTAAAAACAGTCACGCTGAAAGAGCGCTCTTCAATGCCTTTGTGAGATCGGTTTTTTCCCATGAGAAAGAACCATCACGACCCGGCTTGCGGCCAAAGTGACCGTAGGACGACGTCTTGGCATAGATCGGCTTGTTAAGATCAAGATGTTTGCGGATGCCGCTTGGCGACAGGTCCATAACCTTGCGCAGGGCGTCCTCAACGGCTGCTTCTTCCACCTTGCCCGTGCCATGCAGATCGACATAGACGGAAAGCGGCTGTGCGACGCCGATAGCGTAGGAAAGCTGGATCGTGCAACGGTCTGCAAGATTGGCAGCAACGACATTCTTGGCAAGATAGCGCGCGGCATAAGCTGCGGAACGATCAACCTTGGTCGTGTCCTTGCCCGAAAAGGCACCGCCGCCATGCGGAGCTGCGCCGCCATAGGTGTCCACGATGATCTTGCGGCCTGTCAGGCCTGCATCGCCATCCGGTCCGCCGATGACGAATTTGCCGGTCGGGTTGATGTACCAGTTGCAGTTTGCGGCAATCGGAAGATCGCCAAGCGCCTCGCGAATATAGGGTTCGACAACGGAGCGAACCTTGCTGGAATCCCAGCTTGCATCCAGATGCTGTGTGGAAAGAACGATCTGGGTTACTTCCGCAGCCTCGCCGTTCTCATAACGCACGGTTACCTGGCTTTTGGCATCAGGGCCGAGCTTGCCCGGATCGCCTTCGCCCTTGTGGCGGGCTTCTGCGAGCTTTTCGAGAATCTTGTGCGAATAATAAATCGGCGCCGGCATGAGATCAGGGGTCTCGCGGCAGGCATAGCCAAACATGATGCCCTGATCGCCCGCACCTTCTTCGCCCTGACGGTCGGCTGCGTTGTCCACGCCCTGCGCAATATCGGCCGATTGCGGGTGCAAAAGCACATCAATCTTCACGGTGCGCCAGTTAAAGCCGTCCTGCTCATAGCCAATTTCGCGGATCGCTTTACGCGCAGCTGAACGGAAACGTGAAGGATTGATCAGCGGGTGACCATTCTTGTCATGCGCAATTGTGCCGTCCTTATTCTTCTTCAGGAACGTTTCAGGCACGCGCACCTCGCCGGCAATAACCACGCGATTGGTGGTGGCCAGCGTTTCACATGCGACGCGGACGGACCAGGGGTCAACGCCCGAACGGCGCGCCTCCTTGTAGATCATGTCTACGATTTCATCGGAAATACGATCGCAAACCTTGTCCGGATGACCTTCGGACACCGATTCGCTGGTGAAGAGATAAGAACTGCGCGACACGGGTAACCCCTCTTGAAAATCCAACGGACGACGATCCGTTATGGAAACACAGTAGCGCCCGGAACAATAAACAGGGTCCGGGCACATGTTTGTGTTAGCGAAGTTGGGATTAAACCGTCAATGCATATTCTTGTTGCGACACCGCGTTGCCGGAAAAAATTTGCCCGGCAAACGCTTTTTTTGGCGTGGCGACGGGTTATTCGCTCTCGGCCGCCAGTGACTTCACCAGATCGATAATCTTGCGGCGCACTTTCGGATCGGCAATTTTTGTAAATGCGCGCGTCAGCTGCACGCCCTCATTTGAGCTGAGGAAATCGACAACATAGGTCGCTTCATTGTCTTCGGCAAAGCCTGGCTGCGTGCTGGCATTGGAACCCGGTGCATCTTCAAAAAAGAAGGAAACAGGGACCGTGAGAACCGAGGAAATTGCCTGAAGACGGCTCGCGCCAACGCGATTGGTGCCTTTTTCGTATTTCTGGATCTGCTGGAATGTAATGCCAAGGCTTTCGCCCAATTTTTCCTGACTGAGACCCAGCATATTGCGACGAAGGCGGATGCGGCTGCCCACATGCACATCGATGGGGTTGGGTTTCTTCTTATTCTCAATCATACAGTGTCACTCCTCGCAACAGCGAGCTTTCATTCATGGCCTGTTCATGTGAACAGGGATAAAAATCAATATGGGAGGTAGTCAGACGAGTTCGCGCAATTAACCGTCACCGCGCTAATATAACAGCTTAACAAAATTGCCGTGTCAATGAAAACGCCTGCTGAAAGGCAGCCTGAACCACACGCATATGGCGAGTAGGGTTAACAGAACTGCAAGAGTCTGTTTGCCACCGGGGGCATTGCCCCAAAATGGCACACGTTCCTCCGGCAGATAGGCATCAATGACGCCCACCGCATCAAGCGGTAACTCATCTATGATTCGACCGTAAGAATCCACCACAGCCGAAATGCCGTTATTGGCCGCACGAACAAGCGGCAGCCCCTGTTCGACAGATCGCACCTGTGCCTGCCGGAAATGCTGATAAGGCCCCGGCGTGTCTCCATACCATGCGTCATTGGTAACATTGACAATCGCCGTCACCTTGCGGCCCGTATAAGACAGTTCATCAGGGAAAATCGCCTCATAGCAGATCAGCGGCAGGAAGGTCTGCCCTTCCATGACATTGATTGCGTGGCGCGTCTTGGCAGCGGTGAAGCCACCGGGCAATTCCACCACTTCCTGCAAGCCCCAACTGCGCAGCGTCCGCTCAAAAGGCAGATATTCGCCGAAAGGCACCAGATGCACCTTGTCGGTATAATCAATGATTGTACCCTGGCTGTTGATGGTCAGGATGGAATTATAATAGCGTGGCTCGCGACGCGGAACGCGTTCCTCCCTCACTGCCCCTGTCAACAGCACCTGATCATCGTCAATCACTTCAGAAATGCGTTGAAGCGCATCGGGCGTCAGCGAAAGGATATAGGGAACTGCGGTTTCAGGCCAGATAACGACATCGGGCCTTGGCTTGCCCTCAGCCGGCAGCTGTTTTGTCATGGCAATGAACTTGTCAAAAATCGCGCGGCGTTCGTTATCATCCCATTTCAGGCTCTGTGAAATGGAGGGCTGAACCACGCGGATTGAAAGCGTAGTACGCTCCGTATCAGGCGCTGGTGCACGCGATAACGTCCATGCGCCAAAGCCAATATGGGCAGCAAGCAAGGTTGCGGCCAGAACAATGCCGCTTTTGGCCAGACGCCCGCCGCTCAACAATGCCGGTGCGGAAAAAATAAGGGCCGCAAGCGCACTCATTCCAACCAGACCCACAATCTCGACCGATTGCATCATCATCGGTGTGGGCATGAGCGCATAGCCCAGCGCATTCCACGGGAAGCCGGTGAAAACAAAGGTTCGCAGCCATTCGACAAAGCCAAAGGCGACAGCAATCGCGAAGATGCGTCCAATGCCCTGCGACCAGAACAGGCGCGCGATCATCGCAGCCAACCCATAGAAAATCGCAAGAAATGCAGGCAGGCCAAGAACGGCTAAAGGAACCGCCCAGGCAAATTGCTCTGCATCGACAAGAAGGGCCGTGCCGATCCACCACAGGCCCGACACGAAATAGCCAAAGCCAAAACACCAGCCGATGAAGCCTGCGGGAAAAAACCGCCTTATCAGGCCTTTGTTCTTATCGGGGATAGCACCGTCAATCAGCCAGACCAGAAGCGGAAAGGCAACGAAACCGGCAATGGCAATATCAAAGGGCGGCTGCGTCAGCGTTGCGACAGCGCCACTGAGAAAAGCAACCAGCGCACGGCGCCATCCGCTCAATGAAGAGATCCTTCCCGCAAATCTCTCGATCATCAGGCCTCTTTGGATGTTTCCGTGGTGTTGCCGGATGCATCATCGGCGCCCACCGTGGATGGATGTCTGTGATTGTCCGCTTCAGAAAGCGGTACAATACGCACGCGTTTGACGCGCCGCGGATCGACCTCAAGCACATGGAACTCGTAGCCGGGGATCGCCTGTACGACTTCACCGCGCAACGGAATACGGCCAAGGACGGAGAAAATAAGGCCACCGACCGTATCGACATCCTCCCCGTGTTCACCCGCTTCAAAGGACGGGCCGATCTTCTGTGTGAGCTCATCAAGGTCCGCGCGTGCATCAACGACAAACACGCCATCGGCTTCTTCGGCGATCATGATTTCTTCGTCGTCATGTTCATCTTCGATGTCGCCGACAACCATTTCAACGATGTCTTCCAGCGAAGCCAGGCCGTCAGTGCCGCCATATTCGTCGATGACCAGTGCCATCTGGATGTGCGCTGCCTGCATGCGCGCCATCAAACCGCTCGCCATCATTGAAGGTGGCACAAACAGCACCTTGCGCATGAGATCAAGCTCGCCAATCGTTTTGCTAAGATCAATGCGACCTATATCGAACTTGGCGGGGCCTGCTTCACCGGCATCGCTTTGCGTGTTCTGGCGCGCCTGTCTGGTGATATAATTGAGAACATCGCGGATATGGATCATGCCGCGCGGATCATCCAGCGTTTCAGCATAAACCGGCATACGCGAATGACCGGAGGTTTCAAACAGTTCCAGCGCTTGCCAGAGCGGTGTGGAAATTTCTATCGCCACAACATCAGCACGCGGGATCATCACGTCTTCGACACGGATTTCCCGCAGGCGCAGGATGTTGTTGAGCATCGCCTTTTCTTCAGGCGAGAAAGCGGAATCCTGTTCGCTCTCCGTGCTTGAAAGCGCATCGGCGAGATCTTCACGCAGGGAAGATGAGTGCCGCGAACGCATAAATGGAAAAATATTTGCCAGAAGGGATCGCTTTTCGCTCGATTGCGAGCGCTGCGTACTTTGCCCCTCAGTGTCCTGTGTGTCGCCTCGGCTATCGCCAGCGGTGGATGAGTTGTTTTGGTCAGCCATGATCAATCTGTTTCAATGTTCACATCGGATACAGCATAAGGGTCCGGGATGGCAAGAGCATGAAGGATTTCGCGCTCGCGGCGTTCCATCTCCTCGGCCTCATCATCCGTCTCATGATCATATCCCAAAAGATGCAAAAACCCATGCACGACCAGATGCGTGAGATGGTTATCGAGCGGCTTTCCCTCCTCAACAGCCTCGCGTTCAACCGTTTCGCGCGCGATGATGATATCGCCAAGCATCGGGCCTGGCTGCTCGCCAGCCTTTACAGGGTAAGCCGGGAAGGACAGCACATTGGTGGCCTTGTCCTTGTTGCGCCACTCGGCATTGATCTTGCGGATGGAAGCATCGTCGGTAAAAACCAGACTGAGTTCGCTCTTGGCGGGTTGAAGCCCAAGATTATCCCAGGCCGCCTCCACGGAGCGCTGCACAAGTCCTTCAAGGACTGTTTCTTCCGGCCAGTTGCCGGCTTCGATCATGATATCGATTTGGATCGCGTTGTCTGACACTTCTGCCGCGGCTTGCGATGAAACAGCCGCTCTATCCTTCCAGTTGTTAAAAGAAGCGTCCGCTAAAAAGCGGACGTAATATTTTTAAATCGTCATTATTCTACGCGAATACAAGAATAATTTTGAATTATTCTGACCGGGCATGCTTTTTCGCATCATCGTCGTAAGCGCCAACAATGGCGGCCACCAGTGGATGGCGAACCACATCCTTCTCGGTAAAGCGCACCTTGACCACCGAATCCACGCCCTCAAGAACGCGCAGCGCCTCGACAAGACCGGATTTCTGACCGGGCGGAAGATCGATCTGGCTTGGATCGCCATTGACCATCATGCGCGAACCTTCGCCAAGACGGGTCAGGAACATCTTCATCTGCATGGAGGTCGTATTCTGTGCTTCGTCAAGAATGACAGCGGAATGCGCCAATGTGCGACCACGCATGAAGGCAAGCGGTGCAATTTCGATCACGCCAGCGGTAATGGCGCGTTCGACCTTTTCCGCAGGCATCATGTCGTAAAGTGCATCATAAAGCGGACGAAGGTAAGGATCGACCTTTTCCTTCATGTCGCCCGGCAGAAAGCCGAGACGTTCGCCTGCTTCAACAGCCGGACGAGACAGAATGATGCGCTCGACAAGGCCGCGCTCCAGCAGCATGGCTGCATGAGCAACTGCGAGATAGGTTTTACCTGTACCCGCGGGACCAACGCCAAAAACCAGTTCCGAGCGTTCAAGCGCACGCATATAAGCGTCCTGAACCGGCGTGCGTGCAAAGATTGTTTTCTTGCGCGTCGAAATCTGAGCTGATGAAAGCTTACCCTTATTCTCAAGGGTGGGCAGTATCAGCTGATCATCGGCAGCAATGGCCATGCGCAACGCGCCATCCACATCGGATGGCCCAAGTTCATGGC
The DNA here is from genome assembly GCF_026241335.1 of Ochrobactrum chromiisoli. GTDB lineage: Bacteria > Pseudomonadota > Alphaproteobacteria > Rhizobiales > Rhizobiaceae > Brucella > Brucella chromiisoli. The sequence goes on along the minus strand of NZ_JAPHAV010000001.1, from coordinate 238,323 downwards.
CCTTCTGCAAGGTTTCGTAGAGATTATCCAGCGCACGCCGTGCCTGTTCGGTGGCGGTGGGTTCTCCGCGAATGGAGAGCTGATTGCCCTTTGAACGCACATCAACGCCGAGCTTCTGCTCAATCCGTGCCAGATTCTCATCGAACTGGCCGTAAAGCGCACTGGCAAGACGGTTATTGTCGAATGTAAGGACGATATGGGCCATATCGGAGGCCCCGGATGCGGCGCCAGTTGCAGAACTTGGCGCAGAACTGGCAGCCGGGCTTGAAATTGTGTTTGTTTGCGTATGGATGGTTGGCTTGGCAGGCTTAAGTTTTTCCGTAGCGCTCAAACGCATCTCCCAAAGGTTCACGCATTGCAATCGCAGTCTTGGCAGGACGTTCGGTCAAAGGCTACGCACCGCGACTACTGCCTGAACAACATCATGCGCTTAGACGCGCTTTTGCGCAATAAGACTATTGGTACCAGTCCCCGTAATTTTTACGCGGATGATTTCACCGACCTGATCGTCATTGTCATCGATGATTGCTGGCAGAAGCCAAGGCGAACGGCCAACCATCTGGCGCTCGAAGCGGCCCGGCTTTTCCAGAAGCACATCCATTTCGCGACCGACCAGCGAATCCTGAAACGCATATTGCTGTTCGTTGAGCAATGCCTGAAGCCGTTGAAGGCGCTCATCCTTGACCGCTTCTTCAACATGATCGGGAAGATCGGCACCCGGCGTGCCCGGACGCGGCGAATATTTGAATGAATAGGCCTGCGCATAATGCACTTCACGCACCAGCCGCATCGTATCTTCAAAATCCTGATCGGTTTCGCCGGGGAAGCCAACGATAAAATCACCCGAAAGCGCCATATCGGGGCGCACTTCACGGATACGCTCAACCAGACGGATATATTCATCGGCCTTGTGGCGACGGTTCATCGCCTTGAGAATACGATCCGAACCCGCCTGAACAGGCAGATGCAAATAAGGCATCAGCTGGCGCAAATCACGATGCGCTGCGATCAGTGTATCATCCATATCGCGCGGATGGCTGGTCGTATACCGCAGACGTGCCACACCGGGAATGCGTGCAAGGCGGAACAGCAACTCGCCAAGCCCCCATTCGCGGCCATCATCGCCTTTGCCATGCCACGCATTCACATTCTGACCCAGAAGGGTCAGTTCGCGCACGCCGCTGTCAGCAAGACGCTCGGCCTCGGCCACAATCTGCGCAACGCTGCGCGAGACTTCCGAACCGCGCGTATAAGGCACCACACAGAACGTGCAAAACTTGTCACAACCTTCCTGCACCGTAAGAAAGGCTGAAACGCCGCGCTTGCGGGTTTCTTCGCGCTTGGGTGCTGGCAGGTGCTCGAATTTGTCTTCGATCGCATATTCGGTTTCGACGACCTTTTCGCCGCCACGCACACGCGCAAGCGCATCCGGCAGGCGGTGATAGGTCTGCGGTCCGATCACCAGATCGACATTGGGCGCACGGCGCAGAATTTCCTGCCCCTCGGCCTGCGCCACACAACCGGCAACGCCGATTGTCAGTTCCTTGCCATTTGGTCCGCGTGCATCCTTCATCTTGCGCAGCCGACCCAGCGCAGAATAAAGCTTTTCCGATGCCTTTTCACGAATATGGCAGGTGTTGAGCAAAACCAGATCGGCATCATCGGGCGTGTCAGTCGCAACATAGCCCTCAGCGGCAAGGCTGTCGGCCATGCGCTGGCTGTCGTAGACATTCATCTGGCAGCCATAGGTTTTTACAAAAACCTTACGCGTGTTGCTGCCATTCGGGTTTGTCTTGATATCGGTCATATTTTCGCTCATGCGCGGCTATCTAGCGTCTTTATCGCTGCTTTGGAAGGCGACAAACTAACACTCTCAGAGCATTTCCTATTTAGAATGAATCATAGGGAATGCTAAATCTCTTTGTTTTTATCGCATTATCCCACGCAAAATCGCTCCGCACTTTTGCTGGAAATGCTTTAATCTTCCGCGATTTCGCGCCCGAGCAGCGAGGTCTGCAACAACGCCCTCACCCGGTTCTCCATGGTGCGCGCCAGCGCCTTGCGGTCCGTTTCGGCGGTGACCACAATCGGCTCGCCAAAACGTATTTCAACATCAATGGCACCTTCGCGCAGAATGCCTTTGAGATGCGGCATCAGCTGAACATCGCCCGGCCATGAAGCAATCGGGCGATGGTATCGGCCCATCGCCATGCCATGCACGCCGGTATAGGCAATCGCGACCGGCTGCACGATGACTTCCGGCACGCCTGCTTCCCGGATTGCGGCATGGGCTGCACCAAACAAAGCGGTCTTAAACGGCAGCACACGATTGCCATCCGATGTCGTTCCTTCGGGAAACAGCACCATGGCGTCACCATCAGCCAGACGTTTTGCAATGTCAGAGGTTTGTTCGCCGGTCTTGCCGCGCCGTTCACGCTCCACAAACACCGTGCGCTGCAACACGGCAAAGAAGCCAAACACCGGCCAGCTTCTGACTTGTGATTTGGCAATGAAAGACACCTGCCCCGCAGCCGAAAGCACGACAATATCGCTCCACGATGCGTGATTGGCAACCAGCAGCAACGGTCGGCCTTCCGGCATCTCGCCGACGATTGTAATGCGGAAACCGAGCAGGCGCGCAATGATACGATGGAAGAAATTCGGAAGCCGTCGCTTCCATGTGTTTTTGAGTTTCAAAAACACATATTGCACCGGAATGAGCGACAGGCTGAGCGCCACCATGGCTGCAACAACCAGAATAATGCGGATGGCACCGATCATTGCGGCCTCACCAGATCGCGGCGCAGAATGAAAGCCGAAGAACGGCCATTGGCCGTTTCATAATAGGCAGGGCGATCACCGACCTTGTTGAACCCCATGCGGCGATAAAGAGCCAGTGCTGCGACATTGTTTTCATCGACTTCCAGAAACAGCGTCTCGGCGCGCTCCTGATAGAGATAGCGCAGCACGGCATCCATCAACGCATGGCCGATGCCCTGCTTGCGCACCGCATTGGAAACCGCAATGGTGAGAATTTCCGCCTCACCGGCAACGAGCCGCGCCAGCACAAAGCCACACGCCTTGCCCGGCTTGCCTTCGGGCCGCGCCACAAAGCCAAAAACGCTATCCTGCGCGATCAGCGAACGGAAATCGTCCGAACTCCATGCGTGATGGAAGGAAAGCGCATGAACTCTTTGAATTTCGCCGCTGTCATGAACATCAAGCTTTTCCACCGAAACGGGTTTGCTACCGAAGCGCAGAAACGAAAGTCCCATCACCGCGCATCCCCGTCCGCCCTGCGCGGCAAGGCAAATCCGGTTTGTGGCTTCACATCCGGTCCGCGCATATAGAGCGGCTTTGGTGCTTCACCCGGCGCGCCGATGGCTGCAAGCTTTGCATACGTGCCGATTTGACCCGTTGGCTCAGGGCGCACGACACTGAATGTGCCAGCCAGAATTTCATTGAGCGCAGCAGCAGCCGAGCCAGCCAGAACCGTTTCAGACGGCTGTTGCTGAATAAGCGTCAGCGCTTCGTCACGCGCGAGCACCATTGGCCCGGTTGTGGCCACCGCATCACCACCAAAGGCCTGCGCGTAGATTTCACCGCGATGCGCTTCAAGCAGCACCAGAACCGGCTGTCCCGGCTGGCTGAGCGCTACTTCAGCGGCAAGCGCATCAAAGGCGCTGATGCCCATAGCCGGACGGCCAAGAGCCAGTGCAAAACCGCGTGCCGCCGACACACCAATGCGCACGCCGGTAAATGATCCGGGACCGACATTGACCGCCACGCGATCAAGTTCAGTCATGGCAATACCGGATTGCTCCATCACGCGCCCGATATAGTCCATCAAAACTTCGGCATGACCTTTTCCGATATTCTCGCTTATTTTGGCAAGAACCCTATCCGTGCGCGAATCATAGACTGCGGCAGCACACCAGGAAGAGGCGGTATCAAGGGCAAGTATCTTCATGAGCCATCGGGTAAATCAGAAATCGGCTTGCGACAAGCAAAACACATGAATCTTGCGAAAATTACTACATATTTTCGGAACAAAACGCCATGCACGGCGTTAAAATTGAGGATGCGGGGCAATTTTCAATTTCGTATCCCTGAACCGGCCTTTCATTGAGATCTGGCGGGACCGGTTTCAGAAAACAAATCTGTTTTTCAACAGCGGTTTCTCAACGTTGGAAAAAGCCGGATCGTGCAAAGGATATGAGGATAAAATGTCCAAGAAGTCGATGCATGCAACCCGCAACGATCTTCCCTCCAATACAAAGACCACGATGATTGCGCTGCTGAATGAAAATCTGGCTGCGACCATCGATCTTGCCCTCATCACCAAGCAGGCGCACTGGAACCTCAAGGGGCCTCAGTTTATCGCCGTGCATGAATTGCTCGACACGTTCCGTTCCGATCTTGACGGTCATGTGGACACAATTGCAGAACGCGCCGTGCAGCTTGGCGGCACCGCCTATGGCACGACGCAGGTTGTCGCAAAAGACTCCAAGCTTAAAGCCTATCCGACCGATATTTACGCTGTGCACGACCACCTGAACGCACTGATCGAGCGTTATGGCGATGTCGCCAATCTTGTGCGCCAGTCGATTAAAGATGCTGATGAAGCAGGTGATGACACGACCGCAGACATTTTCACTGCTGCATCGCGCAGTCTCGACAAGGCGCTGTGGTTCCTGGAAGCCCATGTTCAGGAAAAAAACTGATTTTAGTGCTCTAAAGACCTATAAAAAGCCCGGCTCTAAGCCGGGCTTTTCATTTGCAACAGTTAATTAGCCCATTCGCCGCCACGCATCACAGGCTCGCGGCTGCCATCTGCATTGACGCCATCAACGTCAATCTTGTCAGATCCGATCATCCAGTCGATGTGAATGAGGCTCGAATTGCCGCCCTGCGCTTTGATCTGTTCTGGCGTCAGCTTTGCGCCATCAACAAAACATTTCGAATAGCACTGGCCGAGCGCGATATGGCTCGCAGCATTTTCATCAAACAGCGTGTTATAGAACAACAGCCCGCTCTGCGAGATCGGTGAGGAATGCGGAACAAGCGCCACTTCGCCCAGGCGACGTGCGCCTTCATCGGTATCCAGCACCTTGTTGAGCACTTCTTCGCCACGGCTTGCCTTGGCCTCGACAATGCGGCCGCCTTCAAAGCGCACCGAAATATTGTCGATCAATGTTCCCTGATGCGACAATGGCTTGGTGCTCGATACATGGCCTTCAACGCGCAACGCATGGGGCGTGGTAAAGACTTCTTCGGTCGGGATATTCGGATTGCAGGTAACGCCATTCTTTGCCGTCGATGCGCCACCATGCCATTCATGGCCATCGGCGAGACCGACCGTCAGGTCGGTACCCGGACCCTGAAAATGCAGCGCACTATAGGCCTTTGCATTCAGAAAACGCGTGCGGGTGCGCAGCGCTGCATTGTGTGCGGCCCATGCCCCGACCGGGTCATCGACATCAACGCGGGAGGCTGCAAAGATCGCATCCGCCAGCTTGCGGGTCGCAACATTTTCCGTTTCATTCGGAAACATCAGCTTGGCCCATTCCGGGTTCGGATAGGAAATGATGTTCCAGTTGATGTCAAAACCGGCAATCTTTTCGAGTGCTGGCTGATAGGCTTTGGAATTGGCGCGATTGGCGCGCGAAACCTTTGATGCATCCTGCGCCGACAGCAGCATCGGATTATCGGCTGCAATGGCAAGACGGGCCGCCCCATTGGCATAGGCTTTCGCCATGCCTTCATAGAGCCAGTCGGCTGCACGATCAAAGCTTTCATCGCTTGCATTTTCATACCGTGCCAGCGCGATTGCATCATCTGAGAAAAACGGCGTGACAAGACCCGCGCCTGCTTTATAGGCATGTTTTGCAATCAGGCGTACCAGCGGCAGAGCAACAACGGGCGCCGTGATGACAAGGTCCTGTCCTTCGCGCAATTGCAGGCCCACACGCACGGCAACTTCGGCCAGACGTTCGAGTTTTACCGGATCGATGACGGGAGCGTTATTGTCAATTGCCATAGGGCTGCAAACCTCGTGTTTGAAAGAATCAGCGGCAGTGTATCAGAGCCCTTAATTTCACCACTCTTTTTCCTGCAACTGCGCTATATTCTTATAGCGGTCGATAATTTTTTGATTTTACGAGAGCAACTTCATGAAGAAAACTGTGCTTCTTATCCTCGGTCTGGCGGGACTGCTTGCAGGCTGTCAGACCATGACACCGGAACAGCGCCGTGCAGCAGATGAACAGACCTGCCGCAATTATGGTTTCAAACAAAGGACCGATGCTTTTGCAAATTGTATGATGCGGCTTGATCTCGACCGCCGCGCAGACAGTCGTGCATGGCAAAACAGAGCTGATTTCTACGATGGACCGATGGTAATTTATCAGCCAGTTCCCGTTGCAGTGCCCGTCAAATAAAAAAGCGCCCGCTAAGGGCGCTTTTTACATCTCAAGCTCTTGTTAGAGCGGTGCTTCCGGGCGTTCCTGCGACAGAAGCATCGCGCCGATTGCATCGACGTGCTTTTTGTCAGCCGCATATCCGAGTGACACATTTTGAACGTTTGGTGCCGTTTCATCAAATGTCGGCTGATAGCTTGCCACCTGCATCACAGCCGGCTTTTCAGCTGGCTTCACAGGAAGGGTCGCGAGCCGGTTGCCACGAGCCTGTGGGCCCGAACCATCATTCTGCCGCGCTTCAACGCTGTTAGCTGCTTCGGCCAGAGCAACCTGAACAGTTGGCTGCGCCTGCGGAACAGGAACATCCTGCTGCGATGTCACGTTATAGAACGGGCCATCGGGCATGGAAGGCGACTGTGGTGTTGATACATAGGCCAAATTGTAAGGTATCTGCGGAACAGGATTCTCCAACGCACCATCGCGGCCACGCTTTTCATAGAAAGAGTTTCCGCCAGCAACCAGCACATAATGCATGTTGCGATAGGGGAACTTGAGGCCCGCCGTGTGGAAGAACATCGCGTTTTTCAGCTTTGGATGACGCTTGCCCTTGAGAACGGCATCGGCTGCGGCCTCAACATCCGGCATTGCCTTGGAATTCATCTTGCGGCTCAAAACACCGGGCGCAAACTGGTTTTTCTGCCCCACAACGCCACAGATTGTGTCGGGATAGCTGCCCGATGCAAGGCGGTTCATTACAACTGTACCGACAGCCATCAGACCATCCGGGCTTGAGCGGTTTGATTCAAAGAACATCGCGCGCTCAAGGCACTCGCGGTCTCTGGCAGTGTAGGTGAAAGTCTTAACGCCATTGACGGTCTTGACGTGGCTGGTCGCCGCTGTCTTTTCCGTCTTGGCCTTGGTTGTTCCGCCTGTCGTCGTGCAGCCCGTCACCAAAAACGGTGCTACGAGCAACCCGATAACAACAGGCCATTTCCATTTACCAGCGCGCGTCAACGGACAAATCTCATAATTAGACCCCTTACCTGATCCAGCCTGTCATACGCGCCGCATAGGCGCTTGCAAAACCGGCTATGATGCAAAGCCAAATAGAACGAAAATCAAAAATCGACTGTTTTGCAGTTACGCATCGACTACAAGGTTTTTGAATTTTTAGGCCAAAAAAAGGCAAAGGGTCAAATTTCAAAATTCACGTCACCAATAGGATGATGATGAAATCAACTTGAATCATAAGCTTGAATTTTGCTGCAAACCCTTCAAATATATTAATAAATCCTTAATGAGACGCGTCAATTCTTATAAGGTATTGATTTAACGCGATTCAATCTGGTTACACACAAGCCACATCAGCGCCCCAATTCCCATTTTCTTTCAAGTTTTTAGCAATCGGAATTTTGGGCCAAAAAAGCACGTCGAAAACGCTGTTTTCACCACGCCAAATAAGTGCCTTCAACTTTATCGACAAAACTGTAATATCGCGTGAGAAGGGCCATTCCGGCGCTGCTGAAGACCATAATTTCCGAATCGGCTGTTGTTATGGGTGAGGCAGAAAGCCTCTCACCAAACAAAAATCTCGCCGCTTTTTTCAAGCAGCGAGATGCCAATATACACATTTGAGGATGCCTGAACGGCTATCCAAAGGAATAGCCCGCGCCGCGCACCGTGCGGATCGGATCAAGCGCGCGACCGAGATTAATGGCCTTGCGCAGACGTCCGACATGCACATCCACCGTGCGGTCATCGACATAAATATCCGGTCCCCAGACACCATCCAGCAGCTGACTGCGCGAGAAGACGCGGCCCGGCGACATCATGAAATATTCGAGCAGACGAAACTCTGTCGGCCCCAGGCGGATTTCTTTTTCCTTGCGATAGACGCGATGCTGCTGACGGTCGAGCACAAGCTCTCCGACTTTCAGCACATGCGAAAGCACGCTTGGATTGGCGCGGCGCAGCATGGCTTTAACGCGGGCGAGCAGTTCCGGTGTCGAAAAAGGCTTCACCACATAATCATCGGCACCCACACTCAAGCCCCGAACGCGTTCGCTTTCTTCGCCGCGCGCCGTCAACATGATGACCGGCAGGCGCTCCGTCTCTGGCCACTGGCGCAGACGGCGGCACAGTTCAATGCCGGATACGCCCGGCAGCATCCAATCAAGAATAAGCAGATCCGGTACGTTTTCACGCAGTGCAATCTCGGCTTCATCGCCACGCAATATTGTATCGACGTGGTAGCCTTCGGCTTCGAGATTATAGCGCAACAGCACGCTCAGCGCTTCTTCGTCTTCGACCACAGCAATCTTGGGTGCCTGTGACATGCAGAGTTTCCTATCGGGTTAAGCGTGGCGACAAATGCAATTCCCCCGTTCGACCGCGTGCCGCCGCGCCTTCATACATATTTGAAATGGCTCGTCGCATTGCTACGGCAAGCCACGTTTTCAGGATTTACGCGCCTCATCCACGACAATGCCGTGGCTCAGATCTTCTTTCGGGCGTTCCGCAGGCATTTGCAGGCCAGTCACGATATAATAGACCGTCTCCGCAATATTGGTCGCATGATCGCCAATGCGCTCGATATTTTTGGCGCAGAACAGAAGATGCGTGCAGGCAGAAATGTTGCGCGGATCTTCCATCATATAAGTCAGCAATTCGCGGAACAGCGAGGTGTACATCGCGTCAATTTCGTCATCGCGATCACGCACGATATTGATCTGCTGGACCGAACGCGTTGCATAGGCATCAAGCACGTCTTTGAGCTGCGTGAGCGCCAGTTCAGCCAGGGTTTCGAGGCCGCGATAAAGCTTGCCCGGCTGGCGCGATTCCGAAACAGCGGCAACACGCTTAGCAATATTCTTGCCCAGATCGCCCACGCGCTCCAGATCGGCAGAGATGCGGATTGAGCCGATGATTTCGCGCAGATCCACCGCCATTGGCTGACGCTTGGCAATGATCATCACAGCCTTGTCGTCGATCTCGCGTTCGCTGGCATCGAGAATAAGATCATCGGAAATGACGCGCTGTGCCAGCGCGTTGTCGGCATTGACAATCGCTGCAACGGACTGCTCGACCATGCGTTCGGCATGACCGCCCATTTCCGCAATCTTGTGGGTCAGGAACTGAAGTTCTTCGTCATATGCGCTAACGGTGTGCTGGGACGCCATAATAGACCTCAAAGTAAAGGTGGCAGGGAAGCGGAACCGAACCGGCTCTCGCTTTTGCTGAAATATTCCTTAGCCAAAACGACCGGTGATATAGTCCTGGGTGCGTTTTTCGGTCGGTGCGGTGAACATCACATCCGTGTCGCCCACTTCCACCAGATTGCCCAGATGGAACATGGCAGTGCGCTGCGAAACGCGTGCTGCCTGCTGCATGGAATGGGTCACGATGACGATGGTGTAGTTCTGGCGCAATTCGTCGATCAGCTCTTCTACCTTGGCGGTTGCAATCGGATCAAGGGCCGAGCACGGCTCGTCCATCAGGATCACTTCAGGGCTCACAGCAATGGCGCGTGCAATGCACAGACGCTGCTGCTGACCACCGGAAAGACCAGTGCCTGCATCATGCAGACGATCTTTGACCTCTTCAAAAAGGCTGGCCTTCTTGAGGCTTGTGACCACGATTTCTTCGAGATCGGTCTTGTTGCGGGCAAGGCCATGGATACGCGGACCATAGGCAACGTTTTCAAAGATCGATTTCGGAAACGGATTGGGCTTCTGGAACACCATGCCGACGCGGGCGCGCAATTCAACAACGTCGATCTTAGGATCGTAAATATCCTCGTTGTCCAGCGTGATCTTGCCAGCAATGCGGCAGCCTTCGATCGTATCGTTCATGCGGTTGAGCGAACGCAGGAAGGTCGACTTGCCACAGCCCGATGGGCCGATCAGCGCAGTGACCATCTTTTCGGGCACGTCCAAATCGACTTCGAACAGTGCCTGTTTTTCGCCATAGAACACACAGACCTTGTCGCCACGCATTTTAATCGAAGGGGCGTTGGTGTTCATTTTTTCTCCTACGACTTTTTCGAGAGATCGTTCAGTCATGAGATTCATCATTTCTCTCCCGTTTACCAGCGGCGCTCGAAGCGGCGGCGCAGAATAATTGCTGCAATGTTCATGACGGCGAGGAACAGGAGCAGGACGATAATAGCGCCTGATGTCCGTTCTACAAAGGCACGCTCGGCTTCATTGGCCCACATGAAAATCTGCACAGGCAGCGCCGTTGCAGGATCCATTGGGGTTGCTGGCATATTGGCAACGAAAGCCACCATACCGATCAGCAGCAGCGGAGCTGTTTCACCCAGTGCCTGCGCAAGGCCGATAATTGTACCGGTCAAAATGCCGGGCGCGGCAAGCGGCAGCACATGATGGAACACCATCTGTGTCTTGGATGCACCAAGACCAAGCGCAGCAGAGCGGATCGATGGCGGCACGGCACGAAGGGCTGAGCGCGTTGCAATGATGATGGTTGGAAGCGTCATCAATGTGAGCACCAGACCACCCACAATCGACGCCGAACGCGGCAGATTGAAGAAGTTGATGAAGACTGCAAGACCGAGCAGACCGAAGACAATCGATGGCACAGCCGCCAGATTGTTGATGTTGACTTCAATAAGGTCGGTCAGGCGGTTCTTCTTGGCATATTCTTCGAGATAAATCGACGCAGCCACACCGATGGGCAGTGCGAGCACCAGCACGATCATCATCATGTAGAAGGAACCGACCAGCGCAACACCCAGACCCGAAGTTTCCGGACGGCTGGACGCACCATTGGTGAACAGGCCCCAGTTGAAAGCCTCGCTCATGATCCCTTCATCGCTCAGCTTCTTGATCCATGCAAACTGACGGTCGGAAACCTTGCGGTTTGCCTCAGGCACCGAGAGATCAATCTGGCCCTTATAGGCCGAGTCAATGTCCGCAGCAGCCAGAACCGGAACGGTCTGCGTTGTGCCAATCAGCGACGGATTATCCATCACCATCTGGCGAAGCTGAACGCGGACACCATCGGAGAAGAAGCGTCCGACTTCGCGCATTTCTGCGCGATTTGTGGATGCCACACCGAGTTTTTCCGCCAATGCATTGCGCACCAGAAGCGGATAATTGGCCGTGATCAGCACATTCGGATCGGTTGCCAGTTTGTTACCCGGATCGATAACCTGCGCATCAAGCTTAACGGGCAGGTAAATCGTCGTCTGTCCAAACGCTGTATAGCCCTTCGAGAAAACCGAGAACAAAAGCGCGAAGAGGAAGAACACGCCAATCGCAATGGCGAGGATGCCATAGAGGCGGAAGCGGCGTTCGGCAGCGTAGCGACGCTTGATCCCGATATCGCGGCGCTGGGGCTTTGTTACCGCAGTGCCGGCATTGAGAGTTGAATCGGTCATTATTCGTACTGCTCCCGGTACTTGCGAACGATGTAGAGCGCAAAGATGTTCATGATCAGCGTCAGGACAAAGAGGGTAATACCCAGCGCAAAGGCAACCAGCGTCTGCGGCGAATCGAATTCAAGATCGCCCGTGAGCTGACTGACGATTTTGACAGTGATCGTCGTCATGGCTTCAAAAGGATTGGCGGAGAGACGTGCGGCAACACCGGCTGCAAGCACCACGATCATGGTTTCACCGATCGCACGCGAGGCTGTCATCAAAAGGGCGCCGACAATACCGGGAAGCGCTGCTGGCAGAACGACACGCTTGATTGTCTCGGAGCGCGTGGCACCAAGGCCAAGCGAGCCATCACGCAGCGAGCGCGGCACCGCGGTGATAATATCATCGGAAAGCGATGACACGAACGGGATCAGCATCACGCCCATGACCAGACCAGCGGTCAGCACACTCTGCGCCATGATGAAGCCCTGACCGCCCGCAATGGCCGCCGAGAGATCACGCAGGAACGGGCCAACCGTAATCAGAGCGAAGAAGCCATAAACAATGGTCGGGATACCGGCCAGAAGTTCTAGCACCGGCTTGACCACAGTACGCACACGCGGTGAGGCATATTCAGCCATATAGATCGCCGAGAACAGGCCAACCGGCACAGCAAACAGCATGGCAACAAAAGCAATATAGAGTGTACCGGCCAGAAGCGGGATCAGACCGAACTGCCCGACTTCACCACCCGAACCTGCGGCTGCAAAGCGTGGGTCCCACACGGTGCCAAAGAAGAAGTCCATCGGAGCAACCGACTGGAAGAAGCTCACAGTCTGAAACAGCACAGAGAAAACGATGCCGATGGTTGTGAGAATTGCGATGCCGGACGCAGCAATCAGCCCCCACAAGACGATGCGCTCGACATTGTTGCGCGCCCGTGTGCGGCGCTTGATGCCGGAAAGACCGAAAATCAGGCCAGCAACCGCGATAACCAGAGCAATTGCGCTGCCAAGCGTATGGGAAACCTTGTTTGCCTTATCAAGGAACAGAGCAACCGGGACCATATAGTCCTGACCTTCGGTCGCAAGCGCCACGCCCTTCGAGCCGAGCACGTCGCGCGCTTCCTTGTAAGTCTGCGGGAAACTGTCGATTTCAGCAGGCGTCAGCTTCTGCATGCCATCGGAGAGACTGCGGATCATGCTGAGCTGCAGACTGCGCTCGGAATAAGAGCCGTCCTCAACGGCAGCAGGCATTTGTGCTGTCGCGGTGTGATCAAGATAAACGGATGTGCCGATCGCCCAAACCGCCAGAAACAGCACTGCCGGTAACGCGGAAACGAGGAAAACCCACCAGCCATGATAAAGCGGGCGGGAATGCATTTTCTCTGCATTTGCACCTGCGGACCTGGCAGGCTGCGCCTTGTCAATTGCAACGGCGCGCTGACGACCTATGAAGAATCCGATCAGTCCGATTGCAACGACACTGACGAGAACCAGAAAGAAGGACATTCAATTTCCCCGGTTACCCCAAAAAATGCAGAAACAGCTTACCGATACAATAAAACAGCCAGCTTATTTCCACGCGAATACGCTTGTCATACCCAACCAGCGCCAAAGAGAAAGAACGTGGGGGCCAATGATCCCCACGTTCCACAGCTCAAAGCTTACTTAACTGCCAGAACCTTGCCTTCAGTGAAGGCAGTGCGCTGTGCTTCACGTTCTGCATCTGGCGCAGGAACCAGACCGTATTCAGCAAGCGGGCCGTCCGGGCCGACCATCTGTTCAGACAGGAAGAAGTCTACATATTCCTTGAGGCCCGGAATGACGCCCAGATGCGCCTTCTTCACATAGAAGAACAGCGGACGCGAAACCGGATATTCACCCGAGGCAACGGTGTCAGCCGATGGCGTTACGCCATTGACAGTGGCAACCTTGAGCTTGTCAGCATTGTTTTCGAAGAAATAGAGGCCGAAAACGCCAACGCCCTGCTTGTTGGAACCGATACGTGCCAGCGTTTCGCTGTAATCGCCATCAATATCAACAGCCCTGCCGTCCTTGCGGACAGCGATACAGGCGGAAGCGGCGGCCTTGTCATCAAGACCGGTCTTCTTGATTTCTTCAAGAGCGCCCGATTCTTTGCAGCCGTCAGCAAGAAGCTTTTCTTCAAAAACTTCACGGGTGCCATGCTTTTCGCCAGGGATATAAGCCGCAATGTCCCAATCCGGCAGGTCTGCATTGACCTGATTCCACTTGGTGTTTGGATTGTCTACGAGCTTGCCGTCAACAATAACCTTGGCAGCAAGTGCCTTATAAAGGTCAACCGGGGTAAGCTTCCAGTCCGGGCCGTTTACATCTGTTGCAAAGACGATACCGTCATAACCGAAACGGACTTCCTGAACGTCCTTGACGCCTGCGTCGATGCAGGACTTGAGTTCCGTTTCCTTCATCGGACGCGATGCGTTTGCAATATCGATGGTGTTTTCACCAACGCCCTTGCAGAATTCTTTGATGCCTGCGCCAGAGCCGCCCGATTCAACAACCGGCGTCTTGAAGTTCGGATAGGTTTCACCAAAGGTTTCGGCAACGATCTTGGCATAAGGCAAAACGGTCGAGGAACCGGAAACCTGAATCTGTTCGCGCGCGTTTGCTGCGGAAACCGACAATACGGCAGCAATTGCGAGCGCTGCGGTCGAGGAAATCATCTTGTTCATGAGCACCAGCCCCTGTTGTAAAAGACACATGACGAAAAAGCGTCAACAGCCATCTACGCGCTCTATATAACAGTCATATGACAGCTGTGTAACAGCTTTGTATCATTCAAGCATGGGTGCGGTTTCATGCCTATATATGCAAACATAATAATATATGACTCACGCATTGGGGCGAGAAAGAACATAAGCGGCGGAGCCCAGCATGAAGATTGCAACGCCTATCGCGAGCCATGGCCCCGGCTGCGCACCCCACCAGAACATGCCATAGCCGAATGCCATGCCAAGGCATGCATATAGTTTTGCTTTGGTGGGAATCGCGCCACGCTCACGCCATTTGATGATCATCGGACCAAAACGCGGATCGGCCAGCAGACGCGCCTCGAACTTCGGCGAGGAGCGCGCAAAAAACCATGCAGCAAGAATGATGAAGATCGTTGTTGGCATCACCGGCAGAATGGCACCGACGATACCAAGAGCCAGCATCAGCAAACCGAGGCAGAGATAAACAATACGCTTGCCCGCCGAGACCGGCGGCAATTCTTTATCGGCATCGTCCTGTTGCGTATTATCCTGCATGATATTCCATTCTGAAGATGAGCGCTTATAGCAGGATTTTGGCTTTTGCATGCATAGGAGGCGTGGACAAATCTGCGTCATCACGCAGGGTTTCAACAAAAGTTACAGCAAGGACTCCAAACTTGATCATCAAAAAAGCATCCACAGGTTGCAGTTTTCGCGAAAAAGGCCGGATTTTGTCATCTTATGGATTCCGATGGAAAACTAGCCATACAAATAAAAATTGTATTGGCTTGGCTAAGCCATCGCCCTGTCGCAAGCAGATTTTCTTGAGGATTACGCTTAAAAACATGACTCAAGGCCGTCATCCTCCAAATCCTAACGAATCGTAAGCAGATTTACAGAGATAATGCGATTCAATCCCAAATATTCCTGATTTCTTCTTGATAATCTAAATAAACAACGTCCAGTATAGGATGATATTCCGCTGAGATAATCGATTCTATCCCCTCATTATACTCTCAATAACATCACGCCATCGCCACATTTAGATTCCAGTTGGCACCGGTCTTTATCAGTCATGACTGTGAAGGCCTTTCGAAACGACTATTGGAATCACAATGAACTTCAAAATCCGTATGGCTATGCTCGCCGTTGCGACAACCGGTCTGTTCTCGATCACCGCAATGGAAGCTCAGGCTGCGCGCTGTGGCGGTGCTTCCTGGTATGCGCTGACCTCCCGCACGGCATCGGGCGAACGCATGAACCCAGCCGGTTTGACTGCAGCGCACAAAACATTGCCACTGGGCACCAAGGTTAAAGTGACCAACCAGCGCAATGGCAAATCGCTTGTCGTGCGCATCAATGACCGCGGCCCTTTTATCAAAGGACGCGTGCTTGATCTCTCCAAGGGCGCGGCTCAGCGCCTTGGTTTCGTGAGCGCAGGCCACACCAATGTGTGTTTCACACCGCTCTAACTACTTGATTTAATAAATTATATTGAAACCGCTATGGCCGCCATAGCGGTTTTTTTGTATGCATTTACACACGCAAAAGATGTATATAATCCACACCACCCGTGTTAACCATTAATTAAGAAGTTGGGCGAAGGCGCCACAGTCTTAATTGACTCAGGCCATGTTTCATATTTTAACTTTTCGTTAATAAATGCCCGTTGCGGGCTGTGAAAAGGGCGTTGAGTATGTTTTGTGTAGTTCGCTCCAGCTTGAAACTTATCGCTGCTGCCAGCATTGGCATTGCCGCTCTCACGCTCAGCTTTGGTGCGCAGGCTGCCTCCGGCCCTTTCATGCAGACGGGCAAGCTCACATCACAGCCAATCGGCCATTACGAATTCTGCAAGCGCGAAGCCGCTGAATGCAGCATCGTGAGCCGCGATACACGCGCGCTTTCGCTCAACAACAACAATTGGCAGCACATTCAGGCGGTCAATCTTTCGATCAATGAACGCATCAGGCCGATGACCGACATGGAAATCTACGGCGTTGAGGAATATTGGGCTTACCCGACCACGGTTGGCGATTGTGAAGATTACGCTCTGCTCAAGCAGCGTGAGCTGGCCAAGGCTGGCATTCCGATGACCGACCTGCTGATCACCGTCGTGCGCAAGCCGGACGGCGAAGGCCATGCCGTTCTGACCGTTCGCACGGATCGTGGCGACTTTGTTCTCGACAATCTGACCGACGAAGTTTTGCGCTGGGATGAAACCGACTACACCTATCTCAAGCGTCAGGCCGCCAACAATACAGGCCGCTGGGTCAGCATCGAAAGCCCGGACAATCTGCTGGTTGGATCGGTTAAATAAATTCAGGCAGAAGCGATCAGCCTTTCCGCTCCCATCCGATAGGAAATCGCACCGGCGAGGTGTATCCGGCTGATCTGATCGACACCGTCGAGATCAGCGAGAGTACGCGCCACTTTCAAAATGCGATGATACGCGCGGGCGGAAAAACGCATCTGTTCACTGGCATCGCGCAACAGTTTGATACCGGCAGCATCAGGCTTCGCCACGTCCTCAATCAGATTTGCCGAAGCATGGGCATTGGTCATTGATGAATCGAGCCCAAGGGCCGAATAGCGTGCGCTTTGGATGGCGCGCGCACGCGCCACACGCTTGGCAACGCTCTCGCTTCGCTCTGATTGCGATGGCTGAATGAGATCCAGTGCTGAAACGGCAGGCATATCAACGCGCAGATCAATGCGATCCAGCAATGGACCAGAAATGCGCGCCTGATAATCGCTCTGGCACCGCGGCCCGCGTGCGCAAGTATGCCCCGGTTCCCCTGCCATGCCGCAACGGCAGGGGTTCATTGCGGCAATCAGTTGAAAACGCGCCGGATAGCTGGTGCGGTGATTGACGCGCGCAATCATGCACTCACCGGTCTCAAGCGGCTGGCGCAAGGAATCGAGCACCTGCGGTGTAAACTCGGGAAATTCGTCGAGAAACAATACGCCATTATGCGCAAGTGAGACCTCGCCCGGGCGCGCACGCAAGCCACCGCCGACCATGGCCGCCATAGACGCCGAATGATGCGGGTCGCGGAACGGTCTTCGATCGGAGAGTTTTCCGCCGGAAAGCTCGCCCGCAATAGAGGCAATCATCGAAACATCCAAAAGCTCGCGGGGGCTAAGTCGTGGCAAAATGGAAGGCAAGCGTTGCGCCAGCATGGATTTGCCTGATCCGGGTGGGCCGACCAGCAGCAGATTGTGATTGCCTGCGGCGGCAATCTCCAGCGCACGTTTGGCCGTCTCCTGCCCTTTGATGTCAGCCAGATCGGGCGGCACATCGATTGAAACGCGCATGGAAGGCTCAGGCCGGGTCAGCACCTGCGAGCCTTTGAAATGATTTGCCAGCGCGATCAGGCTGCGCGGTGCAAGGATATCAATATCAGCGCCGGCCCATGCCGCCTCCGATCCGCAGGCATGGGGACAGATCAGCCCCTTATCCTCACGATTGGCGCTGATTGCTGCGGGAAGAACACCCGCAACAGCGGTAATCGTACCGTCAAGCGACAGCTCGCCCAGCATCATGTAAGATTGAATGGCATCGGCAGGAATCGCACCGATGGCCGCCATCAGCCCCACTGCTATGGGAAGATCGTAATGCGAACCCTCTTTCGGCAGATCGGCAGGCGCCAGATTAACCGTCACCCGTTTGGTCGGCATGGAGAGGCCTGAGGCATGGAGTGCTGCCTGCACCCGCTCCCGGCTTTCCGCCACGGCCTTATCGGGCAGGCCGACAATCGACATGCCCATTTTTCCCGGCGCCACCATCACCTGCACATCGACAGGCACCGCCTCTATGCCTTGAAAGGCAACCGTTCCAACGCGCGCTACCATATGCCCCCGCATAACACGCAGCACAGCTATAAAGTGAGCAAGTGCTTAAATACAACCAAAAGATTTAAGCATTTTCAGTGAATGCAATCAAGAGAAAGGGCCAGTCTGATTGTGTCAGACCGGCCCTATCATTATCATCTTTAAGATGTGATCTTATTTACGCTTGGCTTCAACAGCGTCCCAGAAGAGCGCTGCAATATTGGTGCCGTCAAAGCGCTCAATTTCGCGAATGCCTGTTGGCGAGGTCACATTGATCTCGGTCATGTAATCCCCGATCACGTCGATGCCGACGAGAATAAATCCACGTTCCTTGAGCGACGGGCCAATGCGCGCGCAGATTTCCTGCTCGCGCGCAGTCAGCTTGCTTTGCTCTGCACGGCCACCAACATGCATGTTGGAACGTGCGTCGCTTTCCGAAGGCACACGGTTGATTGCACCCACCGGCTCGCCGTCAATCAAAATGATGCGCTTGTCGCCTGAGCGCACATCCTTGAGATAACGCTGCGCAATGAACGGCTCTTTGAAGAGCTGGCCGAACATTTCGAGAAGCGAAGTGAGGTTGCGGTCGCCATCGGCCAGATGGAACACGCCTGCACCGCCATTGCCATAAAGCGGCTTCAAAATAATGTCGCCAAACTCGCGGCGAAAATCCATAACCTCTTGCGGGTCTTTGGTGATCAGTGTTTCCGGCATCAGATCCGGAAACTCGGTGACGAAAATCTTTTCCGGGCTGTTGCGCACCCATGCCGGGTCATTCACCACCAGCGTCTTTGGATGGATACGCTCCAACAGATGCGTATTGGTGATGTAATTCATGTCGAATGGCGGGTCCTGACGCAGCAGCACCACATCCATATCAGTCATGTCACGGCGCACAGGCTCGCCAAGCGTGAAATGATCGCCCTTGATGTCGCGCACTTCCAGCGTCTCAAGTCGCGCCGAAACAACGCCGTCACGCATGGAAAGCCGGTCAGGTGTATAGTGATAGAGTTCGTGGCCGCGCTTCTGCGCTTCAAGCGACAGAGCAAAGGTGGTGTCACCTGCAATATTGACCGTGCTGATATGGTCCATCTGGACCGCAACTTTTAGCGACATGATTTCCTCGCGATTCTTAGTTGCCGGAACTTAAAACGGATTCAACAAGCAATATAGTCCTTTCTGCTTACACAAATATTTGTAGCTGGATCGCAGCCCTGCGCTTGATTATGCTGACGGTCACCAAAATCGGGAGGAGCAGGTGAGCGCAGTCAAGACAACCATATTTGCCGACCATATTGCAGAGTTGGGCGAAGGTCCGGGTTATGATCCACTGACCGCGCAATGCTGGTGGTTCGATATTCTGGGGCAGCGGCTTATTGAGAGAGACGACAGCGGTGAAGTGCGCGCGCATGATCTTGGTATGAAAGCCAGTGCGCTTGCGGTCATTGATCGTCAACGCCAGCTGATTGTCAGCGAACATGGCCTGTTCGTACGCGAGCGCGCAAATGGACGCCTGACGCTGCATCACCCGCTGGAAGCTGAGAATGACATAACGCGCTCCAATGATGCGCGTGTGCACCCATCCGGTTCCTTCTGGATCGGAACCATGGGCAAGAAAGCCGAGAAAGATGCGGGTGCAATCTGGTGGTATCGCGAAGGGCAGGTAAAAAAGCTTTTCTCCGGCATCACGATCACCAATTCGATCTGCTTTTCACCCGATGGCAGGATCGCCTATTTTGCAGATACCGACCGCAATATTATCTGGCGGGTTGATACCGATCCCGAAACCGGTCTGCCCACTTCTGAAAAGAGCGTGTTTCATCATCGCGTAGAAGATGGTGGGGTTGATGGCTCGGTGGTGGACGCGGAAGGCACGCTGTGGAATGCCTGCTGGGGTGGGAGTGCGCTCAATGCCTATTCGCCGCAAGGGCGTCTGATCCGCTCAATAAAATTGCCGGTTACGCAGCCGACCTGCCCGGCCTTTATCGGTGCGGACGCCTCTGTGCTGATTGTCACCAGCGCATATGAGGGCATGAATGAAAATGCCCGCAATGCGGATCCGCATGCGGGCAAAGTCCTTTTGCTTGATCTGTCAGTCAGTGGTCGTCACGACCCACCGGTCAGGCTTTGAAGGTCAAACCCCTTCAACAATGACGATTTCGCCATCCGCCACAGTCTGGCGGATGGCTTTTGCCGCCTGATATTCGGGCGAATTATAACAATCGAGTGCGTGCTGCATCGTTTCAAATTCGATGATGACATTGCGGGCCCGGCCCGGTCCTTCGACGGCTTCAGCCTTACCGCCGCGCGCGATAAACTTCGCGCCATAGCGCTCAAAAGCTGGCTTGGCAGTGGAAACATAATCCTTGTAGCGCTCCGTATCACGGGCATCCACACGGGCAATCCAATAGGCTTTGGTCATTGTTTTCTCCTCCAGCAACTTATAGAGCCGACTTCATCTCTTCCAAAATGGCAAGGGCTGAAGCCCGGCGATCACTGGCGTTCACGATCGGGCGCCCAACGACGAGATGGCTTGCACCGGCTTTCAGCGCATCGGCAGGCGTCATGACGCGCTTCTGGTCGCCCTTGTCGCTGCCTGCCGGGCGAATGCCCGGTGTGACAACAGCCATCTCAGAGCCGATCGCCTGGCGGATCGCAAAAGCTTCGGCGGCCGAAGCCACAATCCCGCCCATGCCCGCATCACGCGCTTGCTCGGCACGCTTCAAAACCAGCGCTTCCGGTGTATCGGAATAGCCCGCTTCTTTGAGATCCCCCTCATCCATCGAGGTCAGGACCGTCACGCCAAGCAGGCAGAGATCAGAGCCTTTCGCCGCTTGCACAGCCGAGCGCATGGCTTTTGGATAAGCATGCAGCGTGAGCATCGAAACGCCCATCTTCGCAACATTTTCCACGCCCTTGGCGATGGTGTTGTCGATGTCCAAGAGCTTCATGTCGAGAAAGACTTTTTTCTTTGCCGCAATCAGGCTTTTTGCGAAATCAAGCCCGCCAGCAAACACAAGCTGATAGCCGATCTTATAGAAAGTGACTGCATCGCCGAGTTCTTCGACCACTGTCTCCGCTTCAGCAATGGTCGGCACATCGAGGCCCACGATCAGGCGATCCCGCAAATCTTTCGTCGTCATGCTATTCTCCGCTGTGATTTCTGATTTATTCGCACAACAGGGCGCGGTACGAAAGATACCGCGCCCTGAAATATGCGGATAGTACGGATTATCAGCGGCCCGGATGAACCGAATGCTTGATCAGACTTTTGCAAACAGCGCTCAGCATCTGTGCCTGACGTTCGTTTTTGAGCGTCCCATCATCATGGAAGGCATCGGCAGCACCACTGACCGAACATTGTTCGGTGACAACCTGCGTTCCAACAGCCATCAACACGGCGCGCAAATGATAGAGTCCGCGCATTCCCGCAAAAGCGCCGTTGGAGGTTGAGCAAAGCCCGACCGTCAACCCCGCATAAGGCTTGAGCGGCTTGTCGCCATCCTTTGAAATGCGGCTGATCCAGTCGATTGTGTTTTTAAGAAGCGGCGGGATCGATGCATTATATTCCGGCGAACAGATCATCAGCCCGTCATGCTCGGCCAAGAGGCGGCCAAGTTTCATGGCATTTTCGGGAATGCCTTCTTCGGCTTCCAGATCCTCATTCATCATCGGCAGCGGATAATCGGCCAGCGAAAGATGTGTGACCTTCGCACCCTGTTTTTCGAGTTCTTTTTCAGCCGCATCTGCCATATGGCCCGAAAAGGCTCCCTTGCGAATAGAACCGGCAAAAACCAGAATTTTTGCTGTCATAGAATTGCTTGCTCCGTGGGAATTCAGACGAGCGGGCTGCGATAGACCCAGAGCTGCGCAGGCGGCACATTGCGCACGACAAAGTCGTAATGCTGCACGATGTAATTGCCCTTGCCCGCTGGCACCGGCGGACGCGGGCCATAGGTAATCTGTATGAGCGGACGGCCGCGCGGCAGACGCGACAACAGGCTTTCCATCAGCCGAATGCGGCTTTCCATAGGAAAATTCAGCATGGGAACAGCGGAAACAATACTGTCGAATTTCTGATCTTTCATCTCGCCAAGCGCCAGGTCAAGATCAAACACATCGCCATGAATGATGTTTACATCAGGGTAAGTCTTGCTGAGATGCTCGACAAAATCCGACGAATATTCAACGCAGTAAAGATCGGCCGGCTTCACGCCATGCGCAAGAATGGCTTTGGTGATAACACCGGTGCCCGGTCCGAGTTCAAGAACAGGCAGGCCTGATTTGGTATCAATGACGCTCGCCATGCGTCGCGCCGTAATCGAGCTTGTCGGCAATATCGCGCCGACCGCTTTCGGTCCGTCTATCCAGCCTTTGAAAAAACGGATTTCCTCATCGAACTTAGCGGCCAGTTTCCTGCCGAGCTGCACTGCCATTCCAATTGCTCCCACTGTCGTTATCAGACAAGTTACCGTATCGGCCCGAAAATCAAAACTTATTTTTGGAAAGCGCGATGCGGCATTTTCAACGAGCAGAGTGTCATTTGTGCGGCCAAAATGCCAAACGGCAATACTTTTAGCCGTTATAGTGCGTTTATACGGTTAAAAGACCGCAGAGATCATCCTATTTGCGGCCAGACTACCCTCTTAAATTATTTAAGCAGGACAGGATCAGGGCGAGGCGTAAAAAAAGGGAGCCATTCGGCTCCCTTTTTTTTACTCACCTATACCTTCGAAAAACTCCTTCATCCGCGAGAAGAAGCCTGACGATTTGGGGCTATTCTCTTTGGATGAGAGCTGTTCAAACTCCTCAAGCAGCTCGCGCTGCCGCTTGGACAGATTCTGCGGCGTCTCAATGTCGATCTGGATATAAAGATCACCCACGGCCTGCTGGCGCAGAACCGGCATGCCCTTGCCCTTGAGGCGGAATTGCTTGGCGTTCTGTGTGCCTTCCGGCACTTTCACGCGTGTTTGTGTGCCATCCAGCGTGGAAACCTCAAAGTCACCGCCAAGAGCAGCCGTGGTCATTGAGATTGGCACTTTGCAATAAAGATCGGCACCATCGCGCTGGAAGAATTCATGCGGTTTGACTGACAGGAAAATATAAAGATCGCCCGACGGTCCGCCGCGCGTTCCCGCTTCACCTTCTCCCGCCAGACGAATGCGCGTTCCGTCTTCAATGCCTGCCGGAATATTGACCGAAAGTGAGCGCTCCTGCGTCACACGGCCCTGACCGTGACACTTGCCGCATGGGTCCTTGATGATCTGGCCACGACCATTACAGGTTGGGCAGGTGCGTTCAACCGAGAAGAAGCCCTGCGATGCGCGCACACGGCCAGAGCCGGAGCACATGCTACAGGTGGTCGGCTGTGAGCCAGCCTTGGCGCCAGAGCCGGAACATTCATCACAGGTAATGGAAGTCGGCACACGAATCTGTGCGGCCTTGCCGGAATAGGCTTCTTCCAGGCTGACTTCCATATTGTAGCGAAGATCGGCACCACGTTCGCGGCCGCCATTGGAGCGGCGGCGACCGCCACCCATCATCTCGCCAAAAATATCTTCGAAAATATCGGAGAAACCACCAGCGCCACCAAAGCCGCCACCGCCAAAACCATTGCCCATACCGCCATTTTCAAAGGCTGCATGACCGTAACGGTCATAGGCTGCACGCTTCTGCGGATCTTTGAGCGTTTCATAGGCTTCGCCGATTTCCTTGAACTTGCGTTCAGCATCCGGATTATTCGGATTGCGATCCGGATGATATTCCATAGCCAGCTTGCGAAAAGCGCTTTTGAGCACCTTATCGTCTGCTGTTCGCTCCACACCCAGAGCTTCGTAATAATCGATCTTCATCGTTCGTTATCCCGACGGCAGGAGCGAGCGCAAGAAATGCGGCTCCACGGTCCCATTTGGCGCAGATCGCTCAAAGCGGATCTGCTGGACTGTTGTCAATTTTGTCCGTCCGGTGCAACCGTCCCGAAAGGCCGCAAAAGCCCGGGAATGACCCGGGCTTGAGCGTTTACGGACAAGGCTTACGACTTTTTCTTGTCGTCGTCGATTTCTTCATAATCGGCGTCAACGACATCGTCGTTTGAAGAAGCCTGCTCAGCACCGGCAGCACCACCTTCTTCCGCAGCCTGTGCTGCTTCGTACATGGCCTGACCAAGCTTCATCGAAGCTTCGGCAAGAGTCTGGGTCTTCGCCTTGATATCTTCAGCATTGTCGCCTTCAAGCGCGGTCTTCAGCGCTGCAATTGCGCTTTCGATTGCCTGCTTGTCTTCTGCCGAAACCTTGTCACCATATTCCTTCAGTGACTTTTCAGACGAATGAACGAGGCTTTCACCCTGGTTCTTGGCTTCAACAGCATCGCGACGCTGCTTGTCAGCTTCCGCGTTTGCTTCCGCGTCCTTGACCATCTTTTCGATGTCGGCGTCCGAAAGACCACCCGATGCCTGAATGCGGATCTGGTGTTCCTTGCCGGTGCCCTTATCCTTGGCAGACACGTTCACAATACCGTTGGCGTCGATATCGAAGGTGACTTCGATCTGCGGAACGCCGCGTGGTGCCGGAGGAATGCCAACGAGGTCGAACTGGCCGAGAATCTTGTTGTCGGCAGCCATTTCTCGTTCGCCCTGGAAGACGCGGATCGTCACAGCCGACTGATTGTCTTCAGCGGTCGAGAAAGTCTGCGACTTCTTGGTCGGGATCGTGGTGTTGCGTTCGATCAAGCGTGTGAACACGCCACCGAGCGTTTCAATGCCGAGCGAAAGCGGAGTTACGTCGAGCAGCAGAACGTCCTTGACGTCGCCCTGCAGAACGCCGCCCTGAATGGCTGCACCCATGGCAACAACTTCGTCCGGGTTCACGCCCTTGTGCGGTTCCTTACCGAAGAACTGCTTCACGACTTCCTGGATCTTCGGCATACGGGTCATACCGCCAACCAGAACCACTTCATCAATGTCGCCAGCCTTGAGGCCTGCATCCTTGAGCGCTGCCTTGCATGGCTCGACCGTGCGCTGCACGAGATCATCAACCAGGCTTTCGAACT
This sequence comes from Ochrobactrum chromiisoli, assembly GCF_026241335.1. Lineage (GTDB taxonomy): Bacteria > Pseudomonadota > Alphaproteobacteria > Rhizobiales > Rhizobiaceae > Brucella > Brucella chromiisoli. The sequence continues at coordinate 212,909 of NZ_JAPHAV010000001.1, read as the reverse complement.
TCGAACGCGAAAGCTTGATGGCAAGGTGCTTCGGACCAGTCTGGTCAGCGGTGATGAACGGCAGGTTGATTTCGGTCTGCTGTGCCGACGAAAGTTCGATCTTTGCCTTTTCAGCAGCTTCCTTCAGGCGCTGCAGAGCAAGCTTGTCGTTCTTCAGATCGATGCCGCTTTCCTTCTTGAACTCAGCAACGAGGTATTCGACCAGACGCATGTCAAAGTCTTCACCACCGAGGAAGGTATCACCATTGGTGGACTTCACTTCAAATACGCCGTCGCCGATTTCGAGAACCGACACGTCGAACGTACCACCACCAAGATCGTAAACAGCAATCGTCTTGCCTTCGCTCTTGTCGAGACCATAGGCGAGAGCTGCAGCGGTTGGTTCGTTGATGATACGCAGAACTTCAAGACCAGCGATCTTGCCGGCATCCTTGGTTGCCTGACGCTGCGCATCGTTGAAGTAAGCCGGAACCGTGATAACGGCCTGCGTAACAGTTTCACCGAGGTAAGATTCAGCGGTTTCCTTCATCTTCTGAAGGATCATCGCGGAAACCTGCGATGGGGAATATTTCTTGCCGTGAACTTCAACCCAGGCATCGCCATTGTCGCCCTTGACGATCTTGTAAGGCACAAGATCCTTGTCCTTGGTGACCATTGGGTCATCAAAGCGGCGGCCAATCAGGCGCTTTACGGCAAACAGAGTACCTTCAGGGTTCGTGACCGCCTGACGCTTCGCAGGCTGACCAGCGAGGCGTTCGTCACTATCGCTGAAAGCGATAATCGAAGGCGTGGTGCGCGCACCTTCGGCATTTTCAATGACCTTCGCGCTTTTTCCGTCCATGACGGCGACGCAGGAGTTGGTCGTTCCCAGATCGATACCAATAACTTTAGCCATATTTCTCTCCATTCAGCAAACCGCCAAAACCTCTACCGAGCGTTCCATGAGCGGTTCCTATCAATTTCACAATGCCTGCTTCAAGGTGTGATGTCGGGAAGTGTTTTTCAAGCCGCCCGCCTTTTATCAAAGCCTGTGTGAGGCGTATATAAGAAAGGGTCTTTTTCACTGCAAGTCACAAGCGGCCTGACAAAGAAAGATTTCTTCCTGACAATTGTTCCAGTCACACAAATCAGACGTTCACAAAGCCGTCGCTTTTACCAGCGCGATATATTGCATCGATAAATTTCTGATTAGCCTTCGAGTTTTCCAGAGAAAACAGCATCACGCTTTCCCCTTTCGTGGCACGCACAAAGTTTTCGGCCTGAAGCTGATAGTGATTTATATCGGAAAATGACCATTCTGTCGCCTCCGTATGCCCGGCATTATGAAGTGTGATGCGGCCATGACCATATTTGCCGGTGTTGAAGGGCGCATGCACTTCGATAAAGCCTTTGTCACCGTGAAAAACCATGGTCTGACGACCGGCAAGCTGCGTGGCAACATAAAAGCTTAGATCAAAACCATCAAAGCGTGCCGACACATTGGCATAACGATCCGTACCAAACTTCGGATCGAACTCGACCGTCGCCTGAACCGAGAGCGGCTCTTTCTCTGTCACCATGCGCGTCACAACGGTTGGATAAACACCAATATCCGGCAGCACACCGCCGCCCAGTTCCGGCTGATTGCGCATATTGGTCGGATCATTGTTGAAATAGCTAAAAGCTCCCTGGACATGGCGCAGCGTGCCAATCGCGCCGTCTGTGAGAAGATGACGCAACTTGATCCATTGTGGATGGTAATAAACCATGAAGGCTTCGGCTATTGTCACTTTGTGCTTGTTGCGGGCTGCAATCAGCTGATCAATGTCGTCGGCTTTCAGCGCAATCGGCTTTTCGCAAAGCACGTGTTTGCCAGCCTGCGCAGCTTTGAGTGTCCATTCGATGTGCTGCGAGGTAGGCAACGGGATATAAACGCCATCCACTTCATCGCTTGCCAACAACTCTTCATAGGAACCGAAGGCCAGCGGTGCCCCAAAACGGTCCGCCACAGCGCGGGCACGCGCCAGATCGCGGCTGGCGATTGCATGAACAACACCATTGTCAGATACACAAAGTGCCGGAATAACCTGTGTGACGCCAATCTTAGCGGTGGAAAGAATACCCCAACGAAACATGCTATTCCTCTCTTTGAAGTTCATCGCTCGTATCCCCCATGGTTCGACAACCAGTTCCGGCCAGTACTCAAGCGCGCGTTGAGCTTTAACATTGTATGTATTGCGGTTATCGATGACACGATTGGGGCGTAAGAGGAATGAAAAAATGTCTTTGAGACCGAAAGGCGCGTGAACACATACCGTTCCGTCTGTTTCAAGCCTTGCGCCCACACATTGTGCAATTGCGGGATATCGTTCGATTGATTGCGTAGCGGAATAAAGCGGTTCATAAGGCTGGCCAAAATGTTGCTCAAACCACAAATGAACCCGAGCCTGGTTCCGTATTTCTACGGGCAGAGGAAAATCTTCGAATCGTATGGCACCTCTATCGATAAACTCACTCTCAGCTCCCCATGAACAATCACCGGCATCAAAATAGGCTATATCGATATCTTTGATGCCATATCCCGACGACCGCTCCGTCAATGCATTCCATACCGTATTATAAAGTGCTCCCGACACGATCCAACAATCGGGTAATTTCAAGTCACGAGCTCGATGCAAGGCATCTCTCAAAAGCGGATCATTCAAAATGATCTTTATGAAAAGTTCCTCTTGCGCGTTTGGTTCTAGACAGGAATGACGCAAATGTTTCAATGAAATCTCCTGACTTAAAAAATGACATAATAAAAAGACCCTGCAAATAGCAGAGTCCTTTATTTTCCATATAAAAAATACGCTTACATCTTCCGCAGCGCACGCGGTGCAAGGGTTAACAGGCCAAGAAGCGTCATGATTACGCCTACCCAAAGCGGCGCATACAGGCTGTAACCTGACGACAGTGCAAAGCCACCCGCCCATGGGCCAAGCGCCAGTCCGATATTGATGACCGATGCATGCATGGCATTGACCAGTGCACCCGGATGCGCGATTCGCATCACACGGGCAATGAAAGCCGGATTGAGCGCAATACCCGTCAGACCAATCATGACAATTGCCAGCACCGTGGCAAATTTCAGCTCGGCAAACAGTGCAAAGATCACCATCGCAGCCAGCATGATCAGAATGCCAATGAAAATAGTTGCAATCGTATGGCGGTCCGCAAAGCGCCCGATGACATAATTGCCGATAATATTGGCCGCGCCGTAGACCGCCAGCAGGAGTGGCAATTGCGCTTCCTCAAAGCCTGCAAGCTGCGCCGTGATCGGCGACAGGTAGCTATAGACCGAAAATGATGCGCCAATCACCAGCGCGCTGGTTGCATAAGCGCCCCAGAGTTTCGGCTTGCGCATTTCGTTGAGTTCGGAGCGTAAGTTGACCTCGGCATTGTCTGGCCTCGCTTCAATTTTGAGCGCAATCACCAGCGCACAGAACAAAACCAGCACCACAATCGCCCAGAAACTGGCCCGCCAGCCAAAGCTGTTGGTGATGGCGGTTGCGAGCGGCACGCCCAAAACCGTGCAAAGCATCAGCCCCGCAAAGACCAGCGAGGATGCACGACCGCGCAGTTCAGGCACCACCAGCTTCGCGGTGATTGCCAGCATCAGACCGAAACTGGTCGCCGCCGCCATGCCGGTGAGAACACGCGCCACCAGCATCACATGAAAATTACTTGTTAAAGCAGCAATACTTTGCGCCACAGCGTAAAAAATCAAAAGGAACAGCAGACCACGCTTGTTCTCGATTTTCAGCGCTAAAAACAGCACCGTCACCAGTGGACCGCCAATCGTCATGCCCAGAGCATAGACTGAAATCAAGTTGCCGATATCGGAGATGGAACGTCCGAAGGCTTGCTGAAGGGCGGGCATCATGCCCGAAATCATCAGTTCGGACGTTGTCAGCGCAAAAATGCCCAGCGTCAAGCAATAGACCACCAGAGGAATGGCGCGCGCCTGATTTGAGGACGTAGAAACCCCTTCCGCCGCAAGGGCAGAATCACACACTTCGTTCATGGGACGAATCCTATTTATATAGTCGGTACTACATAATGCATAACGCCTTGCTACGGCGCGTCAAGGGAATTATATATAACCAACTATAGAAAGGGAGAAAAATGGTTCCGCGAGGGCGTCCACGCAGCTTCGACCGCGATGCTGCATTGGAAAAAGTCATGAAGGTTTTCTGGAGCAAAGGTTATGAATGTGCCCAGATCAACGACTTCACAGCCGCGATAGGCATCACGCCGCCGAGCTTTTACGCGGCCTTTGGCAACAAGGAGCAGGCGTTTCGCGAAGCTGTGGACTATTATCGCCGTACCATTGGTGCCGCCCCTTTTGAGGCGCTTGAAAACGCGTCAACCATTCAGGATGGTATGCGGCAATGGCTGGAATTGAGCGCTGACAGCGCCTTTGAATGTCCGGCTGGCGGCTGCATGATCAGTGTCAGTTCCATCCAGTGCAAGCCGGAAAACGTGCCGGTAAAGGAATTTCTGAAAGCTGTGCGCCATAGCAATCATGAGCGGCTGTCCCATCGCCTTGAACGCGCTGTTGCCGATAAAGATCTGCCTGCAAGCACTGACCTGACGCAAATGAGCGAATTTTATCACATGATCCAGCAAAGCATTTCCTTTGAAGCACGCGATGGCAATTCGCGCGCCGCCGTTCAAAAGATCATCGATATGGCAATGCTCGCCATGCCTATACGGCACGCCGCCCAAAAGCATGAACCGGTTTAAAGCAAAAGCCCGGCTTGAAGCCGGGCTTTTTATTTTATGCTTATCCGCGAAGAACGCCGCCGGTCTGTTTGGTGACACTTGCGATCACCTGCTTTGACAAGGTTTCCAGATCTTCGTCGGTCAGCGTGCGGTCCTGTGGCTGCAACACCACTTCAACCGCAATCGACTTCTTACCTTCACCCAGCGAAGCGCCGGTGAAGATGTCAAAGACCTGAACGCCAACGATCAGCTTCTTGTCAGCCGAAGAAACGGCCTTCATCACGCTGCCTGCTTCAACGCTTGCATCCACCACGAAAGCGTAGTCACGCTTGAGGCTCTGGAACTGCGAGAGGTTCAAGGCTGGCTTGGTGCGGGTTGCCTTGGCTTTCGGCTCAGGGATCGCATCGATATAGATTTCAAAGCCGCACAGTGCGCCCGAAACATCAAGCGCTTCCAGCGTATCGGGATGGAACTCGCCAAAATAGCCCAAAACCACCTTGGGGCCGAGCTTCAACGTGCCCGAACGACCGGGATGGAACCATGCTGGCCCACCGGCTTCGATCTGGATGCGGTCAACCGGTGCACCGGCTGCTTCAAGGGCTGCGAGTGCATCGGCTTTCGCATCAAACACACCAACAGGTGCTGCATTGCCTGACCAGAAACGGCCCGAGCCTTCAACACCAGCCGTGCCGCGACGGATACCGCCTGCCACACGGCGCTGCTGTTCCGGCTTGTCGCCTTCATAGATGCCCGAGACTTCAAACAAGGCCGTATCGCCAAAGCCACGATCCGCGTTGCGCTGTGCGGCTGCAAGCAGGCCCGGCAAAAGCGAAGGACGCATATCCGACATATCGGCTGCAATCGGGTTGGCCAGCTTCAATTCCGGCTTGCCTCCGCCAAAGGCTTTGGCCTGTGCTTCGGAAATGAAGGAATAGGTCACAGCTTCCATCATGCCGCGCGAAGCAAGCGTGCGGCGTGCCAGACGCGTGCGGATTTGCAGCGTCGTCAGAATACGGCCATTAACCGTGCCAAGGCCCGGCAGCGGCTGCGGTGCAATCTGGTTGATGCCATGAATACGCATGACTTCTTCAACGAGATCGGCCTTGCCTTCCACGTCACCGCGCCATGTTGGCACGGTTGCCTTGATGAGTTTGCCATCGCCTTCAACGCCAAATCCAAGGCGCTTCAAAATGTCAAAAGATGCGTCATAGGAAACGTCGATACCGGTCAGGCGCTTGACTTCCGAAACCGGGAAATCAATCACCCGTGCGCTTGGAGCCTTATAACCAACCACGTCGAGAACCGTTGGCTGACCGCCGCACAGTTCAAGCACGAGCTTCGTTGCCAGTTCTGCGCCCGGAACCATCATTTCCGGATCAACACCGCGCTCAAAACGATAACGTGCATCGGTGACGATGCCCAGCTCACGACCCGTGCGCGCAATCATGCGCGGATCCCAAAGGGCCGACTCAATCAGCACATCGACAGTATTTTCATCGCAGCCGGAATGCTCACCGCCCATGATACCGGCAATCGATTCAGGACCGTTATCATCGGCGATCACATACATGCCCGGCTTGAACTTATAGTCTCGCTGGTCGAGACCGAGAATGGTTTCGCCATCCTTTGCCGCGCGCACTGTCAGGTTGCCCTTGACCTTGGCCGCATCAAACACATGCAACGGACGGCCTTGATCGAATGTGACATAATTGGTGATGTCCACCAGCGCATTGATCGGGCGCAGGCCAATGTCTTTCAGGCGCTGCTGCATCCATTTCGGGCTTGGGCCATTCTTCACGCCCTTGACCATGCGCAGTGCAAAACCTGTGCAGAACGGATTTTCCGCATCCTGATCAAGAATGATCTTAACCGGCGTTTCGCCTTCGCCTTTGACAGCTTCCGGCAGGGTGTTCTTGAGCGTGCCAAGACCAGCGGCTGCCAAATCGCGTGCAATGCCGCGAATGCCGGTGCAATCCGCACGGTTCGGCGTCAGGCCGATTTCGATAATCGGATCGTCAATGCCGAGATAGCTTGCGAAGCTTGTGCCAACTGGCGCATCTTCGGGCAGATCGATAATGCCATTATGCTCGTCAGACAATTCCAGCTCGCGCTCGGAACACATCATGCCGAAGCTTTCAACGCCCCGGATTTTGCCAACCGACAGCGTAACATCAAGGCCCGGCACATAATCGCCCGGACGACCCAGAACACCGACCAGACCAGCACGCGCATTGGGTGCGCCGCAAACGACCTGAACTGGCTGGCCCTCGCCCGTATCAACCGAGAGAACGCGCAGCTTGTCAGCATCCGGGTGCTGAACCGCGCTCACCACCTTGGCGATTTTGAAAGCTTTGAAAGCGGCGCGGTCATCGACCCCATCCACTTCCAGACCAATATCGGTCAGTTTTTCGACGATCTGGTCGAGCGTTGCTTGCGTGTCAAGGTGATCCTTGAGCCAGGAAAGTGTGAATTTCATGTGTCTGTTCCTTCCTGTCTTTATGCGCTCAGACCGCCGAACAGCGTCGGCAAATCGAGTGGACGGAAACCGTAATGGTTGAGCCAGCGCACATCAGCATCGAAGAAGGCGCGCAGATCAGGCATGCCGTATTTCAGCATAGCGATACGGTCGATCCCCATGCCCCATGCAAAGCCCTGATAGACATCAGGATCATAGCCCGAAGCGCGCAGCACATTCGGATGCACCATGCCGCAGCCCAGAATTTCGAGCCAGTCATTGCCTTCGCCAAACTTCACATGCGGGCCGGAACGGTCGCACTGAATATCCACTTCCACCGATGGCTCGGTGAAGGGGAAGAAGCTCGGGCGCATGCGCATCGTGACATTAGGCACTTCGAAGAAAGCTTTGCAGAACTCTTCCAGCACCCATTTCATATTGGCGACATTGGCCGATTTATCGACGACCAGACCTTCGACCTGATGGAACATCGGCGAATGGGTGGCGTCCGAATCCATGCGATAGGTTTTGCCCGGAATGACGATGCGGATCGGCTCGTCGCGGCCTTCCTTATCGCGAATCGCCGCAAACTTCTCCATCGTGTGCACCTGCACGGGCGAAGTATGCGTGCGCAACAATTTGCGCTCACCCTTCTCGTCTGGATTGAAGAAGAACGTGTCGTGCATTTCGCGCGCCGGATGACCTTCGGGAAAGTTCAGCGCCGTGAAATTATAATAGTCGGTCTCGATATCCGGGCCTTCGGCAATCGAAAACCCCATATCCGCGAAAATCGCCGTGATTTCATCGACAACCTGAGAGATTGGATGGATGCGGCCACGCGAGACTGCACTTTCGCGAACAGGAAGTGTCACATCGAGTTTTTCACGCTCAAGGCGCGCAGCAATCGCTTGTTTGCGCAGCTCTGTTTTGCGCTCGTTAAGTGCTTCTGTGACGCGGTTCTTCAGACCGTTGATGGCAGGTCCCTGCGCCTGACGCTCTTCCGGCGTCATCGAACCCAGCGTCTTCAGCTTTTCAGAAATCGTGCCTTTTTTGCCAAGGCTAGCCACGCGCACCGCTTCAATCGAAGGCTCGTCGCTGGCCGCAGCGATTTCACCCATGATCGTTTGTTCGAGTTGTTCAAGATCGCTCATCTATTTACGTCCCTGTCGTGCTTGCGGCACTCCACGCCTCTTGTTTATTTGCGTCCCTGTCGTGCCTGCGGCACTCCACGCCTCTTGTTTATTTACGTCCCTGTCGTGCCTGCGGCACTCCACGCCTCTTGTTTATTTGCGTCCCTGTCGTGCCTGCGGCACTCCACGCCTCTTGTTTATTTACGTCCCTGTCGTGCCTGCGGCACTCCACGCCTCTTGTTTATTTACGTCCCTGTCGTGCTTGCAGCACTCCACGCCTCTTGTTTTAGCTTCACTGTCGCGCCGCTGGCATCAGATACGAAAGAAAAACCCGCGCCAGCCGAGCCAGCGCGGGTTCCCAAAATTAACAATATCGCTTCGGGAAGGCGGCTGGCTTAGCGAACAGCGCCTTCAAAAGCGTTTGGTGTCTCGGTGTTCTTGAGGTACTCAAGAGCCTTCTTTGCAGAAGCAACCAGCGCACCGAACGCATCAGGTTCATGGATTGCGATGTCGGAAAGAACCTTACGGTCGATTTCGATACCAGCCTTTGCAAGACCATCGATGAAACGGCCATAGGTCAGGCCCTGTTCGCGGACAGCAGCGTTGATACGCTGAATCCACAGAGCGCGGAACGTGCGCTTGCGATTCTTGCGATCGCGGTAAGCATATTGCTTCGAACGATCAACAGCAGCCTTAGCGGTGCGAATCGTATTTTTACGACGGCCGCGGAAACCGGAAGCCTGCTCGAGAACTTTTTTGTGCTTGGCGTGGGAAGTTACGCCGCGTTTTACACGTGCCATGTTATGATCTCCTTAGAGGATAGACGGCTTAGAGGCCGTTAGGCAGGAACTGTTTTACGATCTTCGCATCTGCTTCCGAGAGCACCATGGTGCCGCGTGCATCGCGAATGAACTTGTTCGAGCGCTTGATCATGCCATGGCGCTTGCCTGCAGCCGCAGCTACAACCTTGCCAGTGCCAGTGATTTTGAACCGCTTCTTAGCAGCCGATTTGGTCTTCATCTTGGGCATTTTGCTACTCCTTTGTTTAGTCCCCGTCGTGCTTTCAGCACTTCACGCCTCTTAATATTTGCGATCCCCCTCGTGCCATTCGGCACTCGACGTCTCTTGTATTGAGCGGCGTCCGTCCTGCAAAAGACCGGAACCTTGTTTGACTCCCGGACCGACCAAGTCCGAAAAGCATACGAAACCGCCACGGCATGCCCTGCCGGGCGGTTCGAACGCGGCCTTATAGGCTTAAAGGCCAGAAAACGCAATGCCTGAATCAGCCCGAATTGCACGCAATCGCGCCTGATTTTCAATAAAGACGCAGCAAAATCGGCAATGCGTGGATGTTTTGCAGATATTCGATAAGCTCAAAGAACGGATAAGCCACAAAGAACACCAGTCCATCGGTAAATGTCCGATAAAGCCGGTCCGGTTTTACCAGCAGCGCATCCTCGTCGCGGAATGCGGAAAAGCGCGGAAAGAATCGCGGTACACGTGCGCAATAATCCGCGTAAGGCTTTCCGAAATTGGCTTTGAGAAACTTCTCTTCCGTGCGGATGACAATCGAAAAAGCCAGATAACACAGCACGCCAAAGGCCAGAGCAATAATGAAGCTGCCTGTCTGAGCGCCGATGCCGATCGCGCCGATGCTGCTGAACACATAAAGCGGGTTGCGGGTGAGCGAATAAGGACCGGTCTGCACGATTTCCGCGCTTTTGCGCCCACCGATATAAAGCGTGCACCACATACGACCGAGAATGGCCGCAACGATGAGGCTTATGCCGAAAGCTTCGATATATTCATGCAAATACCCATCGGATTGGGAACTCACAAACAGAAGGGCCACGACAAGAAGCCCTATAACAATGGCAATCGCAAGACGGCGTCTTTGCTGATACTTGCCCAGTTCGCCCAAAGTTTTCATGTTAATCTCTAACTGCTGAAATGTTGGAGCAACGAAAAGCCGCCCAAAGGCGGCTTTTCAAAGGCAGAGTTTTAAATTTAGCGCGGAGCCAGAACCATCATCATCTGGCGGCCTTCGAGCTTTGGCTCGGACTCCACCTTGGCGATGTCAACAGTATCTTCCTTCACGCGCAACAGAAGCTTCATACCAAGCTCCTGGTGGGCCATTTCACGGCCACGGAAACGAAGAGTTACCTTGACCTTATCGCCCTCTTCAAAGAAACGCAGCGCAGCCTTCATCTTCACTTCATAATCATGCGTGTCGATGTTCGGTCGCATCTTAATTTCTTTGATTTCGACCGTTTTCTGCTTCTTGCGTGCTTCGGAGGCTTTTTTCTGATTCTGATACTTCAGCTTACCGAGATCCACGATCTTACATACCGGCGGCTCGGCATTGGGCACGATCTCGACAAGATCGAGACCCGCTTCTTCTGCCATCGCAATAGCGTCTTGCGTCGGGATGCTGCCGTGGTTAAGGCCTTCGGCATCGATAAGCTGGACCCGGGGAACCCGGATATCACGGTTGGAGCGCGGTCCGTCTTTCTGGACCGGCGTCGCTCTGAACGGTCGGCGAATGGTCGTTATCTCCTGATTATTAACGTCATAGGCGGCTTAACTTCATGGCCCGCGACGGCCTTTTCCCATCAAACCCCTGTTTAACGCGGAAATGTGGTCAAGCGAGCGGTAAAGTCAATAGCATCTTTGACAGGGAAAATCACCCCCGACAAATAAAGAAGTATTTCGGGAGCGTTGAGCGACATATCGGTCACATTGCTCAATATTTCAAGGCAATGAGGTTTTCTAAGGCTCTCATAAATGGCAAATGAAAATCATGGGATCGCGATTGCTCTAATCAGGAGGCACAAAATGAGCGAAGCACAGCCGGACTTTATTGATATCGATGGTGCAGACATTGCCGTTCGCAACCGTGTCGGACATCATGCACCGGGTGTCGTCTGGCTTGGCGGCTACCGTTCCGACATGCTTGGAACCAAGGCCATTGCTCTTGATGAATGGGCAGAAAAGACCGGGCGCTCCGCTTTGCGGTTTGATTATTCAGGCCATGGCTCTTCGGGCGGCGACTTCAATCAGGGTACAATCTCACGCTGGCTGAATGAAAGCCTCAGCGTGTTGGACAAATATGCGAAGGGGCCGCAGATCCTCGTCGGATCCTCCATGGGCGGCTGGATCGCATTGCGCATGGCGCAAGAGCTTAAAAAGGCTGGCAAGTCTCCGGCAGGAATCATTCTGATTGCGCCTGCGCCCGACTTTACCGCCGAACTTGTCGAACCATCGCTGACCGACGCACAGAAGAAAGACCTGATCGCACAAGGCTATTTTGAAGAGCCTTCGGAATATTCGCCAAATCCCTACATCTATACCCGTGCGCTGATGGAAGACGGACGCAACAATCTCGTACTCAAGGGCATTATCGAAACAGGTTGTCCGGTGCATATTCTGCAAGGGATGCAGGATGAGGCCGTGCCCTATCAACATGCGCTGAAACTCGTTGAACATCTGCCGGTGGATGATGTGACGCTGACGCTCGTGCGCGATGGTGATCATCGTCTGTCGCGCCCGCAGGACCTTGAGCTGCTGATCCGCACGGTTTCCGGCCTTGCCGAACGCTTATCGACAGGGGCATAGCGATGCGCTTTTCGGTTTTTGCTTCTTCGACCGTGGCGGCGATTGTCGGCTTTGGCGGCACGCTGGCGCTTATTATTGCGGCAGCAAAGGTGCTTGGTGCAACCCAGGCCGAAACCGCAAGCTGGGTGACGGCGGCCTGCCTTGCCATTGCCGGCTCTTCCGCATGGCTCAGTGTGCGTTACAAAATGCCGATTATCGCGGCATGGTCCACGCCAGGACTGGCTTTGATCGGTGCAAGTGTTGGCTTCACCATGCCGGAGGCCGTGGGCGCGTTTATCGTTACATCCATCGCATTGATTGCAACCGGGCTTATCCGCCAGCTTTCCACGCTTGTCTCCCGCATTCCGTCTTCCATCGCATCGGGTATGCTGGCAGGCGTTCTTCTCAGCTTTGTCATTGCGGCAGCCAAAGCCGTACCGCTCGACCCTTCGTTCGTTTTGCCGATGGTGGTTCTGTTCTTTGTCGTGCGCCTGTTTAACCCGTCGCTTGCCGTTATTGCCGTGCTTGTGCTCGGTATGGCCTATGCCTTGATATCAGGGCGCGCACCGCAATTGCCTGCGCCGGAAATTTCGACGCTCACGATGATCTGGCCGGAATTTCACATGGGCGCGATCATCGGGCTGGCGCTGCCGCTTTATATCGTGACAATGGCCTCGCAGAACCTGCCGGGTTTTGCCGTTTTGCGCGCTTCCGGCTATGAGCCGCCAACAGGCCCGGCCTTGCAAGTGACCGGGCTTTTCTCGCTGATTTCTGCTCCATTTGGTGCTGCAACAAGCAATCTCGCAGCAATCTCCGCAGCGCTCTGCACCGGCCCCGATGCGCATCCCGACCCCAAAAAACGCTGGATGACGGGTCCTGTCTATGCCGCTCTTTATGTGTTGTTTGCCCTGTTCGGCGCGTCACTGGTTGCAATCTTCGCCGTGCTGCCTGCAACACTGATTGCCCTTGTGGCGGGCCTTGCGCTGACTGGCCCCTTCATCAATGCCATGGCGCTCGCCCTCAAACATGAAGAAGAGCGGCTTGCTGCGGTCATAACATTTGCTGTGACGGCTTCCGGCATCGCTTTTTTCGGTGTCGGATCCGCCTTCTGGGCATTGCTGGCAGGGCTTGGTGTGGCAACACTCGAACATTTGCGCAAAAAAATTCCGAGATAATCACATTGGTTAGCACCCACTAAGCGCGATTGAGCCGAGGATATTCTTGAAAAGCCGCAATTGGTTCACCACGTCCATTTCAAGCCGCGAGATCAGCAAACGGCCCGGAATTCACGGAGTAGACCATGACCAATTCTGCATTGCTCCGCCCCGCATGGACACCAGCGACGATTGCGCTGATGGTGCTGGGTTTTATCTTCTTCTGGCCGCTTGGCCTTGCCATGCTCGCCTATATCATCTGGGGCGATCGCCTTGGTGATTTCAAACGCCAAGTGAACGAAAAGACCGACTCGATGTTTGGCTCTTTCAGAAACTGCGGCAAAAGTGAAAGCTTCGGCTTTGGCGGTTCAACCGGCAACGCTGCTTTCGATGACTGGCGTCGTGAAGAACTTGAGCGCCTGGCGGAAGAACGTCGCAAGCTTGAAGAAGCCCGCGCCGATTTCGAAGCCTATGCGCAGGAACTTCGCCGTGCCCGCGACAAGGAAGAGTTTGACCGCTTCATGAATGAGCGTCGCGCCAATGGCAAACGCACGCCAGCGAAGAACAACAGCAATGATGTCACGGATATCTAAACAGTCATTATCTCAAACGGCGCGGTTTCTCCGTGCCGTTTTTGTCGAGTTGTAGAAAAAATTCTGGCTTTTTTCGCGAATCACTTATCTCTAAGCGATGGGCTTTTCCTTATTTCGTTCCTCCCCGGCCAAAAAGTCGGCGACTGTCAGAAGCGAACGCATTCATGCGGTCGCGGGACGTGAATTGCCTTTGCGCGTGCTGGAAAACCCGCGCGCCAAACGTTTGACCCTGCGCATTGAAACCGGCGGCAAAGGGCTGCGCGTCACCATTCCACCGGGTTTGCCCGACCGCGAGGTGCAGAGTTTTTTAATCCGTCATGAAGGCTGGATCGAAAGCCGCATTGCAAAAATTCCAGATCAGGCTGGTGTTCGTGCAGGTGTGAAAATACCCATTCGCGGTGTGCCGCACCTCATCACCCATCAGCCCGGACGTGGCACTGTGGATTTGCTGGAAGGCAATATTCTGCTTGTTCATGGCGATCCCGCACATCTTGCGCGGCGTGTCAGCGATTACCTCAAGCGCGAAGTCAAACGTGACATCGAGCAACTGGTGGCCCGCCACACGGCAACCGTAGGCCGAAAAGCCAAAGCGGTGCGTTTCAAGGATACCAAAAGCCGATGGGGATCGTGTACCTCTGACGGCGTGCTTTCCTTTTCATGGCGCATCGGCATGGCGCCTTCGCCTGTGATCAATTATCTCGTCGCCCATGAAGTGGCGCATCTCATCGAGATGAACCACGGGCCAAAATTCTGGAAACTCTGCCAGGAGCTTTGCCCCGATACCGAGCGCTGCAAAGCATGGCTCAAGCGCAATGGCAGCGCATTACAGGCTATCGATTTTACATGACATCAAACATTCAAAATGCAGCACGTATGCTATGGGATTACCATTGCCTCTGCGATGAACTTCAGCCGGCCGATGTTATCATCGGATTGGGCAGCTATGATAGCCGCGTTGCAAAACATGCAGCAGAACTCTTCAAGCAGGGCCTTGGCACATGGCTCATGTTCACAGGCCATAGCGGCAACTGGACCAAAGGGCTTTACAAGGCATCGGAAGCCGAGGCTTTTGCAGAAATCGCGCTTGCTGAAGGTGTGCCGCAAAGCGCGATCATCATCGAACCGAATGCCACAAATATTGGCGAGAATATTCGCTTCGCACGCGACAGAATGGTGGCCGGTGCCATCAGCGCGATTTTTGTCACCAAGCCACAAACACAACGCCGGGTGCGTGCAACGGTTGACCGACAGTGGCCGGAAGCCAAGTCTTTTGTGACCGCACCGCCGACCTCTTTTGAAGATCAGCCGACAGCGGGCCATGATTTTGAAAAGCTGGTGCGCGAAATGACAGGCGATCTCAGACGCATTCTGGAATATCCGGCTCTGGGATTTCAGATTGCGCAGGCAGTTCCCCTTGCGGTCATGGAAGCGTATGATACCCTGATTGCTGAGGGCTATGATGACGCGGGTCTTCGCAGTGAAGCCGGAACAGCTTGAGTCGCGCCGCAATATGTGCGACGGAAACGCCATGGTTTTTGATATAAAAATATGCGGCCTCAAAACGCCTGAAGCAGTTGATGCTGCGCTCAACGGCGGAGCGACGCATATTGGCTTTATCTTCTTTCCCAAAAGCCCGCGGCATCTCACACCCGCCGATGCCGGTCTCCTGCGTGAAGCAGCAAAAGGCCGCGCCAAAGTGGTTGCTGTGAGCGTTGATGCGGACGACGAAACGCTGGATGAAATCGTTCGTGCCTCAAAGCCTGACATGCTGCAACTGCACGGCCACGAGACGCCGGAACGTGTGGCGGATGTAAAAAAGCGCTATGGCCTGCCGGTGATCAAGGCTTTTGCTGTGCGTGAGGCGTCAGATTTTGACGTGATTGCGCCTTATAAAGGCATTGCGGATCGTTTTCTTTTTGACGCCAAACCGCCAAAAGGATCAGAGCTTCCGGGCGGCAATGGTGTATCGTTTGACTGGGCATTGCTCGATGCGCTTGACGCGGACGTCGATTACATGCTTTCCGGTGGACTAAATGCGGGCAACATTGCCGAGGCGCTGCAAAAAACGCATGCGCCGGGTATTGATGTATCGTCCGGTGTAGAGCGTGCGCCCGGTGAAAAGGACGTGCGTCTCATTATGGAATTCTTTCAGGCTGCGTCTGATACAAGACTTTAGCCTGCACATGACGGAGTGGCAGCAGTGAACAAGCCGGTTGAACCCAATTCCTATAAAACAGGCCCGGATGAAGAAGGCATGTTCGGCATTTTTGGCGGACGCTTTGTCGCCGAAACGCTGATGCCGCTTATCCTCGAATTGCAGGAAGCCTATGAGACGGCAAAGAACGATCCTGAATTTCAGGCCGAGCTTTCCAATCTCTCGACCTATTATGCCGGTCGTCCGTCAAAACTTTATTATGCTGAAGGCTTAACCAAGCATTTGGGCGGCGCAAAAATTTACTTCAAGCGCGAAGACCTGAACCACACCGGCAGCCACAAGATCAACAATTGCCTTGGCCAGATTCTGCTTGCCAAGCGCATGGGCAAAACCCGCATCATCGCTGAAACCGGCGCTGGTCAGCACGGCGTTGCATCGGCAACTGTTGCCGCCCGTTTCGGCCTGCCTTGCGTGGTCTATATGGGCGCCACCGACGTTGAACGTCAGAAGCCGAATGTTTTCCGCATGAAGCTGTTGGGTGCCGAAGTCAAGCCGGTCACGGCTGGCAATGGCACTCTCAAAGATGCCATGAACGAAGCGCTTCGTGATTGGGTCACCAATGTCGAAGACACCTATTATCTGATCGGCACTGCTGCCGGTCCGCATCCTTATCCGGAACTCGTGCGCGATTTCCAGTCGGTGATCGGTACCGAAGCGCGCAAGCAGATTCTTGAACAGGAAGGCCGTCTGCCAGATGTGATTATCGCAGCTGTCGGCGGCGGATCGAACGCAATCGGTCTGTTCCATCCGTTCCTTGACGACACGTCGGTCAAGATTGTCGGTGTTGAAGCGGGCGGTCGCGGTCTCGACGGCGTTGAGCATTGCGCATCAATGAATGCAGGCAGCCCCGGCGTTCTGCATGGCAACCGCACCTATCTTCTGCAAAATGAAGACGGCCAGATTCTCGAAGGCCATTCGGTTTCCGCCGGTCTTGATTATCCGGGCGTTGGTCCTGAACATTCATGGCTCAAGGATAGTGGCCGCGTTGACTATGTGCCGATCCTTGATGATGAAGCGCTGGAAGCTTTCCAGCTTTGCACCCGCGTTGAAGGCATTATTCCGGCACTTGAATCAGCCCATGCGATTGCGCAAGCTGTGAAGATGGCACCCACCATGGGCAAAGATCAGGTGATGATCATCAATCTTTCCGGTCGCGGTGACAAGGATGTTCACACGGTCGGGCAGTTGCTCGGCATGGAAATGTGAGGATCGTATGAGCGATACTGTCGCCGACACCAACATCTACAGACCGCGCGCCGCATGGTTCGACGGGTTGACGGCGTGTGGTTCGGCGACGATCAAGCTCAACATCATTGAAGCCGATCCGTCCAATCCGCTTGCAGAGGCAGCTGTTGGCATCGCCCGCAGGCAGATTGCAGCCGCAGCAGACAGGCTTGAGCATACGCCGCATCTGGGTGCTGGCTTTGCCATTCTGCATCAGGGCGAAGAAAGCCTGTGGCTGTTGCTGCACTGGTGGCTGGAAGGCGGCATCGCAACGCAGATTCTCTGGCAATCGGACCTCGGCGACGAGATCGAATTTGAACCAGCGCAGCCTTTGCTGATGGCCTGTGTCTGGGAACTGGGAATCATCGACTTTGAACGGCGTGCCTGGATGGAGACGGCTATGTCCGGCCAATCCACCGCCGATTATCTTACGCGCATTTTGCCACGGGGCACGGTATGACCACACGCATTGACACCAAATTTGCAGCGCTCAAGTCCGAAGGACGTCCGGCACTGGTCACTTATTTCATGGGCGGCGACCCGGATTATGCGACATCGCTTGCCGTCATGAAGGCGCTTCCCAAAGCCGGTTCCGATGTGATCGAGCTTGGGATGCCTTTTTCTGATCCGATGGCCGATGGTCCGGCCATTCAGGCAGCCGGTCTTCGTTCGCTTGAAGCGGGCCAGACACTGAAGAAAACGCTGCAACTGGCAGCGGATTTCCGCAAAGAAGACAACACGACGCCAATCGTTTTGATGGGCTATTACAACCCGATCTATATTTATGGCGTTGAGCGCTTCCTTGCTGATGCCAAGACGTCCGGCGTTGACGGTTTTATCGTTGTCGATCTGCCATCCGAAATGGACAAGGAACTGTGCATTCCGGCCACGAATGCAGGTCTTAATTTCATCCGGCTGACCACGCCCACCACCGACGACAAGCGCCTGCCAAAAGTGCTGCATAATTCGTCGGGCTTTGTCTATTACGTCTCAATGAACGGTATTACCGGCTCGGCCATTGCCGACACAACACGGGTTGCCGATGCTGTGCGCCACATCAAGAAGAGCACCGATCTGCCGATCTGCGTTGGCTTTGGCGTGAAGACGCCGGAGCAAGCTGCCGCCATTGCCGAAGCTGCGGACGGCGTTGTTGTTGGCACTGCAATCGTCAAAGCAGTCGCGGACGAACTCGATGAAAATGGCAAGGTTAAGGGTGATCCGGTAACAGCGGTTACCAAACTTGTCAGTGCATTGGCTGCAAGTGTTCGAGCAACACGCCTTGAAGCTGCCCAATAAATCGTCCATTTAGACATTTAGTTAGTTTTGAAGAAGAAGAAACGGAATCAAACGTCATGAACTGGATCACCAACTACGTTCGTCCAAAGATCAATTCGATGCTCGGACGTCGCGAGATGCCGGAAAATCTTTGGATCAAGGATCCATCGACCGGCGAAATGGTGTTCCATAAGGATCTTGAGAGCAATCAGTTCGTGATTCCCGGCTCGGGCCATCACATGCGCATCAAGGCCAAGGACCGGCTGCGTTTCTTCTTCGACAATGGCGAATATACGACGCTGGAAAGCCCGAAGGTTCCGACCGACCCGCTGAAATTCCGCGACGAAAAGAAATATATCGACCGTCTCAAGGATTATCGTTCGCGCACCGGCATGGAAGACGCGATCATCAATGGTCTTGGCACGATTGAAGGTCTGCCGATTGTCGCAACCGTTCAGGATTTCGGCTTCATGGGCGGCTCACTCGGCATGGGTGCCGGTGAAGCGATCATTCAGGGCTTTGAAAAGGCCATTGAACTCAAACGTCCGCTGGTTCTTTTTGCTGCTTCGGGCGGCGCGCGTATGCAGGAAGGCATTCTCTCGCTTATGCAGCTTCCGCGCACCACTGTTGCTGTGGAAATGCTCAAAGAAGCGGGCCTGCCTTATATCGTCGTTCTTACCAACCCGACCACAGGTGGCGTGACTGCCTCCTATGCAATGCTGGGTGATATCCACATTGCAGAACCGGGTGCATTGATCGGCTTTGCCGGTCCACGCGTGATCGAACAGACCATTCGCGAAAAGCTGCCGGAAGGCTTCCAGAGTGCTGAATATCTGATGGAGCACGGCATGGTTGACATGGTGGTTTCGCGTCTTGAACTGAAATCGACCATTGCAAGCCTGCTCAAAATCATGACCAAGCAACCAGCCAATGCAGACAAACCTGGAACGACCCCGGCCCCGCAAAAGCAACAGGCTGATAACAAGGCAGCGTAATCGTGACAGGAAAAGCTGATGCCGTCATCGAACGGCTGATGCAATTGCATCCAATGGGTTTCGATTTCACACTGGATCGTATTCGCGATCTGTTGGAGAAACTCGGCAATCCGCACCTTAAATTGCCCCCTGTGATCCATGTTGCAGGAACGAACGGTAAGGGATCTGCGACCGCCTTCAGCCGCGCACTTCTGGAAGCGGGCGGCTTCGGTGTTCACGTCCATACCTCGCCGCATCTCGTCAATTGGCACGAGCGCTATCGTCTTGCTTCGCCCAATGGCTCAAAGTTTGTCTCTGATGACGTTTTGGCCGAAGCAGTCGAGCGGGTAGAGCGTGCGAATGGGGACAGCCCAATCACTGTTTTCAAGATCATGACTGCTGTTGCTTTTGTTCTGTTTTCTGAACATCCAGCGGATGCTGTCATTATGGAAGTGGGTCTTGGCGGCAAGCTTGATGCGACCAATGTCATTGTCGATCCAGCCGTGTCTCTGATCATGCCCGTTTCGATTGATCATCAGGCATTCTTAGGCGATAGTATTGAACTCATAGCTGCCGAAAAAGCCGGGATTATTAAACAAGACTGTCCTGTCGTTATCGGCTTTCAGCCCTTTGCAGCAGCACGCGAGGTGCTGATCTCGACCGCAGAAAGGCTCGATTGCCCGCTTTCAATCTATGGTCAGGATTTCCTTGCCTATGAGGAACATGGCCGCATGGTGTTTCAGAACGAGCGCGGGCTGATCGATCTGCCGCTGCCGCGTCTGCCGGGGCGTCACCAGCTTGCCAATGCTGCCGCTGCCATAGAAGCCGTGCAGATGGCAGGCTTCACCATTACCGAAAAGGCCATTGAAAAAGCCATGATGGTTGTGGACTGGCCTGCACGTATGCAGCGTCTCACACACGGAAAACTCGTTGATCTGGCGCCAGCAGCGTCTGAAATCTGGCTTGATGGCGGCCATAATCCCGGAGCAGGCCTTGTAATCGCCGAGGCCCTTGGCGAGCTTGAGGAGCGCTCAACACGCCCTTTGTTTCTGATTACAGGGATGATCAAAGACAAAGATCCGGTAGGCTATTTTGAAGCCTTTGCAGGGCTTGCGCGCCATGTCTTTACTGTATCAATAAAATCAAACGACAAGACAATTCCAAACACCGAACTTGCTGTCAGCGCACAGAAAGCCGGGCTTTCGGCTGAACCTGTGCATTCAGTCGAAAACGCACTAAAGATTTTACGTGATACATGGCCTCATGATGAAGCCCCGCCGCGCATCCTGATCGGTGGTTCACTATATCTTGCGGGCGAAGTCCTACGCGACAATGGAACACCGCCCGTTTAACAAAAAACCCGGCATCAAGGCCGGGTTTTTTATATCTCAAAGACTTGCTGATTAAGCAGCAGAAGCCTTGATCCAGTCAGCAAGGCGGCTCTTTGGAGCAGCGCCAACCATGTTGGCGGCAAGTTCGCCATCCTTGAACATCAAAAGCGTCGGGATCGAACGCACGCCGAACTGTGCTGCGAGTTCTGGGTTTTCGTCGATATTGACCTTGGCGATCTTGACCTGACCGGCCATTTCAGCGGCGATTTCGTCCAGAGCCGGGGCGATCATCTTGCAAGGACCACACCATTCAGCCCAGAAATCAACGACGACAGGCTCGCTCGACTGAAGAACGTCCGACTGAAAATTGCTGTTATCGACTTTTACGGTTGCCATAGGGCTATCCTCATATCTGTTTGAGAGCATAAGACTCATCGAGAAACTGCTCCTTTGATCATATCATGTGGCGCGTCAGTCCGCATTCGTCAAGTTCTGGTTGCTCACCTTTCCTTGAGAGTCGCCCAGCGCCTTAAGCGCCTCTTCCATTGCCTCTTTCGGCAAAGGCAGCAGATATGGCCCTTCGGTGAAGAGCAACGCCGCTTCGACAACCCTTCCCGGATAAAGGGGGCCAAGCAGTTCCCTATAAAGTGCGAGCTGCGCGCGATAGGCGAAAGGCACCGCCTCAATGCTCCTTGGCGGCGGGCGATTGGTTTTATAATCGACAATCAGCACGCGGTTTTCATCCACGCTGATACGATCAATCTGGCCCGAGACGGCATGGTCTTTGCCACCGAGATTGATGGTCCCCATGACCGCCACTTCACCGCGCGATCCGCTCGCGAAGACCGGTCCGAGTTTTGGATCGGCCAGAATGGTTGCCACACTTGCCCAGGCCTTTTGACGTTCAATTTCCGGCCAATCGCTCGCGATGCGTGCCAGATAGCCCTGTGCAAGCGTCTCGCGTTCATCAGCCCCGACTTCCGGCAGATATTGCAAAAGCATATGGATTAACGTCCCGCGGCGAAGAGCAAAGGCGGACGTCTCGCCGCTCTGCCCCAGAACCGGCGACACGATATCGAGCGGTGGCTCCTCATCTGCTTCAATCAGCGCCGATGCGCCCGATGGCGCAAGCGGACGCGGCAGGCCCGGTTCCGGCTTTATCGGCTTCAGATAGGCGAGCGGCAACGGTGGAAGCTCTGCTGCTTGCGCCACTTCAGGCTCTGCAATTTCTGTCAGACCGCGCGGCGTGTTGCGATAGCGACGCGCTGCAACGCCAGATACCGGATGCACAAAGGTTTCTGCCTTGGTTGTCAGCGCATCTTCGACCAGCCTGTGCCATGTCTCGCCGCTTTCACGCGATCCGCGATAACCGCAGACAATCAGCTTATCTTCCGCACGCGTCATGCCCACATAGAGCAGGCGGCGGTATTCTTCTTCGGCACGGGCCTTGAGGCCGTCAATCTGTGACGCAAGAAAGCCGGTTTGATAGCCAGCGTTGGGCTGCCAGAGATAGCCTTTCACCTGCAGGCCAGTATTGGTGAGGTCAAACGGGATCAGCTTTGGCGCGCGCGTCCCGCTCCACACAGCATTGCCCGGATCAACCAGAAACACCACAGCGCCCTCAAGCCCCTTGGCGGCATGAACCGTCATGATGCGCACTTCATTGCGCCCCTGATCAAGCTCGCGCTTGATTTGCGGCGAGGCAGCATCGAGCGTTTCGAGAAAGGCCTGCATGCCCGGCAGACCTGCGCGTTCGGCCGAAAGCGCGTAGTTCTGGAATTCATCGATAATATCGCCAGCTTCCGGTCCAAGCCGCGCCAGAAGCTTACGCCTTGCGCCATCCGCACTCAGAATCCGCGCATAGAATTCGAAGATCGGCATGGTATCGGCCATATTGCGCCAGCGGCTCAATGTCTTATGCACGCCGATCAAAGCCGGGTCTTCAAGGGACGCATGATAAAGGCGCTCAAACAGCGTTTCGCCGCTCTTGCGCGGATGAGCGAGCGCAAACAGCCTGTCATCATCCCAGCCAAACAGAGGGCTTTTGAGAAGAGAGGCCAATGACAAATCATCTGACGGCTGCAACACGAAACGCCCCAGCGCCATCAAATCCTGAATGGCGATATGGCTTGTAAGCTTGAGGCGATCGGCACCAGCCACCGGCACATGGCGCTCTTTGAGCGCACGCGAGAGTGCTGGCATGAACTGATCGCGCTTGCGCACCAGCACCATAATGTCTTTGGGCGCAAGTTTGCGGTTCTGGCCCGGAATGGTTTCACCGCGATCCAGCCAGGTGCGAATGGTTGCTGCAATCTGCTCGGCAAGTTTTATGGCAGGTGCCTGCAAATGATCGACCGGCACACGCCAGTCGTCCGGCTCCTCCACCTCTTCCGGCGTCAGCATATCCCAGATTTCCACCTCGCCCGGCTCTTGATCGCGAATGGCCGAGTGAACAGTGGCACCTGACAAGCCGCGATTGGCTTCTGGGCGTGCAAACACCTCATCCACGGCCTGCAACACATCAGGCGCTGAACGGAACGAGAAGTTGAGGCTGACGCGTTCGAATTTAAGCTCTGCATCAGCGGCACGAAGGCTGACCGCCCTGCCCTGCGCTGCAAAATCCTCTGGCACCGCCCCCTGAAACGAATAGATCGACTGCTTTTCATCGCCCACCGCAAACAGTGTGCGCTGCACGTTGCGCTGACCGAGGCCTGAGAAAAACTCTTCCGACAACATGCGGATGACCTGCCACTGATCGGGGCTGGTATCCTGTGCTTCATCGACGAGAATATGATCAATGCCGCGATCTAGCTTATACTGCACCCACTGCCCTGCACCATTGCGCGCCAGTAGCGCCACGGTGCGGGTAATCAGGTCTTCAAAGTCGAGCAGACCGCGCCTGCGCTTTAAATCATGATAGCGTTGCAGCAGATTATCAATCAGCGTGAGTGCGCTCAGATTAAGCCTTATAAGCCGCAGCTCCTTGATCTTATCAAGACCAAGTTCGACACGAGAAGCAGCTGAGTTAAAATCTTCCTCGAAATCCGGCAGCAGCTTTTTGACCGCAGCCGAGCCGACATAGGAGCCGGATTTTGCCTCGCCCGTCGCTTTCAGAAATGCTGCGCGCAATACCGCTTGCTTATCCGAACTGCTTTTGACCTTGTCATATTGCTTGAGCTGCAACGCAAAATCATGCGCACGCGCCGCACCCTTCTGGATCGACAAAATGAGATCAAGCGTATCGTCGGAAAATTCCGGTACAGGCCACATATCATCCAGCAGATCGGACTCGCGCGTGTCGGGCCTGAAACCGAAATGCCGGTGCAAAGTCTCGCTGCGCTCGTCCACATTGCCAAGCGCTGCAATGTATTGCTGCAAGCCATTGCGTCGCCCCACGGCCTCATCAAGCAGCGCCTGCAAGCCCATCTCGCCCGCCGCCTGCATCACATCGGCAAAGGCGCTCGCAAGCTCGGCATCGCCGCCGCCATGTGCAGTCTCAAGCAGGGTGCGGCGGGCTTCGCCGACAAGCGCCACCTGCATGAGATCGTCCATCATTTCGAAGTGACCAGCAATATTCGCCTCAAGCGGAAACTGATGCAGGATCGCTTCGCAGAATGCGTGGATGGTCTGGATTTTCAACCCACCCGGCGTTTCAAGTGCGCGCGCAAAAAGCCTGCGTGCAACGGCAAGCCGTGTCGCTCCCGGACGCCTGCCTTCGAGCTTGATAAGCCTGTCGGCAAGGTCGGCATCCGGCAACATCGCCCATTCGGACAATCGCGCAAAGACGCGGTTCTGCATGACGGCCGCTGCCGCCTTGGTATAGGTCAGGCAAAGGATTTTCGACGGGTCGGTGCCTTCGAGCAACAGCCGGATAACGCGCTCGGTCAGAACGTGGGTCTTGCCGGACCCTGCATTGGCCGACACCCAGACGGATGCCAAAGGATTGGCGGCACTGGCCTGCGCGTCGATGGTTTCCTGTGGAATGACACGTTGCTTTTTCATTCGCCGCCCTCGCCGCCTGCGTCGCCACCGGCCGACCACTCCAGCACCCGCGCCAGATGATCGTAATCGCCCGAAAGCTCCGTTTCTTTGAACGGCAACGCGCGGGAAAGATAACCCTTAGCCGGATTCTGATATTCTGTGAGCAATTGCGCCAAACGCTGCCATGCCTCTTCGCCAAGAGCGGGTGCGGTCTTTTCCGATGGCGGCCGACCGATCTTCAAAATCGATTCCGGCTTCACCTCTCCGCCTGCCCGCAAGCGCACATAGGTCAGATCGGACGCACGAACCGACCCCAATTCGCGGAAAGCCCCGCGCGCAAGAAGGGCTGCTTCAAGCGCAAGCTGCGGCGACAAGAGGATATGCGCCTGTCTTGGCGATGGCGTGGAACCGGTCTTATAGTCGATCACTTCCGCCGTGCCATCGCGCATCAGATCAATACGATCAGCACGGCCCGACAAGGTGATGCCAAGGCTTTCGACCTCGCGTTTATCCGATGCAATTTCGGCAAAGCGGGTCTGAACATTATAGGCGCGTTCGCGTTCCCATTCGAGAAACTGCGGAATAAGTGCGGTAAAGCGTGGCCACCAGACCGCTTCGATCTCAATGGGCAGATCCATATCTGCAAAGAAATGCCGGCCAAATTCTTCAAGCTGTTCGCTCGCATCAGCTGCCAGCGGATCGATGCCTTCTTCTGTAAAATGTCCGAGAATATCGTGAAACAGCGTTCCACGTTCTGCGGCTGCCGGATCACGGATCAATGGTTCCAACGGACGCAGCTTCAGAATTTTCTTGGCGAAGATCGCATAGGGATCACGGCGCAGGGTTTCAATTTCGGTCACCGAAAAATGCTTGGGCCGCGCGCTCACAGGCGGCTTTGGTTCCGGGCGTTTGACGAACGGCACATCGGGTGCCTGATCAATCTCCCGCGCCCAATGGATGAAGCGCTGACCACGCGAGCGCATATCCTTTGTCACGTCAGCACCCAACACCGTTTCAAGCCGCTGCAACCAGCGCGACGGAATGGTCGGTGCATTGTCTGAGCGCTGCGAGCGTGACAGCACCACATGATCCATGCCGAGCGCCATCTGAAAATCGTGTGCGGCAAGGCCGGTACGGCGCTCAGGCGGATCAAGCGCGATCATCGCCTTCATCGGGCGCGACATGAATGGATCATTGCGCGTCTTGGCAGGCCATGTGCCTTCGTTCAAACCACCGATCACCAGCGTATCCATGGTCTGCAAACGCGCTTCCAGCGCACCCCAGATGAAGACACGCGGATGGCCACCCGGATGTGGCTTGACCGTTTCGCCCGACATCAGGGCTTCAAGAATTGCCGGCCATTCAATGGCCTCAAAATCAAGTCCCGCTTCGCTCGATACGAGCTGACGCAAAAACGAAGCCAGCTTCTCGCCATGCTCGCCGGAATAATAGCGTGTGACACTGCCACTTTCGTCACGCGCCAGATTTTCAAGCGCTTCCACAGTTACATGGCTGATCTCGCCGATATCTGTTCGCCGGTTAATCACAGCAAATGGTGCCAGTGGCGCAACAGCCTCTGACAGGCTCACGCAAAGCGCGCGCGCCGCTTCAATCATGTCGGGCGTGACGGTTGCGTGCCATGCCGGTCGCCATGACTGGCTGGCACTCTCTTCCATGCGGCGGTCGAAAAATGAAGGCAGATCGATGATCGATGCCCTGCCCGTGCCGCCGCGAAATGCCACCAGTTCGAGCGTTTCCGCAGCCAGTCGCCGCTCGATACGCTTGCCACCAAGCCGTAACATCGGGTGCTTGACCAGTGCCAAGAGTGCCACCGGATCACCGGGATTGAACACGGTTTCGACCATGAGACGCATCAGCGTTGCGGTTTCAATATCCCGCAAATGCCGACCGCCGGAATCATCGGCATCAATGCCAAAGCGCGCGAGTTCGCCCACCACGCGGCGCGCAAGATTTCGATCCGCGGTGACGAGCGCCGCCGTCTTGTTTTCATCGCTGATCGCATCACGCAACGCCAGAGCCACGGCCAGCGCTTCCTCACGCTCATTGGCGGTTTCAATCAGATCGATCTTCTGTGCTGAGTGCAGCAATGCTTGCGGGCGCATATCCGCATCGCGGTTAAGCAGGCTCCATGCATCGGTGGTCTCCGCCGGGCGCAATGCTTCGCTGACCACACGCTCCAGCACGCGCTTCTCTTTCGGCATATCTTCGATATGCTCGACATCGTCGCGTGAAATTCCGATGGCTTGCAACAGCTTGTGCAGACCATATTGCGGGTGGCCGAAGGTGGAGGGATTATCATCCGATGCCCCCAGCAACTTCCACGCGCCTTCATCAAGATCACGGTCCAGCCCCGGCAGAACCACAGCCCCTTGTGGCAGTCTGGCAATCGTTGAAACAAGCTCGGCGGTCGCAGGAATGGAACCCGTGGAACCGGCCGCGATCACAGGACCTTGAGGCGGATGATCCTGCAAACGCCGCACCTCGCCCCAGATCAGCGCGTTGCGGTGCGCTGCCGGATTGGACAGCTTGCGCTCGTCCAGAATTTCCGGCCAGAGTTTCGTGACAATATCGAGAAAGCCAAGCGTGACCTGCCACCAGTCGGCCAGATCATCGGGTGCAATGCTTGCAAGCTCACTCCATGTGGCGTTGTCGGTTTCGACCTGATCCATCAGACCTGCGAGATCACGCGCCAGCCAGATCGCGTCGGAAGTGGTGGCTGGAACCGACACATCCTCAACACCAAAAAGCGCCCGCACATGTTCAGGCAGCGATTCACGCCATGGACGAATGAGCCGTGCCAGCAGCAACAGCCGCTCGGCCTTGCCGATTGGTGGATTGAGATCGAAGGCGCCGCTTGTGGCTGCGTTGAAAAAAGCCGCATCCTCGTCCACGTCACCCAACGGGCGGATGGTGGGCAGGATCGCTGATTTAGCCGGATTCATATCGACCAGAATGGAACGGAGCGCACGCGCTGCACGCCGCGTCGGCACATAGATGGTCGCGTTGGCAAGCGCCAGCGGATCAGCGGCATCACCCGGAAAACCTTCCACCAGACGGCCTTCCAGAAGCGCTCTGGCAAAGGCTGGCAGAAATGCGGTGCCGGATGGAATGGAAAACAGTTTTGGTGCTCTCAAATCAGTTCTCCATTCAGAGCGCGTCCCGAAAAATGTGAAACTGTTTTCGGACAAAGATGCGCGTCAAGAAATACGTAAAGCGGAAAGTGCTGCCTCCGCCTCGTCGATGGCTTCCGGTGTTCCCACCGTGAGCCAGTGCCCAGTCATGGGCATACCATATAAGCGCCCGGCTGCAATGGCGTCATCAAAATAGCGATTGAGTGATGAAACACCCGGCTCAGCTTTTGCAAAAATACGCGGATGCAGAATTGCAGCACCGGCATAGATGACGGGATCACCCGCGACATCCCGCAGACGGCGCAAGCGGCCCTCATCATCGGCAACGAAATCGCCCTTGCCTTCAAAGCCGGTTGCCTGATCAAGCCGCGCGGTCATGAGAAGAATGTCCATGCGCGCATCGTCCCAGACATGCGCCAGCGCCGAAATATTCGGCTGTGCTTCATCACCCACCCAGAACGTATCGGCATTGAGCACATAGAAAGGCTTGCCGCCCAGTTTCGGAAGCACATTGATGATGCCGCCAGCGGAATCAAGCAGCAAATCACGCTCGTCAGAGATTGTAATTTTCGGCTTTGTGCGACTGCCAAGATAGGCAATCAGTTGGTCGGCTAAATAATGAACATTGACGATTGTATTCTCAACGCCTGCTATTGCCAGCGCATCTAGACCCCAGTCGATCAGCAGCTTGCCCGAAACCCTAACCAAAGGCTTGGGCATGGTTTCGGTGATCGGGCGCATGCGCTTGCCAAGACCGGCTGCAAGCATAATTGCTGTGTCAGGACGTGTCATTGTTTCTCCAGCAATGCGAGATCATCAAACCATTTGGCGACCGGCGCCATGACCGGATGCTTTAAGACACGGCTAAGATAGTCGTGAATGCGGGGCAGATGCGCGAGATAATGTGGTTTACCATCGCGCTCATCGAGCCGCAAGAAGAGACCCAGAAGCTTCGAATTGCGCTGTGCGCCCATAACGGCATAGGCCTTGCGGAAAGCCGTTTCGTCGAGCACATGGCCAAGCTTGCGGCGTTCATCCAAATAGGCTTCCACCACTGCCTTTTCGAGCTCCGGTGTAACCGTCACACGGGCATCAAGCGCCAGTGAAGCCACGTCATAGGCGGCAGGGCCGATCATCGCATCCTGAAAATCGATTGTGCCAATTTTGTTTGCGCCTTGCGCAGTCTCAAACCAGAACAGGTTTGGCGAATGATAATCGCGCAGCAGCAGACTTTTCTCGCAATCGGCAATCGCGTCGAGAACCTTGTGCCATGCCGCCTCATAGGCCTGCACTTCTTTGTCAGTCAGCTTGCGGCCCATCATGCGTGGTGCATACCATTGCCCGACAAGGCTCACTTCCATGAGCATCGCGTCGCGATCAAAAGGTGCAATGATGTGATCTGGATAGCCTGCAACCGGCGCATGATCAGGCCACTTGACCCCATGAAGATGTGCGAGAAACCGTCCCGCCGCTTCATAGCGTTCAGCCACGGGCTCACCCGATGAAGCGCGAATGCCTTCAAGCCCAAGATTTTCGAGGATCAGCAGTCCCGCATCAATATCAACGGCGCGCATTTGCGGCACGCGCAGGCCATGACTGGCAAGAAGACCGTCAATCGCAACAAAGGCCTGAATATTCTCTGCAATATGCGCAAGCTGTCGATAGGATTTTCCATCACGCAATGGCGGATCATAGGGCATCGCGGGCGCATTCATTAAAATTTCCACGCCATGCGCGCTTGTGATGATCTCATATTTGCGTGGTGAAGCATCGCCCTGCAAATAGCGGCGTATGGCCCCCACCCGGTCATTCTTTTCAAGAAAGTCGCGGATTTTCAGCGTGCGCTCTAGACGCGTAATGGCAGATTCTGGTCCGCTGATTACGATGCGCCGCCCTGCCCCTTCATGGGTGAGTGTCACGGCAAAGCTTGGCTCCGGCAAAAAGCCTTCTGCCTGCTCCGGCCATTCCGACAGCACAACACCATCGTCGAGAAATTCGACAAGCCCCAGCTCATCCAGCTCTTCGCCATGCGAAATCCGGTAAAGATCGGCGTGGGCGACAGGCAAGCGCAGCCCCTCATAGCTTTGAACAAGGGTAAATGTCGGGCTTGGAACTTCAAGCCCCTCATCATCAGCAATCGCGCGAATGATCGCGCGTGCGAGCGAAGATTTACCCGCGCCCAGATCGCCCGATAAAGTCACAAGATCGCCCTTGACCAGCGCCAAAGCGAAATCTTCGCCAAAGCGCCTGGTGGCGGCCTCATCGGGCAGGAAACATTCAAAGTTAAAGACGGGGGTGCTCATAAAGCCCCATTTACCCTATTCGGCAGCAACACGGAAGCTGCGTGCTTCTGATGGGAAGCGGCAAATCACAGTCGTGCCAATATCTGCGCCGGTTTCGATTTCCACGCGACCGCCATGCAGTTCGACAAAACTTTTCACAATCGAAAGGCCAAGCCCTACGCCGCGTCTGCGACCACCATTCTGATAAGCCTGGAAACGCTTGAAAACCGTATCCAGCACATCATTTGGCATGCCGGGGCCATCATCATGCACGGCAAACAGGATCTCCGTGCCATCACGTCTAACCTCAAGTGAAACGGTCGAACCTTCCGGTGCATAATTGGAGGCGTTGGACAGGAGATTAAACAGCACCTGACGCACGCGGTTGGCATCAGCACGGAACGTTTCGACATCATCGGCAATATCGATGCTCAGCCCGATGTCATGCTCCTGCAGGCGCTCGCTGACCCGCTTCGCGGCAGCTGAAATCTCGGTCATAACGGCGACATCATCAATATCGAGCTGCATGATACCGGCATCCACCGTTGCAAGATCAAGAATGTCGTTGACGATGGTCAGAAGCACTGCGGATGATGTGCTGATGTGATCCAGATATTCAAGCTGGCGCTCATTGAGCGAGCCGAAGGCAGGCGTTTGCAGCAGTTCGGTAAAGCCGATAATATTGGTCAGCGGTGAGCGAAGCTCATAGGATACATGCTGCACGAAATCATTCTTGATCTGATGCGCAAGTGAGAGCGCTTCGTTCTTTTCCTTAAGCGCGCGCTCAACGCGCACGGTATCACTGACATCGATAAAGGTCAGCATGGTCTGGCCTTTCGGCAGCGGCACCACAGCATAGGACAGGATAATGCCGTCATCCAGCTCCACCTGCCCCATGCGCCCATTGCGCTCGTCCAGAAAGCCGGTGACAGAAGAAACAAAATCGTCCCAGATGCCATCGCCGCCGCGCTGGCCGCAGAGCTTGGAAATGGTCGAGATATGTGTGCCTTCAACGGCAATGGCCGCTGGCAGCGCCCAGAGGTCGGCAAAAGACGGATTGGAAAGGCGCAGACGGCCATCGGAGCCGAACACCGCAACCGCTTCCGCCAGATGATCGAGCGTTTCGCCCTGCACCTTGATCAGCGTGTTGTAACGGCCTTCAAGCTCGAATTTCTCGGTCATGTTCTCAAAGAACCATGTCACGCCGCCCTGCGGGTGCGGATTGGCAACCACGCGCAGAATGCGCGTATCCGGCAGGTGCCACATATGTTCCTCCGGCTCGACAGCGCGATAGGCTGCGAGCAGAGAATCCTTCCATTTGCGCCATTCCGGCTGCTCGGGAAGCTTGCCTTCGGAACGGAGCCGATCAAGAAACAACGTGTTGCTTGGGTGGGTTTCGAGCCAGGCCGTATCAAGCGACCACAGCGAAACGAAAGCCTGATTGAAGAATTGCAGCTTCATATCAGGATCAAAAATGGCAACTGCCGTTGAAAGCTGATCGAGCGTCTCAGCATGGCTTTTCAGCGTGCGGCTCAATTCTTCGCGAACCTGCTCGATTTCGCTCAGATCAAAGCCAAGACCGGCGGAGCCTGCATCCGTGCTCACATCCGTCACATCGTAGATGCGGCGGTCGCCCCGCACCACGGCAGGCAGTTTTTCATAAAGATCCGGCTCGGCAAAACGATCACGCTCCAGACGCTGGCGCGCCTGAACGCCAAACAATTCGCGCCCTTCCGAACTTGCCTGCGTGCCATCTGCTGCATCGACCGCGCGCGCATAGGCTCCATTGACCCATTCGATATGCCCGTCCGAGCCACGCACCCAGACCGGCTGTTCAATGCGATCAAGCAGATGACGCAGAAGTGCAAGCTTCTCGGAGAATTCGCGATTTTGCGACTGAAGGGCGGCACGTTCGGCCTGTACCCCCTCAAGGCTCAGAAAACGCACCACAGCAAAGCTGCCCGACGTGCGTCCATAAACATCAAGCAGCGTGCCATTAACAGTTTCGACCGTCAGATCGAAGGCATGGGCCTGCTCGCGCAAGGCTGAAACCGCACGTTCAAGCTCGGTGACGGCCTGCGGGCGCAACCAGCGTCCAAAAGCCAGAAAGGTTGAACGATCCTGCGGTGCACCGCAATCAAAGGGCAGTTGGCCGACAACATCGGCCCGCGTGCCCTGGGCGTCCCAGACAACAATACGCTGATCTTTGAGATTAAGCAGAGCGTCATTGCGCTGCGCAATCAACCCCATATCCGAGAGACGCGAGCGCAAATCATTGTTTTCTTGGGCAATTTTTGCCCGATCGCGAATGAGCCAGCCAGCCGACAAAAGAGCTGCACCCATTGCGCCCAGAAAGATGGAAAACTGGATGACTTCGAAAGCGCCGACGCTGCCGCCAAAGGGCAGCGCGATACGGGCGGAATGCTCCGCATCCTGCGCAAAAGCCGGCGCTGCCGCAACCAGTGCGGCAAAGGAAACCGTTGCCTTGAGGATGACCCGTTTGAGAGGGCGAAATCCAAGCGAAGGCGAGCCTTTCAGATCTCTGCCTGCGCTGAATGCGGATTTGCTCCGCAAGCTCCCCGTTGAGCCGACTTCTGGCATGTTTCCCTTGTCTCCGCCGCCCGGAAGCACCCTCAAAAAGAGGGCCCCCGTATTTCAAAATTCTTTATTCCGGCTCTCTCACATCGCCACAATGCTGAAAGCCAGAGCCGTTTTGAGGATAAATAAGTCGACCGTCTTTCGTCTTTGCAGACAAAACACGCCCAACGCAAACACCCGTCAAAACACATTGATTCGTCTTCACAATACCCTCCCCGTGAATCCACGTGAAGCGTGTTCGGTGTAAAAATAAAGGCCGGGCAACTTTATGATGCCCGGCCTACAAGATGTAGCAGTATGGTTAACAGATA
This sequence comes from Ochrobactrum chromiisoli, assembly GCF_026241335.1. GTDB lineage: Bacteria > Pseudomonadota > Alphaproteobacteria > Rhizobiales > Rhizobiaceae > Brucella > Brucella chromiisoli. The sequence continues at coordinate 179,894 of NZ_JAPHAV010000001.1, read as the reverse complement.
CTTAATACCTGTAGTGTTCTGACTTGAATGGGCCCTGTGGAGTGACGCCAATATAAGCAGCTTGTTCCTCGGAAAGAACCGTCAGCTTGGCACCAAGCTTGTCGAGATGCAGACGCGCGACCTTCTCATCAAGATGTTTCGGCAGAACATAGACTTCGTTCTTATACGCATCGGTGCGCGTGAAGAGTTCGATCTGACCCAGCACCTGATTGGTGAAAGAGGCTGACATAACAAAGCTCGGATGACCGGTTGCATTGCCAAGGTTCAGCAGACGACCTTCCGACAGAAGAATGATGCGCTTGCCGTCCGGGAATTCAACCAGATCAACCTGTGGCTTCACATTGGTCCATTTGAGATTGCGCAGGCCTGCAACCTGAATCTCATTGTCAAAGTGACCGATATTGCCAACAATCGCCATATCTTTGAGCTTGCGCATATGATCAAGCGTGATGACATCCTTGTTACCGGTCGTCGAAATCACGATATCGGCAGTCGAAGCCGCATCATCAAGCGTTACGACTTCAAAGCCGTCCATTGCAGCCTGTAGTGCGCAGATCGGATCAACTTCCGTGACCTTCACGCGTGCACCGGCACCGGCGAGCGATGCTGCCGAGCCTTTGCCAACATCGCCATAACCGCAGACAACAGCAACCTTGCCAGCCATCATGACGTCTGTGCCGCGACGAATGCCGTCAACCAGCGATTCCTTACAGCCATATTTGTTATCGAATTTCGACTTGGTCACGCTGTCATTGACGTTGATTGCCGGGAAGGGCAGGAGGCCCTTTTTCTGCAACTGATAAAGACGGTTGACGCCGGTGGTGGTTTCTTCGGTCACACCCTTGATCGCATCACGCTGGCGCGTGAAGAAGCCCGGTGTTTCAGCCATACGCTTCTTGATCTGCGCGAAGAGAACTTCTTCTTCTTCGCTTTCCGGCTTGGAAAGAACGTCTTCACCAGCCTCAGCGCGCGCACCGATCAGGATATACATGGTGGCATCGCCACCATCATCGAGGATCATGTTGGATGGTTCGCCATCCGGCCATTGGAAGATCTTGTCGGTATAGGTCCAGTATTCTTCAAGCGTTTCGCCCTTGATGGCGAAAACCGGCGTGCCGGTGGCCGCAATTGCTGCGGCTGCATGATCCTGTGTCGAGAAAATGTTGCACGAAGCCCAGCGGACATCCGCGCCCAACGCCTTCAGCGTTTCGATCAGCACGGCGGTCTGGATCGTCATGTGCAGCGAGCCGGAAATACGCGCGCCCTTGAGCGGCTGTGTCGGACCGAATTCTTCACGCGCAGCCATCAGGCCCGGCATTTCGGTTTCAGCAATATCAAGTTCCTTGCGGCCCCAATCCGCGAGGCTGAGATCCTTGACGACAAAATCCTGACTTGCGGTCATCATCTGCTCCAATCAAATTTGCTTAGAGCGTGTCGCGCATAATCGTAGCCGATACGCTCGCTCTATCTTCTTGCTTTTGCGCATGTCGTTCTCGGAAAACCGGTTGCCCCTGTTCCCAAACATGCTTGAGAAGCCCGGATCCGGAAAAGGGAACGGGCCTCGGCTGGCGACCTGATTAGCAGATCAGCATGCGCAGCACAATGCCACATAAAGAGTTCTTTATGTGTGCATATCAACTTATCGCGGAGATTGGTCTTTCAGGCCTCTTCGCCGAACTTATCGGCAATCAGGCCGCCAAGCGCATCAAGCACGGCCTCAGCCTGTTCGCCCGATGCGCTGACATCGATGCAGCAACCGGGCGAGGCTGCAAGCATCATCAGGCCCATGATGGAGGTTCCCCCCACAGTCATGCCGTCCTTGCTGACGCGTACATGTGCATTAAAACTATCGACAAGCTGCACAAATTTTGCAGATGCGCGCGCATGAAGTCCGCGCTTGTTGACGATCTCAAAAGACCGGAACACAGCGCTTTCCGCATCATATTCGCCAGTCACGGCCACAGTGGGATGCATGAATTATTTTCCTGTCAGCACCTGGCTTGCAACATTGATATATTTGCGCCCCGCATCCTGCGCTTCGCGCAAGGCCGCTTTAATATCGCCACCAATGCGCACACTGGAAAGCTTGATCAGCATCGGCAGATTCACACCTGCGATCACTTCGATCTTGCCTTCTTCCATCACTGAAATTGCCAGATTGGACGGTGTACCGCCAAACATATCGGTGAGAACGATAACACCACTGCCCGTATCGGCACGTTCCACCGCATCAACAATGTCACGGCGACGCTGTTCCATGTCATCTTCGGCACCGATACATACGGTCTCGAAATTGTCTTGCGGGCCGACCACATGCTCAACAGCATGGAGAAACTCTTCGGCCAGCCTTCCGTGCGTAACAAGCACGAGTCCGATCATACTTTCAAAGCTCCTGTCGTGTGCCCGCCGCTTCACCCCGCTGCCGGGTGCAAATGACACAAAAACCCTACCGGACATCGCCGGTGAGTTGTGCATCTTGGCAGGGCAAATCCTGATAGCAAGTGAAAAATCTCAGCGATGCCTTGAAAAAAGCAAAATGCCGCAGCGTTAGGCAGATTTTTTAGCAAGAGCGTTAAAAATCAGTGCCGAATATTCTCACGGCCATGGTTTGGAGAACAAAGTGGCCTCTATTGCGCGCGAAAGCGCGTTAGAATCACCATTCGACGACAGGGCGGGCAGCAACAGGCGCTTGAGCCCGATCCCCTCAAAATGCCATTTTTTATCGCCCGGATAGCGTTCTGCCTCGTCCGGGCCGACAAGCATCACCACCAGATCAAGAGGTGTGTGTTTCACATAAGCAACCGTGAAAAGCCCGGCACCGCGAATCTCGACACCACCGGCAAGCGCTTCGGGAACGCTGGCGATCAGTCTGCCGTCTTCAACATGCAGCAAGGTTCGGTCATCGGCAACAAGCGCGGCCTGCTCACCACGCAGCGTGGCGCGTTCGATAAGCGTGAGGGCCAGTTCCGTCTTGCCTGCACCAGACTTTCCCATCAGCATGACACCGCGGCCACGCAACTGAACCGTTGTTGCATGAAGGCCGCTTTTTTCCTGTTCGGGCGTCATGTCGGCATCACGAAATCGCTGGCAGATCGATGATGAAGCGCGCACCCTTCATTTCAGATCGATTATCCAAATCCATGATGTTTTCTGCGCTCAGCGTACCGCCATGGGCTTCAATAATCTGGCGACTGATCGACAGCCCCAGGCCGGAATTCTGGCCGAACGCTTCTGAAGCCGGGCGATCAGTATAGAAACGCTCAAAAATACGTTCAATGTTTTCAATCGGAATGCCGGGACCGTTATCTTCGACCAAGACTTGCAAGCGATTGCCTTCCCTCCTCAGGGTGACGACAATACGTCCGGTATCTTCCGGCACGAAAGACCGTGCATTTTCAATAAGATTGCTGACCACCTGCCCCAGACGCAAATCATGCCCGGCCACGAAAAAGCCTTTCTTGCCAGCGGGTAATTTGCCGGTATTGAGAACGATCTCTGTGCCAACCTTGTTGCGGCGGACTTCACGCGCAGCGGTCACGATGTTGTTGAGCAGTGATTGCATATCAACACGGTCGGAATGTTCGCGCGCCAGCTCCGCATCCAGACGCGATGCGTCCGAAATATCGGTGATCAGGCGGTCAAGGCGGCGCACGTCATGCTGAATGACGTCGAGCAGGCGTTTGCGCGAATCATCATTCTTGGCCAGTGGCAGCGTTTCAACCGCACTACGAAGCGAGGTGAGGGGGTTTTTCAGCTCATGGCTGACGTCGGCTGCAAAACTCTCAATCGCTTCAATGCGCGTATAAAGCGCATCGGTCATCGCGCGAATGGAGGTGGACAAATGACCGACTTCATCCTGACGTTCGGAGAAATCGGGAATTTCCTCACGGCTTTTCACGCCAAGGCGCACGCGGTCAGCCGCCGCGGCGAGCTTTCTCAACGGGCTTGCAATGGTTGAGGCCAGAAACAGCGACAGAATCACCATGACAGCTGCGACAACGCCGAACACACGGAACACGGCCATGCGTTCGCCCTGCACGATCTTATCAATATCGTCGCCCTCTGTGGAAAGCAGCAGAACACCAAGGATGGCACGTGATTGCTGGATGGGAACGGCCACCGAAACAACCAGCTCGCCTTGCTGGTTGCGCCGCTGTGCGGTTTGCGGTGAGCCGCTCAATGCGCGCACGATTTCCTGATAGGCGAGGCCGTTGCCACCCGGCTGCTCCTGATAGAGCGGCAGACCGCCCCCATAGAAAAGGCGTGAAAACCAGCCGGTAAAGCGTTCCCATACACTGGGCGTATCTTCCTCAATCGCCGGAAGATCATAACGGAAAACCGGGCCGCCCGATGCAAAAGCCGGCGCATAGAGCGAACGGGAATCCAGCAGCAGATTGGCGTAATGATCATAGATGCGCGCGCGGGTGCTGGTGGGTGAAATCAACTGACGCAGCAGCGGCGACACTTTTTCCGGATTAATCGGGAATTCCCAGTTATCAGGCGAATCGGGTGAGGGCGTGATGCTTTGCCCCGCCTGCAATTCCAGCAGTTTTTCCGGGTCAATCATCAGTGAATTGGTATCAACAGTTGCTGATGACGAAATGGCGGCGGCAATAATCTTGCCTTGCGTGAGCAGGCTTTCAATCTTGGCGTCGATCAGCCCCTCACGGAACTGGTTCATATAAAGAATGCCGGAGACCAGAACGGCCAGCGCTGCAAGATTGAGAAACAGGATGCGGCGCGTCAGGCTCGAAAACAGAAACTGACCGAGAAACCGGCTCAAAGGCGCAAAAAGCCTGCGCAGAAAAAGCGAGCGTTGCCGCCGCGCCCTGCGCTCTCTCATGCTAATCGCACTGTCTTTGCGGGTTTCGGCGACCATGTCGCTTCAATCTAACTTTCTCAATAGTAGCTTTGTCAAAAGTTGCCGGGTCTTTGAGACAGGCCCGGCAACCTCGTAAACTATATTATGCTTCGCGGAAACGATAACCAACGCCATAAAGCGTTTCGATCATTTCGAAATCATCGTCTGTCGCCTTAAACTTCTTGCGCAGGCGCTTGATGTGGCTGTCGATGGTGCGGTCATCAACATAGACCTGCTCATCATAGGCCGCATCCATCAGCGCGTCACGGCTTTTCACAACACCTGGACGCTGGGCAAGCGAATGCAGGATGAGAAACTCGGTGACAGTGAGCGTGACCGGCTCGCCCTTCCAGGTGCAGGTGTGGCGTTCCTGATCCATGACCAGCTGGCCACGTTCCAGCGACTTGGCCTGCTGACCGGATGGCTTTGCAGTGCCGTCACGCGCCGCAACACGGCGCAGAACAGCCTTTACACGCTCGACCAGAAGACGCTGCGAGAACGGCTTGGTAATAAAATCATCCGCGCCCATCTTCAGGCCGAACAATTCATCGATCTCATCGTCCTTAGACGTCAGGAATATGACGGGGAGGTCAGACTTCTGGCGCAGGCGACGCAGCAGTTCCATGCCATCCATACGCGGCATCTTGATATCAAAGATTGCAAGGTTGGGCGGACGCGTCATCAAACCATCGAGAGCGGACGCTCCATCGGTATAGGTCTCCACGCGATAGCCTTCCGACTCCAGAGCAATGGAAACGGAGGTCAGAATGTTGCGGTCATCGTCGACCAGCGCGATTGTCTGCGTTGCCGAAGCTTCCTTCATGCGGACCTTCTCCTTTTTTAAACCGCCCCGATCACGGTGGCGGTAGAAATTACAAACGCCTGTCAGCGTTGATCTTATTATAGTCACGCCGCTTTTGCAGTACAAATTAGGTACAAAATGTGGCAGCCGCTTAACTTCACAGAAATGCGATCTTTCGAATCGTGTTGCTTGGTTCATGCTGAGCCGAACATTTTCAGACTGGAGATCGTCATCGTAACCGAAAAATTAAACGATTTAAAAAATTTTCAATTTTTTTAAATCGATTAAATATTTGATTTAATTTAATTAATCTGCTTCTGACTGCCATCCCGATGACAAAGGGGCCAACCAACTTTCGAACCAGATGGCGGAGAGACCATGAAAGAGACCGGCATTCACAACACTGCCGCTTCCATTGCGACTTCAGGATTGAAGGAACTGTCCGCAGTCTTTTATAATTTTGGACCCGCACGGCTTTATGAAGAAACCATTCGCCGTGGCGAAGCAGAGCTTTCTGCGCAGGGTGCGCTTGTTGCACGCACCGGCCAGCACACAGGCCGCTCGCCAAAAGACAAATTCGTGGTTCGCGATGCCAACACCGATGATCAGGTGTGGTGGGACAACAACAAGCCGATGTCGCCGGAAGCTTTTGAGCTTCTTCATGCCGATTTCATCGAACATGCGAAGGGCAAGGAGCTTTTCGTACAGGATTTGATTGGCGGCGCCGACAAAGACAATAAGATCAATGCCCGTGTTGTCACCGAATATGCATGGCACTCGCTGTTCATCCGCAATCTGCTGATCCGCCCGGAAGAAGCAGAGCTTGCATCTTACGTGCCTGAACTGACCATCATTGATCTGCCTTCCTTCAAGGCTGATCCTGCCCGCTATGGTGTGCGTACAGAAACGGTGATTGCGGTCGATCTTACCCGCAAGATCGTTCTGATCGGCGGCACGTCTTATGCCGGTGAAATGAAGAAATCCGTCTTCACCGTTCTCAACTATCTTCTGCCCGCCAAGGGCGTCATGCCGATGCATTGCTCGGCCAATGAAGGCCCGAACGGCGACACGGCTGTGTTCTTCGGCCTGTCGGGCACCGGCAAGACCACGCTTTCGGCCGATCCAAGCCGCACGCTGATCGGCGATGACGAACATGGCTGGGGCGAGCATGGCGTCTTCAATTTCGAAGGCGGCTGCTATGCAAAAACGATTCGTCTTTCGGCAGAAGCCGAGCCGGAAATTTATGCGACCACGCAGCGATTCGGCACGGTTCTGGAAAATGTTGTGCTGGATGAAAATCGCCAGCCGGATTTCAATGACGGCTCACTCACCGAAAACACCCGTTGCGCCTATCCGCTTCCCTTCATCCCGAATGCCTCTGCGAGCGGCAAGGGCGGTCAGCCGAAGAACATCATCATGCTCACCGCTGATGCTTTCGGCGTGATGCCTCCGATTGCCAAGCTGACGCCAGCACAGGCCATGTATCACTTCCTGTCAGGCTATACCGCCAAGGTTGCCGGTACTGAGAAGGGTGTGACCGAGCCGGAAGCAACATTCTCGACCTGCTTTGGCGCGCCGTTCATGCCGCGCCATCCATCGGAATACGGCAATCTGCTGCGCAAGCTGATCGCCGAACACAAGGTCGATTGCTGGCTGGTCAATACCGGCTGGACCGGTGGCGCTTATGGCACCGGCAAGCGTATGCCAATCAAGGCAACCCGCGCACTTCTTGCGGCAGCGCTTGACGGTTCGCTTAACAATGCGGAGTTCCGTACCGATCCGAATTTCGGCTTTGCGGTTCCGGTTGAAGTGCCAGGCGTGGATACATCCATTCTCAATCCACGTTCGACCTGGGCCGACAAAACCGCTTACGATGCACAGGCCCAAAAGCTTGTCGATATGTTCGTAGCCAATTTCGAGAAATTCGAAAGCCATGTCGATCACGACGTGCGGGATGCAGCGCCTGCAACCCAGATTGCGGCTGAATAAGCATATTCATCCTGAGGAGGAGGGAAAGCCCGGCCGAAAGGCCGGGTTTTTCTTTTGTCTAACGGATAAAAAGCGGTGTATCACTTTTAGCATGGAAGAAAGCCGCAACATCATTCGCATCACCAACCGCCTGACGATCCACGAGGACGATCTGGAGGAGAGCTTTATTCGCTCATCCGGTCCGGGTGGTCAAAACGTCAACAAGGTTTCCACTGCCGTACAGCTGCGCTTTCATGCGGCACGCTCCGGCCTGCCCGAAGATGTGCTTTCGCGACTTTTCAAGCTTGCCGGTCAGAAAGGCACCAAGGATGGGGACGTTCTGATTGAGGCCAATCGTTTTCGCACGCAGGAACGCAACCGGGAAGATGCGCGCGAGCGGATGATTGCGCTCATCAAAGAAGCAGCCGTTCCGCCACCGCCGCCGCGCAGAAAAACAAAACCAACCAAAGGCTCGGTTGAACGCCGCCTCAAAGCCAAATCCGGGCGCTCGGATATCAAAAAAGGCCGTGGCAAGGTTTCCTTTGACTAAAATTTCCAGACTGTGGGAACAGACAACATGACAATCAATTATCACGAGCTTGAAACCAGCCATGGCCGCATTGCTGTGCGTGAAAGTGAAGGCGCGGGCGCGCCCCTCCTGATGATCCATGGCAATTCAAGTTCGGGCGCGATTTTTGCACCACAGTTTGAAGGTGAAATTGGCAAAAAATGGCGTGTCATTGCGCCTGATCTTCCGGGCCATGGCAAATCCGCAGATGCGATTGATCCTGATCGCAGCTATTCGATGGATGGCTATGCAGATGCAATGACGGAGGTCATGCAAAAGCTCGGCATTGCCGATGCCGTTGTTTTCGGCTGGTCGCTTGGCGGCCATATCGGTATCGAGATGATTGCCCGTTATCCTGACATGCGCGGCCTGATGATTACCGGAACACCGCCTGTGGCGCGTGAGGAAGTGGGGCAGGGGTTCAAGAGCGGGCCTGATATGGCGCTTGCCGGGCAGGAGGTGTTTTCCGAGCGTGACGTGGAATCTTATGCACGCAGCACCTGCGGCGAGCCATTCGATGCATCACTTCTTGATATTGTTGCCCGCACTGACGGACGCGCACGCCGCATCATGTTTGAAAAATTTGCCGCTGGATCTGGCGGCAACCAGCGCGACATCGTCGCCAGCGCAAAGCTTCCCATTGCAGTCGTCAATGGTCGCGACGAACCTTTTGTCGAACTCGCTTTTGTCTCAAAAGTGAAATTCGGCAATCTCTGGGAAGCAAAAACCCACGTGATTGACAATGCAGGGCATGCGCCATTCCGCGAGCAGCCAGCGGAATTTGACGCCTATCTTGCGCGTTTTATCCGCGACTGCACGACATAACAATTCTGCTGCTGCACATCAAAAGAAGCGTGTTTCGCCCCCACGGCGGCTCGTACAAAATTTTCACCCTTAATGCACTATTCGCTCGCGAGTGCGCATAATTGAGCGAGATACAAAGAAATGACAGTGGATTTCAAAGGGAGCACTTTCACAAAAGTATCATCCTGAATGCGGTATTCTTTTATGCTCGCTATTCAGGTTCCTATCGCAACCTTCAGAAAACCAACGAAGAACCAAGCGCATGCGTCGATCATGCGGCTATGAAGCGATAGGGTATCAGATACCTTTCAGGGATAGGATTGGCTCACATGATCCAAAAAACCAGCTGGCCAATCCAGCCCTTTGCCGACCGCGCAGCATAAGTGCGCCCAGAAATAATCACGCCTTTCGCATATCCAGTACTTTACGACAGGACCGTAGAATCTACTGTATTAATGTCCTTAATAATAAAGCATTGCAATAAAGAATCTGGAGAATTTAGATCTGTTATCACAAGTGCAGAATTATTACGCTCAGAGTATATGAAGTAACAAATTCGTCCATTAGTTTCAATTTTTATAGTATTAACTATCTTCTTTTTATTTAAATCAACAACAACAATCATATTTTCTGAACTACATAAATAAAGTCTTTTTAGCTTTGAATCTAAATATGTTCTCTGCCCATCTGCGAGCATTAGATTCAATAAGAAATGACCAATAAACTCCCCTTTATTAATATCATAAATTTGCACTTCAGTAAAATTATTACCAATATCTTTATAAGTTACAATAATATACAATATATTATTATAATCATCTAAATTAATTCCGTGAATAGTTAAGTAAGAGTCAAAAGTATTGAGCGCTATTATAGAACCTATAAATACATTTCCATGTACATCATATTTATCTATGCAATTATATACCTTACCAGGCGTATTTGAAGGAACGTACAACACACCATTATTGCTGCATAGCGGTTGAAATGCAGTAATATTTATATGAGATTTTATTTTTATACAACCTTTGTATTTCTTTTCTACTTCATCAATTATAACATAAGCCGCACCATCATAATCTGGCAACACACCACCGAAGTAATAATTTCTATTTTTCTTATCATATGTCACTGTATAAAAGCATGAATCTTTCAACTCACCAGGAAGATCAATAACATTGATCTTTGTCATGTCAGCTCCACTTGAATATGCATAACCTATACCAGAAACAAAACCCTCCGGAATATCTGAATTACCACTAAAAGGATACAAACCGAGGAATACATAATGATTATTATAAGATATGACTTTTATAGTGGTTTTAGAAGGACTTAGGCTACGAAATTTATTTATTAAACTCCCATTTCTTCCAGATAAAAATACTATTTCATAATAAGACTGCTCTGATGGAAGGAGTTGAATCCCTCCTGGAATCAGATAAACGTCTGCAAGTTCATTGTATCCAATTCCAAATCCATTCACTACACTTACACATTCATCTGGGAGAGTATCCCCTTTAACGACTATTGCCATGATAATAATCCCATTCAATTTATTAATTATTTTGAGATGTTAATACGTATCCATTTTAAACCTAATTACATTTTAATAAACTGATATCTATGACACGAAGATATAGTCCTCCCGATCATGTTGATGGATTTGATGAAGGCGCGCCCTCATTTGTGGGCTCATTATTTGAATACCTCGCAATAAGAGAGGGTCTGTTGCAAAAGATTTTATCCTTACAGCGTGCGCGTCATCCGTTTCTGAATGCGCATCATTGAGGTGCGGACCTCGCGGATGACAGGGGATTTCAAGTAAGCTCATTTTCCATGGGGCCGTCCGATACTCTGCACAGAGTGCAGGTCGGCCCAAAAACGTAAATGCCCAATGCTCGGCTCAAGGTGTGTTGACGAGACCTGCTTACAGGTCAAAGGGGAAATAAGCCTCTACATCTGGCCGTTAACCCAGACGGGCGCTCCCTTTATTTTACGCACTCTGAGCGCCAAAATCTCGCGACTGCACGACATAACAATTCTGCTGCTGCACATCAAAAGAAGTTGATTCTTTCCTGTTCGCCAAAGCGCACTAGATAGTGCGTGAGATTGCGAAAAAGGTGAAATGATCATGGGCATGACTGTTGCGGATCTTCTGGCTCAAACCTTGGCCGAAGCGGGCGTTAAGCGTATCTGGGGTGTCACCGGTGACAGCCTCAACGGATTAAATGACAGCCTGCGACGGCTCGGTAAAATCGACTGGATGCATGTCCGGCACGAGGAAACCGCAGCCTTTGCCGCCGGCGCGGAAGCGGCTGTCACCGGCGAACTGGCCGTTTGTGCCGGTAGCTGCGGTCCCGGCAATCTGCACCTCATCAACGGGTTGTTTGATTGCCACCGCAACCGCGAACCCGTGCTGGCGATTGCAGCGCATATTCCTTCGTCGGAAATTGGCCTGGATTATTTCCAGGAAACCCATCCGCAGGAACTGTTTCGTGAATGCAGCCATTTTGTCGAGCTGGTTTCCAATCCCGCACAAATGCCGGAAGTGTTGAACCGCGCGATGCGTGCCGCCATTGGCAAGCGCGGCGTGGCGGTGATCGTTATTCCGGGCGACGTGGCGCTCAAGCAAGCCCCCGAAGGGATCAAGCAAAACTGGACGCCGATCTCGCTTCCCCGGATGGTTCCGTCTGATCAGGATGTCGCAAAACTCGCAGACATTCTCAACGGGTCTGAGAAAATCACCATTCTGGCAGGCAGCGGCTGTGCTGGCGCCCATGATGCGGTGGTCTCGTTGGCCGAACAGCTCGAAGCCCCCGTTGTCCATGCGCTGCGCGGCAAGGAACATGTCGAATGGGACAATCCGTTTGATGTCGGCATGACCGGATTGATCGGCTTTTCATCCGGCTATCACGCCATGCTCAACTGCGACACGCTGCTGATGCTTGGCACCAGTTTTCCGTATCGCAATTTCTATCCCGACAAGGCCAAGATCGTTCAGATCGACAATGATCCATCACAGCTTGGTCGGCGGGCGCCGCTGACATTGGGTGTGACGGGCGATGTGGCGGAAACAATCGCCGCCCTTCTGCCGAAGCTTAAATCCGCTCGCAGCACGAAATTCCTCGATGCCGCCAAGACGCATTATACCAAGGCGCGCGAAGCACTGGATGATCTGGCCGTACCGTCAAAACCGGGACAGCCGATCCATCCGCAATATCTGACCCGCCTCGTCAATGAGATTGCGGATGCGGATGCGATCTTCACAGCCGATGTCGGCACGCCAACCGTCTGGGCGGCGCGCTATCTCACCATGAATGGCAAGCGTCGTCTGCTTGGTTCTTTCAATCATGGCTCAATGGCCAATGCCATGCTTCAGGCGCTGGGCGCCAAGGGTGCAGCACCGGAACGACAAGTCGTTTCGCTGTCCGGCGATGGCGGTTTCACCATGATGATGGGCGATTTCCTGTCGCTGAAACAGCTCAATCTGCCCGCCAAGATCATTGTCTATAACAATGGCTCGCTTGGCTTCGTGGCCATGGAAATGAAAGCTGGCGGCTATCTGACGTCGGGAACGGATCTCGACAATCCGAATTTTGCAGCCATGGCCGAAGCCATTGGTATCAAGGGATTCCGGGTGGAGGATTCCGCTGATCTGCCGGAGGCCTTAAAGCAAGCTTTTGCCCATGATGGTCCGGTTCTGGTTGATGTGGTGACAGCCAAGCAAGAGCTTGTCATGCCCCCCAAAATCAAGGCCGAGCAGGCGAAAGGCTTCAGCCTTTATATGCTCAAGGCCATCATCAGCGGTCGTGGCGATGAAATCGTCGAGCTGGCGAAGACCAATCTGGGCCGGTAGAGCTTGTTAAAATGCTAATTAAGTGCCCGAACTCATTGAACAATCCGGGAACAATCCGGACTTGACCAATTTGTTGGGCGCTGTACCTTACTGGCTATTGACGAACCGGAAGCCGCACGGGTTGCGATGACGGGTTTGATTGAAAGATACGGTCTTAACAACAAGGAGATTTGCCCATGGGAATTTTCGATTTCGTGAAATCGGTCGGAACCAAGCTTGGCTTCGGTGAAAATGAGCCCAAAGCCGAGGATCTGAAGAAGGAACTCGATTCGCATAATCTCGGCACCGATGGTGTGCAGGTAAGCGTGCAGGGCGACAAAGCCGTCCTGAGCGGCAATGTGAAGGATCAGTCAGCTTTTGAAAAAGCGATCATCGCCGTCGGCAACTCACTGGGCGTTTCCAAGGTCGAAGCTTCTGAACTAAAAGTCGACGATGCCGGGACGACCGGTGCCGAACCTGTCTTCTACACGGTTAAGAAGGGCGACAATCTCTGGAAAATCGCCGAAGCCCAATATGGCAAAGGCAAGGGCGCAAAGAACGACATTATCTTTGAAGCCAACAAGCCAATGCTGACGCATCCGGATAAAATCTATCCAGGCCAGGTGCTGCGCATTCCACCGCTTGCTTGATTGCAAAAATGACCCAAAAGCGATCAGGGCGCCGAACTATTCGGCGCCCTTATTCTTTACGGGATATAAATCTCGGATTTCATGAATGTCACGGCGTTGCCGGTGAGCAAGACACGGTCGCCTTTCAGCTCACATCCCAAATGTCCGCCACGGGCCGAAGCCTGATAAGCGGACAGTTTGTTTTTCCCGATCTTTTGAGCCCAATAGGGAACGAGCGTCGCATGGATAGATCCAGTAACCGGATCTTCCGGGATACCCGATCCCGCCGCAAAATAACGCGAAACAAAGTCGTGCGACGATCCTCGCGCGGTGATCACCAGGCCGACTGATCCCAGTTTCTCAATCTGAATATGATCGGGGACGAAAGCCCTGACCGCAGCCTCATCCTCAAGCTGCACATAGATATTCTCGAAATTTCTGAAGAACGTGGCTCCGCTCTCATTCTCAAACAGTGATGCTATGAACGGAGGAAGCTCGGAAAGCTGGTCGGGAGCAATGGATGGAACATCAAGCACATAATCGTCGCCCGCGCGCGAAACACTGATCTCGCCTATGCGGGTGTGAAAATGCAGTTCACCATCAATCTTGTGGTGCCAAGCCAGAACATGCGCCGTTGCCAGAGTCGCATGGCCGCAGAAATCGACCTCAAGCGTCGGTGTAAACCATCTGAGCTTCCAGCCATCCTCTGCAGGGCATGCAAAAGCTGTTTCCGCGAGATTGTTTTCGGCAGCGATTGCCTGCATGGTCGCATCGCTCAGCCAGTCTTTCAGGATCAGAACCGCCGCAGGGTTTCCGGCGAAGACATGTTTGGTGAACGCGTCCACCTGATACATTTCCAGCACTTGCGCCATTCTGGTTTCCTGAGATTTAAATCTTTCGAAGCGCCACTTCTTCGATCAGATGATCGCTGCCTTTGCGCAGGATAAGATCGGCGCGGGGGCGGGTGGGAAGAATGTTTTCGCGCAGGTTCTTCATGTTGATATTGTTCCAGAGGCCTTCGCCGATAGAACGGGCCGCATCTTGAGAAAGCTGCGAATAGCGATGGAAGAACGACTGCGGATTGACGAAAGCCGTCTCACGCAGACGCATGAAACGGTCAATATACCATTTGTGGATCAGCTCCGACTCCGCATCGATATAAATCGAGAAATCGAAAAAATCGGAGACAAAGGGCACCATTTTGCCGTCTTCCGGCAGATCGCGGACCTGCAAAACATTGATGCCTTCAAAGATCAGAATGTCGGGCTTGTCGACAATCTGATATTCGCCTGGCAGCACGTCATAACTTAAATGCGAATAAAGCGGTGCACGCACACGGCTCATGCCTGCCTTGATCGCCGACAGGAAACGCAAAAGCGCGCCCACATCATAGCTTTCGGGAAAACCCTTGCGCTCCATCATGTTCTGATCGCGCAGAATCGCGTTGGGATAGAGGAAGCCATCCGTCGTCACCAGATCGACCTTCGGGCTTGAAGGCCAGCGCGCAAGCAGTTCTTTGAGAATACGCGCAGTCGTGGATTTCCCCACAGCCACAGAGCCTGCAATGCCAATGATGAAGGGCGTCTTGAAACTGTCCTCCATATTGAGAAACTGCTGGCGCTGGCGGAACAGAAGCTGGCTTGCTTCCACATGCGCATAGAGCAGGCGCGACAGCGACAGATAAATGCGCCGCACTTCATCCAGATCAATCGGATCGCCCAGCGAGCGCAGCCGTTTGACTTCTTCATAGGTAAGGGTGAGGGGGGTATCAGCGCGAAAGCCTGCCCACTCTTGCGCCGAAAAAAAACGGTAAGGCGAGTAACGCGACGGCGTTAGCTGGTCTATTTTTTCCCACATATTGTCGCTGCTCTCCCTCAACGCCAATTCAAGCACTTCGTGTTTGATCTGCATTTACGCCTTCGAACGACCGGCCTTTTCCTCAAGGCCCGTCTGTGCCGTGCGGCGCTGCAACTCTGCAAGAACCTCATTGAGCGGGACGTCTGCAATCTTCAGAACCACCAGCAGATGATAAAGCAGGTCGGCGCTTTCCGTGACCACTTCCGCGCGGTTTCCCTCAACGGCTGCAATCACCGTTTCAACGGCCTCTTCGCCAAGCTTTTTGGCAGCGCGCGTCTGGCCCTTGGCCACAAGACTTGCCGTATAGGATGATCCATCCGTTGAATTTGCACGCTCTGCGACGATGCGTTCAAGGTCGGAAAGGGTGAACTCGCTCATCGGATTTCCTTTAGGCTTTTGCGCATGGCGTTATCGGAAAACCGGTTCCCACGTTTCCGCGACATGCTGTATAATCAACGGACCGGATCGAGCCGCATCGGAATGCCAGCCTCGGCCATATAGCGCTTGGCTTCGCCAATCGTATAGGTGCCGAAATGGAAGATGGATGCTGCAAGAACCGCGGTTGCATGACCATCACGGATGCCTGCCACCAAGTGATCCAGATTGCCAACGCCGCCCGAAGCGATCACCGGAACGCGCACGCTGTCTGCAACAGCCCGCGTCAGCGCCACGTCATAGCCGGCCTTGGTGCCATCACGGTCCATCGAAGTCAGCAGGATTTCACCGGCGCCCAGGCTCACCACCTTCTGCGCAAATTCCACCGCATCAATGCCGGTCGTCTGGCGGCCGCCATGGGTAAAGATTTCCCAGCGATCACTCTCGCCTTCACCCGAAACCTTTTTGGCATCAATGGCCACAACGATGCATTGATTGCCAAACTTATCAGCGGCTTCCGCAACAAATTCCGGGTTCTTGACCGCAGCCGTGTTGATCGAAACCTTGTCGGCTCCGGCAAGCAGCAGCTTGCGAATATCAGCCACCTGACGCACGCCGCCGCCAACGGTGAGCGGCATAAAGCACTGTTCGGCTGTACGGGCGATGACATCGAAAATTGTCTCGCGATTGTCCGAAGACGCCGTGATGTCGAGGAAGCACAATTCGTCCGCGCCCGCCGCATCATAGGCGCGCGCTGCTTCCACCGGATCACCGGCATCAATCAGATCGACAAAGTTGACGCCCTTAACGACACGGCCGTCTTTTACATCGAGGCAGGGTATCACGCGTGCTTTCAGCATTTTTGTCCTCGATCTGCCGTGTCTCTTTTTAGCTTTGCCTGTCCTCGCGGTCCGGCCTGCGCCGGACTATTCGCTGCGGGCAGCCGGTAGCGCCCGTCTTTCACGTCGGGACAAGGGATTACGCGTGCTTTGAGTGTCATGCTGCGGCCCTCAACAGGGATAGTGCTTCTGCCGGATTGATACGGCCATCATAAAGCGCGCGACCAGAAATTGCGCCTTCAAGCTTACGGGCATCGGGTGCGGCGAGGCGTTTGATGTCCTCCATGGAGGCAAGACCGCCCGAAGCAATCACCGGAATGGAAACGCTGTCTGCAAGACCAAGCGTTGAATCCCAGTTGATGCCAGCCAGAACGCCGTCACGGTCGATGTCGGTATAGATAATGGCTGCAACACCTGCACCTTCAAATTTTTTCGCCAGTTCCACCACACCAAGCTCAGAGGCTTCCGCCCAGCCTTCAACCGCGACATAGCCGCCCTTGGCGTCAATGCCGACGGCAACCTGACCCGGAAATTCCTTGCAGGCCTCAATCACCAGCGCCGGATCGCGCACGGCGACTGTGCCGAGAATGACGCGGCGCAGCCCCTTGGAAAGCCAGCTTTCGATATGCTTGAGTGTGCGGATGCCGCCACCAAGCTGAACCGGATTTTTGGTGGCTTTGAGAATGGCTTCAACAGCCTTGCCGTTGACGCTTTCACCGGCAAAGGCACCGTTGAGATCGACCACATGCAGCCATTCAAAGCCCTGATCCTCAAAAGCTTTGGCCTGTGCGCCAGGGTCTTCATTGTAAACGGTCGCCTGATCCATGTCGCCAAGCTTGAGGCGCACGCATTGACCGTCTTTCAAATCGATAGCGGGGAAAAGGATCATATCTTCAAGGCTTCCATTTCAGGAAATTGGCAATGAGCGAGAGACCGAGCAACTGGCTCTTCTCAGGATGGAACTGCGTGCCGATCATGTTGTCGCGGCCCACCGTTGCAGTCACATCACCACCGTAATCGGTGACGGCCAGCACGTCGGCTTTGTTCTTCGCGTCGAACATATAGGAATGCACGAAATAAGCATGCAAACCGTCTTCGCCGGTGTGGATACCATCAAAGACCGGGTGCGAATGTTTCACGTGAATCCTGTTCCAGCCGATCTGCGGAATTTTGAGCGTTGGGTCGGATGGCGTCATTTCACGCACATCGCCGGCAATCCAGCCGAGACCTTCGCTCACTTCCTTTTCAAGGCCGCGTTCGGACATCAATTGCATGCCCACACAGATGCCAAGAAACGGATGCGCCTTTTTCAGAACCACATCGTCCAGTGCTTCCACCATGCCAGGAACCGCATGAAGGCCACGGCGGCAGTCGGCATAGGCACCGACACCCGGCAGCACGATGCGATCGGCACTCGCCACACGATCCGCATCCGCTGTGAGTTCGATGTCCGCTTTCACACCGCTTTCATGGGCTGCACGCTCAAAGGCCTTGGTGGCCGAGCGAAGATTGCCGGAACCATAATCGATAATTGCAACACGCATTTTCAGTTTTCTCCGCGATGACCGACAAATCCGATCGTCGAGCCAAATGAGGAATAGGTGGGACGAGGGGCCTCTTGCGCCCATTTAGGTTGAGGCGTTTCGTTGAGAGCCGTGGTTGGCTGCGCCGCATCTGCGAGACCGTAGAAATAGCGCATTTCCGCTTCTTCCAGATCAGCCGCATCGATGACTGCTTTCTCGCCAAACCCCTGCCGCTTGAGTTTTGCAATCTTCCAGTTGGCGCCTTCCAGCGCCACAAAGAGCGAAAACACCAAGGTGATCAGGGGAACCGCATTGGAGATGCCAAGCATGGCACCGGCAAATCCAAGCAGGATCGTTAGACCCAAAACCGCAAAAGCCTCAAACCACAGTCGCTGCAACAACAGCCAGACAACAGGCAGGATCAGCGCCAAAGTATAGAATCCGTCGCGCACAAAGACAGAGTTTTCAGCGCCGTCAGCGCCTTCTTTCTCCAGAACGACGAATTGCGCCATTGGCTTATCCCTTCAGCGACCCCTTGGTCGAAGGAATTGCATCCTTCTGACGCGGATCGGTTTCCAGTGCCGTGCGCAGAACCCTTGCGACAGCCTTGAAGATCGATTCTGCAATATGATGATTGTTGGCACCATAGTGATTGTTGATATGCAGCGTAATGCCTGCATTCATCGCAAAAGCCTGGAAGAACTCGCGCACCAGCTCGGTGTCGAAAGTGCCGATCTTGGCTGTTGTGAAAGTCACGTTCCAGACCAGAAAGGCACGGCCCGAAACATCGACCGCAGCACCCGTCAACGTATCGTCCATAGCAAGATCCATCGATGCATAACGCACAATGCCGCGACGCTCACCCAGCGCCTTTGCCACAGCCTGACCAAGCGCAATGCCCGTATCTTCCACCGTGTGGTGATCATCGATATGCAGATCGCCTTTGGCCATGACGCGCATGTCGATGAGCGAATGTCGCGAAAGCTGCTCCAGCATATGATCGAAGAAGCCGACACCGGTTGTAATGTCGAACTTGCCGTTGCCGTCCAGATCGACAGAAACGGCAATGCTCGTTTCTTTTGTTGAACGTTCGATACTTGCTTTGCGGGCGCTTTCAGCCGTCATAGCATTTCCTCTGTTGAAATCTTTTGGCGTTCTAGAACAGCTGGCCGCTTTTGCCAATGCTTTTAGAACTGCTCGCAACATTCTGAATTTTATTCACGCACATTTTATCCAAAAACCGGCTCCCGCTTTTTGGAATGCGGTCTCCCCAGCAGCGCATTTTATCCAAAAACCGGTTCCCACTTTTTGGAATGCGGTTTTCCCAGCAGCGCATTTTACCCAAAAACCGGTTCCCACTTTTTGGAATGCGGTTTCCCCCAGCAGCGCATTTTACCCAAAAACCGGTTCCCACTTTTTGGAATGCGCTGTTAGCCATTTGCATTTTGCCAGATGGTTCTTAAATATTCACAACGAAACCCGATTCCGTTCGCGCTTGAGCCAAAGGAAAGAGGCTTCCCCATATCAGGGGCTTATGCGTTTGCCAGATGGAAACCTGTAAGCCGCCAAAGGAGTGATCCATGATCGAACACAATCCTACGACAATTTACGGCACGACCATTGTTACCGTTCGCAAGGGTAACAAGGTGGTCATCGCCGGTGACGGGCAGGTCTCGCTCGGCAACACCGTGATGAAGGGCAATGCGCGCAAAGTGCGCCGCATCGGCAAAGGCAATGTCATTGCCGGTTTTGCAGGCGCAACCGCAGATGCCTTCACACTGCTTGAGCGCCTTGAAGCCAAGCTCGAACAATATCCTGACCAGCTGATGCGCGCTTCTGTCGAGCTTGCCAAAGACTGGCGTACCGACCGCTATCTGCGCAAGCTCGAAGCCATGATGCTGGTTGCCGACAGCAAGGTGACGCTGGCATTGACCGGGACGGGCGATGTGCTTGAACCCGAACACGGCGTCATGGCCATTGGATCAGGCGGCAATTATGCGCTGGCGGCAGCGCGCGCGCTGATCGACACAGACAGGAATGCCGAAGAAATCGCCCGTAAGGCAATGGAAATTGCCGCCGATATCTGCATCTACACCAATCACAGCATTCTGGTTGAAAGCCTCGACGCCGAATGACCGTACCCTTGCAAGCCTCAACCTCTGACAAACAGCGTTGGGCTTGGGTGCTTTGATCGTCATCGGCTGCAACCTTCCGCTCAACGTGATCATGCCGCTGCATCCGTTCGAGTTCATTAAGCAGTGGCAAAGTGGAATTTAATCATGACCAATTTCTCCCCCCGCGAGATCGTCTCCGAGCTTGACCGCTTCATCATCGGCCAGAACGATGCCAAGCGCGCCGTGGCCATTGCTTTGCGCAATCGCTGGCGCCGGCAGCAGCTGGAAGGCCAGATGCGCGAAGAGGTCATGCCAAAAAACATTCTGATGATTGGACCGACCGGTGTTGGCAAGACGGAAATTTCGCGTCGTCTCGCCAAGCTTGCCGGTGCGCCTTTCATCAAGGTCGAGGCCACCAAATTTACCGAAGTCGGCTATGTGGGCCGCGATGTCGAACAGATCATCCGTGATCTGGTTGAAGCAGCGATTGGTCTCGTGCGTGAAAAGAAACGCGAAGATGTGAAGGCCAAGGCCCATATCAATGCTGAAGAGCGCGTGCTTGACGGTCTTGTCGGCAAAACGGCAAGCCCCGCCACCCGCGAAAGCTTCCGCAAGAAGCTGCGTGATGGCGAGCTGGACGACAAGGAAATCGAAATCGAAGTGGCCGATACGGGGTCAGGCCAGAATTTCGAAATTCCGGGTATGCCCGGTGCCAATATCGGCATGATCAATATTGGCGATATTTTCGGCAAGGCGATGGGTGGGCGCACCAAGACGCGCAAGACCACGGTCAAGGATTCCTACGCCATCCTGATCAATGACGAGTCCGACAAGCTGCTTGATCAGGATCAGCTTATTCAGGAAGCCCTGCGTTCAACCGAAAATGACGGTATCGTTTTCCTGGACGAAATCGATAAAATCGCAGCGCGCGAAGGCGGCATGGGAGCGGGTGTGTCACGCGAAGGCGTGCAGCGCGATCTGCTGCCGCTTGTTGAAGGCACCACTGTTGCAACAAAATATGGTCCGGTGAAAACCGACCATATCCTGTTCATCGCATCGGGCGCGTTCCATGTCTCAAAACCGTCTGACCTTTTGCCGGAATTGCAGGGACGTCTGCCGATCCGCGTGGAACTGAGTGCACTGACGCGCGAAGATTTCCGCCGGATTCTGACGGAAACCGAAGTCAGCCTGATCAAGCAATATATTGCGCTGATGGCCACGGAAGAAGTGAAGCTCGATATTACCGACGATGCGATTGATGCTCTGGCCGATATCGCGGTTGATCTCAACTCAACGGTCGAAAATATCGGTGCGCGCCGCTTGCAGACGGTGATGGAGCGCGTTCTGGACGATATTTCCTATAACGCCCCCGACAAGGCCGGTTCGGAATTCAAGGTGGATGGGGATTATGTCCGCGAAACCGTTGGCGATCTTGCCAAGAATACCGATCTTTCGCGCTTCATTCTGTAAAACTAAAAAGTGACCGGAAAGCCACGCTGCGGTGGCTTTCGCCTCAAAGGCAAGAAACCCCTCGACTTCATCGAGGGGTTTTTTTAATTTGCCGCCAAATTTACATATCATTTACCCTGTTGAGGCCGTTTTCCCGCAATGACCCGTCGACTGAACCGTATTGCAGGCATCTGCCTCGCCATCGCTTTCTCCTGCCAGAGCGCCCTTGCAGCCGTAAGCGTGCCACCCGGCAACCGCAACGCCGAACAGCCGCCCATTCCCGGCGCTTCCGCCAAGCGCACCAAGGAATTAAGCACCACCTATGAAGCCAAATATCGCAAGATTTATAATCTTCTGAAAAAGGATGCTTCGCTGCGCTCAAAGATCAAGTCGACGGCTTCGGCTTACGGCATTGATCCGATCCATATTGTCGGCGCGATTGTTGGCGAACACACCTATAATGTCGATGTCTATGACCGCTTGCAGACCTATTACGTCAAGGCGATGTCCTATGTGAACCAGGGCGTGAGCTTTGGCTATAATGGCGAAAGCATCGGCCAGTTCGTCAAGCGCCCGGAGTTTTCCGAGTGCCTCAGATTCAAGGACAGCTATTCGCTGTGGGGCTGCCGCGAAACAGTCTGGAACAAGCAGTTCCGCGGCAAATCCGTGGGCGGCAAAAGCTATCCGAACAACCGCTTCAGTGCCGTGTTCTTTCAGCCCTTCTATGCTGGCCAGACTTTCGGCTTAGGCCAGATGAACCCGCTGACGGCCTTGCAGATGTCGGACATGGTGAACCGCGTTTCCGGCCTGCCAAAGCTTGATGCCGATAATGGCAACGCGGTCTATAAAACCATCATGGACCCGGATCTGACGCTGCCCTATATCGCAGCGACGCTCAAACAGTCGATCACCGCCTATCGTCAGATTGCCGATTTCGACATTTCAAAAAACCCCGGAATTACGGCAACGCTTTATAACACCGGCGGTGCAGATTCTCGCGCCCGCGCACTTGCCAATGAGAATGCTAAGCTGAAAGCATCTGGACAGGCTCCAGTGATGCCGCAGGAAAACTATTATGGCTGGCTGGTCAACACCAAGCTTGATGAGCTAAAGGCGCTTTTTTAAGTGTGATTAAATCTCAGGAGCCGGTCGGTTTGATCGGCTCAAGCCCTTAAAGCACATCCCGAAAAGTGGGAACCGATTTGTGTAATATGTCGCGTCCAATCACCCGATGGTGAAAGCTTAAAAAAATCCTTAGACGCCTCACGGAGGGAAATTTCGCTGGAGCAAATGCGCAAGCACTCTTATATTAATTCATTCAAAAATTTGCTTACATTCTGCAGAAGGTAGTCTCTCAAAAAAATTTAGATGTTTGTGGGTGATCTCAGTGAGAAAATTCGGTTTATCCTGTAATACAATTTGAATAACCGGAATAAAATACAACTGAAATCACCCAACTATCAATTACTTTGGTAATTCAAGAGCTTTTTTAGATACCGAAGATTCAAATCCATAAAATATGTAATCAGAAACAGTATTATCTGTCCATACCAGTAAATCTAAATTTGAATTATTATTATTAAGCCAACTCATAGCAGATAAAACAAGTGGTATTTGATTTTCTTTTACGGTTGCGCCTCCAATAAAAGCACTGTCACTGTAAATAGTAATATATGCGCGGTTATCTCCATTTCTATAACTAGACGTATCCAAATCAATTTGATATGTGTTATCAAATCGTAGAATATCTTTGCTTGGTATATCCGTGGATTCACGATTTTTCTTCGTCATTTTAATCTCCAAATTATAATATATACATTGAAAAAATACACCAAAACACTGTGATCAAATCGTATGAAAACCTGATTATTTGGGAATATGCCCTTATTCAGCTTTTCAGACTCAGAAATACACAGAGTGTTATCAGGCTATGATTGATGAAAATTTCTGTCAATAGAAATATGATATTTTCATCGAAATTTATAATAATTCCAAAAAAATCCGATGAAATTACACCATAATATACTATATTATTTATATTAATATTTTCTATGAAAAATATAATCTTCTAATATAATATCCGCTAAAAATATACCTAACTTATTCCCCGGCGGCGCTTGCGTGCTACTTCAATTTCATCGCTTAAATGCTTGATCGTTTCGCGATCAATGATGCGGATGTTACGCGCCAGAAGATTGGCAAGCTCGGTTGCCTGTGGCGACAGGCCGGATGTGTCAATCACCACCCGCGGATGCGAAATCGTTGCAAGATCCTGAAGCTCTTCCGCTTCATCCCAGATAATATTGAAATAGGTGATGATGCGTTGCAGCATATCCCAGGTTGGCTGGCCACGCCGCCCATGTTCCAATGCTGACAAATAGGCCGGGGACACACGCAGCGCTGCTGCCATTTCCCTCTGGGTGACATTGCGCTCTTCCCGCAATTCCCGCAATCGCTTGCCGAACGGCGTCATCGCAGCAGCCCCCCATTCTGCGTTTGCTTGCGCAGCCGCACATAAAGCGCACCATGACCACCATGATGATGCGCTGCATCTTCATAGGCGCTGACCAGAAGCCGGAACAAGGGCGTTGAGAACCAGTGCGGCACGGCCTGTTTGAGCACGCCCTCACTGCCGAATGATCGGCCTTTTCCGGTAATCACCATCACATGCTTGAGCCCACGCGCGTGGGCGCTGAGCAGAAAGCCGTAAAGCAGCTCATAAGCATCGTTCTGTGTCAGCCCGTGCAGATCGATACGCGCTTCAATATCCACACGCCCTTTGGAAATTTTGCGATGAGTGGGCCGATCAAAGGCATGGATCGGCATTTCCTTAAGCGAGCTGACCTTCTTTTTTGGTGGCTGCGTCTCAGCAACAGGCGAGGGCGCTTTTTTCACAGGCTTCTTCTCTGCCTCCTGCGCCATCAGTTCGCTAAAAACCGAAAGCTCTTCAGCCTGAAGCTTTTTGCCAGCCAGTGGCTTGGCTGTCTTTGCAACCGTTTCCCAGAGAATGCGATCCTCGGGATTGAGATAATCTTTTGCGGGTTTTTCGTTGTTGGAGGTCATCGATTAATTCCGCAAACTGCGCGAGGGACGAGCGCATAAAAATCAGCTTTGTCTTTTATGCCGCCTGCAATTTCACCGGCTTCATCCCCGGATCCTGCAAAGAGATCGCCGCGGGCCGGGCCAACAATTGCCGTGCCGGTATCCTGCGCAATCATCAGCCGGGAGAAGGGCGCGTTGTCAAATTTGGTCACAGTCGGCGCATCAACATAAAATGGCGTTCCGAAAGTATGCAAAAACCTGTCCACGGCGATAGAGCGTCCGGCGGTCAACGGAACCTTGGCGGCCGCAATCTGCCCAAGCTGCGGATCATCAACGGCTGCTTCGCGGAAAAAGATATAGGAACGGTTCTGCCAAATGAGGTCATCCGCCTTTTCGGGATGATCTTTGAGCCATTGGCGGATTGTCTGCATAGAAATCTGATCAGCCGGAATTTCGCCTTCCGCTACCAGAATACGCCCGATCCCCGTAAATGGATGGCCGGTTTTGGCAGCGAAGGTAATCCGCATAAAACTGCCATCGGTCAGCTTGAGCCGTGCCGCACCCTGAACATGCGCAAAGAACGCATCGACCCGATCGGCAACATAAGCAAGCTCCAGCCCACGACCTCTGAGGCTGCCTTGCTCGATTGTGCGGCGGTCATCATATTCTAAAAGACCATCGGGCGTTTGGCGCGCAAAAGCATATGACGCATCAAGTCCCAAAGGACGGTTTTCGTCCGTGACTTTCACAAGATCATCGGGCTTTTTTAAAAATGGCACCGTAAAATGCGCGTCTGGTGTGCGTGATGCTTCGATCTCCGGCTCGTAAAAAGCGGTGACAAAGCCTTGGGCATCAATGCGGCACGGAACAAAATGCGCTTCGAAAAAACCACGCGCCTGCGCTGTGTTTGGGTTATCAAGCAATCGTGCAGCAGCAAAAGCCGGTTCAAGCGCCTTAAAAGAAATACCGAGACTGCCGCTGTTATAGCGGTTGTGGTGCGCATAATCGGCCGAACGGCGAAAGGCCGAAAAGGCGTGTGCCTGATCGTCCCGATCCCAGCCCGGGCAATTGGAAAAGCCCAGCGGGTGGAATAGTTTCGACAATTGGTTCACAGCCGGATCCGTAAAACGCGCTATTTAAAAGGGCCACTCAATTAGCGGCCCTTGGTCTTCACTCTCTTAATCTTCTGCTTCGGTCGCCACAAGCTTCCAGTTTGGATCGCGCAAACGGGTGTCGCGGGCAAAGGTCCACAGATCGCGGATTTCAACCACATTTTCCTGATCGCCTTCAACCACATTACCGTTCTTGTCGAGTGTGGACGAAATCATCTGGCTGACAATGTTCAGCGTCACATGCGCCTCAGATCCCTTCATTTCGGCATTGGCGATTTCCGCCTTATCGATGCCAACAAAGGTGGAACGTATGGTTTCACCGCGTGCTTCGCGCTCATCAATCGCCGAAACAAATCCTTCATAGACTTCCCTGGACAAAAGATTTTGCAGAACATTGCGATCGCCATCGGCAAAAGACATGACGATCATTTCGTAAGCGATCTTCACGCCATCCACAAAACTCACCGGATCAAAAGATGGATCGGCGGCCTTGATGGAACGCAGCCCATCATTGACCGGTGTGCCGACCGGCGCAATTTTATCGATTGCGCTATAATCTTTTTCGCCGGAACGCTGCGGCAGGGAAACAACATTATCCGTTTCGCCGCCACTGGTCTGTGTGTCGGAATTACGGGCAGATGTGTAGGGATCAACCGGCGGCTTTTCATTTCCAGTACGACGACCGAGAACATTGCGCAGCTGGAGAAATATCACCACCGCTGCGATGAAGAAAAATATCGTACCAAAATCAAAAAATTCCATACCGCCTGCCACCATTTAACGGATAACGATCACGAATCCCGCTCCCGCCATCAATTTCTTTCAATATACATATAGATCGCCTTGATTGATCATTCAAATCCCGATCACGCATACCTATTTGTTTTTAGGCGTATCTCATTGCGAAAACCGCTTTTCACTTTTCGGAATGCGCTCTATCTGCAAATTCATGATAGACTGAAGATCTTTGATGAAAACATCAATAAACATAGGATCATAACTGCCGTGTCCTTTTCCTTTGCCCCTCTGCTCATGCTGGCAATGCCGTTCATCGAAATTGCCGGCTTTGTGATTGTCGGCAGTAAAATCGGTGTTCTGGCAACGCTGGGTCTTGTCGTTCTAAGCACGATGCTCGGTTTTTTCCTGCTGCGCGTGCAGGGTTTCGGGCTGTTGCAGCGCATCCGCGCGGAAAGTGCTGCGGGGCGTGTGCCGGATCGCGAAATGATGCATGGCGCCATGATCGTGGTTGCTGCCATCATGCTGATCGTGCCCGGCTTTGTCACAAGCGCCATTGGCCTGCTGCTTTTCGTGCCCTTCATTCGCGATCTTGTCTGGAACCGATTTGTGCGCAATCGTCTCGTCGTTGCCACAGCGTCCACCCGCTATTCGGAAGCCTATCGTCCTTATGAGCGCAAAGAGAATAACGTGATCGACCTCGACCCGGAAGATTATACAGCAAAGCCGGACGAAAATTCACCGTGGAATCCTGACCACAAGGATCGTTGATTGCGCAATTACTAACCTAAAAACGGTTTCTTGCCTCATCTACCCACACATGCTAGCCAAGCATCGCTGCTTTACAGGCAATCAGATTAATCACAATAAAAGAAGGCATTCCGATAATGGCAAAAACGCCGAGCGATAAGCCCGTAGCGGACGAAGCAAAGAACGGCAATGGCGCAGCCACCCAGCCGTCCCTCAACATTCTGGCCCAGTATATCAAGGATCTTTCCTTTGAAAGCCCCGGCGCGCCTCTGTCGCTGCGCCCACGCGACAAAGCGCCTTCGATCAACATCAATGTCAATGTAAACGCCAACCCGCTTTCCGAAACGGATTTCGACGTTGTTCTAACACTCGAAGCCAAGGCTGTGGACGGCAAGGACGTTCTGTTCAACACCGAGCTGACTTATGGCGGCGTATTCCGCATTCAGGGCATTGCGCAGGAACATATGCTTCCGCTGCTGTTTATCGAATGCCCACGTCTGCTGTTCCCATTTGCCCGTCAGATCGTTGCTGATGCAACGCGCAATGGTGGCTACCCACCACTGATGATCGATCCAATCGATTTTGCACAGATGTTCCAGAGCCGTATGGCTGAAGAAGAAGCCAAGAACGCTGTAAAGAGCTGATCTTGCGTTGATATCAAAAGAAAACCCCGCTTTTTGCGGGGTTTTTTTATGAAGAATACTTCTTCCAGATCGCCTTATCACCCATTTTGGCAACAAGGGCATCATGCGCGGCACGCTCTTTTTCACTGATGCGGGGTGCAAGCGGCACAGGGCGCTGACGCAGCGCAATTCGGCTGGCATGATCAGCGCGATCATCATTGCCGGAATTGTCAGAGGAACTCAGACCGAGAGCTGTCTGCTTTCCGCCAATCAGTTCGATGTAAACTTCAGCCAGAATTTCAGAATCGAGCAATGCGCCGTGCAATGTGCGGTGTGAATTGTCGATGCCATAACGCTTGCAAAGTGCATCCAGCGAATTTGGCCCCATCGGATTTCGACGGCGCGCAAGCGCAAGCGTATCGACAATGCGATCAACGTCTATTTCCGGCTTACCCAGGCGGCTCAATTCGGCATTGATGAAACCAAGATCGAACATGGCATTATGCGCGACAAGCTTCGCGCCATCGAAAAATTCCATAAATTCATCGAGAATATCGGCAAAAGTCGGCTTGTCGAGCAATTGCTCATCGGTGATCCCATGAACCGCGAGCGCATCCGGATGAACCTTACGCCCCTGTGGGTTGATGAATTTATGAAAGGTTCGGCCCGTGGGAAAGCGGTTGATCATTTCCACGCCACCGATTTCGATCACCCGATCCTCAAGCCGTTCAAGGCCAGTGGTTTCCGTATCGAAAACGATCTCACGCATTGAAAAACCTCTTAAATGATTGTTCGTTATAGCACAGGCGAAACTGCGCTCACGATGAAATTGCCGGCTTTCCCCGCAATTGCGCAAGGATGGCGTTAATCTGCTGTCTCATGTCCTCAAAGCCGCCTGAAGAATCAATAATGAAATCGGCGCGCGACCGCTTTTCAGCGTCCGGTGTCTGCCGGGCAAGAATGGCCTCCAGCTTCTCTTCCATCATGCCTTCGCGCGAAAGAACCCGCTTTCGCTGAATGTGGGCAGGGGCTGAGACAACCGCCACCTTGTGCACGCGGTTCTGGCCCTCCGTTTCAAACAGCAGCGGAATATCAAGCAATGCAATATCAGCCCCATCCGCACGCGCGCGCGCAAGAAAGGCGGCTTCCTCTTCATGCACAAGCGGGTGAATGATGGATTCAAGCTTTTTGAGTGCTTCCGGTTTGCCGAGGACAGCGCTCGAAAGCCTGGTCCGGTCAACCGTGCCATTGACAACTGTTCCGGGGAAGGCGGCTTCGATCAGGGGGGCGGCGCGGCCTGCATAAAGCTGATGCACCGCATCGTCGGCGCTATAAACTGGCACGCCCGCATCTGCAAACATGCTTGCGGCGGTGGATTTTCCCATGCCGATCGAGCCGGTCAGTCCGAGGATGATCATAAAGCGCCAGCCTTTTTCATATCATCCAGAATATGCGCGCGCAGCGCATCTGTCACTTGCGGTTTTTTGCCAAACCAGCGTTCAAAACCGGGAACCGCCTGATGCAGCAACATGCCAAGTCCATCGACCGTTTTGAGCCCCGCGCTTTCAGCCTTAGCCAGAAAGGGCGTTTTCAAAGGAACATAGACAATATCCGTGGCAACCGCTGATTTTTGCGCTTCGTTCAGATCAAGGGGAAAAACGTGTGTTTCTTCTCCATGCCCGCTCATGCCGAGCGCGGTCGTGTTGACGATCAATCCCGCTTCTTTGACAAAATGCTGCGCGGCATCCCATCCATGGGCAAAAACCCCATCGCCAAAATGGCTGGCCAGGTCCTGCGCGCGGCTTAAGGTCCGGTTGGCGATGGCAATGTGGGAGAAACCACGTGTCTGCAAGGCATGCACAATCGCGCGACCCGCACCTCCTGCACCCAGAACCAGAGCCGTATCGGCATTGTCCCAACCCGGTGCAAGCGCATCAAGATTGGCGGCAAAGCCATAGGCATCGGTATTGCCACCGCAAAGCCTGCCCTTTTCAAACCAGAGCGTGTTCACCGCACCTATAGCCTGCGCTGCTTCATCATGGCTTTCCACGCTCTCATAAGCTGCTTCTTTATGCGGAATCGTGACATTTCCACCGGCATAGCCATTTTGCGCCAATGAAGCAGCAAATTCGGCAAAATTTTCCGGCGCCACTTCAATGGCTTCATAAGAGCCGTCAAGACCGTGCTCTTTGAGCCAGAAGCGATGAATGAGCGGCGAGCGCGAATGTTTAATCGGAAATCCGGTGACAAATGCCTTTTTAGCCATCGATCAGATTTTCTTTCCTTAATTCAGCCAGAAGCGGCAGCAGCGGCAATCCGACAATGGTGAAATAATCGCCGTCGATTTTTTCAAAAAGCTGAATGCCCGGACCTTCGACCTGATAGGCGCCGACGCTGGAAAGGGCAATATCGCCAACGCGACCCAGATAACGGCCAATAAACCCGGGATCAAGATCGCGCATGGTCATGCGCGCCACCGAGACGTGCCGCCAGAAGGGCTTGCCGTTTTTCACCAGAACCACGCCGCTGTTCAACTGATGGGTTTTTCCCGAAAACTGCAAAAGCTGGCGGCGCGCCGCGTCCATATCCACAGGCTTGTGGAAAATCTGATCTTCCAGCGAAAGCGTCTGATCACAGCCAATCACCACAGCATCGGGATTGTTTTCACTGACCGATAAGGCTTTGGCTTCCGCCAGAACCTGCGCCACTTCTTCCGGTGTTGCGCCGGTCTTATAAAGCGGCGCTTCAACGGCGCGCTCGTCAATATCAGCGCTTTCGCTTGAAAATTCGATGCCAGCATTTTTCAGAAGTGCTGAACGAAAGGGGCTTTTGGAGGCGAGAATAAGTTTTGCGGTCATACCTGATCTTCCTTCTTGCCATCACGCAGCAAAGACTGGATCGCTGCGGCTGTTTCTTCAATTGACCGGCGCGACACATCAATGAGCGGCCAGCCGTTGCGGTTGCAGAGATTGCGGGCATAAGCCAGTTCTTCGGAAATTGAAACGCGGTCTGTATAAAGTCCGGTATTGAGCGAAGGCGCATTGCCAAGCGGGCGGTTCTGCCTGATTTGCGAAATCCGTTCCGCCGTTGCGACAAGCCCGACAATCAGCGGACGTTTTGCAGTAAAAAGCACATCGGGAAGCGGGATGCCCGGCACAATCGGCACATTGGTTGCCTTGATACCGCGATTGGCAAGATAGATGCTTGTGGGCGTTTTCGAGGTTCGTGAAATCCCCACCAGAATGACATCTGCTTCTTCTATATCGAGCGGCAATTGCCCGTCATCATGCTCCATGGTGAAATTGAGCGCGTCAATCCGGCGAAAATAATCGGCATTGAGCACATGTTGCGCGCTGGCTCGGCGATGCGCCGGTGCGCCAAGATAAGATTGAAACGTGTTGAGCACGGGTTCGAGCACCGAAACACTTGGTACACCCATTTCCGCACAGGTTTCATCAATCATGGCCGCGAGCTTCTGATCAACAATTGTATAGAGGACGATGCCCGGCTCAGCATCGATATCTTCCAGAACTTTGCGCAACTGTTTCTCGGTGCGAATAAGCGGATAGATGTGCTCAATGGCGCGCGCATTGGCATATTGCGCTGAAGCTGCACGCCCTGCAGCAAGGAGAGTCTCTCCTGTCGCATCAGAAATCAGATGAAGATGAAAGTAAGAAAGCGGTCTGGTCACAGTTTTCTCCCGCCCCTGTTGACGAGTGTGCGTAAAACGCAGGTTTCATCCACAAGCCATGGCAGGCGGTGGGAAACTTGGCAAGTCATCCACAGCCAGCCAACATGTGGGCCGCTTTTGAAAGTCACTGTGGACAAGACTCGTAACATTTGGAAAACTCATCGATATACCCAGCTTGTCCACAAATAGTGCAAAACTGCGGCAATTGGTAACTCCTTATATTCAATGAAAGAATTTAGTTTTCATTGCATTTGGCAGAATGATCGGTGAATGTTCGCACAGGCTTTGATGGCCAGAGCGGAACTGTGGAGAAAAAGCGGACAAAGCTTAATCCCCGATTCCAACAGACTCTAAGAATCAAAAGATTCCTGAATCATCCTTTCTTTATGAAAGCCGGACGGGAAAACTTTCACACGAGATAACGAAAATCAGACAGGGTGGAATGCAATGAAGCGCAAAGTCTTGAAAGTCATAGACGGTGAGACAGTCTTTCCACCTCCGATCTGGATGATGCGCCAGGCAGGGCGATACCTTCCTGAATATCGCGAAGTCCGCAAACAGGCCGGAAGCTTTCTCGACCTTTGCTATTCGCCCGATCTGGCTGTCGAAGTCACACTTCAGCCTATCCGCCGTTTTGGCTTTGATGCAGCCATTCTGTTTTCCGATATTCTGGTTGTCCCTCATGCCCTTGGGCGTGACCTTCGCTTTGAAGAAGGAAGAGGGCCTTTGATGACACCGATTGATGCGGATGAAATCTTCTGGCTTGAAACCGAAGGTGTCGCAAAACGCCTGGAGCCGGTCTATGAGACGGTTCGGCTGCTTCGCGAGCAGTTACCCGACGAAACAACGCTGTTGGGCTTCTGTGGCGCTCCCTGGACCGTTGCGACCTACATGATCGCCGGTCATGGTACCCCGGATCAGGCTCCCGCGCGTTTGTTTGCCTATCGCTTCCCGGAAGCTTTCGAAAAGCTTTTGAATGATCTGGCGGATGTTTCAGCCGAATATTTGATCGAACAGCTTGATGCCGGCGCAGATGCGGTTCAGATTTTTGATTCCTGGTCCGGCGTTCTGGATGAAGATTGCTTTGAGCGTTTCTGCATTCGTCCTGTTGCGCGTATCGTGCAAAAGGTGAGGGCCGTATATCCTGACGCGCGCATTATCGGTTTCCCGAAAGGTGCGGGAATGCTTTATGCAGGCTATCGTGAAAAAACCGGTGTCGATGTTCTGGGGCTTGACTGGTCGGTGCCGGTTTCTTTTGCGCAGGAATTGCAAAAGGAAGGCGCCATTCAGGGTAATCTTGATCCGCTGCGGGTTGTTGCTGGTGGAGCGGCGCTTGATGAAGGCGTTGATGCGATCCTCAAAAATCTTGGCAACGGTCCGCTGATTTTCAATCTCGGCCATGGAATTACGCCACAGGCACCGATTGAAAATGTTCAGCGTATGATTGATCGGGTTCGTGGAGGGTACTGATTGTGGCCTCTGACAACACAAACAGCGGCAAAGCCGCTCTGATCCGCATCATTGCCGCTTTGGTGATTGTGCTACTCGGTTTATGGGGATTGTTTCACGTGAATCCAGCTGATGCTTATCTTTGGGTCAAGTCTATCCACGTTATTGCGGTGATCGCCTGGATGGCGGGCATGCTCTATCTGCCGCGACTTTTCGTTTATCATTGTGCGGCAACGCCCGGCTCTGAAACCTCTGAAACCTTCAAGGTTATGGAGCGGAGGTTGCTGCGGTTTATTATAAATCCCGCTATGATTGTAACGTGGATTGCCGGTCTGTGGATGGCCTGGGAGATATTTGATTTTCAGGGCGGCTGGCTGCACGCAAAAATTCTTCTCGTGGTGCTGTTGTCGGGCGTACACGGCTATCTGTCAAAGGCGACACGGCTTTTTGCTCAGGATAAGAACACCAAATCTGCAAAACATTGGCGTGTCATCAACGAAGTTCCAACCATTTTGATGATCTTGATCGTCATTCTGGTGATCGTGAAACCATTCTGATTTTTATATTTTTACAAGATAGCCCGGATTTTTTTCCGGGCTTCTACCTTTTTCCTATTGCACAAATTTCCAGCAGTCCTTAACTGAGACTTGCTCTTCATGCCGCAAACCGGTATGAGTGAGTCCTCTTCCCACCATGACAGCAGGCCTTCGATGCCGGTCGCGTTCCAAGTGACCCACCTTTCCGAACAACTGCATTTTTCTCCTTATATTTCAAAAGAGTTCCTCACCCATGCAGGAAATGAAACTACAAGAACTTAAAAACAAAACTCCGGTTGAGCTGCTGGCATTTGCCGATACGCTTGAGGTCGAAAATGCAAGCGCCATGCGCAAGCAGGAACTGATGTTCGCGATCCTCAAAAGCCTCGCTGCTCAGGACGTCGAAATTATCGGCGAAGGCGTGGTCGAAGTGTTGCAGGACGGATTTGGCTTCCTGCGCTCGGCTGACGCGAATTATCTGCCGGGTCCGGACGATATTTATATTTCACCTTCCCAGCTTCGCCGCTTCTCGTTGAAGACCGGTGATACGGTTGAAGGTCCGATCCGCGGTCCCAAGGAAGGCGAACGGTATTTTGCGCTTCTCAAGGTCAACACCATCAATTTTGAAGATCCTGAAAAGATCCGCCATAAGGTTCACTTCGACAATCTGACGCCGCTCTATCCAAATGAGCGCTTCAAGATGGAACTGGAAGTTCCAACATCGAAAGATCTTTCGTCGCGTGTGATTGATCTTGTTGCACCGCTCGGCAAGGGCCAGCGCGGTCTAATTGTTGCGCCGCCACGCACCGGTAAAACGGTTCTGTTGCAGAATATCGCGCATTCGATCACCGCAAATCATCCTGAATGCTATCTGATCGTGCTTCTGATTGATGAACGCCCGGAAGAAGTGACGGACATGCAGCGTTCGGTGAAGGGTGAAGTTGTTTCTTCGACCTTCGATGAGCCGGCAACGCGTCACGTGCAGGTTGCTGAAATGGTCATCGAGAAGGCCAAGCGGCTTGTTGAACACGGCCGCGATGTTGTGATCCTTCTTGATTCCATCACTCGCC
Organism: Ochrobactrum chromiisoli; assembly: GCF_026241335.1. GTDB lineage: Bacteria > Pseudomonadota > Alphaproteobacteria > Rhizobiales > Rhizobiaceae > Brucella > Brucella chromiisoli. The sequence continues at coordinate 145,262 of NZ_JAPHAV010000001.1, read as the reverse complement.
TTGGCCGCGCCTACAACACGGTTGTGCCGTCATCGGGCAAGGTTCTGACCGGTGGTGTGGATGCGAATGCTCTGCAACGTCCAAAGCGCTTCTTTGGTGCAGCCCGTAACATTGAAGAAGGTGGCTCGCTCACCATCATTGCAACGGCGCTGATCGACACGGGTTCGCGCATGGACGAAGTGATCTTTGAAGAATTTAAGGGCACGGGCAACTCTGAAATCGTTCTCGACCGCAAGGTTGCCGACAAGCGTATCTTCCCGGCCATGGACATTCTCAAGTCCGGCACCCGTAAGGAAGATCTGCTTGTTCCACGCGCCGATCTTCAGAAGATTTTCGTGCTGCGTCGTATCCTTGCTCCAATGGGAACGACCGATGCGATTGAATTCCTTATCGACAAGCTCAAGCAGACGAAGAGCAACAGCGAGTTCTTCGATTCGATGAACACGTAATTTCTCGACTTCGTTGTTATGAAAAACGCCGCGTTGAGCAATCAGCGCGGCGTTTTGTTTGGCTGTGAAAAGTCGTCATGGATGCTCGCTGAGAAGGATTCTAAGCGCTGCCGCTGTCTCTACGGGTGCGAGGCAGACCTGCCCCTTACAGAGCCAGGCTGAAGGTTTATCGGCCTGTGCAATGCCACCTGTCGGAAGCGCGATAGCTTTACCCGCTTCAAAACGGATAATCTTGTCGACACGTCGTGGATCAGGAATTTTCCGAGCCACTGCGGTTAAGTCTCCCTCAGCGCTGTCATCGGCAATAACAAGCGATAGTGGTTCGGCTGCAAATCGGCTCGCATTCAATATGCCGATCTGTCCATATTGTTGCACAAGCGCGCGGCCCATGGCTTGTTCGACCAGTCGCTCATTCTGATGATAGAGATGCAGATCGCCGGTTATGAGAAACAAGCGGGTGCATGCTTCGATAATCTGACCGGTGGCGCTGGGGATTGCCTCGTCATAATCGCCATAACTATGAAGGATGACATCTTCGGCGTTGATTGCGGAGAGCCGGTAATTGCCTGACGCATCGCGATTGTTTTTATCAAGCGCCTCTTTGAGCGCCAGCGCGTCCTGAATGAATGTTGGGTCTGATGTTGCTTCAAACAGCGAAATTGCAGCGTTGATCATTGCTGCATAATCGGTTGCAAGGGCAGGGTAGAGCAGCGTGTCATCCATCCGGCAATGCGCCATGCGGCCATCGTGAAAGGATGACCCTGTTGAACGGTAAGCGGTCAGCGCATGGTCAATCCAGTCCTGTCTCTGGAAGCAGCGTCCTGCTTCTGCCAGCGCGCGAATTGCCAGTGCGTTCCAGTCTGTCAGCGCTTTTTCGTCACGTCCGGGACGCACACGTTTGGAGCGATAATCGAGCAGCTTTTTCCTTGATGCCTCTATATCGGCAGGATGCACCGCTGTTTCATCAACAGCATGAAGGCGGTTGAGAATATTTTTTCCCTCAAAATTGCCTTCCGGTTTGACGCCATAGAAGGCTTTGAAGGCTGACGCCTGTTCTCCGAGAACATGATCAATCTCAGTGTCAGTAAAAATATAGAACTTTCCTTCTTCGCCTTCGCTGTCGGCATCGAGGCTTGATGCAAAACTTCCGTCTGGCAAACGCATTTCCCGGATCAGCCAGTCAATGATCTCTTCGATTCGGATACGGAACAAATCATTTTGCGTTTCAGCATAGGCATAGGTTGCATGCCGAATGAGTTGTGCATTGTCATAGAGCATCTTTTCGAAATGCGGCACGAGCCAGTCTGCATCGACGCTGTAGCGACAAAGGCCGCCACCCAAATGATCATAGATGCCACCTTGCAGCATTGTTTTCAGCGACAACAGGAATGTATCGCGATGATGGTTCTGGCGGTTGTAGAGCCAGGACAACCACAAAGCATCCATAAAGGGTGCGCTGGGGAATTTGGGTGCATTCTCAAGGCCGCCGCGAACGGGATCGAACATCGCATATATGCGATCAGTGACCCGATCAAAATGCGCAATTTCATTGGCGCTGGCCACTGTTTGCGCGGCAAGGTGGCTTTCGAGATGGCTGAAGACCGCATCGGCATTATGGTTAATTCTTTCTTGATCTTCTCGCCAGAGATTATCAACTGCTTTGAGGACATCAACGAAGCCGGGCAGATTGTGCCTTGCTTTTGGTGGAAAATAGGTGCCACCCCAGAACGGTTTCCCATCCGGGCGCAGAAACATTGTGAGCGGCCATCCGCCCTGCTGGCCCATGGCGCCAAGCGCAGCCATATAAATCTGATCAATATCCGGACGTTCTTCGCGATCGACCTTCACATTGACGAAAAGCGTGTTCATGACTTTTGCCACTTCCGGGTCTTCAAAAGACTCGTGCGCCATCACATGGCACCAGTGACAAGCGGCATATCCAATGGAAAGCAGGATAGGGCGGTTGAGGGCGCGGGCAGCATCCAGCGCTTGCCTGCTCCAGGGCTGCCAGTGCACCGGATTATCGGCGTGCTGACGAAGATAAGCGCTTGGCTCCTTGCCGAGCCGGTTGCTGCTGATATCAGTCATAAGCCTTTTCTTTCCTCACACGAATGAATATCACGTAACAATCTATATAGAACGGGAAATCAAATGAGCGAGCCGCAACATCTTCACGACACTATTTTTGCCTTGTCGAGCGGACGCCTGCCGTCGGGCGTGGCAGTGGTTCGCATATCTGGCCCGCAAGTTCGATTCGTTATCGAAACGGTTTTGGGTCAGACTATCGAACCGCGATATGCCGCCTACAAAACCTTTCGCACGCGCAATGGTGAAGCGATCGATAGGGGATTGGCGCTGTTCTTTGCCGGACCAAACAGCTTTACCGGTGAAGATTGCGCGGAGTTCCACCTTCACGGTGGCATTGCTGTTGTTGAAAAACTGTTGGAAGAATTTGCCCATTTTCCTCATTGTCGGATTGCGGAAGCGGGCGAATTTACGCGACGCGCTTTCATCAATGGCAAGATGGACCTGACGATTGCAGAAGGTCTGGCTGATTTGATTGCTGCTGAAACTGAAGGCCAGCGTCGTCTGGCTCTTCAGGTCGCATCGGGCGCGCAGCGTCAGCTCTATACAGAATGGCGTCAAAGACTGATCCGCGCACGGGCATTGATTGAGGCGGAGTTGGATTTTGCCGATGAGGGAGATGTTCCCGGTTCGGTTTCCGGACAGGTTTGGGACACGCTCAAATCTTTGCGCGGTGAAATTGCGCGCCATATAGAGAGCGGCAAACGGGCCGCGATGCTGCGCGATGGTTTGCACGTCGTTATCGCGGGTGCGCCCAATGCGGGAAAGTCCAGTCTGCTTAATTTTCTTGCCGGGCGCGAGATCGCGATTATTTCTGAAGAGGCGGGTACGACGCGTGATCTTCTTGAGGTTAAACTCAATCTCGGTGGAATACCGGTTTATGTGACCGACACGGCCGGCTTGCGGGAGACGACAAGTCAGGTTGAACGCATCGGGATTGAACGTGCGCGCGAACGTGCGGCTGAGGCGGATCTGGTTCTGTTGCTGGAAGATATGCAGGAGCCGATTTCCGTTACGCTTGACGAGGGCGCTGCTGACATTTGGACAGTTGGTACCAAAACCGATCTTGAAGGTTTGACTGAGCGCAATTGGGACTATCGCATTTCCACGCGGACCTCTGAGGGGCTTGATGCTTTGCTGGCAGCCTTACAGGGCTTTGCTGAAAAGCGCATCGGGTTGATCAATGATGCCGTGCCAACCCGGCAGCGGCACATCAATCTGCTGCAATCAACAATTTCGGAAATGAACATCGCGATTGAGCGCGATGACCTTCCTTTGGAATTGCGTGCGGAGAATATGCGCCGCGCATCGCAACATCTCGGACGCATCACCGGGGATGTTGATGTTGAAGAAATATTGGATGTGATTTTCTCGCAATTCTGCATCGGAAAATGAGTGATTCACGTGAAACACCATCGCGGGGTGACTGCGTTGAGGTGATTGTTTCACGTGAAACATCTGTGGAATCTGCCTATCCTTCTTGACTCCAGAACGGAAGCGTGAGTCGCATTTCATATCAATTTTAGCAAAGAGTTGATGAGGCTTTGCCCGACTTCCCCCTTCCGTTCAACGTTGAAACATGTCAAAGAGACTGCTTTCTCGAATTGATTTGGGTGCATCAGGATGAACATTTCAGGTTCTGCCGAAGCGACAGCTTTTGACGTCATTGTCATTGGTGGTGGACATGCGGGCTGCGAAGCGGCCGCAGCTTCTGCACGCGCGGGCGCTCGTACAGCACTTGTCACGCATCGCTTTGATACGATTGGCGTTATGTCATGCAATCCCGCTATCGGCGGACTGGGCAAAGGTCATCTTGTGCGTGAGATCGATGCGTTGGATGGATTGATGGGACGTGTTGCCGACAAGGCAGGCATCCAGTTTCGTCTGCTTAATCGTCGCAAAGGTCCGGCTGTTCGCGGTCCTCGTACCCAGGCGGACCGCAAGCTTTATCGCCTTGCCATGCAAGAGCTGATTTCGGCGCAGGATAATCTGACTGTCGTTGAAGGTGGTGCATCGGATATTTGCGTGACTGACGGCGTGATTACCGGCGTTGTTCTGGGGGATGGGCGCAGGCTTGCCTGTGCTGCGGTCGTCCTGACCACAGGAACTTTCCTCAACGGTTTGATCCATATCGGCGAGAAGAAGATACCGGCTGGCCGCATGGGTGAGAAGCCGGCGCTTGGCCTGTCAGATACATTGCGCGGCCTGGGTTTTGCCGTTGGGCGTCTTAAGACCGGCACGCCGCCGCGCCTTGATGGCCGCACCATTGATTGGCAAAGCCTTGATATGCAGTCCGCAGATGAGGATCCGGTTCCATTCTCACTGATGACGGACAGGATCACCACGCCACAGATCGATTGCGGCATCACGCGCACAACACCTGAGACCCATGCTATCATTCGCGCTAACCTGCATCGTTCCGCGATGTATTCCGGTTCGATTGAGGGGATTGGTCCGCGTTACTGCCCATCGGTCGAAGACAAGATCGTCAAATTTGGTGATCGTGATGGGCACCAGATTTTTCTTGAGCCGGAAGGACTGGATGATCACACGGTCTACCCGAATGGCATTTCCACATCATTGCCGGAAGAAGTGCAGCTTGCTTATCTCAAGACCATTCCCGGTCTTGAGAAGACGATTATGCTCCAGCCGGGCTATGCTATTGAATATGATTTCATCGATCCGCGCGAGTTGAAGCGCAGTCTTGAAACCCGCCGGGTGACTGGTCTGTTTCTGGCCGGTCAGATCAATGGCACGACCGGCTATGAAGAAGCCGGTGCGCAGGGATTGCTGGCAGGCCTGAATGCCGCAAGACGGGCAGGGGGCAGTGACCCTGTTATCATCCAGCGGACCGAAGCCTATATCGGCGTGATGGTGGATGATCTGACATCGCGCGGAGTGAGTGAGCCTTATCGCATGTTCACATCGCGCGCCGAGTTTCGCCTGTCATTGCGTGCGGACAATGCCGATAAGCGTCTGACGCCGCTGGCTGATCAGCTTGGCATTCTCAGTCAGGAACGGCGCGAGAGGTTTGTGGCGCGTGAAGAGGCATTGTCCGCTGCGCGCGACATGACAAAGCAACTGATGATCACGCCCAATCAGGCGAGCCGCTATGCGTTGCATCTCAATCAGGACGGTGTGCGTCGCTCAGCCTATGATCTTTTGTCCTATCCTGATATTGATCTGGAGAAGCTGAAAGCTATCTGGCCAGAACTCGATGGCATTGCATCTGTGACCCGCGAAGCTTTGGAGATTGAAGCGCAATATGCGGTTTATATGGATCGGCAGCAAAGTGATATAGCGGTGATGGAGCGTGAGGAACGGCTTTTCATTCCGGCATCGCTGGATTTTGATTCGATTTCCGGCCTGTCGAATGAGCTGAAAGCCAAGCTTAAACAGCGTATGCCGGAAACGATTGCCGAGGCGCAGCGTGTGGAAGGCATTACACCGGCGGCTCTTGCTTTGCTGATTACGCATATCAAGAAGCATGGCGCGCGGGCGCGGGCGGCAGATGAGTTGGACGCCGAGAAGGGCGCAGCATGACTGTGGATAGCCGTTATTCTAGCTTGAAAACGATTGTTCCTGGTGTTTCACGTGAAACAACGGAGCGATTGATTGCTTTTGAAGCGCTGTTTCGCAAATGGTGTTCAGCCATCAATCTGGCCTCTCCATCCACATTGGCGGATCTCTGGAGCCGTCATATTCTTGACAGTGCGCAGGTATTTCCGCTCGCTCCCGATGCAAAGCGATGGCTTGATCTGGGATCGGGCGGGGGGTTCCCCGGCATTGTAACCGCCTGCTTTCTCAAGGAAGTTCCGGGTGCTTCGATTGATCTGGTCGAAAGTGCCGGCAAAAAGGCCGCATTTCTTCGCACGGCTGCTGGCCAGCTAACTGTTCCCGCACGCGTTTCCTCCGCCCGTATCGAAGCGATGTGGGACAAAATCGAGGTGCCGGATGTTGTAACGGCCCGCGCACTCGCTTCGCTGAACGATCTTTTCGTGCTCGCGGAACCTTGGCTTACCGGAGGGGCTAAAGCTCTTTTTCAAAAAGGTCGGGATTACCAGCGGGAAATTGATGAAAGCCGTGTCGACTGGAGCTTTGATCTGATACAACACGAAAGTGCTATCGATAAAGCCTCAGTGATACTCGAGATCAGCAATCTGCGTCGTATCTCCGGTTAATTCATCATCGATAAGACAGAAAGCAGCAGGGCGACGGTAATGAGCAAAAGATCCCGGATCATAACCATTGCAAATCAGAAGGGTGGCGTTGGCAAGACAACGACTGCCATCAATCTCGCCACAGCACTGGCAGCCATTGGCGAAACTGTGCTGATCGTTGATCTCGATCCACAGGGCAATGCCAGTACAGGGCTCGGTATTGATCGCCTTAACCGCCCCTTGTCGTCTTATGATGTATTGACCCAGGCTGCATCTGCCAATGATGCAGCGATGCAGAGCGACGTGCCCAATCTTTACATTGTGCCATCGACGCTGGATCTTCTGGGTATCGAAATGGAGATTGCGCAGGCACCGGATCGAACCCGCCGCTTGCGTGATGCATTGCGTTTCGATTCCGCAGTTGCTGACAAGTTTTCCTATATTCTCGTCGACTGTCCTCCGTCCCTGAATCTGTTGACGTTGAACGCAATGGCTGCTGCGGATTCTGTTATGGTGCCGTTGCAGTGTGAGTTCTTTGCGCTGGAAGGGTTGAGCCAGTTGTTGCAGACGGTTGATCAGGTGCGTTCGACAATCAATTCCGAACTGACAATTCAGGGAATTGTCCTGACAATGTTTGATAGCCGGAACAATCTTGCATCGCAGGTTGTTGACGATGTGCGCGCATTTATGGGAGAGAAGGTCTATCGCACTGTTATCCCACGCAATGTCCGCGTGTCGGAAGCACCATCGCATGGCAAGCCAGCGATTCTTTATGATCTGAAATGCGCGGGCAGCCAGGCTTATTTGCAGCTTGCATCTGAGGTTATACAGCGCGAGCGGCAGCTTAAAGCTGCATAAGTTAAGTGAGTGTCGCGCAGGCGATGCTTTATAGATTCGACTACGTAACGATTCTGGGGACTGCTGACGATGAACGATGATCCTTCAAAAAAGCGGCTTGGCCGCGGCCTGGCCGCTCTGATTGGTGAAATCGACCGCCCGGCGGAAGAGCGCAAGGTGCCAATCTCCAGCGAGCGCAATGTTCCGATTGAATTCGTAACACGCAATCCACGCAATCCGCGGCGCATGTTCTCGGAAGTCGAACTGGAAGATCTGGCGCAGTCCATCAAGGAACATGGTGTCGTTCAGCCGATTGTGGTTCGTCCGGCACCCGGTGAACCAGACCGGTTTGAGCTGATTGCCGGTGAACGCCGCTGGCGTGCATCACAGCGTGCAGGGGTCGATACGATCCCTGTTATTATCCGCGATGTTGATGATCGCGTGGCGCTTGAGATCGCAATCGTTGAAAACGTACAGCGTGCAGACCTCAATGCAGTTGAAGAAGCAATGGGATATCAACAGCTTATCGATAATCATGACTATACGCAGGCCGATCTTGCACAGGTTATCGGCAAGAGCCGCAGTCATGTCGCCAATACGCTGCGCCTGTTGAAACTGCCGCAGCGGGTACAGGATTTTATCTCAGACGGTGCTTTGTCGGCGGGGCATGCGCGCAGCCTGATCACCATGGACGATCCGACTGCTCTTGCGGAACGCGTGGTCAAGGAAGGTCTGTCTGTGCGTCAGGTGGAAGCTTTATCGCAGGCGCGCAATGGTGGCGAGCCAAAGCCGGGCAAGAGTGCCCCTGTGGAGAAAGATGCCGATACCAAAGCGCTCGAAAAGCTGCTTTCTGATGTCACTGGCATGAAGGTCGAAATCAATCATCGCGAACGCGGTGGCGATGTGAAAATTCGCTACAGCTCGCTGGAACAGCTCGATGAGATTTGCCGCCGCCTGCAAAGCTAGAGCGCGTCCCCAAAAGTCGGAGAAGGAAATGCGCTCGGTGTGAATCACTTGCTGAGAAATTGGGGTTTCGATTTTTCACAGCATCCATCATCTAAAGCGATTGGTGGTCATTTAAACCGCTGATCGCTTTTCTGTTTGGACTGCTAGGTTTCGAAGTTACCGGTCGCTCAAGGGGAGGGCAATGCTTATGGATATGCTTGTTCAGATTGTCATCTATACGCCGATCTATGTATGGGGATTGCTGGCTTATCTGATCATACAAGGCATCAAGGGGCGTGAAACACAGATTGTTTCCGTCTGGAGAATGCTTTTTGTGCCGATCATATTCATTGGTGTGGGCTTTTTGCATTTCGACGACAGCTCTGAGCTGTTTGGTTCATTTTTGACCGCGTGGTTTATCGCTCTGGTGCTGTTGGCTCCGTTTGGATTGCTCACAGGTCCGAAAATTATTGCCGTTGATCGCCAAAACAAAACCATCGAGCGGGCTGGCGCCACGCTGCCGCTCATCCGCAACCTGATCTTCTTTTGCGCTCAATATGTGCTTGCGGTGTTGAATGTTCTTTATCCAGAAGATCATGCCAATCTCACGCTGATTACAGGTGTTGTATCAGGTGCTTCGGCCGGGTATTTTGGTGGTTGGCTTATCGCGTTGTGGAGAAAATACCAGCAAAGCCCACAGCTTAAGCTCGGATAGAGCGCATCTGCCGTTTTATCTTTTTGTTTTACGCAAAAGTTCATGCACTTTTGCTGGAAATGCTTTGTTTTTTTAAGCATTGTCCTTACGCAAAACCGCTCCGTACTTTTGCTGGAAATGCTTTGTTTTTTAAGCATTGTCCTTGCGCAAAACCGCTCCGCACTTTTGCTGGAAATGCTTTACCGCCGTGAAAGTTTCACGGCTTCAACGGAAATTGCAAGCAGGCATTGACGGATGATTGGTACCGACAGCGCCGCATTCTGACGGCTTTCGAGAACGGCTCGCTGCACACGTTCCATCACACGCGAAAGACTTTCGGCATTCCATCGGCTAACGGCATTTTCAATCAGTTTCTTGCGGTTGAAGAAGATCGGTGGTCGCGCCGAGGCGACAACAACGGACGCGTTTTTGCGTTCGGTATCCGCGATATGGCGCAGCGTCTGTATCTGTTGAAACTGACGCGCTGCCGTGTTGAGCACCAGAAAGGGTGCTGTGCCCGATTTCACGACACGGTCAAATGTGGCCTCAAAACGCGGCAGATCGCCTGTCAGAACGGCGTCCACCACTTCATCGGTGGAAAGTCCCGCCACATCGCCGACAGCTTCCCGCACATCGTCTATATCGATGCGTTCCTTGCCGCGTGCATAAAGGCAGAGCTTTTCCAACTCACCACGTGTGGCCAGACGATCACCGCCGAGGCTTGCGCGCAACAGTTGCCGTCCGTCCATGGTGATCTGCATTCTCCATTCGGCCAGCACGTCATCAATCACGCCGTCTATGCCGCGCGCATCGTCTGAATAACACGGCAATGCCATGCCGGCAGAACCGTTTTCTACAGCGCTGCGAAGGCCGGCACCTTTTTTGAGATCGCCCGCTTCGACGAGGATATAGGTTTCACGCGGCGGCTCGCTCACCAGAAGTTTCACGGCTTCCGCCAGCTTCTTTTGTCCGGCGGCATTTTTGATCCAGATCAGCCGCTCACCACCGAACATGGAAATGGTTCGTGCTTCATCGGCAAGCTTTGCCGGATCAGCATCGATCTCATCGGCATCCATGCGAATGACTGCAAATGGATCGTCCAGCGGTAATTTGGTGGCTTTTGCGTACCGATGCGCACGTTCGCTTACCAGCCCCTTATCGGGGCCATAGAGCAGCACAACCGGAAACGAGCTGCTCGGTTTGCCAATAAACTGATCGACTTCATGTGCTTTCTTTTGCGCCATAAGGATTAACTAGCGCAATTTGCCTTCAAACAAAACAGCCATCGGTCTTTAAGAGCGGTGGCTGTGAAACAAAGCTGTTTGTAATGTTATTCGATCAGCAAAGCATCGTCATCGAGTGTCTGCCCACGCACTTTGCGGAACATGTCGATCAGGTCTTCCACGCCAAGCGTCTTGCGTTTATCGCCGGTGACGTCGAGCAAAATCTTGCCGCCATGCAGCATGATGGTGCGGTCGCCATAATCAAGCGCCTGACGCATGGAATGGGTGACCATGAGTGCCGTCAACTTGTTTTCAGCAATCAGCGTGCGGGTCAGCTCCATCACAAATTCCGCCATGCCTGGATCAAGCGCTGCCGTATGTTCGTCCAGCAGCAGCACTTCCGAGCCGGCCAGTGTTGCCATGATGAGCGAAAGCGCCTGACGCTGGCCGCCCGAGAGCAGCTCCATACGATCCTGCATACGGCTTTCGAGGCCCAAATTGAGGCTTGCCACGCGTTCACGAAACCAGTCGCGCCGCTTGGCATGAAGCGCATGGGTGAGACCACGACGTGCTCCACGCGATGCCGCCAGCGCCAGGTTTTCTTCAATCGTCAGCGTGCCGCAGCTGCCTGCAAGCGGATCCTGAAACACGCGCGCCACAAGACCGGCGCGCTCAGCGGTGGATTTGCGTGTAACATCCTGTCCGCTGATCTCAACTTTACCGGCTGTCGGAATGACATCGCCAGCAAGAACGCCTAGCAGTGTGGATTTGCCAGCGCCATTGGAGCCAATCACGGTTACAAATGAACCGCGATCCATAGTCAGATTGATCTTGTTGAGCACCTGCTTTTCCAGCGGTGTTCCACGGCCGAAAATAACGTCCAGATTGGATACTTCAATCATGATGATGCTCCTCCACGGCGCAGGCGCGGCAAGATCAGGGCGAATGTAACAAGAAGCGCTGTTGCGATATTGAGGTCGGAAGCCTGAAGTCCGACGATGCTGCCATTGGAAAGTGCGAGCTGGATGGCGATACGGTAGATGATCGATCCCAAAACACAGCCAATGAGAATGACAAGGATGAGGCGCGAGCGCAGCAAGGTTTCACCGATGATCACAGCGGCAAGGCCAACCACAATGGTGCCGACGCCGGAGGTGACGTCTGCAAAGCCGTTTGTCTGGGCAAAAAGCGAGCCACCAAGCGCTACGAGCGCATTGGAGAGTGCCATGCCGAGGTAAATCTGGCGATCGGTGCGCACGCCCTGCGCACGCGCCATTCTCGGATTGGCACCGGTTGCGCGCATGGCAAGGCCCATGTCACTTTCGAGAAAGCGCCAGACCAGGAACACTGCGATGGCAACCAGCACAAACAGGAAGGCCGGGCGCACATAATATTCAGGAATGCCGTGACCGAAAAACGGAGACAGCATTGTATCCTGATTGATGAGTGCAATGTTTGGACGGCCCATAATGCGCAGATTGACCGAGAACAGCGCAATCATCGTCAGAATGGAAGCGAGCAGATTAAGGATCTTGAAGCGCACATTCAGCGTTGCTGTTACAAGACCGGCAATCGAGCCTGCAATCATTGCAACACCAGCAGACAGCCATGGATTCCAGCCAGCAAGGATCAGAACGCCCGTGACCGCCGCACCGAGCGGAAACGAGCCATCCACGGTCAGATCGGGGAAATCGAGCACGCGGAAAGCCAGATAGACGCCAATGGCGACAAAAGAAAAGACGAGGCCCAGTTCGACCGCGCCCCAGAAGGCGATCTGACTCACATTGCGATTCCTTGTTCTTTGCCGTCATCGAAGATGATAGGGCAGCTTTTCAGCGCCATATCATTACCGGCCTTCTGGAGGTTCTGGCATTTGCCAAAGACCGCCTGGAAGGTCTGCTTCAATCACGACCGGTTTTGATTTGAGTTTGTTCCTTGAAGCGAAAGCCTTGTGGAACCATCCCCCGGTTTTGCATGCGCAATTGCATTGATTGCGCTTGTTCTGGCTAACTCTTTTTGCGGATACAACTCAAAAGTTTCAACAAGCAAGCATTATCGCTGAAAAAGCGCTGAAAAGCCGCGTTCTGTGGGCGGGTTACAACATTTTTCGAGCTATTTGCGGGTCAGACTTCGCCGCGCGCTCGCCACAACTCCCAGGCAAAACGCGCGCGGACGCCGATATCGAGGAATGGGCGCGGTGGCAACCCGCTTGGATTTCCAAGTTTTAACATGTCGTCGATCAGCGGATTGTCGAGATCGCAGGCCATGTCGGCTGCAAGGATGCCGCCAATCGTACCCTTGGTGATGCCGACTCCATTCTGGCAGAGTGAGGTGTAAATATTTTTGGCGATCTGGCCAAAACCCGGTGCACCGTTGCGCGACAGGCAAATAAAACCCGTCCAGGTGTGTTGCATATCGACATTGGCCAGCATCGGGAAACGTTGATCAAAAAGCCGCTTGTGCTCGCGCTTGATTGTTTCACGCTGCGCATTCGACTGGCGCAGCGACGGGCAGAAATGCACGTTCTGCCGCACCAGAATGCGCCGATCAGAAGTCAGGCGCATGGTGATCCCGGCAAAAGAATTGGCAGGCGTCAGGCCCCACGGTGCGACTTCGCCTATGGCCTTGTATTCCTGATCATCAAGTGGACGGCTGAGGCTCGCATGGGCTGCGAAGTTCAGTAGCTTATGTCTGAAAAAGCCAAACTGTTCACCAAACCCATTGACCGTCAGGATCATGGCGCGGGCCTGAAGCCGGCCCTCTGCCGTGGTAATGAGGATGCGATCACCATAGTCGATTTTGGTGACAGCAGAGTTTTCATAAAGCGTGACATTTGCGGGCAGGCTGTCTGCAAGGCCACGCACCAGAGCGGCCGGATTTAAAAGCGCGGTGCCATAGGTGAAGATCGCTGCTTTGAAATGGCTGGTGCCGAGCCGTTTGGTCAAAGCATTGCCTTCGAGCCAATCAAAGGGCTCGTTAAGACGCTCAAGCTCCTTGACTGTCGGCTCCAGAACTTTGCGCATCCCCTGATCGGAAACGGCGGCGTGAAACTTGCCATCCTGCCGCCAGTCGCAGTCGATGCCATGCTGGTCAATCTGCTGTTTGAGGTGATCGATTGCCGCGCGTGCCAGTGCGCGGTAGCTGTGCGACTTGGCCAGTTCCTCCATGGATGAGCTGACATTATGCGGCAGATCAATGGCAAAACCTGCCGCCCGGCCCGACGTGCCTTTTCCCACTTCCTGTGCATCAACCAGTGCAATGTGATCATTGGGCCGGTTTTCGGCAAGCCGTCTTGCTGCCGCGACACCGGCATAGCCTGCACCCAGCACGATCCAGTCGGCTTTGATGTGGCCTTTGAGGGCAGGGCGTGGTGCGCGCGCAGGCAATATCCTGCTCCAGCCATTGGTATTGTCATCAGCGGGAAGGATACGGATGGCGGGCATTTTAAAAGCTCAACAGATGTGAAACATGTTTAAAAGAAAAGGGCGGGAGATCGTCCCGCCCTTTTCCTTACAATAGAAATTGCAATTATTCGACCTTGCTGGTTGCGCGGTCGATAACAGCCTGTGGGAACTCGACGCCCATCTTCTTTGCAGCAGAAAGATTGATGACGAGGTCGGTGCCTTTTGCGATGTCGACAGGAATATCGCCCGGCTTTTCGCCGTTGAGGATTTTTACAACCACAGCGCCGGTCTGTTTGCCAACGTCGTAATAGTTGAAGCCGAGAGCGGCGAGTGCGCCGCGCTTGACCGAATCCGTATCTGCGGTGAAGAGCGGCAGCTTGCTTTCTTCAGCAACACCGACCGCACTTTCAAGCGCTGAAACGATGGTGTTGTCGGTTGGCACATACATCGCATCTGCACGACCAACGAGCGCGCGGGCTGCACCCTGAACTTCTGCCGACTTGGTTGCAGCCGATTCAACCACTTCAATGCCTTCAGCCGCAGCCGCTTCTTTCAGTGCTGCCAGAAGCGAAACGGAGTTGGTTTCACCGGAATTATAGAGATAGCCGAGCTTCTTGATGTTCGGCATCACTTCCTTGATGAGCTTGATGTGTTCGACAACCGGCGACATGTCGGAAAGGCCGGTGACATTGCCACCCGGTTTTGCCATATCCTTGACGAGCTGTGCGCCGACCGGATCAGAAACAGCGGTGAAGACAATCGGAATATCACGGGTGGCGGAAACAACGGCCTGTGCCGAAGGCGTGGAAATCGGAACGATTACATCCGGCGCGTCCCCCACGAACTGCCGTGCGATCTGTGCGGCGGTTGCCGGATTGCCCTGCGCGGACTGATAGACGAATGTCAGATTTTCGCCTTCCTTGAAGCCGGCCTCTGCCAGCGCATCCTTGACGCCATCGCGTGCCGCATCCAGTGCCGGATGCTCAACAATGGCCGTAACGGCAACCGTTACGTCTTTGGCCTGCGCGTGCGTTGCGATGGCCGTTGCGGCCAGCAAGGCCAGAAGCATAGAACGCATGAAAATCTCCCCTGTTTTGGTGCGTCGTCTGTCGGCATAGGCTCAATATCCGGTTCCCCGGATTGAAGGGCTTAACCGCGTCTTTTGAGGCTTAATCCGGTCCGAATAGACTGTCAACGTGTTGTCATCACAGCCCGGCTTGCGCGCGTTATATTCCGTTTCATGAACACAGTGTTCAGCGGCCTTTCAATGACTATCGCCCGGTGCCATATTCTGACAAAACAGATGAAAAGTGCTTCCTCGCACGCAAGGACAATCGTCATGAAAAAGATAGGCTTTCTTTCATTCGGCCATTGGTCGCCTTCTCCGCAGTCGGGAACCCGTTCAGCGGGTGACGCGCTTCTGCAATCCATCGATCTGGCGGTTGCCGCTGAAGAGCTGGGCGCAGACGGCGCTTATTTCCGCGTGCACCATTTTGCGCGCCAGCTTGCTTCGCCATTTCCATTGCTTGCAGCCGTGGGTGCCAAAACCAGCAAGATTGAGATCGGCACTGCCGTGATCGATATGCGCTATGAAAACCCGTTCTATATGGCTGAAGATGCCGGTGCTGCCGATCTCATTGCGCAGGGCCGATTGCAGCTTGGGCTGAGCCGCGGATCGCCTGAACAGGTGATCGATGGCTGGCGTTATTTTGGCTATAAGCCGGATGAAGGCACAAGCGATGCCGATATGGGCCGCCAGCATGCGGAAGTGTTTTTGGGCGCGCTCAAAGGCGAAGGCTTTGCACAGCCCAACCCGCGTCCGATGTTTCCGAACCCTCCCGGCCTGCTGCGTCTTGAACCGCATTCGGAAGGTTTGCGGGATCGAATCTGGTGGGGTGCCGGTTCCAATGCCACAGCACGTTGGGCCGCAAAACTTGGCATGAACCTGCAAAGCTCGACGCTGAAGGATGATGAAACGGGTGAGCCGTTCCATGTTCAGCAGGCAGCGCAAATCCGTGCTTATCGCGAAGCATGGAAAGAAGCAGGCCATACAACCACGCCACGCGTTTCGGTGAGCCGCAGCATCTTTGCGCTGGTTGATGACCGCGACCGGGCTTATTTCGGTGGCGGGAGCAAAGAGCAGGATTCCATCGGCTATCTTGATGAGAACACGCGCGCCATCTTCGGCCGTTCCTATGCCGCAGAGCCCGATGCGCTTATCAAAGAGTTGCAAAAGGATGAAGCGATTGCCGAAGCCGATACCCTGCTTCTGACCGTGCCGAACCAGCTCGGCGTTGCATACAATGCCCATGTGATCGAAGCGATCCTCAAGCATGTTGCACCGGCACTGGGCTGGCGCTAACACGCGGCCTGATTAAACGCTCGCGGCATAACGTGCCGCGAGGGTTCGGAGTATTTCCTGTTTAGACTGAATCCTTGGAAAGGCTCTCTGTGTTTTTCTTCACGCATGTCGTTATCAGAAAACCGGTGCCCACTTTCCGCGACATGGTTTTTTTCTTCACGCATGTCGTTATCAGAAAACCGGTGTCCACTTTTCCGCGACATGGTTTTTTTCTTCACGCATGTCGTTATCAGAAAACCGGTGTCCACTTTTCCGCGACATGGTTTTTTCTTCACGCATGTCGTTATCGGAAAACCGGTTCCCACTTTTCCGCGACATGCTTTAAGTTTCTCAAAATTCTCCGAATATTCGCACCGTCGCTCCATAAGCATTTTCGCGCGATGCGGTGCGCATGATATAGGGCGTTAATGAAAGACCGACTGATTTATTGACCGCATAGCTGAGGCTTGTTGATGCGGAACCGCGCATATGGGCAAAGTCCGAACCATATACCAGCGCGCCGATATAATCTGCGTGCGCATCAAATTCCGGGTCTTTGTGCGCGATATCCTGTTCGATCTCACCATTGACGGACCACCGGAACCGATCGCTGAGCGGCATGCTGTAATTGGCGCCTGCATAAGCCGTTGTGAGCTGATATTTCATCGTGCTGTAGGTGAACGGGAACAGCACATTGTTTTCCGTGTATCCATCCATGGAAATATCGCTGTAACGCAGACCACCATAATAGCCGAACGCTGCATTGTTCACGCTGAGATTGTCGGTGCGTCCGATTTCAAGCGCTGTGCTCCAGCCTTGCAGGCGTGTTGTGCCGGTTCCCGCTTCTGTAAAGGGAAGGAGCGGGCGGGTTATATCTGTGTCGTAACGGTTTGCAGCAAGGCTTGCGCGCACATACCACGCGCCATTTGCCGTTTTTTGTTTCCATTGCGCATAAATACCGCCACCGAAATTGTCGTGTGCTGTGTCAAAACCGTCCGGCTGTTCTTGCCAGAAAGAATGGGCGATGGTGGCGCCTGCCGAGAAACTATCGGTAAAGCCGTGTGCGAGCGTGAAACCTGTCAGTAAATCGCGCTGATCGCCAAAACCACTGATGTCTGTGAACTGCGAATAACAGGTCTGGCCGGCACGATCCACATTGCAGGTGCCCTGCAATTTATTCAGCGTCAGGCGCTGCGCTTCCATGGCGGAAAAGCCGCTGAATGCCAGCTTTAACACGGTCGCAACGGTGTGATCGACATCGATGACTGTGGGTTTGGTCACGGGCTCGGCTGATGGAGAGTTTGGTGTCGGCCCAGCGCCATGATTTTCACCCGGTGTCGGCCCAGGATCAGGATCGGTTCCCGGATTTGTTGGTGTCGTCCCAGGATCAGGATCAGTTCCGGGATTTGTCGGATTTGTCTCGGGATCCGTCTCTTCATCCGTTCCGGGATTGATTGCCGGTAGTTTCCATAATGTCGCGTGAAGTTCACCCTGAGCGGTTTGGGCCGTCCCAACTATAACGCTGCCATCATCAGAAATATCATAGGCAATGGCATTGTCCCCGCCAATTGTTCCCAGATCAATCATGCCGTCATTTTCCGTCCACCGGAAAGCGCGCATCGCCATTGTATCTGTGTAGCTGTAACCAGTCACCGCTTTGCCATTGCTGGTCATGCCAAGAGCATGTGAAATCTCACCACCCAGTGAGCCCAAACTCATCATGCCAGTTTCCGATGTCCAGCGAAAAGCCTGATCATAGCCGCTGTCTATAGTCGCTGTGCCGATCACAACTTTTCCATCTGCGGAAACCAAGTCAGCAATGCTGTTTTGTATATTTCCCTGCGCATTGAGATCAACCATGCCGGTCTCTGCCGTCCAGCGAAAAGCATGTTGCTGATGATCGGCGGTATCACTGGCACCGACGATTACGGATCCATCCGCTGAAACGCCGCGTGCGGTTGAATTATTGCCGCCCAGTGTCTCAAGACTGACCATGCCCGTGGCTTGTGTCCATCGAAATGCTTTTGTTTGCAATGTTTGGGTTGTGCTATAGCCAACAAGGGTGGTGCCATCAGCGGAAATAGCGTTGGAGAAGGACGATATTCCACCCAGCGTGCCAAGACCGGTTATGCCATCCTGAAGTGTCCAGCGAAACGCATTGGTCTCGGCATTATCGGCGAGAGAACTGTTGCCAATGACAACATCGCCATTGGCTGAAACCCCGGTGGTATAGGATGTATTTCCCCCCAGCGTGCCAATGTTGCGCATGCCTGTATCCCGTGTCCACCAGAATGCGTTTGTTTGTGTGGCACTGACAGAACTGCTGCCGATTGCAGCACGTCCGTTTGCCGAAATCACATGAATTGCGGTTTCGCCAGAGCCATCAAGGGACCCAAGATCGGTTATACCATCCGGGGTAATGACAAAAGATTTGTCATACGCACCACTTGCTGACATTCGCCTTACGCCAAATGTTTTGCCGTCCGCAGATATGGTGACTGCATCAGCGCGTGATCCTCCGAAAGAACCGTGAACTTCATAAAGAGGAGCGTCAGCCCAGGCTTGAGAACTGATTGTCATAATTATTGTTGATTTTAGTATTAACTTATATTTTGACATGGAATATACAGCTCTCATTTAGAATTTTATAATTTAAATGTATGCAATACTTAATAAAGACTTAATTTATTCTAGTGAGATGCTGGGATAAAAATCAAGCATTATTGATTTAAATATTTATCTTATAGCTGGCCGTATATTGGGAAGTGAGGACGTGCGTGATCACACATCGCTTTGGATGCGCCATGGCATTTTTGTATGAGGAAGGTGTTTTTTTATAAAGCTTTATAAGTCTTTGATTGTCTCTATTCTATGCCATGCAAAGTAAGCAGATTTTTCATGCGTTGGATTGCAAGGCCGGGCTGGTCGAGAACATTGGCCTGATCTGCCAGGCGGAAAATCTCCGCATAATGCAGGATGCCACGGGCTGATTGCATCCCGGCAGGCATGGTAAAATGGGTCTGATGCCCATTGAGCCAGGCGAGGAATACAACGCCTGCCTTGTAATATTGTGTGGGGGCTTCAAAAATTTTGCGCGATAGGGGCACGGTCGGTTCGATGATCGCGCGGAAGCCTGCATTGTTACCCTTGGCAAGGGCGGTAAGGGCGCTTGAAGCCTGTGGTGCAACCGCATCAAAAATCCCAAGCAGCGCATGGCTGTGCTTGTTGCCATCACCTTCGATCAATGGTGCGTAATTGAAATCATCGCCCGTAAAACACAGAACGCCATCCGGCAGGCGGTTGCGCAGCGCGATCTCATAGCGTTCTTCGAGCAGTGAAATTTTGATGCCTTCTACTTTGTCGCTATTGGTTTCTATAATGCCGATGACTGTATCAAGTGCGTCTTCAAACCTGTCCGAACCCCAATAACCTTTAAGCTGTGGGTCGAACATATCGCCCAGCCAGTGCAGGACCACTTTTTCGCGCGCGTTTGTGAGGATGTGGTTGTAAACCCTGATGTAATCGTTGGGTGAACGGGCAATGTGGGCGAGCGCGCGGCTGGCCATGAGAATGAAACGACCGCCATGTTTTTCGATGAATTCAGCCTGTGTTTCATAGGCTTTAATCACATCATCAAGGCTTTTTGCCTCCGCCGGATCAAGATGATCGGTGCCTGCGCCGGATGCCAGATCGGCGCCACTCACGGTTTTGCTTTCTGTGAGCGAGCGGCGGATGAGTTCCTGTGCACCAGCCCAGTTGAGGCCCATGCCGCGCTGTGATGTGTCCATTGCTTCCGCGATCTGAAAGCCAAGGCTCCAGAGGTGATGGCGGAAAGCCATGGTCGCATCCCAGTCAATCGCCGGAGCATTCCATGGCGTGCTGTCTCTGAGCGGGTCTGAAACCACATGTGCTGCCGCATAAGCGATGCGATTGAATTTCGGAGGAGAGGCGGGGCGCGGTGTCGGGGTGCCACGCAAGTGATAGGCTTTTACGCTTCCGTCTGCAAAGGGTAGGGATAGCACGTTTTCCGATAATGCACTCATGTCAATCCTCCAACTCCACGACGACATGAATAATTTAGATCGTTCCAAATATCAAGACGGGATTAAATAAGGCGCGATTATGTCTTAATGGCGGATAATTTGTGAAATGCGAAAAATGGGCATCTATTTTACGGGAAAGTCGAAAATTGATCGCATTTTTTGATTTTTCCGCAGCATTTTCAGCTTTGTTTCGCGCTCAATCAGGTGTGGTTTAAAATCGTTGACAAATTTGGAACGTTCCAATTAAATGATGGGAACAGGAGTTTGGCATGAGCAAGAGCAGCATTACGGTCATTGATATTGCACGCGAGGCTGGCGTGTCGAAGTCAACCGTGTCGCTTGTTCTGCGTGACAGTCCGCTGGTGCGTGCTGAGACCCGCGCAAAAGTTCAGGAAGCAATCGACAAGCTCGGCTATGTTTATAACCGCTCGGCGGCCAATCTCCGGCAGTCGAAATCGAAGATCATCGGGCTTGTGGTCAATGATCTGACCAACAGCTTTTTTGCCGAGCTTGCGGTGGGTGTTGATCGTGTCATGCAGTCGGCAGGCTATGTGCAGTTTCTCGCCAATACGGCGGAAAGCATTGATCGCCAGCGCGAGGTGATTGCCTCGATGCGCGAGCATGGCATTGCGGGGCTGATCGTTTCGCCTGCCCGCGGCACCGAGGCTGGTGATCTGAAACCATTGGCAAAAAGCGGCCTTCCGGTTGTGCAGATGGTGCGCGATGTGCCGGGATCTGGTGTGTCGTCGATTGTTTCGGATAATCGTGGTGGCGTGGCAAAGGCGGTCGAGCATCTTTTCTCACTGGGCCATCGCATCATTGCTTTCATGGGCGGCTATGCGGACACGGCTGTTTTTAGCGAAAGAGTTGCGGGCTATCGTGCGGGACTTGAGCAGGCGGGCTTGGTGTTTGATGATGCGCTGGTCTTTACCTCAGCACCCTCGCGGGCTGGCGGTGTGGAAGCAGTTGAGCGCATGTTGCGGCAGAGCACGAAACCGACGGCAGCAGTGTGTTTCAATGATGCTGTAGCTTTTGGCGTTTGCGATGGTTTGCGTGCCGCAAATCTGGAACCGGGCCGCGATTTCGGGGTGGTTGGTTTTGACGATGTGATCGAAGCAAAGACCGCTGTTCCGGCACTGACAACTGTGGCTGTTGATCCGCAAGGTCTGGGAGAACGTGCGGCGCAGCTTTTGCTGAAACAGATCAATTCAGAACGGGTGGAGGCGGAGGCGCAGCGCTTGTCGGTGCGTCTTGCGGTGCGTGCAAGTTGCGGTACGCAGTCTAAAAAGGAGGAGAAATTCGCATGGCAAAGTGGGGCCTTATAGGCGCAAGCACCATTGCAAAAGAATGGGTCATCAGTGCCATTCGCGCGACTGGTGGCGAAGTTGTTTCCGTTTACAGCACCAATGCTACACGTGGCGAGGCCTATGCCCGTGAGAATGGGATTGCCCGCTCTGTAACAAGCCTTGATGCGCTGTTGAATGATCCTGAAATTGACGCTGTCTATATCTCCACCACCAATGAACTGCACCGCGATCAGGCGATTGCAGCAGCACAAGCGGGTAAGCATATCCTCTGTGAAAAGCCGCTGGCGCTGACGATTGGCGACGCGCATCAGATGCTAGACGCCGTGCGTGAGGCTGGTGTGGTGGCAGCCACCAATCATCACTTGCGCAATGCTGCAAGCCACCGCGCCATGCGTGATGCGATTGCTCAAGGCAAGATCGGCAAGGTGCTCGGCGCGCGGGTTTTTCACGCGGTTTATCTGCCGCCGCATTTGCAGGGCTGGCGCATTGAACGGCCCGATGCGGGCGGCGGTGTGATCCTCGATATTACCGTGCATGATGTCGATACATTGCGTTTTGTGCTGGGTGAAAACCCGGTCGAAGCTTTGGCTTTCAACCAGCAGGGCGGTTTAAGCGGCGAAGGGCTGGAAGATGGCGTGATGGGCGTTTTGCGTTTTCCATCTGGCGCGATTGCCCAGTTCCACGATGCTTTCACCACCAAATATGCGGAAACCGGCTTTGAAGTGCATGGGCGTGAAGGCTCGCTCATTGCACGCAATGTCATGACGCAGAAGCCTGTGGGGACCGTCATTCTGCGTGATCAAAATGGCGAGCACGAATTGCCGCTCGACCAGAAGAATCTCTACGAAACGGCCTTACAGGCTTTCCATAATGCCATTGCAGGCAAAGGCCAGCCTTCCGCAACTCTGGAGGATGGCATCTGGTCGCTGGCGACCGGGCTCGCCGTGCTTGAGGCTGCAAAGACCGGCAAGGCAACCGCTGTTCATTCAGGACTTTGAAAATTATGAGCAAACATATTTCATTTGCGGAAGCAGCATCGCTTATTCCCGACAGTGCTGTCGTTTCTGTTTCTTCATCCAGTGGCCTCGGCTGTCCCGATATGATGCTGAAAGCGATTGGCGAGCGGTTTGATGAAACCGGCCACCCGCAAAATATCACCACACTGCACCCGATCGCTGCGGGCGATATGAGCGGCATCAAGGGCGTTGATTACATCGCCAAAAAGGGGCTTTTGAAAAAGATCATCGGCGGTTCTTATCCCTCAGGACCGTCCAGCGCCGAACCGCCGCTGATCTGGCAGATGATCACCAATAACGAGATTCCCGCCTATAATATTCCGTCGGGCATTCTGTTCGACATGCATCGTGAGGCAGCTGCCAAGCGCCCTGGTGTACTGACCAAAGTGGGGCTTGATACTTTCGTTGATCCCAAACGTCAGGGATCAGCAATGAACGACAAGGCGCGTGAAGAGCCGGTGGTCAAGCAGGTCAGTTTTGAAGGCGAAGACTGGCTGTATTTTCCCAATATCGTGCCGCATGTGACGATCCTCCGCGCCACCACTGCGGATGAACGCGGCAATCTCACCTATGAACATGAGGGCGCATATCTTGGTGGGCTGGATCAGGCGCTGGCTGCGCGTAACAATGGCGGCATCGTCATTGCGCAGGTGAAGCGTATCGCCAAGGAGGGCACGCTGAAACCGCATGATGTGCGCGTGCCGGGCATTCTGGTTGATTATATCGTGGTTGATCCCGATCAGAAGCAGACAACACAGACACTTTATGATCCGGCAATTTCAGGCGAAATTTTCCGTCCGCTCGATACGTTCCGCTTGGCCGAGTTCAATATTCAGAAGGCGATTGCGCGGCGTGTCGCACAGGAGTTACAGGCCGGAAGTGCGGTCAATCTCGGCTTCGGCATTTCCGCCAATGTACCGCGCATTCTGTTGGAAGAAGGGCTGCATGGTGCCGTTACCTGGGTGATTGAGCAGGGTGCAGTTGGCGGCGTGCCGCTTCTCGACTTTGCTTTTGGCTGTGCGTCCAATGCGGATGCTTATATGCCGTCACCTTATCAGTTCACCTATTTTCAGGGCGCGGGGTTTGATGCCTCACTTCTGTCCTTCCTTGAGATCGGACGCGATGGCTCGGTCAATGTGTCGAAGCTGTCATTCCGTCCGCATGTGACGGCTGGTGCTGGCGGTTTTGTTGATATTACTGCAAGGGCCAGGAAGATCGTCTTCTCCGGCATGTTCAATGCAGGGGCGAAATTGTCGGTCGCTGACGGTAAGCTGGTGATCGAGAAGGAAGGGAAGCTCAAAAAGTTCGTTAATGAGGTTGAGCATGTTACTTTCTCCGGTGCGCGCAGTGTCGAGCAGGGGCAGGACATTACCTATGTCACCGAGCGCGCGGTTTTAAAGCTCACGCCAGAAGGCATTGTGCTCACCGAGATCGCGCCGGGTGTGGATTTGCAGACGCATATTCTCGATCAGGCTGAGTTTCCGCTGATTGTTTCGGATCAGCTTAAACGCATGGATGAGGCACTGTTTCGTGACGAGCCGATAGGGCTTGAATTGCCGCAAAAGCCTGCACGAAAGCTGGAGGCTTAAATGGCTCAACGGATTGAGATTAAAATCGAGAACCACATCGCAGTCATGCTTATCAAGCGGCCCGAAAAGCTTAATGCGTTTGATATTGAGCTTTTGCAGGAATTGTCTGCGGCCTGTGATCAGGTGGAAGCCGATGGCTCCGTGCGGGTTGCGATCCTGACTGGCGAAGGCAAGGCCTTTTCGGCAGGCGGCGACATCAAAGCTTGGGGCGGCATGGAACCGCAAGAATTCGGTCATGCATGGGTGCGCTATGGGCATCGTGTGTTCGAGCGGCTTGCGACTTTGCGTGTGCCGCTGATTGCAGCGATGAATGGTCATGCTTTGGGTGGCGGTCTGGAACTGGCGGGTGCTGCCGATATCCGCATTGCTGAGCGTCAGGCAAAAATCGGCCTGCCGGAAACATCGCTCGGCATGATCCCCGGCTGGTCGGGCACGCAGCGCCTCGTGCGCCGCTTTGGTGCGCAGATTGTGCGCCGTATGGTGCTGGGGGGCGAAATGTTCACGGCCGAGGAAGCGCTGTCGCACGGGTTGGTCGATGCTGTGGTGGAGACGGGCGAGGCGTTAAAAGCCGCGCAAGACTATGCGACGCGGGTGGCAAAACGCGGACCGGCTGCGCTGGAAATTTCCAAACTGATGCTGTCGGTCGCCAATGGTGAGGATAATGGCACGGCAGTCGAGGCGCTGGGGTCCATTCTTGTCGCCAAGACCGACGATCTGAAAGAAGGCGTGCGCTCGTTTACCGAAAAGCGCGAAGCGAATTTTGAAGGAAAATGGTGATGAGCGTAGTCGTTAAACCACAGCCGCTGAACGGGCTTGAAGTTCGCGAATTCTCGATGCTGATCGATGGCAAATGGGTTGGCAGTCAAAGCGGCGAGACACTTGAACGTGTAGCGCCCGGCCATGGCGTCACGGTGAGCCGCTATCCGGCTGGCAACAAGGCAGATGTGGAACGCGCGGTTACGAGCGCGCGTAAGGCTTTCGATGACGGGCGCTGGTCGTCAAAAACGGCATCGCAGCGTTCGCTGATCTTGCTGAAAGCCGCTGATCTGATTGAAACACGGGCGGAAGAACTCGCCTATCTCGATGCGATTGAAGCGGGCAAACCCATCTCTCAGGTGCGCGGCGAAATTGCCGGCTCCGTTGACATCTGGCGCTATGCGGCAGCGCTTGCGCGCGATCTGCACGGTGAAAGCTACAACAATTTGGGTGATGGCACGTTGGGTGTCGTGCTGCGCGAGGCGATTGGTGTTGTGTCGATCATTACGCCGTGGAATTTCCCGTTCCTGATCGTGGGCCAGAAGCTGCCATTTGCATTGGCCGCGGGCTGCACGGCAGTCGTAAAACCTTCGGAGCTGACTTCCGGATCAACATTGTTACTCGGCGAAATTCTGGCCGAAGCAGGCGTCCCTGACGGTGTCGTCAACATCATCACCGGAACGGGCGCTGATGTCGGCCAGCATATGAGCACGCATCCGGAAGTGGATATGGTGTCGTTCACAGGCTCCACAGGTGTTGGAAAGCTGACCATGGCCAATGCGGCGCAGACGCTCAAGAAAGTATCGCTGGAGCTTGGTGGTAAGAATCCGCAAATCCTGTTCCCGGATGCGGATATGGATGCCTTTATCGATGCGGCCGTGTTCGGCGCATGGTTCAATGCGGGCGAGTGTTGCAATGCCGGTTCGCGACTGATCGTGCATCGCTCAATTGTCGATGAGATTGTCGGTCGGGTCGCTGATCTGTCGAAGAAAGTTATCGTCGGTGATCCGTTGGATGTCAACACGCAGGTGGGCGCGATTATCACGCCACAGCATCTGAGCAAGGTTGGCGCCTATGTCGAACAGGCTAAAAAGGCGGGTGCTGCCATTGCCCATGGCGGGGATGTGCTGGATCTCGGCCTTGGCCAATATATGGGACCGACCATCATTGCGGGTGTGAAAGCCGACATGGCCGTTGCGCGTGAAGAAGTATTCGGGCCGGTTCTGTCGGTGCTGTCTTTTGATACGGTGGATGAGGCAATTTCGATTGCCAATGCGGTTGATTATGGCTTGTCGGCTGGCGTGTGGAGCCGCGATTTCGACACCTGCATGAACATTGGCCGCAAGGTGCGGGCTGGTACGGTCTGGATGAACACTTTCATGGATGGCACGCCGGAATTGCCTTTTGGCGGTTATCGCCAGTCGGGTCTCGGCCGCGAACTGGGCCGTCATGCGGTGGAGGACTATACCGAAACCAAGACGCTCAACATGCATATCGGTGCGCGGACGGGCTGGTGGATGCCGCAAGGAAAATAGGAGTGACGGCTTTGGGAGGACAGCCGGATATTGTCATCATCGGATCGGGTATCGGCGGTGCTAGCATAGCCGCCGGTCTGAGCGCATCAGGTGCTGACATCCTTATTCTTGAGGCAGGGGAGCATTTGCCGGACAGGCCGGAAAACCGCGACCCGCGCGCTATTTTCCAGCGTGGTTTCTTTCGCCCGAAAGAGTTCTGGTATGAGACGGATGGTACGCCGTTTAATCCCGGTAATTATTACAATGTCGGCGGCAATTCCAAATTCTATGGCGCAGTGCTGGTGCGCTATCGGCGCGAGGACTTTGAGGAGCTGGTGCATCTGGAAGGCGTGTCTCCCGCATGGCCATTTTCATACGACGCGCTTGAGCCCTGGTATTGCAAGGCGGAAGAGCTTTTTCAGGTGCGCGGTGAATTGGGTGATGACCCCACTGAACCCTATCATTCAAAGCCCTATTCCTATCCGGCAATCCGGGATGAACGTCCGATTGCCGATCTGCGCGCACGGCTGAAGAAAGCAGGGCTGCATCCGGCTTCCTTGCCATTGGGCGTTGATATTGATCGCTGGCTGGCGAAGGCCAAAACGCCGTGGGATGCGCATCCCAACAGCAATGACGGCAAAATGGATGCGGAAACTTGTCCGTTAGCACTAGCGCTTAAACATCCGAATGTCCGGCTTGAAACATCCGCGCGGGTAATAAAGCTTGAAACCGGGCCCGATGGTAAAACCATTACAGAAGTTCATTATGTGAAGAATGGCGAGGCGCTGGTCCTGCATCCAAAGCTGGTCATTCTCTCAGCGGGAGCCGTGCAGTCGGCAGCGCTTTTGCTGCGTTCGGGACTGGCGAACCGTTCCGATCAGGTCGGTCGCAATTTCATGAACCACAATGCCAGTGCGGTGATTGGGTTTGATCCGCATTATCGCAATGACAGCGTTTATCAGAAGACCTTTGGCTTCAACGATTACTATCTAAGCGATGGGGCGGGTGGGCCGCCGCTTGGCAATGTGCAGTTGCTGGGGCGGGTGTCGGGCGCGATCCTGAAATCCAACATGCGCCAGGTGCCGGAATGGCTTTTAAACCGCATTGCCGGGCATACGATTGATTTTTACGCGATGAGCGAAGATCTGCCATCGCCGGAAAGTCGCTTGAGCGTGGATGGTGATCGCATCGTTCTGCATTGGGTGCGTTCCAACTGGAAGGCGCATCTGATGCTGGTTGATAAGCTCAAATCTGCGCTCAAGCAGGCAGGGTTTCCAATCGTGCTGTCGCGGGCGTTCGACAGGCGAACACCATCGCATCAATGCGGCACGGTGCGGATTGGCAATGATTCCGCAACTGCGCCGCTTGATCCTTATTGCCGTGCTTATGACCATCCCAATCTCTACGTGGTCGATGCGTCATTTCTGCCGACTTCGGCGGCGGTCAATCCTGCGCTGACCATTGCCGCGCAGGCTCTGCGCGTTGCTGATTACCTGAACCGGGAGAGGCTCCTATGAACCGTCAAAGACCAGTGGCACTGGTGACTGGCGGGCGGCGCGGGATCGGGCTTGGCATCGCGCGCGCCTTGGCCGCCAAAGGGTTCGATCTGGCGATTACCGACCGAGAGCGTGACGAGGCGGTCATCCATGAATTGCGCGGGCTTGGGGGAAGGGTGGTTTTCTTTGAAAGCGATCTGGCTTGTGTCGAAACGCATGAAGCGACGGTTTCAGCCGTAGTGAAGGCGCTGGGTGGCATTGATTGTCTCGTCAACAATGCTGGCATGGGCTCAGTCGAGCGCGGGGATTTTCTTGGGCTTAAGCTTGAGAATTTCGACACGATTATGAGCGTGAACCTGCGCGGCACAGTGTTTTTTACGCAAGCGGTGGTGAAATCCATGCTGGCGGTGACGGATGTGCGTTTTCCGCGCAGTATCGTGACGATCAGTTCGGTTTCATCGGTGATGACTTCGCCCGAAAGGCTTGATTACTGCATCAGTAAAGCGGGACTGACAGCTTTCGTGCAGGGGCTAGCGCTGCGTCTTGCCGAAGCACGGATCGGCGTGTTTGAGGTGCGTCCTGGTATCATCCGCACCGATATGACAGCGCGTGTTGCCGAGCGTTATGACGGACTGATCGAAGGCGGTCTGGTGCCGATGAAACGCTGGGGAGAGGCAGGCGATGTCGGTGCGATTGTGGCGCAACTTGCCAGTGGCGATTTCATTTTTGCGACAGGCTCGGCGATCAATGTCGATGGCGGCCTGTCGATTGCGAAGCTTTAGTTTCTCGGGAGGAGAAACGCATGAAGTATGACTATATCATCGTTGGTGGCGGTCCTGCCGGTTGTGTTCTCGCCAATCGATTGAGTGAAGAGGCAGCGATAAAAGTGCTGCTGCTGGAAGCCGGTGGAAGCGACTGGAATCCGCTGTTTCACATGCCTGCCGGTTTTGCCAAGATGACAAAGGGGGTGGCCAGTTGGGGCTGGGAGACCGTTCCGCAAAAACATCTGAAAAATCGTGTTTTGCGCTATACGCAGGCAAAAGTCATCGGCGGTGGATCCAGCATCAATGCGCAGATTTACACGCGTGGCAATGCAGTCGACTATGATCTCTGGGCGAATGAGGACGGCTGTACCGGCTGGGACTATCGCCATGTGTTGCCCTATTTCAAACGCGCTGAAGACAATCAGCGGTTCAACGATGATTTTCATTCCTATGGCGGGCCGCTTGGCGTTTCGATGCCTTCAGCGCCGCTGCCTATCTGTGATGCCTATATCCGCGCGGGTCAAGAACTCGGCATTCCGTATAATGCGGATTTTAATGGTCGTGATCAGGCAGGCGTCGGTTTTTATCAGCTCACCCAGCGCAATCGCCGTCGCTCGTCGGCATCCCTTGCTTATCTCACACCGATCAGGGATCGCAAAAATCTGACCGTGCGGATGAATGCGCCGGTGCGCGCGGTCAATCTGGAAAACACCCTAGTCACCGGTGTTACGCTGATGAGCGGCGAGGTTTTGCGCGCAAACCGCGAGGTGATTGTCTCCTCCGGTGCCATTGGTTCACCAAAACTTCTGCTGCAATCGGGCATCGGCCCTGCCGATCATCTTAAAAAAGTGGGCGTGAATGTAAAACATGATCTGCCGGGTGTGGGTGAGAACATGCAGGATCATCTTGATCTGTTTGTCATTGCCGAATGTACGGGCGATCACACCTATGATGGCGTGGTGAAATTGCACCGGACGCTGGGCGCGGGCTTGCAATATATCTTTTTGCGCTCTGGCCCGGTGGCATCGAGCCTCTTTGAAACCGGCGGCTTCTGGTATGCGGACCCGGATGCCCGCTCACCGGATATCCAGTTTCATCTGGGGCTTGGTTCGGGCATTGAGGCGGGTGTTGAGAAGCTCAAAAATGCAGGCGTGACGCTTAATTCCGCTTATCTGCATCCGCGCTCGCGTGGCACCGTGCGGCTGGCTTCCAGTGATCCGGCTGCAGCACCCCTGATTGACCCCAATTACTGGAGCGATCCGCATGATCGCAAAATGTCGCTGGAAGGCCTGAAGATCGCGCGCGAAATCCTGAGCCAGGATGCATTGAAACCTTATGTCATGGCCGAGCGTCTACCGGGCCCAAAGGTCGTCAGTGATGATGATCTGTTCGATTATGCCTGTGCCAATGCCAAGACCGATCATCATCCGGTCGGCACCTGCAGGATGGGGACAGATGCGATGGCTGTTGTCGATCTGGAGCTCAAAGTACGCGGTCTTGAAGGTCTGCGGGTGTGCGACAGTTCGATCATGCCACGTGTTCCGTCGTGCAACACCAATGCGCCGACCATCATGGTCGGCGAAAAGGGTGCGGATATTATTCGCGGTCTCGACCCGCTGCCGCCTTTTGTGTTTTCATGGGAGAAAAATGAACAGAAGCGGCGATCAAGGATTTAATCTTCATCCACAACTGGCTCAAAATGCAGATAGCCAGCAATGCCAGACCCTTTGCGCTTCGGATTGTCAGATGGGTGGTTTACGCCATCATTGACCGGAATACTGGCAAAGTCGAAGGGTGAAATGCCTTCGAGACAGGCAACGTTGACACCATATTGCTGTGGGTTTGAACGGCGCTGGTGGAAGGTGTAGATCCCGCATTTCGAGCAGAAATAGTGCTTCGCGGCTCCTGTGTTGAATGTATAGAGCGTCAGCGCCTCTTTGCCTTCCAGAATTTCAACGCCATTGAGTTCGGCAGAAACGGCGACAGCGCCGCGCATCCGGCAATAGGAGCAGGTGCAGCGGCGTGCCGTGTGAAGACCATCGGAAAGCTTCACACGAAAGCGAACCGTTCCGCAGTGGCAGGCGCCATTGGCAGTTTCAATATCGGGGTTCATCTTGCTCTCCTCTTTCGGGAAAATTGATATTTCCAATTTCTCAGCTTTACCATTGCCGAACTTTGATTAAATTCCTTTTCGATATTCTTTGGGAGGGAATTTTATGAGTGGGTTTGCAGTCGTCACAGGTGGAAGCACCGGCATTGGAAGGCATCTCGTGCTGGCTCTGGCCAGAGCGGGATATGCGGTTGCTTTCAGCTACCGGGGTGATGTTGATACGGCAGACACATTGATGCAGGCGGTTGAAGCGGCTGGTGGTCAGGCACTTGGGCTTGAATGCGATGTGGGTCTTGGCGCGGAGGTTGAAGAGTTCTTTGACGAGGTTTGCAGCTGGTATGGCGATGCGCCGGATGTGCTGATCAACAATGCCGGTATTCAGGTATGGAGCACCTTGCTGGAGCTTTCCGAAGAGGGCTGGGACGATGTTATCCGCACCAATATGAAGGGCTGTTTTCTCAACACCAAGGCCGCAGCCAAGCGGATGATCGATGTGGGCAAGGGCGGATCGATCATTAATATCGGCTCTGGCTGCAACAAACTGGCTTTTCCGAAACTGGTTTCCTATACGGCCTCCAAGGGTGGTATCGAGCAGTTCACCAA
Source organism: Ochrobactrum chromiisoli (assembly GCF_026241335.1). Lineage (GTDB taxonomy): Bacteria > Pseudomonadota > Alphaproteobacteria > Rhizobiales > Rhizobiaceae > Brucella > Brucella chromiisoli. The sequence continues at coordinate 113,926 of NZ_JAPHAV010000001.1, read as the reverse complement.
GGTTTCCGCGGTTGAACTGGGCCCACACGGCATTCGGGTGAACTGCGTGGCACCCGGCGCTATTCTCAACGAACGCACAGCACAGGAGCAGCCGGATTATGCAGGCACATGGAGCCGCATTACGCCGCTGCGACGGGTGGGCACTGCGGATGATATTTGTGGTCCAGCGCTGTTTTTTGCATCCGATGCCGCGCAGTTTGTAACCGGGCAAACTTTATGGGTTGATGGCGGTGTGTTTTCACAAGCCAATTGGCCCTATGAAGGATGAGGAAACGGTGGTGATCTTTGCTAAAAAGAATTTTTCAAACTGTCAGTCGAGCCTATAAACTATGTTATAGTAGCTCGGCTGGCAGATGAGTTTATTGTAATCAAGAGTATTTTTGAGCTGCGATTTTTATACGATCTGCATATTCATATATTTGATCAAGGGTTTCGATGATTACGCGGTCTTCAGTATCGCCGTCAAAAATCCCGATGTACTTTGTTGCGCGATTGAAATGTAGGCGTACCAGCGGCTTACGATTATTATCGTCCAGAAGAATGGCGCAATATGACTTGGCATCGCGCATTACAATCCGCTTCGCCGGAACCACTTCTCGGCATATGGCCCGGACAATCATAAAACCTTCGATTTCATCTTCGGTTGTTACGATTTCGGCTTCTTCTTCGGGCTGTTCGATCTCTTCAATAACCTGCTGTGTTTCAGCAAGTGCGTTGGATAAGCGGTTCTTCACCGCATCCATAATTACGTCGCGGAAGGCAGACTTGGTTACCGCAGTAAGCATTTCTTTTACGCTGGCCGTGAAGCGCTTTTCATACACATCACTCGAAACGATTCTAACAAAATCCTCTGATGGATCTTCTATGAGCTTGTTGATAGCCTTTTTTATACCCGAAGTGTACTTTAGACGTTCAGCAGTGGCTAAAATACTGTCTTCGTTGAAACTGCCTTTTTCGAATTTTTTTAGTTCCGCTGCGATTACCGGGTTAAAGTCTGCGAGATCGAAAACGAAAAAGGGACGGGTATCAAGCTTATTTAACGCATCCAGATCGGTATAGAAATTGAATGTGCGACCATTGGTCAAAATGGCAAATTTGGCGCTGGTGACGCTGAAATACCGATAAAGCTGATCTAAGTGCTTTTTTTCCAAGTTAACGTTGATTGGCTTGCATTCTATCAGAATGCGTATTTGATTATCCATGTAGATTGCATAATCGACCTTCTCGCCTTTTTTTCCAACCGCATCGGCTGTAAATTCGGGAATGACTTCATTGGGATCAAAGACATCGTAACCTAAAGCTCGAAGAAAAGGTAAGACAACAGCTGTCTTAACTGCCTCCTCTGTCGCCATAGTACTCGAATGCGTTTTTACACGTTCAGCAATAACTTTGATGCTTTCTTCGAAAGTGCTCATACATTATCCCCCATAAGCAACTCGAAATTTAAATCCCGATATATTGGTAAGCTGGCAGAGTCATGTAGTGCCGTCAAGAAATTAGAAAGTTAACGATCTCATCTACCGTCTTGTAACTGAATAATTATCTCATTTGCTTTATTGGGATCGCTTTTGAGCGGGCTAATTAGCTTGTTTGCGGGTGAATTATGTTCATGCTGATTTGAAAAAGATAACAGGCATTTAAATGGTGATCCCGACTGGATTCGAACCAGTGGCCTCAAGATTAGGAATCTTGCGCTCTATCCTACTGAGCTACGGGACCAGCAATCTGAATGCTCAAAATAATTATTCAACGCGCATCTTAATCCGAAAACCGCTTCGCTTGTTTCGGGATGCGCTCTAAGCTAAGCATTTTTCGACACATACTGTTTTTCGTGCCATTCGCCAACCCCGCAAAAAGCGGGGGAGGCGCATTTTCTCTTAATAAAAAGAGCATTTTCAGCGATTCACTCAAAACATCAAATGCTCTCGACGTCAGGCGGCAAGCGCGGTTTCAATCACCGACACAAAATAGCTCACGCCATAAGGAATGGCTGCGTCGTTGAAGTCATAGGCAGGGTGATGCAGGCCGGGCGTGTCACCATTGCCGAGGAAGATATAAGCGCCGGGGCGTGCTTCCAGCATGTAGGAAAAATCCTCTGCGGCCATCATCGGCGCGACATCGGTTTTCACTTTGCCTTCGCCTGCCACATTTTTTGCCACGCGCGCCGCAAAATCGGTCTGCTCGGCGTGGTTATAGGTGACAGGATAGTTGTTTTTGTAGCGAACCGTAATGTCTGCACCGGTCACAGCTGCAATGCCCGCTGCCGCTTCACGAATGCGGCGCTCTGCATAGGCGCGGGTTTCCTTGCTCAAGGTTCGCACGGTGCCCGAAAGCTTGGCCGTTTCAGGAATGACGTTATAGGCCTCGCCCGCATGAAACTTCGTGACCGAGATCACGAGAGAATCGAGCGGATCGATATTGCGCGCCACAATGCCCTGAATGGCAAGGTGCAGTTGCGACCCGGCAAGGATCGGATCAATCGTGCGGTGCGGCTGGGCTGCATGGCCGCCGCGTCCGGTGATGAACAGGTCGAACTCGTCTGTTGCGGCCATGATTGGGCCTTTGCACATCGAAAACTGGCCAACAGGAAGGCCCGGCAGATTGTGCACGCCATAGACTTCCGAAATGCCGAAGCGATCCATCACGCCATCTTGAACCATGGCCAGCGCGCCAGCGCCACCCTCTTCAGCCGGTTGGAACAGCACAACAGCAGAGCCGCGGAAATTGCGGGTTTCAGCCAGATATTGTGCAGCGCCCAGCAGCATGGATGTGTGACCATCATGGCCACAGGAATGCGCTTTGCCCGGATTTTTGGATGCCCATTCAACGCCGCTGGTCTCGGTGATCGGCAGCGCATCCATGTCGGCGCGCAGGCCAATGGCCGGACCATCGCCATGGCGGCCCTTGATGACCGCAACGACGCCGCTGCGTCCAATGCCGGTTTCAACCAGATCGCAGCCGAAAGATTTCAGCTTTTCTTCCACAAAACGCGCCGTTTCGTGAACATCATAAAGCAGTTCCGGGTTCTGATGCAGATGGCGGCGCCATGCGGCGATCTGGCTTTCAGTTTCGACGACACGATTAAGCACTGGCATTTCGGAAATATCCTGAGATTCTCAATAAGCAGATGTCGGGAGAATATGACGTTTCGGTGAAAGCGGGCAATCCCTAAAGCGCCTGGCGCTTCAGGGATTATTCCTCACGCATGCGTTATCGGCAAACCGGTTCCCACTTTTCCGCGCATGCGCTATTTGCCTTTTGGTTGCCACATGGCATAGATAAGAGCAGTGCAAATCTTGCTTTTTGACTGATATATTCGCAGGCTTTTAAGGCCCTTGCTGATTGGAACTACAAATGATCGCGAAGTCGTTGAAAATCCTGGGTGCAGCAGCGGTTTTATCCGCCCTGACTTTGTCGGCTGCTCTGGCCAATCCATCGATTGCTGTCGATGTGGCGACCGGCAAGGTTTATTCTGCGCAGGATCCTTTCCAGCGCTGGTATCCGGCTTCGCTGACCAAGATGATGACGGCTTATGTCACGTTTCGCGCGCTTCAGTCGGGTCAGCTGACGCTTGAATCGCCTGTTAAAATGACAGTCAATGCTTCGAAAGAGCCGCCGAGCAAGATGGGCTATCGTCCGGGGTCGGTATTGACGCTCGATAATGCGCTCAAGATCATGCTGGTAAAGTCGGCCAATGATGTGGCCGTGGCCGTTGCGGAGGCCGTGGGCGGAAGCGAAGCCGGTTTCGTCAAGCGCATGAATGCGGAAGCGCAGCGCATCGGCATGACCGGGTCGCATTTTGCCAATCCGAATGGCTTGCATGATCCGAACAATTATTCGACCGCACACGATCTTGCTGTGCTTGGCGTGCAACTGCGCCGTGAGTTTCCGCAATATGCGCATTATTTCAATACAGAAGCGATTGATGCGGGTGACGGCAAGAAGCCACAGGCCAATTACAACATTCTGCTCGGCCGCTTCGATGGTGCTGATGGGATGAAAACCGGTTTTGTCTGTGCATCGGGGTTTAATCTTGCCAGTTCCGCAACACGTCAGGGACGCACTATTTTGGCCGTTGTGCTTGGGGCCGACCGTCAGGAAACCCGTGCTGTGCAGGCTGCACAGCTTATGACGGATGCGTTTCGCAGCAATGGTGCCGGTGTGCCGACCTTAGGATCGATGGTGCCGCCAGCCAGCAGTGCCGTCAATCAGGCGGTGGATATGCGTAAGACGATCTGCAGCCAGCAGGCCATGGCTGATCGCTGGGATGGCCGTGATGTCGAGGGGCATTTGCAGCTCAATTCGCCTTATATCCATGCGATGACCCGTGAGCCTGTTCCGGTTCAGGTTGGGCTTGTTTCCGCGCCGCCTGCAAAGATTACCCGCGTAGGCCAGCTTGATATTTCGCAGGTTCCTGTACCGATGCCACGCCCACAGCGTGCCGCCGCCTCAATCAATTAAGATCGTATCATGTCGCATCCAATCCCTGTTTCCGTACTGACCGGCTTTCTTGGCTCGGGCAAGACAACGTTGCTCAATCGTCTGCTCAAAGACCCGGCGCTGACCGATACGGCCGTCATTATCAACGAGTTTGGTGAAGTGAGCATTGATCATCTGCTGGTTGAAGAAGCCAGTGAAGGGGTGATCGAGCTTGCCGATGGTTGCCTGTGCTGCACGGTGCGTGGTGAGTTGGTGGATACGCTGGCCGATCTGATTGATCGTCTTCAGACAGGTCGTATCAAGGCATTGAAGCGCGTGATCATCGAAACAACGGGCCTTGCCGATCCGGCTCCGGTGCTGCATTCGATCATGGGGCATCCTGTTTTGATGCAGGCTTTCCGCCTTGACGGTGTGCTTGCAACCGTTGATGCCGTCAATGGAATGGCGACGCTTGATCATCATGAGGAAGCGGTCAAGCAGGCTGCCATGGCCGATCGCATTATCATTACCAAGGCGGATATGCCCGAAGCAAAGGCCGGGCTTGCAGCACTCAGGGCAAGATTGAAGCTGCTTAATCCGGGTGCGGACATTCTGGAAGCCTCTGATGCGCGCACCGGTTATGCTGCACTCTTTGAATGCGGCCTTTATAATCCTGAAACCAAGACGGCAGATGTGCAGCACTGGCTCAATGCAGAAGCCTATGAAGATGATGATCATCACGATCATCACCATTCGCACCATCATCATGGCCATGACCATGTGTGCGGCCCTGATTGCGATCATGACCACCATCATCATCACCACCACGATGATGCGATCCGTTCCTTTTCGCTGCGGCACAAGGCCCCAATTCCGTTTTCGACATTCGAGATGTTTCTTGATCTGCTGCGCTCAACCCATGGCGAAAAGCTGTTGCGCGTAAAAGGCATTGTGCAGATTGCCGAAGACCCGGATCGTCCGCTGGTCATCCATGGTGTGCAGAAGATTTTCCACCCGCCTGCTCGTCTGCCAAAATGGCCGAAGGATGAGCATGAGACGCTTTTGGTGATGATCGTCAAGGATTTGCCAGAGAGTTACGTGCGTGAACTGTTCGATGCATTTCTTGGCAAAGCGGGGATTGATCGCCCGGATCGGGCAGCAATGATGGACAATCCACTGGCTATTCCGGGCTTTTCAACGCGCTGATTATTTTCTCTGAATGAGAAAACGGTAAAGTTTTTCGTCACGCTCTTGTTTGATCAGAGCGTGACCTTCCTGCGTGCAGAAATGCGGAAGATCAATGCCCGACAAAGGGTCGGTTGTTTCCACCCAGAGAAGCGAACCAGAGGCCATGTTTTGCAGGCGATTGCGGGTTTTTAAAACAGGAAGAGGGCATTTAAGCCCCCTTAAGTCATAGACAGCTATCTCTTCACGCATTGCGCTTTAGTTTCCGCCGAGCTTCCACCAGGCTTTTTTCTTTTCAGGCGCTTTAGCCGCAACGGTGTCTGCAACAGTGCTTGCCGTGGTCATTGGCGAAACATTGGCCGGGTTTTGCTGTGGCACTGGCACATTGGCCGCCTGAACCGGGTTGGTGGCGACTGCTGGCGTTGCCGCAATAGCCGTGGTTGGCACAGCCGAGATCGGCGTTGCCGCTGGCGCAATATCCGGTGCGTTCGGGGTTTCTGCCGAGCTTGGTGAAAGCGAAGGCGGTTCCCGCGTTACTTTTTCGCCACGTGCACGTGCCGCACTCCATGCCGAAACAAGCTTCGCTTCCGTGATGCCCTGAATGGATGGTGCCGGCTTTTTCTGCGCTGCACTGAAAGCGGACTGGAACGTCTTTTCATAAGACGAGGTATAAGCCATCGATTCAGCTGTTGCTGAAGGCGGGCAGGCGTCGGTTGCCGAAAGCGGCTGGCCGTTTGGTGTCGGTACGTTGAAGACATACCGTTTTTCGCAAACGTCAACCTTCGGCGGCACCTTCGTCGCTTCGAAAGAATCGTAGCCCTGCTTGAGCATTTTCCAGAAGCCGTAATTCGGATCGTTCTTGTAACGCGCCATATTGGCGGCAGTCATCCGGAACGGAAAGGCCTGTATCTGGAAATCCCGCTGCCCACCCTTGAAGGCGTCGCGGCCGAAAGCGTAAATTTCGCTGATGCTGTCATCGGTCATTGAATAGCAGCCCGATGACGAGCACGCGCCATGCACCATCAGATTTTGACCGGTGCGGTTATGGGCGCGGTCATAGGCATTGGGGAAGCCGATATTGAAGGCGAGATGATATTGCGAATTCGGGTTCATCTGAGCCGGGCGCACGGTGTAGAAGCCTTCTGGCGCCTGACGATCGCCTTCGATGAACTTTGGACCGAGCTTGCCGGACCATTTGCAAATCTCGTAAGATGCAATCTGGTCGTACTTGCCGTTGTTTTTCTGCTTCCAGACTTCAAGCACGCCTTCTTCCTTGAAAATGCGCACCATAACCGGCGATGTGCGGGTCATGCCCTTCGCCTGCATCTTGGCAATAATCTTTTGCGGAAGCGGCTTTTCAGCCCGCAGGCTGAGATCGGAAACGGACGAACCCTGACAGCCCGCCAGCAAAGCGGATGCCATGAGAGTTCCCAAAAGTGCGGTTCTGATCTTCATATCGCATCAAGCCTGTTCGAAATCTGACTTTTCAGTCTTCGCAAATTAACAACAAAACCTTTCGGTATCGTTGATAAATCCTTGCTCAAATACCTAAAAAACAGCGTGTCCGCAATATGGCGGAAATAGCGGCATGATGCAAATCCGGCGCAGTTTGGGCTGCGCCGGAGCAAGTTTTTGAATTTTATGGTAAATTAAATATTACGGCCGATATCGAGGAATTTCTGACGGCGCTCCTGTTTGAGCGTTTCGCCGTCAACATCCTTCATCGAACGCAATGAGGCGGTGATGATGTCCCCAGCCGCCGCAATAACAGCATCTTTACCGCGATGCGCGCCGCCGAGCGGTTCAGGAATGATGCCGTCGATAATCTTAAGATCAAACAAATCCTGCGCGGTAATGCGCATATTCGAGGCTGCATCCTTGGCGCGAGTGGAATCATGCCAGAGAATGGAAGCTGCCCCTTCAGGCGAAATCACCGAATAGATTGAATGTTCGAGCATATAGACGCGGTTTGCGACAGCAATCGCAATGGCGCCGCCCGAACCGCCTTCACCGATGATGATCGAGATGACGGGCACGCGCAGCTTGAGGCACTCAGCCGTGGAGCGTGCAATGGCTTCCGCCTGTCCGCGTTCTTCAGCACTTACGCCGGGATAGGCGCCGGCGGTGTCAACAAAAGTGATGAGGGGAAGCTGGAAACGGTCAGCCATTTCCATAATGCGAACGGCTTTGCGATAGCCTTCCGGACGCGCCGAGCCGAAATTATGCTTGAGGCGGGTCTTGGTGTCGGAGCCTTTTTCCTGACCGAGAATGGCAACGGGCAGGCCATTGAAGCGGGCAAAGCCGCCCTGAATGGCTTCGTCATTGGCAAACTGACGGTCGCCGGCCAGTGGCGTGAATTCCGTGAACAGCTGGCTGATATATTCGAGGCAATGCGGACGATCAGGATGGCGGGCGATCTGCGCCTTCTGCCATGGCGTCAGCTTGCGATAAATATCCTTGAGTGCATCGGCCGAGCGTTTCTCAAGACGGCTGATCTCGTCGCTCATCTCGACGCTGCCCTGTTCCTGTGCGAGCTTTTTCAGCTCAAGGATCTGGCCTTCGAGGTCGGCAACGGGTTTTTCAAAGTCGAGATAGTTATACATCGGGCCTGACTATTGTGCGTTTCCAGAGATATCGGGCATAAAACATGCCAGAAAACGGCTGTTTTACGGCGTCTTACATATTAACTTCGCGCGCATCTTGCAAATTTTTCTGAAATCCTCTTACCCGCAGAGCGTTTAATCGGCAAGCGGATGATGTTCAGTTACCAGCTTATGCAGTCTTTCTTCCAGAACATGGGTGTAAATCTGGGTGGTCGAAATGTCTGCATGTCCAAGCAATTGCTGTACGGTTCTCAGGTCTGCGCCGTTTTGCAAAAGGTGGCTGGCAAAGGCGTGGCGCAGCACATGCGGAGAGACGGAGGCGCTTGAAAGCCCTGCTCTTGCAGCAAGATTTTTCAGTTCCCGGCCAAAAACCTGACGCGCCAGATGGCCGCTTTCGGAGAAAGCTGGGAAGAGCCACGGGTTGTCATCATAGCCGGGCAGGGAATCGCGCAGTGCCAGAAACGCCTGCAAAGCCTCACGCGCCTTTTGCGACAAGGGTACCATGCGATCTTTCGCCCCTTTGCCGCGCACGATCAGAAAACGGTGATCGGTGCGCGCAACGCTCACCGGAAGACCGACAAGTTCGGAGACACGCAATCCTGTTGCATAAAGCGTTTCAAGCAGTGCATGCAGGCGCAAGGCTTTGATGCGTTCCGATGGCTCTGTTGCTTCTTTCGCCTCACGTTCGGCGCGATCAAGAAGACGCCCGACATTCTCGACGCTCATGATTTTTGGCAGCGGCTTTTGCTTTTTGGGGGCATCGATAATGCTGGTTGGATCATCCTGCCGAAAGCCTTCGGCATAAAGAAAACGAAAAAATTGCCTGAGCGCTGAAAGACGCCGCGCTTGAGAGGTGGCGGCAAAGCCTTCGCTCGACATGCCATCAAGAACATTACGGATATCGTCAGTTCTGGCTTCTGCCAGATTGACGCCACGCGTCTTCATCGCATCAGCCGCAGCTTCCAGATCGCGGCGGTAGGATTCAAGCGTGTTGCTTGCAGCGCCGCGTTCCGCACTCATCATTTCAAGAAAATTTTCAATCGCCAGTGAAGCACGCATCTTATTCCTGTCCCGCTTCGCTTGTTGCCTGCTGGTCATCCGGTGTTGCAGGCGCAGGTGGTGCCACCACGGTCTGTTTGAGTTTCGACGATGGAATCTCCACCGTTATTTCGTGGGTTGTGGGTTTTACAAAATTGGCAAGGGAAAACATTGCGCCATAGACAATGGCAGCAAGGACAGCGAGCAACAGAAGAATGCGCGTCAGCGTGGGCATGGTGCGTTTATGCTGTGCTATTGATACGAAAGCAAGGAGGGGTGTTACGAAAGCAGCGACGGGCTGTTTCTATGCATAAAAAGCCCTCTTCGGTTCATTTTAGACGACGAAAGCAATTGACGCCGCACGGTTTTTCATGTGGAACCGATATAAATGGACGAGGTCAATGAGCAGTACAGCAAATCAGACAAATCTTAACGACAAGGCAGATGCCGTTCGCCGGCTTCTTGGCACAAAAGTGGTTGTTCTTGTTGGGCTGATGGGTGCAGGCAAGTCGACAGTCGGTCGTAAAGTGGCAACGATGCTCGGTCTGCCTTTCCGCGATGTGGATACGGAAATAGAAACCGTTTCGCGCATGAGCATCCCTGAACTGTTTGAAACCTATGGTGAAGCAGAGTTTCGCGATCTGGAGCGCCGGGTGATCCTGCGGCTTCTCGATGATGGCCCGATGATTCTGGCGACCGGCGGCGGCGCTTATATGAATGCCGAAACCCGTGAGGCGATTGCGCATGCCGGTGTTTCCATCTGGCTGAATGCTGAGCTTGACGTGCTGATGGACCGTGTTTCGCGCCGTCAGAACCGCCCGCTTTTGAAAAATGACGATCCGCGCGGCGTGATGCAGCGGCTGATGGAGGTCCGTTATCCTGTTTATGCTTTCGCTGATCTGCATGTGATGACGCGGGACGATAAGAAGGAAGTGATTGCGGGAGAGTTGATCGATACGCTGATCGCGCATCTGAGCAAGGGCCAGGCCTGATGATAGGGCGTGGCGGGCCTGATCATACATGCCACGCTTGCTCTAATTTGTTGTTTTACGCATGTTGTTATCGGAAAACCGGTTTCCACTTTTCCACGACATGCATTGGGAGACGATTTGCATGAGTGCCTCTTTAAACGCCGACAGTGTGACAGTTCCGGTCTCGCTGGGGGAGCGATCTTACGACATTCTGATCGGAAAAGGTCTGATTGCACGCGCGGGTGAAGAAGTTGCAAAGCGCCTGCCGGGCATTCGTGTGGCTATCGTCACCGATGAGAGTGTAGCCAAGGCACATCTGGAAGCTTTGACGGAAAGTTTTGCACGTGTGGGCATCGAATCCACGCCTGTTATCGTGGCGCCCGGCGAAAAATCGAAATCCTTTTCGACCCTGGAAACCGTGACCAATGCTGTGCTCGCCGCAAGGCTTGAGCGTGGTGACGCGGTCGTGGCTTTTGGTGGCGGTGTTGTGGGCGATCTGTCCGGCTTTGTAGCCGGTATCGTGCGGCGCGGTATGAATTTTGTTCAGATGCCGACCTCGTTGCTTGCGCAGGTGGATTCGTCTGTTGGCGGCAAGACCGGCATCAACACGCAATATGGCAAAAACCTTGTTGGCGTTTTCTATCAGCCGCAGCTGGTGCTGGCCGACACGCAGGTGCTTGATACACTGAGCCCACGTGAATTTCGTGCAGGCTATGCGGAAGTGGCCAAATATGGCCTGATTGACCGCCCGGATTTCTTTGCCTGGCTTGAAAAGAACTGGCAGGACGTCTTTGCAGGGGGGGCTGCGCGCGCGCAAGCCATTGCTGAGTCCTGCCGCTCAAAGGCTGCGGTCGTGGCACGTGACGAGCGTGAGAATGGCGATCGTGCGCTGCTTAATCTTGGTCATACATTTGGTCACGCGCTTGAAACGGCAACGGGTTACGATTCAAGCCGTCTGGTGCATGGCGAGGGTGTTGCCATCGGTATGGCGCTTGCGCATCGTTTTTCGGTCAAGATGAACCTTTGCGGCGTTGAGGATGCAGAACGTGTCGAAGCGCATTTGAAGGCCGTTGGCCTGCCGACCACGCTCAATGACGTGCCGGGCGGTCTGCCGGATGCTGAAAAGCTGATGGATTTCATTGCGCAGGACAAGAAAGTGGCGCGCGGTGCACTCACCTTCATTTTGACGCGCGGTGTCGGCCAATCTTTCATTGCCAAGGACGTACCGCCTGCCGCGGTGTTGGAATTCCTGAAAGAGCGTCTTTCCGCCTGATGGCTGTGCCCTCAAATAAACTGGAACTGCTTGCGGCAATTGAAACAAATTATGCCCGGCTCAAGCTTGATCTTGCGCGTGTAAAACCCGAGCAGGCCATGCAAAAGACCATGGAAGGCCATGCAAAGGGCACGCTGATGAGCGTGCATGATCTTGTTGCCTATCTGGTCGGATGGAACGAGCTGGTGCTTAAATGGTGTGAGCGCCGTAATCAGCGGCTTGCGGTCGATTTTCCAGAAACGGGCTTTAAATGGAATGAACTTGGCGCTCTTGCCGCAAAATTTTACCGTGACTATGAGACGCTGGCTTTTTTAGACCTGCTTTTGCGCTTTGAAGCTGCGAAAAATGCGCTGGTCGCGCTCATCGCGGCGCATACAGACGCCGAACTATATGGCGTTCAATGGTATGAGAACTATACGCTGGGTCGGATGATCCAGTTCAATACATCCTCACCCTATGCCAATGCGCGGGGGCGTTTGCGCAAATGGCTTAAGGTTCAGGCATAAGGACGATCAGCGGCGTGTGGCTTCACCGGGAGCGGATGGCTCCAATGCCAGCGCATGAACGCCGGTATCCAGCTCCTGCTTCAGAAGCTCATTGATCGCGCGGTGGCGTGCAACACGGCTTAAGCCTGCAAAAGCTTCGGACACGATGCGCACGCGAAAATGTGTTTCGCCGGTGCCGTCATAGACCTCATGATTGCCACGATCTTCGTGATGATGGCCGGCATGGAGATGGCTTTCATTGATGATTTCAAGTCTTTCGGGTGCAAAAGCTGCACGCAGTTTTGCTTCCATCGAAGATTGTTTGCTATTGTGAATGGACATTTGGGCCAGTTCTCCCCATATAGACGCTGTGCCTCATATAGACGTCGCCCCGGCGACAATCGGTGGGGCAAATCCGCACAGGAATTGCAATCTGTATTCGATTTTGCCCTGAAGTCATGGCCAAAACCATTCGGGACGAAATGTCAATTCTTGTTTAGCCACTCTTAATTCGCATAATCTGATTCGATGACAACGCACTCAAAACTTTTCGACAGCATCCGCATCCGTCCCAAGAAGGAAGCGGAAAAGAAGTCCAGTGGTCCCTGCTGCCAATGGGATGGTTGCGATAAGCCTGGTACGCATCGTGCGCCGGTTGGGCGTATGCGCGAGGGTGAGTATCTGCATTTCTGCGTGGATCACGTCCGCGAATATAATAAGAATTTCAATTATTTCTCCGGTCTTTCCGATGGGGAAATATCGAAGTTCCAGAAGGATGCGATTATCGGCAATCGTCCGACCTGGTCAACCGCATCCAATTCGACAGGGTCTGCGCGCACGTCGCCTGATATGGCGACGCGTCGTTCCGGGTCTGCGGCCTATCAGAATCGTATGCGCGATCCATTTGGCTTCGTGCGGGGTGCGAAAGCGGCCTCGGCGGGCAATGCACCGCGCAAACCGCGTACTTTGGAAATAAAAGCGCTTTCGACACTTGGTCTTGAAGCAAATTCGACTAGCGATATGATTAAGGCACGCTATAAAGAACTTGTGAAGCAACACCATCCCGATGCAAATGGTGGTGACCGCGGGTCGGAAGAAAGATTTCGTGAGGTCATTCAGGCTTATCAATTGCTCAAGACGGCAGGTTTTTGCTAAAGCCTGTCTGGGCTTTATAAGCCGAGTATCAGGGCGTGACCATGCCCTGACGGACATTCATCTACTGCGCTTTTGCGCGGATGCGATTACGGATGCCCGCAACGAAACAGAAGGGCGTCATCCGGTTCACCGCAAGGCTCCCTGATCGAATTTGAATGTCGCGGTGGGATAGTCCTGCTGCTTTGGAGGCATGATGAACAAGGTTGAGCGGGATATAGCCAATTTGCCGGATACAACGGTTTCGGTACGCGACGTGTTTGGAATCGATTCCGACATGCGTGTGCCAGCCTATGCGGCGGGCGATTCCTATGTGCCGGAAACGGACCCGGATTATATTTTCGACCGTCAGACGACGCTCGCAATTCTGGCAGGATTTGCCTATAATCGCCGCGTGATGGTTTCCGGTTATCACGGAACGGGTAAATCGACCCATATTGAACAGGTTGCAGCCCGTCTCAACTGGCCGTGTGTCCGCATCAATCTCGACAGCCACGTCAGCCGTATCGATCTCGTCGGCAAGGATGCCATCGTCGTCAAGGACGGTGTGCAGGTTACCGAATTCAAGGACGGCATTCTGCCTTGGGCCTATCAGCACAATGTCGCGCTGGTTTTCGATGAATATGATGCCGGTCGCCCGGATGTTATGTTCGTGATCCAGCGTGTTCTGGAAACCTCGGGCCGTCTGACGCTTCTTGATCAGAGCCGGGTCATCCGCCCGCATCCGGCGTTCCGCCTGTTTGCCACCGCCAACACGGTTGGCCTTGGCGATACGACCGGCCTTTATCACGGCACGCAGCAGATCAATCAGGCGCAGATGGACCGCTGGTCGATCGTCACCACGCTGAATTATCTGCCGCATGATAACGAAGTGAACATCGTTCTTGCCAAGTCAAAGCATTATCAGAATGCGGAAGGCCGTGAGATCGTCAACAAGATGGTGCGCGTGGCCGATATGACCCGCCAGGCTTTCATCAATGGCGATCTTTCGACCGTGATGAGCCCGCGTACTGTCATTACCTGGTCTGAAAATGCTGCCATTTTCAATGATGTCGGTTTTGCATTCCGCCTGACCTTCCTCAACAAGTGTGATGAGCTTGAACGCCAGACTGTGGCTGAGTTTTATCAGCGTGCTTTCGGTGAGGAACTTCCAGAATCTGCTGCCAATATCGTATTGGCATAAGGTTGGATAATGCCTGCCGCCCAGACCGGGCGGCGGTGTTGTGTTGTGAAGTCAGGATAGGCAGATGTCGGGCCAGAAGTCAGCAATAGGCGATAATTCGCGCGAGCGTAAAAACGGACCGGTGGATTCCGAACCGTTCAAGCGAGCGATGACGGCGACCATGCGCGCTATTTCCGGCGAGAACGAGCTGGAAGTGGCTTTCAGCAATGACCGTCCGGCGCTGACTGGCAATCGTGCCCGTCTGCCTGAACTGCCAAAGCGCCCGACGGCGCATGATCTTGCCGTTACGCGGGGTTTGGGTGATTCCATGGCGCTGCGTCAGGCGCGCCACAATGCGCGCATACACGCAAGCCTTGCGCCGGAAGGCAAACAGGCGCGTGCGATTTATGATGCGGTTGAGCAGGCGCGTGTGGAAGCCATTGGTGCGCGCGCGATGGCCGGGGTTGCCGAAAATCTTTCGGTGATGCTGGCGGATAAATATGCCCGCGCCAATTTCTCTTCTGTCACCAACAAGGATGATGCGCCGCTAGAGGAAGCGATTTCGCTTCTGCTGCGTGAAAAGCTGACCGGGCGCAAAGCACCAGCCGAAGCGGGGCCTGTGCTTGATCTGTGGCGCGAATGGATCGAACAGAAGGCCGGCAGCACGCTTACCCGCCTTGGTGAAAATATTGAAGATCAGCAGGCCTTTGCGCGCACTGTGCGCGATATGCTCGCTTCGATGGATATGGCTGAGGAGCTTTCGCAGGAAGAGCAAAGCGACGAGCAGGACGATAACAACGAACAGACGCCGGATCCGGATGAAAACGAGGAAGGCGGAGACGAAAGCCAGGAAGGTTCTGATTCCGCTGAAAGTGATGAATCGGATAATTCCAGCGAAGAGGGCGAGCAGGGCGAGATGGAAGCCACGGACGCTTCCTCTGACGATATGGATGACAGCGAAGATGTCGACGCGGAAACGCCCGGTGACACGCGCCGTCAGAACCAGCCCTTCGCCAATTTTGCCGAGCATGTCGATTACAAGGTTTTCACGCGTGAATTCGATGAGGAAGTCGAAGCCACCGATCTTTGCGATGAGGCGGAACTGAGCCGTTTGCGCGGCTTTCTCGATAAACAGCTTTCTAATTTGCAGGGTGTGGTCGGCAGGCTTGCCAATCGTTTGCAGCGCCGCTTGATGGCGCAGCAGAACCGCTCATGGGATTTTGATCTGGAAGAGGGCTATCTCGACAGTGCGCGTCTTGTGCGTATCGTGATCGACCCCACGCAGCCGCTTTCCTACAAGATGGAGCGCGATACAGATTTCCGCGATACGGTCGTGACGCTGGTGATTGATAATTCCGGCTCCATGCGCGGCCGCCCGATTACGGTTGCAGCGACCTGTGCGGATATTCTGGCGCGCACGCTTGAGCGTTGCGGTGTGAAGGTCGAAATCCTCGGCTTCACCACCAAGGCATGGAAGGGCGGACAATCGCGCGAAGCCTGGCTTGGTCGTGGCAAGCCGTCCAATCCGGGCCGCCTTAATGATCTGCGCCATATCATCTATAAGCGCGCAGATGCGCCGTGGCGTCGTGCGCGCAACAATCTCGGATTGATGATGCGCGAAGGCTTGCTGAAAGAAAACATCGACGGCGAAGCACTGATCTGGGCACATCAGCGCCTGTTGGCACGTCCTGAACAGCGCAAGATTCTGATGATGATTTCGGACGGCGCACCAGTGGATGACTCAACGCTTTCGGTTAATCCGGGCAATTATCTGGAGCGTCATTTGCGTGCGGTTATCGAAGAGATCGAAACGCGTTCGCCGGTTGAACTGATTGCCATCGGTATCGGCCATGATGTGACGCGTTATTATCAGCGTGCTGTGACGATTGTGGACGCGGAAGAGCTTGCCGGTGCTATGACCGAGCAGCTTGCCTCTTTGTTCGAAGAACAAGGGGCAGGTGGCGCAGGGCAGGGGCGCCGCCGCGCAGGAAAACGATAAAATACAGATCGATAAAAGGGGCCGGACCGGCCCCTTTTTTATGCCATTATGCCTGCTGGCGGGTTGCTGCGAGAACGATTTCGCGAATGCAGACACCCTGCGGCTGATCGTAAGCATAGACGATGGCGCGCGCGACATCGTCTGCTGCAAGCACGGGCGTGCCCATGCTCTTCTTCCAGTCCTGATAGCCGGCTTTGATGCCTGTATCACTGGTGTGGCTGAGAAGCTCGGTCTCAACGGCACCGGGTGCGATTGTCACGACGCGCACGTCATGCGGAGAGAGTTCTTCACGCAAGTTTTCAGAAAGCCCGTGTACGGCGAATTTCGTGGCCGTATAGGCCACATGATTGGCGAAGGTCTTGCGACCTGCCACCGAGCTGATATTGATGATGGTGCCGTGCTTGCGCTTGACCATTCCGCTTGAGACTGCATGAATGCCGTTGAGCAGGCCCTTGACGTTCACATCAAGCATGCGGTCCCATTCATCGGGATTCTGCCTGGTTGCATCGCCCAGCAGCATCACACCGGCATTGTTGACAATGACATCGGCGGGGCCAAATTTTGCTTCGGCCTCCTGAACTGCCGCCACAAGTGCCTTTCGATCGGTCACGTCAACGGACTTGCAGAGTGTGTTGGGCAGGTTGAGCTTTTCCATCGCATCAAGACGGCGCGCCAGCAGGAGCAAGGGGTGGCCGCGATCCGCAAACATTTTTGCGCTGGCAAGGCCGATGCCGGAACTTGCGCCGGTGATGATGGCGAGTGGACGTTTTTCTTTGTTAATAGACATTTAAATTACCCTTATCTAAATATAAATATATCCACCAAAATCACGAAGCCCGCGATGGAAATAAATCCATGCAGATTATGATTATTGAGAACAATATAGGAGCCGAATTCAGAAAAGATAGTCGGCATATCATTCGTGCCGACTTATCGGAGTGCTGTATATAGATATGAAAACACTGCAATGAAATTGATTTTCATTCAGATAAACGGAACGTGAAGGCAGTACGCCGACCGGCATGTTTCCGATCAGCGCTTGGTCGTGTTCAGCCTGTCAGGGGCATAAAGCGCTGGCGCGAAAATCGCCAGAATGGCACCATAGGGCACCAACATCAGCGTTCCCATCACAACCTTCACGAAGAAGTCGCCGAACGCCAGTGAAGCCCAGAGCGGGACGCCAAGTCCAAGGAGTGAGGCAGGCTCCGCAAGCGACGAATCGGGCATGCCCGTTATTGCGTCAATCCATGCAAACTGCGCGGCAAAGGCGATGGAGAAGAACAGCACCGTATCGACAACGGAGCCGAACATGGCGGCGGCAAAAGGTGCTTTCCACCATGTTTTCTGGCGCAGGCGGTTGAAGACAGTGATGTCCATTAATTGTGCGATCAGAAATGCCGAACCGGAAGCAATGGCAATGCGTGGCGTGGCAAGCCAGATCGACATGACGACACCAAGCACAAACCCCGCATAGACGACCTTGCGCGCTGCTGCGGGTCCAAAACGGCGATTTGTGAGGTCATTGACGAGAAAGGCCACCGGATAGGTGAAAGCGCCATAGGTCAGCAGCTCGCCAAGGCCGAAATGCTCAAACGGATATTGGACAAGAATGTTGGAGGCAGCAACCGCTGCGCACATGCAAAAAATGGCCGGAATCAACCGGGCAAAGGAAGAACCTGTCATAGGCATTTTTTTATCCTGGGTGATGGAACCAGCAAAAAAGGCTGACGTTTGTCAGCCTTTTTTGTCAAAACTTAAAAAGCTGATTGCTTATGCAGCAACTTCAGCCTGCTTCTTCACGATCTGACGCTTCAGCAGGCGCGCGCGCTGCGAGAGTTCCTTGTCGTCAGACTTGACGAGGAAAGCGTCGAGGCCGCCGCGATGCTCAACCGAACGCAGAGCAGAAGCGGAAACGCGAAGACGGTAGCTCTGGCCGAGTGCTTCGGACATCAGCGTAACGTTGCAGAGATTTGGCAGGAAGCGACGACGCGTTCTGTTGTTTGCGTGGCTTACATTGTTGCCGTACTGGACCGAAGTGCCGGTCAATTCACAAGCGCGGGACATTTTGGTCTCACCTTCAAATTTTTGTTTCTCAGGCCCCGACCCGAATGTCCGAATTCAAAGCAATCATAGCAGTTTGCTGCTGCTGGCGCGCGATCTCGGACAGGCGGCCTATTGGGAAAGTCGCGTTTCTATAGTGACAGGAGAGAAAACAGTCAAGACAGATTCCGCTTTGAAGCTTGAAAGGTGCGCATTTACGGTCGTTTGCAGTATCCTTTGCGCCTCCTGATCATAACTTTGCCAGCTTTTCTTGTTCGACAGTGGGTATGAATCGAAAATCCAAAGCAGATTTGGAGTGATCTACAGGCGAAAGCTCAAAGATAAAAATCGCATCTGGCAGAAAAGCAGAATCGGTTCGCAGATGTGTTTCGGATTTGCCATATAGCATTCATGTGGGTGAATGCTATCAGGGCTGATAAATCGAAAGGAAAATCTGCATGATCGAGCAGGTGCATTTCGAACAAACGGTGAAGAAGCAGGCTTGGGAGCGGGGAATCGCTTTTTTTACTGTGCTGTCGATTGCGAGCCTATCTGCGATGAGCAGCGCCCGGGCTGAGGATCTCTATCGCACCGAATATGAAATCTCGATGTTTGGTCTTTCTATTGCGCGTTCAGCGATAGAAACCATCGTCAAGGGTGCCAATTATGGTGTGAATGGACGATTCAAAACGTCGGGCATTGCACGGATTTTCGATGATACCGACGGTACGGTCTATGTCGGTGGCAGTTCCTCTCAGGGCAAGGTCATGCCATCGGCTTTTGATCTCGCCTACAAGCATGGGCGGAAAAATAAGAGCACCATGATCCGTTTTGCCGATGGCAAAGTGATCGCTTCTGAAAATGTGCCGCCGGTCAAAAAGCGCGATCCCTGGGTGGAGAGCGGACCGAATGATCTGGTGAATGTCAGTGATCCATTGAGCGCGCTCATGATTCCAACCAACGATCCCAAAGCTGTGTGCAATCGTACGCTTCAGGTTTTTGACGGGCAGACGCGCGCCGATTTAAAATTGAGTTTCAATGGCACGGAATCCTTCACCACAAAGGGCTTTACCGGCGAATCGGTGATCTGCTCGGCAAAGTTCGTGCCGATTTCCGGCTATCAGAAGGGTAAGAAGGCTATCGATTATCTTGCCAATCGCAGCAAGATAACGATTTCTTTTGCTTCCTTGGGCCATTCCGGTATTTATGCGCCCGTCGTGGCACGCATCGGCACACAGCTGGGGACGCTGAAGATCGAAGCTACGCGATTTGAAAAGATAAGGTAACGGGACGCAAAAGACGGCGTAAGACGCGCATGTGATCCCGCAAATGGGGGATTCATTATGAAGCTGGCAACGCTGATCGGTTTTTCGGCTATCGCGATGTGGGCGCTGTTGGCGCTTTTTACTGCGGGTTCCGGTCAGGTTCCGCCTTTCCAACTCTCAGCCATGACGTTTTCGATTGGCGCATCCATCGGTCTCATTTCATGGCTGTGGCGGCCGGGGGCCATCAAACATCTGCGTCAGCCGCCAATCGTCTGGCTTGTCGGCGTGATTGGTCTGTTTGGTTACCACTTTTTTTATTTTACAGCACTCCGAAATGCGCCAGCGGTCGATGCCAGCCTGATTGCCTATCTCTGGCCCCTGCTGATTGTGGTCGGATCTGCCCTGATGCCGGGCGAACGGCTGCGCTGGTATCATATCGTTGGCGCGCTTCTTGGGCTTGGCGGGACGGCGCTCATTGTAAGCAAAGGGGACGGTATCGGCTTTGAAGCCCGCTATAGTTTTGGTTATGCAATGGCTGCGCTTTGCGCTTTGACATGGTCCAGCTACTCGCTGCTTTCCCGCCGTTTTTCGAGTGTGCCAACCGATGCTGTGACTGGGTTCTGTGTGGCGACGGCTGTTTTATCGCTGATTTGTCATCTGGCACTTGAGCAGACAGTGTGGCCGGAAACCGCAACGCAGTGGCTCAGTGTTATGGCGCTTGGCCTTTTGCCAGTAGGGGCGGCCTTCTATGCCTGGGATTTTGGAGTGAAGCGCGGCAATATTCAGGTGCTGGGCGCGGCAAGTTACGCTGCGCCGCTTCTTTCGACGCTTGTGCTTATTTCAGCCGGTATGGCGCAACCATCCATGCGCATCCTCGCCGCCTGCCTGTTGATCACGGCAGGTGCAGCACTTGCTGCAAAAGACATGATTCTATCGCGGCGCAAAGAAGCGGCTTCCACGCAATCAGGTTAGAGCATATCCAGAAAATCCCACTTCTGGCAAAATAGTGTCAGTGGCTGGGGTGAAGGCATCCCTCGTGATTGCCGAGAATTTCGATAACCCGGCACTGGTCGATGCGGCCATGTGCCGTGCAATCCAGCATCCGTAACAGTTCTGTTTTCAAAGACATCAGTTTTGCGATGCGATTTTCGACATCGATCAGGCGTGTGCGCGCAATCGAATCAGCGGCAGCGCACGACTGGTCGGGATTGTCCTGAAGGTCGAGAAGCGTGCGGATTGCATCGACCTCAAAGCCCAGATCGCGCGCATGGCGGATAAATAACAGCCGCTGAATGTCAGCATTGTCATAAAGGCGACGATTGCCTTGCGTGCGCGGGGGCACCGGAAGAAGTCCGATTTGCTCGTAATAACGGATTGTCGGCACTTTCACACCGCTGGCTTTGGATGCTTCGCCGATCGGAACGTTGGTGATCATTTTTGCTCTTGCTCCTCTAGTCACTAGAGGATGTAGACCTTGTTTCAGACAATTCAAGAGTGGTCTCGACAGGGGCAGATTATGAATGAGATTTTAAAACAGAACCGGTTTCGCGTGGAAGGTATGGATTGTGCTTCCTGCGCGACGAAAATCGATACGGCTGTGCGTCGTGTTTCGGGTGTGGAAGATGTTTCCGTGTCGGTGACGACAGGCATGATGACGGTGCGTCATGATGGCAGCAGCGATTTGGAAAGCGTTGCCAAAAAAGTGCGCAGCCTTGGCTATGGCATCGAACAATTGGTTGACAAAAAAGCGCCTCACAAACACGAGCATCACGATCACGATCACGATCACGATCACGATCACGATCACGATCATGCAGGCTGCGGCGGCCATGATCATAAGCATGACCACAATCACCATGATCACGTTCATGACGAAGCTGAAGCAAAGCAGATTGTTGCGGGTGCTGACAGTCTGCGTTTTCGTGTGGAGGGGATGGATTGTGCCTCTTGCGCGGCCAAGATCGATACGGCTGTGCGTCGCGTCGGTGGTGTGCAGGATGTGTCTGTTTCGGTGACCAATGGCACCATGATCGTCAATCATGATGGCTCGGCCAGTGTTGATGCGATTGCCGCAAAGGTGACGGCACTTGGCTATAAGGCCAGTGCGCAATCAACCGCCACGCGCAAGCTCCAGCCTGCCGCGCCAGAAAAGCAAAAGCGCTGGTGGCAAACCGCAAAGGGCAAGATGATGCTCGCCTGCGGTGGTGGTCTGGTGGTGGCTTATGTTGTCGGCTATTTTTATCCACCGGTTGCACTGTGGGCGTTCACGGCTGCCATGCTGATCGGTCTTATACCGATTGCAAAACGCGCTTATTCGGCAGCCATCAATGGCACACCGTTTTCCATCGAAATGCTAATGACGATTGCAGCCATTGGCGCTGTCATTATCGGCGCGACAGAAGAAGCAGCAGCGGTTGTTTTTCTGTTTCTGGTCGGCGAATTGCTCGAAGGGGTTGCTGCTGGCAAAGCGCGTGACAGCATCCAGTCGCTGACCGCGCTGGTGCCCAAGACCGCGTTTGTTGAAAGCAATGGCGTAACCAGTGAAGTGCCTGCGGCGGCGCTCAATGTGGGCGATGTGATTGTGGTGCGCCCCGGTGATCGTATGCCAGCTGATGGTGAGATCATTTCGGGTGAAAGTGCCATTGATGAAGCACCGGTGACGGGCGAAAGCACGCCGGTTGGCAAGGGCGTGGGCGAAAACGTCTTTGCAGGCACGATCAATGGCGATGGCTTGCTGCGGGTGAAGGTGACGGCTGCGGCTGAGGACAACACCATCGCACGCGTTGTGCGGCTGGTTGAGGAAGCACAGGAAGCCAAAGCGCCGACCGAGCGTTTCATCAATCGCTTTTCGACCTATTACACGCCGGGCGTGGTTGTTGTGGCTGCACTGGTTGCCATTCTGCCGCCGCTTGTTGCGGGCGCTGAATGGGGGGAGTGGATTTACAAGGGTCTGGCCATTCTACTGATCGGCTGCCCCTGTGCGCTGGTTATTTCGACGCCTGCGGCCATTGCGGCTTCGCTTTCGGCGGGTGCGCGGCGCGGGTTGCTTTTGAAAGGTGGTGCTGTCCTTGAAACCATCGGAAAGATCACGACCGCCTGTTTTGATAAAACCGGAACGCTCACCGAAGGTAAGCCGAAGGTAACGGATGTTCTGCCGGGAGCACTTTCGGAAGAAGAAGTTTTGCGTCTCTCTGCTTCGCTTGATGCAGGTTCCAGCCATCCGCTGGCGCTTGCAATTGTCAGCGCATCAGATGCGCGCGGTCTGAAGCTCTCCTCCGTTGCGACTGGCAAGGCACATGGCGGCAAGGGTGTGTCAGGTAAAGCTGATGGGATTGAGCTGTTCCTTGGTTCGCGCAAGGCTGCCAATGAAATCTCTCCCATTCCGGACGATCTTGCAGCTCGGATTGCCGCCTGCAATGATGAAGGCAAAACGGTTTCTGTTTTGGTTGCAGACGGCAAAATTGCAGGCGCTATCGCCATGCGTGATGAGCCGCGTGCGGATGCCATTGCAGGGCTGAAGGTGCTGAAAAATGCAGGCATTCGCACCGTCATGCTGACGGGTGATAATCGCCGTACCGCAGAAGCCATTGGTAAGGATCTCGGTATTGAAGTTCACGCCGAGCTCCTGCCGGAAGACAAGCAACGGATTGTTGGCGCGTTTCGCAATGACGGTCAGATTGTTGCCAAGGTTGGCGACGGCATCAATGATGCGCCAGCACTGGCTGCTGCCGATGTTGGCATTGCCATGGGCGGCGGCACCGATGTGGCGCTTGAAACAGCTGATGCAGCGGTGCTGCATGGCCGGGTGGGTGATGTGGCTGCGATGGTTGATCTGTCGAAGCGGACCATGCGCAATATCCATCAGAACATCACAATCGCGCTTGGGCTGAAAGCGGTGTTCCTCGTGACCACGGTGCTTGGGATTACCGGCCTCTGGCCTGCTATTCTGGCCGATACGGGTGCAACAGTTCTCGTGACAATCAACGCGCTGCGTTTGTTAAGACAACCTTCGTAAAACCAAAACCGGCGAAGAAAACTTCGCCGTTTTTTTTATATTTACTCGCCGATCAGTTCGCGAATGCGTTCACCATATTGCTTGGCAAAGGCGAGGTGTTCGGGATTAATCTGCTTCACTTCATCGACGAGCTGTTCTTCTTCTTCGGCATCCGCCGCCGCAAGTCCGTTCATCATGGCGAAATAGGCAAGAAGATAATCGCGTGGTTCGATATTTTCAGCCTTCATAACAGCAACAACCTGTGGCCGCGATTCAATGCTTTTTACCATGGAATCCATGGTCGGACGTGCATCCTGACCTTCTTCTGCCGTGGGCGAAAGCTGCATTTCCTCAAGCTTGTTATGGATTTTTTCCATGCGCGTGAGCAGGTCTTCGCTCAGCTTGAAATTGTTGATTTCTTCTGGTGTCTTCGGCGGCGTGGCAATCGCAATAATATCTTCGGCATAAGTGACGTTCAATGATTGCGGAAGGACGATAAGCGAAAGGCCAAAGACTGCGGCTGCGTTGAACTTCTTGATGCGGGAAAAGGTCGTCATGATCGTATCCTAGAAATGGTCTTTGCGCTTACGGATTTCTGCGAAAATGGCTTCATCACTTGCTTCGCGCATATCAAGGCGTGCGCGAATGCCACTATCGTGCCAGCGCAGAAACGGATTGGTGGCCATTTCAAGCGCAATGCTTGTGGGCAGGGTCATTTTATCAGCCGCACGCAACCGCGCAATCTCTGCCGCCCGTTCTTTCAAGGCCGAATTGTCAGGATCAATCGTCAGGGCGAAACGCGCATTGCTCTGCGTGTATTCATGACCGCAATAAACGACCGTGTCACCCGGAAGCCTCACAAGTTTTTGCAGAGACTGGAACATGGTTGCCGGTGTTCCTTCGAACAGACGACCGCAGCCCAATGCAAAAAGCGTGTCGCCCGTGAACACGACTTTCGCTTCCGGCAGATAGAAGGAAATCTCGCCAGCCGTATGGCCGGGGGTGGAGATCACTTTCACCTTGAAAAGTCCGAAGGTGAATTCGTCGCCGTCTTTCATCTTGCGGTCGAGCGTCGGGATTTTGCTGGCTTCTGCTTCCGGGCCGATGATGCTGACGCCGAATTTGGCTTTCAACGCCGCATTGCCTTCAACATGATCAAGGTGATGATGCGTCGTGAAGATGAAGTCGAGTGTCCAGCCACGGCGTTTTAGTGCCGCTTCAATGGCTGCCGCATCCGGCGCATCGATTGCAGCTGTCAGGTCGCTTTCGGGATCATGAATGAGAACACCATAATTATCGCTGCGGCAGATGAATTGTTCAATGTCCAGGCGTAACATGGCGTCCTCCCATATATCTTAGAGCGTGTTGCGCTCGCTCTAATTCTTTGTTTTTACGCATGTCTTTGTCCCAAAACCGGTTCCCACTTTTGGGAGACATGCTCTAATCTTTTTTAGCTTCAGGCAATGTGTGCTTCTGGATAAGCGGCATTTGTGAAAGCGTGAAGACAATGGTGATCGGCATAATGCCCCAGACCTTGAAAGAGACCCAGGCATCGGTCGAAAAATTCCGCCACACCACTTCATTCACCACTGCGAGGAAGATGAAGAACAGGCCCCAGCGGAAGGTCAGTTTCCGCCAGCCTTCGGCATCAAGCCGGAAGGCCGAATCAAACACATAACCGAGCAGGGATTTGCCGAACAGCAGTCCGCCAAGCAGGATCGCGCCAAACAGCGTGTTGACGATTGTGGGCTTCATTTTGATGAAGGTGTCGTTGTGCAGCCAGAGTGTGAGCGCACCAAAAACCAGCACCACGATACCGGAAATGAGTGGCATCATCGGCAAGGTGCGTGTCATCGACCATGAAATGGCAAGGGCTATGACGGTCGCAACCATGAAGAGGGCAGTTGCCAGAAAGATCGGCTCGCCAATCTGAGCGAGCACCGGAAAATGCTCAATCAGGCTTTCACCACGCGCATTGGCGAAAAAGAAAACCAGAAGCGGCCCGAGTTCCAGCGCAAGCTTGAGCAGCGGCGGCACTTCCTTGCGTTCGGCTTCGGTTTTTTGCGAGGGATCGCGTTCGAAAACGGGATGCTCCATCAGGCAACTCCTGCGATGGCGCGGGCAAAATCCTTGGCCGCAAATGGTTCAAGATCGTCGACACCTTCGCCGACGCCGATGAAATAGATTGGGAGCTTATGTTTGGCAGAGATTGCCACCAGAATGCCACCGCGTGCCGTGCCGTCCAGCTTGGTCATGACAAGGCCGTTGACGCCAGCGATATTTTTGAAAATCTCGACCTGATTGAGCGCGTTCTGCCCGGTGGTGGCATCCAGCGTCTGAAGGACGGTGTGCGGGGCTTCCGGGTCATGCTTGCCAAGCACACGGACGATCTTGGCGAGTTCGTCCATCAGCTCGGCCTTGTTCTGCAAACGGCCTGCGGTGTCGATGATGAGCACATCGCTGCCCGCCTCTTTCGCCTGCTTCCATGCATCATAGGCAAGGCCTGCCGCATCGGCGCCAAGCTTGCTCGAAACAACCGGAGAGCCGGTGCGCTCACCCCAGATATGAAGCTGTTCGATGGCTGCGGCGCGGAATGTGTCGCCTGCCGCAAGCATGACTTTGAGGCCGCCAGCGGTGAGTTTTGCCGCCAGCTTGCCGATGGTCGTGGTCTTGCCGGTTCCATTGACGCCGACAACCAGAATGACATGCGGCTTATGCGAAAGATCGAGTTCCAGCGGTTTAGCAACGGGACCGAGAACCTTCTCGATTTCTGCGCCCATGATGTTTCGGACTTCTTCGCCAGTCACGTCCTTGCCATAACGGCCGGATGACAGCGCGTCGGTGACGCGCATCGCGGTTTCAAGACCGAGATCGGCCTGAATGAGTACGTCTTCAAGATCCTGCAACGTATCTTCATCGAGCTTGCGCTTGGTGAAAATGCTGCCGATGGAATCGCTTAATGAATTCGATGAGCGCAACAACCCGCGGCGCAGGCGCTCGAACCAGGAAAGCCTTGGTTCAGGCGCTGCCTCAACCGGCACTTCTTCCTGATGCTCTTCAACGGCCTTTGCGACCTTGACCTTTTTGGGCTTTACCGGTTCCGGCTGAACGGCGGGTTCAACCCCATCCTCAACAGTCGCTGTCTCGGGGATTGCCGGCACTTCAACCTGTTCAGGTTCAGCAACAGGTTCCGGCTCTGGCTCAATGTTCGGCTCTGCAACAGGGGCTTCAACGACGATTGGCTCCATCACTGGAGGCTGTTCAATCGGAATTTCAATCTCGGCAACCGGATGTTCCGGTTCTGCCTTCTCTTCCTCAACCGGCTCAGGATCAGCAATAACAACTGGTGTGTCCTGTTCGGAAACGACCACTTCGGTTGCGGCTAACTCGGTGGTTTCAGGAAGCTGTGCTTCCAAAGAATCGGGAGCCAGTTCTTCGACCGGTTTTTCCTCGACCTCCTTCTTGCCGAAGGAGAACATTTTCTTGATGAAACCCATTGCCATGAATTTTGATGCCCTTAAGCTTTAAGCCGCTTGCGGCTCTGTCTGACGGGTGAGGAGTTTTTCACCGTCATGCCCCGTCACAATTCGTTCGATAATTTCGCCAGCATTGCCCTGATCCACAGCGGCAAGCGTAAAGCCTTCCGTGCGGGCAATGCCTTCCTTCTCGATCAACAGGCGCTGCACAGTGCCATTGAGAGAAGCTAAGTGTTTTTGATATGCGCGGTCACCAACGGCACGCAAACGTGCGGCGCGATCTTTCACGATTTCGCGTCTGACCTGTGGCATGCGTGCAGCCGGTGTGCCTTCGCGTGCGCTATAGGGGAAGACGTGCAGATGTGTCAGGCCACATTCCTCAACGATTTTCATCGAGTTTGCGAACATCTCTTCTGTTTCGGTCGGGAAACCGGCAATGATGTCGGCACCGAACACGATGTCGGGGCGAAGTGCGCGTACATCTTCGCAGAAGCGGATGGAATCATCGCGTAAATGACGGCGCTTCATGCGCTTTAAAATCATGTCGTCGCCTGCCTGAAGCGACAGATGCAGATGCGGCATCAGGCGCTTTTCATTGGCGATTGCTTCCATCAGGTCTTCATCGGCCTCAATGGAATCGATGGATGAGAGACGCAGGCGCTGCAAATCCGGCACTTGATTGAGAACGGTTTTGACCAGTTTTCCAAGACGCAGGCTACCCGGCAGATCGGGACCGTAAGAGGTCATGTCCACGCCCGTTAGAACGACTTCCCGATAGCCGTTATCGACAAGGCGTTTGACCTGATCGACCACGCCGCCCATTGGCACCGAACGCGAATTGCCGCGCCCATAAGGAATGATGCAGAAGGTGCAGCGATGATCGCAGCCATTCTGCACCTGCACGAAAGCGCGCGCGCGGCCTTCAATGGCATCGACCATATGGCTTGCGGTTTCGCGCACTTCCATAATGTCGTTGACGCGCACTTTTTCGAACTGGTTCACGCCGAAATCGGGCAGCATGCGATAGGAATTGGCCTTTAGCTTTTCCTCATTACCCAGAATGAGGTCGACTTCGTCCATGGCCTCAAATTTTGCCGATTCCGTTTGCGCGGCACAGCCCGTCACAATGATGCGAGCCTCCGGGTTGTCGCGCCGGGCTTTGCGAATGGCCTGACGCGCCTGACGGACGGCTTCTGCCGTGACCGCACAGGTGTTGAAGATGATCGCGCCGTCTTTGAGTTCACCAAGACCGGCATTATCCGCTTCGCGCTTCATCACCTCGGATTCATAGGTGTTGAGGCGGCATCCAAAGGTTATGACTTCCACGGCCATCAGGCAGCTCCCCGGTCTTGATTGGGGGCGTAGTCCCATTCGCCGGTTACAGGATCAAATGTGCCATCAAACTCCCACTCGGCAGGCCCGGTCATCATGACGTGATCATCGTCGCGCCATTCGATTTTGAGTGGGCCGCCGGGGACATTCACGGTGACATTGCGTTCGGTGCGTCCCGTGCGTGCGCCTGAGACGGCAGCAGCGCAGGCGGCAGAACCACAGGCAAGGGTGAGGCCCGCGCCACGTTCCCATGTGCGCAGGTTCATGCTGTCGCGCGATGTGATTTGGGCGATGGAAATATTGGCGCGTTGCGGGAAGACCGGGGCATGTTCCAGTCCGGGACCATATTTATCCAGTGCATAGGACCAGACATCGTTTTCAACCCAGAAGATCGCGTGCGGATTGCCCATGGATGCGATCGACGGCGCTTGCAGAACAGGCGCATCAGCAGGGCCAGCAGACAGGTCGATGGCGCTTGTGTCTTCAACTGCATGGGCGAGGGGGATTTCCTTCCAGCCGAAATGCGGCTTGCCCATATCGACGGTAATCAGCCCATCTTCGTGCTCATTGGCGGTCAGGATGCCAGCCAGTGTCTGGAACGTATAATCCTGCTTGCCGCTTTCTTTGGAAAGCCATTGCACAACGCAGCGCGTACCATTGCCGCAAGCCTGCGCCTGCGTGCCATCGCAATTGATGATCTCGATATAATGATCGGTGCCGGGCGTTTTGGGATCATGAATGGCCATGATTTGATCAAACGCGGTTGCCTCATCTGCGGCCAAACGGATAGCAGCAGTCGCAGCAATATGATCGCTGCGTCCGCGCATATCAGCAACAATGATCTTGTTGCCCAATCCGTTCATCTTGGCGAAGATGGCCTTGCTCATTGCTGGTTCGTGGTCCCGTTCGTTTAGAAAGGCTCTATATGGCGGAAAAGCCCACAAATTGCCAGTACCGGTGCACGATTGGCTTCAGCTCTGTCTGATTGCTGAACTTGTGGATCGCTATTTGCGCAAAAACTGTGTCCTTCCTGCGCCATTTTGAAAATTTCTAAGCACTTTCAAGCCTTCCTGATCCTGTTTTGACGAAATTCGCACAAGACTACAGTTGATTTTTTAACCATATCGCCATTTTATCGGTGCAATAATGTTTTAGGTCGAGCTTTCAAACTCGATCCTGCAAGGGGCACTCCCCCACTTGTTGGCCCCACCAAGACCAGGAATTGGAGAACCAGATGGGAATTTCAAAAGCAAGTTTGCTCAGCATTGCTGCGGCGGGCGCTATTCTGGCCGGTTGCCAAAGCTCCCGGGTCGGAGGTTTTGACAATAATGCATCGCCGCCGCCACCAGCACCGCTGCGCTCTGCTCCCGTCAGTTCTGTGCAGTCCGGCAATTTGAACGCGCCGACATCGTTTCCGACGGCGCCGACGACTGACACTTCAATGCCTGCCGCAGGCACGCAGGTTGCAAGTCTGCCGCCCGAATCGGCACCTGATCTGACGCCGGGCAAGGTTGCTGGCGTGTGGAATGCTTCCCTTGCCGGTCAGAACTGCAAGATCGCAACCCCGCAGACCAAATATGGTCAGGGTTTCCGCGCTGGCCCATTGCGCTGCCCCGGTGAACTTGGAAGCCTCGCTTCATGGGCGGTCAATGGCAAGCAGCTTTCGCTCTATGATGCGAATGGCGGCACGGTCGCAACGCTTTATTCTTCCGGTCCGAGCCGATTTGACGGCCAGACCACAAGCGGTCAGGCCGTTTCGCTGTCGCGCTGATAAAGCAACTGCGTTAAAGACAGGCGGAGCAGTCGCAAGACGCTCCGCCTTTTCTGCAATTGAGTGGTGGGACAGACAATCATGTCTTTCGACGGTAATCTGAAGGCGTTCCCCTCGGTTCGCGAGCATTATGACGCGCTGGTCAAAGCGGGGGAAGTCGAGGCCGATCCCGCGCAGCTTGAACTGACTGCACGCTATGACCGGCTGATCGAGGAAGTTTGCAGCAAACGCCTGTCGCGCAAATCGAGTGCGCTGGGCTGGCTGTTTGGCAAGCGCAAAGAGATTGCCACCGTCAAAGGCCTTTATGTCCATGGCGAGGTTGGGCGTGGCAAGACCATGCTGATGGATATGTTCTTCCAGCTTTTGCCGGTCGAACGCAAACGCCGCGCGCATTTCAATGATTTCATGGCCGATGTCCATGAGCGTATCAATGCGCATCGTCAGGCCTTGAAGCGTGGCGAAACCAAGCAGGAAGACTCGATTCCGCCGGTTGCAGAAGCTTTGGCGCAACAGGCTTGGGTGCTTTGCTTTGACGAATTTACTGTGACCGATATTGCGGATGCGATGATCTTGTCGCGCCTGTTCAGCGCTTTGTTTGCGCGCGGCGTGGTGCTGATTGCGACGTCCAACGTGGCACCCGACAATCTTTATCGCGATGGGCTGAACCGTCAGCTGTTCCTGCCCTTTGTCGATATTCTCAAGCAGCATGTCGATGTGATCAATCTCGATTCGCGCACCGATTACCGGCTGGAAAAGCTCGACCGTCAGCCGGTTTATCTGACACCGCTTAATTCCGAGACGAGCAAACGGATGGAGGCTGCGTGGACAGCGCTGAAGGCTGGTCGGCAAGAAAAGCCGGATGTGATCCACATCAAGGGGCGCGATATTTCCGTGCGCCGTGCAGTGCCGGGGGCAGCACGCTTCAGCTTTGATGAACTGTGCGCGCAGCCGCTTGCAGCCAATGATTATATCGCTATCGTCACGCGCTATTCGACATTGTTTATTGATGATGTGCCGATGCTTGACTATTCGCGCCGCAATGAAGCCAAGCGCTTTATTTTGCTCATCGACGTGCTTTATGATCATCATGCGCGGCTTTTCATCTCTGCCGAAGCGCAGCCTGAAAAGCTCTATGAGGCTAAGCAGGGCGTGGAAGCCTTTGAGTTTGACCGTACAGCCTCGCGCCTTTTTGAAATGCAGAGCGCAGAATATCTCGACAGTTTTTCAGAAAGAGCTCAAGGCTGAGACAGCTTCGCCGTCTTTGCGCCCTATCATCGAATTGACAAAGACTCGACTTATAGAAAGTTCGGGCTATGTTGCTTTGCAAAAAGGGCAGAATGCGGGAGGAGCGGTGCTCCTTCAGCAAGCTCTTTAAGACGATCACCTGCGGCCCGGCTGGTGCATCTTTCAAGATGCGAAACAGCCGGACGATAGAGTCGAGTTGCCTTCATTTTGTCAAAATATCTTACGTTTACGTAAGAACATATAAATCTAACCGATTGAAAACATTAGTCGCAAAATAATGAGTTGAGTTTTTTTGCAAAGAGTCCTATCGAACCCTCGCAGCGCAGACGCGTTTTCCGGGAGGAAACCGGATAGCTTCATGCGTTTCTGGATCAAACTTGAGGAAAGAAACAATCATGGCACGCAACAAGATTGCCCTCATCGGCTCCGGCATGATCGGCGGCACGCTCGCTCATCTTGCTGGCCTGAAGGAACTCGGCGACGTCGTCCTTTTCGATATTGCGGAAGGCACTCCGCAGGGTAAGGGACTGGATATTGCAGAATCTTCACCCGTTGACGGTTTTGATGCGAAGTTCACCGGTGCAAACGACTATGCCGCAATTGAAGGCGCAGACGTTGTCATCGTTACCGCAGGCGTGCCGCGTAAGCCGGGCATGAGCCGCGACGATCTTCTGGGTATCAACCTGAAGGTCATGGAACAGGTCGGCGCAGGCATCAAGAAATATGCGCCTGAAGCTTTCGTCATCTGCATCACCAACCCGCTTGATGCGATGGTCTGGGCTTTGCAGAAGTTCTCCGGCCTGCCAGCGCACAAAGTTGTCGGCATGGCTGGCGTTCTCGACAGCGCCCGTTTCCGCTACTTCCTGTCGGAAGAATTCAACGTGTCTGTCGAAGATGTCACTGCATTCGTGCTTGGTGGCCACGGCGACTCAATGGTTCCGCTCGCTCGTTATTCGACCGTTGCCGGTATTCCGCTGCCAGATCTCGTCAAGATGGGCTGGACCACACAGGAAAAGCTCGACAAGATCATTCAGCGCACCCGCGATGGCGGCGCAGAAATCGTCGGTCTGCTCAAGACCGGTTCTGCTTTCTACGCGCCTGCTTCGTCGGCAATCGCGATGGCTGAATCCTACCTCAAGGACAAGAAGCGGGTTCTGCCTGTCGCAGCACAGCTTTCCGGTCAGTATGGCGTGAACGACATGTATGTCGGCGTTCCAACCGTGATTGGTGCCAATGGCGTTGAACGCATTATCGAGATCGATCTTGATAAGGGCGAAAAGGCTGAGTTCGAAAAGTCGGTCGCATCTGTTGCCGGTCTTTGCGAAGCTTGCATCGGCATTGCTCCGTCACTGAAATAAGTTCCAGACAAGGCCGGGTTGCTCTTGGGCGCGCCCGGCCTTTTCCGGCTGTCAATCCGTACCGGCTCTGTTGAAAGGGTCGGGAATCCGCAGAGGACAACCAGATGAATATTCACGAATACCAGGCCAAGCGCCTGCTCCACACTTACGGCGCACCGATCGCCAATGGTGTGGCTGTTTATTCCGTCGAACAGGCGGAAGAATGGGCAAAGACGCTTCCCGGCCCGCTTTATGTCGTCAAGAGCCAGATCCATGCTGGTGGACGCGGCAAGGGCAAGTTCAAGGAACTCGGCCCTGATGCCAAGGGCGGCGTGCGCCTCGCAAAGTCTGTCGAGGAAGTGGTTGCCAATGCAAAGGAAATGCTCGGCAACACGCTCGTCACCAAGCAGACCGGCGAAGCTGGCAAGCAGGTCAACCGTCTTTACATCGAAGATGGTGCAGATATTGAGCGCGAGCTTTATCTCTCGATCCTCATCGACCGCACCGTTGGCCGTCCTGCTTTCGTCGTTTCGACCGAAGGCGGCATGGATATCGAAGCTGTTGCGGAAGAAACCCCTGAAAAGATCATCACGGTTGCCATCGATCCTGCCAAGGGCGTGACCGATGCAGACGCCAACAAGCTCGCCGATGCGTTAGAGCTTAAAGGCGAAGCCCGTGAAGACGGCCTCAAGCTGTTCCCGATCCTCTACAAGGCCTTCACCGAGAAGGACATGAGCCTTCTGGAAATCAACCCGCTGATCGTCATGACCAATGGTCGCGTGCGCGTTCTCGATGCCAAGGTATCGTTCGACGGCAATGCACTGTTCCGTCATCCTGACATTCAGGAACTGCGCGATCTGTCGGAAGAAGACGAAAAGGAAATCGAAGCTTCCAAGCACGATCTCGCTTACGTTGCTCTTGATGGCAATATCGGCTGCATGGTCAATGGTGCAGGCCTTGCCATGGCAACCATGGATATCATCAAGCTCTATGGTGCTGAACCGGCTAACTTCCTCGACGTTGGCGGCGGCGCTTCCAAGGAAAAGGTCACGGCTGCGTTCAAGATCATCACCGCTGATCCGGCTGTTCAGGGCATTCTGGTCAACATCTTCGGTGGCATCATGAAGTGCGACGTGATCGCTGAAGGCGTGATTGCTGCCGTCAAGGAAGTCGGCCTCAAGGTTCCTCTGGTTGTCCGTCTTGAAGGCACCAATGTCGAGCTTGGCAAGAAGATCATCAACGAGAGCGGCCTGAATGTTATTTCAGCTGACGATCTCGACGATGCGGCGCAGAAAATCGTCGCTGCAGTGAAGGGGAATTAAGGCATGTCCATTCTCGTTAACAAGGACACCAAGGTTCTCGTACAGGGCCTGACCGGCAAGACCGGTACTTTCCACACCGAACAGGCGCTTGCTTATTACGGCACGCAGATGGTCGGCGGTATTCACCCGAAAAAGGGTGGCGAAACCTGGGAAGGTTCGAAAGGCGAAAAGCTTCCGATCTTCGCAACTGTTGCAGAAGCCAAGGAACGCACAGGTGCAGACGCATCGGTGATCTACGTTCCGCCAGCAGGTGCGGCGGACGCAATCATCGAAGCGATTGACGCTGAAGTTCCGTTCATCGTCTGCATCACCGAAGGCATTCCGGTCATGGACATGGTTCGCGTCAAGGAGCGTCTGGAACGCTCAAAGTCGCGCCTGCTCGGACCAAACTGCCCGGGCATCCTGACCCCAGAAGAATGCAAGATCGGCATTATGCCGGGCAATATCTTCAAGAAGGGTTCTGTGGGTGTTGTTTCCCGCTCCGGCACACTTACCTATGAAGCAGTGTTTCAGACTTCGAACGAAGGTCTCGGCCAGACCACGGCTGTTGGTATCGGCGGCGACCCGGTCAAGGGCACCGAGTTCATCGACGTGCTGGAAATGTTCCTGGCCGACGACGAAACCAAGTCGATTGTCATGATCGGTGAAATCGGCGGTTCGGCTGAAGAAGAAGCTGCGCAGTTCCTGAAGGACGAAGCCAAGCGCGGTCGAAGCAAGCCAATGGTTGGCTTTATCGCTGGCCGTACCGCTCCTGCCGGACGCACCATGGGCCATGCGGGTGCTGTGATCTCCGGTGGCAAGGGCGGCGCAGAAGACAAGATTGCAGCCATGGAATCGGCTGGCATTCGCGTGTCTCCTTCGCCAGCACAGCTGGGCAAGACGCTGGTTGAAGTCCTTAAGGGCTAAGATTGCGCATTGTCGATTGAAATGCCCCGGCAGTGGCGAAAGCTGCTGCCGGGTTTCATACAGATACCGGGGCGGCCGGTTAAGAGAATGTCAGGCTTTGGCCATCATTCTTCCGCATGAATCAAGTTTGTGATCGAGTTATGCCGGGGTCTGTTGTGGTTCCTCCCCGGCGGCGTGAGGGATGAAGGTCAAAAGCTTCCGGCCCGCGCATGATGAGCTACTACAAGGAGACGGAGCGGAGGCTCCGGATTAGGTTATGGCAAGGCAAGAACAAGCCAACGACGTTTTCGCCCTTACCTCATTCCTCTATGGCGGCAATGCCGACTATATTGAGGAGCTGTATGCCAAGTACGAGGATGATCCCACATCGGTTGATCCCGAGTGGCGTGAGTTCTTCGCACAGCTGAAAGATGATGCCGACGATGTGCGTAAAAACGCGCAGGGCGCAAGCTGGACGCGCAAGAACTGGCCCATTCCGGCCAATGGCGAGCTGATCTCGGCGCTTGACGGCAACTGGGCCAGTGTCGAAAAGCATGTGACCGACAAGCTGAAGGACAAGGCCAAGGCTGACGCCAAGAGTGCCGCTGCAGCATTGACCGCCGAAGAGATTGCACAGGCTGCACGTGATAGCGTTCGCGCCATCATGATGATCCGCGCCTATCGTATGCGCGGCCACCTCCATGCCAATCTTGATCCGCTTGGTCTTGCTGAAAAGCCAAACGACTTTAGCGAACTTGATCCGGCAACCTATGGCTTCACACCTGCCGATTATGATCGCAAGATTTTCATCGACAATGTTCTGGGTCTTGAATATGCGACCGTGCCGCAGATGCTTGAAATCCTCAAGCGCACCTATTGCGGCAATATCGGCGTCGAATTCATGCACATCTCTGATCCGGTTGAAAAGGCTTGGATTCAGGAACGCATCGAAGGCCCGGATAAAGGCTATGCCTTCACCGCTGAAGGCAAGAAGGCCATTCTGTCGAAGCTGATCGAAGCTGAAGGCTTTGAGCAGTTCATCGATGTGAAGTATAAGGGCACCAAGCGTTTCGGTCTTGATGGCGGTGAATCGCTGATCCCGGCGCTCGAACAGATCGTCAAGCGTGGCGGGCAGATGGGCCTCAAGGAAGTCGTGCTTGGCATGGCGCACCGTGGTCGTCTGAACGTGCTGTCTCAGGTTATGGGCAAGCCGCACCGCGCAATCTTCCACGAGTTCAAGGGCGGCTCTTATGCGCCTGACGATGTGGAAGGTTCGGGTGACGTGAAGTACCATCTTGGTGCTTCCTCGGACCGCGAGTTTGATGGCAACAAGGTTCACCTTTCGCTGACTGCAAACCCGTCGCATCTCGAAATCGTCAATCCAGTTGTCATGGGCAAGGCACGCGCCAAGCAGGATCTGCTTGTTGGCCGCACCCGCGATGACATGGTGCCATTGACGGAACGCGCCAAGGTTCTGCCGCTGCTTCTGCATGGCGATGCTGCTTTTGCCGGTCAGGGTGTGGTTGCTGAGTGCCTTGGTCTTTCAGGTCTGCGCGGTCACCGTGTCGGCGGTACGCTGCATTTCATCATCAACAACCAGATTGGCTTCACCACCAATCCGGGCTTCTCGCGCTCTTCGCCTTATCCGTCGGATGTGGCCAAGATGATTGAAGCACCGATTTTCCACGTCAATGGCGATGATCCGGAAGCGGTTGTTTTTGCAGCCAAGGTTGCGATGGAATTCCGCATGATCTTCCACAAGCCGGTGGTCATTGACATGTTCTGTTACCGCCGCTTTGGTCACAATGAAGGTGACGAACCATCCTTCACGCAGCCGTTGATGTATAAGGAAATCCGCGCGCACAAGACAACTGTTCAGCTTTACAGTGAAAAGCTGATTGCTGAAGGTTTGCTGGTACAGGCTGACGTCGACAAGATGAAGGCTGACTGGCGCGAAAAGCTTGAGCAGGAATTCGAAGCTGGCCAGAGCTACAAGCCGAACAAGGCTGATTGGTTCGATGGTGCCTGGAGTGGTCTGCGCACGGCTGACAATGCCGATGAGCAGCGTCGTGGCAAGACCGGTGTTCCAATCAAGACGCTGAAAGAAATCGGCAAGAAGCTTGTTGAAGTGCCAAAGGACTTTCATGTCCACCGCACCATCCAGCGCTTCCTTGATAACCGTGCCAAGATGGTTGAGACGGGCGAAGGCATTGATTGGGCAACGGCTGAATCGCTTGCTTTCGGTTCGCTTGTTTCGGAGGGCCATCCGATCCGTCTGTCGGGTCAGGATGTTGAACGCGGTACCTTCTCGCAGCGTCATACGGTTCTTTACGATCAGGAAAACCAGAACCGCTACATTCCGCTGAACAATGTTCAGAAGGGTCAGGCGATCTACGAAGCCATCAACTCGATGCTTTCGGAAGAAGCCGTGCTCGGTTACGAATATGGTTATTCGCTGTCCGATCCACGTGCGCTGGTGCTCTGGGAAGCCCAGTTCGGCGATTTCGCAAATGGTGCGCAGGTTGTCTTCGACCAGTTCATCTCGTCGGGTGAACGCAAGTGGCTGCGTATGTCGGGTCTCGTCTGCCTTCTGCCGCATGGCTATGAAGGTCAGGGTCCAGAGCATTCGTCAGCGCGTCTTGAGCGTTATCTCCAGCTTTGCGCTGAGGATAACATGCAGGTTGCCAATGTTACCACGCCGGCTAACTACTTCCACATTCTGCGCCGTCAGATGAAGCGTGACTTCCGCAAGCCGCTTATCATGATGACGCCGAAGTCGCTGCTGCGCCACAAGCGTGCTGTTTCAAGCCTGAACGAATTGTCGGGTGATTCGTCATTCCACCGTCTGCTTTGGGATGATGCACAGTACAACAAGGGCGATGAAGGCATTAAGCTTCAGAAGGATGCAAAGATCCGTCGCGTCGTTCTGTGCTCGGGCAAGGTCTATTATGATCTTTACGAAGAGCGCGAAAAGCGTGGCATTGACGATGTCTATCTTCTGCGCGTCGAACAGCTGTATCCGTTCCCGGCCAAGGCACTCATCAATGAGCTGTCGCGCTTCCGTCAGGCAGAAATTGTCTGGTGTCAGGAAGAGCCGAAGAACATGGGTGCGTGGTCGTTCATCGATCCGTATCTGGAATGGGTTTTAGCGCATATCGATGCCAAGCATCAGCGCGTTCGCTATACCGGTCGTCCGGCAGCGGCATCGCCTGCAACGGGCCTGATGTCGAAGCATCTTGAACAGCTGGCCGCATTCCTTGAGGATGCACTCGGCAATTAATTTAACTTTCGGCCGGAAGCAGTTTGAAAAAAGCTGCTTCCGCTTGAATTGAAGTCAAATCTAACGATTGAAGATCAACGGAAGAAGAAACCATGGCTACCGAAATTCGCGTTCCCACGCTTGGGGAGTCCGTTACTGAGGCAACCATCGGAAAGTGGTTCAAGAAAGTCGGCGATGCTGTTGCTGTCGATGAACCTCTGGTGGAACTGGAAACCGACAAGGTAACAGTGGAAGTTCCAGCTGCGGCTGCGGGCGTACTGGCCGAAATCGTGGCACAGGAAGGCGACACGGTTGAAGTGAACGCACTGCTCGGCCAGATTTCCGGTGCGGGTGCTGCACCTGCTCCGAAGAAGGAAGAAGCCAAGCCAGCTGCAGCTGCTGCTCCGGTTGCGGCCCCTGTTGCGTCGGCATCGTCGGGCCCGGCAATGCAGCCAGCCCCCGCCGCTTCAAAGCTCCTCACTGAAAAAGGCCTTTCGGCTGATCAGGTTGAAGGTTCGGGCAAGCGCGGTCAGGTTCTCAAGGGCGATGTTCTTGACGCGATCGCCAAGGGTGTTTCGACTGCTCCTGCGGCAGCCGCTCCTGTTGCAGCGCGTCCGGCTTCGTCGGCTGATGATGCACCACGCGAAGAACGCGTGAAGATGACCCGTCTGCGCCAGACCATTGCCAAGCGCCTCAAGGATGCGCAGAATACCGCTGCGATGCTGACGACTTACAACGAAGTCGATATGTCGGCAGTGATGGAACTGCGTTCGCGCTATAAGGATATTTTTGAGAAGAAGCATGGCGTGAAGCTCGGCTTCATGGGCTTCTTCACGAAGGCTGTGACGCATGCGCTCAAAGAAATTCCGGCTGTTAATGCCGAGATCGACGGCACCGATATCATCTACAAGAACTTTGCGCATGTCGGCATGGCCGTCGGCACCGACAAGGGTCTTGTTGTTCCTGTTATCCGCGACGCTGATCAGCTTTCGATCGCAGGCGTTGAAAAGGAACTGGGTCGTCTTGCGAAAGCGGCACGCGACGGTTCTTTGTCGATGGCCGACATGCAGGGCGGCACATTCACCATCACCAATGGTGGTGTTTACGGCTCGCTGATGTCTTCGCCGATCCTCAATTCGCCGCAGTCGGGTATTCTTGGCATGCACAAGATCCAGGAACGTCCGGTTGTTGTTGGCGGCCAGATCGTCATCCGTCCGATGATGTATCTTGCACTCTCCTACGATCACCGCATCGTTGACGGCAAGGAAGCCGTGACCTTCCTTGTTCGCGTCAAGGAAAGCCTGGAAGATCCGGAGCGTCTGGTTCTTGATCTTTAATCGGAGACAGTGATGGAGCCGGGCATGTTTTCATCGTCGCCTTTTCTTCCGCTGATTGGCTGGAGTGTGGTTCTGCTGGTGGTTCACATCCTCTTGCAGGGCTTTACGGCGACGAGGGAACTCGGCTCCCAATGGAATGCAGGTCCGCGCGATGAAGGGCGCAAGCCCTCCGGTCATCTGGCCGGTCGTGCGGACCGTGCGTCTGCCAATTTCCGCGAGACCTATCCTGCATTTGTTGCGCTCGCTCTTGCACTTGTGTTCAAAGGGGAGGCGGCAGGTTTCGGGCTTTATGGTGCATGGATCTGGTTTATCTGCCGCATTATCTATGTGCCGCTTTATCTTGCGGGCATTCCCTATATCCGCTCGCTTGTCTGGATCGGTTCGCTGGCCGGGCTTGCGTGCATGTTTTTCAATCTGGTTTTTTGATGGTTGCCTGCATCTCTTGATGCGGCGGCGAAGGAAAAGCGATGCATCCCTATCTGTTTGAACTTGCATCCCTGATGGCGATTTTTGCCTTTGCTATCGTTTCGCCGGGCGCTGATTTGGCTATGGTTATCCGCCAGTCGCTGATGCATGGACGTCGTGAGGCCATCATCACCAGTTTCGGCATTGGTGCGGCCTTAATGATGCATGTCACCTATACGGTGCTTGGTCTCGGGCTGATTATTTCCAAGTCGATCTATCTGTTTAATATCGTGAAATGGTGCGGTGTGGCCTATCTGGTCTATATCGGCATCAAGGCACTGCGCGCTGGTACGACGAAGATCGATATCGACATGCGAGAGCAGGACAAGCAACGCAAGCAGAGCGCGCTCAAGGCTTTCAGCCTTGGTTTTGCCGCCAATGCGCTTAACCCCAAGGCGGTGTTTTTCTTTCTGTCGATTTTCTCGACCGTCGTCAGTCTTCATACACCGACAGAAGTCAAGCTTGGCTACGGCGTTGTGATGGCCACAGCATTGATTTCGTGGTTTATCGGTGTCAGCCTCTTTATGACAACGCCGAAGATGCGCGCGGTTTTTTCGCGTGCTTCAAAGTGGATCGACAGAACGAGTGGCGTTGTTTTCATTGCGCTTGGTCTGAAACTTGCTGCTGAAAAGGCGCATTAAAGCTGCCGGATGAACGAGGAGAACCGACAGATGCCTGATGTTAAGAAGCTCTTCAAAGTGGTGGCAGCATCTGCGCTCGCCGTTACGGTTTTCTCAAGTGCTGTTCAGGCCGCTTGCACGCAGAACCGTGCAGTGTATCGTGACCGGGGTGATGCTTACACGCTCACGTTTCATGAGGGGCAGTCGAACGCGCTCAAGATGAATCCGGCCCCCACCAATGAATTCACGATTACCGCCGATGACAAGCCGGAGTTCAAGCTTTCCGGTCTGGTGATCTGGCCGGAAGAGGGCGTTGCACGTCCGTATGCGCTCATTACCTATAACTGCAAGAACGGTGGCACTGACCCTGAAGACCTTGATGATTGCAGTCTCTGGCAGAGTGTTATCTATGCGCTGAAAGAAGGTGCGGAAGCCGATGTGTTGCCCAAGGCCGATGAGCCGGCAGCGCAGGCCATTCTGTTTCCCGATCTGGCAACAGCGCTCGACGGATATGATTTTGGTGCAGCGAAGCCTGAAAAGCCGCTTCAGTTCGAGACGTTTCGTTTCAAGGCCTGCACCCCTGAAGAATGACCGGATTTCCGGTTTTGTAACAGTTTAAGGGCCGTAACGGCCATTCTGGATCAGACTGAAGAAGGATAGTTTAATGTCATACGATGTGGTTGTCATCGGTACCGGCCCCGGCGGTTATGTTGCTGCAATCAAGGCCGCACAGCTTGGCCTTTCGGTGGCGGTGATCGAAAAGCGCAAGACCTTTGGCGGCACGTGTCTCAACGTTGGCTGCATTCCTTCCAAGGCGTTGTTGCACGCATCGGAAGTGTTTGCGGAAGCCGGACATTCTTTTGATACGCTGGGTGTTGAAGTCGGTACGCCGAAGCTCAATCTTGAAAAGATGATGGCGCACAAGGATGCGACGGTGAAGTCGAATACGTCGGGCGTCGAATTCCTGTTCAAAAAGAACAAGATCACGCCATTCATCGGCACTGGCAAGATCGTTGCCAAGGGCAAGGTTTCCGTGACGGCCGAAGATGGCAGCGTTCAGGAAATCGAAGCCAAGAACATCATTATCGCAACTGGTTCGGACGTTGCTGGCATTCCCGGTGTCAAGGTGGACATCGATGAGAAGGTCATCCTGTCTTCAACGGGGGCAATCGCGCTCGACAAGGTTCCGGGTCATCTGGTTGTCGTTGGCGGCGGCGTGATCGGTCTGGAGCTTGGTTCCGTCTGGTCCCGTCTTGGTGCGAAAGTGACGGTTGTCGAATATCTCGACAAGGTTCTGGGCGCGATGGACGGCGAAGTGTCCAAGCAGTTCCAGCGTCTTCTTGAAAAGCAGGGCATTGTTTTCAAGCTTGGCGCAAAGGTGACGGGCGTTGAAAAGGCTGGTAAGGGCGCAAAAGTGACCTTTGAACCAGTCAAGGGCGGCGATGCGGAAACACTCGAAGCCGATGCCGTTCTGATTTCGACGGGCCGCCGTCCTTATACCGATGGTCTTGGTCTTGCTGAAGCAGGCGTCAATGTCGATGATCGCGGTCGTGTGGCAATCGATGATCATTGGCGCACCAATGTCGAGGGCATTTATGCCATCGGTGACGTGGTTCAGGGCCCAATGCTCGCACATAAGGCCGAAGACGAAGGCATTGCCGTTGCGGAAATCATCGCCGGTCAGGCGGGACATGTAAACTTCGACGTTATTCCAAGCGTTGTTTATACGCAGCCGGAAGTCGCCTCCGTTGGCAAGACCGAGGAAGAGCTGAAAGCCGCAGGTATCGAATACAAGATCGGCAAATTCCCGTTCACGGCCAATGGTCGCGCACGCGCCATGCAGCACACGGATGGCTTTGTGAAGATCCTCGCCGACAAGGCAACGGATCGCGTTCTTGGCGCCCATATCCTCGGCTATAATGCCGGCGAAATGATCCACGAGCTGGCTGTTCTGATGGAGTTTGGTGGTTCGTCCGAAGATCTCGCACGCACCTGCCACGCGCATCCAACCATGTCGGAAGCCGTTCGTGAATCGGCGCTGGCAACCTTTGCCAAACCAATCCATATGTAATTATTGGTTCAAACCGATATGAAGAAAGGCCTGCTCGCGCAGGCCTTTTTTGTCAGTTTTGTGCCGGTGGGGCAGGCGGTGCCGCCGGTTGCGCTGATTGTTCCGAAACAGCGTAGTCAGGCGCGGGGATGCGCGTTGTCATACACTTCGAGAAGGCGCGCGGTATCGACGCCGGTATAGACCTGTGTTGTTGAAAGGCTCGCATGACCGAGCAGCTCCTGAATGGTGCGCAGATCGCCGCCACGGCCAAGCAGATGCGTGGCAAAGGAATGGCGCAGGGCATGCGGGGTTGCGGTATCGGGAAGGCCGAGGCCGGCACGCAGTTTCTGCATCTCGCGTTGAATAATGGCGGCATGAAGCTGTCCGCCCTTGGCACCGCGGAACAAAGCTTTGTCGGGCGAAAGATCAAACGGGCAAAGCGCTCTGTATTGCGCCACGGCGCGATGCACCGCTGGCAACAGTGGCACCATGCGGGACTTGCCGCCTTTACCGGTGATGGTGATCGAAAGCACGGATGGGTCGTTTAGCGCATCACCTGCAAGGCTTAAAGCTTCTGAAATGCGCAGGCCGCACCCATAGAGCAGTGTGAGAACGGCAGCATTGCGCGCTGCAATCCACGGCTCTTCCGCCATCTGGCCATCGGCAGCAACAACGCGGCGCGCATCTTCTGCGGTGAGTGGCTTTGGCAGCGACTTTGGCTGGCGCGGTGCGCGTATGGCACCTGCACCGGCTGCATTGATCAGGCCGCGCCGTTCCAGATGCCGCAACAGCGAGCGAACGCCTGCGAGACCGCGGCCAAGCGTGCGCGCGCCTGCACCATTGTTGCGGCGATTGGCAAGATAGGAGCGCAAATCCGCGATACGCAGATTGCCGATGTCTTTGATCGACGGCGGCTCGCCCAGATGCCCGGTCATGAATTGCAGAAACTGGCGTGTGTCGCGCTCATAGGCTTCAAGGGTGTTTTCCGAAAGACGGCGCATGTCTTTGAGTGATTTCAGCCATTCCTCGCGTGCCGCCGCAAGGTCGGCGCGGGCTGGGATAAGGAATTCGGCTTTGCTGGTCATGATCGGGATTCGCTCTTGGCGTTGTTGTCGGTGCAGTGTGACAGCGATAGGTTGCCGGGCAGTAAATATTGCTTTTCGCTCTTTTCCTTGGCGTTCTTGCGAGAAATTGGGTATGCGATTAGCAATTGTATCTAATCACGGAAATATTCATGCCTCGTCCCGAGAACCCAATCCAGCTTGCCGTCATCGGAGCCGCGCATGGCATACGTGGCGAAGTCCGGGTCAAGACATTTACCGATGATCCGCTGGCTATTGCTGATTACGGCCATCTCTATGATGCGCAGGGCAAGGCCTATGAGGTGCTGGAAGCCCGTGCGGCAAAGACAGTGGTTGTTGTTCGCTTCAAGGGCGTCA
This sequence comes from Ochrobactrum chromiisoli, assembly GCF_026241335.1. Lineage (GTDB taxonomy): Bacteria > Pseudomonadota > Alphaproteobacteria > Rhizobiales > Rhizobiaceae > Brucella > Brucella chromiisoli. The sequence goes on along the minus strand of NZ_JAPHAV010000001.1, from coordinate 69,802 downwards.
ATGATCGCAATGCTGCCGAAGCGCTCAACGGCACCGAGCTTTTCATCGACCGCTCACAATTGCACGATGATGAACTTGATGAAGATGAGTTTTTCCAGACGGATTTGATCGGGCTTGAAGCCGTTGATGCGAACGGTCAATCCTATGGGGTTGTGAGTGCCCTTTTCGATTTTGGTGGCGGCGATCTGATTGAGCTCAGTCTCAAAGGCAAACGTCCAATGCTGATCCCGTTTACGGAAGCAGCGGTGCCGGAAATCGATTTTGACAAGGGGACTATAACGGTCGAGCCTTATGCTGCGGGACTGATTGCCGAGGATGATGAGGCAGCGCTTCGCGAATATACCAAGCAGCAAAACGACCAGAAGCGACCAAAGAAATCATGAGCGCGCTTTCTGATACGGATAAAGCGCGACCGGGATTTCATGCTTCGGTGCTGACGCTTTATCCTGAAATGTTTCCGGGGCCGCTTGGCATTTCGCTTGCTGGCAAGGCGCTTTCTGAAAGCACGTGGTTGCTTGATACAGTGCAGATTCGCGATTTTGCTGAAGGCAAGCACCGCATGGTGGATGACACGCCATCGGGTGGTGGTGCGGGCATGGTGATGAAACCGGACGTGGTGGCGCGCGCGCTCGATTCGGTTGCTGATGATCGCCCGATGCTGCTGATGAGTCCGCGCGGTGCGCCGCTCACACAAAAGCGCGTGCGTGAACTGGCTGACGGTCCGGGCGCGATTATTCTGTGTGGCCGTTTTGAAGGTGTCGATGAGCGGGTGATCGAAGGACGCGCGCTCGAAGAGATTTCGATCGGCGATTATATTCTGTCGGGTGGCGAGACTGCGGCCATCGTTTTGCTGGATGCGATTGTGCGGCTTTTGCCTGGCGTGATGGGCAACCGGGAATCGGGCGAGACGGAAAGCTTTGAAACCGGGCTTCTGGAACATCCGCATTATACCCGCCCGCAGATTTGGGAGGATCGCTCGATCCCTGAAATTCTCACCTCCGGCAATCATGGTGCGATTGATAAATGGCGCCATGCTGAGGCTGAACGCATTACAGAAGAACGGCGTCCTGATCTTTGGGAAGCCTATCGCAAGGGCAAGCGCTCATGAACCTGATCCAGCGGCTTGAAAGCCTTTCTCTGGCGCTGTTGGCGCTTGGCGCATATTGGGTGATGGGCGCAAACTGGTGGCTGTTTGCGATTCTCGTCCTTGCACCGGATCTATCGTTCTTTGCTTATCTTAAAGGACCACGCACGGGCGCTGTCGTCTATAATATCGCGCATAGCTGGATTGGCGTTGTGCTTGTGGCCGTGCTTGGCTGGGTTATGAGCTGGCCAGTTTGCCTTTTGATTGCGCTTATCTGGGCTGTTCATATTGGCGTGGATCGTGCGCTTGGCTTCGGCCTTAAATACGGAACCGGTTTTCAGGATACGCATCTTGGCCGTATTGGCGGAAAATAGCGATTTCGTTGCGCTGATATTGATTCATTGACAGCAATGGTGTATTGCCGCGCCAGTTGGGCAAAAGCCCGACATCTTTAAACCAATAAATGGTGTACCGCTCCTGCCTGATTTTTCGGGCATAACCACAGGGCCAAAGATGCTTGGTGGTGAGTGCAGAGCGCTCTGGCTGTTTGAGAAGAATTCAGAAGGAAGAGACGATGAATATCATTCGTCAGCTTGAAGCCGAACAGGCAGCCAAGATCGAAGAAAAGCGCAAGCTTCCAGATTTCCAGCCAGGTGACAGCGTTCGCGTTCAGGTGCGCGTTACCGAAGGTACACGTACCCGTGTGCAGGCCTATGAAGGCGTTTGCATTGCCCGTTCCGGCGCTGGCATCAACGAAAACTTCACCGTTCGTAAGATTTCTTACGGCGAAGGCGTTGAGCGCGTATTCCCGGTTTATTCGCCAATCGTAGAAGGTGTTGAAGTTGTTCGCCGCGGTAAGGTCCGTCGCGCGAAGCTTTACTACCTCCGTGGCCTCACCGGTAAGGCTGCACGTATTGCTGAAAAGAAAGACAACCGCTCCAAGGCAGAACGCGAAGCCGACAAGATCGCTGCTGCCAAGGCAGAAGCTGCAAAGACTGCTGCTGAATAAGCCAGTTGTGCAAGAATCTGAAAAGGGCGGCCTTTGGGTCGCCTTTTTTATTTGCAAAAGCCAAAAGGCTGCGTAACATATTGCACAATTTCGCCTACATTGCGCAAGATTGTTACTGCGACACCCTGTTGCGGTTTGTGTTTCTTGACGAAATGCGGTGGCGGGTGCATATGACAGCCAATTAAGAACTATTCAAAGGAACTCTCGCAATGAGCGCGCCGCGTACACTTTATGACAAGATCTGGGACGACCATGTGGTGGATCAGCAGGACGATGGTACCTGCCTCCTTTATATTGATCGCCATCTTGTGCATGAAGTGACAAGCCCACAGGCTTTCGAAGGCCTGCGCATGACGGGCCGCAAGGTGCGCCATCCAGAGCGTACACTGGCTGTTGTCGATCATAATGTTCCAACATCGCCAGATCGTATCAACGGCATCAAGAATGAAGAAAGCCGCATTCAGGTTGAGGCTCTTGCCAAGAATGCCGCTGATTTTGGCGTTGAATATTATTCCGAGCGTGATCGTCGTCAGGGCGTGGTGCATATCGTTGGTCCAGAGCAGGGCTTTACGCTGCCGGGCATGACGATTGTGTGCGGTGACAGCCATACATCGACGCATGGTGCATTTGGTTCGCTGGCGCATGGTATCGGCACATCGGAAGTCGAACATGTTCTGGCAACGCAGACGCTGATCCAGAAAAAAGCCAAGAACATGCTGGTGCGTGTTGAGGGTGAACTGGCTCCGGGCGTTACTGCCAAGGACATCACGCTTGCCATCATCGGCGAAATCGGCACCGCAGGTGGCACCGGCTACGTGATCGAATATGCAGGCAGCGCCATTCGCTCGCTGTCGATGGAAGGTCGTATGACCGTCTGCAACATGTCGATTGAAGGTGGTGCGCGCGCCGGTCTTATTGCGCCGGATGAAACCACATTTGAATATATCAAAGACAAGCCGCGTGCGCCCAAGGGCGAAGAGCTTGAGCAGGCGATCCGGTATTGGAAGACGCTCAATTCGGATGAAGGGGCGCATTTCGACAAGATCGTCGAGCTTGATGCTGCCAAGATTTCGCCGGTTGTATCCTGGGGCTCATCGCCGGAAGATGTGGTCTTCGTCACCGGTATCGTTCCCAACCCGGACGAGATCAAGGACGAAACCAAGCGTGCATCCAAGTGGCGTGCGCTTGACTATATGGGCCTGAAGCCCGGCACCAAGATGACGGACATCGCCATTGACCGCGTTTTCATCGGATCTTGCACGAACGGACGTATTGAGGATTTGCGCGATGCAGCCCGTATGGTCGAAGGCAAGAAGGTTGCGGCAAGCGTGAACGCCATGATCGTTCCGGGTTCGGGCCTTGTGAAGGAGCAGGCGGAAGCCGAAGGTCTCGACAAGATTTTTATCGAAGCGGGTTTTGACTGGCGCGAGCCGGGCTGTTCGATGTGCCTTGCCATGAATGATGACCGTCTGAAGCCGGGTGAGCGTTGCGCTTCGACGTCAAACCGTAACTTTGAAGGCCGTCAGGGCTTCAAGGGTCGCACGCATCTCGTTTCGCCCGCCATGGCAGCCGCTGCAGCGATTGCCGGTCATTTCGTGGACATTCGCGACTGGAACTGATGGTCGTAAAAGATGATTGAGAAAACCGCCGGAGTGATCCGGCGGTTTTTTTGTTTCGTAAACAACGTATTATTTGCATTTCTAAATTAGATGCTTTTTTAGCGGTTTTGGTCTAATATGGCATTCAATGAATGGTGCGGGGTATGGTCTTCTCGCGCCACCAGATATATGCAGGGATGGACGGATGGATGGTGCTGAGTTCATACTGCTTATAAATACGACGGTTTCGGGTCTGTTTGCTCTCACCTTTTTCGGTATCGCTGCCTATGCCCGTGATAACGCTGCCGCCCCCGTGTTTGGGCTCGGCTTTGTTTTTGCGATGCTGTACTTTCTCACTGAGATCCTCATCTCCTTCCTCCCCAGCCAGAAATTCGCTTACATGCTCAGTTTTGGCATGTATTTCATAACGCTTTCCTGTCTGGTTGTCGGTCTTGCCCGCATGTATGGTCTTCCTGTGCCGTGGGTGCGGCTGGGGCTTCTCTTTGCCGGTTCGCTGGTCATGATCTTTGCGATTTACGATATCGCCCGCAGTCAGATGCTTGGCCGTATTCTTTATCAGTTGCCGTATTTTCTGATCCTCGTGCTGGCTGCGTGGATCGTTTTGCGCAGCCGCACGAGCGTTCATTCCCGCAGCAAGCCCTTTGGCAGGTCGTGGGGGGCATTGGATGGCATGATGGCGGCGCTCTTTATGGTGAGCGCCCTTCATTTTCTGATTAAACCGGTTCTCGCCACTATGGTCGGCGGTGTTGGTGCTTCGCCTGATGATTATATGCATACCAATTATGCGCTGCTGGTTCAGTCGATCGGTGCCGGGCTTTCGGTTGCCGGTGGTTTGCTGCTTCTGCTCAGTCTGATGGGGGAGCTGATTTCCGATGTGACGCTGCGTTCGGAGACGGATCAGCTTTCCGGACTTCTCAACCGGCGCGGTTTTGAGTTCCGCGCCGAAGCGGCGATCGAAAAATCCAAGCGCATGCGACAGGCACTTTCGCTCATTATCTGCGATATTGATTACTTCAAGTCGATCAACGATACCCATGGACACGCTTTGGGCGACAGGGTGATTGCAGCTTTTGCTGATGAATTGCGTCGTGCGGCGGCGGCGAAGGATGGCATTGCCGCACGGATGGGCGGCGAGGAATTCGCTGTTCTGTTGCCCGGCCATACCATCCAGTCGGCATGGCGTTTTGCTGAACGCGTGCGGCTGGCCTGTGCCGATATAACGCTTTCCGGTCCTTCGGGCGATGTGGGTTTCGCGGTGAGTTTTGGCGTGACGGAAATGGAGTTCGACGATGTCTTTGCCGATGTCTTTAAGCGGGCTGATGGCGCGCTCTATGAAGCCAAGAAGAATGGCCGCAATTGCGTTCGCACGGCACTTCCGATGATGCTTGACGATAATGTGGTCGAGCTTCGTGGTGCTGCCAAAGGTCGTTGAGCACTTCCAATGCTTCAATCAAACAGGAAATGCTCTGGCTCATCTGATTTTGTGCGCGCCGTGCTTTACCTTTGGTCGGGCTGGCGTCTACAATCGTTGAGCTCCGTGATGCTGGGCTGTGTTTCGAGAGAGAGTTCTTATGACCAATGATCATTCCGTCGATATCGGGCTGCTTCATCTGCGGGACGCGCATGAGTTTGCGCCTCTGCTTGCGAGTTATGCACAAGCGTTGAAGCGCGGGGCACCACGTCGCCCGGATGAGTTTTACGCCGAGCAGCTTTTGCAGGATCGTGCCACAGAAATTCTCGGCGCACGCGTGGATGGCAATCTGGTTGGCTTTGTGATTTTTTATGATCTTCCTGAACCTATTTCCGGCCTGCGCGCCGGCCAGGTTGACCATATTTATGTGCATCATGATCATCGCGGTAAGGGTATCGCCAAAGCGTTTATTGATCTGCTTGCCGACAAGGCGGAAGAGCGCAGCTGGTCGAAGCTTATGCTCAATGCGCCGCGTGTTCCTGAAGATGGCCGCAAGTTATATGAGCAGATTGCCGCCGCTGCCGACTGGTCCAGCTATGTGATTCGCTTTGGCAACTAAGCTGCGTCCGCAAAAGTAGATGAAATTACACATGTTTTTGTGAAACATCGACTTCAATCGTTTGAATTCAGGAATCACGCGAATGTGTCGTTGAGGTGCGACCAATTGTTAGTCTTTTCGTGAAAAAGCGTCTTTGACGTGGTGGTGAAAGCGCAGTAGAAAGCGCCTCATAGGGTCGTGTGACACGATCCAGCCACATTTTCTGGGTCGTGCCGGCGCAGGATTGAAGATTCTGTTTCCTGTGCTGTGAACGACATCGAACTCGGTTCTGCATGAACCGGCCATTCGCTTTGTCATGCCAAACGTGTTTGGCGGGATAAGGCGGGTAGAAACGTCAGGGAAGCCCACGAGAGCCATGACACAACCGACCGCAACGCGTCAGCGTCCTTTGTCGCCGCATTTGTCGATTTATCGACCAAAGATCACGATGACGATGTCCATCATCCATCGTATCACGGGCGGCGCCCTTTATTTCGGAACCCTTCTCCTCGCTGCATGGCTGATTGCGGCTGCAATCGGTGAAGATGCCTTCAACACCGTAAGCGCAATCTACAGTTCGTGGTTTGGCTATCTGGTTCTGTTTGGCTACACCTGGGCGCTTCTGCACCATCTGGCCGGCGGTGTGCGCCATTTCATCTGGGACATGGGTGCCGGTCTTGAAAAGCACACAGCCAGCAAGATTGCATGGCTGACGCTGGCCTTCTCGCTGCCTGCAACGATCCTTGTCTGGGTTGTTGCTTTTGCAGTGCGCTGAAAGGAGTTCTGACATGAACGATATGCGTACGCCTCTCGGCAAGGTTCGTGGACTTGGCTCGGCCAAGGAAGGCACCGGCCATTTCTGGTTTCAGCGCATGAGTGCTGTCGCACTCGTGCCGCTCGTTCTGTTTTTCATCGGTCTGGTTATTTCGCTTCACGGCGCAAGCTATGCCGAAGTAAAGGCCGCTTTGGCGCATCCGTTCACCGCTCTGGTGATGGCGCTGTTCGTGCTGACCGGCGTCTATCACATGCGTCTTGGCATGCAGGTTATTATTGAAGATTACATTCACGGCGAAGGCATGAAGGTCCTGCTCGTCATGCTCAACACCTTTTTCACGGTGGTTGTGGGCGTGGCTTGCGTTTATGCGATCCTCAAGCTGAGCTTCGGAGGTTGATAGCCCGATGGCTAGTGCACAAAACAATGCAGCCAATGCTGCGGGCGAAAAGAACTATACGTTCATCGATCACAAATTCGACGTTGTTGTCGTTGGCGCTGGCGGTGCTGGCCTGCGTGCAACGCTCGGTATGGCCGAACAGGGTTTTAAGACCGCCTGTATCACCAAAGTGTTCCCAACGCGTTCGCACACGGTTGCAGCGCAGGGCGGCATTGCCGCTTCGCTGAAAAATATGGGGCCGGATAGCTGGCAGTGGCATATGTACGACACCGTCAAGGGGTCGGACTGGCTGGGCGATACGGACGCTATGGAATATCTGGCGCGTGAAGCACCGGCTGCGGTTTATGAGCTGGAACATTACGGCGTTCCGTTCTCGCGTACCGAAGAAGGCAAAATCTATCAGCGCCCATTCGGCGGCCACATGCAGAATTTTGGTGATGGTCCACCAGTACAGCGCACGTGTGCGGCCGCTGACCGTACCGGTCATGCGATCCTGCATACGCTTTACGGCCAGTCGCTGAAAAACAACGCGCAGTTCTTCATTGAATATTTCGCGCTTGATCTCATCATGACTGATGGTGTTTGCACCGGCGTTGTTGCGTGGAACCTTGATGATGGGACGATCCATCGCTTTTCTGCCAAAATGGTGGTTCTGGCGACGGGTGGTTATGGTCGTTCCTATTTCTCGGCGACTTCGGCGCATACCTGCACCGGCGACGGCGGCGGCATGGCGGCGCGTGCGGGGCTTCCGCTCCAGGACATGGAATTCGTTCAGTTCCACCCAACCGGCATTTACGGCGCGGGCTGCCTGATTACGGAAGGCGCACGCGGCGAAGGCGGCTATCTCGTTAATTCCGAAGGCGAGCGCTTCATGGAGCGTTATGCGCCTTCCGCCAAGGATCTGGCCTCGCGTGACGTTGTTTCGCGCTGCATGACCATGGAAATCCGCGCTGGTCGCGGCGTTGGCAAGAACAAGGACCACATCTACCTGCATCTCGACCATCTTGATCCGGCTGTTCTGCATGAACGCCTGCCGGGTATTTCCGAGTCGGCCAAGATTTTCGCAGGCGTTGATGTGACCAAGGAACCGATCCCGGTTCTGCCAACCGTGCACTATAATATGGGCGGCATTCCAACCAATTATTGGGGCGAAGTGCTGAACCCGACGCAAGAAGATCCTGACCGCGTTCAGCCGGGCCTGATGGCTGTGGGTGAAGCAGGTTGCGCATCCGTGCATGGTGCCAACCGTCTTGGCTCCAACTCGCTGATTGACCTTGTTGTGTTTGGCCGTGCGGCTGCAATTCGCGCTGGCGAAGTGATCGACCGCGCTGCGAAGATTCCTGACATCAACGAAGCAGCCGTCGATAAGATCATGGATCGCTTCCATCGCCTGCGTTATGCCAACGGCTCGACACCGACCGCAGAACTGCGCGAAAAAATGCAGCGCACCATGCAGGAAGATGCAGCCGTTTTCCGGACTTCTGAATCGCTCAAGCAAGGCGTCGAGCGTATGTCCGCAATCTGGAAAGAACTGCCTGACGTTAAGGTCAGTGACCGTTCGATGATCTGGAATTCGGATCTGGTTGAAACGCTGGAACTGGAAAATCTGATGGCAAACGCGATGGTGACAGTCGTTTCGGCTGAAGCCCGTCAAGAAAGCCGCGGTGCGCATGCGCATGAGGATTTCCCGGACCGTAACGATGCCGAATGGCGTAAACACACCCTTTCCTGGCTGTCGCCAAATGGCGAAGTGAAGCTTGATTACCGTCCAGTTCATCTCGATCCGCTGACGACCGAGGAAGAAGGCGGCATCAATCTGGCCAAGATTGCGCCCAAGAAGCGCGTTTACTGATCGAGGGAATGAGCAATGGTTGAACTCGCACTTCCCAAGAACTCCCGCATGCAGGAAGGCAAGACCTGGCCGCGTCCAGATGGTGCCAAGAATGTCACGGAGTTCCGCATTTATCGCTGGTCGCCGGATGACGACGCAAATCCAAGCATCGACACGTATTATGTCGATCGTGACGATTGCGGCCCGATGGTGCTCGACGGTCTTCTTTATATCAAGAACAAGATTGACCCGACGCTGACGCTGCGCCGTTCGTGCCGTGAAGGCATTTGCGGGTCCTGCGCCATGAACATTGATGGTGCCAACACGCTTGCCTGTACGAAGGGCATGGATGAGATCAAGGGCTCCATCAAGGTTTATCCGCTGCCGCATATGCCGGTGGTGAAGGATCTGGTGCCGGATTTGAGCAACTTCTACGCCCAGCACCGTTCGATTGAGCCTTGGCTCAAGACGGTATCGCCGGAGCCGCAGAAGGAATGGCTGCAGAGCCACGAAGATCGTCAGAAGCTCGATGGTCTTTACGAATGCATTCTCTGCGCTTGCTGCTCGACCTCGTGCCCAAGCTATTGGTGGAATGGCGATCGTTACCTTGGACCGGCTGTGCTGCTTCAGGCCTATCGCTGGCTGATCGACAGTCGCGACGAAGCCAAGGGCGAACGTCTCGACAATCTCGAAGATCCGTTCCGCCTCTATCGCTGCCACACCATCATGAACTGCGCGCAGACCTGCCCGAAGGGTCTCAACCCTGCCAAGGCGATTGCCGAAATCAAGAAGATGATGGTCGAGCGCCGCGTGTAGAACGTGTTTTCATAATCGATAGAAGGGAGGCTCTGCCTCCCTTTTCTTTTGCCAAAATAATGGCGGAGGCTTGATTTTTCCGTGCTGGCCATATCTGATCTGAAAGCAGAAACTTAACGCTGCTTCAGGGGGGCATCATGCTTGATCATATCGGTTTCAATATTTCCAGCATGCCAAAGTCCAGCGCTTTCTATGACGCTGCGTTGGCGCCACTCGGCATCACGCGGGCGATGGAGTTTGGTGACTGGGTCGGCTATGGCCGCAATGGCAAGCCGGAATTCTGGATCGGCAAGCAGAAGGGCGCAAAACTCGAAGGCGTTTTGCATGTGGCTTTTTCGGCAGGCACCCGCTCGGAGGTTGATCGCTTTTATGAGGCTGCCATGGCTGCGGGTGGGCGTGACAATGGCAAACCGGGAATCCGCGAGCATTATCATCCCGATTATTATGCAGCCTTCGTGCTTGATCCTGACGGGCATAATATCGAAGCGGTCTGTCATCTTCCCGAATGAAAAAGGCGGGCCATGCCCGCCTTTCGATTATCTGCCAGCTCGCGTGAGATGGGCGCTCGCATTATTTATTTTAACGAGCATCTTTGTCCGAAATCCGTTTCACACTTCTCGGGATACGCTTTAAACCAGCTTGGCGTCCAGTGTCACTTCAATGGCACCCAGTGCTTTTGACAAGGGGCAGGATTCCTTCGCCTTTTTTGCCAGCGCCGCAAAATCAGCTTCTTCAATGCCAGGGATTGTGGCTGTAAGCGTGATTGCGCTCTTGCTGATTGCAAAGCCACCACCTGAAGCCGGTCCAACGCTTATAGCCGCTGTTGCTTCAAGCTTTTCCGGTGGTGTGCCGTGCTCTGTCAGAAGTGCTGAAAGCTGCATGGCGAGGCAGCCGGCGTGCGCCGCCCCCAGAAGCTCTTCGGGATTTGTGCCTGCGCGTCCGCTTTCATCTTCAAAGCGCGCCTTGAAATCATAAGGAAGGTCTTTGAGCGCGCCGCTCTGCGTGTTGAGCGTGCCTTTGCCTTCCTTGAGTGTGCCTTTCCAGACTGCGGTTGCTTTTCTGTCCATTGGGAAGCTCCTCTTGATTGGTTTCTAACCACCAGATAGGGCAGCCTCCCCAAGCTTCCAGATTAAATCGCCTCGCCTTGCAATAGGCGCGGCGTTTCGCCCGAAAGACCGGCTGCCTGCTTGATGAAGAAGGATTTGAGGCTTGGTACGCGGTCCACAAGGCCCAGTCCGATGTCGCGGATGGTCCGGACTGCGGGATTGTCGTTGGAGAACAATTTTGTCAGCACGTCGGTTGTGACGCCCATCTGCACGGTGTCGAAACGACGCCAAGCCTGATAGCGCTCAAGCGCTGCAAAGGAGCCGATGTCGAGGCCGAGGCGGTCTGTTTCAACGATAACTTGGGCAATGGCTGCTGCATCACGGAAGCCGAGATTGAGGCCCTGGCCGGCAATCGGGTGGATACGGTGGGCTGCATCGCCCACAAGCGCAAAGCGTGGCTTCACAAATTCGCGGGCCAGTGTCAGGCCAAGCGGGAAAGCACGGCGAGGGCCTTCAACGTGCAGCGCGCCAAGACGGTGTCCAAAACGCTGCTCAAGCTCGGCATCAAAGATGAAATCATCTTCGCGGACCAGACGTTCGGCATCAGCTCTGCGTTCTGTCCACACGAGCGAACTGCGATTGCCTTTGAGTGGCAGGATGGCAAAGGGGCCGGCAGGCAGGAAATGTTCATCCGCGCGGCCACCATGCGGACGCTCATGCTTAACATTGCAGACAATGCCTGATTGGTCATAGTCCCAGTTCACTGTCTTGATGCCAGCAATGTCACGCAGGCGCGATTTTGCGCCATCCGCGGCAATCAACAGACGTGTGATGAGTGTTTCACCATTGGCCAGCGTGACGGTGACGGATTTAGGGCTGGTTTTAAACGTCTCGACACTCATGCCCTCAATGAAGGTGATGCCGAGTTCGTGTGCCTTTTTGTGCAGCGCAGTGTTGAGCACGCGGTTTTCAACCATGTGTGCGAAAGGTTCGCCGGGGTTCACATCGCCTGAAAAGGTTAGAAAGACCGGGCGCACAGGATCGGAGGTGCGGGAATCAGTGATGACCATTTCAGTGATCGGCTGCGCGTCGGCAACGATCTCCTGCCAGCAGCCGAGTTTATCGAGCATGCGCGAAGCCGCCGCTGCAATGGAGGATGCCCGTGGGTCCTTCTTCCATGCGCCCACCGGGGCGCCGTCAATGACGGCAACAGAAAGATGCGGAGCCGCTGCCTTGACCGCCACGGCAGTAACGAGGCCGACATAGCCGCCGCCTGCGATTACCAGATCGCTTTTTTCCGTGGTTTTCTGCTTGCTTGCCGCAGCCATTGCCTCTTCCTTTCGGATATCTTCAGAGCGCTCTTCGATGAACATAACAGGCTGCAACAGGACACAGGAACTTGACAGTTTCGTCTATGCAGGCCCAAACAGTTCAACAAAATATATCGTCTATATAAGGTTCCAGGAGACAGGCTGTCCATGTCGAATAACGAAAAGACCGATCTATTGAAGGCTGAGCAGACTGCTGCCATGCAGCAGCTCCTCGACACGCTTGATCTTGAAACGCTTGAAATGGATCTTTTCCGCGGCAACAGCCCGCAGGTGGGCTGGCAGCGCGTTTTTGGCGGGCAGGTGATCGGGCAGGCGCTGATCGCAGCGCAGCGCACCGTCGACCCCGAACGGCATGTTCATTCGCTGCATGGCTATTTTGTGCGGCCGGGCGATCCGGCTATCCCGATCATTTATGAGGTGGATCGCATCCGCGACGGGTCAAGCTTCAACACGCGCCGCGTGTTGGCAAAGCAGCACGGCAAGGCGATTTTTACGCTCTCAGCATCGTTCCAGATTGATGAAAATGGTCTGGAGCACCAGATCAATATGCCCGAGGGGCTTCCCATGCCGGAACAATTGATGGGCGATCATGATCTTAAGGAAGAGTATTTGCATCTGGCACCGGCAGGCGTGCGCAAATATTGGGAGCAGGAGCGCCCCATTGAGATCAAGCCGGTGTCACTCAAACATTATTTTTCGCGCGAAAAACTGCCACCAAGCCAGCATGTCTGGGTGCGGGCACGTGGTATCGTGCCGGATGAACGTGCGCTACAGGCCGCTATTCTCGCCTATCTTTCGGATATGACTTTGCTGGATACATCGTTGCATCCGCACGGGCGCACGATTTTCGATCGCGACTTGCAGGTGGCAAGCCTTGATCACGCCATGTGGTTTCATCGCCCAAGCCGGCTCGATGACTGGCTTCTTTACACACAGGACACACCGAGTGCGTCCGGTGCACGTGGGCTGAACCGTGGCGCGCTTTATACGCCGGACGGTGTGCTGATTGCGTCAGTCGCGCAGGAAGGCCTTATTCGTGTGCATGAAAAAGACAAATGATGATATTTTAATCATCATCGTCGCTGGTGTTTAATTTTTAATCAATGTTGATTGGGTGAAAATGGGCATCGGCTGCAAAAGCTGAATCCAATGAATCACTTAGAGTGGTTTTTCTCACGTAGAAAAACCACGTCTTCTTTTTTCTGACAGAAATTTCAGGCGCGTCTGCGTTTCACGCGAGGGTCGAAAAGCCCTGTTTCGGGGCGGAAATGTGCCACTCTCCACCGTGATCTTGCCAGATACTGCGTTTGGAATATGAGAAAAATTGCATTTTCTTTGGGTTGTCGCGCGCAACTGGCATGATTTTTGTTTCTCTCAGTTCGAACCGGTCTTTTCAGCGCAGACGCGTTTGAAGCCGCCATTCGACGGAGATATTCGATGCTGATAACAGGAAGATTCAAGCAAACGGCTTTAGCCACCTTGCCTATGCTGCTCGTTCTTGCAGGGACTGCGCTGGCACAGGACGCATCCCAGCCGACACCAACTCTTGATACTGGCGATACTGCCTGGATGCTGACTTCAACCGCGCTTGTGTTGATGATGACAATTCCCGGTCTTGCGCTGTTTTACGGCGGCATGGTGCGCAAGAAGAACGTACTTTCGACAGTTATGCAGAGCTTTGCCATTACCTGCCTTATGTCGGTGTTGTGGATGTTCTTCGGCTATTCGCTCGCCTTCACCGATGGCGGTTCGATGAATGCTTATATCGGCGGCTTCGATAAGGCATTTCTGAAGGGCGTCACGATGGATTCGCTCACCGGGACGATCCCGGAATATCTCTTCATCGTCTTCCAGATGACCTTTGCGGTTATCACACCCGCCCTTATCGCCGGCTCGTTTGCCGAACGCATGAAGTTCTCCTCGATGCTGGTCTTCATGGTTCTGTGGCTGTTCATCGTCTATGTGCCGGTTGCACATTGGGTCTGGGGCGGCGGCTTCCTTGGCTCTGACGGCGTTCTTGATTTTGCCGGTGGCACGGTTGTTCACATCAATGCCGGTGTTGCCGGTCTGGTTGCAGCGCTCATCATTGGCAAGCGCGATGGCTACGGCCACGTCAATATGGCACCACACAATCTCGTTCTCTCGGTTGTTGGTGCAGCCCTTCTGTGGGTGGGCTGGTTTGGCTTCAATGCAGGTTCGGCTCTGGGTGCAAACGCACTGGCTGCCGTTGCCATGCTCAACACGCAGGTTGCAACCGCTGGTGCGGCTCTTGCCTGGATGTTCATCGAATGGGCGATTTCGGGCAAGCCAAGCGTTCTCGGCATTATTTCGGGTGCGGTTGCCGGTCTTGTTGCCGTAACGCCTGCTGCGGGCTTTGTTGACCCAACGGGCGCATTGATCATCGGCGTCATTGCGGGTGCTGTCTGCTACATCGCAGCCGTAAAGATCAAGCACGCGCTTGGTTATGACGATTCGCTCGATGCCTTTGGCGTTCATGGTGTTGGCGGTTTTGTCGGTGCGATCCTCACTGGTTTCTTTGCCGATGTTACGATCAATGCGGCAGGTGAAGGGGCAACCATGGGCAAGCAGTTCTTCGGCGCTGCCATCACCGTTGTCTACACGGCGATCGCAACCGCAATCATCCTTTATGTGATCAAAGCCGTGATGGGTCTGCGCCCGAGCAAGCAGGCTGAAATGGAAGGCCTTGATATCGCGTTGCACGGCGAATCTGTTCAGTAGAACAGGCTTGTCTCAAGAGGAAAAAGGCGCGGGAAACCGCGCCTTTTTCATTTTCTGGTGAAAGGCAGTGCATGGTTAATGGGGAATTAACCATCGCCCGATTAGGATCAGCCCGATTCATTGTGCTCGGGCGTCTTTGCCCGCAGGCAACATTTATATGGTTCGGGACAGGCTTTATGCAGCAAGGATATTCGCCCTCATACCCGTTGCGCGACGAGCGGGTTTCGGAAGACAGGCTGAAACTGGCCAATATCTTCCGCAGGCAATTCTATATCCTGTTCGGTCTGGCGCTGCTTTCGCTGGCCGCTATGGCAGTGGGCGCGCTTGCAACGTGGAATGTTGCCGATCCCAGCCTCAGCCATGCAACGGATAATCCGGTTACCAATGCTCTTGGCTATCCGGGTGCGGTTTTCTCCGATCTTGCCATGCAGTTCTTTGGCCTTGCCAGCGTTCCGGTTCTGCTGCCGCTGGTGGTCTGGTCGCTGTTGCTCATGACGCGCGGCGGGATCAGCCGTGTCGGCCGGCGCAGTCTGGCATGGATGGGGGCTGCGCTTTTGTTTGCAGCCATTGCAAGCTGCTTTGCTGTTCCTTCAAGCTGGCCGATGCCGATTGGTCTTGGTGGTGTGTTTGGCGATATGGTGCTGCGCCTTCCGGGCCTGTTTCTGGGCGCATTTCCGCAAGGTGCGATCGCATCCGGCATTGCGCTGGTGCTGGTTTTCCCGGCACTCTGGCTCTGCCTGTTTGCCAGCGGGATCATTGGCCGCCGTGAAGCGCTCGTTGATGCCGGCTCCGCGCGGGGTGCATCGGCTGGCGATGATTTTGCCGAGGACGAAGATCAGGAGGATGAGACATCATCTGGTGGCTTCTCTGCATTTGTCGGGGCTCTCACCCATACAATTTTCAGCGCTTCGGCGACTTTCAGGCGTTGGACCGGTATCAACCGCCGCAAGCAGCGCGAAGATGAATATGGCGATATGCGCAGCGCGCGCGCAAGCGCGCAAGCGCGCAATGGTTCGCGGCGCGAGCCGGGCTTTGATGGTGCCTCTTCGGAAGAACCGCCGTTCGATTTGGATGATCCGATGGACGGAGCGCCGCTTGCGGGTGAAGAATGGCACGATGCGCCGCCGCAGCGTTCTAAAGCGCGCGTCGGTGAACGCGCGCCTGCACCAAAGAGCGGCGCACGCATTCAGCGTGAAGCGCAGACATCCTTCCTGAAAGAAGGTGGTGCATTTGAAATGCCATCGCTGCATTTTCTTGCTGAACCAAAGCTTGTGCAGCGCGACGCATCCCTGTCCAAGGATGCGCTTGAACAGAATGCGCGGCTTCTGGAAGGTGTGCTGGAAGATTTCGGCGTGCGTGGCGAGATCATCAATGTGAAACCGGGGCCAGTCGTAACGCTTTATGAGCTCGAACCGGCCCCCGGCATCAAATCATCGCGCGTGATTGGTTTGGCGGACGATATTGCTCGCTCAATGAGCGCCATTGCTGCGCGTGTGGCTGTGGTTCCGGGCCGCAATGTGATCGGTATCGAATTGCCGAACCAGAAGCGCGAAATGGTTTACCTGCGCGAAATGCTGGCGAGCCGTGACTTTGAACAGACCAAGGCAAAGCTTGCGCTGGCGCTGGGCAAGACCATCAATGGTGAGCCGGTGATTGCCGATATTGCGAAGATGCCGCATGTGCTTGTGGCCGGTACGACGGGCTCGGGTAAGTCGGTTGCGATCAACACGATGATCCTGTCGCTGCTTTATCGCATGACGCCGCAGGAATGCCGTCTGATCATGATCGATCCGAAAATGCTGGAGCTTTCGATTTATGACGGTATCCCGCATCTGTTGACGCCGGTTGTGACCGATCCGAAGAAGGCTGTGGTCGCGCTCAAGTGGACCGTGCGCGAGATGGAAGACCGCTATCGCAAGATGTCGAAAGTGGGCGTGCGTAATATTGACGGCTTCAATCAGCGCGTCGGTCAGGCACAGAAGAAGGGCGAGCAGATTGCCCGTACCGTGCAAACCGGATTTGACCGAAATACTGGCGAAGCGATCTATGAAACCGAGCAGCTCGATCTGGAGCCAATGCCCTACATTGTCGTGATTATCGACGAAATGGCCGATCTGATGATGGTTGCGGGCAAGGACATTGAAGGCACGGTGCAGCGTCTGGCACAGATGGCGCGTGCGGCGGGTATCCATGTCATCATGGCAACGCAGCGCCCATCGGTGGATGTCATCACCGGTACGATCAAGGCCAATTTCCCGACCCGTATTTCGTTTCAGGTTACATCCAAGATCGACAGCCGAACCATTCTGGGTGAGCAGGGTGCCGAGCAGCTGCTTGGTCAGGGCGATATGCTGTTCATGGCCGGGGGCGGCCGCATTCAGCGCGTGCATGGCCCCTTTGTGGGCGATGACGAGGTGGAACGTATCGTTCAGCACCTGAAACTTCAGGGTGTGCCGGAATATCTGGATGCGATCACTGAGGATGAGGAAGAGGATGAAGGTGGCGGTCCGGCCGGAACATCGAACCTTGAAAATTCCGATGATCCTTATGATCAGGCTGTGGCTGTGGTGCTGCGTGATAAGAAGGCTTCGACGTCCTATATCCAGCGTCGTTTGGGTATTGGCTATAACCGTGCGGCTTCGATTATCGAGCGCATGGAAGAAGAAGGGATCGTCGGCCCTGCCAATCATGCCGGTAAGCGCGAGATACTGGTGCCGACCGGTGACGATGATTTCTAACTGAAATCTCATCGGCTTTCTGTTGCCACACTCGCGCCTAACTGCCCGATTATTTTACGAGAATGAAGAAAAAAGAGAATTTGCCGATGATGATCTCCCGTATTGCTGCATTCGTGAAAGCAAGCCGTTTTGCGGCCATCCTCGGATTGGGAGTTTTGAGCATTGGCGCGGCTTCTCCGGCTTTTGTGCCCGTTGCGGCGCAGGCACAGGGCGTAAGCGGTGCTGCTGCTGCGCAGCAGATTGCGGATCATTTTTCCTCACTGCGCACATTGACCGGTGAATTTGTTCAGTTCGGCCCCAAGGGCGAACAGACGGGCGGCACGTTCTATCTGGAACGTCCGGGCAAGATTCGCTTCAATTACACCGATTCCCCGATCCGCGTGATTTCGGATGGCAATCAGGTTGTTATCAACAACCGAAAGCTCGACACGTGGGATATGTATGCGCTGGGAACCACCCCGCTCAAAATGCTTCTGGCGGACCGGATTGATCTGGGCGGCGGTCGTCTTCAGAGTGTGAAGCAGGACCCGGACATGACCACGCTTGTGGTGGGGGACAAGACAGCATTTGGTAATTCAAAAATCACCATGATGTTTGATCCCAAGACCAAGGATCTCAAGCAGTGGACCATTACCGACGCGCAGGGCCTCGATACCACGATCATGGTGTTCAATGTCCGCAGCGGTGTCCGCTTCACGGATGATATGTTCAAGATCGATTATCAGCGCATCGCAATGAAACGCAAAGGCCAGTGATCTTTATTCCTGAGGTTTGCATTTATCGGATAAATCGTTAGGTTCGCGGCCATCTTCTGATGGCTGTGAGTCTTTCCCCATGACGTTTTCTGTTGCTACCTGGAACATCAATTCCGTTCGTCTGCGCATGCCGCTGGTCGAACAGTTTCTGAGCGATTATCAGCCGGATGTTCTGTGTCTTCAGGAAACCAAATGTCCCGACGATCAGTTCCCTTCAAAAGGCTTTCGCGCGCTTGGCTATGAGCATATCGCGATCAGTGGCCAGAAGGGCTATCACGGCGTTGCGACCATCTCGAAACGCCCTTTGGGCGCTGTCGAGAAGATTGGCTTTTGTGAGATGGGCGATTGCCGTCATCTGAGCGCTGTGGTGGAAGCGGGTGGCAAAAAGCTGCGCATCCATAATTTTTATGTGCCTGCCGGTGGTGATGAGCCAGACCCGGAAATTAATCCAAAATTTGCCCATAAGCTTGGTTTTCTTGAGGAAATGCGAGCGATTGTCGCTGACAGGCAGGATGGACATTCCTCGATCCTCGTGGGTGATCTCAACATCGCACCGCTTGAAAACGATGTCTGGTCGCACAAGCAACTGCTGAAAATTGTAAGCCATACGCCGATTGAAACCACAACGCTGGAAGACCTGCGTGTGAAAGGCGGGTGGAGTGACCTGATGCGGCAGGCGATTCCGTCCGATCAGAAAATCTACACCTGGTGGAGCTATCGCGCCAAGGATTGGGATGCCGCTGATCGTGGTCGCAGGCTTGATCACGTCTGGGGTTCGGCTGATCTGGAAGCGCATATGCAGGGGCTTCAGGTTCTGCGCGATGCGCGTGGCTGGGATCGTCCGTCTGATCACGTACCAGTGATTGCGACATTCGATCTGGATTAAGATCGCGTTCGGACTTATATAGAGTTGAGTTCAAAAGAGGAGAAAAGAGCAATGGATCGTGCGGCACTGTTTTCAATGACCAGTGTTTTCAACGTTTCCGAGGCTCATCATGTCTTCTCTTCTCACGCTTCAGGATGTTTCAGCGCACACGGCTGACGGCCGAACTCTCTTTTCTGGCATCAATTTCAGCATCACCGAAGGTCGGATTGGCCTCGTCGGGCGCAATGGTATTGGCAAATCCACGCTTTTGAAAATCATGAGCGGCGATCTGCTGCCAAGCAGTGGAACGATCACGCGCACCGCCCGGATCGGCGTGCTTGCGCAGAATATTGGTAGTGATGCGCAAAAGACGTTGGCCGATCTTTTCGGTGCACGTGATGCCTTTGACAGAATTGGGCGGATTGAAGCGGGCGAGGGGGCAGATGCCGATTTCGAACAGGCAGACTGGTTGTTGCCGCAGCGTTTTGACAATGCTTTAAAGGCCTTTGCACTTTCGCTTTCGCCGCAAAGTCTTCTCTGCGAATTGAGCGGCGGACAGCAGACACGCGCAGCACTTGCCGCGCTTTTGTTTCAAGAGCCTGACCTGATTTTGTTGGATGAACCCACCAACAATCTTGATCACGATGGCCGTCAGGCTGTCGCGGATATGCTTGCCGGATGGCGAGGGGCGGCTGTGGTGGTCAGCCATGATCGTGCATTGTTGCAGGCGATGGGTGCGATCGCCGAGCTATCGCAAGGCGCGTTGACGCTCTATGGCGGCAATTGGGATTTTTATCACGAGAATAAAGAGCGGGAGCGGGAAGCGGCTGCGCGCGATCTGGAATTGGCGCAGCGCGATGTGAAGCAGGTCCGCCTCAAGGCACAGGACGCCAGTGAACGACAGGCAAAAAGCGATGCGCGCGGGCGCAAATCCCGTGCCGATGCGGGTATGAGCAAGATGGCACTTGATGCGCGTGCCGATAAGGCACAGAAGACCGGTGGTCGTGGCGATGCATTTGCAGAGCGCAATGCCGAGCGTGCCCAAAGCCAGCTTAAGGAAGCGGAAGCAAAGGTCGAACGCATCAAGAAAATGCACTTCCATGTTGATGGATCGCTTTCGCCTTCCGGGCGTGTGCTGCTTGAAATGCTCAATGTTTCGGGCGGCCCTGTGCCGGATAACCCCGTCATTCGGGACGTCTCGCTGAAAATCGTCGGGCCGGAGCGTATTGTCATTCGCGGTGCAAACGGTGCGGGTAAAACCTCGTTGCTGCGGTTGATCACAGGTGATTTGCAGCCCGTTTCGGGCGAGATCAAACGCTTCGTGCCGATTGCCATGTTTGATCAGCAGATGAGCCTGATGGATCGTGGAGCAACGCTTTATGAGAATTTCCGCAGACTGAACAAGGAGGCGAGCGATAACGATGCTTACGCAGCACTGGCGCGTTTTTCATTTCGCGGGGAGGGTGCTGCGCGCCTTGCAGGAGGCTTAAGCGGTGGCGAATTGTTGCGTGCAGCTCTTGCCTGCATTCTTTGTGGAACGCTGAAGCCTGAATTGTTGATCCTGGATGAGCCGACCAACCATCTTGATCTGGATTCCATTCAAGCGCTGGAAACCGCCCTGAATGCATATGAAGGTGGGTTGCTGCTGGTCAGCCACGATCAGACATTTCTCGATGCCATCGGTATCAAGCGGGTCATTGAGTTATGATGTTAGTCGTTGGCGCCAAATTGTGGCGCGACCTTTTCGATGTCGGCAATGAGTTGCAGCAGGTTTTTGCTGATATGCGTATGCAGTGACGCTGCGGCTTCTGGATATTCTTCCAGAATGCGCCGGAAAATGGCGCGGCTGATGCGGATGACTTCCGTTTCTTCCTCGGCAAAAGCGCCGGTCAGGCGTGTGGTCTGCGCAATCAGCGCCATTTCGCCCAGCATCGCACCGGGTTCAACGGGGCGGATTGTAATCCGCCCTTCGTCGGTATCGTGAAACAGTGTGATTTTGCCAGACACGACGATATAACCGCAATCAGCACTCTGGCCTTCGCGAAACAGTTCACGACCGGCGCGCAGCACAAGACGCTCTGCACCAAAGGCGAGCAGACGCAACTGTTCGGGTGAGAAAGATTCGAACAGACCTACTGAGCCGAGAATGCGGATATCGTCATCGAGCGCCATAGCTTGTCATTACACTCGTAACAGGCGCTGTCCATCATGGGACAAGTTTGTATCCCCCGCTTTCTGTAACCAGAAGCGATGCATTGGACGGATCCTTCTCGATTTTCTGGCGCAGACGGTACACATGGGTTTCCAGCGTGTGGGTCGTGACACCGGAATTATAGCCCCAGACTTCTTCAAGCAGCACATCACGGCTGATGACCTTATCGCCTGCACGATAGAGATACTTGATGATCGCTGCTTCCTTTTCGGTCAGGCGAATCTTGCTGCCCTTTTCATCGATAAGCAGCTTCTGACCTGGCTTGAAGGTGTAAGGTCCGACGATGAATGTCGCGTCTTCGCTCTGCTCGTGCTGGCGCAGCTGTGCGCGGATGCGTGCCAGCAGAACGGCGAATTTGAATGGCTTGGTGACGTAATCATTTGCCCCTGATTCGAGGCCGAGAATCGTATCCGATTCGGTGTCGTGACCGGTCAGCATGATGATCGGAGCCTTGAAGCCGCCCTTGCGCAGAAGTTTAACCGCTTCGCGTCCGTCCATATCCGGCAGGCCGACATCCATGACCAGCAGATCGACAATACCGTTACGGGCGCTTTGGATGCCCTTGGTGGCGTTGTCTTCCTGAAGAATCTGGAACTCTTCGCACAGTTCAAGCTGTTCGACGAGGATGGAGCGGAGATCTTCATCATCGTCCACGATCAGTATTGTACGACCTGTCATGCCTGTCCTCGTTACTCTTTGATTCAAATAGTGGTTGGTGTTTTATGACATTTAATCGCGGTAAGTTGAAGCCGTGAAAAAATGAGAGTGTTTTTTAAGCATTCGTTTAAACTTTATCAGCGGGCAGAAAGCGGAGGCAGGCTTGACCAGAAACCAAAAAAGCCACGGCATTGGCATTATCGATGTAAGGGCAAAACCTGGCCACAGGACGCGCGGCCTGCTTGTTGCAGGCAATTTGGTGCTCCAATGTGCGCTTGGCAAGGGGGGAATCAGCGCTTTTAAGCGCGAGGGCGATGGTGCCACGCCGCTTTCGTCCATGCGATTGCTCTATGGCTATCGGCGTGGAGATGCGGGTCATCTGCCTTTCTCACGTCTGCCTTTGCGACGCGTGCGTAAACTCGACGGCTGGTGTGACGCGCCAAAAGATCCGAATTACAATCGTCCGGTGAATCTGCCGTTTAAGGCAAGCCACGAGAAGATGTGGCGCAATGACGATGTTTATGATGTCTGTATTGTGATGGACTGGAACATTCGCCCACGCAGGCGCGGCTGCGGCAGCGCGATTTTCTTTCATCTGGCGCGGCCGGGATTTACGCCGACTGAAGGCTGTATAGCCCTCAAGCGCGCCGATATGGCGCGCCTCCTACCACATCTGACCGACAGAACGGTGGTTCGCGTTTTGCGGTGATCAGTGCGCTCCGGCAGGAACGATTTTCACCTCGTTGCCTTCGGCATCGAAGAGTTTTCCGTTCTGAACATAATCGCCATCATGCAGTTCTGCGATCTGATGGTGGCGAATGATGCGTTCGGTGCCTTCGGCAAAAACGGACATCTGGTTTGAATTGCCGCCTTTGAACTCATTGAACATCAGGTTGAGCGCGATTGCCATCAGGGCCGCAGAACTGATGCCCGAATGGAAAATGGTTTCAAACCAGCTCGGGAAGTGATGGTAGAAGTCCGGCGCTGCAATGGGGATCATACCGAAACCGATGGAGGTTGCCACAATGATCAGATTGATGTTGTTGTGATAATCGACCTTTGAAAGCGTGCGGATGCCGCTTGCAGCAACGGTTCCAAAAAGCACGATTCCGGCACCGCCCAGCACGGAGGGGGGGACACAGGCAATGACACGTCCCATCACAGGCAGGAGGCCGAGCGTGATGAGAATAAGCCCGCCTGTTGCCACCACATAACGGCTTTTCACCCCGGTTACGGCTACAAGACCGACATTCTGCGCAAAGGCGCTTTGGGTGAATGAGCCGACAACTGGTGCCAGAATGCTTGATGCCATATCGGCCCGCAATCCATCGCCCAGACGGCGCGAGTTGACTTTGGTTCCCAGAATTTCGCCAACGGCCAGAATATCGGCAGAGGTTTCCACCAGTGTGACGATGATCACGATGAACATGGACAATGTGGCCGCAATGCTGAAAATCGGCCAGCCGAAATGGAAGATTTCCGGCAGCGCCATAAGAGGGCCTTCAGATATGCGGGAAAAGTCGGTCATGCCGAGTGCCCACGCAATCCCTGTTCCGATGACCATGGCAAGCAGGATGGAGAGGCGGGAAATCGTGGCATTGCCGACTTTGCTCAGCAAAAGCACGATCAGCAGTGTAAGCCCGGCGAGACCGATATTGCCCATGCTGCCGAAATCTGGCGCTTTGCTGTTGCCACCCATGGCCCAGCGGGCTGCAACAGGCATCAGCGTGAGGCCGATGGTGGTGATCACAATGCCAGTGACGAGCGGCGGAAAGAAACGTGTCACCCGCGAAAAGATCGGTGTGATGAGAAAGCCGATCACCGATGCAGCGATGACGGCTCCGAGTACGACCTGAAGCCCCACTTCTCCTGTTTGAGCTGATGTGACGATGGCCACCATGGTGGCAACACCGGCGAAGGACACGCCTTGAACCAGCGGAAGCTGGCAACCGAAAAACGGAATGCCGATGGTTTGCAGACCCGTTGCCACGCCGCCTGCAAAAAGCGAGGCGGTGATCAGCAGGCCGACTTCGCTGGCACTTAGACCTGCTGCCTGACCGATAATCAGTGGCACGGCGACAATGCCGCCATACATGGTCAGAACATGCTGGAAGCCATAGGCCAGATTGGCGGCAATGGATAGTTTTTCATCTTCGGGACGTGGATTGACCGCTATCCCGGTTGGGTGTGTATTCACGTTTATCCCTCCCGATGTCTCTCCTCAAAGACAGGGGGCGAGTATATCCCTCATCGGCCAACGTACTGCATGGGTTTTTCTTGAAGTTGTTTTCGATGCGAGCGGGTGAATGCGTTTATGCGGATGCGTCGCGCATCGCATCACCAAGAACGGTAAAGATATAAGGCTCTATTGATTGCGCAACATTGAAACGCAGATAGCGTGTTGCCTTTCGCGAGGGACTGAAAACATCGCCCGGTGCCAGCATGACGTCTTTTTGCAGGGCATAGCGCGCGATCTTGCCTGAATCCATCCCTTCGGGTAGCTGGGCCCAGAGAAAAAGACCACCCTGCGGCTCTGTCCAGAGTTCAAGCCCTGCTGCTTTGAGCCGGTTGGCGGTCATGGTCATCGCATCGGCAAGTTTTGCACGCAGGCTGTCGATATGGCGGCGATAGGTGCCATCGGTGAGCAGCGTATGGACGATTTGCGCAGACAAAACATTGCTGCTGAATGAGGTTGCAAGTTTCAGATCGGTCAGGCCGTCGATCCAGTCGTGGCGTGCGGCAATGTAACCAACGCGCGCCGCAGCCGAGAGTGTTTTTGAAAAACTGCCGATATGCAGAACGCGGTCAAAGCCGTCGAGTTCAGCAAGCAGCGGTGAGGGGGATGGATGAAAATCACCGAAGATATTGTCTTCAACCAGTTTGATATCATGCAGTTCTGCAAGTTTCAGCAAACGGTGTGCCGTTGCAGGCGTCATGATACCGCCGGTTGGATTGTGCAGCCCTGCATTGGAAATATAGAGCTTTGGTGCGTGTTCTTCAGCCACTTTGGCGAAGGCATCCAGATCGGGGCCGGAATGCGTATAGGGAATGCCGATGAGTTTGACGCGATGCGAAAGAAGTGCTGCCTGAAAATTGAAATAGCAGGGATCATCCACGAGCACGGTGTCGCCTGGTTGCAGCAGAAAGCGGCAGATAAGGTCGATGGCATGGGTGCCGGAATCGGTCAGCAATATATCGCCGCCTGACATATCGATCCCTTGTTCGGACAGCTTGCGGGCAAGATGGTTTCGCAAAGGGCGAAAGCCGAGCGGTTCACCATAGGTGACAAGATTGCTATTTTCATCGCGGGCGATGGCGCGCATGGCCCGGCGGATGCCTTCGAGTGGCAACCATTCATCGGGTAGCCAGCCGCAACCCGGCTTGTAAGTCTCGCTGTGCGCTTCAAGCGATTGCCGCATGACCCAGAAAGGATCAATCTGCCTGTCCTTGTATGGCATTGTTGCGGTTATGGTGAAGGGTTGGCGCGCGCGCTCAGAAACATAAAAACCCGCACCGCGGCGCGATTGAATAATGCCTTCCGCAACCAGACGGTCATAGGCTTCGACCACGGTTGATTTTGAGACGTTCATCGTGTCCGCCAGCCGGCGAATGGATGGCAGACGGGCACCGGGAGCAAGGCTCATCGCGGCGATGCGGTCGCGAATGATGGTCATGACCTTTTCGACGAGTGGCATTTTTTCAGATGCGGCTTTTTCATCGCTGTGTCCGCCAAGATAGGCGGCCTCAACGGCTTCAAGACTGCGCAAAAGGCCCTTTGAAATCATCTGTATCATCCTTTGTATCGGTACAGTTTAGCAGAATTGTCTGCAAATTGTCTCTGATCAATTGGCCGCATGGGATGCACATATGGAAAATCACCTAACAAGTTTGATGAAGGTCGAAAAGACGCAATGAGCAAAACAGCGGGTTGGATTAACGGTTTTCTGGGGGTTCTCATTTTCAGCGGGTCACTGCCGGCCACACGGCTGGCGGTGATCGATATCGACCCGACTTTTTTGACGATGGCGCGAGCATCAATGGCGGGCCTTATTGGCCTTGTGCTGTTGCTTGCCTTTCGTGCGCCATTTCCGCGCTCTCAAGACATTGTTTCCCTGCTTGTTGTGGCGCTCGGTGTGGTGGTGGGCTTCCCGCTTTTGACCGGTCTTGCGCTGCAACATATGACCTCAGCGCATGCGATTGTCTTTATCGGCCTGCTGCCGCTTTCGACGGCTTTGTTTGCGGTGCTGCGCGGTGGTGAGAGACCGCGTCCTTTGTTCTGGCTGTTTTCAGTTGCTGGCGGTGTCATCGTCGCATCCTATGCCTACGGTCAGGGCAGTCAGTCCACATTGCTGGGCGATATGCTGATGCTCGGCGCAATCATCGTTTGCGGACTGGGATATGCCGAAGGCGCAAGCCTTTCACGCAGGCTCGGCGGCTGGCAGGTGATCTGCTGGGCGCTGGTCTTTTCGCTGCCGATCATGCTGCCGCTCAGTATTCTGATGCGTCCTCAAACATGGGGGCATATCGGCGCAATGGCATGGGGTGGACTTGCCTATGTTACGTTATTTTCAATGCTGATCGGCTTTTTCTTCTGGTATCGCGGGCTTGCGCAGGGCGGTGCTGCGGCTGTCGGACAGCTGCAATTGTTGCAGCCATTTTTCGGGCTGATGCTCGCTGCATCCATCGCGGGTGAGCCGGTGAGCATGGGTATGGTGATGACCGCTGGTGTGGTGGTGCTGTGTGTGGCTGGCGCGAAGAGGTTTGCCTAAATAAAAGCTTGTCGCCCAAAAGTGGGAACCGGTTTTGGGAACATCGACAAGCGCTATAAGAATGTCCAGACGGTTGTGCGCTTGACCTCTGCATCTTCAAGCGCGCGTGTGACAGGCACCGTATAGACGGCAAGCTGCTCAAGTCGCTGTTTGGGAAGATAGGCGCGGCCCGGATCGCCGACGATGATGCGGGCACCACGTGCAGCAAGCTTTGAAAACCACGGAATCAGACGATCTGCGAGTGGCTTTTCATAGAACACATCGCCCGCAAGTACGACCTCCCAGCCATGATCCCGATCGATCAGGTCGGTGAGTGTCGGGGTAATGGCAACGCTGTTTGCAGCCGCGTTGATTTCGATTGCCGGTAGCGCAAAGGGATCAATATCGGATGCGGTAACGCTTTTTGCGCCCGCCTTCATCGCGCTAATGGCGACGAGACCCGAGCCGGATGCGAAATCCAGCACGGTTTTGCCTGCAACTGCCTTCGGATGATCGAGAATATAGCGTGCAACACCCTGACCGCCTGCCCATGCAAAAGCCCAGAAGGGCGGCGGCAGGCCGATGGTTGCCAGTTCTTCCTCGGTTTTATGCCAGAGGTCGTGGGCTTCATCGGCCAGATAGAGGCTGATTTCCGGCACATGCGGTGGCGCTTGCAGGCCGGTATTGGCCAGTATGAAATCGCGCGTGCTTTTTTGTGCCGGATCAAGCATTAGATGTCTTTGGCATCCAGTCCACCCATACGGCAGACTTCAATCCACTCGTCTTCTGTCACTGGTTGCACCGAAAGACGCATCGAGGTGACGAGCGCCATTTTTTCGAGCTTTGGATTGGCTTTTACATCCTTGAGCGTGACAGGTTTTGGCATGTCGCGCACGGCCTTGATATCCACACAATCCCAGCGCGGATCGTCCGTGGTGCTGTCAGGATGTGAAAGGGCGCAGACTTCGACAATGCCGACCACTTCCAGACCTTCGTTGGAATGATAAAAAAAGCCTTTGTCGCCGAGCTTCATGGCGCGCATGTTGTTGCGTGCGAGATAGTTGCGCACACCGTCCCACTGCTCGCCTTGTTCACCACGGGCTTTCTGCATTTCCCATGACCATTTGAAGGGTTCGGACTTGAACAGCCAGTAAGCCATTATTCTACCTTCAAGCGTTTGCAGGATTGTTGATGGCCCAGTTCCACGGGCGCACGCTCACATCAGCAAAAAGACCGGCCAGTGCGTAAGGGTCATTGGCGCCGATCTTTTCGGCTTCTGCCTTTGAGGCTGCTTCAACCACGACGAGGCTGCCATTTGGCTTGCCGTCTTCGCCGAGGAAAGGACCTGCGAACTTCAGCGTATCACCAAGGCCCTTGAGATAGTCGAGATGCGCCGGGCGCGTATCAAGGCGTACTTGCAGATGGTCAGGCTTGTCGTTGCACAGAAGAGCAAAAAGCATGTTTAATCCTCGGTCTTGAGTGGTCGGTTAAGAAGAGCCGTCACAGCTTCATCAATCGTTGTTTTTCCTGCAAGAAGGGCTGCAACCGCCGTGATGATCGGGGCTGGAACACTATATTTTCTGCAAAGTTCGGCTGCGATGGGAGCTGTTGCAACACCTTCCGCCAGGGGGCGGTTGGTGAGGTCTTCGCTACGTCCCAAAGCCAGTCCGTAAGAATAATTGCGTGACTGCGATGACGAACAGGTCAGCATCAGATCGCCAAGGCCGGAGAGGCCCATGATGGTTTCAGGCTTTGCGCCCATGGCAAGTGCTACACGGCGCAGTTCGGCAAAGCCGCGTGTGACAAGTGCTGCCTGAGCACTCGCACCATAGCCACGCCCGATGGCGGCCCCTGCTGCGAGAGCCAGCACATTTTTCAGTGCGCCACCGATCTCAACGCCCTTGAGATCGGTGGTCGAATAACAGCGGAATGCGGGGCCGGAGAGCGTTGCTGCCAATTGATCGGCAATGGCGGCATCTTCGCACGCAATGGTTACAGCCGTTGGCAGGCCGCGCGCCACATCGGTGGCAAAGCTTGGGCCGGAAAGGGCTGCGATTTGATGATCGGGCAGAACGTCGGCCACCACTTCTGACATCAGCCGGCCGGTGTCGCGCTCAATGCCCTTGGCGCATAAAATGACGGGCGCCGATTGCGGAATGAGACGGCTCAATTCCAGAAGACCTTTGCGCATGGACTGTGCCGGAATGACGGCGAGGATTGCATCGGCATTTTCAAGCACAGCCTGCGCATCCGTGCTGGCGCGAATACCGTGCGGCAGTTCGATCTCGCCAAGATAAGCAGGGTTGCGGCGCTGGGTGTTTATATGGTCAACGGTTTTGGCATCACGGGCATAAAGCCATGTGTCATGGTTGCCTGTGGCTGCCATGCTTGCCAATGCCGTGCCCCATGCGCCACCGCCCAGAACGGCAATTTTTGCGCGCTTACTCATGCCTTTGCTCCGCGGCGTCCGGTGCCGAACACGGGTGCTGATTTTTCATCCAGCGGCCAGCGTGAGCGCGGCGCGAGATTGAGCGAATCAGGGCCTTTGGTTGCAGCACGCTCAGCACCTGCCCAGGCGATCATCGCCGCATTGTCGGTACAGAGATTGAGTGGGGGGGCAATGAAACTGAAACCGTGCTTTGCGCACAGCTTTTCAAGCGAGGCGCGCAAGGTCTTGTTGGCCGCAACGCCGCCCGCCACGATCAGCGATGGTGTTTCGCAATCCGGGAACTCCAGCTTAAAACGCTCCAGCGACCGCTTCACCCGATCCGACAATGTATCGGCAACCGCATCCTGAAACGAGGCGCAGATGTCTGAAACATCTTGATCGGACAAGGGGCTAAGTTCTGTTGCCGTCTGGCGCACAGCGGTTTTGAGACCGGAAAACGAGAAGTCGAGCCGGGCTTCGCCTTTGAGCGGTCTTGGCAGCGCAAAACGCTTGGGGTTGCCCTGTAACGCCATGCGTTCAACAGCCGGTCCGCCGGGATAGGGCAGGCCGAGCAGCTTGGCAGTTTTGTCGAAAGCCTCGCCCAGTGCATCGTCGATGGTCGTGCCAAGGCGTTCATAATCACCAAGGCCGCGCACCAGAACCATCTGCGTGTGACCACCGGACACCAGCAGTAGCAGATAAGGAAATGGAAGATCATCCGTCAGTCGCGCAGTCAGCGCATGGCCTTCCAGATGATTGACCGCATAAAACGGCTTGTTTGCAGCCATGGCCATGGCCTTGGCGGTCATCAGGCCGACAAGCAGCCCGCCGATCAGGCCGGGACCGGCAGTCGCAGCGATTGCGTCCACTTCATCAAGCTTGAGATTGGCGTCTTTGAGCGCGCGTTCGACCAGCCGGTCGAGCGCCTCTACATGGGCGCGCGCAGCGATTTCGGGCACCACGCCACCATAAGGTTCATGTTCGGCGATCTGGCTGAGCACGACATTGGACAAAATATGCCCTTTGCCGCTATCGTCCCGTTCAACGATGGCGGCGGCTGTTTCGTCGCAACTTGTCTCTATTCCAAGAATGCGCATTTGCGGTTAGACCCTGTCTATCTCGTAATCTTACTTAAAATATTTGAGAAACCCGGTATCATGGACGGCGCGATATGCAAACAGCATCCTTGAAGATTGGCACCAGAGGCAGCAAGCTTGCGCTTGCGCAGGCTTATGAAACGCGCTCGCGTTTGATCGCCGCGCATGGTCTTGATGAAGATGCCATCGAAATCGTGCCGATGTCCACTGCGGGGGATCGCATTCAGGATCGTCCGCTGTCGCAGGTGGGCGGCAAGGGGCTTTTTACCGAAGAGATCGAAGCCGCACTCAAAGAGGGTCGCATTGATCTGGCTGTGCATTCCACCAAGGACATGCCGACTGTTCTGCCGGAAGGTCTTCATCTTTCCACATTTCTTGAGCGCGAAGATCCGCGCGATGCTTTTGTTGGCCGCACCTCAAAACGGTTTCTCGATCTGCCGCAGGGCGCTATCGTCGGCTCGTCGTCGCTGCGCCGTCAGGCAATGATCAAACGCCTGCGTCCTGACCTTCAGGTGGTGATGTTTCGCGGCAATGTCCAGACACGTCTGCGTAAGCTTGAAGAGGGCGAAGTGGACGGCACATTCCTGGCCTGTGCCGGTTTGAAGCGCCTTGATCTCGCCGACGTGATCACTGATCTGCTGGACCCTTTAATCTTCCTGCCAGCACCGGGACAGGGGGCAATTGGCATTGAAAGCCGCATTGGTGATGAGAAAATCGACGCGCTGCTAAAGCCTTTGGCGCATCACGACACACATGTGGCGCTGGCCTGTGAACGCGCCTTTCTGGCAACACTTGATGGCTCATGCCGTACGCCGATTGCCGGTCTTGCACGTGTTGAGCGGGATAAGGTCTCGTTCCGTGGCTTGATCCTGACACCGGATGGCCGTGCCGCGCATGAGGTCACGGCAGAAGGTTTGGCTTCGGATGCAGCCGAGCTTGGCTCAGATGCCGCCAAGCGTGTGCGTGCGCAAGCAGGCGCACAGTTTTTCGAGGGCTGGGAGTAACATTGGCGCAAAAGCGAAACGCAGTGACCGGTGGTCGTGTTTTGATCACACGGCCGGAACCGTCGGCGTCAGAGACGGCGGCAAAGCTTGCTGATCTTGGCTTTTCGCCGGTTTTGCTGCCTGTAAGCCGGACCATCGCGCTTGAATTTTCAATCAAGAATGAGGCTTTCGATGCGCTGGCAGTGACGAGCGCCAATGCTTTTCGGCATGTTCCCACCGAATATCTTGAATCGTTGAAGGCATTGCCCTTGTTTGCGGTGGGCGAAGGCACAGCAAGGGCAGCGCAGGACGCGGGCTTTCAGACTGTGATCGAAGGCGGTGGTGATGCGGTGCATCTGGCTGCAACGCTTGCCGGGCGCTTGCCGAAAAGTGCCAGACTTCTTTATCTTGCCGGTCGTGTGCGCCAGCCCATATTTGAGGACAGGGTTTCAGAGGCCGGGCTCAATATGGAGGTCTGTGATGTCTATGATATTGAGGCAATTGATTATTCAGCCAATGAAATCAGTGCGCTTTTCAAGGACGGTCCATTTGTCGCGGTGCTGCTCTACTCCGCAGTTGCTGCACAGCGTTTTGTGGAAATAATGCAGAAATGTCAGTTGCAATTTCATGCGCAGTTGGATGCTGAAACCCGGTTTTTCTGTATTTCTGAACGTGTTGGCCGTATGCTGCCAGAGGAATGGCAGGCGAGGCGGCTTGTTGCCGATCATCCGGATGAGCGTGGTATTTTTCGTTTGTTTTCCAAACTTTGACTCTTTTCCGGGCAACCTTCCTTCATCTGACGATTTTATCTGATAAGCTCTGAAGCACCTGATAGGCGAATACGAGAGGACCCATGGCGAAATCCGGCACTCCGCGACATTCCAAACCGGCAACCAAGCCTGTGACGATCAATCTTGATCCGTCAGATGTTAAACGCGTCGATGAAGACAAGACCGCTCAAGCGACACCCAAGGCCGAACCTGTCGGGGATTTTTCTCAGAAAGCCGATGCCAAGCCTGGCAGCGCTCCAAAACCAGAAGCCTCAAAAACAGGGCCCCAAGTGGAAAAGCCGCCCTTTACCGCAGGTGTTAAGCCGGACGTATCGAAAGATATGCCCCGTTCTGGCGCATCGATGCCGCCTATGAATGAAAAGAAATCCGGATCGACCGGTGCCTATCTTCTGGCGAGTGTTGCGGGTGGTGTGATTGCGCTGGCCGGATTGCTCGGATTGCAATGGGGCAATGTCGTGCCTTCGCCGGGCGCGCGTGTGACGGCAGAGCAGCTTGCGCATATTGAGCAGCAGATTGCAGATTTGCGCAGCAATCCAGTGCCTGCGCCGCTCGATGCTGCAAGCAAAACTCAGCTTGCCGATTTGCAGAAGAATGTCGAAGCGGCTGAGATCAAGGCGGAAGCCGTTGCCGGAAGCCTGACGGAGGTTCAGCAGCAGATTGCGGCCTTGCCAAAGGCAGGCGAGAGCACGGCGGTTTCCGCCGATGTTTCAGCTTTGACCGAACGGCTTGCATCGCTTGAGCAGCAGCTCAGTCACGCGAAGAATCAAGCCGATCAGGCCGCGGCGGGTGTTTCCGGCAATAGCGGCACGATTTCGAACCTTGAACAAAAGCTTGTATCGCTTCAGGACAAAGTGAGTGAAAGCGCACGCCAACCCGATGCATCGGTATTGATTGCAGCCAATGCGTTGAAGACAGCGATTGATCGCGGCGGATCGTTCAGGGCCGAGCTTGATACCTTTACATCGGTTGCTCCGCAGGGCACATCCGTTGAAGATTTGGCGGCTTTTGCCGACAAAGGCGTGCCGACGATTGCCGATCTCAATGCATGGTTTGGGCCTGTTGCCAACACGATCATCGCCACGGAAAACAAGCTGCCTGCCGATGCGGGGATCTGGGATCAGCTGGTTGCCAGCGCCAAAGGGCTTGTCAGTGTGCGCCCTGTCGCCGGTAATGTCAGCGGAACAGGTGTCGGGCCGATAACGGCGCGTATGGAAGCAGCACTACAGGCTGGTGATCTTGAGCGTGCGGTTTCGGAATGGGAGCAGTTGCCTGCCGATGCCAAGGCTGTTTCGGAAGAATTTGCAGGCCAGATGAAGGCACGGCGTGATGCCGACGCGCTCATCCAGCGTCTTGTGAGCGAAAGCCTCAAGCCAAAGACCGCAACAGACGCTCCGGCGCCAAATTAGGGAGGCGTCCATGCTGCGTGTGATTCTTTACTTCGCTATCGTTGTTGTTCTGGGATTTGGCTTTTCGTGGCTTGCGGATCGTCCCGGCGAACTTGATGTCACCTTTGCAGGCAATCATTACAATGTGCCGCTGATTACCGCTGCTGCCGGTGTTGTGGCACTTGTTGCTGCAATTTTAATCCTTTGGTGGCTGATCAAAAGCATTATCCAGTCACCCTACACACTGCGCCGGCATTTTCGTGCGCGCACCCGTGATCGGGGTTATCAGTCGCTTTCGACCGGGCTGATCGCCGCTGGCGCCGGGGATGCGGAAGCTGCGCGCCGCATGACGAAGCAAGCAGCGAAGCTGCTCAATTCCGATCAGGAACCGCTGATCAAGCTTCTTGAAGCCCAGACGGCCATGCTGGAAGGGCGCACGGATGACGCCCGCAAGGGCTTTGAAGCGATGATTGAGGACCCGGAAACCAAGCTTTTGGGCTTGCGGGGCCTTTATATCGAAGCGCAACGTGTCGGTGCGCGTGAGGCCGCTCGTCATTATGCGGCGGAAGCCGTCAAAGAAGCGCCGCAGCTTGAGTGGGCATCGTCTGCTGTTATGGGGCAGCTTTGCTCGGATGGCGATTGGGATGGTGCCTTGAAACTCGTTGATGCGCGCAAGCAGGCATTGGCGCATGGAAAAGACGTGGTGAAAAAGGAGCGTGCAGCGCTTCTCACGGCAAAGGCCATGGCGAGTATCGATGTCGACCATGCGCAAGCCAAGGCGAATGCACTTGAAGCCAACAAGCTGGCTCCTGATCTGGTGCCTGCGGCGGTTGTTGCAGCGCGTGCGCTGTTTGCCGATGGCGAAGTGCGCAAGGGCTCTAAAATTCTCGAAGCGGCATGGAAGCGTTCGCCGCATCCCGATATTGCTTCGACTTATGTTTATGGCCGGGCCGGCGACACGGTTCAGGATCGCCTGAAACGGGCAAAGCATCTGGTGGCGCTACGCTCCAACAACGCGGAGGGCAGCCTTGCGCTGGCACGTGCCGCCTATGAGGCGGGTGAGTATCGCTTGGCGCGTGAGAATGCCGAACAGGTCTTGCGCGGCGCGCCGCGCGAAAGCGCTTATCTGTTGCTTGCAGATATTGAAGAGGCTGAAACGGGCGATCAGGGCAAGGTGCGGCAGTGGCTTGCGCAGGCGGTTAAAGCGCCGCGTGATCCGGCGTGGACGGCAGACGGCTATGTGTCTGAGCAATGGTCACCGGTGTCTCCGCTCACAGGTCGCCTGAATAGCTTTGAATGGAAAGTGCCAGTCGAGCAGCTTTCGCCGGTGATTGAAGTGGAAAAGCCGGAAATCGCTGAGGCTGTTGCTGACAGCAGCCCAGAAAGCAAGGCAATCGTTCCGGTTGAGAAACATGCGCTAAAGCCGAAATTCGAAGATGTGGTTGAGGCGGAAGTTGTTGTGCCGGATGCGGAACCGGTGAAGATAAAGCCGGAGCCGGTTAAGCCTGAAATTAAGCAGGTTGAGAAGCCAGCCGTTCTGGATCTTGCTGACCCCGACATCGAAGATGACAACAAGAAACGCCCCGGTCATATTGTTGTTGACGATCCCGGTGTGGATGAAAACAAGGCCGCTCAGAAGAGCCAGAACAATGGTTTGCGCCTCTTCTGACCCCAATATTGTTGCTTAAACACCACGCTTGTACCGCCTTGCGCTGCTGAAACGCAGCCAAGGCGCTTTGACGTCTTGTGCCTTGTAACCATCTCGCTAGTTTCAATGCTTCTAAAGAGCGTTTCGCGTTTTTCGGGATGCGCTATTTTGTCGAAACTGTTCCTGTAGTGAGGGTGAATGTTCGATCGTCTGCTGGATTTTTTAAAAGAGTTGCCGGGCAATGGTTTGCGAGAGCGCGGCGAGAAATTTTCCGAGGATGATCCAAGACTGGCTGCCGCTGCACTGATGTTTCACATCATGGATGCGGATGGGGATGCGCGTGAAGTGGAGCGCGCCAAGCTTTCGACCATGCTTTCGCAGAAATATGGCTTGAAGGGCGATGCACTCAAACAGCTCATTCGTGCTGCCGAAGAAGCCGATCAGGAATCAATCAGCCTGTCGGATTTCACCTCTGTTCTCAAACGCCATCTCGACTATCAGGCGCGTCTCGATTTCATCGCG
Organism: Ochrobactrum chromiisoli; assembly: GCF_026241335.1. Lineage (GTDB taxonomy): Bacteria > Pseudomonadota > Alphaproteobacteria > Rhizobiales > Rhizobiaceae > Brucella > Brucella chromiisoli. The sequence continues at coordinate 34,317 of NZ_JAPHAV010000001.1, read as the reverse complement.
CTGATGTGGAACATCGTCTATGCGGATGGTGTTGCCAGCGAAGTTGAGGTGGATGTGATGTGGCGTGTGGCGGAGCTTATCGGCATCAAGGCCGAGGATCGCGACCAGATTGAAGCGCAGGTTCAGGCTGGAAACAAAGCTGCGCCTCAGGCCTGATACAACGTTTTCGTGCGCGGATTGCTCCGCACTTTGCGCATTTGCCGGAAACTGCTCTGATATCTGTCCCGAAAAGGCTGGTTTTCGGGACAGATTTGTCAGGGGACTGATCAGTCCTTGCCGAGCAGGCCTTTCCAGATGATTGCACCGATGGCTGCGCCAATCAGCGGTGCGACCCAAAACAGCCAGAGCTGATTGATTGCGCCGGTTTCAGCAAACAGCGCTGCGGCTGACGAACGGGCCGGATTAACCGACGTATTGCTGATCGGGATCGACACAAGATGGATCAGCGTCAAAGACAGACCGATGGCAATCGGCGCAAATCCCGATGGGGCTGATGAAGACGTCGAACCCAGAATGACGATCAGGAAAAATGCCGTCAAAACGGTCTCGGCAATCAGTGCCGATGTGAGGCTGTAGCCGCCGGGTGAAAGTTCGCCATAACCATTGGATGCAAAGCCACCGACCGTGAAACCGCTTTTGCCGGTTGCGATCAGGTAGAGAATGGTTGCCGCAACCACGCCGCCCAAAATCTGTGCGATCCAGTATGGGATGAGGTCTTTGGCCGGAAAGCGCCCTGCGACCATAAGGCCGAGCGATACGGCCGGATTGAAGTGGCCGCCGGAAATGCCCCCCACAGCATAAGCCATTGTCAGCACGGTGAGACCGAATGCAAGAGCGACGCCCGCAAAGCCAATGCCGAGTTCGGGATAGGCTGCCGCGAAGATTGCGCTGCCGCAACCGCCGAAGACGAGCCAGAATGTTCCAAAAAATTCCGCAGACAGTTTGTTCAACATGGAAGCCCCTGTGTTGTTGCAGTGATAAATGCCAATGTGATTCATATCTATAAATATATATCCAAATTTTTTGGTACATAAAATGTGTTATGTTTTTATTATAGTTTATTAGCGTCCGTTTATATTGAAGGGGCGATAGTAAGTTACGGACTGAATTTCATTTATATTAGAAATCGCTGTTAATAGCGTAAATCGTGAAAAATAGCCCTGAACAACCCTTAAATTGGCCATTTTACGGCCTTAATTTAAGGGCTGTGATCGCGTGTGTTGCATATTGCGGGGGTGCGTGTACACACGCTATAAGTGATTTTCATGCAGCTGATTGCGATGAAAATGTATTTTGCAAAGCGGGTGTTTCGTGGGCATTAGAGGGAGTTGCCAGCCTTGAATATTCAATCTGAGGCACGAACATGCAGATTGATTCTACAATCCGTGATGGTTGTTGCTGTGGGTGCGGTTGTGTCAGGTTGTGCCGCCTCGGCATGGTCTGAAACCGTTCGGATCGACAGCAGGCCTGCCATGCCGACAGAATGTGCCGGTTGGCAGCGGATCGATCTCAAGCAGCGAACGGCCATGGTCCTTCTGCGCGAAGATGCTCGTCTTGCAACGGACATCGATGCCCATAATCTTAAAGGTCGCCATCTCGGCTGCTGGGAATAAGTCTTTTTGCAGATTTGACGCGTTGGGATGTGCTTAAAGCCGATGCAGGCTTTGGCGCATCATGTTCTGTTGCGCCTGTCCGCATATTTGCCTGAATGTTCTGCATTATAAAAACACAATGCGCGCGCAATTTTTATAGATGATTCTGCCCGAATTCACTTCAAATTAACCTCACATTAACCATGGAGGTTAAAGGTCATTCTGATATCGATTTCATCCGCAGCCTTATCAGTATGCGGACAATTTAGAGAAGCACAGCGGTGATACGTTTCGAGAATGTCGGCCTGAGATATGGCATGGGGCCAGAGATCCTCAAGGATGTCAGTTTCCATATTCCGCCGCGTTCCTTCCAGTTTCTGACCGGACCTTCGGGTGCCGGCAAGACCTCTTTGCTGCGCCTGCTGTTCATGGCGCTGAAACCAACGCGCGGGCTTATCAATATTTTTGGCAAGGATGTTGCGCGTCTTGATCATAAGCAGGTGCCTCTTCTTCGTCGACGCATCGGAATTGTATTTCAGGATTTCCGTCTTCTCGACCATATGACAACCTATGAGAATGTTGCGCTGCCGTTGCGTGTGCGCGGCAAGGAGGAAGCGACCTATCGTCATGAGGTGGAAGAACTTCTGCACTGGGTCGGGCTTGGTGACCGGATGAACGTGCTGCCGCCTGTTCTTTCGGGTGGTGAAAAACAGCGTGCAGCGATTGCACGTGCGCTGATTGATCAGCCGGAACTGCTGCTGGCGGATGAGCCGACCGGCAATGTTGATCCGCCGCTCGCCAAGCGTTTGTTGCGGCTTTTCACCGAGCTTAACCGCTCCGGAACTGCGGTCATCATCGCAACGCATGATCTTTCCCTGATGGAACAGGTCAATGCGCGGCGCATGATTCTCGAACATGGGCGGCTCGATATTTATGACTGATGCTGGCAGAAACCGCCCAAATGCTTTCCGCAAAATGATGGATGATGTGCGCATACGCTTTGAGGATCTCAAGGATATGCTGCTGGTGCGCATCGGTAAACGCAGAAAGCGTCAGGGGCCAAGCCCCATTGTGCCCGATGGAAGCGTAACTGGCACGGCGCTGGTTGCGGTGATTGCGATCATGACCTTCCTTGCCTGTCTCACCCTTGGCGGTGTCACGCTGGTGCGCGCGTCGGCTGCGCAATGGCAAAGCCAGATTGCGCGGGAGGCGACCATTCAGATCCGCCCAGTCGATGGTCTTGATATGGAAAAGGCGCTTCAGGATGCAAGCACCATCGCACGCGGTTTTGCCGGGGTGAAAAGCACGGGCATCATCGACAAGGATGCGACGGCGCGTCTGCTTGAGCCCTGGCTTGGCAGCGGACTCAATATCGATGAATTGCCAGTGCCGCGTCTGGTTGTCGTGACGATTGACGAAAATTCACCACCGGATTTTGAAACCATGCGGGCGGAAATCACCCGCGCCATTCCAAGTGCGAGTTTTGACGATCATCGCACATGGGTCGACAGGCTGGTTTCGATGGCCAACACCACAGTGCTGATCGGGACCGGTGTGTTGTCGCTGGTGATTGCGGCGACAGTGCTGACGGTTATCTTTGCAACCCGCGGTGCCATGTCCGGCAATGGGCATATTATCGAAGTTCTGCATTTCATCGGTGCCGAATCGAAATTCGTTGCGCGTGAGTTTGAATGGCATTTTTTCCGCACAGCCCTGAAAGGCGCGCTGTTTGGCGGAATGGCCGCGATGCTGGTTTTCCTTGTGTTTTCATGGTGGGCATCCCGGCAGATAGCGACACCTGCCGGTGATCAGGCAGCGGCGATGTTTGGCAATTTCGCCATTGGCCGCGATGGCTATATTGGCGTGGGTGCGATCATCCTTCTGGTGAGTGTGCTGACCATGCTGACCAGTCGTTTGACGGTTGTTCGTCAGCTTGCCACGATGGACGGTCCGGGGGTGCGTGCCGAATGACTGTCTTTTTTGCCAGTAGCGGCCGGAAGATGCGAATTTCCGGTAAGTTTCCGAGTTATCGCCGCAATGATGGTTATGATAACAAGCGAAATACACGCGACTTTCAGAAGACGGCATTGGCAGGGTATCCAGAAAGTACAGATGCAGAGGCAGGCAGAGACGCGAAAAGCCATTCCGGCGCTGTTGCCCGTGATTCGGCAACGAGTGTTGTGGTGTGGCGCCGCAGCCATACAACGGATGCACCACCGGCTCTTGCGCCTGTGGTGGGTAAATTTTTGTGGTCAGTCCTGATGCGTGTATTTCGACGACTTCAGCCGGTTTCCATTGTTCTTTTTCTGGCTCTTGTTGCCTTCCTGATCGGCTTTGTTGCCTTCAGTGAGAAAGTCACCAGCATGCAATCGCCGGTGATAGCAGAATCGGCTGATGCCATTGTGGTTTTGACAGGTGGTCAGTCACGCATAAAGGCAGCGCTTGACCTTCTCAAAGAAAAGCAGGGCAGGCGCTTGCTGATCAGCGGTGTGCATCCATCGACCACTGAAAAATCCTTGCAGCGTGCCACGCAATTCGACCAGAGCCTGTTTGATTGCTGTGTTGATCTCGACCGGTCCGCACTCAACACGGTGGGCAATGCAACGCAGAGCGAGCGCTGGATTCGCAACAACAATTATCATCGCGTCATCGTGGTCACTAATAATTACCATATCCCGCGCAGCATTCTTGAAATGTCCTATCGTATGCAGGATGTGGAATTTGTTCCTTATCCGGTCGTCAATACCGAAAGTCGCCCCCATAGCTGGGTTGCCGAGGGCGACACGCTGCGGGTTCTGTTCATTGAATATGTGAAATATCTCGGAGCAGCCATGCGTGTGGGTGGAGCGAAGATCTTGGATAAGCTGTTTGGCTGATACAGAATTGAACATTGTGTCGCGGGATTTCCTGATGGAAAATCCAAAACTTCCTGATATATCGGTTTCTGCAGCTTTCATGGGAAAGCTTTTTGTTTTTACGCATTCTCCTCGCAAAACCGCTACGCACTTTTGCTGGACATGCTCTAAAGGTTCTCGCCGATACGATGCTTCTCTATCTGCGCTCCGTCTTATTCAATCTGGTGTTTTACATCTGCACTTTGCTGCAGATGATCCTTTATACGCCGTTCTATTTTTTGCTCCCACGCAAGAAGGCGTGGATCGTTCCCAAACTTTGGGCACGGGTCAATCTGTGGCTGCAGAAATATATCGCTGGCACCGATTATGTCATCGAAGGCCTCGAGAATATTCCGCACGGCGCTTATATTGTAGCGCCCAAGCATCAGTCGGCGTGGGATACGTATGCTTTTTTGCCGCAGCTTGACGATCCGGTGCTCATTCTCAAGCGTGAGCTTATGCGCATACCGCTGTTTGGCTGGTATGTTGCCAAGATGGAGATGATCCCCGTTGACCGCGGATCACGCGTGAAAGCGCTGCATTCCATCACCAAGGGGGCTCAGAAGGCGATCGCTGAGGGCCGCCAGATTCTTATCTATCCTGAAGGGACGCGTCGCTCGCCCGGTGCGCCGCCGCAATACAAATACGGCATTGTGCATCTTTATGAAGCGCTCAACCTTCCGGTTCTGCCGATTGCGCATAATGCCGGGCTTTATTGGCCGCGCCGTAAATTCCTGCGTTTTCCGGGAACCATTCGTTGTCGCGTCCTGCCGCTGATCCCGGCAGGGCTTGAGAAAGAAGAATTCCTGCGTCGATTGATCGAGACGACGGAAAACGCCTGCGATGACCTTCTGGTCGCAGCAAGCCGTGACGCAAATGCTCCGCCGATGCCACCGACAGCCGTTCAGCGGCTTAAAGAGCTTGGTGAATAATCCTCACAACAACCCAATCATCCCCATCCGCTCTGTTTCGTCTGACGAGAATGACAATTCGCCGCGTTTTGTTGAACTTTCGTTTTTCTTGCACGCAATCATGAAACCCGTTATCAGAGCGCGACACGAAAGGACCCATCATGAATATTGATGCTATCTCCATCGGCAACAATCCGCCAGAAGACGTCAACGTGATCATCGAAGTGCCGGTCGGCGGACAGCCGATCAAGTACGAGATGGACAAGAAGGCTGGCGCCCTGATTGTGGACCGTTTCCTCTATACGCCTATGACCTATCCGGGCAATTACGGCTTCGTGCCGCACACGCTTTCGGAAGATGGCGACCCGATCGACGTTCTGGTTTGCAATACCCGTCCCTTGATCCCTGGTTGCGTGATCAATGTTCGCCCAATCGGCGTTCTGGTCATGGAAGACAATTCCGGCAAGGACGAGAAGATTATTGCCGTTCCTTCGCCAAACCTCACGCAGCGTTATGCAAAGGTGCATGATTACTCCGATCTTCCGGAAATCACGCTCAAGCAGATCGCGCATTTCTTCGAGCACTATAAGGATCTGGAACCTGGCAAGTGGGTGAAGATCGGTGACTGGGGTGATGAAGATTATGCACGCAAGTTCATCGTTGAAGCGATTGAACGCGCCAAGGGCAAGTAATCCCTCTTATATGTTTTAAACAAAAACGCCCGGATGAAAGTCCGGGCGTTTTTGTTGGCTGGGTACGTTGTCGGCCTCTTACAGAAGGGCCGGAAGCAGCGTTGTCCACATAAACTGGCGGATGAAGAAGATAATCAGCAAAAGCACGACCGGTGAAATATCGATGCCACCGAGATTGGGCAGGATATTGCGGATTGGGCGCAGAACCGGTTCGGTGACTTTGTAAAGAAATTCACCGATGGATGCGACAAACCGATTGGAAGAATTGACCACGTTGAACGCATAGAGCCATGAGAAAACGGCGCTTGCGATGATGATCCACGTGTAGATATCGAGCGCCAAATCAATGGTGCGAAAAAATGCGATCATAAAAATAGTCTCCTTGAAAGCCTGCCGAGATGTAGCGGTTGCATTGGGCGAGAACAAGGGTTGAGGCATCGTTCAGTTCAAATTTTCAGTCCGGGACTATGGCTTGCTCCTTCGAAATCTGAACTTGTCGTAGAAAATAACAATCAGCGCTCATCACGCTTATGGTTTTCAATGTTTTGGCGCACAAGGTCTGTCACATGCTCCAGCGCCTGATCGCGTACACGCATATTGCGCAGGTGTTCGAGCGTGTTTGCAACATAATCGACATTGGCGCCGGATTCGCCACGCGCCGTGGCGACGATTGCTGCCGCATCCTGCGCTGTGAGTGATCCCGCATATTGGGTATGACGGCGGTCTGCAACATAGGTTACGGCTTTCACGTCGCGACCATCAGCAAGGCGCAGGCCAAGCCATTTTTCATGATAGACGTTGTTCGACATTTCGCGTTCGCGCAAATAAACCATAACCTCCTCCGTCATATCGCCCGGAACACGGAAAGCGATGCCAAGGCACGACCCTCCTGCATCCAGTCCCAGCACAAGGCCGGGATGGTCTGGTGTTCCGCGATGGACGTGTGAATAGATGCACAGGCTGCGACGATAGCCATGCAGGCGTGCACGCATGGTTTCGACATGCGCAAAGCCCGGCCTCCACATCAATGAGCCGTAACCAAATACCCAGAAATCGTTCATTCGTTGTTCGTCGGTCTGCATTGTCATGATGGACATCAATATATGTTCTATTATGGCGAGTTTTTATCGGGATTCTCAGGATATAACTCTTTTTTATTCGGCGAAACTTTGCATGACTCATTCCTGCCATAATATGAACACCACTTGGCGGGAACAGAAACAGATATAATCGTTTATGCGTATTGGTGACGTGTTCCGATACGTCTGATACTTATGATGAAACGGGGCTTTTTCGATGGTGCATGCTGGAATTGAATACAAGAAATCCAGAAAGCGCCCAATCACGATTGCGGTTATCGTCCTTGTGCTGGTTGCTGCCTATACGGCAGGCTGGTTCTATGTGGCAGGCAAGATTGAAGCGCGCGCCAAGGCCGATATGGCCAAGCTTGCTTCGCAGGGTGTCGGCGTGCAGTGCGAAGATCTGCATATGGGCGGCTATCCGTTGCGCGTGAATGTGATTTGCTCCAGCGTCTCATGGCAGAAGCCCTCTGAAGGCATGTCATTGCGTGCCGGTCGCTTTACGTCCGGTTCACCGGTCTATGCGCCGTATTCGCTCAGCAATGCGCTGACTGGTCCGGCCTTTGTCGAGTTTCCCGGTATCAAGCCGCTTGAAGTCAACTGGAATACATTCACCTCCAACACGCGTCTTGAACGACCCTTCCCGACCGAGATTGAGTTGAATGCGCGCGATGTGCAGGTCGGCTTGCGAACCGAAACCACGAAAACGGAACAGATCAGCAAGCTTGAGCAGATGAATTTCCGCATGAGCAGCGAAGATGACCAGCTTAAGATCAATGGACGTTTTGCGGCGCTGAAGCTTGAGCCATCCGTTATTGGCAATGCCAAAAGCCCCGAAATTGATGGTCTGGTCGATATGGAAGTTGCCAATGCCGCAACATTCCTGGCTCCCAGCCCGTCGCCGTTCAATGAGCGCATGCGCGGCCATAGCGGCTTGATCAATCAGGCATTCTTATCGATGCCCAATGGTGCCATGCTTTCGGTTTCAGGACCGTTTTCGATCGATATGGAAGGGGAGATTGATGCGGACCTTAAGGTTACGATGATCAATCCCCAATCCTTTGCGCAGGCTGGACAGACGGTTTTCCCGGAGCAGGGCGGCAATATCGCGACTGTTCTGTTTGCTCTTTCTGCCATGCCGAAAGACGAAAACGGCAATCCCGTTATCGAGATTGCCGTTCGCAAGGGAAAAGCCAGTGCCGGATTTATTCCGCTTGGCCGGTTGCCCAGTCTGTAGCCTTAGCCTTTTGGCGGGTTCGCTGCCTGACGGCCGAAGTTTGGCGCGTCGACTTCCTGACCTGCATCGATGATGCTGCGACGAATAGCACGCGTGCGCGTGAAGAGGTCGAAGAGTGCGTCGCCATCGCCCCAGCGGATCGAGCGTTGCAGCGATGCAAGATCTTCCGAAAAGCGCGCCAGCATTTCAAGGATTGCATCCTTGTTATGCAGGCAGACATCGCGCCACATGGTCGGATCGGATGACGCCAGACGTGTGAAATCACGGAAACCGGAAGCTGAATATTTGATGACTTCCGATTTTGTGACCTGTTCCAGATCGCTGGCTGTGCCAACGATGTTATAGGCGATGATATGCGGCAGGTGCGAGACGATGGCCAGCACCAGATCGTGGTGCTGCGGGTCCATCTGGTCAAGGCGCGAGCCGCAGGCCGTCCAGAAGGCGGAAAGCTTATCGATGGCCGTTTGGTCCGTGTCAGGCAGGGGCGTGAGAATGCACCAGCGATTGGTGAACAGCTCTGCAAAACCCGCATCGGGCCCCGAATATTCCGTTCCGGCCAGCGGGTGGCCCGGAATGAAGTGGACGTTGCCGGGCAATTCCGGCTGCATCTGCGCAATTACCGATGCCTTTGTCGAGCCGACGTCGGTGACAATGGCACCGGGCTTCAGATGTGCTGAAATCTGTTTTGCAACGGTGCCGGACGACCCCACCGGCACCGAGATGATCACAAGATCAGCGTCTTTGACGGCTGCCGCACTGTCAGTAAAGTAGCTGTCACCGAGGTTTAGCTCCTCGGCGCGTTTGAGTGTTTCGGCACTGCGTGTGGCAATGGCGATATGATTGGCCAGTCCCTCACGACGGATGATGCGCGCCAGCGACGAGCCAATAAGGCCGATGCCAATAAGCGCGATTTTCTCAAAATGGGTTGTAGACATTGCTCTATTTTAAAAACTCAGTGAGAGCGGCTATAACGCCGCGATTGGCCTCTTCCGTGCCGATGCTCATGCGCAATGCATTGGGAAAGCCGTAGCTGCCAACGCGTCGCAGGATGTAACCGCGCTTCGAAAGATACGCATCTGCCTTGTCCGCCGAATGTTCGGCATCGTCCGGGAAATGGACCAGCAGAAAGTTGGTCACTGACGGGGTGACACGAAGACCAAGCTTTGTGAATTCTTCAACCAGCCATGACCGCCATTTTTCGTTGAATTCGGCCGATTTTTCCACATGAGCGCGATCGCGGATTGCTGCTGCACCCGCAGCAATGGCTGCCGAATTCATGTTGAAGGGGCCACGGATACGATTGACCGCATCAATGATGTGCAAGGGCGCATACATCCAGCCAATCCGCAGGCCCGGCAGGCCGTGGATCTTCGAAAAGGTGCGCGTCATGACGACGTTTTCGTTTGACGATACCAGTGCAAGGCCGGATTCATAATCGTTGCGGCGCACATATTCGGCATAGGCTCCATCAAGAACCAGCACGACATGTTTCGGCAGGCCGGCATGCAGGCGGCGCACTTCCTCAAACGGCAGATAGGTGCCGGTCGGGTTGGCAGGATTGGCGATGAAGACCATTTTTGTGTGCTCTGTAACGCCAGCGAGGATCGCATCGACATCAAGACGCTCGTCTTTTTCTTTCACCGTCACAGGCGTTGCGCCTGCGCCAAGCGTCTGGATTTTATAAACGGCAAAGCCATGCTGGGTGATGATGGCTTCATCACCCGGTGCCAGATAGGTCTGGCAGAGAAGGCCGAGCAACTCATCTGAGCCATTGCCACACATGATATTGCCGATGTTCAGGCCCTGCGATTCAGCAATGGCTTCGCGCAGCACAAGTGCCTGTCCGTCGGGATATATCGCCAGATGATCGGCCCAATATCGATAGGCGTCAACCGCATGAGGGCTGGGACCGATCGGGGTCTCGTTGGAGGAGAGCTTATAGACCTTTGCTACGCCTTCAACATGTTCCTTGCCTGGCACATAGGCTGCAATGTCGAGCAGACCGGCTTTAGGCTGGGGACGGGAGAGGTTTTGCATATTGGTCATGATTTTGGCTCCGCCAAAAGGACTGATGTTAAGGTTACGCAGCGGGCATAAACCGCCGCAGCGTTCAAGTCGAGAAAAACCTTGCTGTCAAAGCGTGCAACGCTATTTTTGGGGTTCTTGCGTCGTGGTTTTTCTCATGCCACTGACCGGTGTTCCCTGTGGCGCCAGAACCGGCACAAAGACGCGGCGCGATGAACGTTGTGCAACAGGCAGCCCTTGATAAAGCCGCTTTTGTGCCTCCACGACCAGGACGCCTGCAAAAAGCGGCCAGAACTTGCGTCCCAATCCTTCAACCGCCATGCATGGGCGCATCATCCAGCGGCGTTTGACAGGTGGAAAATGCAACGCATTGCTGATCGTGTTGACGCTGAAATTGGCTTCACGCAGCAAGGTTATAAGCTGGGTGCGGCTGTAAGGCCGACCGCTGCCAAATGGGGTGCGGTCCAGACGTGCCCATACGCCGCGCCGGTTGGGAACAACGATCACCAGCCTGCCATTGGGGGCGAGCACGCGCCACATTTCTTTGAGCGATTCAGCGGCATTTTCCGAATATTCCAGCGCATGAACCATCAAGATGCGATCAATGGAGGAATCCGGCAAAGGCAGCTCTTCATCAAAAACCAGCGCGGTCGCCGATTTTTCCGGGTTTGGCCATGCAATTGCGCCCTGACCCGCTGGCATGAAAGCAAAGCTGCGTTCGGTGTCCGCGCTGAAACGGTCGAGATAAGGCAGACTATAGCCAAGGCCGACAAGGCGCTCTCCCGGCACACGTCCCCAGAGCGCTGCCAGCGCCATGCGGATGGAGCGCTCAGTCAGATGACCCAGCGTCGTATCGTAAAAAGAGCGCAGTTCGATGATGTCTGTGTGCATGGGATTCACGCTATATCAAATCAATCAAATGGCAAATGGTGCAATTGTGCGAAAGCATGGTATAGAGCGTGCCTTTCAAAGCAATTTTATGCTTAAAAATCAGGAGACGCAGCAGATGCCTCAGGTCGGCGGCAAAACCATTGACGTGCTTTTCAGCCCGGAGGAAATTGCTGCGCGCAATCTCGCGCTTGCAAAGGAGATTGCCAAGCGCGATTTTCACAATCTTCTGACGATTTCGATCCTCAAGGGATCCTTTATCTTCGCAGCCGATCTTATTCGCGCCATGCACGATGCAGGGGTTGAACCGGATGTCGAATTCATCACTGTTTCCAGCTATGGCAAGGGCACGACCAGCACGGAAGTGCGTTTGCTGCGCGATATAGACAGCGATGTAAAAGATCGCGATGTGCTGCTGATTGATGACATTCTCGAATCAGGCAAGACGCTCAAATTCGTGCGGGAACTGATGATTGAACGTGGTGCGCGCAGCGTCAGCATTGCTGTGCTGCTTGATAAAAGCGTGCGCCGCAAGGTCGATCTTGATGCCGATTTTGTTGCTTTCGAATGCCCCGACTATTTCGTTGTCGGCTATGGCATGGATGTTGGACATTCCTTCCGCCAACTGCCTTATGTCGGGCATGTGAAGGAATAGTACCAAATTTCGAGCTGCTGTTTTGGTATCAATCGAACTGCAACAGCCGCTGGAGATATTCCTTCTCCATCTGTGGCGTCAGCGCGTTGCCAAGCTTGCGGCGGATTTCGTCAAGAATTTCGCGTGCGCGCTGAATATCGATTTCGCCCGGAATCTTGACGCCATCACCGTCGGACAAACCATTGCTGCCTTGTTGACGACCAAGCGGATCACGGCCATTTTGACCACTTTGGCCCTGACCATTCTGTCCCATGGCCTGTTGCATTTGTTTCATCATATCACGGCCGCCGCGACGCAGGGCTTCGAGCGCGCTGCCTTGCTGATCACCTGCTTCCGAGCCTTCGTTGCGGCCCAGTGCATCGGCAGCATTGCCCATTGATTTGTCCGCATCAGAAAGATCCTGATTGGGATCAATGCCCATGCCCTTGAGGTCCTTGTTGAACGTTTTGAGTTCGTCTTGAAGGGCCTGTTGCTGCTGTTGCAGCTTGCGCATGGCTTCAGCGAGATCTGTCCGTATATCGCTTGGCTGCCCACCTTGTTGTGACTCGCCTCTTCCCATAGAGCCGTTATCGCCGGGAAGCTGATCATCCCAGAATTCACCTTCACCATTGCCATATTGCTGCTGCTGCATCTGCTGATCGAGTTTGAAGGTCTCGTTCATCATCTGCTGCTGGCGGCGCATCAGATCGCCCAGCTTGTTCATCTGCTGCTGCATCTGATTGGCCTGGCCCTGACCTTGTCCCTGCTGGCCCGGTTGCCCCTGTTGGCCCATCTGAAGGTTGTTCATCAGGTCTTGCAGCTGCGACAGAAGCTGTTCAGCCTGATCACGCGAACCCTGACGCGCCAGATTTTCAATCTGGTCCATCATGCGCTGTAAATCCTTGTCGGTCAGCATACGGGCATTCGGGTCTATTGGCTGATTACGGGCATTGGGGTTCTGTTGCTGACGCTGGGCGAATTCACGCAGAAAATCCTGCATTGCCTTGCGTAGTTCCGCAGTCAGCTTTTCTATCTGTTCCTGTGAGGCACCATTTTGTAGTGCGCTGCGCAATGCTTCCTGTGCCTGACGCAGGCGGCGTTCTGCAGCGGACAGATTGCCGTCTTCGATGCCAAGCGCCACCTGCCACATATAATCAGCCGTATCACGCAAGGAATCGTCGCTGGTTGCGAGCTTGAGCCGCGTGCGGATGGTGACGAGACCAAGGTAATGGGCTTTGTCCTTTATCGTCTCTTCCGGGCGGATCATGAGTGCTGAAAGCATATCGCGCACATGGTCGCGCTGTGTGGCGTCAAGGGCGAGAATGCGTCGCTGCTCGGCAACGGCCTTGGCCAGTGGATTGGCAAAGGGGCGTTCGGGCAGGGTGATGATCTTGGTTTCGCTGCGCGCACTCTTGCCGCCAGCATCGGTCACAACCAGCGTGAGCGCTACCTTTTGACCGGCCCATGGATGCTGGGTCAGGTCCTTGGATGTTGTCGCTTCTTTTGTTCCACGGCGCGGCAATGCAAGCGGCAGATCAGGGGCGTCGTAAAGAGGAACCGTTTCCTCGTCTTCGTGGTCGATATTAAGGGGTACAATTTCGCCATAGGCTTTTGCCGCACCGTAATCGTCGGTAATTTCATAGCTGAGTTGCAATGTGCCGTTCAGCGCATGGCTCGGCTCTTTGGTAAAATGGATGGTTGGCGGATTGTCGGGCGTGACGGAAAAACTCCAGCGCGCATCGGTGCCGGACAGCATCAGCGTCTGATCCTGTTGCAGATCGTAACGGAAGTTACGGCTGCCATCGACAAGGTCCTGCTGGTTTTCGCCTTCTTTGGCGGCAACGGGCTGAATGTCACTGCGATGGCCGGTCGAATCGGTCATGGTCAGCCGTTCAGAATGGCCACCGATGACCCGGATATTGACGATGCTGCCCTGCGGTACGGTGATGGGTTTGGCGGTGGCTGCCGCATCTGTCGTGGTGCTGAGGAAAACCGGCGCGCGGCCCGTATATTGCGGTGGCGTTACCCATGCATCAATGCGCGCAACGGCTGTGGTGCCACCGGCGCGAATATGAAATGCATCCGCAATACGACCGCTGTTCGGGCTAAGACTATAGGCAGAGGCGGTCACAAACAGCAGCGCCACAATTGCGCGCAGCGCAAAAGGATCGCGTTCTGGAATGCGCGGGCGGGGAACACCTGATTGCAGATTTTTGAGCCGCCCGGCCATGCGGCGCTTATGTTCCTGCCAGAGAGCGATGGAAAAAGGGTCCTTGCTGCCGGTCGCCATTTGGCTGGTCTGCACGGCCAACGGCTCGTGGATCAGGCCATTTACATCTTCAATGCGTGCGGTGGTGGTATTTTCATCAGGCAGGCGAAAGCGGAACGGCAGACAGAGCGCAACCAGTGCTGCAAAGGCAAAGAACCCAAGCATACCCAGATGCAGCCAGCGCGGCATGAGTGCAAAAAGCCCAAGCCAGCTTAAGCTTGCAAAAAGCGCAATCAGCAGAATCAGCGGCAGAACGAGTGGCCATAGGCGCTCGAAACTGATTGTCAGAAAACTTCGCAGGCGAAGGCGGCGCAGGGCAGCGCCTTCACCGGAAAACAGGCGGAAAAACGCATCGCGCTTGCGGGCTGGCAAGTCTTTGCTGTCTTTTCTCTGTTTTGTCATCGTGGCTTTCTGATGCGTGTAACGCCTATGGGTTGTTCATAGAATAACACGCATCATGGCAAAGACGAGGCTTTCGCTTTAATTTATAACCAGTCCGGCACGGAATCGAGCGCAAGCAGCTCTTCATAGGTCCGGCGTGGGCGAATGACGTGATAGCGGTCGCCATCCACCAGCACTTCGGGGATCAGAAGGCGGCTGTTATAGGTACTCGACAGAACCGCGCCATAAGCACCTGTCGTGCAGACAGCAATCAGATCGCCCGGAGCAGGCTTTGCCACTTCGCGGTCAAGGCCGAGATAATCGCCGGTTTCACACACAGGGCCGACAAAATCAGCGCGGATGCGTGGGGTACTATCCTTGGCTTCCATGACTGGCTTGATGTCGTGGAAAGCTTCGTAAAGGGTCGGGCGAATGAGATCGTTCATTGCCGCATCAACAATGATAAAATTCTTGGCGTCGCCTTCTTTTACGAAAATGACTTCTGTTATCAGAAGACCGGCATTGCCGACGATCAGACGCCCCGGTTCAAATACGGTTTTAAGGCCCAGCGGCTTGATGTGCTTTGCGACGATTTCCGCATAGGCTGCGGGCAGCGGCGGCGGGTTGTTGTCGGTGCGATAGGGAATGCCCAAGCCCCCGCCAACATCGACGTGGCGGATATTGTGACCATCAGCGCGCAATTCCTCAACCAGCTGCGCCATCAGCGCAAAAGCGTTGTCGAAAGGTTCGAGATCGATGATCTGGCTGCCGATATGCATATCGATACCGACGACATCGATACCCGGAAGACTTGCGGCGCGTGCATAGGCTTGACGGGCCTTTACGCGTGGAATGCCGAACTTGTTTTCGGATTTGCCGGTCGAAATCTTGGCATGGGTCTTGGCATCAACATCGGGATTGATGCGAAGCGAAACGGATGCAACCTTGCCAGCCTTGAGCGCGCGCGCCGAAAGAATTTCCAGCTCGGGTTCGGATTCGACATTAAAGCAGTAAATGCCTGCTTGAAGCGCGAAATCCATTTCATGCGGGGTTTTGCCAACGCCGGAAAACACGATTTTGTTCGCCGGAATACCGGCAGCCAAAGCGCGGCGGATTTCGCCTTCCGAAACCGTGTCGGCGCCTGCGCCAAGCTTGGCGAGCGTTTTCAGCACGGCCAGATTGGAATTGGCCTTCAACGCGTAAGTGACCAGCGTTTCCATATCAGCAAAGGCTTCGCTGAAGACGCGGAAATGGCGCTCAATCGTGGCACGCGAATAGACATAGAACGGCGTGCCGACTTCTTTTGCGATGTCGGGCAGGCTTACATTTTCGGCGTGAAGAACGCCGTTGCGATATTCAAAATGATTCACGGGAAACAATCCGAATGGGGGATTACAGGATTTTGTCGAGGATGAAGGGCTTGTCTTCCTTCGGTTTCTCTACCGTGCGCCCCTGTTCATTGGTGATCATCTGCGCAGGCGGCGGCTCAAGCGGGCCTTTTCGTCCGCAAGCGGCAAGAGTGGCAGCAAGGGCTGCGATCAGAAGCACGGAAGAAATGGCGGAGCGGCCTGTCATCAGCTTTGGTTCCCGGAATTTGTCCTATGGGGCTGGTCTAACCCAAAATGCTTGAAAGTGAAATCACTCCTTCAGGAGCGATTTCACCACGATCGTTAGCTTATGCCTTTGCGATGCGATTTTTCCAGTAAGAAATCTGGTTTCGCACCTGTTGTGGTGCAGTGCCACCGAATGACTGGCGGCTTTCGACCGACTGCTCGACCGTCAGATAGCCGAAAATCGCATCGGTAATGCCCGGATTGATCGACTGAAGATCTGCGAGCGTGAGTTCTGCGAGGTCAATCTGCTTGCTTTCAGCCAGAGCCACGGCGCGGCCCGTCACATGGTGCGCATCGCGGAATGGAAGGCCCAATTCGCGCACCAGCCAGTCAGCGAGATCCGTTGCGGTGGAATAGCCGGAACCGGCGGCTTTTTTCATGGAAGCGACATTGACGGTCAGGTCACGCATCATGCCAGACATGGCAGCGATGGCGAGTTCCAGATTTTCGGCAGCGTCGAAAACTTGTTCCTTGTCTTCCTGCATATCTTTTGAATAGGCGAGCGGCAGACCTTTCATGATGGTAAGAAGGGCTACCAGCGAGCCATTGATGCGGCCCGTTTTGGCGCGCACCAGTTCGGCAGCGTCCGGGTTCTTCTTCTGTGGCATGATCGATGAGCCGGTCGAGAAAGCATCAGACAGGCGCACGAAATTGAATTGCGGCGTTGACCAGATGACGATTTCTTCAGCGAGACGCGACAGGTGCCCCGCACAGATGGCGGCAAGCGACAGGAATTCGAGCGCATAGTCGCGGTCAGAAACGCTATCAAGCGAGTTGCGGGTTGGTTCGCGGAAACCAAGTGCCTGCGCCGTCATGTGACGATCAATCGGGAAGCCGGTGCCTGCAAGGGCTGCGGCACCCAGAGGTGATTCGTCCATACGTTCAATCGCATCGCGCACGCGCGACAGATCCCGGCCAAACATTTCCACATAGGCCATGCAATGATGACCGAAAGTGACAGGCTGTGCCGTCTGCAAATGCGTGAAGCCCGGCATGACGGTTGCAGCATGCTCTTCTGCGCGCTCCAGAAATGCTTCGATCAGGCCTTTGAGTGCAATCGCTGTTTTCTGCATCTCCTGCTTGACCCAAAGGCGGAAATCGACAGCCACCTGATCGTTGCGCGAGCGGGCGGTGTGCAGGCGTCCGGCGGATGGACCGATGAGGTCGGCAAGGCGCGCTTCGATATTCATATGAATGTCTTCGAGCTTGCGCGAGAAGGTGAATTTACCCTCTTCAATTTCCTTGAGGATGGTTTTCAGGCCCTCTTCGATCTTTTTATGATCGTCTGCCGCAATGATGCCAGTCTTTGCAAGCATGGCAGCATGGGCGAGCGAGCCCTGAATATCCTGCGCATAGAGCTTGCGGTCGAAGCCAATCGATGCATTGATCTCTTCCATGATCGCATCGGGTCCTGAGGCAAAACGGCCGCCCCACATCTGATTGCTTGATTTTTGTTCGCTCATGCTCGTATGCCTCGGATGCAAGACTAAGGGAAAGTGACGCGAGATGGCAAAAGACAACGATAAGGCAAAGTCAGGAAACCGGAAGATCGTCCTTCTTGCAGCACTTGCCGGTGTCATCGCCGGTATAGGCGCGGTATACGTGATGGAACGGCCTTCTGGCAATGCACCCGTCAGCAAAGTTTACGTTCAAAGTGATGAGGCTTCCGCACAATGTGCGTTGAAGGCCGATAGTCTGAAAGCTCTTGATGCAGCGGCGACGGGTAGTGTTGCTGCGATGCGGGCTGCTGAAAAGCCTATTTCTGTTGCCCATATCGCTTTTACCGGCCCTGACGGCAAGCAGATGACACTTGGCGATTACAAGGGTAAGACGCTGCTTGTTAATCTCTGGGCGACATGGTGCGCGCCGTGCCGCGAAGAAATGCCCGAGCTTGATCATCTTCAGGCTCAAAAGGGCGGAGGCGATTTTGATGTCGTCGCGATCAACATTGATACCGGATCGGACGAGAAACCGAAAAAATTTCTCGAAGAGATTGGCGTGAAGAGCTTGAGCCTTAATCGCGATGCCAGCATGTCGAGCTTCAATGAATTAAAGCGCAAAAATCTCGCTTTCGGTCTTCCTGTGACATTGCTGGTCGATAAAGACGGCTGTCAGATTGCTTCAATGAACGGCCCAGCTCCGTGGGATAGCCCGGATGCAATCAAGCTGATCGAAGCGGCACAAAAACTTTAGATAGACAAGTTTCACGTTTGGTGGCTTCCTTATGCTCATAAAGGGGGACATTGCCGATGAGCATGGAAGTCTGGCTGGCATTCTCTGCCGCATCAATCGTTATGTTGATTATTCCGGGACCGACGGTTTTGCTGGTGGTGTCCTATGCGCTGGGGCAGGGCTGGAAGGCCGCCCTTCCGATGGCCATTGGTGTGGCGCTTGGTGATTTCACCGCCATGACGCTTTCCATGCTGGGGGTTGGTGCACTTCTTGCCGCTTCAGCAACCGTTTTTACTGCGGTTAAATGGATGGGGGCTGCCTATCTTATCTGGCTGGGCATAAAGTTGTTTCGATCCGGCGGCGCGATGAATGCCAAGGCGCGGCATGATCAGGTGAAGCCGGTCAAAATGCTGCTTCATGCTTGGCTGGTAACGGCGCTCAATCCGAAAAGCATTACGTTTTTCGTGGCTTTCCTGCCGCAGTTTTTAAGCCCGCATCGTGATTTCATGACGCAGATGCTGGTCTTTGAAAGCACGTTCCTCGCGCTGGCATTTCTCAATGCTTTTGCTTATGCGCTGATTGCCACACGTGCGCGACGTTTCTTCGCCAATGAGCGTGCCTTGCGTATTTTCAACCGTGCCGGCGGCACTATGCTGATTGGCGCAGGGGTCGCGACCGCTTCGATGCGCTCAAGCTGATACGAAACCGGCGCGTTTCAACTGGACAATGGCCAGTTCAAGCGCCGACAGGAATGCCGAGCGGTCTTTGGGTGAAAAGGGGGCTGGCCCGCGTGTAACTTCCCCGGCAGAACGCAGCGAATCCATCAGATTGCGCGTTGCAAGCGTGTTGCCGATCGTGCTTGCTGTGTGCACTTTGCCATTGGGTGCGATAACCGATGCGCCCTTTTCAATGGACCGGCTTACGAGCGGAATATCCGCCGTGATGACGACAATGCCGGGACGGGAATTTTCTGCAATCCAATCATCTGCCGCATCAAGCTTGTCCGAGACGATGACACGTTCAACGCGTTCTGCATCGCGTGGGATGGCGATATAGCTGTTGGCAACCAGCACAACAGGCAGGCCATGGCGTTCGGCCACGCGATAGATTTCCGCCTTCACCGGGCAGGCGTCGGCATCGACAAAAATGCGGATTGTGTTGTTTTCAGCGTCCATGCCGTTTCATAGGCAGAACTGCGGCATTTGGCAAATTGATCGCAGCATTGAGATTTATGCGATAGCGGAATCGCATGAGGAAGACTATTGCAGGCAAAACAAGAAAGTCTGCATCATGGCCACCCGCTTTTTCCCGATCATGTTTGTGCTGCTCTGGGCCACTGGCTTTATTGGGGCCGGGCTTTCCATGCCCTATGCGGAACCGTTCAGCTTCATGGCGGTGCGCTTTTCCATTGCAGCGCTCATCATGATCCTCTGGGCTTTGGCAAGTCATAGCGTTTGGCCGAAGGGCAGGGGGCTGATCAATGCAGCCATTGCCGGGTGTCTGATCCATGGCGTTTATCTTTCAGCGCTTTTCTGGGCTGTGCATCACGGATTGCCGGCTGGCATGTCGGGCCTTGTTGCGGGGCTTCAGCCCATGCTGACCACACTGATTGCAGCACTTCTTTTGGGGGAGCGCGCAAGCGGTCGGCAATGGCTGGGGTTGCTGATCGGTTTTGTTGGTGTTGCAATGGTGGTGGGGCCGAAATTTTCTGGCCACAGCGGCGTCGACCCGCAAAGCCTGGCGGCAGCATTTGTGGCGGTTCTGGCGATCAGCACCGGAACGGTTTGGCAGAAACGCTTTGGTACGGCGGCGGATTTGAAGACTGGGACGGCGGTGCAGTATATTGCTGCTGCCGCTTTGACAGCGATTTGTGCTTTTGCCTTTGAAACACGCGTGATGGTCTGGTCGCCGCAGCTTATCTTTGCGCTGGTCTGGCTGACATTGGCGATTTCCATCGGCGCAATTCTGGCACTTCTGGTGATGATACGCGAAGGCGCGATGTCGAAAGTTGCATCGCTTTTCTATCTGGTGCCCGGAACCGCTGCGATCATGGCTTATCTGATTTTTGGCGAAACGCTGGGACCTATTCAGATTGCGGGCATGGTTGTGACAACCTTTGGCGTGGCGCTGACTACTTTGCGTCGATAAGTCCGGGCTGTTGTTCGCGCTTGCGGAAAATCATGATGGCCGCGTTGATTTCTGCGCCAATGATGAAGATTGCCGATAGCATATAGAGAAATACGATTGCCACCATGATCGAGGCGAGGCCTGCATAGGTGGTGACGTAATTGGCAAATGTTTCGAGATATTTTGCAAAGGCCGTTGCGGCAGCAAGCCATGCAATCAGCGTGATGCCGATGCCCGGCAGAATGTCGCTCAAGCGGCGTTTTCCGGCTGGCAGCCAGATATGCACGATGAACAGCGCCAAGACGAGAACGATGACAGTAATCGTATAGCGCCATATGGCGATTGTTCCGGTGAAAGGTGCGATGTCCGGAAACCATTGTTCTGCCAGCCGCACGGCAAGCGGCGCCAGAACCAGCAGAAAGCTGATCGCCATCAGGCTGATTGTACCGATCAGCACAAAACCTAAGCTTTGCAGGCGGCAGAAAATGATCGAGCGCTGGTCGCTGACACGATAGGCACGGTTGAGCGACATGCGCAGCGCTTCCACACCATTGGAGGCAAAATAAGCGGCGGCGATCACACTCAGCGTCAGAAGTCCGCTGCGCTGAACGGTCAGAACATTCATCACTTCATTGGCGATGGGAGCGGCGATATTGGAAGGCCACATATCAAAAATGACGTGCACCGCATTGTTGGCAAATTCTTTGGTGCCAAGAAAACCGGCGAGTGTGGTTGCAAAGATCAAAAACGGAAACAGCGCCATCAGTCCTGACAGGGCTATATGAGAGGCAAAGGCCCAACCATCGTCGCTGCTGAAATGCCCGTAAACATCGAAGGTGATCTGACGGAGAAAACGTCGTATTTTTCGCATCCGCAGATTTGTCTCTCTTTGGCTCATTTATTGGATTTCAAGGCCTTCAATCTAGTATCGAATTGGGAAATGCAAGGGGCGGACTGTTTTAAACCTTTTGCGAATCAAGCACTCTGGCCAAAATCCTACTGTAGGAAGAAAGCAATGGCTCCACAAAATGCAAAGCGCAATATCCTGATAACCGGGTGTTCTTCGGGGATTGGGGCTTATTGTGCAGAGGCTTTGCATAGGGCCAACTGGCGCGTATTGGCCACGGCGCGCAAAGATGCGGATATTGCAGCGTTGAAAGCCAAAGGCATTGAGGCTTTCTATCTTGATTATACGCAACCACAGTCGATTGAAGCGCTGGTCAAGCAAGTTTTTCATGCAACCGATGGAAAGCTGGATGCGCTTTTCAACAATGGCGCCTATGCGCAGCCGGGCGCCGTTGAAGATTTGCCAGTGGATGCTTTGCGCGCACAATTTGAGGCCAATTTCTTTGGCTGGCATGATCTCACACGCCGCATCATTCCCACCATGCGCGCGCAGGGCCATGGCCGTATCGTACATTGCTCATCGATCTTAGGTCTTGTGCCGATGAAATGGCGTGGCGCTTATGTGGCGTCGAAATTTGCGCTCGAAGGGTTGATGCTCGCGCAACGCATGGAACTCGAAGGTTCAGGCATTGCGGTGTCTATGATTGAACCCGGGCCGATTGCGTCGCAATTTACCTATAATGCAGCCTTACATGCGCGGGCCAATATCGATCTTGAGCATTCCGTGCATTGCGAATTATACCAACGCCAGATGGCAAAGCTTGAAGGTGGTGGTACAAAATCTAAAAACAAGCTTGGCCCGGAAGCGGTTTACGCGGTACTTGTGCATGCCTTGGAAGCGCACAACCCGCGTCCGCATTACGCCGTTACACGACCGGCGAAACTGGGTATTCTGGCACGACGCCTGCTACCATCGCGCTGGCTCTATAAAATGCTGTCCGACCAGTCTTGACCAAAAAAGACGGCGGATTATGGGAGGAAAGTAAATGGACGTTCTGTTCAAGGGCGCGGCTCTGGTGGCGATGTTTGCCGTGGCGATTGTGCTCATTATCGGCTTGCGCAATATGATGCGCGGTGGCGACGGTAATTTTTCAAACAGGATGATGCAGTTGCGCGTGCTTTTGCAGTTTGTCGCGATTGTGTTGATCGTTGCAGCGGTCTATTTCGCACGCCAGACGGGTGGACAATAAGATGGTCAGGCTCAACAAGATTTATACCCGCACGGGGGATGATGGCACCACAGGTCTGACGAGCGGACCGCGGCGGCTCAAATCGGATTTGCGCGTTGAATCCTATGGCACGGTTGATGAAACCAATGCCTGTATCGGCCTTGTGCGCATTCATACCACGAGCGTGGATTATACGCATATCGATGTGATGCTTGCGCGTATCCAGAATGACCTGTTCGATCTTGGTGCCGACCTTTCAACGCCGGATGATGGGCAGCCTCTAAGCTATGAACCGCTGCGTATTGTTGAGCAACAGGTTAAAAGGCTGGAATCCGATATTGATTATCTGAATGTCGATATTCCACCACTGCGCTCGTTTATTCTGCCGGGCGGTTCGGCAGCGTCAGCAGCGCTGCATCTGGCACGTACTGTTTCACGCCGCGCTGAGCGTCTGATGGTGGCGCTTGCAAAGACCGAAGGCGAAGTGGTTTCGAAAGAGGCGTTGCAATATATCAACCGCCTCTCTGATTTCCTGTTTGTCGCTGCCCGCGCCGTCAATGAAAACGGCGCGAAGGATGTGTTGTGGGTGCCTGGACAAAACAGGTAGTTCAAACCCCGCGCTTATTGCCCCAGATCAGCACATGAAGCTGGGGCAGCACATGCGCCTCAAACCAGCGGTCGGCCATTACCTTGTCGACCAGCCATTGCATGCGGTTCATGATGCCGTCCATGTCAATGCGGGCATTGTCATCTTCGGGCGGCGGCGGTGTGTGGTTGCCCGGCTGAAGGTAGACGGCCAAATGCGGGTGCCGCGCTGATGCGGCCTTTGCAAAGGCATAGTCTGCATCGTCGAAAACCACGAATTTCAGCACAGTTTTGGGTTTCGGTCCTGCCGCATCAATGCAGGCGGCAAGCGCATCCCAATCCGTTACCATGCCGCTTGATGGCGGCTTTGGGCTTAAAACCAGCGTGTCGAGCTTCGCAAACCAGTCTTTCGCCACCGATCCCTGAGTTTCCAGCGCAAAACGATAGGCTTGCGCGTGACCATGATCGATCAGTGGTCCAAGAGGCTGGATGGCTGGATTGCCACCTGAAAGTGACACTGTTATGGGCCTTTTTCCAGAAAGTGCCGTCACTTCATGCCAGATTGCATCGACGCTCATTGGCTTCCAGTCATGACGAAAGCGGCTTTCAACAGCGTGCAGACTGTCACACCATGCGCAGCGATAGTCGCAGCCGCCCGTGCGCACAAAAACAGTCGGCTCGCCGCTTAATACGCCTTCGCCCTGAATGGTTGGGCCGAAAATCTCGCTGATGCGAATTTCGGGTTCGATCTTCATGGCTGATGTCCGGGCCGATACTCAGCCCATGTTTTTGGCGTTTCGCTGACCCGCACCGCCGTCACTTCCTGCCAGCGGCTCTTGCACCAGTCAAAGAGATGACGTGCCAGCACTTCCGCCGTCACGCGATTATGGCCAAGCACATCATTGAGATGGCGGTGATCGAGTTCATCATCAATATAGCGCTTGAGCGGTGCCAACTCGTGATAATCACGCACAAAACCGTGTTCATCGAGAACCGAAGCGGAAAGCTCGACTTCCACGATGTAATTGTGCCCGTGCAGCCGCGCACACTGATGATCGGCTGGCAGTTCGGTTAACTGATGCGAGGCGGAGAAATGAAATTCCTTGGTGATGCGAAACATCAGGCACCCCCTCTTTCGATGGCGGCACGCCAGAAATCAGCATCTTCGTAGAGCGTTGGATCTTGGATCCCGGCCAGATGAAAGGCCTCGCGGCGTTCCACGCATGTGCCGCAGCGTCCGCAATGATGCGCACCGCCTTTGTAGCAGGACCATGTTGCCTCAAATGGTGTTTTGTATTTCGCACCATCCACGACGATGTCGCTTTTTGTCTTTTGCACATAGGGTGCGAGCAGCCTGACATCGGCATAGCCTTCCAGCGCATGATCCTGCATGGTCTGGAAAGCATTGATAAAGCCGGGGCGGCAATCGGGATAGATGAAATGATCGCCGCCGTGAACGGCAAGCGCCACGGCTTCAGCTTTTTGTGCTGCCGCCACACCAAAGGCAATTGCCAGCATAATGGCATTGCGGTTGGGAACGACCGTGATTTTCATTGTTTCTTCGGCATAATGGCCGTCAGGAACATCAACATCGTCGGTTAGGGCCGAACCGGTGAGGCTTGAACCAATCGGGCGAATATCGATGATCTGATGAGGGACATTGAGCCGCTTTGCACAAGAGGCCGCAAAGTCGAGTTCTTTTTTGTGCCGCTGGCCATAATCAAAAGAGATCAGGCCAGTGAGCTGATGTTCCGCCGCAATTTTATAGCTAAGCGAAACAGAGTCCAATCCGCCGGAGCAGATGACGAGTGTTTTCATCGTTTGAGTCCTTGTTTTGACCGGGTAGGCTGCGACCGGATGTTTACGGGGTTCTCCTAACCCACAAGATTGGGGTTGTAAACGCTATGAAGTTGGGATGCCTGTGATCGTGCAGGAC
This sequence comes from Ochrobactrum chromiisoli, assembly GCF_026241335.1. Classification (GTDB taxonomy): domain Bacteria; phylum Pseudomonadota; class Alphaproteobacteria; order Rhizobiales; family Rhizobiaceae; genus Brucella; species Brucella chromiisoli. Next base: position 9,207 of record NZ_JAPHAV010000001.1, on the reverse strand, counting down.
GAAACATGGTGGAAAGCATCACAGGGACCAGATGCGATCGGGGTTAGTGCGAAAACGGAATGACTACCTGTAACAATAAATTCATTTAAATCGATATTGCCGCCCATCCGTGATTGACGTGCACGTCAACCGTCTTTAGGTTTCGGTCCGGTTCCTGACGCTGCGGGGAGGTGCCGGTTTCACGGCGTTTGTGTCAGCAGCGTTTTCATGTCGGATTCTGACATGTGGGCAGAGATTCATGGCGGCATAGTCGCGCCGCAAAAGTCATTGAAGAGGTAATCGCGGATGAAAGTCCTTGTCGCAGTAAAGCGGGTTGTAGATTACAACGTAAAGATCCGGGTCAAGGGTGATGGCTCTGGCGTTGAGCTTGCCAATGTCAAGATGTCGATGAACCCGTTTGACGAGATTGCAGTTGAAGAAGCGCTGCGCCTGAAAGAAGCGGGCAAGGTCTCGGAAATCGTTGTGGTCTCGATTGGTCCGGCACAGGCGCAGGAAACCATCCGCACAGCTCTTGCCATGGGTGCTGATCGCGGCATTCTGGTTAAGGTTGAAGAAACCGTCGAGCCGCTTGGCGTGGCCAAGGTTTTGAAGGGGGTTGTTGAAGCTGAACAGCCAGACCTCGTGTTTCTCGGCAAGCAGGCGATTGACGATGATGCCAACCAGACCGGCCAGATGCTTTCAGCTCTGCTTAACTGGAGTCAGGCAACCTTTGCGTCCAAGGTTGAACTGGGCGATGGTTCTGCCAAGATAACACGCGAAGTCGATGGCGGTCTTCAGACCATTGATGTGAAACTGCCTGCGATTGTGACCGTTGATCTTCGTCTGAACCAGCCGCGCTATGCTTCGCTGCCAAACATCATGAAGGCCAAGAAGAAGCCACTCGAGGAAAAGTCACCGGCTGATTTTGGCGCCGATATTGCACCGCGTCTTAAGGTTTTGAAGACCGAAGAACCCGGTGGCCGTAAGGCTGGCATCAAGGTTGGTTCGGTTTCTGAACTGGTTGAGAAGCTCAAAGCTGACGGCGTTCTGTAAGAAATCGGAAAGGACAAACACATGGCTATTCTTCTTATTGCCGAACACGACAATGCAAGCCTTTCTGATCAGACGGCAAAGGCTCTGACGGCCGCGGCACAGATCGGCGGCGACGTCGATGTGCTGGTTGCAGGCAAGGGCGCAAAAGCTGCGGCTGATGCAGCAGCCAAGCTTTCCGGCGTGCGCAAGGTTCTGCTTGCTGAAGGCGATGCGCTGGAAAACCAGCTGGCAGAGCCAGTGGCAGCGCTTATCGTTGAACTCGCTGGCAATTACGACACGATCATTGCACCAGCCACCACATCGGCCAAGAATATTCTGCCGCGCGTGGCAGCCCTTCTTGATGTGATGCAGTTGTCTGAAATCATGGAAGTCGTGTCCGCTGACACCTTCAAGCGTCCGATCTATGCCGGCAATGCGGTCCAGACCGTGCAGTCGACTGATGCCAAGAAGGTGATCACCGTGCGCACGGCTTCGTTCTCGGCTACCGGCGAAGGTGGTTCGGCTGCGGTTGAGAGCGTGAATGCAGCGAGCGATCCGGGTCTGTCGCGCTTTGTTGAAAATGCGCTTTCGGGCGGTGATCGTCCAGAACTGACTTCCGCCAAGATTATCATCTCGGGTGGTCGTGCGCTTGGGTCGTCGGAAAAGTTCGAGGAAGTGATCCTGCCGGTTGCTGACAAGCTTGGCGCAGCGGTTGGTGCCAGCCGTGCAGCAGTTGATGCGGGTTATGCACCAAACGACTGGCAGGTTGGCCAGACGGGTAAGGTGGTTGCGCCTGAGCTTTACATTGCGGTTGGTATTTCCGGCGCGATCCAGCATCTGGCGGGCATGAAAGACAGCCGCGTGATCGTCGCGATCAACAAGGATGAAGAAGCACCGATCTTCCAGGTGGCCGATTATGGCCTCGTCGGTGATCTCTTCACGATCCTGCCAGAGCTCGAAAAAGCGCTTTGATTTAAAAGGCGGCAGGGATGACCTGCCGCTTTCTTCTTCTAAGAGCGTTTCGCGTTTTGATGGATCCACGCGAAACGCTCCGAGTCGTTTTTATCGCATTATCCTACGCAACAAAACTTATGCATTTTTGCTGGAAATGCTCTGGTCCTGCGACAATGGCGAGTGGGGCGGCGAATGTGATTGTCTTGCATTTTCTGCCTATAGCTGTCTTGGTAGGTGAGCGTTTTTATAAGCGTGAATGCTTGGCATGAAGGAGTTGGTACTGTGGCAATCAAGACAGTCGGTATTGTTGGCGCGGGGCAGATGGGCAGCGGTATTGCACATGTCTGCGCATTGGCAGGTTACGACGTGCTGCTGCATGATGCGGCTGCGGACAGGCTCGAAAAGGGTATTGCCACCATCAACGGCAACATGGCGCGGCAGGTCTCGTCGGGAAAGCTCGAAGAACAGCAGCGCGCTGATGCGATGAAGCTGATCCGTGCCGCCAATTCCATGCAGGATCTGGCGGGCGTCGATCTTGCCATTGAAGCCGCAACAGAAGACGAAACCGTCAAGCGCAAGATTTTTGCGCAGCTTTGCCCGGTGCTGAACCCGGAAGCGATCGTTGCGACCAATACGTCATCAATCTCCATCACGCGCCTTGCATCTACCACGGATCGCCCGGAGCGTTTCATCGGCATTCATTTCATGAATCCGGTGCCGCTGATGAAGCTGGTTGAACTGGTGCGCGGTATTGCGACCGAGGAAGATACATTCCGCAAGTCAAAGGACTTTGTGACGGCGCTTGGCAAGACCGTCACGGTGGCAGAAGATTTTCCGGCCTTCATCGTTAATCGTATTTTGTTGCCGATGATCAATGAGGCGATCTACACGCTTTATGAGGGTGTTGGCAGTGTGGAAGCCATCGATACGGCCATGAAGCTTGGTGCCAATCATCCGATGGGACCTTTGCAGCTTGCCGATTTCATCGGGCTTGATACCTGTCTTTCGATTATGCAGGTGCTGCATGACGGCCTGTCAGATTCGAAATACCGCCCATGTCCCCTTCTGGTCAAATATGTCGAAGCGGGATGGCTGGGCCGCAAAACGGGCCGTGGCTTTTATGATTATCGCGGAGAGCATCCCGTTCCGACCCGCTGATCAAGTCTTTTTTTTCTCCAAAGCCGGTATTTCGATACCGGCTTTTTTAGTTGTGTCTAATTTCCCACGCCTGTGGAAAACTTGAATATCCTTACCGTTAACTTAACCTTAACCACGACGCTTCAGGAGTTATTCATCTTTAATGGTTAAAGTTTTCATTAAGATGTTCGGAAGCGAAAAGCATTCAATAGAGCTTAAACGTTTCAGTATCGGGCATTATTTTTCGAGCAGCAAATTCGTGATGAGGTGAAGACGATGAACATTATCGTTCAGCTACGTGACAGCGTTAATGTCATCCGTGAATTCGTCGCACCAAGCTACAGGCCAGAGCGCCATTATATGCGCGGACCTGGCCCGGCTTGCGCGGCACGCACGGTCAATTAGAATCGAAAAACCGGTTCGCACTTTTGATGGAAATGCTCTAGTTCCAGAATTTCGTTCTGGTTTCAGGCAACAGAAAAGCCAGAGTGGGTGACCACTCTGGCTTTTTGTTTAGCGCTTTTGCTTATTCCAAGCCTTCAAACAGTGCCGTTGAAAGATAGCGTTCTGCGAAGGATGGAATGATGATGACGATGTTCTTGCCCTTGTTTTCAGGACGTTTGCCAATTTCGATGGCAGCGGTGAGGGCGGCACCTGAAGAAATGCCGACCGGAATGCCTTCAAGACGTGCAATCAGACGGGCGTTGGCAAAGGAATCTTCGTTGGAGACGGTAACAATTTCGTCATAGATGCTTGTGTCGAGGGTCTTTGGTGCAAAGCCGGCACCGATGCCCTGAATTTTATGCGGGCCGGGTGTTCCGCCGGAAAGAATGGGCGAGTCTTTTGGCTCGACAGCAACCACTTTGAAAGACGGTTTGCGCGCCTTGATGACCTGACCAACGCCGGTGATCGTGCCGCCGGTGCCGATGCCTGAGATCAGAATATCGGCTTCGCCATTGGTGTCGTTCCAGATTTCCTCAGCCGTCGTCAGGCGATGAATTTCTGGATTTGCCGGGTTTTCAAACTGCTGTGGAATGATCGCATTTGGATTGCCTTCAGCAATTTCTTCAGCCTTTGTGATCGCGCCTTTCATGCCTTTTGCACCCTCGGTCAAAACGAGTTCAGCACCCAGAAGCTTGAGCAACTTGCGGCGTTCAACCGACATGGTTTCAGGCATGGTCAGCACAAGGCGGTAACCCTTTGCTGCGGCAGCAAAGGCCAGCGCGATACCGGTGTTGCCGGATGTCGGCTCGACAAAAACAGTTTTTCCCGGAACAGCCTTGCCCTGTGCCTCAAGCGCTTCGATCAGTGCCAGACCGATGCGGTCCTTGACGCTTGCCAGCGGATTGAAGAATTCCAGCTTTACCAGCAGATTGGCTTCAACGCCCTTTTCCTTGGCGAATTTGTCGATGCGCACGAGCGGTGTGTTGCCGATTGTATCGAGAATGGAATTATAGATGCGACCGCGCCCTGCGGGTTCACCGTTTTTTCCGCCAAGTGGCTTGCTCATGGAATAATCTCCTTCTGTTGAGGGCGAAGTTTATGAGGAAATGGCGCAAAAGCATAGCTGCTTCCATGCTTCTGATTGGATAATAATGGAATTATATTCTAAAAATTTCTCCTTGCTAGAAGAATATTCCAGGTTGTTGCGTGCCGTTAAAGCGCATGATCATTTGTTGGAAAATCGCGCAATGCTCAAGTGAAAACAGATCGCGTGCTCTTTCGATCAGCCTCTTATGTCTGTAAGCTTTTGGCGTCTGATTGATCCGCATCAATGTTCTTTTTGCGACGAGCGCACATGATCGGGTCGTGATCGCAAACTGGAGGCATGGGCCGTGTATAAGACAATACTGATTGCAACCGATGGGTCTGAGCTTGCCGATAAGGGCATTGAACAGGGCGTGGCGCTGGCCAAGAAGTTTGGCTCGAAAGTGCTGCTCGTTTCTGTGACCGAGCTTCTGCCATCCTATGGGATCGTGGTTGCTGCAGAATGGGCCTCAAGCCCTGCTGCTTTTCAGGAATATCGTGAGGCAATCACCAAAGCGGCGACAGAATTGCTCTTGAAAGCCAAAGCCAAGGCGGAAGCCGCAGGCGTTCATGCCGAAACTTTACACATTGAGAATCAGTCGCCAGCGCAGGGCATCATTGAAGCCGCCAAGCAGACAGGCAGTGACCTGATCGTTATCGCATCGCATGGCCGCCGTGGTGTCAATAAGCTACTTCTTGGCAGTCAGGCTGCTGAAATCCTCTCTTTAAGCTCTGTACCTGTGCTTGTGGTCAAATAAATCACGCAATCTGCAAAATGCTAAACACAGGGCAATGTTCGCTCACAGTCGCATAAGAGACTAACAACGCAAGAAGATTGCCCCATATCTCTGTTAGACTTCTCTGGCCTCTAAGGGCAGGAGAAGTTTTTCAGGAGATTATCATGACCGCGCCGCGTCCATCGAAGACCAGCATTGGCAATCATCTGCTTCATCCCGAAACACAGATGCTTAATTATGGTTACGATCCCGAGCTATCCGAGGGAGCTGTCAAACCGCCTGTTTTTCTGACATCGACCTTTGTGTTCAAAAGCGCTGAAGATGGGCGCGACTTTTTTGATTTTGTTTCCGGGCGCAAAGAGCCTCCCGCTGGCGTTGGGGCGGGGCTCGTTTATTCGCGTTTCAACCATCCTAACAGCGAGATCGTAGAAGATCGCCTGGCTGTTTATGAAGGCACGGAAAGCGGTGCGCTGTTTTCCTCCGGCATGTCGGCGATTGCCACGACCCTCTTTGCATTCACTCGGCCCGGTGATGTGATTCTGCATTCGCAGCCGCTTTATGGCGGCACAGAAACGCTGCTTGCCAAGACATTCCATAATTTCGGTGTTGAGGCTGTGGCCTTTGCTGACGGTGTCCACGAGACTTCTATCCAAGAGGCAGCCGATAGGGCGGTACAGAAGGGGCGCGTGTCGGTTATTCTGATTGAAACGCCTGCCAATCCAACCAACAGCCTTGTCGATATTGCTGCGATCCGGCGCGTTGCAGAAAAGATCGCCGCCAAGCAGAATGGCCACCGCCCTGTGATCGTGTGCGATAACACATTGCTTGGCCCGGTTTTTCAGAAGCCGCTTGATCACGGTGCAGACCTGTCACTCTATTCGCTGACGAAATATGTCGGTGGCCATTCCGATCTGATTGCCGGTGCCGTTCTTGGCGCGAAGGCGGTTGTCAAACAGGTGAAAGCGCTGCGTGGCGCCATTGGCACACAGCTTGATCCGCATTCGTGCTGGATGCTGGGGCGATCGCTCGAAACACTTGGCATTCGTATGGAACGTGCGAACAACAACGCACGTGCGGTTGCGGATTTCCTGCGGGTGCACCCCAGGGTCGAAAAACTGCATTATCTGCCTTTTGAGGATGAAAATTCGGCGGCTGGGCAATTGTTCAAGCGCCAATGCACCGGAGCGGGTTCGACTTTCTCCTTTGATATCAAAGGCGGTCAAGCGGCAGCATTTCGCTTCCTCAATGCACTGGAAATATTGAAGCTGGCCGTTAGCCTCGGCGGAACGGAATCGCTGGCTAGCCATCCGGCGGCAATGACGCATTCCGGTGTTCCGGTGGATGTGCGTGAACGCATCGGTGTATTGGAAACAACCATAAGACTGTCGATTGGTATTGAACACCCGGACGACTTGATCGCTGATCTTGCTCAGGCGCTTGAAGCAGTTTGATTGATATGGTGCGGGTGGTCTGCAACTAATTGAAATTACATTGTAAATCACCCTTTATCATCATATATCAAGCCTATTGAACACAGGGCGTGTTCTTGTTACGTTCAATATCATGGCTTATCGATAAATCTCACCAAAGCGCAAGCAGAGATAGGGGCCGTGGTAAGGGCTGAGAAATCGGCGTTATGGCTATCTGGCGCGGGAAGGGCGATATGCATGGGCGCGGTGAACCGATTGAGTGCGCTGGCTGTCGTCAAGATGAAGTCCGGCAAATATTGCGATGGTGCTGGGCTTTATCTGCAAAAGAAATCAGAGAGCGCTGGCAAGTGGATTTTCATTTTCACACTTCATGGGCGCAAGCGGGAAATGGGCCTCGGCTCCTATCCCGTGGTTTCATTGAAGACGGCGCGGGAGGATGCAGAAAAGTGGCGTGGCCTTGTTCGGCAGAACATTGACCCGATCAATGAGCGTGAACGCGAGAGACGCGAAGCTGCTCGCAATCTTCATTTGCTGGAAGATATAGCGAAATCCGCCTTTGAGAGCCGAAAGGCAGAGTTGAAAGGCGACGGCGAGAATGGGCGCTGGTTTAGTCCGCTTGAGCTTCATGTGTTGCCGAAGCTTGGCAAGGTTCCTGTCGCAGAAATCCATCAGAACGATATTCGTGACGCCCTTTCACCGATATGGCATTCAAAGGCGGCAACGGCTGAAAAGGCTCTAGGTCGCCTGCTATCTGTATGAGGCACGCTGCTGCTCTCGGTTTGGAAGTAGATTTGCAGGCCACTGAAAAAGCCCGCGCACTTCTCGGTAAACAGCGCCACACGGTCAAACATATCCCGGCAATGCCGTGGCAAGAGGTTCCCGCTTTCTACGCATCATTGAAGGATGGTAGCGTGACGCACCTCGCAATGCGCCTGCTTATTTTGACTGGCGTTCGGTCTGGGCCATTGCGGTTCATTCACGACGACCAGATCGAAGGCGATGTCTGGACGATTCCAGGTGAGGCCATGAAGGGCGAGGAAGGGAAAACATCAGATTTCCGTGTACCACTTTCAAAGGAAGCTTTGAACATAATCGGAGAAGCCCGGCGTCATGCGCGGGACGGCTTTCTTTTCCCGAGTATTCGCAAGGGTGTTATCAGCGATATGACGATGGCGGCATACATGGAGCGTGCTGGTATGGAGTACCGCCCTCATGGTTTTCGCTCCAGCTTGCGGGACTGGATTGCCGAAACCACAACCACACCTCATGACATTGCTGAAACCATTCTTGCTCACACGGTCGGCAGCAAGGTCGAGCGCTCTTATCGACGCACTGATTTCTTGGAACAGAGGCGTGTTTTGATGGAGCGATGGGCGAATTATTTAAAAAGCCCGAAAGGGCAAATCATTAAGATGGCAGGGGTAGTTTAGATGGTTGCGCGCTACATAGACGAATACCCTATCGTTGATTATATGGGGCGGAAATTTTACGCCGTCCCTAAAGTCGAGGTTAAGGAAGAAATATTTTCCCTTCCCAACCGTTTGCTCCCTGAGGGGAAGCCCGAGCAATGGCCTAAATTAAGGCAGCAAGAGTATTCCGAGCGCTCTATTCCGGGAGACGGGGACATAGTTTTGTTCCCTGTCGAAATCGAGATTAATGAGGACGAGAAGCCTTTTCCATCGGCTCAAATTATTGGGGAATATCTTTGTGCTGGACTCTCGACGCATAGAATTCCAGAGGCTTTGAAAAGGGTCAAAGAAGCAGGGGGCATATTCATCACGTTTAAGGATGTCGAAGTTTTTGACGATGACGCCAATCTGCAATTGATGTTCGACTACTCCACACTATTAGAGGAGTTGGGGTGGACAGAGTTTGGTGAAATTTCACCGATGTTACGAGAAAAATTAGATGGCGCGAATATCGGTGAAGCTATTTTTTCAATGGCAGGTGAGGAGATGCCAGAATGCCCGGATTTTTGGGTTATTTGGATGGCTTCGACACTTTTCTCTGCGCCGTTTAGTAGAATTTGGTACGTCACAAACTTGATGATTTTAGCCGCTGCTAAGTCGGATAGTCCACTTCGTGATGATTTGCGCCTTGGGTTCCTATGGCGAGAGTATGTGTTCAAGAAGAAACACGAGTGGGCTGCTGAAAAACATTTAGAACTCGTCAGTAAGAACCGAGAAAATGGAAGGAAAGGAGGGCAGGCTGAAAAGAAAGCTGAGCGCTATGAGGTTCTCAATAGGTTGGCTCGGATTAATTACAAGGAAATAGTACCTGTCTCAGAGCCTGAATCATAATGAATGTAATGATATCAGGCTCTTGCGATACGCCGTGTGAGGAAGCGGATATTTGCGATGTATATCCACGCTTCGGAAGAAGCGATAGTTTTCTCGAAGTCTTTGGCCAGT
>NZ_JAPHAV010000019.1 GCF_026241335.1 Ochrobactrum chromiisoli | reverse complement strand
GACCCGGAAGATATTGCCAAGACCGATGCCAAGGTGAAGGAACTGCTGCCGGACAACAAGCACCTGCACAACTGGCTCGACATGGCAAAAGAACGCATCGAGTTTCAGGGACTGCCAGCCCGTATTTGCTGGGTCGGTCTTGGAGATCGCCATCGCCTCGGTCTTGCTTTCAACGAAATGGTCCGCAATGGCGAGTTGAAAGCACCGATCGTCATTGGTCGCGATCATCTCGATTCAGGCTCGGTTGCTTCGCCAAACCGCGAAACCGAATCCATGAAGGATGGCTCGGATGCCGTTTCCGATTGGCCATTGCTCAACGCACTTCTTAATACCGCATCAGGTGCAACATGGGTATCGCTCCATCACGGTGGCGGCGTCGGCATGGGCTTCTCGCAGCATTCGGGCATGGTCATCTGCTGTGACGGCTCGGAAGAAGCAGATGAGCGCATCGGTCGCGTTCTGTGGAACGATCCTGCAACCGGCGTTATGCGTCATGCCGATGCAGGCTACGAAGAAGCGCTCGACTGGGCAAAGCAGCAAGGCCTGCGTCTGCCGGCGATCCTTGGCAATTAAGAATCTGATGAAAGGCGAGAGCGGTCTGAAACCTAAGTTTTTTCAAGTTATTAGGGAGCAGAGCAGTACGTTTTTCCAGTGCCAGATAACCTTTTGGTGGCCACTGGCACAAAACGTATCTCTAACCGGCTGCCATTCGTATCTATAGCAACGGCGACATGTCTGTCCTTATAAGTATCGAAACAACATACAATCCACGATACAAAACCACATATTGATGGAGAAATAATTTAAATAGTTCAATCTTATATGGAGCCCTTCGCCCGCTCCAGTTTTCCGTAAGCAACAAAACCCCGGCTTTGTCCGGGATTTTTGCTTTTCAGTGTCGGATAAGCTACTAAATTATTCCCGCGATAACGGCAATTTACTTCCTGCAAGGTGCCGCTCAGTCAGTGCGCGTTCCTCAACAATTGAGTAGCGGAAGCGGAACAATTTTGCAGGCCGTCCGCCTGTTTCACTGTCACTCTCTCCAGTTTCTTCAACAAGATCCTGTTGTTCAATCAGTCTCCTGAAATTCTGTTTATGAAGACGCAAGCCTGCCAGCGCCTCAACCGTTCGCTGAAGCTGAAAAAGCGTAAACGTGTCCGGCATCAATTCAAAGACAACGGGGCGGTATTTGATCTTGGCACGCAACCTTGCAATGGCCGTCGCAAGAATACGACGATGGTCAGCAAACATATGCTGACCGTTTTCAGAGCCAACCGTGCTGGCCTCATGCACAAGACCAGCTTCATAGAGAAGTTCATAGCGCTGAAGCACAAGGTCTTCATTCCAACGCTCATCATTCAGGCCGAAGGAAAAGGCAATACGCCGCAAACGCTGTGCAGTCAGCGCAGGCGATGAAGTCTGTTCTGCCCAAACACGAAGATCATTGCTAAGATGCCTGACGATCTCGGGCACACCCTGACGGTGATCTTCCCACGGCAAATAATCATACCAACCATGCCAACCGGCATAGCCATCACCACCGTCATATTCACGAACAAGGCCGAGATAACTAATTGAAATCGTTCGCTCACCAAGCTTATGTCTGTCACGATCCGCAAATGTATAAAGCTGCTCCAGATAGCCAACCGGATGAGCGGTTTCTTTCTGAACCCACGCCCGCAGGCCAGATTGTAATGATCGGTGTTCTGATTCAAACGGGCCGGATGGCAAAGCCCTGCCCTGATGAACTGTCATCACGCGTGGCTGCTCACCTGTGACAGCAGTTAAAACTGCAATCAGTTCGGTATGGGCAATATCATCAGTCAACGCAGCAACTTCTTTCTTCACTCAATAACTGACGGCATAAAGAACCGTATGAAATGGTTGTGCGTTGGATACTGCATAAAATCAATTCAAAAGCTTGCCGTACAAAAAAGCTAGAGCGTGTCGCGCTTAATCGCACCTAATATGCCCGCTCTATTTTCGTGTTTTTACGCATGACGTTCTCGGATCGTAGCGGGAATAAAAATCAGTCCGGTGAACCGATTTGCCCACAAAGGCGGTTCCCACTTTTCTGCAACATGCTTTATCCGCCATAAAAAACGCCGCCCGGTGGGCGGCGTCTCATTAGGGCTTATCTAAGCAGATTATGGTGTAACGTCGAAGCCGAACCACTTTTCGGAAAGCTTCTTAATCGTGCCGTCAGCCTTGGCAGCTTCGATGGCTTCGTTGAACTTCTGCTTGAGTTCAGGCTCGTTCTTGCGAATACCAACGGCAACGCCGCGACCTAAGATTCCACCCTTGAAGTAAGGACCGGTCATAACAATGTCTTCATTGCCCGGCTTCTTGGCTGCATCCGAAAGGTAAGCCAATGAAGCAACAATCAGATCGACGCGGCCCGACTTGAGGTCGAGGTCATGCTGGTCGGTCGTCTTGTATTCACGGATATCTGTCGAATCTTTAAAATATTTGTCCAACAGTGAAAGACCCAGCGAAGCAGTCTGAACGCCTACTGTGCGACCCTTGATTTCAGCCGCAACTTCATCAATCACTTTCTGGGAAGCAGCTTCGTCCTTGGTAAGATAAAGCGTTTCACCAGTATGCGGCAGCTTGGCAAACGGGCTGTCCTTCAGCGTTGCGAAAGTCTGTGGCGTCAGACCGTAGGAAACGGTGAAATCGATGGTTTCTTCGCGCTTTGGCGTAGCAGTCAGGCCAGCCATGATCGCATCGAACTTGCCAGCATTGAGCGCTGGAATAATGCCGTCGAAAGGCTGCGCGACCAGCGTGCATTCAACCTTCATGCGCGCACAGAGATCCTTGTAGAGATCAACTTCGTAGCCATCCAGTGTGCCATCTGGCTTGGTGAAGTTATACGGACGGAAAGCGCCTTCCGTAGCGATCGTGATCTTGTCCCACTTCTTTTCCTCTGCATGCGCAGAAGCGGTGGTGAGAACGAGTGCAGAAACGAACAGGGCTTTGAACAATCCCGTGGTCTTCATTGGACTTACCTTACGCAGTTTAATTGCTAATATGCCTTTTGGCACAAATCAGCATTGTTTGAAATGATCAGGCTGCATTTTCGTGGCTGATAAACTTGCGGAAACGCTCGGATTTCGAGTTTCCGAACACTTCTTCAGGCGCGCCATCTTCTTCGACCAGTCCCTGGTGGAAAAACACAACGCGATTGGATACATCACGCGCAAAGCCCATTTCGTGCGTGACAACCAGCATCGTGCGGCCTTCTTCAGCAAGCCCTCGCATAACGCGCAACACTTCGCCGACCAGTTCTGGATCAAGCGCCGAAGTTGGCTCGTCAAACAGCATCACTTTCGGCTTCATCGCAAGCGCACGCGCAATGGCCGCACGCTGCTGCTGACCGCCGGAAAGATGCGCCGGATAAAAATCGCGCTTGTCGGCGATACCAACCTTGGCCAGAAGCGCTTCCGCTTCTTCCACACATTCAGCGCGCGAACGGCCCTGCACATAGATCGGCGCTTCAATGATATTTTCGAGAATGGTCTTGTGGGACCAGAGATTGAAGCTCTGGAAAACCATGCCAAGCTCAGAACGGATGCGCGAGACCTGCTTCTTGTCGGCCGGATAGGCTTCGCCCTTTGAGTTCTTGGCCATGCGAATGGTCTCACCGGAAACAGTCACCGTACCGGAAGTTGGAATTTCCAACAGATTGATGCAACGCAGGAAAGTCGATTTACCTGATCCTGAAGAGCCGAGGATCGAAATGACTTCACCTTCGCGCGCTTCCAGAGATATACCCTTGAGCACCTCATTGGTACCGAAGCTTTTGCGCAGATTTTCAACTTTCAACGCCAAAGGGGCATTGGGAGATATGATTTTACTCACGATGTTTTTCCTTCGGTGGTAATCCTGACGACGGGCTGGCGCAGATAAGGTGTAAGCTTATATTCAGCAAACATAAGCAAACGTGTCAGAACGAAGTTGATAGCGAGGTAGATAGCACCCGCAATAACAAACACTTCAATCGCGCGATAAGATTCAGCGATCAGCTTGGCAGCGATGCCGGTCACTTCCATCAGAGTAATGATCGAGGCCAGCGATGTTGCCTTCACCATGGAGATCATTTCATTGCCATAGCCGGGCAAAGCCTGACGAATTGCCAGCGGCATGACGATGCGGCGGAAACAGGTGAAGCGCGACATGCCACAAGCTTTCGCAGCTTCGATCTGGCCACTGGGCACGGATAGAAGACCGCCGCGAATAATTTCGCTGGCATAGGCTGCATTGTTCAAGGTCAGTGCAATGATCGCACACCAGTAAGGCTCGCGCAGGATCGGCCAGAGGAAAGAATAACGCACCGCCGGAAACTGGCTGAGGCCGTAATAGATAATGAAGATTTGCACCAGAAGCGGCGTACCGCGAAATACAAACACGTAAAGGCGGGCAATCCAGTCGAGAACAGTTATGCCCGAAAGACGCATCAAGGCAAAAAGCAAAGCCAGCACAGCGCCAAAGACAATCGAACTGGCAGCAAGTTGAAGGGTCAGCGGAACGCCGCCAATCATCTGCATGAAGGCTTCTGAATAGAATTGAAAGTTCATGATGCTCTCCGCACGCCGCGCGAGAAGTGACGTTCAGCTTTCTGCAGGATGGTGCCGGAAACCGACGAAATCAGCAGATAAAGCGCACCGGCAATGAGGTAGAAATTGAAGGGCAATCCCGTCGATCCAGCGCCGATCTGTGCCTGACGAAGAATATCAACAACACCCACAACCGAGATCAGAGCCGACTCTTTCAACGCCACCTGCCACACATTGCCAAGGCCCGGAAGTGCATGGCGAAGCGCGAGCGGCGCAATGATGCGGCGGAATTTGAGCGCCTGTCCCATGCCGCACGCTGAGGCTGCTTCAAGCTCGCCCTTGGAGACCGCACGGAATGCGCCGCGAAAGACTTCCGTGTGATGCGCACCGCATGAGATACCGATGGCCAGCACACCGGCGAGGAATGCCGGAAAGCCGACAAAACCCTGCGCACCAAAGAAACGGCCGATCGCCGTTACAGCGGCGCTGCCGCCAAAATAAAACAGATAGATCACCAGCAGATCAGGAATACCGCGAATAATGGTGGTGTAAGCATCGGCAATCGAGCGCAGTGTACGCCCACCGGAGATTTTCGCCCAGGCTGCGAATACGCCGATGACAGCGCCCAGCAGATAACCCAGAACAGACAGCGCTACAGTGACCAGCACCGCCATCATCAGAACATGGCCCCAGCCATCCGGTCCAAAGCTCAGAATATCGAGAAAAGCCTTCATGATGCCTCAAGCCGCTTAGGAGATAAGGAAATAAACGTCATCTGTTTTCCGGGTCATTCTTTCAGGCAGGTGCTTTGTTGATCGGAGGTGGGCAAGGCTGGTTGAACATTATCCGGGATTGGACTCACAAAGACGGCTCCATTGAGCATCGTTTATGATCTTGTTTGACTTTTGCAATCTGCTCCGGGTTGCGGAACAGCTCTGCGGCCGTACTTCTCATAATTTTGCGCCGCAGGCAGTTTACCCTGCGCAACCATCTGCCATGAATGAAGCGGCGTGCCGATTGCGCATGTTGCACCGCGCATCTGCACAGTTGGAACAACCCAGCTAACGCTGCCAATATCCGTGGAGCCCGCGAGAGACTGATCACGCCTAATCGTACCCAATACGCTCGCTCTATCTTCTTGTTTTACGCATGTCGTTCTCGGAAAACCGGTTCCCACTTTTCCGCGACATGCTTTAGAGCTACTCCAAACTTGTGGCAACAGATATAAGCGAAATTGCACAAAACACTCACCAGAAGCGACATAATGGTTAGCACCAATGCTCACCTTGACAAGAAAGACATCATATTGCGGAAATCGATTCCAAAAAAAATCCGGCGAAACCAGTTTCGCCGGATTTTATTGCGTGTCAGCTTCGCTTAAAAATCCCAGTCTTCGTCTTCAGTCGCGACTGCCTTGCCAATCACATAAGAAGAGCCTGAGCCTGAGAAGAAGTCATGGTTCTCGTCGGCATTCGGAGAAAGCGCCGAAAGGATCGCCGGATTGACCTTGCAGGCTTCCGCCGGAAACAGGGCTTCATAGCCAAGGTTCATCAGAGCCTTGTTTGCATTGTAATGCAGAAACTTCTTCACGTCTTCGGTCAGACCCACGCCATCATAAAGCGCTTCGGTATAACGCACTTCATTGTCATAAAGCTCCAACAACAGATCGAAGGCAAAATCCTTGATCTCCTGCTTTTTGGTTTCATCAAGCTTCTCAAGCGCGCGCTGATACTTATAGCCGATATAATAACCATGAACGGCTTCATCGCGGATGATCAGGCGGATGAGGTCAGCCGTGTTGGTGAGCTTGGCGCGGCTCGACCAGTACATCGGCAGATAGAAGCCCGAATAGAACAGGAAGCTTTCCAGAAACACGCTGGCAATCTTCTTCTTGAGCGGATCTTCAGCATTATAATTTTCGAGGATCAACTGCGACTTCCTTTGCAGGAATTCGTTTTCTTCCGACCAGCGATAGGCATCGTCCACATCGGGCGTTAAGCACAGTGTCGAAAAGATCGACGAGTAAGACCGTGCATGAACCGCTTCCATGAAGGAAATGTTCGACAAAACAGCTTCTTCATGCGGCGTTGAGGCATCCTCCATAAGTGTCACAGCACCAACGGCATTCTGGATCGTATCCAGAAGCGTCAGACCTGTGAACACGCGGATGGTGAGCTGCTTTTCTTCCGCTTTCAGCGTTTCCCACGACTGGATATCGTTAGAGAGCGGCACCTTTTCCGGCAGCCAGAAATTACCGGTCAGACGGTTCCAGACTTCGAGGTCTTTGTCGTCTTCGATCCGGTTCCAGTTGATGGCCCGCACGACCGCCGGCTTTTTCGCATTGTTGTTTTTAAACTGCATATTCATTTGTCTCGATCCTGATCAGAGAGCGCAAGAGACGCAGCCTTCAACCTGCGTACCTTCGAGCGCCATCTGGCGCAGGCGGATGTAGTAGATCGTCTTGATGCCCTTCTTCCACGCGTAGATTTGCGCCTTGTTGATGTCGCGTGTCGTCGCGGTATCACGGAAGAACAGCGTCAGCGACAGACCCTGATCGACATGCTGCGTTGCCGCCGCATAGGTGTCGATGATCTTTTCCGGGCCAATCTCGTAAGCATCCTGATAATATTCAAGATTATCATTCGTCATGAAGGCAGCCGGGTAATAAACACGGCCAATCTTGCCCTCTTTACGGATTTCGATCTTGGAAACAATCGGATGGATCGAAGAGGTCGAATGGTTGATGTAGGAAATCGAACCAGTCGGCGGCACGGCCTGCAGGTTCTGATTATAAAGGCCGCCTTCCATGACGGATTTTTTCAGTTCCTGCCAGTCTTCCTGTGTCGGGATCGCAATACCGGCAGCCTCGAAAATCTCGCGGACCTTATCCGTCGCAGGCTCCCAGACCTGATCGGTATATTTGTCGAAATATTCGCCCGTCGCATATTTCGACTTTTCAAAGCCCTTGAACGAGCTTTTCTGTTCAATGGCGATCAGATTGGACGCGCGAACAGCGTGATAGGCCACCGTGTAAAAATAGATATTGGTGAAATCGACGCCTTCTTCCGATCCATAGAAAATACGCTCGCGGGCGAGATAGCCGTGTAGGTTCATCTGGCCAAGGCCGATGGCGTGACTCTCATCATTGCCGCGTGCAACGGATGGCACCGAGCCGATATGGCTCATGTCTGAAACAGCCGTCAGAGCACGGATTGAGGTTTCGATGGTCTTGCCAAAATCCGGGCTGTCCATGGCTGCTGCAATATTGAGCGAGCCGAGGTTGCAGGAAATATCCTTGCCCAAATGCTCATAAGACAAATCTTCATTGAAGATGCTGGCTTCACTCACCTGAAGAATTTCCGAGCAGAGATTGCTCATGGTGATGCGGCCATCGATTGGATTGGCGCGGTTCACCGTGTCTTCAAACATGATGTATGGATAGCCGGACTCAAACTGGATTTCCGCCAGAACCTGAAAGAAATCACGCGCATTGATCTTCTTCTTGCGGATACGGCCGTCATCAACCATTTCCCGATATTTTTCGGTGATCGAAATCTCGGTCATTGGCACGCCATAGACGCGTTCAACGTCATAAGGCGAGAAGAGGTACATATCTTCGTCGTTTTTAGCGAGTTCGAACGTGATGTCGGGAATCACAACACCAAGCGACAATGTCTTGATGCGGATTTTTTCGTCCGCATTTTCACGCTTGGTATCGAGGAAGCGCATAATATCAGGGTGATGAGCGTGCAGATAAACCGCACCCGCACCTTGACGCGCACCAAGCTGGTTAGCGTAGGAGAATGAATCTTCCAGAAGCTTCATCACCGGAATAATGCCGGAAGACTGGTTCTGAATCTGTTTGATCGGTGCGCCGGATTCACGAATATTGGTCAGGCTCAGAGCCACACCGCCGCCACGCTTTGAAAGCTGAAGCGCCGAATTGATGGAGCGACCAATCGATTCCATGTTGTCTTCAACGCGTAGCAAGAAGCACGAGACCAGCTCGCCGCGCTGCTTTTTGCCTGCATTGAGGAAGGTCGGCGTTGCTGGCTGATAACGGCCCGCAATAATTTCATCGACCATTTCGCGCGCGTGCTGTTCGTTGCCACGCGCAAGCGTCAATGCCACCATGCAGACGCGATCTTCGTAGCGCTCGAGATAGCGCTTACCGTCGAAGGTCTTCAACGTATAGCTGGTGTAATATTTGAATGCGCCAAGGAAGGTCGGGAAGCGGAACTTCTTGTCATAGGCATGATCGAAAAGATCGCGCACGAAATTAAAGGAATACTGGTCCAGCACTTCCCGCTCATAATAGCCTTCAGCGACCAGATAATCGAGCTTTTCACGCAGATTATGGAAGAACACCGTGTTCTGGTTGACGTGCTGCAGGAAATATTGCTGTGCCGCCTGGCGGTCGCGATGCAGCTGAATCTTCCCCTCATCATCATAGAGGTTCAGCATTGCATTGAGCGCGTGATAATCGAGCGAGGTCTCAGCAGGTTTCTGCGGCTTGCTGCCTGATGCAGCAACCGTCGCCGCAGATGACTCCTGCTTTTGCGAAGCAGCGACTGTCTCGTGCTCACGGGTCAGGGTTGTGTCTGCCGTGTCCAAAATCGTTCCATCCCGTCTTTAACATTGCCAATGTCTTCGTCGGTTCCTAGAAGCTCAAAACGATAGAGGTAGGGAACCTGACATTTGGCAGAAATGATGTTGCCTGCGAGGCCAAAGGCCTCCCCGAAATTGCTGTTTCCAGCGGCAATGACGCCGCGAATGAAGGATCGGTTATCCGCATCATTAAGAAAGCGGATGACCGGCTTGGGAACAGCACCTTTCGCGCCTCCGCCGCCATAGGTTGGTGTTACGAGCACAAAAGGCTCGTTGACGCGCAACAGGCCCCCATTGTCTTCATAGCTTTCCAGCGGAATGCGCTTTGAGCGCATCCCCAGACGCATCACAAAGCGATGCGTGTTTTCCGAACGGCTGGAAAAATAGACGATCTGGCCCATAACAAACCCCGGCAGCGGAAGGGATTATGCCAGCGCGCTGATCATATCCGGACGAAAACCAGCCCAATGGGATTCACCGGCAACAACAACCGGTACCTGACGGTAGCCCAGTCCCTGAACGAGATCATACGCATCGCTATCCGCGGAAATGTCGATAACATCATATTCAATGCCCTGACGATCGAGCGCGCGGGTGGTTGCTGTGCACTGGACGCAGGCGGGCTTGCTATAGACGGTAACGTTCATTTTTTCCTCACTGGGGATAGATTGGTATGGGTTGCGGCTACTGGAGTAACGACGCACAAAGACGCTCGCACATGGTAAAATGCGCGCGGAAAAACTCGGAAACTGAAGAAATGCGGCTCACCCCACTGGCAAGCCATGCACACTAGCCCGTAAAGGGCGGACCGGAACTATTCTGTTTCAAATCACTCGACATGCTTTTCACCCCGAAGCTATTGAGAGGGATATACGGGGCACCAAAAAACGTGGCAGCACAGTGCCATAGTTTATCGCGCGCCAACCGGACACCCCGCCCGTGGACGTTACGTTCAAGGCAGGTCTCCTGGCTCACGGCTCACCGCCCTCATCCGTCTTCCCGGCCTGTGCCAGTGACATCTGGATTTGAGCTTGCCGCTTACAGTTGCGGGGGCAGCTACGGCTTAACAACATCCACGATGAATGCAGCGCACCGTATTCCCATCTTCGCTTTCAATTCTCACGAATCGTAAGAACCTTGAACACAATATGTAGTACCTGAAGTTAAAACTTCGTCAATGGATAGATGCTTCAAAAAAATTAAATCTAATTTTGTTGCGCTGCGGCTGTGAATAACAGGGATATTTTATGGTGCCCGACCTCAGACGGGCCAAACCAGTGAACAGGTAATCCGATAGATAGATTCGCGGCATTCGACAATCTGACAGAGACGCTCACACACAATATATAGCGAAGCCGTCCAGCACCCGGCACATAATCCGAGCCCAGCCACAGCAGCTCTCAGAAATTATGTTTCGCCTTACAAATCATGCAAAAAATCTCAACACGGGATCAATGGTTTGCGCGACTGCTCAACAGAGCGCGCCATTGAATGGCTTATGATCCTCGCTCTTCGTCGAAGGGATGATTTGACAGCCGGGCTTCATATCCTGTATCGATCAATAAAATACTGAACATTGTTCAATATAGTGAACAATAAAGCAGAGATCCTCCCAAGCATCTCTTCAAACGACCGATGCACCGGCAACATCGGGAAACTGCTGGTCTGGCTTTCCTATACGCGAAAGCCAGACCGCTTAAAACCCAGAGCCTCGGCACCGGCGAGGAATGAGAGACCTCGGCGCTGGGGAAATTTGGATAAGGGTGGAAAGTATGACTGTAGGTATCAAGCCATTTTCGTTCGATACGGTCGGCTCAATGCTCGTTGAGTGGGGCGCTGCAAAGCGGCTCGGCGAAATTTTGGGAGAACGGTTTTCCGAGCGCAAAGTCCTCATCGTAACCGACAGGGGGCTGCACAAGGCTGGCGTGCTCAACGAAGCGCTTGCTTCGCTTGAAAAGGCGGGTTTTGTCACCAGTATTTTCGATGCTGTTGTTGCCGACCCTCCGGAGTCGGTTCTGTTTGAATGTGTCGATCAGGCCAAAGCAGCCGGTTGCGATATCGTTCTGGGCCTAGGCGGAGGTTCTTCGATGGATATTGCCAAGCTTGCGGCCGTCCTTATTGTCTCCGAGCAGCAACTGTCCGAGCTTTATGGCATTGGCAAAGTACAGGGTACGCGCCTACCGCTGATCCAGATTCCGACCACAGCGGGCACCGGATCGGAAGTGACGAACATCACAATCCTTACTACCGGCGAGACCACCAAGATGGGTGTCGTCTCCCGCCAGCTTTACGCGGATTTCGTCATTCTCGATGCCGAACTGACCTGCGGCTTGCCAGCACTTCATACGGCTGCCACCGGCATCGACGCCATGGTTCACGCAATCGAAGCCTATACCAGCCGCATCAAGAAAAATCCTCTTTCCGATGCTTTTGCGCGCGAAGCGTTGAAGCTCTTGTCTGCCAATCTTGTTGCGGCCTGTGAAAATGGCAAAGATCGTCACGCCCGTGAAGCCATGCTGCTTGGTGCAAATTTCGCAGGGCAAGCTTTCTCGAACTCGCCGGTAGGCGCCGTTCATGCACTGGCTTATCCACTCGGCGGTCATTATCATGTGCCGCATGGCCTCTCCAATGCTCTGATGCTAGGGCCAGTGCTCCGCTTTAACATGGCGGGTGCTGCCGAGCTTTATGCAGAACTTGCCGACCTTCTGATCGGCAAATCAGACGGTACAACCGAAGAACGTTCAGCAGCTTTCGTTGCATATATGGAAGACCTGATGAATCGCTCGGGTGCACCACGCCGCCTGCGTGATGTTGATGTGACCGAAGAAAGCCTCGAAACACTTGCGCGCGATGCAATGCTTCAGACACGTCTTCTGGGCAACAACCCTGTCGATGTAACAGAAGCTGACGCGCTTGCGCTTTATCGCGAAGCCTTCTGAGTTAGCAAATATCATTTAAATCCAGTCGCGGAAGAGTGCTCTAAATAAGCGCTCTTCTACGGCCTGCTTGATCTATTCGGAGTTAAAATCTTGAGCACTGAACGCATTGACGGTCAGGAGCAGCCATATTGGCCTGCCGGACCGTTTAAAATTCGCCTGCCCTTCGTTCATTATAAATTCGAATGGCCAGACTATTTCCAAGGTCTATTGATGTGCGCGGTGGATCTTTCAGCAATTCCATTGATGACAGAGCTTCTAGGCATGCCCTTTGAAGTGGCGCTTGCGGTCGTCATCCTGAACGGTCTTTTCTATCTCGCGCATCATCTGCTAGGCGATCCGGTTGTGCCAGGCTGGATCACACCCGCTATTCCCCTTCTCATGGCTTATTGCGCCACTTTCCCCGAAGGACCGGAACGCGTGCATGCCCTTGTTGCGTTCCAGATGATGCTCGGGTTGTTTTCGATCTTCATCGGAGCGACAGGATTGGCGCATCGAGTCGTACAGCTGATACCACCTGCCATCAAAGCAGGTGTCATCGTGGGGGCTGGTTTTGCTGCAGTTATTACTGTTTTCAAAGTCGGCGGTCGCTTTGACACATTCCCATTCACGATCAGCATCGCTGTTGGCATGGGTTTCTATGTGATCTTTTCGCGCCAATTTGCGCGTATCAAAAACACTAATCCTATTTTGGCAACTATCGGCAAGCTCGGTATCTTTCCTATCATTTTGCTTGCAGTCATCATCGCACCGCTTTTTGGCGAAGCGCCATGGCCGACAATAGAATGGTCCTTCACAAGCCCGGATTTTGGCACTCTCTGGCGAGAATATACAGTATTCGGCCTTGGTCTGCCTCCGGTGTCCATGTTCCTCACCGCTGTTCCGACGATGCTGGCAGCCTATATCGTGCTCTTTGGCGATGTGTTGCAGAGCCGGGCTATATTGAAGGAAGCTGACGAAGCGCGCCCTGACGAAAAGATCGACTATAGTCCGGACCGCGCGCACCTGATCTTCGGTGGACGCAATGCCGCAATGAGTGTTCTCGGGCCAGATATCTGCATGTGCGGGCCACTTTGGTCGGCAATGCATGTGGTGATTGTAGAGCGTTTCTCGCAAGGGAAAAAAGCCATGCACTCGCTTTTTGGTGGCGCAGGCTCTTTCCGCTGGGGAACCAATACAGGTTTGCTCCTCATGCCGATTGTGACGCTTGTTCAGCCGATCCTGGGTGTAGCATTGGCGCTGACTCTGCTTATTCAGGGATATGTGTCGGTGCGTGTTGGCATTCTGGAAGCACGTTCGCAGCGCGATCTTGGCATTGCCGGCATCGTTGGCGCCGTTCTGGCTACACGCGGTGCAGCCTGGGCATTTGCTACCGGCGTCATCCTTTGTCTGCTCGTCTATGGTCGTGATTTCTTCAAAGGCGAAACTGACAGCACTTTCGTCAAAGACCAGAAATCGCAGTGATCTGACCACGAAGCCTCCCGAATATTTATTGGGGGGCTTCTGCTTTTTATACACACAATATAGCTAAATTTGCCTCTTTAGGCAGTTTCATATAGATTTCCGCCGCAATCCGGCAACCGCATTTTTCACCGCTGCGTCTATTGTCGCGCATTGCGTGATAGTTCGGAGTAAAAATTGCGTAGTGAACAGTCTGTTCTTCAAATATCCATAGCAGTTACTATTTTTATTGCAGGGTTTGGTGTTGTCTTCGGCCTTTTATCTGGGTCATTTTCGATTGTGTTTGATGGCGTCTATATGCTGGCCGATGCTGCGATGAGTGGTCTTGCACTTGTCGTTTCACGCCTGATTGCGCTTTCTGCGCTGCCAGAGCCGCCGCGCGGAAAATTGCGCGACCGTTTCACCATGGGTTTCTGGCATCTTGAGCCGATGGTTCTGGGGCTCAATGGCATCATGCTCACGGGTGTGGCCATCTACGCGCTGATCAACGCGATCGGTAGCCTGATGGATGGTGGCCGCGATCTGGAATTCAGCTATGCTATCTTCTATGCCGTGCTCGCCCTCATTGCATGTCTTGGCATGGCATTTCTTGAAATGCGCGCCAACCGCAAGCTCAAATCAGATTTTATCGCCCTTGATGCAAAATCTTGGATCATGTCTGGCGGCATAACGGCGGCACTTCTGATCGCCTTCACCATTGGCTATTTCATTCAGGAAACCCAATTCGACTGGATCACGCCTTACATCGATCCTGCCGTGCTTGCGCTTGTTTGCGTCATTATCATTCCAATGCCTGCCGCAACGATCAAACAGGCATTATCGGACATGCTTCTGGTTACGCCTGTCGACTTTAAAAAGCACGTCGATGACGTGGCAAAGCAGGTTGTGGACCGCTATGGCTTCAAATCTTACCGCGCCTATGTCGCCAAGGTCGGACGCGGTAAACAAATCGAACTCTATTTTATTGTACCAAAGGCACAACCTGCAAAGAAACTCGAAGAATGGGATGCATTGCGCGATGAAATCGGCGATGCGCTCGGCGGCGAAGGCCCTGACCGCTGGCTGACGATTGCCTTCACAACGGATGTTGAGTGGGCGGTTTAGCGCGCCGGTCTGTTTCAATCAGATCGAAATACGCTCTAAAGCGCAATTTTTGCCGACCTTCGCTTCACTACGGCAAGACCTATGCCCAAAGCGAATCCGTTGCCAGATTTCATTACTGCCCGATTTAAGTGATCATTAACCGTGTTTTTTCGAACACAAGGGCATGGCGAACGCACAACCGTCACAACTGTTGAACTCGAATTAGATCATAAAATTCAACGCATTGATAAATGTTTCATTTTTCGCGCAGAAATGTGATCGCGTTTTACGTTGACTATTAACATTTCGTTAACCACAGTTTGTTGCAATTTGTTACAAAGCGTTATTGTGGAGCGGGCACGAATTGAAAAAGATACGGCAGATAAACCAGCAGTCCCTGAGCGCAGGGAACCGCACTGCCGTGTCGCAAATGACCACTTTCTGGGGTGTGATGCGCGCCTATTGGGTTTCAGACCGCTGGAAAGAGGCATGGGCCCTTACGATCGCGATCTTCATCTTCACAGCATTCATCAGCAAGACGACGGTCTGGGTTGCGGAAGCATCCGGCCTTCTGATGAATTCCATCGTCAATGTCAAAAGTGCACCGGTGCAGGACCCGCTGATGGCCATTGCCATCAATGCCGGTATGCTGGTCATACTGATGCTTGGCAAGGATGTGCTGCTGGTCGGCTTCCGGCATCTTCTGTCCACCACCTTGCACCGGAAATGGCGCAAATGGCTCAATGACAGCTTCTCCGATGCACTGCTTGATCGCAATCACACGCATTACCATCTGCAACAGGGAAAAGGTCCAAGCCTGCCCGATAATGTCGATCAGCGTTTGCAGGAATCCATCAAGGGCATGACCGGCGGCGCCATTGGTCTTGTTATGGGCATTGTTGGTGTCCTGCTCTCAGCGTTCTTCGTTGGCCAGAAACTTCTGGAAATCTCGACAGAAGTAAACGGACTGGAGTTTCTTGGCTCTTATGGTGGTGCGGTCGTGGCTTTTGCCGCTATCATAGTCTACGTGCCGATTGGCACACTGATTGCGATCAAGATCGGCCGCAAACTGGAAAAGCTCAACCTGCGCATGCAAAAAGCGGAAGGCTCCTATCGTGGTGAATGGACCACGCTTCTACGCCGCAGCTTCCAGATTTCGGCTTCCGAAGGTGAAGCCGTACAAAGCACGGTCAACAAGCGTCTTTATCAAGACGTTGATGGAACCTGGAACCAACTCAACCGCTTTGATGCTGCCTATCTCGCCTTTTCACAGGCTTATGGCTTTCTGTCCAATCGCATCATCGCTTATATTCCGGGCCTGATCCCCTATATGAGCGGGGCGGTCAGCTTCCGCAATTATGTGACCGGTGCCGAACTGGTGGCCGCCATGATCAATGATTGCTCATGGTTCATTCAGGTCATGCCGGCAATTGCCAATCTGCGCGCAAATGCCGGTCGTGTCACTGGTCTCGCACAAGCCATTGAAGCCGTGCAGGAGCCTGCCGAATTCTATGCCCGTTCAGGTATAAACCGTTTCACATTTTCCGCGCAGCACCCACATTTTGGTCTTTCGGTCCGCAATCTTGCGCTCATGCTCGGACCCGACACGGAAGCGCCGTTTCTGCGCTCCGGTGTTATTAATATCCGCTCCGGTGACTGGGTTTATATGCGTGGCGAATCCGGCTCGGGCAAAACCTCGTTTATCAAGGCGCTCAATGGTCTTTGGCCATATGGAACCGGCGACATCATCTATCCTCAGAAGGCAAAAGCCATCTACACACCACAGGAAGCAAAGTTTCCAAGCGTGTCGCTCAAGCAACTTGTTTGTCTTCCCGAAGACGAAAGCCAGTTCAATGATCTCACGGTTGCAGCCATATTACACGAAGCAGGACTTGGCGAATTTATCCTGCGGATGAATGATGACAATGCAGATGGATCGGCATGGGACATGGTGCTCTCTGGCGGGCAAAAACAGAAGATCATGCTTGCCCGGCTTCTGCTGCATAAGCCATCAGTGATCTTCCTTGATGAAGCAACCGGTGCGCTTGATCCTGTGTCGAAGCTACGTTTCCACACAGCGCTCAAAACACATTGCCCGGATGCAATTGTCCTCTCCATCATGCATGAGGAAAAACTGCCAACGCTGGAAGACGGCCAAAACGTCTATTCGCATGTGCTCGACATTCAGAACGGCTATATGTCGCTCAAGCCGGTTGATGCTGCATCCGAGCCGCAGATTCCATTGGTCGCAGCCGAATAGTTCAGAAGGCCCTAAGTGAAACGCATCTCATTCTGGGATGCAGAATATTGTTCTTTCCTTGGGCTATTGCGGGCAGTCGTGTCGCGCAAATTTTCATTGGTCCGTTGCCGTCGGTACGGGATTTGAACACGGAATGGTTGCCAAATCTATCCAGCGCATAAAGAAGTTTCGATAAAGCATTTCCAAAAAGTGCGACGCTGCTTTGCGTCGGATAATGCGTAAAAATAAAGGACTAGAGTGCCGATTTGATCCAGTCAGATCAGCACTCTGAAAAGGGTCAGTGGAGAGCCTCCCGTCGGCCTGGCAACAGCGCGTCAATGACACTGGCGAGCCGCATTTCCTGTTGACCACTGGCGATCGTCCGCTCAAGCACATCAAGCACAACGGCACCCGCGCCGCGCGCCGCATCGACCAGCGTGCCACCATGAGCCAGATTGGCCGTCAAAAGACCGGTAAAGAGATCGCCTGTGCCAACCGGCGCGATAGGCAGGCGTGGAAATGTCAGTCTTGTGCTCGTCTTGTTCTCGAAAACGATGTTTTCCAGCAAACCATCCGGCGTGTCGGCAAGAGTGCAGCCGGTAACGACCAACCGCGCCTGGCGTTGCGCCTGTATTTTCAAAACGTCCGCCTCAAGCGCACGCCATGACGATATCCCGCTGCCCGCAATCAGGCCGACCTCAAACTGATTGGGGGTCAAGACATCCGCCATCGGAACAAGGCGACCAAGCAGACACTCGACCACCTGGTCAGCGACAAAGACACCGAGATTGGAATCGCCCATCACCGGATCGCAGATATAAACGATATCCGGGTTGATCCTGCGCGCCCGCTCAACGAAAGCGGCAACCACATCACCATTGGCGCGCGAGCCCAGGTAGCCCGAGATAATATAGCGGCTCGTTTCGATCAATCCGCGTTCCTCGACACCACGAAGCAGATCACCGACGAGCTCCGATTCGAGCACACGTCCGCGCATGGTCTCAAAATGAGGATTGTTCGATAACAATGTGGTGGGAACCGCCGCAACGGTCAGCCCCCGCACCTGCATCGGCAAAACGGCAGCGCTGTTTCCGACATGGCCATGCACGACCTGGCTTTGAATGGATATAATATTCATCAGCCTCACTCCGCTGCATCTTCGCTGATTGCCAATTTGGCACTTTCACGGCGAGGCAACCGGCCATTGAGCGCCAGATAAGCGGCCAGCCCGATCACCAGCCCCCAGAAGGCGCCACCAATACCGAGCAGGTTGATGTTTGCGGCCGATGCGAGGAAGGTTATGAGCGCCGCCTCGCGGGATGCGGGGTCTGCCATCGCATTGGCAAGGCTGCCGCCGATGGTACCGAGCAGCGCCAGACCGGCCAGCGTGGTGATAAACGTTGCCGGAAATGCCATGAAAACCGCTGCCAGCGTCACGCCAAAAACGCCCACCAGCACATAGAAAACGCCTGCCGCAATACCAGCGATCCAGCGCTTGGACGGATCTTCATGCGCCTCCCGACCCGTGGCGATTGCCGCAGTAATTGCCGCTAGGTTAAAAGCGTGCGAGCCAAAGGGGGCCATGATGAGCGAACCAAGGCCGGTTACGGTAACAATGGGATTGGCGCTTGTCTTGAAGCCATCATTGCGCAACACCAGCATTCCCGGCATGTATTGGCCGGTCAGGGTGATCAAAAACAGTGGCAGCGCAACGCTCAGAAGAGCATTAAGCGAGAATTCCGGCATGGTGAAAATCGGCGTCGCGAATTTGAGCTGCAGGCCAGACATATCGACACGCTCCTGCGTGACCAGAAAAACAAGACCAATCACCAGAATGCCAACCACAGCATAGCGCGCAGAAAAACGCTTCAGCACGACATAGGCAACGATCAGCAGCCCAACCAGAGCAGGATCGACACTCGCGCCGCCAAAAGCTCCGATACCAAATTGCAGCAGGATACCGGCAAGAAGACCAGAGGCGATGCCAGAGGGGATCAACCGAATGACTTTCTCAAAGCAGCCGGAAAGACCAAGCAGAACAAAGGCCAGAGCCGAGACCATATAAGCGCCGATCGCCTCGGCATAGGGCGTTGTGGCAAGCGCTGTTACAAGGAAGGCCGCTGCCGGCGTCGACCAGGCGGTGATGATCGGTTCTCGATAACGCCAGCTCAGAAAAAGGCCGGTAAGTCCAACACCAATAGAGACAGACCATACCCAGGATGCCGTGAGTTCAGGGCTCAGACCGGCAACACGCGCGGCCTGAAAGACCAGAATGAAGGTACCGCCATAATTGACGATGACCGAAATCAGTCCTGCTATAATTGGATGGGTAAGATCATTCAGACGAATGGATGATCGTGAAGGCAAACGATGCGACATGGCTCTGTTAAAGCTCCTGAATTGTGGCTTGCGGCCCGTTTTTTGCCTTGACTTCTAGAGGACAAATGGCCTGTTGTTCCCATCCACTTACGAAGAGAGGTACAGACCATTTGTTCAAGCATTCGCAACTGGAGTCTGTGAAGGCTTGGCTTGCCCATCCCGCGCATGCGGCGATGCCACTGCATGCACGGATACAACGCGCCATCCGGCAACTGATCGTCGACGGCGCGCTGGGTCCGGGTAAACCGCTTCCGGCCTCGCGCGCGCTGGCAAAATCGCTCGGCGTTTCACGCGACACCATCGAGTCCGCTTACGCCCAGCTTCACGCAGAAGGCTTTATTGAACGGCGCGTCGGAAGCGGCAGCTTTGTCGCGGAAATGACAGAGTTCACGCCCGGCCGCCGGCTGACGCAGCGTGACGCACTTTTACGCAATCAAGCGCCGAACCTCAGCAGACGCGGTGCTGCCATGTTCGGCAGTGGCGGTGTGCGCGAAATGCTCTCTCCACGCCCGTTCGCACACGGCATACCGGAAACTCGCAGTTTTCCACTTCCATTATGGGAGCGTCTTGAGCGGCAGGTGCTCAAAGAAGTTGGCACGCAGGCTTTACATCACGGCGATCCGCAAGGAACGGAACCATTGCGCCGTGCTATTGCCGACTATGTCAATCTTGAACGCGGCGCACGCGCCACCGCCGAACGGGTGGTGGTCCTGACAAGCTCACAGCAGGCGCTGACCTTGTGCGCCAACATGCTGTTCGATCCCGGCGACCCGATCTTCATTGAAAATCCGGCCTATTATGGTGCGCGCAAGGCATTTGAAGCTGCTGGGCTTGAATGCTTGCCTGTGCGCGTCGATGGACAAGGGGTAATGGTTGACCAAATTATCGATGATCCGCGCGGTGCAAAAGCTGCTTTTTTGACACCTTCGCACCAGTTCCCGACAGGCGCAACCCTTGCGCTGGATCGTCGTCTCGCTTTGATCGAATGGGCCGCACGGCATCAGAGCTGGATCATCGAAGATGATTACGACAGTGAGTTCCACTATGCTGGAAAGCCTACCGCCTGCGTTCAGGGGCTCGACCCGCATGACCGGACCATCTATATCGGCACCTTCACAAAAGCCCTCTTTCCGGGCCTTCGGATTGGCTATGTTGTGTTACCACCGCAGCTGGTCAAACCTATGACCGTGGCACGAACCCTGCTCGACGGGCATACTGCCTCCATCGCACAACTGACTTTGGCGCGGTTCATGGAAGGTGGACATTTCGGTGCCCATGTTCGCACCATGCGCAACATCTACGCGCAGCGCCTGGACGTTCTGACAACGCTGGTTCGCAAACATCTTTCAGAATTCGTCGAACCGCAAGTGCCGATCGGTGGCCTGCAAATGCCCTGCATATTGATCGGCGGACTTTCCGAACGCACGGCAATTGATGCAGCGCGGCGCATGGGGATAGAACTTCTTGGCCTTTCAGGACTTCATGCATCCGGCGACGGAAAACCCGGCTTCCTGATGGGCTTTGCTGCCTATACTCCACACGAAATCGAGGTCGCCGTCAAAAGGCTCGCAACTGCACTGCGCGCCGCCGTCGCCGCATAGCCAACGCCCGGTTCCATGGAGTATTGGCCTGATATAATGATCTAAAATCTCATAGAACAACAGGCTTAAACCTGCGGTTCCGTGCGTTGTAGATGGCGCAATCCCAATGCACTTATAGTGCCAAGCCACTGGCGCGATCGAAAACATGAACGCGCTCATTGTTGATCGCCGCCGAAAAAGCTGTGTGAACGCGCACATGCTGTTCACCATCGACAACAGCAGTTATCTGGTCTTCACCAAGTTCAAAAACCACATGTGTCTGTGCGCCGGTTGGCTCCACCAAAATTGTTCTTCCCTCAAGGCGAATATCTCCGCCGGTGGCAGAACCAATATGTTCCGGCCTAAGGCCAATCGTAACCTCCTGGCCCCGCTTTACACTCCTTTGAGATGAAATGCCTATTGCCGTACCGTCTTTCAGACGCGCTATCGGTGCATTTGCATCTGCATCAATCACTGCAGCGATAAGATTCATGGCTGGCGAACCAATAAAGGCCGCCACGAAGATGTTTGCAGGGGTTTTATAGAGTTCGAGTGGCGTTCCCTGTTGCTCAATCCGGCCCTGGTTCAGAACAACAACCCGATCCGCCAAGGTCATCGCTTCTATCTGATCATGCGTCACATAGATGGAAGTCGTTCCGACTTTCTGATGCAGGCTTTTAATTTCGCTGCGCATTTGAACACGGAGTTTTGCATCAAGATTTGATAATGGTTCATCAAAAAGGAAAACAGAAGGATCGCGAACAACCGCTCGTCCCATGGCAACCCGCTGACGCTGACCACCAGAAAGCTGCGAGGGCTTTCGATCCAGCAACTTGCCAAGATCAAGCATGCGTGCTGCTTCCGCAACCCGCTCATCAATGACATTTTTGGGCTTGCCGGCCAGCTTAAGATTAAAACCCATATTCTGTGCAACAGTCATATGCGGGTAGAGTGCATAAGACTGAAACACCATAGCGATATTGCGCTCCCGCGGCGTCATACCGTTGACGATCTGACCACCAATGGCAATTTCACCATCGGTTATTTCCTCAAGTCCGGCGACCATACGTAAAAGAGTCGATTTCCCGCAGCCGGACGGCCCGACAAGCGCAACAAACTCACCGTCATTGATCGACAGAGAAATGTCGCGGATGACTTCGACGGAGCCATAGGATTTACAAACGTTAATAAGTTCTACTGAAGCCATGATTACGTCTCCCGATCAGGATTTTACCGCACCTGCCGTCAAGCCGGCGATGATGTGTTTTTGTGCAAGGAAAAACACGATGACGGTTGGCAAAATCGTCAGTGTTATGAAAGCAAGGACAAGTTGCCATTCGGTGCCGAACTCGCCGCGATAAACCATGATGCCAAGCGGCCACGGATATTTTGATTCCGAATTGAGCATGATCAACGGTAAGAGATAGCTGTTCCAACTGCCGACAAACGAGACGATGCCCACTGTTGCGAGAATTGGACGGGAGAGCGGCAAAGAAATGTGCCAGAAGAAGCGCAGATAACCGCAACCATCGACGAATGCCGCGTGAAACAACTCTTCCGGCAGGTTTCGGAAATAATTGCGAAACAGCAATATGCTCATACCGAGACCGAATGCGACCTGCGGCAGCACAACACCCCAATAGGTATCCAGCAACCCCAGATCACGAATGCGGATAAACAATGGCAGGATTGCTGTTGCCGCAGGAAACATCAGCCCCAGCAGAAAATAATTCAGCAGGAAAGACGAGCCAAAAAACTTCACATGCGCAAAGGTGAAGGCCGCCATCGCCGACACAACCAGTGTCAGGAAAACCGTCAAAACGGCGATGATCAATGAGTTGAATATTTGCAGCCAATAACGGTGACCAAAGAGAATATCTCCGTAATTCGCCCATTGCCATTCCGCCGGAAGGCCGAATGGATTGACCCGCAGATCACCCAGCGTTTTGAAGCCACCCAGCGCTGTTGTCAGAAGCGGAACCAAAACAATAGCGGCAATGAAGCCAAGCGAAAGATAGAGATAAAGTCGGGTCTGTATCGTCATGCGGACAGCGTTTGATGTATCAGTCATGGCGCATGAAAATCCTTTTATAACCGAAGGCAAGTGTCACACAGATCACGAACAAAACGACACCAACCGCACTGCCAAGCCCAACCTGCATACGCATGACACCGTATGTGTAGAGGAAGGTCACCATCGTCTGTGTTGAATTGGATGGCCCCCCGCCTGTCAGCGGCATGATCATGTCGAAGAGCTGCAGCGAACCGATGACGGCAAAGAAAATGGACAAGCGCACGGTGGAACCAAGCATGGGCAGCGTTACATAGCGAAACTTCTGCCAGCCATTCGCGCCGTCGATTTCAGCAGCTTCCAGAACAGCTTTATCGACAGACTGAAGGCCGGCTATGAAAAGCATCATGTGAAAGCCAAAATACTTCCAGACAATGACAGCAAGCACAGCGTAAATTGCGACATCTCGGTCTGCCAGAACATATGGATTTGCGAAACCAAAGAAGTTGGAAGCCGCGGCAAACAGACCGTAGTCGCCGTCATAGACAAAGCGCCAGATCAGGCCCGCCGCAACATCTGCAAGAACGTAAGGCAAAAAGAAGATCAGCCTGAAGGCGACAACACCGGGAATGCGATGCGCCAGCATCATTGCGAGCCAGATCGCTAACGGGATTTGCACAAGGACGGAGACGAAAATGATCAGACCGTTATTGAACAGTGCCTGAGAGAAGGCTGCATTGCCAAAGAGGACCTGAAAATTTTTCAAGCCCACAAATTCCGTCGGCGTTCCATACCCATTCCAGCGGTAAAGACTGTACCACGCCGCCTCACCCATCGGCAAAATAACAAAGAGTGTAAACAGCAATAAAGCCGGAGGCAAAAAGACCAGCAAGGTCATTGTGCGGTCGTGGGCGACAGAGCTTTTTTTCTTTTTGACCAGATGTGTTTTACGTGGAGGCGAGGATGCCGAAGTCACAGACATATCCGTCATCTTTTCCGCTTTCATGATGCCAATAATTAGGATGCGGAGCGCACGTCATGTTCTAACGTGCGCTCAGAACGCGCTTAACGGAGCTCGAAAGCATCCTGAATTTGCTGCGCTGCTTCTTCGGAACTCATCTGCCCTGCGAGAATATCGACCGATACATCGTTCACGACGCGTCCGACAGCAGCACCCAATGTTTGATCAAAATAGTTCTGGTGCCATGTTGAATCCGCCAACTGACGGGCAGATTCGGCCAAAAGAGGGTTTTTAACCGCACTGTCTGCACCGGCTGCAACCGGCAAGATCATGCCTGCCTCCGCCATTTTCTGCTCATTTTCCTTGTTGGTTAGGAAAAGAGCAAAATCGATGGCTTCTTTGGAAGCATTTTTGGTCACTGCCCAACCATTGATCCCGCCTAAAGTATCACTCGCTTTTCCTGCACCACCTTCGACCACAGGAAATGCAAACCGCCCTATGTTTTCCAAAGCGAGCCCTTTTCCATCGCCCGCATTCTTGCGTTGATTGGCCTCGGTATTATCAAAACCGAGGATCATTGCAGCCTTGCCATCACCAAAAACACCAAGCGCCTGCGGCCAGGTTGCCCCTAGATAGCCCGGCTGAAATGGTTCCAACTTGCCAAAGTCCGCAAGCTGCTCACCTGCCTTGAGAATGGCCGGATCCAAAAAGCCTTCACCTTCACCCTTGCTGGCAGCATCGAAGACCGCTTTGCCGCCGTTACGCATCACAAGATAGCTCCAGTAGAAGTGAAGGGGCCACTTATCACCACCCCCTCCGGCAATAGGAACAATGCCAGCGTCTTTAAGCTTGGTTACAGCGGCACTCAAATCATCCCATGTCTTGATATTGTTGGAATCTAAACCTGCTTTCGCGAAAAGTTCTTTATTGTAGAAGAAACTGACAAGACTGACTTTATAAGGAACTGCCCAGAGCTTGCCATCAAAGGAAAGACCTTCAATAGACGAACTCGTGTAAGCTTGACGCAGTTTACCGTCAGAGGCGTTGAAATCCTCTGTCAGATCCTTGAGAACACCGGTTTTTGACTGCTCCTCAAGAACACCACCACCCCAACTATAGAAAAAATCAGGGACGTCATTTGACTGTAGCAGCGTCGGGAGCTTGGCTTTGAAAGCCTCGTTTTCCAGAAATTGCAATTGGATCCGAACATCAGGATGCTGGTTTTCATAGTCTCTTGCTATTTCTTCCCAGACAGCGACCGCTTTGGGGTCCAATTCCACGTGCATCCATTTAACGGTCGTGGTCGCCGAAGCACTTGCGGTGCCTAGCATCAATGCTATGCTTGCTTTTGCGGCATAAGACATCAACTTGCCGCTCAGGCTTGCGCCTGCGTACCAATACGTCATGTTCGAGATCCTCCCTTGGGGTCATCCTCACAATTTATTCCCCAATGCGGATTAATTCATCCGACATATCTGTCGATGTCAAGGCTATTTCATAATTTTTCGCAAGCAGGCTTGACATGAACGATAGAAGTGACGCTATTTAATCCGCAATCCGATTTAAATAATATCTGATCAGCTTTGATCTCAACAGGACCTCATGAAGACCGCTGACCCCGAACTGATGCGCGCTATCAACAGGCTGAACGTATTAGATACGATCCGTCGTCATGGTCCCATTTCGCGCATTCAGATCAGCGAGCGAACTGAGATTTCCACCACGACTGTATCGGCGATAACCGCATCACTGTTGGATGATGGGCTGATACTGACACGGCATGAAGGGGATATCCGCAACGAGACGACGCGCGGGAGGCCGCGGGTCATGCTTGAGCTTAATCCTGAAGCAGCGCGTGTCGTCGGTGCAAAAATCGCGTCCAATCGCATGATTTTCGTGGTCACGGACTTTCGTGGCGAGATCCTTTCCAACCTGTCGCTTCCAATAAGAGTTGATCGTCAACCAATCAGCGTCATTGCGGATCTTATTGAAGACGGGGTACGCCGATGTGTCCTGGATGCCGGTGTGTCGCTGGAAGATGTCGACATGATCTGCCTCGGCATACCAGGCGTCATAGAGCATCGTACTGGTATCATTCGAAGCACACCAATCCTAAGAGAGCATAATTTTAATTTTGCCTCAGAAATGACAACTCGCCTGAATGTGCCCACGATTGTTGAAAGTGATGCACATGCAATAACACTTGCGCACCATTGGTTTGGCCATGCACGTGAATTTGAAGACATGGTTTTGATTTCGCTTGAGCAAACGCTTGGGCTTGGGGTCCTGCACAAAAATCAGCTGTTTCGCGGTGCTGATGGGCTCAGCCATAATCTAGGCGATCTCGTACTCGGTTATACCAATGACACGACCGTCAGGCTTGCAAGCCATGCCGGTGAAAGCGCAATTCTTGGCACTCGCCCGGATGATGCCCGTTTTGCAGAAGCCATGCGCCTCGGAAGGGGCATGAAATACGCGCATTCACTCATTAGCGCTTCCGATGAGGAACTCTTAAATGCTGCCAAACGCGCCGGCGCTGCAATAGGTCTCACACTGGCAAATATCGTAACTTTGTTTGCGCCACCGCGCGTCATCATTACGGGCACCAGTCTTGAACTTGGAGAGCCATTCATCAACAGCATTCGTGAAAGTTACAATATTGCCGTTCCACAAGCCCTGAAGGGCGTTGCTGAACTGGTTTTCGATATTGCCAGTGACGAATTATGGGCACAGGGCGCCGCTGCCGTTGCACTGCATGAACTCTACGAGTCTCCATGGAGCACGACGGGGCCTGCAATTTAACTCAGCTTAAAGTTACGGATTTCTGGGAGGAAACAAGATGGATAAGGTCGGCATTGGCATCATTGGCTGCGGAAATATCTCCAGCGCCTATCTTAAAGCGATGGCTTCGTTTCCGATACTTAATATCTGCGGTATTGCAGATATGAATATGGAAGTGGCGCAAAAACGCGCCGAAGAGTTTAACCTTCAGGCTCGAACAGTGGAGGCATTGCTTGCCGATCCAAGTGTCGAAATCATTGTCAATCTCACGATTCCAAAAGCACATGTTGAGGTGGGATTAAAAGCCCTTGAGGCCGGCAAACACGTTTATTCCGAAAAGCCGTTGGGTATCAATTTTGCCGAAGGTAAGCGGCTTTTTGAAGCTGCAAAGGCAAAGAACCTCCGTTTGGGCTCGGCTCCGGACACTTTTCTTGGCGGAAGCCATCAGGCCGTGCGTTCGCTTATAGATGAAGGTGTCTTGGGAATTCCTGTCGGTGGAACGGCAACATTTATGTGCGCAGGTCATGAGCGCTGGCATCCCAACCCGGCCTTCTATTACGAAGTGGGCGGGGGGCCGATGCTCGACATGGGACCTTATTATATTACAGAACTCGTCAACCTCCTCGGGCCGGTTGACAAAGTCGCAAGCTTCGCGACGACACCCCGGAAAGAACGCATCATTACGAGCGCCGAAAGGAACGGTGAGCATATTCCTGTTCATGTTCCTACCCATGTTGCAGGCGTTCTGGCATTTAAAAATGGCGCGGTCGTGCAAGTGGCCATGAGCTTTGATGTCGCCGGGCACAAACATGTGCCCATCGAAATTTATGGCACTGAAGGCACGCTGATCGTTCCGGACCCGAATTATTTTGGCGGCGATGTCTTGTTGCTCAAAAAAGGCGGAGAGTTTGAAGAAAAAGCAGTTTCTCAACCTTATGCCGACGGGAATTATCGCTCACTTGGAATTGCCGATATGGCATATGCCATTCGGAATAACCGGCCGCATCGCGCGAATGGCTCACTTGCACTCCATGTACTCGAAGTCATGGAAGCATTCCAGACTGCGTCTGATATGGGCAAAACAATATCTATCATGACAGACGTGGAGCGACCTGCCCCACTCGAAACGTCTCTGGTTAATAACCAGATTGCAAATTAATCCTGAGGAGGAAACAATGAAAGAAGCGCTGATCGTCTGGGGCGGCTGGAGCGGACATGAACCACAGGAATGTTCGGTAATCGTCAAAGACATCCTCGAAGAAGAAGGTTTCAAAGTCTATGTCGAGCACAGCACAGAGGCTTTTGCTGATCCGTCCGTGCATGACCTTAGCCTCGTCGTTCCCATTGTAACGATGTCGAAAATTGAAAAAGAAGAAATAAAAAACCTTGCCAAAGCCGTTGAAAATGGAGTTGGCATTGCTGGTTTTCACGGCGGAGCGGGCGACAGCTTTCGTGAATGTGTTGAATATCAGTTCATGATCGGAGGTCAGTGGGTTGCTCATCCTGGCGATATTATCGACTATCAGGTCGATGTGACCCGCCCGGACGACTCTATCATGGAAGGCATCTCAAGCTTCCCATACCGCTCAGAGCAATATTATATGCACGTGGACCCTTCCAATGAAGTGCTGGCAACGACGACCTTCACTGGTGATCATGCCTGGTGGATCGATGGGGTGGTAATGCCCGTCGTCTGGAAAAGAAAATATGGCAATGGCCGGGTATTTTATTCCGCACTGGGGCATCAAGCCAAAGAATTCTCGGTACCACAAATGCAGACGATTTTTCGGCGGGGTGCAAATTGGGCAGCACGGTGAAGGACAGGCTTCATCTTCTACGCTATGGTCTGACAGACACCCTTTATTTTTTTGAAGGGGAAGCCAGCGCAGACCGTAACGCTGCGAGGAGTGCAATCCTCTCACCATAGTCTAAGGAACAGGCGGAAGGGTAAATCATAAGACTGAAGCTCATCAAAGGCCTAATTGTACAGGAAAGCAAAAGAGCCTTTGGGAACCAGTCATCTTATCAATGTTTAAAGCTCTTGTGAAAAGCCTGCCGTAGACAAAGCGAACGATGCACCTTAAATCGGTTTTAGCCACTAAAACCCAAGCAGAAGAGCGCGTCCATGCCACAGAAAACAGATCTCCTTGCTCCCGTCATGCAAGGCCAACCCGTTATCCCGGTCCTGTTGATCGACAAGGTCGAGCATGCAGTTCCGCTGGCACGAGCGCTTGCAAAAGGCGGCTTACCTGCAATCGAAATCACATTGCGCACGGCTGCGGCACTCGACGCAATTCGTGCCGTTGCTTCCGAAGTGCCGGAAGCGATCGTGGGTGCGGGCACCATTCTCAACGCCAAACAATATGAAGATGCAGCCAAGGCAGGCTCACGCTTCATTGTCAGCCCCGGCACTACAAAATATATTATCGCCGCAGCCAATGACAGCGATGTGCCGCTGCTGCCTGCCGCCATTACGCCAAGCGAAATGCTCGCTCTTCGCGAGGAAGGCTACACGCATCTGAAATTTTTCCCTGCCGAACAGTCCGGCGGTGCGCCGTTCCTCAAAGCATTGTCATCACCATTGGCTGGCACCGTTTTCTGCCCCACTGGCGGCATCAGCCTCGCCAATGCGAAAACCTATCTCTCGCTTCCAAATGTCATCTGTGTCGGCGGATCGTGGGTTGCTCCAAAGGAATTGGTTGAGGCCGGCGACTGGGACGGGATCACCAAACTTGCAAGCGAAGCCGCTGCACTAAAAGGATAAAACCGCCCCTCCCAAATATGGTGACTCGTTTTGGGTGATCGACATCCTTAAAAATCACAAAACATGCTTATAAAAAGAGATGACTTAAAAAAGGGGCCTCGAAGGCCCCTTTTCTTGATCTGCTTTCTGATCAGTTGGTCTCGGTAAACTTTGCAACCGTCAGGAATGTAACAGCATTGCCGCTAAACTGATTGGCGCGTTCGCTCGGCAGGTCACCGCGCTGGAAGCCAGCGGTATAGACCATCGCGGGCGCAGAACGCAGGGCATCATTGCGCAACACCGGACTGGTCGCGGGTGCAGTTTGAGAGACCGAATGCGATGAAAGCGCTATCGCAGAAGCCGGTATCGCGGCAGGCTGAACAACCGGTTTTGGGTGCGAAGAAACCCTTGCCACACGACGATCGCCCTTACCTGTTGAGCGCGCACTGCTCTTGGCACCTTGACCGACAGCGACAACGTGCTGACGCGCAGGTGCAGGCTTGGCAATCGATGCAGTCTTCACCGGTGTAATTTTTACAGGCTCGGCTTTGACTTCCGCAGCTGGTTTTGTATCAAAATCATCTTGCGGCGGCGCAATCAGCTCTCCGATTTCATCCCGCTTTGAGAGCATGGCCAATTGCGTATTGGCGCGCGGCGCTTCTTTCGGTACCGGATAAGCGGCAGGGGCTTGCTGCGCAGCTGCATTGCCAGCATCTGCAACAACCGTTGAAGCAACCGGATTGTTGTTTACGAGCTGCGCAATCGCATCCTGCGGATTGTGCTGATCACGCTCCGGCCGGGCACTTGGAACCACGGCGGCTGCAAGCTCAGTCGCAGCTTCCTGCTGTGGGCGCGTGGATGGAATTGGAACAAAACCCGTTACAAGCGGATTAGAACCTTCATCAGATGGAACCTCAGCGGGTTGTACAGCAGCAAGTGCAATCGCTTCCTGAGCTGCATTGGCCGGCTTGCGGCTTGGAATTGGAACATTCAATGCGACGACAGGTGCTTCCTCAACCGCTGCAGCCGCAACAACTGTCTCTGGGCGCGGAGCCTGTAATGGCACTGGCGCATCGCGTGCAGGCAAGGCAGCAATCATCGTTTCAGCCTGTGGAGTCTGCACAGGAGCCGCAGGGGTTGGCGCCTGACGCGCAGGCACGGCACGGGCTGGACGGGCGGCAGCAGGCGCGACATCGCCGTTATCTTCTTCCTCATCAGCACCACCGCCAAAGAGCGCACCAAAGAGTGTCTTGCTCTTACGAGGGGCGGAGTTGCTTGCCATCATGACAGTGCCACCGCTCGCTTTTCGCTGCTCAATCATTGCCAGCGCCTGCTCATAGCCCGGCAATGGCTTGCCATCGGCAGGCAAGTGAGCCGTTTTGCCATCCGGGAACAGCGCCAGCAACTCGCGGCGGCTCATCCGTGGCCAGGAGCGAACATTCCCCACGTCCATATGCACAAAGGGCGAGCCGGAACGCGGATAATAGCCAACGCCACCGATCTGGTAGCGCATACCGATGCCGCGCAGCTTGGCAAGTGGAACACCGGGAATGAAAAAATCCATCGCGCGGCCAAGCGTATGCTGGCTCTTCTTCGCAACACCTTTGGTGGTGGAACGCAACATGTTGTTGGTTGCCGGTGAACGATAGGCGGAAACCACAGTAATATACTGGCTGGAGCCAGTGGAACGATAGACCTGCCAGACCAGATCGAACAGGCGCGGGTCCATTTTGGTCGGTTCGTTGCGGCGCCAGTCGCGCAGAAATACATTCAGTTTTTTCAGACCATCAGGCAGAAAACGACCATTCTTCTTGAACGTAATCTCTGCTTTTTCGCCGGTATGCACATAATAGAGCTTCAACGTGCGGGTTTCAGCCGAAGCCTGCGACGGGGCCAGCGCCATGAGCACAGCTGCCGCGATCCAGAATAAGGACATCGACAACCTGAACCAGGCTTTCGCAAAGCGCGCTTTAATGGTCGATATACTGCTCATTGAATCGTATCGCCTTACCGTGTTGTCTGCCCTAAGGGCCGTATCAGAGATCGCACAAGTGAATATTCGAGAACCCTGATTGTCGGATTTAATGGTTAATAGACGCTTAGTGAACAACAAATGAGGAAACACCATGGCAAAAAAGCCACACAGGTGCATCTATTTTCATCATGGTAAAAAAATTATTAACAATCTTCCTTGTTGCTAACATTCTAGCAACAGTGACAGCAGTGCTTTATAAGTTACTGAATTTCAATAAGTTAAGGCGCTTTACTCGTTAACAATGCGGGGGTGATCGGCGTCAATATCGCTTTCTGCACCGTATTGGCCCTTGCCCGCTACGGACGCCACATCGATGCCATATTCTTTCAATTTTCGATAAAGAGTCGTCCGCCCGATGCCCAAACGCCGGGCAACTTCGCTAATATGCCCCTCATAATGTGCTATTGCGAAGCGGATCATATCCTCTTCAGTGGCAGCAAGAGTGCGAACCTCGCCTTCGGAGGTGATTCCACGGATCGAGCGTGAACCAAACCTTTTAATGGACGCCTGATTTACAAATTCATTGTCATTGACGCGGATTGCCCCACCCTCGAATCCAAGATGACGAAAGTCGCGTATCGTCAGAGCATGTTCTTCACATAGGAGCACGGCATGGTAAATGGCATTTTTGAGTTCGCGAACATTACCGGGCCAATGATAGGACTTGAGACTTTCCAGAACGTAAGGCGTGATACCCGTGATATGGCCCAACCGTTCTTCGCCGGCAAAATGCATCAGGAACTGATGCGCAAGAAGAGGAATATCCTCGATGCGATCTCTGAGCGGCGGCATGGCAATCAGAAACGATGAAACAAGATGATAGAGGCCGGGGTGAAACCGCCCCATATGCACACGTTCAACCAGCGAATGGCTGTTGGATGCAATAATACGTGTATCGGAAAGATGATCTGCCTGCATGATCTCGAACACGCGAAGCTGCGTTCGATGAGACAAGGCGCTTATCTCATCCAAAAACAAGGTGCCGCCCTGGGCCTCGGCAAACTTGCCAGCAATCTGGATGGGCGCATTGCCGACTTGAAGGGCTGTGGGCGCGTCTGACTGCCCGAAAAGCACTTCATCGGGATTCTGCTTTGCCAATGAGCGGCAATCAATGGAGATAAATGGTCCCTGCCAGCGTTGACCACTGCTGCTGATTGCGCGCGCCAGCGTTTCTTTGCCAGTGCCAGCCTCGCCTTCGATGAGCAACGGCGTATCAAGCTGCGTCACACGGCGCGCCAGCGACACCACCTTTTCCATTTCAGAGCTTTTGGCAACCATCTCTGAAAGCAAAATATGGGATTTTTCGTAAGAACGGGTGCGCTTGAGTTCCTGTATCAGAGAATCAAGTTTGAAAGCATTGGCAAGCGAAACCTGAACACGTTCAAACGCCACAGGCTTCGTCATGAAATCCACCGCGCCAAACCTGATCGCCTGCATAGCCTTGTCCATTGTGTCATTTTGCACAAGGACAATAACAGGGGTTTGGATACCAGCTTCGCGCATTCTTGAGAGAACCGAAATACCATCCATATCCGGCATCGCCAGATCAAGGAGGATAAGGGCTATATCCTTACGGCTACAGATGAATCCGAGCGCACTGGTCCCGCCATCTGCCAGAATAGTGCGATAACCCATGCGCAAAACCGCCGCCTCAAGGTGGCGGCGTTGTATCGGATCATCATCCGCTATAAGGATACGCGTACTCATAAATGCTCTACTACCAGTGGCGTATATGTCAGAATATCCCAATATATTGTATTGATCATATTTCAGGCACTTTTTTTGAAACAGCATTTCTCATCAATGCAAGCCCTATGCGCGCACATTCGTATATCATCCTCAGAATAGTGGCGCTTTTCTGAACAAACCCGCGCACCCCTTGGCGACTTGAAGAAGACATGCGAAAAGAGGCCAACAGGAGAATGTTATGACCGTTGCCATTTATCGATTTTCAAAGTCTGTCGCGCTCGACACTGTTTCCCATATGCCCGCCGGTGATACCGGAACTGCTGCAAAAGCCGATCTTGGAAAGCTGCCCGAGTGGAATCTCGCCGATCTTTATCCTTCCGCCGAGAGCGCTGAACTGAAAGCCGACCTCGAAAAAGCGGCAAAGGATGCAGCCGATTTTGAAAACCGCTGGAAGGGCAAACTCGGTGAAGAAGCAGCCAAGGCCAATGGCGGAAATTTCGCCGATGCGATTAAGGAATATGAAGGCTTAAGCGAACTCATGGGCCGCATTGCCTCTTTCGCAGGCCTTTATTATTATGGCGATACCACCGACCCCAAGCGCATGAAGCTGTTCGGCGATGTGCAGCAGAAGCTGACAGATGCCAACACGCCGCTCATTTTCTTCAGCCTCGAAATCAACCGCATCGATGATGACGTACTTGAAAAGGCGATGGCCTCCAATCCAGTGATCGGCCACTACCGTCCATGGCTGGAAGATCTGCGCCTCGACAAACCCTATGAGCTTGACGACAAGCTGGAACAGCTTTTCCACGAAAAATCGATCACCGGCTACAGTGCATGGAACCGCCTGTTCGATGAAACCATGTCGAGCCTGCGTTTTGAAATCGATGGCGAAGAACTGGCCATCGAGCAGACGCTTAACATGTTGCAGGATGCTGATGGTGCCGTGCGCAAAAAGGCATCGGAAGCGCTTGCCAAAACTTTTGGTGCAAATCTGCGCACTTTCACGCTGATCACCAACACGCTGGCCAAGGACAAGGAAATCTCTGACCGCTGGCGCGGTTTTGAGGATATTGCCGACAGCCGTCACCTTGCAAATCGCGTCGAGCG
The DNA here is from genome assembly GCF_026241335.1 of Ochrobactrum chromiisoli. Classification (GTDB taxonomy): domain Bacteria; phylum Pseudomonadota; class Alphaproteobacteria; order Rhizobiales; family Rhizobiaceae; genus Brucella; species Brucella chromiisoli. The sequence continues at coordinate 30,213 of NZ_JAPHAV010000019.1, read as the reverse complement.
CGAAGTGGTTGATGCGCTGGCGAGTGCCGTCGAAGAAGCCTATCCGCGCATTTCGCATCGCTATTATGCACTGAAAGCCAAATGGCTCGGTCTTGAAAAGCTGGAGAACTGGGATCGCAATGCACCGCTGCCGGAAACTCCGCAGGCACTGATCTCATGGGATGAAGCGCGCGAAACCGTGCTTTCCGCCTATGGCAACTTTGCCCCTGAAATGGCCGAAATTGCCAAAAAATTCTTTGACAAAAACTGGATCGACGCGCCGGTGCGTCCGGGCAAGGCGCCGGGGGCTTTTGCGCATCCGACCGTGCCTTCCGCCCATCCCTATGTGCTGCTCAACTATATGGGCAAGCCGCGCGATGTGATGACGCTTGCGCACGAACTCGGCCATGGCGTGCATCAGGTGCTGGCCGGCGAACAGGGTGCGCTGATGGCATCTACGCCTCTCACACTGGCTGAGACGGCTTCCGTCTTTGGTGAGATGCTAACGTTCCGCTCGCTGCTGGAACGCACCACCAACAAGCGCGAGCGCAAGGCCATGCTGGCTCAGAAGGCCGAGGACATGATCAATACGGTCGTGCGCCAAATCGCTTTCTATCAGTTTGAGCGTCGTGTTCACACCGAACGCCGCGAAGGCGAACTGACCTCAGAGCGTATCGGCGAAATCTGGATGGATGTGCAGCGCGAAAGCCTTGGCGATGCGGTCAATCTCAATCCGGGTTATGAAACCTTCTGGACCTATATTCCGCATTTCATCCACTCGCCTTTTTACGTCTATGCCTATGCTTTCGGCGATTGTCTGGTAAACTCGCTGTATGCCGTCTACCAGAACTCGGAAAAGGGCTTCCAGCAGAAATATTTCGATATGCTGAAGGCGGGTGGCACCAAGCACCACAAGGAACTGCTGGCGCCATTTGGCCTTGATGCAACCGATCCAAATTTCTGGAGCAAGGGCCTTTCAGTGGTGGAAGGCATCATCGACGAACTCGAAGCCATGGAAGACTGAGCAAATTCGTGGCCCACAAGGGTTTGAATAGGCCGCACATCCTTTTTCGGGATGACAAGGCGGGCCGCGATGTTGTATTCGCGGCTCCGTCTTCGATGATCCGCGCCGATACACCAGATACATTCGAAGCAGCATGGGAGGCGATGCAACGCGCCCATGAAGCGGGCAAATGGCTTGCAGGCTATCTCTCCTATGAGGCAGGCTATCTGCTTGAACCCAAGCTGAAAGCGCTTCTGCCGGAAGGCCGCAAAGCCCCTCTCCTGTGCTTTGGCGTCTTCGATGGTCCATCGGACGATGTCTTGCATACACGCAGCGCCGACAACATCACCTATCTGCGCGAACCCGTCGCGCAATGGTCGCTCGAAGACTACCAGCCTAAATTTAACCGCCTTCACCAGCATTTGCGCGAAGGCGATTGTTATCAGGGCAATCTGACATTTCCGGTTCATGCGCAATGGGACGGCGATCCGCTCGTGCTGTTCAACACGCTCGCAAAGCGTCAGCCGGTTCGCTATGCGAGCTATTGCGATCTGGGTGGGCCGATCATCCTGTCGCGTTCACCGGAACTCTTCTTTGAAGTGGATGGCGAAGGCTATATCGAAACACATCCGATGAAGGGCACCATGCCGCGCGGTGCCACCCCTTTTGAAGATGAGGCCAACCGCCAGTTCCTGATGAATGATCCTAAAAATCAGGCGGAAAACCGCATGATTGTTGATCTGCTGCGCAACGACATTTCATTGATCAGCGAAGTGGGATCGCTGGATGTGCCTGAACTTTTCCGGGTCGAAACTTACCCGACCGTTCATCAGATGATCAGCCGCGTGCGCGCAAAGCTTAAAAGCGATCTGCCGCTGCGCAAGATTTTTGCAGCCCTTTTCCCCTGTGGCTCCATCACCGGTGCGCCGAAAATAAGCGCGATGGAAATCCTGCGCAGGCTGGAAAGTGGGCCACGTGATATTTATTGCGGCTCGCTCGGTTGGATCGAACCGGGCGGACGTATGCGGTTCAATGTTGCCATCCGCACGATCTCGCTTCTTGAGCAAAATCGTGCAATCTTCAATGTCGGGGGCGGCGTGGTCTTCGATTCCACAGCGCAAGCGGAGTATGAGGAATGTCTTCTGAAAGCACGGTTCGCGACGGGACAGCGACCAGCCATGCGGAACCAGACTATCAACTGATCGAGACCATGCGCTGGGAGCCTCTCTCTGGCATTCTGCGGTTTGATCTCCATATGGCGCGGCTTGAAAACTCAGCGCGGGAGCTCGGTTTTCACTACAACATGGAAGCGGTGCACCAGAAAATCGCCGAGATCAGCGGCGGTGAAAATCCGCTCAAACTGCGGCTGACACTGGCACCGGATGGCCATGTCGAGATTACCGCTTTTCCTTACGAACCACTGCCGGCGCAAACTGTCTGGCGCATCGCGGTCGCAAAAACACGCCTGAAGCACGATGATCCCTTGTTGCGTCATAAGACAACAAAACGTCAGGCCTATATTTCGGCTCGCGACGAATATTCACCGGCGGAAGTGGACGAAGTCATTCTGCTCAATGAGCGTGACGAAGTGTGCGAAGGCACCATCACATCAATTTTTCTTGATATTGGCGGCACCACCTGCATTACCCCTCCCCTTTCCTGCGGCCTGCTCGACGGCGTTCTGCGGCGTGAACTTTTAAACAACAGCGTGGTTCAGGAAGGCGTAGTCACACTTGATGATCTTAGCCGTGCGCGCAACATTCTTGTCGGCAATTCATTGCGTGGCATGATCCGCGCTCAACTTCTATCCATATAAATTCGTTAAACACGTTTGCTGTCATAGGCTTGTGACGTTTCTTTCTTTCTATGAACCTGTGCTATCGTAGCAAAGTGAGCAGTTCCGCATATCGGAAATGCCAAGCGTTGCGGCCTTGCAGCAGGAGAGAGAAAAAATGGCGAAAGCGAAATGGCCAGTCTATGGCGAAATTACCGGCCCTCTTATCATGATCGGCTTTGGCTCGATCGGGCGCGGTACCCTGCCACTGATCGCACGCCACTTCAAATTCGACAAATCCCGACTGGTCGTCATCGATCCAAGCGAAAAGAACCGCAAAATTCTGGATGATCAGGATATCCGCTTCGTCAAGGAAGCGATCACCAAAGATAATTACAAAAAGATCCTTGGCCCTCTGATCAAGGAAGGCGAAGGCCAGCCGTTCATCGTCAATCTGTCGGTCGATACCGGATCGCTCGATCTGATGCGCTACAGCCGCGAACAGGGTGCGCTCTATATCGACACGGTTGTCGAGCCATGGCTCGGTTTCTATTTCGATGCGGAAGCCGATAATGCTGCGCGCACCAATTACGCATTGCGTGAAACAGTTCGTACCGAAAAGCGCAAGAATCCGGGCGGTCCGACTGCTGTTTCCTGCTGCGGCGCCAATCCCGGGATGGTTTCATGGTTCGTCAAAAAAGCGCTTATCGATCTTGCCACTGAGCTCAAGCTTGAGTTTGAAGAGCCATCAGCCGATGACCGTAAGGGTTGGGCCAAGCTCATGAAAAAGGCAGGGGTTAAGGGTGTTCACATTGCTGAACGCGACACTCAGCGCGCCAAGGAGCCGAAGCCGTTCGACACATTCTGGAACACTTGGTCGGTGGAAGGTTTTATTGCTGAAGGTTTGCAGCCTGCCGAGCTTGGCTGGGGCACCCATGAAAACTGGAAGCCGAAAAACGCCCGCAAGCAGAAGAAGGGCAACAAGGCTGCAATCTTCCTTGAACAGCCCGGCGGCAATACCCGCATCCGCACATGGTGTCCAACCCATGGCGCGCAATACGGTCTGCTTGTCACCCACAATGAAGCAATCTCGATTGCCGACTTTTTCACCGTGCACAACAAGAAGGGCAAACTGGAATACCGCCCGACCTGTAATTACGCCTATCATCCAAGCAATGTCGCCGTTCTTTCACTGGATGAAATGTTTGGCAGCGGCGGACGTGCGCAGGCGGTTCAGCATGTGCTTGAAGAAGACGAAATACTCGACGGCTCGGACGAGCTGGGCGTGCTGCTCTATGGCCACGACAAAAACGCCTATTGGTATGGCTCACAGCTGAGCGTCGAAGAGGCTCGCAAGCTTGCGCCTTACCAGAACGCAACCGGGCTGCAGGTTTCATCTGCCGTTTTGGCCGGTATGGTCTGGGCGCTTGAAAACCCACAAAGCGGGATCGTCGAAACCGACGAAATGGATTACCGTCGCTGCCTTGAAGTACAGCTGCCCTATTTGGGACCCGTCAAAGGCTATTATACTGACTGGAACCCGCTGGAGGGTCGTGGCGTTTTGTTCGAAGAGGATATCGACACCAAAGACCCTTGGCAGTTCCGCAATATTCTTGTTCGCTGAGCCGTTCGAATGCCCGGCTTCGGCCGGGTTGCCGAATGCGACAGTTGCGCAACAGTCTTGCAATCCTGATAAAAGGGGCTTGTAATCGTGTGAATTTCCATACATCACACGATAAACACTCTTACGGAGAAGATGGACATGAAATCCTTCCGCATCATTGGCTCTACGGCAATCGTATCACTCGCGCTTGCAGGTTGTGTTGCGACTGGCCCAGTCGGTGGCGGCAATGTCCCTGTCGTTAATCGTGCGCCATCCGGTATTGATGGTTCATGGGTTGATCCGAATGGCATCGTCTCATCTTTCAACGGCGGTATTTTCGAGACCCGCGCGACCGATACCAACGAAAAGCTGGCCGAAGGCAACTATCGTTACCAGTCGCCGCAGCTCGTTGAAATCGATATGCGTTCCATCGTGCGCGGCACCTCATCCCGCGTCAATTGCGCGCTCGTTTCACAGAACCAGCTCAACTGCACATCGTCTGCAGGATCGCGTTTCTCGCTGACCCGCCGCAGCTAAAAATCGTCTGAATGCAATCAAACGGCACACGCTTTTCGGCGTTTGCCGTTTTTATTTTATGGGGTTCCAGCTTAACGCCTTATAATTCAACCATACCCAGCGTTGTTAGGATTGTAATTTGTCTTTTTTTCTCTAGTTTTCCGTCAGCATAGGAACAGGAAGATGAATGAGATGGATAAAGTGACCACCACCCCAGCCAGCCATTCTGTAAAACAACCCAAAGTTGGTGTTTTACTGGTTAATCTCGGCACGCCGGACGGTACAAGTTATGCGCCGATGCGCCGTTATCTGGCCGAGTTCCTTTCGGACCGCCGTGTTATCGAGTGGCCTCGCATTTTTTGGTATCCTATCCTTTACGGCATTGTGCTCAGTGTGCGCCCGAAGCGTTCAGGCAAACTTTATGAACGCATCTGGAATTATGAAAAAAACGAGTCGCCGCTGCGCACATTCACGCGTGCCCAGGGCGAAAAACTCGCCATTGCCCTCAAAGATCATCCAAATGTGATTGTCGACTGGGCTATGCGCTATGGCCAGCCTTCAATTGAGGAAGTGACGGATCGCCTGCTCAAGCAGGGCTGCGAACGCATCGTTATGTTTCCGCTCTATCCGCAATATTCAGCAACCACCACTGCCACGGTGAATGATAAATTCTTCGAAGTGCTGATGAAAAAGCGCTTTATGCCAGCAGTGCGCACAATCCCTTCCTATGAAGTGGAGCCGGTCTATATTGAGGCGCTTGCGCAGTCGATTGAAAAGCATCTGGCAACGCTTGATTTCAAGCCGGAAGTCATCCTTGCCTCCTATCATGGCATTCCAAAAAGCTATTCCGACAAGGGCGACCCTTACCGCTCGCAATGCCTTGAAACCTCAAGGCTTTTGCGCGCACGCCTCGGCATGGACGACAAACAGTTCCGCTCCACGTTCCAGTCACGCTTTGGTCCCGAAGAGTGGCTACAGCCATACACTGACGAAACCGTTGAAGAACTGGCAAAGCAGGGCGTAAAATCAGTAGCCGTGCTCAATCCCGGCTTTGTGGTAGACTGTCTGGAAACCGTGGATGAGATCGGCCATGAAGCGGCCGAAGCTTTCCATGAGGCTGGCGGAGAAAATTTCAGCCACATACCGTGCCTTAACGATACCGAAGAAGGTATGAACGTTATCGAGACACTCGTGCGGCGCGAGTTGCAGGGCTGGGTTTAATTTAGGGGATTACATATGACTGGTTTTGACATCACGCTGCTGATTTTGGCGGCCCTTGTTCTTGCAACACTGTTCGCCGGCATCAAGACTGTACCGCAGGGCTACAATTACACAGTCGAGCGCTTTGGCCGCTACACACGCACATTGATGCCGGGCCTCAATCTCATTGTACCCTTTTTCGATCGTATTGGCGCGCGTCTCAACATGATGGAACAGGTGCTTGACGTTCCTACCCAGGAGGTCATCACCCGCGACAATGCCATTGTCGGTGTCGATGGCGTGGCCTTCTATCAGGTGCTCAACGCCGCACAGGCCGCCTATCAGGTTTCAAATCTGCAATATGCGATCCTTAACCTGACCATGACCAATATCCGCTCTGTCATGGGGTCAATGGATCTTGACGAGTTGCTTTCCAACCGTGATGCGATCAATGATCGCCTGTTGCGCATCGTTGATGAAGCTGCACATCCTTGGGGTCTGAAAATGACCCGCGTGGAAATCAAGGACATCAATCCGCCGCAAGACATTGTGACCTCGATGGCACGCCAGATGAAAGCCGAACGCGACAAGCGTGCACAGGTGCTGGAAGCCGAAGGCGACCGCAATGCGCAGATTTTGCGCGCTGAAGGTCAAAAACAGTCGCAGATTCTGGAAGCCGAAGGCAAGCTTGAGGCTGCAAAGCGCGAAGCTGAGGCGCGTGAGCGTCTGGCGGAAGCGGAGGCACGGGCGACCACGCTTGTTTCCGATGCTGTTTCGAGCGGCAATGTTCAGGCGCTCAACTACTTCGTCGCACAGAAATACACCGAGGCACTCGGCAATATCGCAAGCGCCAAGAACCAGAAAGTGGTTCTCATGCCGCTTGAAGCAAGCTCGGTGATCGGCTCGCTGGCTGGCATCGGTGCAATTGCCAAGGAAGTGTTTGGCGATGGCAGCAAGCCGGTTGATCCGGTTCCCACCGCACCTTCGCCGCGCTCGCGCAGCGTTCCCACCACGCGCAGTTAGTCAGGCAGGGCGTCATGATCATCCATTTCCTGTCGCAACTGGGGCTGTGGGGCTGGTTCGTCGCCGGACTTGTCCTGCTCATTCTGGAAATTATGGCGCCCGGTATTTTCTTTATCTGGTTTGGTCTTGCCGCGCTTGTGACCGGCATCTTTGCTTTTCTGCTCGGCTCACTCGTGGGCTTTGGCTGGCAATTGCAAACCGTGCTGTTTCTGGTTCTGGCGGTGGTTTTCGTGCTCGTTGGGCGTCGCGTTTTCGGCTTCAGCGATCGTCAGGATGAGCCATTGCTCAATCGCCGCGGCGATCAGCTCGTCGGCCAACGTGCGACCCTGACAGAGCCAATTGTCAACGGCCGCGGTCGTATGCGCATCAATGACACGACATGGCGTATCAAAGGCCCCGATTTACCGGCTGGAACCGAGGTGCACATCGTCTCATTTGATCCTGTCACACTTGAAATGGAAGTGGCTGCATAGCGGCCACTTCTCTTCTTTACGCAACACCAATACGAAGCAGATCGTGGAAGTGCACAAGGCCGATTGGCCGACTGTCTTCGACAACAATTAACGCGCCGATATGTTTCTCATTGATGAGGCTGAGCGCAGCGCTTGCCAGCATATTCTGGTCAACGGTTTTGGGCGTGCGTGTCATGATGTCATCAACGGTCAGCTCTGAAAGACTGCGGCTCAGATTGCGTGAAATATCGCCGTCAGTGATAATACCCGCAAGTTGTCCATCGTGCTCAACAACGATCACACAACCAAAGCTCTTATGGGCCTGAACCTTCATGGCATCCGGCATCAATGTGCCCACTGTGACCAGCGGCAGACAGTCACCCTTATGCATGATTTCCCGAACATGGACGAGACTCGCACCGAGCGAACCGCCCGGATGGAAGGTTTTGAAGTCTGTCGGCGTGAAACCACGGGCCTCGAGAAGCGCAATCGCCAATGCGTCACCAATGGCAAGCTGCATCATGGTTGATGTCGTCGGTGCAAGGCCGTGCGGACAAGCTTCCTGTGCCTTTGGCAAAAGCAGAACAACATTGGCCGCGCGTCCAAGCGCCGACTCCTCGCCTGCCGTAATTGCAATCAGCGGGATACGAAAGCGCTGTGAATAATTGACAATGCCCTTAAGTTCGGCCGTTTCGCCCGACCATGAAATCGCAAGGATAACATCATCCGTACCAATCATGCCAAGGTCGCCGTGATTGGCTTCCGCCGAATGCACGAAGAATGCAGAGGTGCCGGTTGATGCGAAAGTCGCCGCAAGTTTGGAGCCAATGTGCCCGCTCTTGCCCACCCCGGTTACAACAAGGCGGCCTTTAGAACCGACAATCGTTCGCACGGCTTCTGCAAACGGTGCAGAAAGGCCATTGTCGAGCGCTTTTTCCAGCGCCACGAGACCCGCGTTTTCGGTTCTGATCGTGCGCAAAGCGGAGGCGATCAAATCCTCCGCAGGCGCGGTATTTTGTGTCGTATCAAGATTTGTCATGACGCCAACGGTTAGCGCCTTCAAAGCTGCTTGTCCAAGCATTTGTTGCCGCACAATAGAGCCACGCAGAAAGCAAATCTCAATAAAGAATTAACCATGAACGTTTACCGTTCGCTTACCACGTTGCAACGAGTTGAAGACATTATGCTTTTTGCCAAATCCACACAGGGCGGCTTATCGCCTTTTGCCAGCAGGTTAACACGCCTGTTGCTGGCAGGCTGTGTTTTGGCAATCAGCAATTCGGTGGCGTTTTCGCAGGATACCCAACTCCGTGGCATTCTTGATGACGACAATCTGTCTGTCGTATCACCCGATCAGGCAACCCTCCGCGATGGTGATGCGTTTGATCCGAATGCGTCCGCTTCGGATGACATTGCAAACGAATCTTATACACCACCCACCGAGCCACAGGCGCCCAAACCTAAACTGGTGACGCCCGTGACTGAGGAAGAGCCGCAGCGCTTTCTTGCCACCGACAATATGCCCGTGGGTGCGGTTACAATTGAAGAGCAGGACAGCACCGGACGCGTCCGCCGTGAGAACTTGCCCGCTATCCCTGAACAGGGCCGGCGTTTGCCGCACGAGGCCGATCCGTTTGCGCCCGTGGGCATCCGCACAGGCAATTTCATACTGCGCCCTTCACTTGAACAAGGGATTCGCGCCACCTCCAATGGCGACAATAGCTCAACCGGTTCAAGTGCTGTTCTGTCCGAAACAACGCTCCGTCTGAAGGCTGAATCAGACTGGTCCCGTCATCAGGCAACGCTTGATGCCTCGGGCACCATGAGCAAATCCATTTCCGGGCAGGATGTTTCAGAGCCGCGCGTCGATGTTCGGGGCAATCTGCGTTTCGATCTAAGCAATGAAACAACTGTGAATGCGGGCGCAGGTTATAAATTGCGCCGTGAAAGCGCATCCAGCCCCAACGGCGTCACAGATGCTTTGAAGCGTCCGCTGGTACACACGATTAACGGCAGTCTGGGCATTGAGCGCGACACCGGACTGATTTTCGGTCGTGCAACAGGCCGCGTCGAGCATGAAACTTATGGCGATGCAGAACTTTCTTCCGGCGGCACCGTCAGCCAGAAAGATCGCGACAACACCTATTCCAGCGTAACATTGCGCGGTGGTTTTGCAATTTCGCCCGCGCTTAAGCCCTTTGCTGAGATTGAACTGGGCAAGCGTATTTTTGATGAGCGTATAGACAGCAACGGCTATGAGCGCAGCGGATCACAATATGCCTTGCGCGGCGGCCTGATGTTTGATCGCGGCGAAAAGTTCAATGGCGAAATTTCGGCAGGCTATATGCGCGCCAACAGCGATGATTCCCGTCTTGGCAGCATCAGCGGCCCATCGCTTGCAGCCAGCATCCAATGGTCGCCACTGCGCGGCACCGATGTGCAGCTTTTTGCACAAACCTTGGTCGACACCTCCACGACGCCCGGCGTTTCCGGTGCGCTTCTGCATCTTGCAAGCCTCGAGGTGACGCGGCACGTGCGCTCAAACCTGAGCTTCAACGGCAAGCTCGATCTGAATGTCCGCGACAACAAGGATGGCACAGGAACCGATTACACAATCGGCGCACAGATTGGTGCGACCTATTGGATTAACCGCTTTGTCGGCATTGATGCACGTCTGCGACATGAGTTTCAAACCAGTCAGGTTTCCTATCGCGAATATCACGCCAACAGTGTTTATGTCGGCATGAAAGTGCAGCGATAAAGCGCATGTAAAGCCCTCCGCTCCGAGGCCCTCGCATGAATTTATAGCAGCATAAAAAACCCCGCCTTCATTGCTGAAAGCAGGGTTGATTGATTCTGCCGACGGCTCAGCCTATTCCGGCTGAATGGTCTTGAGAAGATCGGCAATCGAAAATTCGACCGTTGGGCGGATATCCTTGCGCCAAAGCGCAAAAGCCACATTTGCTTCGATAAAGCCTGACTTGGAACCACAGTCAAACGTCCGGCCGTGATAATCAAAGCCATAGAATTTCTGCGCATCGGCAAGCTTGAGCATGGCATCGGTCAGCTGGATTTCATTGCCAGCACCTTTTTCCTGCTTGCTCAGCAGCTCAAAGATTTCTGGCTGAAGAATATAGCGGCCATTGATATAAAGATTGGAAGGTGCCGTTCCCTTGGCTGGCTTTTCAACCATCTGGTTGATTTCAAAGCCACTACCGATGGCATTGCCCTTGCCGACGATGCCGTATTTGTGCGCTTCGTCAGGATCACATTCCTGCACGGCAATCACATTGCCACCGGTCTGCTCATAAAGCTCGACCATTTCCTTGAGGCAGCCTTTCTTCGACTGCATGACCATATCTGGCAGTAACAATGCAAAAGGCTCGTCGCCAACCAGTTCGCGCGCACACCAGACCGCATGGCCTAGGCCAAGTGGAACCTGCTGGCGGGTGAAGCTGGTGGTGCCTGGCTGCGGCTGCAATTCCTGCAGATGCTCAAGCTCCGCTTTCTTGCCGCGCTCGGCAAGCGTGGAATAAAGCTCAACCTGCGCGTCGAAATAATCTTCGATGACAGCCTTGTTGCGTCCGGTGACAAAAATCAGATGTTCGATACCGGCTTCGCGAGCCTCATCCACCACATACTGGATCACGGGCTTGTCGACGACGGTGAGCATTTCCTTGGGGATGGACTTGGTCGCTGGAAGAAAGCGGGTGCCGAGACCGGCGACTGGGAAAACTGCCTTACGGATTTTGCGGATCGAACTCATTCGTCTCCTCGATTTGTTAAAAAGAACAGGGCGCTATCAAAGCATTGAAACCACTGCATTTCAATTAGGGCGCTTTCATTAAGAAAGGACGAAATTCCGCCTTTTTCCTTATCACATTCAATAACCCGGCCTTAATGTTACTTGATTCAAATATTTTACAAAATTTCCGGCAATTTCTTTGGTGTAAGCTTGATGGTAAACCAAATGCTAACCCGAAGGCTTTAATTTTAGCGTTACGAGAGTCGGCCCCAAATTCAACACTGGATAGTATTATCAACTTAATGCAATCTGAATGACACAGGCTCGGCAGGAAAGGCAACTCGCCGTTCAACACGGCAGCAATATGATTGCAGAAGGGAAACACAGAATGCTGCGATTTCCATTCACTCTGGGACGAGGAATGCGCGCCAGGATTACGGCAACCGTTGCGGTTGCAATGCTTGCGTCTGCGCTGACAACAGGCAGCGCTTTCGCCGATGCCAATTTCAGAAAATGGGTTTCTGGCTTCCGCACCACCGCGGTTCAGAGCGGCGTATCGCCGTCGATCTTCGACCGCGCGTTCAGAGGCGTCGATTCACCTGATCCCGAAGTGCTGCGCAAAGCCCGCTTTCAGCCCGAATTCAACGAACCCGTCTGGAACTATATCGACAACCGCGTGAATGAGCATTCCGTGGCTGTGGGCCAGAGCATGGCGAAAAAATGGGGTCCGTGGCTTCAGCGCATCGAACAGCGTTTCTCGGTTGATCGCAACATCCTGCTTGCTATCTGGTCAATGGAAAGCAATTACGGTGAAATTCTCAAGCGCGACGATGTGATGATGGATACGATCCGTTCACTGGCAACGCTTGCCTATGCCGATCAGCGCCGCGCCAAATTTGCCCGCACGCAGCTGATCGCCGCGATGAAAATTCTCCAGACAGGCGATATTGATCGCGGCCACCTGACCGGCTCATGGGCGGGTGCAATGGGTCACACGCAGTTCATTCCGACCAGCTATCAGGCCTATGCAGTTGATATTGATGGCAATGGCAAGCGTGACATTTGGAATTCAGTTCCCGATGCGCTTGGCACCGCTGCCAATCTTTTACATCGCAATGGCTGGCAGCCGGGGCGTACCTGGGGCTATGAAGTCGTGCTTCCGGCAGGACGCAAATTCCCATCCGGTTCTCTCAGCGCCGCTGAATGGCAGAGGCTTGGCGTCGTTCGCGCCAATGGCCGCCCCTTCCCCGATGCCAATGAAAAAGTCACGTTGAAGGTCCCCGATGGCCGTCAGGGTCCAGCCTTCCTGATGGGCAAGAACTTCTTCGTCATCAAGCGCTATAACAATGCTGATAAATATGCGCTGGCCGTTGGCCTGCTCGCGGATCGTATCGGCGGTTATCAAGGCCTTCGTCAGGACTGGAACCGTCCTTTCACGCCAATCACCATGAACGAGCGTGAAGAATTGCAGACGCATCTCAAGGCGCTCGGCTATTACGATGGCAAGATCGACGGTAAAATCGGCTCAACATCGCGCAAAGCGATTGAAGCTTTCCAGCAGCGCAATGGCCTACAGCCAGACGGACATCCAAGCGCTGAAGTGCTTTCGGTTCTCCGCCGCCGCTAAAAGCCGCGTTAAAGCAAGGGAGCGTACATTGGTGTACGCTCCTTTTTCTTTCTGGCAAAGGACGCTACTATTCCGCAAGCAGGAAGGTAAGGCCCATGCAGCCACAACGGTTCAAATATTCGATTGGCAACATCGTGGCGACGCTGTTCATTGCCTTTTCGATGGTGCTGACAGCCCTTTCTCATGCATCGGCACAGGAACGCCCACGCACGATTTTCGACCTGCTGTTTGGATCAAAAAAGGCACAGCCCCAGCAACAAATTGAACAGCCCAAACCCAAGCGCACGCGTCCGGTAAAACCGAAGCGCGCGCCGAAGCCTGCAAGTTCCGCAACCCGCCCTGCCCCAGCGCCTGCACCTCAGCCTGAAGTGAATTTCGTCGAAAAAAAGCCCGATGCTAAAAGAGTCCTCGTGGTTGGTGACTTTATCGCTAATGGTCTTGCAGAAGGGCTTGATGTGGCCTTTGCGGACGATCCCGACATACGGATTGTAACGCGTATCAATGGCTCCTCCGGCTTTGTGCGCGACGACCATTTCGACTGGCCCGCCAATATCGGCACCATTCTCGAAGAAGAAAAGCCCGATGCGGTGGTCGCCATGATCGGCTCAAACGACCGACAGGCAATCACAACGAAAGGCCAGAATCTTGCCCCGCGCTCACCCGAGTGGACAGCGGAATATCAAAGCCGCCTTTCCAGTTTCACAAAGCAGATCACAGACAAGAACTATCCGCTGATCTGGGTCGGACAACCGCCGTTTCGCCCCCGTGGCATGTCGCAGGATATGCTTGCCCTCAATGAGATCTATCGCGCCACCTCCGAAAGGGCTGGCGGAAAATTTATCGACGTATGGGATGGCTTCGTGGATGAGGATGGCAATTTTAGCCAGACCGGCTTCGACATTAATGGCCAAACGGCGCGTTTGCGCAGCAATGATGGTATCAACACCACCACGGCAGGCAAGCGCAAGCTCGCTTTCTATGCAGAGAAACCTCTCAAAGCGCTGTTCGGTGACAATCGCGACAATCAGCAATTGCTGCCAACTGCGGAAAAACAAGACCCTTCCAAGCCCGTCGATCGCATCGCGCCGGTGAGTCTGCGCGATATCGACCATGACAAAAGCGGTATCTTGCTGGGTGGAACGCTGGCCCCTCACAAGACCAATAAAGAAAAGTCGGCAAAAGAACAAAAATCCATGCCGGGAAGAGCCGATGATTTTTCGTGGCCGCGCACTAGCGTAAATCCCTGATTACGCAACTTATTTAATGCGTATCAAAAAGGAATATTGCTGAAAAGCCGTGAAATATACGGTACTTCTAAGCCTAAATGTTGAATTTCACAGAGTTCACTTTTGAGACGGCCTCGTTTATCACAAATGCACGCGGCCTGACAAAACGTTGGGCGCATGCGTCTATATTGCATAAGAGGCATCTGAATGAATATTGCATCGAAGCCTCCCGTTGAGAACAACCGGGAGGAGGAACCCCATCTTGCACGCAACCTGTCCAACCGACATCTCCAGCTGATCGCCATTGGCGGTGCGATCGGCACGGGCCTTTTCATGGGGTCAGGGAAGACGATCTCGCTCGCCGGACCATCTATTCTGCTGGTTTATGCAATCATCGGCTTCATGCTGTTTTTCGTGATGCGTGCACTGGGTGAAATCCTTCTGTCCAATCTCGAATATCGTTCATTCGCTGATTTCGCAGGCGACTATCTCGGCCCATGGGCACAGTTCTTCACCGGCTGGACCTACTGGCTCTGCTGGATTGTAACCGGCATTGCCGATGTTGTGGCCGTCTCGGGCTATGTCTCGTTCTGGTATCCCGATCTGGCTCTGTGGATTCCCGCACTTGGCCTAATTGGTGTCTTGCTGCTGCTGAACCTGCCAAATGTGCGCAACTTCGGTGAAATCGAGTTCTGGTTTGCGCTGATCAAGATCGTGGCAATCGTCGCCCTTATTTTGGCAGGCGCCTATATGCTGATCACGAATTTCACGCTGCCGAACGGCACGCAGGCTTCGGTCACGCATCTCTGGGCCAATGGCGGCTTCTTCCCAAAAGGTTTCTTTGGCTTTGTGGCTGGCTTCCAGATTGCGGTTTTCGCTTTCGTCGGCATTGAGCTTGTTGGTACAGCTGCCGCTGAAACCGAGAACCCAATGCGCAACCTGCCAAAGGCCATCAACTCGATTCCGATCCGTGTTGTGCTTTTCTACGTCGGTGCGCTGTTCGTGATTATCACAGTTATTCCATGGGATCAGGTTGATCCAGGCTCAAGCCCGTTTGTGGCTATGTTCTCGCTGGCCGGCCTTGGTATTGCCGCCCATGTTGTGAACTTCGTGGTGCTGACGTCTGCAACATCGAGCGCCAATTCCGGCATCTATTCGACATCGCGTATGATCTATGGTCTTGCAACATCGCGTCTCGCCCCGCAGACGCTCGGCAAGCTGAACAGCCGTAAAGTGCCCGTGAATGCGCTATTCTTCTCCTGCATCTTCCTTCTTGCAGGCGTTGTGCTGCTTTATGCAGGCCAGAGCATCATCGAAGCCTTTACCATCGTCACGACGATTTCAGCGCTTCTCTTCATCTTCATCTGGTCAATTATTCTGGCTTCTTATCTTCAGTATCGCCGCAAGCGTCCTGATCTGCATGAAAAGTCAACATTCAAAATGCCGGGCGGCCGCGCTGCCGTTGCCATGGTCTTTGCCTTCTTTGCCTTCATTCTCTGGGCGCTGGCACAGGAACCGGATACGGCGGTTGCTCTGAAAATAACACCTGTTTGGTTTGTGCTCTTGGGCATAATCTATCTGGTAATTCGCAAAAACCGCCAGAAGAGCTAACACAAAGATAAAAAAGCCCGGCTTCAAGCCGGGCTTTTCATTGGAATGCTGTTCGAATTAACGCGGTAAAACTGACGACCCCATCAAATCCGCATCGATTGCATGAGCGACCTGACGGCCTTCACGTATGGCCCAGACAACCAGCGACTGGCCGCGGCGCACATCGCCTGCTGCATAGAGCTTATCGACATTGGTGCGATAATTGCGCGTGTTAGCCTTCACAGAGGTTCCGCCGCGACGATCCGTTGCGATTTCGAGCTTGTCTCCAAGTTCCTTGAGCACACTGTTTTCAGCCGGACCAAAGAAGCCAATGGCGATAAAAGCAAGATCAGCCTTGATGAAGAATTCGGAACCCGCAATCGGCTTGCGCTTTTCATCAACCTGACAGCACTTCACATGAGTGAGCTTGCCATCTTCGCCGATGAATTCAAGCGTTGCCACCTGAAACTCGCGATTAGCACCTTCAGCCTGACTGGAAGATGTGCGCATCTTGGTTGCCCAATAAGGCCAGACGCTGAGCTTGTCTTCTCGTTCAGGCGGCTGCGGACGAATATCAAGCTGCGTGACATTGACCGCGCCCTGACGGAAAGCCGTACCAACGCAGTCGGACGCCGTATCACCACCGCCGACGACGACGATATGCTTGCCTCCGGCTAGGATCGGCGCTTCGTGCCAGGCGACCGATTCAATATTTTCGCGGCCAACGCGACGGTTCTGCTGCACGAGATAAGGCATGGCATCATGCACGCCTTCAAGGTCTGCACCCGGAATACCAGCCGGACGCGGCTTTTCAGAACCGCCCGAATAAAGCACTGCGTCATAGGTATCGAGCAGACCGCGCAGCGGCTTGTCGACACCGATATTCACGCCGCAAAGAAAACGAACGCCTTCGCCTTCCATCTGCGCAACCCGACGGTCGATCAGGTGCTTTTCCATCTTGAAATCAGGAATGCCATAGCGCAGCAGACCACCCGGACGGCTTTCGCGTTCATACACATCGACCATGTGACCTGCGCGTGCAAGCTGCTGTGCAGCTGCAAGACCTGCCGGACCAGAACCGATAATCGCCACCGACTTGCCGGTCTTCTGCGCTGCTGGCTGCGGCACGATATAGCCAAGCTCATAGGCCTTGTCGCCCAGTGCCTGTTCAACCGTCTTGATCGCAACAGGCGCGTCTTCAAGGTTTAATGTGCAGGCTTCCTCGCAAGGTGCCGGACACACCCGACCGGTAAACTCGGGGAAGTTATTGGTCAGATGCAGGTTGCGGATCGCCTGATCCCAGTTGTTGTTATAGACGAGATCGTTCCAGTCCGGGATCTGGTTGTGAACAGGACAACCCGTGTCACCATGACAGAATGGAATGCCGCAATCCATGCAGCGTGCCGCCTGCTTTTGCACCTCACCATCCGTCATCGGCAGCGTGAATTCACGGAAGTGACGAATACGATCCGATGCAGGCTGATACTTTGCTACCTGCCGGTCGATCTCAAGAAAACCAGTAACTTTACCCATTATTCCATGCTCCTCTCACAATGCCGTGCGCCATTTCAGGCGCACAAGCACCGCGTCGTGATTTTGACTTTTACTCAGCTGCAACGCCGATCTGCATACGTTCCATCTCTTCCAGAGCGCGGCGATATTCGACCGGCATGACCTTCACGAATTTCGGGCGATAGCTCTCCCAATTATCGAGAATGTCCTTGGCACGCGTGGAACCAGTGTAATGCAGATGGTTGGCAATCAGCTGCACCAGACGTTCTTCGTCGTGGCGCGTCATGTTTGCCGATACATCGACACGGCCCTTGTGCATCAGATCGCCACCGTGATGATGCAGCTTTTCAAGCATGTCATCTTCTTCCGGCACCGGTTCCAGCTCGACCATCGCCATGTTGCAGCGCTGTGCGAAGTCACCTTCTTCATCAAGCACATAAGCAACGCCGCCCGACATACCGGCTGCAAAGTTACGGCCAGTCTGACCGATAACGACAACCACGCCACCCGTCATATATTCGCAGCCGTGATCACCCACGCCTTCGACAACCGTGACCGCGCCCGAGTTACGCACGGCGAAACGCTCGCCAGCCACACCGCGGAAGTAGCACTCGCCTTCAAGCGCTCCGTAAAGCACGGTATTGCCTGCGATGATCGAGTTTTCAGCCACGATCCGCGTGTCTTCCGGTGGACGTATGACAATACGACCACCCGAAAGACCTTTGCCGATATAGTCGTTGCCATCACCAATAAGTTCAAACGAGATACCGCGGGCAAGAAACGCACCAAAAGACTGGCCAGCCGTACCGCGCAGGGTAACGGCAATGGTGTCTTCTGGTAGACCCTTATGACGGAAGCGCTTGGCCACTTCGCCCGAAAGCATTGCACCTGCCGAACGGTCGACGTTCTTGATGGCGACATCAATCTTGACCGGCGTCTTGTTTTCCAGCGCTGGCATGGCTTCGGCAATCAACTGGCGATCCAGAACATCTTCAATCGGATGATGCTGACGCTCGGTCCAGAAGATTTCGTGCTTCTCGGCTTCCGGCTTGTAGAAGATACGGCTGAAGTCGAGGCCTTTGGCCTTCCAGTGATCAATCATGGTCTGCTTTTCGAGCAGTTCCGTTTCGCCGATGATCTGTTCAAGCTTGGTAAAGCCCATTTCTGCCAGCAATGCGCGCACTTCTTCTGCGAGATAGAAGAAGAAGTTAATCACATGTTCGGGCGTGCCCTTGAAGCGCTTGCGCAGAACAGGGTCCTGTGTGGCAACACCCACAGGGCAGGTGTTGAGATGGCACTTGCGCATCATGATGCAGCCAGCGGCGATCAGCGGAGCGGTCGAGAACCCGAATTCGTCGGCACCAAGCAGCGCCCCGATGATGACATCACGACCAGTGCGAAGACCACCATCAACCTGCAGCGCAATGCGCGAACGAAGACCATTGAGCACCAGCGTCTGGTGGGTTTCGGCAAGGCCGATTTCCCACGGCGAACCGGCATGCTTGAGCGATGTCAGCGGCGATGCACCGGTGCCACCATCATAGCCCGAAATGGTGATGTGATCGGCGCGCGCCTTGGCTACACCGGCCGCAACCGTACCGACACCCACTTCCGACACCAGCTTGACCGAAATATCGGCGGTTGGGTTGACGTTTTTGAGATCATAGATCAGCTGCGCCAGATCTTCGATCGAATAAATGTCATGGTGTGGCGGAGGCGAAATGAGGCCAACGCCGGGCGTCGAGTGACGCGTCTTGGCAATGGTTGCATCAACTTTATGGCCCGGCAGCTGGCCGCCCTCACCCGGCTTTGCACCCTGCGCAACCTTGATCTGGATAAGATCGGAGTTGACCAGATATTCGGTCGTCACACCGAAGCGGCCCGATGCCACCTGCTTGATCGCAGAGCGTTCAGGGTTTGGCGTACCATCCGGCAGAGGATAGAAACGATCCGGCTCCTCACCGCCCTCACCCGTGTTCGACTTGCCGCCAATGGCGTTCATCGCACGTGCAAGCGTGGTATGGGCTTCACGCGAGATCGAGCCAAACGACATGGCGCCCGTCGAGAAGCGCTTGACGATGTCGGCTGCGGACTCAACCTCTTCGATGGCGACCGGCTTGCGGCCATTTGCTTCTGCAAAACGAATATCGAACAGGCCGCGAATGGTCTTTGCCTGTGCCGCCTTCGAGTCGAGCATGGACGTGTATTCTGTGAACGTATCCGGGTTCGAGGTGCGCACGGCGTGCTGCAATTTCGCAACCGCATCCGGCGACCAGAGATGTGCTTCACCACGCATACGGTAGGCATATTCGCCACCGACTTCGAGTGCTGTCAGCAGAACCGGGTCGTTGCCGAACGCATCGGTGTGACGACGCACGGTTTCTTCCGCAATCTGTTCAAGACCAACGCCTTCGATGCTCGTTGCTGTGCCGAAGAAGAACTGATCGACAAAGCTCGTCTGCAAGCCAACAGCATCGAAAATCTGCGCACCGCAATAGGACTGATAGGTCGAAATGCCCATCTTGGACATGACTTTGAGAATGCCCTTGCCAATCGACTTGATGTAGCGCTTGACCACTTCATGTTCATCGACTTCGGGCGGGAACTCGCGGCGGCGATGCATGTCGAGCAACGTATCAAAGGCGAGATACGGATTGATTGCTTCCGCGCCATAACCGGCAAGACAAGCGAAGTGATGCACTTCGCGCGGTTCACCCGATTCAACAACCAGACCGACCGAAGTCCGCAGACCCTTGCGGATCAGGTGATGGTGGACAGCAGCCGTTGCCAAGAGCGCCGGGATCGGAATGCGATCCGGCCCAACCTGACGGTCCGACAGGATAACGATGTTATAGCCGCCATGAACCGCTGCTTCCGCACGGTCGCACAGACGCTCAATCGCACCATGCATACCCGCCGCGCCTTCACCGACATTATAGGTAATATCGAGCGTCTTGGTGTCAAAACGGTCTTCCGTGTGACCAATGGAACGGATTTTTTCGAGATCGCCATTGGTCAGGATCGGCTGACGCACTTCCAGACGCTTGCGGCGCGAGGTGCCAACCAGGTCAAAAATGTTCGGGCGCGGACCGATGAAAGAGACAAGGCTCATCACCAGCTCTTCACGGATCGGATCAATCGGCGGATTGGTGACCTGCGCGAAGTTCTGCTTGAAATAGGTATAGAGCAGCTTCGACTTGTCAGACATCGCCGAAATCGGCGTATCCGTCCCCATCGAACCGATGGCTTCCTGACCGGTGGTGGCCATTGGCGACATCAAAAGTTTGGTATCTTCCTGCGTGTAACCGAAGGACTGCTGACGGTCGAGAAGACTCACATCTTTGCGCAGCGCACGTGGTTCGACCGGATTCAAGTCTTCCAGAATGAGCTGCGTGTTTGCCAACCACTGCTTATAGGGATGCTTCTGCGCGATCTGCGACTTGATTTCCTCATCTGAAACGATGCGGCCTTCTTCCATATCGATAAGCAGCATACGACCCGGCTGAAGACGCCACTTCTTGACGACCTTTTTTTCCTCGACAGGCAAAACGCCCGCTTCGGAAGCCAGAATGACGAAATCATCGTCTGTCACAATATAACGGGCCGGACGCAGACCGTTACGGTCGAGCGTTGCACCAATCTGCCGACCATCAGTAAAGGCAACGGCGGCAGGACCATCCCATGGCTCCATGAGAGCTGCATGATATTCATAGAACGCACGGCGCTCTTCCGACATCAGCTTGTTGCCCGACCATGCTTCCGGGATCAGCATCATCATCGCATGTGCGAGGCTGTAGCCACCCTGATGCAGGAATTCGAGCGCGTTATCGAAACAGGCCGTATCCGACTGGCCTTCATAAGAGATCGGCCAGAGCTTGGAAATGTCGTTGCCAAACAGCTCCGAATCCACAGATGCCTGGCGGGCAGCCATCCAGTTGACGTTGCCGCGCAGCGTGTTGATTTCGCCGTTATGAGCGACCATGCGATAAGGATGGGCCAGACGCCATGACGGAAAAGTGTTGGTTGAAAAGCGCTGATGAACGAGCGCCACAGCACTTTCAAAACGCGGATCTTTCAGATCGTTGTAATAGGCACCCACCTGATAGGCCAGGAACATGCCCTTATAAACGACGGTGCGCGCCGACATGGAGACAATATAGAAGCCCTTATCGTCGCCGTCGTTTTCTTGATAAATGCGATTGGAAATGACCTTGCGCAGCACGAACAGGCGGCGCTCAAATTCATCGTCGCTTTCAATGATTGCGCTACGGCCGATGAAAACCTGAACGTGGAAAGGTTCAGTCGCGGCAATTTCAGGGGCTTTGGACAGCGAAGAATTATCAACCGGCACCTGACGAAAGCCGATGAAGGTTTGACCTTCCGAGCCAATCACTTCCTTGACGACTTCTTCAATATGCGCACGCAATTCAGCGTCGCGCGGCATGAACAGATAGCCGACAGCATAATGGCCGGGCTGCGGCAGATCGATACCCTGACGCGCCAATTCTTCACGAAAGAAGCGATCTGGAATCTGCACCAGAATGCCTGCACCATCCCCCATCAGAGGGTCGGCGCCAACGGCTCCGCGATGGGTGAGATTTTCAAGCATCTTGAGGCCGTTTTCGACGACCTGATGCGACTTCTGGCCCTTCATATGCGCAATAAAGCCAACGCCACAGGCGTCGCGTTCATTGCGCGGATCATAGAGGCCTTGGGCGGGCGGTGTACCCGCCGAAGTTCGCATTTTTCGGGTGGCATTGGTGGAATTGGTCGCAGCTTTGAACGTTCCGTTCTGACCGTTGTGTAAATCCACATGCGATACAGATGGCGTCAAATGCGGCATCGTCATTTCCTCCAAAGAGCGCACAACCCTGCGCGCGTTACGATAATGAACCGGAACGACTATTCGTTCCGCAACTGATTACGAGGCGCGTCTGATCCGAAAACCGTTTCACGTTTTCCGGCATACGCTTTAGTTTAGATGTATGGGAGCCTTGTCGAAAAGGCGTTGGACGACGTTCCGGGGGCGTACGGTCAAAGCCGCCGCGGGGGAATATTGTTTAAGCGCCTTAGTCTTTCAGGCTCGGACAAGCGACCTCAGCCCGCCAGAACGGCGCACCAAACTCCCCTGTCTTAATTGAATGCCGCTACCGCCGGTTTGTCCGATTGCACGACACTCTCTTTCTGCGACAAGAAAATGTCCCAGCGAGACACCAGCCTATCACAGTGTTGAATTGGACAGCGCCGAACAATTAGTCAGCATTGCTGTCCTAATTACGTATGACAGAATTCAAATTCGCTCACAAGATGGAAACTTGATTTTTTTGAGCTTATTGCGAAACAAAATGTCGCAGAAACGTGTTCGACCAACATTTAGTTGCGCAAAAGACTGATTGCGTCAGTTTGGCGCGCCTCGCTGCACGCAGTAAAAGCTTCTAAAAGTGGCAGCGGCCGGCTGCTTTTTCGCGCATACTGGTCTTACGCCGGTAACCCGTTGCGTCTATATACCTCCCATAGATGATCATATTGTGAGCGGAGAACAACGTGCATTTTGCTTCCGACAATTGGGCTGGTGCCCATCCGAAGATCGCTGAAAGCCTTTCGCTGCATGCCAATGGTTTTGCTGCTGCCTATGGCGCCAGCGAAATCGACAAACGCGTGGAACAGCGTTTCAACGAGTTGTTCGAACGCGAAGTCGCAGTGTTCTTTGTCGGCACAGGCACTGCGGCCAACTCTTTGGCCCTCGCCAGCGTCAACCGTCCCGGTGGCGTTTCTCTCGTGCATCGCGAAGCGCATGTGATCGAAGATGAATGCGGTGCGCCGGAATATTTCACCGGCGGTGCACGTCTGCATCCGATTGACGGGGCAATGGGTCGTATCGATCCTGAACTGCTCAAGCGCGAACTCAAGCGCTTTAATCCTGCCTTTGTCCATGCAGGCCAGCCGATGGCAGTCAGCATTACGCAGGCCACGGAAGTCGGCACGCTTTATCAGCCTGAACATATTGCGACGATCTCAAAAATTTGCCGCGATGCGGGTCTGCCGCTGCATATGGACGGTGCACGTTTTGCCAACGCTCTTGCGTCGCTGGATATGACGCCTGCCGAAATGACATGGAAACAGGGCGTCGACATCGTATCCTTTGGCGGCACCAAAAATGGTTGCTGGTGTGCGGAAGCGCTTGTCTTCATGGACCCTGCCCGCGCACGCGACCTGCCTTTCATCCGCAAACGCGCAGCCCAGCTTTTCTCAAAGACGCGCTTCATCGCAGCGCAGTTTGATGCCTATCTTGCAGATGATCTCTGGATCGAACTCGCGAAGCACTCAAATGCGCTTTCTGCGCGCCTTGCCCGTCATATCGATGTATCCAGTCAGATGCGTCTTGCATGGAAGCCGGAAGCCAATGAAGTTTTCGCGATTATGAAACAGTCGGTCTATGATCGCCTGCGGGAAGCTGGCGCAATTTTCTACGACTGGAATCCACCACATTCTGAAGTCAACCGCATCAGTGAAGGCGAGATTTTCGCGCGTTTCGTGACAAGCTTTGCCAATACAGAAGAAGAAATCGATCAGTTCGGCAAGCTGATTGCTTAACAATGAAAAAGCGGCGCACATGGCGCCGCTTTCCTTATAGATGAATATCAGCAGAGTTTAGTGAGCGGTTTTCGTCTCAATCTGCTGCGCATCGCCGACTGGCGCTTTGCTGACTTCGATCTTGCGCGGCTTCATCTGTTCGGGAATTTCGCGCTTAAGATCAATATGGAGCAAGCCATTTTTAAGGCTTGCACCGGCTACTTCAACAAAGTCTGCAAGCTGGAAGCGGCGTTCGAAAGCACGCGAAGCAATGCCGCGATAAAGCACTTCACTGGTTTCAGACGCATCGTCCTCAGCCTTTTGACCCTTGACGGTCAACTGATTGCGATGGGCTTCAATTTCAAGTTCGCTTTCCGAAAAGCCTGCAACGGCCATGGTGATGCGATAGGTGTTCTCACCGGTCCGCTCAATATTATAGGGCGGATAAGACTGCGAACCTTCTGGCGATGCGAGTGTATCGAGCATCGAAGAGAAGAGACGGTCAAAACCAACGGTGGAACGATAGAGTGGCGAAAAATCAACGTGACGCATGTGTAAGCCCTCCTTAAGAGCGACAAAGATGCACTATATTGGCGGCAGAACTCCCATTCTGGCGAATTCTTTGTGCCGGCGATCCCGTTATCGGCAACCGCAAAACTCATTTGGGAATGCTGCTTTTTTATTTCAAGAGCGATTTTTTCAGGCCGCGCAAAAAACCGACAATGCCTTTTCGTCAACAATTCGATAAAATTACACGGCTTATCACTTGCCGTAATAACTCCTGATCGTTTGGGAGCCGCAAATTGGGGTCTTTGCCACCCATGAACCAAAAATGAACATCATCTTCGGCGAGCGTTCAGGTGCTTGGGGCTATCGTCCCACTATGCCTGCCGAGAGGCGGGTTTATCAAAGGATCACGGTTATGAAAAAAGCTCTTCTTGCTTTTGCCGCACTCGCCACCATCGCGACTGGAGTCGCGACAAAGTCCTACGCAGCCAATAATGGTCTGCTTATACAGACCCAGTACTATGACGATGATGGTTATCGTCCGCCGATGCCGCCCCGCGGCGGACCGCGTCCCGGTTGGGATGGTCCAGACAGAGGCCCAGGCCGCGGACCGGGCTGGGGCGATGAAGCCATGCGTCGCGAAATCATCAGTCCGCGCCGCATCGCCCGCTCGCTTGAACGCCGCGGTTATGATGTCGGCGATATACGCCGAGATCGCGGCGCCTATTTCGTTAAAGCCACGCGCCCCAACGGTCGCCGTGTCATCGTGGTGGTTGATGCGTTCAGCGGTCGCATTCTTGATGAGCGCCGCGCCGGGCGCGGCTGGTAAGTATCAAACAGTTCAACCTGGGTAACGTCCCTTGCACAGGTTGTTTTCTGAACCGGAAGTCTGCGTTCAGGCTTCCGGTTACTTTTTGTAATAGTTTAGCCCGCTATAATGGTCTTAGAATATCGAACCTGGGCACACGAGTGAAATGCCAGATTTTCTTTTTGAGACCAACGCCAACCCCATACCGGCGGGCACACAATCTGGCATGTTCAAAACGCGGGACGGCAAGAGTCTGCGTTATGCACTGGTGAAATCACCGACAAAACCATCGCGTGGTACGATCGTTTTGCTACAAGGCCGCAACGAGTTTATCGAAAAATACTTCGAAACCATATCCGACCTGACAAACCGCGGCTTCCATGTCGCGACCTTCGACTGGCGCGGCCAAGGCGGATCGCACAGGCTGCTCAAAGACCGCTTTCGCGGCTATGTGGGCCGCTTTAGCGATTACACCAATGATCTTGATCAGTTTCTCACTGACATTGTTCTGCCAGACTGCCCACCCCCCTTTTATATGTTGGCGCATTCAGCAGGTGCACTGATTGCCTATGCGTCGATCCCAAAGCTTGCATCACGCATAACCCGGATTGTGCTTTGTGCACCCTTGATGGGACTTGGCGGATCGCAATCAAGCGATGACAAGATGCGCCGCATCACCATTGCCTTGCGCATGATCGGCTTTGGCAGGCTTTATGCCGCAGCAGGGCGCAAAATGATGAACCGGCCTTTTGCGAATAACCCGCTGACCAGTGATCCCGCGCGTTTCATGCGCAATATGGAAGTTGTCCGTAGCCATGCCGATCTGGCGCTTGGCGGCCCGACCATACGCTGGATTGCAGGCGCGCTTGAAACCGCATCGCGCATCAACCGACCAGACTTTTATCAGGGACCGGCTGTCCCTGTTCTGATTATTGCAGCCGGTAATGATCGGGTGGTTTCCACACCGGCGATTGAGCGCTTTGTAGCACGCACGCGCAATATTTCGCTCGTGGTCGTCGATGGTGCCCGCCACGAGATACTTCAGGAGGCTGACTTCTATCGTGAGCAGGCTCTGGCTGCCTTTGATGCCTTCATTCCCGGCAATTCGGAAACAGAAATAGCAAGCACAGAGCCAACTCAACTCATTTAGCTGTTGATCAGCTCCAGTGCGGCCTGATGCAGCTCTACAGATGCGGCTGCAACAATATCGCCACCCTTCTCTGCCGGCCCCCCATCGCGCTGCGTGACAACACCGCCTGCCTGTTCAATGATCGGGATCAGCGCGACAATATCATAGGGCTGCAAGCCTGCTTCAACAACAATATCCGTGAAGCCGCCCGCAAGCATGGCGAAAGCATAGCAATCGACGCCATATCGCGACAGACGCACGGAATTTTCCAGTCGATCGAACCCTTTGCGCAATTCGCCTTTGAAGAGCGCAGGCGTCGTCGTGAACATTGTTGCATCTTCAAGAGTGGCCTGTGAGCGCGTAGCTAAACGCTGCTCGACGCCATCACGCACCAGATAAGACCCTTCACCGTCGCTATAAAATAACTCGCCCGTAAAAGGCTGAGACATCATGCCTGCCTTGGCATCGCCGTCGACAGTCAGACCTACAAGCGTTCCCCATACGGGCAAACCCGAAATGAAAGCACGGGTTCCATCAACAGGATCGATAACCCAGACATGGCTGCGATCAATATTTTCGGGGCCGTATTCTTCACCGAGAATGCCGTGTTCTGGAAACTCGCGCCCGATCACTGCACGAATCGCGCGCTCCGCTGAACGGTCGGCTTCCGTCACCGGATCAAATCCCGAAGTGTATTTATTATCGATCTCGTTGAACCTGCGAAACCTTGGCAAGGTTTCAGCTGCCGCCGCCGCTGCGACCTCGGAAAAAAATGCCCTGTCGATCAGCAATTCCAATCTCCCATTTCCATAACGTGATGCATTCCTATGCAATCCATACCAACAATGCAAATAATTTGAGCAAAATAGATTTAGCTCAAAAATTATGCGTAATTTCTTGACCTATCAGGGTTTTCAGCATAACTTAAAGGTCAGACAGGCTGTCCTGTCGGTGCCTTTCGGGGCATTTCCTCCCTAGTCTTTGGCCGCGCCTTCTTCATTGGGGCGCGGCTCTTTTTATCTACGATACTTTTGGAGTTTCCAGCGTCTTTGGCAGCCCTATTCCGCTGCGAGTGACGGCATGACCAGAAGCTCATCCGGCAAAGATGTCAGGTCACTCAGAAACTGATAGAGATCAGCGCAAAGTGCGTCAAAGCCAACAAGCTTCTGTAAGCTCTGCTCGTTCATATAGAGGCTGCGGTTGATTTCGATCTGCAGGGCAAAGCACGACTGGGCAGGCCGACCATAATGTTCCGTGATAAAGCCGCCCGCATAGGGCTTGTTATGGGCAACCGTATAGCCAAGCCCCTGAAGAAGCTCCATCGCAGCCTGCGTCAGCTGCTCACTGCATGAACGGCCAAAACGATCCCCAATAATGAAATCAGGACGGTCACTTAGTTCGCCCACGCGCGTACCGCCCGGCATGGAATGGCAATCTATCAGCACAGAATAGCCAAAACGCTCATGGGTGGACTTCAGCAGATCATCGAGTGCGCGGTGATAGGGCTTATAAATATCTTCGATGCGATAAAAAGCTTCCCGCAGCGATATACGCCCCGAATAAATGGTCTGCCCCTCGCCAACCAGACGCGGCACTGTTCCCAAACCGCCTGCCACGCGTGCAGACTGGCTGTTGACGAAGGGCGGCAGCGGCTCAATGAACATGCGCGGATCAAGCTCATAGGGCTCGCGGTTTACATCGAGAAACGCCCGCGGAAAATGTGCTTTAAGCAAAGGCGCGCCCAAGCGCGGCACCGTCGCAAAAAGTTCATCCACATAGCAGTCTTCCGAATAGCGAATTGCCAGCGGGTCGAGACGCGTCTCTTCAAGGAATGAGAGCGGATAGGCGCGGCCGCTATGGGGGGAATTGAAAACAAAGGGAATGCGCTGCTGCGCAGGCGCGCAAAGCTCAAAAGGGGGGATCAGATGAAAATCGCGTTCCAGACTCATACGTCAACCCGTTTCGATTGCCTTGTGACAGCGCGCCACCCGATCAATTTGCACCAAAAGTAGCACCTTATTCTAGTCCGGCCCGATGCAATATCCAAATTTTAAGCCACCACCTTTCCTCCTATTGGCTGGCCTCTTAAATCGTGCAAAGCTGTAACACATAACAGCATGTTGCCAAACAGTGGCCATAACAATTAACATTTGCGCGAGCATTCATTTCATATTTACCAAAAGCGCGTTTTCTAGTGTGCAAAATGAGTCGTTATCTTCGCTGCACCTTGCGAACGGACGACATGAAATTCGGACGGACCAATGAAAAGAATTCTGCTAGCTGAAGACGATAATGATATGCGTCGCTTCCTCGTGAAAGCACTGGAAAAAGCAGGCTATCACGTCACCCATTTCGACAATGGCGCAAGCGCCTATGAAAGACTGCGCGAAGAACCGTTTTCGCTGCTGCTCACTGATATTGTCATGCCGGAAATGGACGGTATTGAGCTCGCGCGCCGTGCGACTGAAATCGACCCGGATCTCAAGATCATGTTCATCACCGGCTTCGCTGCCGTTGCATTGAACCCCGATTCGGACGCTCCGCGCGACGCAAAAGTGCTTTCCAAGCCATTCCATCTGCGCGATCTGGTGAACGAAATCGAAAAGATGCTGATCGCTGCCTAAACCAAACCATTCCAACACAGGAACCGGTTTTTACAAGCAATGCGCCTGTTTGTGCGTCCATACGGACGCACAATGCTTTTGAGCTGCCTGTGGCATTCCTGGCATACGATAAACTATTCACGAAAAAGACAAAAAACTTCAAAAAGAGCATTGACGGGCGCAACGCGATATGGTGTATGCGCCACATCGAATGGGCGTATAGCTCAGCGGGAGAGCACTACATTGACATTGTAGGGGTCACAGGTTCAATCCCTGTTACGCCCACCATTCGAACCATTAAAATTTCGTTTTTTATTTAATATTATCAAATACATAACAATAACACGAACCTTCTTAAATCCCCTCACCTACAGCCCAAAAACGACATTGAAACCATTCAATAATCCCGTTCCTCGCCCTCACCTTTTACCCCGTCATCAGCGCCCATAGCTTCTTCCCAAAAGCGGCTACTAGTCCACCAAGTGAGGCGGCAGCGAATGACACGAGCATGACTGCCCCAACCCCACGCTCGCGCCAACGGTTGAAGTCTGCGACAGGTTCCTCAACATTGCTAAGTCGCGTATCGACACTTTGAAGCTTGCGCATCACCTCGTCTAAGGTGCGATCTGTCTTTTCCTGCTTTTCATATTGCTGCTTCCGGTCATCGCGTGCCCGATCCATATCCTTGATGATCTGATCAAGCTTGCCTTCTACGCGGCCTATGGCTCTGTCTTGTCCCGCTTCAGTTGTCACTGGCATGCCTCTTATTTCTCATCATGCTTTGCGCATTCGTCTTTCGACCAGACGCCACCGGCACAGCCACGAACGATTGTGCGGTCGATCTTTCGCTGATCCGTGTCAGTTGCGCCGCGCGCGCCGAGCAAATCAGTTCCAAGAACGCTACGGACGCCGCTCACATTTGCCGGTCCTGAATGTCCACACCCCGCCAACGTCAATGCACTCATCATAATTGAGCACAGCACCAAGGGCTTTCTCAGTCGCTTCATTGTTCTGTCTTTCGATTTTGGCTTCGGCACTGGCTCGACCGTCACGCTTTCCGGCGACATATCCAGCAGCCAGACACAAAAATGCCGCCAGAACAGCGGCGGCGGTGATCTTCAACCAGTTCGGGATTAGCGCCCAGATTACGCTCATATCGCATCCACCAGCTTTTCAAGCTTGGCCTTGGCCTGTGGCATCGTGAAGATTGCATAGGCCGTGAGAGCAAGAACAAACACGACAAGCACCATCTGGACACGCCAGTCCACAAACGGAATTGCAGCCCCTGCCCCGCCGCTGCCGATCCAAGACCAGAACCGCGAAGATTTTGAGATTGGCTTTTC
>NZ_JAPHAV010000018.1 GCF_026241335.1 Ochrobactrum chromiisoli | reverse complement strand
GCGCGTTTGCGCATCAGTCCCGCTGCCCATAGCTCAGGATAAATGATCGCGCGCAACGCTGTCATTATTGGCCAGTTGTGGTCACGATAAACACCTTCCAGCGCTGCATCCAGAGCATCAGCGACTGCACTTGAGCAATTGCGGTTTGTGAGATTATAGGTGTTGTCTGCGCTGTAATGTTGCCAGAATGCATTCAATCGCGATGCGTCGATATTCTTGATCACCACCTGCACCGTCGATTGGCACCATTCGGCGGATTCTTCCTGATAGCTTGGCAGGAAACGTCCGGGCACATTGTTGTCTGCGGTGGCGCGTAATGTCCGGGTGAATTCGTCCGGCGATCGGTCGATCTCGACTGCCGGATAATGGCTGATATAGACGTGTGGGGCCATTTCCAGAGCCGCATGGCCTGTGGAAATGACGCCGTTTGTATCGACGGCTGCGATATATCGATTGATGGCCCTTTGATGAAGCGGGGTCATGACCTGACCTGTGGGAGTCCAGACATGGACGATCAGCTCGCTGCGATTGGCAGAATGGGCGAGGGAGCTGGAATCCGGCTTGTTCCATAAAGGATTTCTGTTGAAGATACTGCTGATCGATGCGCCTTCTTCCAGCCGTCGCACCCGTGTCGCAATGTTCAATATGCCAAGGCTGGTAAGGATCATGACGGCGCCGACATTGAAGGCAACTGTTCCGGCGTACCATGTTGGCCATGGCTGAAGCGTTGCAATGGCGATGCAAACTTCCGCAATGCCGCCCATCAACCCCAGCCGCCAGCGGGGATAGCGGACAACCCATGCACTGCCAATGCGCACACTGCCATCCACAAGGAAGCAGAACCCCAGCACCATCGCAAGCGTGAAGTGGCTGGCGGGGGTGGCGCTGAGGATCAGCAAGGCGACCGCGAACAACGCGATACCCTGCACGACACGCATTCGTCTCGCCGTTCCCTGACTGAACGCGGCAGCCAGGAGGCCGACAGCCGCCTCCGGCAGCAGGAAATAGCCAAAAAAGCGCGACGGAATGATCGTCTTTCCGTCCAGCGCATCTATAGCGATGAATGTGCCGAGGAGAAGCCAGACGCCGCCGGTAATGAGCAGTATTTTCCAGTGCCGCTGGATAATTTCGCGACCAAGGAGAATAAGAACGATGCGTATCATGCCTGGGGGTCTCCACTGGGTTTAAGCGTGCGCTTTACGATCAGGGCGAACACCATGAAAACGACGCAGACCATTCCCACAAAGGTCGGTAGGCCGTGCTGCATCACGTCCAGAAAACCGCCTGCCAGCATCGGTCCCACCAAGGCGCCACCGCCCCAGAACAGCCCCATCGCCGCATAGACGCTGATAAGGTCCGCCCCACGGAACTGCGAGCCGATTATCGCGAGCATTGTCGTATAAATGCCAACGAAAATTCCGCCCCAGATGAACAATGCCGGGTAGGCCAGCCAGCTCACCGATAGAAGCAGGGGCCAGAGAAATGCCGTTATTGCGGAAACCGCCGTTAGGGCGATCATCAGTGTAACCCGGTTCATCTTGTCTGATAGCCAGCCGATGGGAAGCTGCAGCGCAATGGCACCGACCATGAGAACCGTGATCAGTTGTGCACCTTCGGTTTCGTTCCAGCCGAGCCGCATGGCATAAATGGCAAGGAAAGACAGTCCGGCTGTTTCAACTGCCGAATTGATTGCCGTTGTTCCCATGGCAATGGGCGACAGTCGCATCATACGCAAGAAATTTGAGTGTTTTTGCTGGGCCATTTCAATCTGTCGAAGTCCCGGCAGACTTATGATGACAAAGGCGAGGAGGGCGACGACCGCCCCGATTGCAAATGGCACCAGCCCTTCAAACCCCGTAAACGACAGGATCAGCGGGCCGCCGGCAAAACCCAGCGAGAGCGACGCCGTATAGGTCGCCATGATGCGTCCGCGATTTTTATTGTCGCTCAGCTCGCTGGCCCAGGTTTCCGTCAATACGAACAGAATTTCGGCAGAAATTCCCAGCAGGAAACGCAACGGAAACCAGAACCAGAAACTAGGCACCATTGGAAACAGGATCAGAAGCAACGCTGATGAAAGTAGCGCGGCCATGATGAGATATTTGGGCTTGTAGCGGATAGCCAGTCCCGAAAGGAAGGGGGCTATGCACAGGACGCCGAGCGCATGCATGGCGGCATTGGCACCGACAAGCGTTTCCGTCAGCCCGCTTTTGATAAGCATATGCGCCACCAGCGGAGCCGTCAGGCTGTAAGTGAGCCCGAAAATTGACGCTGTCGCAATTATGATGGCAAGGGAAAGGAGCGAACTTTTTTCACTTGAGCGTTGTGTTTCAACGCTGTCGACTTCTGCTTCCAGTCTCAATTCTTTGCCCCAACCCAAAAGAATAGAATCGATGATACCCCATTGTCCAATACACCGCTCTTCGTAATCAATTAGTAAAGCCGAAATTGCAAAAATTCTACATAGAGGCCTCCCCGAAAAGGGTAAAACGGTTTTCGGAGAAGACTTGTGCTGAAAAGAGATTTTAAAACATTGATCTATTTCATTCAGATCGGTCGTCACACTCTGTGTAACTTCGAATAAACGCCGCGATAAACCAGAGGACCTATATCCAATTCCCTTCCAGAGAACACGGTTTATTTACGCCCTCTATATAATGAGTTGCGCCAACGTATTTTTTGGGGGGGCGTTCATGGCAACATTACTGGGGATGTCGATTTACGTATCATTCTTGGCATTTTGCTTTTTCGGGGCGCTTTTATATGCCTGCGGCTGGCTCCTTCTGAAGCTGCGGGGCCTGCGGGCGTTGAAAGATCCGACTTCGGTGCCCATTGGAGCCTTTGTCGGCACGATATCCACCGCATGGGCTTTGTCTCTCGGCTTCGTCGCGGCAGATGCATGGACACTCAATTCTCGAGCGGATCTCGCGACCAGCAACGAACGGTCTGCGATATTTCGAATGTTGGGGACTGCTCATCCCACGGTCCTGAACAATGAGAGACTTAAGAACGCAGTGGAAACCTATCGGAATCTGGTGGTGTCAGATGAATGGGGAGCCGACGACAATATCGTGCCTTCGCCCAAGGTGGAGAAGTCGCTTCTTGCCATTCGTTCCGTTGTCCAGACGGTGGCCAGCGACGGCACGCCCTCTCCGATCGTATCCCAGCTCATTCATGATTTTAACGAGCTTCAGAATGCGCGCAATGATCGCATCGCTATCGCTAATACGTCCATCGACCAATATAAATGGTATCTTGTACTGGCGCTGACATTCCTGACTATCGCCACTATTGCCTCGACCCATGCGGATCGGGTGCGGGCTGGGAGGCATGCCTTGCTACTTTATTCGACAACGGCTTCGATCAGCCTGTGGATTCTTGCGATCCATGCCAATCCATATATCGGCACTGAAGAACTAAACCCCACGCTGTTGTTTTCAAGCCAGCGTAGCTGATCAGGCACATTCTCGAGCGGTCATCACGATGAACGACCGCTGTTAACAAGCTGCATGTGGCAGTTTATAAGTAAGCGCGATCCAGTTCATGCTTAGTGCGGTCGAAGAGTTGGAGGTCCCTCCGTGAATAGTATCATAGCAGCCTTGACGCCCGTCCGCTACGCCGTTTGGCATTGTTGTAATAGTCGGACGCCTGCTGCACGGAGCGATGGCGCGATTGTTCCATGGCTTCGGGGAGCGGAATGCCGCGATTGGCGGCTTCGGTGAGATAGCCAGAGCGCAGGCCGTGGGCTGAGAATTCTTTTGCATTGAGACCTGCCATTTGCGCGCGCTGTTTGACAATCTGGTTGATGGCGCTCGGTTCGAGCGCTCGCGTGGACACATTGCCCCAGCGATCGACTTTTCGAAACACGCTGCCCTTGTCGATCCTGGCTGCTTCCAGCCAGCGGGTGAGAGCCTCGACAGGCCGCCCGGTCAGATAGACGATTTCATCGTGATCGGCACCACTGGTTTTGGTGCGACCGAGATGAATGCCGAGCGAGGGGAGGGGAGAGCCGTTCTCATCGGTGACCGGTGCCTGTTTGACCAGCTGTTCTACACGCAAGCCGGCGACTTCGCTGCGCCGACGGCCGCCCGAGGCGAAGGCCACCATCAGGATAGCCCGATCCCGGATAGCGGTTAGATCCGTGCCGGAACAGGTTGCCAGCAGCTTGCCCAGCATATCGCCGGTAATCGCATTGGCACTCTTGCGGCTGCGCGGCCGGTTCAAGGCGCGCACCGCAAGCCGGATGGCCGATTTGACGGCCGGCGATGAAAACGCACCCTCCAGACCGCGCCAGCGGGTGAGCGTCGACCAGTTGGCAAGTCGCCGGCGGACCGTTGCCGGCGCATGCGGTCCGGACACACGCAAAAAGCCTTGTTGGCGCAATTCCTCTTCCACAGCGGACGGCATGCCGTGGTCGGGTTCGATCTCGCGCTGTTGTGGCCGCCATAAATGATGCGCAATGAATTTCAGGAGCAAGGCTTCCGGCGCGGGGAAGGGGAGGGGATTGCCGGTTGCGGCCTTCGACCAGGCTTCGAGATAGGCCAGATCCGAGGTCAGCGCGCGCAGCGTGTTTTCGCCCATGCCTTCATTGACCAGATGGCGCAATGTCTCGACATCCTCATCGGTCAAAATTCCTGCCAGCATGTCGCGGCGGTTCATCGGCAGAACAGCCGCTATCGTATCTAAAGTCTCGGTGCGTTTTTCAATCGAACCTGACGACGAACTGCTCATTTCGGCAGACTGTTCTCGTCATATAGTTCATCGTGGTTCGAAGTCTGGTGCATGTTTGCAGGCTTTCCCTTAAGCGCCAGCGCCCAGACTTCATCCCATGTGCCCTGACCATCCTGCGAAGTTGGCACGATCGCGGCAATAGGATCGCCTGTTCGACAGATGACAATCTCGTCATCGCGCAAAACGAAGTCAATCAGTTCGTCAAATCGCTCCGCCGCCTCGGCAATGTCCACGAATACCTTCACCGCCATTGCCCTTACCAGACGCGCTCATGCAGAATCGCGTCGAACGCCAGATCCGTCGAGATGAAAGTGCAGTGCTCAAGCCGCGCCTGAGCTGCAAGAATCCGGTCCCACGGATCGCGATGTTCCCAATCAAAATTTGCTGCAAGTTCGGCATGCAAATCGGTGATGGCTAGTGTTTGCAGGCCGCTTTCCGTGACGGCCGCCCGCAGTTCCTGGGGCTTGAGATCAAGCTTGTTCAGGCGCATCTTGTTGTCCAGCTCATAGAACGTGACCGCACTGACGAGGATAGCATTTGCCTTGTCCTCGATCAGCGATCGTGCCTTTATGGACAGGCGATCACTACCGATTGTCCACCAGTAGACGGCGTGGCTGTCGAGCAGGATTTTCATTGCGTGTTTTCGCTATTGTTGGATTTGCCTTGCCAGACGCCGGTATCATCATTCCAGTCGCCGGCATCGATCGCCGCCTGCTCTGCATCAACTGTATCGAACAGGTTGTCGGGCAGGCGACGATGGCGCAACAGGCCAAAAGGGCGCTTGCCACCGCCCGCTGCCGGACCGATGCGGGCGTAAACTTCGTTGCCACGCATGATGACGATCTCTTCGCCCTGGTTGGCGCGATCAAGGACTTCGGCGAAATTCTTGCGGGCTTCGCTGATCTTGTAGCTTGTCTGGGGCATCGGGACCTCCGAAATTGGCCGTACGCCACTGATACCATTGTTTTACAGCACGTACAAGTGCCTCGTACATATCACCTTCGATAACCTATACTTATCGGATGTTATAGCACCAACCAGAAGTCATCAGCAGTGCCGGACATTAAATTATATCTGGTGTCCGTTTCAGAATTTGTTTACCATAAATTCAATGCGTTATGATCCCGACCAATTGTCTCTGAAGACCTTGCTGCAGCCAGTGACGCGCGCCAGTGAAGCCTTGGCGCGTCTCGATGAGCGTCTTGCTCCTTCGCCGGTCGGCGCGGGGCTGATCGAGCGGTTGCATTTTGCCGATGCCTGCGCTTCACTGTGGCTCGACGGCGAACTGGTCGAAATGGAAGACCTTGTCCTGCATGACGCGGCGCGCGATATCCGCTCGCCCAGTCATGCGCTGACCATTGCCCGCGACGTGTTGCAGACCCGGCGACGCATTATCGCGCAGCCACCGGACTGGGCGCTGAGCCCGAACGGCTTGCGCAGTCTGCGGCAGGCGTGGCCTGCACCATTTTTTGGGGATGGCGGCATCGTTGCGGAAAGCGAAGGCGCCGCGTTGCAAGATGCGGCGGTCGGTAGGCCGGGCCGGAACGGAGAGGGGAGACAAAATCGGTTGGATGGCGGGCTCGGCTTGCCCGGTATCGATCTTGACGCCATCGACGCGGTGCTGGCACGGTCCGAAGACGTTCTGGCCAAAGCGAAACAGCCGCAGCGGTTGCCGAAGCCGGAAACTGACCCGCTGATCCGCGATCCCGACTGGGATGAAGAGGAGCGGCTCGACGCATGGCGAACCGTGTTGCGTTCGATCAGCGATCTGCCGCCGGTGTTGCAGGCAATGCTGGCGCTCGATGCCTGGAATGAACTCGCGGTGTTGCAGCGGGCGCCGTGGCTGGGCCGTTTGTTGGCCGCCTCATTGCTCCGGCGCGACGGCCTGACCACCAACGCGCATCTGCTGGCCTTCAATGCGGGACTGAAGACCATCCGTGTCGAACAGCGGCGGCATCGCAATTTTGAAACCCGGCTCATGGCCTCTCTCGATGGATTGATGGCCGGGATCGAGCTTGGCTTCAAGGAACATGACCGGCTGCTGCTGGCGCGCCAGATGCTGGAACGGCGACTGACGGGCCGGCGAGCCTCATCAAATCTGCCGGGGCTCATTGAACTGGTGCTGGCGAGGCCCCTGGTTTCGGCCGGGATGATTGCCGCCGAACTCGAGATCACCCCTCGCGCCGCGCTTCGCCTTGTCGATGAGCTCAATTTACGCGAAATAACTGGCAGGGGGCGGTTTCGGGCATGGGGGGTCATCTAGCGATGATATGAGCAAGTAGTAGGGACTACACAAAGAACGCATGAGAACGGGCTGCGTCGGTAGAATGGAAAAGAGAGCAGAACTACCTATGGATCTTCAGATCAAATAAGACGCTTGGAAACATCATATTGTCGAAAGGTTTGAACGCGCACCGATCTGGCATCCTTGGTTTACACGTGCGATCAACATCGAAATAGCGTTGTTGGGCCTGCCTTTAGTTCACCGTCGCCGAGCAGCCAGTACCTATCAGTCTCGAATTAACACCAATTGTTAAGTTTGCGGTCGTCGAAGAATTTCATCAGTCAGTTCATGGACGAGTTCTATCATTGCGAGTATCCGCTCGTCTTCCTCCTTGTCTGAATAGATCGAAACCAAGGAGCCATGCATCACTCTGTTGCGCACATAGTTCCAAGCCTTGACCCCATCATCCCGAATTTTTTTGTCGTTGACGAGTTTGCGGAGGCCTTTGGAAACGGTCATGTCAGCACGTCGCGCCACTGCACCGATTGCAAAAGCTTTAAGATCGTTATTCCCTGACCATTTGTCGATATGAGCGCTCAACGCCTCGATCGACTTGAGATCGGCGGCCACGTCTTTTGATTGTCGCGGGAACAGTTCAAGCGCAAGCGCTTCGACCGTACTCGCGATTGTGAGAACCCAGACGCGGCGTGAACCTATGGCAGCATGAACCATCTCCTCGTAGTGGCGCGTGATCATATTCGCTTCGAAGGACGGTTGACCATCCGCAAGCTTCGTTGCGGCAATCCGTAACAGTAGGCCGCTGTATTGTTGATTGCCGCTGAGAAGTGATGGTGTGGATACCCCCTGCCAACGGCATCTCAATGTGCCAAGGTGATGTTGGGTAACGTCACTTGAGAGGAGATATCCATGGGAGAGATTAGCATTATCGGTCTGGATCTTGCAAAGCAGGTTTTTCAGGTTCATGGCGCACGCGTTGACGGCAGCGTTGTTCTGCGTAAGAAACTAACACGCGGACAACTTTTAGTATTTTTTTCAAAGCTGCCACCGTGCATCGTCGCCATGGAAGCGTGTGCAACGGCCCATTACTGGGCGCGTGAGATCGGTGAGTTTGGTCATGAGATCCGGCTGGTCCCACCCGCCTATGTAAAGCCCTTTGTGAAGCGGCAGAAAAATGACGTTGCTGATGCGGAGGCTATCGCTGAGGCTGCAACGCGTCCAACGATGCGCTTCGTTGAACCCAAGACACCTGAACAGCAAGCACGCGCAATGGTCTTCCGGACACGCGAGTTATTTGTCCGTCAACGAACCCAAACGATAAATGCCTTACGCTGGTGAGTGCGATATGGGCCCAGGGAAGCGGTGCGACCTGGGAGAGCAGTTCGGCGGGAATATCGATGCTCTGGGTGCGAACATAATCGACAGCGCGGCTGCGATAGACTGTGTTCCACAGGATATCCCTTCGGCCCGTGATGACCGCAATGGGGCCCGAAGGCTGACTTTGCTTGGTTAGAGTGTCAGCATTTCTCGCCTTGGCCGCCGCAAAGATATGGCTGCCATACTTTGTCAACAGGGCCTAATGTCGATTGGTCCTAGGCCTGACCCCGCCCATCTAATCATAAGACTTCCAGCCAACATGCTCACTCCAATCGCGAGGAGGAGGGGGCCGGCGAACTCCTCGGCCACTGTACCCGACGTCGAGGAAACCGATAGCAACATCAGGCTGAATTCTCCCCCGTTGGCCAGGATGACTCCGGTCCGCAATGAGGTCTGAAGCGCTTCGCCGAATAGTCGGGCGACGACGAAAACAATCAGCGTCTTTCCGCAGAGTATTATTGCAAGCCAGACCAGCACGGCAGGCCATTGAGATGGAAGGATCCAAAGTGGCAATTGAGTCCCGATACCGATAAAGAAAATCCCGACAAACAAGTCGCGAAAGGGCCGGATCTCGTTCTCGACAGCATGGCGCGCGTCGCCCTCGCCGATGATCATACCGGTCGCGAATGCGGCGAGCGCCGGAGAAAGGCCAGCAGATGTCGCGACG
Source organism: Ochrobactrum chromiisoli (assembly GCF_026241335.1). Classification (GTDB taxonomy): domain Bacteria; phylum Pseudomonadota; class Alphaproteobacteria; order Rhizobiales; family Rhizobiaceae; genus Brucella; species Brucella chromiisoli. The sequence goes on along the minus strand of NZ_JAPHAV010000018.1, from coordinate 58,394 downwards.
ATCGTGGACCCAAGCGCAATGGTAAGTGCGAGGAGTTGGGCAAGCTCCGGATCGCCACGCAACGCGACCCAACGGGCAAGTACCTGCAACGGACCTCGGGCAATGAACAGAGCAGCAACCACTGCCGTTGCACTGGCGATGACCGTTATCACGCCATACCCTTCGGCGGCACCACTCATTGCATCGTGCAGAAGCAGGAACGCGACGGCTGCCAAGTCCTGAAACAGAAGCACTGCGATGGCCAAGCGCCCATGAGCCGATCCAAGAGCGTTCGCGCCTGCGAGCACCTTGAGGCACATGGCTGTGGATGACATCGCAACGGCCCCGCCGATGAGGATTGCGGAAACTGATGCGAGATCGAAGACCAAACTCGCTACCAACGAAACCGTTATCGTCGTGACTGAAACCTGTACAGCCCCAAGACCGAAGACATGCTTCCTGAGTGTTACGAGCTTCTCGAAGGAGAATTCCAGACCAAGCGCGAACAGCAGGAGTACGACTCCGATTTCGCCAATACTGCTCAGGGCAGCGCTCTCCGCAATCAGGCCGAGGCCAGCGGGTCCAATGACTATACCGGCAAGAATGTAACCGACGATGCTAGGCACGCCAATCCGTGAACATATCGTCACGAGTACGAACGCGGCGCAAACCAACAAGGCCGCACTTTCGACAAATCCAGTCACGCCATGCATGTTCTTCTCCTGATATCATGGCGCAGGAAAGGCCAATACCTGTATTCTCTAAACGTGCGACCGCGCCCACTACGCTATCTGCGCGGCAGGCATTACACCGCTCGTCCTCGCGATTTCCTTGCCGCCCCTGAACAAGATCATGGTGGGAATGCCGCGGATCCCGTAACGGTCGGTGATCTGCTGTTCGGCTTCGGTATCGAGCTTGCCGAGACGGAACTGGGGTTCGAGCGAACGCGCCGCAGCCTCGAACTGAGGTGCCATCATCTTGCATGGCCCGCACCATTCCGCCCAGAAATCGACGAGCAGGGGCAGATCGGCATCGGCGTGTCGGTCGAAACTGGCGGCGGTCAGTGTGACTGGCCGGCCCTCGAACAGGGCGGCGCCGCAGCGGCCGCAGCTGGGGTTATCCGTCAGTCGTTCCTGCGGAACGCGATTGACGGAACTGCATTTCGGGCAAGCAACGGTGGGCATTCTGTTCTCCCTTTGAGTGTCGTTTCGGAGGGGCAGGCAGGGCGGCGCCGTTCAGCGCGAGGTCGTGACCCGCCGGGCCTCTCGGTGGCGGGGTTCGGGCAGGTATTCGACGCCGCCGCCCAGACGCAACCCCGCCGGTGGCCGTATCTCCGAGCGACATCAGACCGGGGATGAGCTGCATGACGAACCAGATCATCGCGAACGCCAGCGCGCTGATCTCAAAGAACAACGGGATGACCAGGATCGGCACGATCACGACCAGCCGCGCCGCCGGAAACATCCGCGCTTAGCACCCGATCACTCCCGCGATCGCGCCTGATGCTCCGAGGGCAGGCACGACCGAGTCGGGGTTGGCGAGGGCATGCGCCAGCCCAGCGGCCAGGCCGCAGAACAGATAGAACAGTGCGAACCGCACCGGCCCTAGCCGGTCTTCGACCGCTGGGCCGAAGATCCAGAGCGTCCACATGTTGAGGATGAGATGAAGCCATCCCGCGTGCAGGAAGATGTTTGTCAGGAACGGCGTCCAATCGGACGGGGCGATGAGATGGAGCTGACCGAAGACGCGCGACGGCACCAGCGCGAAGTCGAACAGGAACCGGTTGAGCGCACGCGGCGGCAGGCCGCTCTGGTAGAGGAAAGCGAGAAGGCTGATCCCGACGACTGACCAGACGGCCACGGGGGGGTATCTGCGAGCAACGGTATCGGCCCATGGAAACATCTTATTTCCCGAGCGCATGCAGCTGGCCGTCATCACGTCGTCTTTCTTGCAATTGTCACACCCGTCCACGCCGGAGGATCAGAGGCGGGGAAGGATTCGAGCGAGGCTTCGAGGACCGGATCGAAACTCTCCCTGTCGCTGGTAGACGGGTCGGCCGTGCTCTCATGCTGGACGCCTCTTGAGAGGCGGCGATCGGGGCGGAACGGGACCCGGAAGGCTCCCGGGGCATCGACGCCCCTGTGCAGCCGGTGGCGCGTCTCACCCGCCCAAGGGTTCGCCATCCGGGCTCCCCCAGCGTCCTCGCGCACGACATAATGCCAGTCCTGCCGCTCTGCGAAGTCCACGGCGCTGTCGCGATCCGGAAACTTCAGCCGAATCGGACGATAGGGATCGCCGCTGGACGTGTATCCCATCAGCGGCTCGATCTGCGGCGGCCGGGACGGCTCGAACTCGAGGACCCAGTAGTTGGGCCGAGGCGCCGATGTCATCGCGGAACGGGCAGGACGGTAGATGATTGCCGTCGGCACGTCCCAGGATGGCAGATCGGTTCCGGGAATTTTCGGCGGGAATGGTGGACGATTATGGCCGCGCATATCAGTTCTCCCGGGTGTCGGTGGATACGAGAAGGTGACGTTCGAGATCGTCGAGTTTTTCCATTCGCCTCGAATTCAGGCGAACGGCGCGTTCGGTGTTCTGCGAAGGAAAGGCAGCAGCGTGCAGGACGTCCGACCGCATCGCTATCGTGAGATCGGCGACGGCATTCATCACGCCCTCTCCGTCCCCGTCCGAGAGCGTGCCGTCAGCAAAACCGGACTGCAAGCTCTCCAGTACCTGCTCGAAGCTGGACACGACCCCTGCACTCGCGACCACAGCCAGCTTGTGGCTGAGAACACGCAGTTCATCGATCAGCTTCGCATCGTGCCTTGCGGTTTCCACGATCTCTGCGACCTTCTCGATGCAGGCCATGTAAATGTCGCATTGCTGCTGGAGGATGATGACCCTTCCTTCCTTGCGAAGCTCGAGATCGGTCTGGCGATTGAGAAGCGCCGCGGTCAGAATGATCGTCACGACAGCGCCGAGGAAGATGAGCGTCATCTCCTGCGCGAAAGGCAGTATGTCTTCGGCAAGATACATCGAACGAAAAACGAAAACGATGCCGATGCCCAAGGCAGCGGCCGCAGCAGCAAATGCCAAGTCAGGCAGGCGGTTCGACATCAGCACCTCGCATTTTCGGTGTCAGGTGGCATGCACGGCTTCGCATCGGCGTCCGGCGCCTCTGCGTCCCGGTGCCGCAGGAAGATTGGCGTCGGACCGCTGCCGAACGGATTGAAGCCGGTGCTCAGGCAACGGTCGAAGATCGTTTCGTCCCATCGGGTGAAATCGTGCTCCTCGCCGGCAAGTCGCCCGTCATCCACCACAGGGCACCTCACGCCTTTGCCGATGGGGGAGCGTCATCGAAGGCCGCACCGTCCGAACGATCCGCCTTGCGAAGCCGTAGCCCGAGGAGGATCATCATCACCCCGAAGACCGCGGCGTAGAAGCCGATCAGCCAGCCGAGCGCGAGGAAGCTTTCGACCGGGCGCGTCAGCAGCATCCAGGTCACGACGACACCGAGAACGACCGAGAGAAGGCCGCTCAGGATCAGCCAGATTTCGCCGTTGATTTCCTTTCGCAGGCGGATCGCTGCCGCGATCTCGAGGGCACCCGAGAACACGGACCAGAATGCGATGCTGGCCCAGAGGAATGTCGCAAGCACAAGCGTCGCCACGAACGGCGAGAAGACCACGACGACCCCCGTGGCGATCCCCAGAATGCCGCTGAACATCAGCCAGCCCCAGCGATCGCCCCCGCGGATGTTGCGGACGGCGGCGACGAGGCCGAACACGCCATCGGCGAAGGCGAAAGCGCCGAAGACCAGCGTCAGAGCAAGCAGCGACTCCGCAGGCATGAGGAAGGCGAGAACCGCGATCACCAGCGCCAGGACACCGCGCAGCACGAACAGCCACCAGTTCCCGGACAGGCTGCCCAGCATGTCCTGCATCGTGTCGGATTGCTTTGCAGAGGTTGTCGTCATTGGTCCATCTCCTGTTCAGGTTTCAACTCAGTAGTGCCGATTGTCTCCGCGCCGGCCAGGGCGGCCGCCACGCGGCGGCGGTCCTCGACCGGTTGAGGCAGACACTGCGTCCGGGCAATTTCCCTTTCCACGGGCGCGCGCCCCGATGCCTCGCCGATCAACCCGGCTTCGACCAGCGTGCCGCGCAGTGTCTCCGCCGCGTTCTCTGCAATCTTCAACACTTCCGCCTCAGTGAGACCCAGGAGGTGCGCCGTCTCCGCGATCGTGGCGTCTTCCAGGTACATCCGATACAGGACGCGGCGCTCGACCGGAGCAAGATCTGCGATAGCCCGGTGCAGTGCCATGGCGATATCATGACGATCCACTTCGGTCTCGGGGTCTGTGCCGCCGTCGTCGGCGATGAGATCCTCCAGCATCAGCACTTCGTCGGGCTGGTAGAACTCGAACATCGCCTGATCCGCCTCGGTCGGATCCTCCGCCGGGGCCTCGGGTTCCGCCTCGATGGAGGCGGCATCCTCGGGCACCGCGCGGCGCGCAGCCTGCGCCTCGGCCTCGACGGTCTCGAAGGCCAGCTGCGTCAGCCAGTCCCGGACGGAGAATTCGGTCGGCCGCCGCTCGAAGCGGTTGAGCCCGTTGAGGATCGTCGCATCGACAATATCGCCAACGCTCAGGTAGCCAGCCGGCACAGACCCGCTACACTCGAGATAGGTCAACTCGCGCCTGACTGTATCGTAGACCGTATCGAGATGATCCTCGATCAGGTCGAAGAAGAGTTGGCGCCGGTCCGCTTCCGCCGCATCCCGCGCGGGCGGCAGCGGGGCGCCGATCCGGCGCCGGCGGGCGGGACGCTTGTATTCAGGCTCGTGCTTGAGGCGCGCCACATGCCGATCGACCTGGTGGCGCAGGTCGGCAAAGGCCTTGCGCAGGACAGGCTCGATCTCGAATCCATCTTCCCGCGCCGCGATCACGCCCGACGGCAGTTGCAGGCGCAGGCTGACTTTGATGCGCGTCTTGCCCCTCGTCTGCGAGGCAACGACTTCGAGCCGGACCAGATCCTCGCGAAAGCGCGCAAGGTGCGGTTCAAGTTGCCGCACCTCTTCCTCGATGACCTCAGGCGCGCGCTGTTGGCCGTGCCGGTCGAGATTGCGGAATGATCTAATGACGTTCATGCCGTGGACCTTCCTATAACTCTCCGAAGAATTGGTCCGGCGCGACCGATATCGCGCCGGGCCAGTCTTTTGCGCTGTCACTCGGCGGACTTGTCGTCCTTGGACTGCACCTCATCCCCAACGCTGGGCTTCGGAACGTCCGTCTTGTCTTCGGCAACTTCGCTGGGCTCCTCGATCCCGGCCTTGACCTGATCGTCCGGGCTGTCGTCACCGGTGTCCTTTACGATCTTTTCGAACACGACCCTCTGTTCGTCTTCCGACCAGGCGACGCGGACCTTGTCACCATCCTCGATCCGCCCGGAGAGCATTTCGCGGGCCAACTCGGTCTCCAACTCCGACCGGATCAGCCGGCGCAGCTCGCGGGCGCCGAATTCGGGGCGGAAGCCGACCGCGCCGAAGTGATCCACGACGCTCACGTCGAATTCGAGTTCGACGCCCTGGGTAAGGGCGGTCCGCTTCACCCGGTTGAGCTGCAACTCGACGATCTGGCGGATCTCCGACTGATTCAGCGAATGAAAGACGATGATCTCGTCGATCCGGTTGATGAACTCTGGCCGGAAATGACCGCGCAACACCTCCATCAGTTCGGATTTCTGCTTGGCCTCGTCGAACTCACTGCTGCCGCGCTTCTTGAGGTTGCGCTGGATGATGTCCGAACCGAGGTTCGACGTGGCGATGATGATGGTGTTGGTGAAGTCCACCACGCGCCCCTTGCCGTCGGTCAGCCGACCGTCGTCGAACACCTGCAACAGAATGTTGTAGACATCCGGGTGCGCCTTCTCGATCTCGTCGAGCAGCACGACCGAGTAGGGCCGACGGCGCACCTTCTCGGTCAGTTGCCCGCCTTCGTCGTATCCGACGTAGCCGGGAGGCGCGCCCACCAGCCGGGCGACCGAGTGGCGCTCGCCATACTCGGACATGTCGATGCGGATGATTGCGTCCTGATCGCCAAAGATTACTTCGGCGAGCGTCTTGGCCAGTTCCGTCTTGCCAACCCCGGTCGGCCCGAGGAAGAGGAAGGTCGCCGTAGGTCCGCGTCCCTCGCGCAGGCCCGCGCGCGCCAGCCGCACAGCATCGGCCACGGCGCGGATAGCCTCTTCCTGGCCGATGACGCGCTCATGCAGCTTGTCTTCGAGCTTCAGAAGCTTGTCCTTCTCCTCGGCGGTCAGCTCGGTGACCGGAACGCCGGTGATCTTGGAGACGATCTGCGCCACATGATCGGCGCGCACCTCGGCGGTCGCCGAAGCCTGGTCGCGCTTCCAGATTTCCAGAAGCTCGTCCAGCTCCTTCTGCTTCTGCTCGAGTTCCTTCTTCAGTTCCGCTGCACGGTCGAATTGCTTGCGGGCTGCGGCATAGTCCTGCTCGCGCTTGATCTGCGCGGCTTCGGCCTCCAGCTCCTGGACTTCCACGGGGCGCGCCGTGGCGCTGATCTTCACCCGTGCGGCTGCCTGATCGATCAGGTCGATCGCCTTGTCGGGCATGAAGCGACCGGTGATGTAGCGATCCGAAAGCTCGGCCGCCGCAACGATGGCCTCGTCGGTGATCGTCACCTTGTGGTGTGCTTCCAGCGTGTCGCGGAGCCCCCGCAGGATCATGATGACCTGAGCTATCGTGGGTTCCTCGACATAAACCGGCTGGAACCGTCGCTCGAGCGCCGCGTCCTTCTCGATGTATTTCTGGTACTCGTTGAGCGTCGTCGCACCGATCAGGTTCAGCTCGCCCCGCGCCAGCGCCGGCTTGAAGGTGTTGGCGATGTCGAGACCACCTTCGCCACCGCCCTGGCCGGCGCCGACGATGGTGTGGATCTCGTCGATGAACAGGATCAGGCTGTCCTTCTCCTCGGTGATCTCCTTGAGGATCTTCTGGACTCGCTCCTCGAACTCGCCGCGATACTTCGACCCGGCCACCATCGAGTTGATGTTGAGCTCGACCAGCCGCTTGTCGCGCAGCGCCTCGGGCACTTCGCCCGCGACGATCCGTTGGGCAAGTCCCTCGACGATGGCGGTCTTGCCCACGCCGGGCTCGCCGATCAGCACCGGGTTGTTCTTTTTCCGGCGGGCCAGCACTTCGATCGTCGTCTCGATCTCGCGGGCGCGGCCGATGACGGGATCGAGCTTGCCCTCGCGGGCGAGCTTCGTCAGGTCACGGCTGAACTGGTCGAGATCGGGCGTGCTGGAAGGCGCCTCCACGCGGCCCTCCTCGGCTCCCTTGCCCACGACCTTGGTCACCTGCTGGCGAAGCGCCTGCGGCGTCAATCCGTATTTGCGCAGGATCGACGCAGCCAGGCCTTCACCTTCCTCGGCAAGGCCGATCAGCAGGTGCTCGGGACCGACATAGGAATGGCCGAGTTCGTTCGAGGCGATGAAGGCCCGGTTCAGCGCGTCCTTGAGGCGAGGACTGACGCCGATTTCGCCCTCCGCCTTGGCCTCTCCACGCTTCGCTTCCTTCTCGATCTGGTGCCGCAGATCGTCCACATCGACCTTGAACTGTTCCAGGATCGTCTTGACGACGTCAGACGAGGTCAATGCCAGAAGCAGATGTTCGGTATCGACCTCGCTGCGCCCGAATTCCCCGGCCTTCTGTGCGGCATCCTGCAGCAGCTTGTTGCCCTGTTCGCTCAGCCGGTCGGCGATGGTGCGTCCGCCGCCGCGCCGCGATCCACGCCGCGGCGCGCCCTCGCCGAAAGTGGCGTCGACGACAGCGTCATCGCCATCACCCATGGAGCCGAGCGTGCCGCCTCGCAGCGGACTGTCACCAAAGAGGCTGCCGAAACCGCTCTCGCCGAAGAATTCGTCAAGAAGGGAACGCCGTCCGAACAGGGACTCCAGCGGCGAGGCGCTGCGCCCCGACCGGCGCGCCATTTCGCTGTAATGCTGGTCGCACAGCTCCATGTTCTGAACTCTGCCGTTCACCGAAGCGCGCACGCGCGCCGTCGCCGGGCGACCGCAAATATCGCAAGTTCCGTTTGCCATTTTTCCTCTCCGTTTCTTTATCCAGTCAGGGTTGTCCGCGATCATCTGCGTCAGTGACGGTGTCAGGCAGCGACCGCTTCCGTTCTTTTCATCTTGGACCCAATTGCCACCAGATCGGGCTCGTCCAGTGTCTCGCGTTGCAGGAGATCCTGCGCGGATTGCTCGAGCAGCGCCCGGTTGGCTTCGAGAAGCGAGAGGGTGCGCTTGAACACGCCATCCACGATGTCGCGCACCTTCGCGTCCATTCGCTCGGCCGTGGCCTCGCTATAGCGGCGGTTCAGCCACGACGACTGGTCGCCGGTGCCGAGAAAGCCTGGCCGATCGCTGTCGTAGCTGACATGCCCGAGGTCTTCGTCCATCCCGTACCGCGCGACCATGGCGCGGGCGATATCGGTAGCCTTGACCAGATCGTCGGCCGCCCCGGTCGAGACATGATTGTAGATGATCTTCTCGGCCGCGCGCCCGCCAAGCAGGACTGCGATCTTGTTCTCGAGTTCCTCCCGCGTCATCAGGAAGCGGTCCTCGGTCGGGCGCTGGATAGTGTAGCCGAGCGCGCCAATTCCGCGCGGGATGATCGAGACCTTGTGCACCGGGTCCACCCCCGGCAGAGCCATCGCCACCAGCGCGTGCCCCATCTCGTGGTGCGCCACGATCTCGCGTTCGCGCGGATTGAGCACGCGGTTCTTCTTTTCCAACCCCGCGATGATGCGCTCGACGGCATTGTTGAAGTCGTCCATCGTCACCGCATCCGCCTTGCGGCGCGTGGCGAGCAATGCTGCCTCGTTGACGAGATTGGCAAGATCCGCGCCAGAAAAGCCGGGAGTAAGCGCTGCGACATTCTCGGCATCAACGTCTGGGGCGAGCGTCACTTTCTTCATGTGCACGTTCAATATCTGCACACGCCCCCTCTTGTCGGGCCGGTCCACCAGCACCTGACGGTCGAAGCGTCCCGCACGCAGCAGCGCGGGGTCGAGGATCTCGGGCCGGTTGGTGGCGGCCAGGAGCACGATGCCCACCGAAGGGTCGAAGCCGTCGAGCTCGGTCAGAAGCTGGTTCAGCGTCTGCTCACGCTCATCATGGCCACCGGCGATCTGGCCGGAGGAGCGCGCCCTCCCAAGAGCGTCGAGTTCGTCGATGAAGATGATTGCCGGGGCCGATTTCCTGGCCTGCTCGAAGAGGTCGCGCACCCGTGCGGCACCTACGCCCACGAACATCTCGACGAACTCGGAGCCCGAGATCGAAAAGAAGGTCACGCCGGCCTCGCCTGCCACCGCGCGCGCCAGAAGCGTCTTGCCGGTGCCCGGCGGCCCGACGAGCAATATGCCTTTGGGGATATGTGCGCCCAGCTTTCCGTATTCGGCGGGGTTTCTGAGGAACTCCACGACCTCCTCGAGCTCAGCCTTGGCCTCGTCCACACCGGCCACGTCGGCGAAGCTGACGCCGGTTTCCTTTTCCATGTAAACTTTGGCCTTGCTGCGGCCGACCTGCATGAACCCGCCGAAACCCTGCTTGTCGGCGAACTTGCGGAACAGCAGCATCCAGATTCCGAAGAAGACAAGCGCTGGCGCCACCCAGGAAATCAGCGTGCCGAAGAAAGTGTTTTGCGGAACGCCAGTGATCTCGATACCTGACCGGTCTATCCGTTCCAGGATTGCGGGATTCACTACAGTCGTCACGAACTGCTTCTTGCCGTCGACGGGTTCGGTGAAGGTGCCTGTGATAGTGTCTGACCCGACCGCGACAGAAGAAATTTTCCCGTCAGCGAGATACTTCTCGAACTGGCTGTAGCTGATCGGCGCGACGGATTGCCAGCCGGCGATCAGATCCTGGATGAAGATCACGGCTATGAAAGCCATCACCCAGTACCAGATGTTGTATTCGGTCTTCTTTTCCACACGGCTTTTCCTTTTCCCTAGCGCCCGAGCCGCGCCCTGATCCGCTCGAGCAGCGCCAGCAGAATGCGCCTCTCGTCCGCCGACAGATCCTGCAGGATCTCATCTTCGAGCGCCGATTGCCGCGGCGCGAGTTCCTTCAGCATCGCCCGGGCCTTCGACGTTGCCGTGACGATCTGCGCCCGTCGGTCGTCGGGTGACGCCCACCGCTCTACCCAGCCGCCCCGGACCATGCGATCGACGAGCTGGCCGGCTGTGGCCTGGCCGACCTCCAGCAGGTCGGCCAGATCGCCGATGGTCAGCCCAGGCGCATCCTCGACATGCGCCGCCGCCATCCAGGACAGGCGGGTCAGGCCGCTGCCGCGGATGTCTTGGTCGATCCGCTGCTGGATGAGCTGCGCGACCCGGTGGATCGTCGTCCCGATCAGCGCGATGTCCGAAGAGATCATGGGGATCCTTCCTCCGATTGCATGGTACACAGGAGAAACCGCCCCCCATCCAAAACACAATGCATCCATCATACATGCTTGCATAATAAATGGAACGGCCTATCTTGATAGGCGTTCTCCGAACCCACATCCGGCCGGCACCGTTGCCCGGTCCCTCCATGCCGACGGTTCGGGGGTATCGATCAGCAACAGGAGGCCAGCAATGCTCTACCCGACATATCTGCGCCGCAGCGATCCCTTTGCGCTGATGCGCTCCATGATGCGCGATCTCGACCGCGGTTTCTGGCCGCCGTCCCGCGCGGCGTTCCCGGCGGTAAATGTCTGGCAAGGCCCTGAGGCCGTTGCAGTCACCGCTGAACTTCCCGGCATCGAACCGGGCGACATTGAAATTTCGGTCAAGGACAACGTCCTGACGCTTTCGGGCGAACGCAAGGCGCCCGAGGTTCCCGACGGTGCGCGCTGGCACCGCAACGAACGCAGTTTCGGCAGGTTTTCCCGCACTATCCGCCTGCCGTTCGCGGCCTCGGATGACAAGGTCGAGGCGAGGATGACGAACGGCGTATTGCGGATCGTCATCTCCCGGCCCGAGGAAGAAAAGCCGAAGAAAATCGAGATCAAGGCAGCCTGAGAGGAGCTGGAACGATGAGCACCGACATCACGCAAGCCGCCGAAAAGACGCCGACCGACTCGCCCGAGACCACCGGCGGCGGACGCATCTACCGCCCGTTGACCGATATCGTCGAGACCGATCAGGGTGTCTCCATGATGCTTGAAATGCCTGGGGTCGCCGCCGATGCGATCGAAATCACGCTCGAAAATCGTGTGTTGACGATCCGCGGCAAGGTTGACCCGGTGCGGCCGAAAAACCTCGAACTTGCCTATGCCGAATATGGCGAGGGCGATTTCGAGCGTGCCTTCACGCTTTCCGAGGACTTCGACCCCGACAGGATCGAAGCCGAGATGCGAGGAGGCGTCCTAACTTTAACGCTCCCCCGGGCCCCTGAAGCGCAGCCGAAAAGGATCGCCGTCAAGGGCGCCTGAAAACCTAAGGAGACCAATCATGCAGATTAAAGACCTCATTCCCTGGGCGCGCAAGGACAGCACGCCAGATGCGAAGAGCAGCCAAGACAACCCGATCGCGACGCTCCAGCGCGAAATGAACCATGTGTTCGAGAGTTTCTGGGATCGGGCCGGTCATTTCGAATGGCCCTTTGGCAGTGGAGAGACGAAGTCCGACGTGGTTGAGACCGACAACGCGATCGAAGTGTCGATCGAACTGCCGGGCATGGAGATCAAGGACATCGAGGTGACGGTCAACGATGACATGTTGACTGTGAAGGGGGAGAAGAAGATCGAGCGCCAGGAGGAGAAGAAGGGATACTACCTCTCCGAGCGCAGCTACGGCGCGATCTACCGGACAATTCCGCTCCCCCCCGGCGTGGATGGCGAAAAGGCGCAAGCATCCTTCAAGAACGGGGTTCTGACGATCAAGCTGGCACAGACTCCCGAGGCGCAGGCCAAGGTCAAGCGCATCGAGGTCAAGAACGGCTGATTTGCCACATGGGGTGTCGCCGGTTTGCGGCGTCCCCTCCGCTCCGTGCGATATCGCACCGTCTGGCAAAGCCCCGGGGAGCTTGTCTCTCCAGGGCGGCTTTCGAGAGGCAATCATGAAAGACTTGCAACGATCTGGGCTGACCCGTGAACAATGGTCGGCGATGACGCTCTACGAGAAGTTCGAGCAAGTTGTCATTCTCGTCCTCAGCGTCATCATTGCGGCGATCGTCGTGGCGTCGGTCTGGGCGCTGATGCGCGAAGTCGTGAACCGCTTGCTTCTGGGGGCATTTGACACTCTCGACTACGCCACCTTCCAGGTGGTGTTCGGCATGGTCTTCACCGTGGTGATCGCGCTCGAGTTCAAGCGCTCCCTTCTTGTTGCGACCGAACGCAGCTTCGGGATCCTCCAAGTCCGCACGATCGTGCTGATCGCGCTCCTCGCCATCGCGCGCAAATTCATCATCCTGGACCTCGGCGAGACGGAATCATCCAAGATTGCCGCTCTTGCCGGCGCGGCGCTTGCGCTCGGCGCTGTCCACTGGCTGGTGCGCGATCAGGACCGGCGCGAACTCGGAGGCCACGAGACGCGATGACCGCGGCCTCCGCCAGCCACCGCCTGCTCAATTTCGTGCAATCGGCGCTGCTGCTCGGGCTCATGGCCGCGATCGCCTGGATCGCGGTGACAGCGATCGTCGGACCCGAGACCGGTCTCCTCATGGCGCCCGCGCTGCCACGCCGGCGCTCCTCTCGGCTTACCAGGCGCAGCGGCTCACCGGTCGTGATGCCCCCGGTCTCGTCGCGGCCCTGGCCGAACTCGCCCGCAGGGCCGGGCTGCAGCGCGTGCCGAGCCGGCTGCCGAACGCCTTCGCCCTAGGCAGCCCCGAGGACAGCGCCATTTGCGTCACCGACGGGCTGATCGACCTGATCGACGGCCGAGAACTGGCCGGGGTTCTGGCGGCATCGTAACTTAAGGGACAAATGGCCAGCGAAAGAGGCTGTCCGCGGATATTTCTCATGCTCGGGCAATTTTCGCCCATAGGCTCATCGCCTCTGCGCGCAGTTCGCGATGATGGCCGGAGGTTATGTCGTGGCACGGGATGTGAAACAGGTTGGCGATCGGATCGTGGATGGAGACGAAGCATTGTAGATGTCGCTGCGATTTGAAGCGCTTCATGATCCGCTCTCGTCGCCGGATCGGCTAGTGAGAATTCTCCGCCCGATTATTCAACCCTTTGTGGGAGTGATGCTCGACACTCAGCATGATCTCTCGCCTTGCTGCGCTATAGGATCGCAGCTTATCGGTGATGATCACACGGGGCATCCGTCCCTAACGCGCCGCTCTGTGGAACAGACGCCATACACACAGGCCTTCATCAAAGATCTCGTGGCCGGCACCACGAGGAATATGTGAGCGTCGGCGAACCTATGGCCAGCCAATCTTGTATTCTGATCAGTTCGTGAAGATCCAGTTTTCCAAAAGGCGTAAAAGCCAGCAATCAAGGAGCCCCTGTTCGACACTCCTCAAGAGCAGGCGTCTCGATCGCCCTCAGTGGAAAACCTCGAGCCTATGGGCTGCGAGAGGTTCAATCTTCGCTCTCCTATCGGCCGGCACAACCAAGAGTTTGCGGGAGTGGTGTCACCCTTCGATGGCGACCACTCCTCATATTCACGTAGTCCTGCCGCGAGTGACAACTAGGGTGGGTACGGAGAATTCGCTTTTGGCTCCGGTAAGAAGCAGGGTGCCAAAGAGGTTGGTGACCACGCAGGCACGATCCGGACCTTGTCGCCGACGGCGAGGCCGATCGGTCCGGAACTCAGCAGACGCCCGTGCTCCCCGGATATACTGGTCGATGGCGATATCATCGTGGCCGAGCACGTGCCCGTGACCCTGAGGGCCAAGCAGATCCGAGGTCAGGGCCTTGGAGCCGGCAATGATGATGGCACGGTTTTCCATTGGCACCGAGACGACGGTTGCCAGCACGGTCAGCGCGCAATCTGCCCAGCTGCAGACGCCAAGTGAGACGAGTGAGCGTTCATTGTAGACATAGGTGCCTGGCCGGTACTCGCTGACCACGGGTGCGTTGGCCGTCCGCATCATCGACGGCGTGCCGCCTGAGGTGATGACAGGCACTGCCAGGCCGCGGGCGTCGATGAGCGCTTTCGCCTCGCGCATGTAACGTTGCACCGCGGCCTCGCCACCGGCGGGAGGGGGATAGGTCATTAGGCCACCGAAGGCGAGGCCCGACGCGGCATCGAGATAGGCTGCGAGCGCGTCCGCCGCCTGCGGATCTCCGACACCGCAGCGGTTGGCACCGGTATCGTGTTCCACCAGCACGGCAAGCGGCTCGGCCGCGTTTTCAAAATGGCAGAGAGACCATCCATCACCGCGCGGCTGTCGGCGACCACCAACAGATGGACCTTGAGGGCGAGCGCCTTGAGACGTGTAAGCTTTTCGGCGCCGATCGCGAATGACGGGGCTGCCGGCCACCATCGCTGCGGCTTCCGACACCTTCTGGCAGGTGATACCGAATGCGCCTGCGCCCAGCTGCATTTCGGCGAAAAGAGGCAGCTTGTGCGTCTTGATATGCGGTCGCACGCGCAGACCGTGTTCCTGTGCATAGGACTGAAAGCGCTCGATATTCCGCTTGGCAATGTCGAGATAGACCAGAATTCGCTCCGGTTAGTCGGCAGCTTTGGCGTGATCTCAATTAAAACAGCGAAGCGCCCGATGGGGTGCACCGGGTACTTCTTTCTCAAAGCAACTCAAGATTACTTGGCAGCGAGGATGTCGAAATTGCGGACGTTAGCCACCACACCGTCGTCCCATCCGCCTGAGACCAATTCTGAAGCCTTTTCATTCAAGAGTCCGGCGACTTGTCCGGCAAAGTGCGCTTCGCGGCCAGAGTTGTCGGCAAAGATGTCGAAGATGGCGAAGTTGTTCTCGTCAATCTGCAGCGCCGCCCAGAACAATGTCTTGGGTTCGGTATCTCCGACGATGGGGCCGGCGGCGGTCAGCAAAGCTGCCAGTTCGGGGCCTTTACCCGAAGCAGCTTCGAGCTTGATGTACGTTGCGGTCGTTGCCGTGTAGAGATCAACCGGCGCCTTTGCCGACAGGACATCGGAGTTGTTGATGTTCGCGACAACACCGTCTTCCCATCCTCCGTTGACCAACGTGTCGGCATTTTGGTTCAAAGCCGCAGCAACCGCTCCTGAAAAGTGAGCGTCGCGTGCGTCTTCATCTGCAAAGATGTCAAAGATTGCGAGCGTATCATCGGCTTGCAGAGCAAACCAAAGCACAGTGCCCGGCTCTGTTTCCCCCACGATGGGCGCGGCGCTAGTCAGAAACTCCGCGAAGGCTCCGGTCTGGCCTTCGGCGGCGGGCATGGTGATGTAGCTGGCAGCATGATTTTCCATTGGGCTGTCCTGTGCAGTTGAAGAAGTTGTGATTAGAGCCAGTGCGCCGAGTGCCTGAAGAATTCGCGTTTTCATGGTCGGCGCCTGCTTTGAAGTGCATCGTGCTTGTTCTCGATGCACTCTTGTCCCATGCCGGATACATCACATTCCAATTCCGAAATTCTATTCTTCGATAGACACGGACTATCGAAGTTGGTATGAGGTAGTGACGGAGAATGCGACAATGGAAATGAACCAGATCAGGTATTTTCTTGCTGTCTGCGAGCACCGAAACTTCACCCACGCAGCCAGTGCTTCCAATGTCTCCCAGCCTTCCTTAACGACGGCGATCAAGAAACTTGAAGGCGAACTTGGAGCTGAGCTGTTTGTCAGAGACCGTGCGGGCTGCAGGCTGACGGCCCTCGGAAAACTCATGCGGCCGAGGCTCCAGAAGATATACGACGAGACGCGACGGGCGAAGGCCGAGGCGGTCCGTCATATGCGTTTGGAGCGGGTGCCACTCTCTGTCGGTGTCGGCGAAACGATTGGCCACAGCAGAATTTCGGCAGCTATGGAGCGTATGCGCAAGCGAGTGCCGCAAGCCGAAATCGAATTGATCGTTGCGTCATCCTCCGGGCTTCTTGCCGCGTTGCGAGATGGTGACCTTGACGTTGTCGTCACCTCGGACAAGGTCAGTGAAGACCTCTATCGTATAGATCATCTCTATGAAGAGGACTATAGGGTCGTCGTGTCAAAGTCGCATCCGTTGTCTGAACTAAAGACGATTTCTCTTTCGACACTTGCTGAAACTGACATGCTTGACCGACTGAATTGCGAAATGCGGGATACTTTGCATGGAGCCTGCGCGGATCATGGTCACGAACTTTACGCGGCCTATCGGTCAAATCGCGTGGATTGGTTAGTCGATCTTGCCCGGCAGGGATCGGGTGCGGTGATCCTGCCAGTCACAGCTATTCCTTCAGACATCGGCTTGGTGTCGAAACCCATCGATGGCCTTGAAATATCTAGAACTGTTTGGGCCCTTCGATATCGGCACCAAGCGACGAGAGCAGAAACAAACGATCTGATCCGCGAGATGATGCGAACGCAAGCGTAGTGAGTTCGGCAATCGACAGTCGCCCATCGTGTATCATTCTGCACTTAGGCCTCAGACTAGGTCCTGTTGACAAAGTGGATTGAACGAAGCCGCTTTCGCGGCAATTGGGGCGTCTGATGATCTGTCTGATTTGCATGGCGTGGCTCTGGTTTGAAGGATTGGCTGCTTTGGCCAACCTTTGAACGGGAGATTACCATGAGTGAGATGAGCCCTCTACGCCGGCGGATGATCGAGGACATGACGATCCGGAACCTGTCGCCGGCGACGCAGCGATCCTAATCGCATGCGGTGACGAAGTTCTCGCGCTAATTCGGGCGATCGCCAGACCGACTTGGACTGGAACACGTGCGCGCCTTTCAGGTGCATCTGGTATCGACGGGTCTGTCATGGCCGGCCTTGAACCAGACGGTCTGCGCGCTGCGGCTCTTCTTTGGCGTCACCCTTGGGTATGATGAGATACCGGAGCGCTTCGCCTATCCCCGACGCCATCCAAGCTGCCGACGATATGTCAACATGTTCGCAGAAGCGATCAGCAAACCTCTTGATGGAAAGGGCGGCATTTTTTGGACTGCAGCTACGTCGTCCATTTGGCTGGTCCTATATGGGATACAGGACGTTATCACGTATTTTCAGTGCCTTGGTGTCAACTGAATTACGGGTCGTGCGTCCAGTTCCCATCAAGGCGTAGCGGTCTATGCTGTAACGATAGTTCGCTTCTTGAATGGCAATCTGGATGGGGCGTGCATGTCGCATTTGTCAATGCTGCTTGCCATGCCTGCGATAAGCACTTGCCGAGCGATTGCATTTCACTAATAGGTTTTAGGAATCTGAATTAATGGTAATGCCAATCGACTATATCAGAGACTTCTTCGAAGCTTGGTCCAATTAGAGACATTGATTATCAAATCAATTTGGTTTGAATGGAAGGAAGAAAACTCGTTCAAGCGAGAGGAAGTTTCATCGCCGGTTCATCAGCGAAGTGTCGATATTTCGTTCCTGATTAATTCTATTTTGGTTGCGCGTAATCAAGCTTCGCATTTGCTTCGAAAGAGATTCATTCAGCCGCGAGTCCTATGTGGATTTGTTGACCTAATTTGGGTCAGCACCACCGTTTTCAATTCCGGTTGAGCTGGTCAATCTTCCAAGCTTCGATAGCGAATGCGCAGCAGTTTCACGGTTAGGTGGAACAACTCGAAACGCAGAATCCACGACGAAAGAAAATCCTTTAAAGCTCTCTACGGGTCATCCCTTATCTGGCAGCGGTTAGTCATCCCGATTGACAGACAACCCACTGTGTGCAACAAATATTGCAAAATATAAAAGTAAGAAATTTTTGCTGTATTGCATGTTGGGATGTCGTCGCGAATTGGGAGGAGAGCGTGAAGAAGACAGGTATATTGCAGTCCCAGCCCCCCCTTCTGGAAGCAAGGGGCGTTTCCAAGTATTTCGGGGCGATTACTGCGTTGCGAGACGTAAATTTTCATGTTGATCCAGGCGAAGTACTGGGTGTTGTTGGCGATAACGGGGCTGGCAAGTCTACGTTGATGAAGATCCTGTCTGGTCTTTACGCGCCCAGCGAAGGAGAACTCATTTTCCAAGGCGTTCCGGTGCGCTTTTCGGGTCCGAAGGACGCCCGCCTGCACGGTATCGAGATGGTCTATCAGGACTTCGCGCTGGCCGGAAATATGCCGATCTACGAGAATATCTATCTAGGCCGAGAACCGGGCCGTAAATTCGGGCCGTTACGGATTGTCGATCACGCCAAAGCCCGTCTCATGGCGCAGGTGCACCTGGAAAAACTGAAGATCAGCGTCAAATCTATCGATCAGAATACTGAGAATTTGAGTGGTGGCCAGCGTCAGGCTGTTGCGATTGCACGTGCTACCGCCTTTGATGCCAAGCTAGTTATCATGGATGAGCCGACGGCTGCACTGGCGATCAAGGAAGTTGGAAAGGTGCTCGATCTGATACGCTCACTCAAGGAACATGGGGTCGCGGTTATCATCATTTCGCATCGCATGGACGACATTTTCTACTGCTGCGATCGTGTGATCGCCCTCTTTCATGGGACCAACTTCGCCGAGGCCAAGCTTTCAGAGACGAACCGTAACGAAGTTATCGGTTGGATCATGGGCGCAAAGGACCATGCCGATGAATTGGCTCACGATCGGGTGAAATAAAGTGCTGCACAATCCAAAATTTTCAAAATTTCTCGAAACTTACGGCATTGTCGTGGTCGTCATCGTCATGATGACGGCTCTGGCTATCATCAAGCCCGGTGTCTTCCTGTCTGCGGAAAACCTCTCCAATATCCTCAAGCAGAACGCCTCGCTAGCATTGCTCGCGCTCGGCATGCTGCTGGTGATCATAACCGGTGGTATTGATCTTTCCGTAGGTTCGACCATGGCACTGGCGATGGTCTGCATTGCCATGGCTGCCCAGGCGGGCGTGCCATGGCCGATCTGTTTGCTGGTCGGACCTGTAGTGGGACTGGCGGTCGGCTATATTAACGGCGCCGGACTGACGAAGCTAAGACTTCCGCATCCTTTCATCATGACCTTGGGCACGCTCAATATCGCACGCGGACTGACGTATCTGCTGACCGGCGGAGCACCTGTTTCCGGGCTTCAACCGGAAGTTCGTTATCTCGGTATCGCCTATTGGGACCTGGGACTGTTCGCGCCGCCAGCCGGGTTGCCGGTCAGTCTCGTCGTCGTGCTCGTCAGCGCCGTACTTGTCTGGTTGTTCCTCAACTACACTTCAACCGGACGTCATATCTACGCGATCGGCGGCAATCCGCAGGCTGCGCGCGTATCGGGCGTCAATGTCGATAGAATTCTGGTTCTGGTCTACATGATCTGCGGCTTCTTCGCAGGACTTGCCGGCCTTTTGCTCGTTGGTCGAAGCGGCAGCGGCTTTCCCAATGCCGGTATCGGCATCGAGTTGGATGCTATCGCGGCGGTTATCATCGGCGGCGCTTCCTTCTTCGGCGGACGGGGAACCGTTCTCGGAGTGTTGGCCGGGGTGCTTATCATGGGCCTGCTCCGCAATGGTCTCAACATCAACAATGTCAGCGCCTTCTGGCAGATGATCCTGATTGGTTTTGTCATCATCATTGCTGTCTACATCGACGTTTTGCGCAAGCACGCCTCTGTCCGGCGCTGAACGCCCAAGATCCCGGATGCTTTTGTCTCGGCACGCCCGGTGAAAAAACTCCAGCGAGACGTTCAAATTATGGGAGGAAACCGAAATGAATAGAATTCTTCTTTCCGGCGTCGCTTTCGCCGCCATGATCGTAACGGCCCAGGCCGCCGACACATATGTGGTCACCATGAAAGGGCCAGCCGCTGGCAATCCATACTGGGCCGCTTTTGAGGAAGGGGCTAAAGCGAAGGGCAAGGAACTAGGTGTCGATGTGGTTGTGGTATCTCCGCCAAGCGAAACGGATGTTCAGGCGCAGATCGGCCAGGTCGAAGACCTGATTGCACAAAAGGTGGCGGGCATCGCCATCGCGCCGACCGATCCTGCCGCTCTTGCGCCAGTCGTAGACCAAGCGAAAGAAGCCGGCGTCAAGGTAGTTTTCGTTGATGGAGCCGGTACGAACAAGGATGTGCCGTTCATCGGGACCAACAATCTGGAGGGCGGCAAGCTCGGCGGCGAATTCATGTGCAAGCAACTGCAACCTGGTTCCGAGGTTGCCATCCTGCAGGGTGTCATGACCACGACGAACGGTGCCGATCGTTATAACGGAGCCAAAGAAGCGCTCGAAGGTTGCGGTATGAAGATCGTCGCCGCACAACCAGCTGACTGGGATCGTGCCAAGGCGCAGTCGGTAACCGAAACCATCCTGACCGGCAATCCAAACATCAAGGGCGTTTTCGGTTCAAACGATAATATGGCGCTCGGTGCCGTGGAGGCTTTGAAGGCCGCCGCTAAGCTGAAAGACGTTCTGGTCGTGGGCTACGACGCCAACCCGGACGCGGCGAACTCTATTCTTGCAGGTGAGCTTACCGCATCCGTCGCGCAGGCGCCGCAGAAAATGGCAGGCCTCGGCATCCAGGCGCTCGTGGACATGAAGGCCGGCAAGGATGTGCCGATGGTGACCGATCCTGGCACCGTTCTGGTCACCAAGGAAAATGCCGAGCAATACAAGTGACGGTGGCACGGTCCCGCCACCGAGCGGGACCACATTTCTCCAGATGAGAAGAATTTGTCCGATGGCTGTAAACGCATCCTTTTCAGGTTTTCCACCACCTTCACGCCTGCTCAGGCTCGGCTTCGTCGGCGGCGGCGAAGGTGCATTAATAGGCAACGTTCATGCCAACGGCGCGCGATTGTCCAATCGGTGGCACATAGTCGCGGGTGCCCTTTCCTCCGACCCGGAACGCGCACGCCGCTCCGGTCGCGCATGGATGCTCGATGATGATCGCATCTACAGCGGTTTTGGGCAGATGGCGCAGGGCGAAGCCGAACGCTCCGACGGCATCGACGCCGTGGTAATCGCTACTCCGAACCATTTACATCACGCTGTTGCGTCGGCATTTCTGGACGCCGGGATCGACGTCATTTCTGACAAGCCGTTGACGACCAACCTCGATGACGCGCTCGAGCTCGTACGTCGCCAGCAGACCACCGGGCTTGTTTTCGGCGTCACCTACGCCTATGCCGCCCATGCCATGGTGCGGCAGGCACGCGAGATGATCCGCGACGGCATGCTGGGGGATGTTCGCCAGATACATGTCGAATATTTTCAGGAATGGGCAGTCAACCTGACGGACCAGGATGGCGAGTGTCCCTGGCGTCTCGACCCAGCGAAGGTAGGTGCGGCGTTCACAGTAGGCGACATCGGTACGCATGCCATGCATCTCGCGTGCTTCGCCACCAGCAAGGAGCTCGAACAGGTGCGGGCGTTTTTCCATGTCGCCGGCGCGCCGAAATCGCTTGAGGACACCGCCTTCATGCACTTGCGTTTCGAAGGCGGGTTGCCCGGCACATTGATGGTGTCGCAGGCGGCAGCAGGAACGCAATGCGGCTTGCGGCTCAGGGTGTTCGGTAGCCTGGCTGGACTCGAGTGGAACCAGGAGAATCCAGAACACCTTCTGTTTACGCCGCTGGATTCCCCGACGCAGATCATCAGTCGAGGTTATAGCGCGGGCATGTATCCCGCCGCCGCACGCTTCGTGCGCATGCCGCGCGGTCATCCCGAGGCGTTGACCGACGCCTGGGCCAATCTCTATACGGAGTTTGCGGTCGCGATCGATGCGCGTCGCTCTGGCAGGACGCTTCCCGAAGAGCTGCTTGCCTATCCCGATGTTATCGACGGTGCAAAGGGAGTCAGGTTCGTTCAGGCTGCGGTCCAGTCCAATGCGACCGGCGAATGGGTGGATTGCAGATTATGACCGCCACAAATTCCGGTAAACCCGTCATCCTGATCGCGGATCCCGAGCCGCGCACACTCGACATGATCTTCGAGCCGGACGTTATGGCGAGGTTTGCGCAGTTGGGAACCGTTCGAGTGCATGCGGATGGGCGTCGCCTTTCGAAACCGGACCTCGACGCCGCCCTGGTGGAAGCGACGATCTGCATCGGGCAGATCGATCTGCCGGCGGAACGCCTGGCGCAGATGACCAGCCTGCGGGCCATATTCAACGTCGAAGGCAATTTCCTTCCCAATATCGACTATACTTGGTGTTTGGACCACGGCGTCCATGTGCTCAACACCAGCCCGGTCTATGCAACATCGGTCGCGGAGACGGCGCTCGGCATGGCCCTGGATTTGTGTCGCGAGATCACGGCAACGCACCAAGCGTTTCGAACACGATCGGAAAAATGGGGGGTGGCGAGCAATGTCGACAGCTTCCTTTTAACTGACGCGCGGGTGGGTATTGTGGGCTTGGGCGATCTTGGCCGGCGCCTGCGCGAAATGCTGGTGCCCTTTCGCTGCCAAGTGCGGGTTTTCGATCCGTGGCTTGCCGAACGACGGATCATTGAACAGGATTGTATTCCATCCTCGCTCGATGATCTGTTCCGGCAATCGCAGGTCGTGTTTCTCTTTGCGAGTGCCACCAGCGAGAACCAGGGTTTTATCGGTGAGCGTGAGTTGTCGTTGATGCCGCGTGGTTCGGTGGTTCTGGTCATGAGCCGGGCCGGGATCATCGATTTCGACGCGCTGGAGTGTGCGGTCCGAAGCAGACATGTACGGGCGGGAATAGATGTTTATCCCGTCGAGCCACTACCGGGGGACGCACCTCTTCGACAACTCGACGGTGTGGTCCTGTCCAGTCATCGCAGTGGCGGTATGCGAGAGAGCTTTCTGGAGATCGGCAGGCTCGTCCTCGCCGATACGGAACTTATCCTGCGCGGGCTACCACCCCAAATCTGTCGACGCGCCGAGCGGGAAACAGTGACACGTATGCGCAGCCGTCCGGTGGCGAAATCCTAGAAGGATTTTATGGTCGAGCGAAACCGCTCGTGTCACATAAGTGCCCGCGTAGCTGGAGATGGCCCATTCGCGCCCATCGGCCAGCCCCAAGGAGACATTTCAGTTCCTGATTTGCGATGGCTGGGGTTTGTCAGCTGGATATCGCATCGAGAACAGATATTGCAAGAAATAATTTCTGCAATTTTTGTTGAAATGTTATTTTACCGTGGCTATGATGCTATCGGGAGCAGGAGGTTGCCCGTTGTCGGTAGAAATGGCGGATATTCAAACCGCCATGATGGGTAAGGCTTTCTCATTCGCTTTCGAATGATGACGACTGAACGTTCCGACCGCACGAACCAAGCGGCCGGACGATGGCGCCGCATTGCCTCCAGACAGGCGGTGGCGTCGAAAGATCAGGGAGGCGTCCCCGATAGACGCTGAGGAGGAGCGAACAGCATGATTAGGAAGATTACGTTTGCGGCCGCGTTTTGCGCGGTACTAGCAGGGCAGGCTCATGCCGAAAAGATCGGTGTTGCGATGTCGTTATTCGACGACAATTTTTTGACCGTCCTGCGCCACAACATTCAGCGTCACGCCGGCGAAGTCGGCGTCGAAGTGCAGATGGAGGATGCGCAGGGCGATATAGCGCGCCAGCAGTCCCAGATCGAAAACTTCGCGGCATCAGGTGTCGACGGCATTATTACGATGCTCGTTGATGCGGATTCGGGCCGGGCAATGTCGAAGATTGCCGAAAGAGCAGGGGTACCTCTCGTATTCGTGAATATGCTGCCTGCAAATATGGATGAATTCCCTGAAAAACAGGCATGGGTTGGTTCCGATGAGGAGCAGGCGGGACGGCTCGAAGCCACGGAAATATGCCGTTTACTCGGTGGAAAAGGCGATGCCGTCATTCTTATGGGCCAACTCGGCACTACTGGACAGCGAGGCCGCACGAAAGCAACAGAGGAAGTTCTCAAATCCGATGCATGCAAGGACATAAAGGTGCTCGATTCACAATCGGCGAACTGGATGCGAACGCCTGCTATCGATCTCATGACCAACTGGATAACGTCCGGTATGAAGCCCGCCGCCGTGATCTCGAACAACGACGAAATGGCGCTCGGTGCCATCCAGGCGATGAAGTCTGCTGGCGTTGACATGAAGGGCGTCATCGTCGGTGGTGTCGATGCTACGCAGGACGCTTTGGGCGCAATGGAAGCCGGCGATCTCGACGTTACAGTTTATCAATCGGCCAAAGGGCAGGGTGAAGGTGCGCTGGACACGGTCCTGAAAATCGCGCGCGGGCAGCTGTTCGAGCAAAAGGTGGTCGTTCCGTTCGAACTCGTGACGCCAGAGAATCTCGCGCAGTACAAATCCAAAAACTGAAAACGAGCGGCGCCGGAATGCCCGGCGCCAATCCCATGGGGCAAAACAAACGATTTGCTCGGCAGCGCATTGGGGATTGAGCAAATGATTTCCACGACGACGATGCAGGCAGTTGAACAATTCAAGGCGCAACAAGGCGACTATCTTCTTGAAGTTGAGGGAATACGCAAGGAGTTTCCGGGCGTCGTCGCCCTTGACAATGTGCAGTTCCGCTTGCGCCCGGGAACGGTTCACGCGCTGATGGGCGAGAACGGCGCGGGCAAATCGACCCTTATGAAGATCATTGCAGGCGTTTACACGCCGGACGAAGGTCAAATACGCCTTCGCGGTGAGTATATCAGCCTGAAAAGTCCCCGAGATGCTTTGGAACGTGGCATCGCCATGATCCATCAGGAGCTCGCTCTCATGAATTTCATGACCGTGGCCGAGAATATCTGGATCAGGCGCGAGCCAACGAATTCAATCGGGCTTATCGATCACGCTGAAATGGCGGACCGAACGAGGACACTATTCAAACAGTTAAAAATCGACATCGATCCTCTGGCAGATGTTCACACGTTGACGATCGCCCAACGACAAATGGTCGAAATCGCCAAGGCCGTCAGCTACGAATCCGGCGTCCTGATCATGGATGAACCGACTTCCGCATTGACCGAAACCGAGGTGGAACATTTGTTCGACATCATCCGCGATCTGCGCTCCCGGGGGATCGGGATTGTTTACATCACCCATAAGATGAACGAGCTTTTTGAGATCGCGGACGAATTTTCGGTGTTCCGTGACGGTTCCTATGTAGGCACTCATGCCAGTTCCGATGTAACGCGCGACGACATCATCCGTATGATGGTGGGGCGCGAAATAACCAACATGTTTCCCAA
Organism: Ochrobactrum chromiisoli; assembly: GCF_026241335.1. GTDB lineage: Bacteria > Pseudomonadota > Alphaproteobacteria > Rhizobiales > Rhizobiaceae > Brucella > Brucella chromiisoli. The sequence goes on along the minus strand of NZ_JAPHAV010000018.1, from coordinate 33,205 downwards.
AGAGAAGGCCGAGATCGGCGACGTTATATTGTCGGTAAACGGTCTTACCCTTCGTGGTGTGTTTCACGATATCAGTTTCGATTTGCGGCGCGGTGAGATTCTCGGTGTCGCCGGGCTTGTCGGTTCTGGCCGTTCGAACGTAGCCGAAGCCCTGTTCGGCGTAACACCCGCGACCTCGGGTAGTATTCGCATCAACGGAAGAGAAACTGATATTCGGGCACCCTCGGATGCGATGCGGGAAGGCATGGCATTATTGACGGAGGACCGAAAGGAAACCGGCTGTTTCCTGCCTCTTTCTATTCTTGAGAATATGCAGATTGCCGCATTGCAGGAAAACTATGCCCACGCCGGGTTTGTCGATGAGCGGGGGCTGACACTTCAATGTGAGGAAATGCGCAAGACGCTGCGGGTGAAAACACCCAACCTCGACGAGCGGATCGAAAATCTTTCGGGCGGTAATCAACAGAAGGTTCTGATCGCACGCTGGCTAATGACCCAGCCTGAAATTCTCATCCTTGACGAACCCACGCGCGGCATCGATGTGGGCGCCAAGGCGGAAATCCACCGGCTGATATCGCAACTGGCGCAACGAGGTGTCGCTGTCATCATGATTTCGTCCGAACTGCCCGAAGTGCTGGGCATGTCGGACCGGATACTGGTCATGCACGAGGGCCATATGACCGGCATTCTTGATCGTGCCGACGCCGATCAGGTGAAGATAATGGAACTGGCAGCTCGGTGAAGAGGAAACAATGGATAGTATGAAAATCGAGCCGGTTGGGGAGCAAAAGCGCAAACTGCCGCAGGAAGTGAACATTCTAAGCGTTCTGATCGGCGTGGCGTTGGTCTTTGAGATTCTTGGCTGGATTTTTCAGGGGCAAAGCTTCCTGATGAATCCACAACGTTTGACAATTATGATATTGCAGGTCTCGGTCGTCGGTATCATCGCTGTTGGGGTGACACAGGTCATCATTACGGGCGGCATTGACCTCAGTTCGGGTTCTGTGGTCGCCATGACCGCCATGATTGCAATGAGTTTCGCTCAGGCAGGCAGCTATTCCCGCGCAATATATCCAGCCTTGACGGACCTGCCGGTCATCGTACCGCTGGCGATCGGCCTTGGCCTTGGTCTACTTGCGGGAATCATCAATGGTGTCCTGATCGCACGCACCGGGATTCCTCCATTTATCGCCACGCTTGGCATGATGGTCACCGCCAGGGGCATTGCGAAATGGTATACGAAGGGTCAGCCGATTTCGTTTCCGACGGATAGCTTTGCGGCCATCGGCAGCGGCGCGTGGCCCGTCGCCATATTTCTCGTGGTGGCGATTATCTTCCATATTGCGTTGCGCTACACCCGCTATGGCAAGTTCACTTATGCGATCGGAGCAAATGCGCAGGCCGCCCGTGTGTCCGGCATCAACGTTCAGACCCATATCATCAAGGTCTATGCTATAGCGGGGCTTCTTTCCGGATTGGCGGGTATCGTTACCGCTGCCCGGGCCGAGACAGCACAGGCAGGGATGGGTATGATGTACGAACTTGACGCCATCGCAGCCGCAGTTATCGGTGGAACTTCCCTTTCAGGCGGACGTGGGCGGATTTTTGGAACTGTGATCGGAACCGTCATCCTGGGACTGATGCTTTCGGGTTTCACATTTCTTCGCGTTGACGCCTATTATCAGGAAATCATCAAAGGCCTTATAATCGTCACTGCGGTCATTGTGGATGTCTATCGGCAAAAGGCCCGTAGCGCGAAGAATTGATGCCAACCATTCGTATTCAATGAACAGCCCTGCGGTCCTGATACCGCAGGGCTTTCGTGTTCCCCGACGTCATTTTGATACATTCCCGGGACCATAACGGCCTGGATACCCTGTTGCGGGGCTCTCGGCATAGATACCGAGCGTCAAAATTGTCGGACTAGTCGCAAAGTCCAGCCAGGGATAGAAGCTTTTATTGACATATTATTTATTCTGCAATTAGTATTGCATTATTGTTGGGAGGGACTGCAATGCATGAAGTGAGGCTACCTACAAAGCCACGGATATGCGGCCTCTGGCGCGCTAGTCATAGCGTGTCGTTTTCTGCCACGCGTTTGTGCTGACCATGGCTCTCCTCTCATTCGAGAAGGTTGCCAAGACGTTTGCTGGCATCCCGGTGCTTCAGAGCATCGACCTTGATGTGGACAAAGGGCAGGTGGTGGCACTCGTCGGCGAGAACGGCGCGGGAAAATCCACGCTGATGCGCATCGCGGCAGGTCTGATGGCGCCTAGCACGGGAAGGATAACGTTCGACGGTGCGCCGGCACCCGCCACATTGGTTGCGGCCGAACAGGCCGGCATCGTCATGGTTCATCAGGAATTCTGCCTGGCTCCCCATCTCAGCGTGGCGGAAAATGTCTTTCTCGGGCGTGAGATCGTCCGTGGTCCTTTCATCGACCGCCGTGCGAGCGAGGCGGAGGCCGCGCGGATGCTCGCGGAACTCGGTTCATCGGCTTCGCCGAAGGCGCGTCTTCGCGACCTTCCCGTTTCCGACTGGCAGATGATCGAATTGGCCAAGGCTTTCGCCCGCCGTCCGAAAATCATTCTTATGGATGAACCGACAGCTGTTCTTTCGGCAATGGAAGCTGCAAGGCTTTTCGAGCGTATTCGTGCTTTCACGGAAGGAGGCGGAGCGGTGATCTTCACGTCACATCGTCTCGACGAGGTCGAGGAGATCGCCGACCGTGTCGCTGTGCTGCGCGACGGACGGATCGTGCGCGTGGAAGACGTCCCCCAGATTTCGCAGAAAGACATGGCCGAAGCCATGGTGGGCCGCCCGCTTTCGGAAATATATCCGGCACGACGCTCGGCCCGTGATGGAGACGTGCTGATGGAGGTCTGCAACCTCACTTCTCCAGGTGCGGTGAGCAATGTATCACTCGCGATAAGGCGCGGCGAAATTCTCGGACTATCCGGTCTCGTCGGGTCGGGCAGGACCGAGCTTTTCGAGGCGCTGTTCGGCCTGCGACCTGCCTCTTGCCAACATTTCCGGGTATGTGGCCGGGATCGGGCCCTGCCGAATGCACGTGACGCCTGGCGGTTGGGGCTCGCCTATCTGACCGAAGACCGAAAGGGCAAAGGCCTGCTGCTCACCCAGTCCATTGCGCAGAATGTGGCACTTGTGAAGGGCGCACTTGCCGGGCCGGGCTGGATCGATGCGGCAGCCGAACGGCGCGGCTTTCAGGAAGCGGTGCGCGCTTACGATATCCGCGGTACCCGTCTCGACGGGATGGTCGGCGCCTTGAGCGGTGGCAACCAGCAAAAGGTCCTGATCGCGAAGACGCTGGCGATCGAGCCCGAGATTGTGGTTTTCGATGAACCTACGCGCGGCGTCGATATAGGGGCCAAACAGCAGATCTATGAAGTCATTGCTCGTCTCGCGGAGGCAGGAAAAGGCGTCGTCGTCATTTCCTCCGAGATGCAGGAGATAGTGGGGCTCGCGGATCGGGTTCTCGTCATGCGTCAAGGCCGTATCACCGGCGAACTGCGAAACGGCGAAATTAGTGAGCAGGCGATCATTCGCTTCGCGATGGGGTTGCAGGAGGAAATGCAGCATGTCTGATCGAACCGCTGAAACGACCGGTGCAGCTGCGGAGAACCGCGCGGCTCTGTCGAGGATACTCACTTCTACGGGACCGTTGCTGGCACTTGTACTGTTGATGCTGATCGGCCTTCTGATGAGTGATAGTTTCCTCACCTACGAAAACCTGACCAATGTCTTCACCCGCAGCGCGATCATAGGCATCATCGCCATCGGTGCGACCTTTGTGATAACTGCTGGGGGCCTTGATCTTTCGGTCGGTTCGCTGTCGGCGCTAATCGCTGGTCTTACCATCATGGCGATGAACGCCTTGGCGGACTGGTCCGACACAGGCTGGTTTGTGGTGATTGCCGGGATCGCGGTTTCCTTGCTTCTCGGTGGTTCGGCGGGCTTCCTTAATGGAGCCATGGTCGTCAAGGGTCGTGTCGAGGCTTTCATTGTCACGCTTGGTACAATGGGCATCTTTCGCGCGCTCGTGACCTGGCTTTCCGACGGTGGCGCGATCTCACTGAATTTTTCGCTGCGCGATGCCGTGCGCCCGATTTACTACGATGCCGTACTGGGAATCCCTATCCCCGTGATCGTGCTAATCGTGATCGCGATCGCTGCCGAACTCGTTTTGTGGAAAACGCGTTTCGGTCGCCACACCGCGGCCATCGGTTCCAATCGCAATGTCGCGCGGTTTTCAGCCATTCCGGTCGATGGGGTGCGCATCGCCACTTATGTGATCCAGGGAATTTGCGTCGCCATTGCCACGGTTATCTACGTGCCGCGTCTTGGATCGGCCACACCTTCGACGGGTCTGATGTGGGAGCTTGAGGCAATCGCTTCGGTCATCATCGGCGGTACGGCGCTAGCGGGCGGTTATGGGCGCATTTGGGGCACCATCGTCGGTGTGCTGATCCTGGGTTTTATTGCCAATATCCTCAATCTGACGGGCGTTGTTAGTCCATATCTCAACGGAGCCTTTCAAGGCGTCATCATCATCATCGCCGTGCTTTTGCAACGGAACAGAGCGCCCGATTGAGTTGGGACATCGGCAGTGCCGCATCCATGAACTATCGATCACAGGAGGAGACGAAACATGCGAGGAAGAATAAGGACATATTTTGCCGCAGTCAGTATCGCGATCGCAGGCTGGGCCATGCCCGTACATGCTGCGGACACGCTGATCGGTGTGTCGATCCCGGCCGCCACGCATGGCTGGACCGGGGGATTGAACTACCATACAAAACGCACGATTGATGCGATGAAGAAGGCGTTTCCAAATGTCGACTTCGTGCTGACGACATCATCGAGTGCCACGCAGCAGGTCAACGATATAGAGGACATGATGGCGCGCGGGATCAAGGCGCTCGTCGTTTTGCCCATGGAATCGGATCCTCTCACCGAGCCCGTCAAGACCATTAAGCAGAAAGGCGTTTTCGTTACCGTCGTCGATCGCGGGCTTTCAGAACCGGGTATAGAGAACCTCTACGTGGGTGGCGACAATCCCGAATATGGCAAGGTAGCCGCCGAATACTTCAAGGGAAAATTCCCTGACGGCGCAAAAATCGTGGTTTTGCGCGGTATTCCGACGGCCATCGACAATATTCGCATCGAAGCGTTCAACGACGTCCTGAAAGGAACGAAGATCGAGGTTCTTGATATGCAGTATGGGAACTGGAACCCCGACAAGAGTTTCGAAGTGATGCAGGACATGCTGCAGCGCTTCCCCCAGATCGACGGCGTTTGGGCGGGAGATGACGATGCAGCTTTAGGTGCAATGGAGGCGATCAAGCAATCTGGCAGGAAAAATGTCGCAGTGCTTGGCGGCTCTGGCATGAACAAGGTCGTGAAGATGGTAATGGATGGCTCCGACCATGTGGACGCAGACATTTTCTATCCGCCGACGCTGATCATCCCGGCAATTGAATTGACGACCATGAAGTACGCTACGCAGGCACCAATTACCGGTCGCTATGTGCTTGGCAGCCCGCTCATCACGAAGGAGAATGCTGCGGAGTTCTACTTCCCGGATTCCCCATACTGATGACGGTCAACCTCACAGTTTTACGTCCGGTGCCACGTGCACCGGACGTTTTCATTTCCGCATTCATTTTCGTGCGTCGGCACCTGTTACGGTAGGAATTCGAGGGGCCGAATGATCATGCTGTACCCGCGCTGCCACGGCAACGACCAGAGCTTGCGCCAGACACATGGGTGCAGCGAGCGAGCGAGAAAATGTGTAGTCATGTTCGGGAACAGCAAAGAGCACCCGGGCGGATTTTGCCAGCGGCGAAAGCGTGCTGTCTGTGATCGCAACGATCTCTATTCCCTTGGCACCCGCTTCCTCGACGATGTTCACGACTTCATTGGCGTAAGAGCGGAACGACACTGCCACCAGCACATCGTTGTTGCGCATCGTCCTAGCCATATGCGTGGCGAGCCCACCGGAGGAACTGAGCAGAACGCAGCGCTTGCCAAGCATTGTCAGGACATAGCGCAAAAGCTCAACGACAGGCTCAGAGCGTAGCTGTCCGAGCAGATAGATTGTATCCGCCTTGAACAGAGCGTCGGCGGCATAGGTCAGATATTCCTGTGAAATATCCTCCAGCAATTCCTGCAGGGAGGCGATATCGCGCACAACCAGTTCACGGAGCAGGCTTATTTCCGAATGGTCGCTGCTCTGTCGCAATTCAGTTTCCAGTGCCCTGACGCGGGCTTCGAATCCCGGTGCTGCTGTGGCCAACCTTTGCTGGAATAGAACCTGCAGTTCCTTGAAGCCCTTGTAACCGAGTGACTGGGCAAAACGCACAAAGCTGGACGCATGAATCCCGCATCGTTCCGCGATGGCGTTGACCGACTGGACAGCGACGTCGTTCGGATTTTGCGTCAGGAATACGGAGATGCGCTGATAGGTCTTGCTCATCTGATCATGCTGCTCGTGAATGAGCTTGATCAGTTCTTCATAATTGCTCGGAATGTTCGCTGAACCCATACAATTCTCCGTTGCGTCATTGTGCAATAAATATTGCAGCAAGCCAAGTGTGGCATAACCGCAAGGAACAAAAAGGCGCCCGGCTCTACTATCCGGGCGCCAGGAAGGCGATCGTTGCGCCTTGGGAAGCAATTAGCGTGGTAACTTCATCCATCGCCCCGCCTTCGAAGATTGCTGGATTGTCTCCACTAGCGTCTGGATGCGCAGGCCAGCGGTGAAGCCGAATGGCTCGGGAATTTCGCCCGCAATGGCGCGTAAAAAGCCTTCGATCTCGATGGCCTTGAGATCATTGAAGCCGAGCTGGTGGCCGGGCGCGACGCAGAAACGGCCGTAAGGCGCATGATCCGGCGCCGCCTCGATCCGTCGAAAACCCCGGCGGCCGGCGACATCTTGTGTCGAATAGAAATGTAGTTCGTTGAAGCGTTCCTGGGTGAAGGCGAGCGCGCCTTTTTCGCCATAAATCTCGAAATCGTGCTGCATTTTGCGGCCGGTAGCGATCCAGTTGCCCTCAATCGAGCCCTGCGCGCCGCTGGCGAAGCGCAGGAACGCGCGGCCCACGTCGTCCACCTCGACTTTGCGCACCCCGCCTTTCCCGTCGGGGCGTTCCGCGATCATGGTGATGCAGTCGCCCATGACGTCACTGATCGGGCCGATCAGAAATTCGGCTGTCGCCAGCGCATGGCTGCCGATATCCGCAAGCGCGCCACCGCCGGCGGGATCGTGCCTGAAGGTGAAGGTACCCGTTGCGTTTGCCATATAATCCTCGGCGTGCAGGCCGCGATAGCCGCGAATTTCCCCCAGTTCGCCGGCGGCAATCATATCACGCGCTAGACGCATCATGGGATTGCAGAGATAGTTGAACCCGACTTGGGTCTTAATTCCTTTGGCTGTCGCAGCCTCGGCCATTTCCCGCGCATCCGCTGCCAGTGGCGCGAGCGGTTTTTCGCAATAGACGTGCTTGCCCGCAGCGATGGCGGTCAGCGCCATTTCCTTGTGCAGTGCATTGGGCGCGGTGATGTCGATCAGATCGATTTCGGGGTTGGCGACCAGGTCACGCCAGTCGGCGGTCGAGTGATCGAAGCCGAAATCCGTTGCCGCGCGTTCTGCTGCCTCAGGGGTGATATCGGCCACTGTATGCAATTCGATCCGATAGGGAAGGTCAAAAACCTTCTGGGCGGACGCGAAGCCGAACACATGGGCCTTGCCCATAAAGCCGGTGCCGATCAGGCCAACGCGCAGTTTCGGCTTGTCACGCATGGGCGAACTCCTGATTGACGATCAGATGCGGCTCGATGGTTCCCGCCAGAAAATTGACCGCATTTTCGATCGATGCGATCGCCATTCGCTCCCCGCACTCGGCGGTGAGGCCGGCGATATGGGGAGAGAGAAGGACTGCGTCATGGAAGAACAGTGGCGATCCGTCAACGGGCGGCTCCTCTTCGAACACGTCGACGCCCGCAGCCCCGACTTGTCCGGATGCGAGCGCGTCCGCGAGCGCCTTTTCGCACACCACACCTCCGCGCGCTGTATTGGCGAGGATGACGCCGGGTTTCATTTTCGCGATTTCCGCGGCGCCGATAGCCGGCGTGTCACTTCTGGGGATGTGGACCGAAATGCAGTCTGCCCAGCCCAGTCCCTCATCGAGCGAAACCGGCGTTACCGCGCCTTCCGGCCAACCAGCCTTTTCGAGCAGGGGATCGCAGGCGCGAACTTGCATTCCGAAGCCAGAAGCCATGCGGGCCAGATGCCGCCCGATGCGGCCATAGCCGAGGATAAGCAGGTTCTTGCCGGATATTTCCCGCTGTTGCAGCTTGTTGCGCCAGTCCCACTGGCCTGGCTCGCGCACGGCGCGGTCAGCGCGGAGCGCCCGTTTGGCCCCGGCCAGAAGCTGCATCATTGCGTGTTCGGCGACCGACACCGAATTGACGTCGCCGACGATGGTGAGTGCGATGCCGCGCGCATTCAGCGCCCCAAGATCGACGGCGTCATAGCCAACGCCGTGGCGCGACACCACCTTGAGATGCTCGGCCCGCGCGATGGTCGCAGCGGAAAGCGGCTGCGTGCGCAGCACCATTGCATCCGCCCTGGCGATCAGTGGCGCATAGGAGGCTTCCGACACTTCCTCGACGTAATCGACGGTGAAATCCCGGCTTTTCAACTGCTCTAGCAGCGCCTCGCCGGACGGGTGAAGTTTTCCCGCCACCAGAAGATGCGGCATCAATAGGCTCCTTCCGTCGCCTTTGTGAGGGTCGCGCCGGTTAGTTCGCGCCATCTCGCGACGGAGGCGGCAGCGGCGGCGGCGAGCAGGCGCGTGTCGCCGGAGACGGTGGTGAGATCGAAACCCCATTCTACTGCGCGGGCGGCATATTCGGCCGTTCCGCAATGCAGGCAGGCGCGGATATCATTCTTTCTGCAGACGGCGACAATATACTGGATTAGTTTAATCATTTCCGGCTCCTCCCGATCGAAACCGGGCGGCAGACGACCTTCCTGCGTGCCGAGTGTCAGATCGGCGGGGCCTACGTAGATGCCATCGAGGCCCGGCGTCGCGGCGATCTCCTCTAGATTGTCTACGCCCTCGCGGGTTTCGATCATGGCGAGCGCCACGACCTCGTCATTGGCAGCCACGCCATAGCTTCCATAGGCGAAGGCGGCACGGGTGGGGCCGAAACTGCGCTGGCCCTTCGGCGGATAGCGCATATAGCTGACGAATTCCGCAGCTTCCGCTGCCGAATTGATCATCGGGCAGATGATCCCCTGCGCCCCGGCGTCGAGCGCCTTCATAATGACGCCGGGCTCGCGCCATGGCGCGCGCGCCATGACCGTGACGCCCGAAGCGCGCATGGCCTGCAGCATCGGCAACGCCGAATTATAATCGAGCGCACCATGCTGCATGTCGATGGTGATGGAATCATAGCCCTGCGCCGCCATGATTTCGGCGGTGAAAGGATTGCCGATGGAAAGCCAGCCATTCATGGCTGGCTGGCCCTCGGACCAGAGTTTTTTGAGCCTGTTGGTGAACATGCGGCCTCCTCAGAACACGATCTGCGCTAGTTTGGTATCGAGATAGTCCTGTATCCCCTCCAATCCCCCTTCGCGCCCCATGCCGGAATGATTGGTCCCCCCGAAGGGCGCTTCAGAAGCGGCGAGCGCGAAGCTGTTGATCCCGACCATGCCCGCCTTGAGCGCGGCAACGGTGCGCCGGGCGCGATCCGGCGAGCGGGTGAAGGCGTAGGCCGATAAGCCCATATAGGACGCGTTGGCACGGGCCAACGCCTCTTCTTCGCTCTTGAAGCGGGTGATTGCGGCGATGGGGCCGAAATTTTCCTCCGCGAATACTTTCATGTCATCGGTCACGTCGGTGAGAACCGTCGGTTCGAAAAAATATCCGGCGTTGAACTGGGCCGGGCGCTTGCCACCATGGGCGAGCGTCGCCCCGGCGGCGATAGCGCTCGCGACGATGGCATCGATTTCCGCGAGCCGGTTGGCGTTGATTAGCGGCCCCATGCCGGTTTCGGGATCGAGTCCGTCGCCGAGCCGGATCTTCTTTGTCCGTTCGATGAAGCCTTCGACGAAGGTGTCATGCAGGCTCTCATGAATGAAGAAGCGGTCCGGCGTGACGCATACCTGCCCGCAGTTGGCGAATTTGGTTGGCACGGCGAGATCGAGCGCCGTTTCCAGATCGGCGTCGTCATAGACGATCAGCGGCGCGTTGCCGCCGAGCTCCATCGAGACTTTTTTGACCGTATCCGCGGCGTCACGGATCATCTGCTGGCCGATGCGGGTCGAGCCCGTCAGCGACACTTTACGTACGCGGTTGTCCGCCATGATCGGCGCATAGGTCGAGCCCGTGTCGCCGACCACCAGATTAAAAGCGCCGTCAGGCAGGCCCGCCGTACGCAGGCAATCCACCATGACCATGGCGACGCCCGGCGTCTGCGACGAGGGACGCAGCACGACGGAACACCCGGCGGCGAGCGCTGGCGCGAGCTTTCGCGCCGGCAGCGCCGCCGGAAAGTTCCAGGCGGTGAAGGCGCCGACGACGCCGAGCGGTTCATGCGTGACCTCGAAGCGCCCGCCCGCCACGCGGCTGTCGACGATACGGCCATAGATGCGCCGTGCCTCCTCCGCATACCAGCGGAACTGGTCGCAGGCGAGGCCCCATTCGCGTCCCGCCTGCGCCGCTGGTTTACCGGTTTCGGCGGTTATCATTCGCACGGCTTCGTCCGTGCGGCTGATCATTTCGTCGGCGGCCTTGTGCAGCGCGTCGGCTCGCGCGAAGCCGCCCATTGCGCGCAACGGCTGCAAACCCGCGGTGGCGGCGTCGAGCGCTCTGCGGGTATCTTCGAGCGACGCCAGCGGCACGGAGCCGAGCGGCTTTTCGGTGACTGGCGAAACGACCTCTCCCAAGGCCGAACCTTTCGACCAATGGCCGCCAATGAAGAGTCCAAAATTCGTATACATGATCTATCCAATATCGCGGGTGGGAATGGTGCGTCCTTCGGTCAGAGAGCGGATCGCCGCTTCGGCCAGAATGAGTGCCTGCCTGCCGTCCTCGAAGCTGACTTCCGGTTGACTGCCCTGTTCGACGGCGTCGACAAAGGCGCTGATCTCGGCGGCGAAGGCTTCGGCGTAGCGGTCGATGAAGAAGTTCATCAGTGCCGGCTTGCGGTCGGTGAATTCCGCGCCGTATAGGCTGAGTTTGGTGAGGGTGCGGTTTTCCGAAATCGCCATGCCGCCGCTGCCGAACGCCTCGACGCGCTGGTCGTATCCGTAAACGGCTTGGCGAGAATTATTGATAATGCACTGCCTGCCGGACGCGGTTTTCAGCAACACCGTGACCGTATCGTAATCATTGCAGTTTTCCATCAAAGCTGGATCAACCAGCCTCGAACCGGTAGCGAAGACCTCCTCGATTTCCTCACCCAGAATAAAGCGCGCCATATCGAAATCGTGGATAGTCATGTCGCGGAAGATGCCGCCCGACACCTCGATATAGGCCGCGGGAGCCATGCCGGGATCGCGCGAGGTGATGAAGACCTGATGTACGTCGCCGATCTGGCCATTTTCGATGGCCTGGCGCACTGCGCGGTGGCCGCTGTCGAACCGGCGCACGAAACCGAGCATGATCGGCAGTTTGCTGCCCGAGATCGCTTTCGCACAGGCGTTGACGCGGGTGAGCGACAGGTCGATCGGCTTTTCGCACAGGACAGGCTTGCCAGCGGCGACGGCCTGCTCGATAAGGTCCGCGTGGGTGGCCGTGGACGTGGCGATCAGCACGGCGTCGACGGCGTCGGAGGCGAAGATCGCCTCAGCCGAATCGAACAACGGAACGCCGAATTTCTGAGCTATTTCCTGCGCAGCCGGGACATGCAGGTCAAAAACGCCTGCCAATCCGGCGCGCGGATGCGCTGCGATATTTTCGGCGTGCATCCGTCCAATGCGGCCGACGCCGAGCACTGCAATATTGAGCATGAAGTCTCCTCCCGGAATTTTGTGCAATAATCATTGCAAGATTGTTGCATTGTCAATATGTATTCCGTAATCTTCAGAAATACCCATCCGCAGGAGGAGGCGAGATGACCAGAAACACAGTGCGTCTGACCATGGCTCAGGCTCTTGTCCGTTACCTTTGCAACCAGTTCACCGAGATTGACGGTGTGCACGTGCCGCTGTTTGCTGGCGTATTCGGTATTTTCGGCCATGGCAACGTGACGTGTCTTTCGGAAGCGCTGGAGCCGGTTCAGGACCAACTGCCGACATGGCGCGGCCAGAACGAGCAATCTATGGCCCTGGCCGCCATCGGCTTCGCTAAGGCGAAGCGCCGCCGACAGATCATGATCGCGGCGACCTCCATCGGGCCGGGCGCGGCCAATATGGTGACGGCAGCGGGCGTGGCCATGGCCAACCGCCTGCCGGTGCTGCTTCTGGCCGGCGATACTTTCGCCAACCGCCTGCCGGACCCGGTCCTGCAGCAGGTCGAGCACTTCGGCGACCCGACGATCACCGTCAACGACGCTTTCAAGCCCGTCGTGCGCTATTGGGACCGCATCACCTTACCGGAGCAGATCATCCACTCGTTGCCCCAGGCGATTGCGACCATGCTTGATCCCGCCGATTGCGGGCCGGCCTTTATCGGTCTGGCGCAGGACACGCAGGAAATCGCCTTTGATTATCCCGAAATCTTCTTCAAGCCGAAAGTCTGGAAAATCCCGCGCCCGCGCCCCGATCGTGACGCGGTCACAGCGGCCGTGGAACTGCTCAAATCGGCCAAACGCCCGCTGATCATTTCGGGCGGTGGCGTGCGCTATTCGCTGGCCGAAAACGAAGTGGCCGACTTCGCGCTGAAGCGGGGGATCCCAGTCGTCGAAACCATCGCCGGCAAGGGCGCGATGACGCACGAGCATCCCGCGCATGCGGGGCCGCTCGGCATCGTCGGTTCGACCTCGGCCAACGCGCTCGCCAAAGAGGCGGACGTCATTCTAGCCATCGGCACGCGCTTGCAGGATTTCACCACCGGCTCATGGACCGCCTTCGCCGAGGCCGCGCAATTTATTTCGGTCAACGCGGCGCGCTTCGATGCGGTCAAGCACCGGGCATTGTCCGTAGTCGGCGATGCGCTGGAGACAGTGCGGGAACTGGACGCGGGACTTGGCGATTACAAGGCTGACGCCGGCCTGATGAAGCAGGCCAAGACGCTGTTCGCCGACTGGAACAAGGTGCTCGACGAGCACCAGATGCGCACTAACGCGCCAGTGCCGTCATATGCGCAAGTGGTGGGTGTGCTCAACGCGGTGGCGAAGCCGGAAGATACCCTGATCGCGGCGGCGGGCGGCACACCCGGCGAGGTGGTCAAGGGCTGGAGGGTCAAGAATCCAAACACGTTCGATTGCGAATTCGGCTTTTCCTGCATGGGGTATGAGATTTCGGCGGGCTGGGGCTGTGCCATGGCGCAAGAGGGCCCAGGAGCAACCGGCGGCACGCCGATCGTCATGCTGGGCGACGGCACCTATATGATGATGAATTCCGATATCTATTCGGCAGCGCTCACCGGCCACAAGATGATCGTGGTGGTGTGCGACAATGGTGGCTATGCGGTGATCAATCGATTGCAGCAGGCTAAGGGCGTGCCGGGCTTCAACAATCTCCTGACCGATTGCCGCGTAAAAAATCGCCAGAATCCGCTTCATGTCGATTTCGTCAAGCACGCTGAGGCCATGGGCGCTCAGGCTCGCAAGGCCGACAGTCTCGCCGACCTGGAGGAGGCGATGAAATGGGCGCAGGGCAATGACGGAGTGACCGTCATTTCCATCGTGTCCGACGCATGGAAATGGGTGCCGGGCGACGCCGACTGGGACGTAGGCGTGCCCGCTGTCTCAACATTCGAGAAGGTTCGCGCCGCCCGCAAGGCACAGGAAAAAATTCGTGAAGCGCAGCGGACAGGTGTTTGATATGAAAGCCAAACTGGGGATAGCCCCGATAGCCTGGTGGAACGACGATCTGCCGGAACTCTCGGATGATGTGAGTTTGGAAGAATGCCTGCGTCAGGCCTCCATTGCCGGTTTCACCGGCATGGAGACGGGACGCCGCTTTCCGATGGATATGGGGGAACTCGGGCCGGTTCTGAATAAATACGGAATTTCCGTCTGCGGCGGCTGGTTTTCAGGCCAGTTGCTCGACAGCGATATTGAGGCGGAGAAAGACCGTATCTCCCAGCAAATGGCGTTCTTCATCGCCGCGCGCGCGCCCTGTATCGTCTATGGTGAGACGGCGCGGTCAATTCAGGGCGTGCGCTCTGCGCCGCTTGCAACCAAACCAAAGCTGGACGAGGCCGAAATGGCGGCTTATGGGCGCAAGATGTCGGATTTTGCCGACTGGTGCGCCAGGCAGGGCATGCCGATTTCCTATCACCACCATATGGCGGCAGCAGTCGAGACGGAAGCCGAACTTGACCTGTTCATGAAGCATTCGTCAGTGCCGCTGTTGTTCGACGCCGGGCATATGGCTTTCGCTGGCGGCGACGTCATGCGCGTGATCGACAATCATCACGAGCGCATCAGCCATGTCCACACCAAGGACATACGCTGCGCGGTGGTGGACGGGCTCGACCGAACCCGGGAAAGCTTTCTCGACGCCGTCATCAAGGGCGCGTTCACGGTTCCAGGCGATGGTGATTTGAACTTCGAAGCCATCGTTGGGGCTTTGATGGGCAAGAATTATGAGGGATGGTTCGTAGTCGAAGCGGAGCAGAATCCGGTTGCCAATCCGCCATTGGAGATGGCGCGTAAGGGTCACATGGAGTTGCAGCGCGTTATGGCGGCGGCGGGATATGAGGTTGTAAAATGAACAGGATCGAAGGAAAGGTCGTCGTTGTCACCGGTGGCACGCAGGGACTTGGCGCGGCTGTTGCCCGGCTCTTCTCGCAGGCCGGCGCGGCGGGTATCGCCATTATCGGGCGCGGCGTCGAAAAGGGACAGGCGGTCGCAAAAGAGATCGCCGAAGGCACTGGTGTTCCTGTCGAGATGATTGCAGCCGATCTGGCTGATATCAACGATGTGCGCGGCATCGTTCCCGCCGTTGACGAGCGGTTTCGTCGGGTAGACATTCTGGTCAACGCCGCTGGCCTGACCGATCGCGGCAATCTGCTCAACACCACACCCGAACTTTTCGACCGCATGTTCGCGGTTAATACGCGCGCGCCATTCTTTTTGATGCAGGATGCCGCCAAGGTCATGATCCGCGAAGGGATCGAGGGCCGCATTGTGAATATTGGTTCGATGTCTGGATTGGTTGGACAGCCATTTCTTGCTCCCTACGCCGGTTCCAAGGGCGCGCTGGCCACGCTGACGCGCCATGCCGGCTTCGCCCTGATGCGCCACCGCATCCATGTCAACCAGTTGGATATCGGCTGGATGAACTCGGACCATGAGCGTGCGCTGGTGCTGTCGGAAACCGGCGACCCGGATTTCATCGACCGTGCGGCCACGCAAAAGCCGTTCGGTCGCATTCTCGATCCTGCCGAGGTCGCCCGCGCTGTCCTTTGGATGGCGTCGGACGATAGTGGCATGATGACCGGCGCAGTGGTTCCCTTCGACCAATCGGTCCATGGCGGTTACGACGACGCGCCGGTTCCCGCCAGCAAGCTGGAGGCATGATGATGCGCACCATTAAGGGCCCCGGCGTCTATCTGGCGCAGTTCGCGGCGGACGACGCTCCCTACAATACGCTTCCTGGACTGGCGAGATGGGCCGCGGACAAGGGTTTTAAAGGCGTGCAGATTCCCACATGGGACACGCGCCTGATCGATATGAAAAAGGCGGCGGAAAGCGACGCCTATTGCGACGAGATCAAGGGCATGCTTGCCGATTTTGACTTGCAGATCACCGAATTGGCATCGCATATCACCGGGCAGCTTGTCGCTGTGCATCCGGCGCACGACACGATCATGGACAGTTTTGCACCTGAGCATGTTCGGGGCGCTCCGGCGGCACGGCGCGCGTGGGCGGAAGAACAATTGCGCTTTGCCGCCCGGGCCTCGAAGCGGCTCGGCATTGACCGGCACGTCACCTTTTCCGGCGCGCTGCTCTGGCCTTATCTCTATCCCTATCCGCAATGGCCCGAAGGGCTGATCGAGGAAGGTTTCGATGAACTGACGAAACGCTGGATGCCGATCCTGAATGACTTCGACGCACATGGCGTCGACGTCTGCTACGAGATTCATCCGAGCGAGGACCTGCATGACGGCCATAGCTGGGAGTTGTTCCTCGACAAGGTTAAGGAGCATCCCCGCGCCAATTTGATGTATGATCCGTCGCACCTCGTTTTGCAGGCGCTGGATTATCTGGCATTCATCGATCATTACCACGACCGGATCAAGACGTTTCACGTCAAGGACGCGGAGTTCCGCCCCGATGGAAAGTCGGGCGCTTACGGCGGTTATCAGCCTTGGTCGAAGCGGGCGGGCCGGTTCCGTAGTCCTGGCGACGGTCAGGTCGATTTCGGTGCGATCTTCACGAAGCTGACGACCTACGGTTTCGACGGCTGGGCTGTGCTGGAATGGGAATGCTTCGTCAAAAACCCCGAGGACGGTGCCGCTGAAGGCGCGAAATTCATAGCTGATCACATCATCCGCGTTTCCGATCGCGCCTTCGACGATTTTGTCAAGTCGGGGGCCAATCGCGGCGCGAACCGGGCTATGCTCGGATTGGAGGAAAAATGAGCGCTCAACGCGTATTGCGTCTTGGTATGATCGGTGGAGGGCATGGTGCCTATATCGGCAACATCCACCGGCTGGCGGCGCGGCTCGACGGCCAGTGGCGGCTGGCTGCCGGAGCTTTCGACGTCGATCCCGTCCGGGGACGGGAATTCGCCATCGCCCAAGGGCTCGACCCAGCGCGTAGCTACGGGACCTATCAGGAATTGATTGCCGGCGAGACGGCGCGGGACGACCGGGTCGACGCGGTCGCCATCTGCACGCCGAATTTCACGCATTACCCGATCGCCAAAGCGCTGATTGAAGCGGGCTTCGACGTCATCTGTGAAAAGCCGTTGACGGCGACGTTGGACGACGCCATGTCACTGGAAAAGCTCGCGCGCGAAAGTGGGCGCTTCGTCGGTGTGACCTACACCTATTCCGGCTATCCGATGGTGCACGAGGCTCGCGTGCGGGTGGCACGCGGCGAGATCGGCGACATCCGCACGGTGCAGGTGGAATATCCGCTGGAATGGATGGCGACGGCCATTGAAAAACAAGGAAACGCGCAGGCCGCATGGCGTACAGACCCTAAAAAGAATGGCCGCGGTGGCTCAATCGGTGACATTGGTACCCATGCCTATCATCTCGCAGGCTCCGTGACCGGGTTAAAGCTACAATCGCTGACGGCGGATCTCGCCACCTTCGTCGAGGGCCGCGCGCTGGACGACAACGCCCATGTGATGATGCGCTATGAAGGCGGCGCGCGGGGCCTTTTGTGGTCGTCGCAGGTGGCGCTCGGCAATTCCAACGGCGTGCGCCTGCGCGTGTTTGGATCGAAAGGCTCCTTCGCATGGTTTCAGGAGCAGCCTAACGAATTGATCTATGCGCCTCTTGACGGGCGCGTGCAGGTCATAAAGCGAGGGGCCGACGATTTGTCTGAAGACGCTAAATTGCGCAGTCGTACACCTCCCGGTCATCCGGAGGGGTATTTGGAAGCCTTCGCCAATCTCTATGCGGGCTTCGCCGAAGCAATCCTGGCGAGGAGCGAAGGTCGAGAGCCCTCCCTGCTTGGTAAAAACCTACCGCTTGCTTATGATGGGCTGAAGGGTGTCGCCTTTGTAGAGGCCGTGGTCGATAGCAGTGAAGCCAAGGATTGTCACTGGATCACGCCAGTTGCGATTTAAGCGGATGGACTGATGGGTATCAAGCGATGTTCGATCTGAACGATGCACGTTTCAAGCCGCTCTGGTTGCGGGTAATGTTGGTTGCCATTTGCTTTGGCTGGGCTGCATTTGAGTTTGTTAGCCGCAGCCCGGGATGGGCTGCAATCTTTGCTGCGATAGGTGCATGGGCCGTCTGGGGTTTCTTCATTAATTTCCATCCAGATGGGAAGAATGCGCCGGAGTGACGAGATCGTATCAAGGCATCAAACACACGATAGAATGCGCCAATACGGATATATTTGAGTTATTATCTGTAGCCTCCGCTGCGCGAATGACTGCTATTGTGAGGTGATTGTTACCGCGGATCGGGTGTCGATTTGTGCGGCTTACCGTCAGGGCTGGATCAGTGAATAAGGTCACGATTCTTGACTGGCAATCAATGCGTCACGCGCTTTTCAGATTCTCGGAGAGGCAAATACCTTTCACACTGCCGGACATAGCTAGAATAACATGCACACGGCATCAACTGTGCAAATATAGTTATGTCCGAAGAGCGCTATAATCGGATTCGCATTTGAGGTTGATCGCTCAAATAACGCTAGGCCTCCTCCGCTGCTTTCACAGGACGAGTGACGCGATAAATTTCTTCTAGGCTCATCATGTTCGTGAGGTCCACGCTCATGGAACTCTGATGTCCAAAAGCGCCGTGCATCTGGCACGTATGAGCAGCAGCTTCTGCTGCTTGCCGAAGGATAGTTTCGGGCTTCAGGTCGCTCAATAAGCCGACAAGGACATTGGCGATATAGGTGTCACCGGCTCCGAGCGTATCGAGGGCGTCGACGGGTTTGGCCGGAACCTCGAAAACACCGGTGTCACCGGCGAGGATAGCCCCTTCGATGCCGCGAGTGACTAGACTCCAGCGAGCGCCAGCGGTGCGGACACTCATAGCTAACGCAAGTGCCTCCTCACGCGAACCTCCACCGGCGGAGCAGGCCATCAGAAAACAGTGCGGTGCTATTTGGGCGATGCGGGCAGGGTCTTGTACGGTGGCAAGATCGTAGGACACTTTCGTGATCTCGGCAAAATGGGGCAGCCAGGCGTCGACATGGCTTGAACGGCCGGTGTGAATGGCGTCGAAATCCGAAAGTCGAGCAATATCGGCCCTCGACGGTGCGATAATCGAGACACCAAGATTGGCGCCGACGAATACGCGATCGCCATCTTGCGTCTCAATCACGCAATAAGCCGTTTGCCCAGACACCACGCGTAGCGAGGAGACGTCCACCCCTTCTTCGATCAATGCGCGCCGGATCAACCGCCCGGCGTCATCATCGCATACGGCACCCACATAGGCAGTTTCGGCCCCGGTACGGCGCGCAAAAACGGCATGATTGACGCAGTTTCCGCCTGGAAACATCAGGTTTCGATCACGGTAGCAGTCAACGACATTATCGCCGAAGGCGAGGATTTTGACGGGACGGGGCATTAGACGAGCTCTCCTGAGAAGAAACTGAGAGCGTTCTCATTTATAGGGCTGTAGCGAAAAAGGCAAATGGTTTCCTTCACCGGGCGATGAAGAGCCGAGAAACTGCGAGGAGATAAGCGGACGTGCTGGCGTCCGTTAAAACAGGCACGTCCGCATGCGGAACACTAATAGATAACTGGGCGACTGCCGTCATGCATCAGCATGCGATGAAGGTCTTCTTGCTCGATTTTGCGGAATCAGCGTTGTGCGACAGAACCGCGCTCGATCAGTTCCGCCGGCATAAGAACGGTGCGTGGCGGATAATCCTCGCCGCGAATGCGCTCAAGGAGCATCCGTGCAGCGGCTTCCCCCATGGCAAGGCGCGGCTGCGCAACGGTGGTGATGCCGGGGCGATGAAAACTCATCCAGTCAAGATCGTCGAAGCAGATAAGCGAAATGCTCTCGGGGATCGAAAGCTTCATTTCCGCGAGCGCACGCATCGTGCCTTCCGACATGGTGCCGTCTGTTGTGAAGAGCGCCGTCGGTGCTCCGGAAGTCGCCATTAAACCGAGCACAACAGCCTGTGCAGCGAGCGCTGAATAGCTTCCGGCTCGGAGCGTCAGGCGTGGGTCGACAGGCAGACCTTCGATCCGATGGGCGCGAATATAACCGAGCAGGCGTTGCCAGCTGGGATAGAGTGTTTCGCTTTCGATCGGATCACCCGAGATCGCCCGAGCGAGGAAGGTTTCCAAACCACCACCTTCTTCATCGACAAGTTCAGCGACGATGCCGATCCGACGGTGTCCGGCAGCGATCAATCGGCGTACAGCAATTTCAGCGGCTGTGACGTTGTCGGTTGCAACTCGGTCCACCACCAAGCCGGCGACTGCACGGTCGATGAGGACGAGAGGGACGCCCATAGCTCGCAGATTATGCAGATGTCGCGCTTTGCGCGTATCGCTGGGAGTGACGATCAGCCCGTCTACCTGCTTTCGAGCAAGTAGCTCGACCGAATTAACTTCCTTGGGCTGGGCTTCATCGCTATTGGTAATCAACAGACCAAAGCCATTGGCTTCCGCGACGTTGGAGATGCCACGCAGGACTGAAGCGTAGAAGGGGTTCTGAATGTCACCGGCCACGACACCAAGTGTGCGGGTCTTGCCGGTAATGAGACTACGCGCCAGTGCGTTGGGCTGATAGCCCAGGCGCTGAGCTGCCTTGAGGACCTGTTCCTTCTTGTCTTCGCTGGTATAACCATAGCCGCCGAGCACACGTCCCGCGGTCGCCGTGGAAACCCCTGCTGCACGCGCAACATCGGCAATCGTCGCTTTGCTTTTCGGAGCCAATTGGCAATTCCTCTCACATTTATCACTCGCCGATCTGAGAATAGTATCATACGTGGCGTTGGAAAACGACATATCTGCTTAGGTGTTAGCAGATCATCACCGGTTTTCAATGGCCATAAGCGCAATGCTTTGATAAAACGGTGCTTGACGGATGGGTTATGTCCGTGTCTCTTATATGAGAACGTTCTCTAAACTTTTTCAAGGGGAACCAGAGGACGCAGATGCGAACCCATCGGGTTAGCCACAACAAGGAGGACGTCATGTTTAAATCCATTCTCGCCGGATGTGTCCTGAGCACGGCATTGGCAATGCCAGCCATGGCCGACGCCATTCCTGCGTTGCACGATGCGCTAACGCAGGAATACAAGGACAACGGTATCAAGGCTGCAGTTTTCAATGACTGGGCGCCGGACGAATATCAGGATGCTGATGGCCAACTCAAAGGCTGGAGCGTCGACATAGCCAAGGAGATGCAAACACGCCTTGGCGTGCCGTTCACCTTCGAGGGCACGAGTTTCGATGCCATTATCCCTGGGCTTCAATCCAAACGCTTTGACGCAGGTTTCGCTTCTTTCGGTACCACGGCTGACCGCTTGAAAGCGCTTGATTTCGTGTCGCAACGGAGAATAGGAACTTCGTTTGCCTATCCCGCGCAAAGCTCGCTTGATATCAAATCCGCAGCCGATGTCTGCGGTCTGACGGTAGCTGTTCTCAACGGTTCGTGGGACATAGGTCTCTTGGAAAAGCTGAATGCGAATGAATGCAAGGACAAGCCGGTGCTCATGCAGACGCATGGCACACAGGCGCAGGCCGAACTTGCCGTGCGCTCTGATCGCGCCCAAGCCACGGTAGGTGGTTCAGTCAAGCTGACCTATATGGCAAAACAGACCAGCGACATGAGGGTGTCCGAACTGGTTTTGTCGCCGGTGAACAGTTGCATCGGCGTGCGCAAAGGAGATCCGCTCGGCCAAGTGCTGACGAACACGATCCAGTCGATGATCGACGACGGCACCTATGAGAAGATCATGGCCAAGTGGGGCCTGAACGACAACGGGATGCTAAGTAAGGCATTGTTGATTACTGAAGAGAACCCCGCCGATCTCTAAGGCGTCCGGCTTCCGGAACAAAAGCCAAATGGCGGCCCGCGGAACCGTGGGCCGGCTCCGCAAGGTTGAAGAAGAGCAGCAAGGAATTAGGATGTCTGAAAAACCACTGCCACCGCCCTCAATCCACGAGACAAAGCCTATCGCGGTGCCAAGGATCGGTCATTGGATCGGTGGCGTGGCGCTTGCCATTCTTGCAGTCGTCTTCTTGCAACTATTGTTTACCAACAGGAACATGCAGTGGAGTGTGGTTGCTGAATATATGTTCAGCTCCGCCATCCTCTCGGGTCTGGGTATGACATTGCTACTCACCGTGCTCGCCATGGTACTTGGCCTTGCCCTCGGCGTGGTGCTGGCTATCATGCGCCTTTCAACCAGTCCCATTTTTCGGTCGGTCAGCTGGGGCTGGATCTGGTTCTTCCGCGGTGTGCCTCCGTTGGTCCAGATGATTTTTTGGTATAACCTTGCTCTGCTCCTGCCAGAACTCTCAATTGGCATCCCGTTCGGCGGGCCGAAGCTCCTCTCCTGGAACACCAACCAGCTCATTACTCCTTTCAGCGCTGCCATCATGGGGCTTGCCTTTACTGAAAGTGCCTATGCCGCTGAAATGATCCGCGCGGGCATTCAGGCCATCAACATCGGCCAGACTGAGGCAGCCGCGACGCTCGGTATGACGCGCGGTCAGACGCTTCGCCGCATCGTGCTGCCGCAGGCATTGCGTATTGTCATTCCACCGATTGGCAACGATACGATCTCGATGCTGAAATTCACTTCGCTCGTCTCGGTACTCGCCTTGCCAGACCTGCTTTATTCGGCCCAGATGGTTTATGCCCGCACCTATCAGACGGTGCCGCTGTTGCTTGTAGCAACCATCTGGTACCTCGTGCTTACCACCATATTGACCGCCATCGAACATGCGGTCGAGCGCCGGCTGAAATCCGAACATCGTGCTGGAGCGAATTCCGGCGGTCTCTTCCGTTTCTTCGCGCGGCAGCAGGAGACCTTATCATGAATAACCAGACCAATGCTCAGCCACTTCTGAAGGTGGAAAAGCTACGAAAAAGCTTCAGCGCACATGAGGTGCTGCGAGGCATTGATGTTGCGGTAAACCGCGGAGATGTGACCTGCATCGTTGGACCGTCCGGCTCGGGCAAGAGCACGCTCCTCCGTTGTTTGAATTATCTCGAAAAGCCTACATCTGGCGCTATTTTCCTCAACGGCGAACCAGTAGGCGTGCGCTGGAAAGGCGCGAAGCTTTATGAAATGAGCTTCAATGAACTCGCCCGTCAGCGCCAGCGTATGGGGATGGTGTTTCAGGGGTTCCATCTCTTTCCACACAAGACCGTACTCGAAAACGTTATAGAAGCGCCGATTCTCGTGAAGCGAGTGCCGCGTGCTACCGCCATTCAAGAAGCGATGGTTCTTCTGGAGCGTGTCGGCATGAAGGAGCGAGCAAACTATTATCCCGTTCAGCTTTCAGGAGGCCAACAGCAGCGAGCGGCAATCGCCCGTTCTCTGGCAATGAAGCCCGACGTGATGCTTTTCGACGAGCCGACTTCAGCGCTCGACCCGGAACTTGTAGGCGAGGTTCTTGCCGTGATGCGTCAGCTCGCTGATGATGGTATGACTATGGTCGTCGTCACGCACGAAATGGGATTTGCTCGCGATGTCGCCGATCACCTGATCTTCATGGATGGAGGAGTCATTGTGGAACAGGGAAAGCCGGCGATCGTGTTGACGCGTCCGCAACATGAACGTACGAGAGCATTCCTGGCACGGGTTCTGGCTGATGCGTAACGCATTTTCGGAACCTATGTGAAGCGTCTGCATGACCAGAAGAGGGTTGAAAATGGTAGATGCGTTTCCGCCGATGGTACCGCGGAAACGCTTAATTGTCAGCTCAAGGTATGGGATAAGGCGGAGGCTGTGAAAAGGTCGAGATGGGCACCGCCATTGTTCTTGAACACGGTAATCTCATCTACGCTGGTTCGGCCTGCCTTTTTACCTTGCATCAGCTCGAAAAGATCGGCTTTGACCGCATCCCAGCTGATCGTACCCGACGCGACCGCTTGCGAAAGATCGCCACCACCCTGCATGTTGTTGCGGCTGTCGACGAAGATTGTGCCGCGTGCAAGGGCAATGTCGTCTGCCTCGCGAAGGTGGGGAAGGTAGGCACCTACGAGGTCGAGGTGGGTGCCCGGCCGCAGGAACGCACCCTTGATCAACGCCTTATCCGACATGGTGACGCAGGATATGACATCGGCACAGGCGGTGGCGTGGTCGAGATCATCGCTAACGACAGCGTCGATGCCTTTTTCCCGCAACCGGGCTGCAACGGCCTCAGCACGTGCCGGAGTGCGATTCCAGATCGTGACCTGTCGTAGGGAGGGTCGCGCCGTCAGATGCGCCTCGGCAAAATGCGGCGCGAGCGCGCCAGCCCCGACGACCAAAAGTTTTTCGACATTCGCGCGGGCGAGGATGGTAGCACCTAAGGCGGAATCGGCTGCGGTTTTCCGCGCGGTCATTGCCGCACCGTCCGCTACGAGAAGCGGCCCGCCGGTCGTGCCGTCGAACAGCGCTACCAACCCCTGAACTGCGGGCTGGGGAGGTGTAAGGCCTTCATTGTGCGGAAACACGCCGACCATCTTCACGACGACAGGGCCATTGGGCGCCCAACCGGGCAAGGTGACGAATTGGGCATTGCCGCCAGCGGGATCTGACTGCACGATGACATCGCAAGCAGGCACCGGCCCGCAATGAGCCTTGCGCAAAGCCTCGATCAAAAATGTCCACGGAAGCGCCGCGTGAACGGAAGTGGCATCGAATACATGCATGTCGAACCTTTCAGGTCTTGATCGTGTAGCTGACCAGATGGCTTGGAGTGACGAGTTGTGACAGGGCGAGCGGGCGCCCTTCGGAATCGGTGACGATTTTCTCGATCCTGTAGACGGGTTGTGTGGCGGTGACCGAAAGGATGTCGCGTTCAGCCGGTAGTGCAAGGCCGACATCAATCTGCCGCTCCGCGTGGGCAGGCACAATGCCAGCCTTGTCGCGCAACGCGGAGAAAAAGGAACCGCCAGCCGCAACAGGCTCGATCACCTCGGGAAAACGGCTGGGATCGAACCAGAGCGTTTCGAGCGTCATCGGTCGATCGTTATCCTCCAGCAGCCTTTCGAAACGCACCAGCACCTGTACGTGCAGACGCTCGCGAACGGCAGGTGCATCGGGATTATCAGTCCGTGACAGAATGCGATGACTGGCCTTTCGGCCAAGCCCGTCCATCGTTTCGGAAAAGCCTGATAGGGAAATGAGCGTCTGACGCACCTTGCGCGGCATGATGACAGTACCGCGCCCCTGCTGCCGTTGCAGCAGCCCTTCGGCGCATAGATCGCCTATTGCTCGCCGAAGAGTGATCCTGCTGACGCCGTAAAGCGACATCAGCTCGGGTTCGGCGGGCAGGAAGCTGCCCACCGGGAACTGGCCGGTTTCGATACCGGTCATGATCGCGCGCCGGACCTGTTCATAGAGCGGCAAAAGCTTCGATTGTTCGTCCATCCGCCCCTTCCAGGCTCAATCAGTAGGTGATCTTCTTCATGTAGCGTCGCGCCGCAAGCATTTCATGCTTGCGTAGGTCAGCAATCTTATATGCGAAACGCCAGAGCGTGTCGAAGAAGATCAGCGGCACGACATTGCCCCGGAAACGTGGGTCGATACCGGAGAGATCAAGCTTCTCAGCGTCGAGAACCAGGATGTTCTCAGGCGAGCCGAACCGATGCAAAAATTCGTCTGCACGTTCTTCAAGCGCCCGGGTACTATCGAGCCCCTTCATCAAGATGAAGGCGCGGTTTTTGTCCAGCACTTCGAAGGGGCCATGGAAGAACTCGTTGGCGTGAATCGCTTGGCTGTTGATCCATTGCATTTCCATCAGCACACAGATGGCAAAGGAATAGGCCGCACCATAGCTCGCCCCACTGGCCACCGTATAGATGACGTCTTCTTTGGCAAAGCGCGGGGCATAATCTTCGAACTTTGGTGCGAACGTTACCTGAGCGCGGTCAATCGCGGGCTGCAAGGCCGAAAGGCTGCTGATGAGCGTTTCAGTGAGATCCTCGCCGCCAGTCAGGGCAACAAGGCCCATGATGAGCTGGTATATTCGCGCGTAGTTGCTGTCCTTCGCCTCGATCGCTACGCCGGTCGTATAAGGCGCTTCAAAGCCGACGACGTGATTGACGGCTTTGGCAAGCGGAGAAGAGGGCTCTACAGTCAGTCCAATGGTGGTGGCGCCTTTAGACCTGGCGAATTCAGCGGCGGCCGTGGTTTCCTTCGTGGTGCCGGTCATCGAACACAAAATCACCAGCGAATTCTTGTCGAGCGAGCGCGGCGCGCGGGTGAGGAATTCGGCGGCATTATAGACATCCGAAGGCAAGGTTGAATGTTGGTCGAGGAGGAATTTTGCCGGATGCATGATCGACAGGGAGCCACCGCATGCGATGAAGAATACATGCTTCACCGACTTTGCGTCGAGCGCAGACAAGGTGGCGGCGACGCCGGCATCAAAGGCGGAAGGGAGGGGCATAGGATGTACCTTTCTATATGACGTTATAATACGTATTATAGACATGGTGGCGACGTCAAGCGGGTCTTGACACCGCGGTCGAAATTTTGCGAACGTTCTCACATATTGAGGCCTGTTGCTACGACTGACGGGAGTTGAGCGTGAGAGATATTTACGACACCGTAGTTGTCGGTGGAGGCATCATCGCCGCAGCTGCAGGTCAACACCTAGCAGCCGCAGGCTATCGCACGTTGCTAGCCGAGCAAGGCGATTACGGTGCAGGCACTTCCAGCAAGACTTCGCGTCTTCAGCATTGTGGACTTGGTTATCTCTCCGCCGCTAGTGGCTCGATCGCAGCGTTTCTCGCCCATCCACGTAGTGCATTGGATTGCTTGGGTCTCATGCGGCGCGCGATGCGGGGACGAGCGGAATTCGTGCGACTTGCGCCCGAGCGGGTGAAGCCCATTACCTTCATCGTTCCGCTGACGCCGGAAAACGCTATCCCACGCTGGAAGGCGCAACTGGCCTTTCGCCTGATGGCGGCCAGCGACGGCGGCCAGGTGCCGCTCAACCTTCGCATCCTGTCGGCTAAAGACGCGCAGATGCACCCAGCGCTTCAGGGCATGGCAGGGCTTGAAGATATTCGCGGGGCGATGTGTTTCACCGAATATCAATATCATTGGCCAGAGCGCATCGTCGTTGATACGATCAATAAGGCACGCGCAATCGGCATGGAGGCGCTGAACCATACGGCGGTGACGGCGCTGGCGCGACAAGGCGATCTCTGGCGGGTGACGCTCGCGGCCGCTGATGGATCTCGCGATATTCTGGTTCGGGCGGTCGTGAATTGTGCCGGCGTCTGGATCGATAAGGTCACTGCTTTGGCTGGGGTGCCACATATCCGAAAGAACATCGGTGAAAAAGGCACCAATATCGTCGTTCAACTGCCCGAGAGACTGCGCGGTCTCGGCTTCGAGACCGTGACCGAGGCGGGGGCACCCTTCTATCTGATCCCTTGGGGTGAGCTTCATTATGTCGGCCCTTGGGATTCCGTTTCGGATTACCGGCCGGAAGGGTTTCGCGCGACGGAGGCGGAAATATCTGCCGTTCTTGATCAACTCGGCCGCCTGTTTCCAAGCTTCGGCTTGAAGCGCGAGGATGTGGTATATGCATGGGCCGGCGTGCGGCCGCGCAGCCTTTCCGGGAACGGCAGAAGCGCCACGCCTTCTGTCCGCGAGCACGACCTGACAGATGATGGCCTGCCAAATGTCTTTACCTTCACCGGCGGTTTGCTGATGACCCACCGCGATGCCGGACGGCGATTGACGCGCGCTGTTCGTCGTCGACTGAAACCATCCGGCTCGTCACATCCGCTCGATCCACCATTGCCCCCGTCTCCGGATATGAATCGCGTCACCGAAGCCTCCATCGCTTATGCCATCCTCAACGAGCAGGCGCGTTCGCTGTCGGACATCCTGCGCCGTCGTCTTTCTGTCGGCTGGGAGCCGGATCTCGGCCGGCGCCACGCGGAAAGGGCGGCAAAACTGGCCGCACCACATCTCGGATGGACAAAGGAAGACGAGGCTGTCCAGGTTGCCGCTTTCTTCGAAGAGACAGTGAGAGAATTCGCTCTTCGGACGTCTTGAACCCCCAACAAAGTGAAACTGTTTGCGCCGTGAACAGAGAACGTTCTCATAAATGGATAAGAATCGCCGCACGGACGGCTAATGGAGGAATACCGATCATGCCACTGGATGAACGCAATATCAGCGTTATGAATTTTCACTATATACGACATACGATGGACCGATTTCTGGCCGATGTCTGCGATGCTGGTGTCTCGCGCATCGAGCTTTGGGCCGCGGCTCCCCATTTTTATATCGGCGACAAGACCCTCGCCGACGCGCGGGCCTTGCGGCAAAAAGTGCGCGGCATGGGGCTCGAGATTGTGGCCTTCACACCGGAGCAATGCATCTATCCCATCAATATCTCGGCTAAGGAACCCGAATTGCGCGACCGTTCGCTGCGCTATTTTCTGGAATCAATGGAATTTGCTACCGAATGTGGAGCCCCGGCTCTTCTGGTGACCGCTGGTGGCGGTTACCGCGACGAACCGGCCGAACAGGCATTGGCACGTTGCGTAGATTCCATGGGCATCCTCTGCGATCGTGCTCAGAAGCTCGGTGTCGATCTGTGGATGGAGTCACTGCCGGATGCCTTTGCCAACATCATCCGATCGGCACGTGAAATCCGCCAGCTGATGGACAAGCTCGGCAGTCCAGCATTGCATGCGGTGTATGATGTCGCCGGCGCAGTGATGACCCATGAGACGCCACAGGATTATTTTACCCATCTTGCTGGCCGTGTCGCCCATGTTCATTTCACCGATTCCGATGCTGGCGGCAGCCATCTTGCTTGGGGCGAGGGCATCATCGATCTTGATCAGCTGGTCACCTATCTGCGGAGCCAGAATTACGAGGGTTCGTTGACGATCGAACTGACGAACTGGAAATACAACGTCGATCCGACTGCGCCGCTGAAACAATGCGTCGAGGCCATGCGCAAAACCCTCAGTTTGGCATAGGCGGATATGGAGATGGAAGAGAAAAACTTGGTCGCTTCGTCGACAAAAAGGGCCGATCCGTTGCTGATGCCGCTACAGCTTGGTCGGTTGACCCTACGCAATCGGATTATGAGCACCAGCCACGAGACCGCTCTCGACGAAGGTGGTTATCCGCTTGATGCCTATCAGCGCTATCACGAGGAGAAGGCGAAGGGCGGGCTCGCCTTGACAATGTTCGGTGGCTCAGCGCGTGTTTCGGCAGATTCAAGTTGGGGTGGCACACAGCTTGATGTGTCAAGCGATGCCGTCATCCCTGTGTTCCGCGCCTTTTCCGAACGAATCCATAGCCACGGTGCGGCACTCATGTGTCAAATCTCCCATGTAGGCCGGCGGGCTAACGCCACTGTTGGCGACTGGCTCCCAGCGCTTGGCCCCTCCCATTCGCGCGAAGATTATAACCGCAGCTTCGCTCATGAGATGGACCGCCATGATATCGCACGCATTGTACGCGACTTTGGTCAGGCGGCGCGGCGCGCGCGCGCGGGCGGACTTGACGGCATCGAGACGATGACCGGCGGCCATCTGATCGGACAGTTTCTGTCGCCGATGGTCAATCGCCGTACGGATGAATTTGGCGGCTCGCTTGAAAACCGGATGCGCTTCCTGCGCATGGTCTATGAGGAAATCCGACACGAAGTCGGCAGCGATTATCCGGTCGGTATCCGCTACACGATCGATGAAGATCACGAGAACGGCCTGAACTTCACCGAGGCGGTTGCGGTTGCCAACATGCTCGAGCGCGAGGGGCTAGTCGATTTTTTCAACTGTATTTTCGGCCGTTTCGACACGCGTCTTAATCTGCTCGTCTACAACATCCCCGATATGACAGCTGCCTCGGCGCCGTGGCTGCACCAAGTTGGAGCGTTTAAGAAGCATACGGATCTACCGGTCTTCCACGCAGCCAAGATCGCGGATGTTGCAACGGCACGCCACGCGGTTGAAGCGGGACTGGTCGATATGGTCGGTATGACGCGCGCGCATATGGCTGACCCGCAGATTGTCAACAAGCTCCAGGAGGGGCGTGAAGCGCAGGTTCGTCCCTGCGTCGGTGCTTCGCACTGTCTCTACCGTCCGGTGCATTGCATTCATAATCCGGCAACGGGCCGCGAGACCTGGTTACCACAGGTGATCGAACGCTCTCCGCAGGCGGGGTGCAAGGCGGTCGTCGTGGGTGGTGGTCCGGCAGGACTTGAGGCGGCGCGGGTGCTAGCGGAGCGGGGACACAAGGTTGTGTTACTCGAGGCGGCCAATCGATTAGGCGGACAGCTAGTTCTGGCCGCGAAAGCGCGGCTTCGTCGCGATTTGACCGGCATTGTCGATTGGCGCATCGCGGAGCTGAGCCGTCTCGGCGTTGATGTGCGGTTTAATATCTATGCGGAAGCTGCAGATGTTCTTGCCGAGAAACCGAACCTCGTCGTCATCGCGACCGGTGGTGTTCCGGATTTCGGTTCGGTTGTCGGCAGCGATCTATGCCTCAGCGCCTTCGATGCGCTCGGAAACCCCTCGTTACTCGCCGACGACGTGCTGATCTACGATGCCACCGGTCGCCATCCTGCCCCCGCGGTCGCCGTAGAAATTGCAGCCGCAGACAAGAAAGTGACTTTCGTTGCCCGCGACCCCTCTATTGCTGCAGAGATGGAGCATCATTCGAGCATCACCTATCGCAAGGCGCTCGCCGAACAGGAGGTACGCGTGTTGCTGGAATATGAACTGGTCTCGGTAGGCGGACAGACGGGGCAGCGCGAAGTAGTTCTCCGTCATGCGCTGACAGGCCGAGAATTCCGCGAGATCCACGGGCAGGTCATCGTCGAGCA
The DNA here is from genome assembly GCF_026241335.1 of Ochrobactrum chromiisoli. Classification (GTDB taxonomy): domain Bacteria; phylum Pseudomonadota; class Alphaproteobacteria; order Rhizobiales; family Rhizobiaceae; genus Brucella; species Brucella chromiisoli. Next base: position 2,376 of record NZ_JAPHAV010000018.1, on the reverse strand, counting down.
TGGCACGCTGCCCGTGAACGACCTCTTCGATGCATTGCGCCCGCTTTCAACAAATGATGGTGTCACCGACATCAAAACCCTGGTTGGGCCAGCTCCGTTGCGCACCCCAACGTCCACCGGCTTTGAACTGCACAGGATCGGCGATGCTGTCAGCAGCCGGTCGGTTCATGCAGCCATGCTAGACGCTCTGCGGCTGGGGATACAGTACTGAAGTGTCTTAATACCTAAGCGGATGCGTCGGCGACGGAGGCGCGCTGTAGAATCTGCGTCTTCAAGATAATGCAACTGGCCTCTGCGATGTTTCGGTTCAACCTATCTGCCGCGTCGCCGAGCGGATAAACAGGCGGACAACGGTGTCGGGTCGTTATCGCGCTTATCCGCTCCGCTGTCAGCGGTCGCTAGGAAGATTGCTGACCACCTTGATCGTACAATTAGAGGATAATGAAATGACAGATACCATCATCTCTTCGGCCGTCATCATCGGCGCCGGTATTTTCGGCGTTTCTACTGGGGTACAGCTTGCTCGTCGCGGCATTCGCGTGACTATCATCAATGACGGTCCGCCGGCGAATGGGGCATCGGGCCGCTCACTGTCCTGGCTAAACTCATCGCGCATGCGTTCGGAGCCCTATCATCGTCTGCGCATGGCCGGAATCGACCGATATCGAACACTCTCGGCGCGCTTTCCGGATGCCAAGTGGCTGCGCTTTAATGGCGGCTTGACCTGGGATGCCGATGATGAGCGCAATGAGATCGATGCCGCTTATCGCCACGAGGTCTCGCTTGTTTATGATGCGCAGCGACTTTCGGCATCCGATGTTGCGCGTGTCACCCCGGGGGTGGCAGCTAATGCGGTAACGCCACAGGGCGCTATTTTCAATCCTGGCGAAGGCTGGGTCGATCTGCCCTCACTTATAAATCTGCTTCTTGAGGAGTTTGCCGCGCTTGGGGGCGTTCTAGTAACGAACCAGGGGCAGGCCCGGATCGTGATTGAAGGTGCTCGTGCAGTGGGGGCTGAAACCGCTGTGGGTAACCGCTTCGCGGCAGATGCCGCTGTGCTGGCGACGGGGCCAGCCGTCCCGCGAATGGTAGCGGAAACCGGACAAACGATGAGTGACAGTACCCTCCTGGCCCTTCTCGTCCAGACAAAGCCGCTCGCTCATCCGTTACGTGCTGTCCTCAACACGCCGCGTGTCGCCGTTCGCCCTGCGCCGGGTGGAATATTCTCGCTGGATGCAGATTGGGCGGCCGATGAAGGCGTTACGGTGCTCCCCAACGGTAGTTATGAAATCGACAATAACGTCGCTTCAACCCTTCTTGCCGAAGCGGCGAAGGTAATGGAGGGCAATCCAGCGCTCGAGCTTGCTTCGATTGGCGTCGGCGAAAAGCCGATCCCCGGAGACGGTGAGCCTGTGATTGGCGCCTTGAAAGCCGTTCCAGGCTATTATGTAGCCTTTAGCCACAGTGGTGCGACGCTCGGCCTCATCGTGGGCGAACTGCTTGCCTACGAGATCGCCACTGGCGCCGAGCATCCCTTGCTGGAAACGTTCCGCCCGGAGCGGTTCTCCTCACGATAAACTCCTTGAAAAAGTAGTTATGAAAAGAACCCGCCGCCAAGGGCGGCGGACGCGATACAGAAATTTTCCTGCTCCGATTGGGAGATTAGGCTCAGGACTCATTCCTTTCTGAGCCAGAAGATCACGGCAGCCGCGAGCTCTATAGCTGCTCGGAACACAATCGGGCAGCGATCGTAACGGGTGGCAATTCTTCGCCAGTCTTTGAGTCTGCCAAACATGATTTCGATACGATTGCGCCGCTTGTATCGGCGTTTGTCATATTTGATGGCTTTCTTGCGGTTTTTGCGCCCCGGGATGCACGGCTTTATCTCTTTGTCTTTTAACCGTTTTCTGAACCAGTCTGCATCATAGCCTCTGTCAGCAAGAAGCCAGTCGACCTTCGGTAACGTCTCGATTAGGGCTGCTGCTCCGGTATAGTCGCTGATTTGTCCCGCCGTGATGTGTAACCTAATGGGGCGACCCTGTGCATCGGTGACGGCGTGCAATTTGGTATTCATGCCACCCTTCGTCCGACCGATCAGGCGTCCATCGCCCCCTTTTTTATCCGTAGGCTTGAAGCCGTGCGGTGTGCTTTCAAATAGGTCGCATCTATCATCACAGTCCTGCCGACCGACGACTTGGAAGACAGGCCTGTCATTAAGCATGGAATAAGGACCCCATTTGAGGGGTTATCGGCATCCGGTAATCCCCCCGGCAATTAATAGGCTTTAAAAGTAGAATTTTCTCGGCATTATTATCGAGGAGATTGTTGATGAAGATAAGCAGATTTAGCGAACCGCAGATTCTTGCGATCCTGCGT
>NZ_JAPHAV010000017.1 GCF_026241335.1 Ochrobactrum chromiisoli | reverse complement strand
CCGCCTCTTCGGCGGAAATAATATCATGACCCGAATAGTTCAAAAAATAGCGCGGGGTGGAGCAGCCCGGTAGCTCGTCAGGCTCATAACCTGAAGGCCGCAGGTTCAAATCCTGCCCCCGCAACCAAAATATCAAAAAAACCCGTCGCATCAGCGGCGGGTTTTGTTGTTTAAGGGCCCTGTACAACCAAAACGCAAGCTCTAAACAGTCAAGATCTGCACGCGGTTCACCCGGTTTATCTCTTAGACGATGATAGACTGTGACATCGACTTTGACGACTCAAGACGCTTTAAACCCAATCTCAAACATTAGAGGATGTAAGAAAGCAGGCACGATACGGCCATCGCAACGACGATTAATTGCTATTCACGCCGTAAGTTCCATTGCGATCACAATCCACACAGTCGCCGACCCGACGTTAGAGCGAGAATTGGTAACGCGAGGCAGTTGTGTTTATTGTCCCAGTAGTGCACTCGCAAGATAACCGGCCATCCCAACGAATGAAGAATGAACTCTTTTATCCCCACCTTCGGTAGCTTGTGCATCCATCGTGGTTAAAATACTCTCTCCCCCTACATTGTCGCAAGCGCCATCATACCCTTCTTATTGCAACCTCTTATATAAACGCTGCGCTGTGCGCCGCTGACGAGTAGGTTTACGTTTCTCCGGTTCAAGCCAACTCAGCAATCGATCTTCAAAACAGCCAACTGGAAACTTTTGCATGCTGATTGACGTATTCACCGCAGTAATGGCCCTGCTTACAGTCTGGCTTAACGGTTCATAGACGAGTTCTGGGCCTATCATGAAACGCTGCTTGCGCAGCCATGAAGATCGGGGCTTTGGGGCGGCTTTAATCGTGGTATATGCGCTCTTCAAGGGGCGTCGATGCAATGAGAGATTTCATCCCTGCCAGCATGGCCTTTTCTGCCTTATTGAGATTGGCTTCTGGGTTGTAGATCAAGAAAACATCAATGGCAGGTGGGTTGTCGTAAGGCGGCAGACGCCAAAGGAGGCCGTCATCGATTTCGCGTCGCGCCACATGCACTGGAAGCGGGCCGATGCCAAACCCGGTGATGATCATTCGGCGAACTTCTTCAAGGCTCGATGAAGTGCCGATTACATCTGGAGAGAGGCGCGCATCGCTACGCAGCAAGGCCACAGGGCGCAGCGCGTCTGCAATATGATCGGTTTGGAACGAAACTGATGGCTCTCCCTTCAGATCGGCAAGCGTCAGCCCGGACTGGCCGAACATCCGGTGCTGAGGGCCGCAGAAAAATCCGAAGAACTCACGATAAACCATGGTGTATTCGAGGGCTGGATCGCGATTGCTCACCAGGCCGAGGCCAAAAGAAGCGCGCTTTTCCCGCACCAGCCGGGCGACTTCTGTGCTGGCGGACACGTTGATCGTTAGTGTCGCGTTGGGATGCTGTTCGTGAAACAGCGCAAGCGCCTGATCGAAAATCGGCGATACGATGTGGCTGGCGACCGATATGGTGACATGGCCGGTCACATTGTCACCGACACCGCGCACCAATTGCGGCAGCTGCGAAATTGCGCCGAACACCTCAATGCTCTGTTCGTAAAGCAATTTGCCGACTTCCGTCAGTTCAAAATGTGTAGCGTCGCGTTCCACCAGTCGCTGACCGATACGGTCCTCCAACCGTCGTAGCGCATTGCTCACACTCGGTTGTTTGAGGTTGAGGCGTTCTGCGGCGCGGGTGATGCTTTTCACCTCGGCGATCACCACGAAACTCCGCAGAAGGTTCCAGTCCAGATCCCAGACAAGGCGTTCAGGGCGGTGCAGCGACATGGTATCATCCATTCATGAAATCTATGCAATCTATTTCCATTATCTATTTGCGAAATGCATCCATAAAAGCAATCATGAAAATTGAGAGGCACCAAAAAACTTCAAGAAAAGAAACAAAAGGAAGTCGGGAACAGCATGTTTAACAAAATCACGGGTTTCATTGCCGCTGCCGCAATTGCCGCCACTGCAGTCTTTGCGGTTGCGCCTGCACAGGCGGATGATCTGGAAAAAATCAAGGCGTCGGGCGAGTTGAAGATCGCCATGAGCGGCCAGTATCCGCCGTTCAACTTCGTCAATGAGAAGAACGAAGTTGTTGGTTTCGATGCTTCGATCGGCACGGCGATTGCCGAGCGCATGCAGCTCAAGCCGCAGCTTATCACCACGGCATGGGATGGTATCGTCGCCGGTCTTCGGGCTGGCAAGTTCGACACGGTTGTCGGCTCCATGACAATTACGCCGGAACGCGAGAAGGCCGTCGATTTCGTGGGGCCCTACTATCACGCGGGCCGCGCGGTTTTCGTGAAGGAAGACTCTGTCGTTCAAAAGCTTGATGATCTCAAGGGCAAGACGCTGGGCGTCACGCTTGGTGAAACCCACGAAAAATGGGCACGAGAACAAGGCGGATGGACCATTCGAACCTATAAAGGTTTGCCGGAACTCATGCTCGAACTGAATGCTGGTCGTGTTGACGCGATCGTCGTCGACAATATTCCGGTCATGGTGGCGATTAAGGAAACCGGTCAAAAGGTTCGCAGGCTCGATACGCCCGAAATCGAAGGTGGCAGCGTCGCCATCGGCATCGCCATCCGCAAGAATAATCCGGAGCTGAAGGCTGCAATGCAGAAAGCTCTCGATGAGATCATGGCTGACGGCACCTATGAGAAGATCGCGATGCAATGGGTCGGCAGCGATATTCGCTGATACGCCATTCCGGCCCGGTATATGTCCGGGCCGGTTGAAAGCCTATTGACCGGAGTTTTCCGATGGATTTTGCGTTGATGGAGCGCGTCCTCCCGTTTTTTCTGGAGGCGGCATGGGTGACTGTTCAAATTTCCGCTCTGGCCCTGGTGCTGGGCCTGGCCGTTGCAGCGGTCCTGGTTAACGGGCGTATGTCTCGTTCGGCCATCCTGCGATGGCTTGCGGCAGCTTATGTGAGCGTCTTTCGTGGCACGCCGTGCCTTGTACAGCTCTTTATTCTCTATTTTGGCGGTCCGCAGATCGGCATCAATCTGGAACCGTTCGCCGCTGGCGTTATCGGGCTGGGACTGAATATTGGCGCCTATATGTCGGAATCGATCCGAGGCGCAATTCAAAGTGTGGATCGCGGCCAGAGCGAAGCGGCCCGTTCTATCGGTTTCGGGCGCGGGCAGACCATGCGGTTTGTTGTACTGCCTCAGGCCGCCCGGCTCATGATCCGCCCCCTCGGCGTCAATACGATTGCGCTCTTGAAGGGCTCGGCGCTGGTCTCCACCATTTCGGTGGTTGAACTGACCTATACGGCGCAGCGTTTCATCGGTTCGACCTACAAACCGTTCGAGATATTCGGCATTGCCGCCGTTCTCTACATGATCATCATCTATATCGTGGCGCGCGGAGTCGATCTTCTCGACAAGCGCTTCGCGGCGCAGTGAGGGAGGACTGGATGCAAGCCCTCGATTTCAGCATCGTCACGCCCTATACGGATCTGCTTTTGACCGGACTGTGGTGGACGCTGGTTCTGACTGTTGCGTCTTCTTTCCTCAGCTTCGTGCTCGGTATCGTCTTTGCGCTGGTGGTGCTTTACGCACCTACGATTCTCGCATGGCCTGTGCGGTTCTTCATGTGGCTCTTCATGGGTACACCGCTTCTGCTGCAGCTGTTTCTGATCTATTTCGGGCTGGTTCAGATCGGCATTGATATTCCCGCGCTCGGCGCTGGCATCATTGGTCTCAGCCTGCATTTTGCGGTTTATAATGCCGACATCATCCGTGCAGGTATTGTAACGGTTGATCCGGGTCAGATGGAAGGTGCGCGTTCCATCGGTTTCAGTCGTGCTCAGGCCTTGCGCTACATTGTCATCCCGCAGGCGATCCGCAACACGATCCCGCCGATTGGCAACAACATGATCGTTCTTCTGAAGGATACGTCGCTGGTTTCAATCATCGGCATTGCGGAGCTGGTGCACAGTGCGCAGCTTGCTATCAGCGAGACCTTCAGTCCGTTCGAATTCTATATCACCATCGCCGCCATCTACTACGTGATCAATCTGGTTCTGGAAGCCAGCTTGCGGCGCATTGAAAGAAAAGTGGAGGTCACGCGATGAGCAGCCCCAAAATCGCAAAACCGATGGTCGAAGTGAAGGGTGCCCGTAAAGCCTATGGCGCGCTGGAAGTGCTGAAAGGGATCGACCTTTCGGTGGCGCGCGGCCAGATCGTGGCGATCATCGGTCCCAGCGGTTCCGGCAAGAGCACGCTTCTGCGCTCAATCAATCATCTGGAAACGCTCAATGGCGGCGAAGTCTGGCTTGACGGCATACAGGTCAACCAACCGCTCACCGGGCAGGCGTTCGAAAAACACATCAATGCCGTGCGCCAGCAGATGGGCATGGTGTTTCAGCACTTTAATCTATTTCCGCATCTGACAGTGCTGGAAAACATCACGCTCGGTCCCATCAAGCTCAAGGGCATGACGAAGGACGCCGCACGCACGCTGGCGCTGGAACTTTTGAAAAAGGTCGGGCTCGCTGACAAGATCGATGTCTATCCCTCGCGCCTGTCGGGCGGTCAGAAGCAGCGCGTGGCCATAGCGCGTGCGCTCGCCATGCAACCGAAAGTCATGTTGTTTGATGAGGCAACTTCAGCGCTCGATCCCGAACTGGTAGATGAGGTCAATGCCGTCATGAAGCAGCTTGCTGCCGAACACATGACGATGCTGATTGTCACGCACGAGATGCGTTTTGCGGGCGAGGTGGCCGACCGGATCCTGTTTATGGATGGCGGCGTGGTGGTGGAAGAGGGGCCGCCGGAGCAGATTCTGAGCCATCCGGTGCAGGAGCGCACACGCTCCTTCCTCAAGAAATATCTGGCGGCGTGAGGTTTCAAAATGAGCGAGAGAAGCGTCAGCGCATTTCCCGATTTCGGACTGACCCCGGCACAGCGTCGCGAAGCAGTCCTGGGTCATTATTACGAAAATCCCGGCATGGATGGGCCGCGCGGTGAAATCTGGTGCTACACAGACGCCTATTCCTATCTGTCGGGTGCGACTGTTCATCTACAGGTGAGCGCGACCGTGTCACGTTTCGACATCGAAATCGTGCGGGATGGGGCAGTTGAGACGCTGGTTTTTTCCAGGCGCGGGATTGATTGCAAGTGGCAGGAAACGCCAGCACAGTGCTCCGTCATCGGATGCGGCTGGGAGACGACATTTTCGTTCAAGACGGATGAGAACTGGCCATCGGGTGCCTATCGCATCACGCTGAAGGCGCAAGGCAGTGACGGCGAGCCGATCCATTGCCACCACCTGTTCATCTTGCGGCCTGCTGCGGGGCGCAAACCCGGCCGTATCCTGCAGGTTGCAGCGACAGGCACATGGACGGCCTATAATACCTGGGGCGGTTCCAATCACTATCAGGGCATTACCGGACCGAATGGCGATCAATATGCCACAACGGTGAGCATCGAGCGTCCGTTCTGCCGTGGCTTTGCGCTGCTGCCGCCCGATGCACCTCGCGTACCGCTGGAATTTGTGACGCCGCCTGCTGCTCCCCCGCGCTATCCGCATATGGAATGGGCCTTTGCGAATGGCTATTCCAAGAAATATGCGTCCTCCGGCTGGGCAAGCTATGACAGCCTGTTCTTCCGCTGGGCCGAGCAGCAAGGCTATGCGGTTGATCTCGCCAGTCAGCACGAATTGCATTTCTCGCCGGAAATCCTCGATGGTTATGATTGCGTGGTTTTTGTCGGCCACGACGAATACTGGACGTGGGAGATGCGCGATGCTGTCGATCATTATGTGGATGGTGGCGGTCGCGCAGCGCGTTTTGCAGGCAATTTCATGTGGCAGACACGGCTTGAAGACAATGGTAAGCGCCAGACATGCTACAAATATCGCGCCCACGCCGAAGACCCGATCTATCGCTCCGCAGATCCACGTCGCACAAGTGGTTGCTGGGAAGCGGCGGAAACCGGGCGGCCAGCAGCGGAGACATTCGGCCTCAATGCGCTGCGTGGCCTTTATGTTGGCTGGGGCGGTTGCGCCCCGCGTGGCGTGCGCGGCTTTCCTGTTTATCGCCCGGAACATTGGGCCTTTGCCGGAACCGGAATCTATTACGGCGATCTCTTAGGCGCTGACGGCCATGCTTTCGGCTACGAAGTCGATGGGCTCGATTATGTGATCCGGGGTGGCCTGCCTGAACCAGAGGAGGGCAGCGGCGCGCCCGATGGATTGCAGATTCTGGCGCTCGGTATGTCTTCTCTCAAGGAAGAGAGCGCGGATATTCCTGCCGACGACCAGTTCCTCTCCGATGCTGATGCCAAGTTCGTGGCCGACACGCTGATCGGCAACAATGAAGATGCAGCCGTCGACCGCATCAAACGCGGCTGCGGCATGATCGTCAATTTCCCACGCGGCAAGGGCGAGGTTTTCCACGCCGGCAGCTGTGAGTGGGTCGCGGCTCTCAAACGCGGCGACCCTATGGTCGAACGTGTGACCGCCAATGTTCTCAACCAATATCTCAAGCGCTGACAGAGTAACATCATGCTCAACACAAAAACACACAACGAACGCCCGGCATCGCATCTTTTCTATCAATCGCGCCTGCGCAGGCCGCTGGTGGATCGTGCCGAAGGCATCTACATCTGGGATCAGGACGGGCGTCGCGTCATCGACGGGTCGAGTGGCGCGATGGTGGTCAATATCGGCCACGGCAATCGCAATGTGCTCGATGCCATGAAAGAGCAGATGGATCGCGTTACCTTCGCTTATCGTCTGCATTTCGAAAACGAACCTGCGGAAGATCTCGCGCGCATGGCTGCCGAGCGTATGCCGGAGGGGCTGGACAAGATTTTCTTTGTGTCCGGCGGTTCGGAAGCGGTGGAATCCTGTATCAAGCTTGCCCGCCAATGGGCGGTTGCGACCGGGCAGGGCACACGCTGGAAAGTAATTTCGCGCTTTCCATCGTACCATGGCGGCACGCTTGGAGCACTGGCTGTCACCGGTTATGCGGCCTTGAGCGAGCCTTTTGCGCCCATCATGCGCGAAATGCCGAAAGTCCCGGCGCCGACTGCCTATCTCGACCGTGATAATCTCACGATGGAACAGCGCGGGCAGAAATATGCCGATATGCTGGAGGAGAAAATTCAGGAAGAAGGTCCCGAAAGCGTACTCGCCTTCATCATGGAGCCAATCGGTGGAGCTTCCACCGGCGCGCTGGTCGCACCCGACAGTTACTATCCACGCATTCGCGAAATCTGCGACCGTTATGGCATCTTGCTGATCCATGACGAGGTGATGAGCGGTGCGGGGCGTACCGGCAAGTTTCTGGGCGGTGACCACTGGAACTGCAAGCCCGATCTCATCGCGCTTTCAAAGGGTTTCGCCTCCGGCTATTGCCCGCTCGGCGCAATGGCGGCACCGGGCCGCATTGTGCAGCCGGTTCTGGATGCTGGCGGCTTTCTGCATGGCTTCACCTATGCTGGCAATCCGCTGGCTTGCGCGGCAGGCAAGGCGGTGCTGCAGGAGATTGAACGCCTCGATCTTGTCGGTAATGCCGCCCGCATGGGGGACGAGCTGAAGGGCGAATTGGAAGGACTGGCAAAACGGTTTCCTTTCATTGGCGATGTGCGCGGCAAGGGGTTGTTGCTGGCAGCCGAATTTGTGTCCGACCCCGAAACCATGAAGCCATTGCCGAAGGAACTGAATGCACATCAGCGCATGGTTGATCTCGCCTATGAACGCGGACTGATCATCTATTCGCGCCGCACGCGTGGCGGTGTCGAAGGGGATCACTTCCTCGTCTGTCCGCCCATGATTGTGAGCCAGGAACAGGTTGGCGAGATCACCGCTATCCTCGGCGACACGCTGGAAGTTCTGGCGCGTGAATTGAATCTGCCCGTCAACGCATAAGGAAACCGGAACATGACCGATAAGAAGAAAACACAGCGCAAGGTGATTATCACCTGCGCCGTGACGGGTTCCGTGCATACGCCGACCATGTCGCCGCATCTGCCGGTTACGCCGGAAGAAATCGCCAGCGAGGCGATCGCTGCGGCGGAAGCTGGCGCGTCCATTCTGCATCTGCACGCCCGCGATCCGCTTGACGGCAGGCCGTCCGCCAATCCAGACCTGTTCATGCAGTTCCTGCCGCGCATCAAACAATCGACGGCGGCGGTGGTGAATATTTCCACCGGAGGCTCATCGTTGATGACGCTGGATGACCGGCTGGCGGCGCCGCTTAAGGCGCAACCGGAAATGTGCTCGCTCAATATGGGCTCGATGAATTTCGCGCTGTTTCCAGCTCTCGACAAACCGCGCGAGTGGAAGCATGCGTGGGAACCGGAACTGTTGGAGGCGACCCGTCATTCAATCTTCAAGAACACTTTTGCCGATATGGAAGGTATTCTGACACGCCTCGGACAGGGCTGCGGCACGCGTTTCGAATTCGAATGTTATGATGTCGGTCATCTCTACTCACTGGCCCATTTCCGTGATCGTGGGCTGGTGACTGGTCATCTTTTCATCCAGTTTGTCTTCGGTATTCTGGGCGGGATTGGCGCAGACCCGGACAACCTCATGCATATGAAGCGTATTGCAGACAAGCTGTTCGGCGACGACTATTCCTTCTCGGTTCTGGCGGCAGGGCGACACCAGATTCCGATGATCACAATGGCCGCCGCCATGGGCGGCAATGTGCGTGTCGGTCTGGAAGACAGCCTCTATGACGGACGTGGAAAGCTGGCCAAAAACAATGCCGATCAGGTGCGGCGTATCCGTAGCATTCTTGATGGCTTGTCGCTGGAAATTGCCACGCCCGATGAGGCACGCGACTATCTGGGCCTGAAAGGTGGAGACAGGGTGGCGTTCTGATGCCAAAGATTGTGTTGGATCGAAAAAAAGACGTTGTGATCCGGCTTGCCGAGCCCGGCGATGCCGAACAGATTCACAAGGCGATCCGTGCGCTGGGGTTAGAGCTTGGCGCTGCTGACAAAGTCTCCAGCACGGTAGAAGATTTTCACCGCCACGGCTTTGGTCCTCATGCTGCGTTTACCTGCCTGATCGCTGAGGTGGATAAGGTATTTGCAGGGCTGGCACTGTTCTTCCCAATCTTCTCGACATGGCTTGGGAAGCCGGGTGTCTTTGTGCAGGACCTCTACGTTGATGAAGCGTTCCGCGGTCGGGCTATTGGTGCGTTTCTGCTGCGCCACGTTGCTTCCTGGTCGACAGTACGCGGCGGTGTCTATTTGCGGCTGGCTGTGGATCGGGACAATGTGGCTGCGCAGCGTTTTTATCAACGGTTGGGTATTGGCTGGATCGAAGCCGACCTCGATCACGGCGCTTATGGCGAGGATTTTTCCCGTCTGGCGGATATCAATGTAACTAGGGAGCAGTCATGAAAGCCTTTTACGCTGTTGAGCAAAAGCGTCACGACCCGAAAGCTTTTCTTTCAAGCGGTGCGCCGCAGCCGAACCCCGAACAGCCCGAACGCGTCGAGCGCCTGCTTGCTGGAGCAAAGGCCGCAGGGTGTGAGATTATCCGTCCGAAAAGCCATGGCATCGGCCCAATTGCTGCTGTGCATACGCCGGAATATCTGGAGTTTCTTCAGCATATCTATGCGCGTTGGCGGCGCATTGACGAGGCTTCGCAAGAGGTCATCCCGAACATTCATCCGTTAGCACGTGATGGCCGCTATCCTGCCTCCGCCGTCGGGCAGGTTGGTTATCACATGGCGGATACGGCTTGTCCGATAGCTGAACACACATGGGAAAGTGTCTGCTGGAGTGCCTGGAGCGCGGTTGACGCCGCCGACGCGGTGCTGTCAGGCGAGATTGCGGCCTATGCGCTGTGTCGTCCGCCGGGGCATCACGCTTTTACCGATGTTGCTGGCGGCTTTTGCTTCATCAACAATTCGGCGGTTGCCGCGCAGCGTCTACGCTCGAAGGCCGAGCGCGTTGCAATCCTTGATGTCGATCTTCATCATGGCAACGGGACGCAAGGCATTTTCTATGCGCGCCCCGATGTTTTGACCGTCTCCATTCACGCTGATCCGGTGCGTTTCTATCCGTTCTTCTGGGGGCATGCCGATGAACGCGGTGAAGGTGCGGGACTTGGCTATAACCTCAATTTGCCGCTGCCGCGCAAATCCGGCGATGCCGAGTTTTTGGCGTCACTCGATACCGCTTTCCGTCGCATCGAAGCTTTTGCGCCGGATGCGCTGGTTGTAGCGCTTGGTCTTGACCCGTTCGAGGGTGATCCGTTCGGCGGGTTGTCGGTCACCACGGGTGGCTTTGGACGCATTGCCGAAGCAATCGCAAAGCTTCGCCTGCCAACTGTCATCGTGCAGGAAGGCGGTTATCTTTGTGATGCGCTGAGTGATAATCTCACCGCTTTTCTGGGCGGTTATCAGTCGGTGGCGCGATGAGCGGTCTTGTGACTTTTGTAGGCGTCGCGCATCCGTGGATGTGCGACGTCGTGGGGCATATGAATGTCCGGCATTACGCCGGGATGTTCGACGATGCGAGCTTTCAGCTTTTGGGCCATATTGCCGGAAAAATCCCGGATGAGAGTTTCGGTTGGGCGGACGTGCGCTCGACAATGGAATACAAAAAGGAAGTGCCAGCCGGGGATTTACTGACGATCCGGTCTCAGGTGTTGAAAGTTGGGCGTTCATCGATCACTTTTCGTCAGATAATGACGGGTTCGCTTGACGGAGAACTGCGCGCCATTAATGAGGCAACGTCTGTCTGTTTCGACAAGATTGCCCGACACTCAATCGCACTTGAGCAGGCAATGCGGATGCGCGCTGAGAAGTTTTCCTTGGAACAACGTTAGATCAGATAGGCGCATTGCCTGAAATTGAGCGACGGCAATCAACTCCATCGAATTTCGCGGAAGCTCGATAGCCACTGATTGGCGGTTTCGCGCTTCCTGGCCGGACTTCCAACAAGAATCTCCCTTATTTGATAACGTTCCACTGCTGTTATGCTTTGAGTGCCTGAAATGTTTAAATGGCTTATTGAGGAATTAATTATGCAGCATCAATTGAACCGCGCTGCAAAGTTTTCCGCTATGGCCTGCACAGCAGCATGGATCGGGCCCGCTGTGAGGCCGGGTAGTACCGATCCATCAACAACATAAAGGTTTTCCACTCCGCGCAGGCGCAGATCAGGATCTACAACCGAGGCGTCATCTTTGCCCATACGACATGTGCCGGAGGGGTGGTGATGTGTGATCACAGCCTTGGCGATAAAAGCATCAGTGTTTTCGGCTGTTCCCAGAGGAGTGGGTAAAATTTCGTGGCTACGCCATTCAGCCAGTTCTGTGTGACGTCCGATTTCACGAGCTGCGTTTAATGCTATACGAAAGAGCTTCCGGTCGTTTTCTGTTTGCAGATATCGGGGATCAATTATCAGAGGACTGTCCGGGCTATCTCCGGTTATGCGTATTTCCCCGCGACTTGTGGGATGTGTAACTCCGAAAAGGAGCGAATAAGCGCTTCCCGGTGCGGGCGCAGTAAAGCTTTCTGAAACGATCGGAGCCACACCACATCCGACAACAATTTCCGGCTGACCATCAGCCGAAAAATCTCCTGCGCGCATATAAGCCATGCTTTCCGAGTGTTGCAGGCGTGATGGAGGTAGTGTCTTACTCGTTGAATAAAGATTTCCTGCGCCAAGTAGGTGGTCCATAAGATTAAGCCCTAGTTCCGGTGCCTTGATGCGGCACGTCACACCGGCTTCATGCAGTACTTCTTCGCGCCCGATGCCAGAGCGCATCAGAAGTGCCGGACTTTCAAGCGAACCGGCTGACAAAATGATTTGAGTTGCTGTTATTGTTTCCAAGCCATCTGGTCCGGAAAGTTCAAGTGCCGCAACCTTTGATTTTTCCAGCTTGAGATAATGTGTCAGCGTGCCAGTTTTGATTGTGAGGTTTGACCGTGCGCAGGCTTCAGGTGTGAGCCATGCTTCTGCAACTGTTATACGGCGGCCATCACGGATCATGAGAGAATTGGGTGTGACCCCAATCATTTGGCCAGTATTATGACCTGGAATGCGCGGCAGGCCGAGTGCATTGCCTGCTGACATGAATGCGCGTGTGAGGGGGCTTACTTCTTCATCAGGAATCCAAACGGGCATTGGACCACCTTTGCCGTGGATACCATCACCGCCGTAGACATGATCTTCATTCGCCATGAAAGATGGCAGAAGACCTTCCCAGCTCCAGCGCGGATCGCCTGTCGCTTCTGCCCAAACTTCAAAATCTGCTGGATGCCCGCGCATATAGCCCATGGCGTGAAGCAGGCTTGAGCCGCCGAGGCCTTTCCCACGCGCCCATGCGAAGCTTCTGCCTGCGGCATATTTCTGCGGTGTTGTCTTGTAGTCCCAATCATAGTTGCGATGCTGGATCGCTGGCCACATACAGGGCCTTAAAATATCCGGGTCTGACGGTGTTCCACCTGCTTCCACCAACAGAACATTGCGTGCTGGATCTTCGCTTAAACGCGCTGCAATCAGGGCGCCAGCAGAGCCTGCGCCGATAATTGCCACATCATATTGTGCCATGGTCTTACTTCTGATCTTCAGGGATAACAGCGCCTTCCAGCGTCATCACTTCACCATCGAGCGAAACGGAGCAATTGCGCAGCGGAATGTCGAGATGGCACGGCGTATCCCGATCTCCCCCTGCTTCCGTGTTTGGTCCCGATGACCAGAGGAAGTTGCCGGCAAAAGAGCGTGCGTCCATACCAAGCTGTGCTTCGGGGTTATAAAGACCCAGTACAGTCCAGTTCGCGCGGTTCTCAAGTCCCCAGCCGACATGAGCCATGGCGTAAGCACGCGGATCATCGAAGCTTTCCATGAATTTGCGCATGAATTCAGCATCATAGCCCCCCTTTATGTCAACAATGAAGCCTTTTTCAATGGTGACAGTGATCGGAGCACGCGCATATTTTTTGAATGGTAGCAGAATGTCGCCTTCGTCGATAACGATTGTGCCTTCGGCACTGCCTTCATCCGGCCAACGTGCGGAGAAGCAGCTGGGCCAATGATCCCAACGGCCCGGCTCGTCGGCAAGGCCATATTGTGTCAGCACCGGATATTGACCAAGACGGCAACGGAAATCCGTGCCAGCGTTTGATGTGACATGCATTTCTTTGGCCGCACCAATTTTCTTGGCGGCAGCAAGAACGCGCAGCTTGTCTTCCGGGCGGGGAATCTGACGCATCATGATTGCAGGCGGTTCGACTGCGAGCAACATGCGCGTGCCGGTCTTCAGCACTTGCTCCTGTTCCTTAGAGAACAACAGTTGCAAAGTGTCGATGACAAGATCAGAGGCCTTGAGACAGGCAAGGGCTGCGATGTTGCCATCCAACGGGGTCTTGCCGATATAACCGGATTTATCGGGCGATATAGCTTTTTCGCTGTTCACGGGCGCAAGGTTCAGTTCGGTGACGACAGCGCCAAGATCAGAAGCGGCGAGCTTGGCAATATAGGCAATCTGTTTGTTACTATCGTCGCTGGTCAGGATTGTAACTTGCTCGCCAGCTTTCAGGTTGCACATTTCGAGCACCTGTCTCCAGCCCTTCAAGAACTGTGCGTCACTGATAGACATGCTAGATACCTCCGTTGGGCATTTGCCCGTTTGTTTGATTGCTGCATCCACAAGTGCTTTGGTTTGGGAAAACCTTACATCTTGTTTTTTATTGTGGTTGCAGCTGGTTCCCTTAGTTGAATGGTTTACAGCGCTGTCTGATTGGCCAGCGTAAAGAAGTTGCGATTGTAGTGAAGCAGCGGCGAAGTCTCTGGGCCAAAACGAATGGCTTTCACCTTTCCGATGAAAATTGAATGACTTTCTGTCTCAGATACAGATGAAATTTCGCAATCAAGATTGACCATGGCCAAATCAAGTGCAGGTGCACCTGTTGCTAGACGGGTCCAGCTATAAGGTGCGAATTTGTCTTCGCCTATTTCGCCGATCTGGCCGGCAAAGCGCATGGCAATTTCCCGCTGCGCATCGGCAAGGATATTGACGCAGAAATTGCCAGCCATTGTGATCGCCTTGTGTGCTTCGCCAAAGCGATTGACGCAGACGAGCATGGAGGGTGGTGTGATCGACATTGAACAAACAGCTGTGGCCGTGAGCCCACGCCGGGTTTCGCCCTCTCCTGCGGTAATGATGTTAACGGTCGCTGCAAGTTGCCGCATTGCCGTGCGAAAATCATCAGTTAACGGATCAGTCTGGGGATGGCTCATAATGTGCCTCCTTTTGCAGCGATAGTGTTTTCCAGGAAAAGTGCTGCCGAGGCGAGACGGTGATCTGCGCCGCGTGCGCCGACGAGCTGAACGCCGATTGGCATGTCTTTTGGTCCTTTGGATGCCGGAAGACAGATGAGCGGCACCTGCAAAACGCTCCAGAGGCGATTGAATATAGGATTGCCGGTTGGCATGCCTTCAGGGGCTTCGCCGGGAGCGGCCAGTGTAAGCACAGCATCAAAGCGAGATAGAATAGCGTCCATCATATTGCGGATGCCCGGAATTTCGTTCATTGCTGAGCGGTAGCGTGCTTCATCGATGCGCCCCTGATCCTCGAGCATTGTACGTGTAACGGGTGTCAACTCGTTCCAGTTGTGGCTGATTTCGGAAGCAAGGGACTGTGTGACTTCCCAGCCCATAACGGCTTCATGCAGATCGAAAATACCGTCAAACCAGCTGGGTGCCGGAATGATTGTCAACTGAGCGCCTGCTGCTTCAGCCATGCGCGCGAGCCGGTTAACCGTCTCAATTGCGCAGTCTTCAGCTTTGTCGAGGCGTGTTCCGAGCAGTACGCCGATACGGGGGCGAGTTGGTGGCGTGAGGTCGGCGAGTTCAGATCGCCCGCTCAGTGCGGCTGCACAATGCGATGCATCGCCAATATTACGTGCAATGATGCCCAGCGTATCAAGCCCGTGGCACAAGACCTTTATGCCAACGGTATTGATCGCGCCGAAGGTTGGTTTGAATGCAGTCACGCCGCAAAAACTTGCCGGGCGGATAACTGAGCCTGATGTTTGCGTGCCGAATGCCAGTGGTATCATGCCTGCTGCGACGGCGGCGCACGAACCGGAAGACGAGCCGCCGGGCGTGTGTGCCGGGTTATGCGGGTTGCGCGTTTTGTTTGGGCTTGCCATGGCAAGCTCGGTGCTGACTGTCTTGCCCAGGATCAGGCCACCGGAATTCTTCGCAATTTGTACCGCAGGCGCATCCCATGGCGGTTGAAAACCCTTATAGATTGGTGTGCCATAGCCGGTGGGCATGTCGATCGTGTCGATCACATCTTTTACGCCAATCGGAACGCCGGCGAGAACTCCAGTAATGTTATTGCTGTCAATATGGTCAGCGTTAGCGCGTGCCTGTTCGGCATTGAGATATTCCCAGGCCTGTATCGGGCCATCCTTCTCGGCGATTGCTTCGAGACAGGCGTCTGTGACCGCGCGGGCGGAAAGTACCCTGGCATTAACGGCAGCAGCGATCTCGCGTGCGTTGAGGGCAAGGATTTCTGAATTTTTCATAGTGCTTTCCTTAGCCAAAAATCGCTGGACGGCGGTTAGTCCACGGAGCTGCACGCTCCAACTCTGCTGCCAGTGAAAAGAGCAATGCGTCTTTTCCAAAACCCGCTCCGATATGCGAGCCAATCGGCAGGCCTGATGGACTCATGCCGAGTGGAACAGACATTGCGGGACAACCGGACGCGTTGAACACAGCAGTAAAGGGAGAGTGGGACCAGAACTGATCGTAAAACGCATCAATGTTTTGGCCTTTACCTGCAAGCTTACCCAGAAGGGGAGCTGGTTCGGCCGCGGCAGGGGTTAGCATGATGTCGTACTGATTGAAGAATTTCGCCAGTGTGCGTGAAGAGGTATGAAGCTGATTAATCGCCCAAAGATAGCGCGTAGCGGGTATGGCCAGTGCTTCACGCACCCACTCCTGATTGACTGGCTCTAGCTTGGCTATGTTGGCTGATGTGGCATCGCCACCTGTCACGCCGAGCGCGACATTGGTGCCAACAACGATCCGCCACGCGGTTTTAAGAGTCTCCGCATCATAGCGCGCATCTGCCACTTCTTCTACGTTATGGCCAAGGTCTTGCAGCAATTTTGCTGTTTCGCGAACGCTTTCGATCATTTCCGGTGCAATTGGACTGCCGTCAGGCGCATTGATAATCATTGCTACTTTTAGGCGCGGTGGCGTCATGTCCAGCGCTGAGAGATAGCTGCCGGACGTTTGGGGCGACGCCCATGGATCGCCCAGATCACCGCCGCCAGAAATATCCAGCATCGCCGCATTGTCGCGCACGGACCATGTGACGGCATGGGGCGTGGACATGCCACCGATGGCTTCTGCGGCAACCGGGCCAATGGGATTAACAAGCCGTGATGGTTTGAACCCGAATAAGCCGCAATGACTTGCGGGAAGTCGTGTCGATCCTGCACCGTCGGAACTGTTGGCAAGCGGCACCATGCCACTTGCAACGGCCGCGGTGGAACCACCAGATGATCCGCCAGCCGTACGGTTTAAATCCCATGGATTTCGGGTTGGACCGAAAGCCTCTGGCTCGCTCGTGAAACTCAGCGCGAATTCGGGCGTGTTGGATTTACCCAGAATGACCATTCCGGCAGCTTTGTAACGAGCCGTAATTGTAGAATCGCGCTTGCTAACCACATTACGCAGCAACTCCGAACCGCTCGACAGGAGCATGCCTTCGGCCTCGAAGCCCGTGTTTTTGAGAAGCATCGGTACGCCAGAAAGCGGGCTTTTTGCCAGTCCGTTTTTGATTTGTTGTCGGGCAAGGTCAAAATGCGCATGAACAACGGCATTCAGTTTCTGATTAAGGCGTTCTATTCGTTCGATGCTCGCTTCAAGTACTTCGGTTGCGCTGATGTCACCTTTTGAAATCAGTTCGCCGATTGCGATGCCGTCTTTTGTTACCAGCTCGTTCATCGTCTCAACTCGTCTGCGCTTTAAAGAGGTCCAGATCCCACATATCTTTTGTGCCTCTCAGCAATCCGTCGCTGACTTCAAAAATATGCAGACCATCAAGGGCGATCTTACGCGGTGTGGTGTCTTCTCCGCGTGGCGTGAAGGTTCCGGTCATGTGGTAAGGAACAGCAATCTGATTGCCTGAACGAATGTAACCGCGGCGTTCCCATGCAACATCTGGCAGCATACGCCAAAAACCGGTCAATCCTTCTGAAAGTGCTGTGTGTCCTTCGCGACGCTTTCCCATCGCAACTTCTTCATGCCAGCCATCCGCATGATAAAGGGATGCAGCACCTTCCGCATCGCGTGACGCATAGGCTTCATAAAACTGGTCGACAAGCGTGGCGTGATCCATCGCAATCTCCAATATTCCCGAAAGAAAAAGCCCCGCCCGATTTTCACGGACGGGGCATGTGGGGCCTATTCGATGCCAGCGATTTTCTTCACCTGAGCAACATAACCATCGCGTTTGACTTCGTTATAGAGCCTTGCGCGAAGAGCAGGTGCAGGCGTTGCATTGACATTTTCAAACAGCGCAACGCGGCCGGCAAGAGAACCGGATGTCATATCCCAGATGAAGTTCATCAACTGCTCCTTGACCATGGCTGAAACACCGTGTCCGGGCAGTAGCTCATGCAGGAAGTGACCAACTTCCGGGTTGTCAAACGCTTTTTTGCCAAAGCGCATCACCAGTCCCTGACCACACATTTCCTGAAGGATATGGATGATCTTCGGGTAATTTTCGATTGAATAAAGACGACCGGCGGTCAGCATGCCAACGTCCGGACGCATGACATCGCCTTCTGTCGGTACTGCCAGTGCTTCTGCAGCGGTCACAAATGCACGAAGTGTCTGTGCATATTCAACGAGCTGCCCGAGCATCATTTGGACGGCAGGGATTTTGCCGGTTCCAAGATAATCGAGAACCATCTGACCAGCGCCGACAAAAAGCTCTGCCTTCACCGCAAGACGGGTCAGGACATGCCAGTGAGCGAACACACAGACAGGTCCGTAATAGCTCATTGCCGTTGGATCACCGAGATTGAACAGGCGTTCTTTTGGCACGAAGACATTATCGAACACGATGAACTGATCGGCTTCTTCGCCAAGGCTTGCAACCGGATGGTCGAACTTGTTGGACAATGGCTGCGAGACCATTTCACGCGAGATCATTTTAATCCCGGGCGTGTCGATTGGAACCGAACCCCATATGCAGGCATCTGCTGGCGTTTCCTGAATGCCGCCTAGATTGGTGAAGAAAATATCGTTTGCCTGTGCGGCAATCGAACCTACAGTTTTTGCACCATAGATATAAACACCATCTTTGGTAACTTTGCGGGCTTTGAGCAGCGAAGCTTCCGAAGCCTTTGGTGACGAGCGATCAGCTTGTGGCCCTGCAAGGCTTTCCGAGGCGGTCAGATTGTTGTTCTGACCATATTCCATGTAGCGTTCGATATTTTCTGCAAAGTCCGGGTCGATGCCTTCAATAAGCGATTTCTTTTTCTTGAAGGTCGGCAGATAGGCATAAAGGCCAACAACAATCGATGGTGCAAGATCCGGTGGGCGCCCAAAGGTACCTGCGGTCTTGAGCGACGTGTATTCGATCATTCGGCGACGCGCAGCGAGATCTTCTTTGGTGCGTGGAATCTGCCATGAACGGCTTAGGACTGCGCCTGCCTTCTCATCATAATAGGTGGTGGCGTCGGCATGTTCTTCAGTAAACTGATCGTCGAACATCGATGCGAGAAGGTCGATACCTTTCGCGAGTGCGGGTTCGTCATAAACGGAATTCAGTTTCTGACCGCCAACCCAGATCTGGCGATTGTCTTTGAGCGATTCTTTGTATTCTTCGCCGGTCTTCAACCGATGTGGCTGAGTTGCGATTTTTGCTGCTGTTCCCTGTGTCACATGGGCCTCCTATTACAATTGGAATCGCGGGTGTTCCCCGTTTTTATTGAGCGTTTCCGGTATTTCGATTAGGCGCCTGCCGCCTTTTCCTCGCGCATCTGACGGATGACTTCCGTTGCAACGCGCATAGAATCGAGGGCGGCTGGTACGCCACAATAGATTGCAGCCTGAAGAATAACTTCGACGATTTCTTCTTCCGTAACGCCGTTATTCAGAGCGCCGCGAACATGAATCTTTACTTCATGCGGACGGTTCAATGCGGTCAGCATTGCGAGGTTGAGAAAGCTGCGGGTTTTGCGCTCCAGCCCCGGACGGGTCCAGATTTCACCCCAGCACCATTCAGTGACCAGCTTCTGCAATGGCGCAGTCAGATCGTCCGCACTGGCAAGCGAAGGCGCTACGTAGCCGTCACCAAGCACTTCACGTCTGACCTTCAGCCCTTTCTGGAATTGTTCACCGCTAAATTCGGGACGAGTCATGCATCTCTCCGTTAAGGTGGACAGTACGGCTGCTTCGTTCTTGTCGTCTTCCGTCAGATTGATTTTGCCGTCCTGATTTCCTCAAGGTTAGACATGCCGGGCTTGACCTGTCAATAGATTGTATGACAAGATTACGGTCATACTGAAAACAAAGTTCGGCAGTTTTTGGCAGACATCAACGTAAAGCGGGCAAATGATGGCGGCTCCAGCAGCAGAATTTAACGGCAAACCTGTGCCTTTTGAGCTTTACGCACTTCGTTACGCCACACATGGCGGGCGGATGGCACACGATAATTTTCTTCATGCCGACCCGCATGAGTCGGGCGAAAATCTGGATTATTTCATCTGGTTGGCGCGTCGGGGCGACGAAGTCTATGTCATTGATACGGGGTTTGGTCAGCAAGCAGCCGATGCGCGGGGGCGCACGCTTTTGCGTCGTCCCGTTGATGCACTTGCGCTGATGGATGTTGATGCTCAACAGGTCTGCGAGGTGATACTCACGCATCTCCATTACGACCATGCCGGAACGCTCGGCGATTTTCCGTCAGCGCACTTCCATCTTCAGGTCAATGAGGCAGGGCATGCGACAGGCCCATGTATGTGCGATCCAAAAGCACGTGCGCCGTTCGATGTTGAAAACATCGTCGACTATATCCGCACTCTTTATGCTGGCAGAATTGAGTTTCATCGTGGGGATAAGGAACTCGCATCGGGCATATGGCTGCATTCTGTGCCGGGCCATAGTGCAGGTTTGCAGGCAGTTCGCGTTTATACCAAACGCGGCTGGGTTGTTCTGGCGTCTGATGCGACGCATTTTTATGCCAATATGGAGCGTGAGAATCCGTTTCCTGTGCTATTTGACGAGGCAGCACTCATTCGTGGCTATGCCCGGCTGATTGAGCTGGCGCCAACCCTTGATCATATTGTGCCCGGGCATGATCCAGCGGTAATGCGTGCTTATTGCGCGCCCTCAGATGCGCTTGAAGGCGTTGTGGTTCGATTGGATGAAGAGCCAGTTCTCAAGTGGCAGGAGCTGGCAAAATGAGCTCGGATACAGGATGCGGTGTGCTGATCACAGGTTCGGCGCTTGGGTTGGGACTTGAGCTTGCTCGTGTATTTGCAAAGGCAAAAAACCGCGTTTTTCTTACGGATATTCGGCCGGAAGTGGTTGATGTTGCGCAGGCTTTATCCAACGAGACGGGCCAGCCAGTCGGCGCTGTAGCGCTAAATTTATCGCAAGAGGGTACTGCCGATGAGCTTGTGGTGCATGCTAAAGAACATTTAGGCAGCATCGATATTCTCATCAACAATGCTGTTATCCGTAAAATTTCACCGGTTCAATCGCTTGCGGATGCTGATTGGGATCGGGCGCTGGAAGTCAATCTTTCCGCTCCATTTCGGTTGATCCGGGCTTGTCTTCCGGACATGCAAAAGCGCGGCTGGGGCAGGATCATCAACATGGCCTCGGTTTACAGTCTGATCGCGCTTGCGGAGCGTGCTGATTATGTCACCACCAAACATGCAATGATTGGGCTTACGCGGACTGTGGCGCTTGAACTGGCTTCAACTGCAATCACCTGCAACGCTATTTGCCCAGGACTGATGGCGACAGATTCTGCCCGTGCGCGGATCAGTGCACTGGCCGTTGAAAAGGGCTTAAGCGAAGAAGAGGCAACAGACCTCTTTCTTTCAACCCGCCAGCCGGGTGGAAAGTTTATTCCAATGAACACGGTGACCGCACTTGCATTGTTTCTTTGTGGCTCTGCCAGCGAAGGCATCAATGGTGCGGCAATACCGGTAGATAATGGCTGGTCTTTTGCGTGACAGCGGGACCACGATAACAGGAGAGTGGAATGTCTGAAGTGGGTTTTGTTGGGCTAGGCAATATGGGGCGCCCAATGGCAGAGCGTATTATTGGTGCAGGCTATAAGCTTGTGGTCAATGATCGTGCAGAGGCTGCGGTTGCGGCTCTGACCGACGCCGGTGCAGATGCTGCCAATAGTCTTGAAGCGCTTTGTGCCCGCGTTGAAACTGTCTTTTTGTCCCTTCCAACACCTGAAGTTGTTCTGGCTGTCGGACGTTCCATTGCAGAAAATCCTGGGCGCGTGAAACGCGTTGTCGATCTTTCTACGACTGGGCCGAAGGCCGAAATGGATTTGGCCGAAATCCTGTCTGAAACTGGAATCGCCTTGGTAGACTGCCCTGTTTCTGGTGGTGTTGCAGGTGCGAAGAAGGGAACGCTTGCCTTGATGGCTGCTGGTCCATCTGCACATTTCGGCGTTGTTGAGCCGATGCTTTTGACGCTTGGTAAAGTGATCCGTGTCGCCGAAGAGCCCGGCAAGGCGCAGGTGATGAAACTCATCAACAATATTTGCTCTGCGGCAGCCCTTGCGATCACTTCTGAGGCGATGGTGATGGGGGCAAAAGCCGGACTTGATGCTGATGTTATGATCGAAGTGCTCAATGCCGGTTCGGGTCGTACATCGGCAAGTGTCGATAAAATTCCGCGTTTTGTGCTGCCACGCAGTTTTGATTTTGGCTTCGCAATCGCGCTTTCGCTTAAAGATATTCGCCTTTGCCTTGAGGAAGCCGAACGTCTTGGTGTGCCTATGCTGGTAGGTAATGCCGTGCGCATGCTGTTTTCCATTACCAAAGCTGATCTAGGGCCGGATGCAGATATGACTGCGATTATTCGTCCGCTGGAGCAGTGGGCGGATACGCAGGTGCGCGGCAAAGCGGCTGGCATCTGATATGGCGGATTTGAGCGCTACAATAGCCGAGTTTGTTCATTCGCCACCGGCAATGCCTGATGCCGTGCGCGCCGCCGGTCGGCGCTCGCTGCTTAATATGGTGGGCACGGCGATAGGCGGTTCAAATGAGGTTGCAGTCCAGAAGCTGGTGGCAATGCTGCCAGCTTTTTCCGGGCTTGCAACGGCAAGCCTTATCGGACGTTCAGAACGCGCTGATATGCTTTGGGCGGCTTATATTAATGCAGCATCAGCCAATATTTTTGATTTCGACGATACCCATGTTCCGACAGTTATTCACCCGTCTGCCCCTGTTGCACCCGCTGTCCTCGCATTAGCCGAGACGCTGGCCTTGGAGGGAAAGCCGGTATCAGGGCATGCGCTTATTGAAGCTTTCGTTCTTGGAGCGGAAGTCACTTGTCGGCTGGGGAATGCTTTGCACCCCGTTCACTATGCGCGTGGCTGGCATATCACATCGACGTGCGGTGTATTTGGCGCAGCACTTGCTGCTGGTCGTATCCTGGAGCTTTCTCCTGCGGAGCTTGTCGATGCTTTAGGACATGCACTCGCACAGGGGGCAGGTTCTGTCGAAACACTTGGTACGATGTCAAAAAGCCTCTCGGTGGGGCAGGCCGCGCGTGCTGGTTTGATGTCTGCGTTGCTGGCCGCCAACGGCTATACTGGGCCCGCATCACCGCTTGAGGGACCGCGAGGCTTTCTCGCACTGCACGCAGATGCCCCGGACTTTTCAGCTCTTACAGATGGGTTGGGAAGCCGCTGGGAGATTCTAAAAAACTCTTTCAAGCCTTATCCATGTGGTGTTGTTCTTAATCCGGTTATTGAGGCGTGCCTTACACTTCATGCGAAAGGAGATTTTCACGCCGACGATATTGCTTCGATAGTTTTAACCGGTCATCCCCTGCTGCGGCAGCGCACAGATCGCCCGAATGTCACCACGGGAAGGCTTTCGCAGGTGAGCGCGCAGCATGCTGTTGCGGTGAGTTTGCTGTGGGGCAGGGCCGATCTTGAGGCCTTTTCCGATCACGCGGTGCAGCATCCGAAGTTGAAGGATTTGGCGTCAAAGCTTTCATTTTTGGATGATCCTTCTTTTACATTCGAAGCTGCTGAAGTTTGTCTTCTGTTGCAGGACGGACGCAAAATTCAGCACAGGATTGATGCCGCCAAAGGTGGGTTGGATTATCCGATGACGGATGCCGATCTTGCAGCAAAACTTCGAGCGCAGATTAGCTGGCGCGGTATCGATCTGGATGCCGATATGCTGATCGCTTCGCTTGAAACGGTCGAAGATGCTGTTGATGGCGCGGCTTTTCTTGCAAACACACGAAAATCACAAACATCAATGGGAGAGTGATATGAGCTTAGGGAAAATTGCTGATCCAATCTTCACGCTGACAACAGGCCCTGTGGATGCCTATCCGGCAGTGCTGCGTGCGCTGTCTCGGCCTGTTCTTTATGATTATGATCCGGCGTTTCTGGCATTTTACGAATCGGTGAATGTAAAGGTGCAACGCGCCTTTCATACGAATACGCCGCCGGTCATCCTTCAGGGCGAGCCGGTGCTTGGACTGGAAGCGGCTGCTGCCTCACTGATTACCCGGAACGATGTCGTGCTTAATCTCGTTTCGGGTGTTTATGGCAAAGGCTTTGGCTATTGGGCGGCACGTTATGCAAAGGAAGTCGTTGAACTGACTGTACCCTATAATGAAGTGCTGACAGCAGATGCTGTGGCGGATTTTTTAAAGAAGCGGCCAGATGTTGCCGTGGTTTCGATTTGTCATCACGATACTCCCTCTGGCACGGTCAATCCGGTTGCGGAAATTGGTGCTGTTGTAAGAGCTGCAGGCAAACTGTTCATCGTGGATTCCGTTTCGGCTTTTGGCGGAATGGATGTTTTGCCAGAGACATCATTTGCCGATATTTTTGTAACTGGCCCAAATAAATGTCTGGGTTGTCCGCCCGGATTGACACTGCTGCATGTGAGCGATGCGGCATGGGAGAAAATGGCAGCCAATCCTGAGGTGCCCCGTGCTTCAATTCTTTCGATTATTGATTGGAAAGACGCATATAAGGCAGAGCGCTCATTTCCCTTTACGCCTTCGGTTTCCGAGATCAATGGGCTTGGTGCGGCGCTTGATATTTATTTGGATGAAGGCGAGGAAAATGTGTGGGCACGTCATGCACTCACAGCAAAGGCTTGTCGGGCGGGGGTGCAGGCGGCAGGGCTGAAACTCTGGGCCGCTCGTGAAGAGATAGCATCTGCAACCTGCACAGCCGTGGCGATTCCTGAAGGCATTGACGAAGCGAAGCTGCGCGCTTCGATCCGTGATGTTTATGGGGTGGTGTTCTCATCCGGTCGTGGTGAAACACTCGGAAAACTGACCCGGATCGGCCATATGGGACCAACTGCTCGACCGACTTATTCTCTTATATCCGTTGCGGCAATTGCTGGAGGTCTCAAGGCCGCGGGTGTCGAGGGGATTAATGTGGGCGCGGGCGTTGCGGCTGCGATGGCGGTTATAGAAGCAGCACAAAATTGAAGCTTTGCACGCCAAACAGGCATTGTCGGAAATCTAATGCTTTCAAAACAAGCAATTAGCGTATAGTAATACGGTAATATCGCTCCCCATGTACCAAAAGGGGTATAAACTTATGACTATATCCATGAACGGAAAAACTCCGCCTATTGATTTTAAAGTCGTCAAGGCTGCTGCACCAGTTCGTCATAGTGTGACGGAAAGCATTCGCAATTCGATTGCAGTGGGGTATTTTACGGCAGGTCAGCGCATTACCGAACGCGATCTGTGTGAGATGACAGGTGTTAGCCGTACAGCTGTGCGCGAGGCACTTCGTCAGCTTGAAAGCGAAGGCCTTGTTGAGGTCGTACCGCATCGCGGGCCGATTGTGGCACGCTTGAAGCCAGAGCAGGCTGAAGGTATCTATCAGGTTCGTGTTGAACTTGAAGGACTTGCCTGTGAGCTGTTTGCTCGCAATGCAACCGATGAGGATATAGAAGCGCTCAAAGCTGCTTTTGAAGTGCTCAAGCAAGGTGACAAAATCACCGATCCACTAGAACGCTTGCAAGCCAAGAACGCTTTTTATGATTGCCTGATTTTTGGCGCGCATAATGAAGCGCTTGGTCATACGCTGTCATCGTTGAACGCACGTGTTATGGTTTTGCGGGCGACATCGCTGGGCGCGCCGGGACGGACGCGCGAAAGTCTGGCTGAACTTGAAGAGGTGGTTGGCCATCTTGCGGCCAGACGTGGCAAGGAAGCGCGCAAGGCGGCGGCTTATCACGTTATGAACGCGGGTAAGGTTGCAATTGCTATTCTGCGGGAACGCATTGCAGAAGAGGCTGATGCCTGAAATACGATGCCGGGGCTGTGCCCCGGCATTTTCATTTTGCGCTCTATATCCCCGGTGTTGCGCCGCCATCGACATTGATGACTGTTCCATGCACATAAGCAGCCGCTGGGCTGCACAGGAAGCGCACCACGCTTGCCACTTCATCTGCCTCGCCATAACGCTGGATGCCCTGTGCCTCGCGGATTTCTTCGCGTGCTGCTTCAATGGAAATATCGCGTTCTTTGGACAATACTTCGATCCGCTGGCTTAAACGATCAGTCACGATGTGGCCGGGACAAAGCGTGTTGATGCGCATGCCTGTTCCCTGCGCACGTTTGGAAATTGCCTTTGTAAAGTTGATAAGCGCCGAATTGACCGATCCGCCGATGGTAAAATCCGGTTCAGGTGTATGTGCACCAACCCCTGATATGTTTATGATACTGCCCTTGCTCTGAGACAGCGCATCCCATGCGGCACGACAAAACCGAACGGTTGAATGGAATTTGAGAGCAAATCCCTCATGGAAATCTTCATCTGTCAGCGATAAGAAATCGCCACGCTTGGTTGCGCCCGCATTGTTGATCAGAGCATCAATTCGTCCTGTTGCTGCGAGCGTTTCGGTGACGACTTTTTCAGCTACGCCTGCCTGCGAAAGATCAGCAGCAATGATAACAATCTGCGGCGAGCCAGCTGCGCGGACAAGCTCCGCGGTCTCTTCCAATGCTGCGTGATCACGAGCGCAAAGGCTCAGTGCGAATCCGTCTTTTGCCAGGCCTATTGCAAAAGCTCTACCCAATCCACGGCTTGCTCCAGTCACAATTGCAGTGCGCATTTTTTACTCTCTCGTGAGTGCTCCTGATGCCATTTCAGATTTTTCTTTTTAAATACAGATAGATGAAAGAAAAACCGTAAAATCACCCTCAGTTGATTTTTCATTATTGTATTACGGTATGATCATGCTATCGTATTCTCGCACTGTCAATCGGGGTTGCAGCTTTTGAGCTACTGAGATCATCTGATCAGTCTGCCTCAAAAGCCTCCCTTCGGGAACTGAGGCGTCAGATGCACGGCTGTGGTGAATTAAAAGTCAGCTTGAATGCGGTCTGCTACAAGGCCGTGCACCGGGTCGTCGCTGTATCCGCTGCGCAGCGCAAATGGACTGGTTTTGGGATAATGCCCGAATGTCGCTCAATCGGAATTTCTGCCCGTGTTGCCCAGTCGTTCCCTTTATGGCCACACCAGATGCGTTGCACCGCCATTTCGTTGCCGACTGTATTGAGCTGGAAAACGTTCCCGTTTTTTACATCGACGCCAAAACTGAATGACCGGCTGGCGCCTGGGGCGACTTCACCAAGGTCGGCTGAAAACCAATGTGCGATGGAAGCAGAGCAGACCAATGCGGATTTGCCACTGTTTTCAACCGTAATGTCAAGCGATTGGCTGTTGGCTGTGGCAGATGCCGCGTTTAATCCAAGAATTGCTGTAGCAAGAAAGGTGAGGTGAGTTTTCATTTTGAAAAAGTTCTCCCGGTTATACTTCAAAAATCATCCGGGATTGAAGAAATAGTCAACAAAAATCTATAAGTGGGAACAATAAAATGAGAAAAATAATAGCAGGAACAGTCAGCAGTGCTGCACTGGCTCTCGCCTTGAGTGGCTGGATGGCTGGCAGCGCTTTGGCCGAGGAAATTACATCCATCGCTATCCTGGCCCCGGAGATGGGAACCGATATGGGTTGGAATCAGCAAGGTGTTGATGCTGCGAAGGCAGCAGGGGAGGCCGCTGGTGTGAAGGTGATTGTTGCCGAAAACCTGGGTTATGGTGATGTTCGTCCGACACTGCGCGAACTTGCTGAAGACGGCGCTGGTCTGCTGATCGCGCACGCATCCGGTTATAATACAGCCGCACCGGAAATCGGTGCTGAAATGAATATTCCAGTCGCTATTGTTGATAGTCCGGACAAGCTCGCTGAAGGCAAGATTGCCGATTATACCGCAGCGGGCAGTGACGGCGCGTATCTTGCGGGCCGTCTGGCCGCCAAGATGAGCAGAACCAAAGTTGTTGGTATTGTTGTCTCTGGTGAACCACCATCGTGGAACAATATGTCCGTGGCATTTGCGCAGGGCGTTAAGGCCGAAAATCCAGCCGTTGAAGTTCGCTATGCCGTGATTGGACCGGCTGCCTATGCTGATGCTGCCGGTGGTAAGCGCGTGGCTGAAACCGTTATCGCTTCGGGCGCTGATATTATCTTTGGACAAGGTAATGGTTCGAGTTTCGGTATGTTGCAGGCTGTTGAAACGACGCCAGCCACCGATGGCGGAAAAGCTTACTTTATCGATGTGATCGGCGATAAAACGTCGATTGACAAAGGCAATCTTCTTTCTTCGGTTATATGGGATCTGACGCCGGTTTATACCGCGATGATCAAGGACGTTAAGGACGGGAAATACGGTAGCCACAACTACAATATCAAGCTCAGCGATGGTAGTCTTCGGCTTCTGAAGACTAAAAACATACCGGATGATGTCTGGAAAGAAATGGAAGCTCTTCAGGCTGACGTTGTTTCGGGTGCTATCAAGGTAGAGCCGAAGTTTGACGCAGACAGTGTTCATGCACTGGTAAAAACTGTCGCCTCCAAGTGAGCCAGCCTGCTCTTAAAATCGTCTTGCTAGCGTTTGTCATACTGCCATTAAACTGGGTTGTTTGATGACGTCAGCAGTTCACGAAAGCCGTGTTGGATCGCGTTTTTAGTCGATCCAGCACGATGTGATGGGACGGATTTGCATGAAGGATAGTGAGATGCAGGCGTCAGCAGAAAATGTAGCCTTTCCACCGAATTCGACTGCGAAGCCATTTGTGGGGCTGCGTGGTATAACCAAGCGCTTTCCCGGAGTGATCGCCAATAATAATGTGAGCACAGATATATGGCCGGGCGAAGTTCATGTTTTGCTTGGTGAAAACGGTGCTGGAAAATCGACTCTGGTCGGTATGTTGTCGGGGCTTCAGCAGCCGGATGATGGTGTGATCGAAATTGACGGCTCAGCAGTTCACATAACATCGCCCCGCCACGCTCTTACACTGGGGATAGGAACTGTGTTTCAGCACTCCATGCTGGTACCAAGTCTGACTGTCGTTGATAACTTTACCCTTGGTGGTAAATGGTGGCGGAAACCTGATCGCAGCGGCTTTGCAAAGCGTATCAATGAAACAGCAAGCCGTATCGGTCTGCGTGTTGATCCTTTTGCACTGGTTTCCAGCCTTTCGCTTGGCGAGCGCCAGCAGGTTGAGATTTTGCGCGCTTTAATGCGCGGCAGTCGCTGTCTCATCCTGGACGAGGCAACTGCCATGCTAACGCCCAACGAAGCCGTTTCTCTCGGGCAGTTGATGCGGCGATTGGTTGCCGAAGGGCTGGCGGTGATATTCATTACGCATAAGCTCAATGAAGCGCTTGCCTATGGCGACAGGATTTCGGTCTTGCGCCTTGGTAAAAATGCCGGTTCCATTACGCCTGAGGAACTCAATGCCAATAGTGATCGGCAGAATACGGCCAATATCATCCGTCTGATGTTTGGCCAGTCTGCAACCGATGATAGCGCCATCAACGATCGTGCTGTCCGAGAATTGGGTTCTGTGGTGTTGGAGGTTTCAAAGCTGAATTCAAACGCGGGCCGTATTCCGGTTCGCGACGTTTCAATCGTGCTCAGATCGAAGGAGATCCTGGGTATTGCCGGCATCGATGGCAATGGTCAGAAAGAATTGGCGGAAGCTTTGGCCGGACAAATAGCTTCTTCAGGAAGCGTAATGCTGCATGGTGCAGAAATCGGCGCGCTTACAGTGGGAGAACGCCGTGCAGCCGGTTTGCGTTATGTGACGGATGACCGGCTGGGTGAGGGGACCGTTGGGGCATTCGCTGTCGCAACCAACTTTCTGCTCAAGGATATTGGCGCCTCTCCTTTTTGGAAAAAGGGTGTTGAAAAGCCGCAATCCATTCGGTCACAGGCTCAGGAGCACGTGCGTAACTTTGATATTCGCACACCGGATGTTCTTACGCCTGTTGGAACATTGTCGGGTGGCAATATTCAAAAAGTCCTGCTGGCACGCGAACTGACCGGATCTGCCGATGCGGTTATCTTTGCAAAGCCGACCTATGGGCTTGATGTGAAAAATATACGTGCCACACGCCAGCGCATCCGCGATGCAGCAGATGCTGGCAAAGCAGTTTTGCTTATCTCGACAGACCTCGACGAGCTTCTTGAGCTTGCTGATCGCGTTGCCGTTATTGATCAGGGCAGGCTTGTTGGCACGGTTCAGAATGGTGTGGGCGCGCGCGACGCAATCGGTCGCCTGATGAGTACCGGAGAAGAAGAATGAGCGATCAACAGGCTGGCACGGTTGGAATGGTAAGCCCAACTCTACGTTCGCCCTTCGCAGGCTTGGGGAAAATACTGGCTGTCAGCATTGGCCCGCTGATTGCCGCACTGGTTCTTGGCGGGCTTATCCTTCTTGCCATGGGCGTCAATCCGTTAAGTTATTACGCCTATGTTGTCGAGCGAGCCATATTGTCTCCCTCAGGCCTGTCGGCGACGCTTACCCGTATGGGACCATTTCTCCTGATTGCTGCGAGTCTGATAGTCGCTTTTCGTGCTGGCATCTGGAATTTGGGTGGTGACGGGCAGTTTTTGCTCGCGGCCGTTATTGTTGCAGCAACAACGCCTTTGATGCATGCGGCGGGGCTTCCGATCTGGCTTAATCTGGCTGTGGGTCTGATTATAGGTCTGGTGATTGGTGCTCTTTGGGGGCTTTTGCCTGCCATGCTCAAGGCTTGGCATGGTATCAATGAAATCATCACAACCTTGATGATGAGCTTTCTGGGTGTTTCGCTTGCCAATGTTCTGGTCAAACTGGCATTTCTTGACCCGGCAACCACAACGCCACAAACCCGCACATTGCCGGTTGATGCACGACTGCCTAAGCTGTTTGACACGACCATATCGACAGGATTGATCATTGGCCTGGTTGTCATCATTGCGATGCATCTGATGATGACGCGCACTTCTTTTGGTATGAAGTTGCGTCTGGTGGGTGCCAATCCGCGCGCGGCTGTTCATGCCGGCCTCTCTGTGCCTAAACTGACCATTGCGGTTTTCGCCATCTCTGCTGGTCTTGCCGGCCTTTCGGGTGCTGTCGATATTTTGGGAACGCAGGGGAATGTGCGTGCAGACTGGAACCCGGCTTATAGTCTCACTGTCGTGCCGCTGGTTTTCCTCGCTCGCCTGAATGGTTTCGGCTCAATCGCTTATGTCTTTCTGTTTTCAGCACTGACAATTGGCGGTGAGAGTGCCGCTCGTCGTTTGGGCGTGCCCAGTTTCTTCTCGCTGGTTATCGTTGCTCTTTTGCTGATTACGCTGGCACTTGCTGAATATATCGACAAACGCCGTCAGTACCGTGCGAAGATCTAAGGAAAGAATATGTCACTTTTTACTGAAAGTTTCATCATCACTTTGTTTCTTGGGGCGATCGCTGCGGGAACGCCACTGTTGCTGGCCGGACTTGGGGAACAGCTTTCCGAGAAGGCAGGCGTGCTTAATATTGGTCTTGAAGGCATGATACTTGCGGGTGCTTATGCAGGGTTTCTTGTTGCTTGGAGCACAGGCAATATGGGGCTGGGGTTTATCGGCGGCGCTGCAGCTGGTGCCTTTGTTGCTGCATTCATGGCTTTGCTTTGTGTGCGCTTAGGCCTCAATCAGATTGTTATAGGCATTGCGCTAACCCTTGCAGTGCAAGGGCTGACTGCTCTTCTGCATTTTGTGCAGTTTTCGCGTAGTTATCCTCGTCTGGACGGTGCTGCCAAATGGCCGATATGGCCACTTTCTGAAATTCCGGTGCTGGGCCCTATCCTGTTTAACCATAACCCGATTGTGTATCTGGCTGTTGCGCTGGTCGCTGTTTTTGCCTGGATTTATAGAATGACTCATTGGGGTACGGCGTTGCAGGCGGCTGGTGACAAGCCTGCGGCATTGGATGCAACAGGCGTAGATGTGGTACGGACCCGCAGCACCGCCGTATTGATAACGGGAGCGCTTGCCGGTCTTGGCGGTGCTTTTATGTCGGTAGCAGTTGCAGGTGTATTCATTCCGTTTATGAGCCACGGCAATGGCTTCATTGCGATCGTTTTAGCAATGCTGGCACGAGGCAGGCCATTGTGGGTGTTGGGCGGGGCGCTTCTCTTTGGTGCGAGCCTTTCTCTGACGACAGCTTTGCAGGTCGCAGGCGTCAATGTGCCGACCGATATTATTCAGATGCTGCCATTCGTTATGGTGATGTTGGTGCTGTTAATTGCAGGGCGAAAGGCCAGTCTTCCGCAGGCATTGGGCGAAAGCTTCGTGCGCGGGGCACGCTAGGCATTGGGGCTGAAATATGGGTACTGAAAGCGCCGTTGTTTCTAAGTCTGTCATAAAGCCAATTGAGATTGTGCGGAGTGGCAATCTGACAGGCAGTTGTCTGGCGCGAGGTGTGATTGCTTTGGGAAATTTTGATGGCTTTCATTTAGGCCATCAACTCCTCATCCGAAAGGCAAGGCAAATTGCAGGGCAAACATGCCCGGTGGCAATCATGTCGGTGGAACCGCATCCGCGCCAGTTCTTCAATCCTGATATGGCCATAGGAAGACTGGCGCTTCCCGAGCAGAAGCACCAAAGAGCTGAAATGTTGGGTGTTGATTATATTTTCGAGCCAACATTTGATAAAGAGTTTGCTTCACTGACGCCCGAGGCTTTCGTTTACGACGTGCTTCATAAAAAGCTTGATGTTTCTCATGTGATTGTGGGCGAGAATTTCCGCTTCGGCGCGGGCAGGAGGGGAGATTGTGCCGCGCTAAAGGAATTGGCGGCAAAGTATAACATGAGTGTCGATGTTATTCTGTTGCAGTCAGAATTTTCGTCTACGCGGGTTCGCGCAGCATTAGGTGCGGGCGATCTCAGTTCCGCGCAACGATGCTTGGGGAGGGCTTGGGAAGCCAATGTGATTTCACGCAATGGAAGTCTTTATTTGGCGGAGGGGCTCATTCGTCCCCGTGGTGGATGGTATATTTTGAAGAACACGCTTTTAGATTCTGAATTTGTCGCCCAAATAACGAGTGACGGAAGAATTATTTCTCAAGCGTTATGTTCAGAGCAGGTTAGATTTATCACGCGCCTTTTCGATTAGGCGGTATATGTGAGGCCACGTCGGCGTCACAAGCCCAATCAGCAAGAACTTTGCCTGCAGGTAAACCGATGACGAGTTCACAGGCGAGCACCATATCCTTTTCCTTTTCATAGACCCTAATTCTCAAAATTTTAGGTATCCAGCAAATCAGAGGCGGTTCAGAGTAACCAATTTAGCGGCCGTTACTTGATGTCCGGCTTTAATTACAAATAGATGCTGCACTTATGGCTGTGCTCGCGCCAATCATATACGAAGCTGATCAAAATAGTTGTTTCATTGCCTTCAATGTCGAGCGAAATTTTATTTAAAAAATATAAACTGTTTTATCATGTGAGAATAAGATTAATTACAGTGTGAGTTTTTGGCGATGACATACGCCTTGTGGTGGAGATATTGCAGAGGTTCGAAGCAGGGCAGAAGAAGGAGAATTGAGGGGTGCAAGGTGAACGCATTGCCACACCTTGAGAAATATCAAAGCACTTTCAATGTCTTATAATGAAATTGAGAAAAGGTTGGAGGCCTCACCCGGAATCGAACCGGGGTGCAAGGATTTGCAGTCCTCTGCGTAACCACTCCGCCATGAGGCCATCCGTAAGAGGCATGTCAAATCAGCAAATGCTCTCTTGAGAAGTTCCAATATTGATAGAGATGCGCTTCGTCAAGGCGTTACCGGCGCGTGAGAGACTTTTCTCCAGCACTTTCCTAAAGGTATTGTGAAAAGGGGCTAATCTTCTGGATCGCGATCCGGCGGAGTCTGTGGACGTGCAAGGCTGCCTTTGGAAAACGTGTAGCCTGTTTCCACCGCATTATTTCCAAACTTGTTGCGCAGACGGTCAATAGCGCCTTCCGTGACAGCACGCTTTGTAGCCTGCGTATCGACAAGGTCTGGCGGATCGGCACGGTCATCCGTGGAGAGCTCACCAACGCCAATGCCGAGCAATCTGAATTTGGTCCCATCCAGTTCTTTTTCGAGAAGCTGCAGACCTGTGCGGAAAATACGGTCGGCAAGCTTTGTCGGGTCCGCCAGCTGTCGATTTCGCGTGCGCAGTTTGAAGTCCTGAGTTTTGAGTTTAAGCACGATCGTGCGCCCCGCAATATTGCCGGACTTCAGGCGTCGAGATACTTTTTCCGACAGCGCTCGTAGCACAGGCACGAGGTCGCTCGCTTCAGAAAGGTCTTTGTTGAACGTTGTTTCAGCCGAAACGCTTTTCATATCATGTTCAGGTTCAACTTTGCGGCTATCCTGTCCACGCGACAGTCTGAAAAGCCGCTGGCCCATTGTGCCATAGGCTTTCATAAGTGTGCCCTCATCCATGGTTTGAAGCTGGCCTATGGTGCGAATACCGTCGCTCTCAAGCTTCGCATTGAAGGATTTTCCAACCCCCCAGATCATGCTTGTTGGCTTGTCGCGCAGAAATTCAAGTGCCTCTGCCTCGCCTATGACAGAAAACCCACGGGGCTTTTCAAGATCTGATGCGACTTTGGCCAGATATTTGCAATAGGACAGCCCCACAGAGATCGTGATGCCGATCTCGTCTTCGACTCGCTTGGCAAAGCGCGCCAGTATGATCGCCGCAGGCGCACGGTGCAGTCTTTCTGTGCCGCCAAGATCAAGGAATGCTTCATCAATGGATATGGGTTCGACGAGCGGCGTGAGATCATGCATCAGCTGGCGAACTTCACGTCCGACACGTGCATATTTTTCCATATTCGGTGTGACGACGACAGCCTGTGGGCAGGCTTCCAGAGCTTTATACATCGGCATGGCAGAGCGTACGCCATGAATGCGGGCTATGTAGCAGGCCGTGGAAACAACACCGCGCTTGCCGCCACCGATAATGAGCGGCTTATCGCGAAGGTCGGGATTGTCGCGCTTTTCAACCGAAGCATAAAACGCATCGCAATCCACGTGGGCGAGTGAGAGTTTGTAAAGTTCGGTATGCCGCACCAGACGCGGGCTGCCACAACTACGGCAACGCCGCGCAGACTCAGCCTTTTGCAGCGATAGACAATCGCGGCAGAAGCCGAACTCTGGACTGTTAACGGCAAATGGCTCGGTCATGGCTGTGTGCGGTTTGATGAACATAAAAGGAACATCGTTTATAGCACCAATGTACGATAATGCTATCGTCACTCTGCTATCCTGTTCGCTCTGCACTTGACATTGGCAAAGATATCACCAAGTTTAGCAGTATGAACAATCGTTTTGCTTCCATACTCCATCGGGTTCAGCCGATCACGGGATAGCAACCCTCGAGTCCTGCTTAGCGCAGAGGATTCTGGGGGACGGTTTGCCGCTCACCTTCAAGCGGAATTACTAAAAGCGCTTTCTTTAAAAATTCAAACAGTTGCTCCGGGCCAGTCGAGTTACGGAGGACAATCATCATTAGGCAGCAGTGAGCTATCGTCATGAATGCAAAGAATCGCAAAAAGCCAAAGATCGTCGTCAGTGATCTTGATCACGAACGGCTGACAATTCTGGCCGGCAACGTCTCCGAAAAACTGGAGGAGGTTGCTGAGGAGTTACTGCAGGAACTGGACCGCGCCAAGGTGGTTCCGTTCAAGAAATTGCCGGCAGATGTCGTTCACATGGGGTCGACGGTCGAGTTCCGCTCCAATGATGGACATGAGCGTAAAGTCACGCTGGTTTATCCGGGCGAGGCCGATATTGCGCAGGGTCGAATCTCTATCCTGACACCAATTGGTACAGCATTGATTGGTCTTACGCCGGGACAGTCCATGTCTTGGGTTGCACGTGACGGAAAGACGCATGAGCTGAGTGTTCTCAGCGTGTCGCACACCGAAGCTGCAAGCGCCTGATTTTCTTTTAGAGCGCATCCCGGAAACTGTGAAACAGTTTTCGGACAAAGATGCGCGTTAAAATAAGGGATCAGAGCGTTGATCTGATTCAATCAGATCGAAACGCGCTCTAAGCGATAGAACTGATAAGGCCCTGTTTTTGCGGGGCTTTTTATTAAAAATGTTGGTTTAGTCCGCCCGGCAGAAGTACCGCTGCTTTTTCAATTGTCACCGGGTCACGCGCGGTTTCCTGGCAAAAACGCATCAGTGTGGGTTCGTGTCCAAGATAAAATTGCAGAACGCCAGCCAAAAAGCCGGGCTCCTGGGCCGCGGAGCGGATTGAAGAAGCCTCTATACCGGTCAAAGCGAGAAAGCGGGACATCAGTTCCTTGTCTTGTGCGAGCCACATCAGCGCTTCAACTGCAACGTTTTCCG
The DNA here is from genome assembly GCF_026241335.1 of Ochrobactrum chromiisoli. GTDB lineage: Bacteria > Pseudomonadota > Alphaproteobacteria > Rhizobiales > Rhizobiaceae > Brucella > Brucella chromiisoli. The sequence goes on along the minus strand of NZ_JAPHAV010000017.1, from coordinate 34,017 downwards.
CATCCGTCTTGCTCATGAGCGTCTTCATGGGCTGTCTCCATTCTTCGAATATGCTTGCTTTTATCCCCCACGCTTCAGTGCTTCAATGCAAGATGGAAGGAATATTTGCCTTTCGTCAATGAAATGCGCTTAAACTCAGGAATTCCATAGGGGTGTAATGGGCAGATCAACCTGTCTTGCGACGGATAAGAATTAGGCCAGGGAATATTCGATGACTAAAACTGTGATGATCGTCGAGGACAACGAACTCAATATGAAGTTGTTTCGCGATCTTATCGAAGCCAGCGGATATGAAACCATCAGGACCCGGAATGGTCTTGAAGCGCTTGATCTTGCCCGCGAGCATAGGCCCGATCTCATTTTGATGGATATTCAGCTTCCTGAAGTCTCCGGTCTGGAAGTCACCAAGTGGCTTAAGGATGATGACGAACTCAAGCATATTCCGGTGATTGCGGTCACGGCATTTGCGATGAAGGGAGATGAGGAGCGCATCCGGCAGGGCGGCTGCGAGGCTTATATATCAAAACCTATTTCGGTTCCGCGTTTTATCGAAACCATAAAATCATATTTGGGAGACGCTTAGAGCGGTCTTTATTATAAGGGCACAGAGGGGGCGGGAATTGGGGGCAGTGTATTATGACAGCAAGAATTCTCGTCGTTGACGCTGAGGAAACACACGTAAAGCTGCTCGAAGCGCTGCTGCTGAGCGAGTATTACGAAGTTATTACAGCCAATAATGGTGCTGAGGCGATTGAAATCTGTCTTGGTGGTCAGATTGATGTGATCATTCTCGATGTTTTGATTCCGGGTATTGAGGGGTTTGAGGTTTGTCGTCGTTTGAAGGATGATCCGCGAACGACCAATATTCCTGTTATCATCCTGACCGCGCTCAGCAGTGCGGAAGACAAGATCATGGGGCTTGAGGCGGGAGCGGACGATTTCATGTCCAAGCCGGTCAAGGATTCCCAACTTCTTTCACGTGTGAAAAGCCTTGCCCGGCTTAAAATGGTGTCTGACGAGTTGTTTCAGCGCACCGGCACTGTGGCGGATACGGAAGTGGAAGCTCTGCTTGCGGCGAAACTTTCCGGTCGCTTTGGGGCCGGTGAGGACGCAGCGCGCATTCTCGTGGTCGATGAGAACGAGCTGGCAGCCGCTCGGCTGCGCTTGATTCTGGGCGAAGATTATTTTGTTGATGTTGCGCATGATGCCAATGACGCTCTCATCAAGGCGATCGAGAACGACTATGACAGCATCGTCATTTCGGCAGACTTCATCTATTACGATCCTTTGCGGCTCTGCTCTCAGATGCGCACCATTGAACGCACGCGGCTTGTTCCCATCATTCTTATTGTGAATGAAGAAGAAGGCTCTCTGGTGGTGCGTGCGCTTGAACTGGGGGTGAATGATTATGTGATGCGTCCGCTGGAGAAGCTTGAGCTTTATGCGCGGCTGCGGACGCAGATCAAACGTAAATGTTATAATGATCTTTTGCGGCAGAGCTTGAACCGTACAATCACCATGGCGGTCACGGACAGCCTCACTGGGCTGCATAACCGCCGTTATCTGGATACCCACATGCCGGTGCTATTGTCTCGCGCTATGGGGCGTGAGCGGCCATTATCAGTCATCATGGTGGACTTCGACCATTTCAAGCGCGTCAATGACAAATACGGTCATGATGGCGGTGATGATGTACTGCGTGAATTCTCATCGCGGTTGCGCACGCAAATTCGCGGCATGGATGTAATGTGTCGCTATGGCGGCGAAGAGTTTGCTGTGGTGCTTCCCGATACGGATCTTGCATCTGCTGCGGCCGTCGCGGAGCGTCTGCGTGAGGCAATCGCTGCGAAGCCTTTTGTGATTGCGCGCGGCAAGCATGAGATCACCATGACGATCAGCATCGGGATTGCAGCCTTGCGGCTGATGGGGGGGGATAGTGTTGAAGCGCTTTTCGCACGCACCGATGCAGCTCTTTATGAGGCCAAGAAAAAAGGCCGCAACAGGGTTGTCCTGTCGGCTGCATGATATTGAATAAAAGCCAACAAAAAAGCCGCCTCGAAAGAGACGGCTTTTTGATTCCTGCCAGTGGACTGGCGTCGGAAACGAATTACTTGATCTTCGTTTCCTTGAACTCGACGTGCTTGCGCGCAATCGGGTCGTATTTTGTCTTTGTCATCTTATCCGTCATCGTGCGGCTGTTCTTCTTCGTTACGTAGAAGAAGCCGGTGTCAGCGGTCGACAAAAGCTTGATCTTGATGGTCGTAGCCTTGGCCATATCGAAATACCTGCTCTTTCATGATTAAACCGCTGCGAGTCTCGCCAGTTGGCCAGAAGCGGAAATTCGGCGCGACACTACGGATTAAGGGGGAAAAGTCAACCCCGCTTCTTTCTTTGAACAAGCCTAATCGCAGCAAAGAGTGCGAAAGCCGCAAAAAACATGCCAAGAGTGAGCGGAAAACCCTTTGTACCCATGGCATCCATGCCCACACCGACCACTTGTGGCCCTGCCAACATGCCGATGGCATAGCAAAAGATGAAGGCGGCGTTGGCGGATGCGAGTTCGCGTCCGGTGAGTTCAGAGCCGAGATGGGCGAGGCCAACAGTATAGAGTCCGGCGACAACGCCGCCCCATAGAAACAAAACCCCTGCCATCAGATACCAGTTGCTCATAAGATAAGGCAGCGCGATCATGCCCAAGAGCCCGGTTACGGCACAAAACAGCAGCAGTTTACGGCGGTCGGAAATACGGTCGCTGACGATGCCAAGCGGAATTTGCATAAGCACATTGCCAAGCCCGATCATGGTCAATAAGAGCGCTGCATCACCCTCCGTATAGCCGACCTTTGCGCCGAACACCGGAAACAGCGCAAAGCCGCCCGTTTCAACGGCGCCAAACACAAACACGGCCATTGTTGCCGTGGGAACAGCAAAAATGAAGGGCAGGAAGGGAACGTGCTCACCTTCCTCAAAATCCGGGCTGTCGCGCCATGCAATAAGCACCGGAATTGTAGCAATCAGGATGATTGCGAAGCCGACATAGAAGGGCAGGCCACCGGCGCTGCCAATTTTCGAGAACAGCCAGGGGCCAAATGCGAAACCGAGCGAGAGCGATGTCGCATAGATTCCGAGCACCAATCCCCGTTTTTCGGGCGGTGCGGAGGCATTGATCCAGTATTCGGACAGAACGAACAGCACCGTCAACGCAAAATGCAGCACGATTCGCAGAGCAAACCATGCCCAAAGCGGTTGCAGAAAGTGAAATCCGACAAAAGCGATGCTGCCGATGACCAGCATCAACACGATGGCCTTGGCCACACCAAGGCGGGCAGCAATCGGTGCGGCAAGCGGCGCTGCAACAATCGATGCAAGGCCCGCAACAGCAGTGTTTGCCCCGATAAGGCTGGCGGAATAGCCGCGGCTTTCAAGCAGCACGCTCAAAAGCGGAATGCCAAGCCCGATAGCGGCACCCATAGCGCTGATCGTAGCGATCGCTGCGGCAAGCGAGCGCCAATGCAACTGCCCCTGAGGGTTCCTGCCGTTTGGTTCCTGAGGAATGCTCTCAGCAGGATAGATTTCTTTATTCATAAGGTCAGATCACTTCACGCACAAAGCGGCCATGCCGCTTGCTGTATTGCGCCACAGGAAGAGTGACGGGCAGGTCAAACCGGCTTTGCGAGAGCAGCATTCGTGCTTCCTTCAGAATGGCTTGCGTAATGCGGGCAACGTCGAGTTTATCAACATCATCAATGGCGACCCAATCCAAATCTTCCAATTCTCCGCTTGGGACAAGTGCTGAGCTTTCCAGTCCCGGTAAACTGTCGCGAAATGCGATGAAAAATCGCGTATCGAATCGACGAATATTGCCTGGTGGTGTCACAGCACGGGCGAAATAGCGCAGATCGCCAAGTGCAGGCAATGCGCCACGCTCAAGGAATGCACACCAATCCTTATTATCAGGCATTATTATGGTGTTTGATGACAGTTGTTTGCGAGACGAGGCTTCGGCTGTGGCTTCGGCTGTGACGCGGCGTGCAATCCGCAACCCCGTTTCCTCAAATGTTTCGCGGATGGCACAAAGCCCAAGCGCGCGTGCCCGACGCAATGTTGCCCGAGCACCCATGCCGGAAAGCAGTTTCTGTGTGTCATCCTCTGTCAGTTCGCTTGCGGCGGCGATGGCACCATCTTCCGCATCGGCTCTGCCGCCGGGGAAGACGAATTTTCCCGGCATGAAAACCAGACTGGGGTGGCGCCGCCCCATAAGAATACGCGGTGTGTTGCCTGTGCGGTCAATCAACACCAAGGATGCGGCATCGCAGGGCCGCAATGCTGGCTTGGGAGAGGTCGGCTTTGAAGGGGCGCAGGCTGTCACGGTAGAACCGCTTGTTATGTGACGTCGCTGTAATCGCCTTCGCCGTGTCCACCGAATCCGTGCATGAACAAAGCCCATTGCAGCCCGATTGTCGCGCCTTTGACAGGCTGTAGCAGGAGCAGGCTCAACAGAACGATCATCGGCCCCCATATGGCCATATGGGTCAACAGCGATAGATTGGTGGTGGCTTCCACGCCCATGAAAGCCGCAACCACGATATGGCCGACGATGAGGATCGTCAGATAGGCCGGCAGATCATCGGCGCGCTGTTCTGTGTAATCTTCACCGCAGACGGAGCAATGGTCGACCGGTTTCACAAACGCACGAAACAGCTTTCCTTCGCCGCAATGCGGGCAGCGGGATTTGAAGCCACGCCACATGGCTTGCTTCAAATCACGGCTCGGTCGTGCGGCTTTCGGGCTTTCGCCACCGAAAACCTGAACTGGACTGTCTGTGGAACTGGCCTCTAGCATGCTCATCTGCGACCTCTGCTCTTAGAGCGCGAAACGCCCGAAGGTTTTCCTTTGCGCCCGCGCATTCCTTTGCTTGCCTTATGATGCGAACGCGTCGACATCGGCAGGGAATGCGGTTCCGAAACCATCTCAAAACGAAGTGCCCCCGCAACAGGGAGCGCTTCCACAAGCCTTACCGTCACCGTATCACCGAGACGGAAGCCTTTTCCGCTTCTTTCACCGGCAATTGCATGATTGGCTTCATCGTAAAGATAGTATTCATCACCCAAAGTTGAAATAGGCACAAGCCCATCTGCGCCATATGTCGCAAGAGACACAAACAATCCGGCCCTCGTCACTCCGGTAACACGGGCTTCATAATCATCGCCCAGATGGGCGGCGAGGAAATGTGCGATCAGACGGTCCACGGTTTCGCGCTCGGCAAGCATCGCGCGGCGTTCCGTGGATGAAATCAGTGCTGCTGTTTCTTCAAGCTGGGCTTCTTCATCGGTGGTCAGGCCATCCTTGCCAAGATTCAGAGCCTTGATCAAAGCCCGATGCACGATCAGATCGGCATAACGGCGGATGGGCGAAGTGAAATGCGCATATTTATGCAAATGCAGGCCAAAATGACCAATATTATCAGGGCTGTAAATCGCCTGACTTTGCGTGCGCAGCACAACCTGATTGACCAGATCCTGATGATCCGTGCCTTCAACAGCCTCTAAAATGCGGTTGAACTGTGCCGGCTTGAGAGCGGCGCCTTTGGCCAGGTTCATATCAAGCGTGCGCAGAAACTCGCGCAAGGATTCCTGCTTCGCAAGGGCGGGTTCATCGTGAATGCGGAAGATCAGTGGCTGGCGATGCGCTTCAAGCACTTCTGCCGCTGCAACATTGGCCTGAATCATGAACTCCTCGATGAGCTTATGCGCATCAAGCCGTTCAGGCACGACCACTTTGTCCACCTTGCCATCGGGTGCCAGAATGATTTTTTTCTCAGGCAAATCCAGCTCAAGCGGTTCACGCGCATCGCGACCGCGTTTGAGAGCGCCATATGCAGCCCACAACGGCTTGAGGATCATGTCGAGTATCGGTGCGGTCTTCTCGTCGGTTGCGCCATCAATCGCGGCCTGTGCCTGCGCATAGGCGAGTTTTGCAGCCGAACGCATCAGGATGCGATGGAACTTGTGAGACTTCTTGTGACCATTGGCGTCGAAAACCATGCGCACAGCAAGTGCTGGGCGATCTTCCAGTTCACGCAGTGAGCACAGATCATTGGAAATGCGCTCTGGAAGCATCGGCACAACGCGGTCGGGAAAATAGACTGAGTTGCCGCGCTTCAATGCTTCACGGTCGAGTGCTGAATTGGGACGCACATAGGCTGCAACATCGGCAATCGCCACGATGACGACGTGGCCGCCCAGATTGGTCGGGTCGGTATCCGGCTCGGCATAGACCGCATCATCGTGATCCTTTGCATCGGCCGGATCAATAGTGACGAGCGGAATTTTGCGCCAGTCTTCGCGGCCTTCCAGCGTTGCAGGCTTGGCATTTTCGGCTTCGCGGATCACGTCTTCTGGGAAGATATGCGGAATTTCGTGTTCATGGATCGCGATCATCGAAAGCGCTTTTTCACTATCGACAGAGCCTACGACCTGACGCACCTTCCCACTCGGTAGACCGTAGCGGCGTGAAGACTGAAGTTCGACTTCGACCAGATCGCCGCTTTTGGCGTCGAGCAGCGATTGCGGGTCAAGCTGCACTTCCGGCTGCTTGCGGTTAACGGGTTCAAGCCGCCACTCGCCGCTGCTCAGCCGGCGCAAAACGCCGAGAACCGCATTGCTGCTCTGGTCTATAACCTTGATGACGCGGGCCGAATATTCCGGACCTTCATTTTCCTTGTTGCGGAAAATCTTCGCCAAGACGCGGTCACCAACACCAACCGTCGGTCCATCGGATGATTTGTTAAGGCGTGTGCGGCGGATCAGAACGACAGGCGGCTTGCCATATTCGGCCTCATCCCAGTCGCTCGGACGGGCAACGAGGCCGCCATCATTGTCGCGGCCGGTGATGTGGAGCGTGGCGATCGGGGGGAGAGAACCGGGGCGGGACAATCGGCGTGCGCGCTTTTCGAGCAATCCATCGTCTGCAAGTTCTCGCAGCAGGTTTTTAAGATAAACCCGTGCATCGCCCTTGATATTGAACGCCTTGGCAAGTTCACGCTTGCCAGCGCGGTCCGGGTTTTCTTCAATGAATTTGAGGACGTCCTGACGCGTCGGCAAATGAGCAATGGGATCAGCCGACTTTGCCTCGTTGCGTTTTGCTGTTGCTGCACGCCGTTCGGTCCGTGCGGATCGTCCGGTATCGGATTTGGGGAAACGGCGTGCCAAGTCTTACTCCTCTGCCGCTTTCGCCTTGCTTTTTGATTTTGCAGCAGGCTTTTTTGCGGCGGTCTTTTTCGTTGCTGTCTTTTTTTCAGCGGTCGCAGTTTTTGCGGCGGTTTTGCGGGCCGGCGCCTTCTTGGTCTTGGTGCTGCCAGCCTTGGCGGCAATCAAAGCGAGCGCTTCTTCCAGTGTCACACTGGTCGGCTCCTGGCCTTTTGGCAGTGTGGCATTGACCTTGCCCCAATTGACATAAGGGCCATAACGGCCATCGCGCACGGTGATGGGACCGCCATCGGGGTGATCGCCAAGCGTTGCAAGGGCTGCCGGTGTCGAGCGTCCGCGACCGGGGCCTTTGGATTGCTTGTCTGCAAGAACCGCAACGGCGCGATTAAGACCAACTGAAAATACCTCTTCGGCGTTTTCGAGATTGGCGAAGGTGCCGTCATGGCTGACATAAGGCCCATAGCGCCCGATGCCTGCTGAAATCATCTTGCCGGTTTCTGGGTGCTGGCCAACATCGCGTGGAAGCGACAACAGTGCCACGGCCTTTTCATGATCGATTGTATCAACTGACCAGCCTTTAGGCAGGCTGGCACGCTTGGCTTCCTTGCCTTCACCGCGCTGGATATAGGGGCCAAAACGTCCTGTGCGTGCCGTAATTTCCTCACCGGTAAACGGGTCTTTGCCGAGCGACTTCGGTTCATCAGAAGCTGCTGCTTCGCCATTGCCGTCACCGCCGAGCTGGCGGGTGAATTTGCATTCAGGATAGTTTGAGCAACCAACGAATGCACCATATTTGCCAAGTTTGAGCGAAAGTTGGCCGGTGCCACAGGTTGGGCATGTGCGTGGATCGCTGCCATCGCCGCGATCAGGGAAGGCGAGCGGCGCGAGTTCTTCATTGAGTGCATCAAGCACGTTGGTAACGCGCAGTTCCTTGATGTCATCAATAGAGCCGGAAAAATCGCGCCAGAAATCGCGCAGCACGTCTTTCCAGGAAAGCTTACCGTCGGAAATCAGATCGAGCTTTTCTTCGAGATCCGCCGTGAAATCATATTCGACATAGCGTTTGAAAAAGCTTTCAAGAAACGATGTTACCAGACGGCCTTTGGGTTCCGGTATAAGCTTGCGCTTGTCGATGGTGATATATTCGCGGTCGCGCAGCGTTGCGAGCGTGGCGGCATAGGTCGATGGACGGCCGATGCCAAGCTCTTCCATCTTCTTGATAAGCGAAGCTTCCGAATAGCGTGGCGGCGGTTCGGTCGAATGCTGGGTCGCATCGATTTTTTCTCGTGAAATGGCCTCACCAGAACGGATTTCAGGCAGCTTTGCGCTATCTTCGTCCTCGTCTTCTTCCTCGCGATGGTCTGTATAAGCAGCAAGGAAGCCGTCAAACTTCGTAACCGAACCATTGGCTCGCAGCATCGCCGATTTTGCGCCGTTAATGGCTTCAATATCGGCGGTCGTGCGTTCAATGTCGGCAGCCTGCATCTGGCTGGCAATGGCGCGCTTCCAGATCAGTTCATAAAGGCGTGCCTGATCTTCGTCGAGATAGCGGCGGACTTCCTTTGGATGACGCGAGAAATCCGTTGGACGGATTGCTTCGTGCGCTTCCTGTGCGTTCTTGGCCTTGCTGGAGTAATAGCGCGGTTTTTCGGGAACGTATTTTGCACCGAAATTGTTGCCAATAGCATCACGGGCGGCACTGATCGCCTCTGGAGCCATCTGTACGCCGTCGGTACGCATATAGGTGATGAGACCCGCAGTTTCGCCGCCAATATCCACACCTTCATAAAGGCGCTGTGCAACCTGCATGGTGCGCGATGCCGAGAAGCCAAGCTGGCCGGATGCGGCCTGCTGAAGTGTTGAAGTGGTGAATGGAGGACCGGGATTGCGCTTGGTTGGCTTGGCCTCGACAGAGATGGCCTTGAAGCTTGCGCCTTCCAGCATGGTACGGATGGCAGTTGCCTGCTCTTCATTCTTGATGTCGAGCTTGCCGACTTTTTTGCCGTCAAGAACGGTCAGCCGCGCAGTGAAAGCATCGTTGCGCGGGGTTTTAAGCGCAGCAGCGATATTCCAGTATTCTTCACGAATGAAGCGTTCAATCTCGGATTCGCGATCACAGACCAGACGCAGCGCCACAGACTGCACACGGCCCGCAGAACGCGCGCCGGGCAACTTGCGCCACAAAACCGGAGAGAGGTTGAAGCCAACCAGATAGTCGAGGGCACGGCGCGCTAGATAGGCATCGACCAGCGGCTCATCAATATCGCGTGGATTGGCGATAGCATCCAGAACGGCCTTTTTGGTGATCGCATTGAATGCAACACGCTTGACCGTTTTGCCCTTGAGCGCTTTCTTCTGATTAAGAACTTCCAGCACGTGCCACGAAATGGCTTCCCCTTCGCGATCAGGGTCAGTTGCAAGAAACAATGCATCGCTGTCTTTGAGCGCTTTGACAATGTCTGCCAGACGCTTGGAGGAATTGCTGTCTACCTCCCATGACATTGCAAAATCTTCATCCGGACGGACCGATCCGTCCTTAGCTGGTAGATCTCGCACGTGACCAAACGAGGCCAGAACCTTATAGTTCGAGCCTAGATATTTATTGATGGTTTTTGCCTTGGCAGGCGATTCGACTACGACGACGTTCATTAAAACTGCCCAGATTCGCGATGCTTACGGATGGATTATCCTTTTATCGCGTTCAAATATTTGCCTTTCACATGAACAGCGGTTTGCGTTTGGTCAAGAGCGACGAGCGAAAAATCGATAAATACAACTTAAAATTGCTTTTGTTAATTATAAACCAAATGATAGTATTGCGTTGGGGTATATCCAACGGGCAAGCGCCAGAAGGGTGGTTTTCATAAGCATGAAACCGAACGATCTTGGGGGCAAGAATGGTTCAACGGATAGCAACGCGCGGGGAGATAATCATGTATATTGAACAGATGCTTGAAGAACTGATCATTATGGCCAAAAAAAATAATCAGCATATGCTGGCATATATGATGGATATGGCATTGCAGGAAGCGCGGGACGAGCGCCGCCTTTGCGAGAATGCTCAATAATTATCCGTTTATTTTTATTGAGGCATAAGCGCCACCTGATTGCCGGGATACCGTAATAGCCTCCCGGCAAGATCGAGTTCCAGCAGAATGAATTGTACATTGCCCGATTCCAGGCCCGTGTGTCTGACAAGCGTGTCAATATCGACAGGGACCGGTCCGAGCGCATTCATAAGAATGTCTCGCTCTTCATCCGTGGTTGCTGCCTGACGGTGCTCTGGTGGTTCCTCAAACTGTTTGAGAAGATCAGGTTGATCCGTCTTGTTGCGCATAGTTTCGCCGCCTGTCAGCGGAGCAAGGGCTTCAATGACATCATCGGCATGCGTTACCAGTGTTGCCCCTTGCTTCAAAAGCGCATTGGTGCCGCGTGCACGCGGATCAAGCGGTGAGCCGGGCACGGCAAAGACTGTGCGGCCCATTTCACCAGCCATACGGGCACTGATGAGCGAACCCGAACGCTCCGCTGCTTCAACCACGATGAGACCGAGTGAAAGGCCTGCAATAATGCGGTTACGGCGCGGGAAATCACGCGAGCGTGGTTCAGCCCCCATGGGCATTTCGGTGATCAGCGCGCCGCTATGTTCAGGAATGGCACGATAAATCGGCAGGTTTTCGGGTGGATAGGGCTTATCAAGGCCGCCAGCCAGCACAGCCACCGTTCCGCTTTGCATGCTTGCCTTATGCGCTGCGGCATCAATGCCGCGTGCAAGGCCGGAGACAATAGCGAAACCTGCATCACCCAGATCACGTGCAATTTTTTCGGTAAAACGTGCGCCGACGACTGACGCATTGCGTGAGCCAACGATCGCTATGGGCGGTTTGCGAAACACATTGACATCACCCTTGATGATGACCAGCGGAGGAGGCGCTTCGCAGTTTTTCAATTGTTGCGGATAGTCGGGTTCGCCCATGCCAACAAGACGCGCGCCGATGCGCTCAATGGCTTCAAGCTCACGCTCGGCATCTTCGAGCGGTGTGACGCGTATAGTTCGCGAGCCGCCGCCACGAATGTTGAGGCTTGGCAGCCGTTCAATCGCGTTGGCGGCTGATCCGCAAAACAAAATCAGATCACGGAACGTCACCGATCCGATATTGTCAGTGCGGATAAGACGCAGCCAGTTGAGCCGCTGCCGATCTGAGAGGCGAATTCCATTTTTCGAATTCGCGCTTTCTGTCATCCCTTTTTGCCGATCTTGCTCTCGGTGCCGCTTAAAAGCCGCGAGATGTTGGTGTGATGCTTGATAAAGATGATCAATGTCATGACGGCAAACAAGCCGGCAATTGCCGGATCACCACGCATATAAAGCACAATCGGAACAATAAGACTTGCCACCAGTGCTGACAGCGAAGAATAGCGGGTGAGAAGGGCGGTGATGATCCATGCCGCGATAAAAACCAGTGCGCTGGGCCATGCGAGACCGATCAGAATGCCGAGATAGGTTGCGACACCTTTGCCGCCCTTAAAACCAATCCACACCGGGAAAAGATGGCCGATGAAGGCACCAAAACCCGCGGCAATTGCAGCCGCTTCGCCAAACCGCCATGCGATCAGCACCGCAACGGTGCCTTTGAGCGCATCAAGAATGAGTGTTGCGGCTGCGAGCTTTTTGTTGCCGGTGCGCAAAACATTGGTTGCACCAATATTGCCGGACCCGATTGCACGCACATCGCCCAGACCCGCAAGCCGGGTCAGAACAAGCCCGAAAGGAATGGAGCCGAGAATGTAACCGAAAATCAGTGTCCCCAGCGACACCAGACTGAACAGACCTGTTTCGGTCATGAAGTTCCCCATATGCACTTTATTAAAACCAGTTGAGAAGAAAAGCCGCCTGAAATCAAGACGGCTGATCTGAAATTTTTAAACTGAATAAACTGTTTTGCCGCCGACTATAGTGCGGTTCACGCGTCCCTGGAAGCGGGCACCTTCAAAGCAGCTGTTCTTCGAGCGCGAATGCAGGTCTTCTTCGCGAACCACCCATGGTTCGTCAAGATCGACGATTGCAAGATCGGCTTTTGCGCCGGGCATCAATGTGCCGGCATCCAGCCCGAAAATACGTGCAGGAGCGGTTGAGAGCACTTCTACCAGACGCAGCAGCGGAATGCTGTCGTTGTGGTGCAGGCGAAGCGCCGCCGCCAGTAGTGTTTCCAGACCAATCGCGCCAGCTTCAGCATCGGCAAAAGGCAGGCGTTTGGTGTCAACGTCCTGCGGATCATGTGCCGAAACGACAATGTCGATTGTGCCATTTTTGACTGCTTCAACCATCGCCAGACGATCTTCTTCGCTGCGCAGAGGCGGTGACAGACGGAAGAAGGTGCGGAACTCACCAATGTCGTTTTCATTCAGCGACAGGTGATTGATTGAAACACCGGCTGTTACCTTGGTGCCAAGGTCTTTCGCACGACGAAGCGCATCCGCAGACATGGCGCAGGAGAGCTGGGCTGCGTGATATTTGCTGCGGGTGAGAGCGGCCAAACGCAGGTCACGCTCCAGCGGGATGACTTCTGCTTCGCGTGGGCTACCCGAAAGGCCGAGCCAGCTTGCAAAAAGGCCTTCATTCATCACGCCATTGGCGCCGAGATAGGGGTCACGGGTTTCGCAGGCAATCACCGCATCAAAATCGCGCGCATAGGTCAGAGCGCGGCGCATCAATTGTGTATTGATAAGCGTGTTGCGGCCTTCCGTGAAGGCAACCGCACCGGCATCACGCAGCAGGCCGATTTCCGTCATTTCCTCGCCATGCAAGCCTTTGGTGATGGCGGCTGCCGGATGCACATTGACGATCGCGGTATCGCGCGCCGTGCGCTTGACGAACTCGACCAGCGCTACATCATCGATCACCGGATCGGTATCCGGCATCATGATGATGGAGGTTACACCACCCGCTGCGGCGGCACGGCTGGCAGAAGCAATCGTTTCGCGATGTTCAGCGCCCGGTTCGCCGATAAAGACGCGCGAATCGACCAGGCCGGGCAGGATTGCCATGCCGTTCAGATCGACGACCTCCGCACCTTCCGGTGCGCCCTGATTGCGGGCATCAGCACCACTTGCGGTGATCTTGCCATCTTGAATGAGCAAGCTGCCGTGTTCATCCAGCCCGCGCGATGGATCAACAATGCGGGCATTTTCAAAAAGGATCGCACTCATGCGCGTTCTCCTGCGGTTTCTGCGCGACGCGGATCAAGCAGAGCTTCCATCACTGCCATGCGCACAGCCACGCCCATTTCAACCTGTTGCTGGATCATGCTCTGCGGTCCATCTGCCACATCGGATGCAATCTCGACGCCGCGGTTCATCGGACCGGGATGCATAACCAGAGCGTCAGGCTTGGCATATTTGAGCTTTTCATTATCGAGGCCATAAAAGTGGAAATATTCGCGCACTGAAGGCACGAATGAACCCGCCATACGTTCGCGTTGCAGACGCAACATCATCACGACATCGGCGTCTTTGAGACCCTCTTCCATCGTGTTGTAAACTTCAACACTCATGTCAGCGATGCCAGCAGGCAGCAGGGTTGACGGGGCAACAACGCGGACGCGTGCGCCAAGCGCATTGAGCAGCAGGATGTTTGAGCGCGCAACGCGCGAATGCAGTACGTCACCGCAAATGGCAACGATAAGATTGCCAATGTCACCCTTGGCACGGCGGATTGTCAGCGCATCAAGCAGTGCCTGTGTCGGGTGCTCGTGCGCGCCATCGCCTGCATTGACCACAGCACAGCCGACTTTTTGCGCAAGAAGTGCGGCTGCACCCGCAGATGCATGGCGTATGACCAGAATATCCGGCTGCATGGCGTTCAGCGTCATGGCTGTGTCGATGAGCGTTTCGCCCTTCTTGACCGACGAATTGCCGACCGACATGTTCATCACGTCTGCGCCCAGCCGTTTTCCGGCGAGTTCGAACGATGATTGCGTTCGCGTCGATGCTTCAAAGAACAGGTTGATCTGGGTGCGACCACGCAGCACGGATTTTTTCTTCTCGGACTGTCGGGAAACAGCCACTTCCTGATCTGCAAGGTCAAGAAGACAATTAATGTCCAGGGGCGATAGCCCCTTGATGCCAAGCAGATGGCGATGAGGAAAAATCGGAGAGGCCGGTTGTTGGGTCATGGCAAGTCATCCGTTTAGAACCGGCGTTTAGAACCGGCGTTTAGAGCCGCGAAAGCTGGACAGTAACCGCCCTTATAATGGCTTTGGCCGATTCACAAAGAAAAACCTGTGTTGTTTTGCGCAGAAATTGCATGTGTGTGCGAAAATGTTAGGAAATTGGAACGCAAGAAAGCATAGAATGTTAAATCAGCAGGCATTAAAATGCTTGTATTGAGATCATTGAATTGAACAAACCAAACGGATCAGCCTGTGAAAACGCATGAAGTTACCAACCAGACCCCGTTTATGACGGGCACGAATGCATATCTGGGCGATCCGCTTCTCATGCAGATTGCAGCACGTTTCCCAAAAGAACTGCATTCCGATCTGGAGAGCAACGGTCGTTTTGTCATGTCGGCAGAAGCGCAGGATCTTGCGCGTCTTGCCAATACGGAACTGCCAAAGCTGCGCAGTCATGACCGTCAGGGGCGTCGCATTGATCTGGTGGAATATCATCCGGCCTATCATGCGCTGATGCGTCGTTCGATTGCGCAGGGCCTGCATTGCTCGATCTGGGAGGCCAATCCTGCAGAAGCCGGACGCCGCCATCAGGCGCGCGCTGCCCGTTTCTTTCTGACTGCTCAGCTTGAAGCCGGGCATCTTTGTCCGCTGACGATGACCAATGCGTCGCTTGCGGCTGTCATGGCTTCGCCTGATCTTTACAAGCTATGGTCGCCGCAGATTTTGTCGCGCAAATATGATTCCTCGCAAAAGCCTGCATTCAACAAGCAGGGTATCACGCTTGGCATGGGCATGACCGAAAAGCAGGGCGGTACCGATGTTCGCGCCAACACGACCCGCGCCGAACGCAATGAGGATGGCACTTATACATTGAGCGGACATAAGTGGTTTATGTCCGCGCCCATGTCCGATGCATTTTTGGTGCTTGCGCAGGCGGAGGAGGGGCTTTCATGCTTCCTGCTGCCGCGATTGACCAATGGGGCGGCTGGCAACGGCTTTTTCTTCCAGCGTCTCAAAGACAAGCTCGGCAATAAGTCCAATGCTTCGGCAGAAGTCGAATTTGATGGCGCTATCGGTCATCTGGTCGGTAATCCCGGCGAAGGCGTTAAAACCATTATGGATATGGTGACGCTGACGCGGCTGGATTGTGCGGTTGCCTCTGCCGGTCTGATGCGTTCGGGGTTGGCGGAGGCTATTCACCATGCCCGCCATCGCATTGTTTTCGATAAGCCTCTGATCGAACAGCCGCTGATGAGCCGGGTTCTTGCTGATATGGCGCTGGATGTTGCAGGTGCGACAGCACTTTCCATGCGCCTTGCGCGCGCATTCGATATGGCTGCAACGGACCGTGCGGAAGCGGCTTTTGCACGCTGCATGACACCGGTTGTTAAATATTGGGTCTGCAAGATTGCCCCGTCACTGCTTTACGAAGCGATGGAGTGCCTCGGCGGCAATGGCTATATTGAGGATGGCAATCTTGCGCGCGCCTATCGCGAGGCCCCAGTCAACGCAATATGGGAAGGCTCGGGCAATGTCATGGCGCTTGATGTGGCGCGCGTGCTGTCGCGTGCCCCATCTTTATTTGATGAAGTGCTGGACTGGATTAGCGAAAAGCTTGGCGTGCGCGGGCAGGGTACCATTGATGTGCTTCAGGCTGCTTTGCAATTGACCGAATCCGATCAGGGTGTTGCGCGTCTTCTGACAGAGCAGCTTGCCTATGCCGCAGCTGCAGCCGAACTGCGAAATCTCGGGGCTGATGATATTGCAGACGCCTTTATTGAAACCCGTCTGGGCGGACAATGGCGCTCAACCTATGGCATGCTGGATGCGCGCCACGACGCCAATCGGATCCTTGATCAGCTTTATCCGGCGTCGTGATCGTCATCATCATAAGGCGATGAGCGAAGCAGGTGCAGACGATCAAGCGCGCCTTGCAGAATGAAGGAAGCCGCGGCCGAATCGATGCGTTCGGCCCGTTTCCCGCGAGAGACATCCATACCGATTAACACGCGTTCAGCGGCGACCGTCGACAGGCGCTCGTCCCAGAACACGAAGGGCAGATCGGTCAGCGGCTGCATGGTCCGCACAAAGGCGCGGGTTGCCTGAACGCGGGGCCCGGCTGAGCCATCCATATTCATCGGCAGGCCAATAATAATGACGCCGACTTTGTCTGCTTCGAGCGCTTTTAACAGCACCTGTGCATCGATTGTGAACTTTGTGCGTTTTATAACGGGGCGGGGATGGGAGAATGACAAGCCAAGATCGGAAACAGCAAGGCCAATCGTTTTGGTGCCAAGATCAAGCCCGGCAATTGTCTGGCCGGGTTGCAGAATTTCCAAAATGTCTTCGATCTCAACGACGGCCATAGGTCCTCATAGTATTTTGATCAGGCTTCATATTGCCTGATGGAATTGAGCCGTAATATCTGTTTTGAAACTGAAAATCGAGCCGCAAGGAGAAACACAATGAAAATCACCTGGTTGGGCCACGCTGCCTTTCGCGTTGAGACAGATAAGGCGGTCATTCTGATCGACCCGTTCATTCATGGAAACCCAGGCGCTAAAGGCATTGATTTCAAAGAAGCGACCAAGGGCGTCACGCATATCGCGCTCACCCACGGTCATGGCGATCATATTGGTGACACTGTTGAGATTGCCAAAGAAACCGGTGCGACTGTGATTGCGAACCCCGAAATTACCGGTTGGCTTGGCCGCCAAGGTTTGGAAAAATTCAGCATGGGTAATACAGGGGGAACCATTGTTCGCGAGGGGTTCAGCGTAACGTTTGTGAATGCGCTGCATTCTTCCGCCATGATGACTGAAGATGGCATCACGCAATCAATGGGTAATCCGAACGGTCTGGTATTCCATTTTGAGGATGCGCCGACACTCTACCATATGGGTGACACGGACATTTTCTCCGATATGGCGCTGATCAATGAACTGCACCAGCCAGAAATCGGCATTGTGCCTATCGGAGATCGTTTTACGATGGGTGGTGCTGTGGCAGCGCTTGCGTGCCAGCGCTATTTCAATTTCAAAACCGTTCTGCCATGCCATTACGCCTCGTTCCCATTCATTGAAAAGACCGCAGACAAGTTTGTTGCGGCAATGTCTGACTATAAAGAAACGAAGGTGCTTGTCGCTGACGCCGGCACTGTCCACACGTTCTAACTGCGGATGGAAGCGCAAGAAATGTTGCGCTTCCCAACCTGCACCGCTATAGCCGGTAAAAGAACCTTTTCAGGGTGGCGGTTCGCTGCCCTAAATTATAAATTTGCGGAGAACAGGATGTCCGTCGATATTTCCACCGTCAAGCGCGTTGCGAATCTTGCGCGCATCGCCGTCAATGAAGACGAAGCCGAGCGCATGACCGGTGAACTCAATGCAATTCTGGGCTTTGTCGAGCAATTGAACGAAGTCGATATTGAGGGCGTTGAACCCATGACTTCTGTAACGCCGATGAAGATGCGTCTGCGTGAAGATGCAGTGACGGACGGCAATATCGCCAATGCCATTGTTGCCAACGCGCCTGTGACCGAAGACAATTTCTTCGTGGTGCCAAAGGTCGTGGAGTAAGTCGATGGCTGTTCGGGTTTCCGTCGAGACCCCATTGCAGGATGATGTGCGTGATCTTGTTAGAGCATTGAACGCGCATATGCTGCCGCTTTCGCCTCTCGAGTTCCAGTTCAAGATGACTGTTGAACAGATGGCTGAGCCGGATACGACGGTTTTCGTCGCACGGGATGAAGATGGCAAGGCCGTCGGCTGTGGTGCGCTGAAGATGCACGATAACGGTGTGGGAGAACTCAAACGCATGTTCACCCGCCCGGAAGTCCGGGGCAAGCGTATCGGCTCGCATCTTGTCGCTGCAATTGTCGAGCTGGCAAGAGCCAAGGGTGTTTCGCGGCTGGTGCTTGAAACGGGTACCGGCCCCGGCTTTGATCCGGCCTGGCGGCTTTATGAAAATTCGGGTTTTGCGCGTTGCGGAGTGGTTCTGGATTATCCTGACTCCGAATACAGCGCCTTTTTTGAAAAGCGTCTTGCTGAGGCGTGACTTTACAGGATTTGATGATGAGCGAACTGACCGCACTGACTATTGCCGAAGCGCGCGATAAGCTGAAGGCTAAAGCCTTCACCGCGACCGAACTGACAGAAGCCTATATTGCGGCTATTGATTCCGCCAATGACAAGCTCAATGCCTATGTCGCTTTGACGCCTGAAAAGGCGCGCGAAATGGCAAAAGCATCGGATGCACGCATTGCCGAAGGCAAGGCCGGTGCTCTCGAAGGTATTCCGCTTGGTGTGAAAGACCTGTTCGCGACCAAAGGCGTGCACACGCAGGCCTGCTCGCATATTCTTGATGGTTTCAAGCCGGAATACGAATCGACCGTCACCGCCAATCTCTGGGCTGATGGCGCGGTCATGCTGGGCAAGCTCAATATGGACGAATTTGCCATGGGCTCGTCCAACGAAAGCTCCTATTATGGCCCTGTGAAAAACCCTTGGCGCGCAAACGGCTCAGATGTTGATCTGGTGCCGGGTGGCTCTTCGGGTGGTTCAGCGGCGGCTGTTGCTGCACATCTTTGTGCAGGCGCTACGGCGACCGATACCGGCGGTTCGATCCGCCAGCCAGCAGCCTTCACAGGCACAGTGGGTATCAAGCCGACTTATGGCCGTGTTTCGCGTTGGGGTGTCGTTGCTTATGCATCGTCGCTTGATCAGGCTGGTCCGATTGCTCGCGATGTACGTGATGCTGCGATCCTGCTGAAATCCATGGCATCGCTTGATCTCAAAGATACGACATCTGTTGATCTGCCTGTGCCGGATTATGAAGCAGCGATCGGCAAATCGCTGAAAGGTCTCAAAATCGGTATTCCAAAAGAATATCGTATGGATGGCATGCCAGAAGAAATCGAAAAGCTTTGGCAGCAGGGCGTTCAGTATCTCAAGGATGCGGGTGCGGAAGTCGTTGATGTATCGCTGCCGCACACCAAATATGCGCTTGCTGCCTATTATATTGTGGCACCTGCAGAGGCTTCGTCTAACCTCGCACGTTATGATGGTGTGCGTTACGGGCTGCGCGTACCGGGCAAGGATATTGCCGACATGTACGAACAGAGCCGCGCCGCTGGCTTTGGCAAGGAAGTAAAGCGCCGCATTCTGACTGGTACCTATGTTCTGTCAGCTGGCTATTACGATGCTTATTATCTGCGCGCGCAGAAGGTTCGCACGCTGATCAAGAAAGACTTTGAAAATGTCTTTGCAAGCGGCGTTCATGCAATCCTGACGCCGGTTACGCCTTCTGCTGCATTCAGCATTGGCGATAAGGAACTCGCAAACGATCCGGTCAAGATGTATCTCAACGACATCTTCACTATCACGCTCAACATGGCTGGTCTGCCGGGCATCGCAGTCCCTGCGGGTCTCAACGATCAGGGCCTGCCGCTTGGGCTTCAGCTGATTGGCCGTCCGTTTGAGGAAGAAACATTGTTCCAGGCAGCAAGTGCAATCGAGCAGGCTGCGGGACGCTTTACGCCAAAGAAGTGGTGGTAAAATCTGAAACTCTTATTCGCCGTGCCCGGCTTCGATCCGAAAATCGGGATCGATTTTCAAGAGGATCGAAGCCAGAATATAAAAAATTAGAGCGACCTTTGTGCGTCCAAGTGGACGCACAGCGCTCTATGTCTGGCGAATTTGTTTTGATGGCTGAAATTGCGGTGCGCGCATGGCAAACCGCAGCGCGTGAGATTGTTCTGACGGATGAAAGACGGTCAGAACTTCAGTCCAAATTCCTTCGCGATTTGCGCGAAAATACCGATGGTGTTCTGTTGGCGGAGCGAAGCGGCGAGATTTGCGGCTGGGGCGCTCCCGTCCCGAAAACAAACTATGTTTCTGATCTTTGGATTGCCCCTGCCTTTCACGGTCAGGGAGTGGGCGGCGCCCTGCTTGACGCACTGATGGCACAGATTGTTCTTGATGGTTTTGTGGAAGCCGAAATTGGCACCCATGCCGATAATTTTCCAGCAATCGGGCTTTATGAAAAAGCAGGGTTCAGGATCTATCACCGCAGCGAAGAATGGTCGGAGTGCTTTGGCCGAACGGTTGAAAAAGTCCGTATGCGGATCGTCTTGTAAAGTTTCATTGTCATTTGGGCATATGCGCCTATCCTCTGTAAGGAATCATTTTTCAGCAGGAGGGGCTTATGTGGATTATGCTTACGGATGTCAGTGGCGAGCGTGTTGCCGTCAACTTCAATCACGTCCTGTCTTACAATGCATATGGCACCGGAACGCGTATTGTGACGCTGAGCACTGATCTGACATTCTTCGTTAAAGAGTCGATCGATGACATTCAAACCAAGCTCGGCATCGATGTGAAAAGCTGAAACATATAGAAAAAACGTCAGCGTGCATAACACGCTGACGTTTATCTTTTGTGATCTGGCTGGCGAAAAGCTTAAATATCAAGCTCTTCCACAAATGCAGCGCGATCCTGAATGAAGCGGAAGCGTGCTTCCGGCTTTGTACCCATCAGATCATCAACAGTGCTGCGCGTTTCATCAACGTAATCTTCATCGACATGAACGCGCAGAAGCGTGCGCTTCTTTGGGTCCATGGTCGTTTCTTTCAGCTGATCGGCACGCATTTCGCCAAGACCTTTGAAACGGCCGATTTCGATTTTACCGCGCCCGGTGAACATCGTGCGAAGCAGTTCATCCTTGTGCGCATCGTCGCGCGCATAGGCGACTTTGCCGCCTTGGCTCAAACGATAAAGTGGCGGGACTGCCAGATAAAGATGGCCGTTGCGGATGAGGTCCGGCATTTCCTGATAGAAGAACGTGATGAGCAGCGATGCGATATGCGCGCCGTCAACGTCAGCATCAGTCATGACGATCACGCGATCATAGCGCAGATCGTCTTCGCGATAATTTTTGCGCGTACCTGCTCCCAGTGCCTGTACGAGGTCGGCAATCTGCTGGTTGGCTGTCAGTTTTTCACGGCCAGCACTGGCCACATTGAGAATCTTGCCACGCAGTGGCAGGATCGCCTGATTGGAACGATTGCGTGCCTGCTTGGCGGAGCCGCCGGCCGAGTCACCTTCGACGATGAAAAGTTCTGCACCTGCCGCCGCATTCTGCGTACAGTCTGCAAGCTTGCCCGGAAGGCGCAGCTTTCGTGTCGCACTCTTGCGGACGGTTTCCTTTTCCTGACGGCGACGCAGGCGTTCTTCGGCGCGATCAACAACCCAGTCGAGCAAGCGCGAAGCTTCCTGCGGTGAAGCCGCCAGCCAGTGGTCAAACGGGTCGCGGATAACATTTTCGACAATGCGCTGCGCTTCAACCGTCGCAAGCTTGTCTTTGGTTTGGCCAACAAATTCTGGTTCGCGAATAAAAACTGACATCATGGCAGCAGCCGATGTCATCACGTCATCCGTTGTGATGATTGAGGCGCGCTTGTTGTTAGTCAGTTCTGCATAAGCCTTAAGGCCGCGCGTCAATGCAATGCGAAGGCCTGCTTCATGCGTGCCGCCATCGCCGGTTGGGATCGTATTACAGTAGGAATTGACAAAACCATCGCCGCCATACCAGGACACAGCCCATTCAACGGCGCCATGCCCGCCCTGCTTTTCGGTGCGGCCCGAGAAAATCTCGCGCGTCACCTGATGCTCTTTACCCAGTGAGGCTGCGAGATAATCTTTCAGGCCGCCGGGAAAGTGGAAAACAGCCTTTTCGGGTGTTTCTTTTTTTGGATCAAGAAGAGATGGATCGCAGTTCCAGCGGATTTCAACACCGCCAAACAGATAGGCTTTCGAGCGCGCCATGCGGTAAAGCCGGTGCGGATCGAAATGTGCAGCCTTTCCGAAAATATCCGGGTCGGGATGAAAGCGGACGCGCGTGCCACGACGATTATGCACTTCGCCGACATCTTCAAGGCCGCCTTGTGGAATGCCGCGCGAGAAGCGCTGGCGATAAAGACGGCGATTGCGGGCGACTTCAACTTCCAGAACATCGGAAAGCGCATTAACCACTGAGACACCGACACCATGCAGACCGCCGGAGGTTTCATAGGCCTTGCCGTCAAACTTGCCGCCTGCGTGCAGCTTGGTCATGATCACTTCAAGCGTCGATTTTCCCGGCACCTGTGGATGCTCGTCCACTGGAATGCCGCGTCCATTATCGCTCACAGTCAGGAAGCCTTCGGCATCAAGACTGACTTCGATGAAATTGGCATGGCCTGCAACGGCTTCGTCCATCGAGTTATCGATGACTTCTGCGAAGAGGTGATGCAGGGCTTTTTCGTCGGTGCCGCCAATATACATGCCGGGGCGCAGACGAACCGGCTCAAGGCCTTCGAGAACGCGAATGGAGGAGGCGTTATAATCATCGCCGCCTGATGAAACAGGTGGAGCTTTGGTTGCAGCAGGTGCTGGCTTCGGTGCAGATGATGGCGTCGCCGTTGGCGCAACAGGCGTCGATGCAGGCGCCTTTTTGGGCTGCTGCTCCATCTGCCGTTCACGGGCATTGTTGACTACTCTGGAAAAGAGATCGTTGCTGTCGTCCATCTTTGTCCGAAAAGCTTTCTGTCTGAAACCGAAAGAACCGTCCCCACTGAACGGCACGAAATAAGTTGTCTGCGAATCACAATGATAATGCCATGAGAATACCCGCAATGCGAACAAAGTTCGCCTTACGTTCCGCTTTTGCCCGGAGTTATCAAATGATTTTGCTCGCAGCGCAACAGATTTGCACCAGAAACGTGGCGAAAGTCAAACCGGGCGCTTTTCGTAATCGAATTAGGATGGAAACGGGCATGGCATTCGCGTAAGCGCAATGGAGTTGAGAAAATTGCGAGTAGCGAGATGCAGGGCAGGGCGGCAGGCGGCTTAGAAGCGCATGTAAAGGGCATGGCGATCATGGTGCTCTCGGTATTGCTGTTGCCGCTTATGGATGCCATCGGCAAATGGCTTGCGATGATGGATAATATGCCGCCGGCGACCGTCACCTTTATGCGCTTTTTCATTCAATCCTGGCTAATGTTCCTGATCCTTGTTGTGATGGGCGGGATCGCAGCGCTGCGGACCACGCATCTTGTCGGCAATCTTGTGCGCGGCGCACTGATGGGCTTTGGCGGAACGTGTTTCTTCACTGCCGTCAAATATATGCCTCTGGCGGATGCCATGGCGGTGTTTTTTGCCGAGCCGTTGATCCTGACGCTGCTTTCAGCGGTATTTCTCAAGGAGAAAGTCGGCTGGCGTCGTTTCAGCGCTGTTGGTATCGGCCTGATCGGGACGATGATCGTTATTCAGCCAAGCTTCGAGATTTTCGGCGCAGTATCCTTGTTGCCTCTCGCAACGGCTGTAACTTTTGCGATCTATCTGATCCTGAACCGGAAATATGGTGCGAAAGAAGGCCCGGTCGTGATGCAGTTTTACGCCGGTATCGGTGGATCGCTGATTGCGGGGCTGTTTATGGTTTTCGGCACGGCTATGGGCGTGCAAGACTTAGGTTTTTCGTTGCCGCATAGTCTACAGCCCTGGCTGCTTCTGCTTTTGCTGGGTACAATCGGCACTGTCAGTCACCTTCTGGTGGTGCAGGCATTCAAGCTTGCACCGGCGTCGATGCTCGCGCCGTTCCAGTATCTGGAGATCGTCAATGCGGTTCTGGTCGGTTTGATTGTCTTCGGCGATTTCCCAACGCCCTCCAAATGGTTCGGAATCGCAATTATCGTGGGATCAGGTTTCTATGTGTTTATGCGCGAGCGGCGCGTGAAGAGCGTCTGATTATTTGGTCTGACGAGGGCCAAAGACGCTTTCGAAAGCTTTGCCCAATGCCACATCGACATCGCCCATCGTCACCGGTAGCCCCAGATCGACGAGGCTTGTCACGCCGTAATCAGCAATCCCGCACGGTACGATGCCGCCGAAATGTTCGAGCTCCGGCTCGACATTGATGGCAATGCCGTGGAAGCTCACCCAGCGGCGCAGGCGGATGCCGATCGCGGCAATCTTGTCTTCGCACATGCCACCAGTGGCAAGCAGAGGCTTTTCCGGGCGAACAACCCAGACGCCAACGCGATCTGCGCGCCGTTCGCCTTTGATATTGAATTGTGCAAGTGTTTCGACGATCCATTGCTCTAGCGCCGTCACAAATGCGCGCACATCTTCGCGGCGACGCTTCAGATCGAGCATGACATAGGCCACCCGTTGGCCGGGACCGTGATAAGTATATTCGCCACCGCGCCCGGTGTTGAACACTGGAAAGCGATCCGGTGTCAGCAGGTCCTCGGAATTTGCGCTGGTGCCTGCGGTATAGAGTGAAGGGTGTTCAACAAGCCAGATCAGCTCATTTGCTGTCCCTTCGCGAATGGCTGCGACACGCGCTTCCATAAAGGCGAGCGCTTCTTCGTAATCCGTTAAACCGTCAGTGATCAGCCAATCGACAGGCTGATCGTTTGACGATATGGGCAGAAAATGCGTTGGGCGGTATCCGTCGCCGGATTTTTCGGGAAGGGGGGATGCAGAGCTTTCTTTCATGATCGCAGCATATGACGTTTTTGTAGGTATACTGCCAGATGTCAAAATGCCTCTGCCTCAACAGCCTGTTGCAATCAAAACGTCTTATGCAGATCTACACAAAAAGGTTTGCGCAGATTTCTCGCGGTTCCTTGTCAGGCCTTTGGGCCGCTATATATTTATCCCTACTATTCAGCGCAGGTTCATCAACCATCAATCATGATGTTTGCAGTTGAAGTGGAGAAGAATATGATTAATTCACTGAAAAAAATGATGGTCGGCTTGATTGGCGCAACATTTTTAGTGGGGGCGATTGCTCCTGTTTCCGCATCGCCGGTCCTGCCCACTGCACAAATCGCCAGTAGCGATAACATTGCCAATGTTCGGGATGATCGCTGGCGGCGCCACGGTAACGGCAACTGGAATAGCCACCGCCCCGGTCCACGTCCGGGCTGGAATGGTCACCGTCCTGGCCCACGTCCCGGCTGGAATGACAATCATCGCCCGCGTCCGGGTTATTGGAACGGCCATCGTGGCTATAACCATTATCGTAACGGCTACCGCCGTCACAATGATGGCTGGTGGTATCCGCTGGCAGCGTTCGGCGCTGGTGCAATCATTGGCGGCGCAATTGCGAACCAGCCGGCACCGCAGCCGGTATATCGTTACAGCAACAACCATGTTCAGTGGTGCTATAATCGCTATAAGTCCTATCGCGCTTCGGACAACACGTTCCAGCCATATAATGGGCCTCGCCAGCAGTGCTATTCGCCGTACCGATGATAGCAATTTGAATTTTCAGAATGACAGCCGCCTCGCAAGGGCGGCTGTTTTTATATGCAATATTTTCAGCAAAAGTGCAGAGCATTTCTGTGGGCTTGCCCCTGTTTAGTGAAGAGCTTTTGGCACTAATTTTCGGTTCATCATCTCGAACTGGACCAGCGATTTATACGCGAGCGGATGGGCCACATCCTTCGGACACCAAAGTGAACAGGCGATCTGCTGCGCCAGGACGCTCAGACAGGGGAAAGCCGCCGTTGTTCGCCTTCGCTGCATGACTTTCACCTAAGCGTCAGTGCATATCGCGCACAACATAATCGTCCGGAACGTTGATGGCGAGATCGGGTGCTTGCCATCACAATCGTTTAAACACCGCCAAACACCGACCAATTCATGTCCCAGCACAAGATTTCCAAAGCACGCGTTCCCAATAATGAATTGCCATGTTGGTTGAGTCCCGGAGACCAAACAGCTATTGAAGCGATACCGGGCACAACCGCCAGAATCCCCCCACCCACGCCACTTTTTGCCGGCACGCCAACCCGGAATGCGAAATCACCAGAGCCGTCATAATGGCCACAGGTCATCATAAGGGCATTTATGCGGCGTGCACGCTCGACGCTGACAATGCGGTGTTTGCTGATCGGGTCTCGACCGGAGCTGGAAAGGAAAAGCGCAGAACGGACGAGCTGTTCACACGACATCGCCAGTGCACATTGGTGATGATAAACACCCAGCACATGAGACGGTATATTATCGAGATTGTTATTGGCCTTTAGCATATTGGCAAGTGCAGCATTATTGAAGCCAGTAAGGTCTTCCGCCTTGGCTACATTTTCATCAATATAGATGTCATGATCGTCTGCTGCTGACTGAACAAAACGAACGATCTCGCCAATGGTTTCACGGGGCTTATGCGTGCTGAGCAACAGATCGGCAATAACAATTGCACCGGCATTGATAAACGGATTGCGCGGAATTCCCTTTTCCAGTTCGAGCAGGATACTTGAGTTAAAGGGATCGCCGGATGGCTCACGGCTGACACGCCTCCAGATACTGTCACCTAGTTTTCCAAGTGCCAGTGTGAGCGCAAAGACCTTGGAAATACTCTGAATTGAGAATTTTTCTTTAGCATCTCCGGCAGAAATCAATGTGCCATCATGCAGCATAATCGCTATGCCAAACTTTGAAGGATCAACCCGTGCAAGAGGCGGGATATAGTCGGCGACCTTACCACGATCCCCCGCCGTTTTAAGGTCAGCCTCGATTTCGCAGAGAACGGCGCGCAGACGCTGTTTCAAATCCACACCTTTGAAGGTCGCATCGCATAACGAATATCTATCGGAAAACTGCGATGACGTTTCTCATACGAATAATCACAGCACATGAAACAGAATGGCTAAACCAACTAAGCCATTCTGTCCATTTTTAGATGTTGTTGCCTTACCGCTTTACGTCAAAGTCACGGGTTTCCGGCATCATAAACATTGCGATAAGCGATATGATACTGGTTGCAACCACATAATATGCAGGCGCAACGGCACCAAAAATACCGATCAGCCAGGTTATAATGAACTGTGTTGTTCCGCCGAAAAGCGTCGCGCCAATCGCATAGATCAGGGAAACACCCGTTGCACGCAAGGCGATCGGCATCATCTCAGGAATAGCCACCAAACTCGCGGCACCGCTCATTGCAGTCAGCAAAGTAACAGAGGCGGTCACGATCAGCAGAACTGTCGCATCTTTGGATACAGAGAGCCAGAAAAACAACGGGATGATTGCCAGCATCAAAATGATACGGGGCCAGATCATGACACCCTTGCGACCATATTTGTCAGCCAGATAGCCAGCAACCAGCGCAAACAGAAATGTCATCGTTCCGCCGAGAACAGTTCCGGCCTGAGCAAGGATTGCAGGCAATTTCAACGTCTGAATCGCATAGGTCGTCATGAAGTTACCGACCTGGGTTGATACGGTGGTCGAAATAATCGCCAGAACGCCGAGAACGAGGTAACGCCCATGATCAGAAAAGACCGATGTAACGATCTGTGTCCCGCTTTTTTCGCTCGGCTTTTCCAGAGTTTCAGGCAATGCACGGCGGATATAGATTGCCAATGGGATCAGAGCGAGAGATACCAGAAATGGAATACGCCAGCCCCAGGACACCAGATCTTCATGTGGCAGATACCACGAAACCAGAACGCCCATAAGACCACCAGCGACAACAGCGATGCCTTGGCTTGCGATCTGCCAGCTTGCGTAAAGGCCACGTTTTTCGCGTGGGGCAGCCTCAATCAGCATTGCCGAGGCAGGGCCTACTTCACCGCCCAAAGCCAACCCCTGTAACAGGCGGCACATCAAAACGATGATTGGCGCCGCCATCCCGATGGCTTCATATCCCGGCGTTGCCGCAAGTCCAAGCGTGCCCACCGTGATCAGGGTCACAGTCAAAATCATGGCTGCACGACGTCCTGCTTTATCAGCAAATGCACCAATCAAAACGCCGCCCAGCGGGCGCGTAAAAAAGCCAACGCCAAACACGGCGACAGAGGCAAGCAGGCTGGCTGTTTCACTGCCCAACGGGAAAAATGTCTGCCCGATATAGACTGCGAAAAACGAATAGACGATGAAATCGTAAAACTCGAGTGCATTCCCTGCGACTGCCGCAGCTATTGCCTTAACCGGCGGCTTATACTCCTGATCAATCGAATTGACTGCCCCAGGGGTCGCTCTGTGTATTGCAGAAGCGCTCATCATTGTCCTCCAATGGATGTAGTAATCTACTCAGATTTCGTGGCCTGCTTTGCGATTCAGGAACGCTTCTGCGAGCGTGACCCAATAAGCGGCACCTTCGACGATATTTGCATCATTAAAATCAAAGTGGGGGTTATGCAGAGCGCAACTTTGTGGGCCTGCCTGATCACCGTTGCCCAGGAAAAGATAGGAGCCGGGGCATTCTTCGAGCATAAAAGCAAAGTCTTCACTGCCGGTCATCGGCGTCGTTTGACGAACGAAATTGCCTTCAGCAGCAAAGCTTTCTCCAACGTCACGAGCAAACTCCGTCTCGTTCGGAGAATTCAGCAGCGCAGGATAACCGCGACAATAATCAATGGTGGCTTTCACGCCGAAACTCTGCGCTTGTGATGTTACAAGATCGGTGATCCGCTGTTCAAGAAGATCCCGGACATCTGGTTTGAAACAGCGCACCGTCAGTTCTATTCTCGACGTCTCAGGAATTACATTGTTCGCTACACCGGCCTGCATAACACCGACTGTTACCACAGCCGTATCAAGCGGATTAACATTGCGTGCCACAATCGTCTGTAATGCCATAACGATTGATGCCGTCGCGACAATCGGATCGGCTGTTCTATTTGGCAGAGCGCCATGCCCTCCGCGGCCTTCGATGGTAATAAAAACGCTGTCCGAAGACGCCATCATCGCGCCATCGTAAAACTGCAACTGTCCCTGTGGGACGCCCGGCATATTGTGAATACCAAAAACGGCATCACACGGATATTTTTGAAATAGCCCATCGGCAACCATGCGTGCTGCACCACTGTCGGGGCGGCCATATTCTTCTGCCGGCTGGAAAATGAGATTCACGGTGCCATTGAAGTTACGACGCTCAGCAATTGCTTTAGCGGCAGCAAGCAACATTGTTGTATGACCATCGTGACCACAGGCATGCATCACACCGGCATTCACACTGGCATAGGGCAGATTGGTTTCTTCAAAGATTGGCAAGGCGTCCATATCAGCACGCAGTCCAATTGACGCCGTTGAACCACCATGACGCAGCCGCCCGACAACCCCCGTTGTGCCGATATTGCGCTCAACTGTGTAGCCCCACCCTTCCAAAAGGGAAGCAACAATGCCCGCAGTTCGGGTTTCTTTAAAAGCAAGTTCCGGGTGCTGATGCAGATCACGCCTGATCGCAATAAATTCACCAGCGTCGCGTTCGATCAGCTCTCTGATATCCTGCATATTTGCCCCATAGATTTTGTTCTCTATTCCGCTAGCTACGGGTTGCTTTTCTATTTGTCCAATGCATAGTAAATTTGATTATCATGCATAATACTCATGTTAATTTAGGAAAATTACGTGAACATCCAGCAGCTACGACATTTTATTGCTCTTGCGGAGAAAGGCTCCTTTACGCGAGCGGCCGAGCACATCAGTCTGACACAACCGGCCCTCTCTCGAAGTATCGGGCAGTTTGAAGCTGAACTCGGCATGAAGCTTGTCGACCGCATTGGCAAACGCTGCGAAGTAACCGCCTTCGGCCATGTGGTTCTTGAACATGCACGAAGAGTGATTTTCGAAACCGAAGAACTTTACCGCGTTGTCAAACAACAACATGAAGGCAGCGCAGGACGCATAAGAATTGGTCTTGGCTCCACGCCAAGCGCGTTGCTGACGGCTCCATTGCTCAGCCGGTTTTCGACAACAAATCCATCATTGCATATTTTACTTATGCGCGGCTCCATCCCGCTACAGGTTCAGGCTTTGCGCGATAGAACACTTGATATGCTTGTCGTTGAAATCAAAGGAGTACCGGTTACCGCAGATTTGAGCATAGAATTGCTGCCAGAATTGCGCGCCGGGTTTCTTGCCAATTCGGAACACCCGCTTGCTAAACGTGAAAATGTCAGCTTCTCTGATCTGGGTCCTTGGCCGTTGGCAACCACGATGCTCGCGCCTGAACAGATACGAAATATGGTTGCTATGTATGGACCACAAGCCCATCCGGACGAGAGTGTAACGTTTCATTCAGATGCCATAGATGGGCTTCTGCAAACTGTATTACATAGCGAAACGGTCTATTATGGTGTCCTTGCACCAGCGCATGAGCTAATGGATTCGGGCCAGCTTGTAGAGGTTCCAATCAAACCTGTTTCACATCGTTCTCAATTTGGCATTGTTCGTCTCTCGGGCCGGTCCCAACCGCCTATGTTTCCCACTCTTAAGAAAATTATTAGTGAGAAAATGGAGGAATGGAGCAGGATTTAATGGGCATCGGCCTCTGTTTATGCCTTCCTGCAATATTGGCGCCTACACAAGTCAAAGCGGAAAAAAGAATATGCACGTCCTGGACTTGTCACGGTTTTCTTCCGCCTCCTTGAATAGACTATTGGACATTAAGGAGGAGAATTTTGCAGTTTTATATACATGCGATTTCAGATGCGAGGCCGTTTGCATTATGTTTAGGCCATGTGGACGAATTGACTCAGGTATAGGTTTTCGGGTTCCAGATTATCAGTTGAGGTGATTCATATGTTGTCGACGTGTTTGGAGGTCGGCAATGTGCACCAAGATGACAGAGAGTGACTATGAACTGGCACTGGAGGTTTTCCGCGCCCGTCTGCCAGCCGATGGCGCGAAAGCCAAAAATGACTGTCTATTCTTTGAAGCGCTACATTATTTCACCCTCCACAATATCTCGTGGCGAGCACTGCCGGAACGGTATGGTAATTGGAACAGCATATGGAAGCGCTTTGATCGCTTGGGTAAAGCGGGTGCTTTCGAAGACTGTTTTCTATTTTGGCAGGGCTTGATGAAAGCGCTCATCTGATTGCTATGTTTGACAGCACCGTCATTCGCGCCCATGTTTCTGCTGCCAGTGCAAAAGGGGGTAGAAAGGTCAAGCGCTCGGGCGTTCGCGTGGAGGGTTTGGAACTAAAATCCATCTGAAAACCGATCGAAATGGTCAGCCCCTTGGGTTTGAACTGACCGGTGGTGAAGCTTCCGATCGCAAACAGTTTAAAAGCCTCATGGAAACTGGACCTCAAATCAGGCACCGCGCTATCATTGCTGACAAGGGCTATGATAGCGACGTTAACAGAGAGACTGCGCGAAAAACTGGGGCTATCCCTGTGATCCCTTACAGATCAAACAGGCGCAATATTCCGAAATATTTTGCCGTTGCACTTTACCGAGGTCGCGCACGTATCGAACAAATGATGGGGAAGCTCAAACGCTTCAAACGTGTCGCA
The DNA here is from genome assembly GCF_026241335.1 of Ochrobactrum chromiisoli. Classification (GTDB taxonomy): domain Bacteria; phylum Pseudomonadota; class Alphaproteobacteria; order Rhizobiales; family Rhizobiaceae; genus Brucella; species Brucella chromiisoli. Next base: position 2,344 of record NZ_JAPHAV010000017.1, on the reverse strand, counting down.
TTACGCTGCGAGAAAACAGGAAGAAACTTCCGATCTATCGTCCCAATCGCAGCGGTTTTCATCTTAATCAAACCCGTCCACACGGCCTAGCATCAGACGCTTTACCTGGCCGAATAGAGCTTCCGGCGAAATTCACCACTCAAACAAAAGACCTGGTCGTTGTGGTAAATCGCGAGATTGAGGCGGAACGAGTAATTGAGCATAGTTACTATATGGACAGCATCCCTGTTGATGCCACCCCTCCGAAAGATGCTATTATTAATAATGGCAAAAGGAGAGTTATGCCCCCTGAATTCAGGGAGGGTGCGCCATATGTCCCGCGTGAGAAAAGACCAGAAGGGGCTCCTGTTGGCCTAATCGGGAAATTGCGGATACGCAAAGATCAGTTGAAAGCTGATAGATGGTTATTGTTACGCGAGGTTTCTGAGGAAATAGAAGAATGGCTGGTTTGCTAGCCACCCTCTTCTTTCTCACGCTTTAACTTTTGACCTACCTCTGTGAGAATAAAGCGATATCCATCCCATTTCCATTCAGGATAAAACTCTTGGAACTCCTTTGTAAGCTCCTCAGCTTCGCGTGGAGAGTACGGAACTTTACGCTCATATAGAAACGCTACGATGCCGTTTTGCAGGGCGTACTCTCTAATCTTAGTATAGTTGGCCCCGAACCCCTTTGCGCCTCGTAATAGTTCAGATGGAAGTCCTATCACACGCTGTCCATCTGGGTTGACGTGGTATAGCGTCTCGTTGGTAGTCAATGCGTATTTTGCCATGATGCCGTCCAGCCAGAAGCCGTCTCGTTGGTCAATCTGTGCGACCCATGCAATATGGTCACGGAAACTGTAGTCAGCAGCTTCAACCAATGCATCAGATAATGTTTCATTCGACGCAAATATACCAACCTTGTCATCGTTACGTATGATTTCTTTTAGGTCATTGATCATGGCCTGAAAGTTTTTGTATCCAGGCATAACCAAAGGAGCCGTTTCCGATGCGCTGAAGAGTATGGAGATTGGAGCCACGTGTTTTTTAACAGTCGGCATGAAGACGGAAAAAAAATTGATGGCGCAATAGATCAATAGTGCGGATGCAATGGCGTAAGATGTTCTTAGCCAAACCCAAGACAGCAATATGGCAACGCTGTACGCCATTGCTGGCAACGACCAAAAAATGATAGGTAATATGTGCTGATAGCCAGGAGCTTGGGTTCTAGAAAATATCAGATAAGTTGATATGCTGCATATCGAAGTAAATAAAATTGTCTTGTTCTTGTTTTTCAGTGCCAATGCTACACCAGCAATGAACGCAAAAAACAACGGATACCCAAGAGTCATGATAAGCTGATGAGCCTGAAACAAGAATGGTCTTTGATAAGCAGAGAACATCTGTCCGTGCGGTGTACTTATTGACCTGATCGCGATATCGAACTGCAAAAAATAAAGGATAGTTATAGTAACAGCAGAAGAGGATATCACAAATGTGATTGAACGCTTTAATAATTCTGCTCTGTTTTCTTGTGATGAGTAGATTTCAAGGCAGAGAATAAGAAAAGTAGCCACTCCAATCCCGACACACGAGAAAGCGTACCAGCGACGAAACATAAACGCGAGCCAAACTAAAAGGCCGTATAAAATACCGTAAAGGACAGCATTACGTCCTCCGCGTTGCAACCAAGTATTGAAAAGCAGAGTTGCAAGACCTAGTGGTATCAGTCCCGCAATATCCGGGTATCCTCTCAATGTGGCCGACCAAAGTGGATGAGCAAAAAACACTATGGAGAATGACGAGATTATCAATGGTAGTCGAAATTCAACTGTTTTGATAATTGATGAGCGCGAGATTATATATGCTAATCCAATTGCGGGAAGCATATAAGTAAATACGATAGCTAAGATATAGCCGATACGTGACGTGCCGAAGAAAACATAGAATGGATATAGAAAAGGTAGTGTAGAGAGATTGTAGTCGTCGTTAATGATAGACTGTACTAGCCATGTCATCCAATCTCCTCCATTGGAGACCAAAGACATAAATTTCTGGTAGAGACGAAAATATGAACCCCAATCCCACATATATACCGGGGTTTCTAAAGATACGAAACGAACTACGAAAGACGCGACAAAAAAACCGATAGCTATGCCAATTACTGAACATGTCGCTGATTTGATATGATTGTTCGTCACAAGCCTAGCCTTCGGTTCTTCTATCGATGATAAACGTAACCGGGGCAGATTTGTTGGCAGTTCTTTTGATTTTGTTTTTGAGTCGAAGTCAGAAATATCAAACACTGTGCATATCGCGAGTTTCGCATCGATATTTCATGCCTATGGGATTCCTGATTTTGG
>NZ_JAPHAV010000016.1 GCF_026241335.1 Ochrobactrum chromiisoli | reverse complement strand
AACTGTTCGCGCTCCATCGAGCGAACCGGCGTCAGCAAGGCGCGCTGCTGGATTTCACTGAACGGCAGGTCGCTGTTCATGAGCAGCTCATTGTCATAGAGAAACTCCGGCAGATAGCCGGAGAGCAAAATCCTGTAATCAAATGGAAAACCTGGCTCCAGCAGGCGAACAAGGTCGAAAACGACCGTCGTGCAATTGGACGTAAGTGTATTGTAGAAGGCCGGGTTTCTGGCAAGATCGTTGGCCTTTTCGATATATTTGAGCAACATCGCCTGCATAAGCTCTTGATCAACATCGACCGGATATCGATAGACGCGCTCGTCGCGGGCATTGGTTCTCAAATAAACAATGTCCCGTTCTTCCGCCGCTATCATCGCCAATTCGAAACTTCTGAAAAAGCCACCCAGCGAAGAAAATTCCTGACCTTTTTTCTTGCGGATTTCGGCTGAGAACACCAGATGGCGACCATCTGCAAAGCCGAATGAAATCAATGTATGTGCAATGGCCGGATGCGTCCAGTAAGACAAGATGACATCCACCGAATTGAGTTCGTTCAACCTGTACGTCCCGGATTTCCACCTCGGCACAAATATCCGGCTGTCATTCCATGTGAAGTCACGAATGTTGTGAAATGTCACCTCGTCGCCCTGAACATCCGCTGTCACCGTGTGCTGGACATCTGCCGCCCAATCCCGCGTGAGCGAGGGCTTCATCGAAAACCAGGAGACCAGAAAGAGGGATCCGAGGCAGATGAATGCGACGTTACTGAAGCTTATCAACTGGCTGCTCGAACGCGGTGAAAACAGGACCGAGATATAAGCTGCAAGAACAAGCGCGGTCAGGGCCATGACACAGATTTTGATCGTCTGCCCCACCTGCAAATGAAACCAGAGCGCCATTGCCGCCCATAACACAATCATCGAGCATAGCGATGCCCAGGCAAACATAAAAAGCAGTTTGATCATGGTATATTCTGTGGCCTCGGATCGGCAGTCATAAATGGTAATATTGCGAGAACCGGGTTGGTGCTGGCGCTACAATGGCCCCGACGCCAGTGTTTCAGACGATGATAGATTGTGTTGGAGCATATTCGGGCTAACCGGTTTCTTGACGCCTGCATCGGACTGGACTTCGCGAATGGCGTTCTGGAGGACGGCGTTTCTTTTAAACGCCACGCGACCAGCGGCAATCACCTGATCCACCTGTTCTGTCGGAAGCACGAAGCGGGTTGGCACTTCATTGAAACTTGCAGCCATGCCAGCGGGAAGATCTTGTATCGACAGGCGTTGTACATGAAACCGGACATCGCGGCAGTTCCATCCTTTCAACGAGCCGCGATAGCGCGCTACCGTGGCTGCAGACAGGCCGCACCGATATGCAATGAGTTCGTCGCGCCATTGCGTTGTCGCCAGCTTCAGCGCATCGAACCCTTCCCTGACCGACGAGGAAATGGCAGTATCCGTAACCGCACCGAGGATTTCAGAAATCCCTGGCCCTTGCAGCTCCTTTACCCATGGATATTCCATCTCACGGCCAGCATCCACGACAATGTAAAGAAAAGTCTTCAGCTTCACGGCATCGGCAAGCGACAATGGCCCATAGGGCGTTTGCGCCGAGGCTCTGGCCATCGCAAATGGCGTAAGCCCCAGATTATCGGTCAGCGCGCCATCGAGCAATTTTATGAAATTCACATTGTTCGACCGGTAAGTGTGCAGTGCGCGCCCATAGGCCTTCAACCTATACGACGCCTCGGGATCGGCCATGACCCGGCTTAGCCAATCAGGCTGGCGATAGGTGCAGGCACCATGGTTGGATGCAACCGAAATGGGCTTGAAAACGACCGGAACCGCCGCGGACGCCGCGACTGCGTCAGCAATCCGCACATCCTTCAGATTGCTGCACAGTGCGGCAAAGGTTTCTACGCTGAAGTGAAATGGAACCCGGTTGTAGATATCCGATGCAGAGATCCAGATCGATGGCGCATTGGACCAGTCAAACTTTGAATAGGTCGCACCATGGAAAATATTGTCGTCGAGCCAACGGGCAAGCGAGGATCGGTCATTTGCGCCGCCATTCAGGACGCCAATGGCGACTGCTGGCGACAATGCATTGGTGCGCACGCGTTCTTCAGCGTTCCTGACCAGAAACGTTTCACGGAAATCCCGATAATCATCGCGCCCTTTCATGCCGAAATAGGCTGCAAGAACCGCGCCTCCAGACACGCCAGATATGATCCTGATATTATCGACCAGGCTTCGCTCATAGGGATATTCGTCCACGATCGTATCATCGAGCGCCCGCATGACTCCATAACCAAAAGCTGCCGCCCGCGTGCCGCCGCCAGAAAATGCCAGGCCAATGATCATTGCGCCATCATCCCCGTGATCCGGAACGAAATGATTGTTAAACGCGAATAATTGAGACGTTGAACGATTGATCGGCCCGACATCGGATACCGCGCAGCCCGTAACAAGAACGCTGACAACAAACCCTGTTATCAAGAAAAGAAACGATCGATTCTGTATCATGCCCCCACCCCAATTGAACGACAATTAACACTGCCATTGAAGCAAAAGCAAATGGCAGATCAAGGAACGTATCTCCCGCCACAATCTAAGGATTTAAAGTATCGTCGAGTTGACATTTTCTCCAATCGGTCGCACCTATTTTAGGAAAACAGTTCTTTTGAAGCCCTTCTCACGGCACTGTTCTCCGCAAGGGACGCCAAGTGTTCTTACCTTTCATTTTTTCGCCAAGGACGAGCTATCATACTACGGATTGCTCGGTATCTACCGAGGCTCTCGGCTTATCTCTTTTCGCCGCCTACCGTGATCATTCCAGCTTATCCATCCCTCTCCCTGTTTATAGATTTGGACCTTTTAACTTAGGTAGGCCGCTGGCGCGGAACGGTTGTTTTGATGAGGGTTTCCTCGTCTACCCATTAAAATCGCTTCTGATGGCGGTTAAATTGCATAGTAAAACTCGCTTGCAACTGGCCATTTTCTAATGCATTCCTTATTTGAACAAAGCCGCTTCAAGCGCGGGAGAAACAGCCATGTCAAAACGTCAGGCCACCAGTGCGTTGCCCCGTCCCGCTCGCCTCATCGGTTACGCACGCGTCTCGACCGACGATCCGGTCCATGATGCACAGATGGACGAGTTGCGGGCAGCTGGCTGTGATCGCATCTTTCAGGAGCAGGGTTCCGGGACTTCACGCGCCCGCCCGGTCCTGACCCGGCTGCTTTCGGAACTCGTTGCCGGTGACGTTCTCGTCGTGGTCCGGCTGGACCGCCTCGCCCGCTCGGTCAGTCACCTTCTGCAGGTTATCGAAGATCTCGAACAACGCGGCATCCACTTTCGATCTATCCGTGATCCCATCGACACATCCACGCCGCAAGGCATGTTTTCTCTGCAGGTGCTGGACGCCGTTGCACAGCTCGAACGCGCGCTGATTGCAGAACAGACCAAAGCGGGGATCAAAGCTGCAAAGGCGCGCGGCAAGCTTCCGGGAAATCCCGGCTTGAGAGAGCGCAAGCCGGAAGCGATCCGGGCCGTTTCTCAAGCGCGCAACAAACGCTATCTCGATGAACTGATCACCTCGGCACAGACCTGGTTGCCTCTGGTGCAACAAATGCGCCCGGTCCACAGCTGGGAGAATATCGTACAGGTGCTCAATAGGCGCGGACATGACTGGACGGTCGAGCGTCTGCGCCGCGCCGTGCATCGTCTCGTCCGCGAAAAAATCGCCGACAAGAAGCTTGTTGCCCGATCCCCTCGCCGCATCCCTTCTGATCACCTGATGAAACTGGTCGCCGCAATTGCGATTGCCGATCCCGGATTGTCGCTTCGCGATATCGCGGCCCAGCTCGATCAGATGGGAGAGCGGCCGACGCGCGGTGGGAGGAAATGGCAGCCTTCCTCCGTTCGTCACCTTTTAGATGAAGCCCACCGTTTTGGTCTCATTCGTCGCTAAGCGCCTGACCGATCATTCGGCCGAGAGGCCGTCTTTCAATCAATGTGATAGACAATCCTCCGTCATTGGAACTTTCGATAATGCAACACAATATGCGTTACATGTGCCGCCCAACATCCATACGCCCGTGCAAAATACGCACAACAAGCAGCGTGTTCTCGTGCTCCCGGAAATAGATCACATGGGATCCGACGGCATATTTGAGATAACCTGGTCGGATGTCCGTCAACCGACCACGCTTGCTCCCTTCCGTTAACCCTTCAAAAGCATCCATGACGTCAGTGATATAGCTGTTTGCTTGCTCCAATGACCATTCGCGTAAGGTGTAAACCCAGATATCTTCGAGATCGGCCTCGGCAAGCGGTGTAAGCTGATACCCATCAAAGCGCATGCTTCGTCTTCATTCTCTGCAGGAAGCCCTCACGATCCAAGGGCTTCGACTGACCAGACTCTTCGCCCGCAATCAGCGCCTCCTGCAAGGACCTAACGCGCGTTTCATGTTCTTCTAAAAGGCGCAATCCTGCACGCACAACATCACTGGCAGAGCCATAGCGCCCTCCCCTCACCTGTGAATCGACGAAATTGGCGAAGTGATCACCGAGGGTAACTGATGTGTTTCGTGACATATATTCACTCCTTTACGCGATTGTACCAATAATTGGTACCAACGCAAGAGCGATTGCCCAGTTCGTATACGGCGCCAAACAAAACGGGTTCAACGCCAAGCTCAGTGAGCTTCTAGCTTCCGCTGAGCTACACTGAGGTATTGCAATTGGCAGTTATGAGGCCCAAAGCGAACGCTCGACCGACGACACCTAGTTGCTGTAGGGTCGAAAAGAAACACCCGGTGGAGGCAATGAATGCCCTATGGAGTCAGCTTGAAAAGCTGCAACGCTACCGCAGTTGAAATCCTGAAGCTTTGGGATGAGGCGAGCGTATTTGAACCGAAAGGCTCGATGCTGGAATTAGGATATCCGCCCCATCTGACACTTGCGGTGTTCGAGCAATGGCCAGGCGACGTTAGCGCAATCATGGCAGAGGTCTTTTCAGCACAGGGAAAACTTTTAATTACCTTCGACACAGTAAAATATTTTGACAATGAGACTATGATCCTCTGGACAGAGCCGCGTTCGAACCACGCTCTATCTGGCCTACACAGCAGATTACACGGCCACTTCGATCCCCTGAGCTGTCACGAACATTACCGCGTTGGTCGCTGGGTTCCTCACTGCTCCTTGGCAACTAACGTACCGCAGTCAGCCAGAGCGGCAGCTATCGGCTGGGCAGAAACCAGAAGACTCGCGTTCGCCGTCGAATTCGACTCGGCAGATTTCGTTCAATTCCCCCCGGTCGTGATACATGAAGAACTGCGATTACGCTGAATGACCGGTTTGGGCGCAGCGGTCTATTCTTCAGTTCGTTACCGCACCAACGATAGGAACGATTATTATGGCCACTTTCATTCTGATAGCCGGAGGCTGGCAGGGCGGTTGGGTCTACCAGAAAGTAGCGGATATCCTCGCAGGGCACGGGCACATAGTTGTGCCAATCACACTTTCGGGGCTCGGTGATACACCTGCCCCATCGGCCAATCTTGAAACTCATGTAAGCGAGGTCGTTGATGTCGTGAAGTCGCATAGTGACGACTTGATCCTTGTCCGGCAATCCTACGGAGGAATGATCGTGAGCGGCGTAGCGGACGCCGTTCCGTCGCGCATCCGTTCACTGGTCTATGTTGACGCTTATGTCCCAGAAACCGGCGACTCGGTCTGGTCGCTGACAACACCGCGCTTTCGAGACATGTTCATCGCAGGTGCAAAAGGTGACGGGCTGAATTGTGCCCCGCCTTCCAATCTGGACCCACGATGCCGCCCACAACCGATCGCGACATTTCTCCAGTCAATCACTTTAACCGGACGCTGGCGTGAAATACCTCGTAAGGTCTTCGTTGGCGCACATGGATGGGATGGAAGTCCATTCCTCGACCTTTACCAACGCTTGAGCGAGGAAACGGATTGGTCAACCTTTTCTCTCGATTGTGGCCACAACGTAGCTCGACTGGAACCAGAGGCATTGGCCCGAATAATGCTGACCCAGGCCCGACCAACCAGAGAAGCCTTCCCGTAGATGCATAATTATTGCTGCCGTCACTAGCGCCTACGTTCCACAACCGGCGTAAATGGGCATCTTCTCACAGACTACCCAATCTCAAACAAGGACTTCAACGTCAGCTCACCATTCATTTTAACACGACAACTGAATGGTTGTTCCATTTGCGCTGTCGGTAGAAATCGCGCTCGTGGTATTTCAGACCTCACGGATAACCGGTGCTGTCGTTCTCCTGGCAGCCACCATCTGGTATCTCGCATGCTTGACACGGTGGTCCACCAACGATGGCGTTTCCAGCACACCGAAGGCGTTCGCAAGGGCACTCGGCACCCTCGTCTTTGGGGCGCTAAAGCGTGTCGCATTTATTCGGCCTCATACCCAGCAGCCTTAAAGAAGTTCTGGCATTCATTGATGGAGAAGAGACTGATGATATCGCCAAGTGCTTTTGAGATGGCGTCGAAGCTGCGTGCTGCTCGCTTTCTCAGAAGTGCCTTGAGTTTTGAGAAAGCCATTTCGATTGGGTTCAGGTCCGGCGAATAGGGCGGCAGGAAGAGAAACCAAGCGCCCTTTGCCTTGACCAGTTGCTCAGCCTTCCGGCTTTTGTGGAAGCCGACATTGTCGAGGATGACTATATCACCGGCTGACAGTGTCGGCACAAGCTGTGTCTCGATCCAGGTTTCGAAGATGCGGCTGTTCATCGGTGCATCGACGATCCATGGCGCGGTCAGGCCATGGCAGCGCAGTCCGGCAATGAAGGTTTGTGTCTTCCATTTTCCGAAGGGCGCATAGGCGGCAAAGCGCCTGCCTTTGGCAGACCATCCGGTGCGTTTTGTCAGGCGCGTATTCGTGGAAGTCTCATCGATAAAGATGAGACGCGACAAGGCCTTGTTGAAGAACCGCTTTCGGCGATTGATCCAAAGATCACGCGCCTTGGCGATCTCTGGTCTACGCTGCTCGCTTGCCTTGAGGCTTTTTTTTATTGCTCAGCCCAAGTCGGTGTAGAAATCGCCCGACCGTGGCGCGGTGGACTTCAATACCGCGCTCCGCGAGCGCAACGCACAGTTCGTCCAAAGTCGTTTCGCCACGGGCGGACATCTGCTCGCGGACCCAATCACCATGAGCCAAAAGCTTCACACTACCAGGCGGGTGGCCCTGCCTGGCGGCGGCCAGACAGCCGGATGACCGATGCAGGATCATCATGTTGTTGACGAACCGAGGCGAAACACGGAAATGCCGAGCGGCTTCCCGGTGACTATTGCCCTCATTCACAAACGCAACGACACGCTCACGCAACTCAATCGGATGCGGCTTGCCCATGGTGCATCTCCTTCCATGAGACAAGTGAATCACAGATCAAGCCAAACGGGAATCCCGAATCCGGTTAACAGCGACATGCTTTAGGCTTTATGACGATAGTCGTTGTGGTCCCACTGGCGATCGTCCAACGTTGAGTACAGTACAGCTCGCCTAAAGCGCCGTTCGATCGCACAAGAAGTCGTTTTCCTTGTGAAGCACTTGGCCCGTTCACCGAATTCAATGACCTCGATCTACTTCACCAACTGGTTGCCTAACTCATTCCCACAGCGCAAGCGCGGGGATCGTCCGTGCTTTCACAGAACTTCTTCGCTGTGAAGCACCACGGGCCGAACTCCATTTGCTTCACGAGACTGGTGACGCTACGGTCCATATCCATTTACGCGACTGGGTCGCAAAATGTTGCCAAGTTTATCATGGTCATCTCTTTGCACGATATTCCCATTGGATCGCTATTGCGGGGATCAGGAAAAGGACGACGTTCAGACTCTTCCAGAACCCGATGATATTGGCCATGTACATGTGGGTTTGATCGACGCTAAAGCCAAAAAAGACGGACATCATTCTCGTTGTAATGCCGCTGAGCGACATCAACCACGCAAAGATGATAAATAGCAGATTGATCAGGAAAGCTTTTAGCAGAACGTTTCTAATTCTAAGCGGCGTTTCCATCGAAATGCTCCCTTGTTAGTAATGCGCCTAGTCTACTTTGCTCAGCACAAACCTTCTCATTGTAACCCATCCGGCGCGATTTTCCGCGGTCTTTTCCGACAATTCCACAAACGCGACAATCACCCTTGTCAGTTATCGTCCTGATCACAATCTCTGATTATGAGGTTGAGCACGCACCTGAAAGCCACTTTCGCCTGTTGTTAAAGCTTATGGATCATCACCATCATCGTAGTCCTACCGATGTGATCACTTATCTTGTTCACTCTAGGAGAGCTTGACGTTGATCTCGGGCGGAGGCATCCACAAGACAGTCTCGGCAAATGAGTGCCACTCGCGACCCCGTCTCGGCGACGACTAGCCGTTCTTGACTATTCGTCAGATTATAGACCTGAGCGCCCCCTGCGCGAACTCATGTTCTCAGCTGAGAACACATCTTGTTTGGCCATTTCGCGCGACAGCGAACAGCTTCCATTGTTCGTGGGTAATTGCCTTTCCTTCCTGGATCGCGTTAACCTATCATTAACTTTAAAGTTGTTGACGACTCACAACGATACGGTCATTCTGACGCTCAATCCGATTATTTTCCTTGTTGAGCGATTTTAATGATCCACAGCGCCAATGCCACTAATGTCAAACAATCCGTGGAAAAGTCGTTAACTCGGCTTATTGAAGCGGACGCCGACACACTGAGCGCCCAGCTTCAACACCTTCGTGCACGCGCATTCCCGCCGACAGCACAGAAAGAATTACGTAAATTTGCCCCGGGCGAGGCAGCCAAGCTCATTGGGATCAGTGACGTCTATCTTCGCACTCTCGTAAATGACGGTGTTATTGGAGAAGCGGAAAAGAACGCCGCTGGCAGACGCCTCTATTCCTTGGAGCAAATCCATGCTATCCGGCATCACTTGAGTAATAATAAAAAGAGCTATGACCAACGCCGTAGGGAAGACGATCGACTTCAAGTAATAGCTGTTACTAATTTCAAAGGTGGCTCAGGCAAAACCACTACGGCTGCACATTTAGCGCAGTACTTTGCGCTTCGCGGTTATCGTGTTCTAGCCGCAGATCTAGATCCTCAGGCGTCATTGTCTGCTTTATTTGGAATACAGCCGGAATTTGATCTCGAGCCTAACGAGACGCTTTACGGTGCAATCAGGTATGATGAAGCTCAACGGTCACTCAAAAGCATCATTAAGACTACATATTTCAGCGGTCTCGATATCGTACCTGGTAATCTCGAGTTGCAGGAATTCGAACACGAAACTCCTCGCGCCTTAACATCAGCGTCGCGATCAACTGACAAATTGTTTTTCACACGAGTAGCATCCGCACTGAAAAGTGTTGAAGACGACTATGATATCGTGGTTCTCGATTGCCCCCCTTCGCTTGGTTACCTAACCCTGTCGGCACTCTGTGCCGCAACTTCGGTGCTTGTAACAATTCATCCCCAAATGCTTGATGTAGCATCAATGAGCCAATTCTTGCACATGACCGCTGGCCTTTTTGATGTTGTTGAAAGAGCAGGGGGCAATGCGAATTATGACTGGTTTCGCTATGTGCTTACTCGTTACGAACCAAACGACGGCTCCCAGTCGCAGATTGCTGGCCTTCTTAAAGGACTATTCGGAGACCGGGTATTAACTAATTCGATGGTCAAGTCCGCCGCGATATCAGACGCGGGAATTACGAAGCAGACTCTTTACGAGGTCGGCAGAGAAAACTTTCATCGGCAGACGTATGATCGTGCGATCGAAGCTCTCGACGCCGTCAATCATGAACTCGAAGAACTAGTGAGAGATGCGTGGGGTAGAAAATGAACAAGCGCCGTGATGCTTTACGAGATTTTCTCACGCCGATTACGACTAATCATGAGTTCTCAGCTGAGAACACACCCAGACGGCCGCAGGTGTCTTCGGGCGCATTGCAAAGCATGAATGATGCAATTACCGGCCTTTCGAATGAAGCTGACGAACTCCGCAAAGCGCTAACCGATGGCCAAGCCATTGTAGAACTCGATGCAAATCTTATTGACGCGTCCTTTGTCAAGGATCGCCTAGATGAGCATGCAGGCGCGGAGTTTGACGCTTTATTGAATAGCATTCAGGAGAACGGTCAGGCAGTACCCGTGCTTGTAAGACCAAATCCTGATCAATCCGGTCGTTATCAACTCGCTTACGGACATCGGCGCGTTGCCGCACTTAAACAGCTTGGTTTAAAGGTCAAATCGTTCATTCGAGACCTGTCCGACGACGAATTGATTATAGCGCAAGGTAACGAAAACCTCGAACGCAAAGATCTCACTTTTATTGAGAAGGCATTGTTTGCTCGACGCCTAGAAGATCGGGGAACGACGAGAGCGGTGATCATGGCAACGTTCGGCACCTCATCCAGAGGTGTTTTGTCCGAAATGATTGCGTTGGCACGAAAGTTACCTGAAGAGCTCATACAGGCTATTGGCGCAGCGCCAGGTATTGGACGGCCGAAATGGGATTCAATGGCTACACTGCTAGCCAATAAGCCAAACGCGTTCGAAACCGTTCTTCGGAATGAAACTCTGCAGACTCTAAATAGCACCGAACGCTTTGAAGCGATCTTCGCGTCTCTTAAGCAAGCGAACAAAGTATCAACAAACACAGTTGATAATGCCTGGCGTTCTGATGACTCACAGTTAAGAGCAGTTACCAAATCCAAGCCTAAAGGATACGCTGTCGAGTTCTCAGAGCCTGAAGGAAAAGCGTTTGGAGCGTGGATATCGGATAATATGAAGCGCTTATATGAAGAATATAAGGACAGTAAACAGCCAAACTAGGAGACTTAGCAAAAGAAAAAGGCCCCCAAACGTTACCGTCGTGGAAGCCTCTCTCAAAGTTCTAGCAGACTGAGAATCGCATTTCCATGAATCAGTGTCAAGAGTCGTAAGCGTCTTTTTGGCGGGTGGATTTCTTTTGCCTTTTGAAAGGTGAGAGGGAATGCAAATTCTGAAGACTGACGCGTCCGCATTGCGTGGGCGAATGAAGATATTTGCCCAGAGTACTGACCGGCAGGAACAGCCGAAGCAGGAGAGGGGTGTAAACAGATGGGCGCTCTACAAACAGCTCTGCGTGGCTAAGGCAGAATTCGGTCTGAACGATCGTTGTCTAGCCGTGCTGAGCTCGCTTCTGTCATTTCTGCCTGATGATGAATTGCATGAGAAAAGTGGTCTTGTCGTCTTCCCATCCAACCGACAGCTTTCGCTGCGTGCCCATGGCATGCCGGAGTCTACACTGCGCCGACATCTGGCATCCCTGATCGAAGCTGGGATCATTGCGCGCAAGGATAGCCCGACCCGCAAACGCTATGCTCATAAGGATAGGGAAGGCGGCGTCGAGCTTGCTTTTGGCTTTTCTTTTGCGCCCTTGCTTAAGCGCGCCTCTGAAATTGCTGCTATCGCGGATAAGATTCTCGCAGATCAGAAAGCGCTGAAGCGTCTTCGCGACGAAGTGTCGGTCATGCGCCGAGATATGGCGGCAGCTTTTGCGGATAAGGCCGAAGAAAGAGGTGAGCTTAGTGAGTGTCTCGAAGCTTTGTTCGTTCGCTTCCGCTCCATTGTCGACGCAATTCCTCGTCGTGCATCTCTTGATGAACTGTCCGCGATTAGGGCCAATTTTGAAGCCATTCGTGGTGAATTGGCTATCGCTTTGAAAACAATAGAGATTGTTCCGGAAATGAGCGTCAGCGTCGCTCAAACTGAGCGGCAGCATAATGAATCCCTGCCAGAATCCCTTTTTGAATCTCAAAATGGCGAAAAGATTGATTTGAACGCGCCTTCCGCGGAAACACCAGTTTCTGAGAAGCCGGAAGAAGGAACTTCTGGCAACTTAACCCCATCCATTTCCCTCGATCAGGTGCTTCGATCCTGTCCAGATATTCGCGAGTATGGTGCGAACGGAATTGGCACATGGCGTGAGCTTTTCGATGCCTCGCGGATCGTCTCGGGCTTTCTCGGCATCAGTCAATCAGCCTATCAGGAAGCGATCCGTTTCATGGGGCCAGAAACCGCGTCGACGGCCATTGCATGGATTCTGCAGAAACTATCGGCCATCAATTCGCCCGGCGGATATCTACGATCCCTGACGCAGAAGGCGAGGGGAGGGAGCTTCTCAATCCGTCAGCTCCTGTTTTCTGGAATGAAGGCAAGTGGGCATCTCGTCTCATTATGAGACTGCGTTGACCCGTTTCTTAAGGCACAGCCATGAGTTGGAAACCTCTATCGCGAATAAGCCAAATTCTGGGTTCGGGGCTGGTCGCGGGATTGATTTCTTGGCTGATCTGGGCTGGTGCACAAGGTCTCTTTGGCATCATACAAAACGGTAGGATCGTCAATCGACGAGGGCCGGACGTTTATATGAGCGATAACCCCATCATATTTTGGGCTCTAACTGGGTTTTTCGCAATCGGCGTCATTCTCATGACTGGTCTGGCGTTGATTTGCTTATCGCACTGGTTTTCCCTTTTCCGACGTTCGAACCGTTAGGCGAGAGGCTTTCATAACGTTAAGCGGTTTGGCGGATGATCGCCAAAAGAAGAATGCGTCTCAGGTTCGTTGATTGGCTTCTCTGCAATGCGTGTATGGAATACCGCTGATGAAGAGAGATTGGAATATGTGCGTAGGTCGCTCGTACGAAGACCATCGCCGCCAGATTGCAGCGATGGACGTGGCGAAAAGTCTGCGGGATGCCGATTCAGATCGGTCGAACGTTTTCTGCCTTGGCTTTGCCGGTCTTACGATCCTGGCCGATTTCGTAGCTGACTTTCTGGCCCTCTCGGAGTGATCCGCCTGCTTGTAACAAGCTAGAGACATGCACAAAAACATCACTGCCGCCATCTTCCGGCGTGATGAAGCCAAAGCCCTTGTCAGAATTGAAAAACTTTACCGTGCCCGTTGCCATATGGATCCTCTTGAATGGAGCGGCGTTTGCCTTGCCGATGGAGACTATTGAATGCGCAGCGGACGCGCAACCGCTTCGTATCGCGGCCACCCGATCGATTGATCATTGAACCAAGGAGCCGCTGGCCATATGACCAGTATGAGTTCTTGTGAGGAGGCGCAGACTTGAGTGTTATATTCCTGAATGGATCAGGCAGTTTGATTTGTGACGGCGTTGATGCTGGCCAGATTGAATTTAGTATTGCGGAGCCTGCTGACGGTCCGGATACGACTAGGCGTGGAAAACTCTGGGGGAATAGGCAGGCTATTGCTGCTGCGATGGATGCCCAGAAAGTGGAACTGAAACCTTCCGATGCTCATGATCTTTTATCCCTGGATGTCGAGGAGACTGATCGGCAGGGCGGCATGTCATTCAGTGTCCTGTAGCAGGCTAAGCTAAGTGGCTCTTTTGGGATCAGTCAAACATTTCATTCGAAGACGCGTCTTCTGGAAGGATGGCGCGTTCAGATGTACTTGATGCGAGGAGGCTGTATGCGAGCATCGTAACCCCGACAAAAGCTATCAACATGACAATCACAGCCACCAGCAACCGGACGCGTTGTCGGCGTTTGAAAGATGATTGGCCAGTCCAATCGATCATAGAGGAAGGATAATTGTCGTTCATAAGTCGATATTGCGCATAAATAAGTAAACAAGACTCTGATTGAAAGCTGTGCTTACAAAATTTAACTGCGCGGTAGCGGCTGAAAACGCATGAACGCTCTCTACATTGCCAAGGGTGACCGACTTTCGAAGAGCGCTGAGGCTTTTGATGGCTTCAGCTGACTTTCAAGCGCTGCAAATTAAAATCAGCTTCGCGATCTCCCGAGGAGGGAGGCTCGGATCAAATCTCTTTTGTTCTCTGCAGCTGCAACAGGGGCGGCGACAATGGCGGGCGCTGGCGTTTGGCTCTTTTGCTCTCGGAAGATTTGCAGGCGCTTTTGAGCATTCAGCTGGTCTGAATCTGACACTGGCTCAACGGGCTCGCCGTTAATGTCATGACGCATCGCATCTGGCCGGCTGCACGCCAGATAATAGCGCTTCGAGTGAACATAAGCGCCGATAGCGCGACGAAGTGCAGTGACGCTTTCGCCTGGACTGAGGTAAGGCGAAACCTGCTGAAAAAAGCCGATTGCGACCGGGCGAATGGGATCGCCAACAGCAGCAGGTAGAATGCCCAACGGCTGCACGAGCAAATCGGCTATGGCCATCGCTCTGCGAAGATCCTTATCCGTAGCGGTTACAGGCTTCGAGGCGATTTTCGAGTTTCCGTTCATGCTTTCCTATTCCCCCGCACTCTGGTGGTTTGCTGTCCTATTGAGCGAATGTGAACAGAGTTTGACACCTCAATGTTCTTATCTGCGTCTGAAATTGTCGACTGCACGATCGCAAGAATCCATCGTACGCTGCAGCGCACAGGGTCATTTATTGCCAGCCCCCGCATATTACTGGGGATGACGGGCACGCCGTTTACTTCAGTTACATTGCTGACAGATCGCAGTTCGATGCGATCATCGTGCTTGGTTCATCGATGCATGCATTTATTTACCGGACCCGAAGGCGATATTGGCCACGACCGACACGAACAAAGAGGGGGGCTTCTCCGCAGAGCTTCTCCGTACAGTTTTCTGCCAGAAAGCTGAAATGACGTGTATATGGCCAATTCGGACAAAATCGTCTTATGTCTTTTGCGGTAAACGGCTCCTTCAATGTCCGGTCAAGGTGTACTGCATGGCAGATCTCGCCATAAACCTGCTGATCGCTCTTTTTCATGACGAAACTCGTATCATTAAGAATGCGATACGAGCGCAAACAGTCACTGCGGCTAAGGGCCTATCCATTGAATGCGATATCATCTTATTAATCTCCCGTTAGAATGAACGGGCCGTCGGCTTGTAAACTAGCACTGAAAATCGATTTTACAAATTGTCGCTCTATCCAAACAATATCCGACTTTGGGAAACAGTGCTCCGGTCACACTATTTGAGCTATCGCTTAATCGTTGCATCGCGCAACACGCGGAGTCGGCGGAAGGAACTAAAACCCCGGAGCTCTTCCCAAAGACACCGGGGCCGTTCATCGCAATCTGGTCACGTCTCCATCCGCTTTGAACGTCGAAAATATAATCGCCTTGAATCCAGATTCCAATCCGTCGCTTACCTGTAAACATCGAAGACCCTTCAGCAGAATCCTGATCTCGGGTTAATCTGCCTTGGACCTTCAAACGATTCTTGAGCGCAGTTTGCGGTGGGAGCGTAGCGAACGCCGCCGGCCGGAGGCACCCGCGCTCTCATATCGCGCTGTAGGGTTGCCGGAGGCCCATTAAGAGAGGCGAGATGGCTTAGGCTAATAGAACGGGTAAGTTTAATTCATATTACCGAAAAGGTAATACAGAAATACCGGTTGGATGACTCATAAGGGTAATTATGGTCCTTAATTCTAGATATATTGAGATATAAAGCGCACTTTTTAGGAAGAACGTCTGTTTATGGGTTGTCGGAATGAACCAAATCGGTAACATTCCTTGCCGTCGAATACCAAACTTTGAGGAGAATGTGACGGGGTAAAAAAGAAAAACCGCTCCCGAATAAATCCGGAAGCGGGGTGCAAATTTCAAACCTTCAGTAAAAATAGAATCGCACTCCCAACTTCCAAAGTCAATAAGAAACGCTTATCGGCGACCGGGAAAGCTTTGCCTGGTCCCCACTAAGGAGACGAGGAAGATGGAGGAAACCCTACAGCCCACCCGGCAGGTTGGCCGCAAACAGACACCACAACGAACAGAGTTTCGACGGCTGGCTCAGACTGCGGAAATTGGAATGGTGACACGCGGCCAACTGATCAGACTTGCGCAGTCACTCCCTTGCCTTGGCCTCATCAACGGCACAGAGGCGCACTTGCTTGTTGTACTGATCAATACGGCTCCAGCGGAGAGCTATGACAAAGGTGGCCGACCGATCGTGTTCAAATCCAACGCTGCGCTTGCGTTCGAAATCGGGCGATCCGAGGGACGTGTCAGCCGTGTGTTGTCCCGGCTGTTTGATGCCGGTGTTATTACCATGCAGGATAGCGGCAACTATAAACGCTATCCGGTGCGTGATGGGGACGCCAGTATTGCCGACGCTTGCGGTATCGATCTGCGCGTTCTGATAGCCCGCTTCGCGGAGCTCGATGGAATGGTCCGACAGGCAAAGGCGGAAAAGAAAGCACTCAATGCGAACCTGTGCCGCTATCGCGGTGCTGTTCGCAATCTGCGTTACGCGCTCGCCTCTAGGGAGGATCTGCCCGCGCGGCTGCGCGCCATGATCGAGCAGCGTTTCACGCGTGTTCTTGATGCCGTCGGCATCGCCACCAGGGCTTCCAGCATCGTTCTTCGTCGTGCAACAGGCTTAATTGAATGGATCATCGAGAGAGTAATGCAGCTGCCTCACCGCGAGCAGCCTTCCGCTAGAGACGAAGTTTCGACACGCCCATATGTCGAAAACGACATGCACAAACACAATACAAACCCCCTATTCCCTTGAATATAGTAAACATGAAATGCGTTCGGCACACGCCGAACAACTCAGTTTGCCTAAAACCGGCTTCGCCGGTAAGAAAGCTCTCGAGAAAAGCTTGGGGCGCAATTCGAGCCAGGTCAATCAACCGCATCACTCCCCACAAGCGTTAGTGGCCCTGCAAGATCTGTTACGGGCAATACCGGCACTGAACACTTACGGAGTATCGCGCCCTCGCACCTGGACTGACTTGGCCCGTCTCGCCCCGCAAATTTGCCGCATGGCGGGCATTTCCGAAGATGCACGCCGCCGCGCGGTCGATCAGATGGGGGAACAGGCCGCCGCGATTGCCATCGCGATCACTCTGCAGAAGTTCGATGAGAGGCAAGTGAATTCGCCGGGCGGCTATTTGCGCGCCATGACAGAGCGGGCGGCTGCCGGCGAACTGCATCTTGCCCGCTCGGTTTTCGGGCTTGCTGCCCGTCATGGAATGGAGGAAATACATTGATCTTTCGCTACGTTCTCGCCGGCGCGGTGGCTCTGCTGCTGACTGTGGGGCTTGCTGGCGTTGAACAATGGCTGGGTTCCGTGTCCGGAACGGCCCGCGTCATCGATGGCGATACGATCAGCATACGACAACAGCGTGTCCGAATTGCCGCAATCGACGCTTGCGAAAAGGAGCAGAGCGGCCTTTTGAACGGTAAGACGTGGCCATGCGCCCTGGTTGCGCGCAGCTACCTTCGCAAAATAATCGACGGGAAGCATGTGTCCTGCCGGACCGTTGACGTCGATCGTTATAACCGTCCCGTCGGTCAGCGCCTTCTCGAAGACAAGGATATCGGCCTCGCAATGTTGCGCGCGGGGCAGGCCGAAGCGATGTTGCGCTACTTGCCGCGAAACCACGCCATAGACATTGCTGATTACGGGTATGCCGAAAATGAAGCCCGCGAACGGTTGCTAGGAATTTGGGCGGCGGACGTAGAAAGCCGCCTCTGTATAACCAAATTGGCATTATCGAATGATCGGTGCAGAGAACTGTTCCGGTTATCCATATTTGCCATGAGTACACGATACCCGTTGAAAATGCGCTTTATCTGGCTATCATGCGTTGCAATATCGGTATTGTATCAACGGTCTATGCCGACGAGGCGAATTGCCATATTGGCGTATAGAGCACACCTCTAATTCGGTTGCTTTTGACGCTCGTTCGCACGTCGACGCGGTTGCCGCAAAGCCGGAAGCCTGAAAAATTTCCCCGCCTGCGGCTCCTCGCGCGACAAATTTTTCGGCCCTCGGCTTCCTCCGCTGCGCTCCGGCCCAAGGGTGCAACACCGCTTACCGCCGTGCCAGTGAACGATCATCGCAACCACATAGAGGAGTGAATACCATGGCCAACGAAATCACCAACTTCATCCAGTTCGACAGCGAAGACCTCGACACCGCATCCGGCAAAGGCCGCATCTCGACCCTTACCGACGACATTGACATTGAGGTTGTGCCCTTCACCTCGGAAAACCCGGACGCTCCTACGCACCGCGTTTTCGCCAAGTCCCCGCGTGGCTTCAATATCGAAGTTGGCGGGATCTGGAAAAAGGCAAAGGCCGATGGCGAAGGCTTCAAGCGCAATCTCTCGATCCGCCGCCTGAACTACAACGCCAACCTCGGTCGCTTCGGCGGACAGGACGACCCAAGCCTTCAGGCCATTCTCGAGTGGGAACCGCGCAATTGATAGCCCAACAGCGCCCGGCCAAGTGCCGGGCGCAATGCATCGAAAGTCGCGGAAATCCCTTTGTTTTCTGGCTTTTGCGCGCTTTTTGTGCTAGGGTAGACAACAACAGGAGTTTTGAAGATGAACTTTCATGCCCCCCGTCCGGATCGATCTCCGGAAGCTGTTGCCAAGCGCAAAAAGGCTACCGATCAGGCACGCGCCGCAAATATGCGCCAGGGTTATGTTTACGATCCATTATTGGAAGCGGCAACCACGGCTTATGTCGCTGGCGATATCACGCGCGACGAATACAAAGAGCGCGTTGTCCGCAAACCGCTATAGTTCAACCTCATCCTTATTAATTTGATGCCGCCTGCCTTGGGCAGGCGGCTTTTTGTTGGTCTTCGTCATGGCTGAAACGGAACCCAAAGGCTCCTATACCTATCCGAATATATCGGACGATCCTGATCGCAGGGACGTGCTGCGCAACAAACTCGGAATCCGGTCTCATAAGGAACTGCGCGTCGAAGAATATCGCGCGACAGCATTCCGGATGGTTGAGATTGGCGAAGGAGACGGCCCGAAAGGCGCTTTCGACGCGCAACATCTGAAGGCCATTCATGGTCATATTTTCCAAGATATTTATGAATGGGCCGGTCATACCCGGGAAGAAAGCCCGGTAGTTGACGGCCAGAGAGTGGAGCCGATTGGCAATCTGTCGAAAGGCGGAACCTCGTTCCTGCACGGTTCGCGTATCGAGATGGGCTTGGATGAAGCCTTTAGACCGATCCGGAATCCCGAAATTTTGCGCGGATCGTCGGTCGAACGGTTCGCCGAGATCGCCGGTAAAGTGTTGGCAGAGTTGAATTATGTGCACCCGTTTCGAGAAGGAAACGGACGGACGCAGGAGGCGCTGCTAGCATCTCTTGGTCGCGAATATGGTCATGAGGTTGACTTCACGGTCATTACCAAGCCGCGCATGATCGAAGCGTCGATCGCGACGACCAACGATCCCTCCAGTCCAGCTATGAAGTATGTCTTTGAAGACGCGATCGATCCAAACCGACAGGAAGCCATAAGAGCTGCATTCGTCGATCTGGAAATGCGCGGTGAGAATGCTTTCGAGCACAACGTGCGCAGCGCTAGGCCGGGCGAACAGGTTTCAGGTCAGGTACTCGGTCACGATATCCGTGTGGCCAGCCTTGTTACCGATAACGGGATTGTTGCCGTCGATCGCGCCGACCTTCCAGAGCGGTTGCCCAATGATGATACCGAAATCACATTCACGGCTCGTTCTGACTTCTCCCGCTTGTCACGCCCGGATCAGGTCAGAAATGCAGATGGTCCCGCCGTTGAGCGAATGCCACCAGAGCAGAAAAGCGCCGCGGACCCGTCCCGGCTTGCAGAGCTGTCGTCGCCAAAGCAGCCCGCGCGGGATTCCGACGACCGCGAACGATAAACGGCACCCCTTCCGTGCCGAGGCCGGTCCCGTTCGAAACCGGTGACTGACATCTAGGCCGTCTCGTTCGTTGGCTGATTGACGGACAAGCTGCGATAGCCACTCTCCCATGCAACCGCTTCGCGGTCCTCCTCTTCCGTTGCGGCCCAAAGGGTGCATGGACTCGTCTCGGCTATCTCCGTTTCTTGCCGTCAACCAACGAATGGAGACGGTTATGAACCATGTCAGCGACACCTATCAGCGCATCACAAACCTCATCATCGAACAACTGGAAGCCGGCACCAAACCTTGGGTGCGGCCGTGGCGCGGAAATACCCGCCCTACCTCCATCATCCCACGCCGATCCAGCGGCGAGGCCTATCGCGGCATCAATGTCCTTATGCTCTGGATCGCATCGCAGATGAACGGCTACGAGGACACCACCTGGATGACCTATCGTCAGGCGAAGGATCTAGGCGGTCAAGTCCGGAAGGGCGAACGTGGATCGCTTGTCGTCAAATATGGCACCTTTACGCGCAAGGATCAGGACGCCGATGACGACCGTTCAATCCCTTATCTCAAAGGCTACACGGTATTCAACGGTGCGCCGTAACGGCGAAAGTATGGGAGTGTCACGATGAGTGAATGAGCTTGCTGGAATAGCTCATGTCCGCCGGACTAACCTTGATCGGCAACGATTGTAACTCCGAAAGGGGCGAGGGAAAGTAGCATGTTCGGAAAAGGCCCAAAGCATCCAAGTCGTTTACGATGCGGCGGGTCAGGACAAGATGTGTATGGTGAAAGCTATACTGCCTGAACCCTAGTTTGCAGCGGCCTACAACCGGCGCGGTGTCGTAGAACGACTGACACGACACACCGAATGGACAGAGGACAGGGCGTTGAGGTCCTCCAACCCCGATATCGGGAAAGCCAGCCCATTCGGCGCATCCTCCATCGGAGGGGTAAGTGAACGAACGGGGCACCTAACCACATCGTATCTCCCGCTTTCGTAATTACGGGATGCCCTAAGCAGGCATCGGTTCTCCGACGACCTGTATGGGTACGGAGCCGTCATAGTACTCAAATGCCCGGAGTAATGACCGGGACAGCCGAAATCATCGGATGGTCGAGAATATAAGCTTAGGGCAACTTAAGTGAAAGTTCTGCGGATCAGGGGAAGGACGGCAGCGACTACGATCCAAAACCTTGGGAAGAGGTGTGCTAATGCTGCCAGATACTATCAAAAGGGCTGTTGGATCGCTCCCGATCATTGTTAGATCGGGTCGGCGGGTCAATGGGCTCTATCGCCTTATGAAAGCTCCGCTCCTTTGGGAGCAAGCCTACCATAAAATCGCACAGAATAAGGGTGCGATGACGCCGGGAGTTGATGGGCAGACCTTTGACGGCTTCACGTCGGAAAAGATACGTTCGATCATCGAACGGCTGGCGAATGGGACCTATCGTCCGCAACCAGTACGTCGGGTGTACATTCCCAAAGCCAACGGCAAGAAAAGGCCGCTTGGTGTGCCGACGACGGAAGACCGCTTGGTTCAGGAGGTTGTTCGAATCCTCTTGGAGCAAATCTATGAGCCGCTGTTCTCGCAGCACTCTCATGGATTCAGACCGAACCGATCTTGTCACACTGCACTGGAAAATATTCGAGCAGTTTGGACAGGGGTGAAATGGCTGGTCGATGTCGATGTGGTCGGATACTTCGACAACATTGATCACGACATCCTCATCGGCCTGCTTGAGAAACGTATCCACGACAGCCGCTTCATCGGCTTAATCCGTGGGATGTTGAAGGCAGGTTATCTAGAGGATTGGGTTTATCACCGAACCTACAGCGGCACCCCTCAGGGCGGAATCGTCTCTCCTATATTGGCCAACATCTACCTCCATGAACTCGACGAGTACATGGAATCGAAGATCGCAGCCTACCATAGGGGCGGGAACCGTGCTCCATCGGTCGAAGGCCGACGGATCATGAATCGTCTGACGCGGCTCCGTAAGCAAGTGGATCAGCTTCGTCTGAATCGAGACGAGGATGATGCAGAGATCAAATCCAAGCTGGAGGAGATCAGTCGGCTGAAAGCGGAACGGCTAACCGTTCCGGCCACCGATGCATTCGATCCGAATTACAAGAGGCTCCGCTACTGCCGTTATGCTGATGACTTCCTTATCGGCATCATTGGTAGTAAGGACGATGCGCGACAGATCATGGCCGAGGTCAGGACATTCCTCTCCGAAAACCTGAAATTGAGCGTGTCGGACGAAAAGAGCGGTATCCACAAGGCTTCGGATGGAGCGCGGTTTCTTGGATATGATGTCAGGACATCGACCAATCGTAATCCGCACAAGGCGATCTTTTATGGTCGTCCCGTGCTGCGGCGAGGGTTGGCAGATCGTTTGAAGCTAAATGTACCAAGGGAAAAAGTGGTCCGGTTCGTCAATGGCAAAGGATGGGGGGACTATGACGCCTTCCGTCCCCGCCAACGCCCCGCTTTGACATGGGCGAGTGACGTCGAAATTGTCATGGCCTACAATGCCGAATGGAGAGGTTTCGCAAACTATTATGCGCTAGCAGATGATGTGAAACGTAAGCTCAACAAGGGCGGATACTTTGCCTTGATGAGCTGCGTTAAAACCATCGCGGCAAAGCACAAAACGTCTGCGAGGGAAATCTTCTCCAAGATGCGTAGAGGGCAAGACTTCTTCGTTCGCTTCCAAGTTGGAGAGAAAACCCGAGAGATCAAAATCTGGCAATTGAAGGACTTAGAGCGCGAACCGCGAAAATGGAGCGATATCGATCGCCCACAATCATCAAAGTTCGTGTTCAGCAGGACCGAAATGGTCGAACGCCTCAACGCGCAGAAATGTGCACGGTGCGGTCGAGATGATCTGCCCTGCGAAATCCATCATGTCAGAAAGATCGCGGAAATGGAGAAAGCAGGGCTCACCCGGTACATGCCGGCAGCACGACTGCGCAAACGCATCGTGCTGTGCAAACCCTGTCATCGCTCCGTTCATGCTGGTGGCCAACTCGATCAACAACGTGATGGAACACGTAGTCGTGGAGAGCCGGATGCGCTGAAAGGTGCACGTCCGGTTCGGAGGGGGGCTGAGCCGCGTCCTCATTGAGGCGCCGCCAGCCTACCCTACTAGAGCAGATCGAACACCTGCCTACCGAATATTACAGCCCGGCCGAACCGATGCCGACGGTGCCCGTGCCGCACAATGAAACCGTCGACACCTTTGTTAGCCAGACCGGAGCTATCATTCACTACGGCGGCACGAAGGCTTGCTATCGTCCTAGACCTGACGACATTCTCATGCCCGACCGGGAGCGTTTTTTAAGCGACGTCCACCTGTACTCGTCGCTTCTTCACGAAATTGGTCATAATGCCGTAACCCGGATTATGCCGCGTGGCGTCCGCTAGAGATTGGCACATCTAGCATCTGCCGCGCGGCAATTCGGCATAATCAGAGCCTTTCCAGGAACGCGAGAAGCTGATCATCGGGCCGGAAGCGGCTCAATGGAGTGGCAGGGGCGGCCACGAGGGCGAGCGCTTTCTCCTTCAACCTCATGTCGGCATGGATGTAGACCTGCGTAGTCTCGACGTTCTCGTGACCGAGCCAGAGTGCGATTACCGCTTGGTCGACGCCGTGGTGGAGCAGATCCATAGCCGTGCTGTGGCGCAATGTATGGGGTGTGACCCGCTTGGAGCCTATACTCGGACATACGCGCGATGCCTTGAGGCAGTGCTTGCGGACCAGATGTTCGAGCGCGTCGCGGCTCAGCCGCTCGCCCCGGATCGACGGGAACAGCGGCCTGCTCTCACTTTTATCATCGCCGATCCACGCCGCCAGCACCTTGGCCGTCTCGCGGCGAATCGGAGTAGAGCGCTCCTTGCGACCTTTGCCCATACAGCGGATGTGCGCACAGCTCCCGAGTACCAAATCGCCGTGTGTGAGACCGACCAGTTCGGATGCCCTAAGGCCAGTCTGAACCGCGAGCAGAAGCAGTGCATGGTCGCGCCGCCCCGCCCATGTCCGGCGATCAGGAGCTGCCAACAGCGCGGTGATCTCGTCGGCGTCAAGGAACGTCACCGCGCGCTTCACATAGCGTTTGTTCGGCATCGCGAGGATGCGCTGACAGTGCAGAAGCCAGGTTGGATCGCTCATCGCGACGTAGCGGTAGAACGATCGGATCGCGGCGAGCCGGGTGTTGCGGCTGCGAGCGCTATTGCCCCGCGCCGTCTCAGTATGGACGAGGAAGTCGGCGACCAGATCGGCGTCAATATCCTCTACCGTGAGTTTGACCGGTGGCTTTCTGTGGTGGGCGCTCGCGTATCGGAGCAGCAGGCGGAACGTGTCGCGGTAGCCCGCAACCGTATGTGGGCTCGCCTCCATCTGGATGCACAGCCGGTCGGTGAAGAAGCGCTGGATCAGCGCGGGCAAGGCAACAGCGCTCATCGGACTGCCTCCCTGCCATTATCGCTCGCTCGCGTCATCGCCAGATCAAGCAGCTCGGGGACCGCTTCCAGATACCAGTACGTATTGGAAGGATTGCTGTGGCCCAGATATGTGGTCAGCCGGATCATCTCACGCGCCGGGTCTTTGCCAGTGCGGTACCAGCCGATCAGCGTCTTAACCGCGAAGCTATGGCGAAGATCGTGGATGCGCGGTCCCCGGCCATGCTTGCAATATGGCTGATGGTTTCGGAGCCCGATCTGCTGGCAAGCCCGCGCAAAGTTGTAACGGGCCGAGCAGTCGGAGAGCCTCGTTGCCTTGTCGGTGGCGAACAGAGGCTTGACCGGATGCCCAATCAACCTATCACGTTCGGCAAGGTAGTCGATCAGCTTCGTGATGACGCTGGGATCGAGTGGCAGCAACCGCTCTTTGCCGAGCTTACCCTGACGGACACGCAATATGCCATGATCGCAGTCGAGGTCGTCACGATCTAGCGCCAGCGCCTCGTTTATCCTCAAGCCGGTTACCGCGATCAGCCCGAACAACGTCGAGCAGGTCAATCCGCGCAGGCCATAGATCGATGGCAGCGCCGTGGCCGCTGCGATAATAGATACGATCTCGGCGTCAGTGTAGATATGTGGGCGCGACCGGTTGAAGCTACCCTGCACCAGACCGCGCGGTGGAGCTTGATGCTCCGGATCGAAGCTGCTCAGCCACTGCGCGAACAGACGCACGGCACCGAGCCTCGCCGCTCGGGTCGAGAGACCTCCTTCGGCCAGCGTGGCGTGCCAGCGTAGGAACAACGCGGCGCCGATATGAACGGCGCCCTCGCGGTCGGCGAACCGGGTGAAGCGGCGCAGGATGCGCTCGGTGGTGCCAAGATTGTAGCCAAGACTGCGGCGAACCCTGAGATAGCTGTCGAGCTGAGAGGTGAGGCTCATTGCACACCTCCCGCTGCCGGCCAAGGCTGCGCGACTGACCGCAGTCCATCGATGTCGAGTCGTGCATATATCATTGTCGATGATCGGGATCGGTGCCGCAGCACGTCGCCCACTTCGTCGAGTGACGCGCCATTGTTCACGAGCTGGGTCGCAAGGCTATGACGCAAAAGGTGCGATCCCACATAGGGTGTCGACGGCTTCTGGCCGGTGGCTTTCAGGGCATCCTTGAGGATGGCGTTGACTATCTGCCCATCCTTGAACGGACGATGCGGCGCGCGATGGGAAACGAACATCGTGCGGCACGTCGTCGG
Organism: Ochrobactrum chromiisoli; assembly: GCF_026241335.1. GTDB lineage: Bacteria > Pseudomonadota > Alphaproteobacteria > Rhizobiales > Rhizobiaceae > Brucella > Brucella chromiisoli. Next base: position 47,519 of record NZ_JAPHAV010000016.1, on the reverse strand, counting down.
TCCTCGCTCCTCGCGAAGATAGCGGCTCAACGCGTCACCGACCTCCATGGTCACCGGCACGCGATCGTGCAGCTTGCCTTTGCCGCGCACCGTAAGCTCGCCCGAGCGCCAGTCGATATCGTCGAGTTGGATCGCAATGACCTCGGCCGCACGCAAGCCGAGCCGGGCCATTAGCAGCAGCATCGCATAGTCCCGCGCGCCATGTCTGGGATTGTCGCGCACGCAAGTCAGCACCGCCTCAACGCCATCGGGAGACAGGTGTCGTGGCAGTCGCGCGCCCCAGACGCCCTTCGCCGTCTTCGGCACACTCAGCGCTAGATTGGTCGCCGTAGCCCCGCAGCCGAATAGATATTGAAAGAAGATACGGACATGGGTGGCGACCGTCTTATCGCGACGGGCGCTGATCAGCACATGCTCTATGAAGCCGATCACGTCGGCAGGACGCAGGCTGCCAAGATCGAGGATCGTCTCGCCGAAGCGATAGTCGAGAAAGCGGCGCGCAAAGCCTATCGTGTGGGGGATGCTCCGCGGACTGAGTCCACGCTGTTTGACAAGATAGGTCTCGAAGTTCTCCAGTAATGCTGCGCGTGCGGCCTGTGCTTCGGTCAACGGTATCGGTCGAGCTACGCCGATATCGATTAGATGCTGGGCAAACCGACGGGCCAACTTATACGGCAACGCTGTACCTACACTCTTGCGCTGCACCTTACGGCCCACCTGCTCAGCCATGTCGGGGGTCAACGCCGAAGGGTTGATACCCTCAGCATCCATCTCGTGGCCCACCTTCCGAAGAATCAATCGATAGGCGTTGATCGTGGCGGGCGTGTAATTCTCCGCCGCAAAACTCTCGGCGAACGAGTCCAGATAGGGCTCGATGCAGGTCTGCAAATATTGAGGCATATTCTTCGTACTCCATGTTGCTGGAGTAAGATTCGGGCCTTACGAGCGTCATAACTGCAAGGTCATTGATCACTTCTAGGTTAAATGTGGCCAGCAAAATGCGGAACAGTTCAATATTCGTGGCTGGCCACTGATAGCCTTACCGCCAACAAGGATCCTTGCAGTTGTTGCTGTCGGTGAAGATTGAGGGCACGCGTTCGTCACCCCAGATGCGTTTACCGGCCCGTTTGGGGTTATCCAAGAAGTGCTGATTGCGGTCGGCAAAATAGCGATCAATCGCAGTGCGCGCATCCTCCACCGATAGGTAGTTGCTGTTGTGGATTACGGCTCGCGCCATGCCACTGAACACGGACTCGATAACATTAAGGAACTGGGCTCCGGATGGGAGTGGCGCTGTCTCAACGCGCGGAAGACCCAATGCGCTGGCAGTTGCGTTATGTTCATTGATCCGTTGATTAAGCTTCTTGGAGACGTGCCACGATGCCGCATCCCATGACAGATACAAGGTTCGACGGGTCGCATACCTTTCGAGAAGAACATCCATCATGCGGATTATCTCGGCTGTGTTTTTCTTGTCGCTGTAGAAGTGTGTGACCTGATTGCCGCTCAGTTCAAGGGCTGCCGTCATGATCATGCATCCCTTGGATTTCTGCCATTGTGGCACGATCCGATGGGGACCAGGCGGATCGAGCATCAACCCCGGCTTCATCTTGACGGCAAAGGGGCCGAACTCGTCGATCGAGAAGAAAGCTTCATCTGATGCCAGATTGGACAAGATCGCTTGGACCGCTGCGAGCTTTTCACGATAATCCGGGTCTTGAGATGTGAGGGCGATTCTAGCTTTTCGCCACTTCCAGCCTGCATCATGAATGATCTGGCGCAGAATCTGCAAGCAGACTGGATGCCCTTGGGATATCAATGCTGCCCGGAGATCACGCATGATCCAAGACGTCCGGTTCATTCCGTGATCTTTCGGCGGCTCATGTAAGGTACGGAAGACTGCCGTCTTCAAATCGTCATTTTCAGATTTTCGCGGCCCTCTCGTCATTGGAGCAAAAAGCCGTTCGACGCCCCCTTCTCGATATATTCGCAGATAACGGCGACAAGTATTCCGGCTTACGCCTAGGCAAGCGCTGATTTGCCTCGTGGGGAAGCCTTGTTCGTGCGCCAATGCTACGATGGCGCGATTACGCTGCCGATTTCGCGGATCGTGAATACTGCGAAGAAGCCGGTCGTTGGTGTTAGGGTTCCCACGCAAGGGCAGTTCCACGCGGTCTGCGCGCAGCCGATCAATCCAATTCTCCACTTCAGCGGCTTGCTCTGACCGGCGGTCGCGATGAAGGCGCAGCTTTATTTTGATTGATCCCTGCATCGCACTGGGATCAAGACGGTAAGTACGTGATTCTCTTTCAATACTTAAGCTATTAATCGATCCGATATCGCCCAGAGGCCGAACCACAAAATTAATCTGGTGCAGTTGCACGCTGCAACAATATCGACGGATAGAACCGTAACTGCCACCGTAGCCATGATGATCCCGGACAGAGCGGAAGATGTCGGCGACGCTTCGACGATGGCATTGTGGCCGAGCTTCGTCCTCAGCGAGCATAGCATCGATCAGACGCTCGAAGTTGCTAACCGACGTCAATCGCCTCGGGCGCAAGTATTGTGAGGGCCTGTCACTTTGCAGCATTTTTCGGACTGTTCTGCGGCTGATTTTCTCTGTTCTCGACACCCCTCTGATGGTTTCACCTTCCGCTACCCGACGCCGGATGCGCGTCCATTGGACTGGATCATTGTACATTGGTGGTCTCCTTTTTTGGCATGCCTTCCGAATAGTCACGAAGTGCGCTCAATAAGGGCCAAGATAACGTACCACGCTGTCAGAACTGGAGCGTTAGGTCCTTCGATTATGCCGAAAAAGCCGCATGGCCGATGCCGGGAAAATGAGCCTTCAGAGGACGCCATGCGGCATAATCCGGGTTACGGCATTATGACCATTATGCCGATATCGGCATAATGGTCATTGGTCAGGCGCAAAACATCGCCTTGATCGTGATATGTCGGGCCGCTTCGGCACCAACGCTTATGCGCTCGAAGAGCTGGTCGCAGAACTGTCCGCAGCATTCCTTTGCGCTGACCTGGGTGTATCCCATGATCCTCGCGAAAACACAGCCGCTTACCTTGAAAGCTGGATGTCCGTCATGAAGGCGGACAAACGCGCCATTATCACCGCAGCAGCCAAAGCTCAGGCGATTGCCGATTATCTGCATGGGCTTACATCGATACACGGATCGGAGGTCGCGTAAGCGACCTCCGTGTCAAACAGGCCTTTTCTGCCGCATCGGATCTGACAGAAATAACAAGATTATGAGATACTACTGTGTTCTGGAGCGAGCGGTATTATAAACATCTCCACGCTCACGTTTTCCAACTGCCACGACCAACACCGTTACAGTGTCGTCGTTGACGGAATAAACCAGCCGATAGCCTAATTGACGTAATTTTATCTTGTAATGGTCAGGCATACCGTGAAGTGAGGCGCTAACGACCCGCGGCGTTTCCAAACGTTCACGCAGTTTTTTCTTTAATTGCTCTTGGATTGTTGAGCCGAGTTTATTCCATTCTTTGAGTGCTGAGGGCAGGAATTCAAGCTTATAAGGCATCGATATCGACCGAAATTCCTTTTTCGTCGGCTCGTTTCCTGATTATCTCAGTAAGGCGAATATCGTCCAGCTTCTCGAGCATGTCTTCATAGACGTCAGCGGGAACCATATAAGCCATAATTCGATTATGATTAAGAACGGCGACGGTCTCGCCATTAGCCTCGTCCATAACTGCGGACGGACTTTTTTTGAGATCCGAAACACTAACCGCTATATTTGCTTCCACACGTTGCATGACAAGTTCCGTATCCAATTTAGTGCGAAATTTAGTATCATATTAAGTCTGGCAATACAACAGTGCACCTGATCAGCCAATCGATGATTGGTTCTTAAAGCGTGTCGCGTTTAATCATATTCACACGATACGCTTTAAGCTTTTGTTTTTACGCATGTCTCTATCCCGAAACCGGTTCCCACTTTCGGGAGACACGCTTCAGATCGTGCATTTCGAGCAATTGTCGGCTATTCGCAATAGCCATCGCTGGCTTCGACTATTTCGTTGAATCCGTGCTTTGGGGTTTGGCATCGACCTGGCTTTGTAGGTCTGCCATTTTTTTAACCAACGAAAGCAAGTCACGCGTAGTGCTGTGCGGGAGATCTGCCACGAGTTTCGCAAGTTCGACGCGATCCCTGGCTTCTTCCTCATTATTACCCCACAAATGGGGTGCTGCTTCGTAAAGCATATCGATGGGCATAACGTTCAGCACTTCACAGATATGGATCATGCGAGTGACGTGGAGTTTTGAAAATGCCCGCTCATAACGACCATAAACTGGCGTAGACAGTCCCATGAGTGGTGCAAAATCGGCTTGTTTGAGGCCCGCTTTTTCACGTGCGTCGCGCAGGTATTTTGCAAGTCGCTGATCTATTTCTTCAAACGTGCTTATTCCGTTAAAACCTGAACGCCTGAAGACTGGTTTATCGATCTCAGGATCATTGGTCCTTTCCAAAGAATGCTCATTTGCGAAATCCAATGACTCACTACTCACGCTGGAACCCCTTTTACCTGCCGTGCCACAACGGCGATCATTACCATATTTTTCAGAAATAGCAGCACTTCAGAGTTCGTGTTCGCCTGTTTTCAGCGCGCGTTTTATATTGAAATGAAGGAGGAGGGCGCATTCGGCGCTAGCGTTTGGGATTCCAATGCCGATCGTCGTCACATCGGTTATCTGGATTTCACCGCCACAAGGCGCCAATCATTGGCCACCCCCTCGAAGACGGCTTCGATAGCTTTGGGCTCATTCAGCCAGCTTAGCGTAGCAGACAATTCGCATGCAACAGTCTGCTCTTTGATTGGAATGCAACGCAGGACTGACACTTTGGAAGAACGGCCGTAATCGGCGCAATTCCAGTTCGACAATCGAAATAACTCCGTCCTGGCTGTTTCGTCATCAGGCCAAATGGCATCGTAGCTTTGCTTTGCCAGACTAGCGACCTTCTGTTCGTCGGTATGAAGATCTAGATTGGTGCGCAGCGATGGAGCGATATAGATCCCAACGGCAATTCCGACCGCAATGCCGATGAGAAAACTTCGACCAAGCATGATCAGTATCCGTTATCTTTAAGATATTGATCAATTGCGTCGCGGAGTATGACGGTCATTTTGAGACCGTTGTCGTGTGCTGCATTCTCAAGTCGACGCTTGGTTTCATAATCAAGCGAGACGTTGACGAAATGCTTACTTTCACGCTCACGGGATTTGCGAAGCTCACGCAGTCGGTTACGGGAGTCTTCCCGGCGGTTCGCATTTTCAATTGCATTTGCCCGGTGTTGTGCCGGTGTTGTCTCGAGAGGTTTAGCCTGCTTATTCTGTCTTGATGTCGCGGGCGCCGATTCATTTCCAATTCTTGCAGCGTCTTCGTCGTGCGTGTGCGAAATCGGCGGGGGAGAGGCAGTGACTTTGTCCAGATCAATAGAACGTTTTCGACGTTCCGCCACCGGGAAATCAGAAAGAGAGATTTTTCCCTTAGCCATCGATAGTCTCCCCTTGGTGCGCCACTTTAAGTTTCTCCAACTCCTCGACGAATGCATTCACCTCCGCTCTGGCCTTGAGAACCGGTTCACTCGGTTCGAGCATTTGTAGCGTGCCAAGACCGCTGCGGATTTCTCGATAGCAGTTGCGCTCGATCAACTCTGTATCGAGCAACACGGAATTATAACCGTGTTCGCTCAGATTTTGGACGAAAGGGCGAATGATCCGGTATGCTTCGAGATGCCGATTGACGATCGTGATGCGTGTTCGAAGAACCGCTTGAGGAATACTACGGTCAAGAAGGTCCGTTCGTGTCGCAATTGCCTCCGCGGCCTCACCAACTGCTTTAATCTCGTCTTGGGCGGGCTGAATGGGTGTGATGACGATATCTGAATGGTCGATTATCGTATCCATCACAACACTATCGACGCCCGGCGCGTCGATCAGTATGGCGTCATAGTTGCCCTCCTGTGACGCCATTAATTTCTCTATATTGTTCTGACGAAGTGCGGTCGCGAGCGAGATCGATGCCGGTACGTTGTCCTTTGCTTCGCACCGCTTCCACCACTCGGCTAAGTTCTGTCGTGGATCGGCATCAATGAGCAATACCCGTCGATTTTTGAGTGCGAGTTCACCTGCAGTCAAAATGACCGCGGTCGTCTTCCCGGCTCCACCTTTGCCGCTTACCGAAGATATTCGAAGTGTCACGATGGCCCTCCTGTACCTGGATATGCTGGTTTTCTTGGTGTCGATTATTGCCTGAAGCGCCGGCAATGCTGCCAACAGGGCGCGAGAATGCATGTGAAGATAAGATAGTTTCACACGATGTGACAATACGATTGGTAGCATGTGACACACCATGTGTTCATATCAAATAATCACATCACTCGATAACTGGAGTTTGGGAACATGTTTCTCCCAATGGAGTGTGAACCCCGGAGCCGCGCAAAAGCCGTTCGTGCCGCCCGCTCGTAGTCCGGCAAGGGCGAAGAGCGAAGCGTCCCTTGCTGGCGAGTACGAGGGGTACACAAAGGCGAATAAAGCGTTCTGGTGGTGAACCTTGGTGAGCGTAATTTCTTTGCAGCGCCGAGGCTGCACCCCGGCGTAAGGTAAGCGGAGCGAGGCCAAGTTAGACGAATATTGGATGGCTCCCCTTGTAGATGGGTCGGCAGGATACGGAAAAATGTGCTACATTTTTGCTAAGCAATCGCGAAACACGTCCGCGATTGTCGATTGCTGCGCTGAATTGGAGCTAACAACGCCTATGAATGAAGCAATTAATGAGGGTATGGGGGGCGTTAAACCCAAGCCGCAAACCATTCATAGCCGTGTCTCGGCGGACGAATATGACGCGATCGACGACGCCGCGAAGGCGGCTGATATGACGATGAGCGCATTTTTCAAGGCCGTGTTGCTGCAAGGCGCAGGGGTAAAGCCCATCTTCAATGATGAAGACAGAGCGCTTTTGTCCCTCATGCTTGAGGATATGCGCATGATTGGCATCAATCTTAATCAGGTCGCTCGAGCACTGAATAGCGGCAAATCGGTTTCGGATAGCGAGATCCGTATGGTGGTCGGTGATGTTCAGAAGATGCAGGTAGGCGTCCTCAGCGAGTTGCGCCGCATCACGAAGCGGTCAGGATACAAACATCGTAGCAAGGATTAGCGGTCAATGGAGTTCTTTCTCGGAGCTTTTGAAAGTGAATGGGAGCAGCGCCGAGCGGCGTTGCTGCATGAGCTTTCGCTGGGTTCGAGTGCTGCAAGCAGCGCCGAGGAAGAAATGCGCCGGAGATTGCGCGAATTACAGATCGCAGGTGGCGCCGCTGCAGCAAGTGGCGGCTTGGTGCCGAAAATGCGCACGGGATCCTCAAGGGCACAGAGGATCCAGTTCTTTGGAGGCTCTGCAAGTAAGCCCGTTGCGTCAGCGAGGCCGATGGAAACACGTTTGGCCGCGGTTGCAACAGGCAGTCAGCCTGCGGTGGTCAAGTTGGCGTCGTATGGTGGCGGTGCGCGTCTTGGCGCAATGGTGAATTATGTTGCCCGCAATGGTGAGATTAGCGTCGAAAAGGAAAACGGTGAGCGGCTGGAGGGACGTGAGGAACTGGCCCGGTTGCGTGGCGAATGGGAGCCAGTGTTTCAAAATCGAGCCGAGAGCAGGGATATCGGTACGTTCCGAGTGTCGATCGAAGCTAGCGGTTTCGCAACAGAAGAAGCTTTGCACCAGCTCGTGCGCGATAGCCTGGCGAGCGCTTTCGGCAATCGCAGCTTCGCTTATGCTGTTTCGCAGCCATCGCATGGAATTTTAAAAGTTGACGGCATGGTGGTCTTGCGCAGCGCGGAAGGGGAGCGGTTGACCGGCGACCCGAAGGCGGCGGACATTATTCAGAGGCGTTATATCAAAAGCGCAGCGTCTGATCTGGCGAGGGCGCGGTTCCGTTTTACCGGGTATGGTAATGGCGTGGAATATGGCGCTGCCAAGCTGAGAAATCTGGTCGAGGATCATAAGGGTGATGTTCGCGATGGTAAGGGGCGTGTTGTCTCTGATGCGCGCTCCGCAGGCAACCTGGTGCAAAAGCAGTGGCGTCGGGAGTTGCACAGCCGTAGGGGCAGGGATGTGATGCATGTCATTATGTCTGCCAAAGCTGGCACCAACGTTCAGGCTTTTGAAGGTGCTGTTCGGGATTTTCTGGCCGCGCAGTTCGAAGGACACCGCTACATATTTGCGATGCATGATCCGTTCAGCGACCCGAAAGAGATGGGGCAGGGCGGAAAGCGACCGCATATCCATGCACATGCCATTATCGCTATGCGTTCGGATGCCGGTGATCGGGTCGAGACCTCGCCACAGGTTTTTCGCCAGTGGCGCGAACTTATGGCTGAAAAGGCGCGCGAGCACGGCGTCGCTATGGAAATGACCGACAGGCGCGAGTTTGCAAATGCTCCAGCCTATACGCGCAATCAGGTTCGGCCGGTTAATCGCGAGGGACGAACGGAACATGAGGGGACGAGTGCGGCAGCTCAGTCGCGTTATGACGCCAAGCGGTCGGGTCGTCATAGCGTGGCGCGAAGTGCGCGCAGCCGTGAATATACCGTAAAGGTAACTCAGAGTTGGGAGAAACTCGCAATGGCAAGCGGCGATCGTCAGATTTCTGCATATGCTATGCAACAAAGAGATGTAATAGAATCAACTATTTCGCTTCAAGCGGACGTAAATAATTCTAATATCGTTCATGCGGATTTCGGGTCGCAATACCGTTCCAATTTGGTAAAGTTGCAAAACATCATTTTGGAGGGTGAAAAAATGCGCGAAATGTCGAGAAGCGATTTTGAGGCATATGAGAAAGAAGTTGAAACAGCTTTGTTCCGACTTGGCCGCAATCTCGGTCTGGAAGACAAAGCCGATCTGGATCAGGTAGCGCAGTATACGCGCGAACATGTCAATCTAATGCGCGAGCATATGGAATTGACGGAACAGTGTGGATTGACCGTTGAAACACCATCGCAAGAAAGCGAGCCGGATAGCTCGTCGATGCAGATTGCTCGCGAACCCGATTCCGAAATTGCCAAGCCGGTTCATATTATTGCGGAAGCAGAGCAGGGTTTGCCATCGGATGATAATGCCAGCAACCCGCGTTTCGGCGCAGATGAAGAAGAGAAAGCGGCGGCAGCATCCTACCGGGCTGAAATGGACCGTTCATTTCCGATTGAAATCACGAGGCGATATTATATTCGTGAGGATCACGGGGGGACGCAGCGAGTCTTTGCCGATTCAAAGGGTGAGCGCGAAGTGTTCCAGGACAATGGAGAGAAGCTGCGCGCAAAATCGTTCGATGCTCAGGGCGTTCGATTGATGATCGAAACAGCAGCGCATCGAGGCTGGACGAGCATCGAGATAACGGGGAGCAAGGAGTTCCGCCGTGAAACTTGGCTGGAGGGCCAGGCGCACGGAATTTCGGTGAAGGGTTATCAGCCGACGGAACTGGATTGGCAAGATCTGGCGCGTCGCGAGCAGTCCTATTTGCGCAATGAAATTGTTCCGATCGAGGGCAGGGCGCTGGAGGCGGCTCACCGGGATCAGGAGCAATCTGCAGGTTCGGATCGGTCGATCAAGGTCGATAGAGAGCAACAGAATGCAGATAATTCCGGAGCGCCGCACTCCAAGACAATCGACTATAAGGAGGGCGTTCAGGGCATCCTCGTCGAGACAGGCGAGAAGGCCTATCAGGATGATGAGAAGAACGAGCCTTCGCCGTTCGTTGTTATTGAAACTGCCAACGGCAGTCGCACGGTCTGGGGTGTCGGATTACCAGATGCATTGCATCGCGCCGGCGCCGATATCGGCGATGAAATTCATTTGCGGTCCACTGGTACGGAACGCGTCATGAAAACCGTCATACAGGAGATCGACGGACAGAAGCATCGCGTCGAACAAATGGTCGATCGCCGGGCATGGGAAGCGAACTTGCTTGAAGAACGGGATCGGACCGACGAGAAAGTTGAAGGTTCCAAACAACTCGATAATCGGGCTAGTATGGAAACAAAGGCCGTCGTTCGGGACGGAGAGACTGCCCGTACAGATCCTCCGCAACAACAGGTTGCACGATTGCAGGAACTAGAGCAAGAGCAACAGGAAAAGAAGGACCGCGACGAACACGAGCGTTAGATGACCATGCGACCCGATTACATTTATAATTCACCCCCCGATCCGAAGGCTGACGATGCTTTTGCAAAATTCTTTGCGGTTCTGTTCTGGCTCGTCCTTGGTTTGGTTGCGATCGTGTACGTAGCTACTGTCCTAAGAAGCTGGTTCAATGCAGCCATCGCGTGGATAACCGATATGATCAGTTTCCTTGGAGGATTTCTGCCGTTTTGACGGCAAAGAATATTTAATCAGACGGGTACTTTTGCTGCTCGGAATGTTTGAAGTGGGATTGAGATTTAAGCGGGTCTGGGGTCAGTTACAGGAGCAAACTACATTATGGGGCGGGAATAAACGTGCTAAGTCGAATCCGATGCCCGAGTGTAAAACTCAATGTCTTTAATATATCTAATGCATAAATGCCGACCCTATAGCCGGCCGTTGTAGGCGGTGGACTGTGGAGCTCCCCTAGCGTTCCTGACGTGGCCTCAACTCGATCGTTAAAGGGTCGATCTCTTTCATAGTCAGGAGGGCATTCACCCGCCGCGCCGCGTCGCCAGCGCGAAACCACTTGGATGCTGCGTCAATATTGAAGCGTGGGCGCCGACGGCCCTCCTGGGGCTTAGATGCTTCTGTCACAACCTTAACGATCTCATCGATCCGGTAGAGTCCGCCTGCGACAGGAAGAGGCATTTTTCGTTGCTGGAGCGCCTGCCGCTGCACTTCAAGCTTCTCAGCGACGTCAGCCAGGCTTACCAGGTCAGGTCGAACCTCGTGAAGGGTCGTGCCTTCGGGAAGCGCTTTGATCAGCGCCCGTGCTGCATTAAGAATTACGTTCTCAGCGTCATCGCCTTCCGCTTCTAACTCGACACCGAGCAAGCCGGGCGTACCAGTGCCCACCAGGGCGTCCCCGAAGCCAGCTTCGAAGATGGCGTCGGACAACACAAATGGATCGTGTTCCCCGTCAGGGAGCGCGAAAACTAACTCGAATTCGAATTCCTCAGCCATCGACATTTCCTTCGTCATTTTTCTTTAGTTGCACGCAAGCAAGGGCTTTCTGGCGGAGCTTCTTAGCGTGTTGCTGAGGGTTTTTGGGTGTCGACCAGACCGACATCTGGCAAAACTCGCCACAGCGACAATCCTGATCATTGGCAGGGCAACGCAGGATACCCCAACAATGCCCTTTTCCCTCGATCAGCTTCCACCCGAGCTTTTCGAGCTCCTGGAGGACGCCTTCTATTTCCTTCGACGTGTGCCTCTTTCTAGGCAAAATATATACTCCGCCATATTAAATTGTCAATTGACAAGTTAGAACGCCGCATAGTTTTACCCATAAGAATGAGTATGATGCCATGTCATCCTTCCTCGCGTGTGACTTGGTAAGTTATAGTGGTACACAATTACAAGCGAGAAGTTCAAAGGTCAGATCGCTGTCGCATATCGACGTAGGCTCTAGACGGTCACGGAAAACGCATGGACCGGCCAAAGTCGAGCGACATTCTCTAATTCTGCAATTTCACCACGTTTAGAATGAGTGCTTTCGACCCTCTAGAGGTCGTTTCGAAGGGCTCCGTTCCCACCCGCAACCTGCCGTTCATTCTGGATGAGATGCACGACGGAGTCGGGGCCGCAAGCCGCCATGGGCGGTCAAGATATATTGGGCTGTGGCGTAGAAACGGCGGTTTGCTATCTCATCCGATGTAATGCGGTGATCGGCGGCATTATCGCACTATAGAGGGCAATCGGCGGTGTTTGGCGGAGGGGATGGGTCTGACGTCCAACCTTCTCCACCTTAAGGGATTGATTTCATTATACAAGATCCCAACAGCTCTCGCTTCAGATCACGAACACCGGCGCGAACCCACCCCCTAGCGTCCTGAAATTTGTGGTCTGGCCTTGATAAAGGCGCGCGGCCACCAGAAGCACCTGCCCATCATAGGTATACAGTCGCACGTCCATTTTGCGCCTCTGGGGTGTCTCGTCGATCTTGATCATGCGCTCGCTGGGGCGGACCAGCGTCTGGGCAACGTATCCGCCTCCCGCGATCTCCGCCCAGACTCCTTTCGTCAGCTTGTCGCTACGATATACCGCCTTGCCACCATGTCCTCCTGTCGGCTTGAAGAACAGGTCCTTGCGGGATTTCCAAAGTGCATCAGCGTTGTCGGGATTGACCAAAACGGTGCGTGGAACGGCAGCAAGCCCGGCCCGAATCCCCGGGTCGACTCCCCATGCCTCAAGTGTCGCGGAATTCGAAAGAAGCGAAAGGTTGCGCTTGTCGGCAAGGAGCGCGTGGTTGTGCGGATTCGGCGTTACGACAACCGCGCCATCACGGTAGGATTCCTGCAATGCCTTGTGCTCGGGCTGATCAAAGGCGAAATCGGTGACCCGATTGTAAACGAGATCGATCGTCTTTCCGTCGACGCTGAGCCGACCATCGTCGTAGCTAAGGTGACCGGCGTCGGCGATGACCGCGTCTACCCCTCGTGCCGCCAAAACTTGCCGCGCGAGCACGAACTCGGGATAAAGGTACTGTTCCGGCGGATTGTCATCGATGATGGCGATGCGTTGTGGCGTGCCCGTTCCCCGCTGCCGAATCCATTCGTTCTGGAACATGCGAAACGCCGCGTCCTCGAACGATGGCAGCGCCGGGGGGATATCCATTTCGGCGCAGCACGCGCGCTGCGCTCGTGCAAGAAAGGCATTGAGAAACGCGCCGCCGGCGTTGGTGTTGATTTCGATCAACCGGGGGCCGTCTTCGCCGAGATGAAAGTCGTAGCCCATCAATGCCCCGAGCGGGCCGTGATCCCCCCACGCGATTTCCGGCGCCCAGGAGAGGACCGCGGTCTTGTATGCCTCGAGTTGGGCGGTGGTCTCCACAGCCACTGCGATCGCGCGCATCTCATTGACGGTGGTGGCCGAAAGGAACACCGGCACGTGCGAGAACAGGTGGGTCTTGGGGCCGATGAACGTCTCGAAGAACGCCGGCTCACCTGCCTCCTGCTCCAGCGCCTCGCGCAGCGATGGAAGGTCCAGTGTAACGCAGAAGCAGTTCTTGTTGAGCCGCTCCGTGCGGTCTTGAACCCGCTTCGATGAACTGGAGCCGGGATTGTTCATTGAGGGAAAACCCGACGCTGCGCCATGATCGGGCGCGCTTCAAAGGCCAAGTAATCCATGAATAATCCCACGAACATCGCTCCCAAAGGTGTCGCCATCGGGTTGATCCAAATATGCCGCTTCTGTCCGGCAGCCACAACTGTCACCGGGTGGGCCTCGGAAAACTGAGCAGCCGGTCGCACGGGCAGCTCCGGCCTGCAGCGAAGCTCCATCCCGAAGGTGCCATCAGCGCTCAGCGTGCTTGCGACACATTCTCCTGGTAGGTCCGCTCGCGCTCCGGCCAGGTGCTCTTGATATAGGCGAGCGCAGCCTGGATCTCTGCGTCGCTGAGGACGGCAAAGCCCGGCATGTCGCTCTTATAGCCGCCCCCGACGATGGCGGCCGTGCCCTCCTTGACGATCCGGAACAGGATGTCATCGGGATGGTGCCACGTGTGGTCGTCGGCATCGTGTGGTGGCGCCGGGAGACGCCCGGACGGAAGGGGCGTCTTCCAGTCCGGCTGCCCCTCGAGCTGCGCACCGTGGCAGGACGCACATTGGTCCGCATAGATCTGCCGGCCCTGTTCGATGACTTCTGCAGATGACGCGGCGTTGGATGCGGTCTGGGCATAGTGCCTGCCAGCGAAGACCGCCATGACCAGGCCTCCGACGAGCAACCCGGGCCACAAGATATTACGGAGTTCTTTTCGCATGAGTTGCATGATTGGTGGCGAGGAATTTCTATTGGCTACATGCCGAGGATGAATTTCTGCCAGAGGCGCGACGCCGGAGGCAATTGACATTCCCGTGACCAGCGCCTATCTTTCCGGCATGTTCTCGCGCCTCGTCACTATGCTTGCCGTACTCGCGATCGCCGTCATGACGACGGTGACCTCCGCGCATGCGGCGCGCTTGAGCGCAGAGCCGGATCACTCGATGCATGTCGGCGAGATGATGCAGGTTGCGGCCGGCAGCGAACATTCCTGTGATGGCGAACAGCACTGCGGATCGATCGACACCGGAAGCTGTGAGCTGCTTTGCGCCGGTCTTTCGGTCTTCCTGACCTCCCCGAGCGACAGCTCTGGCAGCGATTACGCGCCTGCCAGCCATGACCTGCCCACCGGTGCAGTGCTTGCCGGTCGGGCACCTGGACTGAACGAACGACCTCCCAAGCACCGTCTCCTCTGATCGCGCGTCCGGGCCGAGGCCCGCGGCGTCCTGTCGGTTTTGATGAACGGGACGAGCTGTCCCGAGGAGACGACCATGAATACCCTTTCACGACGCGGCTTTCTTGCCGCTGGCGCCGCCATGCTGGCCTATGCGCATCTGCCCCGGATCGCGGCAGCGCAGGGCGCCGCCCCGCTGTCGCTGCACGCCGCCACCCGGACGCTCGACATCGACGGTCGCGCCGCCACCGTCTGGGGTCTTGCCGGGCCAGCCGGACAGGGGCTGACACTCGATCCCGGCGCGCGGTTCCGGGTGGATCTGCGCAACGATCTCGATACTGACACGCTGATCCACTGGCACGGCCAGATCCCGCCCAACGCACAGGATGGCGTGCCCGACATGCCTTTGCCGATGCTCGCCCCCGGCGAGACTCGCGCCTATGACTTCGCGCCGCTGCCCGGCACCTACTGGATGCACGCGCATGTGCCGCTGCATGAGATGCGCCTTCTGGCCGCGCCGCTGATCGTGCGCAGCGCCGAGGATGTCGCCGCCGACCGGCAGGAGGTGGTGCTGTTCCTGCATGATTTCTCGTTCAAGGCACCCGAGGAGGTGATGGCCGAGATCCTTGGCGGCCACGGGACCGCCGGCGGTCATGGAGGCGGCCACGGCGCGGTCATGGGCGGCATGGCGGCCATGGACCACGGCGCGATGGGGAACATGCCGATGGGTGGCATGGATCACGGCGCCATGGGTGGCATGACGGGAATGGGCGCCATGGACGGCATGGCGATGGACCTCAACGACTACGACTGGGACGCCTATCTTGCCAACGACCGCACGCTTTCGGATCCCGAGGTGGTGCAGGTTGAGCGCGGCGGGCGCATCCGCCTGCGGGTGATCAACGCCGCCGCGGCAACGGTGTTCTGGATCGAGACTGGCGAAGCGCAGGCCCGGCTCGTCGCGGTCGATGGCCATGCCGTTCAGCCCGTCCCCGGCACGCGGTTCGGCTTGGCCATGGGCCAACGGCTCGACCTCGAGATCGACCTGCCGCAGGAGGGCGGCGCCTGGCCGATCCTCGCGCTGCGGGAAGGCGCGCGAGAGCGGACCGGGCTGATCCTTGCCACGCAGGGCGCCGAAATACGGCGCATCGACACCATGGCGGAGGCCGAAGCGCCTGCCTTCGACAGCGACCTTGCGCAGGAGACGCGTCTGATCGCCGCGGGCGCTTTGCCGGATCGGCCGGTGGACCGCAGCCACATGGTGATGCTGGGCGGCTCGATGCAGCCCTATGTGTGGACGATCAACGGCGCCGTCTGGGGCCAGCATCGCCCGGTGACCGCGCAGAGCGGTGAGCGGATCGTGCTGTCATTCCACAACATGTCGATGATGGGCCACCCGATGCATTTGCACGGGCATGTGTTCCAGGTCGTCGGACTGAACGGACGTGCAGTCCGGGGCGCGCTGCGCGACACGGTATATGTGCCGCCGATGTCGATGGTCGATATCGCGCTCGACGCCGGCGAGGCCGCGCGCTGGATGCTGCATTGCCACCACATGCCGCATCTTGAGACCGGCATGATGACCGAATTCGCGGTCAGCGCATAGGCCAGGCAGAGGACGTCGGATGCCGGCGTTCTCCCTCAGCAACAAGGAGGCGGACTCATGTCGATGTCTCACGGCGGCCATGCCGGTCACATGCCCGCGGGCGGCGATCGCAAGGCGCTTGTCATCTCGGGCTGGCTCACCGGCCTTTACTTTGTAGTCGAGCTGGGAATCGGCATCTGGACGGGCTCCGTCGCTGTCATCTCCGATGCCTTCCACACCTTCTCTGCCGTGGGCGGCGTGCTCATCGCACTGGTCGCGCTTCGCTTGACTGAACGGAAATCCAGCCCGGCACGTACCTTCGGTTATGTCCGGGCCGAGATCCTCGGCGCCCTTTTCAACGGCCTGTTTCTCGTCGCGATGGCTCTTTTCGTGCTGTGGATGGGCGCGATGCGTCTCATGGAGCCGATCGAACTGGCCACGACACCGATGCTGTTTGCCGCTGCCGGCGGGATCGCCACCGAGCTTGTCGCGCTCTGGCTGCTGTACGAACGCCAGAAGGGCAACCTGAACATGCGCGGCGCCTACTGGCACATCCTCCAGACCTTCGTCGGAAGCTTCCTCATCATCATCTCGGCGCTGGTGATCCGATTTACGGGCTTCCTCGCCATTGATCCCCTGCTTGGCATGGCCTTCGGGCTCGTCCTGCTCTGGGCTTCCTGGGGCATTCTGCGTGAGGCATTGCACATCCTGCTTCAGGGCACGCCGGAAGACCTGGATCTGGAGGCCGCAATCACGGCCATCCGGCAATTGGAGGGGGTGACGGATGTGCATCACGTCCATGCCTGGAGCCTGACATCCGGGCGCAATGTCTTCTCGAGCCACATCTGCGTTCGGAACTGGAAAGACGGCGAGCGGGTGCTGCGGCAGGCGAACCATCTCCTGCGCGAGCGATTCAACATCTACTTCTCGACGTTGCAGGTGGAGGAATACTGCCTCGATGGCGAGGAGACTGCAGCCGACATTGACATCATGCGGTCACATGCCGCGCCAGAACAGACCAACGTTCGAAATTTCCATGGGAATCACTAAACGGCGATACTTTTCCAGCTTCCAGTCACCTCTTGACCGTCTAGCGATTGGAAAGCGCAGAACGGCGAACGCAAGGCCGAGGACGAGACGCCGAGGAGGCGTAAAAATGACCAACAATACTGAACACGATCATCAGCACCACGATCATGCGGCCCACGGCCATGAGCAGGGGCACGCGGCTGTCGCAGCGGACAGTGCCCACAAGGTCAAGGACCCGGTCTGCGGCATGATGGTCGATCCCCACAAGACCGCGCACAAGGCCGAGCACGCGGGTCGGCCCTATTACTTCTGCTCGGCCGGGTGCCGGGAGAAGTTCCTGGCCGACCCGGAACGCTATCTCGACCCTGCCGCCGCGACGGAACGGGCCGAGCCGGTGCCCGAGGGGACGATCTACACCTGCCCGATGCATCCCGAGATCCGGCAGGTCGGCCCCGGCTCCTGCCCGATCTGCGGCATGGCGCTGGAGCCGGTGCTGGTCAGCCTGGAGGCCGGGCCGAACGAGGAACTGATCGACATGACGCGCCGGTTCTGGATCGGCCTGGTGCTGACGCTGCCGGTGTTCGTGCTGGAGATGGGCGGCCATCTTCTTGGTCTGGACCACCTCATCAGCCAGCGGACCTCGAACTGGATCCAGATGCTGCTGGCGACGCCTGTGGTGCTGTGGGCCGGTTGGCCATTCTTCCAGCGTGGCTGGCAATCGCTCGTCAACCGCAGCCTCAACATGTTCACGCTGATCGCGATGGGCACCGGAGCTGCCTGGATCTACAGCATGGTGGCGACGCTCGCGCCCGGCATCTTTCCTGACCAGTTCCGGCAGCATGACGGGTCGGTGGCGGTCTATTTCGAGGCGGCGGCGGTCATCACCGTCCTTGTCCTACTCGGCCAGGTTCTGGAACTGCGTGCGAGAGAGAGCACCAGCGGCGCGATCCGCGCGCTGCTCGACCTCGCGCCCAAGACCGCGCGGATCATTCGTGACGACGGGACCGAGGAGGAGGTACAGCTCGACAGCGTCCATGTCGGCGACCGCCTACGGGTGCGGCCCGGCGAGAAGGTGCCGGTCGATGGCGAGGTGATCGAGGGCCGCAGCGCCGTCGATGAATCGATGGTGACGGGCGAGTCGATGCCGGTGACCAAGGAGGTTGGTGCCAAGGCTATCGGCGGCACCATGAACCAGTCCGGCGCGCTGGTGATCGAGGCGAAGAAGGTCGGCCGCGACACCATGCTGTCGCAGATCGTCCAGCTCGTCGCCGAGGCGCAGCGCAGCCGCGCGCCGATCCAGCGCCTCGCCGATCAGGTGTCGGGCTGGTTCGTGCCGGCGGTGATCCTGGTCGCGGTGCTTGCCTTCGTCGCCTGGTCGATATGGGGTCCGGAGCCGCGCTTCTCCTTCGGTCTCATTGCGGCGGTTTCGGTCCTGATCATCGCCTGCCCCTGCGCGCTCGGGCTGGCCACGCCGATGTCGATCATGGTCGGCGTCGGACGTGGCGCGCAGGCCGGCGTGCTGATCAAGAATGCCGAGGCGCTGGAGCATATGGAGAAGGTCGACACCATCATCGTCGACAAGACCGGGACGCTGACCGAGGGCCGGCCCGCCGTCACCGCCATCGTTCCCGCCCCTGGCTTCACCGAAGACGAGGCGCTGCGGCTTGCTGCCAGCGTGGAGCGGGCGAGCGAGCATCCGCTGGCGCTGGCCATCGTGCGGGCGGCAGAGGAGCGAGGGCTCGAACTCGCGCCGGTCGCGGATTTCGACTCCCCCACCGGCAAGGGCGCGCTCGGGGTGGTCGAGGGCAAGCGCATTCCCCTTGGCAATGCGAAGTTCCTCGCCGAGCAGGGCGTCGATGTCGCGCCGCTGGCCGATGAGGCCGACCGGCTGCGCGAGGACGGGGCAACGGCGATCTTCATGGGGGTGGACGGGCAGGTGGCGGCGATCTTCGCCATCGCCGATCCGGTCAAGCCCACAACGCCCGAGGCGCTGGCCGCGCTGAAGGCGCAAGGTATCCGCGTGGTCATGCTGACCGGCGACAACTGGACGACGGCCAGGGCGGTCGCGCGCCAGCTCGGCATCGACGAGGTCGAGGCGGAGGTTCTGCCCGATCAGAAAAGCGCGGTTGTGCAGCGGCACAAGGCGGCGGGCGAGGTGGTGGCGATGGCGGGCGACGGGGTGAACGACGCGCCGGCGCTGGCTGCCGCGGATGTTGGCATCGCCATGGGCACCGGCACCGACGTGGCGATGGAAAGCGCGGGCGTCACGCTGCTGAAGGGCGATCTTATAGGTATCGTGCGGGCGAGGCGGCTGTCGGAAGCGGTCATGGGGAACATCCGCCAGAACCTGTTCTTCGCCTTCATCTACAACGCCCTAGGCGTGCCGGTCGCGGCGGGCGTGCTCTACCCGTTCTTCGGCATCCTGCTGTCGCCGATCATCGCGGCGGCCGCCATGGCGCTGTCCTCGGTCAGTGTCATCGCCAATGCCGCGCGTTTGCGGAAGGTGAAGCTGTGATGGCGGTGCCGCGGCCTTCGATTCGCTGCTCACCGCATTGTGCGCCGCACATGGACCGTGACGGGGAGACAATGAATCCATGAAGCGAGGTTTGACGATGAGAAACGATCACCGCATCAGCCGGCGCGCCATTCTGGCCGCTGCCGGCGCACTTCCCCTGCTGTTGTCTACAATCGGCCGGGGGCATGCCGAAGCGCTGCCTCTGGTGAACGTCACCAAGGATCCGTCCTGCGGCTGCTGCGATGGCTGGGTCGCGCATATCGAGGCTGCGGGGTTCCCGGTGCGGGTTGTGGAATCCACCGATATGGACAGCCTCAAGCAGCGGCTCGGCGTGCCAGCCGAACTGGCCTCCTGCCACACCGCCGAGGTGGGCGGCTATGTGGTCGAGGGCCATGTGCCTGCCGCGGCGATCCGCCGCCTTCTGGCCGAACGACCGGATGCGACAGGGTTGGCCGTTCCCGGAATGCCTGCCGGCTCGCCCGGCATGGATTTTCCGGGCGTCGATCCCGAGCCGTATGAAGTGTTCCTGTTCGGCCCGACTATCCAACCCTTCGGGCGTTTTCTCGGCGCGCAGGAAATCTGAGTCAGGCGTCTCCACATGACCGGCCACCTTGCCAATGATCCGAAACAGCACCTGGCCGAGGCGGCTTGCCTCCGTCAGCGGGGCGGTCTTGCTGTGTCGGGTGGCGCGCGACGTGAACGTGACATCGCACGGGCCTCGCGTGCCACCGGGAAGGAAGGTGGCGCATGAACGGGAGCGCGCGAGTTGCTGGCAGGGCAAGATGCGGCGGATTGCGCCAGTTTGCGATCTGCATCCTGCTGCTTGCCATCAGCGCCCTGGTTCTGCAGGTCCCGGCACACGCCAGTCCCGCCGGACACGCCATCCACCAGGAACAGACTGCTGCCACGGCCAGCCACTGCGCCCGCCATCACATGCCGGACGAACATGGCGCAGATCGATTCGCAGGCTGCGTGAGTGATGACGGTAGTCCAAATCTGGCGGACTGCTGCCAGACCTGTCTGACCGCCGCCGTTCTCGTCGAGCCGCCGACGCTCGGCCCGGCCGCGAACGGCGAAGCTTTCACGTTGATGCACCCTGACCCGCGCGATCGGTCCCCTGAAGGAATCCTGAGGCCGCCACGTCTCATCGCGGCGTGAGGCGCAGGGATCGCCGCGAGAACGAAGATGTCTCCGGCTGCTCCGGCGCGACCCCGAAAGACCACGCGAACATATCGGAGACCCGCGTCCGCGAATCTGGACCGGCGCTCCCGTACCAAAGGATGAAATCAATGAACCGAACCGCAATCGCCCTTTCCGTCAGCATCCTGGCAGGCCTGCCAGGCGCCGCCCTCGCCCAGTCCGGGCATGACACCCACCACCCAGCAAGCCCGCCCGCGCAAGCGGAAGCGGCCCGGGCGAGCAGTAACCTTCCCGACTTCACGCAGGCCTATGTCGACGCGATGAACGAGACGCACGGGCTGATGATGGACGGCGTCATGGCCGACGATCCCGATGTCGCCTTCGTCCGGGGCATGATCCCGCATCATCAGGGCGCGATCGACATGGCCAGGATCGTCCAGCAATACGGGGACGATCCGCAGACCAAGGCGTGGGCGGACCAGATCATCGCGGCGCAGGAAGGCGAGATCGCTGAAATGCAGGCTTGGCTGGAGACGAACGCTGGCGAGGCACCGGCAGCCCTCGGCCAGACAAGGGGAACCGTCTACGCTGCCAATGAGGGCGGCAATTCCATCAGCGCCATCGATCTCGGCACCGGATCGGTCGACACCGTTTCGATCCCGGTCGGGCCCCACAACGTCGATCTGACGCCCGATGGGAAGCTGTTGCTGGCAGTCGGAGATCCTGCCACCGAGGGGGATCACGAATCCGACGGCCACGGAAACGGCGAGGAAGCTGCGGCCGAGGGTCTGCTGGTCATTCTCGATCCGCAGAACATCGCCGCGCCCAAGGCGACCGTCGCGGTGGGCTCGCACCCGGCCCATGTGGTCGCCGACCGGCAGGGGCGCGCTTTTGTCTCGCTGGCCGGCGGCGACGAGATCGCCGTGGTCGATCTCGCAAAGGCCGAGGTCATCGGGCGTATCGCGACGGGGGACTATCCGCACGGCCTGCGGCTCAGCCCGGACGAGACCCAGCTCTACGTGGCCAATGTCGAGGATGGGTCCGTGTCCGTCATCGACACGCAGGCGCTGTCCGAGGTGGCACGCATTCCGGTCGGAACCGCGCCGGTCCAGGTCGGGTTCACGCCCTCCGGCGATCAGGTCTATGTCTCGCTTCGCGACGAAAACCGTGTGGCGGTCATCGACACCTCAACCCGCCAAGTAACGAACAGGATCGAGGTGGGGCCGAACCCGATCCAGATGTTCGCGACCGCTGATGGAGCCTACGTCTATGTGGCCAACCAGGGCACCGACGCGGAGCCTAACAACACCGTGTCCGTGATCGACACCGCGACCGGTCAGGTAGTGAAGACCCTCACCACCGGCGGCGGCGCCCATGGCGTCTCGGCATCGACCGACGGGGCATTCGTGTTCGTGACCAACATTGCCGACGATACCGTGTCGATCATCGACGTGGGGAGCCAGGAAGTGGTCAAGACAGTGCCGGTCGGCGATCGCCCGAACGGCATCGTCTACGGCGGCCCGACCCGCTGAGCGATCGGCGCCGGGGTTCGCTCCGGCGCCAGCTGCCGGCCAGGCACCGAGCCGCGGTCGGCCAGAACAAAAGAGCTTCGGCATCAAATCGCCGAGATGGAGGACATGGTCGCCACGCTCACGACGCTGGCCGACGCCTGCGCGGGCGACCACCGGCCCGACTGCCCGATTCTCGGCGACTTCGAGCAAGCGAGCCCGGAGCATCGGCCGGCGCCCGCACGGGCACCCTTGGCGAGCAGCCGCCCCTCCGTCTGACTGCGGGGCATTATCGGCCATCGCCGCCTTATCCGGCGATCTGCTTTCGCGTCTTCGACCATATCGCGGCCGGCGATCAGATCGCAGATCACCGTCCTTTGCACGCGCGGGCCTGATCCCACATGACGCTGTAGTCGGCGAGCAGTTCGGCGATAGCCGACCCCTTTGGCAGCAGATCGAGCTCGTCGGCTGCACGCTCCTGGAACTCGCGGCTATACTCGACAACCGGCAATCGGATTGTCATAGAGTAGGGTTCGAAGCATTAGCCGCTGATCATGTCACCCTTCGATCATTCTCCTCACATCCTGCACAGCGCACACGATCTGCCGCCGTAGCAGCAGTGCAATGATAAGCCCGCCGAGTGCAAGCGCGCCGATGGCGGTGACGGTCTGCCAGTCCATACCGGCGAGTGCGGCAAGGCCTGCCCCACCACTACCGAAGATGGTGGTAATCCAGCTCCACTGATCGGTGCGCTTGCGGATTTCAGCTTCGACGCTGACGGGAACGACGGGCTTGTCGACTTCCTTCTCAACCACAATCTCGCGCGCCGGCTGGCTGGCACCATGACGTTGCCGGACCTTGGCCAACACCTTACGCACGCGATCCGGACCGACAGCTGCGTTCTGGCCGGCATAAGCACCCTTGCCCATCGCGGTGGGGAGCGAAGCCCATTCATGGGCAAGATTGTTGATCAGCGTATCTTCCGAGAGCCGCCCCGCCAGATACTTGTCGATGCCACGCAGGCCGAGGAGGTAGCAGGCGCATCGGTCCTGCATCTCGGCATCAAACAGTGCCGACGGCGGAAGCTTGAGCGTCTTGGCGATCGTCCGCAGCGTGGTGCGGACGATCTGGTAGCGGCCGAGCGCTGATGAGTTAAAGCCGCATGGGCCCCGCGAGATGGAAACCTTGCTGCGTGGTGTGTTCAACAAGAGCCGTTTCCTTGCCTTGCTGCGCGATTTCATCGTGTTTGGTGACAAGGGCGCCGGGCCATTCAAGATCATTGCCGGCTATCACCAGTTCCATGGTGCCAGAAAAGCACTGGCAGCAGCCATCGAAGCCGCAAGCCCGGAAGGTGACCGCAAGATTGGCGTGATCTGGCATACACAAGGGTCGGGCAAAAGCCTGTTGATGGCGTTCTTCGGTGGCCTGATCGTCCGCTCAAGGGAACTGGAGAACCCGACACTGGTGGTTCTGACAGATCGCAACGATCTGGACGACCAACTATTCTCTACCTTTGGCCTGTGTCGTGACCTGATCCGGCAGACACCAGAGCAAGCAGGCAGTCGCGATGATTTACACCAGCTTCTCAATCGTGCATCCGGCGGCGTGATATTCACCACAGTGCAAAAATTTTCGCCTGAGGCAGGTGAGGAGAACTTCTCCGAACTGACCGCTCGGCGCAATGTCATCGTCATGGCAGATGAGGCGCATCGCAGCCAGTACGGGTTTGATGCAAAACTCGACAGGACAACTGGGCAGCGTCGCTATGGCTATGCGCATTATATCCGCCAGGCGATGCCGAACGCATCTTTCATCGGCTTTACCGGCACGCCGATCGAAGCCGACGATGTCAATACGCCGGCGATCTTCGGCGAATATATCGATGTCTACGACATCAGCCGGGCCGTCGAGGATGGAGCGACGGTGCCCATTTTCTACGAGAGCAGGCTGGCACGAATCGAACTGGACGAGGACGAGAAACCTCGCATCGATGCTGAAATCGAGGCGATCCTCGAAGACGATGAAGCCACGGAGCAAGAAAAACAGAAAGCCAAATGGACCGCCGTGGAGCGGCTGGTCGGCGCAGAAAAGCGCCTGTCGCTGATTGCTGCCGATCTGGTCGAGCACCTCGAAGCCCGCATCACAGGTATGAACGGGAAAGCCATGGCCGTGTGCATGAGCCGTCGCATCTGCGTCGACCTTTACAACCAGATTATCAAGCTGCGTCCGGACTGGCATTCGGAAGATGACGACAAGGGTGCGATCAAGATTGTGATGACCGGATCGGCGGCCGATCCACTCGCCTGGCAGCTGCATATCGGCAACAAGAAGCGCCGCGATGATCTGGCCAAACGCATGCGTGATCCCGATGATCCACTCAAGTTGGTGATCGTGCGCGACATGTGGCTGACGGGCTTCGATGCACCATGCATGCACACGATGTACATAGACAAGCCAATGCGCGGTCATGGGCTGATGCAGGCTATCGCTCGGGTCAACCGTGTGTTTCGCGACAAACCCGGCGGCCTGATTGTTGACTATATTGGCATTGCCCAGAACCTGAAGAATGCACTCGGCCAATACACCAGGTCCGACCAGGACAAGACCGGCATCGATGAGGAAGAGGCCATTGCTGTCTTGATGGAAAAGTATGAGGTCGTACGCGGCATGTTCCACGGTCACGATTATAACCTCGGCATCACTGGCCAGCCTCAGCAGCGCTTGGCTGCACTTGCTGATGCCATTGACTGGATCCTGAGATGGCAGGAGCGCGAAGCCGCCAGAACCGAGAAGGTGGAAGACAAGAAGAAGGCGCATCGCCGCTATCAGGATGCAGTGCTGGAACTGAGTAAGGCTTATTCGCTGGCCTCGGCGAGCGATGCTGCTCGCGCCATTCGCGATGAGGTCGGCTTCTTTCAGGCGGTACGCGCAGCGCTGGTCAAGACCACAGGGACCGGCAAGATGTCCGACCAGGCAAAATCGCTGGCGGTAGAGCAATTGCTCAACCAGGCGGTGGCGAATGCCGAGATCGTTGATATCCTGAAGGCTGCCGGTATTCAGTCGCCCGACCTGTCGATCCTGTCGGACGAGTTCCTCGCTGAAATTCAGCAGATGGACAAGAAAAACCTGGCGCTGGAAGCTTTGAAGAAGCTTCTCAATGGCGAGATCAGGAGCCGGTCCCGCGCGAATGTAGTGGAAACCAAGTCCTTCTCACGACGGCTTGAAGAGGCCGTTGCGCGCTATCATGCCAATGCCATCTCAACTGTCGAGATGATCCAGGAACTGATCGCGCTGGCGAGGGATATCAAGGCGTCGGCTGCCCGTGGCGAGGAGCATGGCCTGTCGCCGGAGGAGCTTGCCTTCTATGATGCGCTCGCTGAAAATGAGAGCGCAGTCGAGGCGATGGGTAGCGAGCAGCTTCGAATCATTGCCACCGAACTGGTCCAGCAGATGCGCGGCTCGGCTACCGTTGACTGGCAGCACAAGGTCAGTGCCCGTGCCCGTATGCGGGTTCTGGTGAAGCGGATCCTCAAGAAATACGGTTACCCACCCGATCTGGAGCAGGAAGCCGTGCAGATGGTTCTGGCGCAGGCGGAGGTCATTTTGCGGGAGGTTACCCGATGATCCGGCTTGCGGATATCTGGCCGATTGCCTCGCCCGAGCACTACAAGCTGCACTTCGCCCGCTGGAATGGCGAGAACCAACCGCTTGAAGTGTGGGCGCGCGACAAACAGGAATGGCAGGGCTGGCAAGAATATCGACCTGCACGGGATGATTTCAATCGGCCCTTCATTTTCTCGCTCGTTCAGTTCTATCACGAGCCGGACATTTGGCTGTTTGGCGGGGTGTTCCGCGTCGTTACACGGCACAGCGATCGCTACGAGGTCGAACTTATCGAGGAAGGTGAAGGCTTCCTCGGGCGGCTGAAATTGGGTTCAGCCTATCGCCAGCGAGCAACGCGGGTGAAGTTTGAGAATCACTATTCCGACCTGGAGGTGCAGGAAATTTTGCGCGAACCCTATTCCGGGCGGTCCTTTCCTGGCTTCGAGGACATCGATCTGTCCTTTGAGGAACTTGAATCGCTTGTGCGCAACTCTCGACCCGATTGGCGTGCGGCGCTTTCCAGCATCAAGGGCATTTATCTAATCTCGGATATCACAACGGGCAAGCGCTACATCGGGTCAGCTTATGGAGATCAGGGGATCTGGTCGCGTTGGTGTGCCTATGTCACCAGCGGCCACGGCGGGAATGTGGAGCTTCGCGCCCTCGTGAACGATCCGACGCTGGAATATTGCCGCAAGGCGTTCCGCTTCGCTTTGCTGGAAGCCCGTCCCGCGCCAACGCCCGACGAAGTCGTCCTCGGGCGTGAAGCATTCTGGAAACGGATTCTTCTGACGCGCGGCGAACACGGATTGAACCGGAATTGATGCCTGCTTTCGCTTGCACGACTGTGACCGACTATTGGGAAGTTTATCCGCTGATGGCATGGGGGCATGCCGCACTGACCGATGGTGATGTGTGGCCCGTGGAAGTCGTTTTAGCAAAGTTTGACCGCAGGTTCTTTCTCCCTCCGCTATCTCGTACAAAAGTACGGATAAACCAAAGAAAATGAAGACGCATTTACAATGACTTACACCTCCGTACTAAATCCGCACAGTCAGGAGGTCTGGAGAATATCAGCGGAGAGAGAAGGAAATCAGTGTTTTGGCCAAGTAGCGCAGTCAACAGCTTTGGCCCGAAAACCCGCAGTCCTGCGCCGTTTCAGCGGTCGAAATAGAATCAGAGAATGATTCCAATAAGTTGACTGGCGGACCGCGCGGGATTCGAACATATACGCCGAAGTAATCGGTTGGGGCTCGGCTGCTCCATAAGCAATGTCGGCTTTTGGCAAATCTAAGTTGTCATTCGAACGGCAGGATTAAGGCGCAAAGCTGCCGGAATTCGGCGACCAATTGAGTGGCAGCTTTTTCAATTTGGCCGGTCAGAAGCGTCGAGGCAAGTTATACCCAATTGTGCTGCTGAGCTCGGCGCGATTGCTGAGTCTCACTCAACACCTCTTTCGAGTGCTGCAGTTATTTTCACAATGTGACATTGGTCATCAGCCCAATATCTTCCGGGTCTGGCACAGTAGCATTGAATATGTCTAGATAACTTTTCCGCTTTCGAGGCGATGCGCCCGAGGCTTCGACTTTTTCGTTCACAGCCTTCAATAATCGTTCTGCGCTCGGTTTAAGCTGCGCTTCGACTACTTCAATCCGATCATGGATATCAGCGGGAGGAGTTGCCGACTTCGTGTCACTGCCTGGTGAAGGTAATTTGACGCTCAGATCAACCGTCCTGCTATTTGTTTTTTTCCTGTCATCAGCGTTAGGAATTGACGGAGCATTGTTTGCACCCGCTTGATGCGGAGTTTCCTCATGCTTTTGAGATCGGGAGGGTAGAGGGAGTATGGTCTGCTCAACGGGCTGTTGCCCGCCATTCGCATATTCGTCTGTCAGAGCCGGAACCGGCTGATTGGGCAGATACTCGATCATCGGCACATCAGGGACGTGCGATTGCGAATAAGCTTCAGCGGCTTTGAAGGGTTGGGTATTGAAAAATCTCAGCTTGTCGCCATAGATCGGTCGTTGTCCTTCGACGAGTAAGATCATCTTGTTTTCTGGCATTTGTCGTACTTCTTGCGGCATCATCAAATCGCGCTCGCGGATTTGCTCTACTTTTGTACGGCGGGGTAAACCGAGGATCTCGATGGTGCGGGATTCCGATTTGTAGCGGATTGTTTTTTTACCAAGTGCACGGGATGCATATTCTGCGGTGGCTTGGTCGTTGGCACCGAGCACCAGCTGATAACCACAATTGCCAAGCAGGGAATGACGCGAAGTCTCGCCATAAATCTCATCAAGGTTTTTGAGATCCTGAATGATGATTGCAAGCTTGATATTATAACCCGCCACATAGGGAAGCTTCGTCATAATCTCATCCATCTTTTTAAGCTGTCGAAATTCATCCAGCAAAAAATAAACGGGAAGGGAATTGGGATCGTGTTCCAGAGTCAGAATGTTCATGACCTGCTGCACGAACAAAGTGAGAAGTGGGCGCAGGATCGTTATATCGGTAATATTTGGTGCGAGATAAATCGAGATAGACCGCCGTTTCATGGCGCTAATATCCATGTCGGTTATTTCTGTCGCGGCTACAATACGTTCATTTCGGAAGGGTCTAAACGCGTTCTGGATATCCAGTAGCGCAGATGCTGCCGCCCGCTCTGACAAAGCAAGAAATGCGTTAAAGCTTTCGACCGTATATTTTGAAAGGTTAGGCTCTTTTTCCTTGATGAACTTGATCTGCGCCTGAAGATCAACACCACTGTTCACGAAGGAAACGACTTCGCTGAGGTTGCGCCGTCCGTGATAATAGGGGCTCTCCAGAACATAGCTGATAATCCCGGCTACGACTTGTTGTGCCAAGCCCTGCCAAACTGAATTTTCAGAGCCTAGATTCTCAGGGACGAGAATGCTGGCGATATTTTGTATATCCGTGGTGCGATTACCGCGCTCGGGGCGCACAAAATCGAGTGGATTATAACGATTTGTCGTTTCGGAGCCGGGGGCGAAGAGGAAGACCTGGCTACCGTTCTTCTTGCGATACCCTGCTGTCGCTTTGAAAATTTCGCCCTTCAAGTCGGATACGATCATTGACCCTTCATGCATGAGAGCGTTTGGAATGACATAACCCGCTCCCTTTCCTGATCGTGTTGGGCCGATTATCAGATGATGGCGACTGTCGGCCGCTCGCAGCACATTTCGGCCGAAACGACCGAATATGTGCCCTTTCTTGCGGAACCATTTGCCGCGACGAAGACCCATGACGTCCTGAAAAGCTGCATCGCCCAAGGGGTTTTCGTGAGCCCTGAGACCAAGATAGCCCGCAAAGACCGCGGCTGCGATGGCAGGCAATAGGGCCCCGATGGCAACGCGCTGCAAAGTTGAGTTGGACGCATAGGCCCAGACTTGCTGAAGCGGAGCAAAAGGATTCTCGGTGATGGTAATATTCAAAATTCGGCTGTCTTTATAAATGACTCCGAGTACGACTCCGTAAGCCAAGGTCCAGTCCAAGAATGCGATGCCAGCACAGAATATTAGATAAACCGCTTTGTATCCCTTGCTCATGGCTCCTCGTTTCGCGCAAAAAATATCTCCGATACGCCTCGTTTTCCGCCGTCTCGGCGCAACTGGATGACAATGGGGATGACCATTCGAATGTACGACATGAGGTCATGCTTCGAGTAGCCGCCCGATAGCCCGGCTTGTTGCATCATCATGGCGAGCTGTTCGTATGCTCCTTGCGGAGTATCGGCATGAACGGTCGACATAGAACCTGGATGACCGGTGTTGATGGCGCGAAGAAATGAAAACGCTTCAGCACCACGGATCTCGCCAACGAATAACCGGTCAGGACGCATACGAAGGGACGATTCAAGCAAGTGCTGAATTGTAACGTCAGCCGTGCCCTGTCCGCCTTTCGAGGCTACCAGATGAACGCGGTTCTCCTGGGGCGGTAACAGCTCGCGGGTGTCTTCCAGCGTGACTATCCGTTCCCTTGGATGGATAGATTTCAGGCAGGCATTCAGAAAGGTTGTCTTTCCCGATGATGTGCCGCCGCTAATCAGGATCGAAACCCGTTGCGTAATGGCCGTGTTGAGAAAATCGAAAATTCTGTTTTGCTTCAGATGCTCGATCAGCAGTCGGTCAATATCACTAAGCCCACCAACAGCCACGGAAACCTTGTCCAGCGAACCGCTATCCCTGTATTCTTCCAAGCTGAAATTGCTAACGACCTGCCTGCGGATCGATATCGAGCCGCCATCCGGTGCAGCAGGTGGAAGAACCACCTGAATGCGCTCGCCAGTCGGAAGCGCTGCGCTCAGGATTGGCGCGGATTTACTGATGAACTGATCAGTCGCACCCGCAACGCGCTCACCGATATTCTGAATTTCCGCCGATGAAAGCGCATGAACCTCGTGGAACTCCATGTGATCGGCACCAAGTCGCTCGATATAGACGTGACCTGGTTTGTTGACGGCTATTTCCACGACCTTTGGATCGTTGAGAAATGGCCGCAGTGGCTCAAGTGCTCGATCTAAAAAGTAATATCTGCTTTGTGTGGCTGCTGCCGCACTATTTGCCCCTGCGTTCACGTTGAATTTCCTTCATCGCTTCTGTTACGGGATCGTCGTACATGGCCGAAAAATCGAGGTCCTGACGCACGAATATGAAGATACGTTCGCCTTGATGGACGCTGATTGTTGGTTTGATACGCAAGTTCTCGCTCAGAGCGGTATTTGCCATTTGAGAGAATGTTTCGGCGATGGTTTCGCGGGCTAGTTCTTCACCCCGTTTCGCATCATCGTTGTTACGACCGAAGGCTTCCCCGCTGCCGAAACCAGTCAGATAGCTAGCGCCGGCGCCCACCACAGATAACATGATGGACGCGCCGAACCGTTCACGCCATTTTTTGTCGACGATGCCGGTCAGGCCGGAACGGCCAAGGCTGTCAGTTCCCACGGAGTTCAGGCGCACGCTTACACCATCATCCCTAAGCAAGCGGGTCCAGACTACGAAAACGCGGGTCTGGCCCGTCATGACGTCGCTTTGATATTCACCAATGAGGCGGGTGCCGGTCGGAATCAGAATGCGACGACCATCAAAACTGTAGACGTCTTCTGACGTGATGGCGCGAACCTGGCCTGGCAGATCGCTTACAATCGAGGTTTCGAGAATACCGGGTATCATCGTTCCTTCCGGCACAACCGCGTCGATGCGCTTGATTTTCGTAGCCTTGGCATTACGGTCGGCCATTGCCGAGGCCGTCGCCAGAAACTTGCTGTTTCTGTCTTCGCCAGCAACAGTCGGTGTTCCTTCGCCACTATCGCCACCAAGTCCCCCATTTGCTCCGCCTGATCGCGCTTGATCCATCTCAATCAGTTTTGATTTGAACCGGTCTGGAAATTCTTCAACGATCTCCGGCGTGGGTGCCTGATCGGGTTCCTTCACCGCGACTGTCGGCGGAGGCGGGGGAGGGACATTAAATGTCGTGGTGTCGACTTTCTCCGGCTCCGGTGGCGGTGGCGGGATATTGATGATGTTGGGCTCGATTGCTGTAGGAGGCTGACCCTGGTCGCGCACGAAAGACGGCGGTCTGAACGATGTGGTGCTGAACTCCTCGTCACCGCGCACGAGATCGCGCGGTTTCTCCGAAGGTTGTTTGAGAACAAAATAAGCCATAGCTACACCTGCAAGCAGAAATACCCCCATAGCGGCCGTCTGATTCCGCTTTGCATTCTTGTTGCTGACTCCGGCGTCATCGGCAGACGCCAGTGCTTCCAGTTCGGGAGACTGTTTCATCAGTTGCCGCTCCTTCTCCGCTTGGTTGCCACTTGATCAGGCGCAGGACCCATGATGTCGGGATCGGATGCGCCAAAATCTGGCTTTCTAAGGTTGAAGATGCAGATCCACTGATCACCGTCGCGCAGCGTGTATTGAGTTGCCGTTCCATCCACGACCAGATATTCGCCTTCCTTGCGGAAGTTACGCAGTGTTTCTGAAAAATCGCTGTTTACTGCAAAGATTGCTGGCGTCCGACCAGTGAATTTGAAGAAGGTTTTCTTGCCGTCATCGAAAACCATTGAGGGTTTGAGTTTCGTATCTCCCGTAAAGGAATAGTCGATATTGACGTTAGCCTTGTCGATTTTAGAGATATTCGGGTTGGCAGCGCGATATTCAGCCTCTTTGCGCATCGCGGAATTTAGATCCTTTTCAGGATAGGTGAATTGGACGCCAAAGACTTGTCTGCCCGCATCGGGCGCATAATCGTGCAGTTCCAAAAAATAGATACGCTTGGTCGTGACAACGTTCATGTTTGTAACGACGTTTTTAGCCGTTGGCTTCACAAACAAAATGTTGCCTTTTTCGGTTGGAGCAACCTGCCAGCTCTCTGTATCGCCGAGAGAAATCGTCTCAAACTTTTCATCCTCATCGAAGATGATCATTGTCGATATGCCATACGTCGCGGAGATTTTGACGACATTATTAGGCTGGTAGACGACACTGGTCACACGTGAATCGAGCGATCCAGCCCTTGGCGTCTGTGCTGCGTGGGCGTGCGAAAGGATGGCGGCGGACAATGTCGCCGCAAGAAGCAAGCGGTTTTTCATCCCTTGCTCCCTTCCGTGACGGTTTCCTGATCACGCCGGTAATTGTAAACCTGGAAGCCGAGGGGATTTTCAAACCGCCATTCATTGGTGGTGGGTTCGTCCGTGTAGCGATAGCGCACGACAGCTATGTAGTGTTTGGTGATGACATCGGTATCGGACTTCTCAGTGGTTGAGAAACGAACAAGAGCGGTTGAATCGTTGGGGAAGGTGACAGACTTCACATCGACAAGCACACGCTTGTTTTTCCCATAGACCTTGGCCGGATTGTTCGGATTGGCAGTGCTGTATTGCTCTTGCAATTCGCGAGCGGCATCACCTGTCGACAATAGTGCCGCCGTGCCAAAGTTTGTGTCTATCGCGTAAGGATCATAGCCTTCGCGTGTCCTGATATACCGAACGACGTTGGCTTGTGTAATTGCGCGTGAATCCGTCAGATTTTGCGCTTTTGTCAGTCCGCTTTTGGTTTCGATGTAGCCGGTAGCCTTGTCTACGACGACAATCACAGGCTCGAAAGATTTTAGCGGAACCAGCATAACGAGTGCGAGCAATGCGAAAAGCGCGACCAGCCCGAATATGATGGTTACGAACCATGCCACGGCTTTTGAACGTTTTGCTTTCCGGACGATTTCGTTCTCCCAACGATCACCGTCCTGAAAATAACTTCTCAATGCAGCTTCTTTGGAATTAGTCATGATCTGGCCTTTGACATCTTATGAACCTGCAGCATCAGCGAGGCAGGCTGTTGCTGCTTATTCGGTTTTGTATTGCTTCTTTTGCGCCCTGGCTTGTCGGGGAAATCGACCCCCCATCGCCGCCGCCTCCAAAACGATTGTAAAGCGACCGTCCGCCGCGATAGCTCGCACCGATCCCCTTGAAGCCAGCTCGCGCAATCTGCATTGGAGCGGTGACACCGGTCATGCGAGCAATCCGTGTTGCGGCAGCGCCAATACCAACGGCCAACCCTCCTGCAATGCCTTGAGCAAGGACCTGGATGTTCAACAGGACGAAAGCGCCTGCGAAACAAAGAAGAAGGAAGGCTGAAATATCACTCAGCGTAAGGCGTCGCTCCGTGGCAGCAGCGGATACCTTCGTCAGTTCAGGGTCCATTGCAGCGATAAGGAAAGCGGCGACGACAAACACGAATAACGGGATCAGTGCGTATAGAAGAACTTGTTGGAACCACGCCTGCCCAAGGCTGCGCGATTGTTCAAACAACATGCAGGCGATAAAAATCGGTGCGGTTCCGATCAGAACCCATAACATCACCTTGGCTAATACGAGAATTGCGAGGGCAACTGCGATGAAGATTGCCACGCAGGCCATGATGAGAAAGCCAACCATAGAAGGCAAAACGGAAAAATAGCCCGATTGCTCGGCAAACGCGGAAGCCGCCTCGTTTGCAGTCTTCCAGATCATGGAAAGTCCATTTGTCGGTTCGGTAATTCCCGTCCCGGTGGCGGTCAGGATGGCGCGACCTACATCTTCAGGAGTATTGTTCAGCCACTTGTAGAAAGAATCGTTGAAATATCCCCAGTTGCTGATCAATGCCAGAATGAAGACCATGCGGAATACGCGTGTAACAATTTCAGCCACACTAATCCGCGAAGTCCCCATTATTACTTGGATACCGTAATATCCAACATAGGCGATGAACATCACCTTGAGCAGCGGCGTGATTTCAGAGCCAATAATATTGTAAGCCTGCGATGAAAAATTCTCGCCGGAATTATCAATTCTCTCCAAAAGATCGCTCAAGAAATCATGCATAGCGGCCCCCGATTATTCCGTCGCTATCGAATTAATCGCGGTAATGGCGGTCGCTGGATCGCCATTAACAAAGGCCATAGGTCCACAGTCTTGCCGAATGTCTTCGGCAAATGACGTGAGATTTGCGGGACGTTTGCAAGGAGCAGTCTTTTCCTTGACCGTTCCGCAGCCGGCAACGCCGGCTGCAATGGCGGCAAAGATAAAACACTTCAGGAAGTTGTTAGCGATGTTAGTTTGCACTGTACGTCAACACCTTCTTGGAATTGGAAATGTCAGTGAGGCGGCGCTGATTATCGGCCTGTAATGACGACACGGCACCGTTCATCACGCCGATCAGTTCATTGATGGTCAGTCCTGCTTGGACTTGCAGCTGTGTGTTTTGGTCGATGGAACCTTTAATGTCCTTTGCCTGACCGATACTCTGCCCGGCCTGTTCAAAAGCGCTTCGGCGCGTCGTTACTGCCTGTTGCGAACCATTTACGAGTGCGGCGACACCAAGCACAGTGTTGACCATCTGTTCATAGGACTTGTCTCCGCTGAAGCTGCTATTTGCTTGCCCCGACAAGTTCTTAACGAGCTGAAGCCCCTTGATGAAAGTGGACGCTACCTTGGCGATGTCACCGCCCATACTGCCAAAATTTGGCACTCCGCCGGACATAAGGCTGTCGAAAGAGGGCATTGACGATACGCTAAAGCCATTACCAACGGCCAGGTTTTGCATCTGGTTCGCATCTCCGCCACGATCACCGGTAACGGCCTTCAATGTCTCCTCAACGGTTGTGAGAATTTCGTTGTTTGTCCCAAGGATTTTTTCCGTTGTTTCGGATGTTTGCTTGGCCACTTTATAATTTGATTCATCGATTACAGGCACGCCACCTGCAGTATAAGCTACAGTGGGAGCGAACGATGCTAGAGCCACGGCAATCGCTGACGCCGAAATGATCAGTCGTTTCATGTTTATCTCCCTTATTGAGGATCAAGGTTCAGTTTGATGTTCGCCTCGCGTTCACGCTTTTGAACGCAGGCTTTTTCTTCAGCATTCCATTCGAGGCCGGTACGGGGATCGCAGACGCCGGTCGTTTCTCGCGGCTTGTCGTCTTTCTTCTTGAACGAAGCCGATTGAGATGCGCCCGAAATGCCACTGGCTGAAACTGTATTGCGGCTGTTGAGCAGGTCGGCAAACGAATTGCCCAGCAAAATCGCCTGATTGACCATTTCGAGGTTCGCGTTTCGAGCGGCAGAGTTGTGATCCCAGCTGTCTTGAATGGTGTCGGACTGCACACCGCCGAGCTGCGAGAGCCATGAGGCGACGTTGGCGGAACTTTCCTGTGTTGCTTGCATCGTTGCCATCGAAATGATGGTCGAATCCCGCATACCGGAATATGCGGTGTCACCGCCGCCGTAGTTCATGGGCAGGTCTTTTGAACCGCCGAAAGCCGGTGTCCATTTTTGCGTGATATTTCGGACGTACCCCTGCGTTTCTTTGAAGGGTGGAATGCCGCCGTATTTATTCACGTTGCCCGCACCAGCATTGTAGGCGGCAAGAGCGTGGTTAGCGTTGCCGTTATATCGCTTGAGCTGCTGTTTTAAATACCGGGCGCCACCGCGTAGGTTCTGTTCAATATTATGCGGATTTACGCCTAGTTCTTTGGCAGTATCCGGCATCAACTGTGCCAAACCGATAGCGCCCACGCCTGATTTTGCGCATGGATTAAAGCGGCTTTCCTGATAAACGAGCCCCAGAAATAGGTTCTCATCCACGCCTTCCTCGTGTGCTACCCGTTTGACCAATCCGGAGATTTCCGGATTGGCTTTGGCGGCAGCAACGGGATCGTCCTTGCGCCCCGGTCGGTAGACGGCACATGTCACACTTTTGTTGAGTGAAAATCTGTCTCTAGTCGTTTTTTCGATTTCCGATGTTTTTTGATCCCGGACCGTTCGTTCGGACAAATTAGATCCGTCAATGACAGGAACGCCACCAGCCCACGCCGACAATGGCATGGTTGCTGACGCCAAAAATATGCATAATGCAGACTTCTTATGCATCATTCCTCTCCCATCCGCAGAATTCAGCCAACCAGTTTTCAGGCTCATCGCCATATCGTTCCCGCAGGGCTGCACATTCCTCGACGGTCTCTTTTCGACCAGACAGCACTTTGACGAGATCTGGCATGTTTGAGAGATCGAGACGGGCAATGACCGAGTCATTCCCGTGTTTGACGAGGAAGGTGCGCTTTTCAGGCGGGGTGTTTTTGATGAAATTGAATTCTTTAACGCTCAATCCAAAGCGCTTGATGTAGCTCTCTTCATCCGCCCGTGGGTTCGGGAAATGAATATTCGTGGCCGACTGCTCGATGAGGGTGTGAGACGCTTTGGCTTTGGCAATATCGGCGGCTGACTGCGTTCCGAAGCCGACAATGCCGTTGAGCTTACGAATGGTTTTCATCTTGTCGATGATGAAATGACTGAATGTTTCGTCCATAAGCAGCTGCCAGCCCTCATCCATGAAGAACATGACTGGATCGCCGTTCAGGAGCTCATCGAGACGGTGATAGAGGTACATCAGCGCGGGCGTCCGAATATCCTCGTTGCCGAGGATGCTCGTCATATCGAAGCCGAAAACACTGCGACCCGAAAACGACAGCACATCATGCTGAGCGTTGAAGAGCCATGCTTTTTCGCCGTCGATCCAAGGACGTAGCCTTGACGCTAAGTCGTTCGCGTCCGCACGCGAACGTCCCACCAGCAAGCCCGACAGGTTTGGCAAGTTGCGCTGTGCTGCAGGCTCTTCCATGATACGGGCAATCGCCCGTTCCAGCGTATCTGCGTCCTCCTGGCTGAAGTCGCGGTGATCGCTTGACCGCAACATCGATTTCAAAAGGCGGAGCAGAAAATCACGATTAGGGCCGGAGTTTTCCAGCTGAAGCGGGTTGAAACCAGTGGGTGTTCCCGGTGAGAGGACTTCGTAAGCTCCTCCCATTGCACGCACGAAGATCTCGGCACCTCTATCTTTGTCAAAAAAGACAGCTTTCGGCGTTGGACTGACACGCATTGCCTGGGCCAGCAAGAATGTCAGACCGACGGTCTTGCCGGAGCCAGTTGGCCCGGTGACCAAAAAATGGCCAATATCGCGACGGTGAAAATTGAACCAGTATGGTGTTTGCGAGGTGGTTTCGAGTATCGTGATCGGCAAGCCCCAATGAAGATTGTTCGATTGCCCGGTCGCGAAATTATGCATCGATGACAGGCCGGAGAAATTAGCCGATGACAGCATGGCCTTACGCGCACGATAGCTGTGGTTGCCTGGCAATTGCGCCCAGAAGGACGCTTCAAGATTCATATCCTCCCGCAGCCAGTTGATGTTCATATCTGTCAGGCAGCTACCGAGTTCGGAAACTGCCTTGCTCAAACCGTCAAGGTCGCGTGACAGGCAAAGCAAAGAGAAATGGTGAATGCCAAAAACAGCCTCCTGGTTCATGAGACTGTTCAGAGCAAAGTCGATATCGCTTTCGACCGCGCTGCCGGATTCATCCGACGCGGCAATCTGGCGCTGAAGCCGGGTAATACGCTCTTGCGCAATCGGCTTGTCCGAGATTGTGAAGCTTTGCGTCAGTATAAACTCGTGATTTACCTGTAGCAGACCGTCCAGCATTCCCGGACCGGTGTACGGCGGATATTCCTTTATGGAGAGCATTGCGCCAAAGCGATTGTCTTCATCGACAGCAGCTTGTGTTTGCATTGCTCGCTTGCCGAAATGCAGGCGTGATGTTCCGACGTAATTTCGAATCCCCATCCGCGGCAGTCGCATTTTGCGCGGTACACCGCAGGTAAGGATTGTGTTGATGAATTCGCACGGTTCAGAATATGGCTCCCCATCGCGATAGGTGATACCAAGCTCACGTGCGCCATACTTTTGCAGCTCACGGGTCATATTGGCGACGAGCTCTTCGAGCTCGGTCACTATTTCCCGCGTTTGCTGATCTCGAACCTCAGCCCCGCCGGATCGCGTGAAAGCACGGCTTACCACGTCGCTGAGGCCGAGGGCGCCGCGCATATTGGTTCGCACGATGGAGAGGTAAATTTCGTTGGCGAACATGCGTTTATGGCGCAACTGGCTCATATACCGGCTGTTTAGTTGATCGCAAAACGGGTCATCGAAAGCGCCACCAATTTCAGACTCAATCTGTCTGCGAATTACTGTCGACCAGACAGAAAAGCGGCTCGATCCAAGCGCTCGAATGATCGTATTCTGAACATTAGAACGCATATTAAGTTCGGCCTGATCTTCGGTTTGAAAAAAGAGGCCGTCGAGTTTTATAACCGACATGAGAGCGCCGTTTTCCAAGCCAATCACAGTATCGGACATGTGGCGTAGATACGGGATATGTGTTGCCATAGGCCGCTCATTGTGAGCGACTTTGCCAAATCCAAGTTCTTCTCTGACGATTTTCAACATTTGCTATGGTCCGTACGAGTTCGTTCCCCAAAAGGACTTGTTGCGTGTGCGGGACGTTTTTCGCGCCGTGACGTCGAGAACTTCGAGAATTTTGTTGTCCCAGGCGCAAAGGGAGAACAGAACCACATAGCTGATCGGAGCCAGAAGCAGCGTCCAGAACGACTTGCTGACCAGCCATGCTATGATTGTAATGCCGATAACAACGACGACCGCCATATACGGAACGCCCCACATAGTTGGAGATCGGGTCAGCCCGATTACCAACGGGGTCAGTTGCGGCTTTACATCCTCATATTCAGCCATCGCTAGTTTCCGACCGTGCTGATTAATTCGTCGACTATCGAAGGAGCGCCGAAGACCAACCCAATGCCGAGGATTACACCGCCAGCGAGAAACCAGGACAGTCGGCCAGCAAATGCGAGGAAGCCAAGCGCCATCACGGCGATGATTGCAAACAGACGACCAATAGGGCCGCTAATGAAATCAACGATAGCTTGAAATACTGTCTGAACCGGCGCGAAGGCACCACTAACGCCACCTGACTGTGCTAATGCCAAATCCGCACTGACAATTTGCGCGGCAGCAAGCAACCCAAGGAAAATTGCCAGCTTTGAAGCGCTGATATGCCAAACCTTATTCTGTGCGTTGATCATCCTTCTCTCCTTAAAAATGCATCACGCCACCAACGAAGGTGCCGGATTTCTTGACTTCAATGACCCCGGATTGAGTTTTACTCGCTACCACCGGCGAGGATCTCTGACCGCCGCCACCAAGCTTCTTCTTCGGCGCTGGCATAGTTACGCCAAGCTGGTAATTGACGACCTTTGCGACGTATCCGACGGTTTCCTTAAACGGAGGAACGCCGCCGTACTCATAGATGCGGCCTTCGCCTGCGTTATAAGCAGCCGCAACAAGCAGGGGGTTTTGGAACTCGTCCAAAAGCACCCGGAGATACTTAACGCCGCCTTCAATATTTGACGCCGGATCACAGACGTCGAGGACGCCGAAGCGCTCAGCGGTTCCCGGCATGAGTTGCATAGGCCCGCGTGCGCCTTTGTCTGAGTTGCGGGAACGATCGAATTGGCTTTCTGCCCAAGTAATGGCGGTAGCAAACAAAGCATCAACTTGATGTCGGCGAGCAGCCTGTTCGACCAGAGCTTTGATTTCCTTTGGTGTTAGCGGGGAGGGGCCGCATTCGGGATTCACAGGGGCCTTTTTGTTGAGAGGTAAATGACCAAAAAGGATATCTCTACTCTGATATAATGTGTCCGATTTGGTAATATCATCTGGTGAGACAGTGGATATAAAGGTGCTCAACGTACTACCAATATGGTTAATCATTCTAGTATCGCCTTCACTTTTATCCTCAGCGGAAGCGACGCCATCAGTACCCACGACAAAACCTTTGCTCTCGCTTGCCCAGCGGCGGTTGAATACTGTCACACCCGAAGGCGAACCGGATGGGTTCTGGGTCGTGGAATTGCTGTCGCTATTTTGGGAAAAAGGCGCAATTTTGCCTGTTTCATCTGCGTAGGCGGCGGTAATCCCAATCGGGGCGAACAGTGTGGTGCTTAGCAATAGCGCGTTGATTGATAACTTTTCCATTCTAGCCCTTTAGCGCCTGTCGCAGGCCTCAAAAACGCTGTTGAGGTTCCAACGAAAACAGATTAAGTTCGCAAGAATATAATACCGATTTGGCTAAGTGATACATGCTTTTTTGCAAATCATAAACCCCCTATGAACAGGGAAAACGAATAAGCAATACGGTAAGGGCTAGAAAATGAAGAGAACCATCGCAATCGCAATGAGCAGTTGTATGTTGGCAACAGCCGCAATCGCCGCGCCTGCAATCAACAAGGATTACATCAAGTCGCTGGCATCGCCGGGTAAGACCGTGCTTGTCATTGAGTATTATGACGGAGACGGAAAAGTTACGGCTCGGAAGGGGTTTGCATCCGCCTCGGGCTATAAGGCAACTTCACCGACCGAATTTAGGGTTGATGATAAGACCCTTCTGAATCTGTACGGGCTAGAAGCCTGCAAAGGTGAAATGGTCAATCGCAAGGATGATTTTGCTGGTTCTTGCACTGACTACGCCAAGCAGCAGCTGCAGATCATGTTGCAGTCGCCGAAGGTTCTCTTTTGTCGGGCATTTGTAAGTGAAGAGAGCGCACCCAAACAAAATGTAACGTGCTACGGCTATTACAATTATCCCGGAAGCCTAGACACGGTTGATATGCTTGAGGAGCAGATGCTATCTCTCGGCGCGCTCCGCATCGCAAAAACGAAAGATGGGAAGCTGGAGCGTCCGGATCTGGAGAAGGCGCAGAAGATCGGAGAAGACGGCTCTTATGGAATGTGGGCCGATCCGCGGGTGAAAGGCCAATGAAGCACGCGCTTATAACGCTAGGTCTGGCCCTATTCTCGCCAATGGCAATTGCTGCGCCAGAGGGATATTTTGACCTCCAGCAGGGCGTTACTTTGGAATCTGGCGATACGTGGGTCTTTGAAGGTCAGCGCTATCGTCTCTATGGTGTTCAAACATGCCTTCGAGGAACTGCTTTCACTGATACGACCGGAAGAAAGAAGGACTGCGGTGAGGCGTCGCTTGCCGTATTCGCCGCTTATATCAAAGACACCAAACCGGTGTGCGCTGCCGTAGCGCAAACTGCCGATACTTCTTATGTCATTTGCTACGCCACAATCGGCGGCAATCGCCTCGATCTGGCGACGATGTTTATAATGAGCGGTTATGCCTTTGCCGCGCTGAAGGCTGACGGTCTTCCCTACTATCCAGCATACGCAGTGGCGGAACATGAAGCTCGTGAGAAGCGGGCAGGCCTATGGCAATTCGAAGACGTTCAGCATCCTGCCATCCTGTTGAGCAAATCGGCAAACGAACGGACGAGGAATTCCCAACAATGAAATATCTGATCGTAGCAATGTCATTTGCCCTCGCATCGACACCAGCATTCGCAGCTGATGCTCTTCAAAGCGCGCCAGCTGCCAGCGTATCGGTTCAACCTGGCCAGCCGGCACCGCTTCCAATTTTCAAGGGGCGTGTCGCAGTATTTGATGGTCGGACCCTCTGGTTTCCCACTTATGCCCAACGAGTTCGGCTCGCGGATATTGACGCGTGTGAGTTGCCTCAATGGGCGCTTGATCCGAAATGGACTAACAGGGACGTCACCAAAGCACCGCCGCCTGTACCCTGTGGCCCCATTGCAAAAGCTTGGCTCAAAAGAACGATCGGAGCGTCCGCCGTCTCCTGCGCTGTTGTCGGCTATGATGCTGAGGGCATGGCACGAGCGAGATGCACATCACGGGGACGCGACCTGGCTCTCGAAATGCTTCGCGTGGGTTGGGCGAGGGTGGATTCACCCTACCTCAGCCACCCTCAATATCTAGGCTATCAGCGTGCCGCCATGTCGGCGCGATATGGCATGTGGGGAGCTTACGTTCTGGATATGAATGAGTGGCGGCGCAAGGCCGTCGACAAAACGCTCGATCGTCAGCCAATCGCGGATTTCAACCTGCTCTTAGAGCGCAAAAGCGAGATCTCTCCCCCGTTTGCCGACGCGCGCAGAAAACCAAGAAGGACAGACCGATAGTTGGCGGAGATCGCTCATATTGCGCTCAATTTTGCGCGCGATCCCATGGCCTGCTTGTTGCTGGCCATCGTGCTATTGTTTTCGCTTATCATCCTGTCGTTGAAAATCTGGTTGGTCCACGGCACAATCGAGGCCCTTTTCCTCACCGTATCGTTGTTTTTCCACGAACAACGGCAAATGTCGTTCGATGCGTTCTTGATCGGCGTCTCTGCCTGTCCAGCGGTATGCCACGATATTCCAAATCAGCTCTTGGTCTATCGCGTTGGAATTTACTGGTTTTCTGCGTTCACACTTATC
Organism: Ochrobactrum chromiisoli; assembly: GCF_026241335.1. GTDB lineage: Bacteria > Pseudomonadota > Alphaproteobacteria > Rhizobiales > Rhizobiaceae > Brucella > Brucella chromiisoli. The sequence continues at coordinate 4,960 of NZ_JAPHAV010000016.1, read as the reverse complement.
GCCCTATGCAGCTACGCGGCCGGAGATCTCGTCATACGGTCCCCCTTACACGCGCGAGACGTGTTGCCTACCGGGTTGGTTTCAACACCTACAACAGGAGGATGACCTGAAATGAAGCAGTTTCTGTTTGCACTCGCTGGCCTTGGCACTATCGCCGTGATGCCATCCGCTGCAATTGCGCAGGACACGGGAGGGACGCCATCTTGGGGCTGCCAAGTCCTTTTGTGCGCAGCATCATCAAACCCTTCGTGGCATGGTGTCCCTTATTGCGTGCCGCCAATGACCAAGTTGATCAAGGCCATGGCAAAACCGGGCTTCTCATGGCCCATTTGCCATGAAGCTAAGTCTGGCAAACCTGGATATCAGCCTCACGAGGATTGCCCATCTGGTTTCAAGGAAGCCAGCAACATGAGTGATCGCGGCGCAATGCTGTCCAACCGCTGCGAAAAGACAATCAACACCTGCACCAACAAGATCAGGGAACAGAACAAAGAACTTCAGCAGTACAAGGATATTCAATATCGAGACATTGGCAACTCGGATCGCGGAAATAGTTGTCGAAAGGTTGTCTCCATTGCTCGTCCAATGCGAAAAGACCCCTACTTTTTTGACATTCCCGATTATCAAGGTTTTAAGGGGCGTTTTTGGTTCAACTTGAAACTTTAAGGAACTCCAATGAATCAGAACGCATTACTCGTACTGGCAGTTAGTGTCGCCATAGCAGTCGTGTGGGCGGTACCTAGTTCACGGTCTCCAAAGCTTCGAGCAACGTAAAAGCAGTTGCAAAGGGCAATATCGTTGCAGTCATCAAAGAAAACCCGTCAGGTTGTCTTGTCCCCGAAGAGCCGGCGCTGAGCGCCAAACTCGATATTCCAACCCAAGCTGAAGCAAAGGATGGTTGAATTTGCCAAAGATCAATCACCCAGCGAATGGATTGCGGCTCACCGGAAACAACAGAAGCCCGGGCTTCTATTGCAATCAGATTTTCTTATCGACGCTTTTCAGAACAGCCGCCACTTCGCATTCTGTGAGCGTTATCCGCCCGGAGATAATGTAGGCCGCGAGGTAGACCAATTTTCCTATAGCGTCATCAACATCTCGCGGCTCATAATCGACCAACTTGCGTGGGTCTCCAGTCAATGTGGATAGTTCAAGCAGCCGTGTGGTCGGGCTAGCGTCGCATGACTCATCCGCGCCATCTCTATCCCGCCAGTTCACCTCATCACCAATGAAAACCATATTTACCTCCAAAAATAATTTTCAGAAGATAAGGGACGCTTTGAAATGCAAATATTTAAGCGGATGCGAATGATGGTAGATCGAATGAGGATATTCACTAGATCCTTATGATGAGCCGACCATCGTTCCGTTTTTCGCCTCCTCAAAGCGCTTTCATTGCAAAACTGTCATCCCAAAATCTAACCGATAAAGATATTGATTATCGGATAACGTGCGTTAGGATACGAAACACTACGAAGAGAAACGAAATTTGAGTCGATAAGATATTGATAAAAAACGGAAAGTTTTTTCTCGCACCCCCAAATGATGGGAGTGATTTAAAGGAATTATTCAAACGTATCGTCGCGTCAGGTGCTGGTCGCCGGGTGAGCGCGGACGATTTTCCAGCAGGTCCATGGTCGCCCGAACTTCTTGCCGAGGCAATTACCCTTGTCGATCCCAAGCGAATGGGCGTTGATCTTCGAACGGTACAGATCTGGTTTCAGGAAAATGAAAAGGGAATTAGCACTACCAATATCGGACTGCTGGCGAGGGTTTTAAGTTGCGGTGATAAGTCTGCAACAAGCGCATGGGTTATTGAGCTCAGCGCTGCACAATCGCGGTTAGTTGCAAGAAGGCGCGAGCTGAAAAAAGCGGAAGTCATTACAGCGACCGAGTTTACCCAGGACGTCACCGATATCGCCCCCGCACTAGTAAAAACGCCAATCACGGGCGATAACCAAATTCAGCGATCAACACTTGCCAGACGAACGGAGAAGCTTTTTAGCGAAGGGTCTCCTCTTAATTTGCCTGCTTTGGTTTTTGCTGGAATGTCCGCTCTTGGGTTCCTGTCGTACATCATCGGCATTCACAACGTTAAATTCACCCGGTCCGATGGCGTCATCAAGCAGGTCGGCTTTCTTTGGACGGCGAACTGGACACTTGTGTTAATGGTGTTCCTTCCGCTATTTCTGGCCTTCGTCTTTGAGCTCGTAAATACGTGGAAGTACGAAGAACGCAGGCGGTTTCTAGATGACGCACACGAGGACAGCAAGTGTGCTTGGTGGCAAATTATAGAGGCCTCATCAGGTTCTTTTTGGGCGGTATTCCTAATTTGTCTGCTATTTGCTGGTGTGTTTCAGTGGATCGGCGTTTGTTTGGTACCCCTAATGAATGGGGGCGCCAATTACGCAACTGATTGGGACACTATCGCCATAATACGACCTGAAGTATTGACGATACCTGTTGCGATCGCTTTTACATTATTTGCTTATCTTTATATGTGTCTTTCGTTTTATCTCTTTTTCGCCGGTCTCATTTTGCTTTATTCCGTCATAAATGATTTTGGGAAACTGAGCGAAGCTTCAAAAACACAGACACATGCTGGACATGATAGCGACTTAAACAAAGCCGCTTTCTGGGTCATGCGTTGGGTTTTTCGCTGCTCAGTTTTAGGAATTTCGATCGCGACCGTGATGAAACTACAGAGCTCCTATCTTGCCTCAAATGGCACGAGTGTGGTGGCTTGGGTAATAAACGATCTGATGTCAGCTTTGTCCGAGCGCGCCGATGTGCGAAGCTTTATTAGCTATAGAATGCCTACGCATTTCAGCAGCTTACTTATCGTATTATCAACCTGCTTTGTCTATTTTTATGGATTGATCCGTGCGCGAGCGGGAAGTCAGTACCAAGTGCCTTTGTTGAAGATGACTGCGGTAGTAATGCTTTTACTTGTAAGCTATTTGTCGGTTGACGCCTTCACCGGCTTCTCGGTTCTGATGTTTTTAGGACTGCTAATTGCTATTTATGGCCTTTTTGATCCAACCTTTGGGCCGCGTCGCATGAGTGAGGGAAGAAATCAAAGTGTTTCATAATTGGCTCGACCGGTGGGATGAACAGCGGGCACGACGCGGAGAAGAAGCGAAAAAGACGACTGCAGTCATTCTTGATGCAGAACGCGCATTTCCTAATGCTGCCAGCGTTCACAGCATCGATCAATTTTGTAAGCTTGCTGAACAGACCGCTGTCACTCCATCATTCTATAGGGCACCAAATAGCATCGATAATCATTTTGACAGGCTAGGGGATTTCCTAAAATTTACATCAGACATATCAACTGACGTTGAGCAAAATAATCTGGTAACGGCTAAGATAACCGATAGTGGCTCACGCAACAAAGTCATGGTGATCTTTCACCATTGGAATGCAACATCGCGTAATCGACAAATCGCAAAGTATTTCTCGAAGAGAGGAATTACGGTTGTCGAGATCGCTATGCCTTATCATTTTGAGAGAAGCCGTCCGGGATCAGACTATGCTGATCATATGCTAAGCGCAAATCTTGGACGAACAATCCAATCGATCCGACAGGCCGTTTGGGATGGACAGAAACTCATTCGATGGCTGAAAAGCGAAGGTTATCAAGAAATCTCGGTGCTCGGAATGAGTCTAGGTTCATGGGTCGCAGGATTAGTCGCGGCTCATGATATCAACGTATCGAAAGCCTCTCTGTTTCTCACAGCTGGGAGTTTGGCCGATATGGTGTGGACCGGCCGAGCAACGCGAACCATACGCGAGAGCCTAGAGGCATCGATTGACCTAACTCATCTAAGGATGGCTTGGGCACCGCTTGATCTGGGAAATTATGCATACAGTCTTGCCCGCCCTGATTTGAACCTTCAGTTTATTTTGGCAAAAAGAGATAAGGTTGTGTTGCCGCAACTATCCATTACTCTGTTGGAACGACTAAATAGCGCGGGCGTACAGCCGAAAGTTTTACGATTGAATTGTGGTCACTATTCACTGGGAATCCCGCCGTATGTTTTAATGGCAGGAATTAGTCTGAAAAAATTTGTTTCATCAACGTCGCCACAAAGTCCTGTTCCATAATAACAATTATGCCGCCGGCGTGTATAATGGCAATATACAGATGCGACACATGGGCAATTTAGAGATGCGACATTTTTGGAGCTCGTGCCCTTTTCAAATCGCACTAGGAAAGGAAGACTGGCAGCTCTTCATACGTATCAGTTTTTAGAGAGTTGCCATGTCTTGTTTGATTTCGATGTCGCAGAAAGAACTCGACCGGCTGAAGATTGTTCAGCAAATCAGAGATAATCACCTTCGCGTGGTGGATGCAGCGGCGCTGCTTGGTCTCAGTCGCAGCCAGGTCCACAGGTAATCCCCCCGGCAATTAATAGGCTTTAAAAGTAGAATTTTCTCGGCATTATTATCGAGGAGATTGTTGATGAAGATAAGCAGATTTAGCGAACCGCAGATTCTTGCGATCCTGCGTCAGGCAGAAGGTGGTGTTCCAGTACCGGAGCTATGTCGCGAACATGGAATGAGCAACGCTTCATTCTACAAGTGGCGCGCCAAGTATGGCGGCATGGATGCGTCGATGATCAGCCAGATGAAGGCTCTTGAGGATGAGAACCGTCGGCTCAAGAAGATGTATGCCGAGATGAGCATGCAGACAGAGCTTTTAAAAGAGGCTCTAGGAAAAAAATGACGCGGTCATCTCAACGCCGAGAGATGGCCAGGAAAGCCGTGGCGCTACGCGGGGTCAGCATTGCACTGGCCTGCCGTACCTTTGGTGTCAGCGAGACCTGCTACCGTTACAGCGCCAAGCTGAACGAAGAGAACGAGCAGATCGCCGATCTGCTGATCGGGCTAACGAGGGCGAAGAAGAACTGGGGCTTTGGTCTTTGTTTTCTTTACCTGCGCAATGTCCGGGGGCATC
>NZ_JAPHAV010000015.1 GCF_026241335.1 Ochrobactrum chromiisoli | reverse complement strand
GGCAGCGCTGGCGGGTCTTGCGGGCGGCATGAAGGCACTGGTGTTCCAGTTTGCAACGCTGACCGATGTGGGCTGGCAGATGTCGGGCGAAGTGATCCTGATGACATTGCTTGGCGGCATCGGAACGCTGATTGGCCCAATCGTCGGTGCAGCCTTCGTGGTGGCTTTGCAAAACTACCTCGCAACCTCCGACTTCCCCGTCACAATCGTGACCGGCATCATCTTCATGGCCTGCGTTCTGCTCTTCCGCAGAGGCATCGTCGGCGAGTTCTATGCCTCGCGGCTTGGAAAGAAATTGTTCGGATAACCGACGGAGCCGCCTGTTCATAAGATAGCGGCTCCACTTTTTACTGGATATGAAATCATGACCGACACCTACGATTACATCGTGGTTGGCGCGGGCACGGCAGGGTGCGCGCTTGCGAACCGGCTTTCCGCAGATAAGAACCGCTCCGTGCTGCTGCTTGAAGCCGGTGGCAAAGACAATTACGCGTGGATTCACATCCCCGTCGGCTATCTCTATTGCATCGGCAATCCGCGCACCGACTGGTGCTTTACAACAGAAGCGGAACCCGGCCTGAACGGTCGTTCTCTGGGCTATCCCCGCGGCAAGGTGCTTGGCGGCTGTTCCTCGATCAACGGCATGATCTATATGCGCGGACAGGCGCGCGATTATGATCTGTGGCGCCAGGCCGGTTGCGACGGCTGGGGCTGGGACGACGTGCTGCCCGTCTTCAAAAAGTCGGAAGACTATTTTGAAGGCGCGAGCGAATTGCATGGTGCGGGCGGTGAATGGCGCGTTGAAAACGCACGTCTGCACTGGGATATTCTGGATGCATTCCGCGATGCAGCGGTTGCGGCCGGAATTCCGGCAACCGACGATTTCAATCGCGGCGACAATGAAGGCGTGTCCTATTTTAAGGTCAACCAGAAACGCGGTATTCGCTGGAACACGGCCAAAGCCTTTCTGCGACCGGCCCTTGACCGCCCCAACCTGCGCGTTGAAACCGGCGCGCATGTTCGCCGCATAGAGATCGAAGAATTACGCGCAACGGGTGTTACCTTTGATCAAAATGGCACAACCCGAACCGTCAAAGCAAAGCGCGAGATTATTCTGACGGCAGGCTCTGTCGGCTCGCCGCAGATATTGGAGCTTTCCGGCGTGGGACGGGGCGATGTACTGCAACAGGCAGGCATTGCGCCTAAACTCGAACGCAACCAGTTGGGCGAAAACTTGCAGGACCATCTGCAACTGCGCTGCGCTTATAAAGTGACCGGCATTCCAACGCTCAATGAAAAGGCCAGCAAGCTTTTCGGCAAAGCCATGATCGGCCTTGAATATTTCCTGCGCCGTTCTGGTCCCATGTCGATGGCACCCAGCCAGCTCGGTGCTTTCACCCGCTCAGACCCGTCCTATGAAACAGCCAATCTGCAATATCATGTGCAGCCATTGAGCCTTGAGAAATTCGGCGAGGCCGTTCACCCCTTCCCGGCCTTTACCGCCTCCGTCTGTAATCTGCGCCCCGACAGCCGCGGCTCAATTCATATCAACTCCCCCGATCATCGGACCCAACCGTCCATCCGCCCCAACTATCTGGCAACGGAAAGTGACCGCCGCGTTGCAGCCGACGCCATCCGCCTCACCCGCCATATCGTAGCACAGGCACCTTTGCAGAAATATCGCCCGGAAGAATTCAAGCCCGGTCCGTCTTACGAAACGCAGGAACAGCTGGAGAAAGTGGCAGGCGATATTGGTACCACAATTTTCCATCCCGTCGGCACATGCCGAATGGGCGCGGATGCAGAAGCAATTGTCGATCCGCGTCTCAGACTGAACGGCATTCAGGGGCTACGTGTGGCCGATGCCTCGGTCATGCCCACGATCACCTCCGGCAACACAAACTCACCCACTTTGATGATTGCAGAGAAAGCCGCACAAATGATTATCTCAGACCATCGTTAGAACCAGATTCTGGTCAATGCCGTGAGCGGAAATAGCAATCCGCTCACATGCCTGTGAACGCAATTTCAAAATCGCTAACTCGCACGAATCAGAAATAATTTTCCTTGTTTATTGCCGTACAAACAGGAATTATCGGCCCCAAGGTGGGCAGGGGGAGAAAGATCATCTAACATGATCACTTTCCGGGACCGGCTCTCCAAAAAACTTGAGACAAGGAAATTAAAAATGTCGTCAGTCCTTTCCCGCTATTCGCTGACCCGCCGCGCGGGTCTGAAAGCTGCTCTCTTCACCGCAGCAGCCCTCACCCTTGGTTTTGCAGCCGCGCCAAGCCACGCAGAAGACAAGACCATCAAGGTCGGCATCATGGGCGGCGAAGATGAAGACGTCTGGAAAGTCGTTGCCGAAGAAGGCAAGAAGCATGGCCTCATCATCGAACGCGTGACATTCAATGACTATAACCAGCCAAATGAAGCGCTGGAACGCAAGGAAATCGACGCGAACGCCTTCCAGCACAAGCCTTACCTCGACGAACAGATCAAGCAGCACGGTTACAAGATCAGTGTGGCCGGTTACACCGCTGTCTGGCCAATCGGCATCTATTCGCGCAAGATCAAAAACCTTGATGAAATCAAAGAAGGCGCGGTTATCGGCGTGCCGAACGATCCATCGAATGAAGGCCGCGCACTGCGCGTGCTTGAAGAAAAAGGCCTCATCAAGCTGAAGCCAGATGCAGGTATTCTGGCAACCCCAATCGACATCATCGAAAATCCAAAGAAGCTTGAAATCAAGGAACTTGACGCCGGTGTCGTTGGCCGTTCGATTGATGATCTGGATGTCGCCATCGTGAACAACGACTGGGCCGCCAAGGCTGGCCTGAAAAAGGAAGAAGCGATCGGTTGGGAATCCAAGGAAAACAACCCATACAACAACTTCATCGCGGTCCGCACTGAAGATGAAAATGCTGACTGGGTAAAGAACCTTGTTGCCTCCTTCCAGAATGACGCAGTGAAGGCAGAGCTTGACCGCGTTTACAAGGGCACAGGCATTCCAGCCTGGAATTAATTCCTTAAAGCGCCTTAAAGACCGCGCCGGAAAAAGCTTTTCCGGCGCGGCTTTTATTGACGTACGCAAAAAAATTGCCCAAAAGCATCGGCGCGCGCTTGATAAAAAGCGCCCATGCCCTTTGGCGTCATTTTCCTTGAAGCCTTATCGATTTAGCAAGTCGCGGTTTTAACGCGGCATAAGAAACAGAAGACACGACCGTGACCATTGAACCGCCACCAGCAACATCCGCGCCCATCGTCGCCATGAAAGACGTGCGCCGAATGTTCGGCGAAACACCGGCAATCAATGGCGTCTCTCTTTCCGTCGCACGCGGCGAAATCCTCGGTATCATCGGACGCAGCGGCGCGGGTAAATCCACGCTGATTCGTTGCGTCAACGGCCTTGAAAAGCCGGATAGCGGCTCAATCCAGATTGAAGGGCGTGAAATCACCAACCTTGATGAAAACGCGCTGCGCCCTGTGCGCCGCCGCATCGGCATGGTGTTTCAGCACTTCAATCTCCTGTCCGCCAAGACCGTCGCGCAAAACGTTGCCCTGCCGCTCAAAATTGCCGGTATGCCAAAAGCCCAACGCATCAAGCGTGTTGCAGAGCTGCTTGATCTCGTCGGTCTTTCCGACAAGGCCAAGCAATATCCGGCACAGCTTTCCGGCGGCCAGAAGCAGCGCGTCGGCATTGCGCGTGCACTTGCTGCCGAACCCGCCGTTCTGCTTTCTGACGAAGCCACCTCGGCGCTCGATCCTGAGACAACCCAATCAATTCTGGCGCTGCTCAAAGACATCAACACCAAGCTTGGTCTGACCATCCTGCTCATCACCCATGAGATGGAAGTCATCCGCCGCATCGCCGATCGGGTGATCGTTCTGGATCATGGCGCAATCGCCGAAGAAGGTCCGGTCTGGAAAGTCTTTGCCAATCCGCGCTCGCCCATCACGCAAAGCATGTTGCAGGTGCTGGCGCCGGAACTGCCTGTCGTGTGGCGCGAACGTCTGGAGCAATCTGGCGATCTTGCCATTCTCAAGGTCAAGCTTTCAGGCGATGCCGCCAAAAGCGCATTTTTTAGCGAAGCAACGCTTGCGACAGGTATTGCGCTGCAACTGATCCATGGCGGCATGGATACCATTCAGGGCGAGCCGGTTGGAACCATGTTCATTGGCCTGCCCACGCAGGACGAAGCAAAACTGGACGCCGCACTCGCCTATCTCAACACCCATGCAGACGCCACGGAGGTTCTCGGCTATGTCTCAGGCAATGCTTGATCTTCTCTGGCGCTCCTTCTGGGAGACCATCATCATGACCGGCTTTTCGAGCCTGATTTCGCTCGTTGTCGGCCTTCCGCTGGCTCTCATCATGATTCTGACCGAACGGGGTGGCCTTGCGCAAAATCTGACAGTCAACACCATCCTCGGTGCCATCATCAATGGCTTCCGTTCAGTGCCTTTCATCATTTTGCTGGTGGCACTCATTCCGGTGACGCGTTTTGTTGTCGGCACATCAATCGGCACGTGGGCGTCTATCGTGCCATTGTCAATCGCAGCCATTCCCTACTATGCGCGTATCGCTGAAGTCTCTTTGCGTGAAGTGGATAACGGCCTGGTGGAAGCGGCCCGTTCAATGGGCGCAAACCGCTGGACAATCGTGCGTGAAGTGCTGGTGCCCGAAGCGCTACCGGGCATTATCGCAGGCTTCACCGTCACCATCATCACGCTTATTGGCGCGTCCGCAATGGCTGGTGCCATTGGTGCGGGGGGCTTGGGTGATCTGGCTATCCGCTACGGCTATCAGCGCTTTGAAACGCAGATCATGATTGCTGTGGTGATTATTCTCATCATTATGGTGTGCGGCATTCAGCTGATCGGCGACTCTCTCGTCAATCGTCTCGACAAGCGCAACCTGCGTTCAAGGGCTTAAACCAATTTATCTTGCTCTCTGACGGAAACCTGCTTCCAGTGTGTTTCCGTCGGGATCGAAAACGAGAGCCGCATAATAGCCCATTTCTTCCGGTCCCTGATAGGCCGGTGATGCGCTCTCTTTGCCGCCGCCCTGAACGGCTGCACGGAAAAAAACCTCTACATCTTCACGACTGACCGCAGTAAACATCAAGTGAAGATGATTGCCCGGCTTGCCGTCAGGCACGTCTGCATCCGGTTTCCGGCTTTTATGGATCCACAAAAATGGCACAGGCGCCCTTTCCCCACCATTAACGAAGAAACCTCGGTCTGCGTGGGAAATAACCGCCAGCCCAAGCGTGGGCATGCAGCTTTCATAAAAAGAAAGGCTGCGGCGAAGATCTCTAGTTTCAAAGCCAATATGATCGAAAAGCGACATACAGCTATTATATGTCGCCTTTAAATAAAGGAAAGCGGCACCCCCTATTTTGGAGAGTACCGCCCTTATTATTATTCACAAAGAAATGATCAGCTGCGCGTGCGCGCCAGACCAGCCTTGGCAGGCTGATAATTCGGATCAAGCTGCGTGGCGCGCAAGTAAGAATTGGCAGCCTTGGCCTTATCACCACGGTGTTCGTAAACCAGCGCCTGATTGGCCCAGCTTTCAGCGATATTTCCATCAAGCGTAATGGCTGTATTGAAATCGTCAAAAGCATTGTCGTAGTCGCCCAGAGCAACATAGGACAGGCCGCGACCATTATAAGGTTCCGGTGCAGTGGAATTAAGCGAAATGGCTTTTGAGAAATCTTCAATCGCCTGCTTATGCTGCCCCTTGGCCTGATAGATCAAACCGCGATTGTGATAGGCGCGTCCATCTGTGGTCTGAAGCGCAATCGCCTGATTAAAGTCGCTCAATGCCTGATCAAGGCGTCCGGCCTGCCGATAGACATTACCGCGCCCGATATAAGCGGCATCATACTGCGGATTGATCTGGATCGCCCGGCTATAATCCTGCGCGGCTTTACCGCTGTCACCCATATAACGATAGATCAGCGCACGGTTTGCATAAGCCTGATAGAAATTCGGGTTGAGTGCAATCGCCTGATCGAAATCGCGCAGCGCCTCCTTGTAACGGCCAGCTTTGCCATAGGCAGAGCCACGCACATTATAAGTTTCAGGATCACGCGGATTGCTCTGAATGACACTGGTCAGCGAACTGATGTTCTCACTTGAACCCTGCGCACGATCAATCGAAGTCAACACATTGTTGGAGGAACTCTGACAACCGACAAGGCCAAGTGCCAGAACGGCAGTTGCAGCCAACAGGCTGTTACGGGCAAAAAAATTCCCGGACGAATGCATACCCTTAAAGCGCATTGGCAACGGCAGTGTTCCTTTCTGCATGAGCGGAGCAAAGGAGCCTATCTTCAACTTTGTCCCCGGCTGCTTTAACAGCCACAATATTCTCATTCTATCGCACAGGAGAAGGCGGCAGGCAAAACCGCCGATCAACCCAACTGACGCAACAAGCTCAACGCCACAATAAAGGTCAGTATATGGCAGTCCGCTGACACTTCAAAACGACATGTCTTATCGCGTGAAGTGGCTCAAAACACCAACCCGATGTTCAGACATGCAAAAACCGGCGCGAGCCATAAGCTGCACCGGCAAGCAAAAGGCGCTACAAATGCAGCGCCAATTTCAGGTCACTTAGCGAGCTGCGGTACGACCGCCGCCGATAAGACCTTCACGCTGTGCGCGCTTACGAGCCAGCTTACGCGAACGGCGAACGGCTTCAGCCTTTTCGCGGGCGCGCTTTTCAGATGGCTTTTCATAATGGCCACGCATCTTCATTTCGCGGAAGATACCTTCGCGCTGCATCTTTTTCTTAAGAGCGCGGAGAGCCTGATCAACATTGTTATCGCGGACGAGTACCTGCACGTGTAATCCCGTATCGGTTAGAATTTCGATTGAGCCTGAGGCATTAAGGGCGTCTCTTAACGAGTTCCAGCTGATAGAGTCAACTGTATAAACGCCGAAAGGCTCCCAAGCTTCGCAACATAAACGCTGCAAATTGGGGCTGGCTTTACCAGATAGTCCGGCTTTTGTCCATATCAAGATAAAGCTTTGCCCGGCGTTCCGCATAAATAATGGACTCACGATAAATTATAGTGACGAAATCGCACCCAATAGGCTAGAGAGCCCCCACCTTCCGCACAATTCAGCCTCATTGCTCCACGATAGAAGCAATCCGGCAGTTCATAGCCTTTTCCCCTCGATTGATTCCTTCGCATCATATTCATGTCCCCACGCACACGACTCGTTATTCAATTCACAGGCTATGAGGGCCTGCACCCCAAAGCCGTCCGCGTGCGACATGCGCTCGCGTTGAAAGATTTTGACCGGTTATGGAAAGCCAAAACAAAACTTTCGCCCATGACCGACGAGGCGGATGATTGCGGAACGCTGACCGCTCGGACAAAAGGCAATGGGTGGGAGACGGAAACGGAATTCTGCCAGTTTGGCACTGCGGATATCTTCGATGATTATGCGGCACGCTCCACGCCAAAACGGATGCTTACCGGCTTTCGCGCTTTCATGAATATCTTATCTACAGGCACCCTGCTTCGCTATCTGCTAACCAGCTGGCGCTTTGTGATGTTTTTCCTATGGCCGTTTCTGCTGTCCATCCTCATCATAGCGATTGCAGCTCTGATCGCATCAGCACCCACGCTTGCAGGTTTCCCATCCTGGAATCTCGTCTGGTCGCTGCCGCTTGCTGCTGTGATTGCGACCTTGCTCGTGCGCTGGCCGGGCGACCGATTCTTCATGTCTTATCTGCTGGATGACTGGTCGGCAGCCTATGACCGCATTTATGGTCGCAATGACACGCTTATTGAGCGCCGCAAAGCGTTTGCCGAAGCGCTCAAAAAGAAAATCGAGCAAAGCAATGCCGACGAAGTGATTATTGTCGGCCACAGCCTGGGTACAGTACCTGCGGTTGAAGCACTAGCCGATGTTCAGCGCGAGCGGCCTGATCTGCTCACAAAACAGCCTGTGTCGATACTGGCCATTGGCTCATGCCTGCTGATGATCGCGCTTCACCCAAAGGCCCGGGCTTTGCGCGAAGACATGCGCGTGGTGATGAACGAAAGCCCTGTGCTCTGGTCGGAGTTTCAGGTTCTGACCGACATTATCCATTTTTACGGCTCTGATCCGGCCAAAGCATTGAAAATAAAGACTGAGAACCCGCCGCTCATCCATCATATCCGCTTCAAGAACATACACAGTGAAAACCGCTACAAGCGTTCAAAAGGCAATTTCTTCCTGATGCATCTGCTTTACATGCGCGGTGCTGAGAAGAAGAATTTTTACGACTTTGGCATGTTCCTGCATGGCCCCTTCTTTTTCCGTGATCTGATGACCACCCAAAAAGACAAAGCCGCCCCTCTCGATGAAGAAGGACGACTTATCAATCCATAAGAACAGACGGATCAAGCCTTGGGCGGCTCAACCACAGCAATGGTGAGCCATGTCGCGGTGAGTGCTGGCTTGACCATATTCTCGACTTCCAGCGTCACTTCGTAATGATTGACCACGCGGCCTGAGGGACGAATATCGGCATCAGCGAGCTTGAACCGCGCGCGCACCCGCGCACCGGTCTTCACCGGTGACATGAAACGCACTTTGTCGAAACCGTAATTAATCCCCATCGTGGCACCTTCCAGCATCGGCAGCGCTTCAAATGCCAGCGTCGAAAGCAGCGACAAGGTCAAAAAGCCATGCGCAATCGTGCCGCCAAATGGCGTTTCCTTGGCAGCACGTTCTGGATCAACATGGATGAACTGATGATCATCCGTTGCATCCGCAAACTGGTTGATCATTTCCTGCGTGACTTCACGCCACTCGGAACATCCGATTTCCGTGCCAATCGCCTCGCGCAACTGGTCGAGCGTAATTGCGTCCTTCATGCCCTCAAACTTTCTGCTGAACTCAGACTCTCTTGTTATCCATTAATGAGCACACGGCAAGACTGTGGATCAGGCTGCGGCCAGTATTTCACGTGCAATATCATCCCAATGGCCAAAAACCTGTTGCGCGCCCTTGGAAGACAAACGTTCTGCATGCCCTTCATAGGTATGCCCGCCGCCCGTATAGCCAAAGGCTGTCATACCGGCTGCAATCGCCCCCTCAACACCAAAGGGCGAATCTTCGATCACGACACACCGTGCCGGATCAATTCCCATTTTGTCGGCAGCAAACAGGAAAAGATCGGGCGCTGGCTTCCCGCGCTTAACCATGCTGGATGAATAGACTGCATCGCCAAAATATTGATCAATGCCTGTCTTTTTCAAACTGAATGCAATGCGCTCAGGCTGCGAGGAGGAGGCAACACAACGCTTATAGGGCAGCACTTTCAGAAAATCGGCGATTCCCACCGCCGGCTGCAAATGCTCAGCAAAAAGGGTTTTGGTTTCGGGCCAGAACTGGCTCAAAGCCTCATCTGGCAAACGATGGCCCGTCAGATCAGCAATCATCGCTAATATGTCAGCCTGCTTCATGCCGATGCCTTTGGCGACGGTTCCTTCCGGCAAAATCATGCCGTGATTGGCATAAACCTGCTCAAACGCGCGACAGGAAAGTGGTTCACTATCGACAAGAACACCATCGCAATCAAAGATAACGAGGTCGAAGGAAGATGCATTGCTCATAAAGGCTCCGGTAAATTGCATATTTTGTCGCGCCGATTTGAGATGCGCGTTTGTCTCTTTCGATATAGAGACTGTTCGTCGATTGCGCATCTATAACAACAGAAGCGTGACAAAATTATCGCGGAGACTCTCATGACGACGAATGTGGCACTGGTTGGACTGGCGCGGGACTTGCAGGCACGCGCAGAAACAGGAAAACCAATCCGCATCGGCCTCATAGGCGCTGGCGAGATGGGCACAGATATCGTCACACAGGTTGCCCGTATGCCCGGCATCGAAGTCGGCGCGCTTTCCGCGCGTCGTCTGCCGAACACATTCAAGGCTGTGCGCACTGCCTATGGTAACGAAGACAACGCCAAAGAAGCCAGCACTGAAAGCGCTATGACCAGCGCCATTGAGAGCGGCAAGATTGCCGTCACCGGCGACAATGATCTGATCCTTTCAAATCCGCTGATTGATGTGATTATCGATGCAACCGGCATTCCGGAAGTGGGCGCTGAAACCGGCATCAAGGCGATTGAGCACGGCAAGCATCTTGTGATGATGAATGTCGAAGCCGATGTCACCATCGGACCTTACCTCAAGGCACAGGCCGACAAGCAGGACGTCATCTATTCGCTGGGCGCTGGCGACGAGCCCTCCTCCTGCATGGAGCTGATAGAGTTCGTTTCAGCGCTTCGTTATGAAGTGGTCTCTGCTGGCAAGGGCAAGAACAACCCGCTCAATTTTGATGCCATCCCTGATGATTATCAAGAAGAAGCCGACCGCCGGAACATGAATGTCCGCCTGCTGGTCGAATTCATCGATGGCTCAAAAACCATGGTCGAGATGGCAGCCATTGCCAATGCAACAGGCCTTGTTCCAGATATTGCTGGTATGCATGGCCCCCGCGCCAGCATTGACCAGTTGAGCAGCACGCTCATCCCTCAGGCGGATGGCGGCGTTCTCAGCAAAAGCGGCGTGGTCGATTATTCCATCGGCAAAGGTGTTTCACCAGGCGTATTCGTTGTGGCCAAGATGGACCACCCGCGCCTGAATGAACGGCTTGAAGACCTGAAAATCGGCAAAGGGCCCTATTTCACCTTCCACCGCCCCTACCACCTTACATCGCTTGAGGTACCGCTGACAGTCGCGCGTGCAGTCCTATACGGCAAATCCGACATGGTGCCACTGCCAAAGCCAGTGGCAGAAGTCTGCGCGGTCGCAAAGAGAGATTTGCAGCCGGGCGAAAAGCTCGATGCGATTGGCCAATATTGCTATCGCTCATGGATCATGACCACGCCGGAAGCACGGGCCGCGAAAGCCATTCCGTGCGGCCTGCTGCAAAATGGCACCGTCACCGCATCAATCAAGAAGGGTGAACTCATCACCCATGCCAATGCAACACCGCAACCCGGCTCAAAGATCGCCGAGCTGCGCGCTTTGCAGGACAAAATGATTTACGGCTGATCGAAAATTACCAGCAAAAACAAAAACGGCGGCTCGAAGCCGCCGTTTTTGTTTGTTGCCAGAGCACCGTGGCCTTATGAGATTCGGGAAATGGCGAGCCTAAAATGGTGAGGTTCGAGAACCGGAGCGGAATGTACTGAACGTACATGCGCACCGGAAGCGCAGAACCTCGCCATTTGCAGGCTGCCAGAACCCGAATATCAAAGGCCTAGTGATCGAGAGCCTTAACTATGCTTTCGACCATCTTTTTCGCATCTGCAAACAGCATCATGGTGTTATCGCGGAAGAACAGTTCGTTTTCCACGCCCGCATAGCCTGAGCCCATGCCGCGCTTGATGAACAGCACCGTACCGGCCTTGTCGACATCAAGGATCGGCATACCGAAGATCGGCGATTGCGGATCAGTCTTCGCTGCCGGATTGGTCACGTCATTCGCGCCAATCACGAAGGCAACATCAGCCGTCGCAAATTCCGAATTGATGTCTTCAAGTTCGAACACTTCATCATAAGGTACGTTGGCTTCGGCCAACAGCACGTTCATGTGACCCGGCATACGACCGGCAACAGGGTGGATTGCGTATTTCACTTCCACGCCTTCGGCTTTCAGCTTGTCGGCCATTTCACGCAGCGCGTGCTGTGCCTGTGCCACCGCCATACCGTAACCCGGCACGATAATGACCTTGGATGCGTTCTTCATGATGAAGGCTGCATCATCTGCCGAACCCTGTTTGACCGGACGCTGTTCCACTTCGCCGCCACCACTTGCTGTCACGTCACCGCCAAAGCCACCCAGAATAACCGAGATGAACGAGCGGTTCATGCCTTTACACATGATGTAGGACAGAATCGCACCCGATGAGCCGACCAGCGCACCAGTGATAATCAGCGCCAGATTGCCAAGCGTGAAGCCAATGCCTGCCGCAGCCCAGCCCGAATAGGAGTTGAGCATGGAAACGACAACCGGCATATCCGCGCCGCCAATCGGGATGATGATCAGCACACCGAATACCAGCGCCAGAATAACGATCAGCCAGAACACGAAATGGCTTTCGGTGTTGGTCAGAACAGCAATCAGGATCACAATTGCAGCAGCAAGGGCCGCATTGATGACATGGCGTCCCGGCAACATGATCGGCTTGCCCGACATGCGGCCATCAAGTTTCAGGAACGCAATAATCGAACCGGTAAAGGTGATTGCACCAATCGCAACACCGAGCGACATTTCAATCAGCGCCTGACCGTGGATTTGACCCACCTCGCCAATGCCAAAGGAATGCGGTGAGTAAAGGGCTGCGGCAGCAACGAGCACGGCTGCAAGACCGATCAGCGAGTGGAAGGCCGCCACAAGCTGCGGCATGGCCGTCATCGCAATGCGGCGCGCAATCACGGCACCGATACCGCCACCAATGCCGATACCAAGAATGATCATCACCAGACCGCCAAAGCTTGGGCGTGCCAGCAGCAGCGTGGTGACAATGGAAATACCCATACCGATCATACCATAGGTATTACCCTGACGGCTGGTGGTTGGGTGCGACAGGCCGCGCAGTGCCAGAATGAACAGGACACCGGAGACGAGATAAAGGAAGGCTGCGAGATTAACGCTCATGATGGCTCAGCCCTCACTTTTCTTTTTTCTTGTACATGGCAAGCATGCGTTGGGTAACGAGGAAGCCGCCGAAAATATTCACGCTGGCAAGGATGAGCGCGATGAAGCCGAAGCCGGTTGCCCAGCCCGAAAGCGACAGGCCGACTGCAAGAAGTGCGCCAACCACGATCACCGATGAAATGGCGTTGGTGACAGCCATAAGCGGCGTATGCAGCGCAGGCGTCACCGACCAGACAACGTAATAACCGACGAAAATCGACAGAACAAAAATCGCAAGGCGGAAGACAAACGGATCGACCACTCCACCGGAAGCGGCATGGGCTGCAGCAGCGGCTGCATCACCTAAACCGCCTGCATTTTCCGCTGCCTGCCTTACGGCCTCTGCCGCCTGATTGAGGCTCTCAAGAGCTTTTTCGAGTGCTGTATCGGACATTATGCCTCTCCTCCATCAGCAGAAGTTTTTGCAGCTTTTGCGGGCGCTTTCCGGGTTCTCTTCGCTACAGGCTTTTCAGCAGCCGCTTCCAAAGCAGGTGCCTTTGGCTTCGCTGCTGTTTTTGGCTTGGCGACCTTCTCAGCCACGACTGCCGGCGCTATTTCGGCTTCGGTCTTGGCAAACGCCGGATGCACGACCTTGCCCTCATGGGTCAGAAGCGTTGCCTTGACCCGCTCTTCCTGCGGATCAATTTTCAGAAGCTTTGCTTCCTTATCGACCAGCGTTTCGAGGAATGCGTAAAGATTGCGCGCGTAAAGCTGCGAAGCAGTCGCTGCAATCCGGCCCGGTACGTTGAGATACCCCACAATCTTCACGCCGTTAACTTCCGCAATCTGTCCGGCAACAGCACCTTCAACATTGCCGCCGCGTTCAACTGCCAGATCGACCAGCACAGACCCCGGACGCATGGCCGCAACCATTTCCTTTGAAACAAGACGCGGGGCGGCACGACCCGGAATAAGTGCCGTGGTAATGACGATATCCTGCTTGGCAATATGGTCAGCAACAAGTGCCGCCTGCTTCGCCTGATATTCCTTCGACATTTCCTTGGCATAGCCGCCGGAGGTTTCCGCCGCCTTGAATTCCTCATCCTCGACAGCGATGAACTTCGCGCCAAGCGAAGCCACCTGCTCTTTTGCCGCCGGGCGAACATCGGTTGCAGTCACAACCGCACCCAAACGACGAGCAGTCGCAATCGCCTGAAGCCCTGCAACGCCCGCCCCCATGACAAAGACACGGGCAGCAGGCACGGTGCCAGCCGCCGTCATCATCATCGGCATAGCACGGTCATAAACTTCCGAAGCATCAATGACAGCCTGATAGCCCGCCAGATTGGCCTGCGATGACAACACGTCCATCACCTGCGCGCGCGTTATGCGTGGCATGAATTCCATCGTGAATGCCGAAATTCCAGCCTTGCCAAGTGCTGCCACAGCATCTTCGTGACCGTAAGGATCAAGCATCGCGAAAAGCGCTGCACCCGACTTATACCCCTTAAGCTCCGCATCATTCGGTCGGCGCACTTTCAGGATCACGTCTGCCGCTTTGGCATCCGCCGCAGTGCCTATGCGCGCACCCGCAGTGACAAACTCGGTATCAATGATACGCGATTTTTCGCCTGCGCCTTTTTCCACCACGACATCAAAACCAAGCGCGATGAATTTCTTCACCGTCTCGGCAGATGCCGCAACGCGGGTCTCGTTGGGATCACTCTCTTTCGGAATGAATATAGTCTGGGCCAACTGGTTTCCCTTTCGTGGCTTGATCCGGCGTCACAGCCGGGCGGAATTCAGGGCATCCGGGAAGATACCCCATCAAATTATCAAACAAACGACATGCATAAAGCCCCGGCGAGGCGCAAACGGCACCCTTACCAAGGCATTCGATCAAATCACGCGATTATTCCGGCTTTATATCCTTAGAGGATGAACCAGGCAGCAACGCAGATAAGGACAAAAAGAACGGATGCGGCGAAAGCACCACCCGCAAAAAAGCCGAACGCCATGGAAGCCAGAAGCGCGACAAGCGCCACGGTGCCCCATTTAAATACGCTTGTGAAACTGGCATAAGTTTTCTCATGCTCGGAATAATCCATCTTCGCGCCAAGTTCAGCCGGGGCTGCGGTATGATGTTCTGCCATTTTTAGTTCCACCCATTGAAATATTTTGACTATTCTTAGCCACAATATTCTCAATCTTCAACGCGCATTCAACATGAACCGGAGCGGCTTACCGCTTTCCTGCCCGGCCCATTGTCGCAGCGCCCCTCGATCCGCATAGCGCGGCTCCTGCACTTACCTAACGGCATTTTTCAAAAAGTGCTACATTTAAATATTTAAGGCAACTTTCAAAAAGATTTAAATAATCAAATGCAATAATCGTGCGTATGAAGCATTATACGCCAAGCCCCGTATATTTCGCTGTCGGCAGAATAGTCAGCGGGCCAACGCCATTAACCAGCTCACCAAACATAGCGCGCCGCTCGTGCGGTTGCGATTTGAAAAAAGGAAAGCGGACAGCAACGGCATCGCGAATATTGCGAATGGGAGCGGCTCCCAGCCCGACCCGGATCCCATAGCCCTCGTGCTCACGCGCTTCGGCCATAACACTTGTTCCGAAAATGCGTTTATAGAAGGCCATGTGCTCTGGTTTGACCGATGCAAGACATTGATCGGCTTCAAAATATTCCGATGCCATTGCAGCAATGCGCAGTGTGACATAGGGAATGGCCGGATATTCGCTCAAAAGTTCCGGGTCGGCCGCAAACCGTGTGGGATCGACAAAGCTCATACCTGCGTTGAGCAGCGGATCAAGAATATCCGGAAAAAGCGCATAGCTTGTGCCACGACGATGATCTGGCGTGATGTGATGAATACGCAATGTACTCACCAACTGCCCATCAATATGAATACCGAAAACAAACGCATGGCTGTCGCAATCCACATCATCGACAATCGATGGCACGTCTGCTTCATGCATCACATTCGCACTGCGGTAGGAGCGATAACGCAGACGCCCGATCTCTTCGAGATCTTCGGCATGCACAATCCTGCGATACTCCACCCGATCCAGAAACTGCAATAGCTGCCGCGCGAAATTGGATAGCGGTGGCTGGCCACCGGAGACAGCTTCATTACTCATTCAAATCGCATCCGCACCCCGTCAAATCAGTGCGCAGAATAAGGTGCTTTATAAGCGTGTAAAGGTATAAGTTCGCGTTTTCTCACAGTCCGGTCAAAGATGGAGCGAACTTCTCGCCATATCACAGGATTTGACAGGGCAATCTTGGTCTACTTCGGCATCGAATGGCTGATAAACAGCCATTCGAGCACGCTTTTAGCGAGCGCCTAAAGCGAATTGGCCAAAGATTGAAACATGTGAATAGTCTCATCTTTCATAGCTTGGCCGTCAATATTGTAGTTTGCATAGGCAGATGTCTTGACGATCACCACATTTTTCACGGGGTTTACATAGATGAATTGTCCATAAATACCCACACCGCAGAAATCACCCTCAGGCTCTGCCGGAATCCACCACTGATAGCCATAGCCATAAGCTATTTTACCGGAAGGCATCCGACGTCCGGGCATGAGATAAGGCTCATCCGGCGTCACTGAATCATGAACCCATTGTGCAGGCACAAGCTGCTCACCACGGTAATTGCGTCCCTCATTCATATAGAGCAACCCAAATCGCGCATAATCGCGAAGCACCGCATTCAGCCCACCCGCGGCAACAACCTCTCCCTGAGTATCGGCCAGCCAATAGGCATCAGCTTCCGCTCCAAGCCTCGACCACAGCCTGTCCTGAAAATATTGTTGTATTGGCACACCTGTTGCATGTTCCAAAACCAGAGCAAGCACCTGTGTGTCAGCAGATACATATTCATTGACTGTCCCCTGCTGCCGCTCACTCTTGAGGTGGGCCGTGAAATCCACAACCGAGCCGGTCAGAATCTGTATGACATAGCGGACAATATCCGAATTCAGATCGCCATAGTTTTCATTAAAACCAATGCCGGATGACATTTGCAGCACGTTTTTAACGGTAACGCCCTTATAGCCACCTTCTTTAAGCACCGGCACGTAATGATCGACCGTTTCATCAAGCTTGATCTTCCCATCCGCAACAGCATTGCCAATCAGAAATGAAACAAATGACTTTGAAAGAGACATCGCAATGGATTGCGTCTTTTCCGTATTACCGCGATCATATTCCTCATGCACAATCACGCCGTCTTTGAGCACAATAAATCCGGTCGTATCAGTGCGCTTAAGAAAATCCGCAACATTGCGCGTCTCGCCCTTGTAAGTATAGGTTTCCGGCAAAGGGCGCTCTGCTACCGGCAACACACTCACATCAGCCGTATGAGGCACGCGAACGGAGGGATATTTTTTATAAAGATTGCGAAAATTCTCATCAATCACATCAGGCTTGAATGTTTGAGCATACTGATATACCGCCCAATATTCATGTATTTTCTTCCAGAAAATCGCAGATCCAACTCCAACCACAATAATAATTAGAGCTAAAACATATAATAAATAGCGAAAATAGCGCCTCATAGTCTCCCTCGCATATTCTCAAATCATCAATAGTGATTCGAATGATACTCTATAAAACTGTCGCGTTATGACAATTTTATATCATCATCATTCCATCATTATTGAAAATCACTATAACTTGTGAGGCTATGCGGATGAAAAATCTTAAGCGACGGTGTGCCCAATATCGTGATGCGCGATCGCTTTGGCGGACGAAGAACGAATTTCATCAGCCGGCACAGGCTTACCCAGAAGATAACCCTGAACAAGGTCGGCACCGGCAGCAACGCGGACCAGAGCCAATTGCTCTTCAGTTTCAACGCCTTCAACAGTCACAGCCAGCCCCAACTCGTGCGAAAGCCGCGTAACACCGCGTAACAGCATGAGAGAGCGGCGGTCGGTTGCAATATCCCGCACAAACGAGCGATCAACCTTCACCTTGGTCAACGGCAGGCTGTTGAGGTAGCTGAGGCTGGAGTAACCCGTTCCGAAATCATCCAGCGCAATATTGATGCCACCATTTTTGAGACGCTGCAAAACAAGCGAAGTCTGGTTGCGATCAGCAATAATTGCGCTTTCCGTTACCTCGACTTCAAGCTGTCGGGCAGGAAGCTTCGACTTCTGTAACGCATTGGCAATGTCGCGGGCAATATCGCTGTTCTTGAGGTCAATCGCCGAAAGATTGACGGAGACGCCAATACGATCACCCCACGACATACAGTCCTGACAGGCCTGCTCAAGCATGAAACGTGTTATCTGCGAAATGATCCCGATTTCCTCTGCCAGCGGGATGAACTCCATTGGAGAGATCGGTCCAAGCTCCGAATGCTCCCAGCGTGCAAGCGCTTCATAAGCGACCACACGCAGTGACTGCGCACTGACAATCGGCTGATAGACCACCTTGATTTCACGGTTGGCAATCGCCTGTCGCAGATCAGCTTTCAGCTTCTGACGACCGCGATATTTGGTGTCCATGGCACTGACAAACAGCGCCCATTGTCTGCCTTCGTCACCCTTTGCTTCATAAAGTGCAAGGTCGGCATTCATATGCATGCTGGCAATATCGCATTTTGCGACAGTTTCAGTGGCAACACCTGCACTGATCTCCATCTGAATCTGATCACCATTGAGATCATAAATGCCGCTCACAACTGCAATGATATGTTCCATCACAGGCGCGACTTCAGCTTCACTGTCGAGATTGAAGACAAATACAACAAATTCATCGCCGCCAAAGCGTGAGGCGACATAACGCTGCGGATCAAGCAGGCTCAACCGCTCGGCAAAGAGCCTGAGGAACGTGTCGCCGACATGATGCCCAAGCGTATCATTGACATGCTTGAAATGATTGATGTCGATAACAATGAGGGCCGCAAGCGTATCGGAATCTTTTTGCGAGAGCAGCGAGCGCACCATCGTTTCGAAGTAATTGCGGTTTGGAAGGCCTGTCAGGCCGTCGAAGCGCGCCATATGCTGAATGCGCACTTCCGATTCAACGCGTTGCGTCACATCTTCAAACATCAGCACCACACCGGCATTTGATGTCTGGTTGGCGACGCATTCGATGTAGCGATCATCCGCAAGCTGAAAAATGTCACGCGATTTGCGACCCGCCAGAAGATCGCGCATACGCGCTCCGATATTGCTCAGGTCATTATGCGGAAACAAGCCCTGACGGATGCAATAACGAAGCAAGACTTCAAGTTTACGCCCTCGCAGCTTTGTGTGTTCCGCAATCTTCAACAAGGCTTTTGTTTTGTGATTGATCACCGCGATGCGTTGCTGCGCATCAAACATCAACAGACCTTGCGGCATATTGTTGAGTGCCGCATCAAAACGACTGGCCACCACCGACAGACGCCGCTTGCCCATCACGGCTGCGAAGAGAAATTCGCGCAATCCGTTGGCCATCTGAATATTGGACAGAAAATACGGAATCAGCAGCAGGCCAATCACAATATGAAAGGGAGTCCCCGCAAGAATGAGACCCGCCAGCACGGGCAACAGCGTACAGGCCGACATCAGCGCAACGGCCTTTGCCGACGCATAATTGCGCCCCACAATCGAAACAACAGAGGCAAGCAGAATGGTCAGGCTTGCAAGTTCTGCAAAGGAATCGCGCAGCACATAGCTTGAGAAGAAGCACAGCATACCAAGCGTGAGACAAACCAACGACGCACCGACAAGATAACGCGCTTCCCACTTGTCGAGATCAGCATGCGTGAGATTGCCAAGTTTTGCCTGGTCAAATTTATGCATGTCAAAGAGGCGGCCAAGGGCAATAATTGTAAAAAAGCCAGCAAAGCCCAGAAAACGCCAGTCAGCAGTTTTTACGTAAATGACGACACACGCCACAACATGGGCGAGCAGACCAAACCATAATGTTGTACGGTTGCCATATAGCGACCGCAAAAATGATAACCGCACATCGACGGGTATCTCAGGTTGAAGGCTTCGCCACATTTCGTTGATCGTACCCCTTTCAGAAGGGATAATATGCCACCAATCATTTAAAAATATCTTTCGTAAAATTAAACCACAAGCTGTTATTACAACAATCAGCAGCTGTATTTTATTTTTAAGCAAGAAAAATTAAAAGCGCGCCCCTCAAATCAAGAATACAACCCTGAGATATTATTCCAGAGCATTCTGAATATTTGGAAATGCCATTTCCTTTTACCAGAAAGATGCAAGCTGTACAAAAGCGCTGTAGAAATCACTACCAGAAGACCACCGAGCGAAACTCATGGACCAAATTTCACGTATTTTACAGATTAAATAACCGATCACATTAGAAGAACTTAATAAGCTCCTTAAAGAGCATGACCACCGTCGATTGTAATCACCGAACCTGTCATATAACGGCTGGCTTCTGAAGCCAGCATAAGCACCACGCCATCGAGGTCCTGCATCTCGCCTAAACGCTTCATAGGATTAGAGGCCTTTAAATAAGATGCGATTGGCCCCAAAAGATGTTGCTCATTGATTCGCGTTGGAAACCAGCCCGGAGCGATGGCATTGACCCGTATATCATAGGGTGCAAGTTCGAGCGCCAATGCACGCGTCATTTGCGTCACACAGGCCTTGGACATCGCATAGCCTGCGGTACTTTTTTGCGGTCGCTCAGCAAGTATGCTGGTCGTATTGACGATTGCACCGCCCGCGCCGCGCTTGACCATGCGCCTTGCAACTTCCTGCGCAGTGAAAAACGCTCCCGTTACATTTACATTGAACATATGCGCCAGCATGCCCGGGGTGGTGTCGAGCGCGCGCGCAACATGAGCAACGCCGGCATTATTGAAGAGAACATCTATCGGGCCCAGAACCCGCTCCGCTTCGTCGAATGCTGCACTGATTTCATCTGGCTGCGTCACGTCAGCAACAACACTGAGCACCATACCATCGCAAAGAAAGACATCGCTGTCTTCACTGCGTGAAATTGAAACGATGTGCGCCCCGTGGTTCGCAAGCACCCGAACCATCCGCCGCCCCAGACCGGAAGATCCCCCGGTAACCGCAATCACCTTGCCGGCCACGGAGAAAAGTTGATTGTCAGTCATTTGCCCCCCAAAGACGCCAATCTATTCAAACTATTTAAAGCAGGATCAACTATGTGTGACCATAGGGGCATGATAAAAAATACTTGTTATCAATAGAATATGAGGCTCCATTAGCCCTACAATCTTCTTCATCAATTATAGACATTACTGATATACGTTACTATATGCACAGCAAGAAGCCTTTCCCTGGATTTCAATCAACATGAAAAACGCAGTTCGCCCCCTCATCGCAGTGCCCACCGATGTAAAGCCATTTGAAAACTACATCTGGCATTCCGCGCCCGAACAATATCTGGCGGCTGCAATTGATGTCGCGGAAGTCACGCCTCTCCTGGTGCCAAGCTTTGGTGCAAAGATGGATACGGATACGATTCTTGCTGGTGTGGATGGCCTGCTTGTCACCGGCTCAAAATCCAACGTCAATCCAGAACTTTATGGCGTCGAACCCAGTGAAGCCTTCGAGCCTTACGACAAGGCGCGGGATGCAACTTCGCTTCCATTAATTCGCGCAGCAATTGAAAAAGGCGTCCCGGTTCTGGCCATCTGCCGCGGTATTCAGGAACTGAATGTGGCTTTGGGCGGCACGCTCGCCACCGAGATTCAGGAGCTGGAAGGCCGTATGGATCACCGCGCACCACAATCAGACAGCCAGGCCGAACGCTTTGCACTCCAGCATCCGGTCAAAATTGCGCCAAACTCCTGTCTGGCCGAAATTCTCAAATCCGACAATGTGACGGTCAATTCGGTCCACCGTCAGGCGATCGACAAACTGGCACCGGAGCTTGCAATCGAAGCCATAGCCGAAGACGGAACAATTGAAGCAGTCTCGCTGAAAAATGCCAAGGGCTTCGTCGTCGGTGTTCAGTGGCACCCGGAATATTGGGTTCAGTCCGATGCACCATCACGCAAAATTTTTGAAGCCTTTGGCGATGCCGTGCGTGCGCACAATGCGCAACGCACATCGCGATAAATCAACCTTTTTTGACGTGTGCAGTTTCCGGCACGGGCGTCAAAGCTTCGCCCTTGTCGAACCATGAAATCAGGTTGTCGATTACCAGATCGGCCATGCCCTGACGCGTCTTTTCCGATGCTGAGCCGATATGCGGCAGCAAAACTGTGTTCGGCGCATCAAGCAGCGCCTGCGGAACATTTGGCTCATCGGCAAATACATCGAGACCGGCTGCGGCAATTGTTCCGTCATTGAGCGCTTGCGCAAGCGCATCTTCGTCAACAACTGAACCACGACCGATATTGATCAGCACACCTTCTGCTCCAAGCGCGCTTAAAACATCTGCGTTCACAGCCTTTTCAGTTTCTGCACCACCCGGCGCCACCAGAATAAGCGTATCGACAGCCTGCGCAAGCTCAAGCAGACTTGGATAATAAGCATAGCTTACATCATCGGCTTTGCGACGGTTGTGATAGGAAATCGGCAGACCAAAAGCCTCAACACGGTGCGCAACAGCTTTACCGATGCGGCCAAGACCGAAAATGCCAACCTTGCGACCACGCAGTGATAGTTTCGAAAGCGGATAACGACCCTCTTTCACCCACTCGCCAGCACGCAAAAACGCTTGCGATTTTGACAATTCGCGAACCGTATCGATCAGCAGACCAATGGTCGTGTCCGCAACTTCATCTGTCAGAACATCGGGTGTATTGGTGACCATAACATGCTTCTTACCAGCGTGTTTTGCGTCAACCGCATCGTACCCGACACCAAAATTTCCAATAATTTCAAGATTTGGCAGTGCATCAATCAATTCTGCACTCACCGTTGACATACTGGCAATGCCTTTGACATCACCCGCCCAACTTGCCTCCACCAATGCTGCATCCCCCTGAGGAATGCGCTTGACATGGAACTCGCCTGAAAGCCGCTGCACGGCATAATCGTTGAAATTACCGAGCACCAGAATGGTCGCTTCACGTTGGGCCATGGGCGCTTTCCTTATGTTCAAAAAAAATCAACGGACCAGAGGAACTGGCCCGGTTAACAAGACAGATCAAACCTGTTTAGGCTTGGACGTCGATTGCCTGATATGCAGTTCTGGCTTGATCAGTTCCTGATCATGCGAAACGTCAACGCCGTTCAGCTGATCCAGCAAAGCGCGCGCCGCACGGCGACCGACTTCGCGCTGACCATTCCACACCGTTGTCAGTGCGGGTGTCGCAATGGCCGCCTCTTCCAGATCGTCATAGCCGGTAACGGAAATATCTTCACCCGGAACGAGACCTGCCCGTGCAATTCCGTTCATCAAACCGATGGCGGTGAGATCATTCCAGCAGACGGCAGCAGTCGGCTTGTCTTTGAGCGCAAGAAACTGCGGCGCGACCTCAAAGCCAGCCTGCTTGGTGCGCGGCCCTGAAATGCGCCATTCCGGCTTCACTTCCAGCCCGGCTTTCTGCATTGCTTGCAAATAACCCTGATAACGATCGCGGCCCGTCGACGTCTGGTCCGTACCACCAATCATTGCAATCCGCGTGTGACCGAGCGAAATCAGATGGTTGGTTGCAAGACCAATACCGTAGGCATCATCCCCGCGGAAAACCGGCGCGTGAACGCCTTCGACACTGCGCGCGATCAGCACAACCGGCAGGCCGTTATCTTCCGCAAGCTGAATATCTTCCGGCGGCGTGCCGATAGCAGGCGACATAATGACACCATCCGCGCCAAGCTGAAGCAATGTATCCATAAAGGTGCGCTGCTTTTCCAACTGATCATAATGATTGGAAAGAATGAATGTCTGCCGCGAGCGATCCAGTTCCGTTTCAATAGACCGCAAAATTTCGGCAAAGAACGGGTTCATGATGTCATGCACAACAACACCGACAATCCCTGAGCGCGATGTGCGCAGGCTCGCAGCCCTGCGGTTATAGATATAACCGATGGCGCGGGCGTGTTCTTTGATTTTTTCACGTGTCTGGTCTGCGACAAGCGGGCTGTCGCGCAATGCCAGCGAAACGGTGGCTGTCGAAACACCAAGCGCATCTGCGATGGTCGAAAGCTTGATTTTTTGAGCCAAATCGCCTCCCCGAATGATCTTCCTGCAATCACAACAGGAATGGCTTCAATCAGTTCAAAGAGAGAAGCGGCCATCCCATTTTAAAATGGTTATGCCATTGCAATCATTGAATTGAAAGTTTTTTCAGCGACTTTCCAAGGCAGCGCACTCATTCTATATCGTCATCATCGAGAGTATCTTTATCGACTTCATCGATAAGCCTTGCAACGCCGCGTGCAGCAAGATTGTTTTCCATGCGCCCAAGCATCTTAAGAAACGCTTTGCGCTCCTTCTTATCAAAGCCCTTCAGCATGTCTTTTTCAGTCTTCTTGATAGACTTTTCAATAATGCGGATCGCTTCGACACCCTGTGGTGTGAGATAGACATGCGATTGGCGCTGGTCTGTCTCAGAAGCCCGTTTGACCACAAAGCCCTGACTCTGCAACCGGGTAATTGTTTTGGTGATTGTCGGTGGACGCACGCCGAGACGCTGGGCCAGAACACCCGGCGGCAAACCATCTTCCGATGCCAGTTGCAGCATCAACGCATCCTGACCGGCATAAAGCCCAAGCTCCAGAAGACGCGTAGCCAATACGGTTCGTGTAAGACGCGCCACTGACTGCAACCGGTAAAGCATCACTGCCTTGTTGTCCTTACTCATCGCCACCTCGCCCTTGGTCACCCGACTAATAAAGTGCAATCTACCGTAAAATATTGTCCGACTTATGAACCTCTAAACACAGATAATAAATCGAAGCAGCCTTCGAAGTTATGAAGAAAACTCAAAAAATCTTATGCAATTCGATGGATAACATTGCACGAGTTTTTGAACGGCGAAACCAAAATGTCGGAATCAGACAACCGTTTGCTGTTTTAATCGATCACCTTTAGACTCATGCTGTTCGTTAAAAAATATTCAGCACGGAGAGAAATATGCGTAACCTGCGCGACCAGAACAGCGACATGATCGTCGTCCTGCCCCTTGGCGCTCACGAGCAGCACGGCCCTCATCTGCCATTTGAAACAGATACGATCATCGCTGAAGGCATTGTCGCGCGCGTCAACGACGCATTGCCCGCCGATCTCAACGTCAATTTCCTGCCTGCACAGCCGGTTGGCTATTCCATTGAACATATGGACGTCGAAGGCACGCAAAGCCTTGCCTTCTCGGAAGCCGTCAATCAATGGATCGGCATCGGGGAAAACCTTCATGCAGGCGGCATTCGCAAGCTGGTCATGCTCAATGCGCACGGCGGCAACGCACCGCTGATGACAATTGTTGCAACCGAGCTTCGCACCCGCCTTGATATGCTGGCCGTAGCAACGAGCTGGACGCGCTTCGGGCTGCCGGAAGGGTTGATTGCGCCGGAAGACAAATCGCTTGATGTTCATGGCGGTTTTATCGAAACCTCGGTCATGCTGGCACTGCGTCCCGATCTGGTTGATATGTCAAAGGCCCAGCACTTCGCCAATGCGCAATCCGACTTTACAAAAGAATTCAAGCATTTGCGTGCCTACGGGCCGCATGCTTTCGGCTGGAAGATGCATGATCTGAATACGCAAGGCGTTGCTGGCAATGCAGCAGTTGCAACCGCAGAGGCTGGTGAGAAAATCCTCGCGCATGCCGTCACAGGCTTTATCGAGCTTCTGCGTGATGTCGATCAGTTCGACCTTTCGCGCTTTTCATCAGATCAATTGGCGAGAACGTGATCGCAAGCCATGTAATATTATAGCGTTGCATATAGCATTCAGCCGTACCTTCCCTTATATGAAATAACCGATCTGAAGCCTCGGCAGCGTTCATGTGCGCGCACCCGAAGGCAGCAACTTCAAGAGGCATGAACAATGAGCCAGGCTGAAGCCCAAACTCAGGACAAGTCGATCACAGACGCTGGCAAAGAAGCTGGGCGTATTCCCGTTACCGTTCTGACCGGATATCTGGGTTCGGGTAAAACGACGCTTCTCAACCGCATCCTCACCGAAAATCACGGCAAGCGCTATGCGGTTATCGTCAACGAATTCGGCGAAATCGGCATCGACAATGATCTGATCGTTGAGTCGGACGAAGAAATCTATGAAATGAACAATGGCTGCATCTGCTGCACCGTGCGCGGCGATTTGATTCGCGTTGTGCAAGGCCTGATGCGCCGTCCGGGCCGTTTTGATGCGATTATCGTTGAAACAACCGGCCTTGCCGATCCAGTTCCTGTCGCGCAGACTTTCTTCATGGACGACGATGTCCGCGCCAAAACCGTTCTTGATGCCGTTGTCGCTCTGGTTGATGCAAAGCACCTGCCCCTGCGCCTCAAAGACAGCCGCGAAGCAGAAGACCAGATTGCATTTGCCGATGTTGTTCTGATCAACAAGACCGATCTGGTCACGCCGGAAGAACTGGCCGCGGTTGAAGCCACTGTCCGCGCGATCAATCCGCACGCGATCATTCATCGGACCGAACGCTCTGCAATCGCGCTGGACCGCGTGCTTGATCGCGGCGCTTTCGATCTCAAACGTGCGCTTGAAAACGATCCGCACTTCCTTGATCACGACCACCCGGATCAC
Source organism: Ochrobactrum chromiisoli (assembly GCF_026241335.1). Classification (GTDB taxonomy): domain Bacteria; phylum Pseudomonadota; class Alphaproteobacteria; order Rhizobiales; family Rhizobiaceae; genus Brucella; species Brucella chromiisoli. The sequence goes on along the minus strand of NZ_JAPHAV010000015.1, from coordinate 48,204 downwards.
GTTTGCGGCCCTGATTGCGATCACGATCACGGCCATGAACATCACCACCATCATGGTCACGACCATGACCATACCTGCGGCCCAGACTGCAATCATGATCACGGGCATGATCACGGGCATGACCATCACCACCACCATGATCACGATCATCACCATGCATCGCCGATCCATGATGTAACAGTCACATCCGTATCGCTGCGTGCGGGTGAGATTGACCCGGCGAAGTTCTTCCCCTGGATTCAGAATATCACACAGACACAGGGTCCAAACATTCTGCGTCTCAAGGGTATTATCGCGTTCAAGGATGATCCGGACCGCTACGTGGTTCAGGGCGTCCATATGATCATCGAAGGTGATCACCAGCGCGCATGGAAACCGGAAGAAAAGCATGAAAGCCGTCTCGTCTTCATCGGACGTCAGCTCGATGCAGCTGCGCTCAAAGCCGGTTTTGAAAACTGCCAATCTCAGTAAAATTGGACTCTGATGCCTACAGTTGCCCCGCTCGACCTTGATGGTCATTGCCTTTATGCACGCTTTATCAGCGGCACTCCCTTCTTTGCTCTGGCCGATGGCACTGTCCACCGGCTGGACAATGGCCACCAAACCAGCACCGCTCATGACGGCCTTCTCAGTGCAACGCTGACCTTTGATGGCAAAGCGCTGCTAACAGGCGGTGAAGATGGCCGCGTTTGCCAGACCGCATCGGATGGTACGGTCACGGAACTTGCAAAAGTGCCACGCAAGTGGATGACCGCAGTTGCAAGCGGCCCCAGCGGAACCGTGGCTTTTGCCTCTGGCCGCTCGGCATGGGTGCGCCCATCCAATGGCAAAGTGCAGGAGTTTGTGCAGGAACGCAGTGTCGAAGGCATTGCTTTTGCGCCAAAAGGTCAGCGTCTGGCAATCGCACGCTACAATGGTGCAACCTTGATCTGGACCGGCACAGAAGCAAAACCTGTCGAACTTGAGTGGAAAGGCGCCCATATCGACGTGATTTTCTCGCCAGACGGCCGCTTCCTGATTACATCGATGCAGGAAAATGCACTGCATGGCTGGCGTCTGGAAGACAGCCGGCACATGCGCATGACCGGCTATCCGGCCAAGGTCAAGGACTGGTCATGGAGCGTGAAGGGCAAATGGCTTGCCACCTCCGGTGCACCGGCTGCAATCGTCTGGCCTTTTGCCGGCAAAGACGGCCCGATGGGCAAGGCTCCGCTGGAACTTGGCCTGCGCGGCGACAGCATGGTCACGGCTGTTGCCTGTCACCCGATCGAAGACATTGCAGCCATCGGTTATAATGATGGCATGATTCTTCTGGTGCGGTTTGAAGATCAGAAGGAAGTATTGCTGCGTCGTGGTGGCAAAGGTGCCATCACCAGCATGGGCTGGGACAATCAGGGCAGCCGTCTGGCATTCGGCTCTGAAACGGGCGATTGTGGCGTGATAGATATAACAACCACCTGAACAACGTCGTTCAACAAGAGGCCCCGATTGGGGCCTTTTGTTATTACTTCGCTTTCATCGTAACGGTTGACCCACCGTCCGGACCCAGCGACGCAACCCATTGACTGATTGCAGCCGCATCTTTTTCACCAAGCATATGATCAGCCTCGATTGTACGGGCATCAACCTTCGCACCGCCAGAGCGCAACAACGCTGACAGCGCCGGCGCAAATGGCGAATAAAGCTTGTCTTCCTGACCTGTAATCGTCAGCACACGCGCTTTGCTAAGATTGGCAACCGGCACATTGTCGAGAACCGGCATTGACCGCATCAGCACAGCGCGCTTCACCAGATCCGGGTGCAGCATCATCGTTGCAGCCAGAAGATTGGCCCCGTTGGAGTAACCAACAAAAGTCGCATGCGGCAGATCCAGCTCTTTTTCGTCGGCAAGACGCGAAAGGAAGGTCACGAATGCATTGGCTTCAAGTTTCACATCTTTTTGGTCAAACTTGACCGGTGTAAGGCGCTTGTACCAGCGCGTGCCGCCATCCTGCATGACACGTCCGCGAATACCCAGAAGCGTTGCACGTGGCCAGATTTTGGAAGCCATCGGCACAAGACTTGCTTCATTGCCGCCCGAACCATGCAGCAGAATAACCAGCTCATTGGAGACAATCTCAGGCTTGTAGAAGCGATAAATGAAGCGCTTGCTACGCGAAAAATTATGTTCGGGAGTTGTTTCAGCGTCCATCTTTTTATCGCGCATCGTTACGCCCTCACCAAGCTGGGGAGTGCCAATTTCATTTTTCATCGAGGCGGGAATGCCCCTGACAGCCAAGCTCTGGGACTTGCTCACAACCTTAATCGGCTTGGGCAACCCTTCAGCAAGGGCGGTCCCTGTTGTTGCTGTAAGCGCCATCATCATGGCAGCTATAAACGTCTTCTTTACCATAAGCTCAACTTGCCACTGATATGTTAACGAAGGTTTTAAGACAGCTCCACCCGAGTGCGTTACACCCTCTGCCAGTTCTGCATAGCAGCTCCTTAACAACATTGATTAAGCAAGATTGTGACAAAAACACGGAAAATTACCGATTGTCACATTCGTGTTACACATGCATCATCATCAAAAAACTGCGAGCTAAAAAAGGGGTATAAAAAATCCATGTTTTTGACGTGTTTAGCGTAACAATAAGCATCACAAACAAAAATGCGTGCGCCTTTTGCGTGGAAAATGCGACAATGAAACCGTTGGAGCCTTTCCTGTGCTTTCATCAAAGCATGAAAGGCTCACGACGTCTGCGAATTATCCTGACAACAAGGATTTCATTATGAGCAGTTTTAAACCCGGCCGTTATTCGTCTGCCCATCTTGGTTCAAGCGAAGTGACGCCAAAGAATATCTATCTGCGCCGGCGAGAATTGTTAATCGGCGCAGGCGCTCTTGCTGCAACAGGCTTGGCTTCAGCGGCTTTCGCGGACCCATTAAAGGCAGCGGCTTCCGTCTATAAGGTCGATGAAAAATTGACACCCAAAGAGGCCGTTACAACCTACAATAATTTCTACGAATTTGGCACAGACAAGAGCGACCCTTCCGCCAATTCCGGCAATTTCAAACCACTGCCGTGGCGATTGAAAGTCGATGGTTTGGTTAAACAGCCCAAAGAATTCGACATGCAGGAACTGATCGCCAAAATGCCGCTTGAAGAGCGCATCTACCGGATGCGTTGCGTTGAAGCTTGGTCCATGGTCATTCCTTGGATTGGCTTTCCGCTGGCAAGCCTGCTCGCGCAGGTCGAGCCATTGGGTTCTGCAAAATACATCGCCTTTACGGGCGTGGTCCGCCCGGAAGAAATGCCCGGCCAGACAGGACTGTTTCAGGTTTTGAACTGGCCTTACGTCGAAGGCCTGCGCCTTGATGAAGCCATGCACCCGCTCACGATCCTCTCTGTCGGCCTTTATGGCGAAACGCTCCCCAACGCCAATGGCGCGCCCGTTCGTCTCGTCGTGCCATGGAAATACGGTTTCAAGGGCATCAAATCGATCACCAAAATCAGCTTTGTTGAAAAACAACCGCCGACATCATGGCAGCAGCAGGCCGCCAATGAATATGGCTTCTATGCCAATGTGAACCCTGATGTGGATCATCCCCGCTGGTCACAGGCAACAGAGCGGCGTATCGGCGAAGGCAGTTTCTTTGGCTCCAGCCGACGCCCCACCCTGCCCTTCAATGGCTATGCCGAAGAGGTTGCTTCGCTTTACGATGGCATGGATCTGCGGAAAAACTACTGACATGGCACCCACAAAAGCCAGATCGGCGCGCATCACAGAATTGAAAATATGGGGCCTTTATGGCCTCGGGTTCGTTCCGGCTGTCTGGGCGTTTTATTTAGGTGCAAGCAATCAACTTGGCGCTGATCCTGTCAAAAGCTTCGAGCATATGCTTGGGCTTTGGGCGCTCCGCTTTCTGATTCTGACGCTGCTTGTCACACCCATCCGTGACCTGACAGGCATCAGCTTTTTACGCTATCGCCGGGCACTCGGATTGCTCGCCTTTTATTATGTGCTGATGCATATGGCCGTCTATATGGTTCTGGATCAGGCTCTCAATATTCAGGTGGTTATTGCCGATATTATCCGCCGCCCCTTCATCACCATTGGCATGATCAGCTTTGTGCTTTTGATACCGCTGGCGCTCACCTCCAACATGTGGTCAATCCGCAAGCTCGGTCGGCGCTGGGTCACATTGCACAAACTGGTCTATATAGCTTTTGCCGGTGGCGCGCTCCATTTCCTCATGTCCGTCAAAAGCTGGCCCGCAGAGCCAATCATCTATGCAGCAATTGTCGCAGTACTTCTGCTATGGCGTGTGGCACGTCCCTTTACCAAACCGACCAAACAAATAAAGCGCTCACAACAGACAGCGGCAATACTCAAGAAATAAGCGCGCTGCTGTTTTTTTCTGCAAGTTTTAATCTGGCGGATAAATTGCCCGCAACAAAGGATTGGCAATGACATAACAATGCAAATCATGCCAGTATCGCCACAGTTTTGATAAACGAAGCTGCCGACGAATATGAGATGTCCATGTCTTCTAAAGTAAAATCCAAGTCCTTACGCTTCGCAGGCAAATTCGTCTTCATCCTATTCGTTATAATCTTTACAATCTGGTCAAGCTTCGGGATGTGGTTTCAGCTGCCCTTTGGCAACGCTGTGCGCGGCTCAATCATTACAGCCTGGATTGCCATTGCGCTTTGGGTGATTGCAGGCGAGCGGCAATTCTTTTGCCGCCGCAAACGGCTGCTTTTCTGTCTGCTCGCACTTGTGTTTCTGGGTTGGTGGGCCACCATCCGCCCCTCGCTTGACCGCATCTGGGCGCCTGATGTCGCCCGCACTGTCACCGGTAAAATTGATGGCAATCAGGTCACGCTTTTCAATGTGCGTGATTTCGACTGGCGGACAACAGACGATTTCACACCAAACTGGAAAGACGAAACCTACGACCTCGACAAAATAAGCTCCGTGGATGCATATCTGTCCTACTGGACAGGCCCGGCAATTGCGCACACCCTTTTGTCGTTCGGCTTTGAAGATGGACGCCACGTTGTCTTCTCCGGCGAAATCCGCAAAGAGCACCACGAAGTCTATTCGGCGATCGGTGGTTTCTTCCGAGAGTTTGAACTTGCAATGATCGCTGCCGAAGAAAGCGACATTATTTTCCTGCGCACCAATGCGCGCGACGAAGACGTCTATCGCTATCAGATCGATCTGTCACCGGCAGCGGCAAAAGAACTGTTTCTCTCCTATGTAGAACGCGCCAACGATCTGGCCCAACAACCCAGATTCTACAACACTGTGGTTACGAACTGCACGACCATCATTTTCCAGATGGTGCGCGTGCTCGATCCGGGCATTCCATTCGATTACCGCATTCTTCTGTCTGGATATCTGCCGGATTATCTTCACGAGCATGGCTGGCTCAAGGATCAGGGCACGATAGAACAGATAAGGGAGCGTGCATCGATTGATGCAAAGGCACAGGCAGGCGGCCGCGAAAACTATTCAGAGCGCATACGCAAATAAAAAACCCCGCTCGCGCAGGGTTTTAAATCAATCAGCAAATTGCAATCTATCAGATTGCAGCCGTAATGATGATTTCGACCTTGTAATCAGGCGTTGCAAGTGCTGCTTCACCGGTCGCGCGGGCTGGCGTGTTGGCCTTGTCGACCCAGCTATCCCAAACCGCGTTCATTTCGCCAAAATCCTTCATGTCTGCAAGCCAGATGATGGCCTGAAGAATCTTCGACTTGTCCGAACCTGCGGCCGCGAGAAGACGGTCAACTTCAGCCAGAACAGCCTTGGTCTGATCGGTCACGCTTTCGCCCGGATTTCCAACCTGCCCAGCGAGATAAACGGTATTGCCGTGAACAACGGCCTGGCTCATGCGTGGTCCGACTTCGATACGACGGATGCTCATGGTGAACTCCTCTCATGACTGCTGCGGAATTGACCCGCATGTAAAAATGTTGCGCATCCTTATGAAAGCCTCCGCCCGCTTTGGCAATGCTGAACTGCTGATACGCTTGAGATTTCTTGCCGGACGATTGACTCTTCAGGCACCTTTCCCTATAAGCCGCAGCACGTTCGCCCATGGGGGTTAATGGATGGCTTTCGCTGTCTTCCTTTTGGGTTAAGAACCAGCTCCTGTTCAATAGACAGAACCAAGAAGGGCCGCACACCGCGGTATTAAATAAATGAAGCGCACTTTCCAGCCATCAAACATCGTCCGCAAGCGTCGTCACGGTTTCCGTGCACGCATGGCAACTGCTGCAGGACGTAAGGTTCTTGCCGCTCGCCGTTCGCGCGGCCGCAAGCGGCTTTCCGCTTAATCTTTCCCCGCGCGACCAGCGCGGTGAATAAAGATATGAAAAAGCAGAAACAAATACTCCGCCTTCGCAAGAGAGCGGAGTTTTTGTCTGTCAGGAATGGTGAAAAACGGCGTGGTCCACTGTTTCTTTTGGAGGTCCGGGAACGGTCTGAAGAAGAATCTAAAGCCGCGAAAATCGGCGAAAAACCCCGCGCAGGCTTCACCGTCACCAAGAAAAACGGCAATGCAGTGGTACGAAATCGTATCCGTCGCAGGTTAAGAGAAGCGGTTCGTTGTCACGTAGGGAGTGACATGGCGCCTTCTACAGACTATGTGATCGTAGCACGCGAGCAAGCACTCACTGCGCCCTTTTCGCAGCTCACCGCAGAACTCTCCAAACGCATAAAAGCGACGGATGGACGGCGGAGTGAAAAGAAACGCCGAACGGAAAGACCGGAATCAGGACCCGTCAATGGAAAATAATCGTAATTTCTTCATCACCATTGCCCTGTCCATCCTTGTATTGACTCTGTGGCAAGTGTTTTATCTGGGCCCGAAATCGGAAGCCCAGCGGGAGCAAACACGTATTGAAGAGCAACAGCGCCAGACCCAGCAGGCAACCCAAAGTGGTGCAGCTGGCGATACCCCGCAGTTGCCCAATACAGCTTCCGGCACAGTTCCGGGTCATAGCGATGGTGCAGCCGCAGCTGGAACACTCACCCGTGAAGCTGCTGTTGCGCAGTCGCAACGCGTTGACATCGATACGCCCTCCCTGCGCGGTTCGATCAACCTGACCGGTGCACGTCTTGATGATCTCTATCTCAAGAAATATCGTGAAACGGTCAATCCAGATTCACCTGAAATCGAACTGCTTGCGCCATCTGCACTGAAGCAGGGCTATTTCGTCGAGCTCGGCTTCACAGGCAATGAGACAACCGGAACTGTTCCCGGCCCCAATACTGTCTGGACGGTTGAAGGCAACAACAAGCTGACGCCATCGTCGCCGGTTACACTGACTTACACCAACGACAAGAACATCACCTTCAAGCGCGTCATCTCAGTCGATGATGCCTATATGTTCGAGGTTGATGACACGATCACAAACAACGCAGGCGCGCCGGTTTCGCTGGCCTCCTATGGTCGCGTCACCCGCTTCAACCAGCCTGAGCACGCAAGCGCAACCTATGTTCTCCATGAAGGCCTGATCGGCGTCATGGGCCAGGACGGCTTGCAGGAAATCAAATATTCCAAGGTTGAAGACGACAAGGACATTTCGTTCAAGGATGTCACTGGCGGCTGGGTCGGTATCACCGACAAATACTGGGCGGCGACGCTCGTTCCACCTCAGAATGAAAAATTCACCGCGCGTTTCTCGCACTTTACCGATGGACGTCCGCGTTATCAGTCCGATCTTCTTGGCGCACCAATCACGATTGATGCCGGTCAGTCGCAGACGATCAAGAACCATGTTTTCGCTGGTGCGAAAGTGGTTCAGGAAATCCAGAACTACGAAACAAAGCTTGGTATCAAGCAGTTCGAGCTGCTGATCGACTGGGGCTGGTTCTACTTCATCACCAAGCCGATGTTCTACCTCATCGACTGGATTTACAAGTTCTCCGGCAATTTCGGCGTCGCCATTCTGGTTGTCACTGTTCTGCTCAAGGGTCTTTTCTTCCCGCTTGCCAACAAGTCGTACAAGTCGATGGCACGCATGAAGCTGGTGCAGCCTAAAATGACGGAAATCCGCGAAAAATATGCGGATGACAAGATGAAGCAGCAGCAGGAAATGATGCAGCTTTACAAGCAGGAGAAGATTAATCCGCTTGCAGGTTGCTGGCCGGTGCTGGTTCAGATTCCGGTGTTTTTTGCGCTCTATAAGGTTCTCTACGTCACCATTGAAATGCGCCATGCGCCGTTCTTTGGCTGGATTCACGACCTTGCGGCACCAGATCCAACATCGATCTTCAATCTGTTTGGTCTGTTGCCTTATGCAGTGCCAGCCTTCCTGATGATCGGCGTCTGGCCAATCATTATGGGCATCACCATGTTCCTTCAGATGCGCATGAACCCAACGCCTCCAGATCCAACACAGGCGATGATCTTCACCTGGATGCCAATCATCTTCACGTTCATGCTGGCATCGTTCCCGGCCGGACTTGTGATCTACTGGGCATGGAACAACACATTGTCGATCCTCCAGCAGGGCTTCATCATGAAGCGTCAGGGGGTAAAGATCGAACTCTTCGACAATATCAAAGCCCTCTTCAAGCGAAAGCCAAAAGAGGCGAAAAAGTAAAAAGACAAAAGCCCGGTCGTAAGATCGGGCTTTTTTTGTGCTCCATCATGCTCAGCGGTTGACAATGCAGCGCATAGCATTGATGCGTGTACTTAATAAAAGACACGTATCAGGAAGACCACATTGAGCGATCAGGATAAAAAGCAGGCAGCCGCCCAGTTAGCAGCAGATGCAGCCCGCGCAGCACACGCAGCTTTGGTCGAAGAAGGGCGCCTGCTCTTCAAAAAATCGTGGATCTTCATTCGTGGTGTGCCTTCGATGAAATTCCTGCCACCGGAAGGTCCGGTTGAAATTGCCTTTGCAGGTCGTTCCAATGTTGGCAAATCATCGCTGATCAATGCGCTTGTTGGCAAAAAGGGCCTTGCCCGTACATCCAACACGCCGGGCCGCACACAGGAACTCAACTATTTCGTTCCCGATGGTTATTCCGGCGAGAATGGTGATCTGCCACCGCTCGCTCTGGTCGACATGCCGGGCTATGGTTTTGCGGAAGCGCCAAAATCCCATGTCGATGCTTGGACGCGTCTCGTATTCGACTATCTGCGTGGACGCACCACCTTGAAGCGCGTTTATGTGCTCATTGACTCGCGCCACGGCATCAAGAAAAACGACGCCGAAGTGCTCGATCTGCTCGACAAGGCTGCCGTTTCTTATCAGATCGTCCTGACCAAGATCGACAAGATCAAGGCCGCAGGCATTCCACGCCTGATCGAAGAAACCAACGCACTCACGAAAAAGCGTGCGGCATGCTTCCCCGGCATCATCACAACCTCATCTGAAAAAGGCTTGGGCCTTGATGAGTTGCGCGCAGCCATTGCGCTCGTCGCAAAGCAATAAGTGACGGCAAATGCCCGCGAAGCACGTAAGAGCTTCGCAACGGCACGCATCTTGCTCCAATAACCGGTTTCTACTTTTGCGTATGCGCTCTAACTGGGGCACACAGTGGGCTGATGGTTTAGCCCCTGATTAAGCCGCTCAAATCGCATGGTGGTGTTCGCACCATCGCGCATGATGTGAAGAACATAAATGCTGTCAAAATCATCGCCACGCCACTTGGGAACGATGGTTTTGTCGCCCCCGTTATCCGTTAAAAGCCCTTCGGCAAGCTTGGCGATCTGCTTGTGCTCCCAGCTGATCAGCACCGTCTTGCCAGCATATTCTGGCTGCTCAAGCACTTTCTGCAACGCTCTGATATCCTGATAGCCAAAACGCGTGTCTACAGGCATTCCAAAGGCGATCGCTGTCGGCTCAATCGTGGCGAGCGGACGATTATAAGCGTAGCTTACGCCCTTATCCTCCTTCATCTGTGCAGGGTCGGGCGCAAAAATCACATCCGGCTTGCCAAATTTTTGCGCGATCACCGCAGGCAGTTTCAGCGACCGGTTAAGCCCCTGACAATTGAGTTGTCCAAGGCCCTGCTCCGGCTTTTCGCCATGGCGCAGCATGATGATCGTTTCTGTGGTCGATGCCGCCTGCGAAGCACTGATACCCGCCAGCAAAATCAAAGACGTAAAAAATACGCGTCGCATAAAATTATTCCATTCAAGAATATGCAAATGAGCAATCTTCTAACGCTCACAAAAGATTTTAATGCGGCGATCTTTCGCAACGCATTCAAATTATCGCGAACAAAAAACGGAAAACCGTTTTACACCGCACCGCATATTGCTTAGAAAAGCCTGCCTCTCTTGCCTCTGTCGCCAGCCATGGAAACCGCGATGACGACTCTTGAAAATCCTGAAATGCAAGCGCAACTCCTGTCCGCAGCCCTGCCCTATATGCAGCGCTATGAAAACAAGAATGTCGTCGTCAAATATGGCGGCCACGCTATGGGCAACCCGGAGCTGGGCAAAGCCTTCGCCCGCGACATAGCGCTTTTAAAACAATCAGGCATCAATCCGATCGTTGTTCATGGCGGTGGTCCGCAGATTCAGGCCATGCTGACCAAGCTCGGCATCGAATCGCGCTTTGAAGGCGGCCTTCGCGTCACCGATGAAAAGACGGTTGAAGTGGTGGAAATGGTTCTGGCCGGTTCCATCAACAAGGAAATTGTCGCCCTCATTAACGCTGAAGGTGAATGGGCTATTGGTCTTTGTGGCAAAGACGGTAATTTGGTTTTTGCGCAAAAAGCGCACAAGACAGTGCTCGACCCGGATTCCAACATTGAAAAAGTGCTTGATCTGGGCTTTGTCGGCGAACCCGCCGAAGTTGACCGCACACTTCTCGATCTTTTGGCGCGCTCCGAAATGATCCCGGTTATTGCGCCTGTGGCTCCGGGTCGCGATGGTCACACCTACAACATCAATGCCGATACATTTGCAGGCGCTATTGCTGGCGCGCTGGCTGCAACACGCCTTCTGTTCCTGACGGATGTTCCGGGCGTTCTCGACAAGGATAAGAACCTGATCAAGGAATTATCCGTCGCCGATGCACAGGCGCTGATCAAAGACGGCACGATTTCCGGCGGCATGATTCCGAAGGTTGAAACCTGTATCGATGCGATCCGTCGCGGCGTTGAGGGCGTGGTCATTCTCAATGGCAAGACACCGCATGCGGTCCTGCTCGAACTTTTCACCGAGCATGGCGCCGGCACGCTGATCGTGCCGTAATAAAACCATGACCAACCAACCCGACACTCCAGCCTTTGCCCATGTCACTGACTGGATATTCGATCTCGACAATACGCTCTATCCGCATGCAACCGATCTGTTTTCGCAGATCGACGTGCGGATGACGAGCTATGTCGAGACCCTCCTGAAATTGCCGCGTGAGGAAGCGCGCAAGATTCAGAAGCAGTTTTATCTGGAATATGGCACCACGCTGAAAGGCCTGATGGAATGCCATCAGATTGATCCCGACGACTTTCTCAAAAAGGTCCACGACATTGATTACACATGGTTGAAACCGGACCCGGCACTGGGGGAAGCCATTCGCGCCCTCCCCGGCCGCCGTTTCATCTTCACCAATGGTGATCGCGGCCATGCAGAACGTGCAGCACAACAGCTCGGTATTCTCGATGATTTCGACGATATTTTCGACATCGTTGCAGCAGGCCTGACGCCCAAACCAGAGCGCGTCACTTATGATCGTTTTCTTGGAGCATTCGGCGTTGATGCACAAAAGGCTGTGATGTTCGAAGATCTGGCGCGCAATCTTGTTGTGCCAAAAACATTGGGCATGAAAACCGTGCTGGTGGTTCCAAACAATTTTGAACCCACATTCTCCGAAATATGGGAAAGCGATCCAGAATTCACCGATCAGGTCGATTATGTCACCGACAATCTGACCCAGTTTCTACAAACCATTATTGCAGAGCGATAAAAAAGCCCGGCTGATAACAGCCGGGCTTCTACATTCTTATTCAGAGATTGTAGAATTTTTTGATCTCATCCCATGCTTCGTCCGCAGTCTCAACAAAAGTCAGCAGCTCAATATCCGCAGGCGAAATTGTGCCTTGCTCTGCCAGAAACTCGATATTGATCGCCTTGCTCCAGAAATCTTTACCAAACAGGATGAGCGGCATACGCTCCATACGGTCTGTCTGAATCAGCGTCATCGCTTCAAAGAGTTCATCCATCGTACCGAAGCCGCCGGGGAAGACGCAGACGGCCTTTGCACGCATCAGAAAATGCATTTTGCGCAGCGCAAAATAATGGAAGTTGAAGCAGAGTTCTGGCGTTACATACGCGTTTGGTGCCTGCTCATGCGGCAACACGATATTAAGGCCAATGGTCGGCGCACCAACATCGGCGGCACCGCGGTTGCCAGCCTCCATCACGCCCGGACCGCCGCCTGTGACAATGATGAATTCACGATAATAGGTGGTTGCCGAATATTCCGAGCAGATGCGGGCAAATTTGCGCGCTTCTTCATAATAGCGCGCATTGGCCTCAAGGTTTTTTTTCTGCACTTCGTTCTTCGCAGCCCAGGCTTGACCGCCCGGCTCCGGAATACGTGCGCCGCCGAACATGACAACCGTAGACTTGATGCCACGATCTGCAAGGATCAGCTCTGGTTTAAGAAGCTCAAGCTGAAGCCGGACCGGACGCATGTCGCGTCGGGTCATGAAGTCATCGTCCATAAAGGCAAGACGATATGCCGGAGCTTCGGTCTGAGGTGTCTGAGGCACAGTGCGCGCCTGTTTAACGGCTTCCTCAGAATTGGGGAAAGGCGTCCAGCCGGACTTCTCCATTGGGTTCATGCTTGCCTGCTCCTTCAATTTCAATGCGTATTGATGCCTTAGCATCAATTTGGGCGCTAAATTCTTAATCTGGCCCAACCGCGTTCAGTTATTTCCCACAATATCGCGATTGACCCATATGTTCCCTTCGCTTAATCACTTCTGTGACAACTGCCGACCAAAAGACGGCAGCCGCTTATCCTGCCATTTTATGGAGACCGCCATATGACCAAGCCAGATTTCGCCTCCCTTGAAAAGGTCATCGAAAAGGCTTTTGACGAGCGCGATGGCATTAACACGACAACACGCGGCGAAGTGCGCGATGCTGTTGAGCAGTCGCTGCTTATGCTTGATCGCGGTGAAGCGCGTGTGGCAGAAAAACAGGCGGACGGCAACTGGCAGGTTAATCAGTGGCTCAAGAAAGCCGTCCTGCTTTCTTTCCGTCTCAACCCGATGGAAGTCATCAAGGGTGGCCCCGGCCAGTCTTCCTGGTGGGACAAGGTTCCTTCCAAGTTCGACGGCTGGACAGCCAATGAATTCGAAAAGGCCGGTTTCCGCGCTGTTCCAAACTGCGTTGTCCGTCATTCTGCTTACATCGCGCCCAACGCGATTCTGATGCCGTCTTTCGTCAACCTCGGCGCTTATGTCGATGAAGGAACGATGGTCGACACCTGGGCAACTGTGGGCTCCTGTGCACAGATCGGCAAGAACGTGCATCTTTCCGGCGGCGTCGGCATTGGCGGCGTTCTGGAACCAATGCAGGCAGGCCCGACCATCATCGAAGACAACTGCTTCATTGGTGCGCGTTCGGAAGTCGTCGAAGGCTGTATCGTTCGCGAAGGTGCCGTGCTCGGCATGGGTGTGTTTATTGGTAAGTCGACCAAGATCGTCGACCGTGCGACAGGCGAAGTCTTCTACGGCGAAGTCCCACCATATTCGGTCGTTGTTGCTGGCACCATGCCCGGCAAAAACGTCCCGGGCGAAAACTGGGGGCCAAGCCTTTATTGCGCCGTGATCGTCAAACGCGTCGATGAAAAGACCCGCTCCAAGACCTCGATCAATGAATTGCTGCGCGACTAATTTGTCCGCATGACCAAACCAAAAAGGCGAAGCCCGAAAGCTTCGCCTTTTTTTAAGAATAATCCGAAAGCACTTCGACGACTGCCAATGCAGGCAAAGGCAAACGCTCAATCAGGAATACCTCAATGCCAGTCCCCTTGCGGATAGCTTGCAGGTGAAGCATCGCCAAACCGATGCGCTGATCCATCGTGACGATGGAGGCGGTTCGCGCGGCTGGGGTTATGGTTTCCACTATTAATGGATGCAGGTGCAGTATAATCCACATCCCTCTTCATGGCGGAAATGGATGGATTGCCAGGGAGAATGTTTAATTTATCCTGGGCGGCCATAGCGGGCGGTTCACCAACGAAAGGATTTTCAGCGTAAGCAGCTCCCGCGCTCAACGTTAGGGTGAGGATAGCAATCGAAATTTTTTTCATTTTTCAAACCTTTTAAGTAAAAAATTCAGATATATTTAATCAATTAAATTACTATACTTTTAAAAAACATATATTCAGTAACAGCAATATTTACGGACAGTATTTGATGCGGGCCGCCTTGATAAAATTGACAAGGCAGTCCGCAAACAAGCTCTCAAATTTAGTTCTGGTAGCTTGATGGCGATGCATCACCAAAACGATGTGCGGAACCATCGCTATAGGTCTGCGTGTGAATGGAAGCAGGAGCGGTGTAATCGACGCCCTGTGTTGCCACTGGCGTACGATCATTTGCATAAAGATCAGCTGGTATACCAACATTTGGGTTTTCAGCGAAAGCGGCACCGGCGCTCAGAGCAAGAGCGGCTGCAGCAAGAACGAACTTCTTCATTTTCATAGTCCTTCTATCCCCCCATCGGATGGCAATTCGCCTTTCCTTTCGGGGACGTCAGGATGGCAAGCAGCCATCCTCCGGGGAGATGTGTTAAATTCTCTGTCTTCTTGATCAATCTATGAGCACCTTGGGAGGGCGTACTCACGATGTGGTCGACTGGCTATGACACGATAAAATCGAAGCCCCATAACCAGATTTTTGATCAAATGCTTAGTTCTGGTAGCTTGATGGCGATGCATCACCGAAGCGGTTTGCAGAACCATCCTTATAGGTCGAATTGATCGACGCAGGGGCCGAGTAATCAACACCCTGTGTTGCCACTGGCGTACGGTCATTTGCATAAAGATCAGCTGGTTCACCAACATGTGGGTTTTCAGCAAAAGCAGCACCGGCGCTCAGAGCAAGCGCAGCAGCAGCAAGAACAAACTTATTCATTTTCTATCTCCTTAGTCACATGACGACGTTCTGCGCATCGTCCTGATGCACCTCAAATGGGTGACAGTGGGAGAAAGTTCCAGTCACAAAAATGTTTTCTTAATCACACATTCGTGCAAACAATTTTTTCACAACCAACCGGTTTGTTGAAAAATACTCTTTACAAACAATTATTTAAATCATATATCAGCATTCACGCAACTGTTATAAGGGTATTTTTGTTCATTTTTCCTGAACAGTCTGTTTGCAATCACTGTATATTAATATCGAACAATAAAGCTCATTGGCGACAATTTGGTAGCTGAACATTTCATCCTCGACATGATCCGCAAATCAGTTTTGACAGCGTTTGAATGCTTTATCCGCACGCACCCAACCGGAAAAATAATAGGGCCGCACAATGCGACCCTGTCCATTTTCTTCAAAAGATAACTGCCTTTTGCAAAGGCAGCCACCCCATATCAATTATTAGCAACCGTCATACCTCGGCCTGCAATCGACACCCATTGACCGGAATTGCCCGGCGACTGCATCTTGATATAGCGATATGATGTCTTCTCCAGCGGCAGCACTTCCGAGCGCATATTGTCGAGAATAAAGTCGCCATGATCCGTGCGCACGCTCAGCACAATATGCGCCTCGCTGCCCTGAACCATGGTAATCAGAAGCTGCGACGCGCTGATACCCTTTGCCAAAAGCTTGGCACGCTTTAAAAGCACATAGTCTTCACAATCACCCTTGCCATTCTTCGGAATAGTCCAGTAATCGCGCTTACCGTAATTATCCTGATCGGAAACCGGCTTGATGGCAGCATTAACGGATGCGTTGACGGCTTGCAGCATCTTCATGCGATCAGGTGTCAGCTTCATAGGAGCCTGCACATGATGTGAACCGCAATCACGCGGGTTACGCTTGCAATAATCAAGATGCCCATAGGGAATGCTGGTCAGTCCACCGGCTTCACTCCATTGCGCAGCTTTGGCCGGTAAAAGTGACGCTCCGAAAATTATAGCTGCTGATGCACAAACCAGTAAACGCATGGCAGATTCCCATTTTTAAAATGTCGCCAGAAACAATTTCAAGTGACAATTCCCCAGTTGACCGGCCCATTTTCTGGATCTCGCTATCAACCTTTTTTTAACTAACGATGACAAAGCCCCTCTGGTCAAGGAAATTTCATTCGCAAATTGCAACGGCCTGAGAAAAGCTGCGATTTTTACACACCCTCGAACTTGTTTATCGAAAGAGGCGATTGCTATTTCATCTGAAAGCTTCCCGATCTAATCTCAGGCCCATACGATTCCCGGAACAAAGCATCGACATCATGAGCCTTCCTACCAATCCCGCCGATAACCTCGCCGCTCTCCTCCGCTGCCCGTCCGTAACGCCCGCTGAAGGTGGCGCGCTGACGGCCTTAGAAGCGATGCTTGAGCCAATGGGCTTTTCCATTCAGCGCCCGGTCTTCACGGACGAAGACACGCCGGACATTGAAAACCTTTATGCGCGCAAATCCGGAAATGGCGCTCATCTAATGTTTGCAGGCCACACCGATGTCGTGCCTCCGGGCAATGAGAGCGACTGGAAACACCCGCCTTTCTCTGCCGCGATCGAAGACGGCATCATGTATGGCCGTGGCGCAGTCGATATGAAGGGCGGCATCGCCTGCTTTGTGGCTGCTGTTGCGCGCCATATTGAAAAGCATGACAGCCTCAAGGGCAGCATCTCCTTCCTCATCACAGGTGATGAAGAAGGACCGGCCGTTAACGGCACCGAAAAGCTGCTGCAATGGGCCAAGGACAGGGGTGAAACCTGGGACGCTTCCCTTGTTGGCGAACCAACCAACCCGAACACCCTCGGCGACATGATCAAGATCGGGCGTCGCGGCTCGATCTCCGGCACAATCACAGTGCATGGCGTGCAGGGTCACGCTGCTTATCCGCATCTGGCAGAAAATCCGGTTCGTGGCGTCACCACGCTGATCGACGGCCTGCTTTATCCGGCTTTCGATGAAGGCACGGCTGATTTTCAGGCCAGCAACATGGAAGTGACAACGGTTGATGTGGGCAACACGGCAACCAACGTCATCGCCAACAAGGCAACCGCTTCCTTCAATATCCGCTTCAACGATTCATGGACCGCAGACAGCCTGAAGGCCGAGATCATCTCGCGCCTTGAAAAGGCTTCGCGCAACGACCGTCTGCGTCCGGGCCGGGAAGCCCCAATCAAGTATGAGCTGACATGGCGCGAGAACCCGAGCCACGTGTTTCTCACCCGCGACGAAAAGCTGATCGGCACACTGACCGCTTCTGTGGAAGCGGTCACCGGCAAGCGCCCGGCGCTTTCCACGTCAGGCGGCACATCGGACGCGCGTTTCATCAAGGATTATTGTCCGGTGGTTGAATTCGGGCTTGTCGGACAGACCATGCACATGGTTGACGAACGTGTCGCCTTGTCTGATCTTGAAGGTCTCACACAGATTTACGAACGATTCATCGCTGATTTTTTTGGCTAGAGGAACGCCATGCCCAGTCTGGATGATGTTTTCAGATATTTCACGGGCGTCTGGAAGATGATGCTTGGCCGCAAGGACGGCCTCGCATATCTCGACATCTCCGCAGAAGATTTCTGGACATCTTTCTATGCGATTGTCGTCGCTCTTCCGCCGCTTTTAGCAACATGGGTTGCCTATGCGGCGGATCTGACCGCAGGGAGCGATGAGGCAGGCATACGCCTTGCCATCGTCATGCGCGCCGCATTTGTGGATGTTGCCGCATGGGTCATCCCACTCGCAATCGTCGGGATGCTTGCCAAACGGATTGGCATTGCAAAGCGCTATGCAGCCTATGTAATCGCCATCAATTGGGGCAGCGCCTTTCTCGCATGGCTTTTTGCGCCAATCACACTGCTGCAGCTGTTCTTTCCGGGTTTTCTTGATATCGCGACACTGTTTGCGCTGGTGCTCTTCACCATCTCAATCATCCTGAGCTACCGGCTGACCTTTATCGTGCTGCAACGCCCACACGCTTATGTGGCCCCGTTCTTTGCCTGCATGTTCTTCGGCTCACTGTTTATCACAGTGTTCCTGCAACAGCTTTTTGGCATCGGAATTGGCGCGAACAGTTTTTAAAACGGAAACGGGTAATCAACGCCAATCAGATAGAGACCATAAGGCGGCGCAACCTGACCGCAGGCTTTGCGATCTTTGGCCTCGAGTGCGGCCTGCAAATCATCAGCCGTCCAGCGGCCAACCCCCACTTCCATCAGGCTTCCCGCAAAGGAGCGCACCTGATTATGCAGGAACGAACGCGCTGAAACGCGCATTTCGACATAATCGCCATTGCGCGTGACATCGAGCCGGTCAAGCGTTTTGATCGGGCTTTTTGCCTGACATTGCGTTGCGCGAAATGTCGTAAAATCATGTTCGCCCAGAAGCCGCTTGGCAGCCTCATGCATCGCTTCGTGGTCAAGGCGTTTCTGCACCCACCAAACGCGCTGATAATCAATCGCCAGCGGCGCACGACGATTGTGAATGCGATAAAGATAGTGCCGGGCACGCGCCGAAAAACGCGCGTCAAAGGCATCCGTCGTCTTCTCGACATTGAGAATGCTGATGCGTTCATCAGCCATCACCAGATGCGCATTGAGCGCATCGCGCACTTTCGCAGCACCCCAATCTTTTGTCAGATCGACATGAATGACCTGCGCGCTCGCATGAACGCCTGCATCAGTGCGGCCTGCCGCGCTCAACGTGAGATCTTCGCCGCAGAACTTTTTAAACGCCTGCTCAATTGCGTTCTGAACAGCATGGCCATTTTCCTGCCGCTGCCAGCCGACATAAGGCGTGCCGTCATATTCGACAGTGATCTTGTAACGAGGCACCGCTCAGAGAACCTTCGTCACTGTTGCACCACGCAAAAACTCCTGCGCAGGCAAAGGCTTACCGCCTGAACGTTGTAGCGTGACGAGCCGCACAGCACCCTCGCCGCACGCGATCGTCAGGCGATCGTCAAGTACAGTGCCCGGAGCGCCGCTTCCCTCGCCCAATGTAGAGCGCTGGAGTTTGACACGTTCAACCGCGCCGTTGATTTCCATCTCGCACCAGGCGCCCGGAAATGGTGAGATGCCGCGGATCGTGTTGTGAACGTCCTTCGCAGGCTTCGACCAGTCGATACGCGCCTCGGCCTTATCGATCTTGGCGGCATAGGTCACACCATCCTCAGCCTGCGGCTGAAGAGTGAGACTTTCGCGCTCAAGCGCACCAAGCGCACGCACCATCAGATCGGCACCGATCATGCTGAGACGATCATGCAGCTCACCAGCTGTCATGTCCGGCGTGATCGCAACTTTTTCGGCCATGGCGATAGGACCGGTATCAAGCCCCGCGTCCATTTTCATGATCATCATGCCGGTTTCAGTGTCGCCCGACATGATGGCGCGCTGAATGGGAGCAGCCCCGCGCCAGCGCGGCAGAAGCGAGGCATGACCATTGTAACATCCAAGGCGCGGCGCATCGAGAATGGCCTGCGGCAGCAGCAGGCCATAGGCCACGACGATTGCCACATCCGCTTCAAGGCTCGCAAAGACGTCTTGCTCTTCCGCGCCTTTCAGGCTTTTCGGCGTGAAGACCGGAATGCCGAATTCCTCGGCCTTTTCATGCACCGGCGACTTTGTCAGTTCCAGTCCGCGACGGCCAGCCGGACGCGGTAGCTGCGAATAAACCGCAACGACATCATAGCCCTGTCCGATGATGGCTGTGAGGATTGGCACGGAGAAATCCGGCGTCCCCATAAAGATAATCCGCATCACAAAGCCCTGTTTGACGCGCGCTGGCTGGCGAGCTTCTTGAACTTCTTGATGACCATATCGCGCTTGAGCTTGGAGATATGATCGATAAACAGTATGCCATTGAGATGGTCGATTTCATGCTGCAAACAGGTCGCCATCAGCCCATCGGCTTCTATCGACTTTTCCTTGCCGTCCGCATCGAAATAATTGACCGTGATACTCGCAGGCCGCTCGACCTCCGCATAATAATCCGGGATCGAAAGACAGCCTTCTTCATAGACGCTGCGTTCGTCTGATGAGGCGACAATCTCCGGATTGATGAAGACATGCGGCGCCTTGGGCTCGTCTTCCTTGGCAAGATCAATGACAAGCATCTGCAGAGGTTCGCCCACCTGAATGGCGGCAAGGCCAATGCCCGGCGCGTCATACATCGTGTCGAGCATGTCGCCGGCAAATTTGCGCAACTGATCGTCAAAGCGCTCGACAGGCTTGGAAAGCTGGCGCAGGACGGGATCGGGAAGGATGATGAGCGGTTTAATAGACATGCGCTTCACGTAATCGCTTGCGCAAGAATCGTCAATTGTAACTTGCAAAATGTTCTTGTTTTGATCTCATCAAGACGACACGAATCAGTTAAGCTTGTGCAATGGAAAACCAGAATCTCTTGAACGAACCGCTTTTGCAGCTTGGTGCAACCTCTTTCACGCTGGGAAATATTCTCCTTGCGGGCATTGTTGTGCTGGTCATTTGCCTCGCTATTTTTCTCATTGCGGCAGCGCGTTCTGCGCGTCTCAGAGCTGTTGCGGAAGCGCAGGCTGAGGACCGTGCGCGCGATGCGGAATATCGCATGGCGGAGATTTTGAAGGCACAATCTGAAATGCAGGGTCGCATGCAGACCATGGCCGAAGTTTTTGGCTCACGGCAGGCCGAGCTCAATCAGTCAATACGCGAACGGCTCGATGGCATGACCCATCGCATCGGCCAGACCATGACCGAGCAAACCCGTTCGACCCATGAAAACCTCGCAAAGTTGCAGGAGCGTCTGGCGGTTATCGACACGGCGCAGAACAATATCCAGTCGCTTGCCGGTCAGGTCGTGCAGTTGCAGGCAATCCTTGCCAACAAGCAGACGCGCGGTGCCTTTGGCCAGTCGCGCATGGAAGCGATCATTGCCGATGGTCTGCCGCAGGGCGCTTATGAGTTTCAGGCGACACTGTCCAATGGCACGCGCCCCGATTGCCTTGTTAAAATGCCAAACAACGCGCCATCACTGGTCATCGACGCGAAATTCCCGCTTGAGGCATGGAATTCCATGCGCGAAACGGAAGCGCCGGAAGCACGCAAGACAGCCGTTGCACAGTTCCGCCGCGATATGGAAGTGCATATCAAGGATGTTTCCGACAAATATCTGATTACCGGCGAAACACAGGACACGGCTTTCCTGTTTGTCCCATCGGAATCCATTTTTGCCGATATTCATGAGCATTTTGAAGCGCTGATCCAGCGCGCGCACCGGGCGCGGATCGTCATTGTCTCGCCATCGCTCCTGATGCTGTCCATTCAGGTTATTCAGGCGATCTTAAAAGATGCCCGTATGCGCGAACAGGCGCATGTCATTCAGGGTGAAGTGATCCGCCTGATGGAAGATGTGGGTCGCCTTGATGAGCGTGTGCGCAAGCTGCAAACCCATTTCTTGCAGGCCAACAAGGATATTGATGACATTCTGGTGTCTTCCAATAAAGTCACCAAGCGCGGTGCAAAGATTGAAGCGCTTGAATTTGGTCCGGCACCGGCTGAAGAAACACCGCGCAACCCGACACGCTCAGCAGAGAACTCTGGCAGTCAGCTGCATCTTCGTGTTGTTGACGAAGATTAGGACACTTCCAGCAAAACCGTTTCGCGCTTTTACGGAGGATAATGCGTAAAAGCAGGCAGATAGGACATAAGTCCTGTCGGCGTGAAACGAGAATCGGTGAAGCAATGCTTCAAGTAAAAGGGGCATGTGAACACGTTCACATGCCAGGTTTTATGGAAGTGCACCCCTGCTCGAAGATTGGCATTCTCACCCACCGCATGATCGGCGCGGTGGGTGGAGATTATTCGGTTGAAATCAGGTGAAACTCTCTCAGCAATGCCCCAATCTCGGTAGAGTCGAGCTTTTTTATCAATAGCTTTCGGAGAAATTCAGGACCGGGAATACCGACCGGTTTGCCGTCTCTGAGAGGACCAATCGCGGCGAGCAGCGTGCGAATATCATAAGTCGAGTTAAAGACCTCAGGCACACCACGTTCGACATTGAGCAATGTATAGACTGCCTCCATGGGGGTGCGCACGGAATATTCCGTCGTGAAAACGCAGTCCCGCTGCTTTGATTCAGCAAACTGACCGATGAATGCGAAGTTGACCGCCCCCTGCGGCACCACATCCGGCCGGTCTCCGGCCTGACGTGGCATAAAGAACGCGGTGATATAAGGCATCATCACCGGCACAGTCCGTGCACCTGTTGCAGCCAGTTCCGGGATATCCTCGACCGGCACACCGAGGTGATAGAGCCATTCCTGGGTAATTTCTTCACCCGTACATTCCTGCATCGGCTTTTTCACATAATCACCGGGCCGATCAACAAACAACGCATAGACCCAAGCAACAATCTGATCCCTGGGTTGTTTTTTGAAATGCGGCTGACGGCTCACGGTCCAACTCATCAACCAACTGGAATCCTTGACGGTCACGATGCCAGCCGTCACGACCTTGCCGCTGAACGGATCGCGCTTGGCGATCTTCGCAATATATTCAGGAATGCGTTTATCCAGCGTGGTGACTGTCGCCGAGGCCCATTTGGTTTCGGGGATATGGGCCCCAAACACATCCGGGCGTCCGAAGGCGGAATCCTTGGCCGCTATGCGGCGCCAGAGGTCCCAGGCCGGAGCTGGCCCCTCGTTCAACTTCGCCGGGGTCTTGTGATCCCCATCATCGGAATTCTCCGTCAGCGAGCCGATGGTGATGAAAACGAGATCGTCAGCCCCAAGATCAACACCGCCTTCAACACCCTTTTCGATCCAGTGGATCCGCGTTGCCTGTTTGCGGTCCGGCTGAATGTCGAAATCGACATCCGTGACCTCAACGCCATAGCGAAATCTGACGCCCTGATCCGTCAGCCACTTCACCAGTGGCAGAACCATGGATTCATATTGGTTGTAGCGATTGAATTTAAGGGAGGAGAAGTCTGACAGACTTCCAATGTGATGGATGAAACGGTGCAGATAAAGCTTCATTTCCAGCGCTGAATGCCATTCCTCAAAGGCGAACATGGTGCGCCAGTAGAGCCAGAAATTGCTCTTGAGAAAATCTTCACCCAAGACTTCATTGATACGCTTGTTCTCTACTTCTTCGCGCGTCGCCAGAATGATCGAGATCAGCTCTCTCTGTGCCCTGTCGTTGAGCGTCAGCAGTGCTTTGTCGGGGACATCCTGCCCCTGTTTCTGGGTAACGCGTTGCAGCGAAAAATTCGGATCGTCCTTGTTGAGCCTATAGAATTCATCAAGCACGCTGGCATCTTCAATTTCCAGCGACGGGATGGAACGAAAGAGATCCCAAAGGCATTCGAAATGTTCCTCCATCTCGCGACCGCCGCGGATGACGAACCCCTTTTCGGGTACATCAAGCCCATCAAGTGCGCCACCGGGCAAATCAAGTTCCTCAAGAATCGTAATACGCTCACCGGCGATGCCACCATCCCGGATCAGGAAGGCCGCCCCCGCAAGCCCGGCAAGACCGGAACCGACAAACCAGGCCGTCTTCTTATCCGCGCCTTCGGGCTTGCGGGGACGAACGAAGGCTTCATAGTTTCCGCTGCTGTAATGCATGGTAGAGTATTCCTTCTCGCTTGTGTCTGTTGGGTGACGTCTGGCCTGTATCCTTGCGGTGAAAGGCAAAGCACGGTTATCGGGGAGGCACCACATGTGTCTCCCGTTCGGCGGCATCGATAAAGCTACGCAAAAATAATGTGATTGTCGCTGCAATGAGCGGCGGACGTTCCATGCTTTCCTGCACGGCCAGCCCGTTCGCCAAAGCCATAAAACCGGCAGCCAATTGCGCGCAATGCGCTGGCGCAACTTTGCCGGCGCGTTTGAACGTGCGCCTGATCAGTTCGGCGATACGCTTCTCATGCTCCAGCCAGAAGTGAGCATAGCTTGCCGCAAATGTCGGGCTTCTCAATGCATGAAGTTGAAGTTCGATTGCCAGGATCGACCAGTTGCGGTCTTTTTCAAATTTCTCGCACCAGAGTTCCAGCGCATCAAGAACTTGCTCGATACTGTGATCTTCGTTTCCGACGATGGCTTCAAGCTCCTCGTCTTCAAATGCGGTATGCCTTTTCAGAATCTCAAGGAGCACCGCCTCTTTGCAGGGGAAATTCGAATAGAAGGCACCTTGTGAATAACCCGCCTCCTCAGCAATATCCCGCAGTGAAGTCCCCGCAAAACCAGATTTGATAAAAAGCTGTGTTGCGGATTCGATGAGCCGCTCCCGCGTCTGCATCTGGGCCTCCTGTCGGCTCAGTCTCTTTTTTCTGGGTGTCGGTGTTATGGTGTGCGACCTCGCTGTAACAAAAAGAATATTCAGTAAATACTAATATCAAACGCTATCTGAATTGCCATTGATTTTAATCAATGTACTTGGCCATTAAAACGGTCTATCTTTCGCTTGCAGTTCATACTGGAAGGCTGAGCGAAACGATAGCGGGGCAGGCAATGGCGATCCAGATAGCAGTGCTCAGAGAAACAAAGCCCGGAGAAAAACGCGTTGCCACGGTGCCGATAGTCGCCACGCGGCTCGCACGACTGGGCGCAGCGGTAACATTGGAATGCGGCGCAGGCCATAACGCGACCTTCGCGGACACAACCTATCAGGATGTGACCTTCGCGGATAGCGCTCAAGCTCTCGTGGCAAATGCCGATATCGTGCTGGCTGTCCAGCCGCCCACGGTCGAAGTGGCAAAAGCCATGAAACCGGGCGCCCTGCTCGTCTCTTTCCTCTACGCAGCCGAAAATCCGGACCTTGTCACAGCCTTGCGCGAAGGCAAGATCACAGCCTTCGCGATGGAACGCATCCCGCGCATCAGCCGGGCGCAATCAATGGACGCACTGTCTACTCAGGCTGCGCTCGCGGGTTATTATGCACCGCTACTGGGCGCGGTGCACATGCCGCGCATCCTGCCGATGATGACGACCGCCGTAGGCTCACTGCGCGCAGCAAAAGTTCTGGTCATGGGGCTGGGCGTGGCTGGGCTTTCGGCGCTGGCGACCGCACACCGGCTCGGTGCCATCACCGAAGGTTATGATGTCCGTCCCGAGACCGCCGAACAGGCGCAGTCGCTGGGTGCGAAATTCGTTGATACCGGCATTGATGCCCGTGGTGAAGGCGGCTATGCGCGCGAATTGACAGCGGACGAAAAAATGCAGGTGCGCCAGGTCGTGTCACGTCACATCGCCGAGGCTGACATGATCATCACGACGGCAGCGGTACCCGGTCGGCGCGCGCCGATCCTGATCGCGGCAGACCAGATTGCGGCGATGAAGCCGGGTGCTGTGATCGTCGATCTCGGCGCTGAAAGCGGCGGTAACTGTGAAGGCACGCAGCCCGGCCAGACGATCAACGTGGGGCCGGTGACAATTCTGGGGCCGCTTAATGTGCCTTCGGCGCTCGCCCAGCATGCCAGCGAACTTTACGCCAAGAATATCCTCAATCTCGTTACGTTGCTTGTGAAAGACGGGGCTATCTCGCTTGATTTTGAAGACGAGGTCATCGCCGGTGCCGTTGTGATCCATGACGGAAATATCCGCGATGCCACGCTGCAACAGGGGACAAACGGTGTGGCTTCACCCAGCGCGGAGACTGCGAAATGACCATCGACACATCAATGACCTGGCTGATTGCACTCTATATTTTTATGCTGGCGGCGTTCACCGGCTACGAAGTCATCAGCCGTGTCCCCTCAATCCTGCATACCCCGCTGATGTCGGGTTCGAACTTCATCCACGGCATCGTTGTCGTCGGTGCACTCCATGCGCTGCTCAATGCGACCACGCCTTTCGCCCAAGTCGTCGGCTTTCTCGGCGTCGCGCTCGGTGCGGCCAATGCCGCTGGCGGCTATATTGTGACCGACCGTATGCTCGCCATGTTCAAGTCCAGTGGAAGCGGGAAAAACTGACATGCTTATTCAGCACATCCTAGGGCTGAGCGGATTGGCCGCCGCTGGCTTGTTCATTTTCGGCCTCAAGCGGATGTCCTCACCGGTGACAGCGCTCTCTGGCATCGTTGTAGCTGGCATCGGCATGGTGGTGGCAGTCGCAGCCAGTTTCCTGACAATCTTTGAAATCTCGCCCGAGGTCGCACCGCACCGCGGGGTCAATCTGATCCTCGCCGTTATAGCTCTGTGTCTGGGTGGCGGCTGGGCTTACCTGCGTGGACGTAAGGTCGAGATGACAGCCATGCCGCAGATGGTCGCGCTCTACAATGGCATGGGCGGCGGCGCAGCAGCCGCAGTCGCTGCGGTCGAACTGTCGCGGCACGGAGCGCCGGCACCGGTGATCCTGTCTGTGACCGCTGCTGGCGCGCTGATCGGCTCGATATCGCTGACGGGATCAGTGATCGCCTGGGCAAAACTCGACGGCAAGATCAACAAGCCCTGGCGTTTTGGCGGGCAGCGCCTTGTCAACGGCGCGCTGTTTCTGGCCACTCTCCTGCTCGGTATTGCCCTCGTGGTGTTCTTCAACACGTCGTATTTACCCCTGCTGGCGGTGCTGTTCTTCCTGGGCGCACTGGCATTCGGCATCATGATGACGCTGCCGATCGGCGGGGCCGACATGCCGGTGGTAATCTCGCTTTACAATGCTTTCACGGGTCTTGCCGTGGGGCTTGAGGGCTACGCGCTGCAAAATCCATCGCTGATGATCGCGGGCATGGTGGTCGGCTCAGCCGGCACATTGTTGACCGTGTTGATGGCCAAAGCGATGAACCGCTCGCTGACCAATGTGCTGTTCTCGAATTTCGGCGATGCCGCAGTTCAGGGCAATGCCGAAACCCACGGCGAAATGAAAAGCACTGATGCCAGCGATGCCGCCATCGCCATGCGCTATGCCTCCAGCGTCATCATCATCCCCGGCTACGGACTTGCCGTCGCTCAGGCGCAGCAAAAACTCTACGAGTTCGTCAAGCTGCTTCAGGCGGCAGGTGTCGACGTGAAGTTTGCGATCCATCCAGTCGCAGGCCGTATGCCCGGGCACATGAATGTGCTGCTCGCTGAAGCCGGTGTGCCCTACGATATCATCTTCGACATGGAGGACATCAACACCGAGTTTGCCAACACCGATGTCGCGCTGGTTATTGGTGCCAACGATGTGGTCAACCCCGCAGCCCGTACTGATAAGTCCTCGCCGATTTACGGTATGCCCATCCTTGATGCCGACAAGGCTCATCAGGTCTACGTCGTCAAGCGTGGCCAGGGAAAGGGCTACTCGGGCGTGGAGAATGTCCTCTTTTTCAACGAGAATTGCAGCATGGTCTACGGCGATGCGCAGGCCGTGCTGACGCAAATGGTTCAGGCGGTGAAGGATCTTGGCGCCTGATCTCTTAAAAGAACGCAACACCCTCACTCACAATGGAGAATGGCAATGGCATATGCAACCATAAATCCCTACACTGGAGAAACCGTTGCAACGTTTCCCGACGCGACCGATGCGGAGGTCAATACGGCCCTCGACAAGGCGGATGCAGCCTTCCTAAAGTGGCGTGACACGCCATTTGCGGAGCGTGGGCGCATTCTCCAGAAAGCTGCCGACATTTTGCGGCGCGACAGCGATGCCTTTGCAAAATTACTGACGCTGGAAATGGGCAAGCTCATCTCCGAAGCGAAGGCGGAAGTTGAACTGTCGGCCAAAATCTTCGAATATTACGTTCGTCACGCCGAAGAACTGTTGAAGCCCGAAAAGCTGCCGGTGCTTGATCCCGCAGAAGGCGATGCAATACTGGTGCATGAGCCACTGGGCGTCCTGCTGGCCATTGAGCCGTGGAACTTCCCCTATTACCAGATTGCGCGCATTCTTGCGCCGCAGCTCTCGGCTGGCAACACGCTCATCCTCAAACATGCGTCAAACGTCCCGCAAAGTGCGGCAGCCTTCGAAAAGCTGATGATGGACGCAGGCCTGCCGGAAGGCGCTTTCAAGAACCTCTATGCAACACGCGATCAGATCAACAAGATCATCAACGATCCGCGCGTTCACGGCGTGGCGTTGACGGGGTCAGAAGGCGCTGGCTCCGTGGTCGCCGCCGAGGCCGGCAAGGCGCTCAAGAAATCGACAATGGAATTGGGCGGTGCCGACGCCTTTGTCGTTCTGGCCGATGCCGACATGCCCAAAACGATCGACTGGGCGGTGTTCGGCCGCCACTGGAACGGAGGGCAGGTCTGCGTTTCTTCCAAGCGCATGATCATCGTTGACGAGGTCTATGACACTTTTCTGGATGGCTATCGCAAGGGTGTTGCGAAGCTTGTCACCGGCGACCCGTTCGACCCAAAAACCACACTCGCACCGCTGTCCTCGCAAAAGGCGGCAGACGATTTAAAAGAACAAATTCGCAAGGCGGTCGAGCTGGGTGCGAAGGCCGAAGAAGTCGGCCCGGCAGTGCCCAATCATGGTGCCTTTGTACAGCCAACCATTCTCACCGATGTCCATGAAGGCAATCCGGCGCGCTACTGGGAGTTCTTCGGCCCGGTTTCCATGCTGTTTCGCGCGAAGGACGAGGAAGATGCCGTCCGCATCGCCAATGATTCACCCTTCGGACTGGGCGGTTCTGTCTTCACCTCAGACCCCAAGCGGGGCGCGGAAGTGGCAAAACGGATTTCAACCGGCATGGTGTTCGTCAATCACCCGACCAAAGTGGAAGCTGACCTTCCATTCGGCGGCATCCGCCGTTCGGGCTATGGCCGCGAATTGCTGGGTCTCGGCCTGAAGGAGTTCGTGAACCACAAGCTGATTGATGTCGTCGATATCGACGCACACTTCTAAGCCCGATCTGCCGACACGGCAGTCCATCCATTCAGACTGCCGTGTCAAACGTCAATTCAAGGAGAAGCACCATGTCACTGGACAGCAAAAAAATTCTCGTCACCGGCGCAGCACAGGGTATAGGCCGCGGCATCGCGCTTAGACTGGCCAAGGACGGCGCTGACATCGCGCTTGTCGATCTGAAGGCCGACAAGCTGGAAGCAGTAAAGAAGGAAGTGGAAGCGCTCGGTCGCAGGGCAAGCACCTTTTCTGCCGATGTCAGCAAGCGAGATGACGTCTACGCTGCGATCGACGATGCCGAAAAGCAACTCGGCGGCTTCGACGTCATGGTGAACAATGCCGGCATCGCCCAGGTCAACCCTATCGCAGATGTTCTGCCGGAAGAGGTAGAGCGCATCTTCAAGATCAACATTGAGGGCGTGCTCTGGGGGATTCAGGCGGCAGCAGCCAAGTTCAAGGCGCGCAAGCAGAAGGGCAAGATCATCAACGCCTCTTCCATCGCTGGCCATGACGGCTTTGCCATGCTCGGCGTTTATTCGGCGACCAAATTCGCGGTGCGCGCCCTGACACAGGCGGCAGCCAAGGAATATGCCAGCGCTGGCATCACCGTAAACGCCTATTGCCCCGGCATTGTCGGCACCGACATGTGGGTTGAGATTGATGAGCGTTTTTCCGAACTCACCGGCGCGCCAAAGGGCGAGACCTACAAGAAATATGTAGAAGGCATTGCGCTCGGTCGGGCGCAGACGCCCGAAGACGTCGCGGCTCTCGTCAGCTTCCTGGCCAGCAACGATTCCGACTACATCACCGGCCAGGCGATCCTGACCGATGGTGGTATCGTTTATCGTTGATATAACGCGCGGAGGTTGCCATGCATGCAATGGTCCTGAATGCTATCGGCACGCCACTCGTCTGGACCGAGCTTCCAGATAGGAAGCCCGGCCCGGGTGAGATCCGCGTGAAGGTTTCAGCCTGCGGCGTCTGCCGCACGGACCTGCATGTCGTGGATGGAGAACTGCCCGATCCACATATCCCCATCATTCCGGGCCATGAGATCGTCGGGCGGGTTGATGCGCTCGGTGAAGGTGTAACAGGGCTCACGATCGGCGAGCGAGTCGGCATACCTTGGCTTGGGCACACCTGTGGCGTGTGCCCATATTGCCGTACTGAACGGGAAAACCTCTGCGATGCACCGCAGTTCACCGGCTACACACGTGACGGCGGTTATGCGACCGCAGTCGTGGCCGATGCGCGCTTCGCCTTTTCGCTGGGCGAGGAGGGTGAGGATGCCTCGCTCGCGCCACTGCTTTGCGCAGGTCTGATTGGCTGGCGCTCGCTCGTCTTGGCCGGCAATGCGAAAACGCTGGGCTTATACGGCTTCGGCGCCGCCGCTCACATCATCGCACAGGTCGCGCGCTGGCAGGGACGCCGTGTTTATGCCTTCACCAAAGCGGGCGACACCGCCACGCAGGATTTCGCCAGAAATCTCGGGGCCGTATGGGCTGGCTCATCCGAAGACAGTCCACCGGAGCCTCTGGATGCCGCGATCATATTCGCTCCCGTTGGCAGCCTCGTTCCGGCGGCGCTGAAGAATGTGCGAAAGGGAGGCCGTGTCGTCTGCGCTGGCATTCACATGAGCGATATACCAAGCTTTCCCTATTCTCTGTTGTGGGAAGAACGGCAGGTTGTCTCGGTCGCCAATCTCACGCGGCAGGACGGCATCGATTTCCTCGGGATTGTCCCGAAAGCAGGCATCGTCACCAACGTCACCACCTATCCATTGCGCGAAGCGAATAAGGCGCTCAATGATCTGCGCGCTGGCCGTTTCGAAGGCGCCGCTGTGCTCATTCCCTGAAAACACGGTCGAAAGAGCCTGTCATGCTTGAACAACGATTGGATGCACTCAGAAAAGCGATTACAGTGCTTGATCGCGGCGAGTTCCATTTCTTTGAGATCTACGGTGAAGGGTGGAATGATCTATATGTCGGTACAAAGGTGAAACTCGGCCGGGAGTTTCTTGATCGCGTGCGCAACGGGGAATTCGAAGGCGTCGAGGACACCGGCAGGAAAGAAGCGGGTGGCCGCATCTATCGTAAAATTTGAGAGTTAGGCGCGTTCTCAATGATCCAATCAAAACAGGAAATGGCTTAAACGCCAAAACCCGCCGTTGCAGCAGCGGGTTTTTGATATTTTGGTTGCGGGGCGTGCAAGTGCCGCGTTCTTTTCCCTCGGTTGAAGGGTTTTTAATTTCCGCGTGAAATTGCTGCTGATGTAGTATGGGCCTATCACCGGCTTGCGCTGAGCACAGCCGATGTGGAAGATCTGCTTGCCGATCGCGGTATGATTGCCAGCCGGGAAACAGTCCGCCTTAGGATCAATTGCTTTGGCCGCCATTGTGCCAATCGCCTTCGAAAGCACCGCCCAAGGCCGCATGACAAGTGGCATCTGAATGCAGTCGTCATGACGATACGCCGCCAGAATTCTGGCTCTGGACACTTTACACCGCGCAAGTGACGTCCTGACTTAAACAGGCAAACAATAAAAAGGACCAAATCCAAACAACCTGACGATACCATTTCGCCCAAAAGTAAGCCATGTTCCGTGCTAAACTAATGTGCGCAACAGAACGTCTCAAACACTACCTTCTGCAAGCCTTCTTATGCCCTGCGTATTGGTGACAGTCAGCTTCTGACGACCGCCAAGAACAAGGCCTTTGGATTCCCATCCGCTGAGAATACGCGACACCGTATGAAGTGTGGTCCCCGTCATTTCCGCAATTTCCTGTCGCGTAATCGGAAAATCAATACGAATGCCGTTTTCTTCTTTCTTGCCAGCCTTCTGCGCAAGTCGAAGCACAACATGTGCAACACGGCGCTCAACTTCTTCCGTCGACATTTCCCGGATACGAGTGTGCGCTTCTTCAAGCCGCTTGCCAATGGTTTGAATAGCATTCATGGCAAGCCCGGGATTTTGCTCAACAAAATAGTCCCACAATTCCGCGGGCCAACCAAGAACAAAACTGTCCGTTACAGCCACGGCAGTGCCCGGATAGTCATGACGCTGCAAAGCCTTGGCAAAGCCGAACAAGTCTCCCGGGTGCACCATGCGAACGATGATCTGCTGGCCATCAGACGTAACCTGATTAACCTTCAGCCGACCGTAAAGCAGCAAATAGAACGTTACGGCATCATCGCCTTGTTCAAAAATGGATTCACTTTGCGCGATATGTCGAGACGAAGCATAGGAGACAAGCTTATCAAGCTCATTATCGCCCATTTTGGCGAATAATGACAACTTCCTGACAAGACCGCGGTCGATCGTGGCCATTAAGATACCCCTACTCTAAATCCCCATTTGCTGTTTAGCATATTACAGCAAAAAAGACATTTTATTAGGGGTATAATATTGAGGCATTTAATCAAATAAGATTATGCCGAAAAGCCATTGATCAATTCGAGCACAGGTGCGAACCAACGCCCGTCCCGGACAAGTCGAAATCCGAGATTATCAGGTGGCACGCCCACGCTGCATCCACCAGATTTCGGATTACGAATAAACGAACTCATTGCTGCGCGGTGTTTACCATTGACCACATACACACCACAGACTTCATTCTCGCTGGCTATCTTGCCGTAAGCATCCAGATTGACCCGACGATGGCAGGTGGTGGTCCATTCCCAGATATTGCCACCGATATCGGCAACACCGAATTCATTTTCGCCAAAACTACCTATCGGGCGAATAGCGGGATTCCGACCCTGCTTGCGTGCACTTTGCTTTTCATAATCACGCAACCAACGCAATGCTGGATTATCGCTCCCCTCATCACTGCCCAATGCGTCATCAGAGAACCGCGAACCGGCAGCAAAAGCCCATTGCTCATCAGTGGGCAGATGCCAGACTTCTCCAGTCTTTTTCGACAACCACCGCGCATAGGTTCTTGCATCATCATAACTGATACCAACCACAGGATGCGTCGCCGGATTTGCAGATGGTGAATCATCGGTTCGCTGCGATTGTGTATCAGCTGCAAGACATACACTCTCACGCACGCACAAAGCGTAATCGGCAATGGTGACCTGATATTTCATGATTTCAAAGAGCTGGCCAAGCCGGCGTGTCGTCAGTGGGGCATCAGTGGGATAATTGTTCTTCTGAAAATCACCGACCGCTCGATAGGTCATGCTTCGCGGTGTGACCGTGATCATTTGTGGGCGAATAATCTCAGCCTGTATCTTTTTCGTGTCAATCTGGCCCACTGCATCGACCACAAAAAGCCCTGCCGCAACAGCAAGCAGGACAGCGGGAATTGCAACGCCAAAATCACGCAGCTTTTTCTTCGCACTTTGGTTCATAATGTTTGCACCACCCTCATGATAATCAACAGTTCGGGGGAGCCTCCAGCACTCGCTATTCCCCCGAACCAATGGGCAGATCGCTAGATTACATACCCGAAGGTGCCAGTACCGACGTCATCAAATCGTCGTTCCATTCACCCGTCACCTTGAAGTGAGCGGCTGCACCCAATTCAAAAGCCTCAATCAGGTTGTGGTTCACATAGGCATAGATGCCCGGCTGCTGGAATGTATAGAAGGCAGCTGCCGCTGCACCACCCGGAATAAACCACGTTTCCTGATCAACCGCGGGTGGAGTATTGAATTTGCCGGTCGCCCAGACATAATCACCGTGTCCACCGATGAGATGCGGACGCGTGTCACGGTTGGCCTGCGAATGAACGATCAAGACTTTTTCGCCCACCTTGGCTGTCATAGCCTTGTCGCCAGTCAGTGCACCGACACCGCCATTGAACACGACATGGGTTGGGGTCAGTGTACGCATGACTTTGGTGACGTCTTCATAAGAGTCGCCAGGAGCGTCATATTTCTTGTAGGTGCCGTTCTCATCACGTGGCACATAAAAGTCCTGCTCACCGACGTAGTAGACTTTGTCATATGTCAGAGCATTGCCCTTGCCGTCATGGAGGCCATCGCGCGGGAGTACCATAATCGCGCCGTTCATGCCCGATACCACATGCCAAGGAACCATTCCGGGAGGTGCACAGTGGTAAACAAAGACACCAGGCTTTGTCGCCTTGAAGCGCAGGATCGTCTTCTCTCCCGGATTGATTTCGGTAAGACCGCCGCCGCCTAATGCGCCGGTCGCTGCGTGGAAATCAATATTATGCATCAATGTGTTGGTTTCGGGATTGATCAGCGTCAGTTCAACATAGTCATCCTGATGCACGACCAAAAGTGGTCCGGGCACCGTGCCGTTGAATGCCATCGCATGCACTTCCGTACCATCATCATCAAT
This sequence comes from Ochrobactrum chromiisoli, assembly GCF_026241335.1. Lineage (GTDB taxonomy): Bacteria > Pseudomonadota > Alphaproteobacteria > Rhizobiales > Rhizobiaceae > Brucella > Brucella chromiisoli. The sequence continues at coordinate 13,934 of NZ_JAPHAV010000015.1, read as the reverse complement.
GACGATCTTCTTCTCCTCGATCACCATCGTGAATTCGACCACTTTCGGGCCACCCTTTGCAACCTGCGTGTGTGCATGAACGAGAGGGGGATCAACCAACTCTACCTTTTCGCGTGGCAATGCCGCAATTTCCGCAGCGGTGGCCTTTCTCATGGTTCCTGTAGCCCAAGCCGAACCTGTCGCCAGAACTGGCGCCAGCGCCCCTGCGAGGGCTGCCCCTGCCAATATTGAACGACGACTAATTTGCATCTGGTCGACCATCGTTTCTCTCCTTCCGATAGGACCGAGCGTTTTTCCGCTCTGTCCCCTCGTTTATAGGAGACGCCTCACAGACGTTCATTGCGCACAAACAAAAGACCGTACATAATCTTGGAAAAAGAAATAATAATAATCAATAACTTAAATGACTAAATTTAATTCTCCGAGCGTTATTTGTTCCAGCACAAGCAATGAATGCGAATACAGATACTGTGTCAGCGGAATGGCGTAACTTTACGAAAAGTTTTATTTTTGACCGACTTTAATGGGCCGCTTTAAATCCGAAAGCGAAAAAGCGGTCCCTGTCGCAACCGTATTATCATAGTGACATGATGGTGGGATTTCAGAAATCAGGCACGGCAAACTTAGCGCGTGCTTCAGGAATTGCCATCTCGGGAGTGCATACTGGATCATAGGTCAGCTCAACATCTGCATGTTTGATACCAGCCATGTTTTCGACGCAGGATTATACTGCCATCGTCAAAAGGCCTGCCGCTGGACAGCCAGGTGTAGTGGTCGCCGTTTTAACCGACACCGCCCCATTTCGGTATGCCACGATCATATAAATCATACCGAGATCAACGAGATTGATACCAAGTTCGGGGTCCATTGCCCCTTGTTCAAAACATTTGCCAGGATACCTCCCGGAGGTGATCTCACAAGCGTGTTAGTATTTTGGGCTGCGGGGACAGGATTCAATCTTAACTTGTGATCATTACAGTCGCACGATAAACGGCCGGGACCGCTTCTGGCTGACGACCGCCGCGGCCTATTGCGTACCGCGGCGTAAAGCGTCAGTGTCTCTACCACTCCGTCTGAGGCTCAGTTTGTGTAACAGAACCTACCTGAGCCCCATATGGCAAATCTTGGAAAAGCTCTGATAGGATGCCGTCCGCTCCTAACTCGGTTTACTAACCAGAGGTCAGGGCAATGCCCTCATTTGAAGTGATACTATTATGCGTCCAGCATATAGCGCTCGCGGGATAATCGAGATCGAAATGCGCTCGGTTGAGAAGCGCATTGGTGATAACAGCACTTCTCCACGCCATCAAACTCAATTGTGGCTCGGCAATACCATGGTTGAGCCTGCCGGCGTTGAGCACGAAAATCCGCCGATCTGCCGGACCATCCCAGTCGAGAGCAAAGTCAGCGCCAACCCGATAGGGTTTGCCGCCTGCCGTCGACAGCATATGTTCGATTGAGGAAAGGCAGTCAGGCAATGCAAACTTGTAGCCGGTGGCGAAAATCAGATGATCCGCACCCAGCATCTCGATGCTACCGTCAAGCCCGTTACGCATCACGATAGACAGGCTGTTCCTGTCATGGCTAAGGTCAAGAACCTCACGATAAGGAAGCAAAACCGTTCGAACCGCATGGTTTTCCAGATGGCGCTGTTCATAAAGGCGCTGATAAATCGCTTTAATGGTTGAAGCGGAAATACCATCGCTCGCGAGCTTTTGATGCTCCACGATTGCATGGCGCCGCGGCTCCGTAAGGCTGTGGAATTGCGCCACATATTGCGGCGTGAAGTGCTCATCGGTGAAAGAAGAATCATCCAGTGGCTGAAAATTCGGGCGTCTGGAAATCCAGCTTATCTCATTATCGGATTTTCGGTTTTCCATAAGATGTTGGAAGATTTCCGCTCCGCTTTGCCCGCCGCCGATAACGACAATTCTCTTGCCTTGCAATTGATCCATTTTTTGTACGGCTTCGCTGGAATGAAATGCACGCTCGCCCATCACGGCTCTGGCCCATTCCGGCACATAGGGCTTAAGACCCACGCCAAGAGACAGATTGCGCGCCATGCGCACATCATGATCGAGAGACACCCGGAAATGATTGCCATCGAACGTGACCTCGCGAATGCTGCGATCAAAATTCAGCGTTTGGATACTTCCCGCCACCCATGAGAGGTAACGCGCGAATTCCTTGCGGGGAATGGCGCTGTAATCGGCGTTGAGAAATTCATAAAAGCGTTTATGGGCGACTAGATAGGCTACAAAACTCCACGGGCTCGTCGGATTGGTGGCTGTCACCAAATCCTTCATAAACGACGTCTGTAGTTCAGCACCAGGCAACATCATACCAGGATGCCAGTCGAAGGAAGGTTTGCGATCAAAAAACTCCACATCGATACCATCAACCGAATCCAGCTGGGCCGCCAGGCTAAGATTGAAAGGGCCGACACCAATTCCGCATAGATCAAGAATGGAATGTGTCATAATGAAACTCCTTCATTGATTTTGGTTTGCGCCCTTCGGGAGGAAAAAGACGCGGTTTCCGCCAGATAAAGAGGATTGTCCAGTTCGGTACCAAGGGCTGGGACGGGCCGTTCATTGGCATCACCGTAACCGATTGCAAAACGAACGCGATTGATGGCAATGCGTGGCATTTTCGGGGAAAACAGGTCGAAGAGCGCGAACCGCTCGCTGAGTTCCGGATGCGCTTTCTGGTAATGCCTCAACCGTGCAGCGAGGACACTATAGAAGGACAATTCGCCATAGCCGTCCTGCGCCAACAGCGCCTCGGACACAAACCGCAACACGCTTGCAAAATGTCCAGTCTGCAAATGCTGCTGAAGATGAATGGCAGGTCGCCGTTTCAGCGTGGATTTCACCGCATCGGGCATCGTCATCAGTTCCGCCCATTCCTGATCGAGCAGATCCGTGTCGCCCTGAAAATCCTTGATGGCAACGCCTGCTGGCACATCGCCATCAAGAAGAAGCGTGATGTTCTGGCCATGGGCGATGAAGCCGACACCATAGCGACAAAGGAAATGATAGAGAGGAATGGCGACCGCATCGAAAAGCCGTTCTAGCCATTGCTCATGCGACAAGCCGGAACGCGCGATCAGGGCGCTGACAACCGGGCATCCATCGCTGCCGCCCTGTGCCAGGGCCCCCATCATCATAGGACGCCAGCCCTCAGGCAGATGTTTTTCGGGGCTCTCGCGCCAGATCGCACCCAGCATCTCGCAAAACTGGTAGGGAGCATCCTTGACCGCTGAAAAATGCGGATGCGGATAAAAGGCGCCTGCCACTTCCTGAAGAATCCGGACATTTCGCAGCATCGGATCGCTCTTCGCGGTGGCGGCGAGCCAGCGCGACAGAGTTGGCCCGATACTCATATATTTGCCGGGCACTCCACGCCATGCGGACGTGTTGAGAATAGTGAGCGACAATTTGAGGTGATTTGCCGATACATGTTTTTCGTTGGCAAGGGTGCGCACGGATTGCTGCGCGATATAGGTGTCACCGAAGGCACCAAGCGGAACGAGCCGCCCGGCGGCAATCTCGCCGGCATACTGGCTGACGATCATCGCCTGCCACTGCCACGGATGCACCGGTAACAGCATATGGGTGTCAAGGCCGATGCCTGCATCGCGCATTCTTGAAAGCAATGCGTCACGCTCGGAGCTATTCAGGCTTTCGGCGAGCAGATCGTCTTCCGTAAGGCCGCCGGCCAGCGCAAACTGGCAATGACTGCGTGCAGCCGCGAGCCAGAAAAGCCGGATCGGCGTTTGAAACTCCGGCGCATAGGCCTCGCTGTCCTGCAATCCCCATCCCAGCCGTCCCTTGTTGGCGGGGGCCTTAGGATGACCGTCAAGGAGCGCTTGCAGTCTGGTGTCGGGCAGGCTTGCCAAATCGTCCGCATTATACTCGGACCGGCTCGCCGCGATGTGAGCATCAGCCATCAGCGTATTATAAAGTTCCTTTGCATAGGTGCAGAAGGTAGGCGGAGAAATGTTCAAAACCGCGCGCGCATCGACGAAGAAGCCAACGGCATCATCGGCGGCGCGCACGCTCTGCGGGGTCACACGAACGATGCTTGCCGCGTCTATATGCAGCTGCCCCCAGATACGGCGCTGCGCGTTGAAGCGATAGGCAACGCCATCGCCAAGCGGCAGTTGCCAGACCGTCTCGTCCCGGTCCATAACCTGCGGAGAAAAGCCCTCCTCATAGGATAATTCCGAAATGGTCTTGGCGATAGCCGTCCGGTTCACCGATGCCCATATCGTTGCATCCATTTCTTTACGCCCAGGGAGTGGGCCAACAGAAGCCACGCAGTTCATAGCGGCACCTCCCTGAAAAAGCGCTCACGCTCGCAACACACAAGCGCAGCGCGTTTGTGTGGGAAGTCGAACTCCTTAACTTTGTCATAGGCGACATCCGCGCAGTAGCTTAACATCTTCTGGTGCGATGCCCGTGGTTCTCCGACAATGCGCCGTGTTCTCGGCTCATCGAGGAAGAGATAATGGGTCACGGAGCGAAACAGCGCCAGCGTCTTGGGACGACCCAGATGACGTGGATTCCCGATCAACCCGTGCCAGCCGCGGTCGAAGTCCTCGCTTTCATAATGCGGCCCCAGGCGATCTTCCCGCGCCCAGTAGAACTCGAAATAGCCAGCCGGTTCATGATCGAAGCTTGCGATGACACCAAAAATATGCGCATCGCTTTCCTGCTCGCACAGATAGGTCTCAAGAGCTTCCCTGCTTTGCGCAAGCTCCCAGAAAAAGGACACACGGCCCTGATTCATCCAGGCATAGAACATGTCGAGATCGGTGCGGCGATCAATCGGACGCAGTGAAACGGTCTTGTTCAGCTCCGGTATCCAGCGTTCGTAAAAGACTCCGGATGGACGCGGAGGGCGAAGCAGGGGTAGTCGTTCAGCCGGCCCAAGTGACGAACGAAGAGCGGGATAGGACGTGTAGACAGCCTGCTTGCGCCACAGTAACGGTAATTGCCGTAAGACATGGCGCTCAATCACGGCCAGCCCATCACTTTCGCGCAAGGCGAGCGCGCTGACCGGCGCAAGCACATCGGCCAATGGCACAAGAATGGTCGGAACATCGGGAAAGCGCTGGAAAACGGCATCAAGAAGTGCCGCGAGCAGTGTCGTTGCATCATTATGCAGCGGATCAAGCCTGATAGCGCCAAGCTTCAATGTCTGCTGTTGGAAATCCAGCTGTGCTTCAGCGCGAAACGCACCGGCTTCACCGAACAGCAGCAGACGCCCGTCCTTGTCCAGCCTTGCAGCCAGCCGTTCAGTATTGGCCGCGCAATAATGCCAAGACAGTTCGCTGCCTATGAACGTGGACGGCGTGGGACGTTCATAATCGGTCTTCTGGATTTGAATATTCATGGCGTCACCGTGTCGCGAGGGGGTTAGCAAAGCGGATGTAGGAGGCAAGGGGATCGGTCATATCCGTGTTTTCGTTGACGTTTCCAGCCGAGATCATGAAATTGCCCTTGGCGAGCAGCGTCGGACTATCAAGGAGGTATTCGAGCGCCGTTGCGTCGCGGATCGACGTGTCACGAAGCCGCTGGAGTAACTGGCGTAGGCTTGTGAAAAGTTCAGCCTCATCAACATCCTGCACATCGCTCAACGCCGCTATGAGCGCGAAAACGCCGTTGATGAATAGATAATAGCCGACCAATTGCGCTGCCTCGTCTGCACCAAATACATGATCGGTCGCACCGCCCGCTTCCGGCAGATGCTCGCGCAGAGCGGGCAGAAACGAGCGGACATAACCTGTCCCCTGACAATCGCGGAAAAAGAGCGCATAGGGCCAGCCATTATGCAAACCAACCACGAGATTTTGCTGATGCGCGCCGAAGAGGAGGCCGTAATCACCTTGCGCAATCATGAAGGGGGTAATCGCCACATCCAGAAACTGCGCGAACCAGCGCTTGGCAACAGCCGATGTCTGCGCGCCCTCCCTCTGCGCGATCCGGTGGATCAGATCACCGACATGACTGCCCTCTCCATTCGGATGGCGCTCGCAAAGGGCCGCAAGCACTGCGGCCTGCGGCTCATTATTCGATTGAAACGGGTTTTCCCTGAACACCGCAATCGTTTCGGTATCGATGGCCCCATCCGGCAAACGCAGCGCAATCCAACCTGGCTCGCCCATAATGTGAAAACGTGGAAAGCGTTTTCGCAATGCTTCACCAACCGCGCCCGTCAACAAGCGCTGGACATTCATGCCGGGCTGGCATTCGCCGGGTTCCACAATACGGCGCGAATTGGTGAGCCGTAGACTGAGAGAAAACTTGAGCATCCACGCGCTTTGCGGCGAATGGACCGCGCGCAGCGACGTTGTCGCGCGCCAGTCCGGCCCACCAATGCCAAGATCAACGATCCTGCCATGCCGCTGCAACTGCTGGATATCTGGGCGCAGCATGAGACGCGCCGCCTGCCATGGATGCAGGGGAATAACGGAGCGGCCCGCAACCTTTTTGGCCAGCAGGCTGTCGGGCGCGATCATGGCGGCAATCGCACTGGTAACGTCAAATCCTTCAACTGCGCCATGGGCTATCAGTTCCGGTGCAACCGCCCACCATCGCAGAGAAAAGCTGTTGCCGTATTCTGGACCGAAGCGGAGGCTGTCCTCATGGGTGAACTCGTCACGACTGCGCGGAAAAGGATGCACCGCATGACCGAAGCGTAAAGCTTTTTCCGCCCCAATGAAATTGACATCCGCTTTGGCAAAAGGCCGTTCATCTCCAGTCTCGCGCAAAAGCGCAAGGATCGCGCGCATGCTGTCGAGCAATCTGTGCTGGAACAGCAGCTTGGCTTCCTGCGAAACAGATCCGCCTATCACGTCTTCCTTGAGCAGCCTTGCGGCGAGTTCCGGCAAACTGACAGGCTCAAGCCGATCTCCGTCAGCCTTCCACATCGGAGTGCCAAAGCGATGATACCCCGCCGCCGACCACGACATCAGAGGCACATGCACTTCAAGTGCGGAGGCAGCGAGTTTAAGGCGCAAGATTTTCTTTGCATGTCGTGTGGACGACGATGGTTTTCCTTCGTCTATTTCCCACTCAGTCCATTCTCTTAAAATAGAATTAAGAAACATATTTTCATATATCGCAAATTTATCTTCTTGTATCTCAGCATACATACTCATTCTCCGAAGTTTAATTTTGACTTCTATTTACAGATTGAAATTATGTTGCTACCGATATGCCGAATTTAAACATACGGTGAACTCTATGAATGTCGAAACAGATGCTCTTAAGCTTTCCTCTCGTCTTTCCGTCGCCATTTCGACCATTGGATTCAATCAAACGGCATTCATTGCGCTTGTCCCGCTGATCGCGACCACAACGGGACTTCAGACCGGGGAGATCGGTTTCACGGCCGGGCTGAGTGCGCTTGTCTTCGTGATCAGCGCGCCTTTCTGTGCTATGCTTGGGACTTGGATTGGTGCCCGTCGTGCACTTTCCGGGTTGGCTCTGGGCCTGCTGGCCGCCCAGATCATCTTTTTGATCTTGATGGTCGCCGGCCCGCTGCCTTATGCGTTCGCCCTCGGCCTGCTCGTGGTTTCGCGGGTCATTTACGGGATTGCGTCGGCTGGCGTCATGCCGATTGCGCAGGGCTGGATTTCGGGCCTGCTCCCGCAAAATCAGCGCAGCGGCGGCCTTGCCCGGCTGAGCGCCGGTCTCAGCATCGGCCGCATTCTCGGTTCTGCTGCCGCAGTGACGGCCAATATACTGCCCATTCTGCCGCTCGCTCTGCTTGTCATCAGCCCGCTCAGCCTGTTGCTGGTGCGTGGGGCAAAGGACAGGACGGCCGAAGCTGGTCAGCCTTTCACAGGACGGATTTATCTTTCTCCATTCGACGGGCGCCTCATCCCCTTCCTCGCACTCGGATTTTTGATTACCATGGCTTTCGGCAACATCCAGATGGTGCTTGGACCTTGGCTGCAATTGCGCTTTGCCATCAGCCCGGCACAGGCAACGGCTGCCACCGGTCTTACTCTGATTATCGTCGCATTCGCTATGATTGCGACCCAGATCGTGCTCATTCCACGCCTGCGCCTTGCCAATAGAACCACTGTCCTGATCGGCGCGGCCCTTCTGGTATCTGGTGTCATGCTGGTGGCTGTCACCCGCGCCGCATCTATCAATTTGGCTGGACTGGTCATCAGCGGCATCGGCACGGCAATTGCTACGCCCAATTATCTGGCCTGGCTTACGAGCCGTATGCAACAGAGCGAGCAAGGTGCCGCGGCTGGATGGCTTGCCAGCGCGCACGTACTCGGTCAGGGGGCGGGCGCGATTGCGGGCGGCTATCTGTTCACGATTTCGACTGAGGCCCCGCTCGCGGCCTGCGCGATCCTGGCTGTGATCGCCGCGCTTCTCGCCGCCCTCATGAAGACGGGCAATGCTTGACGGCTGGCGCAAACACACGATCATGATCTTTGATCCTGAACGGGGGACGTGCCTGTTTCTGGCAACACCTTCAGTATCGTGATCGTTGCTATCACGGCCAGTGCTGACAGCACTGCGGCGAGTGCGAAGAGAACCCCGTATCCCAAATGGTCAGCGATCATGCCTGACAGCATGGAACCCGCCAGATAAACAACAATCTGTGCGCAGGCGAGGATAGTGAAATCCGTACCCGGCTGATCAGGCGAAGTGATGCTCATAAACAGACTGTAAAGGGCCACGATCTCCATGTACCGGATGATGGTCTGGAACGCCGATGCGCCATAAAGTGGCCAGATTCCGCCAAAAGTTCCGAGGGCATGCAGGGCGAAGAGGAGGAAACAGATTGTTCTCAGCCCACCGAGCAGTCCAAGCACAGGGCCCGCTCCCCATCGTCTGAGAAGGACAGCAGCAATGGCCGATCCCGCAATACCGGCTGTGGCAGCAGCCGTTCCCGACAGATAGCCGATGCTATCAAGTTGCACGCCCGAATCCACAAGATAAGGGCCTTCCATTGCTTTCATCAGCCCTTCGCTGGCCCGGTAGATGAGTGCAATCCATAAAATCTGCCGCGCTTCGGGCCGTGACAGGAAATGCATGATGGACGGACGCCTTATGGCTTTTCCATCATGTATATGCAGCGGATCCTCTTCTCGCATGGAAAAGGCGGCGATGAGTGGAATACATGACAGAAACGCGATCACACAGAGCATCGTCGTCCAGCCTGCATGACGATAAAGCACCAGCCCCAGCGTTCCGCCGATCAGCACGCCGAATGCGACGGCTCCGCCCTGGATGGCGTTGCCGAAAGGCCTGTCCTGTTCATCAAGATATTTGGCAGCGTATCCGTCGGTCGCAATATCCTGTGTGGCAAGCAGCAGCGAAACAATGAAGCCGACCACGAAAATGCCCGGCACATTAGCGGACCCCACCAAGGTAAGACACAGGATCGCAGCGATGATCGCGCTTTGTGTCAGAATAACCCAGCCGGATCGATGTGACCGTGCCCATGGCCGGAAGCGATCGATCAGCGGCGCCCATGTGAATTTGAGCACCAATGGCAAAAGCAGAATGGAAAACATGCCGATCATGGTGCGAGAGACATTCTGCTCGCGTAATATCGGCGGCAGGGCCGCTGCAAACAGATATGTTGGAATACCTTGCGCCAGATAGAGCCCTACCAGAACACAGAAGAGCCGCGTTCTGGAATAGGCAGGCGACACTGGAGAAGGTGTCACCATCGGCACCTCTCCCCAAGCGCTCTGAATGACACCCCATCCGTCTGTCCAGTTCGGACATATTGAGCAAAACAAGGCGTGAAAATGATTTCGCGTTTGCGTTCAAACAGGAAATGCTCGTTGGTGCGGGCAACCATTCTCATCGCTCGCGTCCTTCAGAAGGTAACCTTATAAGACAGGAAGACGCTACGCCCCAGCCCCGCGACTGGTGCATTGCGGGTGGCCGTTGCGGTTGGATTGATATAATAGGTGTCGAAGACATTACGCACTGCGAGACTGGCCTCGCTGCCATTCTCGAAGGTTTTCGAGAATGCCATATTGACCAATGCGGCATCGTCTATTTCCTGATTTTCAACGCGGTCACGCCCGGAGAAGTATTCTAGCTCGGTGCGTACCTTGTAGCCGCCTTCAAAGGACGTGTTCACATAGGCAAGCCCCTTCCACGTCGTCGGAATGCGATTGTTGGGCAGATATTCGCCGGAGCCTATATTGCCGTCACCATCGGCGTCATATTTACCTTCCTGATAGGCAAGCAGGCCACCGATCGTAAACATCGTGTTGATATCGTAGTCCACGCGTGCTTCCACGCCCCAGATGCGTTCCTTTTGCTGGCTTACGCGATTTGCCGCGATGTCATAATTCACACCATCCTTGGAAGTCGAAAGATAACCGCTCACGCTGCTGCGGACATCACCCCAATCACCGCGCAGGCCAAGTTCATAGGTGTTGACCAGTTGCGGCTTGGGCGCGATATCGGCATAGCTAATTGTATAATCGGGCGCGCCCGTGCAGCCATAGATCGCTGCTATGGAACCATAGGCATCACAGATTTCAGCCAATGAATTAACGCCAGCGCGTCGGGTGAAAGCGCCGATATCCGTGAGGCTATAGCCTTGCGAAAAATTGCCGAATGCCTGAAGCTCATCCGTAACGTCAAATATGGCACCGGCATTGAAGGTCCACGCATTATAATCGAACGAACCGCCGATCACGCTGATTTCGGGATAGATATTGGCAAGAGATCGTGCTGGCCAGGCAACGGCTGTTGGGCGAGTAAAATCATCCACATCAAGATAAAATTGATCGAAACGCGCGCCGCCCTGAAGGCGGAAGCGTTCAGTCACCGGAATTTCTGCCTGCGCGAATGCTCCGATGGCATTCTGCGACATAGGCGCAATGGCATCTTCATCATTCAAAAGCCGCTGCTTTGCTTTGTCGAACGTATAATCCAAGCCCCAGGTCAACTTGCCGCCATCAGTTATGAAATCCATCGGCGTGGAGATTGTTACGTTCACACCGGAACGGTCAAAATCATATTTTGACTGATTGAACCACGCCGTTGGCTGGCGGGGATCGCCCGAATAATAGACCTGGGTGTTGACCGCTGAAAGCTCGGTAAAGGGCGACTGTTTGAATATCTTGTTATAGAAAGCCTTCACTTCGAGACTACCAAGGAAAAATTCCTGATCGGTATATTTCGCAGTCAGATATTTGGAGTCCTCACGAAGAGGCTCACCAGTATAATCCGAACCGAAGCGCGGCGAAACGGGATCGGTTGTATAATCCGTAAACCATTGCGGCTTCTGTTTGGCATAAGTCCAGTCAAGACTTATTTCGAAGCGGCGCGGACCGCTTTCATAACCGACGGCACCAAAGAAATTACCATTGACGGTGCGATCTCCACCACCCTGCCCCAGCATGGCATCGGATGCCATTTCATTGCCGTGTCCATCATAGGTCCGTCGGCTCCAATCACCGCTTCCTGAAAAATAATAGTCGAGTTTGTCATGACGCCCCTCAATGGAAATGCTCGTCTCCGGCGCAGCAGATTTTCCGAGATTCTCCGTGTAACCTGTGAGTCCGGTCCGCACACTGATTGTGGGCTTGTCACTTGTGCCACGCTTGGTGATGAAATTGATGGTGCCGCCCGTCGCACCCGCGCCATAAAGGCTTGATGCGCCATTCACCACTTCGATCCGTTCAACCCAATTGAGATCAATCATCGACAATACGCGCGACAAGTCTCGCAGCGGTGTGTTGCGAGGCACGCCGTCAACCATGATCAGCACACTACGCCCGCGAAATGTTTCGGAAGCACCGGAGATCGTCTGATTACTTGGGGCAAAGCCAGGAACCAGACGCGAGATGAGGTCACTGGCATTTGGCGAGATCCGCATCGCCTCTTCAACCTGCTCCTGATCAATGACCTGAACAGACTGCGCAACGGCAGCAATTGAACTTTCGTTTCGACCTGCAGTAATGACAATCTGATCGAGGTGTGTTGTCCCCACTTCGCTATCGACGGTTTGCTGTGCAAGTGCTGCTCCACTAAAGACACAGCCGCAAAGAAGAGAAGTCATAAATCGCCTGTTCATTTTTCCCCGATCCAGAATGGCAAATGAAAACTGATAGATAGCGCTTACTGCAAGCGGATTTATCCTTATGGGGATGCATTGGCCGCCTTGGCAAAAAATATGGCGAGCGGCATCTGACGCACCATAATTTTCTCCGTTCGTCATTCCGCATCCTCTCGGCAAAGACAGCACTGGCCGCTGCTGCAAAAATCGTTTAAACTAGATTGTTATAGTCAACTTTATAAGGCAGCTTCGGCATTCGGCTTGGTTTTTTACGAAAAAGAATGGGACCAGAACGAACTGACCAGAGGTCATTTGCCCATGTTGCAAGGATGCATCATGATTCCGTTTGAGCAGATCGAAACGGTTATTCCGCAATACTTTGATGTGGCGGAGCTGGAAAGCGAAGGAAGCCTTATGCGTTGCGCATCGGCACTTTCTGCAGTTGCTGGCTGCGTCTCGATAGCGACAGAGGGCACAGTCCCTGAAGCGTTTCGCGCAATCTATTGTTCAGTAAAAAAACTGCGGATCATGACGTGTTACTTTCCAAGGCGCGAAATATCTGTAAGAGGAAGAGGCGAATTGCCACCCGATCAGATACTGATGCTGCGAAGCATGGAAGGGCCGCTTCATATTGATCAGGATGACCAGACCTTGCGCCTTGAACCTGGAGAAGTTGTTTTTCTTCCAGCGACATCTCCATTCGAGTGGCGACTGCCACAGGGGGGCCGCATCGACTGCGGAAGATTGCCGTCTGGGTATTTCCCAGTATCAAAACAATCAATAGAAAATTTTCTCATGCGCCCCATCGCCAAGGCGTATCCTCCGCTGAAGCTCCTCATGACCCATGGTGCTTATCTGCTTATGCGCGGAGCACACGCCCCCGGTGAAGCTGAAATGATTGTTACCCACTTCCGGCAGGTACTGCCTATTGTGCTCGAATATTTTTGCAATGAAAATATAAAGAACCAATCGGGGATAAATTTATCGCGTATCAAGGCCTTCATTGAGACCCACCTCTCCGACACCCGTTTTGACCTCGGGGCCGTTGCTTTGAAGTTTAATGTGACCACGCGTCAGGTACAGAAGCTTTTTCAGGCAGAAAAGACGACCTTCTCACGCTATGTGCTTGCGCGCCGCCTGGAGATGGCGCGCATGATTGTTCTACGATCCAGTGACCGGCCAATAAGCACCATCGCATACGAGATTGGATTTGGTGACCTTTCATACTTTAACAGAGCATTCCGCCAGCGTTTCAGGATGACGCCATCGGCAATGCGAAAGTTCTCGAACGATGCGGCTTATCCCCACGACAGGCAGAAGACGTAAACAAAGCAGTCCAGCACTTTTGGGTGCCCGAACGATTTCTTCATTCTCCATTGCACATTTGCGTGCTCGCGCTGTGAGCTTTCGGAAGGTTGTCCATACGGGGCGGATTTAAGAGGCTGGAGTTAGCAAGTCTCAATTTTCCAGGATCGCTTCGAACGAACATTCCCGAGAATGTCCGACTGACGCCTTTGCGTCGAGAGGAGATGGCCGTGGCGTTGCCCGCAAGATCTTGTCGCGCTGGGTCGAGCACTTCAGGCAAGGCAGACGCCCGGCGATGGCTGACCGGTCATCGCGGCTAAAGTCCCGTCCCGGAAGACCGAGGCACTTCTGGCCGTTCTTATGGTTAGGATGCGCGAAGGCTTAAACGCAAAAAAGCCCTTCGTTAAGAAGGGCTTGGTGCAAGTGCAGTTATCGTTGGTTGCGGGGGCAGGATTTGAACCTGCGGCCTTCAGGTTATGAGCCTGACGAGCTACCGGGCTGCTCCACCCCGCGCTATTTTTTGAACTATTCGGGTCATGATATTATTTCCGCCGAAGAGGCGG
>NZ_JAPHAV010000014.1 GCF_026241335.1 Ochrobactrum chromiisoli | reverse complement strand
TGCCAGCTTTTCGATCAGCTGATAGTCCTGCAACAAAATAGGGCCGCGCTCACCCGCAGTCAGGGAATTCTGGTTATCCGGGATCGGTGCACCAGCACTTGTCGTCATAATCGGACGGTCTGCCATGTTAATCCTCAATTTTTTAATAACTTATATAAAATTTATAGTATAATAATAGGGGTATCTATTATAATAGACGTTCATTAATTAAATATCGATTGTGTCAATATCTGGAACATGAGTTTTTTTTAAATTATTTACTTTATATCATCTCGTAGAGTATGCGGTGGTTTGTGATGCAAGATACTTATGAAAATAAATAGATAGAGGATTTTTAATGATTTAAGTGGCTTGACCGGTCCCGCATGACAGATGTCCGAGGTACGATAATTGGCTTTTTGTATCAGGTTAAAGGGTTGTTTGGGGCGATTTGAATAAGTGCCTAGACAGCTTAGGTCGACAATGAATGCGATTAGAGCGCTGATCTGACTGGATCAGATCGGCGCTCTAATTATTTGTTTTAACGCGCATCTTGCCCGAAAATCGGTTCCAACTTTTTGGGATATACTTTAGAAAGGTTTTTTGACGATGAGTTCGACATTTAAATCCTCCGGTACCCCCAGTCGATAGGCTCTGTCCAGCGCGGGATCATTCATTGCGAGTTCAAGGCTCAGTGCTGCAAGCGACGCTGCCGTTTGGGGGCCTTCGCGAATGATTGAATCAGGCGATGAATGATCTATAATTGTGCCGAAGATTGATAGGGTGCCGTCACGATTGTCAAAAATTTCAATCGTTCTTGATTGTTGTGGGTAATCGATATGTGCTGCGGTGTTAACCTCCCAAAATCCGTGCTGGTTATTTCGGGGGTCGTAATGACTCCAGATACGGTTGCAGTGCGTATGACCGTTCACCCAGAGCACAACATTTGGAAAGCGGGACAGCAGTGCAATGAACTCGGCTCCACCGATACGGGTGTTGTCAGGCTGGCCAGCTGGCGCACGCTTGAGATTATCAAATGTAATCGAATTATGATGAGAGAAGATAACAACGATCGCGTCTTTATTTGCTGAATTAACGATTGATCCGTCAGTCGCATAATATTTTGACGAATTTTCCGTCAATTGGCGTTCCAGCCATTCGGCCTGAGGCGTATCAAGTGAGCCGTCAGGGCCGCCATTCGGATTGGTAGAATCAAGCATTATGCCGATGACGCCATCCGCCATATTGAATGTATAGTAGGCTGTCTGCTGGGCTAGATTGTCAGTTGAAAACCCGTGGCCGACGGGGCCGTAAGCGCCTGCCGCATCGAGATGTTTCTGTATAAATTCTTCCTTTGAAAAAGGGCGGCGATTTATCGACGCTACCGTCTCCATTGTCGGCAGAGTAGACATCAGTTCCTGTATTTGCGCGTTTGTGCCCTGAGTGACTGCGCCAATAAACATTTCAGGCGGCATCGTTTTGGGTAGGGCCGTTATCACCCGGTTCGAGACACTCTGTGCAGATATTAAATCTGTGATATTTCCCGCGCCAAAAACGCCATAGTCAAGCTGGTCATGATTTCCAAAGCCCGAATACCACGGCATTTTGAAACCTTCTGCTTTTACGGGTTGGCTTATGGCCGCTAAAAACCCTTCGACTTCTGGGTAACCAAATGCCCGTTTCCATAAATCGGCTTTATATCCATTGGATGTGGGTTCGGGGTGCCAGTAAACATCGTAAGTTTCTTCGGAAAGGCCATGATTGCTCTGGACGCCGACATATTCCGTTCCGCTGGCGGACATGACGGCCCATTCGCCATTCAGCAGTGACAAGACGGTTTCAAGTTCGTGCATGGCGCGCGTATCGGCACTGTCACCGGTCGATATGGCAAAATCAAACTTTCTCCCGGAAACAGGCCCTTTAGAAAGAGCGTTCAAACGCCTGATCATCGCATCGAGCACATGCACTGTGAGCGTTTCTTGAGGACGCCACGCATTTACCAGCGGCGCACCGTCAATGTTACCATTCGGGCCCGCATACTGTCGCATGAATGCGGTATGCCCCGGCGAAGAGGCATCAATAATATGCAAGTCTGTTATCTGGACAAAGGAAACAAGTGCTTTTCTGCTTTTCTCTCTGCCGTCAAATGCTTCTGACAGGTCTTGTCGCACGATAATAGGCCAGCCGTTATCGACAGCCGTTTTGCGATATGGTTTCCCTTTTTTTAGGTAGTCGCCTGGAACAACAGATTCCTCCAGAGTGGTAACAGCTTCAGCGTAAAAGCGGCTCTGCGCCATGGCATTGTGGGAGGCGCAGCCACACACGGCAAAGGGTGCAGCACAACTCGCTTTTATAAAATTCCGACGCGAAAGAGCAAAATTAGTAAAAGAATATGATTTGATGCTCATAAAAATCTCTCTAGATCATGAAAACTGTCACGATGTTGACCATTTTTTTGAATGATTAGGTCTATTTTTTGTTGTATTTTAATTTCAATAACAATCTGTGTATAAAAAATATTTTTTACTTGTTATTATTTAAGTATTATATAATATACATATACGCGTTGTTCTAAGGGATTTAAGTTGCGATCTGAAACGACGCTGCTCGCAGTAAAACATCAAAAATATCTGGAAAAGCAATGGCCTCGGTGTGAAGCCCACTTGCCATGAAACTGGTAAAATGAGCACGCAGATGCCGACTGTATTATTGGAACATAAACAGCCGGCATCGAGAATGAACCGCATTCGCTGAGAGCGTGGTCTTGTCGGTGCGATGCGCCTGGGTGTTTTATCCGCCCGAAGCTGGCTCCCAGTTTTGGGGGACATGGAGCAATTGCGGAAACATGCATTCTACAAAACGCGCAGCGGTTGGCTGTGGCTCGTGATTGGCCAATCCAGGTCGCTCGTTGGCTTCGATGAACACATAATCAGGCGTTTCAGGTGATTTCACCATGAAATCAATTCCCACAACCGGGATGTCGATTGCGCGGGCAGCCTTGCAGGCGGCTTCGACGAGAGACGGATGCACCATTGCCGTTACATCGTGAATCGTGCCTCCCGTATGGAGATTGGCCGCTTTGCGCACGGTGATTTCGTGTGCATCCGCGAGAATATCGTCAAGTGTAAGCCCCTGCTGCTCAAGGCAACGTCTGGTCTCGGCATCAATTGGAATCCGGCTTTCACCGCCTGTTGCTGCAAGACGGCGACGTGACTGGACCTCGATAAGCCGTCGGATCGTGGATTTGCCATCGCCGATCACCCGCGGTGGTCGGCGTATCGCCGCCGCCACCAGCTTAAAGTCGATAATAACCAGCCGAAGATCATCGCCCTCAAAACAGGCTTCGAGCAACACCTGGTCGCACACTTCGCGTGCTTGTTTGATGGCGGCGCGCAAGTCTTTCATCGTCGTTACGCCGACTGAAATTCCACGCCCCTGTTCCCCGCGCGCGGGCTTTACGACCAGTTTATCGTGCTTTGCGAGAAAGGCTTCGAGCGTCTTGTCTTCGGCGTTTGCTGCTATCTGCTCGGGCACACTCAGGCCCGCTTTTGCGACGGTTCTGCGCGTGACGGCCTTGTCATCACAGATGGACATGGCAACACCCGATGTCATTTCCGAAAGGCTCTCGCGGCAATGGATCGAACGCCCGCCATGGGACAGGCGAAAAAAGCCGCCTTTGGCGTCTGTAATATCGACATGCACGCCGCGCCTTAGCGCTTCATCGACAATAATGCGCGCATAGGGGTTGAGCGCGCCAATTGCGTTGATCGGTTGCGCAAAGAATTTTTCATTGATCGCGTTCTTGCGTTTGATCGTGAAAAGCGGAACGCGGCGGAATTTCAATTTTTCATAAAGGCGGATTGCATTGTCATTGTCGTATAGCACTGACAAATCCACGTGATTAAGCCCGCGTGCCTGAAAATGCTCGGCAAGCTTGCGCACAAGCTTTTCGCCAATACCCGGCTGTCGCGCCTGCGGATGCACGGCAAGGCACCAAAGTGAGCCGCCCTGATCCCTGTCGTTAAACAAACGTTGGTGATTGATGCCGGTGACAGTGCCGACAATTTCGCTGCTCGCGTCATCCTGCGCAACAAAATAGGTGACGGCTCGATTATCGCGTTCACATGAGAAGAAATCCGGGCGCAATTGCACCATGCCGCAGGCCGCATAAACGGCATTGATTCCGTCTGCATCGATTTCCGACACAGCGCGGCGAATGCTGATGCCACGCGTCTGGCGACCGCCGGCACGATAATTGGACAGATCAAGCCGGTAAGTGTGCGATGGATCGAGAAAGATTTCCTGCGGTGCCTGTGACAACAGCACATGCGGATCGCTGACATAAAACAGAATATCCCGGCTGGCCGGTGCTTCGGCGCGCAAGGCCTCAATGATTGCCTCGTTGCTTTCAAAGGTTTGTGCAAAAAGCAATCTGCCCCAACCGCAATCAAGCATCACATTGCGGTTGGTGGTGTCACTCGCGCCCTGCGCGTTGCCGTTTGAATGCTCCTGATAAAACCCTGCGCCTTCGGGTGTGCGCAGCCTTGTCAGCCTGTGCGAGAAAGCGTTTCTCCCTCTTGCTTTCTGCCGGGTCATGTCAACCTCACTTGTCTTTTTCATCTTAGGCCTCCCCATTTCAGGCCTCTTGCGTCTGAAGCCACATTTCCAGAAGTCCAGCCTGCCAGAGTTCTGAACCGCGCAACGGTGTGATGTGCTCCGACGGGTTCGCAAACAGACGATCCAGATAATCGCGCTGGAAAAGTCCGCGTTCGCGCGCCTTTTGCGATGAAAGCGCATCGCGCAGCATATCGAGATAGGGGCCAGCGATATATTTAAGCTGCGGAACCGGGAAATATCCCTTCTTGCGGTCGATCACAGCACTTGGGACGATCTTGCGTGCGACATCTTTCAAAATGCCTTTGCCGCCGTCGCGCAGCTTTTCCTCAGGTGGCATACGTGCGGCAAGCTCGACCAGTTCGTGATCAAGAAACGGCACCCGCGCTTCCAGACCCCAGGCCATGGTCATATTGTCGACGCGCTTGACCGGGTCGTCGACCAGCATGATATTGCTGTCGAGACGAAGTGCGCGGTCAACCGGCGTATCAGCGCCATCGCGCAGCAAATGCTCTTCGATGAGATCACGGCTATAGTCGCGATCTGTCATCCAGTCGGGCGATAGCTGGGTTTTAAGCACATCATGCGAGCGGTCACAGAATGCCTTGGCATAATCGCTGACCACATCATTGGAGTCGACCAATGGCGGATACCAGTGATAGCCCGCGAAAACCTCGTCAGCCCCCTGACCGGATTGTACGACCTTGATATGCTTGGAGACTTCCTTGGAAAGCAGATAGAATCCGACATTATCATAGGAAACCATGGGTTCCGACATGGCGGCAATGGTGCCGGGAAGCGCATCCATCAGATCAGAAGACGGGACAAATATCTTGTGATGGTCTGTGCCGAAATGTTTGGCGATAAGGTCGGAATAGACGAACTCGTCGCCTTTTTCGCCGTTGGCTTCTTCAAAACCGACAGAAAAGCTCATCAGTCCGGCCTGACCGGCTTCTGCAAGCAGGCCGACAATCAGGCTCGAATCCACACCGCCTGACAGAAGAACGCCAACCGGAACGTCGGAGATCATGCGGCGCTTTACGGCCAAGCGCAATTTATCAAGAAGCTGCTCTTGCCATTCTTCACGGCTGATGGCGTTGTCGCTTGGCCGACGGCTGTGCGGGGGCTGCCAGTAGATACGGTCGCGAAATTCACCATTGGCCTGATAAACGCGAATGGTGGCTGCTGGCAGCTTGCGCACGCCATTATAGATGGTGCGCGGCGGTGGCACCACCGCATGAAAACTCATGTAATTATGCAAGGCTGCGCGGTCGATTGACGTGTCGATGCCACCAGCCTTAACCAGCGCTGGAAGCGTTGATGCAAAGCGCAATGCGCCATTGACTTGCGCAAGGTAGAGCGGCTTGATGCCAAAACGGTCACGGGCAAAGATCAGTTTGCCGGTATCGCGCTCATGGATGGCAAAGGCGAACATGCCGTGAAAACGCGAAACGCATTCCTCGCCCCAGGCATGCCACGCCTTGATGATCACTTCTGTGTCGCCATCGGAGAAAAAGCGATAGCCCATCGCTTCAAGTTCCGTGCGCAATTCCCGGAAATTATAAATACACCCATTAAAGACGACGCTTATACCCAGATCTGCGTCGATCATGGGCTGCTGGGATTTTTCAGACAGATCAAGGATCTGCAATCGCCGATGTCCGAAACCGACATGACCACGCACCACGATGCCAGATGCATCTGGACCTCTGGGCGCAAGGCAGTCTGCCATTTTCGAGATTGCCGAAACCGATGGTGTTGCACCATCGAACCTGACTTCTCCGCAAATTCCACACATAAAAAGGGTCGAAACCTCCATTGTAGTAACAACAAATGAGGCCGTCGTATGAGTGTATCGACGGCCTGCACATATTGCTAATGCGCGTGCGCCGGGATGGTTCCGAAATTTTTGCTTTTTACGGATTTTGGCTTTTTGACAGCAGTTTTGCCTTGGAAATCATGTATTCTTCGGCTGAAATCATGTGTTCTAGGGCTATTTTGCGCGCATCTTCGGGGCGGTTTTCAATCAAAGATGCCAAAAGGCGATGCTGAAACAACAGGCCTTCCTCGCGCGAGCTGGGTGTGGGATCGGCATAAATTGCGCGGGCGAGGGGCATATCACGCAGCAGCTTATGGGTAAGGCGGCAGATAAATCCGAGAAGCCGGTTGGGGCAACGTTGTGCAAGCTCGCTGTGAAAATCGAGCTCTGCTACGCGCTGCTGAAACTGATCATCAAGATTTTTCGGCGCGCGGTCGTAAAACCGCATCGTGCTTTCCAGCCTTTCCAGATCGGAACTGTCCAGCTTGCCTGCAAGCGATGCCGCAATTTCCGGCTCAAGCAGCTTGCGTATGGCATAAATCTCTTCAAGACCCGGTTGATCGAAGAAAAAATAATGTCCCAGCATTTCCATAGCATGTTCCGCCGATGGTTCGGCTACGAAAACACCGCCGCCTGGGCCGGTCCGCGTGAACAGCAGGCCCTGGGTTTCAAGCGCTTTCATCGCTTCGCGCACTGTCCCTTTTGCCGCCTTGAATTGGTCAATCAGGTCTTTTTCCTGCGGCAGCCGGTCACCGGGTTGCAGGCCTTCTGTCTGAATGACATGCCGGATACGCTCAGCAATCACCTCGGGCCGTCGCTTCGCTTTGCCTGGCGAAGCAGCATGAAGTTTGGTGCGGCTGTTTTGGGCCATGCCTTGCTACTCTCTTTTTATACGCGGCGCGCTATCGATAAGCTGACGTGTATAGGCATGTTGCGGGTTGGTAAAAAGGTCTTCCGCCGTGGCTTCCTCGACTATTTTCCCATAATACATCACAGCCACGCGGTCACTGATCGCCTCAACAACCGCAAGGTCGTGACTGATGAAAAGATAGGACAGGCCAAATTCCTGTTTCAACGCATCAAGCAACAGCAGCACTTGTGCCTGAACCGAGACATCGAGCGCACTAACCGGCTCATCAAGAACGATGATTTCAGCATTTGCTGCAAGTGTTCGGGCTATGGCGATGCGCTGCGCCTGTCCACCGGAAAACTCATGTGGATAACGTGATAAGGTGTCTTTGGGCATTTGAACGGCGTCGAGCAGCTCTTCCATGCGCCTTTGGCGCTGGCCTTGCTCAAGCCCCCCAAGAAGTTTCAGCGGCGTTTCGAGGATTTGTCGGATGGTCTTGCGCGGGTTAAGCGAAGCAACCGGGTCCTGAAACACATATTGAATAACTTTGCCAAAAGCCCGTGGTCCGGAACGTCGAAGAGCGCTTGCATCCTGACCGGCAATTGTCATTGTTCCATCGCTTGGGTCTGTCAGGCCCACCAGCATGCGCGCCAAAGTGCTTTTGCCGGAGCCACTCTCGCCGACAATGGCCAGGGTTTCACCACGTGCCAGAGTAAGCGAGACTGACTTGACCGCTTCGACGGTGTGGCGCTGTTTGCCAAAAATTGGGCGTCCGCCACCAAAGGTTTTGCTCAGATTGTGCACGCTGATTGCTGCGTTTGTCATGTTGCAACACCCCTCTGCTTATCATTGAACAGCTTTGCAACCCGGTCGTGAAAGCCCCCTCCCTGACCCAGTTCCGGCACGCAGGCAATCAGCCGCTTGGTATAGTTATGCTGCGGATCTGCGAGCACAGCCTTTGCGGTGCCTGTTTCAACGATTTCGCCATCCTTCATAACGGCAACGCGATCACAGATTTCAGAAACCACGCCAAAATCATGGGTGATGAACAACAGTGCCATACCCCGTTCGCGTTGCAGATCGCGCAGCAATTCGAGGATACGTGCCTGCACCGTGACATCAAGTGCGGTCGTGGGTTCGTCCGCAATGATAATATCGGGGTCGTTGGCAAGCGCCATAGCGATGCCGACGCGCTGGCGCTGACCACCGGAAAGCTGGTGCGGATAATGGTCTGCGCGCTCGGGAGCGTCGGGAATGCCGACTTTCTCAAGCAAAGCGATTGCCTGCCTTCGGCGTTCGGATGCGCTCATCGTGCTATGCGCGCTGATTGCTTCCTCTACTTGTTTGCCGATTGAATACATCGGATGCAGCGTGGTCAGCGGATCCTGAAACACATAGGCAACTTTGCTGCCGCGCGTTGCAGTCAGTTCGGTTTCCGTCATATTCAGCACGTCGTTCCCATCAAGATAGATGGCACCATTGCGGATCAATCCAGGCGGTGAGGCAACCAATCCCATGATGGAAAGCGCTGTCACGCTTTTGCCAGAGCCGCTTTCGCCAATCAGGCCAAGGCATTCGCCACGATTGAGATGCAGCGATACTTGCTTGACCGCCGGTGTGTAGCTGCCATTGTTGACGAAGCCGGTTTCGAGTTTTTCAACGGCCAGAGCTGCGTCGGGCATCGCGGCTTTGGGCACGCTTCTGTTTTTGGCAATGGCGGTTCGTGCGCCGGGTCTTGCCAATGCACCGGAACGAAGCCGTGGATCGAGCACATCGCGGACGCCATCGCCCAGAACATTCAGGCTGATGACAATCAGAAAAATCATCAGGCCCGGCACAATGGAGACATGCGGTGCCGTGAACATTTGCGCGCGGCCTTCGCCAAGCATAGAACCGAGATCGGCTTGCGGTGGTTGTGCCCCAAGACCCAGAAAGCTCAAACCGGCTGTTTCAAGGATCATCCAGCCCGCCGTTGTCGACATGGTGATGACAATCACCGGCAACACATTTGGCAGCACTTCTGTGAGCAGAATTGAAATATGCCCCTTGCCTGAAAGCCGTGCGGCATCAACAAACTCACGATTGGCAAGGCCGAGTGCGGTGCCGCGCACATTACGCGCAAAGAAGGGAATATTGACGACCGCAATTGCATAAAGTGCATTCATCAATCCCGGCCCAAGGGCTGCGACGATTGCAAGCGCCAGCAGAATATAGGGGAAAGCCATCAACATATCGACGCCGCGCATCATCAGATTATCTGTGCGTCCGCCTGCATAACCCGCAACGATGCCAATGGTTGAGCCGATGATTGCGGCAATCAGCGTGGCTGCAAAGCCAACCGCAATCGAAACACGAGAGCCCCACAGAAGGCGGCTGAGAATATCGCGACCGAGCTGATCGGTGCCCAAAAGATGCCCCGCGCTAAAGACGGGTTGCAGCCTGTTGGCGGGTGCTGTCGCATCCGGGTTCGGCAGCGGTAGGATGGGCACGATGAGGATGAGAACGCAGATCAGTGCCAGCAGGAAAAAGCCAAAAGCTGCAAGGCGATTGCTCATCAGCAATTGCCATGACGACAGACGTTCAGGCGTGTCCGAAACTGCGCTCATGTGCGTATCCTCGGATCAAGCATGGTCTGGATGACATCGGCAAGCAGATTAAACAGCACATAGCTGGCTGCCACGATCAGCACGCCGCCCTGCACAAGCAGGATGTCGCGGGTCGAAATTGCCTTGACTAGCATGGCGCCGATACCGGGCCATTGAAACACGGTTTCAATATAGACCGCGCCGCCCAGCACAAAGCCTGCCTGAATGCCGATAACGGGAATGACACTGACAAGGGCCGCACGAAAGGCATGTCCGTAGATCACGCGGCGCTCGTTCAGCCCCTTGGCGCGTGCTGTGCGGATATAATCCTGCCGCAGCACTTCAAGCATTGCACCGCGCGTTAATCGTGCAATCACACCAGCCGCAACCACGGCAAGGGTGGAAGCAGGCAGGATCAGGTGCCAGATGAGATCTTTGAGATCACCGCCGCCATAGACCGCATACATGCCGGAAGCGGGAAGAAAACGCCAGTGAACCGCGAAGAGGTAGATCAGCAGAAGCCCAAGCCAGAAAGATGGGATCGAAATGCCAGCAAGCACGATGAAAGTAATTGCGCGATCAGCCCATCCGAACTGACGAACCGCGGATATGATGCCAGCGAAAAGCCCGAATATCGTGCAGAGCACGAGCGCAACGCCTGCCAGAATGAGCGTGGCATGAAACCGTTCCAGCACTTCATCAAGCACCGGGCGGTTCAACACGAAGGAGCGCCCGAAATCCCCATGCAGGAGGTTGCTGATCCAGATGAAATATTGCTGGATCAACGGCTTATCAAGACCGAGGTCGCGGTTGATCCGCTCGACATTTTCCGGCGTGGCATAAGAGCCGAGGAGGGCTGTTGCGGTGTCGCCGGGAATTGATGCCATCACCAGAAAGACGATGACCGATAGCCCGAAAAGCACGGGAATGACTGCGACGAGCCGCTTGAGGATATAGACTGGCATTGGCTCTCCTCCGCTTTATATTTTGCATCAAAGGCTTTGGCAAATTTGCGCCAGCCACATGATTGCTGGCGCAATGTTTTATTGCTTGGTTACATCTTTGAGATGCAGCAGGAACGAAGGTTGAAGCCTGAAATTCTGCACGGCTGCGGTGGTGACGGCGTTTTGTTTCCAGTTGGCAACGAAAAGCCATGGCGCATCGTCGTGAACAATCGACTGAATCTCGCCATAGAGCTTGCCGCGCTCCGCCTGATCCGTTGATTGACGCGCTTTGGCCAGCAGGTCATCGACTTTGGGATTGGAATAATAGCCGGAGTTAAACCCGCCCTTGTCTGGCAATGCTTCGGTGCGCAGTGTGAGGAAGGGAACCGTATCCGGGTCATTGGTCATCCATGCCATTTCGGCCATGTCCGCCTTGCCATCAAGACCGGAATTCACACGACCAAGGAAGGTGTTCCACTCGTAGGTTTCGATTTTCACTTTAAAGCCTGCGGCCTGAAGATCGGCCTGAATGGCAGCACCCATATTGATCGGATCAAGCATCCCAGAGCCGCCTTCCGTGACATAGAAGGTCAATTCCGGATTGGTCTGATCTGCTTCCTGAAGCAGGGCTTTGGCTTTTTCGAGATCATAAGGATAAGGCTCGGTCGTATCGTTAACCCAGTTGAAAGCGGGCGGCACCGGACCGGCTGCAACGGTGGCAGAGCCTTGCAGGACGTTATCGACCAAGCCTTGTTTGTTGACTGCATAATTTGCGGCCTGACGGACTTTCTTATCTGCAAACGGACCGCTCTTCGTGTTGAGAATGTTAAACCACACATGGGGCCCGGCCTGTTCTGCGACAGCAAAATTCGCATCCTGTTTGAAGGTCGCAAGGTTATCCGGCGGCACCTCAACCATGATGTCGATACCGCCTGCCATCATTTCAGCGACGCGGGTATTGGCATCGGTGATAGGCCGGAAGACAATCGCATTGAGTGTCGGTGCCGTGTCCCAATAATCGGGATTGCGCTCAACCACCACTCGCTGACCGGATTGCCATTCAGCAAATTTGAACGGACCGGTTCCCGATGGGTGGCGACCAAATTCAGTGCCATATTGTTCGACGGCGGCTGGCGAAACGATGAGGCCGGTCGGATAGGCGAGGTTTGACAGGAAGGGCGCGAACGGCTCTTTCAGTTTGAATTCGACGGTGTTTGTATCGACCGCATTCACGCTTTCGATGGATTCAAAGTTGAAAGACAGCGGGAATGGACCGGTATTATAGAAAGGGTGATCCTTGTTCAGCATCCGCTCGAAGTTGAATTTGACCGCCTCGGCATTGAAATCGGAGCCGTCGTGGAATTTGATACCTTCTTTCAGCTTGAACTTATAGGTTTTTCCGTCATCTGAGATGGTCCAGCTTTCCGCAAGCGCTGGCTCAATCTCAAGCGTCCCATCCTTATAGCGCACCAGACCATCATAGACGTTTACAAGGATACGAAAATCATTGGTTGCTGTCACCGTATGAGGGTCGAGTGATTGTGGTTCGGCGATCTGCCCCACAATCAGCACATCGGGCGGTGTCTGCGCGCCAGCGTGAAATGTCGCTGAACCCAGAACCAGAGTGGCCGCGGTTAAAACGGCGCGAAATAACCTCTTCATCAGCGGTTCCTTTCGTTTGGCCATGTTTGCCTGCAAGTCTGTCTGGGTTAATTTATAGGGAGAAAATGGAGTTTATCAATAAATTATCATAATTAATTTACGCGCATGAAAAAGGCGGGATGAACCCGCCTTGCCAATGTCGTCGCCTGAATGGCTATTCTGTCGGCGTGTCTTCGGGCTTCAAATCCTGCTCAGCCGTGGTCGATGTCTGATGGGTGAAGCCCTTGAGACCCTTGGTTGTTTCCTCAGCATCGCGCTTGATCTCGACATCACTCATTGCATAATGAACGCTCAGCTTTGCGATGGAGGTGAGTGCGCTCAAATGAATGCGCTCATAGCCATGCGAGGCATCCACACCAAAGGTCAGAAGCGCCGTGCGCACATCATGTCCGGCCTCGACAGCCGATGCCGCATCCGAGCGATAATAGCGGAAAACATCTTTCTGCACGGGGATATCGTGCTCGCCGCAGAGCTCGTATAGCTTCCGGGTGAGGTGATAATCGAACGGGCCAGTCTGGTCTGCCATGGCAAGCGTTACACCAAACTCCGATGAGTTCTGTCCGGGTGCGGTTGTGCCATTATCGATCGCCACAAGCGATGCTATTTCAGGAACAACGACAGCAGAAGCACCCGCTCCGACCTCTTCAGCAATCGTGAAAAGCCAATAGGTGTCAACGGGCGTTTCAATATTCAGGCGTTGCATGGCTTCAAGAGAAGCGAGCATGATGGCAACGCCGGCCTTGTCATCGAGATGCCGCGAAACAATAAACCCGTTGTCAATGAACTCCGGCATTGGATCAACGGCAACAATATCGCCCACATCAATGCCAAGTTCGATCAGGTCTTCCTTGTTGCGGGCAAGCGCATCCACGCGCAGCTCAATATAATTCCAGCCGACAGGGAGCGTATCCACTTCTTCATTAAAGGTGTGACCGGAGGCTTTCAGCGGCAGGATGGAACCGCGATAGATACCTTTGGAGGAAAAGATCGAAACGCGCGCACCTTCGGCAAAGCGTGCCGACCAGTTGCCAATTGAAACAAGCTCCAGCCGTCCGTTGGATTTCAGATACTTAACTTGCGCTCCGAGCGTGTCTAAATGGGAGACAATACCGCGCGCTGGTTTACGGGATTTTCCATTGCGACGTGCGCGGATCGCCCCGCGCCGCGTCAGAATGACTTCGAGGCCGAGCCGCTCCAGTTCGCGTGCAACAAAATGCACTGCTTCGTCTGTGAAGCCGGTCGGGCTTGGAATTGCCAGCAGGGCCGCTAATTTTTCGAGGAGATAGTTTTGATTGATCGCAATTTTGGTCATGCCTGATAATTTATTGGTAAGTTTTCAGACGTCAACTGTCGAATATAATTTAAATTTTTATACAGTCGTTCTGGCTTTATCGATTTTTCCCTGTGAAATATCTATAAACAACTAAAAAATATCAATCACTATAGAAGTTTTATATATTGAAAATATTCAATTAATTTACGTATTATAATCATGTATTTTAAATGTTTATTAGTTTAAATTGAAATTATATCTAATTATTTAACATATTTGCTTATTTAGTGAAATAGTCGATTTTGTTAAATATTCAGACACCGGTTTTGTATAAGAGAGTTGAGCGCAATAGCCGTGGGGAATAGTCCTGATGTTGAGCATTCGTAATGGCAATGACAGGCTCTTTATTGCGCTCGCGGCCATTCTGGGAATTTTAATTACTCTTATGCTCGGCCAAATTGAGCTGGTGCGTCTGTCTTATGCTCGACTGAATGATTATCGCGATAACGTGCTGTCCAATGCAGTTGATGTCGCCCATGATGGGCGCAATACGCTTGCTTTAATCAATAGCAGTGATCGCGAACCGTGCTCGGATGAGGATTTAACAGAAATCCGCCGTCTTGCATTTAAGGCACCGTTTTTACGTGATGTTGGGCGTGTGGAAAACAACCGGATCATCTGTACGGCGCTCTGGGGGCGTTTCTCTCCGCCGGAAGTTTTGCCGCAACCAGATCGCGTGGTGGATAATGGACATCATTTGTGGGCGAATGCATCCAATATAGGCAAGCACTCCGGCAATGTGGATATGGTCGCGAGGGGATCAGCCATCGTCTTCACATCGCCGATTGCATTCGCTCTACACGAGAAAGCAGATGCAAATTTGAGTGCACATGTGATCAGCCGCGACGGCCATTACATCTATCGTTCATTTGGTGATGTCAGTCATCTGCAGACGGATATGCCGCACCAGCTTGCATGGTATGATTTAAGGTCTCGCCGTCTTGTTTCGCGATGCGATGACGATTTTGATATCTGTGTTATTGCAAGTCTTACCGGGGTCAGCGTGTTACAGCAGCCGGTTGGCGTATTGCTGGCAATTGCAGGCTTTGGGGCACTGGTTGGTGGAGGAGGGGGGCTTGCTGCGGTTCGCTGGCGGCGGGGATATGCATCACTGCCTCAGCAGATAAAGCGGTCAATTGCTACGGAACGCATGAGTGTTGTTTATCAGCCACTGGTAAGGCTGCATGATGAGAAAGTGATTGGCGCTGAGGTGCTGGCGCGCTTGCTTGATGATCTCCATAACTCCATTTCACCGGACGTTTTCATTCCGATCGCCGAAAAGCTTGGTATCATCGGGGATGTAACGCGTCTTATCATACGCAATGCGCTGAAAGAGATGCAGCCTTTTTTGAAAAATAATGGCAATTTTTATTTGAGTATCAATGTGTCTGCGGAAGATGTTCTCGACACTGAATTGCGTGTTTTTCTGGAAAATGAAGTGAAGCGCCATGGCTTGTCACCATGCCAGATCATTTTGGAAGTGACAGAACGTTCAACGGCACATCATAGCCATCTCATTGAAAAGATGAAGTCGTTTCGAGAGAGTGGTTACGAGTTTTTCATTGATGATTTTGGAACAGGCTATTCCAATCTCGCTTATCTGGCAAAGCTTCCAATCAGCGGTATTAAGATCGATAAAATGTTTACGCAGGCAATTGGAACAGAGGCAGTCAGCGCTGAAATTGTCGAGAATATCTGTAGCATTGCGCGCCGCCTCGACTTGAAGATTGTTGTCGAGGGGATCGAAAAGCCGGAGCAGGCCGCTTATGTGTTAAAGCTCCACCCGGATGCTGTCGGTCAGGGTTGGCTGTTTGGACGCCCGGTGCCAATTGCTAATTTCAGTCTGAAACGAGGCAAAGAATGCTGACTGGCTATGGCGATTGAATGCTCTGAGTTGTTAAAGGTTTCAACCGGCGCACAGTGTTGGTGTTCAACGGTGTCGCGGGCTGGTCAAATGGAAGCGCGGGAAGATTTCCATATTGAGATAGTCTTCATCGAAGCTGGAAATTTGCGTGAGGGCCGGCTTGTTGAGAAATTCAACAAGATTGTTGCGAAAAGTCAGCAAGCCATCGCTACGCAGCTCACGTAACATACGGTTGATATGAATGGCGGTTAGCCCCAGTGCATCGCCAAGCTCTGTCTGGGTGAGGGGGCAAAAAAAGGAAACCGCATTGCCCGTGCCGTTTAAACGCGCGCGATGCCCGAGTTCAAGCAATAGATGCGCCACACGTACCAGCCCGCTGCGCCGCCCGATGCTGATGACATGTTCAACAAGAATGGCGCGCTGTCGCGCCATCAGCTCTATAAAAGTCATGGCCAGGCGCGGCGATTTCACAAGACATTCCGTCAGGTGGTCGAGAGAAAGTTCAAAAACGGACATTTCGGTCACCGAAATCAAAGTGTAGTAATTAAAGCCGATGCCCGTGCGGAAGCCCAGAAAATCCCCTTTCATGGGAAAGTCGAGTATCTGGCGATCTCCATCGGCCAGATCACGATAGATGCATCCCCAGCCGCTCTTGATAATGTGAAGCGAGTTTGCCCAGTCGCCCTGACTGCTGACGATGGTGTGGGGTGCATAGGTTTTCACCAATACGGGCAGCGCACCAAGAACGTTAAAGTCGTTTTCTTCAAAAACCGCACCAATTGGCGGGCTCTCCAGAAAATGGCGCAGTGTTTTTGAATCGTCAACATTCACAATCATTGGCATTCGTCCTGCCGCCGCCCAAAAATTGGAGATTGCTTCTTTAGCGATTCGATTTTTAGTGATCGTTTGGGGGCCGAAGCGCTTCCATAAATGTCAGCGAGCGCTGCTATTTTGACAAGGTAGTAATTTCTACCACTAATTGCGTATATTTATAATATTTTCCTAAACCATATTTCACGTAATTGCCTAATCTAGGTTAATGACACTGTTTTAAAATTCGGGCAATCTTCTGGTTAACAAAATAAAAAATAAGAATTGATTACGAGGTTTAAAATAAACCTCTCGGAAATCATAAACAGGTGGCCGCTGCGCTTAACTCATTGCGTTTTAAGAGCAATGAATCGTGCGCTTAAAAGGGGCTAGAGGGCAAAAAGATGAACGTTTCTCCGAGTTTTAACAGCAGAACCAGCGAAAATAATAATAAAAGCCAGGTTATCGCGAAAGATTCATCATCAAAATCAGCAGATTCTTTTGATGGTATTCTACCGTTACTTGTTATCATCGATAACCGTGCATTGGATCGTGAATGCCTTGCACATGGGCTCAACAACCACAGTATTGAAATGTCGATTGCCACGTTCAGTTCGTTTGAACAATGGCAGCATCAGCGGCGTGGACGCACTGTCCGCGCGGTCCTTTTCAACATTGGTGGTCAGAAGGTTTCGGACCCTGCGGTCGGCAATTATCTCAACCGCATCGTCAATGATTGCGCGCCCGCTCCGGTGATTATTCTTGCGGACAAAGAAGATATTTCGCAGGTTCTCAAAGCGCTCGATTACGGTGTCAAAGGGTATATCCCGACCTCTGTCAATGTGAATGTCTGCGTGGAAGCGCTGCGGCTTGCCATGGCTGGCGGCACCTTTGTTCCTGCCAGCAGCGTGCTGGCTCTTCGTCACGCGACCGACCCCAATTCGCACCGGCTCCAGCCTCTGGGTGGTATGTTTACCCTGCGTCAGGCGGAAGTGGTCAATGCGCTGCGTCGCGGCAAGGCGAATAAGATTATTGCGTATGAGCTCAAGCTTCGTGAAAGCACGGTCAAGGTCCATATCCGCAATATCATGAAGAAGTTGAAGGCGTCCAACCGGACAGAGGTTGCCTGCATTATCAACGAGATGTTCCCTTCGGAAACATCCTTTTCCGATCTGCAATAAGCGTCGACCGTCCCCACCGCACAATCTTAACCAATTGTTTTAACGCGCTTCTTACCCGAAGATCACTTCGGATGCCTCGGGATGCGCTTTAAAGGAGATTTCTTGTGATCATCTCCGATGTTTCATCAGGGAGCGCGCGTCAGCCGCTGGCTGAGCTGCTTGAAACCGTAAAACGAAGAAAACTCTTGCTGATCGTCCCTGTCGTGGCGGGAGCATGCATCGGCTTTGCAGGTTACCTCACGGCACCTGTCAGCTATGTGTCGGAATCGGTACTGGTGCTCGATATGCGACGCGTGCAGGCGCTTCCAAATGAGAGCGCGATTACACCTTTGCCGCAGGACAGCCCGGTTCTGCGGTCTGAACTTGATATTATCAGTTCGCGCATGATGGCACGCAAGGTTATCGACATTCTGCAGTCCGAAAATATTTTCGTACCGACGGAGTTTCGTTCGCGCACGGTGCTTTCTTCTGCGGCACACAGTGCGACGCAGGACAGGGGCGCGCGAGACGTCGATGCGGTTGCGCGCGAAAGGCAGCGCATTGATCTTCTGCTTTCTCGTTTGCGCGTCAACAATGATGGGCGTTCCTATACGATTTTCATTTCTTATCGCGCATCCGATCCGGTTTATGCGGCCCAGGTCGCCAATGCTTTTGTGACGGCTTATCTTGAACATCAGATTGATGTGCAGCAATCGGCTGCGCGACGTGTCAGTGAATGGCTCGGCGAAAAGCTTGTGACATTGCGCAGCAATCTTGAAGATGCCGAGCGTGCTGCTGAAGATTTCAGACAGAAATCGCGCCTTGCCGGTGATCCGGGCCAGATCAGTTTTCAGGCGCAGCGGGTCGCCGCATTGAACACCGAAATCGTGGCTGCAACAGGTGCGGTATCGCTTGCCGAAGCACGGCTTCGTACAGCAGAGTCTCTTAAAAACAAAAATGAAGCGCCAGCCCTGACCGAGGTTCTGGCGTCGCCTGCCATTCAGTCCCTGCGCAACGAACAGGCGCGGGTCGAGCGCCAGCTGGATGAACTGCGCTCAAACGGCGCCTTGAAGAGTGCTGAAATCCCGGTTCTTGTAGCGGAGCGTGAGGCGCTCAAGCAGCAGATCACCGCGCAGGTTGACGAAATCACCAAAAGTCTCGGCAATGAAATTCAGATTGCCCGGCAACGGCGCACAGGGCTTGAAGCCGCGCTCAGGAGCGCTGAGGCAGAACTGGGCGAGGCCAATAAGGCGCAGGTCAAAGCCGTGCAGCTTGACCGTGAAGCCAATGCAAGCCGCACGGTCTATGAGAGTTATCTTACGCGTTACAAGCAACTCATCGAGCAGGACGGCATTGCGGTGCCCGAAGCACAGATGATTTCGGCTGCCGAACCCGCCATGGCCAAAGCCAGCCCCAACCTTGCAAACTGGCTGTTGCTGGGTTTGGGGCTTGGCGCAATGGTATCGCTCGTGGGTACTGTATTGCGGGAGACCTTCGACAAAATTCGTCCGGCACAAACCGCTTCCTTTACGCTGCCCGGAATTCCGGCTGCAACTTTGCTGCCGCTTTCTAACCAGCTGACTGTGCCGCTTCTCGTCAACCGTGGACTTGATCCGACCAGTGCTTTCGGACGTGCAATAAAATCGGTGCATGATCGTTTGCGCATGCTCACGCGTGGCCGCGATTCACTGGCTCTTTCCGTGGTGTCTCTCACTGAGAATGAAGGGAAAACGCTGCTTATAACAGCACTCGCCCAACAATTTGCGGCATCGGGTGTGGCCGTCGCCGTGATCGATGCCACCAACCGGCATTCGCGGCTTTCCGAAGCGTTCGGGCTGCCCGGAACTGGCTATGGGGGCGTTTCAACGGATCGCCAGATTTCAGGCGCAACGCTTATTCATGATCACGGTTCGGGGATCGACATCATTACGCCGGGCGATCATCTGCAGGAGGGAGATTGGCTTGCGGAACTGATTTCTCAATTGCGTGCGGATCACAAGATTATCCTCGTCGATCTGCCTGCCGTAATGGAAGACAAGCGCGCGGTTCTGCTCTCGCGGGCAACCGATACCACGCTTCTGGTCGTGCAACCGGGGCACAAGGATCAACATGCAAATCATGCGCTGATCCAGACAATGGCGGCAATGGGCCGCAAACCTGCGCTTGCTGTGGTGAACCAGGTTTCGACCTCCTATCGAAGCTGGATCAATATTGTCTGGGCTTATTGCCGACCCATGGGCAGACGAACAGGGGCATTTCTGCGCGCCGCAATAAAGCGGCGCAACAGAGCTACTGATAACGCCCAAGATAGGGCCTGAGGGTTCAAAAATGCTAAAGAGATCAAGCATATCCAGACACGCTCGTTTGATGGCGCAATTCCGGGCGACGATGCTGTCAGGCTTTATCATTCTTGGTGTGGGCCATGTCGTGCACGCACAAACGGAGGCACCAGCACAGGCTTATCGCGTGAGCCCGAATGATGTTTTGCAGGTGACCGTTTATGGCCAGCCATCTCTCACTGGGCTTTATCCTGTCGATGTGGACGGCAATATTGGCTATCCGGTGGTTGGAAATATCAATGTCATCGGTCTGACAACCCCGCAGATCAGTGAAAAAATCGGAAGCGTGCTTTCACAACACATTCCGGGACTGACCGTGACGGCGACGATCAATCAATATGCGCCGGTTTTCATCGTTGGCGATGTGAAGGCTCCGGGGAAATATGAATTTCGCCCGGGAATGGTTGCGCTTCAACTGATGGCGCTGGGTGGCGGGGCCGGCAAAGGCGAAGCGCCTGCGGTGACAGCGGGCATGCAGCTTATCACGGCGCAACAGGAATATGCCGATTTGCAAATGCAGATCACCACAACAAGCATCCGCCGGGTGCGTCTTCAGGCTGAGCTTAACGGGGTTGATTTTAAATATGACCTGCCGGATCAACCGGGTGGCAATAAACAGGCGACTGCGCTGAGTCAGCATATGTTGGATGGTGAAAAGACCCTGTTCAATGTGCGTCGCAGCAATCTGGCGGCGGAGCGTCAGGCACTGGAAGCGCAGGTTGCAAGCTATGGCGACGAAATCCAGACGCTGCAGCAAAGTATCAAGCTTCACGATGCAGAAATTCAATTGCTGCAAGAAAATGTTGAATCAAGCAAATCCCTTGTTGATCGTGGACTGGCTGCGAAATCCAATCTTCGCGATATGGAACGCGATCTTTCGGCAACCCGCCGGGATGCACTGGAACTGGGATCGTTTCTGGCCCGTGCAAGACAAAATCAACTCGCAGTTCAACAGCGGATCGCCAATCTGGAAGAAGTGCGCAAAAGCGAGGCGGCAAACAGTTTGCAGGAACTGGATCTTAACATTGCGCGTATGGAATTGCGTGCCAATGCACAACTTCAAACCATGGCTGAAATTGCCAAGTCATCTGGTAATATTTCATCGTCAGATATGCGCCGCAAACTGGTCTTCACCATCAGCCGCAATGTCAGCGGCGCCTTTGAAGATATTGTTGCCAATGAACGCACCGAAATCAAACCCGGTGATATTCTGCGCGTTGAGCTGGATATGAGCCAATTAACCGGTTCACCGTCATAACGCACTGATTTGAAAATCACTGAACCAAAAGGCGCTTCACATTCATGAAGCGCCTTTTTATATTTGGTGCGGAGCCTTTCACGCTGCGATGGACGCCGCACCGTCTTTGACCCAGGCTTGATAAACCTTTGCAATGCCATCTCTGAGGCGAATATTCGGCTTCCAGCCCAGCGCATGCATCCTGGACGTGTCCAGAAGCTTGCGCGGGGTTCCATCGGGTTTGCTCAGATCATGGTCCAGCCTGCCTTCAAAACCCACAACATCAGCGATCGTCAAGGCAAGCTCGCGGATCGAAACCTCTTCACCGGAGCCGATATTTATGGGCTCAATGCTGTCGTTGAATTGCAGCAAATGCACACACGCATCCGCAAGATCATCGACATGCAGAAATTCGCGCAAGGGCTTGCCACTGCCCCAAAGCGTGATGTGATCGTAACCGTTGATCTTTGCTTCATGAATGCGGCGCATCAGTGCCGGCAAAACATGAGACGTGTTGAGATCGAAATTATCGTTCGGCCCATAAAGATTGGTCGGCATGGCGGTCATGAAATGATTGCCAAACTGCCGCGAACAGGCTTCCGCATATTTCAATGCCACGATTTTTGCGATGGCATAGGCTTCATTGGTGGGTTCCAGTGCCCCCGTTAGAAGTGCGGATTCGGTGAGCGGTTGTTGCGCATCACGGGGATAGATGCAACTTGATCCAAGCCAGAGCAGGCGCTTCACATTTGAGACATGGGCCGCATGAATGACATTCATGCCGATGGCGAGGTTGTCGTAAAGAAAATCTGCCGGATATTCAGAATTTGCGAGAATGCCCCCGACCCGCGCCGCTGCAACAATGATAACATCGGGTTTGTGATGCGCAATAAATTGCTCCGTCGCACTCTGTCGTGTCAGATCAAGATCATGATGTGCGATGGTTATGAGGTCACAATCTTCCGATTGAAGACGTCGCAAAATTGCCGACCCCACCATGCCGCTGTGACCGGCAACGAATATTTTCTTGCCCGACAGCGCATAGACAGGGCGAGGCATTTCATTAGCCATAGAAATCATTGCGCCCAGCCTCCCGCATGATGTTGCGCATATCCCAGTCAACCATTTCGGTGACGAGATTTTCAAAGCCGGTGGTGTGCTGCCAGCCAAGCCGGTTCTTTGCCTTGGAAGCATCGCCCAACAGAAAATCGACTTCGTTGGGGCGGAAATAGCGTGGGTCGATCTCAATCAGGCATTGCCCGGATTTTGGGTCGAGGCCGATCTCGTCAACGCCATCACCATGCCATTCGATGTGCTTGTCCACGGCTTTGAACGCGTGCTCAACAAATTCACGCACTGTATGGGTTTCGCCCGTGGCGAGCACATAATCATCGGCCACATCTTCCTGCAAAATGCGCCACATGCCTTCAACATAATCGCGGGCATGGCCCCAGTCGCGTCGCGCGTTCAGATTGCCAAGCCGCAATTTGTCCTGAAGTCCCCGTTCGATGGCAGCAACCGCGCGTGTGATCTTACGTGTCACGAATGTTTCGCCGCGCAGTGGGCTTTCATGGTTGAACAAAATACCGTTTGAGGAATGAAAGCCATAGGCCTGGCGATAATTAACTGTCGTCCAATAGGCATAAAGCTTTGCGGTGGCATAGGGACTGCGCGGCGCAAACGGTGTTTGCTCGCTCTGGGCATCGGGCGAGCTGTTGCCGAACAGTTCGGATGTTGATGCCTGATAGAAGCGGCATTTATCGCCCAACCCCAGAATGCGCATGGATTCAAGCAGACGCAACGTCCCCAGTGCATCTGCATTGGCCGTATATTCCGGCGTTTCAAAACTCACCTGAACATGGCTTTGTGCACCAAGATTATAGATCTCGTCGGGACGCACTTCCTGAATGACACGGCATAGATTGGTCGCATCGGTCAGGTCGCCAAAATGCAGCTTGAAGCGGATCTCCTCCTCATGAGGGTCTTGATAGAGATGGTCGATACGCGAAGTATTGAACGAAGAAGACCGCCGTTTAAGCCCGTGCACCCGATATCCCTTGTTGAGCAGAAGCTCACTGAGATAGGCACCATCCTGTCCAGTCACGCCAATGATGAGAGCTGTCTTTTCCTGCAAGGTTTTTCCTCCGACCAGAGTTCGATACAGCCATGATAGCGATTTGAGCGCCCGGCATAACGGCTTCAAAACGGTATGTGAGGCGCTTTCCATTCCACTTAGGATGAGCATGACAAAGTGCGGAACATGCGCTGTATCAACAAAAGAAGTAGGCATCTCGCCTGCGGAGTATGTTTCCTATGCGATTGGGCTTCTTGCGGTATGGGAGAGGGTATCGCCATGGTGTTGGTAACCGAGCAACAGGAAGCCAAAATCATGCGTGTCGTGCTTGCCAACCGGTATTTTTATCCCGATCAATCTGCGACGAGCCGAATGGTGACAAGTCTTGCGCATGAACTGGTGCGCGAAGGTGTTCAGACGACGGTTCTTGCCAGCCGCAGCTATCACGATAAAAGCAAAGAGACATTGCCCGCACGTGAAACGATAGACGGTATCGATGTGCACAGGATCTGGACGTCGGGTTTTGGCCGCAAAAAGCTTATGGGACGTGCGGTCGATTACGCGACATTCCACCTCTCCGCGGCCGCATGGTTTGCGACCCACGCCAAAAAAGATGATCTTTGCGTGGTCTGCACAGACCCGCCTTTGCTTTCGGTATCAGCGGCGCTGCCGATCCGGTTTCGCAGCGCACATCTTGTCAATTGGGTTATGGACCTGTTTCCGGAAACGGCCATTGAACTTGGGTTGATGAAACACAAGAGCATGTCGGGCAGGCTCGCGGTTGCTTTGCGCAACTGGTCGATGCAGCAAGCAGCGCTAACGATCTGCCCGATTGAACGCATGGCGCGGTTTTTATCAGCCAAAGGCATTGCTCAAGAAAAGCTGGCCGTTGTTCATCACTGGGCCGACAAGAACGAAATCCTGCCGGTCCGTCGCGACGAAAATACATTGCGGCATGCATGGGGCCTTCAAGACAAATTCGTGATTGGTTATTCGGGAAATTTTGGCCGGGCGCACGAGTTTGGCACTGTGCTCGATGCAGCAGAAC
Organism: Ochrobactrum chromiisoli; assembly: GCF_026241335.1. Lineage (GTDB taxonomy): Bacteria > Pseudomonadota > Alphaproteobacteria > Rhizobiales > Rhizobiaceae > Brucella > Brucella chromiisoli. Next base: position 61,719 of record NZ_JAPHAV010000014.1, on the reverse strand, counting down.
AGCTTCAAACGATCCCTGATATTGCATTTCTGATGGTCGGCGAGGGGCAGCAACGCGGCTATGTCGAGCGCGAGGTGAAGCGGCGCGGATTAACCAATGTTATCATGAAGCCTTTCCAGCCCGTCGAGCAACTTTCAGAGAGCTTGAGCGCGGCGGATGTGCATCTTGTCTCGCTGAAACCCGCACTTGAACATTGCATTGTTCCCAGCAAGTTCTATGGCGTTTTAGCTGCCGCACGCCCAACGATTTTCATCGGTGATCCTGAGGGCGAAATAGCCAATGTCGTGCGTGATTTTCACTGCGGTCTGTCGCTCTGTCCGGGTGAGGTGGAGATGCTGGTAAGCGCGGTGCTGCTGCTGCGAAACTCGCAGATCAATCGCAACGCGATGGGCAACAATGCCCGTTATTTGATGGAGACGGCCTATTCAAGAGAGATCGGTGCGGCTGTCTGGCAGTCCGCTGTCGGGCGCATCGGCAAGAAAAGCGGGTTCACGGCGATGCCTGTTCTCGACCGCCCGTTTCACGCGGAGAAACTGTGATGGATGGCTCGTTTGTTGTCAGTCAACTCGGCGCGCGTATGCACTATGCTGTACCGCGCATTTTTGCCAGTCATCAGAAACTTGCGCATTTTTATACCGATATTTGCGCGCTTCAGGGGTGGCCGCGATTGTTAAATGGTCTGCCCTCATCGGTGTTGCCTGCATCGGTGCGACGGCTGATCGGGCGCACGCCGCAGGATATTCCGCAGGACAGGATGACGACCTTCCCAAGTTTCGGCCTGCATTCAGCGGTCCGCAGGCTTTCGCATCAGACCGGGCCACAATCCACCGCCAATGCGATCTGGGCAGGTGAAACATTTGGCAAACTGGTTGCAGCAAGCGGATTTCACGGAGCCAGCGGGGTCTATGCCTTTAGCGGTGAAGCCTATGAATTGTTAAGCGCTGCAAAAAAGCAGGGTCTCTATACGGCGGTCGAACAGATGATTGCTCCGCGTGGCGTTGTGGACCAACTGGCCTGCGAAGAAGAGATTTTAAACCCCGGTTGGCAACTCTCAGTTGCGGATGACGTAAACGCCGAGGCATTTGCTGCCAGAGAAAAGGCGGAATGGCAGATCGCGGATGCCGTGATTTGTCCTTCAAACTTTGTCGCAAAGCATGTCATTGAAGCGGGTTGTGCATGCGAGAAAGTGATTGTTGTGCCGTATGGGGTCGATGACCGTTTTTTGATCGGGCCGCGCCAGCGCGAACCGGGACCATTGCGGGTTTTGACAGTGGGCGCTGTGGGTTTGCGAAAAGGCTCGCCCTATGTGGGCGCGGTTGCACGAAAACTCATCGGGCAAGCGCAGTTTCGTATGGTGGGGCCCGTCGATATTCAGCCGGCTGCACAGGAAAAGCTTGGCAATGTGGTTGAACTGACTGGCCCAATCCCGCGCAGCGAAATGCGAGCGCAATTTCAATGGGCCGATGTGTTTTTGTTGCCATCGCTGTGCGAGGGTTCGGCAACTGCCTGCTACGAGGCATTGGCTGCGGGGCTTCCGGTTATTTGTACTGAAAACACCGGCAGCGTCGTGCGCCATCGAACAGATGGGTACATTGTGCCTATCCGCGATGTTGATGAGACTGTCGAAATTCTGCGCGAGTTTTCGGACAGTCCCGCAACCCTCTCCAGAATGAGCGTCAATGCCCGTGAAAGAGCACGTGATTTTACGGTCGTTCGCTACGGCGAACGGCTGGTTGAAGCCTTATCTCACTATTCAGCAGGGGCTGCTTCATGAATATTGTGCATGTGATAGGGTCTTTTGATCCCGCCAAAGGCGGTCCGCAGGCCGTTGTCGTGCGTCTGGCTGCGGCGCAAGCCGCGCTCGGACATGAGGTAACGATTGTCAGCTATAGCGACGACGAGGTGAATTACCGTGCATCGAAGGCGACCGCTACGATCCCTGACTTTGTAAAGGTGCGGACATTTCTGCTGCCCATGCCGGATATTCGGGAAAAATTGCTGGGGAGCCGCGCATCAAAGGCGATGACGGCGCTTATATGCGCAGCAGATTTTGTGCATATGCATGGCGTTTGGGAAACCAACTTATTGAGAGCCGCGATGCTTTGTCGGCGTTATGCGGTGGCTTATTGCATATGCTGTTGCGGGATGCTCGATCTATGGAGTATGCAGCAAAAATCATGGAAGAAGCAGCTCGCCTTAAAGCTTGGTTTTCGCAAAATGCTCAATGGTGCAGCCTTCATTCACGCACTTAATCAGGACGAAATCGACCTGATGCGGCCATTGGGATTGAGGCCGCCCGCAATCATTATTCCAAACGGCATATTCCTCAATGAAGTTGAGGGCGGTGAAGGCGACAGGGCTGGATTGCCTGATCGGCCTTTTGTGCTTTTTCTGTCCCGATTGCATTATAAGAAAGGTCTCGACATTCTGGCTGATGCTTTTCGTCAGATCGCGCCTTTGTTTCCTGAAATTGACCTCGTGGTTGCAGGACCCAATGGCGGTGCGGAAGCCGAATTTCGCCAAAGCATTGCTCAGGCCGGTCTTGAAAATCGCGTGCATGTGACCGGTGGACTTTACGGTCCGGCAAAGATTGCAGCACTGAAAAATGCTGCCTGTTTTTGTCTCCCCAGCCGTCAGGAAGGGTTTAGCGTCGCGATTACCGAAGCGCTCGCCTGTGGCGTGCCTGTGGTCATCACCGAGGCCTGTCACTTTCCGGAAGTCGCGCAAGCAGGCGCTGGTGTTGTGTGTAATCTTTCCGCTCACGATGTTGCAGCCGGGTTGATTGCGATCCTTGAAAATCGAGATCTTGCGGGCGCGATGGGCGCTGCTGGCAGCCGTCTGGTGCGTGAGAATTATACCTGGCCGCGCATTGCCCTTCAGACCATTGATGCCTATCAAAACTGTAAAGTTCCCAACAAAGGGAGCGTTTCCGGTTTGGGCAGGCTTAACTCAGTTGCGTCTGCATAAGTTTTATCTCTTTGTTTTTCCCCATCGTCTCACGCAAAGCCGCTTCGTACTTTTGCTGGAATGCTTTAACTGGCTGACTTCCGCCGTGCACGGATTGGCTTTGCGGGATTGCCGGCATAAACCATCCATGGTTCCATATCGCGGAAGCTGACCGCCCTTGCACCCAAAACAGCACCTTCACCCACTGTTACACCCGGTCCGACGAAAGCTTCGGCGGCAATCCATGCGCAAGCCCCAATCACAATGGGAGAGGCGGTCAGCGGAAAGCCGTGCTGATCGATGTTGTGTCCTGCTGTGCAAAGATGTGCGCGTTGCGAAACAATGGCATAGGGCGCAAGCGTGACGGGCGCAACATTGTAACAAAGTGCTCCCGGTCCAAGCGAGGAATGTGCATCCATCACCAGATTTTTAGGCCACCAGATGCGCGCGCTGCCGCGCACAATAGCTGTTTTGTGGATGGAGGCGCCAAAAGCGCGCAATATTGCCCCGCGCCAACGCCAGAGAAAAGAAGGCGTCCATGCTGCCAGCATAAGCCATGTCACCTGCCAGCAGAGGCGCTGCAAACGGTGGTTGAGCGTGAAAGTCGCTCCTCCCTCCATGGGGCGGGAAGATTCCTTGCGACCGCTTATCGTGATGTGGCTGTCTGATCGCGATGCAATGGACATTGATTTCATCCTTTACATGAATTGCGGAATTGTCGGAGTGTGTTGCAAAGCGGTTGGCAGGCTTACCGAGCGGTTGTGTATGCGGCAAAGCCATAAAACCGGAATGAGGAAGATCGCCATATGAATCCATACCGGAATAACCCAGTCTGTCTGATGTGAAATGGCATGCATAGCTGGCACAATGGACAGCATGTAGATCAATTGCCCCAGCATTTCGCCCGCCATTGCGGTTTCCCACAGCCGTCTCATGCCCCAGGCCAGAAGCAAAAATTTAAACGCACCAAAATACCAGAAGGATGCAAAGGCATCGACCAGGCCTGTTTCAGTGGTGCCGGTGAGTGGATTATAATCGCGGCTCGGTTTGGGCGTGTCGAACTGGAGCGCTTCTTTCAGTTTTGCGCCGACAAGCTGTGCGGGAACAAACGTAAAAATCACGCGGTTCCAGTGAAATTTGCCATAATCGAATTCAAGCCGCCGGTCGATTTCGTCGATGCGCTGCACCGCATTGCGCATTTCGAGACCACCACGCTCCAGCGTCTCGGTAAAGTTAGCCGCATAGTCGATCTGCATGATGTCATCGAGAACGAAGCCCGAGGCCGCACGCGTAATCTGGCGATAATCGCCCATGCTTGTCATCAAAAACGTACCTGCGAGAATCCCCAGCGCCATCAGAATGCGCGGCACGACCAGTCGATGGTAGAACCAGAAAGGCAGCAATATCATCAGCAGAAGCTGAATCGCTTCGGCGCGCTTGCCGGTTACAAGAATGCGGTCAAGATAGAAGATGAGATCGAAAATGATGATGGTGAGAGCAAGCCATGAAGGGCGGCGTGCAAAGCAAAGCAGGGCGATCGCAAGGCCATAGGGCATGAGCTGCGCAAAGAAGAGATAAACAACCGGCATACCCGTCATTTGCATTCCGATGGATATATCGCCGGGGAGGCGGCTTAACAGGAAATAGAAGACAGCCCCGAAGGCCGACAGCAGCACGGCCGCCCATATCAGCCGCCGCTCGCTAAAACTCATACGAAGCACCCCGATGGGGCGGTTGGTCATGCGCCAGCCCAGAGCCAGCATTAAAAGCGACAGTATGCCCATGAGCATGGTTTTGGCATAAGCGCCCGATGGCAAAAATGGATCGTACATTAGTGCCGGGATCTGCGGCAACAGGAAGCCGAAAGTCATCACACCTGCCAGAAACGGAAACTGATACATGCGTTCTGCTTTAAACAGCAGACCGCCTGCCAGAAACCATGCGACCAGCCCGACAAAAATCCATGTAAGCGATATGTTCATCCGCTGCTCCCGGAGAGCGCACAGAGATTGGAAGCATTGAACGAGGTCGCGTCCGCCACAAGGTCTGAAAGATAAATGCGGCCAGAGGCTAAGTACCAGCCAAGTTTTACATATTCTTTTGCGATAAGCTCCATATCAGCAGAGGTGGTCGGAAAACCGACTTGCCTGCCATCGCCGCCAACAGGGGCCGAGCTGAAATGCATTTGCGGGCAGACGGCGCGAAAACTCGCGATGGCCCGGCGCGAATGATACCAGTTTGTAACGATAAGGGCCTTTTTTGCGTGTATATCACGCATGACGCGTGCTGAATAAAAGGCATTCTGCCAGGTGCTTCCCGAACGGCATTCGATAAAAATCGCCGAAGGGTTCACGCCATCGCGCACCATGATCTGCTTGTTGAAAAGACAGTCACCATCGCCGGTGATCAGAATATAGGGAGAACGGCCTTCTTTCCAAAGTCTTGCTGCCTGTGCGGCGCGTGGCGGGCCATCGCCGCCGGGTACAACAATGACATCTGCCCGGCTGCCGTCATCCTGCAATGTCAGCAAAGGTTCTGCATAGAACATTGCAGCAAGCCCGAACAGAACGGCACAAGGAAAGACAATCAGCAGCATCATACCATACGCCGTTCCGGTTCATTGCTCTCAGCACCATGCCGGGCGGGCGTTTCTGCCCTCACACGCAAGAGGTTGCGCCGCTGCTCCTCCATCTTGATGATGATCATAAACTCATACGCCGCGAGAAGCCTGCAATAGAGATAACCCGGCTTTCCATCAAGAAATCCGCGCCGCACCAGGTACATATAAAGAAAGCGCAGTGAGGGCCGGAAAGGCATGTGATAAGAGAGCGATTTTAGGGCGCGCCGACGCCGTTCCGGCGTGCTTGATAATAAACCGCCCCAATCAATCTTGCGCTCAAGCAGGCGATTGGATGATAGATCAGCCTCTGCCGATGAATAGCGATTATGTTTGTCGTACCAGGCCTCAAGCCCCTTGTTAAAACTGTAGTGGATGAAATGGGCCTGTAACGCGCCTTCCGGGCCGCCGCTTGCGCGTGAATGCACCGAGCGCTCGAAACGCACACGATCCGGGCGCACCAAGCGCGTAATCCATGTTGGATAAAGACTTGCGTGCTTGATCCAGCGTCCCATGAACATGTTTTTGTAACGCGCCTTGAAAAAGACCTCTGGTCGCGTCGGATCGGATGCGATCGCCAGCATCTCGTCGCGTAAATCTATGGGTGTTATTTCGTCTGCATCGGGTGTGTAGACCCAACTATGTTTGAACTGGATTTCGGTAAGACCATACATGCGCTGCCGGTCTTCCGTGTCATAGCATCGTTGAAAAATCCGCGCGCCTGCGGCTTCTGCAATTTCCACTGTGCGGTCGTCACTGAATGAATCAAGCACGACAATATCATCGCACCAGTCAAGTGAGGCGAGACAAGCAGGCAGATTGGCCTCTTCGTTCAATGTCATGATGAGAACGGAAACACTCATGAAGTTGCCTCTGGGAAAGTGATGTTGGCTTTTGCTGGCGGCGCGGCTTCCACCGCAATGGGGCGTAGCGTTCTGTTGGTGCGAAGCACGAATGCACTATGCGCAATGGCTGGCAGAATGAGCGCTACGAGCATTGACCATGCCGGTATTTCAAAACGTATGGCTGCATAGGCTGCGGCACCGGCACAAAAGTTGAGCGCCATGATAGCCATTGCGCTCTGGCTGTCGGAAAAGCCGTTATCAAGAAGAAGGTGGTGCAGATGCTGCCGGTCTGGAGAAAACGGACTTCTGTGTGCCGCAAGCCGCCGCACGATGAGGCTGAGCGTATCGATGACCGGCACAATGACCACCCATATCAGGATCGGAAAGGCAGTGGCTGCGTGCATGTCGGAAAGGATGAGGATTATACCGGCAAGGGCCGCGCCCAGAAACGTGCTGCCGCCATCGCCCAGAAAGAGGCTGGCTTTTGCGCGCCATGGATGACGCATGTTGAAAACAAGGAAGCCGATACAGGCTGCCGAAAGCGCTAAGCTCTGCACCCCGATGCGGTTTTCCGTAATGCTGAAGCTGATCACGGCAAGCCAGAAAAAAGCAGCCGCACTTGCAGATCCTGCCAGGCCATCCACACCGTCGCTCATATTGACCGCATTGACGACACCAACCACAAAAGCAAGTACCAGAACCACGAAGAGTGGTCCTGTGAGAACCTGCGTCGCTACGGCGTCCATGACACCGGAAGAAAAGCCGAGATGGACTTGTGTCAGCCCAGCCATGCCGATCATCATGAAAGCGGCCAGCACCTGTATTGCAAGGCGGGGTGCAACAGGCAGGTTAAACTTGTCATCCAGCACGCCGGTTACAAGGATCAGAAAAAGGCCGGGCAGCAAGAAACTGGCATTGGCTGATCCCGTCATGGCGGGTGTCAGAAAAGCGGCCGCTGAAAATGACAGGAAAATCGCAATTCCGCCGCACAGCGGAACGTGACCGTCATGTGTTTTACGCGTGTTCGGGATATCGATGAGATGCCATTCGCGCGCTAACCCGCGAAATCCCAGACAGAATGCAACCGATAAAGCAAAAGCCAGAAGCGTGATCCAGAAAAGGCTGATCATGTTTCCTCCCAAGCACATGCAAAATTAACACGAAGTCAATTTTTAACGGCTCAGACGGGCACCGGCGACTTGGCTATAAAGTGCTGCCCATACTCCTTTCAGGTAAGGGTTAACACCAAGGGCCACATTTCCCATGGGCTGCAAATGTCTATTCTTGTGCCATGCAGTAAAGCGGCCTTCGCTGCTTTTGCGCCGTCCGGGGGGATAGAGTGTTTTGAAAACAAACCCACAGATCAGCATAAAGCCCTGTAACAGGAGCATGTCATGAGTGGACGCCGCCGGGGCATTCTCATGGCAGCCCTCGAACAATATGCAGGCCTGCTGTTTAACTTTCTGACGGTGATTGCTGTTTCCCGCTTTTTAGGTCCTGCGCAAACGGGTGCTGGTGTTGTGGGCCTGAGTATCGGCGCGATCGTCTTTTCTTTTCGCGAATTTGCCAGCCCCGAATTTCTTATCCGCATCGACAAGGTTCGGGATCACGACATCAGAACCTCGATGACTTTTTTGATGATGGTCACGCTTGTTTTGTCAGCGGGGCTTTATCTGGCGCGGGAATATCTTGCCGCGTTTTATCATGAGCCATCGCTTTTGCTTTTCCTTGACATCACAATCCTTGCCGCGCTGGTCGAAAGTCTGTCATTGCCTTTGGTGGCGCTGTTGCGCCGCGAAATGGCATTTGGAAGACTTGCCCGTATTCGCACTGCCGGATCAGGATTTGGCGCTGCCGTCACCATTGCGATGGCCGCTCTTGGCTTCGGGCATATGTGTTTTGCATTCGGCCTGCTGGCCAGCGCATTGACGACAACTGGTCTTGCCATGGCAATCTATCCGCCAAAACACCTGTTGCGTCCCTCCCTTGCAAGCATCCATACGGCGTGGCGTTTCGGCATTTATCTGGGTGGCAATGCGGGTTTGAACAAAATCTGCGAAACCTTCCCGCAGCTCATGCTTGGACGATTCATGCCGATCGCATCGGTTGGTATTTATAATCGCGCCAATACATTGAGCGGATTGCCGGATCGCATCTTTCTGTCCGCGGTGTTTACCGTGGCGTTTCCGATGCTTTCGGCACATGTGCGCGCAGGCGGCGATGTCAGCCGTGCCTATGTCCGCGCTTTGTCCTATATTTCTGTGGTCTATTGGCCCGCACAGGTTTTGCTCGCACTTCTGGCTTATCCGGCGGTGCAAATTATTCTGGGACCGGGCTGGACGGAAGCAGCGCTGATTGTTTCCATCACAAGTCTTGCAAGCCTGTTCTGGTTTCCGGTTATTCTGACATATCCGCTTCTGATGGCGCTTGGTGCCAATCGTGAAGCGTTTGTATCCAATCTCATCTCCAGATTGGTTGCGACAACAATTTTATGCCTCGCCGCATTCCATGGATTGTTGGCTGTGGCATTAAGCCAGTTCATCAGCCTGCCATTTCAGATGGTTGTTGCTGTTGTTTATGTGCGAAAACATGCGCCCTTTTCCTATCGTGTTCTGGGAAAAGAACTGATGAAAAGCGCACTGGTGACGATATTGGCCTTGTCTGGCCCGCTGCTTCTGGTCGCAATGGATGGGTTTAGTCTTGAAATGCACTGGTCAAGGGCGCTGGCTATGGGCGTCACTGCGCTCGCAAGCTGGTTTCTGGCATTGTTTGTGGCACGCCATCCTTTCAAGGAGGAAGTGGTGCCGGTTTTGCGCTGGCTGCTTGGAAGATTTGCAAGCCGTTTCAGCGCGTCAAGACACCTTTCTGAACCTGCAGAGTGAGCCGTTAATGAGCAATCTTCCAACGATTGATGTCGTCATACCAAGCTATAATTATGCACGTTACCTCACGGCATGCAGCAACAGCGTGTTGTCTCAAACCGGCGTTGATTTGCGACTCTTGATTATTGACAACGCATCCGAGGATGACAGTGCAGATTTGGCCCGCGATCTGGCGGCGCATGATACGCGGGTCGACCTGCTGTTGCGGTCAAAAAATGTCGGGCCGCATGCCTCCTTCAATGCTGGGATTGATTGGGCGCGGTCTGATTATTTCCTGATTTTGTGTGCAGATGATCTGCTTGTTCCCGGCGCGTTGGCGCGTGCAGTCTCTATGCTTGAGCAATATCCTGACATTCATCTCGCGCACGGCGCGATTGAGAAAATCTCGGAAAACGAGAAACCGCCGCACAGACTTCCACATATCGGCAAGGGAAACTGGAATATATGCTCAGGTGCCGATTTCATCACGTTCGCCTGTAAACATGCTTTTAATCCGGTTTATGGTCCAACGGCTGTGGTGCGAACGTCAGCGCAAAAAGAGGCTGGCTATTATCGCCCTAAACTCCCACACACAGATGATCTTGAAATGTGGTTGCGGCTGGCTTTGCTGGGTGGCGTGGCCTCAACTGACAGCGTGCAAGCCTATGTGCGTGTTCACTCCAAAAACCAGTCTGCAAATGTTGCAGGCATTATGCATTGGAACAATGAGTTTGAAGACGCTTTTCGCTCATTTTTTGAAAATGAGGGTATGACCTTCCCCCAGGCGGCGCGGAATTTTATGGCTGCTCGGGATTGCCTGACAAAGCGGGCTTATTGGTCGGCATTGTCCAGTCTGGTCAGGGGAGAGAAGGGGGCCGCATCGCTCATGGCTTGCGCGTTAAAACGTCATCCGTCGATGGCCGTTATGCCGCCTTTTGACTATCTGTTCCAGCGTCGGCAGCGACGTTCACAATTTGCACACCTGAAGCAGATCGACGCGTAACATCTCTTCCTGATCGGCCAGCTGCTCACGGTAAAGCTTCACACCGTCTTTGACCGTTTTTGCAAGCTCTTCCCTGCGGCTGAACATAGTATCGATCTGGGTGAGCAATGTCTGCGGATGAAAATTTTCAATGTGATGGCAGAACTCGCGTAAGCCCGTGTCAATCAAAAGCGCGTCGTTTTTGCGTGCATAGCCGATTGAAATTGCAGGCCTTCCCATAGTGAGCGCGCAAACGATATTGTGGTATCGGCTGGCCACGACGATGTCGGTTTTGGCAATCTGCTGCATCAGATCATGCAGCGAAGCGACCGGCTCAAAAATGACTTTCTGTGCAGTGGCTGGTGGAAGGCGCTGTAAAAGATCATGAACGGCCTGGAGATCGCCTTTGTCGCCGGTGAGTAAGCGCACCTGTCTCCCATCAAGCAAGAGTTCGCTGATCAGTTGGGTCATCTTGTTGAGATAGTGATCGTAAATCGCCTCCCCATCGCGGGCGTGTTTTTTCCAGCCCTTATAGGTCATGACGCCCAGCCCGAGGCGCTGGTCGGCATAGTTGCGCAATTCATCTTCCGGTGTCGGCAGCGAAAAAGCGATGTCGGCGCTGATACGGTCTTTACCGGTGTTCACACCCAGCGATTTCATGAAATCATAGGAAACCTGATCGCGATAGGACCGATAGGTTGCCATTTTGGATGCTCTGCGAAGGAACCATCGGCTCAAAGAATGTGTGACGGGACCAGCGCCGATTGAGACAAAAGCAAAGCGTGTGCCTGCAAGTTTTGCCGCGACAGACCAACGCAAAACCGCAAAAGGCCAGCCAAAGGGATTTTCGTTAAAGTCATCAAGGATACCCGTTCCGGGAACGATGATCAGATCCATGCCGCTCGCAAGTGAAATGGCTGCGAAAAATCCGCTCAGGCGGCGCGGCAGCTGTAACAGAGCTTTATTGAGCACCCGAAAGAACGCGTTGTCTGATGCAGGCTGGCCGACCGGAACAGCCTCAATCTGAAACTTTTCTTCAATAATGTCCGGTCTTGAGCAGATGCATATGAATTGCGCGCCGGGGCAGTTGCGGTTCAACAGCTGCAGCATCGCTTCAAGCGATCCGTCATTGCCGGTGTTGCCGGAGCCGAACTGACCGAAAAGACCTATTTTCATAAAAAGTGTCTCCAGCTTCCTTTTGAAATTAAGCCTGTATGCGATTTTGCGAAAACTGGCAGAAGGGTGAAGCCCATCCTCTTATGTATGAAGCGATGTACCCCTCATAGACACACTGCGTCATCGTGGAATTTCGCTACACTGTGAAGCGGTATATCAAACGCCCCCCGATATGCCGGAGTGAGGCTTCGAGGGATTTGTTCCCTCGAAGTCTTCAACCAGGGGCAAGGGTGACGATCGTGAAATGTGCTTACTTTGTCCGTCCCCATATCGGCGGGACATACTCGGTATTTACGCGACTGAGCGCGTCGCTCAGACAGGCGGGTGTTGAACTGCGCTGGCTGGCAGCAGGAAGTGCCGGAGAGACGATGAGTTTTCCTTCTGCCGATCAGGGCTTGAGTGATGCCTTGCGCAAAGGCGATGCGATAGACCGCATGGGCGTTCTTGATGAGGAAACCCGGGCCAGACGCATGATCGCTTTTTTGTGCGATAACAATTTCAAGGCTGTTTTTGTCAACGTCTTGTCCAGCCGCTTTGAAACCAATCTTGTGCGTTATCTACCAGACGATATTCTGCGCGTGATGATCGTGCATAATATTACGCCTGGTACTTATGCCGCCGCACGCGAAATCCGCGATCATGTTCATGCAACAGTGGGTGTATCCAGACGTTGCCGCGATGATCTGGTCAACCATTATGGTTTTGATCCTGCGCGAACGCTGGTAATTCCGCATGGGCTTAACAGGACGGTTCATAAGCCAAATCGCCTTATCCAAAGCGATCATTCCGAGCCATTGCGTTTGCTTTATCTCGGTCGCATTGAGGATAATTCAAAAGGGGTTTTCTGGTTGCCCCATATTCTGCGCGAACTCAAATGCGACACGTATCTGACAGTGGCAGGTGACGGTCCTGATCTTGCAGAGTTACGCCATCGGCTTAAGAGTTTTGGCGATAGGGTTCGCTTTACAGGCTGGGTTGCGCCATCCGATGTGCCAAGGCTTGCCAGCCAGCATGACGTGATGGTGATGCCATCGCGGTTTGAGGGTTTTGGACTTACGTTGATTGAAGCGATGAGCGAAGGCTGTCCCGCTGTCGTTTCGCACATCGCGGGTGTCACTGATGGTATCGTGACAGACGGAGAAGACGGATTTTTGTTTCCCGTTGGTAATTTTAGAGCTGCGGCGCGCCATATTGATCATCTCGCAGAGAACAGCGCGTTACGCGCCAGAATGGCAGAGGCCGCGCGCTTAAAAGTGGCGGACGCCTTCGACAATGATGTGGTGGGACGCACTTATGCCGGGCTTTTAGAAAATCTGGTGCAGAGGCCCCCAGCCATTGCACCCGCTTTACCGCTGTCACAATGGAAAATGCCCTCCGCATTGCATTCAAGCCTGCGCAGTCGACTGCCCAAGCCCGTCAAGAACTGGCTCAGGCAGATGAGAGAACGCCTGAACACCGCACGCCCAGCAGTTTAAAAAGGGAGAGGGTCATGAACCTTTTCACATCCCGGTTTCGCAATTCGCAATTGCTCAGAAGCAAGGCGCATGCCTTGATACCGGGCGGATGCCATACCTATGCCAAAGGGGATGACCAATATCCTGTGCTGGCACCGGGTTTTATCCAGCGGGGTTCCGGCTCCCATGTGTTCGACGTCGACGGCAATCAATATATCGAATACGGAATGGGAAATCGCGCTGTGGGTTTGGGCCATGCCTATCCGCGGGTGCTTCACGCTGTGCGGGATGCATTACAGGATGGTTGCAATTTCACGCGTCCAAGCGCCATTGAAATTGAATGTGCGGAAAGCTTTCTCGAACTGATTGAGGGAGCTGAGATGGTCAAGTTTTGCAAAGACGGATCGGATGCAACCTCCGCTGCCGTTCGATTGGCGCGTGCCTATACCGGGCGCGATATGATTGCCATTTGCTCTGATCATCCATTTTTCTCAACCGATGACTGGTTTATCGGTACAACCAAAATGAACGCAGGGATTCCGGCGTCTGTCTCTGCATTGACGACGACATTTCGCTATAATGACATAGCAAGTGTGCAGACTTTGTTTGAAAACTATCCGGGCATGATTGCAGCCCTTATTCTGGAGCCTGCACGCGCTGAGGAGCCGCAGAATAATTTTCTGCATGAAGCAAGACGCATCGCGCATGAAAATGGGGCTCTATTTATTCTCGACGAGATGATTACCGGCTTTCGCTGGCATATGCGCGGTGCTCAGAGGCTTTATGAAATTGAGCCGGACCTTTCGTGTTTCGGTAAGGCGCTGGGGAATGGATTTGCGATTTCCGCGCTCGCAGGCAAGGCGGAATATATGCGGCTTGGCGGGTTGACGCAGACGGATTATGCCCGCGTGTTTCTGCTTTCTACAACCCATGGTGCTGAAACCCATGCCATGGCGGCGGCTATTGCCACCATGAAGGTCTATCGCGATGAACCGGTGATCGACAGGCTTTATGAGCAGGGTACAAAGCTTATAGAAGGCGTCAATGCTGCAATTGCAAGCCACGGATTGCAAAATCATGTGCGCTTGCTTGGTCGGCCCTGTTGTCTCGCTTATGCTACGCTTGATCAAAATGGTCAGGCGTCACAAGCATTTCGTACATTGTTTCTTCAGGAAACGATCCGGCGTGGTGTTTTGATGCCGTCGCTGGTTGTCAGCTATACGCATAGCGATACGGATATTGCACGCACAGTGGAGGCGATTGATGGCGCGCTTGGGGTCTATGCGCGCGCGCTTCATGATGGTGTTGAGACCTATCTAACCGGTCGCCCGTCACAGGTGGTCTATCGCCGCTTTAACGAAGCATCATCCCACCCACCGGCCACGCGATGAGGTTTTGGCGGGCGGGTTTAATTTTAACCTTGCTGTTGTTCACAACAGGAGCCGCATGGGTTGAACCGGTTTTTCCAATCAGGGTGAGTTCGGACCATCATTATTTTGAGGATGCGCAAGGGCGGCCATTTTTATTACAGGGCGATGCGGCATGGTCGTTGATAGCCGAACTCAAGCGCGCCGATGTCACAATCTATTTGGCGGATCGCAGCAAGCGTGGGTTTAATGCCATTCTCGTCAATCTGATCGAACATCAGTTTTCCAGCAATCCGCCAGCCAATGCCTATGGCGAACTGCCGTTTAAAAATGAGACTTTCGGTGCACTTAACCCGGCATATTTCGATTATGCCGCATGGGTGATCGAACAGGCGCAAAAACGAGGACTGGTTGTCTTTCTGGCCCCTGCCTATCTTGGCGTGAATGGTGGGGATGAGGGGTGGTTTGCGCAGGCGGACGCCGCGGGACCTGAAAGAATGAAGTCCTATGGTGAAGCGATTGCGCGCCGGTTTGCGAAATTTTCCAATATTGTCTGGGTTCTGGGTGGCGATTTTGATGCGCCGGATCGCGCACTGGTGTCTGAGCTTGCCGAAGGCATTGCTGCTATTTTACCCGATGCGCTGCAAACCGTTCATTCCGCGCGGGAGAGTGATACCGGTGAATTATGGGCTGATGAGCGCTGGTTGACGATCGATACGGTTTATACCTATGACGATGTTCATAAGACAGTGTTGGCGCGCAGCAAAGCAGGAAAGATGCCGGTGGTTCTGCTTGAAGCGGCTTATGAGAATGAGCGGGAAACCACAGCCCGCATGATCCGTCGCAATGCCTACGGCGCTGTTCTTGGCGGCGCAGCCGGGCAGTTTTTCGGCAACAATCCGATTTGGCATTTTTCGGGACCGGGTGTTTTTGCGTCCGATCAGCCCTGGCAAGATGCTCTGGACAGCCCCGGTGCGCGGTCGATTGCCGTGATGAAAGCACTTTTTGACAAGATGCCATGGTCACAATTGCAAGCAGACCATCATCAGAGCATTACCCTTTCAGACGGCAGCTATGCCGCTGCTTTGCCCGATCACAGCCTTGCCGTGATTTATGGTGACGCTGGCAATTTCAGGGTGAAGCGAAGCGCGTTTGCCAAGGATGCAGAGGCCATGTGGGTCGATCCCGTCTCGGGTCAGTTTTTGCCTGCCAGCGATCCCGAAATGGATGGAGATGCAAGCGTCTATCCGGCGCCGCAACAGCGCAGGGATGGCCGTGAAAGCGACTGGATTTTGCTCATCGGCAGCCCTGAACAGTTGCAGCTCATCCATAAGGCGTAGTCAGCACGCCTTTTAGCTTCTTTTATCGACGCTTGTCCGAAGCAAACATGCCATCGGTCAACTCGCCGCTCCTGTGTGCACCCGCTAACCTATGTCAATAAACAAGGTGAGGGATTGGTTATGAAGGTACTTGTTACAGGGCATCAGGGCTATATCGGGTCGGTCATGGTGCCGACGCTGATCAATGCGGGCCATCAGGTTTCAGGCTATGACATCGGCTTTTATCAGCATTGTCTTTTTGAAGAGGGCGGCTCTGTCTTCAATGTACCAACCACTCGGAAAGATGTACGCGATGTGTCGCCGCGTGATCTTGAAGGCTTTGATGCGGTGATTCATCTTGCCGCTTTGTCCAATGATCCACTCGGCAATCTCAATGAAAACCTGACTTATGATATCAACCACCATGCCAGTGTGGCGATGGCGAAAGCCGCGAAAGCAGCTGGCGTCGGCAGGTTTTTGTTTGCGTCCTCGTGCAGCAACTATGGCATCAGTGATGCAGATCTCATCGATGAATCCGGTGAGTTGAAGCCTGTCACAGCCTATGGTCGCTCAAAAGTAAGAGCTGAACAGGAAATAGCCGAATTGGCAGATTCCAATTTCTGCCCGGTCTATTTGAGACCTGCAACCGCCTATGGCGTCTCTGCGTTTTTGCGCTTTGATATTGTGCTCAATAATCTCGTTGCCTGGGCCGTGACCAAAGGGTTGATCTATCTTAAATCCGATGGAACGCCGTGGCGCCCCATTGTGCATATCCGGGATATTTCCCGCGCCTTTAACGCCGCCATGCTGGCACCACGTGAAAAAGTGTTCAATGAAGCCTTTAATGTCGGCTCCACCGAACACAATTATCGCATCCGCGATATTGCCAGCATCGTTGCCGCGACTGTTCCTGATTGCCGGATTGAATATGCCGATGATGCAGGCCCGGACACGCGCTCCTACCGGGTTAGTTTTGAAAAGCTGGCACGGGTCTTGCCGGAGGCAAAGCCACAATGGGATGCCGCAGCCGGTGCGCGTGAGCTGCTCGCCGCTTACAGCCGTTCATCGCTGACGCTTGAGGAGTTTGAGGGGCCGCGTTTTCAGCGCATCGCTCATATTCGCAAGCTGATTGCTGAAGGCACACTCGATGCCAGTCTGCGCCGTCTCGATGAGCAGCCGCAACCACTTAGGATATCCGCATAATGGATAATGGGCTGGGTCTTCAACAGCAGGGTGCAAGGATCTATGCGCTGGCAAAGCGGCTCTATCCGATATGCCGCAGTCTCACGGGTGATGGTGTGCGCGAGACGCTTGCCATTATCGGTGAGCATTTGCCGTTGAAAATCCATGAGATTCCAACGGGAACACAGCTCTATGACTGGCAGGCACCGCAGGAATGGGTGATCCGCGAAGCTTACATCATGGATGCTGCGGGCAATCGAATTGTCGATTTTGCCCGACACAATCTGCATGTGGTGAATTTCAGCGTGCCGGTGCGGACGAAATTGCCGCTCGCTGCACTCAAAGAGCACATTCATACATTGCCGGATCAGCCCGATCTCATACCGTACCGGACTTGCTATCACACGGAGGCATGGGGTTTTTGTATGGCGCATCATGCGCTGATGCAGATGAAAGACGGGCTCTATGATGTGGTGATCGATGCGGAGCGTCGCGACGGCTTTCTGACTTTTGGTGAACATATTCATCATGGTGAAACAGAAGAGGTCTTCCTGCTTTCAGGGCATCTCTGTCATCCATCCCTTGCCAATGATAATTGTTCAGGTCTGGCGCTTCTTACCGCTTTGGGACAAGCCCTTAAGCAGCGCAAAACCCGGTACACTTACAAGCTTTTATTTGGCCCTGCCACGTTTGGAGCACTTGCCTGGCTAAAGCAGAACGAAGAGCATCTGGCACTTATAAAACACGGCCTTGTCTTATCCTGCGTCGGTGATAATGGCGGGCCCCATTACAAGCGGAGCCGGCGTGGTGATGCGCAAATTGATCGTATCATGGCGCAGGTTCTTGAAAGTTCAGAGCTTGTGGGCGCAAAGCTGCATGATTTCTGGCCTTATGGTTATGACGAACGCCAGTTCTGCTCGCCGGGATTTAATCTGCCGGTTGGCCTGTTTCAGCGCAGTCTTTACGGCGCTTTTCCGCAATATCATACCTCGGCGGACAATCTCGACTTTATCAGGCCGGAATATTTGGAGCAGTCTTATAATTTTATTATGATGGCGATCGAGATTGCCGAGCGCAACTGGACGCCGATCAATACATCGCCCAAGGGCGAGCCACAACTTGGTCGCCGCGGGCTTTATGCCAATACGGGTGGGGATCACAATGCTGCCGCACGCGCCATGGCGCTGTTATGGGTGCTTAATCTGGCGGATGGAGGTCATTCGATCCTGGACATGGCAGAGCGTGTTGGTTTGCCATTTGCGCAGCTTGCAGATGCGGCGGACAGACTTAAAGATGCGGGATTGCTGATTTCAGCCTAAAGATGCGGCCAGGATTTGTCTTTTTCAGACATGACGCTGGGCGCAGCTGGCCATGAAATTCCCAGCGCAGGATCGTCGTAGCGCAAACCGGTTGCAAAATCAGGCGCATAGGGCTGTGAGATCATATAACGCAGAAGCACGTCGTCGGTGAGTGTTTGAAAGCCGTGGGCACAACCCGCAGGAATATAAAGCTGCACGCCATTGCCCACTGAGAGCTCCATTCCCGTCCAGCGCCGATAGGTTGGGGATTGCGGTCTTAAATCCACCAGAACATCCCAGATCACGCCTTGCAGACATGTGACGAGCTTGGTCTCTGCATAAGGTTCATTCTGATAGTGAAGGCCGCGCAACGTTCCCTTTTCGCGGGAGAAGGAAAGGCTGTGTTGTGGAAAATGGATTTCCAGTTTCCGCTTGGCAAATTCAGCCTCACAAAACACGCGCGCGAACCAGCCCCGCTCGTCTTCAACCCTTTCGGGTTCAATCGACCATGCACCATCAATGTTGAGGGGGGTAAATCGCATGTGTAGCCTCACTTGCTGAACGCGCTCATTCTGACAGTTTCAAGCCTGCGAGATAGTATCGTTTTTGGCTCTGCCGAATGGCCTTAGGTTAGCGGCAAATGCTCCCAAAGGCTTAGGCGCATACCCCACTTCCGACATAGGGAGAAGACAGGGGATCGCTCATACTCATTCGACAGGTGATGGGGGCGCCCGATCGTATATATGGGTCGCCCCTGTTGACAGTCTCGGAAAGTTTAAGGGCACTGGATAGTTTTACACATCCGGCATGGATCGGATTTCAGACCAACATACCCAACCAGGGGCCGGGCAGGACGAGGTGTATCATATGACCATCCAGACGCCGGGCATATTGCGGAGTGCAGGCATGGCCAAGGAACAGGCAGGCTGTCGTTTGTGCGGAACGCTGCTCAAACACACATTTGTCGATCTTGGTATGTCGCCGCCATGTGAGAGTTTCATCACTGCGGACCAGCTTGATCATATGGAGCCTTATTATCCGCTGAAAGCCTATGTGTGCGACCATTGTTATCTGGTGCAGTTAAAAGAATATTTTAGTCCGGCGGAGATTTTCACCGAATATGCCTATTTCTCGTCTTTTGCCACGAGCTGGGTTAATCACGCGAAAATCTACTGCGATGAAATTACTGAAAAACTTGGCCTCAACAGCAACAGTTTCGTTGTGGAGATTGCAAGCAATGATGGCTATCTGCTGCAGCATTTTTTACCCAAAGCCATTCCGATTTTAGGCATCGAGCCTGCGGCCAATGTGGCCAAAGCGGCCGTCTCAAAAGGCGTGCCGACGCGGGTGGATTTCTTTGGCTCCGCTCTTGCTTCGCGTATGGTCAGTGAGGGCGATAAGGCCGATCTGATCATCGGTAACAATGTGCTGGCACAGGTGCCGGACCTGAATGATTTCGTGCGTGGAATGCAGCTTCTGCTCAAACCTGAAGGTGTGATCACGCTAGAGTTCCCGCATCTCACCAATCTGATCGAATACAACCAGTTTGATACGATTTATCACGAGCATTTCTCGTATTTTTCGCTGCTGACCATCCGCTATATGGCGCACCGCCATCATCTCAAGGTGATCGACGTGGATGAATTGCCAACACATGGTGGATCGTTGCGCGTTTATCTCGCCCATAATACCAGCAAGCGAAAGGCCGGTCCGCGTGTTGCAGCCCTTTTAAAACGCGAGCTTTCCTTTGGCATCAACGAGATTTCTACCTACGAACAGTTTGCGGAAAAGACGCGGCGGACAAAGCGGGATCTGCTGTCCTTCCTGATTGCAGCCAAAAATTCGGGCAAACGTATCTGCGGCTATGGCGCGCCGGGTAAGGGCAATACATTGCTCAATTATTGCGGGATCGGTACCGATTTTCTCGATTTTACAGTGGATCGCAACCCTTACAAACATGGCCGCTTCACGCCGGGTATGCATATCCCGATTTACGACACCGCGATGATCGACAGCTATAAGCCTGATTACATTCTGATCCTGCCATGGAACTTCAAAGACGAGATTATCCGCCAGATGCAGCACGTGGTTGAGTGGGGCAGCAAGTTCATCATTCCGATCCCGCATGTCACGCTGATTGATCCGGCATTATTTTCAGAGGAGCGCTAAGTCATGAAAGTCGTTCTGTTCTGTGGCGGTCTTGGCACCAGAATACGGGAGTATTCCGAAAATATTCCCAAGCCGATGATCCCACTTGGTCACCAGCCGATCCTTCATCACGTCATGGAATATTACTCGGATTATGGTCACAATGATTTCGTGTTGTGCCTTGGCTATAAAGCGAATGTGGTGAAAGATTTCTTCCTCAACATCCGGCCGCAGACATTCGCTGATTGCGTGGTGTCGGATGGTGGGCGCAATGTGCGTTTGCTTGAAGAAGTTGACCGTGACTGGAGCGTCACGCTGCTTGATACAGGGATATGGCGCAATATCGGAGAACGCTTGTGGAGTGCGCGGTCTCATGTTGAGCGCGAGGACATTTTTCTTGCCAATTACAGCGATGGCCTCAGTGATGTCGATCTTGATGATATGACTGAGCGCTTTCGCAACAGCGGGAAAATTGCCTGCTTTCTGGCCGTCCGCCCACCTCTAACCTATCATCTTGCGGATATCGCAGCGGGTGGCGATGTGCGGGCTTTCAGGACGTCCAACACCTCCGACATCTGGATCAATGGCGGCTATTTTCTGTTTCGCAAAGAGATCTTCGATTACATGCGCGAAGGAGAGGAACTGGTTCTTGAACCCTTCAGCCGTTTGATCGCTGATAACCAGCTTATGGCTTATAAATATGAAGGTTTCTGGCGTTCCATGGATACATTGCGCGACTGGCAGACGCTCGAAGATATGGTCGAAAAAGGCGATATGCCATGGAAGAAACATAAGACGGAACGGTGTGCAGCCAACATCGCGATAGCATTATGATCGATTTTGCCTCTCTCAAAAATCTCGGCAGGCCGCTTAACATTCTCTGTCTTGGCGCGCATTCCGACGATATTGAGATTGGATGCGGCGGGACGCTTCTCAGCCTGATCGCAATGGGAATGGCGCTGCATATTGACTGGTGCGTGCTATCAGGCGGCGAGGAGCGGCGCATGGAAGCGCGTGAGTCAGCACGCGATTTTCTGTTGGGCGCGCATAGCAGCAATATTCATTTGGCGACGTTTGAAGACAGTTACTTTCCGGCACAAAGCAGAGGGATCAAGGAATGGCTGATCGCGCAGCGCGGCCGGGTCGAACCTGATATTGTCTTCACACATCACAGTCAGGATGCACATCAGGACCACCGCACCGTCCATGAACTCACCTGGAACATTTTCCGTGATCAACTGATCCTTGAATATGAAATTCCGAAATGGGATGGAGATTTGGGCCGCCCAAATACCTATGTTGCGCTTTCGGCCAGCGTTCTGGGGCGGAAAATCGAACTGCTGATGCACCATTTTGGAACCCAGCGTTCTAAAGACTGGTTCGACCCAGAAACATTCCGTGGGCTTGCCCGCCTGCGCGGCATGGAGTGCCGCGCGGCGGAAGCTTATGCAGAGGCATTTTACGCCTCCAAAATAAGAATTCTCTAAAACTTTTGGCGTTTAAGCCGTCTTGGCCAGGTGATGCAGGCTTTTGTTCCAACGTTCATAGGCTGTCGCCATGCGCGTGTCGTACTGGTTGCGCGCAAAGGCTGGCCCATTATAGCGCCGTGCAAAATTGCGCCAATCTTTCGCCTGCAAGGCTGTTTTCAATCCGGCTTTGTCGATGAAGTTCAGCATCAGTCCGATCTGTCCGCCAACAGAATTGCGTGCCTCGGCCACCAGTTCATCAACGCTGCCATAACCCAGCCATTCCCAATGCGCACCCATAACCTGGCCTAATCCCCATGAGGTGGATTCAAGCGCCGCTTTTTTATGGATAAACATAGCCCGCTCGAGCAGAAGCCAGCGCTCGCTTTGCGTTTTGGGATTGCGTACGCGCCCTGCTTCTGGCGATGACAATCCAGCCTTGCGTGCCTGATCACGCACGCGCCCCGAAAGTCTGCGATCAAAATAGTGACCTTCAAAGCGGATGGCCGGTTCTTGTACACCCTTGATGTGATAAAGTGCACGGCCGCCACTTTCTACTTCTGCCACTGCGAGAAGGGTTGCAGGCTCAATCCCTGCTTCTTGTGCCAGCGCAATGATTTCTGCGAAAGTATTTGTGTCAAACATCTGGTTTCTCCTGTGAAAATTACAGTGATCGATGCCAGATTGTCGCTGCCCCGGAGGGTCGGGGGATAAATAACTTGAATTTGCCGCGTTCGGGGACTAGTCCGGGATAAATTCAAAAGAGATAGAAACCATGAGCAATTTGCCCTTCACCGTTGCCGCCCTTTATTGCTTTGCACCGCTGCCGCAATATGAAAGCCTGCGTGAGCCGCTGGCTGAGCTTTGCTGCGCGAACGGGATCAAGGGGACGCTGCTGCTTGCTGCTGAAGGGATCAATGGCACGGTTGCTGGAAGTAAGCCTGCCATTGAGAAGCTGATTGCCTTTATTACCGCAATTCCCGCGCTTGCCAATCCTGAACTCAAGTATTCTCATGCCAGCGAAATGCCGTTTTACCGCATGAAAGTGCGGTTAAAGCGCGAGATTGTCACCATGGGTGTGGACGGCATTGATCCGCTAAAAAGCGTTGGCACTTATGTTGCGCCCAAGGACTGGAATGCGCTGATTGCCGATGACAACACTGTGGTTGTCGATACACGCAATGATTATGAATATGCCATTGGCACATTCGAAGGCGCGCTTGATCCAAACACCAAGACATTCCGCGAATTCCCGCAATGGGTGGAGCAGAACCGCGACAAGCTTGAAGGCAAGAAGATTGCCATGTTCTGCACCGGCGGCATTCGCTGTGAGAAGGCGACAGCTTTCGTCAAGGGGCTTGGCTTTGACGATGTGTTCCACCTCAAGGGCGGCATTCTGAAATATCTTGAAGAAGTGCCGCGCGAAGAAAGCATGTGGAATGGTGATTGTTTCGTGTTTGATGAACGCGTGGCAATTGGCCATGGTTTGACGGAAAGCGATATCGAGCTTTGCCGTGCCTGCCGCCGTCCAATCACCGCAGAAGACAAGCTTTCGCAGTTTTTTGAGGAAGGCATTTCCTGCGCTGGTTGCTATGACGAGCGCACGCCGGAAGACCGTGCACGTTTTGCGGAACGTGAAAAGCAGGTCCGGCTCGCCAAGCTTCGCGGTTCAAGCCACAAGCATATCGGGCGCTGATCAGCGCCCGTGGGTTCTGATGCCGCATCACGGCTGAGGGGCTGGCAAAACTCAATAACGCGCATTAATGTGACCGTGTTTTCGGAACGATTTGGATTCGTTGCGGAAATTTGGGCGGCTTTTGCATGGGCGCCCGTGTGAAAAGGGTCTGACGGCATCCGGGTCGCGTTTGCTTCCATCATACCCATCATCGCAAGTCAGAGCATTGAGTTTGACACTTGGTGCCTGAACAGGAACAGCGCTGGATGCTCCGGCGTATGATGGTGTTTGTCCGCAATCGGGGACAAAGTGGAGAACGCACATGAAAAAAATACTCGCTGCATTCCTCGTTGTATTCGCTGGAAGTATCGCATCGGTCGCGCAGGCAGCCGAGAAGGTTACCGTTTTTGCCGCCGCCAGCATGAAAGACGTGATTGAGGAAGCCGCCAAGCAGTTCAAGGCCAAGGATGGCACAGAGGTTGTTGCTTCCTTCGCTTCATCTTCGGTTCTGGCAAAGCAGATCGAGCAGGGCGCTCCGGCACAGATTTTCATTTCCGCCGATCTTGACTGGATGGATTATGTCGAAAAAGCTGACCTGATCGACAAAGCATCGCGCAAGGTGATTGCTGGCAATGCGCTGGTGATTGCAACGCAGAAGGACGATGCAAAGGGCGATGCGAAAGACCTTTTGGGCGCTGGTCGTTTTGCCATGGGCGATCCGTCCAATGTTCCGGCAGGCAAATATGGCAAGGCAGCCCTTGAAAAGCTCGGCATTTGGAATGACGTTGAAAAGAACGCCGTGTTCACGGAAAATGTGCGTGTTGCGCTGCAATATGTGAGCCGCGCCGAAGTGAAAGCGGCCATTGTCTATGCATCGGATCGTGCTGTGGTGCCTGATCTGGTTGAAGCCTATCGCTTTCCGGCCTCAAGCCATGCGCCGATCCTTTATCCGGCAGCACTGATCGCCAAGAATGAAAGTAATGCCGCCAAGGCATTCCTTGCGTTCCTTGAAAGCGATGCCGGTCAGGCGATCATCAGGGACAAGGGCTTTGTAGGCGCTAAAGAGGCGGCACAGTAATGATGGAAGGGCATGTCTGGCAGATTGTTGCTCTGTCGCTCCGGGTTGCCGGGATAGCTATTGTTGTGGCGCTGCCAGTCGCCTTTCTTGTTGCATGGATTCTTGCCCGGTTTAATTTTCCGGGCAAGTCGCTTGCGCAGGCCATCGTTACCATGCCGCTGGTGTTGCCGCCGGTGGTGACGGGTTATCTGCTTTTGATCCTGTTTGGATCGCGGGGTGCGCTTGGCGCACCCTTGCACGAATGGCTTGGCCTTTCCTTTTCTTTCCGCTGGACGGGGGCCGCCCTTGCTGCTGGCGTCATGGCATTTCCATTGCTTGTTCGCCCGATACGCCTTTCTATCGAAGGGCTGGATCGTGGGCTGGAAGAAGCGGCGCGCACGCTCGGAGCCAACAGGCTGACGGCTTTTTGTACGGTGATATTGCCGCCCTTGCTACCGGGTATTCTGGCCGGTGGTGTGTTGGGATTTGCCAAGGCATTGGGCGAGTTTGGCGCGACGATCACCTTTGTTTCCAACATTCCCGGCGAGACACAAACGCTTTCGCTGGCTATTTATTCCTTGTTGCAGACTCCAACGGGTGATGCAGAAGCGCTGCGCCTGATTGCGATTTCCGCAGCCATTTCGATTGGCGCGGTGGTGCTTTCTGAATGGTTGCAGCGCAAGCTCGCAGGAGACGCAAAATGAGCGGGCTTAGCGTTTCTGTCACTGGCCACAATGGTAAGTTTGCAGTTGAGGCCAATTTTTCAGCCGGTTGGGGCGTGACAGCACTTTTTGGTCATTCGGGCGCTGGCAAGACCACGCTGCTCAAGATGATTGCAGGTACATTACGCCCGGAAACCGGGCGGATCGCGATTGGCGATTTCGTGCTTTTCGAGGCCCAAAAGGGTATCAACCTGCCGCCCGAAAAGCGTCGTATCGGTTATGTTTTTCAGGAGGCACGGCTGTTTCCGCATATGAGTGTGAAGGGCAATCTCACTTATGCGCGCTGGGCTGGCCGCCGTGAAACCACCCGCAGCCTTGATGAGGTCGTCGCGCTTTTGGGCATTGATCACTTGCTCAATCGTCGTCCGGCAACCCTTTCAGGCGGTGAACGCCAGCGTGTGGCCATTGGCCGTGCGCTTTTGTCCGATCCTGCACTTTTGCTGCTCGACGAACCTCTGTCGTCGCTTGACCATGCCCGCAGGCAGGAAATATTGCCCTTTATTGAACGGCTTCGCGATGAAAGCCATGTGCCGATTGTCTATGTGAGTCATGAAATCGATGAGGTCGCCCGGCTTGCCGATGAGATCGTGCTGTTGTCGGCTGGCAAAGTGAAGGCCAGCGGCCCGGCTGCCGAGATTTTCCCGCTGATCGACCCGGAAGGCGACAGCAGTGGTGTGCTTCTCGAGGGTACTGTTGCAAATTACGATGCCAGATACGAGCTGGCCGAAATCAACCTAGATGGTGCAACATTTCAACTCGGTGATGCTGGCTTACGCGAAAATATGCATGTGCGGCTGCGGGTTCGTGCGCGGGATGTTTCCATCGCCCGTATTGTTCCAGATTCCATCAGTATTCGTAATATCCTGCCTGTTACCATCCGAAAAATTATTGGCGCTGACGGGCCGAATGCGCTGTTGGAACTGGATTTTCAAGGGCGACGTCTGGGGGCACGGCTGACGCGACGTTCGGTTGATGAGCTTGCGCTTCGGGAAGGGGAGCATGTCATCGCGCTGGTCAAAGCCGTCTCCGTGGATCGTGCCGCAATAAGAGAAAAATAAGGGTGACAATTTTCCTGTTTGCGTGATCCGTCTTTTATGCTCCTGTCTGAAAACAGCGTATCCCGAAAAGTGTGAAGCGGCTTTCGGATAAGATGTGCGTGAGAATAATAAGTGAAAGCGCCGATCTGATGAATTCAGATCGAAACACGCTCTAAACGGGAGCATGACATGACTGATTTGCAGAACTGGACCACCCGAGCGAAGCCGGAGCGCAAGGCGCTGGAGGGCCGCTATGTCAGGCTTGAGCCACTTGATGCACAAAAGCATGGTGACGAGCTTTTTGCGGCCTCGTCGGTTGAGGATGCGGATCAGCGCTTTACCTGGCTGTTCGAGGTTCCACCGGCAACGCGTGAGGCTTTTCAGCCCTGGCTTGAAAAGGCGTCGAGCAATGAAGATTCTTTGTTCTTCGCGGTTGTCGATAAAGCAACCGGCAAGGTCGCTGGTCGTCAGGCGCTGATGCGTATTGATCCGGTTCATGGTGTAATTGAGATTGGAAGTGTCTATTGGGGGCCGCTGATTTCACGCAAGCCGGCTGCAACGGAAGCACAGTTTCTGTTTATGCAGTATGTTTTCGATGAGCTTGGCTATCGCCGCTATGAGTGGAAATGCAACGATGAAAATGCGCCTTCCAAGCGTGCAGCGACACGTTTTGGTTTTACGTTTGAAGGCACGTTTCGCCAGCATATGGTCGTGAAGGGCAAAAACCGCGATACATCCTGGTTTTCCATCATCGATAGTGAATGGCCTGCATTAAAGAATGCCTATCAGGCATGGCTTGCGCCGGAAAATTTTGATAGTGACGGTCAGCAGATCAGAAAGTTAGAGGATTTTCGCATTGGTGGCTGAACCGAAGAAGAGCAATCCGGCAATCGCCGCAGCCGTCATTCTGGTCGGCTTCGGCGTTCTCGCTTATTTTGTGCCGACTATCATGTTGATGCTTGGCGAGCGTTCGCAGATTGCCGCCGTCATCTTTCCGATCGTCTTCGTGTTGAGCTTTTTCGCGATATTCTGGTTGCGCGCGCGCTATCAGAAGAAAATTAATAGCTCAAAGCAGCACTAAGCAGCAATGCGCCGGTCAAGGCGATAAACAGTGCTGCCGCAACTTCAATTCCAGCTTTCAGCCTGCCGGAAGCCGCATTGTGTCCCGCAATGCGCAGGGCTGTATTTTTGGCGGTGACGGCAAGGGTTGCGAGTGCTGCAACCGTTATAAATGTGCCAAAGGCCATTGCGAAGGTTGAGAGCAAGCCACCAAGCAAAATGCCATTCAAAAGCGAGAATGTGAGCACGATCAGTGCACCCGAGCAGGGGCGCAGACCGACGGACAGAATGGCGGACCATGCCGTTTTCCAGTTAAATTCGCCTTCTAGGGCTGATGGATCGGCAATATGGGCACTGCCGCAGTCTGCGCAGATATCGCCTTCGCCGATAAAGACGTGATCCGCCGTGGCATTGGCGGGTTTGTAGTTCAGCTTGACGGTGCTGCTTGTGGCTGCTGCGCGTGTGCTTTGCGAAACGCTGCCCTGCCATGCAGGACCACTGGCTATTGCAGTCTGAGGCGATGCCGCAAAAAGAGTGCTTGTCGGAGATGGTTCGGCGCTGTCGCGTTTCCGAAACAGAAGCGGCAGCTTGCGGATCAGAAGCCAGAGGCCAAAGAACAGCACCAGTGCAAAGCTCGCTATTTCCATATAGCGCGCCGTCTGGTTCATCGAAATTCCGGTGCCGCGCAGCAAAAGCCATGCAAGTCCCACCACAATAATCGCAACGATGGCCTGTAACATCGACGAGACGAAAGACAGCATGATACCGCGCCGCAGCGCCGTTTCATTGGCGATCATGTAAGATGAAATCACCGCCTTGCCGTGGCCGGGGCCGGCGGCATGGAAAATACCATAAATGAAGGAAAGGCCGATCAGCACCGATGCCTGCCATGGGTCTTCACGCATGGCTTTGAGCGCGGTTGTCATCGCGAGATAGAAGCTGCGCTGCTGTTCATTCATCCATAAAATGATATGCGCAAAAGGTCCGGTCGGTTTCATGGCGACTTCATTGGCACCGATGCCCAATGATGATTGTGCCAGAGCGTTGGCGGCGATCATCATAAGGCAGGCTGTGAGAATGAAACGGACCGAATTCTTCATAAGGCTGCTTATCCCTTTTTCTCGCAGTGTATCTCAAGGCGGGTGGCGAAAATCTTTGACATATCTGTGCCAGCCGGATCATTGAAAAAGGCGTCTGTCAGGGTGCCCTGATTTTGCGCAAGGGCTTCATCGGGGTCAGGGCGCACCACCTTGGATTTGCAGCCCGCAGGCAGACCTTTGACGACAAGTTCCTTGTCACTCACATAGTCGATGGCCGTATAAAAGGTCGGATCATACACACCGAAGCTGACCGTGTGTCCGGGTTCAAGCTTCAGTGGCTTTTCTGGTTTGCTGGTAAAAACGATCAGCA
The DNA here is from genome assembly GCF_026241335.1 of Ochrobactrum chromiisoli. Lineage (GTDB taxonomy): Bacteria > Pseudomonadota > Alphaproteobacteria > Rhizobiales > Rhizobiaceae > Brucella > Brucella chromiisoli. The sequence continues at coordinate 33,098 of NZ_JAPHAV010000014.1, read as the reverse complement.
GGTGATTGTCGGAGAAGTCTGCGGCCAAGTCGGTGGGGCGCGCCATTTTGACATCTTTTCCGTCCGCAAGCACAGTCTGAAAATATTTGTATTCGGCGATAGAGCCGTTGATCACATGACCAAGGTCAATCAGCTCATTTCTGTCAAGCTGCAAATCACCGTTCTTGTCAAACTCCATCAAAACAGTTGATGAAAACACATCATCGAAACGCCAGATATGCGCGAGCTTTTCCACCGTGCCGTCCGGCGCAATCGTCAGCTCCAGCCTTGCATCGGCAAAAACATGCGGATGCGCTTTCGCAGCCATGGGCGTCAACACTGTGGTCAGTGTTACGGCAAGGACAATCGGGCGTTTCAGCCATGAGCGCAAATCGTGCATATAGGGGTTCCGTGAATTCGTCTCTAACGCATAGTCGTGAAGGCGGCAAAAGTGGGACGAGGGCAGCCTTTTCTATGCACGCGCTTCACGATCCTTGAACCATTGGGTCAGGAAGTCCACAAGCGCGCGGATTTTGGCCGGGAGGTAGCGGCGATGCGGATAGACGGCATAAATACCGCCGTCCTTGACGATAAACTCCTCAAGACAAGGAATGAGGCGACCCCGCTCGATTTCTTCTTCTGCAATAAAGGCCGGAAGCGAGCAAAAACCAAGTCCTGCAAGTGCGGCAGTTTTGGTTGCAACCGGGCTGTTGATTTCAATCGGGCCATTGACCGTTACCGTCATCATTGAGCCGTCAGTATTGCGGAAATGCCAGTTGTTGCGTGAGCGCGCATTGGTATCAATGATACAAGGCTTGTCAGCCAGGTCTTCCGGGCGTTCCGGCTTACCAACGCGTTCGATCAGGGACGGTGCACCACAAAGCACGGAATGGAAAGGCGAAAGCCTTTTGGCGATGAGAGAAGAGTCTTGCAGGCGCGTAATGCGGATTGCGAGGTCAAAACCTTCTTCCACCATATCAACGAAACGATCATCCAGCCGCACGTCGAGCACGATTTCCGGATGGGCCAGACAGAAATCGATCAGCGATTGCCCGATCACCGCATCGGCAAAGGTGCGCGGCGCTGAAAGCTTGATGCGACCGCGCGCATCCGAGCTTGTTTCGCTGACAGCATCCTGCAACGCATCAATCTCGCGAATGATCTCAACCGCACGATGGTAATAGGTATGGCCTGCCTCTGTCAGCGAGAACTGGCGTGTTGTGCGGTTTAAAAGTCGTGCGCCGAGCTCGTCTTCCAGCTCACGCACATATTTGGAAAGCAGCGCCTTGGATCGTCCGATCTTTCGCGCAGCAGCCGAAAAGCCCTCTGCTTCGACCACGTCGATGAATGCGCGCATACGTGTAAGGGTATCCATGGCCTGGTCCTGTTTTTCAAGAATGTGTCGATAGAGTGCAATCAGCATCCGGTACGGTTGGCAAGGTGCGCGCCGCATTGTCGCCAATGATTGTTTCCAATTGTTGTGTGAAACGCGTGCTGTCGCTGCTTTGGCGGGCAACTGATTCGGTCAAAATTTGCCGATTTCTGCGCCCATTTGGCATTCCGGCCACGTCAGAAATGCTTTTTACAGCCACACGCTCACCTTTAGGCCGTCCGCCTTCCGCTGGGGGCAGGGGCTTTTCGGGCTTTGCGATGATCGCGTTAAGCGGATCGAAAGGCGTCATTGTTCACAACCAGCGACGAGAATCCGGGGATATAGTCAATTAAAGCTTAAGCTTTGCGGTAGAATGTTTCACTATTATTGAACAATGGCAAGCGCAGCGGGTGGATTACCCGCCGCAAAAATAATTTTGCCGCGACAAAGATTTGTCATTGAATGGACACATCATTGCGATTATATCGCCCTTGCCCAAAGTCGCACGTGCCTGTGGGTGTCCGCCGATCCTCGAATGGTGAGGAATTCGGTACGGTACCTGGACCTAACCGCTCCAGTCGATCTGTAGGCCAACCGCCAGATCGAGGACATCTTGAAGCAACGACGGTGCGGGCCTTTCTAGTGTCTTTCGGCTGTCCAAAAGCCGGAATTACTGAAGAGGCACACCTTCATTGCCAGAAGTGCGGATGCGGTTCTCCAATTCCAATCCAAGGCAGACAAAGCGGAGTAACGCGGGTTTAGCGTTGTTCCACCGCCGCATGAGTTTTCGCGTGACCTCAGCATCTCCAAAGGCTGGCCTCACCGCGAATGCGCTTATGCATACTTTGTCCCTTAGAATGCGGCATCAGAATAAGCCGTGCGGGAGAACGACCATGGCTACACAGCGTATTATCGACTTCCTCAACACCCGCCGCCCGGATGGCCCTTGCCTCGTCGTTGACACCGACGTCGTGCGCGAAAACTATCAGAATTTTGAAAAGGCATTGCCTTACTCGCGCATTTTCTATGCTGTGAAGGCAAATCCTGCGCCGGAAGTGCTGAGTCTTCTTGCATCGCTTGGCTCGTGCTTCGATACGGCATCGATTGCCGAAATCGAAATGGCACTGGAAGCAGGCAGCACCCCAAACCGCATCTCTTATGGCAACACCATCAAGAAGGAGCGCGATGTTGCGCGCGCTTTCGAACTGGGCATCCGCCTCTTTGCCGTTGATTGCGTAGAAGAAGTCGAAAAGGTTGCACGTGCTGCTCCCGGCAGTCGCGTGTTCTGCCGCGTGCTTACGGATGGTGAAGGCGCTGAATGGCCGCTGTCACGCAAGTTCGGTTGCGTGCCTGCCATGGCTATCGACGTGCTGCGTCATGCAAAGTCGCTCGGTCTCGACTCCTATGGTGTATCGTTCCATGTCGGCTCGCAGCAGACGGATCTGAGTGCATGGGATCGCGCGCTTGGCGATGCTGCATCGGTGTTCCGCACGCTGGCTGACGAAGGCATTGTGCTGCGCATGGTGAATATGGGTGGCGGTTTCCCAACCCGTTACCTCAAGGACGTGCCGACCGCTCAGGCCTACGGCATGGCGATCTTCGATGCGCTTTCAAAGCATTTCGGCAACCGCATTCCAGAAACCATCATTGAACCGGGCCGCGGCATGGTTGGCAATGCAGGCGTGATCAAGACAGAAGTGGTTCTGGTTTCGCGCAAGTCGGACAATGACAATGTGCGTTGGGTTTATCTCGACATCGGCAAGTTCGGCGGTCTGGCCGAAACCATGGACGAGGCGATCCGCTATCAGATTGTGACCCCACGCGATGGCGGTGAAACCGAGCCTTGTGTACTGGCTGGCCCAACCTGCGACAGCGCGGATGTCATGTATGAAAAGACGCCATATCCGTTGCCAGTGTCGCTGACCATCGGTGATGAAATTCTCATCGAAGGCACAGGTGCTTATACCACCACCTATTCGTCGGTGGCATTCAACGGCTTCGAACCGCTCCGATCCTACGTCATCTAATCTTTCAGGCAACTGGAAGGTTCTCTTCATCTGCCCGGCGCTGCAATGCGCTGGGCGGGATGTGTTGCTGCCCGTATTGGGGTGAGATGTCATGAATGCTAATCTTGAAATTCAGGAAAATGTTGTAACCGGCCTGTTGCCGGTTTTTGCACCTGCTTTCACCATTGTGGGCGAAGCAATTGCGCATGTCATTGCGCGCGAAGCGTTGCTTGATCGCGCCATGGGTGAGGGCCGCCGCAGAAAGTCGTCGGAAAAACTGCGTCGTGGGCGTCTTCCAGCGGAAGGTCTGGCTTTTTCGGCAATGGCTGCCGATGGTCTGCTTGTGGGCACCGTCCGGCTGTGGAACGTTCATGCCGGTCTCGACGCATTTGGCTTTCCGGTTTCCGCACTCTTGCTCGGTCCGCTTGCGGTGGACCCATTGGCTGCCGGTTGCGGTATCGGTTCGGCCTTGATGCAGCACGCAATTGCTCAGGCAAAGCGCCGGGGCCATGGTGCCATCCTGCTGGTTGGTGATCCCGAATATTACGGGCGTTTCGGCTTTACGGCTGAAAAGACCGGCGATCTTGCGATGCCCGGCCCCTATGAAAAGCGTCGGTTTCTGGCGCTTGAATTGAAAGCGGGTCATCTGGATGGTGCGCAGGGAATTTTACGTGCCAGCGGCCGCAAAGTTTCGCGTATTTCCTGAAACTTCTTAGGATAGACGCACCAGCCGTCCGAAATTGCGGACGGCTGTTATCGCCAGGCCGAGCATAAAGCCTGCAATCAGTCCGGCAATGACGATCAGCTTGCGCGACGATCCTGCCGGGTCGAGCGGCGGACGTGCTTCAGAAATCACGCGAACATTGGTCGTCGTGATGCCTTCCTGTTCGCTTGTTTCGCGCGAGCGCAGAAGGAATGCTTCATAGACCGAACGTAAAGTTGTTGCTTCACGCTCCAGCTCGCGCAGTTTCACGCGATCATTGTTGCTGTTGGCCTGTTGAGACTTGAGCTGCGCAAGACGTGCGTTCAGGTCTTTTTCCTGTTGCAGCGACCGCGCGACTTCGACCTGCAATGAAGCACGAATGCGACGCAATTCGGCATCAATATCATTGAGTACAGTCTGCTTTTGCGACTGAAGCTGAATGAATTGCGGATGACGCGGACCAAGCTGGGTGGACGCACCATTGGCGTTCTGGCTCGCAAGCGCATATTGCGCGCGTAGTGCCGTCAATGTGTTGGAACGTAAATCTTCCGGCAAGGTGCCGGAAATGACGCTGCCTGTATTGGCATCGTTGAGCACTTGAATCCGCGCTTGAAGCCGCATGCTTTCAGCGCGCTGGTTTGTCAGCTGATCGTTAAGACGTGTCAGATCGTTGTCGCTGATCAGTTTGCCATCGACATCAACAAGATCACGCGAGGCACGAAAATCTGCTGCCGCTTTTTCTGCCGTTTCGACGCTGCTGCGCATATCGGCAAGGCGCTTGGAAAGCTCGTCCGCATTGCGGCGCGCCACATCCGACTGCAGTGAATCAAGTTCTTTCTGGAAAACGGATCCGATAAGATTGGCGATTTCAGCCGACTTTTCCGAACTGCGGGTTTTGACTGAGACAGAATAGATAAAGGTCTTGGGGTCGCGACCGATGGTTACGCTGTCATAAAGGTTATAGAGAACACGCGTTTCAAGAGCCTGACCGTCACTTTGGGTCTGGGGGCTGATCACACTTTTAAGCTGCGCAAAAAAGCCTGCAACGCCGGTGGGGACAAAGGTTCCGTTAAATTCGGGGTCTTTCGTCAGATTGGCTTGGTCAATGACTTTGAGCAATACACTGCTTGAATCAAGCAGCCGTGCTTGGCTTTCTGCAATAGCCAAAGAGGCATCCGTTGGCAGCTGGCCGGGTGTTAACTCAGTGCCGACGGAGCGCACATTGCGCGGATCGACCAGAAGATCGGTCGTGGCCACGAACATCTGCGGAATTGTCAGTGCATAAAGCGTCGCTACAAGGCCACCGAGCAGGGTCGTTGCCAGAAGCAATCGACGAGACCCTTTGACGATTTCAATTGCGACACGCGGATCAACCAGTGGCTTCCATTCCGTATCCCGCACTTCATGTTGGATGGCTTGTGTTGCGATTGTCGCGATAGGATTCGGCTCCGGTTTGGCTTTTTCAACAGCCTGATCTTTCAGGCCATTTTCGCGCTCAGCAATCTTGCGTTCAAGCTCGGCTTTGATAGAGGCCATGCGGGCGCGCAGCTCGGAAACCTCTTGTTCTTCCGTTGCTTTCTTTTCCTGCTGGTTGCGGAACAGTTCAGCGCGTTCTTCAGGCGTTGCAGGCGGCGTCCAAGGCGGGGTAATCGTTTGCTTTTCACGTTTGGACGTGTCGGATTCTTCGCGGCTTGCCTCAGGCGCGTCAGAAAATGCAAGAAGAGGTTTCTCTTCTCTTCCCTTATTGCGTTTGTCCTCACCGCTCATCGTCAAAGATGTCCGTACCCCGAAATGACTTAGTCTTCTGCTGATTATAGTTTTTTTATGGAGAAGAAATGGTTAACGCACGGATCAATGATAAGGCGTAGTGGGTTTTAATTAAGTCTTTTTTGCTAAGTTCGATCTCATGGCCGGTGAGACGGCTTTAAAGCGTGACACAAGATAAAGCACGAGGCCTTGAGTGATCGCGAAAGCACTCCAGAAATTATTGGGTAGCCGCAGTGCAATGGTGCGGGATTATTTCTCGCTTTTTTCCGGCTCTGCCGGACGTCTGGTCGTTTCACTGCTCTATTTTGTAGCGCTGGCAAATACACTGCCCACCGGAGATTTTGGCATTTTTGCCACGGCATCCGGCACGGGTGTGGTTCTTTCACGCCTTGTTTCGCTTGGTTTTAGCTCTCCGCTTTATCGTATCTCGACGGTCAAACCGCTGCTGCTTGGAACCTATACCGCAGGTTATCTTGCAGCGCTTGTGCTTTCTTTGCCGCTTTTCGCGCTCTGTTCCTGGCTCGTTTATTTCATCTTCTTTGGCCGGGATATATCATTCCTGCCTTTTGCCGTTGTGGTGGTCGCCGAGGCGCTGTTGTGGCGTTCGATTGAAATGATCATCATCGTCAATAACGGTTTGCGGCGCTTTGGTATTTCAGCGCTTCTGGTGATTTTTGGTACAACCATGCGTGCTATTGCCGCTGTTTTGTTCATGTTCTTCGCCACCAAGCATGATGTTGTGCATTGGGCGTGGTGGTATGCAGGGGCAAATGCTGTCGGCTTGATCTTTGCATTGCGCTTTTACCCAAGGGTGAAACTGCGTTTCGAGCCACGGCTATATATACGGCGTGTTTCCGATTCAATTGCCGTGATGGGGGCGGAACTGCTGTTTTACATCCAGAGCGAACTCGATAAGCTGCTGGTTCTGAGCATCGGCGGTCCAACGACGGCCGGTGTCTATGCGATTATCATGCGTCTGGTTGACCTTACAGCACTGCCGATCCGCTCATTTAATATGATGCTGGTGCAAAAGCTCATGCGGAGCCCGGATATGCTGGCTTCACTGCGCATCAAGATAGGGCTGGAATTTGCGGTCTTTGTGGTTTCGGTTGCAGGTCTTGGCGCCATGGTGATCTTTCTGCAATTTTTTCCGACAGCGCTTGGTGCAAGCGTTGCGCCGATTGTTGGACTTTTGCCGCTGGTGCTGTTGGTGCCGGGCTTCCGCAATTTGATCGAATATCAGACAGAAATTCTCTATGCACGTGGCCAGACTGGTTTGCGCACATTGAGCATGGTGCTGATGACGGCGGCCAAAGCGCTGTTTGTCTGGCTGCTGCTGCTTCATTATGGCGATAACAATGACTGGATTGCCGGGCTTAACTTTGTCTTTGCGGGTATCTATGTCCTCTCGCTGGTTTTCACCTATACGAGTATGCGATTGCCCGCAAAGCGGGTGTAAAAAAGCCCGGAGTATTGTTCACTCCGGGCAAAAGATTAAGCGCCGATGATCCGGCGAATATCGTTAACCGACAAGCTCAGGAATGACTGCATGCCGATGGCAACCTGATGTGGTTCCATCTCAGCGATAAAAGTGCGGAATTCTTCTTCCGTGGGTGGCGGTGCAAACCATTGCATGCGACACAGATCGTGCGTGTCGTGGAAATGGCCTGCGCCATCCAGAATATCATCAACATAATGGCCGTAGATAAAGCATTCGGAGAAGCGTCGGACATTGCCGATGGCAGCAACCCAATGCTGACCGGTGTGCTTTTCGATACGCTCGCACATGCCGATGACCGAATCTCTGCGCCAGGAAACAAGCTGGCCGATATAGTCATTCAGCGCACTCTTGCCATTCTTGACGCCAAGAAGCTTTCCTGCGTTCTCTGCCCAAACGGGATGTTCCGGCCATTCAGGATTGGCAAGCGCATTGGGCCGGTAGAACAGGCGCAGCTTATCCTCGTGCCAGAGTGTGTTGCAATCAAAGGGCCGGACAAAAGCAGTGTCGGAATCGGTATAAAGCAGTCCGTCTTCTTCCACCTTGTCTGCCAGTGCAATGCGGCGCAACTGCTGTACATGCCAACCGCGCAACGGTTTGGTTTTAAACGACAACCAGACGCGACGGCGCCCGAGATAGGTCGGATCGGGGAAGGCTCGCAACCAGGACGGCAACAAATCTCGCTCGTCAATCACGATGCGATTGGCGTTCTCTATCTGCCGAAAAAGCGCAACATCTTTGCTGTCGACCAGAATATAATGCTTGGTGAAACCGGTGACATGTTTGTCCATGGTTTCGCATAAGAGCTTGCAACGCTCAAAGTCCTGATCCCAGCTTGCGGTGACAATAGCTGTCTTCAAGGGTTGCCCCCTGACAGCTTTGCTTTTGCAACACGCCAGAGAAACACTGGATTGCCAACCAGATAGCGCTTTGCCAGACGGCGCGGCTCCTGCATCAGGCGATGCGCCCATTCCATTTTGAGCGTGCGGACCCAATGGGGTGCGCGCTGCACGCGGCCGGTATGCAGATCGAATAAGGCGCCAACCGCGCTCGCAATCGTGCAATGTTCGGCTGTGATGTATTTGTCGATGAACAGCTCCTGCCGCGGAACACCCATGGCCACCAGCAGCATATCGGGATGATATGCCTTAAGCTGATCCAGAATGCCGTCTATATCCGCAGGCTTGAAATAGCCATCCGAGATCACACGATAATCGTGCTGCGGGATTTGCTTCTCAAAAAGCTGCACTGTGTGTGCAGCAACGCCGGGACCGCCACCAAGCAACGCCACTTTCATCGGGCGTTTGATATGCTGCATCAAGCCGGGGATGAAGTCTGTGCCGTTGAGATTGGCTGGAAATTTTTCACCATAAGCGACCTTGCTGGCAATATCGACACCAACACCATCAGGCAGGATCAGAAAATTTTTGAGCGCTGCCATATAGGCCGGGTCTTCATGCGCAATATTGGCATTGTTGGCATTAAGCCAACCCTGCTTCAAGAAGGCCCGGTTTTCGATTCGCTTTTCAAAATAAGCGAATGAACTGCCCCAGTCGAAACAGACAACCTTGATGCCGAGAATATTTCGGTATTCGAGTTTTTCGGATGCACTATGCGTCATATTCAGTCTGCTTTTCCTGTGACGTCCTGAAGTTTCTTTAAGCCTCGGGCGATTGCGCTGTCCATGCCTGCGATTTGTGCCTGTTTAAAGGCTTTGCCGTCCAGTCTTTGATCGTCACCTTCATTGATTGCTTTAAGGCGCTCTACGATGGCTGCGGCAAATTCAGCAGGCTTGTCGGCCATTGTGCAGTTGGCCGGGATATTGCCAATACCACGAACCGAATGAGCGGTGGCAACACTTGGTTTTCCCAGCTCAAACGTTTCTATCGTTTTCAACTGAACGCCTGTGCCCGCGCGGCTGATCAGAGGTATCAGTTTGCCACTTTCAACGAATTTGGTGGCATCAGGCACTTTGCCGACGAAATTCACACCCGGCCAGGCCGCAATAAGATCGGCGGGTGTGTTGCCTGCGATGGCGATTGTGATGTCTTTTGGCAAAAGCGGTTTGACTTCGCGCAGAAACCATTCAAGGCCAATGCGGTTGGGGTGCCATGTCCATGTACCGATGAGCGCGAGATCATATTTGGCTGCCTCCGGTTTCACGGTTTCGCTGTTGCCCGGCATGACAAGCGGGAGTGTTGCAAATTTATTTTTGTCGAGGCCCAGTGCCGGGCCGTCTTCTTCTGCAAAGGTGAAGACAAAGCTTGCCTGTTTGCAAAGCCTGCTCTCCAGCTTTTTGAGAATCCTAGCCTCGCGGCCAAACAGAAATTTCTGAACCTTGCCTTTGGCATCTGCCGCATTTTCTTCTGCCGAACGGTATTCGACATTATGCGCAACGAAAATCGATGGCTTGTCCTTGAAAATATCTTCAAAGGCGCCCGGCAGCGTCACACCGTTGAGCACATAGGCATCGAATTCACCGAGTTCGGTGATCGCATTATGCAGTTCAACTGCTGGGATAACCCGCAGCTTTGCCGACGAAACCGTCAGCCCTGTGAGAAAAGATTTCAGCACCCAGCCGATCTTGCGCTTGATGCCGGCGCCTTCTGTGCGTACTTCCACTTCGCCAAGAACGATCGTGTCTTTGTTTTCAGCCGCCGGATGTCCCGGCCAGGTGAAACCGAGAACAGTGACATGAGCACCGGCGCGACGCAGACCATCGATAACGGCGGCATTCGCAACTTCATAACCCGTCGAAGCGACCGCATGTGGAACAAGTGATGTTACGAAGACAAGACGACACGGTTGCAATTCAGCTCCTAACCGATCTTAATGAGTATTTGCTAAAGCCACTCTCTACAGCCATGCAGTGAACTTTTCTTTAAACGTTTATCAATAGTGGAAAGATAAACATAAAAATGTAAATCTCTGAAATAAATCGGAAGCCGAGATGATAGAATTACCGGATCATATTGAAGTAATCGCTAAAACGCCTGGGCTTGCCTATGATGAGATCGATATTGTCGTTTCTCTTCCTACATTTAAGCGGCCTGAGCATCTGATCAGAACCCTCGATACGTTGAATGCGCAAACGACAAAGCGTCGTTGGGCAGTGGTGGTTATCGAGAATGAGACTGAAAAGAAAGAAGGCGCAACCGTTGCAGCTCCGCTTTTCGAGGCTGGCAAATATAACGGCATGCTTATTGGCGAGTCGCATCGCGGCAATTGCAATGCTTATAATGCCGGTTGGCTGACGGCGACCAAGTTTTTTCCAAATTTCAAATATGTCATTGTCATTGATGATGATGAACTGGCCGATCCTGACTGGATCGAGAATATGGTTTCGACGGCTGAGCGTTATGATGTCAGTCTGGTTGGCGGCCCGCAGTATCCGATTTTTGAAAAGCCGAATTCTGAAAAGTGGGCGAAGCATCCGGTTTTCCTGCCTCATTACACGAAGACCGGCCCGGTGCCGATCATCTATTCATCGGGCAACCTGCTGATTGCGCGTGCTGTTTTGGAAGCGCATAGCTATCCGTTTATGGATCTGAAGTTCAACTTTACTGGTGGCGGCGATTCTGACTTCCTGTCCCGCTCTATTGCCAAGGGCTTTAAAGTTGCGTGGTGTGCGGAAGGCATCGTGCGCGAAACCATTCCTGCGCGCCGTCTGGAACGCGACTGGATCACCTCGCGTGGTTTGCGCAATGGCGTTCTTTCAACACTGATTGAGCAGCGTAAACGCAAGGATGAGCCGTTTGGTCAGGTGCGCGTGTTCCTGAAGAGTTTGGCTCTTCTGGCCTATTCGCCGATCAAAGCACTCAGAAGAGGTTTTGCGGCCGGCTTTGCGCCTGTCGGCACTTACTTTATTCATATCGGTCTGGGTCGGGTGATGGCGCATTTTGGATATTTGAATGAGCAGTATCGCAACCCGGACAAGAACTGATACGGCCTCGTTCGATCCGTTGAAGGCGACGATGCGCCAGATCGCGCTCGTCGCAGCAACAATTATATTCTGCATTCTGCTGATTTCTTTTCGCCCGTTTTCGCAGGCCGTTGTCGTTGATGGCCAGCAGGCGGGCGATAGTGTCAATCAGCTTGGCTTCGGTCTCGTCGGAGTTATTTCGCTGGCTGCGCTTGCGATGTTTGCTGATCCGCGCAAGGTCTTGCGGCTTGCAAGCCTTGGCTGGGGCCTGATGTTTGCCATTCTCATCGCTTCGGCCTTCACCAGTCCTGATCTGGGAACGGCCATTCGCGGGATCATGCTGACACTGATCGGTGTTCTTGCCATAGTCGCTGTGCTGGCTTTGCCGCAGGACGCTGACGGCTATTCCATTATGCTGCTTATAGTGGCATCAATTGTGATTGTGATTTCATATGCTGGTGTGGTGCTGTTGCCTAATCTTGGCACCCATGGCGCTGACGCTGCCGAGCCACAAAACTCATATCTGTGGCGCGGGGTGTTCACGCATAAGAATATTGCCGGGCCTGTTATGGCGTTTTTTGCTTTTGGTGGCATCTATCTGTGGCGACGCGGCTGGCGGGTCAGTGGGGCACTGATTGCATTATTTGCCCTGTTCTTCGTGGCGCATACTGGATCAAAAACCACGGTTGCACTGGTACCCTTTGCCATGATTCTGGTCATTGCCCCGGGTATGTTTGGTGTACGTGGGCTGGCGCCACTTATGATCGTGGTCATTCAGCTTGCTTTTGCGCTTTTCACAATCGGCACGGTGCTGTTTGAGCCTCTCCACCAGATTGTTCTGAATTTCTCGGTGGACCCGACTTTCACCGGGCGCACATCAATCTGGGCTTTTGCTATTGAAGCGCTGCATAACCGCCCATGGACCGGCTTTGGCTATGAAAGCTTCTGGAGTACTGGGGCAGCAAAAGAAGCGGCCAATCCATATTACCTTGATTGGGATGTGCGCGGCATCGTGCATGGCCATAACGGCTATCTCGACATCACGCTGTCCACGGGGCTCATCGGTCTTATCTGCGCAATTTTTGTGATCATTGTCATGCCGCTGGTCAACTATATGCGGTGCAGGCCAACGCGAGAAAACCTGCTTCTCGCAGACTTTTTTCTCATGTTTGTGTTTTTCGGCACGCTGAACGCGATGCTGGAAAGCTTTTTCTTCCGCCGCATGGACCCGGTTTGGCTCATGCTCATCTTTGCGATCTTTGGCTTGCGCATGACAGCGAAAGTCACCATTCCCAAGCGGTCTGTATAATCCCGGAGTTAATCATGAATATCGCGATCATTGGCACGGGCTTCGTCGCCGATTACTACATGACCACGCTGCGCAATTACCCGCAGCTTAAGCTGCTCGGTGCCTTTGATCGCTCGGCAGAGCGCCTGAAAGTCTTTGCTTCGCATTATAATGTTCGTGCCTATGAAAGCTTTGAAGCAATCCTTGCTGATAAAGATGTGCAGATTGTGCTTAACCTGACAACGCCGGAGAACCATTACGCCATTTCGCGCGCAGCGCTTGAAGCGGGCAAGCACGTCTATTCGGAAAAGCCGCTGGCCATGGATTTCAACGATGCCAAGGAACTGGTTGAGTTTGCGGCTGCAAACGGACTGACACTGGCCGCTGCCCCCGCCAACGCTTTGAGCGATGCACAGAAGCTTGTTGCGACTTCCATAAGCGAGATTGGTACGCCGCGGCTGGTCTATGCCGAAATGGAAGACGGCCCGGTTTTCCGCGACAAATGGGCGACATGGCGCTCGCAATCGGGTGCGCCTTGGCCGGGTCTGCATGAGTTTGAGATTGGCTGTACGCTGGAACATGCAGGTTATGCACTTTCATGGCTCGTATCGCTGTTTGGTCCTGTGGAAAGCGTGACGGCTTTTTCCTCAATCACCTTCCAGAACAAAGGACCGGGAACGGAGCATCTGCGTATGGCACCAGATTTTTCCGTGGGTTGCCTGCGTTTTAAATCCGGTCTTGTTGCACGTCTGACGTCCGGCCTTGCCATGCCGAAAGATCGCAGCCTGACAATCGTGGCCGACAAAGGCTCCATTACTGTCGATGATCTCTGGGACAATCGCTCTGCGGTTCGTCTTGAATCGACAGAGAGAAAGCGTTCCATCCTGTCGCGCGTTTTTGGGCGTCTGGAAGCAAAGCTTGGTAAGACGCTGGCGTGGAAACCCGCTGTCGGCAGCAAGCTCGCTTATCCAAAGGGGAACACGGTCAGCCTGCCGTCATTCCCGTCACAGATTGATTTCATGCGTGGCGTGGCGGATCAGGCGCGCGCCATTGAAACAGGTGAGGCTGCGTTTTTCTCTGGTAATGTGGCTTTGCACATCACCGAAGTGGCCCTTGCACTCAACAATGCTGGCGAAAATGCAGCACCCTATAAGGTGCAGAGCAGCTTCTAATTCGGCTTTTGCGCAAGCACAGTGCTGATGATGTTTGCAACCGCAGCACTGTGTTCAAGCGGCATGATCGGGCTTAAAGTCTCGCCGCGTGTCACGGCATTGCGCACGGCTTGCGCCTGAAATTGAAGTCCGTTGCCTGAGAATGGATGATGCTCAACGGTTCTGCCCGGAAGCGGCAGGCGGTTGAGAATTTTTCCAACCAGGCCGCCCGGTCCTTTTGGCCCGATGGCTGAATTCAGCACGCTTTCCGAAAAGATCGTGAGCCGTTGTGCCTTGAGAAACGGTGCATGCAGCATAATCGCACCCTTGGTACCTTCAATCAGCATTCGGTTTTCGCCGTCATGATCAAAGCCACAGGAAAGATGGGCTTTGGCATGGGGATAGGTCAGCTCAATTACTGTACGCATATCGACGCCGCTCTTTGCGCGTATCCAGCGACCGCTCACCGCATCGGGCAATCCGAGAAAACTGAGCGCTAGCGAAACCGGATAAACGCCCAGATCAAAGGCCGCACCACCACCAAGCGCGGGATCAAAAAAGCGGCTTTTTGGGTCTTCTTCGCGAAAATAGGACAGATCGGCCTCAATGCGCTTAACCATTCCGATTCGCCCCGCTTTGATATACTCGCGGGTGGCATGAATTGCCGGAAGAAAGCGGCTCCACATGGCTTCCATGGCAAAGACATGATGCGCTTTGCTTGCTGCTTCGATCTGGTTGGCGCCGTCGGCATCAAGCGTCAGCGGTTTTTCCGTGAGGCACGCTATGCCAGCGGCAATGGCCTGCAAGGTTTGCGGCACATGCATGGCATTGGGCGTGGCAATATAAACCGCATCAATTTCCGCGCTGTTGAGAAAGGCAGCAGCATCATTAAAGGCTTGATCCGCACCGATGCGGCTTTTGAAATCCTCTGCACTCTGCATGGAACGCGAACAGACAGCACTCACGCGCATAGCGCTGCTTGCCTGAATATCGGCAGCAAAAGCATTGGCAATCGTGCCTGTACCCCAGATGCCCCAGCGAAAATCCTTGCCGTCGCGCTGCTTGTTCGTCATGGTTTTACCGCCTACCCCTGCGCAATACCCTTGTCTTTCATCGACTGTATATCGCATGATATGCGGGATTACGACTGGCTTTGCCGCCGACGTCTCTCTTCATGTGATCAAGGTAAAAATATGAGTGGAATTGTTGTAGCCGTTGCACGCGATGCGAAGCATCACTTCTCGAAACAGCTGGTTTCAGAGATAAGCATTGTCGCTGGCGAGGGTGTTGAAGGCGATGCGCACAAGGGAGTGACCGTCAAACATCGGTCGCGTGTGAGGGCAGATCCCACGCAACCCAATCTGCGTCAGGTCCATCTCATTCAAGCCGAACTGTTCGATGAGCTGACAGAGAAGGGGTTTGACATTGCGCCTGCACAGTTGGGTGAAAACATCACCACGCGCGGGATCGATCTGCTCGCACTGCCCAAATCGACCCTTCTCAAAATTGGGTCCGATGTTGTCCTTGAACTCACGGGCTTGCGTAATCCATGTTCGCAGATTGAGAAATTTGAGAAGGGGCTTTTGGGCGCTGTCCTCGATAAAACGGAAAATGGCGAACTGGTGCGTAAAGCTGGCGTCATGTCGATCGTTCTTGCGGGTGGAAATGTGCAGGCTGGTGATCATATCAAGATTGAGCTACCACCGTTGCCACATGAGAAACTCGAGCGTGTTTGAGCATTTAAATCGGTTAGTTTCTCAGAAAAGGCTCTATCAAATTTGTGTCATATGCCCTAGATCATCCAAGAATAGGATACAGACTGGTATAAGCTGGCGCTAAATAATGCGACAGCAACAGCTATGACAGCCCAGTCTGTCGGCTCTCTATTTCTCTACGGCAAGCCAGTTGGCTGTGTTTCAAAAGGGCAAAAAATGGAAAAAGCAGATATCGGTATGGTCGGTCTCGGCGTCATGGGTTCGAACCTTGCGCTGAATATCGCCGAGAAGGGCTACACGGTAGCCGTTTATGACCGCGACGAGCCCGTGCTGAAAGCATTCATCGAAAAAGCTGGTGCTCTGCGTGACAAGATCATCCCTTGCGCGACCTTTGAAGAACTGGCTGACAATATCCGCAAGCCACGTCCGATCATCTTTCTGATCAAGGCTGGCGCGCCCGTTGACGCCGAAACCACCCGTCTTAAGGTTTATCTTGAGAAGGGCGACATCATGATTGATGCGGGTAACTCCGATTATCGTGACACGATGCGCCGTCTGAAAGCGCTTGGTCCTAACGATCCGACCTTTGTCGGCATGGGCGTATCGGGTGGCGCAGAAGGTGCACGCCATGGTCCATCCATGATGGTTGGCGGTACTGAAGAAGCCTATGACCGCATCGCACCAATTCTTCTGGCTGCGGCTGCAAAATATAACGGCGAGCCTTGCTGCGCTCTGGTCGGCCCTGATGGCGCAGGCCATTTTGTAAAGACGATTCACAACGGCATTGAATATGCTGACATGCAGATGATTGCCGAAATTTATGGTATTCTGCGTGATGGTCTTGGCCTTTCGGCGCCTGCAATCGGTGATGTGTTCGAGAAATGGAATGCCGGCCCGCTAAATTCCTATCTCATTGAAATAACAGCAAAAGTTCTGAAGGCTACCGATCCTGAAACTGGCAAGGCGATGGTCGATATGATCCTTGATCAGGCCGGGCAGAAGGGTACAGGTCGCTGGTCTGCGATTGAAGCGCAGATGCTCGGTGTGCCTGCGACTGGCATTGAAGCTGCGGTTGATGCACGTTCAATCTCGTCGCTGAAAGCTGAACGTCAGGCTGCGGAAAAGGCTTATAATCCTGCGCCGCGCAAACTCGATATTGCTGATCAGGCGCAGTTTCTTGCTGATCTTGAGCAGGGGCTTCTGGCTGGAAAGATCGTCGCCTATGCGCAGGGCTTTGCCGTTCTGGCCGCAGCGTCAAAGGAACATGGCTGGAATATTCCGCTCGCTACAACGGCGCGTATCTGGCGCGAAGGCTGCATCATCCGTTCGCTGTTCCTCGACGATATTGCACAGGCTTTTGAAGGTCAGGACATCGAAAATCTTCTGCTGGTTCCGGCCTTTGTTGAACGCATGGGCAAGGCATCGAAAGGCCTTCGCAAGATCGTTGCACAGGCTGCGCTTGCAGGTCTGCCGCTTCCAGCACTCAGTTCGGCATTGAGCTACTTCGACAGCTTTACGCAGTCGCAGGGTACGGCCAATGTCATTCAGGGCCAGCGCGACTTTTTTGGTTCGCACGGCTTCAAGCGTGTGGACAAAGAAGGCGATTTCCACGGCCCATGGAACTGAGATATTGCAGCCCTGATTGCATGAAAGTACAAAAAAGCCGCCCGTTTGGGCGGCTTTTTTGGTGTTAATCTGCCAAAACGAGCAAATCATGTGCTGCAAAATGCACAATGACCTTGTCGCCACGTTGTGGTGGTTTAAGCGCCGGATCATTGAACGTGTCGAATGAAAGCTGATTATTGCCAAGGGCAACGCGGGTTCTGATAACCGAGCCAAGAAAGTGGACATCTTCGATGGTTGCATCAAGCGATGTGTCATGGCTCTTGCGCGCTTCAAGGCTGACCGCTTCCGGGCGCAGGGCGAGCGTGATCGTTTTGCCCTTTTCGTGATGCCCAAGTTCTTCATTCACCTTGATCGTGCATCCGTCGAGCTCGATGCTGTTCTGGTCTGGTTCGGCAACCGATGCTTCCAGCATATTGAGCGTGCCGACGAAGGAGGCGACGAAGCGCGACGCAGGGCGGTTATAGATATCGAAAGGTGTGCCGATCTGATCGGCCTTGCCTTCATGCATAACGACAATACGATCAGAAATGGAAAGTGCTTCTTCCTGATCGTGGGTCACAAAAACCGTGGTAATGCCGAGCTTTTGCTGGATCGCCCGGATTTCCTGACGCAGAGAAATACGGATCTTGGCATCAAGTGCGGAGAGGGGTTCGTCGAGCAGAAGCACTTGCGGTTTGGTTGCAAGTGCGCGCGCCAGTGCCACACGCTGCTGCTGACCACCTGACATCTGATAAGGATAGCGGTCGGCGAGATGTTCCAGCCGGATCAGGCTGAGCATTTCCTTGACCGTCGCGTCGATTTCAGCCTTTGGCTTGCCTGATACGCGCAACCCGAAGGCGACGTTCTGGGCAACGGTCATGTTTGGAAACAGCGCATAGGCCTGAAAGACCATGCCGATGTTGCGCTGGTTAGGCTTCAAATCAACGACATCTTTGCCATCAATTTCGATTGCCCCCTGATCGGCGCTTTCGAAGCCTGCAATCATGCGCAGGACCGTTGTCTTACCGCAGCCCGAAGGTCCGAGGAAGGAAACGAATTCACCCTTTTCGACGGCGAGATTGAAATCGTGGACGACGGTATTGGCGCCGAAGCTTTTTTTCAGGTGCTTGAGATTAAGAAAAGCCATGAAGGTTACCCGGCGGTTGTCTTGAATTTATTAAGGCGTGAAACGAGTTGCAACATGATAATACTGAGCCATGTAATGCCAAAGGAGATGATCGCCAGCGCGGAGGGTTCATAAGCGCGGTTTGCGCCGACGAGCTGGAGATAGGGGCCGAAGGCCGGACGATTGAGCAGCGAGGCAAGCGTAAACTCGCCGATAACGATCGCAAAAGTGATGAACGCACCACTCATCACCCCCGACATGACATTGGGAAAAATGACTTTGAACATGATCCGGCCCCAGCCTGCGCCAAGACTTTGGGCCGCTTCCGTCAATGTGCGAACATCAATCGTGCGCATGGCCGTATCGACGGCGCGATACATGTATGGCAGCGAGAGCGTCATATAGCCAAACATCAGCAACAGGTCGGTTGCACGCGTTGATGAGGTGAATGGCAGCCATGATGACGAATTATAGATGCGCAGATAGCCAAACACGATGACGATTGCCGGAATAACCAACGGCATCAGGGTGATGAATTCGATCAACGGGCGCAGATGCGGCAGGCGCAGACGTACCCAATAAGCCGTTGGCACGACAAGAAGCACGCCGAAGATGATGGTCAGGATGCCGAGCACAATCGAATAGCTGAATGTGGCCTGAAAATTCGGATCGCTGAAAACAACACGATAGGCATCAAAGGAATATTCGCCGCGGCGCATACGCAATGAAAACTCAAAAGTACCGATCAATGGCACGATGAAGTAGATCGCCCCAATCAGGAAAGCGATCCATGCCCCGATTTTCTGGGCGTTAAAACCTTTCTTCATCGCTGCCACCTTTCGGCACGCATACGCAGCCAGATGTAAAGAAGATTGGAAAGTCCGGTGATCACAATCATGCCAAGCGCCAGTGCATAGCCAAGATTCTGGTTATGCAGCACGTCGCCTCTGATCTGCGCATAAAGCAGGATCGGAACGATGTTGAGCGAAGAACCGGTCAATGCATAGGCCGTGGCAATTGCTCCAAAGGCATTTGCGAACAATAGCAGTGTTGTGCCGAGCAGGCTTGGCCAGAGAATCGGGAAAGCTACCATGCGCCAATATTGCAGATTGGTGGCACCTAAGATCGAAGAGGCTTCACGCCATTCTTTTTTCAGACCGTCGAGGGCAGGGGTCAGAATAAGCACCATCAGCGGAATCTGGAAGAACAAATAGGTGATTGTGAGACCAAAAAAGCTCAAGAGGTTGAAGCCGGTCGAGTAAAGATTGAAACCGAACCACTCACGCAACAGGATCGTCACGAAGCCGGTCCGGCCAAGCGTCGCGAGAAACGCGAAGGCCAGCGGAACGCCAGCGAAATTCGATGCAACACCTGAGAATGTCAGAACGGTCGGGCGCAGCCAGCGCGGCAGATTGCCAAGCACAACGGCCCAGGCCAGAAAGAAGCCGATCAATGCACCGCCGATGGCAGATGCGAGGCTCACTTTAATCGAAACCCAATAGGCACTCATAATTTGAGGCTGGAAAAGGTCGTAGACATTTTTCAGCGTAAAATTGCCGTTCGGGTCCTGAAACGCGCCGACAATAAGATACATGGTCGGCCATAAAAGGAAGAGAATGGCAAACAGGAAAAAAGGCGCAACGCCAACATATGAAAGCGGCAGTTGACGCTTACGCACCCTGCTAACTGGCGCGATTGTTTCGGCTGATGAATTCATGCGTTCTTTCTATATCTGTTTTGGAAGCACTGTGACGACCATTTCTGGTCGTCACAGGCATAAACAGGGCGAGATGAAATCGCTTACTGAACGTTTGCGCCGACGACGCTATCCCAGTTCTTGGTGATTTCTTCCTGAGCGGTTTCAATCTGTTCAAGCGTTGGGAAGATTGCCTTTTCATAGGATTCTGCCGGTGGCAGCTTGTCGAGCAGTTCCTGTGGAATCTTGCCAGCTTTCGCCATCGCATTGAAGCGAATCGGATGGCAGTAGCCCTTCAGATAGCCAAGCTGGCCTTCGTCAGAGTAGATGTGTTCCATCCAGAGCTTGGCAGCGTTTGGATGCGGTGCGTAAGCGCTGATGGCCTGCACGTAAACGCCAGCAACAACGCCCGACTTTGGAATCACGGTTTCGATTGCCGGATTGCCTTTGAGCGTATCACGGTCTGCGAGCGCGTTATAATCCCAGCGGATGATGATCGGGGTCGAACCCTGCGCCAGCGAAGCAGCCTTGCCGATGACTGGAACGAAGTTACCATTTGCGTTGAGTTCTTTATAGAATTCGAGGCCTTTTTTGCCAGCTTCCGCGCCCGGTTCTCCACCACGGGCGATACCGGCTGCATGAACGCCGAGGATTGCCTGTGCGGAAACACGTGGATCACCGGCCAGAGCAACCGAGTTTGCGTAATCGCTCTTGAGCAGGTCTTCCCAATCCTGAGGGACGTCCTTGACGATGTCTTTGTTTACTTCAAAACCAAGAACGCCGTAATAGTCGCCATACCAGTAACCTTCTGGGTCCTTGGCGCTATCCGGAATTTCGTCCCAGGTTGAGACCTTGTAAGGTTGGATCAGACCGTCTTTCTTGGCTGTCGTGCCAAAAGCAAAGCCGACGTCAATAACGTCAGGAGCCTGAGGGCCTTTGTTGTCTTTGTTTGCCTTGATGGCTTCGATTTCGTCGCCGGAACCCGCATCAGGGTTCAGCTCGTTGACCTTGAGGCCATACTTGTCTTTGAAGCTTTTGATGATTTCGCCGTAGCCACACCAGTCGTGCGGGAGAGCGATCGTTGTCAATTGGCCTTCTGCCTTGGCAGCGGCGATGAGTTCGGCTGATGGTTCGGCAGCAGCAATAGAAACTCCGCCAACAGCGATTGCCGTCGATAGAGACAGCAGACGCGCAGTAAAAGCAAGCATTGTTAGACTCCCCTGTTAAGTCGGACGAACGCTCCCGGTCGATTCCAGTGTTCGCGCACTCCCGATAGCCGCCATAGATGACGGTTGGATGACAGATCGCGGCTTGTCACAAAATGTCAGCGGTGGAAAGTGAAACACGTTTTCAGGCACTTAGCAATTGACCCATAAGGTTGAACTGCATTTTTATGACAATAAATGTGACAGAGCTTTCGCCGCTGTCACATTTATAAGAGAGGCTTTTCCCAAAACGACAGGCTTTAGTCTGCTGGCGGCATGACGCGCGCAAGTGGCTTTCAAATGAAAATTAATGAACGGAGGACGAAGCTGGATCAGCTTCGTTTGAACCTGAGTTTTCAAGCTTGGTGGTTGCAGTTTAGTGACCGCCACCACCTCCGGCACCGGCTTTTGGCTTGCGTAACAGGATCGCACAAACTGCAAGCGAACAGAACATCATCGTCAGGATGAAGAAGACATCGATGAAGGACATAAGGGTTGCTTGCTGGCGCACCATGCCCGACATTTTGGAAATTGCAATCGTTGCGCCATCCATCCCGGCGGCATTGTATTTGGCCGTCAGATTGGCCAGCATCTGCTCGGCCTGGGCATTGCCCCAGCGAACATGCTCAGCCATCCGCTCATAATGCATATCGCTGCGGCGGGTCAGAATGGTATTGATGACGGCGAGACCAACAGCGCCGCCAAGGTTACGCGTCAGGTTGAACAGGCCGGAGGCATTTTTCATCAATGCCGGGGGCAGGGTTCCGAGCGCCAGATTGTTGATCGGCACCATACACAGCATCAGCGAGCAGCCACGCAAGATTTGCGGTATGAGAAGCTCATAGAAATCCCAGTCGGCCGTCAGGCCCGTGACCATCCAGGTTCCGGCTGCAAAGCCAAGAAAACCGATCATCATCATGAGACGCGGGTCCATGCGATTGGACAGGAAACCCGCCAGGGGTGCCGTGAAGAACATGGCAAGACCGCTCACAAACAGTGCTTCGCCGATCATGAGTGCGTCGTATCCGCGTATACTGCTCAGATAGAGCGGATAAAGATAAGTGAGGCCGTAAAGGCCGACACCCATGACAAATGAAAACAGAGAGCCAAAGGCAAAGTTGACGTTCTTGAAAGCCCGCAAATCTACAATGGGCTCTTCGGCTGTGAAGGCGCGGTAGAAGAATATGATACCGCCGATTGTCATAATCCCGGTCATGATGAAAATGGCTTCATCCTGTAACCAGTCATTGCGGGGGCCTTCTTCGAGCACATATTCCATGGAACCAAGGAAGGCTGCCATGCCAGCGAGACCCCACCAGTCGAACTTGCTCAGCAGAGAGCTGTCGCCTTCATCGAAATCGATCAGGTTCCATGCAGCGATGGTGACGAGAATGCCGGGGCCGACATTGACCAGAAACAGCCAATGCCATGAAAAAGCGTGACTGAGATAGCCACCAACAGTGGGGCCAATTGTGGGCGCCAGTGTTGCGACGAGGCCGATCATCGGCGACACGATGGATCGCTTGGATGGTGGAAAGATTGTGAAAGCTGCCGCAAACACACTTGGGATCATGCCGCCGCCGATAAAACCCTGTATAGCGCGATAGACGATCATTTGATCGATGCTGGTCGCAGTGGCGCAGAGCATGGAGGCCAGCGTGAAGCCCGCGGCTGAAACCGTGAACAGAACCCGCGTGGACACAAGGCGTCCGAGAAAGCCAGAAAGCGGAATCATAATGACTTCGGCAATCAGATAAGATGTCTGAACCCAGGAGATTTCATCGGAACTGGCACTGAGGCCAGCCTGAATTTCTGACAGCGATGCCGACACAATCTGGATATCCAGAATGGCCATGAACATGCCGAACACCATCGCAAGAAAGGCAATGGCCTTCTTGGGATCGATCCGATCATCTGCCGGAGCCATTGGCCCCATGGTGGTGTTTGCAGCCATGAAGGCGCACTCCGAAATTCAACAAAGGAAGGTGGTGCGGACATGAAAGCCGCACCACCATATCGTCATCTCATAAGCGCAATCGCTTTTATTGCTTGGCCTTATCGTCTGGCGCAGTGCGTGTGTCGACATCCACGGTCACGCTGAGACCGGCGCGGATTTTGCCTGAATCGAGCGCATCCTGAGGAATTGTGATGCGAACTGGAACGCGCTGAACAATCTTGGTGAAGTTACCCGTCGCATTTTCAGGGGGCAGCAGCGAGAACACGGCGCCTGACGCCGGAGCAACGGATGCAACCTTGCCTTCAATGTATGGACCATCAATCGCATCCACATAGATGCGTGCTGTTTCACCCGTTTTGATATGGCTGAGCTGCGTTTCCTTGAAATTGGCGTCGATATAGAGCGCGTTCACAGGAACAAGCGCTGCAATCTTCTGTCCGGGCGTTACAAGATCGCCCTTCTTACCGGAAAGATTACCGACAACACCATCAAAAGGCGCACGCAGAGTGGTGAAGCTGAGATCACGCGCAGCTTTATCGCGTGCAAGTTCCAGCGAGCGAATGGTGCTTTCCTGCTCTTTATATTGCGCATTCAGCACCTCAATATTGGCATTGGCTGAAGCGATCTGGGCGTTTGAACCCGCAAGCTTTGCCTTCGCCTGATCGAGCGAAGATTGTGCGTTGTCGAGTTCAGATTGCGCAGAGAAACGGGTATCGTGCAGCTTCTGGACGCGCACCATCGTGCTTTCGGCATTCTTCAAAACTGCCTGTGAAGCCTGCTCGTCGGCCTGGGCCTGTTGCAGGCTCGCTTTTGCGGCATCTATTTGGGCCGTGATCCGATTGAGCGTCTGCTTCTGCGTGTTGAGCTTGGCTTCAGCATCATCAAGTGCAATCTGATAATCGCCAGAATCAAGCTGGAAAATCACATCGCCAGCCTTGATGGCCTGATTGGCAACAACCGGAATGTTTTCTATATAGCCGGTCACTTTTGGTGCAATCGATGCAATGTCGCCCTGCACATAAGCGTCATCTGTCGAGACCATGAAACGGCCCACGGTCCACCAGTCATAACCGTACCAGAGGCCACCCGCCACAGCCGCAATGAGAATGCCGGGAAGCACAACGCGCTTACCGAAGCCTTTTTTATTGCCAGCGTCCGCCTTTTTCAGATCCTGCGTTGCTGCATGTGGCTCGGTGTGGGGCGATGACCGCTCACTGATCGGGTCTGCATCTACCTTGCTCTGATCATCCAGAACGGAATGTTTCGGAAATGGGCGGATATCAGCCGTATCGACAGATTTGTGGGCGGACATGAGGCAAACTTTCTTTACAACCGCTTCAATGAACCGCTTGGTTCGATGTTGACTTAGAGCAATAAGTTTCCCATATCAAGAGTGATCGAACCGCTTGGTTCGAAAATAATGAAGAGATTGCACAATGAATCGTGAACGCTGCATAGAAAATGTTGATTATGTAGCTGTTGAGGAGCGCGAAGTGGGTCGGTTCACCGATGAACCTGATAGTGATGGCTCGCGCACACGTCTGGGTGCGGGACAGGATCCTATAAAGCGCATGCAGATCCTTGAAGGCGCGCAGAGTGTTTTTCTGCGCATGGGCTTTGATGCCGCCAGCATGAACGACATTACCCGCGAAGCCGGCGTTTCCAAGGGGACGATTTATGTTTATTTTAACTCCAAAGAAGACCTTTTTGTAGAGCTTTGCGAGCATTATCGGCAGACGCTGTTCAGTAAATTGGTGGAGACGCTTGATCGTGGATTTTCATCGCGTCAGGAACTTGTGGAATTCGGCATAGCCTTGGTAACACTTATTACCTCATCAACAGCAGTCCGCGCGCAGCGTATCATCATCGGCGTGAGTGAGCGCAAACCGGAACTTGCGGCGCGTTTTTATGAACGCGGCCCCAAGCGCAGCCTGATTGTCATGGCTGATTATATGGACCGGATGATCAAGGCAGGCGAGCTTGAGCCATTTGACGTCATGGAAAAAGCCTACCAGCTCACGGATTTGTTTTTGGCGGGTATGTATCGTCCGCGTCTTTTCGGTACTCTTTCAGAACCGCCATCGCCAGAATCAATCAGAAAAAACGTAGAATCAGCCGTTGATTTTTTCTTCAGAGCTTTTGGAAAAAACGCGCAAGGTGTTTAGAAATGAAACACCCGCTTTATGGCTCGATCACAATTTGGTTATTTTTTGTAACAAATCTATTTTTTTGACCCGTTAACCACATTTCCCAACGCTTTTCATGCAAATGCATATTTGCAACGAAAAAATTGCGAGTTGATTTAAGACGTATTTTTTATCTGACTTATGGCGAATTGATGCACTTACAGTGTCGGTTCTCAGGAGAAGTGCTCAGCCTCAAATATGGGTTTTGAATATTTATATGCTAAGGAATATTAGCCAATGACTTTAGATTTGATTCACTTTCCAAACTTCAAAAAAACGTTTTTCGGTCTTTCTTTTCAAAGTGATGTGCTCTCCCTGCTGCAGCGTATTCGTGATGAGATAGGCTGCCGTCATATCATTCATACTTTCAGGGGGCGTATGGGTGACAACACAAAAGTCAGTGCTGATGATCTGACCGTTGTGATGACCGTTCCCGTAAGCTGGTCGACACGCTACTCCACGAAAAACTACTTCGTGATTGATCCGATTTTTCAGGAAGATGCACCGTATTTTCGCAATGATGCCAGCGGCATTGTCAGAAATTTGGCGGATGATGCGAAGGTATGCCCTGCGGTGATGGAGCTACAACAGGATGCCGAAAAGCACGGTCTTGGCAATCTTTTCATTGGACTTTCAGCGCGCAATCAAAAGGGTGTAATGGGTTGCACGCTGTTTAGCTTTGAAGTGACGGATGAAGATCATGAACAATTCATCGCGCGTATGCGGCCGCGTCTGCTCAGCCTTTCGGGCATCATCCACAGTTCGCTTTGTGGCTGCAAAGACGCCAATTCCGCAAATGGACTGTTAACGCCCCGTGAGGTGGATTGCTTGCGCTGGGCGGCGAGCGGGAAAACGGACGGCGAGATTGCGGATATTCTCAGCATCGCCCGCTGGACGGTTGTCACCTATCTGCAGAATGCCAAGATCAAACTCAATTGCTCCAACAGGACATCTGCAGTTGCGACGGCACTCTCCCTGGGCATTATTGATATGCCTGAAGTTCAGCATCTATTCATGTGATGTAAACTGAGCGCACGCGAATAGAAAACGGCGGGGAATCCCCGCCGTTTTTGTTTCATGCATTCTATCTCGAGCAAAACCGCTAGCAGTTGTTCTGGAAATGTTTTAGAGCGTTTCGCGCTTAATCATCCCCAATAGGCTCGCTCTATCTTCTTGCTCTTACGTATGTCACTCTCGGATCGTAGCGGGAATAGAGATCAGTTCGGTGAATTGAACTTCTTCGCGAAGGCAGTTCCCACTTTTCCGCGAGATGCTTCAGTGATTACCGCATTTTTCACACAGGCCGCGCAGCTCAAGCGTCGTCTTGCGGGATTTGAAGCCTGTCTGCACGCTCCATGCGCTGACGAGGTTTTCAATTGCTGAATCCGAGAATTCCGTGACCTGTCCACATTGCTCGCAAATGGCAAAAGCAATCAGACCATGTTCGTGGCATTGCGGATGCGCGCAGGCAACAAATGCATTGAGGCTCTCAAGTCGGTGCACCATCCCGTAATCAAGCAACTTTTCCAGTGCACGGTAAACCTGCAAGGGCGCGCGAAAACCGTCATCACGGAGTTGATCAAGGATCGTATAGGCGCTCAGCGGTCCTTCCGCCTTGGACAACACATCGAAAACGAGCGTCTGATTGCGGGTCAGGTCTTGGGATGCATGATGATGGGCATGGTTATGGTCGGTGTGATTGCTCATTGTCCTGCGGTCCGTTTCGGTGAAGCCTCTCTCCTATTTAATGGCAGGAGGCTTAAAATGAAAATAGCCAGTGTGGCAACGACGATCGATGGGCCGGAAGGCGTATCAAACTCAACCGAACCATAAAGCCCGCCGATTACGCCAAATGCGCCAATGAGGGATGCGATGATGGCCATTTGCTCCGGCGTTGTGGCAAATTTGCGGGCGGTTGCGGCAGGAATGATCAACAGTGATGTGATCAGCAATATACCGACGATCTTCATCGAGATGGCGATAACGATTGCCAGCAGAAGCATGAAAATGACCCGCGATAAGGCGGGGTTCAATCCTTCTGCACGTGCAATATCTTCGCTGACTGTTGCGGCAAGCAACGGGCGCCACAACCATGCAAGCAAGGCGAGTACCAGAATTCCGCCGCCATAAATAAACGCAATGTCGAGACGTGAAACCGCAAGCAGATCACCAAAGAGGAAAGACAAAAGATCAACGCGCACCCATGTCATGAAGGCGACGATAACCAGACCCAATGACAATGTTGCATGTGATAGAATGCCCAGCAGCGAATCCGCTGAAAGCGAGTGCTTTTTCTGAAGCAGCAGCATAATGGCTGAAATCGCAACGGCCACCGCAAAGACACCGATCATGAGATTGATATCCAGAATCAGAGCTAATGCGACGCCCAAAAGTGCTGAGTGCGCCATGGTATCACCGAAATAGGCCATACGCCGCCACACAATGAAACAGCCCAGCGGGCCTGTAGTGAGCGCAAGCCCAACACCGGCAATGAGCGCGCGGGTGAAAAAATCGTCAAGCATGGGGCGTGTCTCCCTCATGGTGGTGATGATGCTCACCCTCGTGATGATGACCGTCTTCTGTGTGGCAATGATCTGTCACCGTGCCATCCGCATGCATGACGCGGCCGTCAGGCAGGTGCGTATGATCATGGTGATGCTCATAGACAGCCAGGGGGCCAACGGCGCGGCTTCCGAACAGGCGCACATATTCCGGGCTTGAGGTCACATCACGCGGTGAACCGCTGCAGCAGACATGACCATTGAGGCAAATAACACGATCCGTTGCAGCCATCACCAGATGCAGATCATGGGAAATTAGCAGCACGCCGCAGCCGATATCATCGCGCAATTTGGCAATAAGTTCGTAAAGGGCGGCCTCACCGGAAAAATCCACGCCCTGCACCGGCTCATCAAGCACCATGATGTCGGGCTTGCGCGCAAGCGCGCGCGCCATCAATGCACGCTGAAACTCACCACCCGAAAGATTGGTAATCTCTGCCTTTATAAGGTGTGTGATCCCGACGGCGTCGAGTGCGCGCAGGATGTCATCTTTGGACAGCGGTCCCGTCAGCGTCATCAGACGCTCGACGGAAAGCGGCATGGTCCGGTCGATGCTGATTTTTTGCGGCACATAACCGATGCGCGGGCCTTTGATATGGCGAATGTTGCCTTCATCGGCCTTGAGAATATGCAGCGCCATCTTGGCCGTTGTGCTCTTCCCCGCACCGTTGGGGCCAATAAGGGTGACGATTTCGCCGCGATGAATGCTCAGATCAACATTGCGTACAAGCCAACGACCGTCGCGATAAACGCCGGCATTTTTTAATTCTATCAGCGGTTCCCGCTTCGAATGCGCGGGGAGGGCGGTCTTATGAGCCATATAAAATGAGCTTTCGCTGCCTTTTTGAGAGCGTCTTCGCGTTATTAACCCGCAGCAGCCCCGAAATCCTTATTTCAACATGTGTGAAACATATGCCGATTCGGGTTCGTTTGCGTCTCGTGGTTTTGCGCTGTGAACAATTCTCCAAAAAGAGGTTGTGTCTTCTTATTACAGACGTTATAGCATAACGCAAATGATGTAATAAAATAACATATCACTCCCACATATTGTTAACGCCAATCTGACATTCAAGAGAGCTCTATGAAACACTTCCGATCCCTGTTGTTGGCATCCGCCTTTATGGCTGTTTTTGGTAATGCCGCTTCTGCTGCCGAGCGAACTGGCATTGTGGTTTCAATCAAACCGTTGCATTCGCTGGTTGCTGCCGTCATGCAGGGCGTCGGCGAGCCGACATTGATCGTGCAGGGGGCGGGATCAGAACACGCCTATAGCCTCAAGCCTTCAGATGCAAAGGCGATCGAAAATGCCAAGGTCATTTTCTGGGCCGGTCCTTCTATGGAAACATTTCTCGACAAATCGATCGACACACTGGGCGATGGTGCCAAAGTGGTGGCGCTTGGTGATGCGGACGGTCTGACCAAACTTAAATTCCGCGAAGGTGGGCCATTCGAGGCGCATGATCACGGGCATGAAGGTCACAGCCATGATCACGACGCGCACGATCATAGCGCCGAGGCCGGTTCTCATGATGGTCACGATCACGCAAATGAAGCGGCTGAAAAGGCGCATGAACATGAGCATGAGCATGGTGCTTACGATCTGCATTTTTGGCTGGATCCACAAAATGGCAAGGTTCTGGTTGGTGACATTGCAAAGGTTCTGAGCGAAAATGATCCAGAGCATGCGGTGCAGTATGAAAAGAATGCTGCCGATTATGCTGAAAAGCTCGATGCGCTGACCAAAGATATCGACAACGAACTGCAGCCGGTAAAAGATAAGCCTTTCATCGTTTTCCACGATGCTTACCAGTATTTTGAAAACCGTTTTGGTGTGAAGGCTGTCGGTTCAATCACGGTTAGCCCGGAAAAAGCACCCGGTGCTGCGCGCATCAAGGACATTCACGAAAAGATCAAGTCACTTGGCGCTGTATGCGTTTTCTCTGAGCCACAGTTTGAGCCGAAGCTAGTGAACACAGTTATTGACGGAACGGACGCAAAAACCGGTGTACTCGATCCGCTCGGAGCTGAATTGAAGAATGGCCCGGACCTTTATCCGCAACTCATCCGTAATCTCGCAGATTCTTTGAAGGGCTGTTTGTCGAAATAAAGCACATCCCGAAAAGTGGGCACCGGTTTTCGGGCTAAGATGTGCGTGAAAAAAAAGATAAAGCACATCCCGAAAAGTGGGCACCGGTTTTAGGGCTAAGATGTGTGCTAAAATGAAAAGACAGAGCATTTCTGATGATTAAATTTAATCCAGAAATGCTCTCTTTGTTTGTTTACGCATTATCCGGCGCAAAATCGCAGCGCGCTTTTGCCGGAAAAGCTCTAACAGTCCGGCACGCAAGCTTTTAAAAACCTATCAGATCATAAACGACGGCGCTCAGTTGAGGTGTTTAAGGATTGTCAGGTGGCTTTGCCGCCTCTTTTTTGCCTCACAAATGTAATGATATAACATTAACAATCAGCACCGTCTAAATTGGCCAGCAAAGGAGTTGCCATGAAAAGGCTTCCAGTTACCGTTCTTTCAGGCTTCCTCGGAGCGGGGAAAACCACGCTTCTTAATCACGTCCTTAACAATCGCGAGAACCGCCGCGTGGCCGTCATCGTCAATGATATGAGTGAGATTAATATTGATGCCGCTCTGGTGCGCGAGGGCGGGGCCGATCTTTCGCGCACGGAAGAACAGCTTGTCGAGATGACCAATGGCTGCATCTGCTGCACGTTGCGTGACGATCTCCTGAAAGAAGTAGCACAATTGGCTTCGCAGGATCGGTTTGATTACCTGCTGATTGAATCAACCGGCATATCCGAACCTTTGCCAGTCGCCGCAACGTTCGAATTTCGCGATGAAAAGGGCGAAAGCCTGTCCGATCTGGCGCGCCTTGATACGATGGTCACAGTTGTTGATGCTGCCAATCTGTTGAAGGACTATTCTTCCAACGATTTTTTGCGTGATCGTGGTGAGTCGCTGGGCGATGAAGATGAGCGCACGCTGGTCGATCTTCTGGTCGAACAGATTGAGTTTGCGGATGTTGTGGTGCTTAACAAGATTTCGACTGCGACAGCGCAAGAGCGCGATCTGGCGCGCAAGGTCATCCGGTCACTCAATCCTGATGCCCGCATTGAAGAAGTGGACTTCGGAAAAATCCCGCTCGATTCCATACTTGATACGCGGTTGTTTGACTTCAATTGCGCCCACGAGCATCCGCTTTGGTATAAAGAACTTCATGGTTTCCATGAACATGTGCCGGAGACGGAGGAATATGGTGTTCAGTCCTTTGTCTATCGTGCGCGCCGTCCGTTCGATCCGGCCCGTTTTCAGGCCTTTATCGATCAAAGCTGGCCAGGCGTTGTTCGCGCCAAGGGCTTTTTCTGGTTGGCAACACGTCCCGATTATGTGGGCGAACTCAGCCAGGCTGGTGCTTTGGTTCGCACCAATAAGCGAGGGCGTTGGTGGTCTGCCGTTCCGCGCAGCTATTGGCCTGCAGAGCCAGAATGGCATCAGGCAATGAAGCCCTATCTGGATGCTGAATGGGGAGATCGCCGACAGGAAATTGTGTTTATCGGCGTCGATCCGATGAACAAGGCTGCCATGATTGCCGAACTTGATGGTTGTCTGGTGCCGGAAGAGGTGTTCAAGCCGGAAAGCTGGCAGCGTCTCAGCGATCCGTTTCCAAGCTGGTCCGTTGCCGCTTAATGCCAGTTCATTCAGCCGACAGCGCGGCCATTTCAGAAGCCCGGCTGTCGGCAAGCGTGCGGTGATCAAGCACATTGGCGATTGCTTCGCGCACGTCCAGCATCATGTGCCGCACTTCACAATCGGTCTCATCGCAGTCATCGCAAGGCTGATAATCGGTCTTGCTGGCACAGGCGATGGGCGCAAGCGCGCCATCAAGTGCGCGGATGATGTTGCCGATATGTATTTCATTGGCCGGGCGGGCGAGGCAAAATCCGCCGCCTTTGCCTTTGCGGCTTAATACAAAGCCCGCATTGCGCAATTCAGTGAAAATATTATCCAGAAATTTGCGCGGAATATGATGCTTCTCGGCGATTTCGCTCGCTGAAACCAATTGACCGTCCGTTACACCGGCAAGATGCACCATGGCTTTCAGGCCGTATTTGCCTTTTTTGGTTAGCATGGCACCCCTGTTGCACTGTCTTAAGAACCAGCCGATCACGCATGTGAGTGAATATATAAGAATTAGGGGGTTATGTCGGCCCGGGCAAGTTACCTTCACGTCGCATGTGTCAGACGCTTGAGCCCTTCATGGCGAGAGCAAGTGCACCTTGCAGACTGTCGCCACGGGGCTCTGCATAAAATTCTCTATAAGGAAAGCATGGCAGCGCTATATATGATGCCGCAAGTCCACCTGTTATGCTGAAACGTTTGTGCTCTTTAATTGCCATTTTTTCCAATCCTGTGCGGATCATGTTGCAGGCGTGGGTGAGGAGAGTGATCGCCAGCGGGTCGCGTTTCGCCGCAAAATCAAAAAGCAATGGTGCAAGGCTCGCATAGTCGGAAGCATTGGCTGTGCGCGAAAATGTGGTGATGTTGCGCGGATCGCCCTCGAATTTCTCCAAAACGGCCTGTGAGAGATCGGTCGAATCTTCGAAACCGTCACTCGAAAGCAAGGTATATTCCAGTAGATCCCGACCGAGACGCGCTCCGCCCGCATGATCGCTGAGCATAAAACCGCGCCCCCCGATGATTTGAATCACATCGTCGATACGCTGGACAAAGGCCGAGCCGGTTCCCAATATGACAATTGCGCCATCACCGTCACCCATCGCGCCTTCTAATGCGGTGAGCGCATCGGAAACAATTTTGCTCTTTGCAAATGGCAGACGCTTATAAAGAGTGGCATGACTGGATAGCGCGTTGGCTCCGGCCAGTCCAAGCACGGCATTGGCTGACTTATATATAGAAGCCGATAAACCGGCATTTTCGCGCGCGCGTTCGGTTGCCTCATAGATATGGAGAATGGTGTTCTCCGCATCCGCGCCAATATTAGCAGGTCCAGATGCTCCCCTGCCAAGCACGTTGCCTGCCGCATCGGCAAGGATTGCACGGCACCCGCTGCCGCCGCCGTCGATCCCAAAGTGATATTTCATCGTCATATTTGTCATTTCATTGTCGCAAAATTGGAATCAGCGCTTTCGAATGGTTGAAATTCTGTTAAAATCCACCATATTGCCTGTGGAAAGAAAAGTTATCCTTTTTGCGGATTATGCGTTGACAGTTTTGTTGAGTGGGGTCTATATGGCGCCACAACGAGGGCGGCGACGCTGCTAGCGGCAGACTGGTTCGTCCCTTGAGTTGGCAGATTGAGTTTGACAGCGATGTTTGATTTGGTTATG
>NZ_JAPHAV010000013.1 GCF_026241335.1 Ochrobactrum chromiisoli | reverse complement strand
GTTCTTCGGGAGGATGCCGATGAAGTCACTCGGCTGATTCAGGAGGGGGCGCGGATCATGGTATGTGGCGGACGCGATATGGCCAACGGAGTCTCGTTGGTTCTTGCCGATATTCTGGGTTCCACGGGGCTGACATTGGCCAAACTCAGGGCGGAGGGACGTTATGTCGAAGACGTCTACTGAGATGCAACGTCACGCTTTGAGCGGGCCTACCATGGGTACACGTTGGTCAGCGTTGTTTTACCAAGCAGCGGGGTTCGATCCACAATCCGTTCGGGCCGCACTTCAGGCGGCAATGGACGCGGTGGACATGCAAATGTCAACATGGAAGCCGGATAGTATTCTAATGCAGGTGAACGCCGCGCCGGTGGGACACTGGATAAAGGTGCCGCAGCAACTGCTGGACGTTTTGCGCCTTGCGCTCGACATTGGCCGTGCATCGGGCGGCGCGTTTGATATCGGCATGGGGGATGCCGTAAGCGCCTGGGGTTTCGGGGCGTCAGAGGCGGTCCCTGAGCAGATACGAGCAGCGCTTGAGCGCGAGCGCCGACCAGCCCATGACGTTCTGGAACTGGACGTCGAGCTGGGAATGGTGCGAAAGTTGGCTCCCATCACGCTTGATCTCAATGGAATTGCCAAGGGATATGGCGTGGATCGTCTGGCGGAGACATTGCTGTCTTTCGGGATTTCGTCAGGCCTCGTCGGAATCGATGGGGAGATGCGGGCGCTCGGGTTGCGGCCAGATGGGAGTCCTTGGTCGATTGCAGTAGAGGCTCCTGACTATGATCGTCGCGCAGCTCATTCGGTTCTCGCTCTTCAGGATGCGTCGGTCGCCACGTCGGGCGATTATCGGCATTGGATTAATGTCAACGATTATCGCCTGTCGCACACCATGGACCCACGTCGCGGTGCTCCCGTCATGGAGCCTCCGGCGTCAGTCACCGTCGTGACACGTACCTGTGCCGAAGCGGATGCATGGGCAACAGCGCTAATGGTACTCGGCTCGCAGATCGGTGTGACGCTGGCCAGGCGGTTAAGCTTCAATGTTCTGTTCTTATTGCGTGCTGGAGGAACAGTAATTCAGTGCGAAGCTGTAGGTGAATTATTCACCAGTTCACATTCTGGTAAACCACGACGCCCTTTAGCCGATGTTGGGAGAGATTCTCAACGCCCGGAGCGCATTGAGGATAACAGCGACATCGATCACTTCCTGGAGCAATGCACCCTGGACAGGTAACAGATAACCGAACGCTGCCGCGAT
The DNA here is from genome assembly GCF_026241335.1 of Ochrobactrum chromiisoli. Classification (GTDB taxonomy): domain Bacteria; phylum Pseudomonadota; class Alphaproteobacteria; order Rhizobiales; family Rhizobiaceae; genus Brucella; species Brucella chromiisoli. The sequence continues at coordinate 106,944 of NZ_JAPHAV010000013.1, read as the reverse complement.
CATGGCGATCACGGAAAGGCCGATGCCCACCACAACACTTTCGATCGCAATGCGCCTTGACCGCTTCGCAATCTCCATCCCGGTGCGAAGCCTGTCTATCCTGTCAACGAGAAGAACGACGTCGGCTGCCTCAGCCGACGCTGCCGCTCCCCTTGCACCCATCGCAACGCCGACATCAGCCGCGGCAAGTGCGGGCGCGTCGTTGACGCCGTCTCCGACCATCATCACAGCACCGTTCTTGCGCTCGCTGAGTACGGTCAGCACTTTTTGATCGGGTGAAAGTTCGGAGTAGATGGCGTCAAGCCCCAAGCCCTTGGTGATGCGCCTGGCCACCGCAGCACGATCGCCTGTCGCCAGCACTATGCGCTTTACGCCGTCCTTGCGCAGTTCCTGTAACGTATCAACAACTTCGCCGCGCAAGGGGTCGGCCATAACGATATAGCCCGCAATCCTGCCGTCTATCGCGACTGCAACCAGGGCCGCTCCAGCTTCTGTATGGGGGATTTCGCTCAGTTTTGCATTGACCTGTCTCTCAACGAAGCTATGTCCGCCGACAACGACGCTTTTGCGATCGACCCAGCCCGCCACGCCATCCCCTGCCAGTTCGCTGACGTCAGTCGGCAATACAAGATCTATATCGCGCCCCTGAGCGGCCAGTACAAGGGCCTGTGCCATAGGGTGTTTGGACACCTGGTCAAGGGAAGCAGCGAACCGCAATACCTCGTTTTCACTGAATCCCGGCTCAAGGTGGATTGAGGTGATTTGCGGACGACCGTCGGTCAGCGTTCCGGTCTTGTCCAGCACCAGTGTATTGATACGGGCCATATTCTCCAATGGACGGGAGCCTTTCACCAACACCCCGAAATGAGCCGAACGCGACAGTCCCGCAACAAGAGCGACGGGCACCGCCAGAATGAGAGGACATGGTGTCGCCACGACGAGAACGGCGACCGACCTTATCGGGTCTCCCGTGAACCACCATGCTCCGAAGGCGATTATGACGGTCACGATCAGAAAGCCGACAGACCACTGGTCTGCCAGTCTCGACATTGGAGCCTTGGAATGCTGTGCTTCTTCCACGAGGCGAACGATGCCAGCGTAGGTGCTATCCTTCGCTTCGTGCTTGGCAACGATATCGAAAGCATCGCCGGCATTCATCGAGCCGCTCAGCACATCCGCTCCCGACGCAAGCGAAACCGGAAGTGACTCTCCCGTGAGCGCAGACGTGTTTACGAAGGCCTTTGCGGAGGCGATACGCCCATCAACGGGAATGACATCCCCTTGACGGATCAGGAGGCGGTCACCCGGACGAACCGTATCCACGGCAATCTCTTCGAGATGGTCATCGATATAACGCATTGTCGTTCGCGGCGCACGGGACAGCAAGGCATGCATCTCACGGCGTGCCCGCCCTTCGGCAAAGCTTTCAAGAAAGGCTCCCCCAGTATACATGAGGGCGACGATCGAAGCCGCCAGCATTTCCCCGAATGCCAGCGCGGCCGTCATCGACATCGCCGCGACAATATCCAGCCCGAACTCCTTTCGCCATAAACTCCGGAGAATTTCGACGAGCAAAGTCGCCAGCACAGGCAAAGTGGCAATAGTCCAGGCTAGCCGCGCGCCGTATGAGTAGCCGGAGAAGTGCAGGCCGAGCCCGATAACAAGTCCGCACAAGGCAAAAATCAAAAGGATTGTCTTTGATCGATCTTCACCTGAAAACCGCATCTTTAGCGTCTCCCCGACCTATAGAATGAGCAAATTATAGAGCCCTGCCTCTGACCGACTACAGTAATTCTTCTTTACATATGTATTCCCTATAAACTCAGATCCACGGTCAGACCGATGTGCCGACGAGGGCCCCAATACCAGCCGTGATTGCCATGGCCAATGCGCCCCAAAAAGTGACGCGAACGGTTGCCTTAAGCATATTAGCTCCTCCCGCCTTGGCGCCGATTGCGCCTAGTAACGCTAGAAACAGCAAGGAAGAGATAGCAACCGCATAAAGCAAGATCGAGGGAGGCGCGATGACCGCCATCAGCAAGGGTAGGGCGGCCCCAATCGAGAACGTGGCCGCTGAGGTCAGCGCTGCTTGCACTGGCCGTGCCTCCATGTGTTCGACAATTCCCAGTTCGTCACGAGCATGAGCTGCCAGAGCATTGTGTGAGGTCAGCTGTATTGCCACCTGCCGCGCCAGTTCCGGAGTTAGGCCGCGATCAATATAGGCTTGCATCAATTCATCGAGCTCTGCTTCGGGCTGAGTTTTGAGTTCCTTGCGCTCTCTGGCAAGATCTGCCAACTCCGTATCGGATTGAGAGCTGACAGAAACATACTCACCCGCCGCCATGGACATCGCGCCTGCAACAAGGCCTGCGATGCCAGCGATCAAGATCTGCGTCGTTCCCGTTGAAGCAGATGCGACGCCCATAATGAGGCTCGCCGTTGAGACAATACCATCATTGGCGCCGAGTACCGCTGCGCGAAGCCAACCGATCCGCGATACGAGGTGGTTTTCTGTATGCAATCGGCTCATTGAGGTACCTCCGGGCATTGGATGCATATCATCATACCTATATCGAGGCCCTTTGCCAGTGGACTGAAAATTTGAAGTTATAGAATTCTTCTCCGGCGATTGGGCTTTTACCTTTTTCGTTAGAGCTCCTGCGCGGATTTTAAAAATCTGCGTTTTCGAGGGAGGCTTGAAAACGTTAACATTATACATTATAGTATATTATATAATGTTATGTTGGAGGCATAAATGCCCGTCACCAGAATATCTGAGAAGCTGTCGGTATCTTCGCAGCCAAGCGCGCAAGAACTCAGTGTACTCGATCGAAGCGGCTTCAAAACGCTGATCAACAACCGCCCCGATAACGAAAGCGCAGACCAGCCGGGAAACGAAGCGGAATGCGATGCAGCCCACCAATGCGATCTCTCTTATGCGTATATTCCGGTCACAATGAATACGATCACTGAAGCTGATGTGCGAGCGTTTCAGGCGGCGGTCAGAAAATCCGATGGCCCCGTGCTTGCGCATTGCAAAACAGGTACGCGTTCGCTCAGCCTTTATCTGATCGGTGAGGTGTTGGACGGACGCATGTCTGTTGAAGACGTCGTACCATTCGGACATCAGCTCGGCTTTGATACCAGTGTCGCAGCATCGTGGCTTCAACGCTTCGCTGACCGTCGCCCGCAGGTAAAAGGCTTTTTCGATAGGCGAACCTCCAGTGTTCAGTACGTGGTGTCCGATCCGGCGACCGGTATGTGCGCAATTGTAGATCCCGTTCTCGACTTTGATGAAAAGTCGGGGGCCACGGCGACGATCAACGCAGACGCAATACTCAATTACGTCCGCAATAGTGGCCTGACGGTCGAATGGATTCTCGACACTCATCCACACGCCGACCACTTTTCCGCAGCTCAGTATCTCAAGGAGAAAACGGGCGCAAAGACGGCGATAGGCGAGCATGTAATCAGATTCCAGAAGCTGTGGAAGGAGATCTACAACTGGCCCGAACTAGCTACAGATGGCTCGCAATGGGATCGGCTCTTTGCCGATGGTGAGACGTTTAAGGTTGGTTCCATCGATGCCAGAGTTATGTTCTCGCCTGGCCATACTCTCGCTTCAATCACTTACGTGATTGGCGACGCGGTATTTGTCCACGACACAATTTTTATGCCCGACAGCGGTACGGCACGGGCCGATTTTCCCGGCGGCGATGCGCGAGCATTGTGGGGGTCAATCCAGAATATCATGGCACTTCCCGATGAGACGCGGCTATTCACCGGACATGATTACCAGCCGGGCGGTCGTGCGCCGCGTTGGGAATGCACCGTGGCTGATCAAAAGAAGCACAATCCGCACCTGGCGGGCGTATCGGAAGAAGCCTTCGTTGCCTTACGGACCAAGCGCGACAAAACGCTGCCAATGCCAAGGCTCATCTTGCATGCGTTGCAGGTGAACATAAGTGGTGGACGTCTACCTGAGCCAGAAGCCAACGGTAAGCGCTATCTGAGGTTTCCGCTGGATGCTCTGGAAGGGGCCGCATGGGAATGACCGTGAACAGCATAACGATGATGAAAGATGGACTATCTTCAGTTGAATTATCTCTGCGCGCGAACGAAGTCGCAGACCTGCTCAAGACGCTGTCCCATCCAGCGCGTCTGATGATCGTTTGTACCTTGGTGGAAGGCGAGTATTCCGTTGGTAGGATGGAAGAAAAGATCGGGGTTCATCAACCGCACCTGTCGCAGCATCTAACGGTGTTGCGCAGTTCCGGAATAGTCGAGACGCGACGGGAGGGGAAACAGATTTTTTATCGCCTCACAGAAGAAAAGGCAGCGCAACTGGTCGCCTCCCTTTACGACATCTTCTGCGTGGAGAAGGCGAAATGAGCGCTGACAGTGCGTGAGAGAGTTAGGATCCTATGGTGCTGAGTAACTCCATCCTTGCGGCGGTGGGTTCCGGAAGTGTTGTTGGCTTTATGCTGGGATTGCTTGGCGGCGGCGGCTCCATCCTCGCTACACCGTTGCTCCTTTATGTCGTCGGTGTGAGCCAGCCCCATGTCGCCATCGGTACGGGTGCACTTGCTGTTTCAGTCAACGCGTTCGCGAATTTTACGAGCCATGCCCTGAAGGGGCACATCTGGTGGCGTTGTGGTGTTGTCTTCTCCGCACTGGGCACTATTGCGTATTTCAGAATTCGCGGACAGCGATTTCAGTAAATCGCGGACACTTGTTTCGCTAATTCGCGGACAGTTCAGCCGCGGCGTTTTTCAGGCCTGTTGTTGATCAGACTTACGTTCTTTCGTTGTCCGCGCTGAGCGTTATGTCAATGCCGGATTTGGCTTTGCGCATGCTATCCCCTTCCAAATTGATGCGGTGAGCATTGTGCACGACGCGGTCGAGTATCGCATCGGCAACGGTTTCGTCCCCGATTAGGTCGTGCCAGGTATTTACCGGAACCTGTGCGGTAATGAGTGTCGACCTGCGTTGGTATCTCTCTTCGATGATTTCAAAGAGATGGAAGCGCTGCTGATCGTTGAGCGTGTGCGTGGCGAAGTCGTCAAGGATCAGCAACTGGACCTTCATAAGACGGTTCATGAGCCTTGGATAGCGACCGTCCAGCTTGGCCATGGCGAGATCTTCGAAGAGGCGGGGCGCGCGAATATAGAGAACGGAATGGTCATGTCGGGCCGCCTGACGTCCCAGTGCACAGGCCAGCCATGACTTTCCCGTGCCGGTTTTCCCTGTCACGATCAAATTCTCCTGGTTCTTAAGCCATTGTCCCTGCGCCAGCGCCATTGTCGCCCGACGGTCGAGATTACGCGCCGCATGGAAGTCGATATCTTCGACACAGGCCTGCGGGAAGCGCAGCTTTGCGGCCACCAGACGCGCGGTCAGCCGTTTATCGGCGCGCACGACGATCTCCCGGTCGAGCATGAGGGGGTCGTTTGCGGGAGGGGGCGGAATCCTACGCTCTCATGAGCGATTTAGGTTTTCCGGCCGCGTTTAAATTACCCCGTTTTCACGAGGGTGGTCAACTTAGTAGCCTGTGCACGGTGCTGGAGATGACGAGCCGAACCGATGGTTATCATACTCTCATCCGCGGATTCTACCGCCTGACCATATTCGATGCGGGCTTGCCTCTCTCTAAGGACGGATGTTTATCCCAACGTACGTCGAGGGTTCCCTGATCTCTGGTCGTCATCTTCAGCATACTGCACAGGCAGAAAAGTCTGGCAAGTTGCAGATTACCTGGCTTGGATCGGTACGTGCCGCGCAATGTCCCAGATGAAGCCTGCAAGTTCACGTGCAACAGCTGTCAGAACACGAGGTTGCGGTTTTCCGGTTTTTGAAAGGTCCCGGTATCTCTTGCATAAACGCGTCTGTGCCTTCCATCCGATATCTTTAATCTCCTGAGGTTGATGCTGGCAGCGCTTCAGGTATGGCTGTCCTTCTCGAGCCGGGTGGCGATATGACCAGCTTGCTTCAACCATCATGGTTCGAGCCAGCGCATTTCCCGTCTTCGTAATACGGCCGCGTCTGACTGTACAGCCGCTGGAATGTTCACTGGGTACCAGTCCCAGCCAGGCCATGAGCTGGCGGGGATTTTCGAAGCGACTGATATCGCCTATCTCCGCGGCCAGGGTCGCAGCGATAGTTGTGTTGACGCCGCGCAATGATCGCAGAGCATCGACCAGATCACCAAAGCGCCAGTCCTTTACCGCATCTTCAAGGGCTTTATCCACTGTGGAAATACGCTCTTCAATCTGCCGAATAGTTCGCTTCAATTCCTCAAAAGCCAGTTGCTGGTGCGGAAAGCGGAATTTGCGAAAATCATTGATCCAGCGCCAATGCATTTTTGTCCAGTAGGTCGGTCGAGTGTAGCGAAGGCCATGTCGCAACAGGAAGCTTTGCAGTTGCTGTTTCGCAATCTTCAGCGCGTCCAGAGACTGTGTGCGGGTCCGGATCAGGTCTCGTATAGCTTCCTGTTCTTCATCCTGCGTCCAGACTGGGGTCCACTCGCCTGCTCGCCACAGTCGCGCCAGCATTTCGGCGTCTCGCCGATCAGTCTTGATCCGATCACCAGTACGTCTTGGTATCATGGCCGGAGAGACGACAGCACAATCAAAACCAAGCTTCGTCAGCAATCGATGTAAACCATATCCGCATGGACCGGCTTCATAGCAGAAGGTGGGATGCGTATTTGTCGCGACAAGGCGCTTGGTAAGACGCCGAACACTATCAGCGGTATTGTCGCTCACACCGTGAAAACGGATCTCCCCATTCCGCCCGTCATCTGCAATGGCAACAGCAATCGTATCAGCATGGACGTCGAGGCCTACATAAACTATTTTCTCCATGGTCGTTCCTTTCAAAACCAATATTGGCTCAACAAGGAAAACTTAGCGGCTTTGCCGCGAAAAATCGCTCATCTGGTCTAAGGTTTTTGGCCAACGATATTTTCCGGTGAGATTGATATGTTCCCATCCGAGCGGCGAGACATGAGCCAGCAGATCAGGCGATAGCAGTTTTCCCTCGCATTTCTGGTTGGCAACGACTTGGCCGAGCTTCATGGTGTTCCAGAAGATAATGATCGCGGCGAGCAGGTTCATGCCGGCGATCCGGTAGTGCTGGCCTTCGGCGGAACGGTCGCGGATTTCGCCGCGCCGGTGGAAGCTGATGGCCCGCTTCAGCGCGTGATGTGCCTCGCCCTTGTTGAGCCCGATCTGGGCGCGGCGTTGCAGTTCGGCATCCAGAATCCAGTCGATCATGAACAGGGTCCGCTCGACGCGACCGACCTCGCGCAAAGCTGTGGCCAGTTCGTTCTGCCGCGGATAGGAGGCGAGCTTGCGCAGAATCTGGCTGGGCGCGATGCTCCCGGCCGCGATGGTGGCGGCGATGCGCAGGATATCGGGCCAGTTGCGCTCGATCATGGCCTGATTGATTTTTCCGCCGATCATGGCCCGCAAGTGGGCTGGGGCGGCCGACGGATCGAACGCATAGAGCCGTTTGGATGGCAGGTCGCGGATGCGCGGAGCGAACCGGTAGCCGAGAATAGCGCACGCAGCAAAGACGTGATCGGTGAAGCCGCCCGTGTCGGCGAACTGCTCGCGGATATGGCGGCCGGCATCGTTCATGAGCAGGCCGTCGAGAATGTAAGGGGCTTCGCTCGCCGTTGCAGGAATCACCTGGGTCGCGAACGGCGCGTATTGGTCCGAGACGTGGCTATAGGCTTTCAGGCCCGGGGTAGTGCCGTATTTCGCGTTGACCAGGTTCATGGCCTCACCTTGCTCTGTGGCGGTGAAGAACTGGCCGTCACTCGAAGCCGAGGTGCCCATGCCCCATATCTGGGCCATGGGTAATTCCGCCTGCGCCTCGACGACCATCGCCAGCGCCCGGTCGTAAGCTTCGCCCTCGACATGCCACCGTCCAATGCGGATCAACTCCCAGAAGGTATGGGTGTTCGTCGCGTCGGCCATCTTGCGAAGACCGAGGTTGATCCCTTCCGCGAGAATGACGTTCATCAGGCCGATCCGGTCGGCGCAGGGCGCTCCCGTGCGCAGATGGGTGAAGGCCTCGCAGAAGCCGGTCGCCGCATCCACCTCCAGTAGGAGGTCGGTGATCCGCGTGGGTGGGATCTGTTTGTAGAGATCGAGAACCAGATCTTCGGCGCCGGCCGGCGCGGCAGCTTCGAGCTTGTCGATATGCAGAACACCGTTTTCGATCGATCCGCCGGGAATCGTGCCCGCGCGTGCCGCACGGCTCAGCTCGCGTAGCCGGACGGCAAGGCGAGCTTGACGATCCGCCAGCCATTCCTCCGGCCGCAATGGCACGGCGAGGCGACCGCCTTCCGCGACAGCCTGCGCCGGAACGAGTGCATGTTTCAGATCGCCATAGCGCCGTGACCTGGCCAGCCAGATATCTCCGGAGCGGAACGCGTCGCGAAGATGGAACAGAACCGCGATTTCCCAGAGGCGGGCGTCACCAGCCGCCTGAGCCCGAAGATGGCGATGCCATTTCGAGCTCGGACGCAGGAAGCCGGTCAGCGCGGCATCGTTCAAACCGGTGCGCAAAGTCATCACCGCTTCGAGAAGCGGGAGCGCGACAGGCGCAGCCCGCAGATCGAGCAGGCGCAACATGCGCGGAGCGTAACGGCGGAAACGGTGATAACCGTCGAGCACATGATTGAGAGGGTCGTCCGCCATGGTAGCGGTTAGCCGGGTTGCCATTGCAACAAGGGTCTTGAAACCGTCCCACCCTAATCCGCTCGCGATGACGGCGTCCAGTGGCTGGCCATCATCCTGTGCATCGACTAGGGCGCCGCCGATTTCGGCAAAGGATTTCAAGGTGTCGCGCACTGCGCTTGCTTCGTCGGCGATCTTTGCCTGGCAAATGCGCTCTGAAGCACGGTAGAGCCTGCCGACGATCCGGTCATGGGTTTCGACAACGGCGTCGGCGAGCATCGCCTGCCATTCCGATGCGCAAACGGCCAGAATCGCCAGCCGTCTGTCCTCCGGGAGATCACGCATGCCGTCGGCGTAATATCGCTCGCCCTGCCTGCGCAGACGTGTCACCCGATGGGCAGGAACACCGGCCAGCAGATCCTCGGGAAGATCGACACGTTGCAGGTATTCCAACCGGTCGAGTAGCCGGTTGGCCGACGACGAGTTCGAGCCAGGCTCGAACTGACGCAGCCACACGAAGCGGGTGACCCGATCGTCAGCCGTCTCCTCGAGCAATGCCAGTAACTGTCCCCGGATCAGCACCGATAAGCGATCGGCGATCCTCGTCTCGATTTGCCGCTCCGCATCGACCAGAGCCGTGGCGCAAAGTCGCTCGATCGTGGATGTCGCGGGAAGAACCGTGCGGGTGCGACGGCACTCGGCCACGAAGCGACGGGCAATGTCCTCGTTTGACACCGCCAGCTCGGCTTCCCGGAACAGCCAGTCCTTCAGCTCGTGTGCTCCACGTCCGGAGAAGGCACGGAATCCGTAGAGCGACCGCAGCTCGGCAAGATGCTCGTGCCGCGTCTCCTCACGGGAGGCATAGTCGACGAGATCGTCGGCAAGTAGGCCAAGCTGCGCTCCGATGAACTCGACCACCTCCGCCGGTATCAACTCGCCAGGAGCGAGCACCCGACCGGGATAGCGCAGGACGCACAATTGCAGGGCGAAGCCGAACCTATTGTGAGTGCGCCGACGCTGCCTGATATGCCCGAGATCTTCATCGCTCAGTGTATAATGCTTCAGCAAATCCGCCTGCGAGGTCGGCAGGCGCAATAACGCGTCCTTCTGCCGATCGGTTAGAGTGACACGACGCGGCATCCATGTTCCTTTTTCAAAATGGGGTAGCGTTCAAGACGCTTTGTTTATGAAGCTGGTTGAGATACATTTCCAGCGAACAAACCATTCGTGACCACCGCGCCGCCTCAAACCAACGTTTAAGATACATGCTGATCGGATACGCACGTGTCTCAAAAGCCGATGGCTCGCAGTCCCTGGACCTGCAGCACGACGACTTGCGCGCCGCCGGCGTCGACCAGGACAATATCTATGAGGATCGCGCTTCCGGCAGCCGCGACGATCGGCCCGGACTGGCCGCCTGCCTGAAATCCTTGCGCGACGGCGATGTGCTGGTGGTCTGGAAGCTCGACCGCCTCGGTCGGTCGCTTGCTCACCTGATCAACACTGTGAAGGATCTGTCGGATCGCAATATCGGTCTACGGGTGCTGACTGGGAAAGGCGCTCAGATCGACACAGCCACCGCATCCGGGCGTATGGTGTTCGGCATTTTCGCCACGCTAGCCGAATTCGAGCGGGATCTGATCCGAGAGCGCACTATTGCCGGCCTCGCCGCCGCACGGGCACGCGGCCGCAAAGGGGGCCGGAAATTCGCCCTGACCAAAGCACAGATGCGTCTCGCCCAAGCCGCCATGGCGCAGCGCGACACTTCCGTTTCCGATCTGTGCAAGGAACTCGGGATCGAGCGCGTCACTCTATACCGGTATGTCGGCCCGGAGGGTGAGCTCAGGGATTATGGTAAGCGTGTCCTGGGCGTTGCTTGAGTTTGGTATAGAAATCGCTGCTGGATAACTGCAGCACAAAGCTCATCGCCAGCCCAACAGCGACGTGTCTTCGTCGCGCGTGTCATACAGTCAATGCCTCGGCCAGGCTGGATGATGGTCGTCTATCACGAAGGCGTGGATATGTCGGGTTGGTGCGTGGCGATGCGGATGACGATGTGGCTCTGGCCCCTCCCAGCCCTCATGCTTGTGCTGATGATGCTCGTCATGAACATGCAGGTGGTCGTGCTGATGCGGTTCGTGTGAATGGGCGATCTCCGCCGGATCGACGCTCGGCCAAAGCATCAACGCGAGGGTCGAGGCAATCAGGACCGCTGCAACCATGGCCGCGAACGCCGTTGCGAGGCCGAACGTCGCGCCAAGCCAGCCCGCGGCCGGATAGGTTAGGAGCCAACAAGCATGTGATAACGCAAATTGCGCGGCAAACAGCGCCGGGCGGTCTTCGCTCTGCGAGGAGCGGCGCAGGAGGCGCCCACCTGGCGTCTGTACCAATGAGGAGCCGATGCCGAGGAGCAGCCATAGGCCGGCTGCGACGGCAAAGCCTGGCAACGTCGCCGCCGCTGCGAGACCGAGCGCCAGCAGGCCAGCGCCGCCGATCATTGCCGTGCGCTCCGGGACCCATGTCAGGACACGCGGCAGGAGGAGTGCCGCGAGCATCGATCCGCCGCCGGAAGCGGCCATCAGCCAGGCGACCGCGCTGTTGTCGCCGCCGAGAATGCTGCGGACATAGACGACGGTGTTGACGATCACCATCGAGCCCGCTGCGGCCACGGCAAGATTGAGCGCCAGCAACCCGCGCAGGCGCGGCGTCGCCAGATAGAGCCGCATCCCGTAGGTCGTCTTCGACCAGATGCCGCCGGTGCGCTCGACCGGCTTTGCCGCCGGCAACACCGTCGACAGCACCAGGCCGGCCGAGACGAAGAAGGTCACGGCGTCGCCGACAAACAGCGTGCTATGGCTGGTGATCGTGAGCAGCGCGGCAGCGAGCGTCGGAGAAAGCAGCGCCTCCAGGTCATAGGCAAGCCGCGAGAGCGAAAGCGCCTCGGTGTAGCGCTTCTCGTCAGTCAACACATCGGGGATCGTCGCCTGGAAGGTCGGCGTGAAGGCGGCCGAACACGACTGGAGTACGAAGATCAGCACGTAGATCTGCCAGATCGCGGTCACGAAGGGCAGGAACAAAACAATGCCGGCGCGCACGAGGTCGAGAGCGACAAGAAAGCTCCGGCGCGGCAGCCGGTGGGCGATCGCGCCGACCAGGGGTGCAATGCCGACATAGGCGACCATCTTGAGCGCCAGCGCCGTGCCAAGCACCGCGCCGGCATCCTTGCCGGCCAGATCATAAGCAAGCAGCGCGAGCGCAACCGTCGTCAGGCCCGTTCCGACAAGGGACAGAGCCTGCGCCGCAAAGAGGCGGCGATAGGTTCGATCAAGCAGCGGTTCTAAAAGGGCCGGCCGCATGTCGCCTCCATCAGTTTCGCGTCACCGGAGGCGAGGCCAACGGTATTGCTCTCATTCAACATCACCGTCCCTCCGCCGCCATCATAGTTTCGGAGGCCACCTTCGCATTATCTGCGCCCTCATTGGCGCGGGCCGGCAGGAGTCGCGCCGAGTTGAGGATGAAGACCAGCTCCGAGACGACATGGATCGCAGCGGCGAGCAACGGGTTGAGGAAGCCGAAGGCAGCGAGGACGATGCCGAGCGTGTCGACGCCGATCGTGCCGGCGAAGTTCTGCCAGATGATTCCGCGCGTCCGTCGCGCGACGGCAAGCGTTTCGACGAAGCGTTCAAGGTCGTTTCCGAGCAGCACCACGTCGGCGCTCTCCTGCGCCACGTCCGTGCCGGACCCCATGGCGACACCGACATTGGCCTGAGCCAGCGCCGGGGCGTCGTTGACGCCGTCGCCGACCATGGCGACGACACGCTTCTGCGCCACGAGGGCATCGATGCGTTTCAGCTTGTCCTCCGGCAGCAATTCCGCTTCGATCTCCCTGATGCCGAGAGCTCCGCCGACTGCGCTCGCCACGCGCTCGGCGTCACCCGTCAGCAGAATGGTCCGAATGCCCATGCGCTGCAGGGATGCGATAGCATTCCTCGCTTCCGGCCGGACTGTATCCGCAACGACGATGCTGCCGAGGAGAATGCCGTCACGGGCAACGAGGATCTCCGTTCCCGCGCCGCCGCTGGCATGGCTGGGTGTATTCGCCTCGCCGACGTTCCCGATGCCATTATCCGCCATCCAGGCACGGTTGCCGACGAGGATCACGGCATCATCAACCTTGGCGGTGATGCCGCGCCCCGGCGTGTAGCCGAAGCTTCCCGGCTCGGCGATCTCGCGGCCCTGCTGGCGGACGTAGGCAAGAATGGCCTTGCCGAGCGGATGCTCGGAGCGCAGCTCGGCCGTTGCCGCCGCATCAAGCAGCTCCTCTTCCGTTCTGCCGGCGACGGGCACCACCTGCTGTACTTCCGGGCGTCCGAAGGTCAGCGTGCCGGTCTTGTCGAGCACGACGGTGTCGACCTGGCCCAATGTCTCTAGATGCACACCGCCCTTGACGATCGCGCCGAGCCTGGCCGAGCGACCGATGCCGCCGAGGATCGCAAGCGGCGTACCGGCAGCGATGCCGCAGGCGCCGGCGACGATAATGACCGAGATCGTGGAATAGATGTCGCGTGTTAGAAGGAAGGTCAGCACAGCGGCGCCGAGCGCAAAATAGACGAGGTAGCCGGCCAGGCGGTCGGCGAGCCGCTGCACCGGAGCGCGCGACTTTTCCGCCCGCTCGACTGCCTCGATGATCTTGCCGTAGCTGGTGTCGCGGCCAATCCGTTCGGCTGAGACTTCGAGCGCACCGGACTGGTTGATGGAGCCGGCGAAGACATGCGTGCCCGCGACCTTCTCGACGGGCATCGATTCACCGGTGATGCGCGATTCATCGACGAAGGAGTGACCCGACAGCACCGCGCCGTCGACCGGTATGCGCCCGCCCGGCGCAACCAGGATCGCGTCGCCCACCGAGAGTTCCTCCGCCGAGACCGACCGGATCGCTCCAGCCCGGCGCACGGAGACTTCGCGCGGCAGGAATTCGAGCAGGTCGCGAATGGCCTTGCGGCCGCGGCCAACCGTCAGCCCCTCTAGCACCTCGGCGACGAGGACGAAGAGCGTGATGACGAGTGCGGTGAAGAACTCGCCGATCGCCGCAGCAGCGGCGATGGCGATCGTCATCGACAGCTCCATCGTCATGCGCCGCTCGACGATATTCTCGAATGCCTCCTTCAGGATCGGCCAGCCGCCGATCAGAAGGCCGGCGACGCCGATGACGCTGACAGCCTGGAATGGCTCCCAGATTTGGAACCAGACGGCCGCCGCCGCGACCGCGACAAGCGCGATCCGCACTGCTTCCGGCCATTCGAACGGATGGTCGTGATCGTGACCGTGCTCATGATCGTCGTGCTCATGATCATGATGGTGATGCGCATGAGGATGCGGCTCAGCCGCATGCCCATGAGGCTCATCGGCGAGCCTGCGGGGGTGGGTGGTGTCGTGAACGGCCATGGCGCCAACTCCGGTTCTATTTGAGGTAGGCGCGCACGACATCGATCAGTTCGGCGGCGCCCTCATTGCGTTGTTTCTGGTCGAGATCGGCATCGGCCACATGATGCTGGATGTGGTCCTCCACCACCTCCGCCATCAGGCCGTTCACGGCACCGCGCACGCCCGCGATGAGCTGCAACACCGCGGCGCAGCCCTTTTCCTCTTCGAGCGCGCGTTCGACCGCCTCCATCTGGCCGCGAATGCGGCGCACGCGGTTGAGCAGCTTCTGTTTCTCACGGGTCGTGTGCGACATGCGAACCTCCAGTCTCAGTCCAAGATAATATACCCCCCTATATCATAATAGCAAGAACCGGAGAACGGAGGCGGGCCGATCCGATGGTTCGGTCGATGACGCTTCTCTTGTAATGTTACGGTCGTTTCATTAATGATGAATCATGACCGCTCCATCCTGGCTTCTTCTGACCTACAAAGTCCCACCCGAACCGGCCGCCAAGCGCATCGCGTTATGGCGCCGGCTCAAGGGCATGGGCGCGGTCTATCTGCAGAACGGCGTGTGCCTCCTGCCGAAGACCGACGATCATGTGCGACGGCTCAAGATGCTGGAGAACGACGTGGCGGAGATGGGCGGTGAAGCCGTGATCCTGGAAACAGTCGCCCTCGACCGCGCCCAGAAAGACAAGGTGATCAACCGCTTCAAGGCCGATCGCGACGAGCAGTATCGTGAGTTCCTTGGCCGCTGCGCCGATTTCGAGGCCGAGATCGCCAAGGAGATCGCGATCAACAAGTTCACCTATGCCGAACTGGAGGAAGAGGACACAGACCTCAAGAAGCTTCAGGGATGGCTCGAGAAGATTAGCAAGCTCGACTTTTACGGCGCGACATTGGCCGAAGAGGCCTCAGAGCGGCTGCGCGCCTGCGAGGCCCTGCTCGACAGCTATGCCCAGCGCGTCTTCGACGCCCACGACGAGAACCGCTGAAATGAGCGACCAGGCCGGGAAGCCCACAATCACCGTCGAGAAAACGTCTTCTGCCGAAACCCGTCGCGGTATTCCGGCAGGCATCTGGGCGCTAGGCTTCGTCTCCCTGCCGATGGACACATCCTCGGAAATGATTCATGCGCTGCTACCCGTCTATATGGTGGCGGTGCTCGGCACGTCGGCGCTGGCTGTCGGCATCATCGAGGGGATTGCCGAAGCGACCGCCTCGATCACCAAGGTGTTTTCCGGGGCGCTTAGCGATTGGCTTGGCAAACGTAAGTTCCTTGCAGTTCTCGGTTATGGCCTTGCCGCCTTTACCAAACCGATCTTTCCTCTGGCTTCTTCGCTCGACTGGCTGATCGCTGCCCGCTTTATCGATCGGGTCGGAAAGGGCATTCGCGGCGCACCGCGTGACGCGCTCGTCGCCGATATCGCGCCGCCGGAGCTGCGCGGCGCGAGCTTCGGCCTGCGCCAGTCGCTCGATACGATCGGAGCTTTTGTCGGGCCGCTCCTCGCTATCGGTCTGATGTGGCTCACCGCGGATCACTTCCAAACGGTTTTCTGGATCGCTGTCATTCCGGCGTGTCTGTCCTTGGTGCTCATCATCGTCGCCGTCAGGGAGCCGGAGCGCCCGAAGGCATTGCGCAAGGTTCGGATGCCCTTGCGACGTGAGGAACTGCGCCGTTTGGATGCTGTTTACTGGTGGGTCGTGGTGATTGCCGCGGTCTTCACGCTGGCTCGATTCAGCGAAGCGTTTCTCGTCCTCCGCGCGCAATCGATAGGCCTGCCGCTCGCGCTGATTCCGGTTGTGATGGTCGTCATGAGCCTCACCTATTCGCTCTCGGCCTATCCGATTGGCATCCTGTCTGATCGCATGGACAAGGTGATGATCCTGATCGTCGGACTGGTTCTGCTCGTTCTGGCAGATGTCGTGCTGGCGTTTGCGTCCAGCATTGTCGCGGTCGCAATTGGCGTCGTACTCTGGGGCCTTCACATGGGCTTCACCCAGGGCCTGCTTTCGACGCTTGTCGCCGAGACCGCGCCGTCGGAACTGCGCGGTACCGCGTTCGGCATGTTCAACCTGATCTGCGGTTTGGCCCTACTCGCCGCCAGCATCATCGCGGGAATCTTGTGGGATGCTGCCGGACCCCAGGGGACATTTCTGGCGGGCGCGGGCTTCGCGACGCTGACCGTACTGGGGTCTCTATGCTTTCGAGGACGACTAAAGTCAAAATATTGAATTGAATCCGATGATTCAGCCAAATAAAGTAAAAATGCGGAATTCCCTATGCGGATACCGAATCACAACATCGGAAACAAAATGAAGACAATCTCCGAACTCGGGAAATTTCAACAGAAACGCCGCATAGCAATCGGCGTTGTTATGATTCTTTTGATCATCGCTTTGCTTTTTGTTCGCTCATCCTCCACGGGGCGATTTCATGAGTATCTGGAGGCCGTTGGCCTGAGTCTGATCGTCGCGGCTATTATTGGGCGAATGTGGTGTACTCTTTATATCGGTGGGCGCAAAGGCGCCGAGATTGTACAAAGTGGTCCATACTCGGTATCACGCAATCCACTCTACGTTTTCAGTGCTATCGGCGCCCTTGGAATTGGAGCGCAAACGGGAAGTATAATCATTGCGGTTGGGTTCGGTGTCATATGCTACCTGGCCTTTATGATTGTTATCCGAACAGAGGAGAATTTTTTACGGACTAGTTTCGGAGAGGTATATGATACTTACTTCGCACAAGTTCCAAAGTTTTTCCCGGATTTCTCGTTGTTTCACGATGAGAAGGAACTCGTTGTCAAACCGGAGCGGATATATCGAACATTTACAGACGGGCTCGTCTTTTTCGTAGCCTATCCGTTCTTCGAATTTATCGAATATCTTCAGTATTCCGGGACTTTGCCAATACTGATGCATATATATTGAGGCGATTGCATCAGATTATTCCGTTGGCAGGACATTATGAGGATATGGCATTGCAACTCTACGATCTCGATGCCGCCGCGACCCGCGCCGTCAACAGCCTTGCCGGAGCTAGCGCCTCGGTCGATTTCCTGATGATCTGGGTGTCCGCCGTCGGTGTGCCGCTGCTCGTGCTGGCGGTCGCCGCGCAATGGTGGCGAGGATCGGATAGGCCGCACAACAGACACGTTCTCGTCGCGACGGGGCTCTCTTTCCTGCTCGGCCTTGCTATCAATCAGCTTATCCTGCTGTTTGTTCATCGCATGCGACCCTATGACAGTGGCATCTCCCATCTGCTGATCAGTCCCAGCGCCGATCCGTCATTTCCCTCCGACCACGCGACCGCGACTTTCGCCATCGCGGCGGCGTTTTTGCTGCACGGGATGCGGCGCATGGGACGGTGGCTCTTCGCGGCGGCGGTTCTGGTGGCAGTCTCCCGCGTCTATATCGGGACGCACTATGTGAGCGACGTTCTCGGAGGAGCCGCGACAGGTATCGTCGCCGCCATATTGGTCCGCGCGCTCTACCGGGAGGGGACACGCCTCGATCGGTTCGTCACCTCCGTTCTTTAGAGGAGCGCGGGATGGTGGCGTCTTTCTTCTCCGCCGTCACCGCGTTCATCGCGGCGCATCCGCATTTGGCTTATGCGACGGTGCTTCTGTTGGCGCTGTCGGAATCCATACCCGTCATCGGAGTTTTTATTCCAGGCACTGCCGCAATCCTGGCAATCAGCGCACTGGTACCCAGCGGCATTGTAAAACTCTGGCCGCTGCTCGGCGCGGCCTCCGCCGGGGCAATCATCGGCGACGGCCTCTCGTTCTGGATCGGCCATCGCTATCACCGCGAGATCCTTGAACGATGGCCGCTCAACCGACACCCGGACCTCATCACGCGCAGCGAGGCATTTTTCGCAAAGCACGGCGACAAAAGCGTCTTTATCGCCCGCTTCACACCGGGCGTGCGAGCCTTCGTCCCCCTGATCGCCGGCATGTTAGGGCTCTCGGTGCGGCGGTTCTACGTTGCCAACATCCTGTCCGCGCTGGTGTGGGCGCCGTCGCATGTTCTGCCCGCTGTGTTCGTCGGCGCTGCTTTCAGCGGCGCGGCCGCCAAATCCCTCGCTATTCTGGTTGTTCTCATCGTTGTCTTCATCTGGGTGCTACTCCGTCTCGCCCGGTTCGCCCTGCGCCACGGTCCGGCGCTTGCATCGGCTCTGTCGGGTTGGCTTCGGCAATGCACGGCCATGAACCACTCCCGTTGGGGTCGCTTCGCGCTCGATCTTCTCGATCCGTCGCGTCCCGACGCCCGAGGGCTTGCGTTTCTGGCTTTGCTGTTGATCGGCTCTGCCTGGCTGTTCTTCGGCATTCTCGAAGATGTCGTCAGTGGCGACCCTCTCGTACGCGCCGATAACGCGATCTACCAGGCACTCCAGGATCTGCGAACCGTTCCGGGCGATTCCGTAATGCTGATAACCACCGAGCTTGGCGATACGGTGGTCGTGATGACGGTAACGATCGCAGTGTTTCTATGGCTTGCCTGGAGACGGGCATGGCGTCCAGCAGCCTACTGGCTGGCGGCAGTTGGCGGTGCATCCGTGCTCAACACGGTCATAAAAGTCACGCTCCATCGCGCCCGGCCGACCGAGTTGTTCTACACGGGCTGGAGCGCATTTTCCTTTCCCAGCGGCCATAGCACAGTCAATCTCGCCGTCTACGGCTTTCTCGCTTTCCTGATCGGACGTGAACTTCGTCCGATGTGGCGCCTTCCGGTCGCTTTGACCGCTCTATCCTTTGCACTGCTGATAGCGTTCTCGCGCGTCTATCTGGGCGCTCACTGGTTCTCGGACGCGGTCGGGGGGCTTGCCTTCGGTACGGCCTGGCTGGCAGTGCTCGGATTCTTCTACATGCGAAAGCCGGCAAAATCAGTCGGCGCGACGTCATTGATGGTGATCGCCGGCGCGGCACTCGCGCTAGCCGGGGGGTTGAACGTCTATCGACATCACTCTCTCGATGTCGAACGCTATGCCGTAAACCGAGCGACCCCCACGATGATGGCCAACGACTGGTGGACGTCAGGTTGGCAACGGCTGCCGCCCAGGCGGATCGATCTGACCGGCGAGATCGAAGAGCCCTTCACGATCCAGTGGGCGGGAGACCTTTCTGCAATTCGACAGGATTTGCTGAGCAAGGGATGGCGTCTGCCCGCGCCATGGGCGTCATCCAGGATACTGGGTTGGCTCTCCGCGAAGACAACTCCTGTCGAATTGCCGGTTACCCCTCATCTCGCCAGCGGAAGGCTGCCGAGCTTGACGCTCGTCCTGCAAAACGGAGCTGCACCGAACAACACTCGGTTCGTGCTCCGGCTTTGGGATGCAGATCTCAACCTCATGGGAGAAAAACTCGCACCGGTCTGGATAGGTTCGGTCGTGCAGGAACAGATCGAGCGGCCGCTGTCGCTATCCTCTGCTGTCTCAACCCAGGCCGATGCCAACACGCCGCGCGACATTCTGGCACAAATGCTTGGATCAGGGCGTATTGCGGTACGCCCCGACGCTGAAGCGAACAAGAATTGGGACGGAGGGGTTCTGCTGCTGCGAACAGGATTTTAACGCCGAGGCGCTTAAGGGAGTGGCGGCCCCAAGCTAAGCCAAGAACCCACCATCGACCGCACATCCCTTTCCCCATGACCATGGTCTACACGGGAACTCAGAGGTCAAGGAAAGCGTGTCCTCAGATTGGCCTAAGCTTTCGCTGGCATGCCCAGGTCAGTGCTCCGAAGCCGAGACAGACGTACAAGGACAACCATAGCCACCATTCAAGTACAGGCTGATAATCGGGCAAGGAACCTTCTTGCCATTCGATCAGTGCCAGATTGGGAGCCAAACCGCACACCGCCATAATCGTCGCGGCAATCACCACCCCGACGATTGTTGGTGCGCTCGCCCGCATGACGGCGCCATCGATGCTGCGAGCCTTCAAAGGTGTGCCGATCATTTTTGCAGCCAGGCGATGGCGGGGCGGGTCCATCGACGCCTCGCGCTCGCTCAAGGGAAAGCCAAATCGCGCAAAAA
Source organism: Ochrobactrum chromiisoli (assembly GCF_026241335.1). Lineage (GTDB taxonomy): Bacteria > Pseudomonadota > Alphaproteobacteria > Rhizobiales > Rhizobiaceae > Brucella > Brucella chromiisoli. The sequence continues at coordinate 86,796 of NZ_JAPHAV010000013.1, read as the reverse complement.
CAATCTGGATAATCGGAACGACAACGACGGCGATCATTGAGGACGCCATCACGTCACTGATGTAGTGCGCAGTCGTGATGAAGCGCGTGCATGCCAGAATGGCTGCGCCAGCAAGCGCCAGGCTGCGGTAACGCGGAAAGATCAGGGCCAAAGCGACGCCCGCTGCCATCGCACAGGCGGTGTGTCCCGACGGGAATGAATTATATTCGTGCCCGAATCTGAAAAAAAAGAACTGAAAAATATCCTGATTGAACAACAATTCTGGCCGAGCGCGACCAAATACGACTTTGAGAATATCGACGATAATGCCGGTCGATGCCACGCTCGTTAAAACGAAAAGTGACCTGGAAGCATAAAGTGGATTCTTCCACATGAACCGGAACAGTATGAACAGAGCGGCAGCCGGGACGATGAACCAGTAGGCTTTGCCGAAGTCTGTCAAAAATCGCGCAATATGCACCAGTGTCGCGTCACGCTGACTTGCAAAGAACAACGCAACAGGACGATCAACCAGCTCCTCCAGCGCATGGAGCTGGACTACCGTTGCCAGAAGAGCTGATAAGGCTGCGCCGGCCGATACCCATTTTTCTAGAGTTCGGGAAAGTGCTTGTGCTGCCGCCTGCATTCGGACTGTCCTCGGCGATATTGGTGTTGAAGCTGGCAGACGATCACTCAAGGCCGGGCGGCTCCTCAAAGTCCTTCCTCGGCAATAGCAAGCTTCTCGCCTTCGCCGGGGGCTGCCATCTTTTTATCCTCATCAACGTCAGCGAGTTCCTCGCCCTCGTGCCGAACGCTCATGAAGATGACGATTGCAACAATTGCGGCGAGGAAGATCGCGCTGGTGATGATCGTGCCGAGGCCGAAACCGCCATACTGCGCGGGCTGGGACATCAGGTCGCCGAAGGAGGCGCCGAGAGGCCGGGTCAGGATATAGACCAGCCAGAAGCCGAGGATCGCGTCGAGGCCGAGGAAAAAATAGCCGATGCTGAGCGAGAGGATGATCATCCCGAACAGGACGCCGGTCGCCAGATAGCCCAGCGCGAATTTTTCGGCCACCAGATCGCCGGCGGCCGTCCCAAGCGCGAAGGTGAACAGGATGGCCAGCCAGTAGAAGGCCTCACGCCGCCCGGTGTAGATGGAGTGGATCGAAAGCGTCCCTTCGGCTCTGAACCAGAGCAGGGACGTCAGCGCCAGGGCGACCGAGAACGCAATCGTCGTATCCAGCAGCGGAACATGGAAATTGTCGACCAGATTGTCGGTGATCAACGTGCCAACGATGCTGATCAGCACCACGGACAGCCAGTAGGCGGCGGGAACATATTTCTTCTGCGCAAACTGCCAGAACAGGGCGAGCGCCAGAACTGCGGACATGATCAGTGACGTCGAGGTCAAGCCGAGGCCCATCTGTACGTTGAGATAATCGGCCGCCGTTTCCCCCATGGTGACGGCCATCAGTTTTATGAGCCAGAAGTCGGTTGTGACGCGGGGAACGCGATTGTAAACAGCAGCTTTGGTGGCCGGTGCAGACATTGTGGGTATCCTTGAAAGGGCGTCGAAGTTTCGGGCGGCGGTTTGCAGAGTGACGGTGTTTGTCGCCCGCCTACTGAGCAGGCTGTGCCGGATTGTTGAGAACCGCCATCAGGGCGGCGAGTGTTTTGTTGACCTTGTCCGCCGACGGGCTCGATTGACGAAGGGCCTTCAATGCAGCGTCAGAGGCCGCGTCGATGTTGTTCCAATCGTTCTGGTTCAGTGGACGGATCGCGGTCTCGGCCTGGTCCCATGCCGTTTCATAATCGGTGATGCGCTTGGCAGCGCCGGGGAGATCGCCCTTGGAAGCGAGGGTCTGGACGTCAGCAATGATGGCCTTGAACGACGACAGATCGCCGAGGCTCGCTGTTTTGGCTGGTGCAGTACTGGCGTAGAGCTCAAAGCCGGTGAAAGCCGCTACCGGAGCGGTAATGAGTGCGATGGCAAGAAAAATCTGTTTCATCAGTTAATTTCCCTGAATTGTGGCACTGCAAGGTATGCTTGGCTTCCGCATCGCTCCTCGAAGGTTGAATGGCACTCCTGCAGCGATAGCTCGATACGCCCACCGCTCTACTTGGCGCGCTCGGTCGGCCCACTGTGACTACGCAGGTTCAATTAGCTGAGAATTAGAACGGGTGTCGGCCTGGCGCCGGACATGGTCGACGGCTGCCAATCGCGTGCGAAAGCAGCGGCCGGCAATGACGCCGGCCGCTGCAATTTTCATTTCTGCGGAACCAGATGGGAGACAACCGCCTTACCGCCCTTGTCCGCATAGGTTAGCTGGACCTTTTCGCCGACACGGAGTTTGGTGTCTTCGATCCCTTCGGGTAGGGCGTAAGTCTTGCCGTCCGACAGCGTGATCGTATCGGCATTCTTGCTGATTGCGGTGATCGTGCCGGATGTCTGGGCAGCGAATGCGGCGCTGATCGGCGCCAGCACCAGCATCGCGGCCATGATCATTTGCGGTTTCATTTGCTTTATCCTTTCAAGGTCTCGGCCGCCGATCTCTATCCTTTCCCGCAATGGCGGCCTGGATTGCGAGAAAACAGGTTCTCACTCGCCTCTGAGCTTCTCCGTGACGTGTTTCCGGCTGCGCATTGCTTCACCTGTCGCGGCTACCAGAGCGGCGCCCGCCGCCGTGACGATGAGAGCAACGAGGTAGAGCCACGGCACCGAAAGCACCTCAGGTGGCGGGTCGAACACTCCGGTCAGCAGCTTGACGAGCACATAGGCAATCAGCGTGCCTGCCCCGAGACCCAGGACCATGCCGCTGCCGGTAACCAGTGCCGCTTCGCTCCAGACGAAGGCGCCGAGCTGTCGTGGTCGGGCTCCCAGAGCCACGAGAACCGCGAAGGAGCGCTCGCGGTCGGCAAAGCCAAGGCCAAGGACCAGTCCGCCCGACGCAGCAAGCATGACAAGCGCGAAAACGAGTTCCAGCCGCGTTAGACCGGCGAGATCAATTGCGGTGAGGCTCGACCCTATCAGGGCTACGGTATCGCCGATCTGGCTGACCTTGAGCCCGGGGAGGCCCGCAGTCGCATTTCGGGCGGACAAAGCGACGCGGGCGGGATCACCGTTCGATCGAATGAGAACAATCTCGTTTGCCGCGGAACCGGTTTGCCGGGCGATGTAAGCCGCGTTGGCGACCAAGAACGAATCCTTGGGGGCGGTCGGGAATTCGCGCACCACACCCACGATGTGAAAGGGCACGACATGATATTGGTGATCGGCCGCGTTTTGCAGGCGAAGGTTGATGCTGTCGCCGCGGCGGAGCTGATAGTCGTTCACGGTTTCCTGAGAGACCAGCACACCATCGTGCGTTTGCGCGAGGTCGGCGAGTGTCGCCCTCGCATCGCCATTGGCAAAATAAGCGTCGGACATGGCCGTGGCTGTCCCGATGCGTGCCGGATCGATGCCGTAGAGATCCTGAAGGTCGGTTCCGACATACGCGTATCGGTGTTGCATCGGCTGGGCCGCCGCGACGCCCGGTAGCCTGGAAAGGGTGTCGAGCGCCTGAGACGCAGGTGCGGCGGATGTGCCCGTGACGGTGACGTCGGCGCCGTTGGTGAGTTCAGCGTCGACCCGCGCCTGAGCCTCATAGGTTGCGTTGAAAATCGCGGTAGACGATGCAAAGGCGAAAGCAAGCGCAGCCAGGCCGATGCCAGCAGTCAATCGGCGGCCTTGGCGCCCAAATGTTGCCGCCACAACATCCGCCAGACGCCCGGCGACAGGTCGCAAGCCCTTGGCAATCAGCGGTCGGCCTTGCCGCAGCCCGGCCCCGACGAGCCGCATGGCCAACAGTGCCAGACCGGTCCATAGCATCATAGGCGCAAGGAAGGCGGTGTAGTCGACGGCCGCGGCCGTCACACCCTCCGGCGCGAGAACGACCTGATATCCGCTCGCTGCCGAACGCCAGTAGAACGCCGCAGCGAGCGCAAGCAGCACAAGGTCCAGATAACCGCGAGCCCACAAGGGTGTCCAATGCTCGCCGATCGGTCGCCGGCCCGCCGCAATGGTAGAGCTGCGAGCGTCTCGCCAAGCGGGAAGCAGGATCGCGACGAGGGGGCGGAACAAGATTTGTTCCCCCAGACACGTTAAGGCCGAACGGAGAGTGAACGTCACGCGGCCCGGAGGATTTTCCCTGGAAGCCGCAAGGGCCTGAAGCCCTCGGACATCTGCTGCTCGGTGTCCCAGGAATAGATACCGGTGAGATTTATGTGCTCCCAACTGAGGGGCGAGACGTGTTTCAGCAACGCGTCGGGGATATTTCGGCCTTGCTGGCGCAGATGCGCCGTTGCCCGGCTGAGGTAGACGGTGTTCCAATGGACGATGGCGCTGACCACCAGGTTGAGGCCGGAAGCCCGGAATGCCTGGCTGTCAAAGGAGCGATCACGGATCTCGCCGCGCTCGTGGAAAAAGACGGCGCGTTTGAGTTTGTGAGCGGCCTCGCCCTTGTTGAGCCCGGCCTGACAACGCCGGCGTAGCGCCGGGCTAGAATACCACTCGATCATGAACAGGGTGCGCTCGATGCGGCCGAGTTCGCGCAAGGCTTTGGCCAGATCGCTGGATTTCGACGACGCGGAGAACTTCTTGAGGATCGCCGACGGCGCGACGGTGCGCGTCGTGATCGACGCGGCAAGGCGCAGGAGTTCGTCCCAATGGTCCATGATGAGGGCGGTGTTGATCGGCACGCCGATATGATTTGCCAGCGCCGGATAGATATCGGCTTTCTCGAAGGTGTGCAGTTTCCGGTCCTTGATATTGCGAAGTCGGGGCGCGAAGCGCTTGCCGATCAGGCAGAACAGCGCAAAGACATGATCGCTGGCGCCGCCGGTATCGGTGAACAGCTCCTCGATCTCCAGAACCGTGTCGTGGTCGAACAGGCCGTCGAGCACATAGACGGCCTCGCTTTCGGTCGGGCTGATCGGCAAGATGCTGTAATAGCCGTATTGGTCGGAAAGCCCGCTGTAGAACTTCGATCCCGGCTCACTGCCATAATGCAGGTTGATGTCGCTGCGCCTGGCGGCCTGGTCGCTGGCGCGGAAGAACTGCCCATCGGATGAGGCTGTCGTTCCGTCGCCCCAGATTTGCGCATGCGGATGGCGCGTATGGGCATCGGTGACGCAGGCCTGCGCGGCCCGATAGGTTTCGGAGCGGGCATGGAAGCTGCGCATCCAGCCGATCTGGTGGGCGCTGATCCCCTTCGACGCCCCCGCCATGCGTTTCGGGCCGAGATTCGTGCCATCGGCAAGCACGCCGGCCAGCATGGCGGCGATGTTTTGCGGCGCATCTCCCGTCCGGACATGGGTGAACTGGTCGGCAAACCCGGTCCACTCATGCACTTCCCGCAGGAGATCGGGCACCTCGACCAGAGGATACATCTCCGTGATTTCGGCATTGATGGCTTCCGCCGCGGCGGGAACATCGCTGGTGTGCGGCGTCACGATCAGCGTGCCGTTTTCCATCCTGACGCCATCGAGCTTGCCGAAACGGGCGCGCCAGGCCAGCCGTTTGAGGTTGACGTCCATCATCTCCCGGACGTCCGCGAGCCAGGCAGCGCAGTCGGTCTGGACACCGAGGCCAAGCTGATCTTGCCCCTTCAGGGCGACAAAGGTTGGCTTCGGCATGAGATCTTCGTCTATCGGCCGGAATGACCGGCTGCCCTCGACCCACACATCGCGCGAATGCAGCCGGTCCCGTAAATGAGCGAAGGTGGCGATTTCATAAAGCCGCCGATCCGGCTTGCCATCCTCGAAGACCAGTTTCCTTTCGTTCGCACCCAGATGGCCGACCGGCACGCGATCCGGCAGAACACGGCGTCCCTCCACATAAAGCATTTTCAGGGTCGCGACCGCCGCAAGCAACGGATCGTGCCGGCGGCGTGAGCGGAACGTGAATGCCTGAAGGAACGCGCCGGCGAACTTGCGGATGTTTCCATGTTGCTCGGCCGCCAGCACCAACGGCGAAGCGTTGGCGCTCTCCACCATCGCCTCGAGACCGGGCTTGATCTGCAGCAGCCGATGCCAGCCGACTTGCCGGTTTACCGTCTCGATCGCATCTTCATCGGCATCATTGGCGGCCTGCAAGGCAACGATCGTATCGAGGAACAGTCGCAGCGCCTTGGACGTTTCCATGCGGGCGTTCATGTGACGCTGCTTTTTCCGGTTGTTCGCCTGGGAGAACAGCCGGCCCATCAGCTTGATGAACATGGTCATTGCATCATCAGTGAGCTTCTGGCCGAGCTTGATGATCTGCACCACGATCGTCGCACGCCGACGGCTGGCGCCAAATTCGCCGGCGAGCCAGGCCGGTGCTGCATCACCTTCCCGGACCATCTGGTCCCATCTTCCGGAGGGGATGCGGGCCTGCAAACGGGGATCGATCCCGAGCGAACGCAGGAACATGATACGTTCCGTCAAACCGACCAGATTCCCCGCTCCCGGTGCGTCGGATGCGGAACGCAGCCAATGGAAGCGCGTCTGCCCTATTGCAGGATCAACGGCCAGCAGGGCATCGAGGGCTTCGAGTTTTTCCGGAGCGATATCCGAGATCAGCGCACTCTCAGCACGACGGCGAGCAACGGCGCGGGCCGCAATGCCGATCTTCTCGATGGAGTGTTGAGAAGGCAGCAGCGCCTTCCGCTCACGAAAGGCAGCGATGACGGCCGTTGCGATCGGCAGCCCCTTGTCCCCGGAGGCGGCCGCCTCGGTCGCGGCCAACAAAGCTGCACGGCGGTCGTCGCGATCCGCTGCATGCAGGCCAAGGTAATCCGTCAGATATCGGCTATGCTCGAACCGGGTTTGCGCACGGTGAGCATAGATGGAGTAGGAGCGGGGATCGACATCGAGCTGATCGGCAACATAATCAACTATGGCTGAAGGCGGTTGTTCAGCCTCACCCAGGAGCCGGCCGGTTTGTCGGATGACGCAAAGCTGGATGGCAAAGCCCAGTTTGTTATGAGGGCGGCGTCGCAACTCGCATTCGAGGCGATCAGCAGCATCAATCGTATAGTGCCGGATCAGACCGTCCTTGTCTGCCAGCCCGAGAAGATTTTGCGCCTCTGCCGCGCTAATCAGTTTCCTTCGCCCCATCCGCCTACTCCTTTTACATCCGGCACCCCGATGAACAGGGCGGGGTGTCCTGTCCAAAAACGAGCGATTGCGTACAGGGGTAAAACAGCCTGTCCACAAATTATCTTGACAGGCTTATGAACAGAGGCGATATTTTGGACAGCCTATTCGGACAAAATTGCCCTCATGCCACGCACCTTCGCCTATGTCCGAGTCTCCACGACCGGCCAGACGACCGAGAACCAGATTCGGGAAATCGAAGCCGCCGGCTTCCAGGTCGAACTGCGCCGGATCGTCACCGAGACGGTTTCCGGCAGCACCGCCATCGCGCAACGCCGCGGCTTTTCCCGGCTCATGGACAAGCTGGAATCCGGCGACATTCTGATCGTGACAAAGCTCGACCGCCTCGGCCGTGATGCGATCGACGTCAGCACCACCGTCAGAACGCTGGCCGAAATGGGCGTGCGCGTCTATTGCCTCGCGCTCGGCGGCGCCGACCTCACCAGCTCGGCCGGCACCATGACCATGAACGTGCTCAATGCCGTCGCCCAATTCGAGCGGGATTTGCTGATCGAGCGAACGCAATCCGGTCTCAAGCGCGCCAAGTCGGAAGGCAAGACCCTCGGTCGGCCCTTCACGCTCAGCGATGAACAGAAGCACGGTGTCCGCAACGATCTCGCGAAGGGCATGAGCGTTTCGGCGATAGCAAGGAAATTCGCGACCAGTCGGCAGACCATTATGCGGGTTCGCGACGAGGGTTCACGGTCCGTTCGACCTTAGCGTGTCTGGGGGAACAAATCTTGTTCTGACCCCAATGATGGGTAAGCCGGTCGAGCAGAGCGGCGGTCATTTTTGCGTCGCCGAAGACAGTCGGCCATTCGCCGAACGTCAGGTTTGTGGTGACGATGATTGAAGTCCGCTCGTAGAGCTTGCTGATGAGGTGGAACAGCAACTGTCCGCCGGCCTGGGCGAACGGAAGATAGCCAAGCTCGTCCATAATGACGAAGTCGAGCCTTGTGATAAACTCGGCAAGACGGCTCTGCATCTCTTTTCTGGACGCTGTAGCTTAAGCCTTTTCAGGCTCAACTTCAGCGGTACGGTTTACCAAAGGCATAAATTCCAACTGCTTCTAAGCGTTCAAGATCGGCACATTTCCTTACAAAAAGATAGCAGATTTTCCCAGCATCAATCGTCAAAAAAGCCACGTTATTCATCGTTGCGAAGGTCTTGTTTCCGAATAATACAAATTTCAGATAACAAAATCAGCCATCAGATTGGCCAATTTCATCAAAAATCCAATTCGGCATCTCAAAGATTACCCAAGTAATCCTAAACAGGTAGCTCTTATTTCCGAAAAATTACAAAAATGGATAGATGGCTAAAAATATGCGTTTTGAAACAATTACGCTTAGGCCAAAGACGTGTAAAAAACCTTCATTGAAAAATTTCTTGGCCACTATCCTAAATTTTAAAAGTTCGGAATTAAGGGTATCTCTGGTCTTTTTTACTCATATTTTTATAAATTCTGCTTCAATTTCCGGAATGTTTTTGTGAAATGGAAGATTTCGCAAGAATATCAGCGCTTTCAGCGCAGGGCTCTTATGGCCAAAAATGAGGGCTTGTGTATTGTTACTGCGCGGTGCGCGGAAAAATCCCTGTAAGGTGGTGTTTTGGCCCTTTAAGAGCTTAAGTAAAGAGCTCAGTAAGTCTCGCAAAAAGGATGGGTAATTTTAACCGATATACTTTTTAAAACTGGGTCAAAGAACAGACCTTAAATTAGGTCAAATTAAGAGAAATTGGGATGTGTTAGGTGCCTTTCCACCCAATTTCGGAGGGCTCAATACCTCAAAAGTGGCGCTACACGCCACTTTTGATAACGTATTTCGTCCTGACGGAGGCTAAAAATGCTGCGTTTCTGGGCTTTTCAAGCCCCAGAAACACGCTATCGCGTGGCAGCATATTAACTTTTCAATTTTGTCAGAGGTGATTTTAATGAAGATTTATACTGGCAGCTTTTAATGTTGCAGAGGATTTTCGAACTAAAGGGTAGTGCGCTCAATGTGAATTTGTTTGCAGATCCGTATGGCTTTACGAAATGGGGGAGGGCGACAGCCACATTATGCCAGACGCAATTATTGGCGTGAATGAAGAAAGCGCTAATAGGTGAGGGGCATGACACGCTGCTGAGGCTTTTGGAATTGCAGCTACAGATGATAACCGCGCCGTAGCTTTCGCGTGTAAAAACTATTCAGCATATGGATTGCAGCATGCTCCGTCTCAAAGCTCTGGTGTTTAAATTGCCCTCTGCTGCCGATCCGTCCCCAGTTGCGCGTAAAAACCCAAACGCCAAACAAGTCTCTTTCAACCGATAGGCCATAGAAGCGGGCCATGTTTTGTTCACGGGTGACCCTATAGAGCTTTATGTAATCTACTGAGCGGCTTTCCATAATGGGCAGGATGATGCGATCGAGTCGTCGCGTCTAATGAAACTTTTGAATCAAACTGGCCGCATCGATTCATCACGCTGATCTATCGAAGATAGGGCTCATTCTCCGCATCAGGTTAATTATGGTGTTTTGGCGCCGAAGCGGTATTCGAACTGGTCTCTATGAGATTGGGAACTGGACGTGCATTTACAATGAGATAAAGCGCCATTGTATAAATATAAGCCAGCAGGATTGGGTTTCGGGTGCAGGCCTGCGATTTTAAAGATTCATTTTGGGTGTCGATTGAATATGCCAGTCCGATGATAAATTAGGCCTACAATAAGCAATTATTAAATATCGCATACTAGTGTTAATTATAATATTGACCTACCATTAGGTGTGTTATTTTTTTGCTTATGAAAGTTTGTGTTCTGGATTACGATTAAAAGATGTATAAACATTTATACTACAATTAATTTCATATGTTTTGAACGATGGTCGATCTGCGATCTCTTTTGTTTAGATTTCCCGAAAATATTGATTAGCGCGCTTGAGAGATCATAAAAGCGCGCAGTTTTTTACACAGAGAGCGGAGGGTTTGAAGGTTTCAGCTTCATCTGGGCCTTTTGCTTTCGCTCGTCCAGATAATAGGAGCAAGCATGCGTAAAATTGGAGAGTTTGATTTACGAGGTAACAGCTTCGTCGGTCAGATACATTTCATTGACCAAAGCGTTGACTTGGTATTTTGGCCAAGAGAGAAGAAAGGAGAATTCAGCCCCGATTTCGATATTTATAAGGAAAGCTTTGTGGTCGGTTCTGCCTGGCGTAGGAAAACGCTTGATACAGAGAAAGATTACCTATCCGTCAAGCTTGATGATCCTACATTTTTAGCGCCCATCTATGCCCGCCTATTGGATAAGGATGAGCGGGGTAAATACGCACTCGTCTGGCAGCGCCCGAAGGCGAAACCATTCTAAACCATTTCAAGCTAATTGTATCCGACTGGTTCTTTTACCCCGCTATGTAATCTCACGGTCTGACCAACGATCGCGTTTTGCCTTTTTGAGGCTATTCTTTCCAAATTCAGGAAACCTCCTGAAGACGCCATTGTCATCCGCATTCTGTGCGTCTGATAGTTTGCTGACTGCATTTATGCTGATCGGCATTTTTGAGATGGCCGCAATTTAATCAGCATCCTGTCCCGCGGGGCTGAGCGGTCTTAGTCTCTCTTTCCAAAAAGACATATCGCGCAATTCGCTAATTGCTGCCTGGAGCTTTGATGTTTCAAGGCTGCCTTCGCGCGCGGTTTGTCAGCTCTAAACACAAACAATCAATCAACTACAAAAAGAAAGCTTAACATACATGACATCCGCAATACCAAACATCCAGCTTAACATTCGCTTTGAAGCTGGCGATGACACTTCAACTGTCAACATGCGCATTCAGCTGGGACAAACCGATATTGTTCTGCCGCTGCCAGCAGGCTTGTGCTTTGAAAGCACAAAACCGCTCCATATGAGCCTTTCTATCCCTCATCCAATGCACCAGGAAACCAATTATGCAAGAATTTCGACATCATCAGCAGCCAGCAACGAAGCCGCTCCGGCGGAAACTGCAAACGACAAAGCGTTCACGAAGCAATTGTTGCTGCCGTCTCCCGCGTCATCAAAAGTATCGTCAAAATATCAAACACAATGGCCAGTCATTGGCGGTGAGGATCTCATCCTTGATACAAGCGCCATTCTGAGTTCCGCAGCGTTCTCAGCCAATTTTGAGGCTGGGATTATTCGCGACATCTATATCGCAGGATGTCCGGGTCTAAAACATCTCAAAGGCCAGCTTAGTATTCCGATCTTTAAGGTTGGCGAGTGTGCGCAGGATAGGATTGCTGATCGTATTAAGCAGCAAAGCAAAGACCAATACGGATCTTATTATAAGATCAATGGCGATTGGCCGGTGCAAGATGAGGGATATGACGAATATTCTGCGCTTCAAATTTATATCCCTGAAACGTTGCATGAGAATAGTCCTGTTCGCGCTCTAACACGAGGGCTTCGCGTTACCCTTCCAAAAGGCATGAGCCGGCAGCAGTTCAGCAACAGGTTTCAGAGAAAGCTGTCATCATGTAGCTGGATAGAATGGCGCAAGACGGAAGATGCCATTGCACATTTTGAGCGCAAAAACATCAATCCGGATATTATCGACCGCTACACTGATTATGGTACGGGTGAGAAATGCGATATCAGCCAGGCAACTGAGCTTTACTGCATTCGAAATGAAAATGCTCAGGACTGCAAACGTCTCATCGCTGTCATCGAAAATGTTATTCTCGAGCATATGGATTTGATTTGATAACACATTGGGCGGCAGATTTTCTGCTGCCGCCTGATTTTTACTTTATGCGTCGGTTCAGCACGCCTATACAAAGCGTGTCACAGCCCGAACATGGAGAAGAATGATGACAGTCGGTCACGAGCTTGATGGCTTGATGAAGTTTCTGAGCCGCGATGAATGGCGCGATTGTTTTTCTGAGATATTTGGTGACCATCTTGGGCCTGTTCTGGACGCCTTCGACATAGATTTTGAAGACATCGCAGATATGCTCGGTGAGGCATGGCCTGATATTCTTTGGGGCTGTGCGTTTGAAGATTTTCTGACCCAGGATTTTGATGTCCCGGGTGGCAATATTGTTGACGAATATCTCAAACGTCGGGGCTGGAAGGAAAGCGCACAATCGAAGGCCTATATGAAAGCGCTGCGCAATTCCCGTATAAGCCTTTATGAGATGAGCGACATTGTGCCAGGAAAATCGGTTCTGGCGCGCGATCTCATTCGCGGTGGTGAGCCTATCCTGGTCTATGAGCACAGCGCTACAAAATCGATAAAACAATGGGATAGGATTGCTGCGCGTATAGTGCCTGTCATGGGCAGGCATATCTTTGCGGGCTCTCTGTTGCCATTCACGCAAAAGGCAAGTGATGACCTCTTTGATGGTTTTCGTCTTGTATTTGGAAAGAGGAAGACAAAAAAGCTACCAATCTTCGATGACGATGAGCTGCATGAGGCGGCCCGTATTTTTACACATTCATGGTTGTTTGACGCACTTGAGAATATCGCGGTAATACCCTCTATCCAGAATAGTGATGGGCACGATTTCATGTTCCATGATGTTCGCTTCCCTATTGCTTCAGGCGTGACGCAGAAGGACATTGCAGCAAAGATAAATACGATTGCAGGCATGTCGCAAGATGGGGAAAAATCTTGGAACTGGCTAGAAGTAAAGCCAAAAGCCAAGAACAAATCCAAGCCCAAAGCTGGCTCTTTCGATACCGACCTTGAGGATGGCTACCGTATCTTGGGAAGTATTGAGATCAAAGGCCGTTTCATGCATCTGATGACCAATTCTGCAGAACGTTCTGCAGTTGGAATGGGACTTGTAAAACAAGCACTCGGTGATCTCGTCCGCGTACCGCTGACAGAAATTCGTACGGTCAATCAGGTAATGGCCGACAAAACCGAAGACGATACGACAGATGTAGAAGCAGCTATGCCTGCTGACATTGCACACGAAATTGTTCATCAGGTACTGGATCGAAAATATCGCGAAACTCTAGATCAACCCGTTCCTATGCTGGGTAACATCACGCCGCGCCAAGCTGCAAAAACTGCCGCAGGGCGTAAAAAACTCGTCGAATGGCTGAAGTATCTTGAGAACCAGATTGCTGTTCGTCATCAACACACTGACCCAATGGCAACCTACAGTTTCGAGTGGATCTGGCGTGAGCTCAATATTCTCGATTTACGAAAGTAATTATCTCGATTGGGAGAGGGCAACTCCATATCCCCAAACAGAATTTTGGCTGGCTATCAAATATTGCAAGCTGTCCCGATCAGTACGGTTGAACAAATCAATCATTTCATTCCGCACTGATTGAATGTGATCATATCGGCTTGTAATACAATCTCTTTTACGCTATATATCAGATATGCGATGGATAGTTGAGACGCTTGATGACACTGTAGATGCTGAAATTGAGGGGCTCCCCGCTGGATTGCAGGCTCGTCTCATCCGTTTGATGGAAATGGTCGAGAACGTTGGCTTAGAACAATTGCATGAACCTCATGTTAAGCACTTGGAGGGAAAGCTCTGGGAGCTTCGCGCTAAAGCAACGGAAGGAATTGCGCGGGGTTTTTACGTTAGTGTTACGGGACGCCGCGTTGTTATCCTTCATGTTTTTGTCAAAAAATCGCAGAAGACACCTAAGAGCGCCTTAGATTTAGCAAAGCAGCGAATGAAGCAGGTAAAAACATGACTAGGATTTCAGACCTAAAACAGCGCCTCATGAATGATCCGGAATTCCGGAAGGAATATGAAAAAGCGGATGGAGAGTTTGCGCTTGTCGAAGCTCTTGTGACAGCGAGAACCGATGCAAAGATGTCGCAAGCTGATGTAGCAAAACGTATTGGCACGACCCAATCGGCCATTGCTCGGCTTGAAGGCGGTAAAGTTTCTCCGTCCATTTCTACACTACGTCGGTACGCAGAGGCCACAGGGTCGAAACTAAAAATTAATCTGATCCATCATTGAGATGGTAGTGGCCTTGTTGCATAGATCGCGGTATCACTGATATCCAGAGGCGGTTCATGGGCACTGTTACGTTAACCTGAGCAAGTCCGCAATTTTGTCTATGACGCTGAAATTATGCAGCTTTCAGGCATGCGATTTCACGCCACATGTTTGTGGCGGTCTGACGCAGCTCGCGATGGTCTGCTGAGGAGAGAAGGTTGCGGGGAAAGTAGTGGAGATTGTAGACCGGGTCGTGAATCGATGTGAAGCGTTGCACGTGTCGTGCTGATTTAAAGCGCTTCATGACCCGCTCTCGTCGTCGGATGGGCTGGTGCGAATTCTCAGCGCGGTTGTTCAAGCCTTTGTGCTGACGATGCTCGCAAACGCTCATCCCCAGTTTTCGTTTGGCAGCACCATAAGATCTCAGCTTATCGCTGACCATGACGCGGGCTGAACAGCCCTGGCCGCGTAGAAGTTTACGCATGAAACGCTTGGCAGCACTGGTGTTACGGCGCTTCTGAACAAGAACATCGAGTACAAAGCCATCCTGATCAACGGCGCGCCACAGAAAATGCTTCTCACCCTTGATCGTGATGACCATTTAATCAAGGTGCCATTTATCACCAAGACGTGGGGTACGGCGACGGATCGTATTGGCATATTCACGTCCAAACTTCTCCGCTCATTCATGTACCGTCTTGTGGGTGACGATGATCCCACGGTAAGCCAGCATATCTTCGACCATGCGAAAGCTAAGAGGAAAGCGATAATACAGCCATACCGCCTCCGCGATAATCTCAGCAGGGAAACGATGGCGGTGATAAAGTGAGGAACGAGATTCGATCATGGCCTATTTTCGCAGCTTATGCTTGCGCCAGAGTTAAGGTAACTGTGCCCTTTCACCATCTTCTTCGTGTGTCTTCGTTAAGAAGCCCGCAAACGCGGGCTTCTTAACCACTCTGGATTCAGCTTATTCCAGAAAATTTGTCAGGAATCTCCGAAACGGTTGGCTACATTCAACAGGGGCCATATGAGTTTGCCCTCTAAGGAGCTGCAGCGTAGCGTCGGGGATACCATTTTGGGCAGCTTCCATCATGCCATCGCCAAAAAACTGATCCAGTTCCCCGCCGATAATCAATGTCCGTGCTGTAATCGAGCTTAGATCGACTGGCTCGGCCTGCATTATCAATTGAAGATACCGGACAATAACTTCACCGGAATTCATTTTTTCGGGAAGTTTGTTGCGGTCAACCCAGAGGTTTATCTTCAATAACAAGTTCAACAAGGGATTACGGAATATTGCTGCAAATTCGTTGATCAACTCGTAGTACTGCTCCCGTTGTGCGAACTGGATTTGTCGATTTATCCTGATTTTGCCATTCATGCTGAACTGGTGAGCGCTCGCCACCAGAATCAGCCTCTTAACCCACCCTTCGCGTGCTGCCGCAAGCCTTGTCGCTAGCAGTCCGCCATAGGATATCCCCATGAGCGAAAACGCCGAGACCTTCAGTTCTCTGATAGCGCGCTCATAGTCCGACACGATTGTCTCAGTTGTTGCTTTCGTGTCGAGCTGCTGATCGTAGCCGATCAGGATAAAGCCCTGTTTTGGCGGCAGCATGCGTGCGACACGCTTCGCATCGCGCAGCATCCTGTCAAAGCAATGTTTGCGGACAAAACCTTGCCCGCCATTGATCACGATCACAGGGTCATTTTGATCACCCATGCGAATATAGGGAATTCTTCCAAGCAAAACGCCGGTCTTAAAGTTAGTCATGATAATTCCTCAGCAGCAATAGCTGCTTTCGTCAGCACATTAGCTGTTGAGTTATTTATTGGTGATCTGGCGAGCAATAGCTTGCGCTAGAGGCGGCATCGGCAGCTCCATGCGGAGGTAAACACTGCCATCCCGTGTTCTCGATACCAAACCGGCATCACAGATTTCGCGACGTAGCAAGGCGTGATCTCCGAAACTGTGCCAGGATTTCAACAGCGCGTTCACCTCGGCTTCCGTCAGTTTCGTCCGGGCCGGCAAGCGAGACCAAAGCACCCATAGAACCGATATCTGATCCGAACGTTTGCTTGGAAAGCGCGTAAGAACACCATCCTTATCGAAGCAGCGGGCTACACGCTCCACATTCGCTTGACTGATGATAGGGTGTACATCTGCCTTCACAGGTTCTTTCGCACCGTCTCGCAGGTGCTGGAAATTTTTGAATCCCGCGCCTTTTGCAAGGATATTCAAAATTTCGACGTGAGAAAGCGGCTTGTCGCGTTCGGAATATGCATTGCGGATGCTGCGCGCTAAAGCCGAAATGTCATTGACATGCAATGGTATTAATTCCCTGGGCATGGTCCCTGATCCTTAAAACGTGCCTGTCAAATTGAGATCGGTGATCGCCGTTCCGACGCGGCACGAACAAGGTGGTCGATGCGTCAAGGAGAAATAGAAGCAGGTTTAGCTTGCCCAGAGGGCGGCGATGCCTAGGTGAACTGCGGACCGGGCGGTCATGTATCAGAAGGACAGATCGCCTGCAAGAGCAATTCTTTCTGGCTTCTGTTGAACTGGCACTGTTACGTTAACCTGAGCAAGTCCGTAATTTTGTCTATGACGCTGAAATTATGCAGCTTTCAGGCATGCGATTTCACGCCACATGTTTGTGGCGGTCTGACGCAGTACTCGATGGGGCGTTGGTGCATGGAGCCGATTATAGACAGATTGCGGTCTTTGATGTTTGATCACAGGCTTAACTCTTTCACACGGACGGAAACTGGGCGTGCGGATGCCAGCATTCGATTGAGAATGCGGCATCCGAGTTTGACTTCGGCTTGCTGATTGGCAAACTTGCGTGAGCGAAGACGGTTGCGATTGACGGACTTATACCGGCCCATGGCCGTTTCCACATGAGACCGTTTTCCATAACCGGTTACGGCCTGCCACTTCATCCGGCCATGCTCGGCGATTGTTTGCGTGTGCCAGTCCCGCTGATCCGGTGGGCCATACATGTCCATTGGTAATTGTCGGGCCCGCGGTGGAACAATGACGCTTACACCCGGACTGTGCTGGCGGGCAGACCTGTAGGTTTCATCACTGTCATAAGCTCCATCAGCAGTGACGCTTGCGATGGGCTGGTCAATCTGGTCAAGCAAAGCTGTGAATTGGCTGCTATCACTGCTGTTCTGATCGGTCAGGACTGCAGCGATAATTTCACCTGTGTCAGCATCGACGCCAAGATGCAGTTTGCGCCATTTCCTGGGGGATTTGCTGCCATGCTTATCCTCAAGCCATTGGCCTGCGCCATAAATCTTCAATCCTGTGCTGTCGACAAGAACATGAATGGGTTCATCAGGCGCGGTTGTCGTGTGCTGCCCCAGAGCCTTCAATGACGACAAGCTGGCACAGCGCCTGCTTAATGTCGTATGGTCAGGCACTGGCAGATCAAGGCCCATCAATTGCAGCAGTGACCTCATCAAGCCTTCGGTCTGACGCAAGGGCTGATTAAAGACGAGCCCGCACATCAGCGATGTTTCAATGGCCAAATCAGAATAGCGCAATTGGCCACCCGGTGTCGTGCGGAGCGGGGCGGACCAGCCCGCAATAGCTTCCTCACTGATCCAGAAGGTAACACTGCCGCGCTGGCGTAAGCCCGCTTCATAGTTGGGCCAGTTCTTAACCTTGAACTTCTGTGGCGGGATCTTATGGCGTTGAGCAGCGTTGTGTTTGAAAGGCATGAGTGGAGTCCAAAAGACGTAAAACTCAACGAATAAAGCCTATCTTTGCAAAATCAGTAAACCGGAAATGCTATCCATGCACCAACGCCGCGTTACGTGTCGGCGATGTACTGGTGGTCTGGAAGCTCGATCGCCTCGGGCGGTCGCTTGCCCATCTCGTCAACACCGTAAAGGGTCTATCAGACCAGAAGATCGGCCTGCGGGTGCTGACCGGAAAGGGCGCCGAAATCGACACTACGACCGCATCCGGCCGTATGGTCTTCGGCATCTTCGCAACCTTGGCCGAATTTGAGCGAGACCTGATCCGCGAGCGCACCATGGCCGGACTC
This sequence comes from Ochrobactrum chromiisoli, assembly GCF_026241335.1. Taxonomy (GTDB): domain Bacteria; phylum Pseudomonadota; class Alphaproteobacteria; order Rhizobiales; family Rhizobiaceae; genus Brucella; species Brucella chromiisoli. The sequence continues at coordinate 68,648 of NZ_JAPHAV010000013.1, read as the reverse complement.
GCAGCGGCCAGGGCGCGCGGCCGTAAAGGAGGCAGAAAATTCGCGCTCTCCAAGGCGCAGGTGCGCCTCGCTCAGGCCGCCATGGCGCAACGCGATACATCCGTCTCCGATCTCTGTAAGGAACTCGGGATCGAGCGCGTCACCCTTTATCGCTATGTCGGCCCCCAGGGCGAACTCAGGAGTTACGGAAAGCGTGTTCTCGGCTTAGCGTAGGATTCCGCCCCCTCCCGCAAACGACCCCTAATAGCCATTCTGGAAGATGATAAAGGACACACCTCGCAAGCAGTTCGTATTGCACTTGGACCGCTAGCGACAGCCTTGATAGAGATCAAGGGGCAGATCGCAAAGCTTGACAAGGCGATCCTCGCTGCGCATCGCAACGACGATGTCAGTCTCCGGCTTTCGACAATTCCCGGAATCGGCCCTGTCATAGCTACTTGTCTTTCCGCCAGCGTGCCGGACGCAAAGCTGTTTGAGGGCGGGCGAGAGTTTGCAGCCTGGTTGGGCCTTGTTCCCAGGCAGCATTCAACGGGTGGAAAGCCAAGGCTGGGCTCCATTTCCAAAATGGGCAACAGACGCATGCGCAAGCTTCTTGTCGTTGGGGCACATGCTGCGCTTTACAGGATGAAGAATGGCAAGACCCAGTCCCCATTGGCGGAGTGGGCGCAAACCCTGTTGGCGAAAAAACCCTTCAAACTCGTTGCGGTCGCTCTCGCAAACAAGATTGCGCGCGTTGCCTGGGCGATCATGGCGCGGAATATACAATTCCAGCTGGACTTTGTGCCTGATCACCGGGCGCTGACTTCAGTGTAGGCATGTAGAAGCGAAGAAGCTTTGCCTTTCGGGGCACCACAGTTGGCGGAGTGACGATGGTATGATGTGACAGCAAAGCGGAATGGACCGCACGAGCCGAAGAACCCGTGGTGTTGTCTTGCGCATCAACAGCGCGACAATGTGATAGGGATCGGTTCTCGCGGACAACATCAGGGCCAGCGGTCATATCGTGCCGCATAAACAGGCCGAAGACATGACTGCACCCGACCCGCAAAGCTAAAACATCACCAAAATCATATTGCCAAACGGGCGCCATCCAGACATGACAACACCAGACTAAGTTCTGGAATGATTTTGGAATTGTAGCAAGAAAATGCAATTGCATCCAGCGGGCTGAACGAAAAGCGTCTGACATGGCCGGGGGTTGCGCGAATGCGCTATCGGATCGCTGCTGGTTCGGGGTCTTTGCAATAGCAACCGTAAACATCGTCCATTCATTGAACGATATTGATGCAAGTTGAGTGCATATGCGTTGATGAAGTTATAAAATTGAAAATATTTTTAAGGCTTCACTACGCGATTTTATATATACCAAACCATAGTATTTTGGTGATATTTGCATCGGATGGATTGCGAGAACGATAGGTTGATGTCCGGCTAAACCGATAGCTGTCACCTTTGTGAAGGGTGAACAAATTTTCGTCTACCCACAGTTCCAGTGTTCCTTCCAGAACAATTCCATATTCGGCACCTTCGGTGCGCACGTCTTTCAGCTCAGTCTCCAACCCCGGTTCATAGGTCGAGATCATGAACTCGATCTTGGGGTCCGGTTCGGGCGTCAAAAGTTCGGTAATCGCGCCCTCCAGTGACAGATATTTGCGCTGATGGGCACGCACAACATATTGGCGTTCAAGGTCCATTTCCGGGGATGCAGGCTCTGCTTCAATGAACCATGTCATCGGAACGGAAAAAACCGTGCAGGCTGCATAGAGATCTTTAAGCGTTGGCTGTGAAATCCCGCGCTCCAGCTGGCTGATATAGCCGGTTGAGCGGTTTAGAAGTTTTGCAAGTTCCTGAATGGTGATGTGCCGTGACTTACGAAGCGACCTTAAAACCAGCCCAACTTTGTCGTTGTTTGGCAGAGTTTTTTGCGGCTGAAAATCGCTGTTTAAAACCATATTATCACACCACGGATTGGAGATGGTCGAACGGAAAGCACATCATTGCTCATTTTAAAATGGTTCTGGTAAAAACAGGATTACTGAAGCCATTCTATCTATTTGTTTTTTGGCCTTCATGCAGGCCTGCCGTCATTCAACGTCTTGCGAAAAATGCTTTCTGGCTCTTAACCGATTTGCGTCTAAAACAAAACTAGGCGCGGGTAAGGACGCCATAGGTGCCAACCGAAGTCCCACCATCCAGAACATATACCATTCCGTTGGCATAGCTTGCTTGCGGCGAAAGCAAGTGACAAACGGCATTGGCAATATCATCCACGTGAGCAAAGCGCCCCAAGGGAACACGATCCTCGTAAGATTTTCTTGTTGCATCATCACCATTAAATAGGCGGGCAGCCATTGGCGTATCAACAAAGCCGGGGCAAATAACATTGCTGCGCAGTCCGTGTTGCCCATAATCCAGCGCCATGCAGCGCACGAGGCCGATGACGCCGTGCTTGGAGGCGCAATAAGCGGAATAGCCTTGCGATCCTTTGATGCCACTATCGGAACTGATGGCGATGAATGCGCTTCCGGGATATTTGATGAGATGTTCAACCGTATATTTCGCTGTAATGAAAACGCCGGTCAGATTAATGTCGAGCGTTTGCTGCCATGTATCCATCGACAGCGACAGCACATCACCCGTCAACGCGATGCCTGCACAACACACAACGCCAGTGAGATAACCTGCTTGCTGGACATAGGTCTGAACGGCTTCTTCTACCGCCAATGCGTCTGAAACATCGGCAACACAGGCATAGGCGTCTGCACCCAGTTCAATGCATTCACTGACGAGGGATGACAAGGCTGCCCCATTGATATCGATCAAGCCAAGCGTTGTACCTGACGCGGCCAGCGCCTTTGCGACGCCGCGTCCGATACCGGACGCAGCACCTGTGACAATAACCGATGGGACCGACGAGGCTGAGCGGCGTGCATTCATATCTGGCAATATCCTCGTTTCTCGCCACTATCCGCCGAGATAAGCAGCCTGCAATTGCGGATCGTGGAGAACCTTGTGTGCGCCTCCCTCGACCGTGCACCTGCCCGCATCGAAGACATAGCCATAGTCAGCGATCTCCAATGCGACTGCGGCATTCTGCTCAACCACGATAAGGCTGATGCCCGCTTTGGAAAGCTGGATAATGATTTCGAAAATCTGATTGATGATTTTCGGTGCAAGCCCCAGCGAAGGTTCGTCAAGCATCAACAGTTCTGGCGATGCCATCAGCGAACGACCAATCGCCAGCATCTGTTGCTGCCCGCCGCTCATGCGACTGGCTAGAGAATTGCGACGTTCCTTCAGCAAAGGAAACATTTCAAACACATCCGCACGAATATCTTCATACGGCCGACCGCGTCCGGGAATGTAACCGGCGATCAGGTTTTCTTCCACGGTTAAACGTTGCAGGATGTGGCGACCCTCCGGACAATGAGCAAGCCCAAGCCGCGCAATTTCCTCAGGCGACATCCCGCTTATACTGCGACCCTTGAACTCAATCGAACCGGAATAGACCTTTGTCAGGCCGGAAATGGTTCTGAGCGTCGTGGTTTTACCAGCACCATTGGCACCAATGATCGTGACGATTTCACCGGCTTTAACTTCAAGATCAATGCCGAATAATATCTGCGTCCGCCCGTACCCGGCCTGCAGCTGAGCGACTTTGAGCAAGCTCTCTGACGAATTCGAGTTCATCTGTTGTCCCAAGATAAGCCTCCTGAACTTTCTCATTGCGCCGAATTTCTTCTGGCGTGCCGGAAACCAGCAGTTCCCCATAATTCAAAACATCCACACGATCAGAGATCGACATGACCATATCCATGTCGTGCTCCACCAGAATGATCGCGCGATCCTGGGCTCTTAGGCCCGCAATCATCTGCGTCATTTCCTTGGTCTCGGTGTGGTTCAGGCCCGCTGCCGGTTCATCGAGCAAAACCACCGGCGCTCTGGTTACAAAGGCACGCGCCAGTTCAAGCACTTTTTGTTTTCCGTATGGGAGATCGCCAGCCAGATTTTCTTCAACGTTCGACAGGCCGAACTCGACAAGGCATTGTTTGCACAGATCAATCCGCTGCGTTTTGCTTAAGCTGTCATGGCTTCCCCGACGCCAGATGTTGGAGCGGGGATAAAAACAGACTTCCAGATTTTCCAGAACCGTCATGCCGTCGAAGAGACGCAAATTCTGATAGGTGCGCGCAATTCCGCTCTGGGCGATTTTGTGCTTGGGTAGTGTGTTCAACACTGTTCCCGACAGCGCAATTTCCCCGGAGGTGACACGGTAAGACCCGGCAATCATGTTCACAACGGTTGATTTGCCCGCACCATTTGGGCCGATGATCGAATAGATACCACCGACATCAAAGCTCAGCGACAGATCGCGAACGGCGACGAGAGAACCGAAATGTTTGCTTACGCCTTTGAGGGTGAGGACCATAGCGACTGCACCTTTTGAAGGAGATAACTGATGTTGTATTTCTGCGGTATCAAACCGGACGGACGCAGGATGATCACCGACACCAGCACCAGACCATAGATCAGAAGCCTGTATTGTGCGGCAAAATGCAGGACTTCCGGCAGGATGATCAGGAGTGTTGCACCGGCCACCACACCTAGAATATTTCCCACGCCGCCGATGATGATAATGAGCACGACCAGCAGGGATTCCTGAAAAGTAAAGCTTTCCGGGCTGACGAAGCGCTGTGAAGCACCGAATATAACGCCACCTGCCCCGCCAATTGCCGCACTGATGGCAAATGCCGTCAGTTTCAGATTGGTGGTGTTGATGCCAAGGCCACGCACGACGTCCTGATCTTCACGCATGGCGCGCCAGGTTTTTCCCAGAATGGTCCGTTCCATCCAGAAAACCGCAGCGCACACGATGACCGCAAGAACCAGCAGGAGCCAGTAGAAATTGACCGGACTGGTCAAGGGAAGGTCGAATATTCTGGCGCGATCAAGGGCTGCGATGCCTTGAGGCCCATTGGTGAACTCGTCTGCGTTGTTGATCACAATGCGGATGATTTCGCCAAAGCTGAGCGTGACGATGGCGAGATAGTCCCCTCTGAGCTTCAAAACGGGAAAGCCCAGAAGAATACCTGCAAACGCGCCAGCGATGGCGCCTACGATGAGCACGATAATAAAAGGCAGATGGATGCCGAAATGTCCGCTTGCGAGGAACGCGTAACAATAGGCACCCACCGCATAGAACGCGATGAAGCCGAGATCGAGCAGGCCAACATAGCCAACCACGAGGTTAAGACCGACAGCCAATATGATATAGAGCAGGATCGAATTGACGACGCGCACATAATAGGGCGGCATGGACGGCACAAGGCTTAGGCCGACCATGATGGCCACGAGCAGTGCAATCAATCCCAGTCGCCTGATGATGAGGGGTGTTGCCATGGATCAATAATCCTTCTTGGCTACGGTTGTTTCTTCGGAGACCGTCTCGCCCAGAAGCCCGGATGGCTTGAAAAGCAGGACGAGGATCAACACGGCAAAAGCGAAGACATCGCGATATTCCGTGCCCAGAAGACCACCCGAAATAACCGGTATAAGTGCGGTTCCAAAGACCTCGATACCACCCAGCAGAAACCCGCCGAGCATCGCGCCGGGGATGGAGCCAATGCCACCGAGAATAGCGGCTGTAAATGCTTTCAATCCGATGACAGAGCCCATGCTTGGCTGCATGATACCGTAATAGGACGAATACATGATGCCCGCCATGGCGCCGAGGCCGGGGCCGACGAAGAAGATGAGGCTGACAGCGCGGTTGACCCGAATGCCAAGCAAGGCGGACGTGGTCCAGCTTTCTGACGCTGCGCGGATCCAGATGCCAAAGCGTGTCTTGTTCACAAAAGTCGTCAATCCAATCATCAGGAACACGGCTGATACAAGAATACCGATCTGGATTGTCGATATGGTGCCGCCAAAGATCTGGATCTGGGTGCTGTTGATAATGGCCGGAAAGTGAACCGGCTGCGGCCCAACGGTAACGCGTACGGCACTTTGCAGGACGATCGACATGCCAAGCGCGCTGAGCATGGGTGCCAGTCGGCCATAGGCACGCAATGGACGGTAAGCGAAGCGCTCCACGGCGACACCCAGCAAGCCCACGGCAATGAAACTGCCGACGATGGCCAATGTTGAATCAACCACAGGCGTGATGCCGCCAGCGCCAATCAATCCGGTGAATATGAACGTATAAATATACGGCCCGAGCATGAAGAATTCGCCATGCGCGAAGTTGATCAGCCGCATAACGCCGTACACCATCGTATAGCCGAGCGCTATCAGTCCATAGATTGCACCCAGCACGAGCGCAAAAATCAGTTGCTGGAGAAAATATTCTACCATCGCCCTGTCACTTTCCATGCAGGCTGACGCCGTGAGACGTCAGCCGCGTATTTCATAAGAGCGGTTATTGCTTGATCAGCTCAAACTTGCCGTTCTTGACGACGTAAAGGAACATTGGAGCGAACTTGTTTTCACCCGCTTCGTCAAATTCAACAGGGCCGAGCAAGGTGTCAGCCTTGATGGTCTTCAACGGCTTCAAAACGCCTTCACGCGTGTACTGATCGGCTTCTTCCAGTGCAGCGGCCATAACCTGTGCATTGACATAACCAAGAGCCGCGTAAGGTCCAGGCTCACGTCCAAAGCGCTTCTTGTGACGGTCAGAGAATTCTTTCAAAGCGTCGGACGAGTCATAGGGTGGAAGCTGGAAGCTGAGGATAGCGCCTTCGGCAAAGGCTGGACCAGCCTGCTTGATCAGTTCTTCCGTAAAGCCGATATCCGGGCCAATGAACTGGGCAGTCATGCCTTGTTCGCGCATCTGCTTGAGAAACAAAGCGAGCTGCGGCATGCCTGATCCCATATAGAGAACATCGGGGTTTTCGCGCTTAATGCTGGCAATGAGCGATGAGAAATCGACATCTTCCGGATTTACGCCGTAGGTTCCAGAAACTTTACCTCCGCTTTCTTCAAAGTTTGTCTTGAACACACCTGCGATACCCTGACCGAAAACGGTCTTGTCGTGCACCGTCACAGCCTTCTTCAGGCCGAGTGTGTTGGCGACATATTTGGCTGGCAGAGCGCCCTGAATAAAGTCGTTGGCGACGGGGCGAACCACTGTTTTGAAGCCCATGCGCATCAGTTCGGGATTGGTTGCCGGCACAATCTGCGGCATTCCGCACTCGGAATAAATGTCGAGCGCTGGCATGGTCACGCCGCTGTTCATGTGGCCGATGACGCCAACAACAGATGTATCATCACAAAACTGCTGCGCAACAAGGGTTCCCTGACGCGGATCGGCACGATCATCGAGTGGCTTCAAGACAACCTTGTTGCCTTTGATGCCGCCCTTTTCATTGAGCTGGTCGAAAAAGAGTTCTGCACCATCAATCTGTGACTGACCGAACTCGGCCTGCGCGCCGGACATAGGTGCGCTGCCGCCGATGACAATGTCTTCGGCCTTTGCCAATGTTACGCCCGCCATCAGGGCGACGGAGAGAATAGCGAAAATTCTGGTTTTCTTTATCATTAAGTTCCCCTGTTCCTCTTGTTTTCAAGAGCTGGATTTTCACATAGGTGAATTCTTTATGCGGGTGGGCTTATTTGGCCAGATATCCTCCATCAACAGGCAGAATGTGACCGGTAATCATGGAAGCAGCCGGGCTTGCGAGAAAGGCAATCGACATTGCGACTTCCTCAGGCTCTGCCATGCGTCCAAGCGGTGTCAGCGCGCTGATCTGCGCCATGGTGGCTTCATCATCGATAAGGTGCTTCACCAATGGTGTGCGCACCCAGGTTGGCGCGACGGCGTTGACACGTATCCCGTGCGTGGCCCATTCCACGGCGAGACTACGCGTGAGATTAACAAGCGCGCCCTTCGTCGCCTGATAGGATATGTTGGGGTGCAGGCCAGAACCCGAAAAGCTCATGATAGAGGCCAGATTAACAATGCAGCCGGGATGGCCCGGTTTTTGACTGCCAATCCAGCGGGATGCCACATTGCGGGCGCATAAAAACACGCCCGTCAAATTGACATCCACAACCCGCTGCCAATCAGCAAGTGACAATTGTTCCGTCGGCAATCTGATCGAAATGCCTGCATTGTTCACCAGCACGTCAATGCCGCCAAAGGCATCTTCAACGGCCTGAAATGCAGCTGTCACACTGACTTCATTGGTAACATCGATCACGTGAGCAAAAATGCGGTCCGGATATTGCGCATTGAGCCGCGCTGATGTTTCCAAAGCCACATCAAGGTCCATGTCGAGGACGGCAACGTTTGCACCAAGTTCGGCAAACAGGGACGACGCTGCCGCACCAATCCCGCGGGCTCCACCGGTGACAATTACTGTCTTGCCCTGAAAACAAAGCATTTGACTGAATTTATTCGATAATTGCGCCACGATGAAGCCACTCTAGTTGGGGTGTTAACCGACAATCCTACCGAAGCCAAGAACGAAATCGGCCACGATCATCTCCGCACCGATGACTTCTTCAATCACCAGTTCGTGGACTGGATCTGCAGCATTTCCACCTATAGTGATCTTCGCCTTACCCTTCGAATGGGTCGAATACGAAAAGCCTTTCAGCGAATTCTCAATGATTTCGGTTTTGGCAGTCGCACCTTCAGGCGAAGGGATAAGTCGGGTCTGGAAACGCGGCTGCAAAGCTGGCTTCTCGAACTCAGCATCAGCTGCGTCAAACTCAATTTCGATGAGCGGGACGCCGCGACGCGACAGCGACGTCTTGATCGACGTTCCGTCATGTGACCACGACACCTCACCCATTTTCTTAGGATAGCCCCAGACTTCACGGCCAACAGCCATTGAGTCATCATTGGTCACGATTTCATAAAGAACGTGGCCGCCCGGCTGGCCCTTATAGCTCATCGGCACAACAACGCCACCTTCGGCATAGGCACCCAGAGCGCCCCCATTGGGTACGTCCATGATGAAGAATTCGATCACGTTACCACGCACTTCGAACTCGGCTGGCAGCGCTTTGCGCAGGGCAGCCTCATCAACGCGACAAAAGACACTGACCTTGGTGAAGGATTTATAATCGTAAGGCGGCGCTTCATAGAGAGGCGCATTCTGCGGATTGGTATAGACTACGGATGTCATGTTCAACTTCTTCCTGACTGCTCGACACGATTAACATCACATAAATGATGAAATAATGTCAATATTTCACGGAGGTGAATTCTAAATATTTAGCTGTGAAACGAATTTCACGACCTGAAAGGTTTCCAAAGCCTCGGTGCCACCTTCCGAACCGTAGCCGGAATCCTTCACCCCATTGAATGGAACCTCGGCATAGGCAAGGCCATATTCGTTGATGGAGATCATGCCGGTTTCGATTTCCTGCGTCATACGCAGTGCCTTGAGCTGTGATGCGGTAAAGCCATAGGCAGCCAGACCATAAGGAAGGCGGTTTGCTTCCTCTATCGCATCGTCCAGCGACGAAAAGCGATTGACGATCATCACCGGGCCAAAAGGCTCCTCATGCATGATATCAGCATTCAACGGAACGTCGGTCAGGATGGTTGGCTGATAGTAGAAGCCGCCATCATCATTGTGACGGGCGCCACCTGTGAGGCATTTTGCGCCTTTGCCGACTGCATCGGCGATCAGCCGATCCATCGCGTCGAGACGGCGCGCATTGGCCATTGGTCCCATGGTGGTCGCAGGGTTCATACCGTCGCCAACCTTGACCTTAGCGGTTTCCGTCGTCACGCGTGCGAGGAATGTATCAAATACACCTTCCTCAACGAGGATACGGGTCGGAGCAATGCAGACCTGACCCGCATTGTGGTATTTGTGACCAACCAGCATCGCTGCCGCTGCGTCCAGATCAGCATCCGCACAAACGATATATGGTGCGTGGCCGCCCAACTCCATCGTTGCGCGTTTCATATTGGCGCCAGCCATTGCGGTGAGCTGCTTGCCCACTGGAGTCGATCCCGTGAAGGAAATTTTGCGCACGGTTGGGTGTGGCACCAGATAGCCAGAAATGTCAGCAGGCGTTCCAAACACCAGATTAAGACTTCCAACCGGAAACCCTGCATCCGCAAAAGCCTTGACCATGGCCGCGCACGACGCTGGTGCCTCTTCGGCAGCTTTCAGGATGACGGTACAACCAGCGGCCAGAGCACCGCAAATCTTGCGGATCGCCTGTGCTACCGGATAATTCCACGGCGTGAATGCAGCCACAACGCCGATCGGCTCTTTCATTGCAATCTGCTGGGTATGATTGTTACGGGCAGGAATAAGACGTCCATAAGAACGGATAGCTTCCTCCGCAAACCAGCGAATGACGTCGTCGGCATTGCGTAATTCTGACTGCGCCTCTTTCAAAGGCTTGCCCTGCTCAAGGGTCATGATTGGCGCGATATCATCGATGCGGGCTCGAAGGTTGTCTGCGGCTGCGTGAAGCAGCTTTGCACGTTCCCGCGCCGTGGTACGGCGATAGCTTTTGAAAGCAGTTTCGGCAGCATGAAGTGCCAGCTCGAGATCTGCCGTTGTGGCACGTGCCACGCGACCGATTTCCTTGCCGGTTGCCGGATTGAGGACCGCAAGATCTTTGCCGTCAGAGGAATTGATCCACTGGCCGTTAATGAAAAGCTGTGTGTTAGGATACTGAACCTGTGTCATGTCGATGATACTCAGTTTAACGGTCAAAACAGATGATGGTACGGGCAAGCACGCCCTGCTCCATCCAACGGAAGGCTTCATTCACCTGATCGAGCGGGATGCGCTTGCCGATCTGCTTGTCGAGTTCGTATTTGCCAGCTTTGTAGAGCGCGAGGATGCGTTCAAAATCGAGCTCGGGAACGCCGCCGCCATAATTGCTGCCAACAATTTTCTTCTGGGTATTGGGAAGTGTCGATGCAGGCAGAGCAACCATTTCGCCCTTGGCCGCGATGCCGACTGAAACCACGATTCCGCCGCAGCGGATCGCATCATAGGCAAGGCAAATTGCCTGCGGACGTCCCGTGCAATCAATGATACTATCGGCACCACGACCGTCACTAAGCGCCTTCAATTCAGCAACTACGTCCTGCGTTGCAGAATTCAGGAAATGCGTTGCTCCAAATTCACGCGCCACGGCTTCCTTATCAGGGTTGATGTCAATCGCGACAACGGCCTTTGCACCCGCAAGTGCTGCGGTATGAATGGCATTGATCCCAACGCCGCCCACTCCGATGACGCCAATCACTTCACCGGGCTGCACACGGGCGTCGTTAACGACTGCCCCGAAGCCCGTTGTTACCGCACAGCCAACAAGGGCAGCAACTTCAAAAGGCACATCATCTGAAATGATGGAGCAACCAGCTTCCGGAATAACAGCATATTCCGCATAGCTTGCGACACAGGTGAAATGATTGATCGGCTTTTCGGCGCTGCCCAGATGGCGCTTGCCATACCACAACGTTCCGCCCACAGCCGCATCGCCATAAACGCCGCACATTGTTGGCAGGCGCTTTTGGCAATAGAAACAATCACCACAGTTTGGTGCCCACGAAATAATAACGCGGTCGCCTTTTTTGACTTTGGTAACGGAAGCGCCAACCTTCTCGACGATACCGGACGCTTCATGTCCAAGAATCATGGGTAGTTTTGGCAGCGATTTGCCCCGTGCCGCGCTAAGATCGCTATGGCAAACACCTGTGGCCATGATCTTCACCATGACTTCACGGTCGGCTGGATCAGAGATGGGCACATCCTCGATAACCAGATCCTGACCATACTCGTATAAGACTGCGGCTTTCATTCTGCATTCCCCATAATTGCGCGTTTTTCGCGCCTATGATGATCATTAATTCTTCGTACGGTCCCAGACACCCTCAAGCGAAGGCGAAAGCCTATGTTTCATGATGCGTTGGCTGGGTGTCCGCTCAAAACTGTCGACAAACGCGATGTATCGCGGGTTCTGGAAATTGGCCAGACGACTGGCCAGCCATGAGGATATGTCTGCCGGTTGTGGTGCACTGTCGATGCGCGGCTGAATGAACAGCTTGATTTCCTGCTCGCCAATATCGGCTTTCACACCCACCATCGCGCAATCTTCAACGTCGGGATGACTGGACGCGACATGCTCGACTTCGAACGCCGAAACATTCTCACCGCGCACGCGCACACTATCCGTCAACCTGCCCAGAAAGTTCAGATAGCCGTCAGCATCCAGCGCACCAAGATCCCCGGTCCGGAAACCGTAGGGTTGCAAGGCTTTTTGCGTTGCTTCGACATTGTTGAAATAGCCTTTGAAAACGGCACCTTGCTCACGCTCAGTGATGATGATCTCGCCAGGCGTACCCACAGGCTGTTCGACACCATTGTCATCGCAAATCTTGACCGCAAGCCACGGCACCGGACGTCCGACTGAACCCAGAACACCATCACCATTATAGGTGGTTATGCTTGAGGATTCCGTCATTCCGTAACACTCACGCAAAGGCAGACGGAAACGTTCTTCAAACGCCCTCCAGATTTCCTTTGGACAGCCACCGCCCCACGCCACACGTACCTTATGTTGCAATTCAGCTTCGGTCACCGGCTGTTTTAGAAGTATCTGAAGCACGCCACCCAAATAATGAATATGCGTTGCCCTAGCTTCGTTGACCTGTTCCCAGAAACGGCTGGCACTAAATCTGTCGACCATTGCCAGCTTTATGCGACGCAGCAGCGGAAGCGCAATCAACTGTGCGCCGCCAATATGATAAAGCGGCTCCCATACAAAAAATATGTCATCATCATAGGCATCGGCGCAGAGGATTACCGCTTCACAGGCATAGCGCAGCATCCGGTGCGTAACCTGCACACCCTTGGGACGTCCTGTGGTGCCGGACGTATAGTTTAAGGCGAAAAGGGCGTCGGGTTCCGGCAAAGCTTCGCTGAAGACATGGCCACCTTCAGCAAGCTTCCTGATGCTGCGCTCACCAATATCCGTAACGATGATGGTCTGCGAAAGGTCCGCCCCGCACTCTTGCAGATTGGGGAGGATATCTTCATTGGCAATGATAACTTTCGGGCTTGAATGCTCGATGAGGTATTTGAGGCTGTCACCCTTGGCCTGGATATTGACCGGGACCCAGACCGCACCGCTTTTGGCTATGCCAAACAATGCCGAAAGACTTTCCGGACTGTTGCGCAACATCAGCGCCACGCGGTCCCCCGCATGAACACCCATGGTGCGTAGCTCGACGGCAACACTGTCCGACTGTCTGTGCAATTCATCGAAATGAATAGGCACACCGTTAAAGGTCGCATAGACAGCGTCACCCAACCGGGCTGCCACTTCGGGCAGCAATGATACGAAGCCGTTATTATTCACTTGAAGACCTTGAGAAATGCGTTGGAATGTGTGCCGTTTACTTGGCAGCCTTGCGGCGCCGGCGTTCTTCAAGGAACGCTTCCATCATACGGTTCGGCTCGCCATCTGCATAGGAAACGCGCTGATTTCTAATGCCTGCTGCAAGCGCATCCTGGAATGTGGCTTCTGTCACCTCACGGAAGCGGGCTTTATTCAGCTTCATCGCCAAAGGCGGCTTGTCAGCCAGCATTTCGCCGAGCTTGAGAGCTTCGGGCAGAACATCTTCCGGTGCTACGATCTTGTTGATCAGTCCAATATGATGGCACTCCTGAGCGTCCAGCATACGGCCGCTCAAGGTCAGGTCGATGGTGCGTGCAATGCCGATCATTTCCTTCATGATCCATGGGCCAGTGGTCGAGGTAATGCCGGAATTGATCTCCGGCTGTCCCATGGTCACACCGGCGTGGGCAATGCGAAAATCGCCCAAAAGTGCGACCTGAAACGCAGAACCTGCGGCCACACCGTTGAGCGCCATGATCAATGGTTTGCTGAGCGAACGCAACCGATCATAGAGCCGCTTCCATTCGCCGATCCATTCTTCTGCCCGATCGGGATCAAATGTCTTGGTTTCGTTGAGGTCTTGTCCCGCACCGAAGGCCCGGTCTCCGGCACCTGTCAAAATGATGGCGCGTACGCTGGCATCTTCATCGGCGTGATCCAATGCGCGAACCAGTTCGTCGCGCATTGCCTTGTTCCACGCGTTGAGAATTTCCGGACGGTTCAGCGTGATTACACATACGCGACCGCGATTCTCTCGAAGGATGCAATTCTCTGTCATTTTTGTTCCCGTATTGTATTGTAATACTATTTATTGAATTTCAATTCTTTCGTGCAAAATTGTCAATAGGAAGTGCCAAAAAAATTCAAAGCGATGAATTTATTCGGTGAATTTTCAGAGATTCAATGATTTACGAACGGAGGGCTTTACAGCGCAATAGACTGGGCGGCAGCCTTGATCAGCTCGCCAAATTTCTCAACCACCTGTTCGCGGGAGTATCGTGCGCTGGAAACGCCGATATTGATTGCGGCACGCGGCGCGCCATTGGCATCGATGAGAGGGGCTGCGATAGAAAGATCGCCTGCGTAATATTCGCTCCACGCAACCGCATAGCCGTTGGTTTTCGCAGCCGCAATGGATGCCTTGAGCGGCTCATATTCATATATGGTTTCATTCGTATATGGCCTGAGATCGGAGGCTTGAAGCACCTGTTCCAACTGTGCAGGCGGCAACATCGAAAGCATGGCCCTTCCGGGGGCCGTGCAATAGGCGGGAAGCCTTGTGCCAACCACAACATTGGTGCCCAGCACATATCGGCTCATAAAGCGAACGACGAAAACGATTTCGTGCCCGTCAAGAAAGGTCATATTGACCGTTTCTTCGGTTTCCTTGCTCAAATGCAGCAGAACAGGCATGGCCTTGCTGATAATCTTGTCATTGGATATATAGACACCGGCACGTTCAAGCACGCGGACACCCAGCTGAAAGCGCTTTGTGGTCGGGTCTTTCGATAGGTATCCCAATTGGACAAGCGTATGCGTAAACCGTTGCGCAGCGCTTTTATCCAGCCCCACGAGCGACGCCACCTGTGATAGGCTCAGTTCTGGATTGGCGCCGTCAAACGCTTCCATGACTTTGAAAGCCTTTTCCACCGAACGGACCATCAGATTATCGGTCGGCTGCGTCTTTTCTCTGTCTAACAATCTCAGTATCCCATGCCCAATTGAGTTTAAATCATCCAGCATCGTATCGCGCCGCCGAAGCCATTTACGCAGCACAACGTGAGGCGCGGCGCAAGTGCTTAAAATATACAAGCCGCGCTGAAAAGAAAAACCCTCAACACCATTTCCTGATATGGTGGGTGATATCCTTTTCATAACTTTACGTTAACGTAGTTCTTGATGTTTTTGCGATTTTCTCCGAATTGAATTGCGCGATATGACCAAGCCAAGCTGCCAGATAGACGATGCCGAAGAGCTTCGCCACTCGCCTCTTTCGATCTTGTTGGATGCTGTTCAAAAAGCGCATGGGTCGTACTTCTGGGACGGGGCGCATGATCAAACCGGGCTCCCCTTTGATCGCAGACACAAAGGAAATGCTACGACTATTGATCTGGTTTCGATAGGTGGGACCGGATTTGGAATTATGGTTCTGGTGGTTCTCGTCCATAGGAAATTGATATCCCGTAAGGAGGCATGTCTGCGCCTTTTGGCGATAATGCAGAGCCTTGAGCAGATCGATCGATTTCGCGGTGCGTTTCCGCATTTTGTGCGGCCAAGCCATTTGAAGATAGTGCGTTGGAAGCCGAGGGATGATGGCGGTGATCTGGTCGAAACCAGTCTGCTTATTCAAGGATTGATTTGCGCGCGGGAATTTTTCTCCGGGCTTTCGGTTGAGGAAACCGATCTGCGACAGCGCATCAACATCATCTGCGATGCTGTTGAATGGGCCAATTATGTGCGTCCCGGCGCCCGGCCTTCGCTTTATTGGCACTGGAGCCCCCAATATTCATGGTACAAAAATACACCCATCACCGGTTGGAACGAAGCCCTCGTCGCGTATATCCTTGCCGCGGGATCTTCAACCCATCCCATCGACCCTGGGGTGTATCAACGGGGCTGGAAAAATGATGGAAAGTACCTCAACGGGCAGTCCTATTATGGACATCAGCTTCCCGCAGGAACGCCATTCGGCGGCCCACTTTTTCTGTCGCAATATTCGTTTTGCGCGCTAGATCCAAGACAGCTTCTTGATAACGATTTAGACTATTGGCAACAGGCTGTCGCCCATGCAACGATCAACTATGAGCATTGCAACCGGAACCCAAATGGATATGCGGGATACGGCCAATGTGGATGGGGTTTGACCTCGTCTGATGGCCCTGACGGCTATCTGGCGAGCTGCCCCGTCAATGACCACGGCGTTCTTTCGCCCACGGCTGCTTTGTCGAGTTTCCCGTTTTTACCGGAACAGGCAGAAGCTGCACTTCGTGCGTTCCTCTCCTATCAGAACGGTGGCCTATGGAGCGGATGTCATTAAGCATGGAATAAGGACCCCATTTGAGGGGTTATCGGCATCCAAACGGGACCCCTTATTTAAAGGGTAACCTGACCTTCGATTTCAATCGGAGGTTGTTGGTTTTCACGCGGAACTGAGCCGGTTGGGCGACTAGTTTCCATCGAGAATTGAGCCATGTGAACCTACTCCCCCGCTATGAGCGATGGGAGCAACGGAGTGATCCACATGGGACTTTTAAACATCATCCGCCGTATGGCACTGCGCGAGAGGAAATCGATACGGGAGATCAGCCGGCGTACCGGTCTTTCACGCAACACGATCACCAAATATCTGAACGCGGGAACGATTGAGCCGACATTTACGGTTGCAGAGCGACCAAGCAAGCTGGATCCTTTTGCGGATAAACTGTCGAGTTGGCTTAGAGCCGAACCGAAAATTAAGTTGAGCGATTTCAGGAGTTTATGATTCTCTGTGGTTTACCAAGACTACGGAGGATCACATGGCCTGGACTGAAACCGCCCGTCGCGACTATGCCAGACGAGGCTTACGCTATACAAGCGACTGTACTGATGATGAATGGGCTGTTGTCGCGCCGCTTTTGCAGCCGATGAGCAAGGTCGGACGTCCACGCGAGCATGATCCACGTACGTTGTGGAATGCGATCCAGTATATGGCGACAACGGGCTGCCAATGGGCGCAGTTGCCGAAGGAATTCCCGCCGTTCACGACAGTGCAGTACCATTTCTACCGGATGCGCGACAGCGGCTTGCTTGATCTTATCAATGAAATTCTGGTTGCGATGACACGGCTGTCCGAAGGCCGCAAGGCGGAGCCGACGGCAGCCATTATCGATAGCCAGTCGGTGAAGACGACAGAAGCTGGTGGTCCGCGCGGCTATGATGCAGGCAAAAAGATCAAAGGGCGCAAGCGCCATATCGTAACCGATATGGTAGGCAACATGTTGGAAGGCATCGTGCATGGTGCTGACGTTCAGGACCGCGACGGTGCGCCAGATCTGATCGAGCGCGCCTGCCAAAACCACCCCACGGTGAGGAAACTCTTTGCCGATGGCGGATATGCTGGCGAAAAGCTGACAACGGCTGTGGCACATATCGAGACACTGGCGATAGAAATCGTCAAGCGCTCCGATCAGGCCAAAGGCTTTGTAATTCTGCCCAGGCGGTGGATCGTTGAGCGAACCTTCGCCTGGCTTAATCGTTGCCGTCGGTTGGCTAAAGATTGGGAAGCCTCTATCGCCTCGTCAGAGGCATGGATGTTCATCTCGTCAATCAGGCGTATGACACGCCGTATCGCAAGGTTGCAATTTTGAGTCGGGCACTAAGGCGAGACATTGAGGAACGCGCGTACTGCCGCGCGATAACGATAGAGCGTCTTGGCACCGGTCGTCTCAGTGATCAGCGACGACGGCCCCTCCAACCCAAGCTGCAAAGCCAGATACGCGATGGTCTGCGCGTGCAGATCACCCGGCGAGGGAAAGAACCCCACATCCTGGCGCGCCTTCAGCAGCACTGCCAATGTCAGGCGACCAGAAGTTCCACGGGCCTTGCCGTCAATGAAGACAAGATCGGATTCACTCAGACAGTACCGGCGCTGCAGTTCCTCCCGACTGAGACATTCTCCAGAGCGCGGGTAGGCGGTACGGTCAATAGCTGTCATAAGGTGTCCAGAAAAGGGTGCGCCGAAGGGGTGGCGAAACATGCGTAAAATGAAGGCGTTAGGAGATAGCGATTCGTTGTCCGAAAAGGAAGACATTTCCGGACGGAGCCGCCGTCGCATGCAACCCAAAAACCGCGCGGCACTCTATCTGCGTGTCTCGACACCCGATCAGAAGCCGGATCTGCAATATGACGGCCTTCTCGGTTATGCTGATCGTGCAGGATTGCAAATCGTCGGAGATTACTGCGACATCGCCGTCTCAGGCCGTCGCGAGGGACGTCCCAGGCTCAACGCGCTGATGGCGAGCGTTCGCAACCGGGAGGTCGATTGCGTTCTGGTTTGGAAATTTGATCGTTTCGCCCGTTCCACCCGCCACCTTCTGACTGCACTCGAGGAATTCGATCATCTCGGAGTGCGCTTCATCAGCGTTCAGGATCAGATCGATACCGCAAGTCCCATGGGGCGCGCAATGTTCACGATCATTGGCGCGATGGCCGAGCTGGAATCCTCTTTGATCAGCGAGCGCGTCACCGCCGGCATGAAAGCGGCAGCTGCGCGCGGCAAGCATCTCGGACGCCCTCCGCTTGCACCTTGGCTGATCCACGAAATCGAAACCCTTGCCGCCTCTAGCGATCTCAGCATTCGCAAAATTTATGAGAAAATCGGCCAAAGGGTAAGCCGCGGCCGCGTCGGGGAGATCACAAAGCGCGTCCGATTAGGCCAGAAAAACGCCTTGTGACCGGTTTTTACACGTATCCTGAACCTACCCCTAGTCAGGCTGTGTAATCACTACCCTTTTTTTCAGCCCGACAATAGCCCTTCCGGATTTTAACTTGCCTGAGATGGCTGAACTTCCTCGCTGCGTCTTCTTGGCTATCAAACGGCTCATGCATGGTTTGACCAGAACTACCAATCCTTCCCCAGTGGCGGATGACAGACACTTCACCAAACAAGGTTGGCTGCATCTCCAGGCTATAAAAGCGAGACATGTTCTGGCTGGGGTCGATACGGCGAAGATGCACTATTGTGGGTCTACTCTGCTCCATGGACCCATTGTCATCTTTTGCACCATGAGCGTCCAACGAGTTTTATGAATCTGATCAGCCGGTTTGATTCAAATTTATGATGGAAGCCACTAAGCAGGCTGTTCCAGCTTCGCACGAAACGAGTGTACACACGTTCAATCCGCCCAGCTTCAACAACCATTTCTGAGTAAGAACAAGGTCATCTCAAGGGATTGAGCTGCAATAAATGGCGACTTAATTGGACTAAAACTCTCAATTTTCAAAAAAAGTGTAAAATGGGCTTAAAATAAAGCTAACTGATTGTTTTTATTATAACAGCATCTAAAAGTGCTGTTTACATTTGTTTACATTTTTTCCGAATTTAAATTTTTCAAAAGACATAAAATTACCCTCCCCTTCCCCTTAATAACGGGTTAGAGCAGTGCAGCTCCGCCAGTGAATCGAGCACCTTCACTTTCAAGACAGAGGATGCTTTCATCAGGAGGAAGTGAAAGAACGGGGGGATGATTGCTTAGTCTTCTTTTCAGAATGCAGAAGGCAAAGAATACCACTGCAGGCAAACTAGCTCTAAAGCTATAATTCCTGCTCAAAATACAATCATTCTTAAGCGCTCACGCGCAAGCGACTGGAACGCCCACCGCCAGGCCCCTGGCGATGGGCGGTATAAGCTACCCTCGGGAGTTAGACGGCGGCGCAGCCGTAAACCAGTTCTGGTTTTCCAGAAGCTTCCATATTTGTTGGCTGACCCGCCCGCCTTCGGCAATGACGCGTTCTTCATCGGCAACGATCAGGTTTCCCCGAAGAACTTGGAAACGGCCATTGGTCATCACATGCCGAACATTACGGCCACTAGAATAGAGCAAGTGGTGCAATGGCTCGGGAGGAAGTGCCCCCACTCCTCCCAGTGGCTTGGTAACATCGATTGCGCAGAGGTCTGCCTTCGCTCCAGGGGCCAGCCTACCAAGATCGTCGCGCTGAAGCATCTTGGCACCCCCAACGGTGGCGGCGTTTACGGCGTCCATAATCTGGGGCCGCTGCATCTTTGCCTTCGAATATTTTTCCAACAAATTTGTACGCAACTGACCATTGAGAGTCGCCAACTTAATATTTTCCATGTAGTCATTCGAAAGCTGATCTATACCTAGTGAGATATTGAGCCCGCTCGCCAGTGCTTCAGGAAAAGGTTGCGTACCTTGATGCAGGAGGCTCGCCATGCATGCACAATGCACAAAATTCACGCCGTGCCGCTTCAAAATTTCGGGGTCTTTGACCATATCCATTTGATAGAGATGCGCCGCGATGACTGGCTGTTGTGAAAAGAACCCTAAACTTTCAAGCCAAGCTACCGGTCGCATCCCCCACAAACGCTCGCAAATTTCCACTTCCCTAATGCGCTGGGCAAGATGAATGTGGATTCCGTTGCCAAGTTCGTTGGCAGCAATCTGCGCTGCCTTCAACGTCTCCGGGGTATGCGTGTCAGCTGCATGAATAGCCATTTGCCCACGCAACAAATCGCCGTCGGCCTTGTTAAGCGCTAATCCAAACTGTTTGGCAGCCTCAATTTCGCGCAGCGTTTCAGGAACTGAATCAAATAGCATTTGATCATCGTCTCTGTACCAGAGCTTATAAAGACGCTCCATATTGGGAGCTATGACACTAATATAAGCTCTCACCCCCCAGGCGCGAGCCACCCTTTCAAACGACTCAGCGTGCCGTACCGATGCACTCATCTCGACGAATGTGGTACAGCCGGACTTGAGAATTTCAGCCATGTTGTAAGCAGTCAGTGCGTCAAGATCTTCATCGTCAAGTTTCATAGCCATTTCGACGGGACGATCCATGAAACGGCCGCCCTCAATGAGCCCTCGGGCAGGACTGCTAACTGCTGTATGAGTGTGACCTGAAATAAATCCCGGCAGCACAACGCAATCACTCGCGTCTACACGAACCTCCCACCCACGCACACGCCCTGGTTTGATGTCGACAATTTCGTTACCGCGAATAATGATCGAAACATCGCGTTCGAGTTGCTGTGTGTCACCTCGCGTCACGAGAGCCCAACCAGCCTCAATGACACAGTCATTGTTATGCATATGGTCGCCTGCCATGGGGAGTTCCTCCAGAAAAACAGATTATCAGTTAATGGGTTGGCCTTAGCCGACGGATTCTACTAAGTATGAAGGACGCGATGCTTAAACGCCGTTAGGCATATGCTCGGTCGTTCGTGTTACAGCTCGGGGAGCAGTGAGCTCTTTCCATGTCGACAATGCACGATTGACAGCTGGAAAAGGCGCGCGCCGGATAAGCTTGCCGCGGCCGGGAATGGCGGGGGTGTTACGGCCCTCAGCCCATACGACCTCGCCTCGAGAAAGCGTATAACGTGGTCGCCCTCGCACTTCGAACCCTTCAAAGACATTGTAGTCTATGATCGATTTCTGCGTGGTTGCAGAAATTGTCTTTGAAAGTTTCGGATCCCAGACGACGAGGTCGGCGTCAGAACCAGGCAGGATTGCTCCTTTGCGTGGATAGATGTTGAGTATCCGCGCAATATTCGTCGACGTCACCGCCACGAACTCGTTCGGCGTCAGCCTGCCGGTTTCAACTCCGTGCGTCCACAACACTGATAGACGATCCTCGATACCACCCGTCCCGTTGGGAATCTTAGCGAAATTGGCGAGCCCAACGCGCTTCTGCTTCGTTGTGAAAGCACAGTGATCAGTCGCCACCACCTGAAGCGACCCTGACATCAGCCCCGCCCAAAGACTGTCCTGATGCGACTTTGCACGGAAAGGAGGCGACATAACGCGCTGTGCCGCATAGTCCCAATCCCTGTTGGAGTATTCCGTCTCGTCGAGCGTAAGGTGTTGGATGAGGGGTTCGCCATAGACCCGCATTCCATTCTGGCGCGCCCGTCGAATCGCCTCATGAGCCTGCTCGCTGGAAACATGAACAATGTAAATCGGAACCCCGGCGGCATCGGCGATCATGATCGCGCGGTTGGTAGCCTCGCCCTCGACCTCGGGAGGGCGCGAAAACGCGTGTCCCTCAGGGCCATAGATCCCCTCCTCCAAATATTTCTGTTGCAGAGAGGCGATGATGTCGCCGTTTTCGGCATGTACCAAAGGCAACGCTCCAAGCGCGGCACATCGCTGGAAAGAAGCGAACATTTCATCATCATTGACCATCAATGCGCCCTTATAGGCCATGAAATGTTTAAAAGTATTTATACCGCGATCGACCACTTTGGCCATGTCGTGGAAGATTTCCTCGGACCAGCCCGTGATGCACATGTGATAAGAATAGTCGGTGCATGCCTGCTGGGCCGCGCGTGCCTCCCAACGATCAACCGCCTTGAGAAGGCCCTCTTCGTCAGGGATCACGAAATCCACGGCAAGTGTCGTACCGCCTGACAGCGCCGCGAAAGTGCCACTTTCCCACGTCTCCGCCGCAGTGGTGCCCATGAATGGCATTTCGAAATGGGTATGCGGGTCAATTCCCCCGGGAATGATGTAGGCATCCGTCGCGTCAACTACCTTGTCGCCGGAAAGGTTGGGGCCGAGGGCCGCAATGGTCTCTCCCTCAATGAGGATATCAGCCTTGTAGCTGCGGTCAGCGGCGATAATGGTTCCGCCTTTGATCACTGTCGACATCGTTTTCTCCCTTGTGTCTATTGGCGTGGTCAGTAATTGGGGTTAGGTTTCGATACCCGCAGCTTCGAGGGCCGTGTGAAGGAGGACGTTAGTGCCAGCAGCGGCCCATTCGGGGGATATCTCTTCTTTCTCGTTGTGACTGAGACCGTCGATACAGGGGCAGAAAATCATCGCGGTCGGCGCTACGCGGTTTATCCAGCAGGCATCGTGACCTGCACCGGAGACGATATCGCGATGAGACAGGCCAAGCGCTTCCGCCGCTTCGCGAACTTGCGTCAGGAGATTGGTATCGAAAGCGACTGGATCGAACCCGCCGACGTCCTCAATTGCGACCTCAAGTCCAATATCTTCCGCTATGATTGCCACACCAGCCTGGAAGCGTGCCTCCATGTTGATGAGCATTTCCTTCTGTGGATGCCGAAAATCCACTGTTAGGGTGGCCTTGCCTGGCACGATATTGGGCGAGTTAGGATGAACATTCATCTGCCCGACAGTCCCCACGCCATTTGGAGCGTGATCCAGAGCGATCCGTTCTACCAGCTCTGTTATTCGTGCTACGCCGAGAGCAGCATTAACGCGTCTGGTCATCGGCGTCGAACCGGCATGTGCCTCTTGACCGATCAACGTCACGCGAAGCCACTTCAGCCCCTGACCGTGAGTAACCACGCCAATGTCAATGCCCTCATCCTCGAGGATGGGTCCCTGCTCGATATGAAGCTCTAAATAGGCATAAGGTATGCTGGCGACGCGGGGACCGGGGCCCTTGAAGCCAATTCGTTCCAATTCGTCGCCCAGACAAAGCCCTTCCGCATCCGTTCGAGCATAAGCCCATTCCTGGTCGTAGACCCCGGCAAAGACACCAGACGCGAGCATGGGAGGTGCGAAACGAGCCCCCTCCTCGTTGGTCCAATTGACAACTTCGATGGGGCGCTTCGTCTGGATCCCACGATCGTTTAAGGTTCGTACTACCTCCAGTCCGGCCAGAACGCCGAGCACGCCATCATAGCGACCGCCCGTCGGTTGCGTATCAAGATGACTTCCAAGCATCACCGCCATGGCGTCCGGGTCAGTGCCGGCGCGCCGGGCAAACATATTGCCCATGGAATCGATGCTCATGATGCATCCTGCCGCCTCGCACCACGATTGAAACAAAAGTCTCCCGTCGCGGTCGGCATCTGTCAGAGTTTGCCGGTTATTCCCTCCACAAGTACCGGGGCCTATTTCGGCCATTGCCGCCAAATCCGCCCAGAGACGGTTGGAATCGATGCGCAAATCTGAAATTTTATTGGTCATAGTTACCATTGTGCTGGGTTGGCATAGTCATGGATGTGTAGCGTGAGCGCTAAGAACAGGCCCTATCCTAGCTGCTGCAACTTGAGGAAACCGGGCATCCGCTTATTCCTCGAACTGCGGCGTGACATGCTTGCTAAACTCAATTGTCCCAAATAAAGGAGCACGTATCCGCCACCTCAGAATACTGGGCGCAATCCTTCGGAAGATTTTTCAGAATACTGGTTGGTCAGATCTTCTTGATGTTGACCTCACGTAGACGGAAACGCGATGGTGTCTTCTGGCCGCCAGGTGAGTACAACCTCCTCCCCCGCAACGAGGCCAACATCCGCACCGGTTGTCTGGTTCTGCAGGCTCGCGGTCATCAGCCCCAAAGGGGTCTCGACGTAACAGAACGTCTTTTCACCGCTGAACATCACTCCTTTGAGGCGGCCATGCAGGGTATTACCCGCTCCGTTCGCCATAAGTTTTGTGCGGATCTTCATTTTTTCAGGACGAACCATCAGCAGGACGCTAGCACCGTCCTGAATGTTACCGTCAATAGTTGCGACATCCATGGCGCCGGCCTCTGTTACGACCTGTGCACCCCCGTCACGTTGGTCCACAACCCTTGCCAACCATTGGTTCATCTGACCAATGAAATCAGCAACGAATGGCGTCTTGGGCCTGTCGTACATGATGCGCGGCGTATCAAACTGCTCTACCCGCCCCGAATTCATGACCGCCACGCGATCTGCCATTGCGAGTGCTTCCTGCTGGTCATGAGTGACGAAAATAGTTGTAATTGCAAGTTGCTGCTGCAACTGTCTAAGCTCGAACTGCATAGCTTCGCGTAACTTTGCATCCAGCGCGGCCAGCGGCTCATCAAGCAGAAGCACCCGCGGTTTTGTGACCAGAGCTCTAGCAAGAGCAATCCTCTGTTGCTGCCCGCCGGATAATTGCCCCGGATAGCGATCTTTCAGGCCATTCATGCGCACGAGAGCCAATGCGTCCTCAACCTGCCCTACAATGCTTGCCTTTTGCGTGCGCCGCATCTGCAGCCCGAAAGCAACATTCTCCGCCACGGTCATATGCGGAAAGAGCGCATAGCTTTGAAAGACCATTCCAATGTCGCGGCGTTCGATCGGTACCCGAAGTAGGCTTTTGCCGCCGAGGTGAATATCTCCGGATGTGAGCGTGACTAGTCCTGCGATTGATCGCAATAATGTGGTCTTACCGCAGCCTGACGGACCCAGCAAAGCCACGAACTCTCCTGACGCTATATCGAGACTGATATCATCTACGGCAATGAATGATCCGTATTGCTTGCGAACATTACGGAAGGACAGATAGGGAGGCATCGATTGAATACTGGTGATATGTTGCATGTATTCCGACCTATTTTGATACGGCGATCAGATGCTTAACGCCCAGAAAGCGCTCAAGAACCAAAAGCATGACGATGACGATTACAATCTGTATGGTCGATATAGCGGCCACTGCAGGATCGTAGTTATAGACAAGGTAACTCAGCACAGCGACCGGCAGAGTAGTCGTATCGGCGGACGATAAGAGAAGTGCGACCGCGACTTCGTCAAACGACAGCAGGAAGGCGAGAATGCCGCCAGCAAAAAGTCCGGGCCGGATCATTGGTAGGGTTACATAGCGGAAAACCTGCCACCGGCGAGCTCCCAGGGTGCGTGCGGCCTCCTCAACCTCTGTGCCTATTCCGGCATAGACGCCCAGCACCGTTCGGAGTACATACGGTACCGTGATCACAACATGGCCGATAAGTAGACCGACGGGTGAAGTGCCAAGCCCGAAACGGGCCAGGAAAAATAGCAGCGCTGCAGCCAGAATAATTGTCGGCAGGCTGAGCGGCGACAACATGAACGCCAGCATCACATCTTTAAATGGCAGATTGCTGCGCACGAGAGCGATACCGGCAGGAACCGCGAGGGTTAAGCTCACAATAGTCGCGGCAGTAGCGAGCACGAACGAGTTTCTCAGCGGATAAATGAACTGCGGATCGGTCAACACCTTCTCGAACCATTGCAGCGAGAACCCACGTGGTGGAAAGCTGACGAATTCGGCTGAAGTAAAGGACACGCATACGATGACAAGGACAGGTGCCGCAAGAAATGCTATCGTTAACGCAACCGCTATTCTCAGCTCTAAGCTAAGGGTGTTCATTACTACCTCCAGCGTCGTCGGCTAGCGCGAGACTGCAGCCACAACGTGATCATGATAATTGTCAACAAGGTTATGCCCATAGCCGCCGCGAATGGCCAATCCGATACGATGTTAAGTTGCTGATAGATAAGAAGAGGCAGCACCATGGTCGAAGTGCTTCCCAACAGCATCACTGTAACGAAACTGCCCACACAAAGCGTGAAGACTAAAATCGACCCAGTGACGAGTCCCTCGTAGCTCAACGGCAAAATAATGCGTCGGAAGATTGTCACTCGCGTTGCACCCAACACGGCGGCGGCTTCCTCAAGTCTCGTATCCAAGTTCTCCAGAGTGCTGGCAAGAGACAGAACCATGAATGGCAGCAATACGTGGACAAGCGCGATCACCACCCCGCTCCATTGATACATCAAACTGACCGGAGGAATACCAAGCGAGGTAAGTACCCAATTCAGCGCACCCTTCCCGCTCAGGAGCACCATCCAGCCAAATGAGCGCACCACTACATTTACCAGTAGAGGTATGACGATGGCGAAGATTAATAGACTTTTTCGCGCACCGGAAGATCGTGAAATGGCATAGGCGAGTGGATAGCCCACAATTGCACAAATGACTGTAACCAGCATACCCAGTGCGATCGTGTTAACAATCACTCGTAGGTAGTAGGCATCCGTGAATATCTTTACATATGCTGAGAAATCAATCTTGGTCTCTGCCAGATAAAGACTCTGACCGAGCACCAGAAGTAGCGGCCCTACAAAGAAAATGAGTAGGAAGACAAGCAGAGGCGCTGGCCCATAAATCGGTCGCGCACGTAATAATCCAACGCTAGGAGCGCTGCCAAAACGGTTATTGATTTCGCTATCGTGAATTTGTGTCATCGTCGCTCACTTCACCAATGGCCAATAAGCGACATGCCCTGGCGATTGCGTATGCTGCTTTTGGGAAGGTCCATAACCACTGGCTTCCTTCCCAAAGGGTTCTGTAGTAAGACTACTGCATCTCCTTGTTCCATCGCTCGATCATTTCCGGGATAAGGTCAATGAGTTCCTGGTATGGAGGCACCTTGATCTTGTCGAGTGAAGTAAATTCGGCCGCTAGATCTGCTGGATAATTCACCGTCTTGTTCGTGCCGGGATAGCGCATTGTATCGGAATTACCGAGTTGTCCCTCAACGGATAGAACGCAATTGATGTATTCCCAGGCGATAGGATGCGCGCCTTTAACTACCGACTGCATGACGAGGCTAACGACACCACCCGGTTCGGGGACCGTGAATTTTGCCCAGTCGTTGTCTTTGTTAATGAACGAGAAAGCACGCCCATCCCAATAGACGAGAACGTCAACTTCCCCGGTGGCAAAAAGATTGAGTGCCTCGACTGGTGTCGTCCAAAATTTCACTACATACGGGCTAATGTCTTTCATTTTCTGAAAGGCTACGTCGATGTCGCCATCGTATTGCTGTGCAATCCACCAAATCTGCGACGGCCCCCAAGTGTATGTCCCAGATGGCCAAGAAATTTTCTTGCCATATTTGCCGGCAGCAATGTCTTCAATTAACTGCTTCCACGAACTCGGTGCGGCCGTAACGGTTTCACTATTATACATGACGCCCATAGCGCCATAATTGCCGGACACGGCAAAATCGCCCCAAGGCTTGTGGAACTCATCGGGGATCATGGCAAGATTTGGGACATTTTCTATGGTCATTTGTTCGAGGAGACCGTCCCGAGCAGCGCGCAAGCTATCCAGTTCGCTTAGAGCGATTACGTCGATCGGAGAATTTCCAGGGTTCGCTTTAACCTTGTTCAACCAATCGTGCGATTCTCCAGTCATGATTTCAACTTTGACCCCCGTTTTTTCCTCAAAACACGGAGCATAGTTTTTCTTGACAGATTCCGCCCATAGGCCGCCATAAGCTGTGACGACAATCTTTTCGGGCTTTGGTTCACTTGCTGTGGCGATATTCGTTGACAGTGCGATCAGCACAGACGTGTTGAGAGCGATAACTGTACGGCATAAACTATTCATGCGATTTCTCCTCTCGGTTCAAAGAAACGATGAGACAAGACCTCGTTCGCCGGACATGCGATCGCACGCCTTCAAAATCAGCCTCATGAACGTTCCAAGACAACTAATAATTAAACTTAACCTTGACGGTCTTTGAACGCCAATAGCATTATGAGCATAATTGATACCTTGGAGGTATAAATGCTGAACGTGAGACTTTTGCGCTGTTTTGTGGCGGTAGCGGATGAGCTAAGCTTCACCGCCGCGGCAGCCCGCCTCAATATGGCACAGCCTGCGCTAACCCGCTCCATTATGCAGCTCGAGATCCATTTCAACGCGCGACTGTTCATCCGCGACACCCGCAATGTCCGCTTGACTGAAATTGGGCGCGCTTTTTTAGAGCAAGCGCGAATGGCTTTGGATCAGCTTGCACGTACAGAGAGGATCGGGCACGAGATGGCGCGTGGTCAGTTAGGACAGATCAAGATTGGTTATATAACCTTTATCGCGCATGACTTTCTCGCACCGTTGTTGAAGCGATTTAGCCTTGATAAGCCCGATATTCGGATTGAATTGTTCAACATGGGTACGGAGCAGCAGCGTGCAAGTCTTGTTGATCGGACTATTGACATAGGTTTCATGCTCGGTCCGTTTACAATCGCCGGTATAGCCACATGTAAAGTACGCGATGAAGAACTGGTTGTAGTTATGCCTGACGACCATCGCCTAACTTCATACAGTTCGATCACTCCGCAGGACCTACAAGGGGAAAATCTCGTCATGGGATCGGAAGCTATGTGGTCGGTCTATAGACGGATTATCTTCACAGAATTCGATCGGCTCGGAGTTTCCCCTCTCATCGCGCAGGAGGCTCCGACACAGTCGGCGGTCTTCGCCCTTGTTGGTGCGGGAATGGGGATAACTATATATCCCCGCGGCCCCAGTCGCTACCTGACTGACCGGCTCGCTCTGCGTCCTTTCGTGATGGATTACAAAAAAGTACAGACTATCTGCGCCTGGAACAAGCCCCATACCAACCCAGCTGTTCGCACCCTGATCGAACATCTCCAACTATCACCATCGGCAGATTTGCCGCATTAAGGCGACAGATCACTGTCTCATTTGTTTAATTATATTCGAACTGCTGCAGCAAGCTTCGTGCAGAATGTTTGAACGCACACTGGTTCTTAACACTTGAAGATGCGCGCGAAAAGTTAGAGAATTGTCTTAGACACTACAATGAGGATCGTCTTCATTCGGCAATCGGATATAATGTGCCGATTGCCTTGCATAATCCCGGTGGCGTTATCCGCTAGTCATGGGGATGAGAGCTGAAAAATTCCTATTCCCGGCGGTCCAATCTTTGGGCTCAGTGCATAACCCTTGCTGGTCTTATAAAGACTTGCTTTGGCAATTGAGCTTTCTAAATAGAAGTAGGGATAGGCATTTGCAAGCAAATGCGACGTTCTGGCAGCTGCACTAGCTCCAGATCATTATTAACGTAATTTGATGTGACGAGCCAAATTATGTTCATAACAAGAATAAAAAGTCCCACTGAATTAATCAGCCGGGGCTACGGCCTCAACTATACAGGAGGCGAAAGAGGAGGTAGCAATTCAAATCTATCACTTATTTATATATATATATGATAGTGGCTTTCAATTCACTATATTCTTGCAGAGTAAATTTGATATCTGACAGCTAAGAGGCCTATGCAGGAATAAATAAATATTGAATAGAGTGTGAGCATGCAACGAACGCTTGGGAAACTATTGCATATTTCCGATGTGCTAATATTCGTTACATCCTTGATTGTATGGTTCTTTTTTGATCATCAATAGCTCGGAATTACTCCTTCAGCTGTGCCTTCAATGGGTACCGTCGGAGACAACCTTAATTTCTTCCTTGCATGCATCATGGCTGGAGTAGGCGGTGCATTGTTTATCTTCGGCCGAAAGCTCCACCTACGTGCCTTTAGGCGCATGAGCTAATCAGGCATATTTGTCCACAATTCAAAGCACGGATCGGAACAATAGCGAAAGCGAAAGGTCGGGATGCAATTGTTTCCTCACGACCTAACTAATTGGCGACGCTCGAAGAATAAACATGAGCTATTTTAGCGTTTTAAGGTAGCGCTTTATAAGCCGATCTCGTTTGAGTTTTGATAGCCGCTGGAGCCAGAATATCCCATTCAGCTGATCGATTTCGTGTTGGTGGCAAACGGCGAGTAAACCCTCGGATTCTTCTATGTCCTGTTTCCCATCCATATCCTGATAACGAATTCGGATACGGGCATGCCTCTCTATGTCTTCAACAATACCTGGCATGGATACACTCCCCTCCGGATGGCGAAGTTTTTCTTCGGAAGCCCATAGGATTTCAGGATTGATATAAACCTTCTCGCTACCGTTGCCATCAAGCTGTAGCACCACGACCCGCGTCATTACCCCAATATGAGGAGCTGCGATGCCAATCCCCGGCGCCGCACGCAACGTATCAAGCAAATCACCTGCGAGAATATTCAGTTCTTCATCAAATATGGTGACGGGCGCAGCAAGTGCTTTCAAGCGAGCGTCTGGATAAGCGACAATATGTTTGACAGTCATCGCGTTCTTCCTGTCTCAATTGGCAATAATCTCAACTCCATGCCGCGCTTAACCTATGATTGCGCTTTAATCCTGAATATAAAAGCTCAGCGATGGCAAAGCCCCCTGCCCTCGCCTTCTGGGTCAGTGATCGCAAATAGCCTCCCGGCGATTTAATGGTGGAGAGTTTCTGGAGAATCCAGGCAATGGTGGTGGAAGTGGTTTCAGCGCCCATGCATGTGATTGCTTCCTGATAGGCTGACTGGCTGATCCCCAGAAACCTAGAAACTATTCTCGTTGCATCGTGAAACTCTCGCCATGAGCTAATCCCATTGGTTCCATATTCACAAATATCAGGACATGTTCGAAGCACGTGTTCGAGAGAAAGCGTTGAAGGATGCAGAACAGGCTCTTTTGCTTCGGATGTCACAGACGCTATGGCTTCTGGAGAAGATCCCTTCAAAATTTCAAATTCATTATTATTAGATTCAATATGGGATTCTGGAAGGGATTCAATATAACGCCGTTCAATCTGAGCGTCGTTGACGCTCATTTCATTGGTATTTACATTATTATTCAATGCTTTATCGAGTTCTAGCGCTAAAGCTTCCAATTCTGCCTTGATTGCATTGAGTTCAGTCAAAGAAGGCCGACGCGGGATGGCATCCACGATCCTGCGAAAATATAAGAACAGGGCTTCAAGCTCAGGGTTCCGCTGGCTGTTGTTATCACCATTGAACAAAGCAGCTATCTCACGCCTGATGATCGAGACTTCATCGCGCAGCTTTCTTAAGGCACGTTGTTCTGCCTGAATACGCTCTGCTGCCTGTGCAATGTCGCGGGCTTTTTCCAGCAAAGGTGCGAAGCAAAAGCCAAAAGCCAGTTCAACTGCTCCGTCAGCGCTCTTATGAGCGTAGCGCTTACGTGTAGGACTGTCTTTACGCAGAATGATACCTGCACTCACAAGAGAGCCAAGATGCCGTCGCAAGGTTGACTCCGGCATGCCATGGGCCCGCAGAGACAATTGCCGATTGGATGGAAACACCACCAAGCCGTGTTTCTCATTCATCTCATCTTCCGGAAGAAAAGACAGAAGTGCGCTTAAAACGGCAAGGCAGCGATCATTGAGACTGAATTCTGCTTTCGCCAAACACAGCTGCTTATAGAGCGCCCAGCGATTGATCCCCCTCCCCTGCCCTGCAGCAGAGGACGTGGGAGGTGAATTTCGGACAAGTGGGATCGTTCGCCCGCTAAGTGCAGACGTTAGTTTCTGAAAGTTCTGCATTTCCTCTCACCCTTTCACGAGGCAAAAGAAATCCACCCGCCAAAATGACGCCAATACTCTTGACAGAGATTCGTGAAAATGCGATTCGTAATGTGCTTAGTATTACAGATCGGCTCTCACAGACTTCGTTTGTGGGGGCTTTTCTTTTGCTATTTAGTCTCCAGTTTTATGTTCTGATAGTTTGAATTCCTCAAGAATTCGCTCGATATTATTTTCAAACCAAGCTTTTAATCCGTCAGCTTTTTCGTATCTGAACGACACATCCAGCTGTTTTGGCTTCTGATCCATTGCGATACTAAATGTACCGTCAGTGAACTCCCAGGTTCTTTCAGCTATATTTTCTGACGATTTATGTCTAGTTTGCGCAAGCAATCTGAGATGTGACATCAACCTAGAGAAACGTTGATCGCTATCGTATTTTGTCAGGCCGTTCTGCGACAGATAACTTTGTGTGGCCTGAAGCATTTTGGGATCCTCAATTTGCTTGAGAAGCTCAAGCCAGCGTTTGCGACCTGCTTTAGGGGCTGAACCAATTATCTGTATAACCTCGTTCGGAACTTTATTTGCAACCGATATCAGACGGCTAACGTCTGCCTTGTCCATATCTAAAGCTGATATAATAACTGATCTATCAATTCCGCTATCTTCCATATTCTTTGCGAAGAAAGCTTTCTCAATGAATGAGAGGTCTTGTCTATCCAGATTTTCACGACTTTGAGCTAGGATCAGTTCGTCGTCCGTAAGCGTCTTTACGATTGCCTTAACTTTTATTCCGAGCTTCTGGGCTGCGCGCAACCGACGTCGTCCATATGCTATCTGGTAAAATCCAGGTTTTCCTGGACTTGGACGCACGAGGACGGGGACCTGTTGACCGGTTTTATGAATACTTTCAACTAGGGTATCGAATTCCCGATCGACTTCGATTGTAATCCGATCTTTAATTTTAGACGGTTCTACATCGGTGGGTTCGATTTCGAGGATTGTATTAGCCTCTTCGAGTTGTTTTTGAAGATCGGCTGCTTGCTTAGCTGTCTCAGCCATTTCTTTAAGAGAGGCACCCATAGCGCTAATAGCACCGGAACGAACTCTTTCCGCTGAAGGCTTTGTGGCCGACGGCGAGATGGGAGCATCACGCTTTTGCAAAAAGAGATTGCTGATAGTTTCTTTTCTGCTCATCTTGTCCTCGGCGTTGGTACGTCCCAACAGTTTTGAATGTGCTGTTGGGACGTACCAACAACTATATAGCTAACGTCCCCAAGCTTTTTTCACTAAAGCTTCTATCTCAGCATTTACAGAATCGAGGGCTTCCTTTGCGCGGTCATATGTTGAACGCGTTAAGCTCTCTCTTCCAATTTCATAGAGTGTTTGCTTAGACAGGCCTGCATCCGATACAGCTGCTGACTTAAGCATTGGATTTACCAATACACTGTCATCGAAAAGATTACGGAGTAGGGCGGCTACTTTTGTTTGTGGCGCATCCTGCGGCTCGTATCGTGTCAGCAAATACCGAATGAAGTCATACTGAAGATTTCCACCAGCATCTTTGACGACTGATAGCAGGTCCCGCGTCATTAGCAGAAACTGTGACATACTAGAAACATCAAGCATCTGAGGATGCACGGTAACAATCATTGATGTCGCTGCACATAGACCTGATAGGGTAAGAAAGCCCAACTGAGGGGGGCAGTCGATTACAACTATATCGTATTCATCCGCAACTTGATCGATAGCCTCTGATACTCGCATAAAGAACAATGGCTCATTGCGATCACCAGAGGACAAAGCTTTTGGTGTCGTGTGTTCGAACTCCATGAGCTCTAAGTTTCCGGGTACTAGGTGAAGTCCATCAAAATATGTTTTGCGGATTACTTCGGTAAACGGCTGTTTTTCTTCATCGTAACGAATGGCTGCATACAAAGTTTGGTTGGAGCCCACATCCACTTCAGGCATAACACCAAGAAGTGCAGATAAAGATGCCTGTGGGTCGAGATCGATAGCGAGAACCCTGTATCCCTGAAGAGCAAAATATTGAGCTAAGTGCGCAGACGTAGTTGTCTTTCCGGATCCGCCTTTGAAGTTAGTAACTGCCAGTACCTGTAAGTGTTCATGCTTCCTGCGATGCGGTAATATTTCTATAGGATCACGACCTCGGATGTTATCAGCGAGTAATTTTCGGAGGGCGTTAATGTCTCTCAGGGTGTAGAGACGACGACCGTTTGAGGAAGTTTCGGGCTGCGGTCCATCACCCGCGATGCTCAGCTTGCGAAGATGAGAATCAGAAACGCCTATCAGCTTCGCAGCTTCCGTGGATGTAAATTTTCGAAGTTCTTTCGAGGCAGTAGGAGGAAAGAGGGCCTCGCTCATAGCCTGCAACGATGACGAAAGAATCTCAGCTTGTTGCCCAATGGATCCATATACATCGGTAAGATACTGGGAATTTAATGCGCTCACAGCGAATACTTCCATCACGACATTTTGCATTGAATTGCTTATATAGTGTGATGATAGCGAGATAAGCGATTTCCGCAAGAAATTTTTAGTTAATCAAGAGTTAACTCACTCATTGGTTGACTAAATGATATTTAACTTCAATCTCTTAGGTTGATATTTCAGAATTAATTCTTCTGGTGAAATATAAATTGAGGTTTAAATTTGATCGGCAGGGTTATCTTCTAGAGAATTTGATTCGGGTAGGATGTTCAGTTTCTTGCTCCAATACCCTCGGAACAGTGGGGGGCGGCGTTCAGGGGTAAGCTTTTATATTGTCTTGCTGGTCTTGGACCTAATGATCACGAGTTGAGGTCTCGGCTAAATCCTGCGCGGTACCAGATTCGTACCTTTCATCATGTTCAATTAATGAGTTAGCCTGTTCAACGTCCGGATAGAGATGAGTTGAATAGCCGTAGCGTGGGATTAATGACAAATGTCTGTTGTTCACTTCTCACAACAACCGTGATGCCCGTCCGCTGCGCCGTTGGGCATTGTTGTAATATTCGGATGCTTGCTGCACGGAGCGATGGCGGGATTGCTCCATGGCCTCGGGCAGCGGAATGCCGCGATTGGCCGCTTCCGTCAGATAGCCGGCACGCAGACCATGTGCTGAGAATGCTTGCGGATCAAGTCCAGCCAGTTTGGCGCGTTGTTTGACAATGGCATTAATCGCGCTTGGTTCCAGGGCGCGCACCGAGACATTGCCCCAGCGATCAATCTTGCGAAACACGCTGCCCTTGGCAATGTTTGCTGCTTTAAGCCAGGCTCTGAGCGCTTCAACCGGAGCGCCAGTCAGATAAACCAGAGCGTCCTGATCCGCGGAGCTGATTTTGGTGCGGCCAAGATGAATAGCCAGTGAGGGAAGGGGAGGGCCATCATTCGTTGCGATTGGTTCTTGTTCAATGAGTTGGCTAACGCGCAATCCGGCAATTTCGCTCCGGCGGCGACCACCAGAGGCAAAGGCTACCATCAATATGGCCCGATCACGCAGGGCACGCAGATCGTTACCGCGACAGGTCGCTAGCATTTTCGTTAAAATGTCAGCGGTGATGGCATTGGCACTCTTGCGTACTCGTGGCTGATTGATCGCTCGTACCGCAAGTCGGATTGCAGATTTCAGGGAAGCGGTAGCAAATGAACCCGCAAGGCCACGCCAGCGGGTGAGGGTGGACCAGTTGGCCAGTCGACGACGCACGGTTGATGGCGCATGCGGGCCTGCGACACGCAAAACTCCCTGCTGTCGCAATTCCATTTCGACATGTGCAGGCATGCCATGGTCGGGATCGATCTCACGGTGTTCGGGATGCCCCAAATGATGGGCGACAAATTTAAGCAATAATGTTTCTGGTGCTGGCCAGGGGAGGGCTTGTCCCGTTGCAGCGCCGGCCCACGCTTCCAAATAAGCCAGATCTGAAGTCAGAGCGCGCAGGCTGTTGTCGCCCATGCCGTGCTTGGCGAGATGGCGTAGCGTTTCAACGTCTTGATCGGTTAGCAGCTCTGCCAATCGATCACGGCGGTCCATGGGCAGGATCGCGGCCAGAGTGTCGAGTTGTTCTGTGCGTTTCTTGATATCAGAAGAGGCAGGTTTTAGGGTGCTCATCAATCGACAGTCCGGTTTCCAGATTAAATCGCAAGCAGGGTAAGATCATCCTCGTTAACAAAGATCCGGTGCCCTCGTACAATTCTGTTTACTTACCAAGTCTATGGTGACCGTCCCCGCTCTAGCTAATGAACAAATTGACGAGCCACGACAAATAATGTGCACGCCATCCTTCAAACTCACGCCAAGGGAAAACTGCTCGTATGTTATTCAAGCCTCTTAGAACGGAGGATTTCAACCTTTTTCGAATGAGAGGTCAGGCGTTAAAGGGTGTAGTCACAAGTTGATCCCTCCAAAAGTCATTACTCGTTTAGATGGGAATCACAAGCCTGTGTCCTCAGGAGCGACAATTATTAATTACAGGTATCACTTTCTACGTTCTCCGAACGGGTAGTCCGCTTTCTATCCCGAGTTGGACATTCAGTCCGAAAAGCCAAACGGCCGCTTCTAGAATCCGAAGCGTCGGCATTCGGCACTGGGCTATCTCAGCTCGATGGAATTTGAAAACAAGGTGGGATCAGCCTAATTGGGTGTCCGAAAAAACCGGCAGCAGGCCTAAGAACTTAATCTTATGACAAAGTCCTATTTTGCCATGGTCTAAGTTCAAAGGTTCGCGTGGTTCGTTTGTGCACTTGAACAAAACAATACTGTAGATATTTAATCTTCAAGTCAGAGATAATCTCTTATTTGATGTTCTACAGTCTGAGCTGCGGATAGCAAATGCAAATCCTGACCTGGCAGCGCTGATAACAGCAGCCCGACTGGCATCCCCGCCGCACCGAGACCGCAAGGGATCGAGATGCCGCACCAATCCAGAAAATTACCGATCAAAGTGTTGCGCAAGGTTTTGGCATTGGTTTGCACGAACAAATCGTCATCACCGAGCAGTGGTTCTATTTTTGCTGCAACATGCGGTAAAGTCGGCGAGACGAGCAATTCTCCCGGCAAAATCATCGCATTAAATTCTGCAATTAGTGCCTCACGCGCACTTAAAATATCCAGGTAATCGCCAAGCGACGTGTTCTCACCAAGTCGGGTACGGGCGACCACTCGTGGATCCATCTGGTCGGCTTGTTTGCCTGCCAGACGATGGCGATGCAGCGCAAAAGCTTCTGCTGTAACCAGTGGCCCGTATTTCAACATTAAGGCAAAGATTGTATCAAAAACAGGGAATTTCTGACGTCGAATTGTAACACCGGCTTTTTGCAAACGCTCGAGCGCGGCCTCAAAGGCGGTAATCACCTCCGGCTCTGCATCGTCAAAGAAGATCGTTTCCGGCACCACCAAACGCAGTTGTTTGACGTTGCTATGTGGCAGGCTGGCGCCGTTTACGCCACGCATCGCCGCATCAATCCAGATCGCATCTTGCACGGTCCGGCATAAAGGCCCAAGAGAATCGAGGCTTTTCGCCAGCGGAAAGACACCTTGCATCGCATAGCGTCCGCGCGTGGCTTTATAACCGACAATTCCGTTAAACGCTGCGGGAATACGCACCGATCCGCCGGTATCAGTGCCGATTGAGACCGGCACTAAACCGCTAGCCACAGCTACCGCGGAGCCGGATGAAGAACCACCAGGCAATCGACCGCCATCTTGAGATACGGGATTAAGAGGCGTGCCGTAATGCGGATTGATGCCAAGGCCCGAGAAGGCAAATTCACTCATATTTACACAACCGACACTGACCATTCCAGCAAGAGTCAGTGCTTGCACAACTTGCGCATCGCTTGAAGCAGGTGCTTCACTGGCTAAAACAATTGAGCCCGCCGTAGTCACCCGACCTTCAAAATCAAACAGGTCTTTCCACGCAACCGGAATTCCGTCGAGAACGCCAAGGGAGCGTCCCTCGCGCAAACGCTTGGAAGAAGCCGCCGCTTCACACATAGCGCGCTCGGAAGTCGTATGCACAAAAATAGCTTGATCAGGGTGATTGTGGATCGCATCCAACACTTCTTCTGTCAGTGCCTGCGGATCCAATGCACCACTTTGCAGCAGGACTGAAAGCTGCCCGATCGATTTTCCAGTATGCGGATAGACCAAATTTTATCCCCCGTCGTTTGATTATTTTGCCCGAGGCCTGATCCAACTGTCGCGCCTCAGCAACAGGCTGAACTTTGCCTAGGCGCTGCCGGTTTTACAGCGCCTCGCATTGGGCAACATCTAGATCCCGTCTGTCGCAATAATTGCATCTGCAATCGTTGCAATACTCACATTGGTTTGCATCGCTTTATCCCGAAGTCTCTTATAGGCCTCTTCCTCCGAGATATTGCGTGTTTGCGACAGAACAGCGACTGCCTTTTCAATCTTGCGTCGCGCTTTCAAAGTCTCATCCAGCGATTTTATCCGCTGTTTTAGGCGGTTTTCATGATTTGCCAGTCCAATGGCTGTGGTGAGTGCCGCCAAAATGCCGAAGATGCGGATTGGCTTTGAGATCACCCCATGCACATTCATCCGTTGCAGTTCCGCCAGAATTTCCGGAGTTTCGAAAGAAATAATGGCAATTCTTGCAATAGATTCACTCGTTGCCATCCATGTCAGCGATTTTTCATTATGGATCCGGTTGATCACAAAGAACACTACGTCAACATAGTCTGGCAAGCTTTCCGGCGCTGGCCACACACTCTCCACCTGACAGCCCACCCGTTTCAGATGGGCCAGGAACATTTCACGTTCCTGATCATCGGGATGAATGACAAGAATTCGTATGCGCCGTAGCTGGCGCAACAAGCTGCCATTCTCGAGCGGCAGACGTTCGCTCATCGAGTAACACGATTATTCAAGGAGCGGTCATAAGAAATCAGATAAGGATCAGGCCGCACCACAGCTGCACTACGCCAGACCACCTCAAAGTGCCCGTCACTGTTCGATTTTCCGACATGCGGCCGCAATGCAAAATGGTTCGTATCCATATCAACAAACATATCCCCACCTGGCCCCTTGAATACCGCCCCTGACAAAGCCGCTAATATAGCATCTGTTTCGAGACTACCACTTTGGCGTACCGCATCTGCGAATAAATGCACAAGTGCATAACAGGCTTCGCTGTAGACACTGGGAACACAGTCCTGCCCATAACGTTTTTGGAAAGTCGCAACAAATTGAGCATTTTGCGGTGTCTCCAAAGACCCAAAATAGGGCAATGCCGATATATGCCCCGAACGGGCTTCCGGCTTCATCCGTGCCAGTTCTGTTTCTGTTGTCGTCAAGGAGGCGATTGCCAAGTGTTTTTGCCCATCAGTCAGATGAACCCCGGCATTATATAAGGTAATACTATCTTCACCGACGACAGTGGAAACGATAGTATCAGCCCCCTTTTCAGCCAGACGTTTCAGAGCCGCATCAAAACGTGCAGGGTTTGTGCCAAACGGGAAATACAGCTCCTCCACCACTGTGCCACCGCTTTCAGCAACAAACTCGCTAACGATCCGGTTAACTTCGCGGGCATAGAGCGTATCAGAACCAACCAAGGCAATCTGCGTGCCATAATGAGCAAAGATATATTCCAATAGCGGAACAACCACTTGGTTGGGTACAGCGCCACCATAAATTACATTAGGTGAGTATTCGAAGCCCTCATAAACCGACGGATAAAATAAAATCCCGTTAAAACGCTCAATGATCGGCAATACGGCCTTACGGCTTGCCGACAGGCAGCATCCAAAAATTGCGTTGACCTGATGTTTTAACATCAAGTCGGTTGCCAGTGCTGCATAATGCTGGTCATCCCCTTCGGGATTAAGAATGATCGGCTCCACCAGTTTTCCATCAATGCCACCATTGGCATTGATGGCCTCACAAGCGATGACAATCCCTTTGATATGCGCATTTTCTGTAACCGACATCGGCCCGGTCTGAGAAAACAGCACGCCAATTTTGATCGTTTCCTGCCCCATAACCTCTATTGAACCCGTCTCAGATGATTGTCGACCCAACGGGCAGTAGATAATAGTTCTTCGTCCTTCCCGGGCTTGCCCATTAGCATGAGCCCGATTGGCAGACCCGAGGCTGCATCAGTTGCGACTGGCAATGTAATACAAGGTAGTCCGGACAGATTTCCGATCCAGCAAAACCATGTCATGCTATCCTGTGTTGTCACTTTTCGTCCGCTAAACTCTTGCCACTCATCGCCAATTTTAGGAGCAACAACCGGCAGTGTCGGCAGCACTAGCGCATCCCATTGGGCAGAATTTTCTAATAGGTAATGTTGAAAATGTGCCCGCAGACGTTGCGCTCTCAACAAATCAACGCTTTGCAACAGGTTTCCTGCTTCAAGATGCGCCAGTGTCATCGGGCTATATTTTTGCGGGCTTTCTTGCATGGTTTGCTGATGGTAGGATGATGCCTCAGAGTGTAGAATTGCTTCCCATGCTGAAAAATAGCTGTCTATATTGTCCAGCTCTCTCTCCATCACCACAGAATTGGAACGAGATAAAGCACCATTGATGGCAACATCGACCAATGCAGAACGTTCAAGAAACGCGCCTGAGAGATTAAGGAGGCGCGGCTGATCACTCTTTATCACGCCTTGAAAATTTAATGATTGTCGGGTTGTGAGATCATGAGAATCCATGCCAAAAAAATATGGCAACAGAAGTTCAATATCATCAAGTGATGTAGCCAGCGGTCCGGGTGTGTCTAGTGACCAGCTTAATGGTAAAATGCCGTGACGTGAAGCTCTGCCATAACTTGGTTTATAGCCATAGATTCCGCAAGCTGCAGCCGGAATACGCACAGATCCGCCAGTGTCACTGCCTAAAGCTGCGGCGACAATCCCGCAAGCCACAGCCACAGCCGAGCCACCGCTACTGCCGCCGGTGATATGACTGATGTTATGTGGATTGCGTGTCATACCAAAACTGGAAACGGTGTTTGTCGCCCCATAGGCCCATTCATGCATGTTGGTTTTACCAAAGATCACGACTCCCGCTTTGCGCAGATTGGCAATGATTGTCGCGTCGGTATTTTCCGGCTCGCTGGGCAAAGCATGCGAGCAGGCAGTCGTCGGGAAATCACGGGTCAAGTAATTATCTTTCACCGCAATCGGTATTCCGTCCAAAACACTGAGCGTTTGACCTGTCTGCCGCCTTTTATCCGCGGCTGTCGCCTGTGCTAAAATCACTGCACGATCAAGCGTTACAAACGCATTGAGTTGCTGGTGCTGTTCAGCGCGATCAAGTGCCTTTTCCGCCAGCGAGCATGCCGTTTCAGTACCATCAGCCAGTAACCCGATCTGAGTCGTGAGACCTAGGTTATTGTTTTTCATCGAAAGCCTCCGGTATGTACACATGCGCAGGCTCATAGACCAGCTTCACAGGAAATTTATTCAATCCATCGCGAATACGCTTTAATGTCTTTGCGATATGCCTGTTCTGTTCTTCAGTAAACTGTATGCCCGTGTTCATTTTAGACACCCAACAGTTCTTGCTGCAGCTGTTTATCTGCACGCAAACTATCGCGATCCGTTTCAAGCCGGATTGCACCTTTTTCCATCACATACGCACGTTTGGCGATCGACAGACAAAAATCGAGATCTTGTTCTGCAACCAGAATAGCGATCCCTCTCTCGCGATTGATCCGCTTCAACACGCCAGCCATTTCATCGATGATGGAAGGCTGCACACCTTCCGTAGGCTCATCCAGTAACAGAATGCGTGGTTTAATAGCCAAGGCCCGTG
The DNA here is from genome assembly GCF_026241335.1 of Ochrobactrum chromiisoli. Classification (GTDB taxonomy): domain Bacteria; phylum Pseudomonadota; class Alphaproteobacteria; order Rhizobiales; family Rhizobiaceae; genus Brucella; species Brucella chromiisoli. The sequence continues at coordinate 26,796 of NZ_JAPHAV010000013.1, read as the reverse complement.
AAAGAGCCAGAATCTGTTGCTGTCCTCCCGAAAGCCCGCCGGCAAGATCATCCAGTTTCTGCTTGAGAATAGGGAAGTCTTCCAGAGATTCCTCAATGGCTTGTTTTCCGCTGTGACCGTTGGTTTCCGCGGCAACAGCGATGTTTTCTGCCACTGTCATCCGAGCAAAAACAAACCGCCCTTGTGGTACATAGCCGAGCCCCATTTTCGCTCTTTTAGCCGGTGTGGCTCCTGCAGCCTTTCCATCGATTTCAACATGCCCGCCCATGGCAGGAATGAGCGCAGTTGCAAACCGCATTAATGTTGATTTACCAACCCCGTTTCGCCCAAGCAGAGCAACGATTTCACCACTTTTTACTTCTAGCGAGACGTCACGGATGATCACGGTTTTGCCGTATCCGCCTGAAGCATTGACAATTTTAAACATGTGCGCGCCTCCCGAGATAGATATCCAGCACCCGATCATCCGCACGTAGCGTGTCAATGTCGCCTTCCGCAAAGACCTTACCCTGATGCAAGACGGTTACATGACCCTCCAGCGTTCGGATAAATTCCATGTCATGCTCCACGACAATTACCGTGGTGTGTTTGGCTAAGATTCTGACCAGTGCGGACAATTCCCGCGTTTCTTCATTGGTCATACCGGCCGCAGGTTCATCCAACAGTACAACACGTGGTGCCAGACACAGCACCATGCCGATATCCAGCCATTGTTGCTGGCCATGCGATAAAGCCGAAGCCTGCACATTAGCCTGATGATCCAATCCAAGCATGGCCAGAATTGCGCCGCTGACCTGCACTGCCTGCTCGGCATCTCTGCGGCGGGCAAAAGCGGCAATCCACAAATTATCTAAAACGGTCATCTCGCCGAAAACCTGTGGCTTCTGGTTTTTAACCCCCATGCCTTTGCGAACACGTTCATAAATTTGAAGTTGTGTAATATCATCGCCGCCAAGCGCGATCACACCGCTCTCAGGGCGATACATACCAACGCAGGTTTTGAGAAACGAACTTTTGCCGGCACCATTGGGCCCGATCACAGCATAAGGGCGACCAGGTTCGTACTGCTGTGACACTTTGTTGACCGGGATAACCCCGCCAAATCGTTTAAACAAATCTGTAGTGATCAGATTTTTTGCAGCGCCGCTTTGCTTGGCAGCATCGATCAGAATATTCTCAAGAACGTTCGGATCGATTGAAACCATACCGGCATTCCGTGCTGCCGCATTGGCATCAGGCAGTGTTTTTTTCCACAGATTCGAGAAGGCTCCTAGAATGCCGTTTTTCAAGAACAGCACCAGAAGGATTAACACAACACCTAGAATGAGTGTGGTTTGTCCACCAACTGATCCGCTGCCAAGCCAAAATGATAAACCGCCAATAGTCAGCGCACCAACAAACGGGCCAGCTAATGTTCCCAAGCCGCCAACCAGTACATAAATTGGTACAAGCAGCGCTTCCTGCACAGAAAAAATTGATGGGCTCAGATAGTTTGCCCAAGCGCCGAACATTGCACCGGCCAGTCCCGCAATAGCACCAGCAAAAGCAAACAACGCTACCTGATACTTACGAATATCATAGCCTAAAAGCTCGGTCTTGAGGGCATCGATACGGATGCAGTCAATAATTCGACCAAAAGTGCTGCGCATCAAAAAGCGTGTCAGATAATATACGATCGCCGATATAATCACCACCGTTACAAAGACGGCGGTAGGATCAAGGGTCTCTGCCTGTTCACCAAAGCCAAGTACAAAGCCCGGAATATTCGACAAGCCATTATCACCACCGATAGAGGCATTACCCAGCTTGAGTTTGAATGACTGGCTGACTGACCAGAGCAATAATGTAAGTGTGTAAGACAGGATCGTGCTTTGTAACGGCCCCATTCTGGCAAAGAATATAATAGAGCCGAGCAATGCGGCTGCTAGTGCGCCGAATAGAGCGCCAAACGGCAAGCTCCATATTAGGCTATTTCCTGTCACCGGAGCGAGATTGAGGGCAACAACACTGCCAAAATAACCCCCCAAGCCGTAAAAAGCTGTTTGCCCGAGGCTGAGTAAACCACCTCTCCCCCATACGATATCAAGGCTCAGACCAAGCAGGCCGAAGATGATCCATGAGGTTGCGACATAGGCCAGATAAGGATCAACCAATCCAGCAACACTGAGTGTGGCGATGACCCCAATGGCAGGAAATAAAAGCCCCGCAGAGCGATAAAGATTTTCTGAAAAATTCATTGGTTTCACTCACATTTTTCGTCGCCACTTGGCTGAAATTCCAAGCGGATAAAGCCAGAGCAACAAAGCGGTGGTTAAAAAGAAGAAAATATCACCAGCAACAGAGGTCATGAAACTGGCTGCCACGGATGCCCCGCCGCCAAGCCCCAGAGCAGTCAGCGCACTGCCGGCCAGTGTGACTGGTCCCGCAACAACCACAGTCAGAAACGCTTTGATTACAAAGGCAAAACCCATGGATGGGGTAGCCGGAACGATCGGCAGCAAAACAGCACCGGCAAATCCAGCAAGCCCGCAACCAATAGCAAATGTCAGCGTATTGACCCGACCGGATTCAATGCCGATCGCTTGCGCCATTTCAGGCTCCTGAATAGCGGCTCTTGCCTTCATTCCATAGACCGTTCGGGTCATCAGGAAGTAGACAAACAGCCCCATGCAGAGCGCCACCCCGATCATCAGAAGCGGATAGCCAGCAAGGCTGTATTGGCCGATTTTCAGACTGAACTGCGGCATCCCGATACCGGGTGTCACTGTGCCAAAAATCAGCACCGCCACCTGATATAACACCATGCTAAGCCCCCATGTTGCCAGCATGGTATCGAAGATACGGCCATATAGGCGGCGGATAATCAAAACCTCGACAATCGCACCAATCAGCATTGTCACGGCTACAGCAAGAGGTATAGCCAGAAGATACGGCACGCCCAATTGTGTTGCGGTAAGCGCTGAATAGCCACCGATCATCAAAAACTCACCATGCGCCAGATTGATCACGCCCATTAGTCCGAAGACGACAGCCAGCCCAATTGTCGCAATTAGTAGTATGGATGCACTTGATAGTGAGGACAGTAGCACTGTCGCGAAATAGTCAGCTTCCATTCAAAACTCCTCAGGTGCGCGCCCTTGCAGGGCGCGCACTATGACTGGTTATTTACCTTCAGGGCTGAAATGTTCAGCGAGTGTTGGATTGGTGATCAGGTCGCACTTCTCATTCTCATAACTTGGCGCAACATCTGTAAATGTCTCAATAATATTGAAACCGTGTTTATCATCGCCCTCAGCGATATAGATGTTTTGACGCAGATGATGTGAGCCCGGCTCAAGTCTCACCGTGCCATTTGGAGCCTCTAGCGACAGTCCACTCTCAAGTGCTGCAATTACTGCATCGGACTCTGCCGTTTCAGCTTTTCTGACGGCTGCAGCCCAAAGCTGAACCGCATTCCACGCATCAACAGCTTCAGAAATAATCGGCGTATCATTGCCGTATTTTGCGGTCCATGATTTAACAAATTCAGCATTGATAGGATTGTCGACAGCCATGAAATAACCCTGACTGGCTATCAGTCCCTTGCCAGCTTCGGGAGAGACCACGACCTGCTGATTACCGGAGCCATAATTTGTTGATACAACCCCTATCTTATCTTTTAGACCTGCTGCAGCAAACTGCTCCAAAAATCCGGTCTGATTGGCTCCAACTGGAAGCGCTACAACGAAGTCAGGATTTGTGGACTGAATTTTCTGAATAGTTGGCGAGTAATCGGTTATCGTCAGCGCTAGGAAATCTTCGCCGACAACTTCCGCTCCCAGCTCTTTGGCGTATTCATGAATCCAATGAGCAGAAATGGTACCAAAATTATAATCTGGTGCCATAATATAAATTTTCTTGCCATATTTTTTCACTGCCCAGTCAATCAGAACGGAAAGCTGCTGCGATGCAGAAGATCCGGTAACGAAAGTCTGCTTATCGCAGGCTCCACCTTCATACAGGGATGGATAGAAATATGGGATATTGGCCTTACGCACCACCGGACGGATTGCTTCACGGGCGGAACTGGTCAACCCGCCAAACATTGCATTGACGCGGTCACGCATAACCGCAGTATTGGCATATTGGGTAAACTTGCTTTGCTCGGACTGCGCGTCATAGGAAACGACAGAAACCGGCTGTCCAAGCAAACCGCCCTTGCTGTTGATGTCCTCAACCGCCAGCTGTAGTGCTTGGTTTTGTTGAATACCATAAATATTTAACCCACCGGTCAGGTCAAAAATCGAGGCGATTTTTGTTTGCGCTAGTGCCGGATAGGCAAAAAGCGAGGCGAATGCGGCAAAGCCGATAATTGTGGAATGTGTTTTCATTGGAGATGTCCCCGTTATCATTAGAAAGGGCTGAACATCTCGAATTGGCGCCATACGCCAAAATAAAAAATAGCGATAAGTCCAGAACAAGTGTTCAGCAACTTCGCTTAATTTTTCAGGTGCCACTATGCACCTTCTTAATTAGCTAGAATTTTTTCGTTCTGTCAAGATATTATGATATTAATGTCACTGGAACATTATCATTCTGAATAACCTAAACACTGTTAAAGGGTCTGCCGTAAATTTATCTTAGGTTGAATGCGGCCTTATTGTTGGACGCAGGTATGCTGCAAGTTCCGCAAAGACTTGGAATGGCGGCGGCTTTGGTTAATGATCATGGGTGAGGGGACCCAGAACGACCGCTCGTTCCGTCCGTGCCGCGCCGGCAAGCTTACGGTCAAGTGTCGCCAGCGGCATATTTTCAGTCAGGGCTAGCGCCAGATACGCGGCATCGTAAGCGCTGAGCTGGTGGCGCCGCGCAACCCGAATAACTTCTGAATCCTCACTGCGGGCGACAAGACGCAGTGGCAAAGCGCGAAAACGTGTCAGAGCCGTGTAGACCATGTCCTCCCCAATTCGCCCGCGTTTTTCGGCACTCAACAAGATACTGCGAATCTCATGTTGCAGAAGTTCCGGGGCAACTGCGTCTTCGTCTGCAAGTTGGTTCATCATCTCTGTGGCGAATGGATGGTCTTCATCAGGCAGCAGCCAGGCGCCGGCAATCGAAGCGTCGACGATAAAAGCCATCAGTACCGGCGTCCTTCTTCAATCCACGAACGGATTTCTTCCTGGGTCACGGGTTGCGCCTGGGCCCGGAAGGCGCGTACAGCTTCAATCGCAGCCAGACGCTGACGTCGTTCATCAAGCGCGACGAGGCGCGCGATGGGGGTGTTGCCACGCGAAATGATTACCTCTTCGCCAGCCTCGACCCGCGCCAGCAAGTCAGACAAATGGGTTTTGGCTTCGCCCACTTTTACGGATACAGTCATGGCCAGATCCTCCGGCTGTTGGTCAGATGGCATTACTCATCGGTTGTTCTGGCCTGTTGTAGCGGCCTTTTTCAGGTTGGTCAATATATTGGTCAATTCACCTCCGATAAACGCTACTTATCGAATGTTATATACCCATCCCACGAGCATCTCTAGTGCTGGACATTAAATAAGCGCTGGCGTCCGTTTAACAGTTCATTTACTATAAATTCAATGCGTTATGATCCCGACCAATTGCCTCTCCAGGCTTTGTTGCAGCCACTGGCGCGCGCCAGTGCGGCTGTGGCGCGTCTCGATGAGCGGATTGTTCATTCACCTGTTGGCAAAGGGCTCATTGAACGTTTGCATTTTGTCGATGCCTGCGCGTCGCTGTGGCTCGACGGCGAACTGGTCGAGATGGAAGATCTGGTCCTGCATGAAGCGGCGCGCGATATCCGTTCCCCCAGTCATGCTCTGACCATTGCCCGCGACGTGCTGCAGACCCGAAGGCGCATTGCAGCGCAGGAACCTGGATGGGCGTTGAGCCCGAACGGTTTGCGCAGTCTGCGGCAGGCGTGGCCTGCACCATCTTTTGCTGATGATGGCATCGTCGCAGACAATGAAAGTGCGGCGGTGCAAGATGCGGCGGGCGGCCGGCCGGATTGGAGCGGGGCGGGGAGACAAAATCGTTTGGTTGACAAGCTCGACCTGCCTGACATCGATCTCGACGCCATTGACGCGGTGCTAGCACGCTCCGACGACGTGCTGGCAAGGGTGAAGCAGCCACAACGGGTGTCAAAGCCGGAAACAGACCCGCTGATCCGCGATCCCGACTGGGATGAGGACGAGCGGCTCGACGAATGGCAAACCGTGTTGCGAAAAGTCGGCGATCTGCCGCCGGTATTGCAGGCAATCGTGGCGCTCGATGCCTGGAACGAGCTTGGCGTTTTGCAGCGGGCCCCGTGGCTGGGTCGTTTGCTGGCGGCCTCGTTGCTCCGGCGTGACGGGCTGACCACGAAGGCGCATCTGCTGGCCTTCAATACGGGCCTGAAAACCATCCGAGTCGAACGGCGGCGGCATCGCAATTTTGAAACCCGGCTCATGGCCTCTCTCGACGGGTTGATCGCCGGTGTCGAGCTCGGGTTTAAAGAACACGACCGGCTGCTGCTGGCGCGGCAGATGCTGGAGCGGCGCCTTGCCGGCCGCCGCGCCTCGTCAAAACTGCCCGGTCTCATCGAGTTGGTGTTGGCCCGGCCTCTGGTTTCGGCCGGCATGATCGCTAGCGAACTCGACATCACGCCGCGCGCCGCCCTTCGCCTTGTCGAAGAACTCAGCTTGCGCGAGCTGACCGGCAGGGGGCGGTTTCGCGCATGGGGTATACTTTGACTTTTGAGAACCAGCATTGAAATCTGATTATAGTCACGACGTGCCGCCTGGACGACGTGAACACCTATAGAAGAGACGAGCGATGGCATCGAAGACGACATTGAATGCAAAAAACCTCGAGGCACTTGGCGCGGAACGTCTGGCTGAACTGCTGATTGAAATCAGCACCGGCAATGCCAATCACAAGCGCCGTCTTCGCATGGAGCTTGTTGGCAATGCGAGCGGAGTGGAACTGGCGCGGGAAGTCCGCAAGCGTCAGGGCAGTATTGCGCGTGCAAAAAGCTGGATCGACTGGCAAAAGGTAAAATCAGTCAAAGCGGATCTGGAAGCGCAGCGTAAAACGATCGCAGAAAAAATAGCGCCGAATGATCCGGATGAAGCCTTTGAGCTGATCTGGCAATTTCTCTCGTTGGCAGATTCAATCTTCGAACGATCGCATGATGGCAGTGGTGCACTGGCTGAAAGTTTTCATGCAGCATGTGAAGATGCCGGGCGTATTGCGACGATGGCAAAGATTCCGACGGATCGTCTGGTTGAGAAGGTTTTTGCAGTGCTTCAGGATAATGGCTACGGTCAGTATGACAGCCTGATTGATGCAATGGCTCCAGTTCTCGGGGCGACAGGCCTTCGAAAGCTTCAGAAGGCCTTTGAGAACCGGGCTAAGAAACCAGAGCCGAAGATCGCCACGGCAGACAAGCTGGTCGTTGGCCGGAGCATGAATGGGCCGGTTTATAGAGGGGAGTCTGATGCATCTGGCCGGTCGATCACGGCGAAAGTTGCGCTTCAGAAAATTGCCGATGCGCTTGGAGACGTCGATCTTTATATCGCGCAACAGTCGGAGAAATCAAAAACGTTTGCAACCGTGGCGACCGAAATAGCCAGGCGGCTATTGTCGGCGGACCGCGCTGAAGAAGCCATCGAGGCACTTGATAAAACAGAAGGCGAGGGCCGTCGGGACGTTTCTTCGCGCTGGCAGGCAGTGCGCGCTGAAGCGCTGGAAGCCCTCGGACGTTCACAAGAGGCGCAACAGTTTCGCTGGCACGGTTTTGAGCAGACGCTCAATGGCGACTTGTTGCGCGCATATCTGAAGCAGCTTCCGGATTTTGATGATATTGAAGCCGAAGAAAAGGCATTCGCTTTTGTTCAGAACTTTCCTGACGCGAACCGGGCTCTTTATTTTCTCATTCAGTATCCGTCGCTCAGTGAAGCGTCAAAACTTGTGCTCAGTCGAGCGGCGGAGATGGATGGAGACCATTATGAGCTGATGTCTGTGGCGGCAGAACAACTCGCTGAAAAGTCTCCTCTGGCCGCCACAATCCTGCTGCGTGCGATGATCAACTTCACACTCGATGGTGCGCGTTCCAGCCGATACAAGCATGCAGCGCGCCATTTGCTGGAATGTGGAGCGCTTGCTCGTACTATAACGGATTATGGTGCAGTTGTTTCTCACGAGGGCTACATCGCAGGCCTTCGAAAGATCCACGGACGCAAACACGGCTTCTGGTCACTGGTGGATCGGTGAGGCGGACCGGCCACGGCAGTCAAAACCAGTTTTAAATCTTATTGGTCGTCAACTATTTAATTGAATGCTGACAGCATTTGGCAGCCACACATTCCTGTGTCCGCTGCTGAAACTGCATCAAGGGCCAAAGCGTCTGCCGGACACAGACGGAATTTGCAAATAATTGCGGCGGTGCGTGATGGAGTTTTCTCTCATCAACGCCATCACCTGTCTTCTGGGGTCTCCAATATTAGCAAGTCAGCCGAAAAATCTAAATTGAACAAATTCCAAATCTGCCCGTTATCTGACAATGAAAGCAATGCAGGGAAATTTGCTTGATGCGTCAGTCAGCAACACAAAAAAAGACATTAAGGATGGCTTTGCCTTACTGGCAGAAGACACCACTCATCAGTGTGCGGACAAAAAGCTTTTTTTCACATCGTCATTATGACGTGGTCATCGTCGGTGCTGGAATTAGCGGAGCACTCGTAGCCGAAGCACTGGTTGATAACAAAAGACGTATTGCTATCGTAGATCGCCGGGAACCCGTGCATGGCAGTAGCATGGCAAGCACTGCGATGATACAGTACGAAATTGATGTGCCGCTATTCAAATTGCAAAAGCTTTTAAAACCAGGAGATGCTGAGCGAATATGGTTGCGCTCAGCCCTAGCCGTAAAATCGCTGGCTTTTCTTTCGGCGCAACATCAGATTTCATGTCAGATGCAACGTAAAAAGGCACTCTATCTTTCTGGCGATGAATTTGGTGCCAGGGCTCTGCGATCCGAAGTTGAAGCACGCAACGACATTGGACTTGATGCGCAGTATCTGGATGCTTCAGATCTACGCCGGAAATTCCAAATCAACCGCTCTGGCGCCATCGTCAGCGATATCTCTGCGTCCGCCAACCCCGCACAATTAGCAGCAGGAATTCTTCGCAACTGTAGAAGACAAGGCGTGGAAATAATTCATGACACAGAAATTTCTGATTTTATGAGCCTGAACGATAAGGTGGTGTTGGCCACATCTTCAGGATCGATCATTAGCACTACCCATGTGATTTTTTGTACAGGTTATGAGTTTCTGAAGGCCTTGGCGCGTAAAGATCACCAGATTATTTCGACATGGGCAATAGCGAGCCGGAGAAAAGGATCTCTAAGCCGGCCTGGCTTCGTAATTATCTCGTATGGGAAGCATCTGATCCCTATCTTTATTTCAGGACCACGCAGGACAGCAGGATTATTGCTGGCGGCGAAGATGAAAAATCGGACAACGCTTTTCTGGATGAGCAGAAGCTTGCGCGCAAAAGCCTGACAATCGCCAGGAAGGTTGGGCAACTGATTGGCGAAGATATCGGTTCACCAGAGTATCAATGGGCCGCAGCTTTCGGAACGACGCGTCTTGGAACGCCTATGATCGGCCCAGTGCCCGGGCATACGAATGTTTATGCAGCAATGGGATACGGGGGGAATGGTATTACGTTCAGCAAGATCGCAGCCGAAATAATCTCCGCTCAAATTGGTGGCAAAGATGATCCTGATGAGAACCTTTTTCCATTCCGATGAAATCGAATCTGATCAACCCTTATTGATGGATCAAATGAGAAACGGAGCCTGACGGCTCCGCTCTTTAACGACTCTTTTGAAAGCACTCAGGCTCTGCTCTGCTTTGCGAGAAGATCGCGGATTTCAGCCAGCAGGACTTCGTCGCGTGGCAGCTCTGCTGCAGCTTCTGGCTTGGTGATCAATCAGTCATCGGATCAGCCCCGTTTACCTAACTGTGGGACTACAGAAAGTGTTTCTCCGATTCAGCATACAACCCGACTGTTCCCGTATGGCCTGACAAGAGATATAAACCAATACTAACAAAGCCAGCTTCAAATCGTTGTTGATGCCGAGTATGACAAAACTGCCTGAAATTTTTAGTCCTGTGAATTGGCGCGATCCGTCAAATCGAACGACATGTTCACTCAAACCTGACTTCTGCTAAAAAGCCATCGCGTTCACCGTCGGCGGGCGATGCCAGTCTTAGTGCCGCCTTCATCTGATCTGCCAGTTCAATGACGATTGGTAATCCTAAACCTGAACCTGCGGATTTTGTACTCCCACGACTAAATCTTTGTTTTACAGCATTCAGTTCTGTGTCGCTGAGAATGACACCGTGATTGGTCACCTGAATGGTTGAGTTGTCCCTAACCCTGACTATGACTGGCTGGTTATGATCACCGTGTATCAGTGCATTTTCGATCAGATTTCGCATCATAATGGCAAATGCATCCTCATTAATCATCCTGATCAGGGTAGAGTCCGGATGCCGTTCATATTGCAGGCGCGGATTTAAAGGATCAGCACGCTGGAAGTCCTGAACAATAATGTCAAGTACGGGCAAAAGATCGGTGGCTGTCGCTGCGATGGTGATATTGGCTTCGGCGCGCGCTAACTGCATCAGCTTCTCGACGAGACGCATTAGCTTATGAAGAGAGCCTTCAATTTGATCTACTCGTGATCTGGCGGTCGCATTTTTGACTTCGTTTTTGAGCAATTGCGCATGCGCAAGGGCGCCAGCGATAGGGGTCCGGAGCTCATGTGCGCTGTTAGATGTGAAAGTCCTTTCCGCTTCCAACGAAGAGCGGACCCTTTTCATAAGCAAATTCACCGAATGAACAATGGGCTGAAGCTCTACGGCGAGATTTGAGATCTCGACAGGCGTGAGATCTCCGGAATCTTTTTGACCGATTGCCTGTCTTAAATCACCAACCGGATTAACCGCGCGACGGGAAACCATGCGAATAATGTAAAGACTTAATGGAATAAGAACCAGAACTGGAAGAAGTAATGCCAGTGCAGCCTCATTGATTGCTTCGCGTCTGTTCTTAAGTTGATCCGCCACCTGAACGAAGAGCGAATTCTCTTTTGTTGCGACTGTGAAGTACCGCGCCTCGTCATCTTCCCAGAAACCTGCGTTGAGTGGAGCAGGAAATGGCTCGCTGTTGATTTCTGATGAGTGAAGGAGTGTTTGTCCCGATCCGTCCCTGGCCTGATAGGTCAGATACTGTCGTGAGGAAGGGCTGCGCACTTCGAGCGACATGGATGACTGTGACTGATCTCTGCGGGCAAGATCATCAAGAATCAACGGGGTTAAACGTTCTGTCGTTTCCTGAAGTGAACTGTCAAATATCTCGGCAAGCTCACTACGCATCACAAGAATTCCACCGGCCGCAGCCGCGATCCAGAATATTACCACGACGGCAGTGACCGAGAACATCAGTCGACCAATCATGCTTGGGGATCTCATGACAGTTCCTCAATCCTGTATCCAACGCCGCGCACGGTAGATACAACACTTCGACCGAGCTTCTTGCGAAGCCGACTGACATAAACTTCGACTGTGTTGCTTTCGATTTCTGAGCCGAACGCGTAGAGTGCTTCTTCAATCTGTGATTTCGAAACCACCGCACCAATTCTGAGTAAAAGCCGGTCAAAAACCGCCCACTCACGTCCTGTAAGCACGATCTCGCCACTCTCTGAAACGATGCGGCGGTCAGCCACATTGATCCGAAGCTTGCCCAGATTCATGAAAGATCCGCTACTGCCGGCGTGCCTGCGAGTAACAGCGAGCATACGTGCAGTCAGTTCGTTAAGATCAAAAGGTTTAACGATGTAATCGTCAGCACCTGAATTCAGACCCTCGATCCTGTCTGATATCTGATCATGCGCAGTTAATATAATCACAGGGGTATGATTGCCGGAGGAACGGAGGTTTTTAAGAAGCGTAAGCCCGCTACCGTCTGGAAGCCTTAGATCCAGCAGAATGAGCCCATACTCGACGGTTATAAGCGAGAGACCTGCATCTCCTACATTATTCGCCCAGTCGACCGCATTTCTCTGCGCTGACATATGGTCACGGACAGCAGCTCCGAGTGTTTCGTCGTCTTCGATGAGCAGTACACGCAAGATCTGAGCTCTCCCGGTTATCAAACCGTTTTAATTTCACGAACCGACAAATACTTTCAAGGTTTCTTTTATTGCAGGGCCTGAGCTGCTGCCCGCCGATACTACAGGAACGAAAGGTAGAAGCTTCGTATTAGGCTTAATTAACAACGGAGATTGATAAAAACATTCGAAACCAAAACAAAATTGACGATAATCACGCAGAGAACACCGAACGAACCCAGGTCTTTCGCATGACGGGCAGCTAATGAATATTCTGGTGAGACTACGTCCACGATTTCTTCGGTCGCTGTATTGAATGCATAGAAGCTGAGTAAAATGAGGCAGAGCATTCCAAAAATGGTGTGCTGCTGCAGACTGGCACCCCAAAATATAAAGAGGCCAGTTATGACAAGTCAGGCCAGAAGTTTTTGCCGGGCCGCAGTTTCTCCGAGCAGACGTCTGGCGCCGCCTATAGAATAGGAGGCAGCATCGAAAAGATGCGAAACGCCTCTCTTTTTTGAAGGAATGTAAGTTTTCACGAGAGCGGAGTTCCCCGGCAAGCAGAAAGAGTGTCCAGATCCCGGGAATAGACAGATGTGTTTACATTCATTAGTCCCAGGACCGTGTGAAATAAGTTATCGTGTGTCTGCTTAGAGGATGCTTCACGGGCAAGGCAGGAATCGTCAACTGCGCTTTTTGCTTCCGGTCCCAACCATATCAAATAAGGAACATGGGTCTGTTGAGAAGGTGCAATAAAGTAGGGTGCTCCGTGCAGATAGAGACCAAACTCACCGATGGATTCGCCGTGATCAGACACGTAAATAAATGAAGTGTCCAGGGTATCCTCATGTTGGCGCAACTTTCGAATAAGCGCCGCGAGAACATGATCTGTATAGGCGATCGTGTTGTCGTAGGAGTTGGTGATCTCCTCCTTGGTGCACTTGGAGAAGTCAGAGGTCTGACAGTCGGGGGTAAAACGCCGGAATTCATCCGGATAGCGTAGATAGTAAGCAGGCCCGTGACTTCCTAGCTGATGCAAAACCAGAACGCTGTCCTGTTTCACGCCTTCTAACCATTTATCTGTTTTTTCCAGAAATATTTCATCACGGCATTCGCCATTCCGACAATATTCCGGATCTCCGGAGCTTGAGAATTGTTGGTTATCGACACGTTCAGCTATTCCCTTATGTCCGGTGTTGTTATCCCACCATTCGACATTTACCCCTGCGTGTTTAAGAACGTCGAGAAGGTTCTCGGTTTCAATTCCCTTCTGATGCGAATATTCAGACTGAGTATACTTCGAGAACATGCACGGGAGTGAAACAGCTGTAATCGTGCCGCAACTCGTCGTGTTCGAGAAATATGTAATATCTTCACGCTTAAGCTCAGGGTTCGTCTCTTTTTGATAGCCGCCCAGTGAAAACGATTCTGCACGAGCAGTTTCGCCTGCAACAATGATCAGCACGCGGGGTTTACGCCCGCTTTCGTAGCCGTCATAGACCGTCGCATCCAGCCCAATCGGTCGAACGACAACGTTTTTTGATCGACTTGACCGAAGCGCCAGTTTCACTGCGTTGCCGATCGGCATTAAGGGGTTGAGTGTCGAAATCCACTCACGATGTTCACGCCCAAGCGAGGTAAAGGTGCTTGCCTGAGAGATGAATAGGGCGATGGCAATTAATAGTGCTGGAAAGATGAACGCAGAATTCTGTCTGATTTTTGAAAGGATTGGCCGATGATCTAACTTTATCCACGCGATCAGACAGACAGGAATGATGCCAAATATAGCAATATGAATCAAAAAGGGGAAATTGATGAGATGTCCCGCCTCAGCATTCGTGGTGTCTACGACGCTTTGAAGCATTTCCACATCAATTATGGTGCCAAATTGATCGACAAACCAAGATGCGGAAGCTGAAATCAGGATAAGCGCGATAAATATTGGCTTTACGATGTATTTCGCTGAAACTGTGATGCACAAAGCGAGGAGCAGACAGAATACACCCGCTACCAGGGTGAACAGTGCTGATGTTGAAAGAAGTTCGAGGGAGCGGGACCAGAATGTCTCATTATTTGCTGCTGTCAAATATCCAGCGGCGATGAAACTTAATGTCACGCTATCCATTCGCGGACGCCACAATTGCAGTTTCAAAGCTTTCATAAATACAGACCCTTCGACGCGTTCAAAGCTCTCAGCTATAATTCTCGCGCTTATGGACTGCGTTCCTGACAGGGAACTGAACGGTTAGTCCGTTCCTAACCCCGGAGCTTATGTGGATTATTGATTCAGTTCAGGTTGCTGTCAGGTTTGTTCCTGTAACTGCAAGGGACTAAGGCACACAAGACAACTGGTTATCTCATCCAGATGGAGAAAAGCTGCTTGTGATGTAAATAACTGCATACCAATGGAGAGCGGGTAATGAATTCGTGCACCAATGCTCGGGACACTGAAGATTTGGCAGCTTCACTGCTCGCACACAGCGCGTGTTTTGTGCAACTCATTGATATCCTGCAGCAGAAGGCTATCCTGACTGCGGATGAAGAGCGGTCACTATACATTAATTCTATTCGTGATCTCGACAGGGACCGGCAGAGCAACAAAGAATTCGGAGAAATTTATGATCTGGCAATTTCAATCATTAGTCACGAGCTTAGCCGGTACTCGAAATGAACAGATAGAAAATGGAAGATACTTCCGTTTCTACTTCTCCAACCATGATCACAACGAATGAGCGAGATTATACAGCTTTCAAAAGAGGTAGAGATCGCGTTCGATCTGATGACCTTCTGTCTGTATTCTAACGAGCCGAAATCGTTTATTTTGGCTTTTGACTTAGCCCTGGGACAAGGTGGTCAGTGTGATTTTGAAACGCTTTCCGCTATTTGTTAGTGGTTCTGCAATGGGTGCCGTCATCGATTATGTCGTGACGCTGACTGCAAGTGATTTCTTGCATCTACAACCGGCTATAGCGTTGGCTCTTGCGATGATCATCAGCGGATCTGTTGTATTTTTTTTCCACGTCCGAGTCACATTTAAGTACTCGACGGAAAAATTCCTTCGTCGCTACATTCTGTTTATGAGCTGGACCTGCCTGATCTTTTTGTTGCGGGCCCTGCTTCTTCAGGCATGTCTGCATCTTGGCTTGCGACTGGCCATTGCTCTCGTCATAGCGATTGGACTTGTGTCAATCGTAAACTTTACCATCTCGTCTGTTGTCATTTTTGCAAAGACCCCGTCATGAGCGCAAAAAGCCTCTGCATTATAATTCCTGTTTACAATGAAGCAGCAGGTTTGCCGGCTCTGCTTGACCGGTTGGATTCGATCGCCGAAAGCATCGCTGCCGAGTTTGCGCTCACCATTGAATTTATCTTTATCGATGATGGTAGCAGCGACGACAGTTTTGCCCTGTTGAAAAAGCACGATTTTGGGCTACGTCCGATCCGCCTGCTGCGTTTCTCGCGCAATTTTGGCAAGGAAGCGGCACTGTCCGCTGGGATTGATGTTGCTCACAATGTTGATGCTGCCGTTTTGATGGATGCAGACCTGCAGCATCCTCCCGAAATGATCTTTGAATTTGTCCGTATCTGGCAAACCGAGCACGTCGACAGCGTCTATGGCTATAAGGTCGATCGCCGTAATTCGGAAGGACCAATGAAGGCTGTGCTGTCGCAGATATTCTTCTGGGTTATTAATCGCGACCAACGATATCAGATACAGCCCGGTGCCGGAGATTTTCGGCTGATCACCAAGCCATTTATGAATGCACTACGCAGTTTGCCCGAAAACGACCGTTTCATGAAAGGGCTTTATGGCTGGGTTGGCTTTCGCCAGATCGGGATACCACTTGATCCGCCGCCTCGCCTCCAGGGCACGAGCAAATATACCTCGCTCCGGCTGCTGCTAATGTCGCTTGGCGCTATAACGAGTTTTTCGACCACCCCACTGCGTCTTATGGCATTGGCTGGTACGGTCACCGCCATGATCAGTCTCGTATACGGCATCTATATCGTCGTTCAGCACTTTTTGTTCCCAGCCGTTTCAGTTGGCGTCACCTCAGTCCTGATATTGGTTGCTTTTTTTGGGGGCGTTCAGTTGATGTTTCTGGGACTCATTGGGGAGTATATCGGTAAATCCGTTTTGGAAGCCAAGAGACGTCCAATTTACATTTTGGCTGAAGACATCCGCCACGAGGAACTGAACGATGCGGATCGCCGATGATTTTGGGCTGGGGCGAGGACATGACCGGATAATCCTGTCACTGCTCGAATCTGGACGGCTTGACGGTACGTCAGTCATAATCGGTGATGCCATGGAGCCTGAAGATATCTATCGCTTACGGGAGTTGCGCGTCGGTGGGGTAAAAGTCGGATTACATCTGAACCTTACTGAAACTGTCCCGGGTGGTGGACCAGTCTGGCGATTGTCGCAATTACTAAAGCCGATATCGGGTACACAATTCTTAGATCAGATCAAAGCGTCACTAATCTGGCAAATAGATGTATTTGTCACGCTCTTCGGAAGCCTGCCCGATTATTACGACGGTCATCAGCACTGTCATTGTTTTCCGGCGATCACACCGTTGGTGACACGTCTGCCCTATAGGGACAATGCATGGGTACGCGTGCCCTTACCTGCCACCTGGGCGGGTCGATGGCTTAATTTTCGTGCAGGCGGAGCCAAGGTCCTGATCATTATGGCGCTAGCAGCGAGAGCACGCACCATATTCGTCAAGGCAGAGCTGCAAATAAACCGCGATTTCTCGGGTTTTCTTCGTCTCGACGAGCCTTCCAGTGTTCGGCGGTGGCTGCCGCGCCTCTTGTCCGAGATGGCACCAGAGTGCCTGATGATGCTCCATCCCGGTGACGACGCTGACCCGATGCAGTGCGCCGGACATGGACCTGCCAGCCGCGCGATCGAAGCCCAAATTCTCAGTGAAAGTCTAACAAAATGACAAAGAGCCGTTCTATCCTTTGGGGCCTGGTTTTGCTGCTTTTTGTGCGGCTTCTCGCGATGGATTGGTTTCCTCTGACAGATCCAACCGAAGCGCGTTACGCTGAAATCGCTCGTAAGATGGTTGAAACGGGCAATTGGATCACACCGCAATTCGATTACGGCGTGCCTTTCTGGGCCAAGCCGCCATTGCATACATGGTTGTCGGCTGCAGGGATTGCCGTGTTTGGCGTCACTCCCTTTGCTGCAAGGCTCGGGATTTTGCTCGCAACCTTTGCAACATTGATCATTTTATGGCGGTGGGCCTGCACAATTACTGACCGCCGCACTGCGGCTGTTGCTGTCTTGGTTGCCGCAAGTTCAGGCTTGTTTTTTGTCTCTGCTGCATTTGTCCAGACCGATATGGTGCTGACGCTTGGTGTGACCGCCAGCATGGCTGGCTTTTATAACGGATTGGCAGGAAGCCGCCGCTGGGCCTGGCTGTTCTTTCTGGGGCTCGCCATCGGTCTCCTCGCCAAAGGGCCCGTTGCTGTGGTTCTGTCTATCACCCCGATTGCCGTCTGGATGCTATGGCGCGGCAATTGGAAGGATCTTGCTCGTCTACCGTGGGTCGGAGGTATTGTATTATGTGCCGTACTGGTCATTCCCTGGTACATTGCAGCAGAAATAGCGACGCCCGGATTTCTCCGCTACTTCTTGATCGGCGAACACATTCAGCGCTTCCTGCAACCTGGTTGGAGGGGCGATCTCTATGGTGCAGGCCGCGAACATGCCAGAGGATCCATCTGGTTGTTCTGGATCGTGGCTACACTACCATGGAGCCCTTTGTTACCCATTTTGATATGGCGACTGAGAAAGAACGGCTTACCGAATGACCGCGGCCTCCAACTCTACCTAGTCCTTTTTGCACTAACGCCGTTGGTCTTCTTTACGCTTGCTGCCAATATCCTGCTAGCCTATGTGTTGCCGGGCGTGCCGGCAGCAGCTCTGCTCTCCGTTATTTTGTGGACCCAAACAGGCCCCAACGGAGCTGGCTGGCTCAAACTCGGAGTAGCCGAAGTCCTGGTGATCTTCACCTGCATAACTGTCGCCTCGTTTATTGGTCTGGACCGTTCGTACTTGCCGACGGAAGCGCGCCTGATAGCAGACTACCCGGGTCCGGGCCGTCTGGCTATTTTAGATGCACGAAGCTTTTCAGCTGAGTTTTATACTCACGGCAAAATAACACGATTGGAAACACCGACAGGGCTGGCAGCCTGGCTCAAGCCTGGTGATGGGGTTCTGGTAGCCAAAAACGAGTATGACGCCTTTGCCAGCCATTTTGGTAATACGATGAAACCGATAGCCGAAGACCGGAAATATCTGCTGTTCATCCCTTTACCTGCTTCAGCTGCTGCAAATTAATTACGAGGACTAGAGCGACTTCCGTGACAATTGAAACATTGTAGTTGCTCTAACTTTTATCGTTACCCACATCATATTCGGAAAACGCTTTAGATTTGGTGGTCTCTTCAAGCCGTATGACGATATCTGCAGCGTTTGCGGGCATGCATGGCAAGCTGTTTGGAGAAAATTTAAAATCGGTTCGATTCTATGGCTTAGTTCGTTTGAGCAGTGATATTAGAATTCGTCTTTGACAGCTGTTAATCTCTGGCTGGAGTTGGTCTTTGTCAGCTCGTTATCATCATCGATTTCAACCAGTTCTTCAACCTGGTCTCGCAGGCTCATGAATACGACTATTATGACGATTGCTGCGAGAAAGATCACGCTGGTAATGATGACGCCGAGACCCAGCCCGCCATATTGAATAGGCTGAGACATGAAGTCGCCTAATGAGGCGCCAAGAGGTCTGGTTAGAATGTAGACCAGCCAGAAGCCGAGTATCGGGTCCAGGCTAAGGAAGAAATAGCCGACGCTGAGCGAGAAGATGATCATTCCGAACAGGACACCGGTCGCCAGATAGCCAAGCGCGAATTGTTCGGCCACAAGGTCGCCCGCCGCCGTGCCGAGCGCAAAGGTGAACAATATGGCCAGCCAATAAAATGCTTCGCGCCGCCCGGTGTAGATGGAGTGGATCGAAAGTGTCCCTTCGGCTCGGAACCACAGGAAGAATGTCAGGGCCAGGGCGCCAGAGAACGCGATCGTCGTGTCCAGCAGCGGCACATGGAAATTGTCGACCAGGTTATCTGTAATCAACGTACCGACGATGCTAATTAGCACCATCGTGGGTGTAGCGAAGTGTTGCCCGCAAGAGAATTCGCGCTGCTTCAGGCACTGCTGGAGCGTCCCGGCACAATTCTATCCCGTAACCAGCTTGAGGAAAAACTCTATGGATGGGGCGAAGAGGTAGAAAGCAACGCAATCGACGTCCTCATCCACTATGTCCGGAGAAAGTTCGACAAGGACATCATACGCAACATCCGGGGAGCCGGCTGGATGGTTCCCAAGTGAAAGGCGCGATTTCGATCCGACGCACGGCTTTCATATGGCTCGCCGGATTAATGGCGGCCATCGGCGTCTGCGCGGCCATAACATCATTCTTCCTCGTCAGGAGTGAGGCAGACGACCTCCTCGACAATCAGCTGCGGCAGATCGCACTCTATATCGGGGACGCGCCCGCTGTACCAACCGGGCGGATTGGCGATGTGCCGCATGACCCCGAGGATGACTTCGTCATCCAGGTCTGGAATATTGCCGGCAAGCCGTTGCGACTTTCACATCCAGCCATTGATATTCCCCGCCAATCAGGGAGCGGGTTTGCCGACATTTCAATCGGCGATGACAGTTGGCGCGTCTATACACTGGCAGCGCCGGGCCGAACAGTTCAGATTTCCCAGGATACGAGGGTCCGACAGGAACTGGCGACCAATGCAGCGCTCCAGGCGGCGTTGCCGATCGTTGTGCTGATACCATTATCATTGCTGACACTGAGCTGGATCATCGATCGGATTATGGCGCGGCTTAATCGCCTGGCCATGGCGGTTGCTTCCCGAGACGTCGGGGCGGACGACCCAGTTCCAATAGACGACGTGCCTCGCGAAGTTGCTCCTTTTGTAACCTCGATCAACCTGTTGCTCGCGCAGCTTCGCGCACTATTGGAGCGCCAGCGACGGTTTATCTCAGATGCAGCTCACGAATTGCGCACACCGCTGTCGGCGCTGCAGATTCAAATCGACAACCTTCGCCACGATGACCGGGATAACCGATTTACTCAGCGTTTGACTGAACTTGAAGCCGGAATCAGCAGGGGTACCGGCCTTGTAACCAAGCTATTGCGCCTGACGAGATACGACGCCGAAGAGCCTGCACCATCACCGCAGCCGATTGATCTTGTCCAGCTCGCATTCGATACGGTCGCCCGTCTATCACCACTCGCGGAGAGCCGCCAGATTGACTTAGGCATCACGCGTAAAGATAGCGCTACCGTGGTCGGCTCGCTGATCGATTTCGAGATCATCTTCGGAAATCTGGTAGATAATGCCATACGGTATACCCCATCGGGCGGAACCGTAGACGTCGCGGTGGCAGTCATTGGGCAAGAAGCGTGCGTAGAGGTCCGTGACACTGGTCCCGGCTTAACGGAAGAAGAATTGACACACGTCTTTGAAAGGTTCTTCAGGGCAAAACCTCAGGACAGCGAGGGAAGTGGCCTGGGGCTAGCAATCGCAAAGGCTGCAGCCGAAAGACAGGGAGCGAGACTTACGCTTGACGGGCGCGAGGACGGGCATGGCCTGATTGCAAGCCTCATTGTACGAACCGTGCCAGGGTCGATATAATCAAGTGAACAAGGCTTTGTCGTAAGTAATGTCGGACATGCTTTGCGACGTGCACTAGCGAGCAAGATTCTGACTGGCAATCAAAGCAGTGAGGCGCTTCTCAATGGTCAGTGGTGCACCGGTTCGGCGTGCATGCAATGGAAGAAAACCTCGCTTCGAAGCCGTCTTTCTTGGTTGATGCCGGAGAGAAAAACTCTAACCGACCGCCTGCTCCAGTAGCAATTGTTTTGGCAATGGCAAGACCAAGTCCTGCACCGCGCACAAGAGCCTGACCGCGCTCGAACGGCTCACTCAGCCGAGCAAGCGTTTCGGGCGGCACGACTGGGCCGCCATTAACAACACGCAGTTCCCCGTCGCATTTAAGACTTACGAGAACAGGCATGTCCTGTGCACCGTGTTTGAGTGCGTTTTCGATCAAGTTGCGCGCTAGTATGGCAAACGCATCCGCATCAATGCTCTTAAGCACGGGGCAATCAGGGAGAGTCAACTCAATGCGACCGACAGCATCGGTAGATCCGTTGAACTCGCCTACAACTAATCGAAGGATTGCAGCAATATTTACTGGCTTTTCGGCAAGGAGCCGTCCGCCCTCGGCTCTTGCCAACTGCATCAGTTTTTCTGTCAAGCGGGCGAGGCGGCGCAGCGCCGTTTCCATGTCCTGCGCACGTTCGCGCGTGGTAGCATCGGGCGCCTCGACGATCAGTCTTTGCGACTGTGCGAGCGCCGCTGCCACCGGGGTGCGCAATTCGTGGGCTGATTTGGCTGCAAGACTGCGTTCGGCTTCCAGGGTCAGTTTCAAACGGTCCAACAGCCGATTTACCGCTATGGCAACAGTGTCAATTTCGGAGGGAAGCCCATTTACGGCGACTGGATCAAGATCTCCGCTGCCACGCGCCTCAATCTGATCGCGAAAACTGCGCACCGGCGCCATGGAGAGCCGCACGATGAGCCAGACACCGGTCAGGCCAAGGAGGACGGCTAGGGCGAGAGGTACGGCAAGCGTGTATAATATGTGCTTCGCCGTTTCGCGCCGGTGGGAGAGGGGTTCAGCGACAGTAATCGTGAGGCTGCCCTGCATGGCGGCGTCGGAGTAGAGCCGATGGGTCAGTGTGCTGCTGAAGCCCATTTTTGAATAGGGCGGAAAATTGGTTACATCCGCACTATGCGAACGCATCTGCACGGTTCCGGCCGCGTCACGCACCACATAGGTGAAATATTCGTCGTGCTGGCGCAGGGTGGCAACCCGCTGTTCGGTGTCGTCGGCATCGCGTCCCAATATCTCAAGCGCTGCGACTGGCAGAATGCGTTGCGCCGTTTCTTCGAGGGCGCTGTCAAAGGCCTTATTCAGTTCCTGGCGCAGAAGCTGTGCTGTCACAATCGTTGTAACAACCCACAACAGGGCCGCGCCGAGCCCGAGCCAGAGCGAAAGTCTCCATTGCAGGCTCTTCGGTTGGATCATTTTGCGTTTCCAAGCCGGTATCCGATGCCGCGAACCGTCTCGATGATCGCATGTCCAAGCTTTTTGCGGAGACGGCTGACATGGACCTCAATTGTATTGCTCTCGACTTCTGAGCCAAAGGCATAGAGCCGATCCTCGAGTTGCGACTTGGTCAATGCAATACCAGGTCGCTGCAGGAAGTTTTCTAGCAGTGCCCATTCGCGACCGGTCAGTTCAACGGGGCGCCCGTCCTGCCTCACGGTCTTGGCGGCCAGATCGATCTGGAGGTCGCCTATTTTGATCAATGGGTTGGGATTGCCGCTGTAACGTCGCGCAACGGCATTCAGTCGTGACGACAGTTCCGCCAGATCGAACGGTTTGATCATGTAATCGTCTGCCCCGGCATCGAGTCCTTCGATCCGGTCGGAAATCTGGTCCAGTGCCGTGAGGATAATGACAGGCGTGACACTGCCTTTGGCGCGAAGATTGCGTAAAAAATTGACACCCAGCCCGTCGGGAAGCATCAGGTCCAACAGCATTAGGTCGTAGACTGCAGAGTTGACATGCTCTGTTGCGTCGTCGAGCCGGGTCACCCAATCCACGGAATGGTTGACGGCGATATGGTCGCGAACGGCCTTGCCCAGGATTGTATCGTCTTCGATCAACAGAACCCGCATACAACAGCACCCTTTATTCGATAAGAAGCGGCCCCGTGTCGACCCGATTCAGTCAGATGTGAACATATTCTAACTGAAGCTGTAACCTGTCATTCCTCTGACGTCATACCCTTGCCAGCTTCAGCTGTTCGTCAGAAATGGCTGGCATTATTCTCTTCAAAGCGCATTGATCAGGAACAATGATATGATGGTAAATTACCTTGCTGCAATCTCCCTTTTATTGATTTCAGCAGGAAGCGGCGTGGCGCGAGCCGATGATGACTGCCATGTGTCGATGGACAAGTGGCAATCCAGGGACGCGGTTCAGGCTATGGCTACTTCTCGCGGCTGGACCGTAGCGCGGATCAAAATCGACGACGGCTGTTATGAAGTCCGCGGCTCCGACAAAACCGGAATTGCTTTCAGGGCCAAAGTTGATCCGGCGACGCTTGCTATAGTCAAGATAAAACACAAGGTCGGCGAATCCGACCACGACGATGATCGCCGTCGCAAATCAAGAGATAACTAGGGATAGGTGTCAAGCGCTGCGTCGGCATGCTTTCCAGCCGCTTGCTCGACAAAACTCCCTGCCAAATAAGCACCCGGCGCTCCGCTAATAGAGCGCGTTTAGTCAAGGAAAGACTTGTCATGCCTCGCAGTCCTGATCGTTATTCAAAAAGCATGGTTGTGATTCACTGGTTCACCGCAGCGTTGATCCTCGGAGCATGGTTGACGTCGGTGGGTGGACGCCGTATGGCGGAAAATCCGCCTTTGTTGCATTTTTCTCTAGGGCTTGCCGTGCTCGTGCTTGTTTTCCCACGCATTCTCTTGCGTCTTTCTGGCGCTGCGCCGTCAGCATCTCAGACGCAAGGGATGCTAGCGCTTGCGGCCAAGGCAGGTCATGCAATCCTCTATCTTTTTCTGCTCGCCTTGCCGTTCAGCGGCTGGTATGCCGCCTCGCGGATTGGCGTTCCCATATCATTCTTCGGCCTTTCCGTTCCAGCCATTACGGCCCCAGTGCAAGGCTCCCCCGGATTGATCGCCGACTTCCACGAGAATGCCGGCACCATCATTCTTTATCTGGCCGGTCTTCATGCACTGATGGCGATATGGCACCAGTTCGTTTTGCGCGATGGCACGCTCAAGCGCATGTCGCTGCATTGATAACAGCCCGCATCGTCGGTTCTTAAAACGGTGGACCTGCTGGCAGGTCCAGCGTTTTCGTTATGTCTTTCCTGACAAAGCGCTGAAGCAGAAATTACATCAGTGTCAGGCGGCGTTCAGCTCATCTTGCGAGAGTGGCTGGCATGAACACGGATCCGGTTCAGGTCCGTGCGCCCGTTTCTTTGAAAGAGGTAGTCTGACATGAAAGTACTTCTCGCAGTATTGGCAATGACCACGGCACTTACGCTTCCGGGTATCGCCATGGCGCGACCCGTAACTCTGACCACGACGCTGAACAGCTATGGCGGGGACGGCGCTTATCTTGCCTATTACGTCACCGATGCTCAGGGCAAATATGCTGGTAGTCTTTGGATGGCTGGTAGCAAATCCAAGTATTACGAACACCTGTCTGGGTGGTATCGCGCAACGGGTGGCAACACGAGCGAAATCAATGGTATCACGGGCGCGAGCGTCGGGACGGGCAAGACGCTTAAAATCACAGTTGATCTGGCCGATGCGTTTTTTGATGCGGGCTACACATTGCACGTCGACGCTGCGGTGGAAGACATGCGCGACAGCCCCAATGAGGTGGTTATACCGCTGACATCCGGCGGTGTGAAAGCTCCAGTCAAAGGACGCCGTTACATCGCAACAGCCGATTATTCACTATAAACGGTGATTGCTATGTTCCGCGTTATCCATCGTTGGCCGGGACTTCTTGCCGCGTTGTTCCTGATTGTGCTCAGTATCAGCGGTGCAGCACTGTCGATTTTTCCCGCTGTCGAAAGTATTTCGTCTCCACAGGCAGATGTGACACGTACGATCGCCGATCTGGCGGGGCGTGTTCAAGCGGTCTATCCGCAGGTGGAGCAAATCCGGCGGGCGCCGTCTGGCCGGATGACGGCCTATTGGTTCGATAATGGTGCGCCTCAGGCGGCGGTCATCGATCCCGCCACCGGTCAGGCTATCGCTTCTGCCGATCCGAATCCAGTCGAACGCTGGCTGACAGGTCTGCATCGTTCGCTCTTTCTTGATGATAGCGGTCGCATGGTCATGGCTGCGGGCGCTGCCGCCATGATGGTGCTGAGCCTGTCCGGGGTGGCGCTTGTCGCACGTCGGGCCGGGGGTTGGCAGCACTGGTTCTCGCGCCTGCGTGGCCCGCTCTCCGGGCGTCTGCATGTCGAGGTCGCCCGACTGGCCGTCGCAGGCCTGCTGCTTTCCTCGGCCACGGCTTTGTGGATGACGGCCTCCACCTTCGATCTGTTGCCTGATAGTGCGGTTTCGCCGGTCATGCAGACTGAGGCAAGCGGCCAGACTGGAGCGCTTCCGGCGACGATGGAACCGCTGCGGCAGATACCGGTTGCGGAAATGCGCAGCCTGTCATTCGCCGATCCATCCAACCCGATGGACATTCTCACCCTTAAGACCGACCGGGGCACCGGCTATATCGATCAGGGCACGGGCGCGCTTCTCGGCTGGAGCGGCCTGACCGGATGGCAACGTCTGTCGGAAACCATTTATATGCTCCATACGGGACGGGGGGCTTCTGTTCTGGCGCTGATCCTTGGCCTGGCGGCTCTTGGTGTACCAGTCATGGCGGGCACGGGCGTTGTTCTCTGGTTCGACGGGCGTCGCGGACGGCCACGTATTCGCGGCAATGTTTCCGCAGGAAAGGCGGAGACGATCATTCTCGTCGGCAGTGAAGGCGGTAGCACATGGGGCTTTGCCGCTACGCTGCATGCGGCGCTGTCCGACGCCGGTCAGGCCGTCCATGCCGCGCCAATGTCGGCTTTCGACCCGGCCCGTTACGGGCAGGCGCGGCGCATCCTCATCCTGGCCGCGACTTATGGCGACGGCGATGCACCCGCTTCGGCCAAGGGGTTTCTCGAAGGACTGTTATCTCAGGAAGCGGATTCGGCAATTCCGCTGGTTGTGCTCGGTTTTGGCGATAGTAGCTTTCCAGCCTATTGTGGATTCGCGCGAGCGGTGACGGAGACGGCGCATGCCGTCGGATGGAGAATGCTCATACCCTTTGACACGGTGGACCGTCAGTCGCCGCAGGCTTTTGCCCGATGGGGACGGACACTCGGTGCTGCGTTGGACATAGACCTGGAACTCACGCACCAGGCCGTTCAACCCGCCGCCGTAACGCTTACGCTTGTGTCGCGCCGTGATTATGGTGCCGAAGTGCAAGCGCCCGCAGCAATACTGCGCTTTGCCTTGCCGATGCTTTCCTTCTGGCAGCAAGTGCGTGGCCGCGGACTGGGGCGCTTTGTGGCCGGCGATCTCCTCGCCATCGTTCCTCCGGGATCAACTGTTCCCCGGTTCTACTCACTGGCTTCTGGACGCAAGGATGGCTTTGTCGAGATCGTCGTGAGAAAACATCCGGGTGGGCTATGCTCCTGCCAGCTCCTGGAACTGGAGCCCGGAGACACGATCAGCGCTTTCCCGCGCCGCAATCCCGGTTTCCATGCGGACAATCGGACACACATGCCCCTGATTTTGATCGGCGCGGGAACCGGAATCGCACCTTTGGCGGGTTTCATCCGTGCCAATACGCGGCATCGCCTGATCCATCTGTTCTTTGGAATGCGCCAGACGAATAGCGATTTTTTCTATGGCGACGAACTCCGTGAATGGAAGCAGAAGGGGCAA
>NZ_JAPHAV010000012.1 GCF_026241335.1 Ochrobactrum chromiisoli | reverse complement strand
TCTCAAACATTGCAGCAGCCATGGGCGGTGTGCCGGGCTTTATCGTCGAACGCCAGTTGGCGCACTTCAAGCTTGTACATCCTGATTATGAAGCCGGTGTGCGTGCGGCGCTCAAGACGGCGCACGGGTATCAGGCAAATACGATTGCAGTTAATGAGGAAGTGGATGCCGCGGAATAACCTCCGTAAGCTTCTTCATTTCGTGAAAAGCCGGATGCCCCCGCTCCGGCTTTTTGCTTTCAAAGAGCCGATCTGATTGAAACAGATTGGCGTTTTACGTGGGTTGGCTTATGTTCTAAGCGCTTTCTAAAATCGGTTCGTTTTAATTGTTGATTGCCTTTTCCCCTCAATGAAGGCTATGCCCGACACAACAAATGTGAAGGAGCTGAAATGCGGCTTGGCGGACGCCTTCAGGCGGCAATCGAGGTTTTGAATGATATTGAAGCAAACAAGCGCCCGGCTTCCGATGCGCTGAAGGATTGGGGTGCGTCGCACCGCTTTGCCGGCGCGGGTGATCGTGCGGTCATTGGCAATATTGTTTATGACGCGTTGCGGCGCAAACTATCCATCGCGTGGCGCATGGATGCTGATGATGCGCGCGCGCTTGCTTATGGCGCGCTGGTTTCAGAAGGCGGCATGGATTTTGATGCAATTGACGCAACGCTCAATGGCGATAAATTTGCCCCAGAACCTCTGGAATCTGCTCCCCGCGAAGCATGGGCAACGCGAGCCGTCACTGACGCCCCTGCTTATATCCGGGCCGATGTACCTGAATGGTGCGTGCCTTCGCTGGAAGAGTTGTTTGGTGAGCGCTGGGTAGAAGAAGCGGCTGCGCTTTCCATGCGTCCGCCGGTTGATCTTCGGGTCAATCTGCTGAAAACAACGCCCGAAGCCGTTCTTGAAGCACTGGAAAAAGCGGGGGCTGCCAAAGCGCCATTGCTTCAGCAGGCTTTGCGCATTCCTCCGATTGAGGCTTTGGGCCGTCATCCCAATGTGCAGACGGATCAGACATTTCTGGATGGCTGGTTCGAGGTACAGGATCTGGGCTCGCAGCTTGCGGCACTTTTTGCTGGTGCAAAGCCGGGCGAACAGGTGCTGGATTATTGCGCAGGTGCAGGTGGCAAGACGCTGGCGCTGGCTTCGGTCATGCGCAACAGTGGCCAGGTCCATGCCTATGATGCCGAACGCGCGCGTCTTTCGCCCATGCATGACCGTTTGCAGCGGGCAGGGGTTCGCAACACACAGGTGCATGGCAATCTCGATGCGCTCGCTCCGCTTATTGAGCGCATGGACCTTGTGCTGACAGATGCGCCATGCACAGGTTCGGGCACGTGGCGGCGCAGGCCGGATGCAAAATGGCGTCTCAATGATCAGCAGCTGGAGCGGCGTGTGCAGGATCAGCGCGAGGTGCTTGAGGCGGCGAAACATTACGTGAAGCCCGGCGGCAGGCTGGTTTACGTGACCTGTTCGCTCTTTGCCGAAGAGAATACGCGTCAGGTCGAGCGCTTCCTTGCTGAAAACAGCAACTTTACGGAAAAATCTCCCAAGGCAGTCTGGAAAGCCGTTACAGGAGATGCAGCCGGGGTAGAGCCGGTTTTTCCTGCGCATGGCGCCGTATTTTCTCCGCTTTCCATTGACACGGACGGATTTTATGTAAGTGTCTTGGAAAAGCACAATTAAGCTTGGGGGAGCTTAATGCCAGCGCATCGAATTGCGGAACCGGATTTCAAACAGCGTGTCGAGGAGAGTTTTGACCGTCAGGCAGCGATGAAGCTCATCGGTGCACAGCTGACACGTTGTGAACCGGGCATTGTCGAGGTCGAAATGCCGTTTCGCGAAGAGCTGACGCAGCAACACGGCATTCTTCATGCCGGTATAATTTCTGCAGCACTCGACACAGCCTGCGGTTATGCAGCGCTTAGCCTTATGCCAACGGATGCTGCGGTTCTGACAATCGAATTTAAGGTTAATCTGCTTGCCCCCGGCAGAGGCGATCGTTTCCTGTTTCGTGGCGAGGTGACCAAGCCTGGGCGCACGATTATGGTCAGCGATGGACAGGCTTTTGCAGTCACAGATACGGAAGTGCGGCTTATTGCAACCATGACAGGCACGATGATGGTTGTTCAGGACCGCGAGGGGCTAAAGGGATGATCAAAACCCTTGCAGGCAAACGGCTTCTGTATGTGATGGCGACCGAGGCGGAATATGGCCCGCATCTCAGTTCGCTTTTTTTGCCGCTGATGATCGGCGTGGGTCCGGTCGAGGCGTCCGTCAATCTGACACGTATTCTGACTGTGCTTGAACAGCAGGGTGAATTGCCTGATCTGGTCGTCTGTGTCGGCTCCGCCGGATCGGCGAGGCTTCCCCAAACAGAGGTGTTTCAGGTTTCATCGGTCGCTTATCGCGATATGGATGCTTCGCCTATCGGATTTGAAAAAGGCCGCACACCCTTTCTTGATTTACCTGCAATGATTGATCTGCCTTGCCTTGTTCCGGGGCTGCCAGATGCATCGCTGTCAACGGGCGCAAACATTGTTTCGGGCAAAGCCTATGAGACAATCGCAACCGACATGGTCGATATGGAGACCTATGCCTGTTTGCGCGCCTGTCAGGCCTTTGGCGTTGCCCTGATAGGGTTGCGTGGCATTTCCGATGGTACCCGTGAATTGCAGCATGTCGGCGACTGGACAGAGTATCTGCATGTCATTGATCAGAAGCTTGCGAGCGCTGTGGAGGATCTCGAAAACGCTATTCTGAATGGTGCCGTGACACTTCCTGACAAGGATATGTCAGGATAGGTAAGTTTTCTTGGTTTGATTGTTGAAACGCGGCACTTCGACCATTGCATTTTTGCGGCTTTTTATCTAGATGCTCGGCATGAGCACCACAGCACATCCTGACACTATCCTTATCATCGACTTTGGCAGCCAGGTCACGCAGCTGATTGCACGCCGCGTGCGCGAGGCCGGAGTTTATTCCGAAATCGTTCCGTTCCAGTCTGCGGAAGATGCCTATAAGCGCATCAACCCGAAGGCTGTGATCCTGTCGGGGAGTCCACACTCGACAACGGACATTGGCAGCCCGCGCGCGCCACAGGCAATTTTCGAGGCTGGAATTCCAGTTCTCGGTATCTGCTATGGCGAGCAGACCATGTGCGCGCAGCTGGGTGGTAAGGTCGAAAGCGGCCACGACCGTGAATTCGGTCGCGCGTTTCTTGAAGTTCAGGAAGACAGCGCATTGTTCGCTGGCATCTGGGCCAAGGGCACCCGTCACCAAGTCTGGATGAGCCATGGCGACCGTGTCACCGCACTGCCGGAAGGTTTCAGGGTTATCGGGACATCGCCCAATGCGCCTTTCGCGGCCATTTCGGACGAAAAACGCAAATATTTTGCTGTGCAGTTCCACCCGGAAGTTGTGCACACACCTGATGGCGCAAAGCTGATCCAGAATTTCGTTCACAACATTGTTGGTATCAAGCCAGACTGGACCATGTCTGCTTACCGTGAACAGGCTGTAGAGGCCATTCGCAAGCAGGTGGGCAAGGGTAAGGTTATCTGCGCGCTCTCCGGCGGCGTTGACTCGTCCGTTGCAGCCCTTCTGATTCATGAAGCCGTTGGCGACCAGCTGACCTGTATCCTCGTTGATCATGGTTTGATGCGTAAGAACGAGGCTGCCGATGTGGTTGCGATGTTTAGGGAGCATTATAATCTGCCGCTGATCTTGGTGGATGCGCAGGACCGATTCATTGACGCTCTCGAAGGTGAGAATGATCCGGAAAAGAAGCGGAAGACCATCGGTCGTCTGTTTATTGAAGTTTTCGAAGAGGAAGCGAAAAAGCTTGGCGGCGCAGATTTCCTCGCACAGGGCACGTTGTATCCTGACGTTATTGAAAGCGTTTCATTTACGGGCGGGCCTTCGGTCACAATCAAGTCGCACCACAATGTTGGCGGCTTGCCAGAACGCATGAACATGCAGCTTGTCGAGCCTCTGCGCGAACTTTTCAAAGATGAAGTGCGTGTGCTGGGCAAGGAACTCGGCCTTCCTGACAGCTTTATCGGGCGGCATCCATTCCCTGGTCCAGGTCTTGCGATCCGCTGCCCCGGTGGTATCACGCGCGAAAAGCTTGAAATTCTGCGCGAAGCCGATGCGATTTATCTTGATGAAATCCGCAAGGCTGGCCTTTATGATGTCATCTGGCAGGCATTTGCCGTTCTGCTTCCGGTTCAGACCGTTGGCGTTATGGGTGATGGCCGGACTTATGAATTCGTCTGCGCGCTGCGTGCTGTGACTTCGGTCGACGGTATGACGGCGGACTTCTACCACTACGACATGAACTTCCTTGGCAATGCGGCCACCCGTATCATTAATGAAGTCCGTGGCATCAACCGCGTGGTCTATGACGTGACGTCGAAGCCTCCGGGCACAATCGAGTGGGAATGATCCCGCGTCCGGCATAGACCGGCACCAACGATCATTAAAACATAAAAAGCCCGCGTAATTGCGGGCTTTTTTCATTATTGGCTTGGCACCGTCTGGCAAATTTCGCATCGTCAAGTCCCCCGCTTCTATGGCATGGTAGATGTGTTTAGCCCTGGAGTGTGATGGTGCATTATTGCGCGTTAAACAGAGGAGTGCACTATGGGCCAGTTTCCTAAGGATAGCGCCCGGACCGGTCAGATATTCACCACCTGTGGCAAAGGCTGATCCACATTCATCGCGTGATCAAGAACGCGTTGAAGATTTGCAGCGTGACGGAAGTTCGGCTCCAGACCAACCCCATCCGCTACTGCTCGTGCAAACCGCTGATAATTGGTTTCGACGGGGCTTACTTCAATCTCGCGCCACACCGGTGTCTCAATATCTTCCCCGATTGAACCACGAAGGGTGGAACCTGTCGGTGTATGAATGACTTCAAGCGCGCCTTTGTCGCCATGAATGCGCAATCGCAATTCATTAAGATGACCTGTTGCCCAGCGGCTGGCATGTATGACGCCAAGCGCACCGTTTGAATATTCCGCCGTCATTACAAAGCTGTCGTTCGCATCCAGCACATATTCACCGATTTGATTGTTGTCGGCCTTGTCGAAGGTCTTCAATCGGGCCGATGCCCGTTCCACATCGCTGCCGATCGCATAGGATGCAAAATCAAGAATGTGAATGCCAACATCGCCAAGAACCCCATTGGAACCGTGGCGCGTGGAAAGCCTCCAGAGCCACTTGCTCTCGGTTTTCCAGTCACCCCAGGCTTTTGAAACAAGCCAGCTTTGCAGATAAGAAGCTTCGAAGTGACGTACCTGACCGATTTCGCCAGACATCACAATGTCGCGTGCCTTTTGTAAAGGAGCGACATTGCGATATGTAAGATTGACCATATTGATGATGCCCGCCTGCTCGGCAGCATCAGCCATTTCAGCGGCTTTGTCGTAGCTCTCTGCAAGCGGCTTTTCGCAAAAGATATGTTTGCCAGCGCCGATGAGCGCCAATGACGTCGGATGATGGATCGCATCCGGCGTCACATTTGCAACAGCATCAAAGCGGTTCCATTCAAGAGCATCCTCCAGCCGCGTGAAGCGGTCGTGAATGTCATGATTTTCGCAGAATGCATCAACGCGTTCCGCTGACACGTCACAAGCTGCGACCACTTCAACGCCATCTATGGCTTTGAAGGCCTCGGCATGGTTCTTTGCCATGCCGCCAGTTCCAAGAATAAGAAGACGCATCATGCACCTCAACGATAACCGGCTTCACCGGCCTTATGAAGTTTAGGCCCCCGCTCGACAATCGGCTCTAAAGCCTGATCGACCGGGACATTGGGTGCCGTGTGAATATCAGTCCATGCGGGTTGAGGGTTATAGGCCCACTTGACGGCGTTACGCAGTACGGTTTGCACATTCGCATCGTGATAGGTGGGGTAGGTTTCGTGGCCGGGACGGAAGTAG
This sequence comes from Ochrobactrum chromiisoli, assembly GCF_026241335.1. Lineage (GTDB taxonomy): Bacteria > Pseudomonadota > Alphaproteobacteria > Rhizobiales > Rhizobiaceae > Brucella > Brucella chromiisoli. The sequence continues at coordinate 117,667 of NZ_JAPHAV010000012.1, read as the reverse complement.
AAGATATTGCCTGCGCCGCGCCGCCATGTGAGCCCTGAACGAAATACCTCACCGCCCGCAAACCATGAGATAAATACCGTTTCTAACGGTTCAGGAACGGAAAATTGCTCGCCATACATTTCTTCGTTTTCAAGCACAAAATTCTCATCCAGCCCCTGTGCAATGGGGTGGCCCCGATTCACAACCCAGACCCGCTCACGTTCGCCTGCTTCGCGCCATTTCAGCGCACAGGGCGTTCCCATCAAGCGCTTGAAAATTTTAGAAAAATGGCCTGAGTGAAGCACGATCAGTCCCATGCCCTCAAAAACGCGTCTGGCAACGCGCTCAACAATTTCATCCTTTACGCCGCCATGGTCCTTATGCCCCCACCACACCAGGACATCCGTGTTGGCGAGACGTTCTTCCGTGAGGCCGTGCTCCGGCTCTTGCAAGGTGGCCGTGGTGGCGTCAATGGTGCTATCGCCATTGAGTGCGTCTGCAATCGTGTTGTGCATTCCATTCGGATAAACAGCACGAACAGTTTCATTGATCTGCTCGTGGACATTTTCACCCCAGACGATAGTGCGTATAGACACGGCTATTCTCCTTAATTGCGGCTATCAGCCCTTGTGTGGATTTGAGCCTTGCGAACATGCGCGCCGGTTTATGAAGCCGGTGCCTGAACGTATTGCTCCAAAAAAGATTTCTCGATTTGAAAGGTGGTCTAACCGTCCTGCGCACGCCCATTCACATCAAAGCGATGGATACGTTCGCCAGTCGGCGCAATGGATAGCAAATCACCGGGTTTGCGGATTGACACGCCGCTTTCGCGAACCACCAGAGGTTCTTCGGCACCGAGATCAATATAGACATATGTATCCGAGCCGAGAATTTCCGTGTGGATCACGCGACCGCTCCACAGACCTTCGTCCGAAACGATCTGGAGGTGCTCTGGCCGCAGCCCGACCGTGTGTGTCGCGAATTGTTCTGCGTATTTTCCACCGAGCAGGTTCATTTTTGGGGAGCCGATAAAGCCCGCGACGAAAAGCGAGTTGGGCTTTTCATAAAGTTCTAGCGGCGTCCCTATCTGCTCCACCCGCCCATCGCGCAACACACAGATGCGATCAGCCAGCGTCATCGCTTCCACCTGATCATGTGTCACATAGATCATCGTGGTGTCTTCCATACTCTGATGGAGTTTAGCAATTTCGAGTCTCGTTGCCACGCGAAGCGCTGCATCAAGATTGGACAGCGGCTCATCGAAAAGAAACACCTTCGGATCCCGGACGATGGCGCGCCCGATCGCAACGCGCTGACGCTGGCCGCCTGAAAGCTGACGTGGCAAGCGTTCGAGATAGGGGGTTAGTTGCAGCATTTCTGCCGACTGTTCGATACGGCGTTTGCACTCCTGTTTGTCTTTGCCAGCCAGCTGCATGCCAAAGGCCATGTTTTCGTAAACCGTCATATGCGGGTAAAGTGCATAAGACTGAAATACCATGGAGATGCCCCGTTTGGACGGGCTCAAGCTGTTAACCACCACGCCGTCGATAGACAGGCTTCCAGAGGTGATTTCCTCAAGGCCCGCGATCAGACGCAGAAGCGTGGATTTCCCACAGCCGGACGGACCAACAAAAACCATGAACTCGCCTGCGCGAATGTCCATGTCCACGCCTTTGATAACTTCAAAATTCCCGAATGATTTGCGCACATCGCGCAATTGAAGCTGTGCCATATGTAAACTCCTATCCCTTCACGCCACCCGCAGTCAGACCGGATACGATCCGCCGCTGGAAGATGAGCACAAGGATGACGAGGGGAACTGTTACGATGACCGATGCGGCCATGATATTGCCCCATGGGATTTCGAATTGACTGCTGCCGGACAAGAGCGCGATAGCCACTGGAACCGTGCGCTGACCCGCCGACGACGTAAAAGTCAGTGCAAACAGGAACTCATTCCATGCAGAAATGAATGCCAATAGCCCCGTTGTCACCAGTGCCGGCCACATGAGCGGCATAAACACACGCGTGATGATGACCCATGGGGATGCCCCGTCTACGATCGCGGCCTCTTCAATCTCGACCGGCAGATCACGCATGAAGGTTGTCAGAACCCAAACCGTGAAGGGCAAGGTGAAGATCATATAGGAGAAGATCAGAGCCAGAGGCGTATTGAATATACCGAGGAACCGGATCAGTTCGAACAAACCTGCAAGCACTGCAATTTGCGGAAACATGGATACCGACAAAATGGTGAGCAGGAGCAACCCGCGACCCCGAAAATTCACTCTGGCCAGCGCATAGGCGGCAGTTATCGCAAGCAGCAGTGAAATTGCGACAACAACTGTTGCAACAAACAAAGAATTACCAAGACTCCGAAGAAAACTGCCCTGACTGAGAACGCCGGTATAGTTGCTGATGGAAACATCCGTTGGCCAGAAATCCACCTGAAACAGTGCTGTTCCCGATTTAAGACTGGTTATGATCGCATAATAGAACGGAAACACTGCGATAAGGATGATGATGGCAACTAGCAGATAAAAGCCAAGCGTCTTAAGATAATGCATGGCTATTCTCCCTTTGCGCCAATGTTCACACGTCCAAAGAACATGTAGAGCACAGTGATGGCTGCGATGATGAGAAACAGCATCGTGGATGCGGTGGCGCCATAAGCAAATTTATCGAAATCGAAGAGATTTTCGCGCGCGAAAACAGACATTGTTTTGGTCTGCGCATTGTTGGGTGTCAGCACATAGATGAGATCAAAAATACGCAATGCATCAAGCATGCGGAATATAACCGCGACCATCAATGCCGGACGAATAAGCGGTAAAGTCACACGCCAGAATACTTTGAGCGGATGGACACCATCGATCTTGGCAGCCTCATAAATATCGGATGGAACCATCTGCAACCCAGCAAGGATAAGCAGGGCCATGAAAGGGGTGGTTTTCCAGACATCGACGATCAGGATCGCAATCATCGCCGTATCGGGATTTGCCGTCCAGGCGATTTTCTGGCTGATAAGACCGAGATTAAGGAATATATGGTTCAGAATGCCGAACTGATCGTTGAGCATCCAGCCCCACATTTTCGCCGAGACGATTGTGGGAATGGCCCAGGGAATGAGGATGGCCGCTCGCACAAGGCCTCTTCCGCGAAATTTCGCGTTCAGCACAAGCGCTACAATCAATCCAAAGATGGTTTCGAGACCAACCGAAAACAGTGTGAACCTGATCGTATTCCACACCGCGCCCCACCATGCTGGATCGGCCAGAAGACCGCGATAAACGATGCGGCCGCTTTTTAAGGTGACCCATGTGAAGTAGTTTTTAAAACCGACAAACTCAGCCGTAGCAAGGCTTGTGAGCGATGCATTTGTGAAGCTGAAATAGATCGTTCTAAGCAGCGGCCAGCCGGCCACAAATGCCAAAACAATCAGCGTCGGTGCAAGAAACAGCCATGCCGAACGAATGCGTTGTGTATGCAAGTCGGAATGGTGTCGGCGTCCGTTCGACGCTTTTGAAGCATCAACAGAAGTATCCGTCATAATCTTCCTCTGAGGGCGGCGGGCTCTGAAAATTTTGCGTTCGGATCGCTTGGGAATAGATCCGAACGCGGCTTGATACGTGCTTACCAGCCAGAGCCTTCAAGCTCCGTCAGTTCGACCTCAAGCATTTCCAGGTTCTCGGCAGCTGTTCCACTGCCCGAAAGGGTTTTATGCACAGCAGTCCAGAATTTGGATGAGACTTCATTGTATTTAACTTTTGTCGCTGCCGAAGGCCGCGGCACCGCATTTTGGAAGATGGGTTTCCAATTCGCCATGAAAGGCTGCGCCGCGATAATTTCCTTATCGTCGTAAAGCGCTTCAATGGTCGGCAGACGTGAAATTTGAATTGCCTGCGCCTTCTGAACCTCAGGCGAAGCCAGATATTTCACCAAAGCAATCGCGGCATCCTGTTTCGTGGAATATTTGGACACAGCAAGATTCCAGCCGCCAAGCGTCGAGGATGGAGGTTCACCTTCGGCACCAGCCGGTAAAGGTGCGACATCAAATTTGCCTTTCACACCGCTATCGTCATTATTGCCTAAGGCGTAAGCATAGGGCCAATTGCGCATGAACACGGCATTGCCAATCTGCCAGACGCCGCGAGATTCTTCTTCCTGATAGGCAAGAACGCCCTGAGGGGAAATCGAACCAATCCAGCTTTTTGCACGATCAATTGCGGCTGCTGCGCGTTCGTTGTTGATTGAAATCGTTCCGTCAGCTTCCACAATCTGGCCACCACCAGAAGATTTGACCCACTCAAGCGCATTGCAGGTCAGGCCTTCATAGGCATTGCCCTGAAAGACAAAACCCCACAGGTCAGCCTTGCCTTCTGCGCGCTCTTTTTCCATGATCTCTTTGGCCGTCGCAGTCATCTCATCCCATGTTTTCGGGACAGGCTTGCCGTATTTCTCCAGGAGGTCCTTGCGATAAAACAATGCAGGTGCATCGGTATAAAAGGGCAATGCAACCAGCTTCCCATTGACCGTCTGAGACGCGATGATCGACGGAAAATGGCTTCCTGTTACATCTTTTGTAGCCTCGGTGAGATCAATAAACTGATCTGAAAGCTGCGGAGCCCAAACAATATCCGTCTGATAAATATCAATATCTGCATTGCCCGCCGCAAGCCACAAACGATACTGGCTGAATTGTTCGCTGCTTGATGGCGGCATGGATACAATATGAACCTTGTTGCCGGTATCTTTTTCAAATTTGGCAATCTGTTCCTGTAAAAACTGAATATTGTTGCCAGTTGAATTGGCAGCAATCGAAATTTCGGCTGCGTGAGCGAATGCTGTGCCAAAGCCAAATGCAACACAGGCAGCCAGTGCACCCTTAAGAGCTTTCATTGTTCCCTCCTCCCATCCATTCAGTAAGCGGCCGTTAAAATCGAAAACGGTTTGGATTCCAAAAAGGTTACAGAAGGCTTCAAATCTGTCAAGCTGCTGTTTTTTGGGAAACACAAAATACGACCGATTTAAATATTCATCTATATTTTCAATGATTTATATAAACTTTCCCGATGCAACCGCAGTTCACTCTCCCAATCAGCTACGATTGAGAGGCTTAAATTTCTTACCAAACTTGTAAACGGTTTGGTTCTGCCGCATACTTCTCTCAAAGGGCCATCAATGATGGTGGCCGCGCATTGTTAATCACAAGGAAGCGATTATAATCCAACGTCTAATCCGTTCTCCAAGCCGCAAGATCAAATGAAACTTCGTGAATTCGCCAAACAATTAGGACTTTCTGCCACAACGGTCAGTCGCGCACTGAGCGGCTATCCGGAAGTTGCTGAAACAACACGCAAGCGTGTTCGTGACGAGGCTGTGCGGCTCGGCTATCGTCCGAATGTCAACGCCGTGCGACTTGTGACAGGCCGTGCAGGCTCTATTGGCGTTGTCATGGGCCGCAATAGCGAGTTTCACTTTGCAGAGTTCATGCGTGGTATGGCTGAAAGACTCAGTCAGGATGAGGTGGATATTCTTGTCAGTCCCATAGCCAATAATGGCACGGACGACGAGGTGGAGCTTTGTCGGCGCCTTGCCACCAGTCGGCGTGTTGATGCGATAATCGTGACGTCACCAAAGCCCAATGATGAGCGCATCCGCCTGCTGCATGAACTCGGAATGCCTTTTCTCGTTCATGGTCGATCAAAAATCGACATCCCTCACGCCTGGCTTGATATTGACAACGAGGGCGCGGTCTATCGTTCAACCGCACATCTGCTAGATCTTGGCCATCGCCACATCGCTATGATTAATGGCCGCGAGGGATTTACGTTCTCGCTTGACAGAGACGCAGGATACCGCAAGGCACTTGACGAAAGAGGCATTGCGTTTGATCCGGGCTTGATTGAGCACGGCGACTTCACCGACGAGATCGGTTACCGCTTGGCCCAAAAACTCTTGAGGCGCGATTTGAGGCCGACTGCTTTCGTTGCAGGCTCTATGATGACCGCTTTGGGTATCTATCGTGCTGCCCGATCGTTTGGCTTGACAATTGGCCGTGACATCTCTGTCATCGCACATGATGACGTCATTTCATTTCTGAGTGCAGACAACATGGTCCCGTCACTGACTGCGACCCGCTCATCGATGCGCGCTGCTGGTAAGCGTTGTGCGGACATGCTGATGGATATTCTTGATGGCAAGTCACCAACCGATGTTCACGAGCTTTGGCCGGTTGAGCTGATCCTCAGGGAAACAGCCACTCGCGTCCCGGATGAAGCCGTCACGTCCATCAAAACGCTGGTATAACCTTATCTTCGAGAATTTTCCTTTAAGGAAGGTGATTCTACGCTTGAGCCTTTTTGACAAAGTAGCCGGGCGGATGGGCCACATCCTGCGGACACCAAGATGAGCGGACGATCTGCTGCGTCAGGACGCGGGGATGCGCGAACGCCACGCACGTCATGCTGTCAACGAAATCAAAACTTCTTCCGAAGATGTCGCAAAATCCCTGGCCGACAAGCCCTTCAGAAACTCCCCCATGTGCCGATCAACATCTTGAGGAAACGCTCCGCTGCAGGCGATAACGTGCCCCCCCTGCGTCTTACAACGCCTATAGTTCTTGAAATCTCGGGGTTTCGAATAGGCCTCGTGATCAAAAGTGGGTGCTCTCCCTGCGGTGTCGCCATCTGCGGTAACACAGATATGCCTAAGCCCGCCTCCACCAGACCAAGAGATGTCGACAAGTGGGTTACTTCGTAAAACCAGCGAAGTTTGATATTGGATTTTGCCAAGGCTCCATCGAGCAGTGTTCGATTGCCGCTTGAACGATGAACAGTGATAAGATGATATGGTGTCAGATCTTCCCAGCCAACTTCGGATTTTTCCGCAAGAGGATGGTCTTTGCTGGCAGCAAGAACGAAGGGGTCTTCGACAAGCCGGTCAAAGATCAGATCCGGATCGGCTGTTCCCATGATATTGATGCCGAACTCGACTTCACCGCGCGCAACGGCCTGCAATCCGTCCGTCGCCGGTAAGTCAAGAATTCGAAAGCGGATGTTAGGATACTCAATATTGAACTGCTTTATGACCTTCGGCAGAAAGTAGAAAGCGGCTGTCGGCAGACAGGCGATTGTTACAAGGCCACCGCGCTGGACGCCGGGATCACGCACTGCAAAAAGCGACCCGTCAAATTCCTCCAGCATACGCCGCACCAAAGGTAATAGTTCGGTGCCTAAAGCAGTGAGCGAAACATGTCTTGTCGTACGCTCTAAAATTGGCGCCCCAATTGCCAATTCCAGCTTCTGGATGCGTCTGCTGAGTGCTGGCTGAGACATGTTCAGCGTATCGGCAGCCCTGTGAAAACTCTCCAATTCGACAATGGCGAGAAATGCTCTTAGGTCTAGAATTTCGCAATTAATGCTCATTTTGCATCAATACTCCAAATCTTCGCATTTTACATATCAATCATTTTGCCACTAAGTGCAATAAATGAACTGATTAATACCCACTACACAAGAGTGGAGGCGAAAGCGCAAGCATGAACGATCTGATCTCTATCCCCTGTGTACTGATGCGAGGCGGCACGTCGAAAGGCCCGTTCTTTCTGGCATCTGATCTTCCGACCGATCCGCGCGAGCGTGATCAGATTTTGCTTTCCATTATGGGTTCGGGTCACCCCCTTCAAATCGATGGCATCGGTGGTGGAAACCCTGTGACCAGTAAAGTTGCCATCATCGGCCCATCCAGCATTCCCGGCGTCGATATCGATTATCTTTTCGCACAGGTCCGTATTGATCAGCAGTTCGTTGATACCGCACCCAATTGCGGCAACATGCTTGCAGCTGTGGGTCCCTTCGCAATTGAGGCGGGACTTATGAAAACACAGGGCGCAACGACGCTTGTTCGTATTCACAACGTCAATACCGACAAGTTGATTGAGGCAGAAGTGCCGACACCCGATGGTAAAGTTTCATACCTCGGCGATGCCAGCATTGATGGAGTACCCGGAAAGGCGGCTCCAATTGCCCTGACCTTCATGGATGCGGCAGGTGCCCGAACAGGCAAACTTTTCCCTACCGGTGCACCCCATGAAATGATTGAAGACGTGGCCGTGACATGCATTGACTGCGCGATGCCTATGGTTCTGATCGAAGCCAACAATCTTGGTGTCAGTGGTTACGAGAGTGCTGCCGAACTCAACGCCAACACGGCATTGCTTGCGCGGCTGGAACAGCTGAGAATCGAGGCTGGCAGACGTATGGGCATGGGCGATGTCACCAATCAGGTCACGCCCAAACCCGTTCTTATCAGCAATGCAAAAAACGGCGGCGACATCAATGTGCGCTATTTCATGCCGCACGAATGTCATCCGTCGCTTGCTACCACCGGCGCCGTCGGGATCGCAACAGCCTGCATAACGGCTGATACAGTCGCATCGAAACTAATCGGTCTTCACACACCACCGCTCGTGCTGGCGATCGAACATCCCAGCGGTCATCTCGATGTCAAGCTTCAGGAGCGAGACGGAAAAGTGACTGCCGGAATTTTGCGCACAGCCCGCCGTCTTTTTGATGGGCATGTGTTTGCTAAGCCTGTCAAACAAGCCGTATGCGCGGCATAATTCAACTGGTTGCCGGGAGGGCACCACTTAACCGGAGGAAAATCAATGCGTAAGTTCATGCTCGCTCTGGCAGCAACTGTAGCTCTTGCCGGAACAGCAATGGCTGATCCGGTCCGTATCAGCGTCGGGTCTTATAATCTCAATAATTTGCCATTTCCTGTCGCACAGGGGCTGGGCCTTTATGAGAAAGAAGGGCTAGACGTCACCGTGGAGAATTTTGCTTCAGGCGGTTCAAAGACGTTGCAGGCACTCGTTGCCGGATCGACAGATATTGCCGTCGGTTTCTACGACCACACCATTCAGATGCAGTCACAGAACAAGGCCGTGGTCGGCTTCGTCGTTCTGGCACGCAATTCCGGGCTTGTCCTTGCTGGTGGAAATAATTCTAAATTCGACCCCGCCAATCCCGAAACCATCAAGGGTGCAAAAATCGGCATTACAGCGCCCGGTTCATCTTCGGACTTCTTCGTGCGTTACTATCTACAGCGCCACGGCCTTTCGGCAGATGATGTCGCTCTGATCGGTGTTGGTTCCGGTTCGGCGGCGGTTGCAGCTCTTGAACAGGGCAAGATCGACCTGCTGGTCAATTACGATCCTGCGGCAACATTTATCGAAGCCAAAGGTGTCGGCAAAATTCTGATCGATGGTCGCAGCGACGAGGGTGCCAAGGAAATCTACGGCGGTATTTATCCGACATCAGTTCTCTATGCCACGCAAAATTACATTGATGGTAATCCTGAAACCATCCAAAAAGTCACCAACGCGACAGTCAAGGCACTCGAATGGATGAACACCCATTCGGCAGAGGAAATCGTTGAAAAGCTGCCTAAGGAATTCATCTCGGGCGACCGCGATGCGTATATTCAAGCCGTAAAGAATGCCAAGGCGATCTTTTCCACGGATGGAAAATTCGATGAGGAAGATGTCAAAACGCCACTGGTTGTTCTGAATAGCTTCAATAAAAAAGTTGCGGCAACCGAAATCGATCTTTCGAAAACATACACAAACAGCTTCGTCGATAAAGCACCGCACGCGGCTACGAACTAGAAGGAGGAGGCAATGTCATTAGCCGTTGTCAAACCTGCGCCGGAAGTCGCAGCAAGCCCCAGCCCAAAAGCAATGGTATCAATTGATGCCGTTACAATGTCGTTCGGCAACTTTGTTGCGGTCGAAAATGTCAACCTCACGGTTGCGGATGGCGAGTTTCTCGCCATCGTTGGCCCGACAGGTTGTGGGAAAAGCACCATCCTCAACGCCATAGCAGGATTGCTGAAACCCTCACACGGAACAGTGTCAGTCGATGGAAAAGCCGTCACTGGTGTGCACCATGATATAGGATATCTGTTTCAGCAGGACGCACTTCTGCCATGGAAAACAGCGCTTGAAAATGTCGAGCTTGGTCCGATGTTTAAAGGCATAAGCGCTTCCGAACGCCGCAAAAGCGCTCTCAACTGGCTTGCCAAGGTGGGTCTGAAAGGTTTTGAGCACCGCTACCCCCATCAGCTTTCCGGCGGTCAGCGCAAGCGTGTGCAGATGGCTCAAGCGCTTATCACAGGTCCAAAAGTCATCCTGATGGATAAGCCGTTCTCCGCACTCGATATCCATACGCGTCACCTTATGCAAAATGAGCTTCTCCGGCTCTGGCAGGAAGAACGCCGCGCTGTTGTGATGATTACGCATGATCTTGAAGAAGCCATAGCGCTTGGTGATCGTGTCGTCGTTTTGGCCGCTGGCCCCCGCAGCCACGTGATCGATAGTTTCCCCGTCGATCTCGACCGTCCGCGCGACGTCGCAGAAATCAAACTCGATCCGCGCTTCATGGATCTTTATCGCAATATTTGGGCGTCGCTGCGCGGCGAAGTGGAGAAAAGCTATGAACGCCATGACTGAACGTCTTATCCAGGTCGGTTTGCTGGTTATCATTCTCGGCGGCTGGCAGCTCGGCACATCGCTGGGTTTCATCGACGTGTTTTTCTTCCCGGCACCACTGAATATTTTCAATCAGGTGGTGGAGTGGATAACCGATACAAGTTTCTATCGTCACGTATCGATCACTTTGACAGAAACCGTTTTCGGCTACCTGATCGGCACGGGTCTTGGCGTTGCTGCAGGCGTATGGCTCGGTCTTAGCCGCAGTGCTTCGCGCATTCTCGACCCCTTCATCAAGTGCCTGAACGCTATCCCGCGCGTTGTTCTTGCGCCAATCTTTGTGCTTTGGTTGGGTCTTGGCCTCTGGTCCAAGGTCGCACTCGCCGTCACACTGGTGTTCTTCGTGACCTTCTTCAACGCAATGCAGGGTGTGCGCGAAGTCAATCCGGTCGTGCTTTCAAATGCGCGTATCCTCGGCGCCAAACGTTCTGATCTCCTGCGTCACGTCTATTTCCCGGCAGCAGCAAGCTGGATCTTGTCCTCCTTGCGCACCTCCGTCGGCTTTGCAGTGGTTGGCGCGATCATCGGCGAGTATCTTGGTTCGTCCGCCGGTCTAGGCTATCTTATCGCCCAGGCTGAAGGCAACTTCGATGCGGTTGGCGTATTTGCCGGTATCCTGATTTTGGCAGTCTTCGTTTTGATCATCGACAGTATTCTTGATGTGGTTGAAACGCGCCTCATAAAATGGCGTCCAAATGCCAGCGAGCGGTCGGCCTGATCCCTCCACTCGCGACGTTAGAAATAAGCCCGATGCCATAATGGCGTCGGGCTTCATCGTCTTTAAAGTGCTCACTCATATATCCTTCTATATGCCCATCGGAAAAACAGAGTCCTGACCACAAAGCCCGCCATGAATTCATCCTTCATGTCATTTCGGGCATTCGTTGCGTTGTTTGGATTGATTCAGCATTTTATGCTTTTCAGTTATTGCGATATTCGATGTGGCGATCCCATCCGCCGCAGACAGGTGCGACTGAAGGAGACTGGTTTGAAGACGCTGCTATTGACGAAGGATGACGTCAAAAAACTCATTTCGCTGTCTGCGGTCATAGACGCTGTTGAAGACGCTTATCGTGCATTCAGCAGCGGCCAGGTGGAGCAGCCGGATTATATTGGCATACATCTACCTGCACCACGCGGTGAAATCGACTTCAAGCTGGGCTATTTGAAATCATCTGAGATGATATCAATGAAAGCGTCTTCGGGCGGGTTCAGGGACAATCCTTCTCGTCATGGCGTTCCGAACGGCATGGGAACGATCCTTCTTTTTGACGCACAAAGTTGTGCATTGGTATGCGTGATGGATGGCAGCTTGATCACGGGCCTGAGGACTGGGGCTGCCGGTGCGATTTCGGTCAGATTATTGGCTCGCAAAGACGCGAGAAAACTAACGTCAATCGGCACGGGCAATCAGGCACGCATGCAAATTAGAGCAATCCGCGAAGTGATGCACATTGAGGAGATTCATGCGTGGCATTCTAACCCTGAAACACTGTCAAAATACAAAGCTGATATGGAAGGCGAGTTTAATATTCCTGTTATAATGGCGGCATCCAAACGAGAAGCTGTAGAACAAGCGGACGTCTTGGTTACCACCACACGTGGCAAGGGGTCGTTGGTGGAAGCGGATTGGATAAAACCAGGAACGCATATTGTTGCGATTGGAACAGATGCTCAGGGCAAGCAGGAACTGGAGCCTGAAATATTTCGAAATGCTAAAATCGTCACAGACTCGACAAGCCAGTGTTCGCAAAAAGGTGAGACCTGGCACGCGCTCAATCACGGCATCATTTCCATGAGTGAAATTCACGCCGAAATTGGCGAGATCCTGATCGGCACAAAAGCAGGACGTGAGAATGCAGAAGAGATAACAATCTTCGATTCAACAGGAATGGCTGCGCAAGATAACACGACAGTCAATGCGATCTATAATCGTGCCCTTCGCCAAAATGTCGGCACCAGATTTTCCTTTTTTGAGCAATAGCAGCGTCCCACTCGGGAAGCACGGTTTCGAAGTTTAAAGCAAAGTGCATGCAGGCGGTGATGAATGCTAAACTATCCCACAATTGAAGACATTCGAGATGCACAAAGACGCATTGCGCCGTATGTTTATCATACCCCCCTCCTGAGGGCTGACAAAATCGCATCCAAAGTCGCTTGTAATTTATATCTTAAGCCAGAAACGCTTCAGCTAACGGGCGCATTTAAGATACGAGGCGCTCTGAACGCAGTGCTATCGCTTCCACGTGAGAAGATTGCCAACGGGATTATCTCGTCATCTTCTGGAAATCATGCGCAGGGATTGTCCTATGCGGCGCGTATGATGGGCGTCAAAGTTGTCCTTGTGCTTCCTGTGACTACCCCGAAAATCAAGATAGCGAACACGCGCGCTTTAGGAGCTGAGGTCATTTTATTTGATGGTGACAACGCGACAAGATGGAAAGAGGTGTATCGGATCGCGGAAGCCAATAACTATGCAGTGGTTCATGGCTTCGAAGATCCAATGGTCATGGCGGGCCAGGGCACAATTGGATGCGAGATTCTCGAAGATCTGAAGGACGTCAACACTGTGATTGTCCCTCTTGGTGGCGGTGGTCTGATTTCCGGTGTTGCGACAGCAATCAAGGAAATGAACCCCTCAGTTCGGGTTATCGGTGCAGAGCCAGCTCTGACGCCCAAATATTACTGGAGCCGAAAGAACGGTGAACCCACATCACTTCCTCTTAAGGATACCATCGCAGATGGTCTGAGGATCAGTGTGCCCGGACGCAATCCTTATCCAATTATTGAGAAATATGTGGATGAGATCGTTCTTGTCGAAGATGCGCATATCGTTGCAGGAATGCGGGCGCTGGCGACTGACGCAAAACTCATTGCGGAACCCGCCGCGTCGATAGGTATAGGCGCACTCCTGGCCGGCTCTGTAAAAGTACAAAAGGATGAGAATATCTGTGCAATTTTGACAGGCGGGAACTGGGATCTGGGCGACATTGCCGAAATCTATCGTGAGAAGGATTGAGCCAATCCACGGCTGCGGTGAGTGGAAATGTTAATCAGACGTGGCCTGGAGGACGACGAGTGGGCGATCATCGGGGAATTGCTGCCACCTGAAAGCGCGCGCGGATGCTGTCCAGCGCTGGGCAACCGGCTGTATTTCGAGGGCATGATGTGTATTACCCGAACTGGATCACAGTGGGGTCACCTGCCGGACGAGTATGGCAAATGGAACAGTGTCTTCTGGCGCTACCGGCGCTGGGTTTCGACAGGTGTGTTCGAGGCAATGTCAATTTCGTCGCTGCTCTACAGTGAATACACTTTGTCCACGAAACCTAGCAGACTGCTGCAAAACGGCAGTTTTTGATAGCCAGAGAACACAAGCCCAGAGAACACAAGCAAGGATCGGCGTCTGTGTTTATAAACGGATGACTGAACTTGGTCGGCACAATCCCAGCGCACCGCATGAAATAGGTCGTAAATAGAATCATATCGCCCTAGTTGGATCCATGCAACGCGGTTGGTCGCGCAGATGGTCGCCGAACATTAACCTTCCATCTTCAGGACGCCGCCGCCGTGCGAGTGTTCGAAAACCGGACGCCCCAACGTCGGGCGCGCCGTGTCTTGTCAGACGAACCTAAAAATTAATCAAACTCTTTCAATCAGTTGACAGAATTTCTCTGGCTGCGCCGCTGCGTGGAAGGGAACTTGCTTCTCTTGCTACATGGGACAGATGGTCCGGTATCGCGGGGAGGAGCCCGCCGCGTGCCGCGACCGCAAAGCCCGGCGCGAAGAACGCGCCGAACGGGCCGCAAGGTCGGCCTGACAGGAACGGGAGGAGAAATGCGCGATGGCGTTGCAAATCAACATCGATAATGGCGGCACACTGACCGACGTGTGCATCATGTCGGATGGCGGTGTAAAGAAAACCAAGGTTCTGACCACCCCTTACGATCTTTCAAAGTGCTTCTTCGAAGGGCTGCAAAAGGCATCCGAAGTGGTTTATGGCGCGGCTGATGTAAAGAGGCTTCTCGAAGAGGTCGATCTCATCCGCTATTCCACAACGCAAGGCACCAACGCCATTTGCGAGCGTAAGGGGCCGAAGCTGGGTCTTATTCTCGACAGCGGTTCGACGATGCTTCCTGCGGCGTTGAAGGCGCACGATCCCGAGGTGTTCGAGGCGTTGGTGGGCGACCGTGTCAGCTTCATCGATCTTGCCAAGCTTGATGCGCCAGAAGCGGAGGTGGAGGTCGTCAAGGTCATCAACCAGCTCGCGGCGAGGGGCGCGAACCGCCTGGTTATCGCACTTGGTGGTGCGGGATTCCTCGCGGCTGAAGCGCGGGTGAAGAAGATCGTGCTGCGTAAATATCCGCGCCATCTTCTGGGGGCCGTTCCGGTTCTCTATACGTCGGATCTTACCTCCGACCGCAATCCGGGTCGCCGCGCCTGGTCGGCGCTTATCAATTCCTTTCTGCATCCTTCGATGGAAGCCTTCCTCTACAACGCCGAAAACCGGTTGAGGGAGTTTCGCACCAAGAATCCGCTGCTGATCTTCCGTAATGACGGCGATGCCTCGCGCGTGGCGAAGACGGTGGCGATCAAGACCTATTCGTCGGGTCCACGTGGCGGCATGGAGGGCGTTAAGGCTTTTTCCGCGCTCTACGGTTTCCGTGATGCTGTGTCTATTGATGTTGGCGGGACCACAACCGACATTGGCCAGTGCACGGACGGCAAGGTTGCCGAAATCCGGCGTGGTCACGTCGAGGGTATCAGTGTTTCCTTCCCGCTTTGCGAGATTATGAGCGCGGGCGCGGGCGGCAGTTCTATCTTTAAGGTCAAGGACGGCAAGATCGCCATCGGTCCTGAAAGCGTTGGCGCCCTGCCGGGGCCAGCCTGTTTTGGACGCGGCGGCAAAGAGGCGACGATCACTGATGCGAGCCTCCTCGCTGGCCTGTTCGATCCGACTTCCTATTTCGGCGGCGGCATGGGGCTGGATCTCGCCCGCGCCGAAGCGGCCGTTCTCAGCAATATCGCCGAGCCGCTGGGTGTCGATCTTGATACGGCGATCCTTGCCATGTCGGATGCCTTTGAGGCGAAGATTGCCGAGGAACTGCACCGCTTCACGCGGATCGGACCGGACACGGTGATGCTCGCCTTCGGTGGTGCTGGACCGCTCAATGCCTGCGGTGTGGCCGAGAAGGCAGGCATCCGACGGGTCGCCGTGCCAGCCATGGCGGCGGTGTTTTCCGCCTATGGTATAGGCTCCTGCGATGTTTCGCAGGGCTATGCGGCAACGCTTGAGGATCGCTCGACGGCAGGGCTCGCCACAGCCCTCGACGCGCTGAAGCGCAAGGCCGCCCGCGACATGTTCGCCGAAGGCTTCGAGGAGGGCAGCTATGTGGTCTCGGCCCGTCTCGTCACCGAGACGCCGGAGGGCGAGAAGGTCTTCCCGCTGGGCGACAAGCCCGAGTTCCCAGCCGCGCTGGCAAGCGCTTCAACGGTCGAACTGGAACTGACTGCGGTGAAAAGCCTGCGTCAGGACGAGACGCGCCACGTCGACTTCCCGCGTAAGGCCGAGGCGAAAGCCGATGGCCAACGCAAGGTTCTGGTGGCTGGCAAGGGCCGCATTGAGTTGCCGGTCTATCGCCTCGCTTCGATGGCGCCGGGCGATTATGCCGCCGGTCCCGCCATTCTTGAGGAGGATTATTTTACCGCCCGCGTGCCAGCGGGTTGGGGCCTCGTCGTCTCGGAGGCGGGCGACATCATTTTGGAACGGGAGGACTGAGCATATGAAAATTCCGATGACCGAATATCTTCGCATCGACCTTGAGACGGAGAAATGGGAATGCCGGGTCTGCGATCACGAGATCGCCCCCGCTGAGGGCAACTACAAGGAAGGGCTATTGGTTCATAACCGCGATCCGCGCGAGATCCATCCGCCAATCATCGACCCGGATCGCTACCGATTCACCTTCAGCCCGGACCCGGAATGGGTACGCATCCTTGAATTCTGCTGCCCGAACTGCGGCACGCAGGTGGAAACGGAATACGCTATTCCCGGCCATCCGCCGTTGCACGACATGCAGGTCGATGTGCCTGCGCTGAAGGCCCAATGGGCGAAGCGCGGCCCGGACGTGCTGCCGGACGCCGGCCCCGCCGTCGTTCCCGGACGCGGCCACGGCCACTGATGTCAGCGCCCCGCACAATGGGGTGCGGGGGGCCAGAATATTTTAAAGGGCGCGCTTGCCGGGGAGGGCAGCGCGATCCCCTTGAGAAAGATAGGGAGCGAGAATGAAACGCGTATCCGTTGATATCGGCGGCACCTTCACCGACTGCTTTGTCGTCTGGGGCCAGCAATATATCGAGACCAAGGCGCTGACCACGCATCACAATCTGGCCATGGGTTTCAACGAGGCTCTCGGCAAGGCCTGCTCGGTGCTGGGGCTGGAACTGGAGCAGATCCTGCAATCAGTGGATAGCGTGCGCTATGCCACCACGCTCGGCACCAACGCGCTGATCGAGCACAAAGGGCCGAAGATCGGCATGCTGGTGACAGCGGGTTACGAGGCAACTGTGCCGCTCAGCCGCGCCCGTGGCTATGGTGAAGGTCTTGACAATCTCGGCCAGCAGGACATGCCAAACGCCCAGCGTCCCGATCCGCTGGTCGAGCCGCATATGATCCGAGGTATCCGTGAGCGGCTTGATTTCCAGGGCGAGCTTGTCATGCCGCTGGATGAGGAAGACGTGCGCCGGCAGCTCCGTGAGCTGGTGGATCGTGGCGCGCAGATCATCGTCGTCGCGCTGGTCAATGCCGTGGTGAACCCGGAGCACGAGCAGCGCATCGAGGAGATTGTGCTTGAGGAGTATCCCTCACATCTGCTTGGCGCCATTCCGGTGATCCTGTCGCATCAGGTGGCTGGGCGAAAGGGCGAATATGTGCGCGCCACCTCTGCCATCGTCGACGGCTATCTGCATTCGACCATGTACCACGCGCTTTCGGCGCTGGAGCAGAACCTGCGCACACACAAATACGAAAGGCCGATGCTGGTCATCCACAATTCCGGCGGCATGGCCCAGCTCAACTCCACCGATGCGCTCCAGACCATCCACTCCGGCCCAGTCTCGGGCATCGGTGCGTCCGAGCATCTTGCCCTGCAGGCAAGCCTTGGCAATGTCATTGCCACCGATATGGGCGGTACGTCCTACGACATCGGCATTGTCGTCGAAGGCGGGGTGAAACACTACGACTTCAATCCGGTCATCGACCGGTGGCTGGTGTCGGTGCCGATGGTCCATCTCGTCACGCTCGGTGCTGGCGGTGGTTCCATCGCTTCTTACGATCGCATGTACAAGACGGTAAAATGCGGCCCGGAAAGCGCCGGCTCTGATCCAGGCCCCGCCTGCTATGACCGTGGCGGTCTGCGTCCGACCGTGACCGATGCCGACCTTTTGCTCGGCTATCTTGATGCAGCCAATTATGCCGGTGGCTCGATCCCGCTCAATCCGCGCCGCGCCAAGGCGGCCATCGAGGATACGCTGTGCGATGAACTTGATTGTTCGGTCATTGAGGCAGCGAAGCTGATCCGCGAGAAGGTGGACGACAACATGGCAAACGGCCTCTTCACTGAGCTGCGAGCCAGGGGGTACGACCCTAAGGACTTCACCATGCTGGCCTATGGTGGCAACGGGCCGCTGCATTGCTGCGGTATCGCGCAGAACCTCAATATCGACAATATTCTGGCGCCGCCGCTCTCGTCGGTGTTCTCAGCGGTTGGCGCTGGCAATATGCACCAGCTCCATATCCATGAACAGTCGCTCTACATGGTGCTCTACGACAGCAACACGCGCCACATCTTCGACGATTATGATCGTTTCAACGCGATCGTCGCTGAGTTGAAGGAAAAGGGCCGTCAGGACCTGCTGCGTCAGGGGGTGCCGCTGGAAGACATCCGTCATGATTTGGAACTGGACATGCGCTACGGCAACCAGCTCGTGCAGACCACGGCGGTTATTCCCAAACATGAGGTGTTCGGGCCGGGGGATGTCCTGTCGATTATCTCGCAGTTCTCGGCCGACTACGGCAAGCGTTTCGGCGAAGGCTCGCAGGCACCGGAAGCGGGCATCCGCATCAATACGATCCGCGTCGCTACCTATGCCCGGCATGAGACGGTCCAGTTCGAGGACATCAAGCCCGTTCCGAAGCCCGAGCGCAAAGCGCCACCTGCGCCCTCAAGTCATCGCACTTGTCATTTTGTCGGTCATGACGGGCCATTCGAAACACCGGTCTGGGCGCGCAAGGATCTGGAACCCGGCATCGAAATCGCTGGTCCGGCGATTGTCGCCTCGGAGGTCACGACTTTCCTCGTCAATCCCGGATGGACCTATGTGACGGCGAAGCAAGGGGCTTCTTGGTTTCTGCGCAACGAAAGCGCCGTCACCCGCCACTGAAAGGCCAGCCCGGCGCAGGAGGAGCGCCGGGCCTAACGCCCAACCCGACTGGAGGAGAATTCCATGAACAAGATCGACATACGGGCCAAGACGCCCTCACTCGAAGAGATGAACCTCATCAAGAAGTTTCTCGACGACACCACGCTGTTCCTCGGACCCGATCCGGAGATCATGCAGAACCACGACCTGATGCCGCGCACCGCGCAGGAAAATGAGGCCATCGCAAAGGTCTCCGACAGCCACATCGTCGCAAAGATCCGCGACCGCATCCAGTCTGGCTGCGATGAAGGCTATGAGATGGTTGAGCAGATGGGGGCGGCCCCCGGCGCCAAGTGGGGTGACGTCATCACCGGTGTCTATTCTGCGTCCGGGGACCTTGCCATCGCCTCGGCGGGCGGCGTGCTGATCTTCTCGGCGCTCGTTCACCACCCGATCAAGTTCATTATCAAGAACTGGATGAACGATCCAACGGTGGGAGTGAAAGAGGGCGACGGCTTCATCCACAACGACAGCCGTTATGGCAATGTCCACAACACCGACCAGTCGATGATCCTGCCGATCTTCCATAAGGGCAAGCTGGTCTGCTGGGTCGCGTCGACTGTGCACGAAGGCGAAAACGGCGCCATCGAACCGGGGGGCATGCCTTCTATGGCTGAAAGCCCGTCCGACGAGGGGCTGAAGATGTCACCTTTCAAGGTGGTCGAAAACTATCAGATCAAGCGTGACATTCTCACCTTCTTACAAAATTCGGTACGTGAACCAAAGCTGCAATATGAGGACATGAAGGTGAAGCTCTTCGCCTGTCTGCGCATCAAGCAGCGCCTTGAAGAGACGCTCAACTCCGACGGGCCGGAAGCGCTGGTCTCGACCCTGCGTCTGACGATGGAAAATGTTCGCGCCGAAGTAAAACGCCGCATTTCCGAATGGCCGGACATGACGGTGAGAACCTATATCATCCAGGATTCGACACTGCGTGAAAACTGCGTGGTCAAGATCAATTGCAAGCTGACCAAGACCGGCGACCGGCTGATCTTCGACTTCCGGGGATCGTCGCCGGAATTCACCAACCGCGCTACGAACACCATCGTCGCCGGGCTGAAGGGCATGCTGGCGCAGGTCTTCCTGTGCTACGTCTGGCCCGACTTGCCGCGCGGGCAGGCGGCTTTCGCGCCAATTGAGGTCATCACCGACCCGCATTCGATCGTCAATTGCTCCTATGACGCGCCAAATTCACAGTCGCTGATGTCGATCTTCACCGGCTTCACCGCTGGCCAGCATGCGGTGGCGAAGTTTCTGTATTCCTGCCCGGCGAAGTACACCAAGGTTCACGCCCCGACCTTCAACATGATCAATACCTTCATCTGGGGCGGGGTTAGCCAGCACGGCGAAACGCTCGGCAATCTCTGCGCTGATCTGAACGGCATGGGCGGCGGCGCGCGGGTGGACCGTGACGGCGAGCACGCGTTGGCGCCGATCTTTGCCACCATGGCCGATATCGGCGAACAGGAGCTGAACGAGGAGGAAGTGCCCTTCCTCCAGCTGGTTTCCAAGAAGATGACGCGTGACGCCATCGCGCCCGGCAAATATCGCGGCGGCCAGGGTTACACGATGATGGTTGCCACCAAAGACAGCGAGCAGTGGGGCTTCATGACTACCGCTGAGGGCGCCAAGATCCCGCCGCTTCAGGGTCTGTTCGGTGGTTATGCCTGCGGCACCTATCCGCTGTGCAAAGTGCAGGATGTTGACGTTTACGACGTGCTGCTGAACGAGCCGGAGAAGTTCCGTCATTCGATTGAGGAGATCATGAACGAGCGGCCCTTCGACGGGGCGAAATATACCACTCATCATATGGGTATGGGCTTCGACATCTCGAAGCGGGGCGAGCTTTACATGATCAGTCAGGGCGCGGGTGCAGGCTATGGCGACTTGCTTGAACGCGATCCGGTCGGCGTCATCCGCGATATCGAGGAAGGTCTCATGTCGCCGGAGGTGGCCGCCCGGATCTACAAGGTAGTCTTTGATCCGGTGACGCTGGCTATTGATTTTGATGCAACGGAGAAAGCGCGAGCCGACGAGCGTAAGGCGCGCATCGCCCGCTCTGTACCGTATTCGGAGTTCGTCAAGGGGTGGAACAAGCCGAAGCCGCCAGCCCATCTCCAGTATTTCGGTTGCTGGGGCGATGACGTTGGCACGCTCTATATGGGCTCTCCAGAAAAGACCCGGCGCGGTGATGAGCCGAGGCCGAACTATATGACACATCCTAAGGATGTGCGCATTGCCGAGCTTGAGTCGCGTTTGGCCGCCCTTGGCGCGATGGGGGGCGAAAAGCAATGAGCACAAGCCTTGCGGATATGCTGCCCGGAGGACCGGGCGCAAACCGTCTGCGGGTCTGGCTGGAGTCGTCGGGCTATGCCCGGCGGCTCCTTCTGGGTCCTGAGGGAGATCCTTGGGCGGAAGGGGCGGCGAAATATCTCTCCTTTTTTTCACAGGCGCGTGGCCTTTTGCGTGATGATGTCGCCGTTGTTCCCGTCGGCGATCTTTACCGGTCATGGATTGCGCGTCATCCGGGGCTGGCCATGGAGATGGCCGCCAAGAAGCGCGCAACCTTTCCGCTCCGCCGCATGTTGGAGGAGGAGGGGCCGCGCAAGCTTCTGGATGAGGTGGCGGAGGCGGTGGCGGCCAATCTTCAGGGACAGGTTCCCATGGTTCTCGCCATGCCGTCGCCTGCTGTCTGGCTCGACGAGGCGCAGCGCATGGTTGGGCGTGAACCCGAAGAGCGCGACGATGACGCAGTAGAGGATGCTGCGATGTATATCGCCGATTTCGTCCGCTGCGTTGCCGCGCGGCCGGTTGGTGGCCTGCTGATCGAGGAGGCCGAAACAGAGCCCGGTCCGGCGGATCGCTATGCGCCGGTGTTCAATGCCGCCCGCCACTATCGTTGGGCCGTGGTTGGGCGCGGCGTTCGTCCGGGGCAGGAACCCCTGTTCGATGCGGTGATCGGCGGCGGCGATGGAGTGCAAGGTCAGGACGTCAGTGATCCGCTCTTTGCCGGTGGTGATCTGCCGGAAGGTGGCGCTACGCAATTCCGCTATGCCCGTATTCCGCCCTGCCATCCGCCAGAAGCCGTGCTCGACGCGCTGGTGCGGATGCGCGCCTGACGTTTCCTCAAGCGTCACACGCATAGGAAAGCCGGGGCCGCAAGGTCCCGGCTTTCCTGTGTTTGCACCGGCTTGTCAGTCGACGATGGTTGCTTGAGTGGCGGCGCGAAGCTCAGCCTCGCTGATGCCATCTGCAAGCTCGACGATCTTCAAGCCGCCTTCGACCACGTCGAGCACGCCGAGATTGGTGATGATCCGGTCCACGACCTGTGTGCCTGTAAGCGGCAGAGTGCACGCCTTCAGGACCTTGGGTTCGCCTTCCTTGTTGGCGTGATCCATCAGCACGACCACGCGACCGACACCGGCGACGAGATCCATCGCCCCGCCCATGCCTTTGGCAAGCTTGCCGGGGATCATCCAGTTGGCGAGGTCGCCGGTTTCGCTGACCTCCATTGCCCCGAGGACCGCCATGGCGATCTTGCCGCCGCGGATCATGGCAAAGGATGTGGCTGAATCGAAATAGGCCGTGTTCGGCATTTCCGAAACCGTCTGCTTGCCTGCATTGATGAGATCGGCATCCTCCTCGCCCGCATAGGGGAAAGGTCCGATGCCAAGCATTCCATTTTCCGATTGCAGCGTCACCGAGACGCCTTCGGGAATGAAGTTCGGCACCAAGGTCGGAATGCCGATGCCGAGATTGACATAGGTCCCATCGACAAGTTCGAGCGCGGCGCGTGCCGCCATCTGATTGCGGTCCCAGGCCATCAAGCATCCTCCCTCTGACGAACCGTGCGTTTTTCAATGCGCTTTTCGTGTCCCCCCTGAATGAGGCGGTGCACATAAACGCCGGGCAAATGGATGTAATCGGGATTAAGGCTGCCGGTCGGCACGATTTCCTCGACCTCCATCACGCATACCTTGCCGCACATCGCCGCTGGTGCATTGAAATTGCGCGCTGTCTTGCGGAATATGGCGTTTCCGGCTTCATCCGCTTTCCAGGCTTTGACGATGGCGAGATCGGCGACCAAACCCCGTTCCAGAATATAGGTCTCACCGTCGAATTGCTTGTGCTCCTTGCCTTCGGCGATCACTGTGCCGACGCCGGTTTTCGTGTAGAAGCCGGGAATACCGGCACCGCCAGCGCGCATGCGCTCGGCCAGCGTTCCCTGTGGGTTGAACTCAATTTCCAGTTCGCCAGCGAGATATTGCCGCATGAATTCGGCGTTCTCGCCCACGTAGGAGGCAATCATCCGGCGGATCTGCCGGGTGTCGAGCAGCTTGCCAAGACCGAAATGATCAACCCCACAATTATTGGAGGCAACAATGATGTCCTTCACGCCGCTTTCGACCAGCGCATCAATGAGATTTTCCGGAATGCCGCACAGGCCGAAGCCGCCTGCCGCAATGGTCATGCCGTCGAACAGGAGCCCATCAAGCGCCTGCTTTGCCGAGCCATAGATTTTTCTCCCGCTTGCGGGTTGTGTCATGTCTTTCTCCTCTCTTTCATACGATCCGCCGCACCCGGAAACCCTGCCTCGCGGCGACGATTGGCAACGGTCCGGCGTGAAATGCGAATGCCCCTGGCGTCGAGAGCCTCAGTTATGTCGGTGTCTGTCAGCGGCCTGTCCTTTGGTTCCGTCGCAATGAGCTGTGCGATCAATGTCGCGATCGCCGGGCCGGGCACACCTCCACCATCGGGGCGCGCCGTGCCGCCGCGCGCGAAGAGGGCCGAGAGCGGCAAAACCCGCACGGGTGTCTCGACCGTCAGGCCGGTTCGGATCCGGCTGACGGTTGTTTCGTGACAGCCGATGGCTGCGGCCACCTCACCATTGGTCAGTGGCTGAAGCCTCGCTGGGCCGTGTTCGAGGAAGTCTTGCTGGACGTCGATGACAAAGGCTGCGACCTCCAGGATCATGTGATTGCGGCGTTCCACGGTGCGTTCCAGCCAGCGCGCCTGTGCAAGTGCGTGTGATCCACGCTGCCCGGCCTCAGGGTCGACCGTGATTTTCGGCAGGCTCTCGCGGTTGAGCGTGACCTGCCACCCACCGCTCTTGTCGCGTTTTATCAAGAGGTCCGGCGGGCGGCGAAAATCCGATGGCGTTTCGAAGCGTGCGCCCGGCTTGGGGTCGAGGCGGCGCAGCTTGGTAACCATCGCGCCGAGCTGCTCGGCATTCACGCCGCACTGATCGGCAAGCGCTGCCATGTCGCCGCGCGCCAGCAGCGGAAGATGGGCGAGAAGTCTTCGCATCGGTTCGGTCAACGCACCCTGATCGGCGATTTGCAGGCCGAGGCATTCGCTGAGAGAGCGGGCGAAGAGCCCGGCCGGCTCCATCTCCTGAAGACGCGCCAGCACTTGCGCGGCCTCGGCAGGGGAGCAGATGGCACGTGCTGCTATGGCCCCTACCTCCATGCCAAGCCAGCCGCTTGGCTCCAGTGCCTCGGCGAAGGTGAGGGCGATGGTGCGTTCCCGCGGGGTACGGAACAGAAGCCCGATCTGGGTGGTGACGTGGCCATAGAGGCTGGCAGCTGGCGTAGCCACCCGTTCGCTTTCCCCTTCCGCCGCGCTGAACGGGGAGGGACGCCAGCGCGGCGGACCGCTGCCGGTCTTCGGCGCGGGAAAGGGGAATTCTATCCGCAGGCAGGGATTGGTCGCCGCCTCCTGGGCCAAGGCGCCAGCAAGTTCCGCATTGTCCATCTGGAGCATAATCATGGCACGCTGCATGACCTGCGTCATGCGCAACGAAGCGGTTTGCCTCAAGGCTATTGCGTTTATGCCGCGCATCCCTCAGATCCGCGCCGGCATTTCGCCGAGCATGCGCGGCTGGATTATGAAGGCGTCCGAGACAAGGCCGGGTCGGGGTGTGAGCGGCATGCGTTCGCCAAGCCAGATGCGCGTCGGTAATCCCACGACGGTGGCTCGGCGAAGCGCCTCGCGGTCGCCGGGCAGGGCTGCCAGCCGCGCGCGGATGTCCGCCTCGACGTGAGCGTCAAGGTCCTCACCGATGAAAACCAGCCTGCCTCGCTGATCTGTCAAAGCACCGGATTGGGGCCAGGCGCTGAGCCGCACTGGCGCATAGGCGGCCTCATCGACACATTGTACCGCAACGGGTTGATCGAGACCGGCGACGCAGACGAGGCCCTTCACCCTGAGCAGCCGTCCAGCCCAGCGCGAGAGGATTTCACCCATTGTCACCGCAAAGCCACGCCACCCGACCGCTTCGTCCAGTGTAACGACAAAGCTCGAGACCTTGCCGGAGTGCGGCTCGCAGTGGAAGACGCTCTTGACCGCATTGCGCTGGCCGGAAAGCCAACCGGTTACGGCGGTGGGTGTCTGGCCGGAAACATAAAGTCCGCCTCCAAAAAGAACCTCTGGACTGGCCTCGCCATGATGGAGCGCAAAGCGTTGTGCCGTTGGGTTCAGCGCTTCAAGTTCCCGCTCCAGCGCGGTTCGCTCGGCGCGGCTGGCGAGATCGCATTTCGACAGCAACAGCCGGTCGGCAAGACTGACCTGCACCCGTGCCTCCCGGTGGCGGGCAATTTGCGCGCGGGCGCGCTCTGCATCAACGACGGTCAGCACGCCATCACAACGAAAGCGGGCGGAGACCAGCCGGTCCTCCATCAGTGCGCGCACTACAGGGGCTGGATCGGCAAGGCCGGTGGTTTCAATCAGCACCCGGCTCACCGGCGCGATCTCGCGTCGTGACATGCGCTCATGCAGCCGCATTAGGGCTCCCATCAAATCGCCCTGAACGGTGCAGCAGAGGCAGCCGGATTCGAGAATGACCAATGTGTCGTCCACGCGCTCGACGAGATGGTGATCGATGCCGACATCCCCGAACTCATTGATGAATATGGCGACGCCCGCCATATCCGGGCGCGCCGTGAGCGCATTGAGCAGGGTCGTCTTGCCGGAACCGAGAAAGCCCGTAAGAATCGTCACCGGCACCCGGCCACAGGCATTCTCACCGGAGAAATCGCTTTTTTTGTCCATTATTGTCAGTCCTCCCGAATGAGAGAGAAGCAGGATTCTTGCCACGTTGCGCGCAGCGGAAAGGTTGAGGCAGGAACAAGGGCTTAGCGAGAACATCGCTGACAGGCCGCATTTCAGAACCGTCCGGAAATCGGACGGTTGGCGTTCGGTGTGCGGCCAGTGGCCGGTGTGATGGCGCCGGGTGGGGGGCAAAGGCCGCAAAAAATGAATGCAATAAGCGCTTTTTTGATGTTAACCTCTCACATCGGCGGCGTCATGGCTTGGGAGAGCAGGCGGCTGGGGACCACTGTTCCAGGGAAGGAACGGTGGTTTTTGAGTGCTCTGGGGCCGCTGTAAATGGGAGGAATAACGACGATGACCGGCCAAGGTTCGCATCGGACATTTTCACGTCCGGAAAATGACGGCAAGATCATGTCTTCCTGGGAGCGTTTCATGGGCGGGCAGGACCCAGCCTCGGATGCGCTTAGAAGGCTGATCGACGACTCCTGGCGGCGCTGCCATGGCATTGTCGATCCTGGGCGTTCGCATGCGCCTGATCCAGTGGTCGAAGAGACGCTGCACGGTATACTCGGCGATAACCGCGACCTTGTCAAAGCCAGCACCCCGGTCATGGCGTCCGCACGCGACTTTCTGTTTGAAACCGGCACGGTCATGGTGCTGACTGATGCGGAAGGGGTGGTTCTGAGTGTGGAGGGCGATCCCATCTTGCGCGATCCGGCGGAGCGCATTCGTCTTATGCCGGGCGCGAACTGGAGCGAGGCTGTCTGTGGCACCAACGCCATTGGCACAGCGTTGCAGATCGGCCAGCCGATCCAGATTCATTCGGCGGAGCATTATTGTTCCGGAATCAAGCGTTGGTCCTGCTCGGCGAGCGTTATCCGCGATCCGGTGAGCGGTGCGATACTTGGGGCGATCGATATTTCTGGCCTGAGCGAGAGCTACAGCCGCCACACTCTTGCGCTGGCTGTGGCCGCTTCCGGGCGGATTGAGAACCGCTTGGGGCAGCGGGAGATGAAGCTGCGCTATCGGCTTCTCGATCATTGTCTTGAGCGGCTGCGCGCGCCAAGTGGCGATGGTCTGATTGTCTTCGACCGCTCTGGTCGG
The DNA here is from genome assembly GCF_026241335.1 of Ochrobactrum chromiisoli. Lineage (GTDB taxonomy): Bacteria > Pseudomonadota > Alphaproteobacteria > Rhizobiales > Rhizobiaceae > Brucella > Brucella chromiisoli. The sequence goes on along the minus strand of NZ_JAPHAV010000012.1, from coordinate 90,501 downwards.
GCGATTAAAACCAATGATCGGGCCGCCTCGCTGATGGCAGAACTGGCCAAGGGGCGGGGCAGTCCCACGAGCGCGATCCGCGATCTGACGCTGCCTTGGCGCGAGGGGCGCGTGGCACCCGAAAATATGCCAGACTGGATCGATCACGACTGGATCGAACCGGTGCTGCTGGAAGGAGAGCGGTTGGGGGCGGTGCTGGTTCTGCCAGGTCGCAGCGCCGTCGTGCGCCGCGCGGACCTGCGGGCCTTGCCACGTGGCGCTCCGGCTTGTGCCGATCCCTTCGACCGTCTGATCGGCCATTCGACGTCCCATCTGGAGGCGGTGCGGCGGGCCCGCCTGTTGGCCAAGAGTTCAGTGCCGGTTCTCCTGCTTGGTGAAACCGGTGTCGGCAAGGATGCCTTCGCGCAGGCTCTGCATGCCGATGGCGCACAAGGATCTGGCCCCTTTGTCGCCATCAATTGTGGTGGCTTCTCCCGTGAACTTCTGACCAGTGAGCTGTTCGGCTATGCCGAGGGTGCCTTCACCGGCGCACGGCGCGGCGGCATGACGGGTAAGATCGAAGCCGCTGACGGCGGTACGTTATTCCTCGACGAGATCGGCGAGATGCCACTTGATCTCCAGCCGCATCTTTTGCGCGTGCTCGAAGCCGGAGAGGTTTACCGCATCGGCGAAAACCATCCGCGCAAGGTCAAGCTGCGGCTGATTGCGGCCACCAATCGCGATTTGAGGGCGGAGGTTGAGGCAGGCCGTTTTCGCGCCGACCTTTTCTACCGGATTGCCGTAACGACGTTGCGGCTGCCTTCCCTGCGCGATCGGGTGGGTGACCTTTCTGCGCTGGCGGAGTATCTCCTTGCCGAAATCGCACGCCGATACGAGATCCCGGTGCCAGGTATAGAGCCGAAGGTTCTGGAAGCCTTCCATCGTCATGATTGGCCGGGCAATATCCGCGAGTTGCGCAACGTGCTCGAAGGCATGCTGCTCGAAAGCGGTGGCGCGAGCCTTGCAGCCGATCACCTGCCACCGGAGCTTGCTGGCGCGAACCGGCAGGACATTGCCATTGGCTCACCAATTGCGGCCATAGGAACGCTGGTTCGTGCCGAAAGCGAGGCCATCCTTGCCGCCATCCGTCGCCACCAAGGCAACTTGACCTCCGCCGCGCGTGACCTCGGCATCGCCAAGAGCACGCTTTATGTCCGGATTGAGCGGCTCGGCCTGAAGGGAAGTGTTGATCTGATGCGCGGTTAATCGCGAGGAGCCGTTCTGCATGGTTCGAGCTAAGGGCGGGGTAATCCTATCCATGCCTTGTTTCATTCGATGCGCTGGGGTTGTGGCCGAGCAAGTTTAATCATCCGGTTGAGAAAGCGGGCACCGATCTTTGTTTCTGCCTTCTCGCTATCAAAAACTTACGTTTTGCAGCAGTTTCTAGGCCGCGTGGACAATTATATTTTCATCATATCCCTTCAGGATGTGGCGGATTTTGCCCCTGAACGTGAATGCAACACAAATGATAGAAACTTCAAATCCACCACATTAGAGTGTGCTGCGCCTAATCCTACCCCATAGACTCGCTCTATCTTCTTGTTTTTACGCATGTCGTTCTCGGATCGTAGCGGGAATAGAAATCAGTCCGTTGGACTGATTTCCAAGCGAAGGCGGTTCCCACTTTTGTGTGACATGCTTTAGAGCTCCAATTCTCAGTTTTGGGCAGTCATTATCTAGTGCTCGGGCCAATCAGACTTAAGTGCAACTCCAAGGGCATTTCTTAAGGACGCAATCGATTTTTTAAGGTGTAATTGCTGCCTTGGTTTGTCTTTTTTCAGCTTCTATCCATTGTTTTCATTATCTTTTTTAAAGTGCCTTCAAATAGGTATGGTCATTTCGCTTTATTTGATTTGTCCGTTTCGGTCGTACGATACAAAAAAAAGCCCGCTAAGCGGGCTTTGGTTGGTTTTGCGTGCTGATGCTTATTACGATTGGATCATGGCTGCCTGAATCTTGCTGATATCGATCCGAGAATAATAACTGGCCACTCGATTGCTCTTGTCAAACAGCGGCTTCACATTGAGGTCCGCAAGGCGCTTTTTCATTCCGGCTCGATTTGCCCCGATTTCATCACAAAAATCGACAAGAGAGATGAACCGTGTCTTGAAATCCATAATGGAATTTTCGCTGATCAAGCGGGCTCTTTTTGCCGAGCGTTCGTACTTCGTCTCGGTGATGTATCCCTGTTTGATTAGCTCAATCAGGGTTGGGTCAGATGTTCCGAGTAATCCAAGTGCGTCCTGGAACGTGATGAATTTTTCGTCGCTGTCCACATGCTGCTGAAGAGCGATCAGGCGCACTTCATCTTTATTGATACGCAATCGTTCGACCAGCCCTTCATTGCCCGCAATAACCCGCGAGGCGACAGTCGCGTCGAGTAGCAATTTCAAGATATCATTCAGCGGAAAGGAATATCCCTGCGCGAAATCCTGCGGCGAGATCCATGCCTCGTCGCTCTCCTCCATCCGCTCGGCATGGGAAAGCAATCTGGCCTGCAGATCATTCAGGTCCATCCGTTGGATACGAATATAATCCCGGCGCTCTTCTCGTCCTTCAACCTGCGGAAGAAGCCCGGACTTTACAAGCAGACGAAGCTTATCTTCGCTGATACCGAGAACCTGGACGGCCTCCTTACTGGTGATGGTTTCGAGTGCGTTCTCGAAAATTGGACGGGCCCTCTCAGCATCAAAATAGATAGCCGAGTCATGCAGGTTGATGCGGTTGGTTAGCCCATGCGAAGCAAGCAGCGTCTTAATGCGCTTTTTATGAATGCCGAAGTCCGTGTGCGCAGAATTCACGCAATAGACATAGCGGTGCTCCACGGGATTGATAAAGGTCATGCCCGGACCAAACGGCATGTTCTTCTCCGCAGTCTCCTGGAACATAGACACAAGAGGCTGGTATGCTGGCTTCAGTTTATTGCGGCGGAGCCAGTCGACAAGCGGACCGAAGAACTGCTCGACGAAACGCACCATCGGCCTTTTCTGCTCGATGGTTTCAATAATAACGCGCTCCAGTTCTGCTTGCCCTTTGCAGAGTAGCCTAAATCCCCATTCACGCTGGTCTGTCGCCTCGTCCTGAAAGTCGGTCAGCTTATGAATCGCGATGAATTTACCCAAGTACCCTGAAAGCTCAGCGACGATATGGACATCCAATGTGTCGACCAGGTCGTCGGCTTTGGCAGGTTTGGAAATGCGGTCGCGCAGAAACCGATCCAGCAAGGGTGCCGAGCTCCGCACATCATCATGCGCCTGATCGCGGATTGTCTGGACATTTTGCTCGACGAACGTAGCAAAGTCGTCGCGCTGGTCAAAAGAGGTTACGAGGTGCTCGACCAACTTACGCCCATGCTCTGGACAACCTTCGATACCGCGACAACTCCACCACGAGCGTGCATAGGGCTTGGCGATGGAGCGACCTGGTTGCCGATCAATGTCGTCAAGGACGCAATGCGGACAGTATCGGAGCATCTTTCCCGGACGCATCTCTTTATTGAAAATAGCGCGGCCAAGCTTCCAGTTGGAACCTGGATGCTGATGGACGATGCTTGCGTTCGATAGGCGTTCAATGAAAATCCCTGAAAGCTCCGAGATTTCCGCAAGCGCGTCATGATCTCCATGAACGATAGCTTCTCGGCTCGTGTGTGTGAAACCGAGCAATGATTGCAAGGAATCATAGCTATTCGCGCGCGCCAGACGCGACACGAGGCTGATCGGACTTTCGTCTTCATGGAAGGGCAGGGTAACCGGCAATGTCATTTCTTGGTCCTTCCTTTTTTCTTGGGTTCGTTAGATGCAGACAGATCGGCGAGCACATGTTCAGGCGAGATTTCTGACCAACGTGGGGCTGAGAAGATATTGTGTTCGGGCAGGCAACCGCTCGATTCTTGATAGACGAATGCAAACGCACGATTTTCGAGCACCGTCCTGTCGTTTTTCACGGTCAGGACGCAAGCGGCACGGATGGTTTCAACAATCTTGCCTAGGCCGCCTTGAGCCGAGTGACACAGCCGTCCCATAAAGTCTGCTTCTCGCAGTTCATCTGCAATCTTCAGGCCACAGATCTGTTCGGCAATTTTGGTCATGGCATCGTTGATGAACTGCTGATCATCAGTAGGGCTCTGCTCAACATAGCGAATGACCTTGCTACGGTTCGCGAGCTGGAGATCATTTGTCAGCAATTTGGCAAGATCCGGCACACCCGAAAAGATCGTATGCAAAGGCCAGTCAGGAATCTGCATAAGGCTCTTCAGCCCGTCCTGGACTTCGGTAATCACCTTCTGACTATCGTGACGAATGAGGTGTTGAGCCTCATCGACGTGCAGATAGAGAATACCTCTCGCTTTCAACTGTGTTTTCACAGCCGAAAACAGCTGGGTCTCAGTCTGCTTGGAGTTTGCTGGAAGCCCCATCGCGGACAACAGTGTGATTGCAAACCCCTTCATGGTTGATGAGCTTGATGCCTCGATACTGAGAAAAGGCGTGATGGTTTCGCCAAACTCATTTTCTCGCGGCTGAAACTCTGCGATGTGACCACAGTGGTGTTTCAATGAATGGGATTTGCCGCTCCCGGATTCACCAATTACAAATAATGCAGTCTGCCGAGAACCGCCGCCACCGTTCAGGTGATCATCAACGTTATCAACCATTCCTTGCAGCATATTGCGCAATTTTCTGTCGCGCGGACTTTCGAGATACGTGCCGTAGATATGTCTTTTGAGTTCTTTCAATTCGTCAGTGTTCATTGGTCCCGCCCTTCTCAAAATTCGTCGTAATAGCCGCTCCTTGAAACAGAGGTTTTTGTTTGAAGGTCGGTATCTGTATTGTTCGCTCTGGTTTCCAGCTGCTCGCTTTTCGCAGCCCGTTTTGCAGCTGCGATCTCTTTCTTCTGGACTGTTTGGTACTCGACAAATGCCGATTCATCCGCGAGCTTCAGATCCCCCGGAAGAGAAGCGAGCGCTTCTAGTCCCTGCATCTGGTCGTCCGGCTTTGCGATCCAACTGCCGCACAGTTCGGCTTCGAGTCTTGCCAGTGCATTGCTATCCAATGACCGTGCACCCAGCTTGGCCCTGATCATCGCGGCGTCACCGGAGGTCCGCAATTTATTGATCGCCCGGTACATAGCGGCGAGACCAGACTCGCTTTCCTTGGCATTAGCCAGACGAAGCTGCTGCCGTGCTACGATCCATTCCTCAAGCGAAACGTTGTCATCCAGACCAATCTGGTTTTCGACTGAGAACCAGCCCTTATCCTTGCCTGCATAGACGGCAATGGACCGCAGATTCGCTGGATCGTACTTGATCTCAAAATCCGTCTGACCATGTTTCAGGCGTAGGTGCGTTAACTCATCGTTCGAATAAGGAATGCCCATGAAAGACACGCCATAGGACGAAATCCGTCGCGAAACCTTCTCCCCGAAGATGTGAAGCATTTCTTCTTCGTCGGGCGCAACGTCGATTGGATATCGGGATGTGGCCTTCACCCAAGCATTGTGTGGTGTACCATCTGCGAGCCCTGCATGCTTCTTGTTGTGATAGATATCGCAGATCGCGAACAGGAAGAATTTGATCAGCTCATCACTCTGCAGGCTTAGGCGCTCCTCTGGATTGTAGTCTCCTTTCTCCTGAATAGAACCGAAGGTTCGGCCATCAAAATGATGCGCCACCATTGGACCAATGGTTTTGAAAAGCCGTTCGATAAATGGTCTGGCTTGTGGTTCACCCGCTGGTGGACGGGTAAACGCAATGCGTGCATTCCTCAAAACTTCCTGGGTCCGCTGACTGACGAACTCCTTGCCGTTATCGCAATAGATCTGGCGAGGACGAAGGCGCCCAATCCAGGGCGTTTCGCAACCCAACGCAGTGGAAATATGCGTTTTGTCGGACATGATCATTCTGATTGCTTCGACGGCATTGGCCGCATTCGGATTGGTGCTCGCCTTAAAAGCCAACACATAGCGAGTGGACACGTCGATGGCGGCAGCGAACCAAATGCGAGTGCTTCCGATCTGATTACGGTAGCTTTCTGGTAACAGGGACCACATCCCCGTTTCCACGAACAAGGACATCAATTCCACATTCCAGAAGTCCATCTCGATGCGGTCACCCGGCACCTCGAAGTGGAAGCTTCGCTTTACGGAAGAAAGTCGTCTCTTGGCGTAAGCCTCCCCGTGTCGTCCAGCGACCTTCGCGTACTCATCAAAACCATCAATGATGCTCTCGAATTTTGTGCGCGAAACTTTTTTGAGCTGAGAATCCGGTGATGAATTCATCTCAAAAAGCTTGGCCAGATAATCCTGATAAACCTGTGCCTTCGATTTCTTCCTGTTATCCATGTACCGAAGAGCTTCGCTATGAGCGAAAGCAATCGATTCCGGATCAGCGGAACGATAATAGATTCCAGGACCATGGTGACGTTGAACCAATCCGAGGACGTCGCCTCCGCATCCGTGATACTTGGTGTAATCCCTCCAGAAAGTCTTGACCGATGGGGCGCGATAGAACGTGAGCTCCATCGGCCTGTCTGCGCGACTGGCGCTTGGGAGAAGGCTTGCCTGGATATCGGTGTGCCAAGTATTCAGAAGACGCTGGAGCTTCTCATTATTCCAACGTTTCCGCCCATATTCCGGGAATTCCGCGTCATAACGGTTGATCAGCTTTTCACGAACGAGAGCCAGCTTCTGAACCTTCTCAGGGAAATCAGAGAACTTTTTATCGCCGAAGATAATGCGTAGCTTCTGTTGCTCAGGTTCCTGATATCCATACCGAACCGAGGCGCGACCGGCAGAAATTTCATTATAGAGCTCCTGATGGCCGACAACGACTTCGTGACTGTCGTCGTCCCTCTTGATGTGCCATCCCTCGTTGCCTCTGCAAACTGGAATCCAATGGGCGTTCTTATAGCTAAGCCTGTCGACCTTGCGCATGTTCACCAAAGAGCGCTGGAATGTGGCTGGCTGTGCAAAATAGCTGTTCATGTTAACCTCCTTTTTGAACGTAGCTGTATTGGTCGTCGTCTAGCGAACCACAGTCATCCAACTGAGTTCGTTGATCTGTCCCGGATTCACGGGCCTGATAATTTCGTGGTCGATAAGCGACCAAGCCGCAGTCCAGCGACTTGAACGGCTCGTGCAGTTCTTGAACAATTGCCCAAACCGGAAGTGGCCTGGGCAGTCCTTGATCTCATTGGCCAGAGCCAGATACTCGCTCTCATTGTAATGAGAACGGGCGCGTAGGATGTTCATGGCGTTCAGAAATGCATCGATGTTAGCCTCGACTTCGGTGAGAAGTCTTAGCTTGATGTCGGGGTGTCGAGCTTCAATCTCCCCCAGTGTCCCGATGCATTCCAAGCCTTCCTGTTGAATGCGGTCCAGCACATCTTGCATGGCCGCCTTTTTCTTGAACGGCTTAACTGCAATGGCCAGTTGCACTCCGCTTTTCAGCACCACGTAATAGTCAAAGATATGCTTTCGTCGGACGCCATCGGCGTCGACGTAGCCCATTACAGGGTACTGTGAATGAAGTTCCTGAACGTCTCGCCGCGCCTGAATTAATGTCGAAACCCGGTGCTCAAGTTCACTTTCATGGAAGACAACTGTAACGTCATGAACGGTGGAACCACGAGCGGTTTTGGCATTCTTCTGCTGAGGCTGACGGGTTGCAAATCCAGGGCAGGGTTCTTTCCAAAACTTGATGGAAGAGTCGCCACTTTCGGATGAGGCCGCCTTATATTTCCAAGCCCCCGACCTTGGTCAGGCCGTGACAATCTTGGTCAATGAGCTGCAGCAGATCACGTGAAGCGTCAGCTTCGGCGATGAAACCGAGACCAGCACGTTGAAGACTGATGTTTCGAGATACTTGACGAGAAAAATTCATAGCTGTCCCCTGAAAGCTTTTGGTGGCCAGAATGGCCGAAAGTCTGTCAAATGGGGAACACAAGGATAAGCCGATGCAATTGCGCAACGGGTATTAAACCGACGCCAATACTAGGCCTTGCTTGTGCTCCACTGGGTAGTCGGTTTGCGTATCATGGTGATATTATCCTTTTGCTTGAGCGTTTAAGCTCAGGGCGCTGCATATGGCAGCATTTCAATTTGATTGCAATATCTAAATTTGAGTTAACCATAAAAAAATCGGAGCGTTATTATCTTCGAGATTCACGACAGAAGTTGCAACCGGCATAAGGAGCAGTCTTAGCTCTCGTGTGCGCTGAACGTTAACTTTCAGGAGTTGAGTATGAAGATCACGCTGTATGGCATCGCCTTGATGGCAACACTGGGTGTCGGTGTTTCGTTCGCCAATGAGCCACCTAGCCGTGAGGAGGCTTTCCGTCTCTCAAATCAGGTTCGCAAATGTTTTAGGATGCCTCTCAACCAGTCTGGAGACGCTGTTATAGAATTCCGCCTTCACAAAAACGGAAAATGCCAGCCATATCAGACCTTGATTGTCGGTAAGGTGAGAGTTCCGTTTATTTTCAAATCCGCCGCACCGATCATCGACAAGCCAAAAGCTCAGTAAGCGATATGGATCCAATCGAGCAAACCTGATATTTGCACGCCATGATTAGAAGCGTTTGCATGTTGATCGTCGGTTTCGGAGCACTCATCCAAGGCATTCTTCGTCTTGGAAAACCAGCTCAGACGGTTGAAAAATCTGGATGGCTTTATCAGCAGTTCGAGACCAGGGGATAGCCGTTGGCATGATCGCGTTGGGCGCAGTGGCGCTGCTCATCGGAGCTGTTATGTTCAATAACACGTGGGTTCGCGCGATCAGGGCCCGTAAGCACCTATAGCCGTTTCAACATAAATTTCATGCAGCCTTTCGGTTTTCGCTTATTCGTTGAAACTCCGCCAGTATCTCCGGATAGTATTGGGCAAGTTGCCGGACAACACGGACGTTCTCTAGCAATCGACCGACGTATCCGGTGGCAATAACTAGATCGATGTTATCTTTGCCGTAGTCTTCTTCGGCAATCTTGAACTCCTTTTCCAAGTTTGCCGTCTCGCTTTCCATTCTGGAAATCTGCTCAAGTGTTAGCCCCTTAGCGGCTTTTTTGGGGGCGATCAGCATGCTCTCGGGTGTCGATAGCACAAGCGAATTCGCGTAGCTTTGGCTATAATTGTTCATCGCAATCATAAGTTCGGCGACTTCAATTTGCCTCATTGGTTTCAGCTTTTTAATTTGAGACATCGAATTCAACGGTACGTGTCTGTCTTTTAGCAGCTCGGCAGCCTCTGGACAGATGCCGTCAAGCAATCGTTTTTTAGCCCTGATGCTGTTGATGTTAACGTTCAGTGCTCGAGCCAAGCGTTCCTCTGAAACACCTTTTTCGATAGCCTTCATAATCATTTTATGTTCTTGGATCGTCGCCAACCTGCTGATCCTTTTGTTGTAAGTGAAGGCTTCGTCTTCGGTTGCAACAAGGCATACGACCTCGGTATCGCCCCTCTTGCGCAAAACATCCAAACGCAAATGACCGTCTAAAAGATGAAATTGGGTAGCATTCTGCTTGTCTCTAACGAGGACCGGCGGTTCTATAAGGCCGATTTCCGCTATGGAAGCCGCTATTTGAGCGTACTTGGAAGACCGTAACGCGGCTGGCGTCATAGGCCTCAAGGGAAGAATGGAATCCAGAGAAATGCGAAGGCTGGTGGTTTCGAAAGCAAGTGATACGGGGCCATCTTTTCTGCTATTTGACATGAATGTTCTCCAGATTTAGAGCTTTCGAGCCAAAACTTCAGGAACGGTTGTCAATCCTTCCTCTTCCAAGATTGGCTTCAACCGATTGTCGAGAAGAAGCGTTCTCAGGGCTGCAATTATGAATGCTAGTCTGCTTTTGGCGGCATTGGCCCTCTTAATCAGCATTTTCTTTTTTGTCGTATCGGCTTCGAATGCCTTGAGAATAGCTTCAGATGACATTGGTCGAGCTCGACTGTCATAGACCTTTAGGCCCTTACCTCGCAATCGACGCATTTCGACAATTCTCTTGGCCTGTATTAGCTTGCGTCCACGTAGAAGGTTGCTTTCGTACGCGGTCTGTAAGGCAGATTGAATCTCGTGGTCTTGCGCACCAGCAATTTCCAATGCAATGGAGAATGGAATCTGTCCACAATCGACAGCTTTGAGAAGCCGTTCTTCCCCTTTTTCGATAAGACTTATAATTGCATAAATGTATTCGGACGTGAGGCCCGTCATTCGTGCAATCTTCGGAACAGAATGACCGCGCCGATTCATACCTGCGATATCGTTCAATAAATCGACTGCCCGAAGTTTACGCCGTGCACAGTTCTCGACTAGGCTTGCGATGTAACAGTCTTCGGTTCTTGCGTTGACGACAAGTGCTGGAACTTCGGCTTGGCCAAGCGCTATAAAGGCCTCAATACGGCCTTGACCACAAACTAGATCGTAGCAGGGTCCTTCAGACGTCATACGACGCGCGACAGTAATGGGCCTTTTCAAACCGATCTGGCCGATATTGTCGATGATTTCTCGAAACTGTTTTCGATTTCGACTGCGGGCGTTAATGACCGTGATACTGGAAATGGGTATCATCTCGATCTTCTGGGCAGGTGTAGCAGACATCATGCAACCTCCGAAATTGAAACACGAGCAGCCAAAGAATAAAAATTGTCTAGTGATTCAGTGCGGAATGCGTCGAAATATAAACCGTTCTCTTCACAAAGACGCACCACGGCTTGCTCAATCGTCATCGTTGGCAATAGATAGTAATCGTGAGCGGCGGAGTTCGATTGGTTCATACGAACAACGAGCGAAAAATCTGGGCGAATTTCTGTGTCGAGCCGGACTTTCCATCGAAGGTGGCCGTTGGGCGTCGTTAGACATCGCGCGATTATAACTGAGACTGTAAACTCAGCATTGATAGTGAGCAGATCTGTTTCTGGATCCTGGTTTACACTCCCACCGGCAACCTGAAGGCCGAGGATGAGCTCGCCTATGAGATCGCGATGTGTGCGGCGCAAAGCCTTATTAATTTCAATGAAACTGTAATCTTTGTCCGGCGCAAACCCTACTAATGTATAGGCTCGAAGCAGACTACCGAAGCGATAAGTAAAGGCGCTACTTGAAGGACATTCTTCCGCTTCATCTATTATCAAGCCAGAAAGATAGCCCGTATCGCGAAACACCTTTGCCAGTTTCTCCAACATTGCCTCGTCGCTCAATCGCGCAGAACGCTCGAGAATAATTTTCGTAGCTTTCTGGAAAAGTTCTTCGGTTACAATTGGTTCGAAGACGCCGTTGGCTCGAATCCATTCTTCCGGGGGATTGCGAGCATGTTTGGATTTTAGTTTGAAAGACGTCTTCGCCCAAACATTGTTGCCGATGTATTTTTCGTTAATAAGTACCTGATGAACGGTACCGCGCGTCCATTGCCGATTTAAATCGGTCAGGACGCGCATCTCGTTCAATTGCTGGGCTATTTCGGCTTCCGTGCGTTTCTGATTAACAAACTGATCGTAGATCTCCGTCACGAGTTTCCGTTCCTCGGCGGGGCCGGGAACGAGAATGACCCGGTCAGTCGCGATGCTCTTCTGCTGACCTGGCAAAAGTTCGCTTTTCTGATTGCCGTGCTGATCGATTAACATGCGTCGCAGACCGTAACCGGCAGCGCCACCTTGTCGAAAGCCTAATCGGATTAGCCGCACTTGCCCATTATAAACTTTGACGGAAAGATCACGACTGTACTCGCCAGCCATGGCTCGTTTTAGTGTTTTAACGATGGAAGAGCCCATACTGCCGTCATTCGAAAACTGCTCTGCGCAATAATGCACCGAGACACCGGCACGTTTGCATTTCAGCTCAATTTCCGCAGCTTCGTCAGGATCTTGAAATCGTCCGAGGCGGCTAACGTCGTATACGAGGAGAGCCTTGTAATTAACGTGATTGACTTCAATGTCGAAAAGTAAACCCGTTAATGCGTCACGTCCTCGGAGACTGAGGCCGCTCTTACCTTCGTCAGCATAGAGTTGAACAATTTCATAATTGTGCTTCTCGGCATAGGATTGAATTACGGCAAGCTGATTGTCGGTTGAATAGCGCTGATGATCTGTAGACATACGAACATAGGCTGCCGCCGACACGGGAGGCATTAAGATGGGACCTGTTTGGTGACTCCAATCAATAATCATCGTCTTTCTTGGCGGAAAAGCTGATTAAAGGATTAATATACACCATAAGGGTAAGAACAATGGTTCCTAAAAAAGGCACAGATGTTCTGAAGCAAGCGCGGCGTATTTTTCTAGAAGAGATGTCAATCGCGTTAAAATCGGAACTTGGCGATAGTCGCAAAGCGGCTAAAGAAATCACGAAATGGACAGGGGCAAGTGATCGGACTGCCAAATATTGGCTGTCGGGCACGCGCGCGCCAAGCGGATGGCAATTGGTCGTGCTGGCCGAACATTCTGACGCTGTTTTTCACGCTGTTTTGCGTTTAAGTCGGCGAAATGCGTTTCAAGTGTCTGTCGAACTCAATACAGTAAAGGCCGCACTAAAAAGAGCAACCAACCTCATCGACCGATTGTCTGCTCCTTGAGAATTTTTTGTGCTCGATCGAGAACGTGTCTACGATTAGAAGCGTGTGCACATTGATTGTCTAATAAGGAGTGCTCAATCGAGTCTGTTCCTTCTCACGCATCAAAGGCCGACAAAGAGGGTTCCCATTCAAGTCCTTTAATCACATCGCAATCGGGGATTCCAGTTAACGGTGCTAAACGGAGCAACGGCATTCTGACTGAAAATTACAGAAGGCGTCATTGATTTACGCCGTCGATCATGATCTGTGAGGTCGTCTGATGTTCAGTAGTGAATAATCGCTGGTTTGATTCCAAAAATTCTAGAAACTATGAGATCTTGATTAAATGGCGATAGAAATCATTAAGGTTGCGGTTGAACCTGCACGAGGATTTTATTTCTTGCTCATCAAAGACGGTGTCTGGATCGAACGTGGTTTCCCCTCAATTCAGTCAATCAAAGAATATGCAAGCCAGAACCCGAGGGTTTTGAACTGGCGTGATGTTCCAGACTCTTCCTTTGAGACAGAAGTGATCAAGAAACAAAAGCTAGAAGATGGAAGCCTCGAGCTTTTATCCGTTTTAGACGGCGCTGGATTGGGTCGATACTTCTTCGTTATTGGGCTAAGCGGGTATGTATACCCATCTATTTTTTACGAAGAGCAGCCTGCTGTTGATTTTCTATCGGAGAAATTTCGTGATCTAACAAGACCTTGAATGGCTTTATATTTTTCCATTCGACATTATGAGGGTGGTCGTGCTTATAGAGGCTGCCAGCACCCTTTTCATGCTCTTCATCTATTGCGGAAATTACACGAAGCAGTAGTTGCGCAAAATTTTTGATCAGGGTTGGATCGCCGTCTTCCAGTATTGCCGTTGAGTTGTATTTAAGATGAATTCGCATTGTTGAATATGCACCACGATCTTCACAGTTTAACATGGCTCCGAATAATATTTTTGGGCGGTCGCGTTTCATTATATAATGATCCAATAGTTAATTTTCATATATTCGTATTTCTACGTTGCCGGCGCAAGTTAAGACAGCAATTTTAATTTAATAAGATTCTTGATATACGATCGACTTTCAGCGCCGGTTGGACAACTATCGTAGTTGTAGTGAGCTGGGACTATGAGAATCTTCGGTTACTACGATTATATAATCGTTCACTAATCATGTCGCGGGAGCCCTGTGTGACGATAACGACACTCGTTCACTTGTGGTTGGGAAAAATATGGCTTTTAAGAACGCTGTTTGTCGTCTTCCATACATTTAAGCGATCACACAGAAGGATCCGCAAGCCAGGAGCGTTAATTCAAATTTTTCTGGTCAGAATCTGATTTTCTCGTTATTGGTGCAGACAGGGAAAACATGGCGGGGAGGCCATTATGATAAGGGAAATTTCGCCCTTTTTAACTAGGTATGCGAAAGTTCGGACAGCTTCCGAGACTATTCCTGGCCACTATTCGGGTGAGCTGAAAATGTGGGCAGTGAATACCTCAATTGGTGACATGCCGATTATTGAGGCCAAAACGGACCTGCTTGAAATTACAACAAAAACAAGAGTTAATCTCGAGGCAGACGATGAGTTGCCGTCTCCTCTTTTGGAGCTGTCAACAAAAACAGAAGCGAACATCGAATCTGATGATGACGACTGCCGCGCTGTTGGGCTTCTGGAACTGACGACAAAAACAGCCGCTCAACTTGAGAGTGATGACGAAGACAGCGGCGGCGTCCGGTTTATTTAGAATTGTAGTATGACCGTAATTCTCATCACGAATAAACGCGACATTACCTCTGATTTTATCGTTCGCGAGTTAAAGAAACGGGGTCGCAAATTCGTCCGGTTAAACACGGAAGATCTATCCAGGTCAGAGTTTGTTTTCAAACCTCTGGTCGGCGAATTCTTGCTGAAAATTGCCGAAACTACGATCCGTGCAGAGGACGTCAAAGCAGCTTATTTTCGTCGTCCTGGGATTCCCGAAGTGGATGGGAATGTTACGGATAGCGCAAAACGGCACTACGCATCGGTAGAGTGGAATAGTCTACTTAAGTCTTTGTATCTGTTTATTGGCGATCGATGGTTCAGCCATCCCCAAGAAATAGCCATAGCAGAAGATAAGCCTTTGCAGTTAACACTCGCAAAGCGGCTCGGTTTCAAGATTCCCGAGACGGTTATTACAAACAATTTCGAAGAGGCGAGAGCTTTTGTCCGGTCCGGGCCGACCGTCGGAAAGCCACTTAAGCAAGCGCTTCTGGATGACGAAAATACCGGAAAGGTGATTTTTACTACGGAGATCGTTTCACTGGACGATGCCGCTCGAGAGAGCATTGCCGTTTCTCCTATAATTTTTCAACGGTTGATCGCAAAAAGAACTGACGTCCGAGTAACCGTGGTCGTGGACAAGGTATTCGCTGTAGCGATTCATTCGCAAGCTCGTGAAGAAAGCTACATAGATTGGCGGGCGGGTTCCAATCCCGATCTTCGTCATGAGATTGTTTCTCTGCCTCAACATATCGAAGCTCGATGCGTGAGCTTGGTCAAAGCTCTAAATTTGAAGTTTGGTGCGATTGACTTGGTTCTCGATCCGAACGGAAACTACTGGTTCCTTGAATGCAACCCGAACGGCCAATGGGCTTGGATCGAAAATCGTACGGGATTGCCAATTGCAAGCGCCATCGTCGATGAGTTGGCACGATGAAAGTATTCAAGCGCATCAGAGAACTTATATGGCCAATGCCCGGCGTTTTTTCACTAGTCCAATTGGAGGAGATGAAGCAACGCAGAATTATCGATTGTAATGCTATCCGTTCAGCGAACTTTGGTAAAAAACCGGAAGTTTTTCTAGAACAAGCGCGACAGCTTTATGCGATGGAAACAGAACGTAGACGTGGAGCAGACACAAAAGCTTCAATCTATATGGCTGTGATCGCTGCAATCGTGCCTATGGCCGCGTCTTTGATCACTTCTTTTTTCGATAAACCGATCAGCGACAAGTTTAGTTTATATCAACTGATCCTTGTTGCGGAGTGTCTTATTGCGGTCATATATCTATTAGGTGCAGCATACTGGTCATTCAAGGCGCTTCAGGTTTCGACGCATTCTAGGGTAGATACACCTGAACTGGTAAAGGCCGCGAAGAGTTCTATGCCGCCGGATGTTGCTTTAGCCAAGGAGTTATTATTGGCAACTCGGTTAAACCGAGACAGCGTAAACAAAAAGACGACAGATATTATTATGGCGCAGAGTTATATGCTGCGAACTTTTATGTCATTCATATTGTTAATTCTTACTATGGTCGTCTATCAACCTTTCATATGGTTGACAGAATTTGGTAAGTCAATCGTGGAGTTGTGCTACACTTGATGGGCAGTTCCGATAAATCTGAATTCTCAGCGAGTCATTATTTGTTAAGCCGTATTAATGGTTGGATTTCATACTACCGGAGCTTAATACAAAATTTTGATCTGTATGAAAGGCACACCCGGTCCAGGTCCTAGAAGGATTCTTCCGTGGCGTAGCCAAGCGAATATGCTACGAATGCCAAACGCTTTAGTGGTCTATGTATTCGATGGATATGCGCAAAAGAAGATGACGCCAGATGCACGTAGATTTTATGACATTTTGGATTGCTGGCACAAAACCGAGTTTTTTATTCCGTTCGCGTTAAGCAGTGTCACTGAAAATTTAGGGACCAATCAGGCCGCATTTTATGTTTCTCGGAATGAGCTAGTTGCTCCGACCGATCTCCCGGTGCCCGAGAATACCGTGTTTTCAGGGGGAGATCTTTATCTTGGCGCTTTCGATAAAGACGATGTCCAGAAAATAGTTGCTCGTCTCGGCGGAGAAACCGAGTTTGAAGCATTGGATCGGCAGGAACGGGAGGATGAAAGCTGGTCCGAGACGGATAGCCCTGTTGCGGCAAATACGTGTTTTGCTCGTATCAAATTGGGCTCTGCGGGTGAGTTGCAGCTTCAGTCGCTGGAGATTTCTACGCTTCCATGGGCAATTGGCCACGCTTTAAATGGCAATCTGGCAGACCTGACCTCGCAAGCTTTTGAAAACGGCAAAGTCAGGCTCGCCGAACAACTTTTCAATTTTGAGATGCGCAGACGTGCTGATTTTGGCGTGAAGAATGCCGATGAACCGGTTCCACTTCGCGGATCCGATATAGAACCATTATTGAATGTTTTCTGCGAATGGGCCAATTACTGGCCCTCCAGAGAACTTCCGCTGGCTCTTGTACGTATAAGATTTAAAGGCATCAAAGCGACTGAAACGACAAGTACGGGGCCAAGCGAAACTCTCGCTGACTGCACAACCGGTAACGATGAAGTCAGTCTTCCCGGCCTCGACAACGATCAATCGCCAGAGGACGATTATGATGGTGACAGTCTCGTTCCGGAAATCGGAATCCTGAACAGTTTTTATCTCACTGATCTTGAGCTTGCGATGAAGCGAGCTGAAGAAGGGGAACTTCCAAACACGTTGCGAGAATATCTGACGCCCAAGGCACATGAAGCCCTGGTTCATGTTGATACGGATAGAGGAAGGTCGCAGATCATACAAATGCTACAGCCGGACCAGGTGAATCTGGGACGGTGGCCGACAGATCCTTCCCATTCCATGAGTTTGATGCAGCAATTTTCGATCAATGCTGCTTTTAAGCGATTAGAAAACGGCGGTGTTTTTTCTGTCAATGGCCCTCCAGGAACAGGGAAGACCACTCTCTTACGGGACGTGATTGCTGAAAATATAGTTCGGCGGGCGCGTGTATTGGCGAGTCTCAAACGCCCTGAGGAAGCCTTTGTATCGCGCACTCAAATCACCATCGGTGACGAGAACTACGATGTGGGCAATCTTCATCCTGATCTGACAGGCTACGAGATGGTCGTAGCGTCTTCGAACAATGCGGCGGTTGAGAATATCTCGAAAGACCTGCCAAAGGCGGAGTCGATTTTCCCGTCAGATGGCGAACCTTTTCGATATTTGCAGCCCGTAGCACATAAGTTGGCGGCTGAATGGACTGATAAACAGGGCAAGACACGTTTCAAAGCGCTTGATGAGAAGGACATGCCCTGGGGGTTCATCGCATGTGCTCTCGGAAAATCAAAAAACCGTATGATATTTCGCGAAAGGGTTTTGGGTAGGGATCTTTCTGATGATGTTCGCCCGACTTGGTCGGGAAAGGATAGACCACGCACATTGTGGCAATGGCGCAGACTACAAGAAGAAGCGGATGGGCGTAAGAACTTCACCGAAGCGCAATCGGCATTTTTGACAATTGAACAACAGGTCCTGCGGCGACAACAGGAACTACAAGCCTTTGCTCAGTTGCATCAGGACGCAATGGAAGGTCGACTGGAAGTCCGTATCGAAGAAATTTCACGTCTGGCGCTGTCTGCGAAAACGGATTTCTATAAGCAAGAACAGTTCATATCAGAAGTAAGAGCATCGCTATCAGCAAAGGAAGACGAGTTATCTGAGTTGAGAGAAGTTCAGATGCAGATCGACCGTTTGCGTCCGTCATTTCTTGAGGCTTTGTTTCGTCGCGGTCGCAAACGGGAATATGATTCGCTCACTCGGGAGAACGCTGATGCACAGATTAATCTTCGCTACGAGATTGCTCGACTAAAACAGCAGTTATCCGCTGATCTCGAGCCAGAACGGGATGAAGTCCAGCAGACCCTGAACTCGCTTGAAGCAGAGTTGGCATCTGCCAGGTGTGATCTGGAAGCGCGGGACGTTCGTCTGATCGCTTTCCAGCAGCAATATCCAGGTGTGATTGATCTGAATGAGCCGGGCGATATAGATAAGCCGGATATCCAGCGTCGCGGACTTTGGCACGATAAAACATTCAACAGCCTCCGTTCGGATTTATTTAGGGCCGCAATGAAGTTGCACGAAGCATGGCTGGCAGTGGTTTCCCGGTCCAAGCGTCTCCGATATCATGAGACGATGCGGGCAATTGCTGCTTTGCTGGACGGCAAGCAGTTGGAAGATGCCAGTCACTATCGTGCGCTTTGGCAGAATTTCTTCATGATCGTTCCAGTGGTTTCGACCACTTTTGCGTCGTTTGCACGACAGTTTCGCGGACTGGGCGAGGAGAGTCTCGGCTGGGTTCTGATCGATGAAGCAGGGCAGGCTGTTCCTCAAGCAGCAGTTGGCGCAATGTTCCGTGCAAAACGTGCGCTTGTTATCGGCGATCCATTGCAGATTGAACCGGTTCTAACTCTTGCTAAACCGCTCATTAAGGGTCTGTGCGATTTGTCAGTACATACGCGTGATGGCTTCTATTCTCCGGCGAGTACTTCGGTGCAAGTGCTTTCAGACACGGCAAACATTTTTGGCGAGCTTCTAAAATCAGACGAGAAGGATATCTGGGTTGGTAGCCCATTGCGCGTGCATCGGCGCTGTCTCGATCCGATGTTCTCCATCGCGAACAAAATCGCATATAATGGCAAGATGGTTCATGGTCTGCCTAACCCGCATCCCGGGCAGGAAAAGGCTCCAATTCTGACGCCGAATTGCTGGATCGATTTAGGCGGAAAGGTTTCGGGCAAACAGACGGTTCCTGAACAGGTTCGATTTGCATCTGCGATAGTCGTTAACTGCTATAAACAAGCGGGCAAGTTGCCTGATCTCTATCTGATTTCGCCATTTAAGGAAGTCAAAGCGGCACTCAACCACGAACTCGCAAACCCGGCAACATGGGGGCATATGGGAATTAGCAGGCCTGCGAAAATAGAGGATTGGCTGAAGTCGCGTATCGGAACTGTCCATACTTTTCAAGGGAAGGAAGAAGATACGGTAGTAATGGTGTTAGGCGTGGATGCTGATCACATTGGCGCAGCACGATGGGCTGCTTCTAAGCCAAATATCCTCAATGTTGCAATCACCCGATCAAAGCGCCGCTTCTATATCATTGGTGATAAACAGCTATGGGGCGAGTTGCGATATTTCAAAGACGCGTCTGCCGGATTACCATCGGTTTCAACTTCAGAGTTTTGGAATCAAGGCAGAGGTGCCGGGTAATCAGCTCTATTTTTGCCATTAGCATTTGTGGTTTTTGGATTTCAGCGCTGGGCAATCGCGATCACTATAGTTGCACGATGATGACATGCAGTTGGGCTTTGTGGCCGGAGATGTTCTAATGAGTAATGGATGAGAAATGGCGAGGCCCTTTCAAGAGCTTATTTGTAACAACGACATAGCTCGCTTTTTACTTTCTCAGTGTATAGTGGAAAGGGGCCCGGTAGCTACTTTCTTCTACAATTGGCAATCGTTGATTGGTGGTGTTCTAGCATTAGTGGCGGGTTTAATTGGTGGTGGGCTGCTTTGGATACAAATTAACGATCAACGGAAGCATGCTCAGCGTCGAATTCAGCAGCAAACCAAAGTTGCTCTAATACCAGTTCCACATGCCCTTGTTGCTATCCAATACTACCTCAGTGAATGCTATACGAGCTGGCTTCAGCAGCAACCGGACAAACGACCTGAGCCGCCCACAGATGCATTGACGGTAATCATGAATGCAGCGCCCTACCTGGATAAACAAACGTTTGAGAGCTTTCAGCAATTAATAATTAAATCACAGGTGTTCGAATCCAGACTTGGTAAGAGGGGTGAAAAACGTCGCCACAATATTCTGGATACCATGATCATGGACTTGGCAGAATACTCTTACTTGACCACAAGATTAATCAATCTCGGTCGGATAACAGAAGGTGTAACTTGCGTACCGTACATAAGTGCATCTCGTTCAGATTTAGAGCAAGTCTTGAAGCGGGACTTTGGTCTTTTCGGTCTTTTAACTTCTGATCCAACATCGGAGCGTCTTGCCCGAGCTTTTCGTCGTCGGTTCGGGAATGATGATGGTTGGCCAGGAACTGACTGAATGACGCAGTGGTGGTGGTCCGTCTGGAGACGTCAGACAACATTTTTCGTCCACGGATGAATTGGCCTTGACCTGATTGCATCCGAGCGAAATCCAAACGGTTATCATAGTCATGGTAGCGCGTCAGAGTATAGAGCCGGGGACGCCTCGTAACCACTTCGATAGCCCGTCCTTCAGAACATTGCACGAACGTGGAGACCATGAAATCATGTCATTTTCTGAACAACAGTTTGTCGAACAGATAAAGAGAAACGAGACAAACCGTTGGCTTTTGGAAGTTCTTCCCATAATGAAATTGCCTCAGGCTACTCTGACTGCGGGTTGCTTATTTCAAACAGTATGGGTAATCCCCCCGCCAAATAACGGACTTCAAAAGTAGAATTTTCTCGGGCTATATGATCGAGGAGATTTTGATGAAGACGAGCAGATTCAGCGAACCGCAAATCCTTGCCATCCTTCGCCAGGCGGAAGGCGGCGTTCCTGTACCCGAGTTATGCCGGGAACATGGAATGAGCACTGCGTCATTCTACAAATGGCGATCCAAATACGGTGGCATGGATGCCTCGATGATCAGCCAGATGAAGGCTCTGGAGGACGAGAACCGTCGCCTGAAGAAGATGTATGCGGAGATGAGCATGCAGGCGGAACTGCTCAAAGAGGCTCTTGGAAAAAAGTGACGCGGCCATCTCAACGCCGGGAGATGGCCGCGAAAGCAGTGGCGTTGCGAGGGGTGAGCGTTGCGCTTGCCTGCCGCACCTTCGAGGTCAGTGAGACATGTTATCGTTACAGCGCCAGGCTGAACGACGAGAACGAGCAGATTGCCGATCTCCTGATCGGACTGACGCGGGCAAAGAAGACCTGGGGCTTCGGTCTGTGTTTCCTTTATCTGCGCAATGTCCGGGGGCATCACTGGAACCATAAACGCGTTTACCGCATCTATCGTGAGCTTGAATTGAACCTCAGGATCAAGCCGCGCAAGCGGTTGAAGCGGGACAAGCCCGATGCTCTGACCGTGCCAGATGCGCCGAATATGGTCTGGTCCATGGATTTCATGGCCGACCGGCTGGAGGATGGAAGGCAATTCCGGCTGCTGAACGTCCTGGACGACTTCAACCGCGAAGGTTTGGGCATTGAAGTAGACTTCTCGCTGCCTGCTGAACGCGTCATCCGCAGCCTCAACCAGATCATCGAATGGCGCGGCAAACCATTCGCAATTCGTGTTGATAATGGGCCGGAATACGTCAGTGGCAAACTGATGGAGTGGGCTGCCAACCAAGGCATCGCCTTGAGCCATATCCAACCCGGCAAGCCACAACAGAATGCGTATGTCGAGCGCTACAATCGCACCGTTCGGAATGAGTGGCTCGACCAATACATCATCGAAAGCATTGAGGAGGCGCAGGAATTTGCCACGCAGTGGCTATGGACCTACAACAACGAACGTCCCAATATGGGCATCGGCGGCGTAACGCCCGCACAGAAACTGAAAATGGCCGCGTGAATTCTACTGACGAGCCCCGTTAAAAACGGGGGGATTACCTATGGAACCTCATTAGTGGCAATGAACCAAATTGGGCCATCAAAGATTATGATCTTTTCTACTTTGATGCCGACGATCTCTCGTGGGAAGCAGAAGACGCTCAGATTCAAAAAGCTAGAGAATTGCTGGGCGATCTTGCAGATAAAGTTGAAATCAGGAACCAAGCTCGTGTTCATCTCTGGTATCAGCAGAAATTCGGTTCCCCTTGTCCGCCACTCACGCGAGTTGAAGACGGGATTGATCGCTACCTGATCGCCTGCACTCGGTTTGGGATCGGCATTGAGAGTGGTGGAGTCTATGCTCCGGATGGGTTCGACGACATGCGCACTGGCACTCTGCGCATTAATCCCAATAACCTTCAAATGGATCAATTTCTCAGCAAATGTGCAGACTACCAGGCTAGATGGCCATGGCTTTCAATCACCCTTTAAGCGTTCGTTTTTGCCGAAGGTTGGGTCTTCATAATGCGGCTATATCGTCGAGCCAACATTTTCGTCTGTAGTTGCTTTCTATCCCTTCAAAGGGAACTAACACGTTGTAACTGTTAAGAATTGTCTGGTGGCTGCCAATCAACATTGTAAATACCACGCGCTGCGAGAACGCGCTCGGTTGCCTGGACTGGGCGCATACTGGCCAGTTCCCATGCCAACCATCCTTCTTCAAAATAAGAAGCACAAGCCGCTCCCATATCTGAAGGCGTAAACGGACGAACAGCTTTCACCTTAACAATTGCAACAGGAATGCCGTCGTAATCTTCATCATGTTCCTGACGAAGAAAGCGCCCGTTCTCGACGATCAGCAAATCTTCGAATGGCGTTAAATTCGGACTCCAGCGGCGAACTTCGAGTGTTTTCTCACCTGATGCAATACGCTGTCCGCTAGGGCGGACAATAGACAGGGCTTTTATCGCTTCCTCCTTTGGCGCATGGTCAGTCTTTTCAAGGCGCTGTTAACGTAATGAATTGCGCACGATCTTCTAGAGTGAATCGGATTTCCTTTGACTATCATGCGAGCATAGGGGGAAATAATTCCTGAGTTCAAGCCGGGTGCAAAGCCTGATCCCGAGCTACGGCGTCAACTGATCATATATTTTTCGGACATAGCGCGCGTCATATCTCGTGAGGGCTTATTTTCCCTTTCTCCGCTTCCCGGCTTTTATGCCAATCGGATAATTTCCTGCGAATGACGGGCAGGAGCTCCGCATCCTCGGCCTTATGATAGGACCCGCGCGGCTTTGATCTGCCTTTCAACCGCTCGATGAGGTTGGAACGGGAGACGCCCAAAGTTTCGGCGACAGCCTTCATCGGGAACCGTCCTTCGGCAACAAGATCGGCCGCGATATCCGTTTTTTTGAGTCCGCTTTGGAAAGGGCTTCGCGGAGGATTTCGACCTCCATCGTCTTGCGGCCGAGCATGCGCTCCAGCTCGCGGACGCGATCTTCCAATTTCTTCATTTCCGAATTGCCGACAACCGGCTCGTCTGAATCCACGGCTGCAGCACCTCCCTCGCTCAAGAGCCTGCGCCACCGGTAAAGCAGATTGGGCGCAACGCCATGGCGGCGAGCGGTAGACGATACCGTCTCGCCTGGTTCAAAACTCTGTTCAATGATCGTCAGCTTTTGCTCGGTTGTCCACCGCCTGCGGCGAACATCACCCGTCAGCAATTCAACGTGTCGATACTCGTTAGACATAAGCCTGTCCTCAAGCCTGTGCTTGAGCCTTTCTGCTTATGCCGACTGTCCGGTCGAAATGGGGGGCAGTTCAGAGCGGAATACGAGCCAGTCGGGCCAGAGTGCATCTACGGCCTCACGACGTGCCTTGATCGCCGCGAGATCAGCCAAATCTGTAGAGCCAACATAGCGTGCGTCGGATATTGTGGTTATGACGACGGGGTCGTAGCCAAATTGGTCGGCCGTGATATTAACTATAGTCTTTCCAGAAATAACCCAGGCGTGGCCTTCCCATCGTGTACCGGAGTAGAAGCCACAAGCTGTATCTGGTCCACCGCTACCCCCGGCATACGGCGTTCCGCTCATCCATTCAGCAGGATGTCCCTCGTGTCTCAGCGCATCCCGGAGAAACAAGCTGGTTCTACCACAAGTAAATCGTGACGCGGGATCAGGCACGGTATGACCTCGCGACTGATGCCACTGATTCCAAACCTGTTCGATAAACAATCTCGCAACCGATGCAATATATTGGATTTCATTAAGTCGTTTCACTGCTTCCAATTATGTCCTCCTCACAGGAATAGTCGCAAGTTTTCTTATCATTGAGAATCAAGTCTAAAAGGCAGTAACCGAAATGCGCAAGGTGGCGGCCTGCTTAACGCTCTATGACCGTTCTGCTTTCCTTATCCTGGATGAGGGGAGTTCGACCTTCAATGAGAATACCAGTGTCGGATGGCTTCGCAATTTGGCAGAAAACCGCTTCCGAACGCAGATGTTTACGAACGTCGGCTTTCGCCTTCATTCCAGACATTTGCGTTGCATTTCGATGCCCTTGGAAGCGGTCATACATGCAATGTCTGAGAAGGAGTGGGAAACGGAAGGACAGCTTGCGGGCAGCGAGCGCGCGATAGCGGACGTTCACGTGAACGATGCCGGCGACGGCTAGGCGCGCTCTTATCCTCGTTTGGGGTCATACTCCCCGGCGTAAAGACCGTCGAATGTGCGAAAGAGGCGCGTGTTTACGCGCTCGACCCAGTCCATCGTCCCCTTGATATTATCATCGTAGGCATCGATCCGCTCCAGCCACATCCGAAACGGACGGATCGTGAAATTTAGGACTGGGGCCATGAAGCGGATGTCCGCCGGATGGTAGTCAGTGAATGCCGAAAAGGTACCGTCGTCATTGCGGACCAAGCCCCAGTCCATCGATTCATTCCACGAACCGTGGATCGATTCCGACATCATACCGTAGGTTGAAGCATACAGGTCATTATGTTCGATCTCGGCGAATATTGTCCGAAAATTTTTACCCTGTAGCTTCCACCCATTCTTTTTTTGCGCCGCGAAGTCGTCTTTCGTCAGGCCCTCGAACCGCATTTTTTCGCGTACGGCGGCTAAAAGACGTTTACCCGCTCTCGTATCGAAGAATGGCGATCCGTTTTCCAAATCACGCAAAATACGAAGGCGGTCTTTGTAGGAGCATTTCCGATAGTCGGTGATGGCATCGGGGCCATTGAGCATCAGATAGGTTGCGATGATCGAAGCCTCAATCATAGGCCGTTCGAGAACACCGATGATCTCGGCATTATCGCGCTCGTAGTACTTCACCACTTCCTTGACTAGCTTCGATATGCGCACGAGCAGGCCGAGAATGGGCGCGTCCTCAATCGAGAAGCCAGTCGGGTTCCGATCCGCATTCTTCAACCGCGTCAGCGCGTCGTAAAGGTCGCCGATATCCTGATAAAAAGTGACGGAAAACTCATGCAATCCGGCTATTGAGCTGAAGCAGCGCTCGATATAGGCAGGCTGATATTTAGCTGTGATCTCGACCAACTCTTCCATCGATTGTGGACCTTCTCGCACCCTACTGTGAATCTAATAATAGGTTCCAGCGAGGCATTGCAACGATTTAAACGAAGAGAAAGGGGTCGCTCCTGCCACGTCAACGATTCATCATGCAAAGGCTCGACTTGGTGGAAAGCGGTTTTTCCGCTCTGAGGAAGCCGAAAGCGATAGCTGCCTTTGATACCATTCAGATTCCTTGGTACCAAGTCTTAGAACATCCATCTAACCGAGCAATCACTTTTTGACGGATCATTCTATGGCTAAACCCTTTGAAGCCCGCCCCCGTATCAAAGTTTTTCGAGAAAGTCTTATCAAGTCGATCCCGTGCTTCCCTAATGACAAGGCCACGCGCACTACACTTTGGGGGAAGCACCTGACTGATCTGCTAATTACCTTTATCGCTTGGCGGCTGCGGCATGTCAGACAGGCGCGGCGAACGGTCAGCGGACGCGAAAGGCTTGCAAGCGATCCGAGGATGTTAGGACTGACAGCAAACCTTGATGCCTTTATCAAGGCGGTTGAGGATGGCGAAGACCTTACACCATACTTGTCACTTGGAGCGATCAAGGAAGGATACACACCCACTGCCGAGAGCAGAGGCCCGGAAGAAAGCTGGGCGGACAAGGATTTTCTGCTCAACGTCATGGGACTTCACCATTTCCATCTCGGGCTGACGAGGGAAGCCAAAGGCCATGCAGCCAGAACGAATGAAGTTCTGTTCGCGTCGGTCACGCGTGACACATTTGAGATCATAGGGCTGTTCGATCACGACGCTTTCGAAAGGAAAGACGATGGCACTATGACGTCGGAAAGGATGCGTCTCTGGTCAATCTACGACGCTCGGCAAGCGGCGAACACGTTATCGGGTCAGTTGTCCGTCGGCGGCTTTAATAATTTGGGAATAACCATGTCGAGCCACCCCGTGGCCGTTGTTCGAGCGGCACAGGCACATGCCAGGATACTCCGTAAGGTCGATCCCATGCTCGATGATCCGGAATACGTTCGCAGCCTCTATCCTGCGGACAACGTCCCTAAGAAACCGAAACGCCGGTGGTACTACAACAACCTTGACCTTGGCCTCTACGATGAAAAGGCAAGCTTTTTTGGGATCCTTTGCAAAGGTCCGAACTAGTCTCAATGGGCCTACCAATTTTATGGGCCGAAAAGGTTCTGCATTGCCGCAGGACTCGCCGTGTCCCCCAAAATGTCTCAGCGCAATTCACTCCTAGCTGCGTCGCAGGATCGCTTTCCTAGCGACCAGCCTCGACCCGTTTACCGAAGACAGCTTTTCGAAGGGAGGGTTGAACAGGCAAGCGCCCATCGAGAGGTCGGTTTCTGCTACCTCGGGCGACATCGAGTTAAAATAGCGGCAATGGCGTGGGGAACCGAAAGGCGGCTATCTCGATATCAGTCCGGTGCGGCTTCAGAACTTTCATGGCCCCTAAACGCCTTTGATTTCACAAATCTGTGTTCTCGTCCGCTCACTTCTGTATCAGATCGATTGCTTGTCCGCCGATGGTCCCTGTGAATGTATCCGGTGACTTCCACCACGTATCGTAAGCCACCGCTCCGGCTTGCACTATACCGACGACAATCAGAACTACGGTCAGCCAGAAAATCCGGTTTTGCGTATTTTGGTTGTCTGTGTGACGCTGTTCTTCGAGGTCGAAGCTTGTAATTGTGTTCAGCGCCTGCGGCCTCAGCTTGTAACCATGATGCTGCGTCTCTTCGAGATCTTGCGCCTCTTTCATCGAGCCAAGAAGGAGCGTGTAGTAGGTCATCAGTTCTTCTTTATCAGACCGATGGACCCATCGAACTGTATAGAAGTGGGTCAGTAAGCTGGTGGGATGCGTCTGGAAGGCTCGATCCTTGACCGTCTCTGCAAGGATGTAGCGCAACACCTTCATTCGATCCTGACGAGGCAACTCGCGCTTATTGAAACGTGACTGCATGTATCGGTCGTATGTTACCTGTATCCAGGGCCGACAGGTCCAACGGTAGAGGAGGAACTTCGGGAGGCCGATAGTGTAAAAGGTCCAGCCTCGATAGTAGTGCTGGATCCATGGTTGAAATTCGGCCAGTTCGCTAATCTCGAGGGATCGTTTCTCAGTGAAATTTTGGCCATCGAGCGACCACTTCCCGTGCACCTGATCACCCACGAGGTCGTATACGAGGAATCTTGCCACGCCCGCGCTGTCGAGCAGGTAGAGCAGATAAATGTCGTTCTCTCGAGCCTCGTCACCAGAGGTGGGTATTTTCGGCCCGCCTCGTTTCACTAACGCCATTTGAATGACGCGACGCATAGCAAATTGCCGTAACCCTGCACTTATACCCATCCCGCCTCCGATCAATATCTTCGACGGATATAAACCATAAATCGGTTGCCTTCATTTATTCTTTTCGGCTCTCTCGAAAACGGCGGTGTAAGGAACGGCTCCTTTTATGGCGCGATGCCGATATCGTCGACGCTGACCCGAATGTCCGCTTTCGGCTAAACTGAAACGGCGTCGTTTCGACCGTTATGAGTGTCGGAAATGATCATAGATAACGGTTTAGTCCCATGACTGCTATTGCATACGCGATCACCGACACCGGCCCGACCGCTTCGGGGCCTCAATTCTGACATCGACAACGAAGTCATGTTATTGTGAAATGCGTAGTATCCGCGCAATCAAGAGGGAGTTCGCATGCGTACCGATTGGAACCAGATCAGAAGCATGATGAATGCGGCGATTGAAGCTTGCGAGCGTATTGAAGCGACGGGTTATCCATCACTCGACAAAGACGCTACGGTTGATATCAACGGACAAAAAGTCAGTCTTCAAGATTTCCTGACGAGCGCGTGCGCTTATCCGGAAAATATTCGCTATCAAATAATAAATGCGCGCCATGACGCCGGGGATGACTTGCATTACGTGCCGGAGACCGCTCGCATTGTCGTTGCCATGGCTCAAGCGAGTGCTGAACTGATTGGCGCGGAGGCTTCGAATCCTGCAAGTGAAAATATTCGAAACATGATCTCGTGGTTTGATGTGCACCTGCCCGAGGGCCTTAAAGTGGCAGTCGCTGGCCAACGCGATCAGTAATTATCACGCTCCTCGATGTTAACGTTGGCTCAGCGTTAAGCGTCAAATCAGCCGCTGGAATGATAGTTATTCTGCAATGATAATCGGTTCTGCAAAAGTGGGAAATGAAAACGGCTATTCGAAATGCGCATAGCTGGTTTGCGCAATAAAAAAGTGCAAACTGAATAGGAATTAGGCATAACGCATCCAGCTGCGGTTCGCGCCTCCTCCCATTGCGCGACGCAGCTGTTCCCCTCTGGAGGTTTCAAGACCTTCAAAACTTAAAGGGCCACGGTTTTCCGTCGGCCCTCTTTTTTTGCTAGTCCCTATGAGCACCAGATCTATTATCCGGCTTTCAGGTTGGTAACTGAGCCAGCATTTTCCCCACGAACATCAATAGGGTGATTTAAAGATTCCAGAATGGCCTTCTCATCGACCTCTCCGTTTCTTTCCAACTGGTCCACGATGAGCAGAATGGCACTTGTTTTTTCTTCAATGATTTCCGATGCCTTAGAGAAGCAAGATCGAAGAGTCTTATCGACAGCGGCTCGCAGTTGCGGATGTCTCAATAGCAAAGCAGTTCCACACTCTTCGTGGGGTCCCCAAAAAGACAGATTTTCACCCAGTCCGAACGAAACTTCCATTCTGATTGCGATTTCGGTCGCCTTAGAAAGATCTGACCCTGTTGCTCCTCCGCCACCGTCCGAATGAGTTCCAAGAATGACATGTTCAGCCGCCAGGCCTCCTAGATAGCTACAAATCTCTGCTTCGTAATTTTCTCGCAATTTGACAATCTTGGGCTCTGTATCACGCATTCTGACACCGCCCAGACGAGCAGTTCCGCGTTGGACTTCGCGATTGATCATCACCGAAACCGGCATCATGCCGAGGCTATCAGAAAGGGCGTGGGCGACGACGGTATGTCCCGCCTCATGTACAGCAATTCGGTAGATGTCGTCGGGCTGAATGGGCGTAGTAGCTGGCTTTAATCTCAGTAAATCGGACAGCGCCAAAGGCCGCTTTTCCAGTCGCGCGATATGTCGAGCCTGACGCACAAACTTTGCGATATCTGCTCCAGATGCCTCGGTCAAACTTTCCGCCACGTCAGAGATGTCCTCGCCTTCGAGGTCACGACCAAGATGAAATCGAAGAATTCCTTCACGTTCAGCTGGTTCGGGTAGTGTGATCGACACATGATGTTCGATGCGTCCGGCGCGAGTGATTGCAGGATCAATTAACTCTGGCATATTTGTGGCTGCAATAACGAAGACACCTTCTCTGTTGCCGACGCCATCTAATTGTTCGAGCAGTGAATTGATTACTTGCCGCCCATAATTGGCATTATGTCCCGACAGATTAGCTCGATTGCCGAAGCTATCGATCTCGTCTAGAAAAAGAATTGCTGGAGCGTTTTTGCTGGCTTCTTCGAAAGCAGACCGCATAGCTTTCAGCAGATCATCCAGACTGCCTTGCGATTGCCAACGGGCAAGTGAATGCGGGTACAACGGAAGATTACACGTGTTGGCCAGTGCACGTGCAAACATTGTTTTTCCCACACCTGGCGGACCACTAAGAAGAATTCCCCGGTCAATATCTGCCCAAGGTAGCTGACGGGTACGATAAAGGTGAAGATCACTGGCTAAAAGCTTACCCCAGATAGCAGCCGATCCATATCCAACTAGGTTATCCAAATTAATATCTGTTGCTCGGGATTCTTGAGAAATTTTTGTGACGCAAGTGAATTGATGGAGTTTCTTTCTGATCTCCGTCTCAGTCCAATTTTGAGTGATAAATGACGCGATGCGGCACAGGGAAACGGTATGAAGCTCATCGATTTTCGACAACTCAATACGAGCATGGTTGAGATCCCGGGTCACAGCTTCGCACAGCGATACGTCGGTTTTAACTGTAACAACGTAGTCTACTGTTGCCGATACGTGTTCAGGCAATGATAACTCATTATGCGTCAAGAAGACGGTTTGCCTTGCCCACGAAAATTCCTCGGTTGGTCGCTTTAACCGTTTTTGGCGTTGCGCCTGCTTTTCGTCGATAGTGATGATTTTTTGGGAGCGCGGGCCTGCACAGTAGTGTTTGATCTCAGTAAGCGCTCTTTCGTAGAATTCCAGATCTTCTTGGTGATCGATAATGATAGCAAGAGTGCACACTCGCCCTGCTAGAAATTGATGAAGGCCGTGATTTCGAATTTGCCTAGTGATGTGTGCCCGAGCCAGCTCCAAGGCCAAACCGTCTTGTGTTCGTTGAAAATACGTCATTCTGTTTACTCACACTGGGTGGAAGTAGGGGAAGGGGTGGCCGCCAGTAGCGATCCGATATTCGGATGAGTTTCATCGACGTTGCCCTCATGGATTTAATGCTGCCGCCCGAACCTGGCTGGATTGCCGAGCCTATAGAACCTGGAAAGGGTGCGCGCGAATTGCAATTCGGGGTGTAGATAGTAGAGATCGCTGGTGATGATGAGCTTGTTGCGACCAAGCCTCGGATGCTCTTGAACGAATCCTTCCAGGCACGCCGCAGGTCGAGTAGTCTGACTCCAATCGTATAAAGCGGGACTGTCATCAAGAATTTCAGGTGCTGGCTGTTTGCCATCTCGGAGCATCTTCAGATCATCGATCAGTTGGTGGAGTTTGCTGATCATGTCGTTCAAATATTGCTGGCTATTCATGGGTAAGACTCCTCGTTACCAGGCGCTAGAACGCCGATTTGTGTCGTGTTAAATTTTGAGAATGAATTAGTTTCGGGAAACGCGGGTGTCCGGGTTTATCCTCTCAGAGAGATCGAACTTAATCTCACCGGAGAAATAAAGTGCCGTGATTGCCGCCATTGGTTCGCTTGAATTTCGAATGAGTTGAACGCAATGCTTCAGGGCAAGCGGCCCGACATCGTCAAGGGCAGACAGCACTCTCAAACGGTCAGCAAGCGACACCATGGAATAGTGCGCATATGGCAACAAGTCTACTGCGTTCGCAATAAGTGCATGATTGTCATCGAGCCTGTAAGTGGTGCAATCGTAAAGCCAGCCATCAGACTCAGCAGCCTTAACCACCCATTCCGGTGGGGTTTGGACATCAACCAGAAAATCCCCGTCGGGCCGCTGAACGGCGAAGTCCGGAGTATGACAACCGTCTCCAAATTGTACGAGCAGGGGCAAACAAGTCCAGCAAATTACGTCAGGAGACAGATCAAAAAGGCACGCCAGATTACGCGCTTGTTGCGAACGGAAAATCGGTTCGCCATTGCACTTCAGAACCTGCGACGGTGGGAACTTATAAGCAGATGCGTTAAGTCTGACGTCCGCGAGAACACGGTCGGTAATAGATTGGAACATGGAAGAGGGTTCCTCTGAACGCGACGGCAAATATCTCGGCCGTCAATGAACAACTGGTTCAGCAATCAGATGAAACGTATTCGAAGCACGCGGCTACCACCGCGCTCTGAGGGGCGTGATGGTAGCTTCGGGGAAGGGGTGATCGCGTGCTTCATATATAGAACATAAGCAGAACATTCATCCCGTGTCAACCGGTTTTGTGCGGTGATAATTCTTATCATCATTGGTCGAATTTTCAGGGATGCACCATGACATGGTTGATGGGTTAAAGATGCCTGGCAGTCGGAAATGTTCATGAATTAACAGAAAGTCTTGTGAATTCGTGGTGGCCAACGGGAGACGATAACGGATTGCGGTGGCCGCAATCAGCAAATCCTGACCGAGTTTTGGCTTCTTCGCGGATCGATCAGGTATCCAAAGGTGTTTGAGCTTTGGCACGGCGACCATTTTGGCCAATAGCCTGGAAATACAGACATCCTGCAACAAGCAGTCGATATCGCTTGCGAGGATATCTTCGAGCCAACTCTCCAACTGTGAAGCCCGGTCAGACTTGCATGCCCTTAGGTGTTCGATGCCTTTTTGAATCTCGAACACGGTGGCCACCGAGATTGCTAAAGATTTTTCCGGAAATTTTCTTATCCAGGTGATAAGATCAGGGGACGGATATCTGTAAGTGAACTGACTGACGACGCAAGTGTCTAGGAGAATTCGCTCAGGAGCTTTCATATTGTGCTCGCGTCGTTTGTTTATGAACGGATAAAATAAGGTTTAATTGCAGGGAATCCGTAAATAAAAAATAGGGAATATATTAGCGACCGCTGAAAAGCTGGCCGCTGTTGGTCGTCGCTGGAGATTCTATGACGGATAAGATTTGGAGCATGGATTCTGTGAAAGACAATCTCGAACAGCTTTTGTCGGAAGCAGAAAAGAACAGTCCGCGAACTATTCAAATAGGCAGAAAGCGCTTTCAG
This sequence comes from Ochrobactrum chromiisoli, assembly GCF_026241335.1. Classification (GTDB taxonomy): domain Bacteria; phylum Pseudomonadota; class Alphaproteobacteria; order Rhizobiales; family Rhizobiaceae; genus Brucella; species Brucella chromiisoli. The sequence continues at coordinate 57,602 of NZ_JAPHAV010000012.1, read as the reverse complement.
ATTTTGTTTCTCGGAGAAAAAGAGGAAGCTCTGGCTTCAGAGCGTTTGGCAGCGGGCGGCCCTCTCGATAAGGACGAATCGTAACCGCATTTACGCACGTTCGATCCGAGTTCTGTCGCGTGCTGGTTGCGCAGGACACATTTGAGTTGCTCAGTCGAACGTTCGGGGGAAACCTGACTTTCAGGTTTCTATCCCGAGAACGGTCACAGGATCTGTTAATCTGTCATCCCAATTCACCCTCGCCGGAAAATAGGTGGTCGAAAGACTTCCATTGCTTTTCAAATGACTCAAGGGATTCAGAAGTTTTTTTATTGTCAATTCTCGCTAACTCAAGGCACAGACATTCGATCATAGCCATCGCAGGCACCAGAGAAACAAAAAAAGACGTCCCTTCTGATGGCACGATAAGATAGTAATCGGCCAAGTTTCGGAGATGAGGCTGGGAGACATCAGTAATCAGAGCTGTAGTCGAATGTCGTGCCTTCGCTTCCTTAAGCGCGGTGATGGTTGACTTATATATCCGCCAGAATCCCACGGCGACTACGATGTCGTCACTAGTAAGGTCACCAATTGCATTGGATATCGCTACGGCGTCATCCGCCAACTCGCTACGATAGCCCGCGAGTGTCGCATGATGGGCCAAAATTTTCCCCAATGCGGCATAACTTCCTGAGGCGATTATCAATCGGCGCTTCGCTGACGCAAATGAATCTGCAAGTTTTCTAATCTCTCGTCGGTCAAAGCTCCTTCGTAGATTCGTGAGCTCAGTGATTTGACAGGTCAGCGAATACCCTACCGGGTCAGCAGAAGCAGCCTGGTTTTCGTGTACGCTGCTGAGCTCGACAGCAGAGAGTGTGGCAATATATCTGGAGCGTATTTCCTGTCGAAGAGCGGGCCAGCCCGCGTATCCCAGGGCTTGTGCAGTTCTGATAACAGATGCACCGTTGAGCCGAGCCCGTTCTGCAATATCTTTCGCTGCAGCATATGATGCAAACTTCGGATCGGCGATGATCGTCTGTAGCACCTGATGGCTGGCGTCTGATAAATTATTCTTATTTTCCAGAGCCCTAAGCCAATCTTCGACTGAAGATCTGAATGTACCGTCTGCAATATTTTCTGCAATCATGTGGATTTCTATACCATTCTGCATAATTGTATGCAATTATGCCTGCGGTTAAATGATTGGAGGACTCCGCTGCCTTATGTGCAGCTCGGTTATTCATAAGACCTGCATTAAAGAAACGAAACAAATAGATCGACTTGGACTGCATTTAATCTGGACGAAATCCGGAGAGGGATAGCTGTGTCTAACGATCTTCAGCAACCTAAGAGGGGTTGATGTCAAATATTGCTCAACGATTGGAACGCCTTCCGTTTGGAGGTTTCCATTACAAGCTTTTGTTAATGGGCGGCCTCGGTTACATGTTTGAAGCGATTGACGCCGGAATTATCGCGTTTCTGCTGCCATCTCTTCGTCAAGAGTGGGCTCTTACAAGCGTCCAAACAGGTATGTTAGCTAGCGGAACCTATGTAGGTTTCTTGGGCGGCGCATTGATTGCTGGTGCGGTTGGCGACCGATATGGACGGCGGAGCGTCATGATGTGGGCGCTCGTCTTATTCTGCTTCGCATCGTTCGTGAGTGCTTTCGTCAACGATTGGCACCATTTTCTGGCACTTCGTGTTTTCGGTGGATTTGGCATGGGCGCTGAGGCGGCAATTATCGCGCCATTCCTTTCTGAATTCGTTGGAGCGAAACGGCGAGGCATGTTCACAGCCTCTCTTGCTGCTTTTTTCTCCTTCGGTTTCGTGATCTCGGCCCTGATTGGTTACGCGGTAGTGCCAAACTTTGAGGAAGGGTGGCGCTACGCGTTAATCATCACCGCCTTGCCTGTAATTTTTGTTCTCTGGTGGCGACGAGCATTGAGGGAATCCCCCCGATGGCTTGAAAGCCGGGGTCACCAACGAGAGGCCGAGGCGGTTATTGCAGATATCGAAGCCGAGTTCCGACGCAACAATATTCATTTGCCTGAACCGGAGCCCGCCAAAAATACCGTGGAGCCCTCACAAGCTTCGTTTTCAGAAAACTTCCGTGCGCTCTGGAGCCGTTCCATGCGTCGGATCACTATCATGACTTGGCTTCTGTGGCTCTCTGTGACTTTTTCTGTCTACGCATTCATGACTTGGATTCCGAGTTTGCTTGTTGATCGGGGAATGACCCTTACACAGAGTTTTTCGTTCTCTATCCTCATATATGCGGCACAGATTCCTGGCTATTTCACCGCCGCATGGCTCTGTGAAAAGATCGGCAGGCCCTACCTGATCGTGAGCTATATGGCTTTGGCATCGGTTGCTGCCTTGTCGTTGGCTTTTGCCCAGACGGACACACAAGTCATACTCGCGAGTATGGCTCTTTCCTTCTTCATCAATGGCGTAGCAGCGGGTGAGTATGCCTACACACCGGAAGTCTTTCCCACACGCTTCCGAGCTACAGGTGTTGGAACAGCATCTGCAGTGGGCCGGATCGGTGGAATCGCCGCTCCTGTTCTTGTTGGTTATGTTTATCCTCTTGGTGGGTTTGCCGCGGTTTTCGGAATGACAACCGTCATTCTGTTCATCGGCGGTCTTTCGGTTCTAATTTTGGGAATACCGACCAAGAACAGGTCATTAGAGGATATCGAGCAATTGGCGTTGGGGAATGCCAGCACTGAGCCGAGAGCGCAGAGACCCTAATCTCACTAAAACGATCAGTCCCGATCACGATTTTTCAACGATAGGTCCGAAAAGAGGAAGTCTAGCAGTGAGTTATATTATATTAGAGAACGCTAATGTTCTGGACGTTGTGAACGGCGATGTAAGCGCGGATAGCTACATCGTGATAGAAAATGACGAGATAGTTGAAATAGACAACTCAAAGCCATCCCGAGGTAAGGGAAGGGTCATCGACCTTAAAGGCCAAACCGTCATACCGGGCCTGATCGATTGTCACGTTCACGTCACGGCATTTGCTCCGACATTTTTGGAACTGTCGCAATCCTCTCCAACATATACAGCCCTTCAAGCCGCGACCATAATGAAAGGAATGTTGCTTCGCGGGTTTACAACGGTTCGTGATGTAGGTGGCGCGGACTTCGGCCTGCACAAAGCTATCGAAGATGGCTTGATCGTGGGTCCGAGACTATTCTTTGGCGGAAAGGCATTATCCCAATCTGGTGGTCACGGGGATATGCGTGTACCGGGGCGAGACGCTTTCGATAATGGATATTCCCAGCCTGGCTTGGGCATGATTGCGAATGGTATCGATGAAGTTCGCAAAGCGGCTCGAGACGAGATCAGAAGAGGTGCGCACCACATAAAGTTTATGGGAGGAGGTGGTGCATCATCCCCGACAGATCGTCTTGATTCTGATCAGTTTTCCGAAGAGGAAATTAGTGCGATCGTGGAAGAAGCCCTGATGGCAAATATCTACACGGCGGTACATGCTTACACTTCTCGCCAAATCGAGCGTTCCGTCAGGCTCGGCGTACGCTCTATCGAACATTGTAATTTTATCGACCAGCCGACGGCGAAACTAATGAAAGAAAAGGCTGCTTTCATGGTTCCAACCTTGGTTGCATATCACACCGCATCGAAATACGGCCTCGAGGCGGGTATGAGTAAAACGACTGTCGATAAGATAAATGTGTTGCTGGGAGCAGGACTCAATTCGATCGAACTAGCAAGAAGTCAAGGTATACCGATGGCTTATGGCAGCGATCTGGTAGGTAACTTTATGCACAAATATCAACTCAACGAGTTTCAGATCAGGGCAGAAGTTATTCCTCCTTTGGAGTTGCTCCAGTCGGCCACCTTGATTGGAGCCCAATTACTGAACTGTAGCTCGACGTTGGGTCAAGTGAAGCCAGGCTACAAGGCAGATGTTCTCGTGTACGAGAAAAACCCGTTGGATGAAATCGGCCTTTTGCAGAATCCGGAGAACATCAAAACAATCATCAAAGGTGGGGAGATCATTCGTAATGTTTAAGTTCGCGTGGATACAGGACACAATGGGAGATCCAGAATGAACAATTCCATGAAGCATTTGGTTGAGAACGTGCAGAAAGAAGTTCCATTTATTCTCTTGACTCTTCTCGCCGTTGATGGCGATGAGTTAACTCGGATATATTCGAACCTACCTGAACATTTCCCTGTTGGTGGTCGTAAGAAAATGCAAACGACGCCTTGGGGAACATTGGTTCTCCAAAGGCAGCACAACTATTTGGCCAAGGACAAAGAAGGTCTGCGTTGGGCATTTTCTGATCATGCTCTAACAGAAAGTCTGGGCGGCGGCTCCCAGATTAACGTCCCAATCGTTCGCGACGGTCGAACGCTTGGAACAATTAACCTGACGCATGAAGAGCATTTCTACGATGAAAACCATCTCCGTGCTGTCGAGGATTTTACAAAAAGACACCACTCGGAGTTGATCGGGATTTTCGATTGTGCACGGGAGAACTAAGATAAAATAATATTGAGAATAGAAAGTGATGAGCTCACTTTCTATTCTCTGAAGCGGTTAAAGATCAGCCACTATTTTTTCTGCTATATCCTGCGGTACCCATTTGCGCCAAAGATCTGGGCGTGTTTCAAGGAAATGCCGTGCACCATCTTCGCCTGTTGCCTGATTATCGGTCATCCAGACCATTAGTTCACTGACTGTGGCAGAAGTCCAGGAGCGTTTTGTGAGATACTCAATAACAGGAGCGATACCTGGACGTTTCTCAAATCTGGATGACACTAGGGTATCTACAGGGCCAGCAACCCAATAATTGGGTTTTGGATCGCCGCATGATGCAACTGTTGTGCATCTCGCCCACTCCTCTTCATCGCGGGGAACTCCTCCTTCAAGGCGGACCATAGGATATTTCCCCATAAGAGAAGTTGGAGACCAGTAGTAAGTGAGAAATCCTTCTTTGCGCTCATACGCCTTACTTATTGCGCCGTCTAGCCCAGCTGCGGAACCTGCATCGACGTTGATAAAGCCTTTCTTTTCGGCTTCGAATGCTTTGAATAGCTGCGCTGCGACTACGGTACTACCCCAGCTTTGGGGGCCACTCAGAATGGCACCTTTCGAAGGATCTTCGGGTGCTGGAAATAATTCTGGATGGCGGAGAGCATCTGCCACTGTTTTGATATCCGGGTGGGCATCTGCAAGATATTTGGGAATATGCCAACCCTCGACTGTGCCCTCCGGTATGGGATGGCCCAGTGATTTTACGCGTCCTTCCTCCAGGCCACGTTTCGCTACGTCGGGCAACAACGTAATTGTAGCTTCAGACAGGATATCTGGCTGTTCCTTTTCAACCATCGATGTGATTGTGGGGATAGTGTCGCCAAGGATGACGCTTGCTGTGCAGCCAAAGCCTTTTTCAAGGATAAGAGCGTCGACATTTGCCAGGGCATCGGCCGACTGCCATGACATGGCAGCTATGGATACGTCACCGCACTCCGCTTTTGCATAAGTAACCCCTGATGTGCACAGAACAAACGCCACTGAGCAGATTTTGAGATAATTCATTCAATTCCCCTTATTGTTGTATACGAAATGAATGCGATTAGATCATAAAGAATACGATATTACAAAAATGTATACAATATGAAATCTATGGATATTGCAAGGGCGCGAAACCCTGCCATCCGCAACGTCGGTGGCTAATGTGTTTGCATTGCACAGATGCAAGTTAAATCCTTGACGTTGACAATTTTATACAAACGAATTCTGATTTAATAAAAGTCATGGACAAGGAAGATTCGAAATGACCGAAAGAATAGCAGAAATACGCAAGTCGGCCGCAGACGTGGTCCGGGATGGGCTAAGAGAAGCAATCTTGGCAGGCGATTTCGGTGAAGGGCAACAATTGAGGCAGGATGAGATTGCCGTCCAGTTCGGAACATCCCGAATTCCAGTCCGGGAAGCACTTCGCCAGCTGGAAGGAGAGGGGCTGGTCGAACTCTACGCAAATAGAGGCGCGGTCGTCAAAGGTCTGTCAATTGATGATGTACTCGAAATGTTGGATATTCGTATAGCTCTCGAGTGCCGCGCGCTTAAGCTCGCCATCCCCAATATGGCCATCGAAGATTTTGAGAAAGCACAGCAGATCCTCGATCAATATGAGGAGACAGTGAGCCCTGAACAATGGGGAGAAATGAACTGGCAATTCCACTGGACGCTGTATCTGCCTTGCGGAAAGCCGAAATTGCTTGCGATGATTGAGGATAATTACGGACACGTTAACCGTTTCACGCGTCGCAAGGTCTCAACGGCAACCGGTAAGGCAAAGCCTCAAAAGGATCATACAACGTTATTAGAATTGTGCCGTCAGGAAGCAACAGAACAAGCTGTGTCACTTCTGGAACGACATATTGAAGCTACTCAGAAGTCATTGCGGGCAGCTATGCGCATTGGATAGGCTGGTGGCGACTGGAAAGCCGCCACCGCATTAATTAAATGATGCCTCGTTCTGGCAACGGTTGATTGTCTAATAAGCGCTGCCAACCAAAGCGTGTAAGATCGATGGTCTCATAACGCCCTTTTAACAAAAGCTCTGCCATCGCCAATCCACAACCGGGTGCGTGCATCAGGCCATGGCCGGAGAAACCAGCGAGCATGTGGAAGTTGGTCAAACCATCAGCACCCGGTCCGATAATAACGTTGCCGTCAAAGTCATTCTGATCGTAAAGGCCAGGCAGTGTGTTCTTGCATTTGGTTCGCTCGAACTGCGGGAACCGATGAGCTAGAGCGGGCCACACGACATTGTCGAAATAGTCGTGATCTTCTTCAAAATTGTAGCCACGAGGTTCAGCCAGCGTCGGTACACCGCCAGAATATCCTTTACCTTCTGGCCGGAATGCCAATCGCTCGGGGTCTTTAAGATATGGTAGCGGTTCAATAGGGTCTTGAGATTCAAAATAGTGTTCAAAGCGACGCAGTGGTTCGATTGGCGCATTGAACCCGAGCATGGCACAAATCTCTTTTGCCCACGCCCCGGCTGCGTTAACGAAATGATCTGCATCGATAATATCACCAGACTTCAATGTAACACTTTGGACGGTGTTAGCGTCTCGGTTCATCGAGACGACTTCGTCTGAGACAAATGTCGCACCAAGCGCTCGCGCTTTTTTTCTGAAACCCATCAGGACACTATGGGGGTCGAGCCAACCATCGTCCGGTGAATAAACAGCAGCCCCGAGATCAGATACATTCATCGACGGAAACTTATGCTTAAGTTCATCGGGTTCCAGCCAAACGACATTACAACCCATGCTCAGTTCAGTGTCATAGTTCTCTTTCAGCATATCGCGGCTGGTCGGCGGTACGATGAAGAGATAGCCATTCTTTTTCAGCCCGATATCTGCTGGAACACCATCAACTTCCATAGTCTCCGCAAAGCGGTCGAAAAACGGGATGCTATAGTTCGAAAGGGCAATATTCTCCGGAAGAGAAAATAGACGACGGACACCACCTGAGGCACGGGGAGTTGAAGCTAGGCTGTAGGTCGGGTCACGTTCGACGACAGTCACGGAGACGCTAGAGTCCATTGTTCTGATGTAATAGGCAACTGCTGCACCTATCGCTCCGCCTCCGATTACCACGATGTCGGTCTTCAACGCTATCTCCTTAGATGTTCGCTAATGGTTGCATTCGATAATACAAACACCATTGTGCTGCCTGAATATTTGTATTAGATATATCAGGATTGTATAAAATTACAACACAACGGATACATTAATTCTGGTGTTAAGCTAATGTTTGTTCAATACGTTCCAACACCGTATCCAAAGCACCGCGAATGGCGCTATCGCCGCCTAGATGTTTGAATTCGCTCCAGGCAAGTTCGTTAAGGCCGTTTGGAGTGGTGTGAGAGCAGCGCAAAGCGAATAATGAATATTCATCAGCACAGACCTTACGCGACAGTCCCGAGAGCAGCGTTGCGAGATATTGTCGAGAACTGGTCTCGGAGGCACCACACTCGACCATCCAAGTTTGTATCTCATCAAGCATTCCGAAATACGTGCCCATTAATCCACTAACAGCGGCATATATATTAAACTCGGCAAGCGAATCCGCGTTAACGACATTCCCCAAGGGTGAGAATAGGGCACTTGCATAGCGGCTTTCAGGAAAAACAGCGGTTACGCCCGTGCCTTCAGCTACAGCAGGTAATGGAATAGCGCGTACGACTTCGGCTGCATTGCCCACCAAACTCTGAATTACTTCCGAAGTCATTGTCGCTATTAAACTGATGATTTTTGCGTTCGTTGGAAATGAAATCGCAGAGATCACTTCGCGAGCAATTTGCGGTCTTACCGCGAGCACGATTAAATCTGCTGTATCAACGACGTCCTGATTGCTGATCGCAATCCGCACGGTCTGCGAAATTGCAGCCAGGTTCTTGGCTATTTCCTCATTGCGGGGGGAAACGACGATACTGTCGATCTTCAAGTCCGATTTAAGGAGACCACGAATTATAGCCTCCGTAATCGCTCCTGTGCCGACAAATCCAAGCCTGGCTGGAAGTTCCATTAGAGATGTCCACCATTGTTGAGAGCTTCGAGCTCCGTCATGATTTCTTTATCTTGGTAACGTGATGGCGACAGTTTGGAAGCATATTCGACGGTTGGCGCACCCGCCACCTGATCAGCGCATATCAAGCCCGAAATGCACGATGCCATAGTTCCAAAACCTGATAGAGCACCTGCGATAAATGCGCCGGGAGTATTAAGCATAGGGCCGATCAAAGGCCAGTTTTCACGTGTGGTGGTATAATAGCCGCCATAGTGGTGCGAATTTCGAGGTAGGTGTCCAACGTAGTTTGACAAGCCAGGCTGGAGACGGCTTGCAGCCCGAAGAAGAATGTCAGGAAAATGTTGGTCTATCGGCTCAGCCCCATGTGGATCAGAATGCGCATGATTAATCGCCCAACCCAGCTTGATCCACTTACCATTTTCGGCACCGTCCGGACGGCAGTGAATTGCGCCAGGCATGTCGCCAATTAGATGGGCTGTCGCTGGATCTTCTGCAAGAATCTCGCGTTCTTCATCTGTCCAGGCGATCTTTTGTCCGTCGAGGTCAATAGTAAACGGGAGATTCCGTGGCACAATGCCCAAGTGATCCTCAAAGGCGATCTTCTGCTGATAAATGCATGAAACGTTCAGCTCTTCACCAAGCAGTTTTGAAATATCTTCTATAAATGGTCCAGCTGCGTTCACGATGCGATCTGCCTTCAGCGTGGAAACCCCGCTTTCGGTTTTGATCGCTAGGTCAAATTGACTGCCGCGCTCGATGCCTGTGACTTCACCACGGACCAGACGACCACCATTTTCCTTAATGAATTCGAGCATGAACTGGCCAAGTTGCTGCCCGCTAATTGAACCGCCGCGACGGACATGAAGCACTGTTGCAATGTCGGGTTCGTAAGCTGGAAAGAGGTGTTGGATATGCGACTTATCACAAAGTACATCAACTCCGTCTGGAGCATCTCTCCAGTCGGCAGTGGTGGCCGGGCGATAACTCGGGTGGTCGCCAGCACCTTCGTGAAAACGTATTAATCCTTCGGCTTCTGTACCATAGCCGCGATACAAGTCTTCTATAAGATTGTCAGGCTTATAGTTTCGCGTGACCAATGCATAGCCACGCCTCGTCATATTAATCCGATTATCGGTTTCAGTGGCGATTTCCTCAAGCAGCCTGATCCCGTCGTTCGTGAACTGCGTCATAATTGGGTGAGGCCACCAATTTCGGTAGTTTTCACCCGATTGAGCAGAGGTGAGGCTCATGGGATCACGTGAATCGACAAGCACGACGTTCTTGAAGCCGTGTTTCCTTGAAAGATAATAGGCGACTGCGATCCCGACATTGCCCGCGCCAATAATGGCGATATCCGCCTGATCAATCTGATTAGCCATGACGACTTGAACCTACCTAGGTGTTAGTTTATGCGATAATCAAGAATTGCATACAATATAGTAATCGTTTATACAACGACAAAAGAGCGATTGCACAAACTCCGACACCGAGGATTGCCATGTACACTGAAAAACTTGAGATGCTCATTGATGGCGAATGGGTACCAGCTGAAGATGGGGCGACGGGTCCTCTGTTCAATCCTGCAGAAAACAGCGAAATAGCGGCTGTTCCGCGTGCTTCGTCGGGAGATCTGGATCGGGCTCTATCCGCTGCTGGAATTGCTTTCAGGAATTGGAAACACACCACTGCAGATCATCGTTGGCAGATATTGAGCAGGGCGGCCGATCTTATCGAGCAACGTCTAGATAGCATCGCTCGCACGTTGACCATGGAAAATGGCAAGTCATTGGTCGAGGCCAAGGGTGAACTTCAATTCTGCGCAGATGCCGTTCGGTGGTATGCCGAAGAAGGTAAGCGCGCGTATGGACGCATTGTGCCAGCTCGCTCACGTGATGTGAGGCAGTTGGTTGTCAAAGAGCCTGTAGGTCCTGCGCTGGGCTTCGCGGCATGGAATTTCCCGGCAGGAAACGTGACTTTGAAAATTGCGGGAGCACTGGCAGCTGGATGTAGCATCATTGTAAAACCAAGCGACGAAACACCAGGCACTGCGGTAGCAATTGGTCGCTGCTTTGTTGATGCAGGCGTACCTGCGGGCGTTCTGAACATAGTATTCGGACCTGCGGCTCCAATCTCCGAACACCTGATCGCCTCCCCGATTCCCCGGAAAGTTTCTCTGACTGGCTCTACTCCGGTGGGTAAGCTTTTGCAGCGTTTGGCGGCTGACAGTCTAAAACGTTGCACCATGGAACTGGGTGGTCATGCTCCGGTACTTGTTTTTGATGACGCAAAAATCGAAAAAGCTCTCGATGTACTCGTGGCGGCTAAATTCCGCAATGCGGGCCAAGTTTGTACGTCTCCTACGAGATTTTACGTTCATGAAAATGTGTATGAGCAGTTTATCAGTGGGTTTATTGAACGCACGCGCCAGATAGTTGTAGGCAACGGATTGCAACAGGGTACTCAGATGGGTCCTTTGATTACCGCACGTCGCCTCGACATGATGGACGAGTTTGTCAGCGATGCGGTTAACAAAGGTGCATCCATTGCTATCGGTGGTGAGAGGCTTGATGGCCCTGGCTATTTCTATGCCCCTACCGTTTTACGCGACGTGCCAGATGATGCCAGAGTTATGGTCGAGGAGCCTTTCGGGCCTCTGGCTCAGTTCGCACCGTTTAAGGCGGTCGACGAAGTAATAGCGCGAGCCAATTCACTTCCATTCGGGTTGGCGGCTTACCTGTTTACGACAAATCACGCAATTGCCTCAGCAGTCGGCGAAGAGTTGGAAGCAGGTGTAGTCGGTCTCAATCACACCTCCGTTCATGAAGCAGAGACGCCTTTTGGCGGAGTAAATGAATCCGGCTATGGCGCTGAAAGCGGTGTTGAGGGGCTGGAAGCTTATCTGCGGACTAAAATGATCACGGAGAAGAGAGTCTGAATGACATGTGTGTGCGAAAGTCCGACGAAACTCACAAGGAGATGAGAATATGCGTAGCACCAAAGTAATGCATATTGTCGGTTGCCACGCCGAAGGCGAGGTTGGTGATGTGATCGTTGGGGGCGTTCCTACGCCCCCTGGAAAGACGATCTGGGAACAGTCACGGTTTGTTGCTACCGATCAGACTCTGCGCAACTTCGTTCTGAATGAACCACGTGGTGGTATTTTCCGTCATGTGAACCTGTTGGTACCTCCCGTCCATCCTGATGCCGACATTGGCTGGATAATAATGGAACCCAACGACACCCCGCCAATGTCTGGTTCTAACTCAATCTGCGTGGCGACAGTGCTGCTCGACACGGGTATAATTCCGATGCAGGAACCCATCACCCAGTTCGTAATTGAAGCCCCGGCAGGATTAGTCCAAGTTACAGCTCATTGCCGAGAAGGCAAGGCCGAGAAGATCACCGTAAAGAATATACCTTCTTTTGCTGACAAGCTTGATGTTGCCCTCGAGGTGTCAGGCGCTGGAACGCTGACAGTGGATACAGCTTGGGGAGGGGACAGTTTTGTAGTCGTTGACGCGAAGTCGCTGGGCTTCGAGATAGTCCCGGATGAGGCGCGCGATATCGCCGAGATGGCGATGAAGATAATTCGTGCTGCCAACGAACAGCTTGGCTTTAAACACCCGACTAACGCGTGGGATCATATCTCTTTCTGTCAATTTACGAATCCCGTCTGCAAAGAGAGCGGCGTTCTGACCGGCAAGAATACGGTGGTTTGCAATCCTGGAAAGCTCGATCGCTCGCCAACGGGGACGGGATGCTCGGCTCGTATGGCGTTGTTGCACGCTCGTGGTCAGATGAAGGTCGGTGACAAGTTTGTCGGCAAGTCAATAATCGATACCGAATTTCATTGTTCAATCGCAACGGAAACCGTGGTGGGTAACTACGCAGCTATTGTGCCAACGATTTCCGGCAGAGCGTGGATTACGGGTACGATGCAACATTTTCTCGACCCCACCGATCCGTTCCCTGGTGGTTATCGTCTCTCTGATACGTGGCCCATGCTCGCGTAGCTGAGACAATGGCCCCACCGGACATGTGCAAGCATTCAACCATTTATCCTGTCTAGATTATATACAATCAGATATTGATTTATGCGAAATGTTGTGATTGTATCCATTTGTTTACGGCGGGGTGCCTAGTTTGGCACGACCATGGCAGGTCGATCCCAATTACTCCAAAGGGGAGAGCGTCAATGAAAAGAAGAATGTTTTTGGCCGCGCTAGTCGCGACTACAGTTGCTTTTGCACAGGCGTCATATGCTCAAGAGAAGACGCTTGTTGTTGGTACCGATATCGAAGCCAAACCCTTCGATTTTGCTCAGGATGGAAAGTATATTGGGTTCGATCAAGACCTGCTTGCAGAAATCGCTAAGGAGGTTGGATTCAAGTATACGGTAAATCCCATGGATTTCGGGGCGTTGATCCCAGCCCTTCAGACTGCCAACATCGACTTGGCTATTTCCAGTATTTTTATGACGGATGCCCGGAAGAAGGTCGTTGATTTCTCAGATGTTTACTTCACCAGTGCACTCGGTGTTCTCATCGATAGCGATGATGCGACGATTAAATCTGGCGGTGACCTTGCGGGTAAGAAAGTTGCCTCTGTGACGGGAGCGGCATCGACGGCATGGCTGAAGGAAAACGTTCCCACCGCACAAGTGACTCTATTCCCGCAATTTTCGAATATGGTGATGGAACTACGAGCGGGTCGCGCAGAAGCAGTCGTGTACGATTATCCCTATCTTGCCTATTACGCGAAGACTGAGGGTGGCGACGAGGTGAAGCTGTTGGACAAACCAGTCGGCGACGGGATTCCAGTTGGTATTGCTTTCCCGAAGGGTAGCGATCTCGTCGCCCCAACCAATGAAGCTTTGAAAAAAATCAAGGCAGATGGTCGCTACGATGAAATCTATAAAAAGTGGTTCGGCAGCCTTCCCCAAAACTAAAGTCGAATCTGTACATAACGTAGTAAAATAAGGGAGCTACGATGACTTTCGAGTGGTCGGCAATCATCGATGCTTTACCTGCATTGCTCCGTGGAGCGGCGTCAACTGTAATGGTTGCCGCCGTCTCCCTCATCGCAGGTATGGTGCTGGGAACGATCATCGGTGTGATCCGAACCTATGCGCCAAAATATATATCTCTAGTCGCTCAGATTTACATTGGACTTATTCGTGGTACGCCGATGGTCGTACAAATAATGTTCATTTACTTCGCGCTGCCCATGCTCTTAGGCGTGAAACTAACTGCTTTGACGGCAGGTGTGATCGCGTTAACAGTCAACTCATCTGCCTATATTGCTGAGATTGTTCGTGGTGGTTTCCTTGCTGTTCCTAAAGGGCTTCAAGAGGCGGGTCTCGCTATGGGATTGCCACTTCATAAGGTGCTCTTGAATATCGTCGGGCCAGTGGCATTTCGCAGAATGGTTCCGGCACTGGGAAATCAGTTCATAATCGGCGTGAAGGATACGTCCCTCCTTATCGTGATCGGCGTAGCAGAACTGACACGTACTGGACAAGAAATCATGACTGAGAATTATCGTGCTGTTGAGATATGGACGGCCGTCGCGATTATCTATCTCTTGATGATTAGCATCATGGCAATCGGCTTCAGATTATTGGAAAAGCGGATACATTTGTCATGAGTATCGTAGAATTCCGAAAAGTTGTTAAAAGCTTTGGTCCTGTAGATGTTCTGAAGTCAGTTGATCTGAAAATTGATCCAGGTGAGATTGTTTTCCTGATTGGGCCGTCCGGTTCGGGTAAGTCTACGCTCTTGCGCTGCATAAATGTATTGGAGACGATACAAAGTGGCGATCTGATTGTTGACGGCATCAGTGCAAAAGGCACTAGCAAACAGATAAGGCAAATTCGTCTTGAAGCGGGTATGGTGTTCCAGCAGTTTAATCTGTTTCCCCATTTGACCGCCCTGGAAAATGTGATGTTTGGGCCGCTCAAGGTTCGGAATGCGAGTAGAAAAGACGCGGAAGTCATAGCGAAAGATTTGCTTGCAAAAGTCGGTTTGGCAGAACGTGCGCATCATTATCCCAGTCAGCTGTCAGGAGGCCAGCAACAACGCGTGGCTATTGCCCGATCGCTTGCGGTAAAGCCGAAGCTTATGCTTTTCGATGAGCCGACATCAGCGTTAGATCCGGAGCTTCGACATGAAGTTCTGCAGGTGATGAGACAACTTGCCAGCGACGGAATGACGATGGTCATCGTGACACATGAAATCGGTTTTGCACGCGATGTTGGCAGTCGCCTCTTGTTCATGGATCAGGGAAAGATTCAGCACGACGGCAAACCCCAGGAATTGCTAGCAAACCCACCGAGTGAGCGGCTATCGAATTTCCTCCAGCACATTCGGTAATTGCTTCAAAAGGCGGGCGATTGTCTGAGAATTCCAGTTCACAGATGTCGTCCGCGATGCAAAATTGATGAACACTGTCATCGATAACTCGTCAGTGCCAAAAATCTATTAAGACCAAAGCACGAGACCCGCCTTTTTACTGGAGTCTGCTATGCTGAATGTGGGGGATTCCGTTAACGCGCGTGCCGATGTACCTGCACTCGCGGCGATGTTATGTGCATTAGTGTGCTCTGCACTCGGGGCGAGTCTGAGTAAAACCATCTTTCCCTTGATTGGTCCGGACGGCGTTACGGCACTTAGAGTGGGGATATCGGCAGTTATTCTATTGTCTGTTATGCGCCCTTGGAAGCAATCCGTATCGATAAATGCCACATCTTATTCGATGTTCTGGGTAGTCGGATATGGCCTATCTCTGGGATTAATGAATTTATTCATCTATCACGCGTTCTCGCGTCTTCCGATCGGCATAGCCACTGCTATTGAAGTGAGTGGCCCATTATTGCTGACGCTTATTTCATCGCGCACGCGTCGCGATTTCTTATGGTTGTTCCTCGCCCTGGGAGGGCTTTCATTGCTTCTTCCACTGCGTGCGGACAATGGCTTGGATCCGGTCGGCCTTCTATTTGCTGTTGCAGCATCCACATGTTGGGTCGGCTACATCGTGTTAGGAAAAAGGGCGTCAGTAATTGGACCGTCTCGCGCAGTGGCTGTCGGGATGCTTATCGCTGCCATCGCAACGGTACCTGTAGGATTGTTCACGGTTGGTGTTAGCAGTTTTTTGAATTGGCACATATTTGCCGTTGGTGTAGGCGTCGCCACGCTTTCGAGTACTATTCCGTATCTTCTGGAGATGCTGGCGTTATCTCGTCTGTCGATCAAGACTGTCGGGATCATGTTTAGCGCTGCGCCTGCGATTGCGGCCATAGTCGGTATGATTATTTTAAGTGAGTCCCTCGGGGTGGTGCAATGGCTGGCAATTTTCCTGATCATGTTGGCTTCGGCAGGCGCTGCGGCATTTTCGGCTCGAGCTGCACACTGAATGTGCTTGGCTTGCATAAAAAGTGACCATAACTTATGCAATAGTCTACAAATGTATAAGGTGAACTGTGACAAAGATTGAAACGAGACGTTCTGCGCCGGACTTGGTGAGAGACGGACTGCGCATAGCAATTCTCAACGGCGAATTGGCTCAGGGCGCGCAATTGCGACAGGATCAGATCGCTGAGCAATTCGGGACCAGCAGAATTCCTGTGCGAGAGGCGCTGAGACAACTGGAAACCGAGGGATTGGTAAAAATCGAGCCCAATCGCGGTGCTGTGGTTGCCAGCCTCTCGTTGGATGATGTTTTAGAGATGCTTGATATACGCATCGCCTTGGAATGTCATGCGTTGCGTCTCGCCATCCCGCAGATGGCCGAGGAAGATTTCGATTTGGCGGAGAGCATCCTCGACGGATATAATAAAGAGCCTGATCCTGAAACATGGTCCACGATGAACTGGCAATTTCATTGGACAATTTATGCACCATGCCATCGACCACGATTGTTGGCGATGATCGAGGCGAACTATGGTCATGTGAACAGATTTGTCCGGATGCAGGTCTCGATGGCTGCGGGAAAAGAGCGCCCCCAAAAAGAGCACGAACTGCTGCTGGAGTACTGCCGATCCGGAGAAACGGAGAAGGCAGTGAGCCTCTTGGGCACGCACATTGATCAAACAAAAAAGTCGGTGCAAGCAAGCAAGCGTCATAGATCCTGAATGGGGTTGGAGCGCTGTAAAAGCTTGTGTGTCCTGAGAACAAACTAACCCGAATTTTTACCGTTTTGATTTCCTTTCGTTCCTATTGTGTTTGACAATAATTTATACAATATGATACGAACGTATCCAATCAGGCGACGCCTATGTCATTGAGCTCTTATTGAGTTTCCACATAGCGAGAAGCTTTTAGCTAACCGTAGATAACGGGCTGCATATCAAGTTGCTATTCGGTGTAGGTCGTTGGAGCGAGCCGATGGGGAGCGCAAATTGAAATACGATTATATCATTGTTGGTGCTGGAACGGCGGGCTGCATTCTCGCTGCTCGCTTGACGGAAGATCCTTCGATTAATGTACTGTTGGTAGAAGCTGGTGGCACAGACAAGGGTTTGATGATCTCAATGCCTGCGGCACTCCCGTTTGTTTATCAAAGCAAAAAGCTCAGTTGGAATTATCAATCTGGCCCTGAACCAGAGCTGGGTAATCGAATGATAGACGAAAAGCGCGGGAAGGTAATCGGCGGCTCGTCTTCTATCAACGCGATGATTTACAATCGCGGAAATGCGCTAGATTTTGATGGATGGGCAGCGCAAGGACTTACGGAGTGGGATTATGCCCATTGCCTACCGTATTTTCGCCGCATGGAGACCTTTGAAGGAGGAGCAGACGACTGGCGCGGTGGCGATGGTCCGATGCGTATTAGTCGTTGCAAGGCGGAGCACAAATTATATGACGCCTTTCTGAAAGGGGGGGAGCAGGCGGGGTTCTCTATAACTCCTGATCACAATGGTTATCGTCAGGAGGGCTTACACGTTGCTCAGTCTTTCATTCACAACGGCGAACGTTGGTCGACTGCCCGAGGCTATCTTCATCCAGCCGCTGAGCGCAAAAACCTCGAAGTGCTCTCCAATGCAACCGTGAAGCAGATCGTCGTTGAAAACGGCGCTGCTGTTGGGGTTGAAATCGTTCAGAATGGAGCTGTCGTAACACTCGACTGCGACCGGGAGATCATTCTGTGTGCCGGGGCATTTAATACTCCAAAGATACTCATGCTGTCCGGCATTGGAGATCCTGACGAGCTTCGTGGTCACGGAATCGCGCTGAAAGGAGAGGCCCGACAAGTTGGGAAGAACCTCGAAAACCATCCGGGGGTGAATCTCCAATATACGACGAAATATGAAGACTCATTGGTGTCGGACCTGAATCTGTTTGGGCGAGCCAAACTCGGAGCGGAGTGGTTTTTCACACGCAAGGGGTTGGGTGGGACAAATTTCTTCGAGACAGGCGCGTTTCTACGTACAAGAGATGACCTAGCATTTCCAAACATGCAATTTGAGTTTCTGCCGCTTACCCGTTATGTGAAAAATGGAAAACTGGTTGCAATCCCTGGCTTCCAGTTCTGGATGGATTTATCTCGCCCGTTAAGTCGAGGCGCTGTTACCCTTCGATCAGCCAATCCAAACGATGCGCCATCAATCGTATTCAACCATCTCGCGGAACGCCAGGATCTTATTGATCTGGTAGACGGCATCAAGTTGGCTCGAACTCTCATCCATCAGCAGGCTTGGGATAAATTCCGGGGCAAAGAATTAGCGCCTGGTGCCGAGGCGCAATCTGATGCTGATCTTGAGCGATTTGTCAGGTCAAATTTGGCATCATCGTATCACCCTGCCGGGACCTGCCGTATGGGTGTCGATCCCGATGCTGTTGTGGATCATGAAGCGCGTCTGAAAGCAGTTCGAAGAATACGGATTGTGGATGCGTCTATCATGCCACGCGTCGTGACTGCCAACCTTAGCGCAAGCATAATGATGCTGGCAGAAAAAATTGCCGACCGTATTCTTGGTAGGAAGCCGTTGGTCCCTTCGCAAGCCGCTTTCTATAGAGCGCCGTAGTAACCGGTTTAGCTCAATCACAGAAACCACACGGGAGTATCCAGTGAAAGTCCTTGTCGCAGTAAAACGTGTCGTCGATTACAATGTTAAGATCCGTGTTAAAGGCGACGGATCTGGCGTTGAACTTTCGAATGTGAAGATGTCGATGAACCCGTTCGACGAGATTGCGGTTGAAGAGGCGATCCGCCTGAAGGAAGCTGGCAAGGTAACGGAGATTGTGGCTGTTTCGGTTGGCCCGGCACAGGCGCAGGAAACACTGCGTACCGCACTTGCCATGGGTGCGGACCGCGCCATTCTGGTCAAGACCGACGAAACGGTTGAGCCGCTTGGCGTTGCCAAGGTTCTCAAGGGCGTGGTCGATGCGGAAAAGCCGGATCTCGTCTTCCTCGGCAAGCAGGCAATCGACGATGATTCCAACCAGACTGGCCAGATGCTTTCGGCCCTTCTCAATTGGAGCCAGGCGACGTTCGCCTCGAAGGTGGAACTGGGCGACGGTTCGGCTAAGGTAACGCGCGAAGTTGATGGTGGTCTCCAGACCATCGACGTGAAGCTTCCGGCTATCGTTACGGTCGATCTTCGTTTGAACCAGCCGCGCTATGCGTCGCTGCCGAACATCATGAAGGCCAAGAAGAAGCCGCTTGACGAGAAGTCGCCTGCCGATTTCGGCGCCGACATTGCGCCGCGTCTCAAGGTCCTGAAGACCGAAGAACCGGGTGGCCGCAAGGCTGGCGTCAAGGTTGGCTCGGTTGGCGAGCTGGTCGAGAAGCTTAAAGCTGATGGCATCATCTAAGAAATCGGAAGGGACAAGATATATGGCTATTCTTCTTATTGCCGAACATGACAATGCAAGCCTTTCCGATCAGACCGCAAAGGCACTGACAGCCGCCGTTCAGATCGGTGGCGATGTTGATATTCTGGTTGCAGGCAAGGGTGCGAAAGCTGCGGCTGACGCGGCTGCAAAGCTTTCTGGCGTGCGCAAGATTCTTCTGGCTGAAAGCGATGGACTGGAAAACCGTCTGGCCGAGCCAACGGCTGCTCTCATCGTTGAACTGGCAGGCAATTACGACACGATCATTGCTCCGGCAACGACCTCGGCCAAGAACATCCTGCCGCGTGTTGCAGCGCTTCTCGATGTGATGCAGTTGTCCGAAATCATGGAAGTCGTGTCGGCTGATACGTTCAAGCGTCCGATCTATGCGGGCAATGCGATCCAGATGGTCCAGTCGACCGATGCAAAGAAGGTTATCACCGTGCGTACCGCGTCGTTCCAGGCAACGGGCGAAGGTGGTTCGGCTGCAGTTGAAAGCGTCAATGCAGCAGCCGATCCGGCGCTGTCGAGCTTCGTCGGCAATGCATTGTCGGATTCGGACCGTCCGGAACTGACCTCGGCCAAGATCATCATCTCCGGCGGTCGTGCGCTCGGTTCTGCCGAAAAGTTCCAGGAAGTGATCCTGCCGGTTGCTGACAAGCTCGGTGCAGCGGTCGGCGCAAGCCGTGCCGCAGTCGATGCGGGCTACGCGCCGAACGACTGGCAGGTTGGCCAGACCGGCAAGGTGGTTGCCCCGGATCTCTACATCGCCGTCGGAATCTCTGGTGCGATCCAGCATCTGGCGGGCATGAAGGATAGCCGCGTGATCGTGGCGATCAACAAGGACGAGGAAGCGCCGATCTTCCAGGTTGCCGATTATGGTCTCGTCGGTGACTTGTTTGAAGCGATCCCTGAATTGCAGAAGGCACTATAGCGTATGACAGTTCGAAAGTCGTTTTGCGAAGTCGTAACTGCGGTTGAAAATGCGCTTTTGGCAAATGGCTATTCGGCGAAATCGGCACGTATTCTCGCTGATAACTGTGTGAAAGCTCACAGAGATGGTTACATTAGTACAGGTCTGTTTCGTATCGGGGACTATGTTTCGACAATTAAGAGCGGATATGTGAACGGTGATCCCACCCCTGTTATTGAAGACGTTGCTCCTGGATTTCTTCGCGTAAACGCCGATAATGGCTTTGCTCAGATCGCATTGGATACCGCTAAGCAAACCTTGATGCGGAAAGCAACGCAAAATGGAATTGCTATCCTAGCAATTCGGAACTCACATCATCTTTCATCCCTGTATCTGGACATAGAGGAATTGGCGGAGGCTGGATATATCGCTGTCGCTTTGGCAAACAGCATTCCGGTTGTCAGTCCTCCAGGAGGCAAGAAAGGCATATATGGGACAAATCCCCTGGCCTTTGCTTGTCCTCGTGCGAATGGCGCGCCAGTAATTTTCGACCAATCTGCATCCGTTATGTCCCACGGTGACGTTCAGTTAGCCGCAATCGAAGGCAGAAAGCTGGATTGGGGAAGTGGCATTTGTAAAGACGGAAACCTCACGGACGATCCAAACAAGATCCTAAACGGAGGAGCCATTGCTACGTTCGGTGGGCATAAGGGCGCATCGATCGCATTAATGGTGGAGATATTATGTGCAGGTTTGGTTGGGGCGGATTTTTCGTTTGAAGTTAATTGGAATGATACGCCTGGGGCAAAAACTGCACGCACAGGTGAAACAATAATCGTTATTGATCCTAGCAAGGGGGATGCAGGGCGTGCCTCATTCTCGAACAGGATTGAAGCACTGATTAGCGCGCTTCTGGACGCAGGGCAGTCGCACATTCCCGGTGATCGCCGTGTGCGATCCCGCCAGGTTTCGTCTGAATTTCTAGAAATAGACGAAGAGGCATGGGCTCTGATCAGTAAAATGCAAATGCTACAGGGGACGGCGTGATGAATATTTTGCTCGTTGGAGCTGGTAACATGGGCTACGCCATGTTGAAGAAATGGACGACGGAAGCCAGTGATCAATTTTGGGTCGTAGAACCAGATGGACTACTTCGGAGAAGGGCCGAAGAAGTTGGGGCCAGGGCTTTTGGGAGCAGAGAAGAATTACCGCTAGGATTGCTATTTGATGTCGTTGTAATCGCTACAAAGCCCCAGTTTGTTTGCGATATCATCGATTTCTTTTCGGGGCATCTTGCAGAGCGCGGTCTCTTCATTTCCGTGGCAGCAGGTGTGCGGATACCTGAAATGGAAGCGCGTGCGGGCCAGACTGCGGCGATTGTTCGAGCTATGCCGAACACACCCGCTGCCATTGGTGAGGGTATGATCGTCGCGTGTACCAACGGTAACGTAAGCGGAGCGGGACGGGAAACGACGGAAAAACTGCTGTCTGCAGTAGGACGTCTGGCTTTCTTGGAGCAGGAAGACAAAATGGACGCTGTTACTGCCGTCTCTGGATCGGGGCCAGCATATGTCTTCTATTTTATCGAAGCTTTGACTGCAGCTGGAGTAAACGCCGGATTGGAAGAAGAGCTTGCTAAGGTTCTGGCCGAGCAAACTGTTTTCGGGGCTGCAAAACTTGTTCACGAAGGCAAGAACGGTCCTGGCCAATTGAGAGAAGCTGTAACAAGTCCAAACGGAACCACAGCTGCTGCATTAAGTGTTCTGATGTCCAATTCCAACGGTTTGCAGTTATTGTTGGACAAAGCAGTGTCAGCTGCCAAAGAACGATCTATTGAACTGGCAGCGCCAGCTCGTTGACGGCTCTGAGCCTCAGTTACCTGAATTCCGCTCAGTTGTCAGGTAGGTCGGATGACCATCTGCTGACTATTTTGATATTGCTTTTCTAACCTTTGAGATTGAAAGCACGACTGCGGCGATAGTGATTGGTATCGCCATTAGTTTTATAGACGGCCATATATGAAAACCAGCATAATCGAGGGCCTCCATGGCGAGTTTCAATAGGCTCAAAAAGTAGTAGCTGATTGCGATGATGGATAGACCTTCGACAGCACGCTGAATCTTGACTTGTGCCGCCGTCCGCTCAGACATTTCCTTGATCTGAACCAAGTTTTGAAGTTCCACTTCAACTTGGATTTTAGTTTGGAGCAGATCAATCAGATGCATCGTTGCGTGAGACATTTGCTCGAGCCGCAATGCTGTTGCCTCGCATGAACGGATAGCTGGCCTGAACCGTCGAGTAACGAACACGCCAAACCTTTGAAACCCAGCTATGTGTCCTTCACGCAGTTCCAGAATTCTCTCTTCTACGATTTTCGCATATGCAATGGTCGCACCAAACCGCGTACGTGTGTCAGCCGAGGCCGAAACGATCTTTGCCGACAATGCTGTTATCTGGTCCAGAAGCGCCTTATGGTTTTCTGGCAACGCATCTACATTTCTGGTTGCGACTTCTGCTATTCCCTTATCATATCTACTCAAAAGAGGGGCAAGCCGTCGCGCTATGGGAAGTGAGCGCAATGCCATTGCACGATATGTTTCGATTTCGTAGAGCCTTCGAACCATTCGACCCAGGCGGTATGAATTCAATTGCTCGTTAAAGAACAGCAAACGAGATCCGAAATTGAGATGCGTGCGAAAATCTGAACAGACTTGAGCTGATCCAGCGCCAACTGACGAAGCTGCCGTATCTGCAAAATCAAATTGTTTTAAAACCACCCCCAACTCACGAGGTATGCCGTTCAGGACCAGTATACTGGAACGATATACGAGTTCGGCGTTCTTCAGTTTTGAGAGACTCCGCGCCTCGTTGAGCGACAAGTTCCCAATTGGCCAATGGGGGGGACTAACATCCAGTGGGGTTACGCGAGTGACCGTCACGAACTCGGTGTGAAATTCTAACTGCGTTCTGATAGTCACCTTTTCGTCTAATTGCTCCACAAGATCCAAATTCTCTTGTTCGAGAGTCTCGCCGTTAACGGGCATTAACGCGATATGCTCCACTAAGGCCGGGCCTGAAAAATATATCGACGGGCGCGCGTGAAGTTCAGCATTCAGTTCTTGCTGCATTTCTGCCTGTTCGTGGTTTTGGGCGGCAGGCTTGATATTCTTTCGGCTGCCGCCCAGAGCTGACATTTAATGACGTCCTGTGCCACGTGCCATGATGCAAGGTTGATAGCTTACAGAATGGTACTCAGACCTTGTTTTTTCTGGAAAGAAGAGTACCGCCCATCGCCCAGTTCTCAGCATCAACATCGTTAAATACAATACTCACGGATTCGGGTGTGCAGTTGCAGTGTTCGACCAACGCTTCAGTAATTGCCTCTGCAGTCTTCTGCTTCTGCTCTTCTGTTCGACCTGTAGAGAGGTCAACTCGTATCCACGGCATGGATAGTCCTTTCTCGATTGATTATTTTTAGCTGGAAAAGAGGATCCGAAGCGGGCATGTCGTCTCCGGACGTGGCCAAGACACGTTAGCGGCCCCATTGATCAGTCCGTATGATAAAAAATTACGTCGCTATTCGTCTCTTTTCGAGTTCGACGGTCACTGTTGCTCGTAACAACTTTGTTGCTTTTAGAAGTTTTGAAAGTGAGCGTACATGCAGCGATTACTGCTGGTATTCCCAGTGGACGATATTCTTGAACGAGTTCTCGCCCATTTCCTGGCTGACTGCCTTTCGTGTCCATCATATTCCCCGTTGTTTTTTTGCGCTTTAGCGGATTTGGCATTCTGCCAGACTGCGGATTGATATCCAAAACAATCGGATTGTATACATCAGAAAATTATTATATACTATTTAGCAGTTTCGCAAGTGGATTTACGGGATGTACAAAAGATTCTGACCGAAGTGGTGCAGTTCACTGCCAGGTGGCTTTTGATCCGTCCAGAAAAAGGAATTCCAGTGAGTAAAGGATCATTTATTTCGCTGGATCTGCCAATTCTTCTTACCTTTGTCGAAACTGTAAAGCATCAGAGTTTTACGAAGGCGGCAGCGGAGTTAGGACTTGCGTTGTCTACGGTCTCATTTCAAATTCGTAAGCTCGAAGAGCGCGTAGGAGTGACACTTCTGGATCGTACACCTTCTCATGTGCGGGTTACCGCAGAGGGAACAGTGATGTATCGCTATGCGCTTGAAATGCTAGACGTCGCGGAAGAGGCTACGAGGCGAATAATATCAAGACGGGTGAGTGGGATTGTTAAGCTCGGTGCACCCCTAGATTTTGGTGCAAAGCTTTTACCAGAATTTTTGGTAAAGGCGGGAAATGAGAATGAGCAGGTGTCAGTTGAGGCCGTTATTGACACCGGCTCCAATCTTTTACGTCTCTTCGAGAGTGGCCAACTTGACGTCGTAGTTCTGAATTGCGCAGTGGGCGCGAGCGAGAGCCACGGATTACTTTTGAAAACACCAAAGCTAATCTGGGCTGCAGCTAAAAATGGTCAAGCTCCAGAACGCCGACCACTTCCTTTGGCTGTTCTCAACGAGGACTGTATATGGCGGAAAGCAACGATTGGGCAGTTGGAGGCGGTAAGTCGTCCATATCGAATTGCTTTAGAAGGTGTCGGATCATCAGCCGTTTACGCAGCAGTTGCAGCTGATGTTGCGGTGACTGCAGTTCCTGCGTGGTGTATAAGTGCGGGAATGGGCTTGCTTGCGCCGAATGATGGCTTTGACGAGCTTCCTGAATATGAAATTCGCATGTGTGTAAGAAATGAACATAGAGGCGAAGTTGCCTTCGTAGTTCGCACATTGAAGCACTTCATTACCTCGCTTTAACAAGACACTGAACAGCTGATCAAACCGTTCAGTGTCGATCTTGTTACCTGAATTGAATAGCTCTTGTATCGAAGGAGGGGATTTCAGAATTTACCATTGCGGCCGCAAGCTGGGCCAAGCTGACTGACCCAATCGGCTTCCCATTGGCTTCTACGATTGCTGTATCTGTTGCTGTTGTAGCTGACAGTATCCTAAGTGCATCTTCAACCGTTGTTCCAGAAGACACCCGAAGCTCTGTCAGAATGGTTGATTCATTTAGAGGAGATAAGACTGAATCGACATGAATTACGCGACCACGGTTAACCTCTTTAACGAAATTTGCCACGTAATCGTCTGCTGGCTTCAATACAATATCTTGAGGGGTGCCTTGCTGAATAACTTCGCCGTCGCGCAGAATTGCAATTTGATCGCCTAATCGCAAAGCTTCATCCAGATCATGAGTAATGAAGACGATAGTCTTCTTGATCTCTTTTTGGAGATCCAGCAAGACCGTTTGCATATCTGTTCGAATTAACGGATCAAGCGCGGAATACGCCTCATCCATGAGGAGTACCGGGGCATCATTTGCCAGCGCCCGCGCGAGGCCAACGCGTTGTTGCATGCCACCTGAGAGTTGGTTGGGATATTTTTGTTCGAAACCCTTCAAACCAACACGTTCAAGCCAACTCATTGCGATTTCTAAGGATTCTCCTCGTGGGATGCCCTGGATTTCGAGGCCATATATCGCATTATCCAACACGTTGCGGTGAGGAAGCAAAGCAAATTTCTGGAAGACCATTGCGGTCTTCTGTCGGCGAAATTCGCGAAGCTCCGCTGACGTCATTTTTACGACGTCAGCGCCGTCCACAAGAACTTCGCCGAACGTCGGATCAATCAGACGGTTTATATGTCTGATCAATGTAGACTTTCCTGAGCCGGAAAGGCCCATTATCACCTGGATACTACCTGATGGAATATCCAGATTGATATCGCGTAACCCCAGTATGTGTCCGTGTTGCTCGTTTAATTCGCTTTTCGACAGTCCTTTGGATACTGCATCGACATATCCAGCCGCATTGGGACCAAAGATCTTATACAAGTTGCGGATTTTAATGCCGCCAAAGTTCTTATCAACCATGGCTCATCTCCTGATGCTTTTGTAGGCGTTTGCCATAAGCTTGGCTTACCCTGTCAAACATGATCGCAATGCCGACAATTGCGAGTCCATTGAATACGCCCAATGTGAAGTATTGGTTCGCAATCGCTTTGAGAACGGGTTGGCCCAAACCCTGAACGCCGATCATTGACGCGACGACGACCATCGCCAAAGCCATCATGATTGTCTGATTGATACCCGCCATGATGGTAGGAAGAGCTAAAGGAAGCTGAATTTTTAGAAGTTTTTGACCGTCAGACGATCCAAAGGCATCTGCAGCCTCAAGAACGTCTCTGTCAACTAGGCGGATTCCAAGGTTCGTCAAGCGGATCATGGGTGGAATAGCATAGATGACGACTGCGATTAATCCTGGAACTTTGCCAATTCCCAGCAACATCACAACAGGAATAAGATAAACAAAGCTCGGCATGGTCTGCATAACGTCAAGAATGGGATTTATGATCCTTTGGATGCTGTCTGAACGTGCCATGAGAATGCCAATTGGCAGACCGATAACAATGGACAGTATTGTGCAGACAAAGATCATCGACACAGTGCGCATCGTGTCGTCCCACATATCGAGGTAACCAATTGCCAGAAGTGTAAAGAGACATCCAACAACGATCTTCCAGTTTCTGCTGGCCAGCCATGCGATCCCGAGAATGATCACAGTTATGATTGGCCAGGGCGTTTGAGTTAGAAAACGCTCAGACTGTATAAGGAAGGTCTGCAATGGGGAAAAGAAAGACTCGATCGAATCTCCATACGCACGAGTGAACGATCGAAATCCGTCATCGATGGCCTTTTTCAGGCCTCGTAGGGTGTCGTCGTTCATATGGGGAAATTTATAAAACCATTCCATTGTAGTTCCTCTCTTTAAGCGAGCCTGGCTTTTTTTATCTTGCTTGAGCTGGGCGTTTACGGCGCGGTTCCGCGCCGCAAGCTTTAAGTCAGAGAGTCGATTTGATTTTTTCGGCGGCTTCAGGCGAAACCCATTTGGTCCAGATGTCAGAGTTTTCCTGAAGAAAATGCCTCGCACCTTCCTCACCTGTTGCCTGATTGTCCGTCATCCATGCCATGAGTTTGCCGACCGTGTCGTTGCTCCATGCGCGCTTATTGAGATAATCCATGATCTCTGGCCTCGCTTTTTTAGAGAAGGACGAGGAAACCAGCGTATATACGTTGTCGACAGGCCAGGCACTTGGTGTCGGATTAGGACAATCTGCGACGGTGATGCATTTAGACCAGACCTCCTGATCGTAAGGCACTCCAAAGTCGAGCTTCACCATCTCGTATTTGCCCAGAAGTGCGGTGGGGGCCCAATAAAAACCAAGCCACCCCTTCTTCTGTTCGTAAGCCTTCGCAATCGACGCATCAAGGCCTGCAGCGGAACCCGTATCGACGAGAGTGAAGCCAGCCTCCTGGGCTTTATATGCCTTATACAGTTGCGATGTTATAACCGTGCCTGCCCAACCTTGGGGGCCATTGTAGACAGCGCCTTTTGAAGGATCTTCCGGGTCCAGAAAAAGCTCTGGATGCTTTAGAGCATCTCCGATTGTTTTGATATCTGGATGAGCATCAGCCAGATATTTGGGGATCCACCAGCCATTCACTCCTCCGTCAGGCAAGGCTTTTACCGCTGTAATAAGTTTGCCTTCATCCACGCCCTTCTTGACTATATCCGGTAGCATATCCACCCAGGCTTCCGGGGCGATGTCCGGCGCTCCTTTTTCCGCCATGGACGTGATCGTCGGCACCGTATCACCGATAATTACTTCTGCGTCACAGCCATAACCATCGGAAAGGATTATCTTGTCGATGTTCGACAACACCTCGGCGCTTTGCCAGTTCATACTCGCAATAGTAAGTGAACCGCATTCTGCTGCAAAAGCAGATGGCACTGAGCACATGGACCCAGCGAGCAAAATCGTAGATACCAACAGGTACTTCATTTTTTGTTCCCTCGTTATTTAGCGGCTTCCCAAAAAAAAGACCGTTCTGCCGCACCAATCGGTCTTCCAGCGTCCTCGGTTAGCTTCTGAACATGACTGCTCTGGAAAGAGCCGCCGCGACACCTTTTCTCACCAGATCGTCGATCGCGGCATGCTCCATTGCTTCCAACGCCGCGCTTGTCATCCCCTGGTAATGCAGATATTCCGACACGATCTCGGAAGTGTTTTTGCCTGTGCTTTCGATGATGTGGCCTGTACCAACAAGAAGAGCATTCATGGCTCTTTGAGCGATCTCAGGGGGAATTCCGTTCTTAATCGCGTCTTTCCGCAATGCTTCAGCCAATAGCGCGGGATAGGCTGGTCCTGTCCCAGTTACTGCCGCAAGATAATCGAGACTTTGCTCATTCTTCAGTTCATCCGTGACGCCACATGCATCAAATATGAGCCTGACCTGCTTGCGGTCATCTTCGGAGCACAAAGAGTTTGCAATCCATGGTGTATAAGATTGTCCAACGGCGGCGGCGGCGTTTGGTAAGGCACGTACCACCCGTTGCGACGACATTGTTTCCTGAATG
The DNA here is from genome assembly GCF_026241335.1 of Ochrobactrum chromiisoli. Taxonomy (GTDB): domain Bacteria; phylum Pseudomonadota; class Alphaproteobacteria; order Rhizobiales; family Rhizobiaceae; genus Brucella; species Brucella chromiisoli. The sequence goes on along the minus strand of NZ_JAPHAV010000012.1, from coordinate 28,801 downwards.
GCCTGCATCGACACACCCGCCATCACGGAAATCATCAGGGTGTCTGTCGCAACCGCCTTTAACGAGGAGAATTGTTCGGGGCGGACAGACAGGATAACGATGTCCGAGTTGTCGACGAGTTCCTGACAATCGGTCGTATGTCTGGCAGCAGGCCAGAGTTCCTTGCGAAGAGTTCGGCTAGCTACGCTAAGGTGTCTCTGGTCGAGAAGATTCCGCCTGAAAAGCGAATGAATTATCGCCTTGCCCAGCCAACCGGTACCACCAATGACGCCGAGACGAGCATTAATCGTCACAGAAATCCTCCTCCAGTTCTATGCCGTGGCGAGAGAAAAAGCGGTCGAGCTCTTTTCTTTTTGGTTTGTTTCCTGTGAAGACGCGCACGTATTCGGGCATTCTTGACAAGCGCAGTTTCAGATCTTCGTTGGTCTGCATTGAGATGTAGCCGATTTGAAGAAGATAGATCGTGCGCGCGCGCACATCTGCCGCCAGACCTGAAATACCGAACCGCGAGAACATGTCAGTCAGGGCTTTCAATCGGACCTGATCAGCCGTGTGAACTTCAGCAAGAATTTCGTCCGATTGCAGGGCCCAACTGCGCATCGCAAACTCGAGTTTGGGATCGAAAAGATCACTGTCAAACCAACAGTCGCTAACATTGAAGATCGCTTCGGTTATCGTCTCTGCATAGGCCTCTGAGCGTTTAACAATATTGCCCGTGTTCTTCTCGCGCCAGAGTGACACGAGGGCATTCAGCAGTTCGTCGCGATCCTTATAGAACCAGTAGAAACTAGCTCGGGACAAGCTGAGACGTTTTGAGAGTGGCTGAATCTTGACCGCATCGATCCCGGATTCCAGCAGAGCTTCGTAAGCTGCTGTTAACCACACATCAGGCGATCCACGCCATCCGGTCTCATTGATCGTTTGTGTCATGAGCTTCTCCTAACAGAAAAATAGACATAGCCGCAACAAAAATAATCATAAGTGTCTAGTTTTGACAGTCGAGTGACTTTTAAGTTTGACAGCTATGTCTATTTTCGAATACGAACGCGCTTGAGGGTTCTACTGCGGAGAAAACAAGATGTCGAACGACCCACTCCTCCAGCCATTCAAAATCAAACATTTGACGCTCAGGAACAGACTCATGACTACGTCTCATGAGCCTGCTTATCCAGAAGATGGGATGCCGAAAGGCAGATATCGTGCTTATCATGTAGAGCGTGCGAAAGCGGGCCTTGCTTTAACAATGACGGCTGGTTCGGCGGCGGTTTCGCGCGACAGTCCGCCTGTTTTCAATAATGTACTGGCATATAAGGATGAAGTAGTTCGCTGGATGCGTGAACTCACCGACGAATGTCATGAACATGGCGCAGCCGTTATGATCCAGCTGACGCATCTCGGGCGGCGTACACGCTGGGATAAAGCCGACTGGTTGCCTGTTGTCGCGCCGACCTTGGAGCGCGAACCTGCCCACAGAGCTTTTCCCAAGTTGATCGAGACATGGGATATCGACAGGATCAAGAAGGATTTTGCTGACGCGGCTGAACGAATGAAGGCAGCCAATGTTGACGGGGTGGAATTCGAATCCTTCGGTCATTTATTGTCGCAGTTCTGGTCGCCGATGAGCAACCACCTAGACAATGAATATGGCGGCTCACTTGAAAATCGTATGCGGTTTTCACTCGAAGTGCTTGCCGCCGTGCGCGAGCGGGTCGGACCCGACTTCATCCTGGGCGTGCGTTATGTGGCTGACGAGGATGTTGCTACAGGATACGGCAAGGATGAAGGGTTGGAAATTTCCCGCCGTCTGAAAGACAGTGGCTTGATTGATTTCCTGAACGTCACCAAAGGACACATCGAGACCGATGCTGGACTGACGGATCAGATTCCGATCATGGGAATGGCAAGCGCACCCCATCTTGAACTGGCAGGAGAGGTGCGGGCTACAACGAAGTTCCCCGTATTTCACGCAACCAGAATTCAGGACGTAGCCACTGCCCGTTATGCAATTGCAGAAGGTAAAGTCGATATGATCGGTATGACCAGAGCGCATCTGGCAGATCCTCATATTGTACGGAAAATCCTGGAGAAACGGGAACACGATATCCGTCCTTGTGTGGGAGCGAACTATTGTCTGGACCGAATTTATCAAGGTGGAATGGCCTTGTGTATCCATAACCCCGCCAGTGGCCGGGAGGAAACCATGCCGCACTCCGTCCCGAAGGGAGATGTTGAAAAGAAGGTTGTTATCGTTGGTGCGGGACCAGCAGGTTTGGAAGCCGCACGCGTTGCTGGTGAACGGGGCCATAGGGTTGTGGTTATGGAGGCCGCTGCCAAGGCAGGTGGTCAGATCCTGCTAACGGCTCAAAGTCCTCGACGACGGGAGATGCTGGGCATAGCCGATTGGCGGCTGGCTCAGTGCGAACAGCTGGGCGTAGAGATCCGCTATAATGTCTGGGCGGACTCCGACACGGTGCTGAGCGAAGATCCGGATGTCGTGATCATAGCGACGGGCGGTTTGCCCCATACTGATGTACTTGTTGAAGGAAATGAACTGGTTTGCTCCGCTTGGGACATCATTTCCGGCGATATCAAACCAGGGACTGATGTGCTGATTTACGACGACGCAGGCGATCACGTCGCGCTGCAAGCAGCGGAAATCATCGCGCAAACAGGTGCAAAGGTTGAGATAATGACGCGCGATCGATCGTTCTCGCCGGAAGTAATGGCGATGAATCTGGTTCCCTATATGCGTGCACTTCAGAACAGGGATGTGAAGTTTACCGTCACCTACCTTCTGGAAAGTGTACGAAAAGAAGGTAATCAATTATTCGCAACAATCGGAAGCGACTACGGCGGGGTGAGAAAAGAACAGCGTCATGATCAGATCATCGTTAATCATGGCACTCGTCCGAATGATGACCTTTATCACGATCTAAAGCCGCTTTCTCGCAATTTGGGTGCTGTTAATTATGCCCAGCTTATCGATGGCCAAGCCCAAACCGATGAGAGCGACGACGACAGCAAATTCAAATTGTTCCGCATCGGCGATGCAGTAGCTGCCAGGAACACGCATGCGGCGATTTATGATGCACTGCGACTGGTGAAAGATATCTAACCCGGCATTTTGACCTTTGAGGAGAATGACGATGGTTGATCGAACCACTGAATTGGCCCATTTTGTTGAGGTCGCGCGAAATGCATTCGAAGAATTTGTAACTAATGACAGCGGGCGCGTTTCTGTCGATCGCATATTCGGTGCGATCGATGCAGAATCCGGACACATCAATAAAGATTGTATCAAGCTACCGGTATGTGCTTTTCTATCTGATGCGAGCGAAGTTGAGACCTCCAACCAGACTCTCCTCGAACTCGTAAAGAGCTTCCTGGCGCTCGAACCGGATTTGAGCTGGGTACGCAGGCTCTCATATGATGCCGCAACAGCAAGTGAAAATTTTCCTGACGGTCACGGAAACTGCATGGTCATTGGACCGGGAGGTCTCGAAGATCGGCCTGATGTTGCAATTGGCGCGTCGCTGCTAGCACCAAATGTTCGATATCCTGACCATACTCATTTTCCCGAGGAGACCTACCTCGTATTATCGGAAGGACATTTCAAGCAGTCTGACAATGAATGGTTTGCACTTGGTCCGGGTGGATCATTCTACAATCCGCCGGGAATCCTTCACGCTATGAGATCGACTAATCGACCACTTTTGGCATTCTGGGCATTGTGGGTGGGATGAGTGTCATGCGTCGCAGAGGTAGATAGCATTTTTGCCACAAGATAATATTATACGAAAATTCAGTATTGTATAAAAAATAATAGGATATTATCCTGACAATCATTACTTAGGCGTGTCTTCGAACTCCCCATTGTGGACTTGTTCAGGCGGTTAGCTTTTAGTTTTGGCGACAAATTACTCAACAGGAAAAGTTAGGTTATGCATACTGGGGTGCCTGATCGCGAGAGCATGGAATTCGACGTAGTGATCGTCGGCGCAGGCCCTGCAGGTCTTGCTGCGGCTATTCGGTTCAAACAAATCAAGCCGGAGCTTTCAGTCGTCGTTCTTGAAAAGGGCGGGGAAGTTGGCGCGCATATCCTGTCGGGTGCCGTCGTTGATCCAAGTGGTATCGATCAGCTTCTGCCAGGCTGGCGTGAGGAAGAGGGGCATCCGCTCAAGACCCCTGTGACCGCCGACCATTTCCTGCTGCTTGGTCCTGCGGGTTCGGTGCGTCTGCCAAATTTCGCCATGCCGCCATTGATGAACAATCATGGCAATTACATTGTGTCGCTTGGCAATGTCTGCCGCTGGCTTGGCACTAAGGCTGAAGAATTTGGTGTTGAAATCTATCCAGGCTTTGCTGCAACTGAAGTGCTTTATAACGATGAAGGCGCAGTGATTGGTGTTGCAACTGGCGACATGGGCGTCGAGCGCGATGGCACACATGGTCCGAATTACACGCGCGGTATGGCCCTGCTCGGCAAATATGTGCTGATTGGTGAAGGCGCGCGCGGTTCGCTTGCCAAGGAACTGATCGCGAAGTTCAAGCTTGATGAAGGTCGTGAACCATCCAAGTTCGGTATCGGCCTCAAGGAACTCTGGCAGGTAGATCCATCCAAGCATAAGCCGGGTCTGGTACAGCATTCATTTGGCTGGCCGCTTGATATGAAGACCGGCGGTGGCTCGTTCCTCTATCATCTTGAAGATAATATGGTTGCAGTCGGCTTCGTGCTGCATCTCAACTACAAGAACCCGTATCTGTCGCCGTTTGAGGAATTTCAGCGCTTCAAGACGCATCCGGCGATCCGCGATACATTCGAGGGTGGCAAACGCCTTTCTTATGGCGCGCGCGCGATTACCGAAGGTGGCTTCCAGTCAGTGCCAAAACTGTCCTTCCCGGGTGGTGCGCTGATCGGCTGTTCGGCTGGCTTCGTCAACGTTCCCCGCATCAAGGGCAGTCATAACGCAGTTCTGTCGGGCATTCTCGCTGCCGACAAGATTGCGGAAGCTTTGGCCGCTGGTCGTGCCAATGATGAGCCGATTGAAATCGAAAACAGCTGGCGTAACAGCGCCATCGGCAAGGATCTCAAGAAGGTCCGTAATGTGAAGCCGCTTTGGTCGAAGTTCGGCACGGTTGTTGGTGTTGCTCTCGGTGGTCTTGATATGTGGACCAATCAGCTGTTTGGTTTCTCATTTTTCGGCACGCTGAAGCATGGCAAGAACGATGCGCAAAGCCTTGAGCCAGCAGCAAAGCACAAGAAGATCGATTATCCGAAGCCGGATGGTGTGCTGACCTTTGATCGTCTTTCGTCAGTGTTTCTTTCGAACACCAACCATGACGAAAACGAGCCTGTGCATCTGCAGGTCGCTGATATGAAGCTGCAGCAGACCTCGGAGCATGATGTCTTTGCTGGCCCGTCGACGCGCTATTGCCCGGCAGGCGTTTATGAGTGGGTGGACAAGGACGGAAATTCGGCTGCTGATCCAAGCGCCAAGGACGTCCGTTTCGTCATCAACGCGCAGAACTGCGTGCACTGCAAGACGTGCGACATCAAGGACCCGAACCAGAACATCAACTGGGTGCCGCCACAAGGTGGCGAAGGGCCAGTCTATATGAACATGTAGTCGTTCACTTGCTGATTGAAGATACCAGGCGGCGATATTGGGATCGCCGTTTTTTTTGTGCCAGACGATTCAATATGGCGAGATATAAAAATCCTGTATATCTCTTATAGTCGAATTCTAGTATCCTAAACGGTTTTTTATAGCAATAGTTTGGTGATGGGACGAGTAAGGCGACCCCAAAAATCGAAAATAACAAGGGTCAATCGCTTTCAGTGAATCTTTTTTGCAACTTCCGGCATTCGCGATTGAACGCGATGTCGATGGGGCATGCACAAAGCTAATCACAAAAGGGGAAAGTTCATGCGGAACCACGCAATTATTGCAGTATTGATCGGGACAAGTCTGACTTTGAGCGCGACGTACGCTCATTCGCAAAAACTCACGGTTGGCACGTTTACCGATATCAAGCCCTTTGACTTCATAGAAAAGGGTAAAAATGTGGGGTTCGACCAGGATCTCTGGGGCGAGATCGCAAAGGAAATCGGCCATGATTACGAAATGGCGGCAATGGATTTCGGCGCGCTAATTCCAGCATTGCAGACAGCTAACATCGATGTTGCAATATCGAGCATCTTTATTACCCCACAGCGCCAAGCCGCAGTGGACTTCTCAGATCCCTATTATCTCAGCGCAAATGGAATATTGGTTGCTAAAGAGAATGACACAATCAAATCTGCTGGAGACACAGATGGCAAACGCCTTGCTTCCCTGACTGGTAGCGCAGCTGCAGATTGGATAAAAAAGAACGCGCCCAATGCCAGTGTTGTACTCTTTCCCACAATCGCGAACGCATATCTAGAGTTGCGAAGTGGAAGAGTAGACGCAGTTTTATATGACTATCCATCTTTAGCCTATTACGCAAAGAATGAAGCAGGGGGAACGGTCCGGCTATTGGAACAGCCCATCGGGGATCAGGTTTCACTTGGAATCGCTTTTCCTAAGGGCAGCAAGCTTGTAGGCCCGGTTAACGAGGCACTGAAAAGCATGCGAAGCGATGGAAGGTACGATGCGATAGCCAAGAAATGGTTCGGATCATCGCCAAATAGCGCAACTGATTGATCGGTTTTCTGGGCGCTCTTACTGTCGCTTTATACATTCAGGATGGCAACCTGGCACCTTGCAACACTTCCAAATCCTGCAAACCTTGGTTGCCCATCCCAGTTTCGGGACAGCAGTATGATTTTTGAATGGTCCGCAATTATACAAGCTTTACCCGAACTGTTGAAAGGTGCGGGAAACACCATCTGGATTGCCGTGGTCGCCCTGAGTGCCGGGATCGTTTCCGGAACAATCATGGGTCTGATCAGGACATACGGCCCCAGATACATTTCCATGTTTGCCCAAGCCTATATTGGAGCAATTCGAGGGACGCCTCTGGTGGTGCAAATTATGTTCATATACTTTGCGCTGCCAATGCTTGCAGGTGTAAGAATGAGCGCAACGTCTGCGGGCATAATAGGATTGATTATCAACTCATCCGCCTATTTCGCCGAGATTGTGCGAGGTGGACTTTTATCCGTTCCAAAGGGTTTGAAAGAGGCAGGCTTTGCGGTTGGGCTACCGTTTCGTCTAGTTCTGATTCTCATCATTCTTCCGATTGCATTTCGTAGAATGGTGCCTGCCTTAGGCAATCAGTTTATAATAGGATTGAAGGATACGTCGCTTCTCATTGTCATCGGGGTGGCAGAACTTACCAGAACGGGTCAGGAAATCATGACGGAGAACTACAGGGCAGTAGAAATATGGTTTGCTGTCGCTGTCATTTATCTGCTTATGATCAGCGCAATGGCGATGGGCTTCCGATGGTTAGAGAAGCGGGCCCAAATCTCATAGTGTCAAAAGAGTCGTCGACAAGGAAGGCGTTGAACTGGACAAGCCATTCACCTGGTGAACAGAGACCTCTTTATTCAGGCGCAACAATGACGTCGCTGTCGTCATCTCCGGTAGCCGGGAAAGATGATATCCACAGGACGACCGCTTGGGTATCGGTCGTTGATGTGAGCGAGTGTTCCATTGTGCTGTCAAAATAGCAACTATCACCGGTGTTTAGAACCGTGGGCGAGTAGTGTTCGGTCGCCAAATTCACCGAGCCACTCATGACGTAGACGAATTCTTCTCCAGGGTGACGTGACGATTTCAAGCGGTCACCATCAATATTTGGATCAATCTTTGCAATTACAGGAAAAAACTTCTTTTGTGCGATGTCCGAAGACAGGATTTCGTAGCGATAATGCTTTGAGCGAATATGGATGCCTTCACCTTTACGCACCACGCTTCGACGCCCAACGCCGATCAGGCTCGCGGAGTCATTAAACAGCGCCTCGATATGCACATTCAGTCCGTGTGCCAAGCGCAACATATTGTCATATGTAGGTGACATCCGTGCGTTCTCAACTTTTGATATGGTTGAGGCCGCGAGGCCAGCGCGAGTCGCCAAATCTCTCACGGTCCACCCCCTCTGTTGTCGTAAAGCTCGGATACGCTCACCGAATTCGCGCATCCGTTTATGTAGCTCAGTATCGTCTGGGGAAATGTCGACGTCGTTTGGTTCAATCATTAAGTGCTTTGCCCTTGGAGACCACTTTTACAGCTCCGAATATGTTTCGCTAAGACTTTGTATTACCGCGATATTATAAAGCCGATAGCCAGAGCGTTGCTCGTAACATACCGCATTCATCAGTTGGACGTCATAGCTGATATTTCCAATTGACTCCACTTCCGAAGCGGTGTTCATTATCGGAAACAAAAAAGCAAATAGGAAACAATGCATCCATTCGCTAGATGCAGGTCGACCTGTTTGATCCGAAATTCAATGGAGAACAGGGGAAACCGTGGAGCACCGAATGAACTTCGCAGAGCTAAAAGCTCTGTTGGCGACTGTCTTTTTATCAAACGGTTGTTCGGAATATACAGCAGAAATCCTGGCGCATAATTGCGCGTGTGCTGAACGAGATGGAAGTACCAGTCACGGAACGTTTCGCATGCCTGGTTACGTGAGTTCCTTGAACGGCGGGTGGGTTGACGGCCGAGCTCAGCCAGTGATCGAAGATTGCGGAGGAGCGCTGATCCGGGTTGATGCACAAAATGGCTTCGCAGTGGTTGCTCACGCAGATGTCCAGCCGTTGGCAGTGGAACGTGCCAAGGAGTTAGGCGTAGCAATTATCGCAATCAGAAACTCCCATCATTTGGGTGCTCTCTATCTGGACGTTGAACCATATGCTGAGCAGGGGCTACTTGCCTTGTCGGTGGTGAATTCTATGGCGGTCGTCACTCATCCGGGTGGAAGACAACCCGTTTACGGAACAAATCCGATAGCTTTTGCAACTCCTCGTAGTGAGGAGCCTCCCTTTTTATTTGATATGGCTACCTCGTCTATGGCGCATGGAGATCTCAGTGTCCTTGCTCGTGACGGTAGATCGGCCCCTCCAGGCGCAGGCGTAGATCAATTCGGCAAAATGTCTACCGATCCGTCAGCGATCCTGAACGGTGGCGCACTTCTACCGTTCGGAGGACATAAAGGAGCGGCTCTATCAATAATGTGCGAGATTCTATGTGCAGCTCTTACGGGTGGACAGTTTTCCTCTGAATGTGATCTGGCAAAGCAACCAGGGGCTCACACACCTCGTACTGGGCAAACGGTAATAGTCGTTGATCCTCGTTACGGAGCTGGAAACCTACCGCCAACTGCACAGCGGGTGCAGCAACTCATCGAAACTATTCGAAACAGTGGTGTTGAACGTTTGCCGGGAGAACGCCGCTTTGCGTTTCGTACCGAGGCGGCAGACGTGGGGATTCCAATTAGCGTGACGCTGAAGCAGAGCTTGATCGCAATGATCTCACCGGATCAAGCAACCATGAATGCATAAATTATGTGAACGCTTCCATTCGACAGCGGCGCTAGTGAATTAATCAGGCTGATTTATGAGCTTTGTAAACAACTCTATTCAAAAGGGGAAATTTAATGGACGCGCAAGCGCAAACGCAGCCTTCGTCGACACAACGAAGGAAAGCATTGATTGCAAGCCTTATCGGTAGCTCAATTGAATGGTTCGATTATTTTTTGTACGGTACGGCAGCAGCCCTGGTTTTCAATAAGTTATACTTTCCTGCAGAGGATCCAACCGTTGCTTTACTATTGTCTTACCTTTCATTCTCGTTGACATTTTTTATCCGGCCGTTCGGTGGCATCATATTTTCTCACGTTGGTGACCGGATTGGTCGCAAAAAGACGCTCGTCATTACGTTGTCATTGATGGGTATTGCTACGATCGGGATTGGTTTATTGCCTACCTATGATCACATCGGCATTTGGGCTCCGATACTGCTCATTCTGCTCCGGCTGGTTCAAGGGCTCGGCATTGGCGGGGAGTGGGGCGGTGCGCTCTTGTTGGCGGTGGAGTACGCACCGAAGAATAAGAAAGGCTTTTATGGTAGTATTCCACAGACAGGGGTGACGATTGGAATGTTATTGGCGACCCTTTGCGTCACGGCAATTCTCTTGCTACTTCCGGAAGAAAGCTTTCTCTCCTGGGGTTGGAGAATTCCTTTTCTGCTAAGTGCTACGCTTGTGTTCCTGGGGTTGTGGATCCGATCTGGAATCGACGAAACACCAGAATTCAAGAAAGTTAAGGCCGCTGGTGCCATCGTTAAATTTCCGCTCGCAGTGACTCTCAAGACGCAATGGCGGGAAGTCCTGATCGCCGCTGGGCTCAAGATTGTGGATACAGCACCGTTTTATATCTTCACCACCTTCGTTGTAAGCTATGCCGTCAGCAATCTAGGTTACTCACGGGAGAGCATTCTCACTGCAGTTATGATTGGCGCGGCGGTGTCCTCGGTGATGATACCAACGATGGGGTGGCTGTCGGACCATATCGGTCGGAAAACTGTCTTCTCCACCGGGGCCTTCCTGGTTGGAGCATTCATATTCCCCTATTTCTATATGGTGAACAGCCAAAGTATCGCCTTATTAACGCTTGCTACCGTGCTGATGTTTGGTATCTTTTGGTCACCCATCACGGCGGTACTGGGGCCATTAACATCGGAAATTTTCAGCCCGCAGGTACGCTATACCGGTGTTACACTTGGATATCAGGTCGGAGCAGCGTTGGCAGGTGGGACGGCACCTCTGATAGCAACATGGCTGCTGTCTTACTATGGAACCTGGCACGCGGTTGCGGTCTACGTTCTGATTACGGTCGCACTGTCGTTGATCGCGGCATTCGCGATACGAAAGCGAAAGCTCATTTCATAAGTGGATTCGTCAGGCGTTGAAGCATCTCGGATGCTTCAACGCCTCGGTCCTGTGTCGATGAACGATCCATATTCTGGTTGGTGAGGAGCTCTTGATATGCGTTGGAACAGAACTTTTACAGTCGTAGGTTGTCATGCAGAAGGAGAAGTAGGGAACGTTGTTGTCGGGGGCATAGTCGATGTTCCGGGCGAGACAATGTTTGAGAAAAAAGAGTACTTGGAAGAAAATATGGATGAAATTCGCGGGCTGCTCCTGTTCGAGCCGCGCGGTGCCCCGTATGTGAATGCCAACATCATTCTACCTGCTTGTGATAAGACAGCTGACTTGGGCTATGTGATAGTCGAGAGTACTGAGTATCCGCCAATGTCAGGTTCGAACACGATGTGTGTCGCCACGGTCGCGCTGGAGACCGGTATTGTTCGAATGCAGGAACCCGAAACACGTTTGAGAATGGAAGCGCCAGCAGGGATTATCGAAACCAAGTGCACTTGTAAGGATGGAAAGGTTACACGAGTAGAGTTTACGAATGTTCCGGCTTTTGCACTTCATCTAGATACACCTGTCGAAGTGGAGGGCCTTGGAACAGTGCTGGTTGATACTTCTTATGGCGGTATGACTTTCGCTCACGTGAACGCAAAGGCTCTGGGTTTTGAAATACGCCCGGATGAAGCACGAGATATGTCTTTGTTGGGTAAGCGGATCAAAGCCGCTGTCAACGAGCAACTCGAAGTCGTGCATCCCGAGAACGAGAAAATCCGGAATGTTTCAAATGTTATTTTCGAGGGACCTGTCGAACGGCGCGATGGCATTTATGTAAGCAAGAATGGCACAGTTTGTTTGCATGGAAGACTGGACCGATCTCCTACGGGAACTGGAACAACATCCCGATTGGCGGTTATGTCTGCGAAGGGGCAGATTAAGCAAGATGAGCTGTTCAGAAATCATTCTATCACCGGTACGCATTTTGATAGTCGTATCGTCGCGTCCAGCAAGGTCGGATCATATCCGGGTGTGATCGTCACCATTGCGGGGCAGGCCTGGATTACCAGTGTTGGCCAGTATGGTGTAGATCCAACGGATCCTTATCCCCGGGGGCATCAGGTCTCTGATGTCTGGCTCTGAGAACAAACACGTTGAGTTATGAATAAAGATTATCCGGCGGCCATAGATGCCGTCGGACGTCTGTTCTTCCCAAACTGCGCAACTTTGTCGGTGATTTTGAAAGCAAAAAGATGCCTACGAGTCAAGACCGCTTCAATTCAAACAATTTGGCTCGCTCCAGAACCCGCCTCGCTCGCTCCACCAACGGTCGATCTATCATCTCGCCATCAATCTGTTTGGCACCGCCGCTCTGCTCAAGTGAAAGCACGTGTTTGGACCAACGAATAGCGCTATCGCTTGGCTTGAATGATTTGAAAATGGTGTCGATCTGACTTGGATGAATGGCGAGTTTGCCACCGAAACCAAGTTTCACAGCATATTCGCATTCATCCACGCATGCCTCCCTGTCCTTGATGGAAGTACAAACACCATCCAATGGCGGCAAGAGGCGCGCCGCGCGCGAACGCCATACGATTTCACTGCGAGCAGATGCCAAAGCCATGCGATCATGTTCACAGCCGACGTCAAGAGCGAAGTCAACTGATCCAAATGCTGCTAATACGACACCATTCGTCTGCAGGATTTCGGAAAGGTTTAAAAGACCCACTGCAGTTTCTATCAGGGCAATCACGGGCTTATCTATGCCGATCTTTCCAACGAGTTGACGGATCGTCTCGGGACGTTCGGCTTTAGGCAACATGATCGTTGCCCCATGCAGTCCAGATACTGCGCTAACATCGGCATCGTGCCACGGAGTATCGGCTGCGTTAATTCGAATGATTACGGGCGATTGAAAATCTGCTACCTTTGCTACGATAGCATGGCGAGCCTCATCTTTATCCTTAGGAGCTACTGCGTCTTCCAGATCCAGAATGACTGAATCTGCGCCACTCGTATCAGCTTTTTCAAACCGATCAGATCTCGAGCCTGGTACGAACAGCGGCGCTATCGGCGGGGCGAATTTCACCATGCGGCACTCGCTCTCATTGTTATCGTACCTTCGCAAGTCGCAGCTTCAAGATCAATCTTGTCGCCAGATTGCGCCACGATCCGAAACAATAATGAAGACACTCCTGCTGCAGGATTAATGCCTCGAAAAGTGAAACTTTGCGGAGATCGGCCAAAGAATCTGGCAGCGATATTCAGAAGAAGCGTCGCTTGTAGAGGACCATGGATTACAAGACCCGGGTAATGTTCGACATCCCTGGCATAAGGATAATCGTAATGAATGCGATGACCGTTAAATGTTAGAGCTGAATATCGAAAGAGCATTAGCGGGCTGATATCGATCTCGATTTGATAAATCGGATTCAAAGCGTGGTTTTCAGTAGGCGCTGATGAGGAACGCTCGAGATTCATATCGTCGCGATATACCAGTATCTGTTTTTCCCGGATGGCCTCGCCGCTGAGCGAGGATATTATGTGTCCTAAAGTGACGAAGCACAGCCTTCCCGTCCGACCTTGCTTTTCTTCAATGTTTTCGATCGCTGAACGTTTCTGGACTGTTTGGTTAAGACAAAGTGGTTTGAGAAAAGCCAGCTCTCCTGCGGCCCACATGCGACGGGGTAACGGAACTGGTGGGAGAAAATCGCCTTTTGCAGGGTGACCATCACGACCAAGTGAATCCAAATCGGCAATTACGGGGGCGAGGCACCAATGAAAACCAAGAGGAATTGTGTCGCTATCGGCATCAAACAGATAAGGTTTTAGTGTACTTCTGAAACTTGCGACCAGACGCTCGGTTGGTAAGTCCACAGCAATGGTGTTCTTGCCAATCCAGTTCTCGAACTCCGCCATTTTCATATCCTTTATGCGGGGAGAGCTCCGGAGAACTCAGTTCTTATTTGCGCAGTATCACGATCCAGCGCTGGTACTTGACGAGGTCCATCTTTATGAACCCGGTAACCCGGAGGGCGGGGGAGAGAGATAATTTTGCCACTTGGCAACAGCACTTCAATTCGTCGCAGTGCTTGATGTTTTGGCAGGTCAGCCACATTCGTTACGCGACCCCATGCGATCTGCGCTGCATTTAATTTCGAGATTGCTTCCTCAAGGGAAAGGCAAGCGAATGCGGGCTCCAACTCTGAATCGAGAAGTTCTCGGTTGGCTACCCGAAGCGAATTGGTTTTGAATCGTTCATCATCAACCAGATCGGGCCGTTCGACCACTTTGGTGCAGAGCCGATACCATTCACTATTTTGCTGAATCGAAATCACCACCGCTTTGCCGTCTGAGCAATTAAACGGGCGGTACGGATAGATAGAAGCATGAGCGAGGCCGTATCGCTTCGTTTCCCGATCGGCATATTCGTAATGCAACAATGGCACAGACATCCAATCTGCCATGCCATCGAACATCGAGATTTCTATCACTTGTCCTCGTCCTGTACGACCACGCTGGAGAAGGGCCTCCAATATAGCCGCGTGGGCGTTCATACCGGTAGCGATATCTGCCACGGATACGCCGACTTTACTGGCCGTCTCAGGTGAACCGGTGACAGAGCATAGCCCGCTCTCCGCTTGGACCAGCATATCGTAGGCGCGCATTTCGGCCGCAGGCGTATCTTGGCCATATCCTACAATGTTCACGGCGATCAGCGTCGGATAGCGCTCAGTTAGTTCGGTTTTCGACAAGCCCAGTCGGTCGATGGCACCCGGAGCGAGGTTTTGAACAAAGACGTCTGCGTGTTCCAACATGCGATGCAGAAGTGCTAAATCATCGGCATTTTTCAGGTCTAAAGTTGCACTCTCCTTGCCACGATTCAACCAGACGAAATAAGCCGAAACCCCTTCAACTGTAGTATCATAATGTCTCGCTGTTTCCCCTTCGACACGCTCGATTTTTATGACTCTTGCGCCAGCGTCGGCGAGTTTGAGAGTGCAAAGAGGAGCGGCCACGGCTTGTTCAATTGAAACAACGAGGACTCCGTCAAGTGGCAGATTGGTATCAGACATTTCTCTGTACCCCCGATCTCGCCAGAACTCCGGGTTTCAAACGCTCGTTCGCTCCGTAATCTTCGGCAGAATGGAAGAACAAGCGAGGTGTTGTCTCGATCTCGGTGAGCCGCTTTCTAAAAGCTTCCAGATATGCGGTTCTGCCGTCATCGCCTACACGTCCGGGCATGTAGGCAATAAACGGCGGAAGGACATCAAAACCGCTGTATCTGAAAAGGCCGTTGTGTATCGGCCAGAGCACCGTAAGGATATCGCCGTCTATGCCATCAGGCGCATATGTGTCTGCGGAGGTTCCAGTCGTGGCAGCCACCATGGCGAGCTTGCCCTTGAACATACCAGTATCGTATTTCCGGCCTGCTATATAGGCGAAGCCACGAGCAAAGACCCTGTCTGCCCACCCCTTAAGGATCGCTGGCATTCCAAACCACCACACCGGGAACTGGAAAATGATAAAATCTGCTGCCCTGACTTTTTCGATTTCAGCTTGGATGTCCGGTGCCAGCTTGCCATTTTCGTAGGCGGAGGTCTGTTCTTTAGGCAGACTGAAGAAATCGTTGTTGGTAAGATCGCCGACAATATCGCCCTTGCCCGCCACGGGATTAAAGTCAATCGCGTACAGATCGCTTACTGTGACAGTGTGCCCTTCTGCTTCAAGCGTAGCAACGGCTATGTCCTTCATTGCACCGTTGAAAGATTTGGTCTCAGGATGGGCGTAAACGATTAATACGTTCAAGGGAAACTACTCCTAATAAGAACGAGGCATGCCCAAAACATGCTCGGACAAGTATGAGAGGATAAGGTTGGTCGAGATTGGTGCGACCTGGTAGAGGCGAGTCTCGCGAAATTTGCGTTCGACATCGTATTCTTCAGCGAATCCGAAACCGCCATGAGTTTGAATGCAGGCATTTGCGGCCTCAAATGACGCATCGGCGGCGAGCATTTTTGCCATATTTGCCTCAGCACCCGGATTCTGGCCCGCTTCATACAGAGCAAGAGCAGCATGCACCATAAGTTCAGCGGCTCTTGTGTTTGCATAAGCTTTCGCTATTGGGAACTGGATACCCTGGTTTTGACCGATCGGACGTCCAAATATCGAACGCTCTTTGGCATAATTTACTGATTTCTCGGTAAACCATTTTGCATCGCCAATACATTCGGCTGCTATCAGAATTCGCTCCGCGTTCATTCCGGAAAGAATATAGCGAAAGCCTTTGCCTTCCTCGCCAATCAAGTTCGATACAGGTACGCGAAGATTGTCGAAGAAAACTTCAGTCGTGGCATGGTTCATCATCGTTCGAATAGGACGGATTGTCAGACCATTATTCTTCGCTTGCGCCATATCGACGATCAGAACAGAAAGGCCGTCAGTTTTTTTCATCCCCTTAATCAGAGGCGATGTTCGCGCCAGCAACAACATGAGATCTGAGTATTCTGCGCGACTCGTCCATATTTTCTGACCGTTGATGACAAAATCATCCCCATCCCGACGAGCCGTGGTTTTAAGTGCGCCAGTGTCCGTTCCGCTGGTTGGCTCGGTTACGCCGAACGCTTGCAAGCGGAGCTCACCAGTCGCGATTTTCGGCAGATAGCGTGCTTTTTGCTCTTCCGATCCGTGCCTCAGAAGCGTGCCCATCGTATACATCTGGGCGTGACATGCGCCGCCATTGCACCCTGTCCGTTGTATTTCTTCCAGCACGGCTGCCGCCGCAGAAAGTGGCAAGCCAGATCCGCCATACTCTTCGGGAATAAGAATCGAAAGCCATCCTGCCTCGGTCAGCGCATTCACAAATTCGGTAGGGTAAGCCATATCGCGATCGATTTTACGCCAATACTCGCCCGGAAACCGTTGGCAAAGCCTCGCAACGGCCTCGCGAATGTCAGCGTAATTATCGACTGCGACGTGCATGCCCATGATCTCCTCATCATTACGAGACAACAGCTACATCTCGCCACCCATATCGACAAGGAAATAGAAGTGAGAACAGATATGCCCTGTTGCTATAGCTTACGCATTGAGAGAACGATTAGATGTCCTTCAGCATGCGACCTGACCAAACACCTTCTTCTACCAGCTTTTCGACAGTGGACGCGATTACCTGGCCGCTGAAACGAGCGAGTCGGGAGGCAGGGCGGTCCGTCGGATATGAAATAATCAGGCGGCGCACCGGTATAGGGTCTACAATTGGTACTGCACACAGTTGTCCAGCATTTAGCTCCTCTCTGATCGGAGCTAAAGGAAGTACAGTCACACCGTGATTATTCTGGACAAGTGATTTCAATGTTGAATAACTGTCAGCCTCAATCTTAACGTTGAGGGCAATACCCGTGTCTTGTGCGTATTTTTCAAGAAGTGACCGCAAGCCATGCCCGATACTGGGTAAAAGTAGTCGTTCCCCATCCAACTCGCTAAAAGCAATGTGGTGACGCCTTTTTTGATCAAAGCCTGCGGGCCCGATGAGGAACAGCGATTCTTCCAAAAGCGGGTGGATCCGAAGCGACCTTGCATTCTTCGGATCATACAGGATCGCGGCATCGATATCGCCTCTATGGAGCCAGTCGAGCAAGTAACCGGAGTAGGCGCTGACTATGCGTAATGTCGCGTCCGGATGGGTATCTTGAAAGGCTGACACTAATGGTTCCGATAGAATATCAGAAGCGGTGGGAGGCATCCCGATTGAAACATGTCCCCTTAGCGGCGCATTTTCGTCTTGGGCGACCGCGCGGATCTCTTCCATCTCAGCCATAATTCGCTGAGCGTGACGTAGAACGTCATGACCTTTCTCGGTTGCAATCATCCCACGGCCATGACGATCAAATAGCCGTGCTCCTAATTCCTGTTCCAGGAGTCTAATTTGTCTGCTCAGGGCTGGTTGCGCAATACGCAGCCGATCGGCGGCTTTGGAGAGGCTTCCGAGCTCAGCTACATGAATCAATGTTCGAAGTTGCGATATATCCATACCTATACAATATCGCTATAACTGTTCGTGCAAAAGGGTCGATGTAGAAACATTTTTGATAAGGCATAAAGCGGTTATCAATAACTCTTCAGGGGAGGCGAGCCTTGAGCGCCGCTGATGTGATATCCGCCCAGACGAAACGCCCGACACGCGATCTATCCGTGGATTGGCCGCTGGAACTTTATGATGCTCTTAAGTCTGCTGATGTAGGGCAGGTGTCCTACGTACCCGATGCCGGACATTCGACGCTTATAAGGTTATTCGGTGAAGACAACGAAGTCGTCACCAACGTACTGACGACCGAAGAAGAAGGGATTGCACTTTCCGTAGGGGCTTGGCTCGGCGGAATGCGGAGCGTGATCTTGATGCAGTCTTCGGGCGTCGGAAATTGCATCAACATGCTTTCCCTACCTGTACAGGGACGTTTTCCACTTCTCATGCTTGTGACAATGCGAGGTGAATGGGCAGAGTTTAATCCATGGCAAGTGCCAATGGGCCAGGCTACGCAGGCCTCCCTGGAAGCCATAGGGGTCACGGTTCTACGGGCGGAAACCGGGCAGGATCTGATCGAAGTTGTGGAGCAGGCCGCCACAATGGCATTCGAGGCGGATCAACAGATCGCTGTGCTGATTGGTCAGCGTCTTCTGGGAAAAAAGAAGTGGTAATTGATATGTCTCTTCCAACTTTTGACCGTCGCGCGGCTGTAAACAAACTCCTTGAAAATCGAAATGGAGTTCTTGTCGTCACCGGTCTTGGATCGCCCAGTTACGATGTCCATGCTGCGGGGGATCGCGATGATAATTATTATCTATGGGGTGCAATGGGTGGGGCAGCGCTTGTCGGCCTTGGTCTTGCTCAAGCTCAGCCTGATAAACGAGTGATGGTGATTACAGGCGATGGCGAACAGCTGATGGCGTTTGGCGCATTAGCGACTATTGCTGTGGCTAGGCCCAGGAATCTTGACGTGATTGTCCTAGATAATCAACACTTTGGTGAAACAGGGATGCAAACCAGCCACACAGGACGCGGCATTCAACTCGATAAAGTTGCCAATGCATGCGGGTTTGTGGAAACCGCTGAGTTGAGAAGTCTGGAAGAGGTGGATCAGTTGAGCCTTCGTTTAAGAAGCCAGCCAATTGGTCCGAGATTGTTCGTGTTGAAAATCACTGCGGAGAATTTGCCACGGTCGCTTCCTCCACGTGATGCAACGTTTATCAAGAACAGATTCAGGGCGCACCTAGGTTTGGCGACCTGTTAGGGAGGCTCTTTTGATTTCATTTCAGAACACGGTTGCTGGTAAATTGTTGCCATCGGGGACAACATTTGAAACCTATGATCCATTTACAGGCAAACCGTGGGCGTTAATTCCCAGAAACAACGCAGCTGAGGTTGATCAAGCCGTTGCAGCCGCAAAACAGGCCTTCAAATCGAAAGAATGGTCAGGGTTGTCGAATTCCGCGCGCGGCAAACTCCTGATCCGCGTTGCTGATCTGATAGCGGACAATGCGGAGCGTCTAGCCGCGATTGAAACAAGAGATAACGGCAAGCTCATTTCGGAAATGACCGCACAGTTGCGTTACATACCGGAATGGTATCGTTATTTTGGCGGACTTGCAGACAAAATTGAAGGTTCTGTTCTTCCTATCGACAAGCCCGGGATGTTCACCTTCACGAAACGTGAGCCTATCGGTGTGATCGCAGCTATCGTTCCGTGGAATTCGCCACTCATGTTGCTGACGTGGAAGCTTGCACCTCTGCTGGCTGCCGGAAACACTGTTGTCATCAAGCCTTCCGAGTATACGTCCGCTTCAACACTAGAGCTGGTGAAATTGTTCACAGCAGCTGGTTTCCCTGCGGGTGTCGTAAATACCGTTACGGGTATGCCATTGGAAGTTGGCGTTCCGCTTGTATCCCATCCGGACGTTGCCAAGATCGCATTCACCGGTGGTGAACCTGGTGGTATCGCGGTTTACAAAGCGGCTGCCGAGGGGCTCAAAACCGTAACGCTTGAACTAGGTGGCAAGTCAGCAAATCTTGTATTCCCAGACGCCAACATCAAGAGCGCCGTAAACGGGGCCATTTCGGGAATATTTGCGGCCAGCGGCCAGACCTGCATCGCTGGATCTCGCTTGGTCGTTCATCGGAAAGTTCACGATGAAGTGGTCGAAGGTTTGGTGAAGTTGGCTTCAACTGCTCGGATCGGGAATCCGGCCCTTGCCGAGACGCAAGTCGGGCCGATAACAACCACTGCTCAGCGCACTAAAGTGCTCGATTACATTGATATCGCCCGCGACGAAGGGGCTAAATGCGTTCTGGGTGGTGGAGTACCCGAGGACCCGCGTCTCTCAGATGGTTGGTTTGTAGAACCCAGTATTTTCACTGGAGTTAACAACCAGATGCGCATTGCAAGAGAAGAGGTGTTTGGTCCGATCTTGTCAGTTATTCCTTTCGATGACGACGACGAAGCTTATGCAATCGCCAATGACAGCCCCTACGGATTGGCGGCTGGTCTTTGGACAGCTGACATCGGACGCGCTCTTCGTGGTGCATCCGTACTGGAAGCGGGAACCATATGGGTGAATTCATATCGTGCTGTCAGCTACATGGCTCCGTTTGGAGGATACAAGAGAAGTGGAGTGGGACGTGAAAGCGGTCAGGAGGCGATACAAGCTTATCTTCAGACCAAAACAGTTTGGATTGATACAGTTGGAGAGACCGCTAATCCATTTGTGATTAGATAACGTTGTATGGGCGTACTTCAAAGAATGAAAATAACGGAGCCGCCCAAGGAGGAAAATTGAAACCGGGGAACGACAGCGTAGTTATTGTGGGCGGAGCTATTGTGGGTAGCTCTGTAGCTTATTTTTTGCGGGATCAGGGTTTCGTTGGGGATATCACTGTGGTCGAACGCGACCCAACCTATCAGCGTTGTTCAACCGCGCTTTCTGCGGCTTCAATCAGGACGCAATTTGGTACTCCTGTAAATATCCATATGAGTTTGTATGGCGCAGGATTCTTCCGCTCCATAAAAGAACGTTTCGGACAAGATGCAGACATCGGCTTTACTGAGCGAGGATATCTTATCTTGGGTGATCATGCAGTTGTGGCCGAGCGCCAGGCAGGTATAGCAATGCAGTCATCTGAAGGCGCGAAAGTGGTTGCCCTGTCGCCTGAGGAAGCTAAAGTCAGGTTTCCTTGGTTGAATGTCAGCGACGTTGGTATCGCGACAACAGCATTGCAGGACGAGGGTTGGTTCGACGCATGGTCTCTGATGTCGATCGTTCGGCAAGCGGGGCGGCAAAAAAACGTCAAATACGTTAAAGGTCACGTGAGCTCACTCAAAGTGGATGGATATCGAGTGACCGGTGTAAACTTGTCAGATGGTACGACAATCGCAGCGACTTCCTGCGTCATCGCAGCGGGTGCCACATCAGCACTGGTTGTGAAGGATCTTGGAATAGCACTCCCGATTACACCGAAGAAGCGAACCGTGTTCTGCATCCGGGCACCACTTGCAACCCACAATTTTCCAATGCTCTTTGACAGCTCAGGCGCTTGGATTCGACCAGAAGGGGAGGGCTTTATCTGCGGTATTGCTCCTTCAGAAGCCGAGGATGGCGACGCATATGACGACTTTGAGCCTGCACATGAATTGCTCGAAAATTCCTTGTGGCCATTGTTGGCCCATAGAATTCCGGCGCTAGAACAGCTGAGACTGGAACGATCCTGGGCGGGCCACTACGAAGTGAATTCCCTGGACCACAATGGAATTATCGGACCTCACGATGAGATCAAGAACCTGATCTTCGCAACGGGGTTCTCGGGACATGGTGTGATGCACGCCCCGGCTACGGGACGCGGCGTTGCAGAATTAATCACCCATGGAGAATATCGCAGTCTGGACCTGTCGCCGCTTGGTTATTCCCGAATTAGGGCAGGAACACCGCTCCATGAGACTGTTGTTTATTAGTTTGAATTGAAAGGAACTGGCTATGAAGCTTTTAGACAGGGTTGCTATTGTTACCGGTGCAGCGAAGGGCATTGGCAAAGCTTCCGCTATACGATTGTTGGCGGAAGGAGCCAAAGTTGTGATAGCGGACATAGACGCAAAGAGACTTGAGGAAACTGCAGCTGCCATCGGTACGCCTGAAACTCTTCATTATGTGATCACCGACGTCAGTAAAAAGGATGAGGTTGAAGCGCTGGTGAGCGCTGCCGTCGAACGATTCGGGCGGTTGGACATAATGGTCAACAACGCGGGCATCGCACCTGTTAAAGATTTTCTTTCGATCACCAAGAAAGATTACGATCATGTGCTGAGTATTAACCTGGAAGGCGCTTTCTGGGGGACGCAGGCCGCTGGTCGTCAAATGATCGCCCAAGGCGATGGCGGCGTGATAATCAATATGTCCTCGATCAACTCTGGGCTGGCTAATCCGAATGTTGCCACATATGCAATCAGCAAAGGTGGAATGAATCAGGTGACCGGAACTGCCGCTGTAGCATTCGCTCCACACGGTATTCGAGTCGTTGGAATTGGCCCTGGAACGATCGACACAGAGATGGTCCGTGGTGACTTTGTTTCGAGTGCCACCGATAAGGCAATTCTGGACCGCACTCCTCTCGGACGATATGGAACAGCCGATGAAATTGCGGCCGTTGTTGCATTTTTGGCGAGCGATGATGCTTCATATTTTACTGGGGAGACAATTTATCCCGACGGCGGTCGCCGCGTTTTGAACTACGTTATGCCAGAGAAGAAGAAATAAGATGGGAACGTTTGATAAACTGCACCACATCTGCATCGTCGTGTCAGATATAGATGCTTCGCAAGCATGGTATGAAGCCATTGGCATTGGACCGTGGGAGGATTATCCTCCGCTCGTGGAGTATACGGATCTCAAAGTGCCTGACGAGAAGGGCTTCCATAACCTGATCTATCGGGTGTGCAACTTGCCGAACATTCAGTTCCAACTCTGCCAGCCGGACGATAATCCAAGTCCCCAGCGCAAGTTTCTTGATGAAAAAGGCGAGGGCGTTTTTCACGTCGGGTTTGAAGTAACGGATGCGAACGCCGCTGAAAAGGAAACGACGTCGAACGGATTGTCGATACTGATGCGTGGACGACGGGCCAATGGCACTGGATTTACATATTATGATACTGCCGCTGATGGAGGTGTAAACCTCTTGACGCGTGCCACACCAAAGGCTGGTTAAACTATGCCGACAGCCATCGATCTGAATTCAGACCTGGGTGAGAGTTTCGGTCCCTGGAAAATGGGCGATGATGCAGCCATGCTCGAATTGGTGAGCAGCGCAAATATCGCGTGTGGTGGTCATGCTGGTGATCCAACGACGATGTTTGAGACCGCCTTAATTGCCAAAGCTAAACAGGTGATAATTGGCGCGCATCCAGGATTCGCAGACCGTGAAGGGTTCGGAAGGCGTCTCATCAGATTGACCACTTCAGAAGTAGAGCAACTGATTGCAACGCAAATCGGCGCTTTGATGGGGGCGGCGGCATTGGCAGGGGTTCCAGTTCGCTATGTAAAGCCCCACGGTGCGCTGGGAAACTGGGCGGCCGATGATCGATCGGTTGCCATCGCAATTACACGGGCAACGAAAGCTGTATCGAGAGAGTTGTCAGTCCTCGCAATATCTGGAACCGAGCTTGAATTTGCTTCGAAAGATGCAGGGCTGCAAACCTTCAGCGAGATTTTTGCGGATCGCGGATATTTGGAGAACGGACGGTTAGTACCGCGCTCTCAGGAAGGCGCGATGATCCACGACCCAGAGGCGGCGGCAAATCGTATTCTGGATTTTTTGGCTGAGGGAAAAATGCCCACAATTGAGGGTGGAAAAATTGACCTGGTAGCTCATTCCATCTGTGTTCATGGTGATAGTCCGAGTGCTTTGACTATGGCGAAGCACATCCGTTGCAAACTCGCCGCCGCAAACATCCGAACTCAATCGTTCTTGGCTTAATAGGTGGAAATACAGCAATGGCTAAGGGTTATCTGATTGCTCAAGTTACTGTTACAGATCCAGAGGCGTATGCTGAATACAGCAAAGCTGCGGGCGATTTGTTAAAGCGATGCGGAGCGCGGCTCATTATCAATCCAGACACGTTAACTGTCGTGGAAGGATCGCCCAAAAACCGAACCGTTATTTTCGAGTTCGATAGCTTTTCACAAGCAAAATCGTTTTGGGATAGTACAGAGTACGCAAAGGCAAAGGCTTTTCGTACAGGAGCAGCGGAGGCAGATTTCATGTTGGTCGAAGGCTTGGACTGAAGTGTTCTTTCACCAATCACGGCCCCGAATTTTCCCTCATTTCTCGCCAGCAGGAAGCCATTCTCTGTTGGTCGAATTCGGTGATGTAATCTGCAACGAAACGCATGAGCATGTCGTTTCTCTCGATAAAGCCTTAAGTACTGCGTCTATTTTCGGTTTTTTCGAAGCGGTGCCAGCTTATACAAGCCTACTGGTGAGATTCGATCCGCTTTTAACCGACCACGATATAATCGAGAACGACGTTAGAAAGCTCATTCAATCTTCATCCCCCTCGATCCGCCCGAGAGAAAAGCGTGTCGTCGAAGTTTGTTACGATGCCGAATTCGCACCTGATCTTTCTGCGGTAGCAATGAAGACGGGTTTTTCTCGCGACGAGGTGATTGCTGCACACAGTTCGGCGGAATATGGCGTTTTCATGTATGGGTTCGCTCCGGGCTATGCATATCTGGCTGGAGTGCCCGAACAAATAAGACTTCCGCGAAAACAATCCGCCGTACGCGATATCCCAGCCGGAAGTGTTTTGATTGCAGGGCCCCAGTGCCTTGTTACCACAATGACTATGCCGACGGGTTGGTGGATAATTGGCCGCTCACCTACGAGAATTCTCGACAAGGATGGCGATAGACCGTTTCTGTTTGACGTTGGCGACGATGTCGTTTTCCGACGAATTAGTCGCGCAGATTTCGAAAAGAAGAGCAATCATTGACCTCTGTAAAGATCGCCGTGAAAGCCTCTGGGCCTCTTATATCCATACAGGATGCTGGTCGTTCGGGATTTATGCGCTTCGGAGTTCCGAGTTCGGGCCCAATGGACAGACTATCTGCGGCTGCGGCAAATGCAGCGCTAGGAAACGAACAGAACAACCCTGTCATAGAAATCTCGACTGGTGGACTGGAACTGGAGTGTGTTACGGGCGAATTGACCTTTGCAATCGCTGGCGGTGATTTCATCGTCGAGCATGCAGGCGAACGAAAGAGGTCGTGGATCGTCAGTACTCTTCGTCAAGGTGAAACCTTGGCGATAAAGCCCGGCTTTTGGGGGAACTGGACTTACCTCGCTTTCGCCGGGTTTATGGAAGCGGAGCCATGGCTGCAGAGCCACGCAACCCATGCATCATCCGGATTTGGAGGCGGGAAAATTGTGACGGGTAAGGCATTGATGATCGCGAACCCAGAAGTTCGTAAGTCGCGTGAAGGTTCCATATTTTTCCCTATATCGGCTCGACCATCAAATATTTTCCAAGTCATACTTGGGCCGCAAGATCGTTTTTTCTCGGATGCAACCATTCGGATGTTTTTCGAGAGCAGTTTCGAGGTCACCCCAGCGTACGACCGGATGGGGATGAGGCTTAGAGGTCCCTTTATTAAGCCAATTGGTGAGTTAGATATCCCTTCAGAACCGATCGTTCGGGGCTCTATACAGATAGCTGGTGACGGCATCCCCACCGTGTTGCTTGCGGATCATCAAACCACAGGCGGATATCCGAAATTGGCGACGATGGTCGATGCCGACACTGATAGGATTGCACAACTTCGGCCAAAGACAAAAATCGTGTTTAAGTTGGTGACGACGGAAGAAGCGAATGCTCATGCGAGGCGAACAGCCAATGGTATTCAGCACTATCTGGGCCTGATTGCTAATGCGGAACGCTCGAATTCAGATACGTGTGTGAGATCACGCGATTGACCTGCTCGCTACCGTGCATTGAAACGTTGATGGTGAACCGAAGAGATGATGTCTCAATGTTTCGTATCTGACGCAGCAACGTTGGAAATGCCTTGGTCCATTCAATTTGAGGCCAATGATTTCAGTTCTGACGATTGCTTCGTCTCTCATCGGCATCTTTCCGGCCAGTTCAGTTATTCGGTGAACGGCGTTCTCGAACTTGATGTCGAAGGCTATACATTACTGGCTCCTCCCCAATTCGGTATTTGGATTCCTTCAGAACGAATTCACTCCTCGCGTTCGCTAGCGGTGGGACGATGCGCTTCGATTCATGTCGCCGCCGAACTTTGCGAGGGCATGCCGTTGGAGGCTTGCACGCTCAGAATACCAACTATTGTAAAGGCAATCTCTGACGACCTGATCAGGCGGAACATTTCAGTTCCGTCTAACGAAAGGGATCAACGATTAATGAACGTATTGATTGACCAATTGCAGTCAGAGGGGGCTTTGCAAAGTTACCTGCCAACAACAAGTGATCCGCTGCTTGCCCCTATGATCAGACGATTGCAAAAAGATCCAGGAAATTGTGATACTTTGGCTGCATGGGCCGAACGGCTCAATACAGTCGAGCGCGTGTTAGCACACCGCTTTCGTGCCATTGTCGGAATTGGTTTTAATGAGTGGAGGCAGAGACTACGTTTTCTCAACGCATTAATGCTTCTACGCAAGGGTTTTTCAATTCAGGAAATATCTTCGCAACTTGGGTACAATACTCCCTCGTCGTTCATTTCCATGTTTCGTCGGCACGCAAACATGAGTCCCGATCAATATAGGCGAAATACGCAAGTAAATAGATTATAAGAACGTGCTGTTTCGTTTTTAAATTTAGTCGTTCCCTTCGTTTTGATATTCGCCGCACGAGTGACATCTACCTTCGTTGTTATCGTTGTGGTCGCCAATCACGTTTCCCTTGCAGCTGTCGTGACCGCATGGAAGCCGCTTAATGGTGAATGTTTTGCAACACATCGCGCATCGTAACCGTTCGTTATTATCGGATGATATAAATGCCGTCTTTGAGGAATCGTCGTAGTTTTCAAACCACTTCGTCTTAGCGGCATCAACGCAATCAAAACAAAAATAACGGCGCTTCGATTTTGCGTCTCCAAATACTATTTTGAATTCTGACTTTGTGAAAAGTTCGATGTTGAATTTTTGTTCTTCCATCACAACCTCATGAACGGAAAACACCCTTCCATCAGCAAAGAATGCAATCCGTTCCTGAGAAGCAAAAGTAACTCTATCTTTCAACCAGCTCCGCTGGGGCCATAACTCTGCATATATTGCTATCATTGATCGTAGTAGTTCGAAAGGATCAAGGCTCCTGTCACTGAGACCCAAGTGAACAAACCTGTTTCGAAACGCGCGAATGTCGGAATATGTCTGAACAAATCGGGCTGTAAGCTTACGTGGGCAGAAATTATTTACAGCTGCGGGGAGGTCGACTGCGTCGATGGTGCGAAAATCTGAAAATGCCAAATCGCGCGTTAGTGCACTGCTAAGTTTCAAATCGTTTCCTATCAGTAGCAGATAAGGACTGACTTCACAGACCATTGCCTTCAAGGCGAGCTCATTCGAATGCTGCACCAAGGAGAATATTGATTGCATTTCCGCTTGGGAAGCTTGGAGGTACTCCATCCATTCGTCATCCCACCCTGCAGAATCCAGGGGTCCGAACCCTTCGAACTCACGGCAGAAATCCGACCAGATTTCAATTAGCGACGACCACGCCGAAAAATAAAGTCTGAGTGAGACGTCATTTAACTTCGCAGGAGTGGGCACATTAATTATCATAAAACGCTCGATAAATTGCGAAGTAGTTGCCAAAAAGTGAGTATCTGCATCCGCGATGTATATGTCATAAGATACATATTGCTCCGTCGCAAAAAGTTGGTGGTCAGTTTAACAGGACCTTGGATGTACTGAGATATCTCAAGGATTGAATAGAAAATGCGGATGCGTCTGTTCTAAACGCATGCGATCGGATCAACTGAATTCAAGCGATAAAGCACGTACCAGGTTGCCGCCACGCCAATCCAAGCCACCGCTGCAATGGAAAACAAAACGATCTTGTGCATGAATACCCGACCATTCAACTTGTCAAAAAGCGAGATGAACTGTTCAGCGATAAGCGCGTATTGCGCTTTAAGTTTTTCTTTCTGTCGCGTGAGATCGCTGTTGATGCTGGTAAGGGTCATAATCTGGTTGAAAATGGCAAGTGTTAAAAACGCAGCGAAAAGAGTTGCTCCGATTGCGATCATTGTATTGGTCCAGAATTCATTTCCGCACGTCGTAATTTTTTTCAACTGAACTGCGACAATGACGGTTGCCAATGGAACGCCAAGTATCTGGTTTTGTATATCGTGAAACGTTTTGTGAATTTTATTGGCGTATTCGCTGATTGCCTCTTCTGTTTTACTTTTAATTTTCTCATAAGAGAATTCCGAGGCAAAGAGATTATAGCCCTCTTGCGCGTCATTCAGAATTCTCCTTATATTCTTAACAATGTAACGGAAACGATCCGCCTCCGGGATGTCTTTACAAAATTCGAATAAAACGGAGGACAAAATAGTTGATTTTTGATCCTTATGAATTTTTTCAAGTACGAAGCGTTCGAGCTCGTCCACATCAAAAGTATTTAGCGTCACTAAATCTTTCGAAGAGTAATTGATCGGCAGCTTCAGCTTATTTTTTCCGAAGAATACAGCCTCAGCTTCGGAGTAATCCACAAAAGCGGCTACATTTGAAAGTGACTTCACAAGTCTTAGAGCCTGAATCATAATGAATGTAATGATATCAGGCTCTTGCGATACGCCGTGTGAGGAAGCGGATATTTGCGATGTATATCCACGCTTCGGAAGAAGCGATAGTTTTCTCGAAGTCTTTGGCCAGT
>NZ_JAPHAV010000011.1 GCF_026241335.1 Ochrobactrum chromiisoli | reverse complement strand
TTGCCCCTTCTGCTTCCATTCACGGAGTTCGTCGCCATAGAAAAAATCGCTATTCGTCTGGCGCATTCCAAAGAACAGATGGATCAGGCGATGCCGCGTATTGGCACGGATGAAACCCGTCAAAGGTGCGATTCCTGTTCCGGCGCCGATCAAAATCAGGGGCGTATGTGTCCGATCCTCCGCATGGAAACCTGGATTGCGACGCAGGCAAGCGCTGATCGTGTCCCCGGGCTCCAGTTCCAGGAGCTGGCAAGAGCATAGCCCACCCGGATGTTTTCTCACGACGATCTCTATAAAGCCGTCGTTGCGTCCAGAAGCCAGCGAGTAGAACCGGGGAACGGTCGATCCCGAAGGTACGATGGCGAGGAGATCGCCGGCCACAAAGCGCCCCAGTCTGCAGCCAAGGACTTGCTGCCAGAAGGAAAGCCTTGGCAAGGCAAAGCGCAGGATTGCTGCGGGCGCTTGCACTTCGGCACCATAATCGCGGCGCGACACAAGCGTAATCGGGACGGCGGCGGGTTGAACGGTTTGGTGCGTGAGTTCCAGGTTTATACCCACCGCAGCACCGAGTGTCCGTCCCCATCGGGCAAAAGCCTGCGGCGACTGACGGTCCACCGTGTCAAAGGGTATGAGCATTTTCCATCCGGCGGCATGCGCCGTCTCCGTCACCGCCCGCGCGAAAGCGCAGTAGGCAGGAAAGCTACTGTCGCCGAACCCGAGCACAGCCAGCGGAATTGCCGAACCCACTGCCTGAGGTGAAAGCCGTTCAAGGAACCCCTTGGCCAAAGCGGGCGCATCGCCGTCGCCATAAGTAGCGGCCAAAATGATAATGCGCCGGGCCTGCCGATAACGGCCTGGATCAAAGGCTGACATCGGCGCAGCGTGAACCGTCTGGCCAAAATTGGACAGCGCCGCATGCAATGTTGCGGCAAAACCCCATGTGCTACCACCTTCACTGCCGACGAGAATGATCGTCTCCGCTCGTCCTGCGGCAACGTTTTCGCGAATGCGCGGCCGTCCGTGACGCCCGTTGGACCAGAGAAAAACGCCCGTACCCGCCATGACCGGAACGCCAAGTGCCATCAGGCCAAGGAGCAGCCCCAGAACGGAAGCCCCCCGTCCTGTATGCAGCATATAGATGGTTTCCGACAGGCGTTGCCACTCAGTCAGATCGCTCCAGCCGATAAGCGCGCCCGTGCCTTGATCGATATAACCGGTGCCCTGATTGGTCTTGAGGGTGAGAATGTCCGTGGGGTTAGACGCGTCGGCGAATGACAGGCTGCGCAATTGCGCAACCGGAATCTGCCGCAACGGTTCCATCGTAGCCGGAACCGCTCCAGTCTGGCCGCTTGCCTCGGTCTGCATGACCGGCGAAACCGCACCATCAGGCAACAGATCGAAAGTGGAAGCCGTCATCCACAAGGCCGTTGCAGAAGAAAGCAGAAGTCCCACAACAGCCAGTCGGGCGATCTCGACATGCAGACGCCCGGAAAGCGGGCCGCGCAGGCGCGAAAACCAACGCTGCCAGCCTCCGACCCGACGTGCGACAAGCGCCAGCCCCGACACGCTCAGCACCAGCATGGCGGCAGCACCAGCAGCCATGACAATGCGGCCGCTATCGTCGAGAAAGAGCGAACGATGCAGACTTGTCAGCCAGCGTTCGACCGGATTGGGATCGGCGGACGCGATAGCCTGACCGGTGGCGGGATCGATGACCGCCGCCTGGGGCGCACCATTGTCAATCCAATAGGCGGTCATCAGGCCAGACGGCGCCCGCCGGATCTGCTCTACCTGCGGATAGACCGCTTGAACACGGGCCGCCAGATCGGCGATCGAACGTGTCACATCTGCCTGTGGAGACGAGACACTTTCGACCGCGGGAAAGATCGACAGGGCTGCGCCACTGATACTGAGCACGATCAGCAGTAACGCGGCGAGAAGCCCCGGCCAACGATGGGCAACGCGGAACATGGCAATCACCCTTTAAAGGGAATAATCGACAGTTGCGATATAGCGCCGTCCCTGAACCGGCGTTCTCACGCCGCCGGATACCAGCGGAATAACCACCTCATACGGGCTGTCGCGCATATCTTCCACGGCGGCATCGACGTGCAAGGTATAGCCCGCATCAAAAAACGCGTCGGCAAGATCGAGCGTGATTTCAAGGCTCCTGCCCGCACCGACGCTCGCACCTGTTATACCGTTGATTTCGCTGGTGTTACCACCCGTTGCGCGATACCATCCGGACAGATGTTCATAATATTTGGATTTGCCGCCAGCCATCCAGAGACTACCGGCATATTTACCCTCAACATCCGTGACGTAATAGGCGAGATACGCGCCGTCACCACCATAGCTTTTTAGCGTCGTTGTCAGTGTCACGGGCCGCGCCATTGCGATGTCCGGAAGCGCAAGTGCCGTGGTCATTGCCAATACTGCAAGAACTGCCTTCATGCCAGTCTACCTCTTTCAAAGAAACGGGCACGGAATTGGATCGATCTGTGCCCATGCCCGCTACTCTTGCAAGAAGAGCTGAACACCACCTGACACCGATGCTGTATCTGCTTCAGCACTTTGTCAGGAATGAAGCTGTCCAAACCGCGATAAACGAAAACGGCGGACCTTCTCGCAGGTCCGCCGCGTCAAGCTTTTACAATAGTCGGGCAGCTATCGGTGCAGCGACATGCGCTTAAGTGTACCGTCGCGCAAAATGAACTGGTGCCATATCGCTATCAGCGCATGAAGGCCGGCCAAATAAAGAATAATGGTGCCGGCATTCTCATGAAATTCGGCGATCAATCCGGGGGAGCCTTGCACTGGGGCCGTAATGGCTGGCACGGAAAGGCCGAAGAAGGATATCGCTACTCCCATCCGCGAGGCGGCATACCAGCCGCTGAGCGGCAAAGCGATCAGCAGCAGATAGAGGATTGCATGGCCCGCCTTTGCCGCCAAGGCAAGTGTGCCCTGCGCCGGAGATTCTGACGGCGCGGCACCGGCAAGCCGCAAAATGAGACGGGGCAACACAAGCACGAGTACGGCAAGCCCCAGAGAAAAATGCAATAAAGGCGGATTTTCCGCCATACGGCGTCCTCCCACCGACGTCAGCCATGCTCCGAGGATCAACGCTGCAGTGATCCAGTGTATCACAACCATGCTTTTTGAATAACGATCAGGACTGCGAGACATGACAAGTCTTTCCTTGAATGAAGGCGCTCTATAAGCGGAGCGCCGGTTGCTTATTTGGCAGAGAGTTTTCTCAAGAAAGCGGCTGGAAGGCATGCCCGGCGCAGCGCTTGACACCTATCCCTCGTTATCTCTTGATTTGCGACGGCGATCATCGTCGTGGTCGGATTCGCCGCCCTTGTGTTTTATCCTGACTATAGCAAGCGTCGCCGGATCAACTTTAGCCCTGAAAGCCATTCCGGTTTTGTCGGAGCCGCGGACCTCATAACAGCCGTCGTCGATTTTGATCCGCGCCACGGTCCAGCCGCGAGAAGTAGCCATGGCCTGAACCGCGTCCCTGGATTGCCACTTGTCCATCGACACATGGCAGTCATCACCGGCTCGCGCCACGCCGCTTCCTGCTGCAATCATTAAAAGGGAGATTGCAGCAAGGTAATTTACCATCATATCATTGTTCCTGATCAATGCGCTTTGAAGAGAATAATGCCAGCCATTTCTGACGAACAGCTGAAGCTGGCAAGGATATGACGTCAGAGGAATGACAGGTTACAGCTTCAGTTAGAATATGTTCACATCTGACTGAATCGGGTCGACACGGGTTCCCGTTTTCTACTGAATAAAAGGTGCTATTGCATGCGCGTCCTGTTGATCGAAGACGATATAATCCTGGGCAAGGCCGTTCGCGACCACATCGCTGTAAACCATTCCGTGGATTGGGTGACCCGCCTCGACGACGCAACCGAGCATGTCAACTCTGCAGTCTACGACCTAATCCTGTTGGACCTGATGCTTCCCGACGGGCTGGGTATCAATTTTTTGCGCAATCTTCGCGCCAAAGGTAGCGTTACGCCAGTTGTCATTGTCACGGCGCTTGATCAGATTTCCGACCGGATCGAAGGCCTCGACGCCGGGGCCGACGATTACATGATCAAACCGTTTGATCTGGCAGAGCTTTCGTCGCGACTGAACGCTGTTGCACGACGCTATAGCGGCAATCCCAACCCTTTGGTCGAAATGCGCGACCTCCAGATCGATCTGGCCGCCAAGAAAGTGAGGCAAGGGGGACGCACCATTGAGCTGACCAGCCGCGAATGGGCGCTGCTGGAAACCTTCTTGCAGCGACCCGGCATTGCATTGACCAAGTCGCAACTCGAAGACCGGCTCTATGCCTTCGGGTCGGAAGTTGAGAGCAATACGATTGAGGTCCATGTCAGCCGCCTCCGTAAAAAGCTTGGGCACGGGATCATCGACACGGTTCGCGGCATCGGCTATCGGCTTGGAAACGCGAAATGATACAACCGAAGAGCCTGCAATGGAGACTTTCGCTCTGGCTCGGACTCGGTGCGACCCTGCTGTGGGTCATTACCACCATTGTGACGGCACAGCTTCTGCGCCACGAACTGAATATGGCCTTTGACAGCGCCCTCGAAGAAACGGCGCAACGCATTCTGCCGGTCGCGGCGCTCGAGATTCTGGGGCGCGATGCCGACGACACCGAACAGCGGGTGGCGACCCTGCGCGAACACGACGAATATTTCACCTATGTGGTGCGTGACGCAGACGGAACCGTGCAGATGCGTTCGCATAATGCGGACGTGACCAATTTTCCGCCCTATTCAAAAATGGGTTTCAGCAGCACACCAACCCACAGGCTCTACTCTGACGCCGCAATGCAGGGTAGCCTCACAATTACTGTCGCTGAACCCCTCTCCCACCGGCGCGATACGGCTAAGCACATATTATACACGCTTGCTGTACCTCTCTCCCTGGCCGTCCTCCTTGGCTTGATCGGTGTCTGGCTCATCGTGCGTCTTTCCATGGCGCCGGTTCGCAGTTTTCGCGATCAGATTGAGGCGCGTGGCAGCGGAGATCTTGATCCGGTCGCCGTAAATGGGCTTCCCTCCGAAATTGACACTGTAGCCATAGCGGTAAATCGGTTGTTGGACCGTTTGAAACTGACCCTGGAAGCCGAACGCAGTCTTGCAGCCAAATCAGCCCACGAATTGCGCACCCCGGTGGCAGCGGCGCTCGCACAGTCGCAAAGACTGATCGTCGAGGCGCCCGATGCTACCACGCGCGAACGTGCCCAAGACATGGAAACGGCGCTGCGCCGCCTCGCCCGCTTGACAGAAAAACTGATGCAGTTGGCAAGAGCCGAGGGCGGACGGCTCCTGGCCGAAAAGCCAGTAAATATTGCTGCAATCCTTCGATTAGTTGTAGGCGAGTTCAACGGATCTACTGATGCTATCGGTCGCATTGAGTTGACTCTCCCTGATTGCCCCGTGCTTAAGAGCATTGATGCGGATGCGTTTGCCATACTAGCGCGCAACCTGATCGAAAACGCACTCAAACACGGTGCACAGGACATGCCTGTTCTCGTAAGTTTTAAAAGCGACGGGGAACTGCGTGTTGTTAATGGCGGCCCAGTCGTGCCGCCCGAAACGCTTGCTCGGCTGAGTGAGCCGTTCGAGCGCGGTCAGGCTCTTGTGCGCGGTGCAGGACTTGGTCTTGCCATTGCCAAAACAATTGCTACTGGAGCAGGCGGTCGGTTGGAGTTTTCCTCCCCGGCATCTGGCATGAAAGACGGCTTCGAAGCGAGGTTTTCTTCCATTGCATGAACGCCGAACCGGTGCACCACTGACCATTGAGAAGCGCCTCACTGCTTTGATTGCCAGTCAGAAATAGAATTAACCTTCGTCTTTGTAGTGGCCATTAGTTCCGAACATACTATTCTTTGTCCAACGGTTCTGGATATCGCGGCCGACTCAAAATCCCTTCTACATGGCGATTTTTCGTGCTTCGGAAATATAAAGCGCGCGCAGGTCGCGTGTAATTTGGCCTGGCTTCCCGGTACCAATCGATTCACCATCGATTGCAATTACGGGCGTGACAAATGTCGAGGCGCCAGTGATGAACGCTTCGTCAGCCTCCATCACCTCCTTAATAGTAAAACTGCGTTCAACAATTTCCAGCGTCGTACAAGCCACATAGCGCAAAAGGGCGGTTCGCGTAATGCCATGCAGAATATCGTTAGACAGTGCACGGGTAATCACCTTGTTGTCCTTAACGATATACGCGTTATTGGCAGTGCCCTCGGTAACAAAACCATCTTGAACGAACCACGCATCATCTACGCCTGCTTGCTTTGCCAACATTTTTGCCATTGAGGGGTAAAGCAGCTGCACAGTCTTGATATCACGACGCGCCCACCGTAGATCGGGCACAGAAATCACCTTGACCCCTGTCTTTGACTTTGGCCCGTCAATCAGATTGGACACCGCTTGTGTGAACATCACGACTGTCGGCTGAACGGCTTCGTCTGGAAACGCAAAATCCCGGTCGCCGGGGTTTCCTCTGGATATCTGCAGATAGACCAGTCCCTGATCGAGCTGGTTTTCTATGATCAGTTGCCGCAAAATATCAAGAAGCGTCTGGCGGTGAAGCGGCTGACGGATGCGCAGCTCGGAAAGTGAGCGATCCAATCGGGCTGCATGTCCGTCAAAATCCAGAATTTTGCCATCAATGACTGACACAACTTCATAGACAGCATCGGCAAACAGGAAGCCGCGGTCAAATACAGAAATATTCGCCTCGTCTTGGGGAACGAAGTTTCCATTGAGGTAAACTGTTCGCTTTTTGAGCATAGCAATAGCCTGTTAAAAATTTTTCCGCTTGGTTGTCGAGGCTGTCAATCGTTGAGGAGAGTTTCAAAGAATAGCTCTCCAATCTCTGGAAATGCCTCCGGAAATTCTTCGCAGATTTCTTTACCCTGTGTCATCAGGCAGATGATGACAGGAGACTTTCCGGTGACGGCAATTCGGATCAGATCGTGTTTGTAATAGGATGCTTTGGGATCACCGGTCCAGGTATTCTTCCCCGCTTTACTCCATATCTGCGCATCAGCAGGAATACCGCCACCAAGAAATTCGGTAACCTGAAAATGCGGCTGTCTGGCTTCGGCACTATTGCGGTCACGTAGCAATGTCTGTTTTGCCCTGTTTTCAGAAGCGGCTGAGAGCGGAAGCTGACTGGAGAAAAGCGCGCTGAACAGACGCGCTGCGGCAAGCGGCGTCAGCGCGTTCAGATTTTCTCCCGCAAGCCCTGCATATTGAGCCTCACGCCCATAGCGCACATCGTCCATCAGCTTCTGCGTGATATTACAACCCTCGAACTCTGGCCAGTTGAGTCCGGAAAAGAAGCTGTTGAGGTGCTCGCGCTTTTCCCGCCATTCGTTGAACTGGGAGCCTTCCAACATGGTATCGCCGGTCGTACCCGTAATAATGTCGATGACATAATTGGTTCCGGTGTTGGATGACCACAGGATCATGTCACGCATGGCGCGAGACAGTTCTTCATGATCGGCGACATTGCCATGGTCAATAGCGTTGAGCACATGGACCAGATGAAATGCTTTGACAAGACTGCAGGGGTAGCAGCGCCAGTCGCCACGATATGAAAAGCCATCCGGCTTTTCACCGGGACCTTTCTGACGCAATGCGACGAAACCAAAATTGTCGGCCCGCAGGCCGCGGTCGGCAAACGTGTCAGTCAGGCAGCTGGTGATGACTTCACAGCGGCGCGACCAATCAGAATTATCTTCAAAGAACACTGGATGATCTTTCTATCAGGACGTTCACGGTTTAGGCGCGCTCAGCTTTCCAGCAGCGGACCAGCCCGCCGTTGACAAGATGCTGCATGGGCTGGCTTTGGTGGCAGATGTCTTCGGTAATCGGGCAACGAGGCGCAAAACGGCAACCGGGCTGGACGGCAAAGGGGTCGGGTATCTCACCACTGATCGGCTCGCCTGTTGCCTGCGGACGGCGAACATCGGGCACAGCTGCAATCAAAGCCTTTGTATAAGGATGACGGGGAGAAGCAAATAGGGCGGCACTGTCCTGCAATTCAACGATCTCACCCAGATACATGACTGCAACGCGATCACACAGATAGCGGATTACATTCATGTCATGGGAAATGAAGACTATGGTCAAACCCTTATCTTTGTTGAGCCGTTTCATAAGATTGATGATCTGCGCCTGAACAGAGGCATCAAGGGCCGAGACCGGTTCATCGGCAAACAGAACCTGCGGATTGGCGCAGAGTGCCCGCGCCACCGAGACGCGTTGTCTTTGTCCGCCGGACAAAGCATGCGGAAATTTCAACGCCGTTTCGGCTACCAGATTGACTTCCCCGAGTACGTCAAGCGCCCGCTGCCTACGCTCGCCGGCAGGAATATTGCGGTGATAATGGGAGATCACTTCTTCCAGCTGCGCGCCAATTGTCATGCGTGGATTGAGCGAGGAATAGGGATCCTGAAAGACCATCTGAAGACGGCCATCACGGTCCGGCCCGTCAAGCCGACGGCCATTGAACACCACCTCCCCTGCGCTGCCGGGCTGCAGTCCGACGCCTATGCGCGCGAGCGTGCTCTTGCCACATCCGGATTCTCCGACGATGCCGAGTATTTCTCCCTGCTCGATACCAAGGTCGACGCCACGCACCGCATGCAGACTGACAGGCGGACGGTTGGCAATAACATCGCGAAGGCTGCGCCTGACGGGAAACTTCTTTTCGATCTTCCGGAAATCAAGCACTGACATTGGCAACCTCATTCAGAATGCACGCATCGAGATGACCGAAGGATGAGCCGCCACGTAACTCCAGCGCCGGCGGGCGTCCGATCGCGCACCGAGGTTGGGCACGGAAACAGCGTGGCGCAAAGCGGCAACCATCAGGCGGATCGACGAGCCCTGGGGGAGCTCCCTGAATGGGAGCAAGTTCCTGGTCGCGAGCGGCTTGACCCGGAAGCGCGGCGAGCAGCGCTTTCGTATAGGGGTGCGAAGGCTTGTCCAGGACGTCGCGCACCGTGCCCGTTTCCACCATACGCCCGGCATACATCACCGCCATACGATCGCAGATCTGGGAGACGACCCCAAGATCGTGGGTGACCAAGATGATTGAGGCACCAAGGCTGTCTCGACGTTCTTTGAGGAGCCGCAATATCTGATCCTGTACGGTAACATCGAGCGCAGTGGTAGGCTCATCGGCTATAATCAGACGCGGGCGCAACGCGAGAGCCATCGCGATAACCACCCGCTGACGCAAGCCTCCTGAAAGTTCGTGCGGATAGGCGTCAAGTCGGCGCTCCGGCGACGTTACATGGACATCCCGCAACAGTTGCAGCGCCGCCTCGCGGGCTGCCTTTTTGCTGACATTTCTGTGGCGGCGTATGACTTCACTGATCTGCTTGCCGACACGCATGGTCGGATTGAGCGCCGTCAGCGGATCCTGGAAAATGAAGGCGACATCGCTTCCGCGGATCTTTGAGAGTGCTCTTTCCTTCATCGGAACGAGGTCGCCGACGCCCTCGAGCAGTATCTGACCGCCGCTGACCCGCGCGGCGGCACCACCAAAAAGGCGCAGGATCGAGCGACAGGTGGCTGACTTGCCACAGCCGGATTCGCCCACAATTCCAAAAATTTCACCGGGATTGACATCGAAGCTGATGCCATCGACGGCACGAACGACACCCGACGGGCTGCCAAACTCGGTCATGAGGTCGCGGACAGAAAGAAGGCTCATGACTTACCCCTTCGGTTTCAGCGTGGTGGACAGACCTTCGCCAAGCAGCGAAAATGCAATGCCGATCCAGACGATGGCAAGACCCGGAAAAATGGTCATCCAGGGCGCCTCGCGCATATAATCGATGCTTTCGACGATCAGCAGGCCCCATTCCGGCGCGGGAGGCTGCACACCGAGGCCGAAAAAGGACATGGCGGCCACGGCCTGAACGGTGAGCACGACATCGGACATTGAATAGACAATCGCCGGCGTGACGACATTGGGCATGATGTGGCGCAGCATCACACGCAGCTTGCCAAATCGCAAAACGCGTGTGGCGTCGATATATTCCAGCCGCGACACAAGCAGTGTTTCACCGCGCACAATGCGCGCATAGCCGATCCAGTTAACGATGAAGAAGGCGATATAAAGATTGGTTTCACTGGGCCCAAGCACCCCGACTATAGCCAGGATAAGGACATAGAATGGAAAAGCCCAGACGATATCGGTGATACGCATCAGCACCGCATCGACAATCCCGCCGAAGTAACCTGCGATCAGACCGATCATCACACCCATGATCATGGGACCGAAGACACAGATCAGCGCCAGACGCAGATCGTATACGGCGCCCGCCAGAATGCGGGTAAAAATATCGCGCCCGAAATTATCGGTGCCGAACCAGTGCAGCGCAGACGGCGGTTGCATCGCGCCCGCAAAATCGAGCGCGAAGGGATCGTAAGGTGACAATATCGGTGTCAGGACAGTAGCGGCCAGTGTGATCAGCAGCATGAGCAGGCCAATTGCACCGGACCAGGTGTGCAGAAGTTTGCCGGGAATGGACATGGTCTACTCCATCCTGACGCGTGGATCGGCCAGCGCGTAGCAGATGTCGGTAATCAGATTTACAATCACAACCATGATTGCGAAGAAGACGGTCAGGCCGCGGATGACGGGCAGATCGCGCGAAACGATGGCATCGATCAACAGGCTTCCAAGACCGGGTACAGAGAAGATCTTCTCGACCACGACGGTGCCGCCGACTATCCAGCTTACCCGCACGCCGATGATGGATATTGTTGAGATAAGGCTGTTTGGCAGCACATGGCGCAGAAAGATTTCCGGACGGCGAAGACCTTTTGCGCGGGCCGTGTCGATATAATCAGCCTTCATCGTGTCTATGAGCGCGGCGCGCAGACTCTGCTGTATGAGGGCTGCGGTTGAAAGACCGACAACCAGAGAGGGTAGGAAAAGCCGGTTTATGTTGATCCAGAAGCCAGTGCCGACACCACCGGTAGCGAACCAGCCCATGCCAAGCGCTAGCCAGATAATCAGCATATAGCAAAGCCAAAACGGCGGGATGGCAATGAGCGCCACAAACACCTGACGGATGACGTTGTCGATGAACCGGCCGCGATAAATGGCGGCGACAATGGCGAACGGGAGGGCGATCAGAAGGGCTATAATGGTTGAATAAGCCACGATTGCTAATGTGAAGGGCAATCGCTCCATCACCAGAGCGATGATTGGCTGCTTGTGGAAGATCGAAACCCCGAAACTCCCCGTCAGGCAATCACGCAGAAAATAGATGTACTGGACCCATAACGGCTTATCGAGTCCCCAGAGTTCACGCATGGCCTGCAATTCTTCAGGGCTGGCGCGGGTTCCCATCGCATGGGACGCCGGATCGCCCGGCACTATCTGAAGAAGCAGAAAACTGATCAGTGTAATCCCCAACAGAACCGGGATCAGCATCAGCAGACGTTTGAGAATGGAAAAAATCATTGCGTTCGCTGGCGTTCGATTTTGGCGTACCGCCCGGACTTCGAAAGTATCTTTCGAAAAGGCGATGGCTCACTTCATTAAGAATGCCGTACCTTGCGGAATTGACCGGCCGCATGGCTCTGGGAAATGCCGTAACCGTGATAGGCGGCGGGATTCGCGCCTGCTATCCTTAATCGACCCGCAGGCGCTGAATCGCGAGGCGATGGCTCACCTCATTTTTCGAGTTTCACATCCTCAAGGCGGAAGTTTGAAGTAGGAAGCACTTCAAAGCCCTTCACGTTGCTGCGCACCGCCCAGGCTGTCGCGGGATGATAGAGGAAAATATACGGTGCGCCGTCATGCAGGATACCGATCATTTCCTTAAACATAGCACCACGCTTTTCCCCATCAGCGGTCTTTCGCTCTTCCGCGTAAAGCTCGTTGAGACGATCATTCTTCCACTGGGTGTGGTAGGCATTCGCGCGTTCCGGATTAACGGCGACAAAACCGATGATCTGATCGGGGTCAATTGTGTCGGAGGTGGTGTAGGACACCGACATATCGTAATTGCCCGCTTTGGTCGTTTCCCACTGGGTACCGCCTTCCAGCATCTGTACCTTGAGCTTGACACCAATTTGTTGCAGCATCGCCTGAAGTGCAATAGCTGCATTGCGGCTGGTTGCGGCGCCTGAGTCGACCACAAGCTGGGCCTCAAAGCCGCCGGCGTAACCCGCATCAGTCAAAAGCGCCTTTGCCTTGGCCAGGTCATAAGGATAAGGCGTTAGATTCGCATCGGCATAGGCCATGACAGGCATGGCTGATGCAGCTGGCTTGCCAGCGCCATAAAGCACGCCCTGTACCAGTGCATTCTTGTCAATCGCATAATTCAGTGCCTGACGCACACGTTCATCATCGAAGGGTTTGCGTGTGGTGTTGAGCTGCACGAAGTCGGCGCGATAAGGGATGGTCTGGCCAACACTGATAC
The DNA here is from genome assembly GCF_026241335.1 of Ochrobactrum chromiisoli. Taxonomy (GTDB): domain Bacteria; phylum Pseudomonadota; class Alphaproteobacteria; order Rhizobiales; family Rhizobiaceae; genus Brucella; species Brucella chromiisoli. The sequence goes on along the minus strand of NZ_JAPHAV010000011.1, from coordinate 123,099 downwards.
CTTCCTTATTGCCAAGCTCCTTTAGTTGATTGACGGGCGGATCGAGCGCCACATCGACTTCGCCCGCCTCAAGCTTGATGGCGCGTACAGATGGTTCGGTGACGACATCGAGACGCGCCTCGTCAACGAAAGGCTTGCCCTGCTGCCAGTAATGCGGATTCTTAGCCAGCTCCACCTTCGAGCCCCGCACCCAGGACTTCAGCATGAAAGGACCTGATCCAACGGGCGCATCAAAGAACGCCGCTCCCTTGGCTTCCACCTGCGCCTTGGGTAGAATCGCAGCGGCAAAAAGCCCCAGATTGTTGAAGGCCGGCGTAAAAGGTTCGGCGAGCTTCATCGTGATTTCATGCGGACTGACGATCTCAAAGCCTGTGATCGGACGATAGAACCGACCCCATCCGGATTCCTTGGAAGCAGCACGTTCAATAGAGAATTTCACGTCTTCGGCCGTCACCGGCGTGCCGTCAGAAAACTTGGCATCCCGCAACTTGAACTTCAGCGTCAGCCCATCCGGAGAAACGGTCCAGCTTTCTGCAAGGCCCGGCTCAAGCTTTTCGCCGGTTTTGTCCGGGCGAACGAGCGTGTCGAAAATGAGCAGCTGGGTCCAGATCGAACCATTGTCACTGGTTGCAATCGGATCAAGTGTGATGGGATCAAAACCGATAGCGACACGCAGTGGATCAGCTTGCGCCGTGAGAGCGGAAAGCGAAAAGACAGAGGCGAGAAAAAGGCCTTTTAGGCCGAGCCTGGAAAGCATGAAAGTGCTCCTACACCATTTGCTGTGATTGAAGCGGCATCCCCTTATTTTTTATAGCCACCGCTTCTTCAACAAAGAAATTAGACAACAACCACCCGTATGGATAATAATAAATCTGCTATCTCTTATTAATAGGCTGATAATGGATTTGCGTGAACTGGAACTGTTCGGGACGCTCATGCGCGTTGGAACGACAATTGAAACCGCGCGCTTGCTGGGAATATCTCAACCCAGTGTGAGCGGACAATTGAAGCGCCTGGAGAGCAGGCTCGGCTTCTCGCTTTTTCATCGTACCGGCAATCGTCTTGAACCGACACGCGAGGCAAATGAGCTTTTTGCGCTCTCGATGCCAATTTTCACGACGCACACCCTTGTGCGCTCTGAATTATCCACCTTGCGTCATCGCGCGTCCCGCCCAGTGGCGATTTCTGCAACGCCAGCACTCGTTGAAAGTTTTATCGGACCGGTGCTTCTTAATGCAGGTTACCGTGACTGGAGACAGCGCCTACTTTTGAAGGTTCACACACCCGAAGAGGACCTGCGCAAAGAGGAGGCTGACATCGGTTTACAAATGGCTTTACCGCCAAAGGCCGAATTTCACTCCTATATTGTCGGACAGACCCCTTTGGTTGCAGTCATTCAATCGGATCATCCACTGGCTAGATTGAAGTCACTTACCTGCGCGATTATCGCCAAACACCCGCTGGTTTGTTACAATGCAGACTGGTCGCCCATGGGCGGCACCATTCGCACAGCCTTTGCCGCTCAAGGACTAAACTATGATCCTGTATGCGTTGTGCCGTTTTGCGGAACTGTTTGCAGTCTGGTTCGTGCATGCGGTGGAGTCGGCGTCGTGGATGCGATGACTGCGCAGGATTACGCCATGCAGGGACTGGTTTCACTGCCGATCAACGATATGCCGGAGGTCTCTATCGTCGCCTTTCATCGGCGAAACGAACCGTTGCGCGCTTCGGTTCAGGATTTCCTGACGGCCCTTCGCAACCATCCATGATATCTCCCAGCTGTGAAATCGAGACCTGGTTAGAATTTAACGCACGAACATTCAAATCAGCCTCAATTCCGAAGGTAAATCGATCTCAAGAACGTGACCCCCGTCGATATCATGTTCAAGTGATCCCAATCAGGACAAAAATGCCGTCACTCTGATTGGATATAAAGCTAAGGAAAAGCGTTAAATGACCGGAATGGAAACAGACAATTTGGACTAGTCGTAATTTAGAGAAGCAGGCGTTTTCCCCAGACACCCCCACCTGATTGCCAGTCAGGAAACGCATGTGTCGATGGAGCGCAGACCGCTCACCTTGAGCGGAATCGAACCATCGGCCTGTACCTCGGTATTGTTAAGTAACTGAAATTTCGGTCACCTGATAGATGCGAAACAGTTCTTCATGGCATAACGCGAAGCATTTTGACGCATCTCGCCGTCTTAGTCGCCATCACTGTTTCGTGCGCGTTCTTCATCGCTATCGAACTCGACGGGCGATAGATCACCCCAGTCAACGAGCACCCTTCCATGCTCGTCGACCTGGCCGGCATCAATCTTGTCAGATGCGATCAGCAGGATCCGTGCCTTATCCCGATCGAAGATCTCGGTCGGGCTAAGGCTATCCAACGCGATCCGGACCAGCGAGCGGTAGGTGACGAAGCCTGTATGGCGCTGTCCCTTGTAGTCAAAGGCAAATGCCATCCACTCACGGCCGTTAACGGGATCACGGCGAAACAGGCGCGGCATCGCCTTACGAAGACGAACCCCTACCCCGCCCCCGTTTTCCGGAATGAAGATCACGCCATGCGATTCGAGAGCGACCTTGACCGCATGAGACGTTTTCGGATGGTAGGCGCGATTGCCGCGCTCGAAATCTGCGATTGTCTTTTTAGCGATGCGCGAACGATCGGACAGTTCGATTTGAGACCAATCGACAAGGGCCCGCCCCGCTCTGCATTGTTCAGCTGTAATCATGATATTACACCAAAAGTTATTATATTGAAGCTAATATGTTACTTTTAGAGTAAAATCAAGGATATTCGCGCGCTGAAAACAAACAGCAGTCTGCCCCCCTCTCGCGGCTGGCGCCGAAGCCGGGTGGCAAGATTCGCACTTTTCTCGGGATAACAGGCTGTCGAACTGAAGTGACAGAACTTTAAATTCGGATGAAAGAAGGGCCGCCCTGAGGCGGCCCCCTACCATTTCAAGCTAATTCAGGATCGTAATACATCGAATCGTCGACGCTCCCGCCCGTCTCGAACTCCGGCTCGAAGTACCCGACACGGCTGGCAGCACGACGCATTGTCATGATGCTCGTGAACTTGATCTTATCGCCGTGGAACGCCCGATCCTGATCCTGCTCACCGTTGAGCGACCCCGACAGTGTTGCGATCAAACTATCATCATGAGACTCCACGCTCGTCTCCTCAATGTAGAGCTCATCGAAATAGGCGTTGGTCGTTGCGATCTCTCCAGCGAGTTCGTTTTCAATTACCATGGGGTCGCGCTGGATGTAATTGTTGATGTCATCACTCAGGTAGGTCGAATCCCATATCTCTCCCCTGAAATGCCCAGCCGCCTCAAGAGACGTCGAAATAATCTCTGCAATTACCCTGCCGTCGGGAAGCTCAGCAGGGACTTTAGAGAGTTCCGCACGCCGCCGATTGATACCATCAATGTCCGGAATAAGGATTTCAGCCCCTTCCAAGGAGGATAGGGGAAATGTGAGATCAGCTTGTAGAGCCGCAGCTGTGCTGTAACCGAAGTAAGCTGCAACAAGCTCATGGGCATGAGACGATCGAAGTTTCGCGCCGCTCATATTTCGGTAGGTTACGCGCAGATGATCTGCGCAATCTTTTTGGATAGACATGACAAATCCATTTCACACCGGCGTCGTGGAGGGGTGGTCGCAAGCGCTTTATGAACACCCTGCGCCGGCTGAATGGTTGCCGTTCAGGAAATAGTCTTAGATATGCCGCCTTTTGGGTCGCTTGCAGCCCTGGCGCTCGGCTCCGTCAGAAAAAGATAACAAAACTTTTATGAATTGCAAGCGATGTAGCGCTCCTCGACGCAGGGCCCCTCCAAGGGTTGCAGTTTCTGTCCATCATGATATGTTCTTGTTTCGTTCTGATGTACCTCTACAGACGGCCAGAAGTGAAATGAATAACACTGCCCAAATTAGAAAGATAATCCACGTGGATATGGACGCCTTCTACGCATCCGTGGAGCAGCGCGACAATCCGGATCTTCGTGGGAAACCGATAGCAGTCGGAGGTGCAGGCGCCCGAGGCGTGCTGACCACAGCGAGCTATGAGGCGCGCGTCTTTGGCATTCATTCGGCAATGCCATCTGTGACTGCTGCCCGCAAATGCCCTGACCTGATTTTCGTGAAACCGCGATTCGAAGTCTATCGCGAAGTCTCCCGGCAAATTCGCGAAATTTTCGCCGAGTACACTTCTTTCGTCGAACCCTTGTCGCTGGATGAGGCCTATCTTGATGTGACCGAAAATCTAAAGGAAATGCCGATCGCGACAGAAATCGCCTTGGAGATACGCGCGAAGATCAAAGCGGTTACTGGTCTGAATGCGTCCGCCGGCATTTCCTACAACAAATTTCTCGCAAAGATGGCCTCGGATCTCAACAAGCCCAACGGGCAGGCTGTCATCACCCCAAAGAACGGGCCTGCCTTTGTAGAAGGACTTGCGGTCAAGAAGTTTCATGGCGTCGGTCCGGCTACCGCGGAAAAGATGCATCGGTTTGGTATCGAAACCGGGGCGGATCTGAAAACGAAATCGCTGCAATTCTTGTCACAGCACTTTGGGAAGTCGGGTGGCTATTTCTACGGCATCGCCCGGGGTATCGATGAGCGCCAGGTGCGATCGGATCGGGTGCGAAAATCGGTAGGAGCAGAAGATACCTTCATCCAAGACATCAATGACCTCGGGCTTGCCAGGGACGAGCTGAAGCCGCTTGCAGATAAGGTTTGGGGCTATTGCGAGTTGTCGGGCATCGAGGCCAAAACCGTAACCGTGAAAATCAAATATTCGGATTTCACGCAAGCAACACGAAGCAAGACAAGCGTCTTACCCTTTGCAGATGGATACGACGTTCTCCGTACCGCAGCCGAGTTGCTGACGACGGTTTACCCTTTCAAGCTTTCCGTTCGGTTGCTCGGTGTTACGTTGTCGTCACTGACGAAAGCGGAAAGGAAAGATGCCGGCTTCGAGAAGCCGCAGCTCCACTTCAATTTGTAGCTTTGTCGCAAGCCCACGAAAAATAGCGTCGACCAAATCCGCCGCACCAATTGTAGTCACGCGGGTGCCCGAAATTCTTCTGATATTGCTCTATCGCGATTGCTCATAACCACATGGGCAAAAACAGGATTCTCCTCAACAGAGCGCTCCAAAATGCCAGACAAAAGCGAAAGGTTCACAAGCTGTTGAGGCTTCAACGTTTGGCGAGTTTCCACCAAATCTTCGTCCATTGTCGCACAGATAAATGAGAAATATTTGCCCAGCAAGCCGACCACGACATCTGAGATCTGAATTCCTGGTTCACTGTGGGAGACGACGAACCGAAAATGGTTCATCTTCGTTTTGCCGTCGACGAAGGTCAAATCTTTGAGGTAGTCGATAACGAGTTCCTCGACGTCCAGGATGTGCGACGCGTTCTTAAGGATATAAAGACGCTCCAGAAAAAAATGACCGAAGCTATCGACCAGAACATTGGGAGCTTCTGCCTCAAGGAAGGGAAGCGATTTGATCTTTCGCCCCAGCTGCAACACGCCCTTTAGCATCATGTAATTGAAGTGACCGAGCAAATCGGATCGAGCTTCGGTGAGGTCCAACAGTTCATCAATGAAATCACGCCTCCTCTCGGAACCGACATTGGGAAATGTGTAGCGCCGGAAGAGATCAATTAAGCCTTCAAAATCGTATCGGAGAATTGAAAAAAGATCGTTTTTTAGAGAACGCTCAAAAGGGATGAGATGCGTCGCCACGTCGTCCGACAAAATGGAATCAATAATATCGACAATGCTCCAATAGATTGGATCAACGACCGAATAGTGGACATAGAGGCCCTGTTCGCTGATCCAGCGCAGAAACGTCTCCAGTTTCCTGCTGCTGAGCATCTGCAGAAATCCGCCCGTCGCGACATACTTCAACTTGATCTCAGGGGCATTGTCCTGCACCCCAAGAATTTTTCTTAGATGCCCGAGATCAAAGACACGCTGCGGCCCATCGTAAGCCACTCCGCCGACCACGAAGCAATTCGCTTCGGGGATGTTCAGTCCGTTCTCGCGAACGTGGACAAGGCGATGATTGTTGGTTTCGTCGTAAAAGATCGTGTAGGCGCGATCGGCGTTGAAAAGCCCATGAAGCGCGATAGGTCCGGCACGCCGCTCATTCACATCTATGATCATTTTGTCATGTCCTTCTAGCCGGGCTCGCGATGGGCAACGTCACGTCAACGTACTGGCCGTCTGGCGTAGTGCCGCCGGGAGGCTGTGGCATTCGACGGCACGCGCGCCGAGCAAATCGATTACCCAGCCATGATGTCGTTCCGGAACAAACATTCTTGCCCCCGCCAAGCTGTTGAAGATCAAATCTCCGACTTGTTCCGCACCCAGGTTTGCGACCATTCGCTCGGAACAGAGGATATCCGCAGTGGCGATGATCTGCATGCCAGCAAAGCGTTCGGCCGCAATCCTCTGAGCCTTGCGTTCATCTATCACAACCGTATGTCCCGATACCGCCCCAACCGCGAGCGTTGCAGCTTCGCCGTCGTCCAGAGTTTCTGCGGCGCTGCCACTAACCAAACTTGCAAAGATGCGCTCACCCTCATCATCGAGTTCAACGAACTCAAGCAATTCTTCGCTTACCAGCGCTGCGGCCATTTCTGCATCATTTCGTGCACTAAAACGGTCGGCGACGAGCTCATCGCGGACGACGGCGGATGCCCGAAGCTTCACTCCAAATGCGCGCACGATATCGCTCGCCCGTCCCGTCGCATTGAGATTGATAATCACACTCGTGTCGACCACGAGATAAGCTGAGACACTACCGGAGAATAGAGGTTGCCGCATTGGCCCCGCTTTCTTCGGTGTCGATATCGCTGAGGATGTCACGCACTTCGACACGATCTAAATGAAGCATCCGCGCGATTTGGCCTTCGCTCAACAAGCCGCGATTTGCTGCTTGGTACGCCATCAATCCCGTCTTAAGCGGGACCGGCAATGCGGCTTCGTCCTTCATACGATCATTTTGGACTGCATCGCCGAGAACCTGCCTTACATGGTCATCGGTGATGTGCCCGTTCGCCTCAAACCAGTCCCAAGTGCCGCGTTTGGTCAACTGCAGCTCCTCCAGGCGCCGCACCATCGCCTCCCGGGAAACATGGAAAAAATGAGCGAGAACGATGACATGGCGCCGCGTCAGACTCGATGCGCCGGCCGTGACCTCCTCAAACTTCTGGCGGATTGCTTGGGCTGGGGTGAGGAACCCCCTGGCGAACGCATTGGCATATTTCTCTTCTCGCGAGCTTTCGAGCTCGTCGATTTCATTGACTTCCGGCTGAGTCCGCGTTGCAACGAGGTGCCCAAGCTCATGGGCTGCAGTTTGCGTGCGCCGATCGAGGGGGTGGCTTGAATTCAAAAGAATGCAGGCGCCTACAGATTCTTCGAATGCAAAGAGCCCCGAGATTTTCGCCGGCAGGCGGCGCACGTAGAGACGCACGCCCATCTGCATCTCCAGGACCGCGCCAATATCGGAAACGGGAGCGAGCCCCAGTCCTAACCAATGACGGAGTTCCAAGGCATGCTGTTCAGCCTGTTGGCGAACGTCGCCCGCGAGAATGGCGCGCTCCGGCGGAAGGTTACGGACACGGGAAATGCCGAGAAGCCTTTCCAGTTCGAGATCGGCCCGAACAAGATCAGACATAAGCTCTGCGGCTTTCGCCACGAATGCTTCTTCGTGGTCAGCGAGCTTGCGGAATTTGGGGATGAGCTCGACATGCACAGCTTCGTTGCGCAGGATCGAATTGGCACTGGTGCCGTAGTAACGGGCTAGCTGCTGGAGCTCGCCGATCTTGACCCGACGCACACCTTTTTCCATGGCAACGAGTGTGGTGCGCCCCACACCGATCAGCGCGGCGGCATCCGCTTGCGTTTTCGAGGCGGTCTCGCGGGCAATGCGGAGCCGCTCGCCCAGTTGCTCCGGATTAAGCTGCTCATGACGTTCATTCATAACGGTCACGCAAGCCATTGGGCGATGAATGATTTTGGCCCGAGATCCTTCATGAATGCCTTCCATTCTCTTTCATGCTGTTCGAGTAAGCCGAAGAGACGCTCCTCGGCTTCACCCGTCGATATCTGCAGATGATCTGCAAGCTGCCAGGCGCTTCGCTTCACGCGCGGCTGATGCAACGGGGAAAAGCGCATTTCGGCCAGATGATCAAGATGCAATGCCCCGGCAATGCCGTAGCGTTGCATCGCTCGCGTCACCTTGGTGAATCCGCCGACGGCGCCACCGGCGAATTCGCCGGCCCTCAGGTCTTCCCAGATATAGTTTTCCTTCGGCTCACTGACACCGGCAGAATGAAAGCTCAGCCTGCGCAACATGCATGCTGCACAAATTCCACAATGCCGGCGTTCGCCATCAAACGAGGAATTTCGGCTCTGCTGCCAACACGATCGGGTCTTGTTCCACTCATCCGGGTTACTCTCGATCTCAGCGAAGGCAGCAAGCGTTTGTCCTTTCGTGCTCCACAGCTGCGGAAGCCGGAAGCAGACAGGATGATGAAATATCGCCTGGACGACTTCCTCCATTTTGCGTAGGAACCGCGGGTGGTTGCGATAGTCTTCATAGCCGTGGCTCGTTGGGACAAGCGTAGGACCAAGAGCGCCCTGCCCGCTTTCCGGCATTGCGACGTCATGCGTCCCAACCAGATATGCTGCAATCGCGCTTAGCAGGGTAAATTTGAACCCACGGCTCCTGACGGAAGATTCTTTGATTCCGCCGACATGCCGCATCTTGACGGAGAAGGGAATATTCAAAAACGGAACCTTCTTGCGATCACGGAGTGGGCGGTCATCGGCCTTCGAGCCGACCCGGACCCGTATCAACCTATCAGTCCGCCCCTTCGCCCCAAGGATGGCCGATACGGCTCGCGAATCGAGACCATCACTGAAGGGCGTTATCGTCCGGCCAAGATCCCCCCACTCCAGCAAACTTTGCCGTCCATAATCATGTTCGACATCCACCGATGCAGCGATAAAGTTGATGTTCCACTCGTCGCCGGTCAAAAACTTCAATGCGCCAACGATTGCGCCGGCAACATCGAGATTCTGCCAGTACGCGACATCATGTACCGGTAGCATAAGCTCAAATCGCCGCGCCCAACGAAGGCCGGACCGCTTTAGTGCCTTGTCGCAATATTCGACAGCGGCGATCAGGAGCATGGCGTCGTAAACGCGGCTGTCCCAATTCTTCGTCCGATAATCATCCAGATCCTCCGTCTTGAAAACGATAGCCTTGCCGATTTCTGCTGAGTGCCAGCCGTCGCCGGGCTTACGCCCTGGCTCGATCACAGCGACCCGAATTGCGGGAACATCAGTCGGTATCGTGCTCAAAACGGAACCCCCTGATCGACACCGTCATGAACAGTTGGGTTTCGAGCGACGCTGACAGAGCGATCACCTAGGATGGATTTGGCCATACGATCGAAAGTGCCGCTGTTCGTCATGTGCATGATCGTCTCGTTCATTCGCCGGCGCATCTGCTGACATGCCCCAGACCCAGCTTTGACGAGATAGTGCTCCTCCATAGCCCGGCCTCCAGCTGCAAGGCGTTCAGCCAAAGCAGAAGCCAATCCTTTTTCGAAAGCGACAAGCCCGCCATATCCTTCTTGGAGTGCCATCTGAGCCCCCTCGACAGCATTGGCAGCCAACGTATCAACTGCCGGATCCACCCGCAGACGATCAAGCTGGTCATGCGTAGTGGAGGCCAAACTCAGAAGGTCTTGGCCGTCGACAATGGCGAGGATCGATTTGATTGAAGGGGCAACTTCGATGGCGACATCGCGCAACAACGCGGCCTCGGCCGCCTCGCCAATCTGATTCACGGTAAAGGCAGGCTTGTAGGCCCAAGCGGCAACACGCTGGTATCCGTGGCGCAGAGGCAAGCTTTTATGCGGACCGTCGCTCATTCGAATCTCCTGATGTCAGGTAGCTTGATATTTTTTATCTGACATGTCAACTTCTCTCTAAGGTAGAGTCTTATTTTGGGAGCAGAGACGTATGACCGGAGCGGACATAGGAAATGATAAGCAAATATTCTTGGCGCCGCGTCGAAGCGACGAAGACTGGCGACGATTGTCAAGTCAGCTGATAATCGGCGGTGATGCGTCACCGTGGGCAGACGCTTTTCAAGAGTTTTTCTTTGAGCGGCTGGAAAGCCGATATCTCAAGCCTATCCGTCTTCTCCAGAACAAGGGAAGCTGGGAGGGTGAGGGTTTCAGCATAGTCTCCATTCAGTGTGCCATGTTGGAATTTCTCGCGGCATGTCGTGGTGGTCTGATCTATCGCCACAGAAACCCCCAGCCGCCTTTTGAGTACAGCGCGAGCGGAGACCTATTTGCATCTTTTCTGGCGGAAACCGTGCCGTTCAAAGCGCTTTTCACGCGTGACGATGCTCTTGAATTCTATCGGAAGGTTCGTTGCGCGTTATTGCATGAGGCAAGGACCAAGGGCGGCTGGACCATTCACGCGTCAGGGCAGACCGGCGTCGATTGCTCGCGGAAGATCGTCTATCGAAACACGTTTCAAACGCTCATCGAAAACTATATCGATGGCTACGGCCGTGATCTACTCACCGGCCTTGATCTGCAAGCTGCGTTTGTGCGCAAGTTCAATGATCTTGCTACATAATTCAGACCAGGGAGTTGAAGGACAATGCGTGAATTCAACAGGATGACAGTGGTCGCCGCTGCTGAAGTTATTTCGGATAGCTACTCCCATAGCGACATTGATGTTCTCGAAGTGCAATGGGGAATTGAGGATCGGGGCGGAGGAGGCAGCAAGTCGGCAAGAGTTGTCAGTCTCTCCAAGGCTGCTATCGAAGGTGGTCTGTTAGTCTATACGGAATCCGGCCAAATCAGCTTGGAGCGTGCCATGGTCGAGAAGGCCCTCACGAACTGGCCAACTAAAAAGGACACGGCGTCGTGGCAAAAGCTGAAAGCAGGTCTTAGGTTCGACGGTTTTGAAATCGTTGAACCTGATGAGGAAGACGACGTGTGGGGAAGACGAGCCGCCAAAGCATCCGCAACGCTTATAAGAATGTTGCCAGCCGATGCGCCCGAGCTGGACATGAGAGAGGCTGAGAACGAAGTCATTCAACTTCTTAGGAAACACCGACTGACCACAGCCGAAGGCCATTTGTCTCGAGCGATGTCCGCGTTCCAGCGAGGCGAGTGGTCAGGTGCAAATGGCGAGCTTCGGAACTTCCTTGAGAGCTACTTTAACGAGATTGCGGTCCTGGCGGGTTGCGATCATACTTTGGACAGTCGGCAGAAGCGAGACTTTTTGGGTGGCAGCGTCACACCGCCGTTTCTCTTGGCAGATTACAATGAATGGAGCCCTGATGGGAAAAAATCTCCATTTGTCCAGACACTTATGAGCCGGATGCATCCCCACGGTGGGCATCCCGGGCTGTCCGAGGAAGAAGACGCGACATTCAGGCTCCAGATAAATTTAGTTACCGCGAGACTATTTTTGCGGCGCTTGGATCGTGGCCCATATTAAGCGGCCCCATAGGAAACCTTTGTGCCGCGTGATCAGCGCGATGCGCAACTGTAACACGCGAACGGTACATGAATGTTAGACTTGTTCACTCCGCGATTCCCGGAAGAAAAACTCAACGATCATTTCCGTCTTATCTCGGCCGATCCAGACTACACAAAGGTGCAGCCCATCATTCAAAACTGGGCGACTGGCCTGCTGAATCGTAGGGGAGAGAGCCAGAAGTTCATCAAGGAATTTCAAACGACGTTCAATTCCTCGATGTGGGAGCTATATCTGAATAGAGCGCTCATTGATTTGAAATGCAGTGTGGACTTTTCAAAGTCGGCGCCGGATTTCTTTGTCCGAGGACCCGGAAACTACGAGTTCAACATAGAAGCTGTCGTCTCTGATCAGCCTCCAACTGCGAAGCAGCGGAAGACCTTTGACGCGCAAGATTTCAAGACTCGCGGTGCGCTTAAACTTGCCGGGAAGATCAGGGACAAGCTGGATCTTTTCCGCGGAAGGAATGGAAAGAAGCACCCGTATTCCTCGATGAGCCACGTGCAAGGTCGGCCGTTCATCATTGCGATCGCCCCCTTCGATAGCGAACTATCGCTCACTCAAAATAACGAACTTATCAACATGGTCCTTTTTGGCTTGGCGCCGCCGGTGCTCGAAGGGCCAGACTATGGGAAGCAAGGCAAGATAACCTCGCTCTTGAAGCCTTCCGGTGCTCCGGTGGAGATGGGGATCTTCACGAACGATTCGTTCAAGGAGATCAGCGCCGTCTTCTTCTCGACGGTCGGAACCTTTGGAAAAGCAGTCGTTGAAAGTAAGATTAATACGCTAGTCCGGGCAACCCGCTACAGGGTAATCGACAAGCACAAAATTGCGCCGGGTTCCGTGCTTTGGCAGGTCGGGACGCACCGGTTTCAGCTCGCCGCGCTGAACTACCTTCTCACGCAACGACGAGAGAGCGAGCAACAGATCGGCGGCGCAGATGTGCTCATTCAGCACTCATCGTTTCATCGTGAAACCCATCTGGATGGGCTTCAGGTCTATTTTAATCCGTATGCAGAGGTGCCGTTTGACCCAAACTTCCCATGGCCCGCAGAAATCGCTCTCAATTACTACGACGTCGAAAGCGGGGAGCACATTCAAGCCCATCCTGACGGGGCGCTCGTCTCAAGGCAGGTTTATTCAATAACCCCCACATACATTCGGCTTCTGCTCGGCAGATACGGCTTTCTTCGATGAAGGGGGAGCCGGATTGGTGAGATGTCTAGATAGTTTTCCCCGCACGCGATCTGGGAGGTGGCTCGAATGACTGATGCTGAACGACTGATGCAAGGCTTTGTCCACTTGCTTGCTCAAAGTCCGTTTCGGATCGCACCGGAGCGTGTTGACGAGCTGGTCAGGGAAATGCAGGGAGAGCCGTGGCCGCTGGACATCAACGCGGGACGGGCAAACTTTACCGCTTATCCGTTGGAAAAGAAAATCACGGGGACCTACGCGGCGATGCTGAGCATATGGGCGGTAGCCGCCGCGGTGCTCGCGATGATGAACCTCGTGAGGGCTGCCGCTGCGGCGGACAAATCAACGATCGTCATCGAGCCGGGTGGACCGGGCTCCGAAGTGGTGGAATTCAAGCACGCTGCCGTCGCCCTCATCAGGGATTCGGCGGCATCCTGGAGCGAGGATTTGCCTGCTCCATATCACGCGGCCCCGCTTTCTACGCCGGATGGACTCGTTACCAATCTATTCCTGGCGGCGGCCAGCGTCGTGCTGCTGCACGAGTGCGGTCATATCGTGCAAAAGCACTTGCCAGACTCTCCCCAAGCTCACCAACAAGAATTCGAGGCTGACGCCTGGGCCGTGGATTGGATCCTCGCAAAGGTCATGGATGCAAAGGAACGCGAGTTCCGGACGCTTGCGATCTGCGTAGCCTTCATATGGATCGGCCTTATCGACGATGTACGCCGCGGCGGCACAACCCATCCGCACGCTGCGCAACGACTGGGTCAGGCTTTCGAACAGTTCTCCGGCTTGACCGACGAAAGTGAAGCGCTAGAGATCGGAAGCTATATGCTGAAAGCATTCTTCGATCCAACGGCAGACCTGCCCCAGGCCGATTGCGCGAGGGGAGGGTTCGTGGACCGTCTCATTGATTATGTTCGGAGCCGATAGGGCTGCTGAAAGCTCGAATTTCCCAATGCCCCACACATCTGTTACTGTCGAACTCGATGCAATCGGAAGAGCTTTTCGAAGAAGTCGGTCACCCTCACTTCAGCGCCGGCCCCGACGAGTTCGTTCGCTCCGAAACGATAGACTTCATATCCAGCAAGGCGCAGCTCGCGATCTGCTGACACCATTTCAGCATAGATCTTCAATGATGGACGATCGTTTTCCGCGAAATGGTGCTGGCCATCAACTTCGACCACGACGCGCTGCCTTCCGGGAAGAAGCAGCAAAAAATCCATGCGTTGACGTGGAAGTGGAAGGCGGTGACGCAGGGTCTTCACAACAGCAGGGTCATAATGAAGATAAACTTGTGGGAGGAGCGCCGGTAGCGCCTCACCCAGGTCCGATCGGTACGCCTTGAAGTAGCCGGCGAAAAGCCTCCGTTCAGCTTCCGAGGCTAAAGATTCCTGCAAACGCGCTCCGAGACTCGCTGCGTTCCCGCCTGGTGTGACATCGCTCCACCAGTCGACGAGCTCGGACCAACGAAGGCCGTTCGAACCGATCGGTCGTTCATAGACCAAACAGCTCTCCTCACCAGATAGAATGACGATGTCATTGTTGATGGCGTCGGCAAAGCCGATCTCTGGCTTCTTTCCCCGGGAGGCAAAGATCAAGTTTTTGGGTCGACCACCCACCCCTCTCACGATAGCACGGAACCCGAAGATCGGATGGCCTGAGAGTTCGCTTTTTTGTGCCAGCTCGTAACCGTCGCGTTCAAGGATCTTGTTGATAGCGCCGATCATCTGAAGCTGATCGTCACCCGACCTTGAAAGAGGGTGGACGGCCTCCTCCAGCAAAGCGGCGAAGCGTGCTATGGAGCAATCAAACGCACCGATTTCACCAAAGAGATGCTCCACCGACCAGTCACCGGGGTTTTGATCCATGTGGCGATCAACACGGTCACGCAAGCTTCGACCGTTGCTGCCAAGGAAATCATCGATGGGGGAGGAGAGAGGGAAGTAGCGTCCGACCATCTCCACCGTGCTACGCTCGCCCGCGAGATCGTCCCCGAAAGCGCGGGCGACATCTCGCCGTGTGATCTGCGAGAGAAGCGGCTCGCCCGCCTCGAGAACCTTTCGGCCGGCTTCGTCGAGATCGACGTCGCCGTGGTGGGCAGCAAATTTTAGTGCAAACTGCGCCAGTTGTGCCTCTGAAAGGGGCGAAAGGGCCATATCGATACGCTGCCGCTTCGACAGTCCATCCTCGCTGGGCACCACCAGTCCGGCAATTCGCGACGGCTCCTCGCTCAACTGGGTGTGGGTCATCCCCTGCAGCAGACTCATAAGTAGGGTTCGAATGTCACCCGCCATGTCCTGTCCCCTTAGGCAAAGCAAAGACGGCCGTGCAACCGTCGCATCGAGCCAGGCACTCGATCTTTGCCGAGTGCACGCTTTGGTGATCACCGCACCGAATGTACGACCTGATGACCGACCTCATCAGGTATCCGCCTTCGGCCAGCGTAATTTGCCTCGACCGATACGCAGGGCCTCCACCAGCCTCGTGTTCCCCGACAACCGGCCTGAAAAAAGACTGGGCTTGGGATCGACGGCTGGCTTCCTAAAGGCAGCGATATGCCGATAGTCAGGTGTGGCCAACCAGGTCCGCCCGTCACCCTCGTCGGTAACTATCCGATAGAGGTCAGCAGGCGGGGCTACCTCGATATCAAGCAGACGACTGTAGTGTTCGACCGACCACTTTTGGATGCCGCCACTGAGTGCTTCCGTTCGAAAACGCGCCCAAAGAGCGGCCGTGTCAGGAGTCGGCCAGTTGCCGGCGTCGGTATAGGCGGTGATCTCGTCGGATTCGAGCCAGGCTCGCATCTCGGCCGGACTAACAAAGGCCGGCTTCGCATCCTCGATCGCCTCCATCGCCGCGCGCCGCGATGGGAGTCCCGCGCGGATAAGCATCGACATCATGAGTTGCGGAACGCCAGTTTCAACGGATGCTGCAGCGCCCCCGGCTACCGTTTCCGGCGACCACCCGAGCGACATGCGGCGGGTACGCACAGCCTCGAGTGCCCAGACCAATCGATAGATGAACGCCTCCTCCACGGCGCGCATATTCTGTGGCCCTATCGTGGAAACATCCTCGCCAGCCACCCAACTGCGCAGGATCACCGTCCAGTTCGCAGGAAGCGCATTCGCCTTGCTCGGAATGAAGGGCCGCATGAAAAGCAGACGCTCGCCGAGGCCGCTGAGGGCATCGACAAGCACGTCGATATCGCCGGCCAGCGCTGCGCCATCGGCCCGGTCAAGGAGCTCGGCCAGCACGTCAGCCATTGCATCGATTGCAAGACCGGCCTCAAGTCCAACACCCATGGCAAAATGCCCCCGCCTTGCAGGCGCCGTCGTGGTCTTCCAGATTAGGCTGGCACGCGCCTCCAACACCATTTTATGGAGCGGAGCGACGTCCTCTTCCTCGCGGGCGATCTGCCGGGCCCAGAGCGATCCTTTGAGAGCATCATCCAGGAGTTTCGACAGGTCGGCGCTATCTGAGTCAAGCGCTTCTATCAGGCCAAATACGGTCGCATCGAGACGTTCGACGATCTGAGAAAGCGGCTCTTCTTCAATAGACTCCTCCCGCTCGGCATCATCGTCGTCACTATCGATGTCAGTCACATCAGCATCATTTTGTCTCGACGCTGCCAAGCGCTCTGCCAAAGAAGCTTCCTCCCCAGGCGATCTCCAGGCTTCACGGGCGTTGGCGAGATATTCCCAGGCATCTTCGCGATCGAGAATTCCTTCCCGCGAAAGTCGCTCCAGAATCTCGGCGACGATTTGGATGAGACCGCTCTTGAGCGTACGGGCTTTGGCTGAAGCAACGAGCTTTCGCCACTCCCTCTTTCGCCAATCGACCCTGTCGAACATTACGTGGACAATGAGCCCTTCGACATCCACGAAGGCGCGGCCCGCGCGGCCGGCGACATTCGCAAACTCCTCTCCCTGGATCTTTTCTGACGCCCGATACAACGTGGGCACCAGTAGCACAGCGGCGTTCAGGTTAAGGCCTTGCGACAACGTCGGTGATGCGATGATCACCTTTAGCGTTCCCTCGGAAAGCAACGATTCCAGCTCACGCAGGAATGGACTTGGAAGCCGACCGTGGTGAATGGCAACGCCCACTTTCAGGCAGGCAACTGCGGGATGTTCCTCGCCGAGCCATTCCTTTCCGATCTCCAGGGCGCGGGCGATCGACCCTTCATCGTCCAGAAGGGACTGAAGATAGCCGCGCTTGCAGAGGTCGACGACCTGTTTGCCGTAGCTCTCGACCCAATTCGCTTGGGTGGAAAAGATCAAAGTCCGCTTGCCTTGGCCTGCGAACTCCCACGCTGCAAACAGAGTGAGATGCGAGTTCTGGCGGGGATAAGAATTTTTCTCCCTCCCTAGTGGGGGCTTTTCGGCAACAAATTTGTCGAGAAAGGGACCGTTCTCATCAAGGTCTAGCCGAAGCATCGCGTCCTTACCCCGCCAGGTTAGTGCGCCGAACCGCTGACGCGTGGGGCGCCAGTCGGACCGTACCGGCCCGCCCGGTTCGTCCGAGCGGATCCACGCTGTCAAATCGTGGAGTTCGTCGCCACTCGGCAATATAGCGGAAAGACATACAATTCGGCGGTCGCCCGCGTCCGCACGTCGAAGCAGACGCTGTACCAACGTCTCGTATCGGATTTCGCGCTCGCTCGGGCCGATCATATGTCCCTCATCCAGGACGATCAGGCCGACGTCATCGATGAGCGAAGGGTCGCTTCTCAGCGCAAAGTCGAGCTTCTCGGGCGTGGCGATGATGATCTCGCGGGTTCGCAAGGCATCCTCGTCACCAGCCGAAACACCGCTCGCGCCATAGAGCGAAGAGACGCTTAACCCGAGCGGCGCGAAAGTCTTTCTGAAAGAGCGTTCGGTCTGCGCGGAGAGGGCGCGTAGCGGTGTGACGATCAGCACCCGGCGGGCCGACGACAAGGTCATCAGTGCTGCTATCTCCGCCACACGCGTCTTGCCGGCACTAGTCGGTAAGGCGACGACGAGATCGTCGGTAACGTCAGTGGAACGCCGGGCCGCTTCGCGTTGCGATGGCCACAGCTCTACCTCGGATGTCTTGCGGGCGTAGAGCGACGAGATGAACAGCCGCCGCAGATCCGGGTATCTTTCCTCCGTTCCGTCCGGAGGCTCGGTCGGTAGGATCTGGTGTAGCGAGTGTTGCCAGAGGTCATCGATCAGGTGGAGACAGAGGTTCGAAATCCACCACAGGGGGACATTCTCGGCGTTGTCCGCAAGACTGACTGCGGTCCGCAGCAATGCACGTGCATCCTCGATCGGCTCGGGTTCACCTGTCTCGAGCGCGAAATCAAAATGTGCGAGAGCGCGACAGATTGTCGTGTTGAGTATGGTCGACAGAACCTCATCGATGTCGGGTTCTTCGCCGCGAAGCACCTCGGCAATCTGCTCATCTCCATGGGCGGCATCATTCAGCCAATCACGGACGAAAGCACGCATTTCGCCGAGATCGCGCAGGATTAGGTGCCTGATTGCCGCCTCGCCCGGCGATAAGTTGAGGTCCTCCGCGGTCTCGTTGAAGAGCGAATAGGCGACGGCCGAGAAACCGGCAAGGTGATAGGTTGCGGCAGCCAGCATCCGGCGGAAACCGCGATCGGCCGCCCCCGGATCGCCGTTGCGTACAAGGGCTTCGAAGGCGTTGGCGGCACGTTCAAACGCCTTGCTAGTCAATTCCGAGGGGCCAGCTTGAGCGCGTAGCGCCATCGCACCTCGAAGCAGGGCAAAGGCGTGCTCTGCAAGATCGGTCTCGATTGTCACGCCGAGCGGTGGAGCATTGGCCGGCAGGACACCTTCCTCGCGCATCAGTGACCAGGCGGCGCCGCGATAGAGGAGACGCCCAAGAATGCCGTCGACAGTTGCGGCCTCCAGAAAAGTGGTCAGCTCGTCAATCGTCTCCAAGATCTTCCGCCTCCTGATACATCGCCTTGATGAAGCCTTGGTGATCTTCGACGTGAATATTCACCACGTAGTGGTCTCGGTTGGTTCCCGTAGCTTGGAGGTCGTCCTTCAGCGAAGCATGCGGACCATTGCCCGAGACAGTGAAGAGCATGTGGTCGATGCGATCGGCGCGGAGAGACTTCAATCCCACCTCGTCGCGGAGGCTTCGGCCCAATGCATTGTCGTCCAGGTCGTTGCTGTCGAGCAGGCGATTGGCGACGAACAGCAGAGAATCGGGTGTACAGCGCCCGTTGTCACGGTCGAGCACCTTGCGGGCGCTCGTGACGGTAGCCTTCCCAAGCCTCTCATTGCTCTTGGCCTCGCCTTTCAGGAGCCAGAGCTTTTCGCCAGCCCCGTCGTAGCCAGCGCCTATAAAGTCATCGCCGCGCATGGCCATGTTGCGGCCATCCTTGTAGCGAAGACGGCGTACAGGAACGCGCAGGCCGATCTCTTCTTCCACCAACTCCGTCGCAAGAATTTCACCAAGATCGCCAGAACGGCCCTTTGGCGTTTGAGGCATTGCCTCGCTAAGGATTGTGGCAGCAACATTGTAGCCGAGCCGCTTTACGTCATCGGCGATGCGTTCGAGGCGGTCGTAGTGCGAGCGGATGGTCTCGGCGAGGTCGTCTCGAATATCGTCTCGGCCTCCATCCTTCTCGATATAGGTCCAGTAACGCTTGCGCTTATCCTTTTCTCTGGTGGCATCGCACCATCGTTCGTAGAGCCCCACGCATTCCCCCGAGTTGATTCCGACGTGGCCAGGCTGATATCAGAATCATGTATATCAATGATTGTATATAGATTTCCGCCAACCTTACGAAAACTGCACAGTCACTCACGCTTTTCGTCCGGAATGGGCGCGCGAACGGACCTTCCAACTTCGAAGGGCAGGAGACCGTTCTGTGGCCTCGGGACCGAGACGCACACCTTTCACGTCTTCACCAACCCGCTTCGTCGCAAACGATCGAAACCTGCGACATGAAGAGGCGCTCCTCACGGTTGAGCTAAGTTCCTTCTTAGCGTGGGGCAGATCGCATGGCGTCGCGAACCCGGCGTGGGACAGAAACTCCCTCGTGGCGAAATAGGTCGAGGACACCTCAGGCGTTGGTTGATAGCCCGAAAACGAGCGAAGCGCGCCGATCGTCTCGCGACTAGACAATCCCCCACGCCCGAAACCTCCCCCTCCCCGTCATCTCCCGCAGACCCGGCTCCAAAACGATCCGCCGCGCCGCCTGCGGCGTGACCTCGAGCGTTTTCGCCACCATCCCGGCCGACACCAACGGTTTCGCCATCACCAGCTCAACCAGCTCCGGCAGTTTTGAGGATGTTCGCCGTCCTTCCAGTTTCCGCTCGAATTTCGGATAGGACTCTGCCTTTTGCAGTTCTAAGATTGTACATTGAGAAGAAGTTGGCTGCATTCGATCAACAAGTTCATAGCCGCAACTACATCACACCCCACGCCCGAAACCGCCCCCTCCCCGTCATTTCGCGCAGATTGAGCTCTTCGACCAGACGAAGCGCGGCGCGGGGCGTGATGTCGAGTTCCGCGGCAATCATGCCGGCCGAAACCAGGGGCCTCGCCAGCACCAGCTCGATCAGACCGGGCAGTTTGGACGAGGCGCGACGGCCGGTCAGCCGCCGCTCCAGCATCTGGCGCGCCAGCAGCAGCCGGTCATGTTCCTTGAACCCAAGCTCAATCGCGGCCATCAGGCCCTCGAGACTGGCGAATAGCCGGGTTTCGAAATGGTGATGACGCCGCCGTTCGACGCGGACGGTTTTCAGGCCCATATTGAAGGCTAACAAATGCGCCTGTGTGGTCAGCCCGTCGCGCCGCAGCAATGAGGCTGCCAGCAAGCGGCCCAGCCACGGCGCCCGCTGCAAAACCGCGAGTTCGCTCCAGGCATCAAGCGCCAGGATGGCCTGCAGCACCGGCGGCAAATCGCGGACCGAACGCAACACGGTTCGCCATTCGTCGAGCCGTTCGTCCTCATCCCAGTCAGGGTCGCGGATCAGCGGGTCCGTCTCGCGCTGCACAGATCGGCGCGGTTCTTTTGCGCTGGCGAGAACGCCTTCGGAACGGGCCAGCACCGCATCAATGGCGTCAAGATCGATGCCGGGCAGGTCGAGCCCGCCATCCAGACGATGTTTTCTCCCCTCCCCGTCGCGTTCCTGCCGATCGACTGCCGCATCGGACACCGCGACGTTTTCGCTCTCCGCGATGATGCCACCATTCCCAGGAGCGGATCCGGGCCCCGCCTGCCCGCCAACCCGGAGACTGCGCAAGCCGTTTGGGCTCAGCGCCCAGTCCGGCGCCTGCGCTGCAATGCGCCGCCTTGTCTGCAACACGTCGCGGGCAATGGTGAGTTGGTGGCTGGGTGAGCGAATATCGCGCGCCGCCTCATGAAGGACGAGGTCTTCCATTTCGACGAGTTCGCCGTCGAGCCACAACGAGGCACAGGCATCGGCGAAATGCAACCGTTCGATCAGTCCGGTGCCGACCGGGGAATGAGCAAGTCGTTCGTCGAGCCGCGCCAAAGCTTCACTGGCTCGCGCCAGCGGCGGCATCAAGGTCTTCAGAGGCAATGGGTCGGGATCGTAACGCATTGAATTTATAGTAAACAAAGTCTCAAACGGAATCCAGTGGGGATTTAATGTCCGGCACTGGTGATGGCGGTGGGTTGAGGGTCTAACATCCGATAAGTATAGGTTATCGGATGTGATTGATTTGAAGCCGCAAATCAATAAATATTGGGGCAAGGCCGCGCCACAGAAAGCCCGCTTTCCGGCCCATCAGGGAGTCTTGACCTTGCCATCAACGTCCGTCACCGCCGTCGAACGGCGTGCCGAAACACTCGATACGATTGCCGCCGTTTTGCCGATGAACCGGCGCGACATGCTGGCCGAGATTTTGACGAATGAGGATGTCGAGACGCTGCGCCATCTGGTCAATGAAGGCATGGGCGAAAACACGCTGCGTGCGCTGACCTCGGATCTGGCCTATCTCGAAGCATGGTCAATGGCCGCAACCGGCAGCCCCCTCCCCTTTCCGGCGCCGGAAGCCCTGCTCCTGAAATTCGTTGCCCATCATCTCTGGCGGCCGCAGCAACGCGAGATTGAACCCGATCACGGCATGCCAGCCGACGTGGAAGAGGAATTGCGCCGACAAGGCTTTCTGCGCGTGTCGGGACCGCATGCACCGGCAACCGTGCGCCGCCGTCTTGCCAACTGGTCGACGCTGACCCGCTGGCGCGGCCTGGAGGGTGCGTTTTCATCGCCTTCCGTCAAATCGGCAATCCGGCTTGCGGTGCGCGCCCTGAACCGGCCGCGCAGCCGCAAGAGTGCCAATGCGATTACCGGCGATATTCTGGGCAAGCTGCTGGCAACCTGTTCCGGCGAGGATCTCACCGCCTTGCGTGATCGGGCCATCCTGATGGTGGCCTTTGCCTCCGGTGGCCGCCGACGCAGCGAAATAGCAGGCCTGCGCACAGAGCAACTCGTCAAACAGGCACCTGTCACCGATGAAGAAGGCTCTCCCCTCCCCTCGCTTGGCATCCATCTTGGCCGTACCAAAACCAGTGGCGTCGAACAGGATGAAATTGTTTATCTGACCGGACGTCCCGTCGATGCCCTCACCCGATGGCTGAAGGCAGCCAGGATCGACAAAGGCAACGTGTTTCGAAAAGTCGATCGATGGGGCAATGTTTCCACGCGGGCACTGGAACCCAGTGCCGTCAACGCCATCGTCAAGCGGCGCGCGCAAATGGCGGGTCTCGACCCTGCGGAATTTTCTGCCCATGGTCTGCGCTCCGGCTATCTCACCGAAGCCGCCAATCGTGGCATTCCCCTCCCCGAAGCCATGGAGCAATCCCGTCATCGCTCCGTGCAACAGGCATCAGACTATTACAACAATGCCAAACGGCGCAGTGGACGAGCGTCACGGCTGCTGTGAGGCATGTGCCGACCAAGGGCATTGGAACCCATACATCAATTAAGTTTGCCCATATCATTCAGGATCAGACATATTCTGCTTCAATTCAGAGAATTTTGCAGCCATTGTCGGATTCCCGCGTGTCAAGCGACGTGAAGAATTGACCGACAGGTCCTCGGCTTTATTATTTGCAAGCCGCAAATTGTTGGCTGATTTGTGAAGCGCTTCTTTCGTTTTTTCCAGATCCTTGATCGCTTCATCGATGCGTCTGACTGCTTCCTCAAAACCGTCCGAAGCCAGACGCCAGTTTCTCCCAAATGCTGTTTTAAAATCTTCAAGTTGGGCTTCAAAGTTGGTGATGTCTACGTTTGCGCTCTCACCAGCGCCAGCTCTGTCTTGTATTTAAGCGAATTTATCGCCGCATCACGCAGCAGCGTAATTATTGGGATAAAGAATTGTGGTCTGACAACATACATTTTCGGAAAACGATGGGATACGTCTACAATCCCTGTATTATAAAGTTTGCTCTCAGGCTCCAGCAGTGAAACCAACACCGCATACTCACAGCCCTTAGCGCTACGATCCTTGTCTAGCTCTTTGAAAAAGTCTTCATTCCTCTTCTTTGTGACCGTGTCCTCGTTCTCGTTCTTCATCTCGAACATGATCAAAACAATTTCAGAACCTGCATCGTCCACGTCACGAAAGATAAATCGCCCTTACTGCCGTTGCGCGCGTCGTTATTCTTCTCAAGATAAGCGCGGGGAAATGCAGTGGCGCGAATGCGGTCGAACTCAGTTGCGCAATGCTGTTCCAGCGTCTCACCGATCATTTTTGTCGATAGCTTCGCCTTCATATCACTCAGACGCTCAATAGCCTCGTCGCGATCCTTAAGCTGCGTTTCGTACTTGTCCTTGAGGGCAGTTTCAGCAAGTTGCTTTTCAAGTGCGACACGATCAAGACCGTTCTCAACTCGTCTCGCTCTTTCTCAACTACGAGGACACCTTCGGTCACGGCGATCTTCTGTGAAAGCTCACCCGCATCTAGCCTGGCCTTAAGACGCTCAATCTCAGCGTCCTTAATAGAAGCTGCTTTATGTAGTTCGGCATTAAGCTTCGCCTCGGCGAGTTTTGACGCAGCCTCCTGCTCTCGTCTGGCAGTTTCCAGGTCGTGCAGAAGGGTATCACGTTCTTTTTCCACGACACTTAAGGCCTCGGCTACCGCGAGTTTGTGCGACTTCGCTAGATTCGAGCCTCGCCTTCAGTTTCTGAATTTCAGTATCCCTGGCTGCAGCAGCTTTCTGCAGTTCACTGCTAACCTTGGCCTGTGCAAGCTCGACCGCGTTCCGCTTGTTCTGTTCAGCCAACTCCAGACGCTCATGCAGTTGCTTGTCGAAATCACTATCGCGAACCTGTTTCAGGATATCTGCATAACCTGCTTCATCAATCTTGAATGCCTTGTTGCAATGCGGGCAGATGATTTCATGCATATTTATTTCGTTTGGCCTTAGCGCCAACCTGTCAGAGGATCTCGTTGCCCATGATCCAGAGCCACCTTTGACCTTCCCTTGCGGTCGTAGAATAAAAGTCATCGATCCTTGCACCATTCACGGCAGGTTGGGAGTAACCAGCACGACGGTTGGAAAGTATGTCCGGTAACGTCCGACATCTCGTGTCAAAAGTGGAATTTTTTGTACTGCAGCATGTGCACCAATGAAAAAATCGGGCAGCACACCAGTTCGCGAGCCGCCTGCCCTTCGATATCGGGTAAAGACTTTGCCTGCCAGAAAAAGTGCCTCTCTGGGAAAAGATGTAATTTGAAGACCGGCCGTTTCAATAAATTGGTCCAGTTCCTCTATTCGCTCGTAACGAACTGAAAGTTCTGCGTAGATCACATCATTAATAAGCAATGGCCCCGTCAAACTTGCGGTTTCGAGTTGTCCAATCGACCATTCCGCCCACTGTGGATCATCTGTCACAAGATCCAGAAGAACATTTGTGTCAACGAGCGTCACTTTTCACCGCGTGTCAGCGCCATAATTGCATCTGTATCGAGCCCCTTGCCAGCGTGACCACGCAGCTTCTGGAAGCGATTTAATGTTTTTGGCGCATCAGCCTTAACAAGAAATACGTCTCCATCAGAAGTTCGATGAAAATCCACTCTGGTCCCAGGCCTGATCCCAAGCAATTCACGAACTGCTTTTGGGATCGTGACCTGGCCCTTCGATGTCACTGTCGTTGTCATTGCCGCACCTATGTAATACCAGATTTTGATAAGGTAATACCATCGTGGTGCGATTTCAAGCGCCATGTAAACCACGCAACTTCTTGCATAGTCTCTGAATCCGCACACAATCCGTGAAAATCGTAATGCGTGGAAGCGCAGGGCCGCTCCACATTCCAGGTCGAAAGGTAACGACCCTGATCTATTCAAGCAGATAGCCAAGGGACCGATATCCTGTGCGACGTTTTGCTGCCATAGGCTCGCAGACGTTCTGACCGACCAAGATGTCGAGACGCTTCGCCATCTGGTCAATGAAGGCAGGGGAAAAACACCCTGCGTGCCCTGACTTCGGACCTGGCCTATCTCGAGGCATGGGCTTTTGCCGCAACCTGTGGTCCCCTCCCCTTGGGGGGTCCGTGTTACCGGCGTGCAAACGCCAGGGTGCGTCTGCAAAAGCCAGTAAGCTCCTGATCGTTGATGACGGCTGTTTGCCAAGCCGCGTTGCTATCGTGGTGGAAACGATTACCGTAGTCTTTAAGCGCTTCCAGTTCTGTGATGTCGGCCTGTGATAAAATCTCATCTGCAGTTCCAACGCGCTGCCGGCAAAGTCCCAGGAAGGGACCGAGCAAAGTCTCCGGGGGATAGTGCGCTGGGAAGGCGACACGCATGAAAGCCTCCAGGATCGGGCGTAGTGCTTGCGCCGCCTCGCGTTCGGTCTGCGGGCTGCCGTTTGCAATATAGTCGCTGACGAGGGCATGCCTACGGTCATGTTCGGTGACCGCGTCCTGCGTCACGTCCCAGGCGGACAGGGTTGATCCGGCACCCTGCCGGGCGATCCGGATGGCAGTACGGCTTGCAGCCCGGTCGGCGCCATTCCAGACACCAAGAAGGAACGGCTTGGAGTGCGAAAGCACGATCATCTGGCTGACGCGATCGTGGAGCGCCCGCATTTCGTGGACGGTGGTCAAGGAGCGGTGCTCATCGAGGCTCGTCATGGGGTCGTCGATCACGACGATCTTGTCGGCGAGCGACGGGTCGCGATCGAGCGAAGCAAAGAAGAACGCGAGCGCCAGCGTGTTACGATCGCCGGCACTCAGGGTGTTGTGGAAAGACGGGCCGGTTCCCGTCAGTGCGACCGAGGCGTTGTTTATCACAACGTTATAATTGGCCGACGAACCACTACGGCTGTTGACCGAAGCAACAGCGCCGATGCGGAACCCCGCATTGAATCGTTGGAGGTAGACGTTGATGGCCGTCTGGTAGGCCGGAAAGACTCTCTGGCGATACTGGTCGAGCGCATCACGGGCATTGTCGCGCAGCGTCTCTGTTGCGGTTTTAGCCTGCTTTTCGGCCAGATAGGCCGTGCAGAGATCCGTCGCAGGTTGTGTATGGCGTGTTCGCACTAGAACAAGCCGCTGCAAGTCGGCCGTGAGGGCTGCAAGGTTGGCGCCCGCCGCACGCTCCTTGACGATGGCGATATTTGCGTTGGCGGCCTGCAGGCCTCCGGAGAGCGCCTCGATATCGCGACGCGCGGCTTCATAGGCATCGATCGCAGCCTGCGCCTCAGCCGAAAGCGCCGACGGCTCAAGCGGGGAAGCCTGCTTGCTCCGCAGCGCAGCCACAACAGCGGTGCGCGCCGCGTTCCAGACGCGGGCAATTGCCGCTGTATCAACCCCGATCGCAGGGACGTCCTGTGTAAAGCGCGTCCAGAACTCGCTGGTCTGCGCGGCGGTGCGGATACCGCGCTCGAATGCGGCCGGGATGTCGCCGGCATGGGCGGTGTTGACGCCCGATATCGCGGTAGCGATGTCCGTCTTTAGCGTCTGATATTCGGCGCTGAAATACGCCTGGTAATGTGCAATGAGCGGCGAACCTCTTAGATCTTGGGCACAAAACGGACAGACCTCGTGATCTTCACCGGCCGAAGCCGGTCCGATGCGGCTCATCCCCTGGTTGACCCAAGCTTCGCCGCCCTGGCCGAGCACGCCGAAATGCGCCTGAACCTGGGCGGCGGCAGCGGCTTCCAGAGCGGGCAGATTCCGCGCGAGCAGGCTGTTGATCGCAACCGCGTCGAATGCCGGCAGGCTCACGAGCTGGAACGCGTCCTGGCGCTGGACCGCGTCGGCAGCCCGCGCAGCAGCCAATTGACGTTCCGCCTCTTCAATCTTGCCGTCCACCCGCGCATCGGCCTGGAGTGCACAGAACGCATCGGCCGTCAGCGCCCCGCGCATGGCTGCAGGAATGGCGTCGGTCCGTTCCTTCAGCGTCCGGTTATGCTGTTCTATCGCGGCGATATGCTGAAGCACCGTCGCATTGAGCTGTACCCCCTGCCCGCCGAGGATTAGTTCATGCAGGTTCTGGCGATGGGCCGTTTCGATCTCGATGCCGGAGCAGACATTTTGCGCCACAAAGGCATCGTCGAAGACCGCAATATGCGGAAGCGGCTGGCTCCAGGCACCGTTTTGAAACATGTGAGGTGCCATGCCCTGCCGGGCCACGATGATATGTGGCGGATGTTGCGCTCCGAGGCGCTTTCGCTCGCTGACTAGATCCGCATCACCCGAGCTGAGCGACCGAAGGATGGTTGCCAGCGTCGTCTTGCCTCGGCCATTCTCCGCGTATATGAGCGTCAGCTTGCCGAACGGCAGCTGCGTTCCCGTGGCGACATTGTCAAACTGCCCGACATTGCGCAAAAGTTGAATTCGATCGACCGTCATATCCCCCCCGAAGTTGCATGCAATGTGCGCCACTCACGTAGTTTATTTCAAGCAAAATCGCTTGCTTAGTCTGCATTACATTGAAGCTCGCAGTGTCGCTATCAAGCAGCACGCTATTTGCAAGCGCGTTGTGGCCGAGTTCTTGAGCTTTTTTTCGCTGAGCGGATGTCAAGGCTTTCCAGATCCGATGCACATTGCGCGATGGCATCGCGCCGAGATCCGTGACGTTGCTTGCTTTGCCGAAGCGCACCTTAAAAAACGACGGATCATGATCCATGGCGTTAGCTGTTGCTGTTCTTGACTATTCGTCTGCATTTAACTTTGTGACGTTTCGCTCCCAGACAAAACCAATCTCAGTAATTTTTGTCCGCCGACAAAAGTAGGAAAATATTACTTTAAATCAATATGATAACGGACCGGAGCGTGAGCTATAGACCCCGCGAAGGCGTTAACTTATTATTAACTTTAAATTTGTTGCAGATCCCTAAGAATCGGACATAATAACGGTTAGTTTGGCCATTCTGTCCAAAAATCGTTTTTATGGAAATCAATGGGTAATGAACGAGATCTCGCTCAAAAAGCCGAAAGCCACGCTTAAATTCGAAAAACACATCCTCGATCAAGGGGATCAAATTTCGAAGAAGTTGCATTTGCTCAGCGTTCAGAACTTCCCAGATTCTGGAAAAAAGACACTTCGTTCATTCTCTCTTGCAGAAGCATCACAATATATAGGTGTAAGCCAGAGTCACCTTAAGAAACTTCATTTGGAAGGCAAAGGCCCCGCTCCTGAAACTTCGCCGTCGGGTCGGCGATCGTACACCGCTGAGCAGATGCATGACATTCGCCAGTATCTTGATCAAAACGGTCGATCGGAAACACGTAATTACGTCCCGCACAGAAAGCCAGGCGAACATCTTCAGGTCATAGCGGTCGTTAACTTCAAAGGCGGCTCTGGGAAAACTACAACTACCGCCCATCTGGCCCAACATCTGGCTCTTACTGGTCATCGCGTCTTGGCAATCGACCTCGATCCTCAAGCCTCGCTTTCGTCACTGCACGGGTTTCAACCGGAGTTGGATCAGGTCCCTTCAATCTATGACGCGATCCGATATGATGAGGAGCAAAAGCCGCTCTCTGAAATTATTCAGAACACCAACTTTCCTGGACTGGACATCGTTCCTGCAAATTTGGAATTGCAGGAATTCGAATATGATACCCCCCTCGCAATGAGTGACCGCAATTCGAATGCTGGTAAATCATTCTTTACCCGCATCTCGAAAGCCCTCGAAGAAGTTGACGATCAATACGACATCGTCGTCATTGATTGCCCTCCACAGCTTGGCTACCTGACTATAACGGCGCTCACGTCAGCCACGGCAGTTCTTATCACGATACATCCCCAGATGCTGGATGTGATGTCGATGGGCCAGTTCCTCCTGATGCTTGGCAATATTCTCGAGCCTATCCGCGCTGCCGGCGCAGAGGTAAATCTGGAATGGTATCGCTACCTTGTAACAAGATACGAGCCAACAGATCAGCCACAGGCTCAGATGGTGGCTTTTTTGCAGACATTGTTTGGCGAGTTTATCCTCAAGAACCAGATGGTCAAATCAACCGCTGTCTCAGATGCAGGGATCACAAAGCAAACGCTCTATGAGGTCGAAAAAAGCACGATGACACGTTCCACCTATGAACGTGCAATTGAATCATTAGATGCCGTCAATGGCGAAATTGAAGGCCTTATCCACGAATCTTGGGGCAGATGAGTTTGTCTGCTGACAAATTCAGCATTTATGATTGCAAATTCAGTGAGATAAGCGATTACGGAGATTGAAATGGCTAGGAAAAATCTTCTGGCGGGACTTACGGAGTCAACCGAAGAGCCAGTGACGTCCAATTATCGGATCGGTGGCGCATCCAAATCCATGATCCGTTCTGTTAATGAGCTTGCACGTCAAGCTGACGCTTTCCTTGAAGGCGAGCAAGTCGTCGACCTCGATCCAAATGTTATAGACAGTTCTTTTGTATCTGATCGTCTTGGTACTGATGGTGAAGAATATCAGCAGCTTCTTCAAGCTATCCAGGAACGGGGACAGGACAGTCCTATACTCGTTCGTCCTCATCCAAGCATAGATGGTCGTTTTATGATCGTCTTTGGTCATCGTCGTGTAAAGGTAGCCCGCGAGCTCGGACGCAATGTTCGAGCAGTTGTAAAGGCACTTGACGACAAAACACATATTATCGCGCAAGGACAAGAGAATTCGGCTCGAGCAAATCTCAGTTTCATTGAGAAAGCTCTTTTCGCAAAAAATCTTGAGACACTCGGATATGACCGTGAAACAATCTCCTCCGCACTAGCAGCTAATGCGGCAGCGGTTTCCAAGATGATTTCCGTAACGTCCCGTATTTCGCCGCAACTCGTCAACATTATAGGATCAGCTCCTGGGGTAGGGCGCGAACGCTGGCTTGAACTAAGCCTTCTAGTCGAACGTAAGGCCGCTGCAATTTCCGAAATCGTAACTTCAGACGATTTTGGTTCAATAGATAGCGACGAGCGTTTCAATCGGGTCTTCACTGCGGCGAATGCCAAAGGCAAGCCGGTCAAAAAGGAACGAACCACACCAACGGCAAAGTCGTGGGGATCTAGCGAATTTGCCATTACGATGAGTCAAAAGCCGAAACAGGTCGATTTCTCTTTCAAAAGCGAGAAAGCTAGACCGTTCGGCGATTGGTTATCCGAGCGACTTGAAATCCTCTTTGAGGAATTCAAGCAATCAGAAACCAAGAATGGAGATTGAGCCGCAAAAGAAAAAGGCCCCCAAACGTTGCCGTCGTGGAAGCCCTTCTCGATGTTTTAGCAGACTGAGAATCGCATTTCCCCGAATCGGTGTCAAGAGTCATAAGCGTCATTTTGGCGGGTGGATTTCTTTTGCCTTTTGAAAGGTGAGAGGGAATGCAAATTCTGGGAACTGTCACGTCCGTGTTTCGCGGGCGAAGGAATAGTTTCGCCCAAAATCCTGAACTGCAGAATAAGCAGGGCAGGGGGGTAAACAGATGGGTGATTTACAAACAGCTCTGTGTGGCCAAGTCAGCACTCGATCTCAATGATCGCTGCCTTGCTGTGCTCAGTTCGCTTTTGTCATTTCTCCCTGACGACGACATGAATGAGAAAACCGGCCTCGTCGTTTTTCCATCCAATCGCCAACTATCGCTGCGTGCCCACGGCATGCCTGAATCAACGCTACGCCGTCACCTGGCTTCATTGGTTGAGGCCGGGATCATTGCGCGCAAAGATAGCCCAACCCGCAAGCGTTATGCGCATAAGGACAGGGAAGGGGGCGTTGAACTTGCCTTCGGCTTTTCCTTTGCGCCCTTGCTTGATCGCGCATCTGAGATTGCCGGTATCGCAGATAAAATCCTTGCGGAGCAAAAAGCCTTGAAACGGCTTCGCGATGAAGTGTCCGTCATGCGCAGAGAGATCGCTTCGGCTTTTTCAGAAAACGCGGATGGGTCCGGTGACTTTATTGAGGGTCTTGAAGGGCTATTTGTTCGCTTCCGTGACGTTGTAGACGCTATTCCTCGCCGAGCATCCCTCGATGAGCTGATGATTATCAAAGCCAATCTGACAGCCATATACGATGAATTGGTTATCGCTTTGAAAAACATGGCAATTGTTCCAGAAATGAGCGGCAGCGTCGCTCAATTTGAGCGGCAGCATAATGAATCCCTGCCAGAATCCCTTTTTAAATCTCAAAATAACAAAAAGATTGATTTGAAGGCGTCTTCTTCGGAAACGACGGTTCCTGAGAGCCTCGAAGACGAGAACCGCATTCGGGTTTCACCTTCCATTTCGCTCGATCAAGTGCTGCGAACATGTCCGGATATTCGCGAATATGGAGCGCACGGCATCAGCACATGGCGAGAGCTTCAAGATGCTTCACAGATCGTTTCCGGCTTCCTTGGCATTAGCAAGTCTGCCTATCGCGAAGCACTAAGCTTCATGGGAGTAGAAGCGGCATCGACGGCCATTGCCTGGATCCTGCAGAAGCTGGCGACCATCAGTTCACCAGGCGGTTATTTGCGATCTCTTGCCCAAAAGGCGAGGGCAGGGGGCTTCTCCATCAG
The DNA here is from genome assembly GCF_026241335.1 of Ochrobactrum chromiisoli. Lineage (GTDB taxonomy): Bacteria > Pseudomonadota > Alphaproteobacteria > Rhizobiales > Rhizobiaceae > Brucella > Brucella chromiisoli. The sequence continues at coordinate 91,342 of NZ_JAPHAV010000011.1, read as the reverse complement.
CCAGCTTTTGTTTTCTGGGATGAAAGGTAATGGAAGTCTGGCATCGGCAGGATCGCAATGAATTCCGACACACAGGGACAGTCATTGAACAACAACAATCCTTGAAGTGTCACGCTTGGTGTTATATATATAGTCAGGGTAGATGACGGTGCAGATTCTGAAGAACGCCTGGTTCGAGCGGTTTGCTCGAAAGCAGAGGATTACGGACGTCGCCTTGATAGAAGCGGTGCGTCGTGCCGAGCGCGGTCAGATAGACGCCGATCTTGGTGGCGGTGTCATTAAGCAACGAGTCGCCCGGGCAGGACAGGGAAAGTCGGGTGGGTTTCGCACGATCATTCCATATAGGTAGGAGCGGCGGGCATTTTTCGTGTTCGGCTTTGCAAAGAATGAGCAGGCCAACATTGATGACGATGAAGAAGTTCAATTCAAGAAGATGGCAAAGGAACTTCTTGCGTTATCAAAAGAGCAAATGGAGCTGCTGATCGAGAGAGGACGTTTTTCGGAGGTTGACGATGGTGAAGAAATATAAGAGCGAAGCAATGGCGGCCATCCACGAAACTATGGAGGGCCTGTTTGAAGTCGGCGCGATCGACAAGCAGACTATGCGAGAATTTGATGATGTCTGCCTGACCGCGATTGAGCCGCTTACCCCGGAAGAGATCCGCTCCATCCGGGAGCGTGAACATATATCGCAGCCCGTCTTTGCTCGTTATCTCAATGTGAGCAAGGGTCTGGTGTCAGATTGGGAGCGTGGAGTGAAGAAGCCCGGAGGGCCGGCACTACGGTTATTGACGGTTGTTCAGAAAAAAGGGCTAGAAGCGATTGCCTGATTGCGAAAAAGCAATCAGACGGGCGGGCCAATTTATGATCGTTTATTCCGTGAACACCACCAGGACGCCGGTTTTGACGATTCTTGCGAGTTCTTCTGCATCCCAGTTTGTAAGACGCACGCAGCCATGGCTCGATGTTTTGCCGATGCGTGAAGGGTCAGGCGTGCCATGAATACCGTAAGTGGGTTTGGAAAGCGCAATCCATACCGTACCGACGGGACCGTTTGGCCCAGGCGGAATGGTCAGAACGCCTTCATTGGCTCCCTGTTTGAAGTTGATCCTGGGATTGTATGTATAATTGGGATTGATCGCTATTCGTTTGACCTGAACCGTGCCCGAAGGAGAAGGAGTGTCCGAAGAGCCGATCGTTGACGGGTAGGCTACCTTCAGCTTTCCATCTGAACCATAGCCCCGAACCTGTTTGCGACCTTTATCTGCTATGATATGGGCAATCGGCGTGCGTTTGGCTTTGCCGAGATTGGGAACTTTGATGATCGAGCCTGGTTGATTGAAATTCACCCCTGGATTGATCTCTTTGAGGAAACCCTCATCGATTTGAAACCGCTCGGCAAGCATTTCCGTGACTGAGGTATAAGCCATTGCTGGCAATTGGGCTTTCAAAGCGTAGTCAGCGGGGATTTCTGCAACAAACTGCCTGCCAACATCTTCATTTGTGATGAGGTAATCCTTGAAAGCTGGTCCGCCGGTATTCTCCAGTTCGGTCTGAACCGCTGCGGGATCGGCTGGATTGATAAATCTACCCGTGATTTCGCCAAAAGCCGCAGCAGCCTTGTCGACATTGCTGCCGGAACGCCCATCGATTGCGCCGGGCGACGCGCCAGCCCTGTTCAACATGATCTGATAGGCTGCAATCTGTTCTTTGGAATCAACGCCTCTTGGCATTTCTATCGCGGGTGCCATGTCGTCGGCGGTTGGAACATAAGTCGATGAAGTTTCCTGACGAGTTGGTTGTGTGCGATTGATGCTGCCAGTGGTCATCTGGTCCAGTTCGGCTTTGATCGGTGCAGTTGACCCCACTAATGCGGGCGGTCGGATATCTTTTACCTGCAAAAGCAGTCCATTGATCGAGCGGTCAATTGAGGAAGACGGCATAAAATGGCGTCGGTGCTGGTCGAAAGATTGCCGCTATTCAATTGCTGTGATCCGTAATCCGAAGCCGCTATTTTTGCTCGACTTGCGCTATGAGGGCGCCAGCCTGCTTGGAATATCGACCGATACCGTACGCGCAAAGGCTCAAGCCGCAGGTAGACGATTAAGTCAGGAAATCTACGACCAAACCGAATTCGACGGCATCATTTATATGTCTCGCATTACAAACAAGGAATGCGTCGCTGTTTACGACAGGGCAGTCCACCTCAATCTCGAGACCGACGCCCCAGCCTTAAACTTGACGAGGTTATCAAGCTTGACCGATATTTTTGAGAAGTTGTTCGTCACTTTAATCGTAGAACCATAACATCCGACATTCAAACCGGCCAGACGCCCCAGCGATTTAGGCAGTTGCCGTCCCCCGCAATTCTGAAAACTGAAGTGGTAAGCGGCTATGCTGCCGTCAGCGGTAGTTGGTTCGAATAAAATACATGAAGTTGTGACGGCTGTTACGTTGTTCCATGGAACGGGCAATCTCGACTGCGATGGCGTTGAATTCAGGTTATGAGTTTGGCATCGACCTGGCTCTGCAGGTTGGAGAGTGTTCTAACCACGGGGAGCAGATCACGCAGCAAGCTATGCGGAAGATTTGCCAAGAGTTTCGCAAGTTCCACGCGTTCTTTGGCTTCCTCCTCACTATTGCCCCACAAATGAGGCGCTGCTTCATAAAGCATATCGATGGGTATAACGCCGAGCACTTCGCAGATATGAATCATGCGAGTGACATGAAGCTTTGAAAATGCCCGTTCATATCGGCCATAAACCGGTGTCGAAAGCCCTATTAGAGGGGCAAAGTCGGCTTGTTTGAGGCGCGCCTGTTCACGCGCTTCGCGGAGGTACTTCGCAAGCCGATGATCGATTTCTTCAAACGTACTTATCCCGTTAAAACCAGGACGCCTAAAGATTGGCTTATCGATTTCAGGATCATTGGTTTTTTCCAAGGAATGCTCGTTTGAGTAATCTAGTGACTCACTTTTCACTTTCAACTCCCTCGTTTTCAGCGCCATCACGGTGATCGCTAAGAGATGCTCCGTTATAATAGCATTTCAGAAAAGTGATTTATTCTTCTTTTCATATCAATCTTCATGGCCGGGAGCGACGTCTTTTCCGCCTCTAATGCGAAAACAGGTGTAGACGGTTCAGTGTTCAAACTGACGTTTACCGTCGTGTGCAAGTTCCATCCAAACCACCCGACAATCGTGATATTCTGCGGTTCGCTGACCCGCGTGAGCGAAGCCTACATTTTTCAAGCAGATTGGGCTGGACACCGTGTCCATATTATTGCGAGAAGTTCATGAATCTTCGTATCTTGGTGCGCTGACGACGGCTAGGCAATTCGCTAAAGTCGTAGCGGAAGTTCCGAACATCCCACAACTCAGCTAAAGTTGGCCAATCTTTCAAAAATCGCAGTACCCTATGGGCCGCGATTAAATTAAAAGGAAAGATTCCGACGGACGAATGGCCGCAATTCAGACGTAAAACTTCAGGTCTACGAGCACCTTTTTCTAACACATCAACTACCCGATCCGAAAGATTTGGACATACGATCGTATCGTCTTTTCCTAACACAAACATTATATTCAGGTGAGGTCGTGTTAGCCTTGAAAGATGATTTTCAAGATCGATTAGACCCCAAGCGCTTTTCAATTCGTCTAAAGACATTGCTGGCTCGATACGGCTACGCAGCCCTCTTAAAGTTTACGCAGTCCATACCAGTTCGGCGGGTTTAGCTGGCGATACCATCAGGACTGCCTTACGCACTTTTTCTTCGTGCGCAGCGATGAGACCTGCAACCAAGCCACCTATACACATCCCTACCACGGAGATTTTATAGTATCCCTGCTTACCGAGCCAACGTACAAGTTTGCGGCCATCCAGAACCGCCTGGCGCATCGAACGGATGGTAAGGTTTATATCGGCATTCAAAAGCTTTTCTTCGGAGAAGTCGTCAGAACCACGCCTGAAGTGATACGGAAGGGTAGCCTCGACAACGGTGATACCCCTAGCTGCGAAAAATTTTGCGAATGCGGAATAACGATTGCGTGCGTACCAATGATGAAAGACAACGATAGCGTGTTCTTTCGTTCCGCTGTCAGTTATCTCGCATTCAAATATATTATTCTCTTCCTCTTCAGTCGTGATGTCAGATTGGAAAACAACCTGGTCTGTGCTTTCGCTTAGTGGTTCAGGCGGCAAAATAGGAGAGAAAAATGCCTGCGCGTTGAAATTTTCATCGAGCTCTAACTCTATGCTGTCGACGCTTTTTGCTTCTTTCTTGTGAACTGCGAATGTCAATGAGCTATCATACTTAAACTTTATAGACCTGTGTTCGATGAGCTTTTGACGTTGTAATGATTTTATAATGTGCTTGCGATCATGTCTGCGTGCTAAATAGCGAAACATATGTTCCTCCTGTTATCACAGCGTTAAATGGATCGACCTTTTTGCCGATAATGATTTAGTCAAAATAATCATGCTTTTAACTCTCGCTGCGCGCCTCTCGTCCAAGGGGTCGTGAACCGCTCAGTGACCGTCATACAGTCCTCTGAATTCAGCATCGGCATAATATGCGATCTTGTTGGCGACGATCGGCCGTTGGCCTGCGAGGAAGAGCAGTTCGAGATGTGGCTGAAGATTGCGGACCTCATCGGGGGTGAGCAAGGCACGCGCTGTATGGTGTTGGGCGTGAGAAATACCAGACTGTTGTGAATCGAGTGCCCGGCTCATGGTCTGGAAAACCACGGTTTCCTGTCCGAGCAAATCGGAGACGAATTGGGCGCTGTCGTGATCGTTGACACCGAAGACTTGCAGGACGCCAGCATTCGATAGAAAGGTGCCAGCGCGCTTTCCGTAGGTGGCGCGAAGCTGGTGAATGTCCTGCAGGATGGGCCAGAGCTGGACACCGTAGCCTGCCATAAGCCCCATTGCGCGTTCCACCGGTGCCAGGTGGCCAAGGGCTGCGAACTCATCCAACAGATAGAGAACCGGGGTAACCGGTTTGGCTTGATCCCGGGCCATGTCGGTCAGGCTTTGCGCGACGAGCAAGCGCAGCCAGCGAGAGTAGGTGGCGAGCCGATCGGGGGGAAGGACGAGAAACACCGAGATATTGCGGTGCTTGAGATCAGCAAAGCGAAAATCAGATCTGGCGAGGATCGTAGCCATGCGTGGACTGTCGAGAAAATGGGTATGACGCTGCGCGGCGGAAAGTACGCCAGCACCTTCCCGATCGGATTTACCAAAATGGCGGTTTGCGGCGCGGGCAATCAAACCAGCTGACGCTGTTGAGGCCTGCATTTCTTTCAGGAGGGCTACGAAAGCTTCAGGGGGGAGGGTGAGATAGTCTCGCAGGGTGGCGAGGTTTCGCCTGTCGCGCGGCTCGCTGGCGACAATATGAAGGATCAAACCGGCAATGAGTGCTTTCGCTTCCTCATTCCAGTGCGCATCCCCACTCATGCCCGGTTCATCGAATACGAGGGCGTCGGCTAGCGTGGTTGCATCTTCTGCGACATCGAGCCCTGTGGGATCGAGATTGTCGAGTGGATTGAAGGCAGCGGAGGGCTGACCGGTAACACCGAAGGGATCGAGGACATGAACGGGGCCAAATTGCTGTCGGGCGCGGACGGTGACCTTGGCGTTTTCGCCCTTTGGATCGATACAGATTACAGATCGATCGGTGATGAGCAGGTTCGGGATAATTGTTCCCACGCCCTTACCGGTACGCGTCGGTGCCATTGTGAGCAGATGGGCCGGGCCTTCATAGCGAAGCAGTTTTGCGGACTTCGGGTCGCGGCCGATGAGCAGACCGGAATCGGTGCGGGTGCGGGCAGCGGTTTCCTTATCGGTGGCGAAGCGGGCAGACCCGTGGGTTTCGCCGTCAGGATCCCCGAAATGATTAATTAGCGGATTGGTGATGAGGCGGAACAAGAGGAGAAGTACGAATGCTGTAAAGGCAGTATTTCCCACATACCAGAGCGTATCACCGCGGTCGATATTGAGAGAACGCATCGCATATTCCAGGATGAAAGCGAACACAAAAACGACAACGAAATAGAAGATGCCTACCTGAAAGATCGTTCTTCCAAAACGGAATGGAACAGAAAGAAGGGAAACCAATGCCCACAGCGGATCTCGCGCAGCAGCACGCAGCATGTTCCTGAACGCTGCGCATGCAAGTGTCGCCTGATTCATTAACCCGCTCCTTCGTTGCTTGCACGGTTGGACGTTTTCCCGATCAGATCAGCAAACAGTATCCTGTCGGCTTCGCGCGTCAGAAACACGGGCAGCTCATTCTTCAGCCATTCTTTCAGGCGTTGGGAAAGTTCCTCATCGTTTCCGCTTTCAACGCGATGCAGCACTAGCGCGCCAAGCAGCACCTTTCGGCGTGTATCGTTGGCGCGCTCCTGTTTCGATAGTCTGGCTTTCAAAGCGGAACGCTGCGCATTCAGCTGGGCCAGACGTTCTTCGATGGATTTGCGTGCCACACTTCTACTCCCTTAGAATCTCATTGAGCTTGGAATAGTTTCCCTTACTACGGCTTTCGCCAACTTCATGTAGCGGCAATGGCTACGAACTTACGGCAGAAAGTGTGGATCATCGGCTGTGGCGGCATTTCATGCCGTGTACTGGTCGCCGGAAAGATGATCCTGAGAATCTCATTATTACTTTGAAAACTGTCGCCATAACGTTGTCAACCGCCTGCGTGCATCCAGCTGGGATATCCGAGCTCACAGATACACGTCCCTCAGCCGTTTGAATGCGGATCTCTCATTGGTGTATTCGGTCATTTAAAACCGCCCTCATTGTTGCGAGGTTTTGATCTGAGCAGCGACGTTCACCCTGCTTCATCGCCAATCCAAAACTTCGGTCATTGCAGCCAGGACTGGCTTCAGTTTTAAAGCATCGACACTGCTGCAGGTTAACACCGAAGATTGAGAGAGCAAAGCGAAACGAAAATTTAAGGGCGCACTTACGAGTTGCTTCGCAACTCAATGCGGTTTACGCTACATGCGCTAACAACGATCTTGATTTAGTCAGAGAATATTGGCGTGGCTATTTATCATTTAAGCATGAAGCCGATTTCCCGATCCAGGGGACGAAGTGCTGTTGCTGCCATCGCCTACCGCTCGGCGTCAAAGCTGACGAATGAGCGTGATGGCATCACCCATGATTACACCAACAAAAGCGGCGTGGAACATGCCGAGATCGTCTTACCGGAAGGTGTCGATGCGGAATGGGCGCGGGATCGTTCAGCCTTATGGAATGCAGCCGAGCTTTGCGAAAAGCGCAAGGATGCACGTGTCGCACGCGAGTTTGAAATTGCATTGCCGCATGAGCTGACTGCGGATCAACGGCTTGAGGCAACGCGGATTTTCGCCCATGAGCTTGCCGATCGTTTTGGCGCGGCAATCGACTTCGCCATTCATGCGCCGCAAGACGACAGCGACATTCGAAACCACCATGCGCATATAATGATGACAACACGGCAGGTGAGGGGGGATGGTCTCGCTGACAAGAACCTTCTCGAGCGTGAAAACAAATGGCTTCTGTCAGCGGATCTGCCAACCACGGATATGCAGCTTCGTGATCTCCGCATGCGATGGGAAGGGATTGCGAATGAAAGCCTTGCTCGGGCCGGACATGATATTCGCATTGATCACCGTTCGCATCTGGAGCGGGGTCTTGAGATTGCGCCGACGGAGCATATGGGGGTTCATGCGACGCAGATGGAGCGGCGTGGTCTCGTCGTGTCGCGGTCGCGGCTGGATGAAGATGCCGCGCGGCGCAATTCGGAGCTGATCCGCGAGAAGCCGGAACAGGTTCTTGAAATCATCACGGGAGAGAAAAGCGTCTTTGATCGGCGTGATGTTGCGCGAGCGCTGCATCGCTACATCAACGATAACATTGGAGAGTTCCAGAGCGCCTTTGCCAAGGTGATGGCGTCATCGGCCCTTGTTGAACTACAGGCGGAAAGCCATGATCCGGTGACGGGTGAATTCGAGTTAGCGCGTTATTCGACGCGCGGAATGGTCGAGATCGAATCCGGTATGATCGAATGCGCGCAGCGGATGCACGCGTCGCACAGCCACAGGCTGAGCGATCATCATGGTGTCGATCGCAAGCATGTCGAACAAGCGATCGGGCGTCAGGATGCTGCGATCCGGACAAGCGTTTCGAGCGATACCGCTGACAAGGTCGAGCGGGGTGAGTTAGATCGCGGTGAGCGCGATCGGCTTATCGACGCTGCACGTCTCTCCGATGAGCAGCGGCGGGCGATTGAGCATGTCACTGGGCCGGAGCGCATTGCTGCGGTTGTCGGTTATGCGGGTGCTGGCAAGAGCACGATGCTGGCGGCGGCGCGTGAGGCATGGGAGGCAGAAGGCTACAGGGTTCACGGTGCGGCCTTGTCGGGCAAGGCAGCCGAGGGTCTGGAGGAGAGTTCTGGAGTTCAGAGCCGCACCCTGGCGTCGTGGGACATGAGTTGGCAGAACGACCGTCGCACGCTCAATCGCGGTGATGTGTTTGTGATCGACGAAGCAGGCATGGTGGGAAGCCGGCAGCTCGCCCGGTTCATTGGCGAGGCCGAGGCACGCGGTGCGAAGATCGTCCTTGTCGGCGATCATGAGCAGCTACAGGCAATCGGGGCCGGCGCACCATTCCGGGCGATCACCGAGGAAATCGGTCATGCCGAGCTTTCCCAGATACGCAGGCAGCGTATTGACTGGCAGCGGGACGCGTCGGTTGCCTTCGCCACGCACCGAACGGCTGAGGGTCTGAGCGCCTATCGGGATCGCGGCAATATCAGCTTTGCCGAGACGGGCGAGGATGCGCGCGGTCAGATCGTGCGTGATTACCTTGCCGACGCGCAAGTGCGTCCGGACGGCACCCGGATTGCGATGGCGTATCGCCGGGCCGATGTTCGCGCCATCAATGACGCGATCAGAGCTGAGCTACGGGCCCGGGACAACGTGCCCGGCGATAGCCGGGGGCTGTCCGAGGGCGAGCTGGCGCGTGGCGCCCTCGGGGAGGGGCTGGTCTTCCAGACCAACGACGGCAAACGCGAGTTCGCCCCGGGCGACCGCATCGTGTTCCTTGAGAACAATCGCGACCTTGGCGTAAAAAACGGGATGTTGGGTACCGTCGAGCATGTTGAGGTCGGCCGACCAGGTGCTGGCCCCAGGATCGTCGCGCAGCTCGACGGGGCGAGCGGTAAGGAAGGGCGCAGCGTCAGCGTGCCGATGGACGACTATCAGGCGGTCGACCACGGCTATGCGACGACAATTCACAAAAATCAGGGCGCAACCGTGGATCGTGCCTATGTGCTGGCGTCGAGAACGATGGACCGGCATCTAACCTACGTCGCTATGACCCGGCATCGCGACGGAGTGCAGCTCTATGGGAGCCAGGACGAGTTCAGCAAATCGGAACTTGGCCGGCAGGTAGGTCAAACGTTGGCTGTGGGTCGTCTGGTCGAACATGGGGCCGCACCGTTCAACCACAAGGAAGGCAATAGTCAGAGCTATTTCGTGACGCTTGAAAACGATCAAGGTGAGCAGCGCACGTTATGGGGCGTAGATCTTGAGCGCGCCATGAAGGCTTCGAAACAGGCACTGCAGATTGGGGACAGGATCGGCCTGCAACATGTCGGTTCGGAGCCGGTTCGCCTTCCAGACGGAACGGAGACGCACCGGAACGCTTGGAAGGTTCAAGATGCGGGCGATCTTGCTTATGAGCAGCTTAAAAATCAGCTGTCACGGTCGGGCGTGAAGGAAACGACACTCGACTATACCCGCGACTTTGCCGCGCGCCAATTTGCCGAGCGGCGGGGGATCGCAGAGCAAATGGGGATCGTAAGCGAGATCGAGATCCCGGCGGAGCGCGCCGGGCTACGTGCGGAGCGGGAATCAACGGCCGCGGATAACGTCGGTGATCGACAACAGCGCCGCAATTCGTTCGAGGGCCTGAAACTCGGGCGCGGCGCGGCGGCCGAGCGGCTGCAGCAGGACAGCACCGGTGAGAGTGGATCGCCGGTCGAGCAGAAACGGCCGCAGCAAGCCCAGAAACAGCGCGGTGGTATGTTCTCTGACCTCAGGCTCAATGCGCGTTCTGGGTCGTCCAAGCAGCGGGAAGAACTGCCGGGAAGGGAGACGAGCTTGCAGTCGGTGCCAGTACAAGACCGCCCCGATACTGACAGATTGGCCGAGCGATCACGACGTCAGTCGCCGCTTGAGGCAGCCATTGACCGCTATGTGCGGGCCTATCAGTCGCTCGATCAGCACCAACGTGATGGCCTGCCGGTTCTTGACATGCAGCGGCAGGAGATGCACGCGGCCGGCCAGCAACTCGACCAGGTGCGCGCGGGGACAGAAGAATTGATGGTTTCGACACTGCGGCATGATCCACAGACGGCGCGCGCCATGACCGAGCTTACCGGTCGGGAGCGTGTCGCCCATGTCATCACAGGCATGAAGCGTGAAAACGCCGCCCTGCAAGACCCCAATGTCAGGGCCGAGCGGTTCGTGAATCGCTGGCAGGAGCTGGGCGGTCAGCGCCAGAAGCTTCGCGGCTGGCAACACGACGAGGCGCGGGGCAAGATCGAAAGCCAGATGCAGGGCCTTGCCAAGCGCCTCGAACGCGATCCAAAGGCAGAATCTATCGTGCGTCATCGCAGCAAGGAGCTTGGAATCGGGCAGGAGCTTGATCGCGATCAAAGCATCGCCCGTGTGCTGCAGAAGCAGGTAACACGCGGCCAGCGGATTGATCGGGGCTTTGGTATAGAAATGTAAGGCAGGGAGAACATGACGGAACTCGACGACCACACAGACGGCATTGGGCTCGCAACGCGTGAAGAAGATTCAGGTGATCCGGCGGCAGCCTTTGATGCGCTCCGGCGCACCGTCGAGACGCAGGGCACGCAGATCGGCGCGGAAATGACCGTGATGCGGCGCGGCATCGAAGCTGCTTTCGACCAGCTCGAGAAGATCGAGCCTCAAGCCGATTACAAGCCCCAGCTCGCACAACTTGTACAGGCGCTCGACAATGTTGCAGAGCGTTTGCACGGCGTCGAGCAGTCACCCATTCTTCGACAGGGCGCGCAGCACTATGCAGGGGTTCTCGAGCGCAGTGGCGAGGCTCTGGTAAGGAACGCCGCGCAGCAGCTCGAACGACAGGCTTCCGACCTTGAACGCGCGAGTCGTAATCTTTCAACACGCGTCTCGGGCGCGCGCGTGCGCGATAATCAAAACAAGTGGGTCTTTGGCGCGGTGGGGTTCGGTATCATCACCGGTGTCCTGGCAATGTTATTTGTGCCACGTTTACTGCCTGGAACGGTTGATATGGCCGTTGCCTCCGTGGTCATGAACAATGACCGTTGGAAAGCCGGGATAGCCCTCATGGAATCGGGAAGTCCCGGGGGGTGGCGTAGCATTGTCGAAGCGAGTGAACTTGTACAAGCCAACCGGCAGGCGCTTGATGTGTGCTCCCGGTCAGCTGTCAACGCAAAGAAAGATCAGAGGTGTACGATTACCGTGTCAGCGCCTGCACAGTGAACAACAGCTAGCCTCCGGACGTCCCGCTCTTGTCACAGGTGGCCAAAGGGACGGCCGGGGGCAGGCTTGAGGCGATGAGGCTTTGAGTATTAGAGGAAGCCTTAATCACTCAAACAGTTCGGTGTGGGGTGCCAGCGCGCACGAAAATCACGCTGTTGTCCTCTGAACTGCACCCCATTTCAACCGGGCAGTCGGCATAAGCAGAAAGGCTCAAGCACAGAGTTGAGTATAGGCTTATGTCTAACGACTTCAGACACGTTGAATTGCTAACTGGTGATGTCCGCCGCAGGAGGTGGACAACTGAGCAGAAACTGACAATCATTGAGCAAAGTTTTGAGCCAGGCGAGACGGTATCTTCGACCGCTCGCCGCCATGGCGTTGCGCCCAATTTGCTTTACCGGTGGCGCAGACTTTTGAGCGAGGGAGGTGCTGCAGCGGTGGATTCTGACGAGCCAGTTGTCGGCAATTCGGAAGTAAAGAAGCTGGAAGAGCGCGTCCGTGAGTTGGAGCGCATGCTCGGCCGCAAAACGATGGAGGTCGAAATCCTCCGCGAAGCCCTTTCCAAAGCGGACTCAAAAAAACGGATATCGCGGCCAATCTTGTTGCCGAAGGACGGTTCCCGATGAAGACCGTCGCAAATACGCTGGGCGTGTCCCGTTCAAATCTCGTTGAGCGGTTGAAAGGCAGATCAAAGCCGCGCGGGCCCTACAACAAGGTTGAGGATGCAGTGCTTCTGCCGATCATTCGCAGGCTGGTGGATCAAAGGCCCACCTATGGCTATAGGCGGATCGCCGCGCTCCTCAATCGCGAAAGACGAGCCGCCGATAAGCCCGCCGTCAACGCCAAGCGGGTTCATCGCATCATGGGCAATCATGCGATGCTCTTGGAGAAGCATACGGCTGTTCGCAAGGGACGTGTCCACGACGGCAAGGTCATGGTCATGCGCTCGAACCTGCGCTGGTGCTCGGACGGTCTGGAATTTACCTGCTGGAACGGTGAGATCATCCGTCTCGCCTTCATCATCGACGCTTTCGACCGCGAGATCATTGCCTGGACAGCGGTCGCAAATGCTGGCATCTCCGGCTCGGACGTGCGCGACATGATGCTGGAGGCGGTCGAGAAACGCTTCGGAGCAACCCGAGCTCCGCATGCTATCGAGCATCTCTCCGACAATGGTTCGGCCTACACAGCAAGAGACACGAGACTGTTTGCCCAAGCCCTCAATTTGACGCCTTGCTTTACGCCAGTGGCTAGCCCGCAGTCGAACGGTATGTCGGAAGCCTTCGTTAAAACCCTGAAGCGGGATTATATCCGCATATCAGCTCTACCGGACGCCGAAACTGCGCTCCGGCTCATCCACGGATGGATCGAAGACTACAACGAAATCCATCCACATTCCGCGCTCAAGATGGCTTCCCCGCGGCTGTTCATCAGGGCTAAATCAAACTAGCCGACTTGTCCGGTGAAATAGGGAGCACTCCATCCTCGACCTGATACACCAAGAGGAAATCGCCGCCGATATGGCATTCCCGATGGTCGGTCCAATCCCCTTTCAGGGCGTGGTCAAGCCATTCCGAGCCTAGTAGCGGCTCGTCGTTCGCTATCAGGAGCAACATGGCCTCCTTGAGCTGGTGCATGTTGTAGCAGTCAGAACGGGAAAGCCGCTCCCAATCCTTCACGAAACTCTTGGCATAGTCCGCCAATCTCGGCAGAGAAGCCCGCTTGTTACTGGCGGGTTTCTTTGTCGAGGACCGCCATCTCATCAAGCTGCCACTTATCGGCAAAGTGGCCTCGTGAGCGGCAGCGGAGTTGATGAGCGAATTTCAAGCCGAATTTCGCCGCCCATTCTGCGACGGTCTGAAACGTGACGATGATGCCGCGCTCCGCCAAGAAGTCTTCCACGTCGCGCAGGCTCAACGGGAACCGATAATAGAGCCACACCGCAGGGGCGATGATCTCGGCGGGACTAATCGTGTGCGTTGATGACGGCCAAAAAGGCCGGGCCGTAGCGTTCGAGCTTTGTATCGCCCACACCGGGCACATCGGCCATCTGGGCGTGTGAGGCTGGCCTGGCTGTGGCCAGTTCGATCAGTGTGCGATCGTGGAAGATCACATAAGGTGGCACATTTTGGGCGCGCGCGATCTCTAGCCGCTTCTCACGTAGCGCCTGAAACAGCGCTTCATCACGCTCCGAAAGGGCGGATGTTACCGATTTTCCAGGCGAAACAGCACCACGCGATGGCTTCGATTTCGGCGGGACACGCAACATGAGCGTATGCTTTGCGCGCAAAAACTGCCTGCCTGTCTCCGAGATCGACAAACTGCCGTGTCCGGCAAAGTCGACATCGATTAACCTCTGCGCGACCAACTGCCGTATGATCGCACGCCAGGTGTGATTGTCATGCTCGCGGCCGATTCCGAAAGTCGAAATCTGGTCGTGGCCGAAGCGGCTGATGCGCTCATCGTCGACGCCAAGAAGGACATCGACAATATAGGCTTGCCCGAACCGCTCCCCGGTTCTGTGAATGCAGGACAATATTTTCTGCGCGGCTATTGTCCCATCGAAGAGGGTTGGTGGTTCGGCGCAGGTATCGCAATTGCTGCATGGTTCGCATCGATCACCGAAATAAGACAGCAGCACCTGTCTGCGACAGTTCGCCGTTTCGGCCAGCCCGAGGAGGGTATCGAGTTTCTGCCGCTCCATCCGCTTACGCTGATCGGGCGCGTCGGATTCCTCGATGAAGCGGCTGCGCAGGACGATATCGTCATAACCGTAGAGCATCATCGCTTCGGCTGGAAGTCCGTCGCGCCCTGCACGCCCTGTCTCCTGATAATAGGCTTCGATGCTTCCCGGCAGATCGATATGGGCGACGAAGCGAACATCCGGCTTGTCGATCCCCATCCCAAAGGCAATCGTCGCCACCATGATGACCGCCTCGTCGTGCTGGAATCGTGCCTGGTTCGCCTCGCGCGCGGACTTTTCCATGCCGCCATGATAGGAGAGGGCGTCGTAGCCAAGACTGCGGAGCCATCCGGCTGTTTCTTCCGTCTTCCGTTTCGAAAGACAGTAAACGATGCCGCTTTCGCCCTGGTGATCCTGTAGAAAGCGTTTCAACTGCGCACGAGGATTGTCCTTCTCCATGATCGCGTAGCGAATATTGGGACGGTCGAAACCGGCGATGAAGGCATCGCGCTTGTCAATCTGCAGATGCGACAGGATTTCCGCACGTGTCGGCTCGTCGGCAGTTGCGGTCAACGCCATGCGTGGCGTGTCGGGAAACTGCGTCATCAACACATCAAGCTGTCGATAGGATGGTCTGAAATCATGCCCCCATTGCGACAGGCAATGCGCTTCATCGATAGCGATTAGCGAGAGAGGCACGTCGCTCAGGCGTTGCAATGTATCCGGTCTGAGCAGGGTTTCAGGCGCGACATAGAGCAGATCAAGTGCCCCGGCATGGATATCACGCCACAAGGCTAGCCTGTCATCGCCAGCAAGGTCGGAATTGAGCGCCGCAGCCTTCACACCCGCCTGCCGGAGCGCGGAGACCTGATCGGCCATCAACGCGAGAAGCGGTGAAACCACGATCCCCATGCCCGGTCGCGCAAGGGCGGGAATCTGATAGCATAGCGATTTGCCGCCGCCTGTCGGCATCAGGACGAATGCATTATTGCCTGCTATCGCGTGCGATACGATTTCCGCTTGCCGCCCACGGAAGGCATCGTATCCATAAATGGTTTTGAGAATGTGGAGCGGGTCGGTCATCATCAGCAGTTAAAGCATCATTCGTTGTTCAGATTCGGCATCTACATTCATAGCAGGCGTCAGCGGAAAATCAGTCGTTCATCGCAAGAAACGATGCCAGCGATTATACATTATACCGCCAGGACGTGTCGCGGATTTCAAGCAGTCTTTATCCCAGGCATGAGCAGACCAAGGGACAATCTACCGATCATAAATGCACTTTTTAGTGATCTGTCCATTCAGCGTCAGATTCTCTTTGAACGAACAACAGCACGGCTCAGTCGCGTAGCCAGTTTTCGACCCTCAGAGCACGGATGCGTGAGAATTCTCCGGTATTGGCCGTGACTAACACCACCCCGAGCGCATAAGCATGGGCAGCGATGAAGAGGTCATTCGGACCGATGGGCTTACCAACGGCTTCCAATTCGGCTCGGATTCGCCCATATTCGGCGTCGGCAGGCGTATCAAGTGCGAGCACTTGCATACTTCCAAGAATGGCCTCGATGTGCGCCAGTAGCTTCGGCGACCCCTTTTTGGCACATCCATAACGCAACTCTGCTGCCGTGATGATACTGACACAAACTGCTTCTGGCCCAACCTCGGCGATGCGTCTGGCGACAGCACCTTTGGGGTTTCGTGCAAGCTCGGACACGACATTGGTGTCAAGCATGTAGAGCGCGCTCACAGGTCGATCTCTTTCAACGGTAGCAGGGTATCGTCAACATTCGGGAACTGATCTTCCGGCCCAAGCGGTTCCAATCCGGCAAGCACTTCCAGCAGGTTCAGGCGACGCACCGGCTCTATGATAAGTCGATCTCCATCGCGATGGATCATCACCCGGTCGCCGGGAAGTTCGAAGTCAGCTGGAATGCGAACAGCCTGACTCTTATTGTTACGGAAGAGTTTTGCTTCGCGGGCTGGTGTAGGTTCGGAGTGTCGGAGCTGTGGCATATTGGTCTCCTTTGTATATACACTAGTATATACATCGTGGCAGGATAAATTTCAAGCGGCGCGCGGTCGCTAGCGCGCAATTGTACGTCCTTCAACGATATTGCAGCGGTTCATAGTGGGCACCAAACTAAGATGTGGGAAGGCCTCGTCGGAGATGGGGGTGCATGACAATGGAGACATCAACTTCCTGAATTATGCCATAGAAAACAATATCTTAGCATAAATCGCATAACTTCTATTATGGAACTATCCGATATTGATCCCTCGACGGGCCGGAGAACTTTCACATCGCGGCCGACTACTTCAATCGCGCCATGGCTGGGCAGCCTGTTTCGCTTGAGACTGAGTTTCCCGCGCCTCTGATTGTTTGTGTGTCAACAGACTGCAGGCGCACCGGGTGCGCGATCCTAACCATCCGACCGCGTCAACTAAGAAGCGGGCTGTCACTCGACAGCTATGAGCCGTCGAGTTACATTCGGCACGTCTACTTGAGGGATATGGCTACCTAAAAACAGACGGATTTAATGCCACCAAGCTAAGAATCTCGAACAACATTTGTGCACCAGCTTGAGCAGTATTGGTCGTGGCATCGTACTGAGGGGCGACTTCCACCACATCACCACCCACGATGTTCATACCTTTCAAGCCACGAATGAGTTCCAATACCTCCCGCGTTGTCAACCCTCCTATCTCTGGAGTACCAGTCCCCGGCGCAAAACTTGGGTCAAGGCTATCAATGTCGAATGACAAATAGGTTGGACCGTCTCCGATGATGCTGCGTGCTTTCTCAATGATGGCGGGAATACCCAACCTGCTCACTTCCTCGGCGTGAACTACGGTCATGCCCGACTCATAGGAAAACTCCCATAAATATTCAGATGCGCCCCGAATACCAATCTGCACCGTACGAGATGGGTCGAGCACACCATCTGTCCGACATCAGCGCCTTTGAGACAAAACTGGTTTAATTAAGAAGAGAGGATTTTTGGCTCATCATAGCTTTATCAAAGGACGCAAAGATGAGACAGAAACCCGTTCCCCAAACGTCTTCTGCGGAGAGGACGATCAAAGATATCCGTCGTGCCACGCGTAAACATTATTCGGCCGAGGATAAAATCCGTATTGTTCTGGAAGGTCTGCGCGGGGAAGACAGCATTGCTGCGATCTGCCGCCGCGAAGGGATTGCAGAGAGCCTGTATTATAGCTGGTCGAAGGAATTCCTTGAAGCTGGCAAGAAGCGCCTTGCAGGCGACACCGCCCGTTCTGCCACCAGCGACGAAGTAAAAGCGCTGCGTCGTGAAAGCCGTGACCTGAAGGAGGCATTAGCCGACGTCACCCTGGAAAACCGCCTGCTCAAAAAAAGCATGATCGGGGATGGGGGCGACGACGAATGAGATATCCCGCCACCGAAAAGCTTGAGATCATCCGGCTTGTGGAGCAGTCGCATTTGTCAGCCAGGCAAACTCTCGACAAGCTGGGCATTCCAAGGCCGACCTTCTATCGATGGTATGATCGCTTCCAGACCTACGGTGTCGAGGGGCTGGAAGACCGGACGTCCGCACCTTCGCGGGTGTGGAATCGTATCCCTGACGATATCCGGGATCGCATCATCGCACTGGCGCTCGATCATGCCGACCTGTCACCGCGTGAACTGGCGGTGAAGTTCACTGATACGGAAAGTTATTTTGTATCAGAGGCTTCGGTCTATCGCTTACTCAAGGCTCACGACCTGATCACGTCGCCAGCCTATATCGTCATCAAGGCCAATGACGAGTTCAAGGACAAGACCACGAGTGCATAGCGGCAATCTAGGTGAGATTCAGCGTCAATCAGGATGAGACTCGCGCCGGGGTGTGACGGAGTGAGGGCGTAGCCCGATCGTAGTCATACCCCGGCGCGGCGCAGAATTTGGCGTCTCAAGATCGCGGTCGGTCCGGTACATTTGCGGTTTTCTGGATTGGAGAACCAGTTTGTGCCGGGTTGCCATGTAACCGATCATCAGATGAGACTCTTCATGAAGTACCGACAAACGCATTGTGTAGAGGTCGCCGCAGCAAAAGCGTCGATCAGCCGAGCCACGGCGTACCGCCTCGACAAGGAGGTGCAACTACCATCTCAGAGCAAAGCGCCGCGTGGACGCCGCCGCCCTGATCCCTTGGAGCCAATATTCGAGACTGAAGTCGTCCCGCTCTTGAAGGCCGCACCCGGCATCCGTGCCGTCGCTGTCTACAACGAGATGCTGCGCCGACATCCAGAACTGTCTGAAGGTATCCGCCGCACGCTTGAACGACGCATTCGGTCGTGGCGTGCTGTCCATGGCGAAGCGCAGGAGGTTATCTTCCGCCAGACGCACGAGCCAGGCCGGTTGGGCCTTTCGGACTTTACCGATGCCAGCGGTCTTGGCGTGACCATCGCCGGCCAGCCGCTTGATCACCTGTTCTATCACTTCCGGCTTGTCTGGTCGGGCTTCGAACATGCCCATGTCATTCTCGGCGGAGAAAGCTTTGTCGCGCTGGCCGAAGGGCTTCAAAATGCTCTGTGGTCCGTGGGTGGTACGCCGCTTTATCATCGAAGCGACAGCCTTTCGGCGGCATTCCGCAACCTCGACGCCGATGCCAAGGTCGATCTCACGCGCCGATACGACCAGCTTTGCTCCCATTATCGAATGACGCCGACGCGCAACAACAAAGGCGTCGCGCATGAGAACGGCTCGATAGAAAGCTCCCATGGCCATCTCAAGAACGCCGTTCATGATGCCCTGCTGATGCGGGGGACTAAGGAGTTCGACGATCTCGGTTCTTACCGCGCCTTTGTCGACGAGATCGTCAGCCGTCGCAATGCTGCCCATGGCAAGCGTATCGATGCTGAGCGATCCCATCTGCAGGCGCTGCCCGAGCGCAGGACCACGGACTTCGAAGAGATTGTCGTCACGGTGTCCCGGACGGGCGGCTTCACCTTGCGCAAGGTCTTCTACACCGTGCCATCCCGCCTGATCGGCCACAGGCTACGAGTTCGCCTGTTCGATGATCGGCTGGATGTCTTCATCGGAGGTACGCATCTGATGACGTTGCGCCGCGGACGCGGCCACCCCGACGGGCGGCACGATCAGGTCGTCAACTACCACCACGTCATCCATTCCCTGCGCAAGAAGCCGATGGCGCTCCGCGGCCTCGTTTATCGCGACAAACTCTTCCCGCGTCCAGAATATCGCAAGGCCTTCGAAGCCCTCATCGAGCATCTTCCCGACAAGCAGGCTTGCAAGATCACCGTTGAGCTTTTGGCATTGGCGCATGACCGCGGTTGCGAGCGCGAACTTGCCAAAGAATTGGCCAGGACCCTGGATGCGGGCGATTTACCGGACCTGGCCGCCATGCGAACGCTCTTCGGCCCGGATCCAGCCAAGCTGCCTACCGTTCATGTGCAGCTCGCATCGCTCAACGGTTATGAGGCCCTGATCGGGACAGGAGAAGCCGCATGAAGAACGCCCACGTGATCGACGAAGCACGGCTCGCCATCATGCTCAACGAACTTCGGCTACCGACCATCAAAACGCTGTGGCCGCAATTTGCCGAGCAGGCGGACCGGGAAGGATGGCCAGCCGCTCGCTTCCTGTCGGCTATTGCCGAGCACGAGCTGGCAGAGCGTGCCAATCGCAGGATTGAACGGCATCTCGCCGAAGCGCACCTGCCGCCCGGAAAGACCTTGGACAGCTTCGCCTTTGACGCAGTACCCATGATCTCGAAGGCGCAGGTCATGGCAATTACCGCCGGCGACAGTTGGCTCGCCAAGGGAGCCAACATCCTCATGTTCGGTCCGCCCGGCGGAGGAAAGAGCCATCTTGCTGCGGCTATCGGCCTTGCGCTGATCGAGAACGGATGGCGGGTCCTGTTCACCCGGACTACCGATCTTGTGCAGAAGCTTCAGGTCGCCCGCAGGGAACTGCAGCTTGAGTCTGCCATCGATAAACTCAACAAGTACGACTTGCTCATCCTCGATGACCTCGCCTACGTCACCAAGGACCAGGCGGAAACAAGCGTGCTATTCGAGCTGATCTCGGCACGATACGAGCACCGGTCGATCTTGATCACTGCCAACCAGCCGTTCGGAGAGTGGAACCGGGTCTTTCCAGATCCTGCCATGACACTCGCAGCAGTCGACCGGCTTGTGCACCATGCCACGATCTTCGAGATGAATGTCGAAAGTTATCGCCGCAGAACCGCGCTTGAGGAAAAACGCCAGCGGGGCCGACCGGCCTCGTTTGCGACAATCAGGACCTCAACGCTGTCTGTCGCGCAGCGGCAATCAGAAAACGAAGAAGAACTTGTCACCGGCAATCAGCATGATAATTTGATCCCGACCGCGACCTAAGAATCTCATCCAGATTGTCGCAAGCGTCTCATCCTGATTGTCGCGCTATACCACGAGGCCGAACGAGATGTGGCAAACCGACTTCACCTACCTGAAGGTCATCGGCTGGGGATGGTTCTATCTATCGACCGTCCTCGATGACTACTCCCGCTACATCATCGCCTGGAAGCTGTGCACCAGCATGAAGGTGGATGACGTCACCGATACACTCGATCTTGCATTGGCCGCCTCAGGCTGTGACAAGGTCAAGGTTGAGCACCGGCCGCGTCTGCTGTCGGACAACGGTTCGTGTTACGTCGCCTCCGATCTCGGCGAATGGCTGGAGAAATACAAGATCGACCAGGTTCACGGCGCTCCCGGCCACCCGCAGACGCAAGGGAAAATCGAACGCTGGCACCAGACGCTGAAGAACCGCATCCTGCTTGAAAACTACTTCTTCAAGGAGGACCTCGAAGCCCAGATTGCAGCCTTCGTTGAGCATTACAATCATCGCCGTTACCATGAGAGCCTCGACAATCTCACTCCCGCCGACGTCTACTTCGGACGCGGACAGACCATCCTGCTCGAACGCGAAAGGATCAAACGAGACACGATCAAAAAACGCCGCTTGAACCACCAAGCCAAAGCCGCTTAAATCAAACCCCAAACCGAGCCGGAAATTCCAATCTTCAAAAGCACAAATAGTCTCAAATCATTCGACGACGGACAATCGGCATTGATGACTGGGCGTGGCGTCGAAATCATCGATATGGCACGATCATCTGCGATCTGGAACGGCGAAAGACGATCGCGTTGTTGCCCGACCGGGAACCCTCGACCGCAAAGGCCTGGCTGGTCGAGCAGCCGCAAATCAAAATCGTGGCAAGAGACCGCGGCGGCGCGTATGCGCGGGCCGCTGCGCAAGCCCTGCCACAGGCCGAACAGGTCGCCGACCGCTGGCATCTCATGGAAAACGCTAGCCACGCTTTTCTTGATGCCGTCCGCAAGTCGATGCGGCAGGTCCGCATTGCAGTCGGGACAGCAACCGTAAACTCTAAGCTTCTGACTGCCGCCGAGCGCTTGCAATATGACGGATATCTGCGATGTGAAGAGACAAACTCTGTCATTCGTGGACTCGTCGGCGAAGGCCTGTCCATCAAGGCAATCGTACGCAGAACCGGGCATAGCCGAAAGCTGGTTCGCAGCATTGTTCGTGGTCAAAGGACCGACATCTTCCGAGTCCGGCAAACTTCGCTCGAACCACACCTACCGTGGCTTGAAGCGCAATGGGACGCCGGATCACGAAACGGCGCTGAACTGTGGCGGCAGCTTCGGCTGGCTGGTTTTGGCGGAGGTCTCCGCGTTGTCACTGAATGGGCAACACGACGAAGGCGGGCGGAAAAAGCCGAAAACGGGCTCGGCCACGCGCCGGCGGCACGCACCATCGTTCGCCTAATGACACTTGAACGCAACAACTTGACCAACGCGCAGACGATGACGGTCGCTGCGATCGAGGAGCAACTACCAGACCTAGTCGAGGCCAGAGATGTTGTGGAAAGCTTCCACGAAATGCTGCGGCGCAAGTCCAAAGATGATCTGGACACGTGGATCGACCGCGCAGCAGCAAGCTTGGTCGCCCCATTCGCGAACGGTATCATCCGCGACAGGGCAGCCGTCCAAAATGCGATAACCTCACAGTGGTCTAACGGCCAGACAGAGGGACAAATCACCAAGCTAAAACTCATCAGGAGGCAAATGTATAGACGTGGGAAGCTCGATCTGCTGGAAGCACGTGTCATCGGAGCGACCTGATGTCAGCGAGATTGCGTCAGAGCCTAAACGGGACCCCTTATCGGCGTCCAAAAAGGGATCTGACGCATTTTTGATGACGATTTCTTTCACATTGCGCCGATCAACCGTGCCTGAAGAAGATCCAGCTTGGCACGCCCATACATTTGCCTTTTAACGAGCTTTAGCTTGTTGATCTGTCCTTCGACCTGGCCGTTCGACCAAGGTTCGGTGATGGCGGCAGACACCGCTGCCTTGTCTTTCAGTATCCCGTTGGCGAAGGGAGCAAACAGACTATCGCGTGCATCAGCGATCCACGGGTCGAGTTCTGTCTTGGCCTTCCTTCGGATCATTGTCTGGAAACGATCAATTAGGTTGCGAGCTTGGATCAAGGCGGGAACGCCGGCTTCTATGGCCGCAATAGTGATTGTGTCAGCCTTACTCAGTTGATCGCGAGCAGTTGTCATCAATCGGGCAATCCTTCTGGCGGATGGCACTTTTTGAAGTTGCTGTTCGCAGACCCGCTCAGACCGCCGTCGCCTTGCGGCCCACTCCCCAACGACACGAGAACAACCACGGAAGCCTTTGCACTTTAGCTGTCGCCAGAGTTCAGCGCCGTTGTGCTGCCCAGACCCCCAGAGTTGATCCAACAGCGGCAGATAGGCCTCAAGGGAACTTTGTCTGACACGGAACACATCAGTTCTGTGGCCGCGGACGATCTGGCGAACTGTTCCGCGGCTATAGCCGGTCTGTCGCACGATTTCCTTTATTGGCACGCCATCGGAAGCCAGCTTGGTGATTGTCGAATTCACGTCCTCACGCCGTAGATAGCTCTCATATTGCAGTCGTTCAGCGCAAGTGAGTAGCGCAGGATTGATCGTCGTAGCACCAATTGCGGTACGGATCGCCCGCATGGATTTCCGCACGACGTCAAGGAACGCTGCGCTGGCGTTCTCCATCAAATGCCAACGATCTGCGACCTGCATGGCATGGGGTAAAGCCTTGGCAGCAGCTTCACGATAGCCGCCGCCTCTATCGCGTGAAACAATCGCTATTTCGGGGTGCTGAGCAAGGAACGTCGAAACTGTCGCGATCTCCCGATCAGGCAGAAGTTTGACAATCCTTCGCTTCTCAAGATCACATACGACGGTGCCATAGCGGTGATTGCGGCGGAAAGCCCAATCGTCAATTCCGACGGCGTTTAGAGCATCATCCGGCACCATGGATTTTCTTCTCACCGCACGGATGAGTGTGTCATTGCTAACCGGGATCATCAAGCGTTTGGCAATGGCTGCAGGCCGCCCTCCCAGAGCCAACCCGAGATGATGTACGATGGTATCAAGCCGAGCGGTTCGACGGCTGCGCTCCGGAACGATAAGCTCTCCAAACCTTTCGACGAATATCCGGCGACGACAAAGTGTTATCTCACAAATAAAGCGCCTTGCTGTTAATCGTAGCTGGACCTTGGTGCCACCACAAGGCAAATCAGCAACTATCCGAACGTAGCGGCTATGAACACGATCTGACATTTGGTTGCATAAAGGGCAGGAACGTTGATCAGCGGCTGCCCGCGCTGAAACAATGATTACCCCGTTGTCCTCGTCGGAACGCTCAACAATCAATCCGACCGGGATCAGGGACGACAGACGAAACTTGGTCGCCATGATGCTGACTCCTTTCTGATAACTGCGTCAGTTTCGACCGCGAAATCATCAAATATGAGTCAGACCCCCGTTTGGATGCCGATAACCCCTCAAATGGGTTCCTTATTCCATGCTTAATGACAACCGGGTCACTTCTCAGCGACAATCAACAGTGAGGTATACTAACTCTGGCGCTCCGCTTTACCCAAATGGCTGTTGGCAGCCCACACACAAGCGCCCTCTATTCCCCTATATCAATTGGGGGTTGGATAATAAGACGGTAGGAGCGGGCCGTCTCACTTACCTCTCGTGATCGCAACCGGAATCAACTGTGACTTCTGGCTTTCTCCGCTTTGTGACGCCGAAGAGATCGTGGCGTTTTAGAGGGCTATAACGTAAACGTAGTGATCATCACTATCGGTCGTGGCCCGGCACATGGGTAACGATTGCCGGAAGGAAAGAGAATTCGAATCGGTCCTAATAAAACGATGAAAACCCCGGCGCTTGTGCGTCCGGGGCTTTGTGTGATCGCGCAATTTCGGTGTAACCTGTTATTACACCTCAATTTCCAGCGATTTATGCTTGAAGTGGTTGCGGGGGCGGGATTTCATCTTTACTTGCGATCATCACAACTGCACTATAATCGACTGCGATCTCTTCCTGCTGGCGATCGCAAAGACCTATTCCATGCTACTGCGTAAAGCATAATCGATCCCTTACGGTCGATTATCGAAAAGCGCCGTGCCCAACGTGCATATGCGCTACAGCCGCCGATCCTGCATCTGACCCAAACAGCATTGCACAGATGCATGCAATGCCGTGACATTTCTCGCTTGGCGAATATCAAACATGACAAGCCCAAGTGCCAAAAGTTCAGCCCTTGCCAGTGATCCCGTACTTATCCAGATGGCCATCCAGCAGGCTCGCAAAGTCACTTGTCCGCTTATCCTTCTCGACTTCCTGGATAATGACAAGCACAACCGCCATGACCAGCGCGGCGACACCGGCGACGGCAGCCGTTGCCCCTGCCACCCCTGCCGTTACTCCGGCAATCGTGCCGATGACCTTGGATGCGCTGGCCAAGCCGATCACGCCTTCAGCCGCCGCCGCAAGTCCCGAGATTGCACCAAGGCCGCCAGAAGCGATGCTCATCCCGCCTCCAACCTTGTCGCCATTACGCAGGGCCTTGACGCCATCGACGATGCTCAGAACACCGGTAACAATACCGGTCACGCCCCCGGCAATCTTGAAAGCATTCTCGCCAACCTTCAAATTCTTGATCGTCTGTTCCTTCGCCAGATTGGAGGCGGCCTGCCCCTGCGTCGGGACATCATAAGTGGCAGGCATGCTGTTTTTCAGATATGTCTGCCAGCCCTTCATACCACCTTCGCCCAGAATCGCCGTGGTCTGTATCGAACTCAGAGCGATATTGCCGGCGGCACGTGGCGTCATGTCCTGACCACCGGCAATACCGCGCGAAATCGTCAGTCCCGCAAGGAACAAACCGCTGACGCCATGCATCACGCCCCTGTCGCTGATACCCTTCAGCGCACCGTCGGTGATCCATCCCATCTTGTCTCCGACCTTGACGCCCTGGCGCATCGTGTCCCAGGCGCCACGGAAACCGGTCAGGAACTCATCGCGGGTGACAACCTTTCCGTCTTCGTTGGTAACAAGTTCGGGGCTTTCTTTGACCACATGGTCGAACATTTCCGAAATCTTGGCTTCATCGAGCTTGTCAGTGCCATTGACGCCATAGGCCGTTTTCAAATCATCAAAGGTCAGCTCGTTTTCCAACGATTCCACGGTTTTGTCGATGATTAGCTTATCGATGGTATCGGAATGCTTTTCGGTAAGTTCCGCCGGCAGCGTCGTATTCAGCAACGCAACCTCAAGGCTGAAGGTGCTAAGCGCCTTTTGCGGATCATTGTCCTTGAGCAAAGCGTCCAGACGCTTGCCTGTCACCACCTCCTCAGTGAAATAGGTCTGCATTTCCTTGCCGACATCGCTTTTCGCGACGGCATCTTGGATAGCCTTGGTGTCGTCGACACCCATTGTGGTCTGCATCGAGGAGGCCACCGTATAGAACTCGTTCAGCGCATCGAGTTTGGTCGCGCCTTCCTTGTCCTTGTTTTTTTCCCAGATGGCGTCCAGCGCCTTGCCACTGAGAATCTCATCCTCATAGCTTTGCTTCAGTTCGTCCTGAAGCCCTTTTGCGCCGCCCA
This sequence comes from Ochrobactrum chromiisoli, assembly GCF_026241335.1. Taxonomy (GTDB): domain Bacteria; phylum Pseudomonadota; class Alphaproteobacteria; order Rhizobiales; family Rhizobiaceae; genus Brucella; species Brucella chromiisoli. Next base: position 65,098 of record NZ_JAPHAV010000011.1, on the reverse strand, counting down.
GCATCGAGGTCATGGCTTTGTTGCCGTTCTCCTCGAAATACTTAACGACGTCGTTATCATTCATCAGGATGTCCAGTTTGGACTCGATGTCTTCAAGCAACTTGTCGGGATCGTCGCCGAATTTGTCGAGTTTGCCGCTGGATTGCGCATCCTTCCACACGCCCGAAGACTTACCCATCGATACGATCATGTAGGCGCGTTGCAGATCTTGCACGACCGCCGCCTTCTCTTGGCCGGAATAACGTTCCGGCTTTTCGAAGATCTCGGGCCCGTATTTGTCCACATCAAAGCCTGCAACTGATCCGCCTTGCGCCGCCTGGTTCAGAAACTGCATCGCACCGCTAACATCCGTCGGGGCCGAGTTCTTGATCCACGCGCCTATATCTTCCTTGGTCAACAGCCCGTCTATAGGGTAGCGCAACGTGTCGACGCTTGTTTCCAGACGTTCAAACGCACCGGGGCTCATCCAGAAATCAATCGCCTCGCGGGTCTTGTCTGGCAGGTCAGGATTGGCGGCTTTGAATTTTTCGAGATCCGAGACTTCGATGAACTGGCCGGTATCCGTTGCATCCTGAATGGCACCGAAATTATCGTAGAGGATCGAGGCATATTCGGTGATCTTCTGCGATGTCGCGTCGGCATCGGGATGATCCTTCAGATATTCCTCAAATCGGTTGGACGTATGATCGAGTGCGGAGAAACCGTATTTGCCGAAATCCTGGAGCCGGCCCGCCTCGCTGCCGTGCTCGGCCTCGCCGCTGGAGGTGAAGCCGTCGATCTTGCCGTTGCCGCTCTCGTTGTAGACGCCGCCGTTCGAATAGGTCTCAATATAGTCAAGCACCTGGACGGCGCGGTAGGCGGCATCGGCATCGTTCTCGAAATCGCCGACGCGGTCCTTCAGCATGTCACGCGTGCCACTTTCATTCCCCAGATTGCGCAGAAGCTCGGAACCGCCCATGATTTCCGCAGCAGAACGGTCGTCGCCTTCCGGCCTCTCCCATTCGATCCCGAGTTTCTCGGCCTCGGCGCGAGCACTTTCATCCGTGGCCGGCGCGGATCGGTCAGGGATCACACCCTTCAAGCTGTCAAAGCCGTATTTTCCGAAGTCCTGAAGACGGCCAGCCTCGGTCCCATGTTTTGCTTCGCCTGACGACGTGAAGCCCTCGATTTCCCCGTCTCCCACCGACTTGCCGAGAACGGTTTCACCGTTCTCATCGAAACGCTGAATATGTTCCAGCACCTGTGCGGCGCGATAGGCCGCATCGGCATCCTTCTCGAAATCACCCACCTGCTCCTTGAGCAGGTCCTTGGTACCACTGGTATTGTCGAGATTCTTCAGGCTTGGCGCCTCATTGATGATCTCGGAGGCCGTGCGTGTATCGCCTTCTGTGCGTTCCCAGTGAATGCCCAGCTTCTCGGCCTTTTCACGGGACTGGCTGTTGTCGTTGACCGTTGCGCTGGCGGATAGATCGCCTTTCAGGCTGGAAAAGCCATATTTGCCGAAATCCTTCAATCGCCCGGCTTCGGTCCCGTGCCTTGCCTCGCCACTGCCGGTCATTCCGTCCAGCGTGTCGTTGCCGACATCCTTGCCGACAATCCGGTTTCCATCACCATCGAAGCGTTCGACGTGTTCGATCACCTGCACAGCGCGATAAGCGGCGTCGGCATCCTTTTCATAGTCACCGACCCGCTCCTTCATCATTTCCTTGAGGTTTTCGTCATCGCCAAGCCCTTTCAGGATCGGGTTTTCGCCGATGATCTCCTCGGCCAGACGATAATCACTATCGGGACGCTTCCATTCGATGCCCAGCTTTTCAGCCTCGGCGCGGGCCTCCTCTTCATTGGCAACAGGAGTGTCGTCGCCCTTGGAGCGATCCTTCAGCTTGCCCTTGAGATTGCCAAAGCCAAATTTGCCGAAATCCTGCAATCGACCAGCTTCCGTACCGGGACGCGCCTCGCGGCTGGAAGTGAACCCGTCCACTCTGCCGTTGCCGACATCGCTGCCGCTCAACTCCTTGCCATTACCGTCGAAGCGTTCGATATGTTCCAGCACCTGCGCGGCGCGGAAGGCGGCATCGGCATCATTCTCATAATCGCCGACGCGATCCTTCAACATATCCTTGGCACCCGACTGATTGCCCAGATCACGCAGGATCGGTGTGTCCTGAATAATTTCGCGCGCGCTACGCTCGTCACCGTCGCGTCGCTCCCAGACAATTCCCAAATCCTCGGCCTGCTTGCGCGCCTCATCGTTGGTGGTAGCATCGGTTCGATCTGTCAGCTTTCCCTTGAGGCTGTCGAACCCGAGTTTGCCGAAATCCTGCAATCGCCCGGCTTCGGTGTCGGGCCGCGCCTCGTCGCTGGAGGTAAAACCATCGATCACTCCATTGTCGACACTCTTGCCGGCGATTGTCTTACCCTCGCCGTCCAGCCGCTCGATATGATCCAGAACCTGCACGGCGCGATAGGCGGCGTCAGCATCCGTTTCGAAGTCGCCGACCTGTTCTTTCAGCATGTCTTTGACACCCGACTGATTACCGAGGCCCTTCAGCACGCGGCTGTCGTCGATGATGTCGCGCGCGGAACGATCGTCGCCTTCAGGGCGCTCCCATTGGATGCCGAGTTCTTCGGCTTTCTCGCGGGACATCTTATCGTCGCCAGCCGAACCGACATTGTTCAGTTGGCCCTTGAGATTTTCGAATCCGTATTTACCGAAATCCTGAAGACGACCTGCCTCAGTGCCATTTTCTGCTTCTTCCCCGCCAAACCCGTCGATCTTATCGTTGCCGACATCCTTGCCGACGATAGATTTTCCGTCTCCATAGAAGCGCTCGATATGCTCAAGGACCTGGCTTGCACGATAGGCGGCATCCGCGTCGCGCTCGTAGTCCCCGACGCGATCCTTCAGCATATCCTTGACACCTGACTGATTGCCGAGATTGGCGAGCAGCGGATCGTCGTCAAGAATATCGCGCGCCGAGCGGTCATCCCCCTCGGGACGTTCCCAACGAATGCCCAGCCTTTCTGCGTCATCGCGAGCAGCAGTGTCGTCGCCAAGCTTTTCGCGATCAACCATCTTGCCCTTCAGGCTGTCGAAGCCGTCTCGACCAAAATCCTGCAGCCGTCCTGCCTCGGTTCCATGCCGTGCTTCGTCGCTGGAAGTGAAGCCGTCGATCTTGTCATTTCCAGCATCCGCACCGACAATAGGATTGCCATCGCCGTCGAAGCGCTGGATATGCTCGATCACCTGCGCGGCACGGTAAGCGGCATCGGCATCGGTTTCGTAATCGCCGACCTGATCCTTGAGCATGTCCTTGACGCCGCTCTTGTTCTCAAGGTTCTTCAAGGCAGGCGTGTCGTTGAGGATTTCCTGAACCGAGCGACCATCGTTCCCAGGTCTGTTCCATTTAAGGCCGAGGGCCTCGGCTTTCTCGCGGGTCTCTGACTTTTCGGAAGTCCGCGTACGGTTGCCCAGATCACCCTTCAGATTTTCGAAGCCGAACTTGTTAAAGTCCTTCAGTCGGCCTGCCTCGGTACCATGGCGTACGTCGCCACCAGAAGTGACACCGTTGATGCGCCCGTCACCGACACTGTTGCCGACGATCAACTCGCCATTGCCGTCGAACTTCTCGATATGCTCGAGAACCTGAACCGCGCGGAAGGCGGCATCAGGGTCGTTCTCAAAATCGCCGACCTGCTTCTTCAGATCATCGCGGAGATTTTCCTGATTGCCAAGATCGCGCAATACGGGATTATTGTCGATGATATATTGCGCCGAACGGTTATCGCCGTCGGGACGTTCCCAGATGATCCCAAGTTTTTCAGCCTGTTCTCGCTTGTTTGTTTCGGTCTTCTTGGCAGCGTCGATTAGGGAATTGAAGTTCAAAGAGGATAAAGTTCCTGCGACATCCGCAATTCCGCCTTTCAAATCCTTGATCTTCACATTCATCGCCGGGGCCTTTCTGAGTTGTTACTGCGGTGTTTCCTATCAACAGAAGCGAGTGCATCTGTTTCGATCGCATGAAAGTTTCATGACGGCGTATGCATTCTTCATGCAGAGTACAGCGAAGGTTCTTACGGCCAAGAAGAGGCACCGTTCGACAAGACGCTGCTCGCGCCAGTAATCGTTGATGTCCCCATCGGGCTGGATCGACGGATGCGCCTTAGGTGCCATCTTGATGACAGAGCCGAACAGCGACTCAGCGATTCCCATAAAAATCATGAACCTATTGTTGGTCCATCATCGTAACCCGGCCACTCATTATCCGGAATATCCCTGTAGCTGCCGCCTTCCACGCCATCAATTTCGTACTTTGTCAGGAAGCTGCCGAGCGTATGGCCGAAATCGTCGGAGCGCTTCTGGTGCTTGCCTTCTTCGATGAGGCTCGGCAGGAAGGAAACGATCACTCCGACACCGGCCGCAGCCCACCCCAGAGCACCAGCGAAGACTGGAACGATATTCGGCACCTTGCTGATAAGGTTCGGCAGCAAGGCATTGCCCAGCCCCCATGCACCCTCGACCATGGACGCCAGACCGGCCATTGCACCGATCGAGCCGGAGGTGATGCTCAATGCACCGGTAACCGTATCGCCATTTCTGATGGCCTGGACACCATCAAATATGCCATAGGCTCCCATGGCTGCCCCTGCGGCACCGCCAAGGCCCTTGGCGCCTTCCTCGAACTTCTTCGCAAGACTTGCCCTCTTGTCATACAAAGCGGGCTTGGTCGCCTTGGCATCCTGTGCGGAAAGATTTTCAGGGGAAACATCATCCAACAGGGATCCCACGCTATTCATGAGATCATCGTCAAGTTTGTCCTTCAAGCCTTTCAGATATTGCGTGTATCCCTTCATTCCTCCTTCGGTCAGCACCGTCGCCGTCTGGACAGAACCGGCGATTATGTTCACATAATCCTTCTTTTGCAGGTTTCCATTGGTTCCGACGCCTCTGGCAATGGTCATGCCCGCCAGGAAAAGACCGCTCACGCCGTGCAGAACGCCCCTATCATAGGCGCCTTTGGCGTTCTTGTTCGGATCGAGGTCTGCAAGTGACCCTGTTTTGTCCAGCGTTTTCGTACCTTGGCGATAGACATCCCAGGTTGCCCGGAAGCCGCCAAGAATCTGGTCTGGCGTCGCAGCCTTTCCGTTCTCATTGACGAAAAGTTCCGGATTTTCCTTGGCAACTTCCGCGATATACTCCTTTACTTTCTTTTCATCGAGTTCATCGCCACCATTGACGCCGAAAGCCTTCTTCATATCATCGAAGGATGCGTCCTTGAGAACATGCTCATTGCCGATCTTGGAGAAATTCTCTTCCAGCTTATCGTCAAGTTTTCCGGTAAATTCAGGATCAAGAGCCGAGTTGTAGAGGCCAACTTCCATGTTATAGACGCTTGCCGCTGCCTCGAAGGAATTATCCTTCAGCAGGTCCTTCAAGCGGTCACCGGAAACGAGCTTGTTTTCATAAAAGTCCTTGAAGTCGCCTTCATGGTCGGATTTCTTGATCGCTTCCCTGATATCTTCAGGTTTTTTGATATCAAGGGCACCCTGATAGGACTGTGCCGTCCCGAGGAATTCGGCAAGCACGGCCTGCTGCCCGACCTTGCCATCCTTCATATTGGTATCCCACGAACTGTTAAGAGCCTTCCCGCTCTTGACGTCATCATCGTAGGTTTTCTGAACGGCGTCCTTGAGGCCCTTGTTATCCGCCACAAGGTCTTTCAGCGCGCCCGCGGTCTTCTCGCTCAGGGTCTTGGTAACTGCCTTGTCGTCCTGGAGAATCTTGATGTGTTTGTTAAGGTCATCGAAAACCTTTTCCTTGTCCGGGTGGACATGCGCACGATTGGCGATGGAAACCTTGGAATAATCATCCTTCCACATGCCTGCGGAAGCGCCATCCACCATCAATTGCTGGGCCTGTTGCAAGTCCTGAAGAACGGCGGCTTTTTCCTCATTCGAGTATTTTCCGGGGTTTTCAAAGACATCCTTGCCAAGCTTGCTGGTGTCGATATCCGAAAGCGCGCTGCGTTGCGCTGCATCCGAAAGGAATGTCATCAATGAAGAAGCATCCTTAGGGGCAGATTTGCTCAACCAGGACTGTAAATCACCCTTGCTGAGATCACCATCCGGCCGTTGCGCCAGTGAATGCTTGGCGTTATCGATGATATTGAAAGCACCGGGCTGCGACCAGAAATCGAGCGCTTCCTTGGTCTCGTCGCTTAGCCCTTTGGCGGTGTCCTTGTAGCGCTTCAAGGCATCGGCATCAAGATTGCCACCCGCTCCGGCTTTCTGACGGATCAGGTCGTAGTTTTCTTCAAGGAGGCCCGCATATTTTACAACCTGCTTCGAGCCTTCATCTGCGTCCTTGTTCGCCGCTATATAATCTTTATAGCTCTTGGTATCTTCACCCTTGCCCTTGACGGAGGAAACCTCACCAAGGTCCCCCTTCAGAGCGTCGAAACCGTACTTACCTAAATCCTGAAGACGACCAGCTTCCGTGTCGGGCTGCGCCTCGCGTGACGATGTGAAACCATTAATCTTACCGTCACCGACGGTCTCTGGCTTTACCTCGATAGAAACACCATTTTCCAGTTCTACGGTTTCGGTCTTGATTTCCTTGCCCTTACTATCAAACTGTTCGACGTGCCTGAGAACCTGTGCAGCGCGATAGGCCGCGTCCGCGTCAGTGGTATAATCTCCGACGCGCTCCTTCAGCATATCGCCGACACCGCTGTGGTTGCCAAGATCCTGCAACAACGGATCACCTTCAACGATTTCCTTGGCAGAGCGCTTGTCGTCTTTCGGACGTTCCCATTCGATACCGAGCGCTTCGGCCTTCTTGCGCTCTTCCTTGTCATTGCCGGCGTCTTTATAATCGTTGAGCTTGCCCTTCAATGAAGAGAAACCATCCTTACCAAAATCCTGAAGACGACCGGCTTCCGTATTGGGCTTTGCCTGGTTGCTGTTGGTGAAACCGTTGATCTTTTGATCACCAACATCGCCGCCGACCTGACGCTCGCCGTTCTTGTCGAATTTCTCGATATGATCGAGAACTTGGGTCCCGCGATAGGCCGCATCGGCATCTTTTTCGAAATCGCCAACCTGCTCCTTGAGCATCTCCTTGACGTCGCTCTGGTTGCCAAGGCCCTTGAGCAGAGGATTGTCATCTATAATGTCCTTGGCGGAGCGATCATCGCCTTTCGGGCGCTCCCATTTAATGCCCAGATCCTCTGCCTGCTTGCGGGCTTTCGGGTCATCAGCAGCAGAAAGATTGTTCAACTTACCCTTGAGATTGGAAAAACCATATTTGCCAAAATCCTGAAGGCGGCCTGCTTCCGTATTCGGCTTGGCTTCCTTCCCCTTGGTGAAGCCGTTGATTTCGCCATTGTTAATGTCGTTGCTGGCGAGACGATTTCCCTCGGCGTCATATTTTTCGACATGTTCAAGAACCTGCGCTGCACGATAGGCAGCATCGGCGTCCTTTTCGATGTCACCACCAACCCGCTGCTCCAGCGAATCCTTCACGCCGCTCTGATTGCCAAGGTTTTTCAGAAGCGGTGTATCATCGATGATCTCCTGCGCGGAGCGCTTGTCATCGGCTGGACGTTCCCAGGGAATGCCCGCATCCTTGGCGTCTTTTTCAGCCTGTTTCCATGCCTCGGCATTATTCGGATCAACCGATTTCGGATCTACCGGGCTCGAAGCTGACGAACTGACCTTGGCCATGGAAAATCTCGTCACAATTTTTTAATTTCAATCAGGATAATGACGTTCTGGTGCGCTGCCCGGGCAACCGGGCGAAGGGCTCCCGCCATCAACGGCAGGAGCCATCCAGAAAAATCAGTTCTGGGCGCGCTGCTTGGTAGCGTCGAGCTCGGTCTTGCTCTCGGTGGTCAGCTCGGTGATCTTGGCCGACTTCTCGATTGCGCGGTTGAAGCTTTCTTCCATATTGGCAATCGCCTCGGTCGAAGTACCGGCGAGACCGCCTTCTGCCGCCCATTCGAAATTCCACGAACCGGAAAGACCGTCGGCACCGGCAACATCATGGGTTTCGATTGCCGTGAACACATCAGGATGACGCTGCATATAGGCGGCAGCCGCGGAAACCTCCGCAGGCACATCACCGGAAGAATTGCTGGCAAGTGCTGCAAGCTCATCCGCATTGATGGCGGATTTGCCCTTTTCCTTCATGTAATCGACCATGATCTGGCTCGATTTCGAGATGTTGAGCTTCTCGTCAAAGCTCAGCGCTGATGTATTCTGGTTAACCTGACTGAGATTTGTAGGCGATAAGGTGATGGACATTGGACCCCTTCCTTCCATTTCCGTTGACTGAGATGATGCGTTGCTTGCGTCTGAGCCCCTTGCGAAAGCTCAGTAAAGTTCATTGCCGCCCGGATAACCGTCGGGCATGGAACTCCCCTGATTGAGAAGGTCCTCATAGAAATTGACTTTCTCAACGTAGTTCTTGGTGCCGAAGCCGGTCGTCGATATGGTGTGATCGGATGGATCGACAGAGAGTGGCCCCGAATTATAGGCGCGCAGCGCCAGGTCCCAGTCGCCAAACTGGTCGTATTGTTCTTTCAGATAGAGCGCACCGGCCATGATGTTGTTCTTCGGGTCGAAAGCATCGCCGGTTATCAGGTCGGGATGTTGAGCCTTCAAGGTAGCGAAGGTTTCAGGATTGATCTGCATGAGACCGGTATCGGTCTGCCCGTTCTCGCCATTGATGGTTCCCGCCGAAGCCACACCCTTGGATTCATCCCAGATCACAGCGGCCAGCAGATTGGCGGGTACACCCGTTGCTTGCGAAGCGTCCAGAATATCCTGGCGATAGGGCTGAAGACTTTCATTCAGCCCGGCGCTAAGCGATCCCGACGGACCTGACTGAGTTGTCTTGTCGGGCGCATGGGATACCGGCGCACCGTCTTTATCGACAAATTTCACGTCATTGCCCGGCTCCAGACCGGGTTCCGTCTCGGCATAGGGTTTTGTATCGCCGGGTGTTCCGGGTTTTCCCGCTGCACTCTCCTGCGGCACCTCAATACCCATAGCCTGCATGGTTATGCGGGCCTGCTCGAGTTCATTTTCGAAATGCTCGCGCAAAGCCGGATCGGTGGCGGCATCGCGCCGCTCCGCCCGGTCTGCGTAAAATCCTTCCCAGCCTGAAAGCTGCGATCCCACTTTCATTGCGCACTCCTTCATAAGGATACGAATGCCTGCAATGCGCACCGGCGATCCACGACCATGAAGTCGCCGATATCGAGCAAAAGGGCTCCAATGAGCGCAAGGAAGCAGCTCGGACGACAAAGCGTCCGAGCCAACTCAATTAGTTCTGCGGACGCTGCTTAGTAGCGTCGAGTTCGGTCTTCTTTTCAGTCGTGATCTCGGTGATCTTGGCCGACTTTTCGATAGCAGCATCGAAAGCAGCTTCCATCTTCGAGATCGCGGCATCAGCACCGCCACCGGATGCAGGAGTAACGCTCGACATCGTTGTGTCTCCATTGTTGAGCAAAGTTAAAATATCGCGCAAGCGCGCTCTAAACCGCAGAGCCTCAGAAGTCTCCGGCACCAGCAATATATAAATACATTCTTAAAAACTTAAGTGACGTTTCAATGAAAATATTAATACAGATTTGCTACAAATAGATCGTTAGTACATATGAATATTTTGTATAACAAATTTATACAATTTAAATTAATTTAAATGATATAAAATCATGTATATATTTAATTCAAAATTTGAATTAAATATATATTTATCATTGTAATAGGCAACTAAACTTCCGTTAAATTTGGTTGCTTATTCAAATCATCAAATCCAATGATAGTTGGTATTTGTTCAACGATATATTGTCCGTTTAGAAAAGCCAGCAGCCGTTGAAACACTCGTCCCTGCGCCTCCATGTGGGCAAAGCTTTCAAGTAATGTCCAGTTGTGGCCAAGCATTCCCCCCTGATCGATTCGACTGCGTTCAGCGAGAAAGGCCGCACGCGGCGCATCGAAACCGATTTCGGTGAGGACAAGCTTTATTGCTTCAAGCTCGACATTGCCGTTTTCAACCGAACTACGCTGTGCGGCCATTTGTTTGATCTCGCGCATTGCTGCACGGCTACCGGCGATGCAACCGAAAACGCTGTCACTGGCAATAAAACGCTGCTGCACACGACGCAGTTCGTTATCGAGCGACGGAGACATCAGATCGCGCAGCGCCCTGAACGCCTCCACACCAACTTGCTCGATCCGGTCAAGCCGCGGTGCGAGGTTTTCAAGCAGGACAGGCTGCGACCCGACAAAATCGGCAAGCCCAAGCAGCGCTGCGTCCGCCGGTCCGGTTCGCCACGTCGCCCAATCCATCAGCAAAGGCCCGAGAGATTGCAATACATCGCGATGCGCGCCATCGATGCGTTCTCCAAGCCTCATGAATCCGGCAACCATCAGAGCGCGCAACGATGGCGCGCGGGAACGCCGGTCTTCTTCCTCATGCGCCAGTGCTGCGGCGACCATCAATGCCAGTTTGATACCCGCTCCAACGCCGATTGCCTGCGCGAGCCCGGTAAAGACCGTATTGTCGTTTGCCGTCGCAGAGTTGAGAACGACCGCACTGATGTCCTGCATGAGACGCATTGTTGAAGGACTACGCGGGTCCTTGTCGATGGCAGCGGCAAGATGCGCAAGCGCAAGTGCGGTGCGCACGGCGCGCTGCTTGTCCTCCGTCTTGGCCATTGACGGATCGGCGCAGGCCTTTTCGAAAACCGTGGCAATCAGTGCGCTGGACCGGTCGAGAAACGCAGACACCTCGCTGGCAGAAAGCGCACGGACGGCGGCATGCAATTCCTGCGACGCCATCTGCGACCCCGCCGAGACCATAATACGCTCGATCCGCGTTATCGTCGGATCGCTTCCGGCAAGTCTCGCCCCGGACGGCTGGGCCGCATCGATAGCGGCATTCTGTGCAGGCGGCACTTGCGTCTTCGCCAATGGCTCTCGTGCATTGGAGGGTGCCAAAGCGATGGTCTTCGCTGCCACCGGAGCCGTTTTGCCGTATCCTTCCATGGGTTGCGTCGGGCGATTTGCGGGCGCATTTAACGGAGACTGAGCGTTACGAGGCTGCTCCGATTTCCGGGTTTCCCTGAGCGCATCGGCAACCGGCGACGCAGATACGGGATAGGGTTGAACCGAGACCGCAACATTGCCTGTCTGGCGCAAGGCACCTGCCCCACCTCTATCCGTCAGCACGGATGCCTTGTCACTATGCGACCCGGAGGGCGAGGCGGACGGCCGGTTCGAAGCGCCACCCGTTTGCGGTTGCGTATTGTGGGGCGATGGCCGGTCTGTTCTCGGACGTGCCTCCGGCGGCTCGCGCCCATTATCGGGATTTTCGATCTGCAGCCAGTTCTGCTGCGTGGCATTATCGAGGAGTTCGCGGGTTAGCGCCGTCAACCCATCGAATATGCGCGGAACGAAATCACTCATGGCGCATGGCCTCCCTTTGTCACGAAAGCGCGCAAGGTTTCAAACGTGCCGCCGAGATCAGCGATCTGGCCAAAGAGCAACGGCATCAGGAAAACGAGGTAGAGTACGATCAGCAATGAAAAGAGAAGATTTTTAACCGCCAATGAAAGATCGAAAACATGCAGCTGCGGTGCCATGCGTGACAGAAAGGCCAGCATGATATCGGCAATCAGGATGGCAATGACCAGCGGCGCAATCAGGATAACGCCGATCTGCATGATACGATCCAGCACGTGCAGGATCGAGACAAAGGCGCCCGGATCAAGAACGGGTGTGAAACTTGCCGCCGGCCATAATTCATAGCTGCGATAAAAGCCGTCGAGCAGAAACATGAACCCGCCCGACATGAAGAACAGCGCGATCAGACAGACGGTGAGAAGCGTGGCCGTGACCGAAGACTCGCCTGCGGCCAACGGATCGAGCAATTGCGACATGGTGGAACCACGTTGCAGATCGATGAGATCGCCCGCGACTTCCGCCGCCCAGAAGGGAATGCCGAAGGCAAGGCCGATGAGTGCTCCGACCACCATTTCCTTTATGATGAGGCCGGTGAGGTCAAAACTCGTCGGCTGGCCGGTCATGGACAGCATGGTGAAGACCTGCGGGATCATCGGCAGGGAAATCGCAAAGGCGACGGCGGCTCGTATCATGCCGGTGAGGCCAAGTCGCATGAAGGCGGGCGTCAGCATGATCATGCCGAGCGCGCGCGCAACCGCAACGGCGGATGCGGCCAGCAACGGATAGGCGAATTCGGTAATTGCCGCTGTGATTGCCGCGAGATTCATCACGCACCTATCGCGTCAGCGACGGGAAGGTGTCGAGCGAATGGCTGGCAAGCGTACCGACCTGCGCTGCAAGAAGCGGGCCTGCGAAGATGAGTACCAGCATCACGGCGACGAGCTTGACCGCCTGCGGCAGCGTCTGGTCCTGAATCTGCGTCAGCGCCTGTATAAGACCGACACTGACACCGATGATGATCGCGATACCAAGTGCGGGGGCAGAGACAAGAAGTACCGTCACCAGCGCCTGATTCATCTCGTTGAGAAAGACCTCCTGCCCCATCGCTATCCGCCACCATAGCTCAGGATCAGCCCGTGCATCAGCCGCGACCAGCCTTCAACGGCAACGAACAAAAAAATCTTCAAGGGAATGGAGATCAGTGTCGGCGACACCATCATCATGCCCATGGCCATCAGCACATTGGCCACGATCAGATCGATGACCAGAAACGGGATATAAAGGAGAAAGCCGATTTCAAAAGCCCGCGTCAATTCAGAAGAAACAAAGGCCGGAATCAGAACGACGAGGTCTTTTTCGTTAAGATTGGCGCGCGCCTCGGGCGACCAGACGCTTTCGGTGGCCTCGATGAAGAAGGCGCGTTCGCGCTCATTGGCAAAGCGCTCCAGATAATCGCGCAAGGGCACGCTCAGCGCCTCAGCTGCCGAACGCAGACCTTCGACGCTTTCAATATCGATGGGCCGGTTTTCCAGTGCCCGATACATATTGCCGACGAGCGGCGTGGTGACATACACGGTCAGTATCAGCGCAATGCCGTAAAGCACCAGATTGGGCGGGGATTGCTGGATGCCGAGCGCATTGCGGATCAGGAACAGCACCACCGAGATTTTAAGGAAGCCCGTCATCGTGACGATGGCCAGAGGCAAAAGGCCGATGGTCGAAACGACAATGATAATGGCGATGAGGTTGGGCTGAAATTCGTTCATGATACCTGTTCGTGCGTAGCGCTTGCGGCATTGGGAAGATGGGTGATGCGAATGCCGGTGCCCTCGCCGATCTTGATAATTTCACCCCGACCGACCCGCTTGCCGTCACGGATGATATCGACGCAATCAATATCGATCACCGAGCATGGCAGCCGGCTGCCCGGCGCAAGCGCTTCAACATCGGCCAAAGCCATTGCGAGACGACCGAACTCAAACGTGAGACAAATTGGTGTCGCTTGCTTTTTCCTGCCTCTGCCCTTCGCGGACTCAAGCGGCGCACGTTCCGGGAAGGGAGCGAGTGGTGCAATAAGCGCGGCACCACTCCTGTTGAGCTCTATGGTAGCGCCCAGCTTGTCATCGATCACGATTGCTGGCTGATTGCCTTCCAGCATGACGATATCGCCCGGCCGCAGGCTGTCGATTTCGTTCAGAAACAACTCCTGACTGCCCGCCATGACCACAACCTCGATGCGATGTCCCGACAGATCAGGTGGTTCGGGTGCCTGAAGGCGATCGAGCGCCTCGGCCAGCATTTCCGCGAGCTCTTTGGGTATGGCAAGGCGACAGAGAAAGCTTTCGTCTCCCGCAAGGATGCGAACACCGATGGCAAAGGGCAACTGACCGGCTTTGCCCTCACCAAACCGAACGGCTTCACCAAGTTGGGTCTCGACCTTCTCACAAAGATCAAGGCAGGCAAGCTCCAGCAGAAGCGCGCGTTGCAATGGTTCTTCATCGGCAAGTCTGCCGGAAAGATGCAATGGCTGTTGCAGCCATAAAGCAAATTCGTCCGAGATATGAAGCTCGCAGATTGCATCCCCGATCTGAACGGAGAAGGAAAGCATATCGCTTTTTGCAGGCGCTTCTTCAAGGATGAAGGCAACAGGCCGCTCGCCAAGCGTCAGCGTAATCGGTGCCCGCTTCTGCAACAGTCTTTCCAGCAAGTCCGATGGCGGCGATGCCCTGTCCGGTGCAAGAAGGCGCAAAAAACCTGCCGCATTGCCTTTAGGTTCGCTCAGCATGGTGCCTCCGTCCGAACCACGGTCAGGTCCTCGATTTCCAGTTCGGACCGTGCCTCAATACCGATCCGTCCAGCCGCGGCGAGTTGCTTGTGCATATCGGCAAGCTTGTCGCGCGCGAAAAGTCGCCGACGCCATTCGGCATGCAATTCATTCAAGGTCGCTTCGCTTTCATCGACTGATCTTGCGATGAGGTAGCGCTCTTCCTCTAAATCCTCTCGGCGCTGATCGGACAGGAAAAGCCTGTCGCGCGCACGTCCCAGTTCTCGTTCGGAAACGGGGCTGATATTCATGGCATCGAGAAATTTCCGCTCACGGTCGTCCATTTCGGCATCATGGGATACAATGGCTGCATCGGCGGCATCGAGTTCACGCTGCTTTTGCTTCAGGCGCGCGCTTTGAAGAGCGATTGCAGCCCGTGCACGCTCCTCGCGCAATGTACGCAGAGCAACAAGCCGGGCAATGTCATCGGCCTGCTTCATTCAACGATTTCCTTCATGCGTCGCAGCATTGTATGCAAATCGGATATTTCATCAGAAGGTTGACGCAAAAACGCTTCGATCGCATCACGACGCGCCACCGCCCTGTCGGCGCGGGCATCGCTGCCCGGCCTGTATTCGCCCACACGCAGGAGAAGCTCAATATCGCGATAGGCTGCCATGTCTTCGCGGATCATACCCGCCATGTCGCGATGATCGGATGAAACCACCGTATTCATCAGGCGGCTGCGGCTTTTGAGGACATCGATGGCCGGGAAATGATTGCGCTCCGCAAGATCGGCCGACAGCACGATATGCCCGTCGAGGATTGACTTCGCTTCTTCGGCGACCGGATCAAGTGCGCCATCGCCTTCGGTCAAAACCGTGTAAAGGGCGGTGATCGAGCCACCCTTTCCCGGTCCTGCCCTCTCCAGAAGACGCGGGAGTGCTGCAAAAAACGACGGCGGAAAACCGCGCCGTGTCGGCGGTTCGCCCGCCGCAAGACCGATCTCGCGTTGCGCGCGCGCAAAGCGGGTCATCGAATCCATCAAAAGCAGCACATTATGGCCGGCATCGCGGAAATATTCGGCGATTGCCGTTGCGACATGTGCCGCCTTGACGCGCTCGATTGCCGGACGGTCCGAGGTCGCGACCACGGTCACGGATTTGCGGCGTGCCTCGGCACTCAACTGCATCTCGACGAACTCGCGCACCTCGCGTCCACGTTCGCCGATCAGCCCGATGACGATGACGTCGGCTTCCGTACCCGCCACGATGGAGGCAAGCAGCGACGACTTGCCGACGCCCGGTTCGCCAAAAATGCCGACGCGCTGGCCGCGTGCCACCGTCATCAACCCGTCAATAGCGCGCACGCCGAGGCGCAGCGGATATTCGATGATGTCACGTTCAAGCGGATGCGGCGGCTCGGCATGAACCGGATAGGTCTCTAATGTTTTAACCGGCGTTCCCAGATCCAGCGCGCGGCCCAGCGGATCGATCACGCGACCAAGCAGGGTTTCGCTGACCGGAACCCGCAAGGCCTGCCCCGTGGGGATGACTTCGGCGCGCGGTGACATGCCCTCAAGATCGCCAATGGGCGAGAGCACGGCGCGCTCATCCTGAAAGCCGATCACTTCGGCAGGCACCAGACGCCCGGTCACCGGATCGCGCAGATTGCATAATTCGCCGATGCGCGCCGTGGGCAGGCTTGCATGGACGATAACGCCCCTAATTTCGCGAACGCGCCCGCGTACGGGCCGCGGTTCGGCCTCGGACGCCGCGCGCGACAGACGCGAAAAAAGGCCGTCAATATCGGGATGCGTCGTGCTCATCATGCGCCACCCCGGCTTGAAACCAGCATCATGGCGCGAATGGCTGCAAGCTGCGTTTCGATCCCGACATCAATACTTGCCGACGGCGTCGTCACCGTGCACTGGGTCGCGGAAAGATGTCGGTCGGCAACCACGCGGATCGCCATGTTCTTGAGGTCCAGTGTCGCAAAATGCTCTTTAACCTCGT
Organism: Ochrobactrum chromiisoli; assembly: GCF_026241335.1. Taxonomy (GTDB): domain Bacteria; phylum Pseudomonadota; class Alphaproteobacteria; order Rhizobiales; family Rhizobiaceae; genus Brucella; species Brucella chromiisoli. The sequence continues at coordinate 48,847 of NZ_JAPHAV010000011.1, read as the reverse complement.
CAACGATTTCCGGCGCGACATTGATGGTGATGCTGTTTTCATCGCTAAAAGTCTGGATCGCCTGACGTGCGGCGTGGGCGACCAGTTCACCATTGCTGAACGTGCCCAGTACCTGCTGCACAATCTCCATGGCTAGCGCTATGAGGCGTGGTTCCGCTTCACCAAGATAGCGCCCGACATCAGCCTGCGTGCGCATCAGCAGTTCAGCCGCCTGCGCTTCTCCGTCCTTGCGGCCTTCGATGCGCCCGGCTTCACGCGCCTTCTCTATTTCCTCATGGGCCGTGGCGCGGATTGCTGCGGCTTCCGCCTTGGCGCGTTCGAGAAAAGCATAGCCGTCAATCCAGCTCTGCGCATCTTCCGCCCGGATGATACGGGCAAGCGGGCGGTTTGGCACGACATCGACCGTCATGATGCCTGCCCCATCTTTTCACCGAGGCGACGCACTATGGCTGGTCCATGTTCAAGAATATCGGGATCGCTCGTGGAAGGTATGGAAGCATCGTCGGGCCATTTGAGGCAAAGCTCTTTTGAAAGCGGTTCCGGCAAGGTAGCGATCCACGCAGCAAGACAGGCCCGCCCTTCGTCCCGAATGGCCTTTTCCAAAGCATCGAGATCATGGATCAGCGCCCGCTCGCCTGCGAGATCGTGATGAAGGCGCGCATCCTCCAAGGCTTCGTCGCCGAAACGCGCGGCGAAAGCAGCCAGCACGGGACCGCGGATTTCCTGAATGAAGACGCGGGCGCGAAAGATAATACCAGCACGGAAAGCCAAGGCTTCAAGTTCGCTCAAGCTTAACGCGGCAAGCGCCCGGTCCACCGGATCACCGGCACCGTCGGTTTCCTCAAGGTGATAATGCTGGCGCAGAAGTGCTTCCAGCCGCCCAGTAAAACGCGACTCTTGCATCAGCTTTTTTACGAAGATTCCCGAGCCACCGGCCCCGAAACAGGCCGCAACCCGTTGGGGATGAACGCTATTTGCAACCCCGCCCATTACAAGGGTTCCAGCTCATAAGTCCGCCGTCCGCGCTGACGCCAGACCAGTATTCCAAGCACGCCGCCGAGAACAACCACCAGAAATGCCAGTCCACCGAAAATCCACTTCGCGCGCGATACGCTGCTTTCCAGCATCCACAGGCCGAGGAAACTGGTCATCGGCTGTTCAGACGCATGCGCACGCAGTGCTGGCGCTGCCACCGGCACCACCGACACCTTGTCATAGGACAGACCGGCAATGCCATTGGCGACCAGCGTCTTGATCTGCGGGATCAGTGGATCGATCGCAAGTCCCGCCTCGTGACGGATGAAGACGGAGGCAGACGACGAGGCCGCCTCACGGCGCAGCGGATCGTTATCCGGTAAAACGATATGAACGCGCGCCGAAAGCACGCCGTCGATTTCCGAAACGGTCTTCGACAGTTCTTCCGAAAGAGCATAAAGCATCTGCGCGCGCTCCTGCACCGGCGACGCCACCAGTCCATCGCGCTGGAACACCTCGCCCATGGAGGCGAATTTCTGCTTGGGAAGCCCAGCATCCTCCAGAACCCGCACCGCTTCTGCGAAACGGTCGCGATCCACCGTCACCTTCATGCGGCCGTCTTCCTGAAGCGCGCGCCCTGCTGGAACGCCGTTTCTCTCCAGCACAGCTACCATGGAATTGGCCTCGCGTTCGGCGAGATCGGTATAAAGATCGACTTCACAACCGGCCAGAAAAAGCGCAACCAGCATTACGCCGATATTGAGACATCTACGCAATACGGGCACCCTCATTCTCAAAACAAGCAATCAACGGTGATCTGCGTGGCCTATTGGCCGCGCAGCAATGTATTGGCGGCGCCCGAAACCTGCGTGGTGCCGCGCACCACAAGCTGGGTTTCTATCGACTGGTCGAACATCATACCCAGCGACTGGATGACCTTGTCCATCTGGGTCTGATCGACCGGCGTTGCCGAATTGCGCGTTTTTGACAAGTCTGTGGGCCCCGCACCGTTGGGGCCGACACTGACCAGTTCGCCGCCGGTCGCCTGCGGCGTTCTCTGGGTGAGGCTGCTTGCGCGTTCGGAAAAATTTCCGACCCGCCCGAAGAAACCCTTGAGATTTTGCAGGACTTCTTCCCCGAGCTGGGCCGGGCTTGCGCCCGCAGGAAGCGTCTTCGCCTGCCCCGCCACATGCTCGAACAGGTTCTGCGTTGCCTGCGGCACCACATCCTGAACGGACGATACCGGCGAGACGCTCGCAGTTGCAATTGCTGTCGTCATGAGCCTTGCTCCAAAACAATTAAGCCTTGCTGCGATTATTCGTCGGACATGGCCTCATTGAGAATATCATTGGCGCGCGGCATGATGATCATCTGACCGCCGACGGTCACAGCACCCTCGACCATCATCTGCTCCAGTTCAGGCGTCATTTCACCCTGCTGCGCCTTTTCGACAGCGCCTTCAAAGGCTGCTTCGCTTGAATTCGTCACGAAGGCGGAAGAATCCGCACCGGAAACGGGAGGTATGGCCATCGGTATCTCCTTTGGTTTACCGGCAGGCTAAGCCTGCCTTTCAAGGTTTTGGTTTTGCCGCCCGGTTCGGGCGGGAAACTTCTTCATCAGCACCCGATGCATCCGAATGAGCACCGGGGGCAAAAACGATTTCCGGCGCGATGCCGCCGCGAAAGACACGAACCCGCGGATCATCACCGGCAACGACCGGTTCCGGCTGCATGCGCTGCACCAGCTGATCGACGGCCGCCACATAAGCAGGCGGACCTGACGCCGTGATGACACGTCCGTCACGAGAACTGCGCACCGAAAATCGCGCATCCTCCAGACCAAGTTCGCGCATCCGCGCGCTCACCATCGCGCCATTGAGCTTGCCCGCATCAAAAACGCGTGTCACAAATTCCGTATCGGCGCTGACGTGCAGAACCGACCCGTCGAAATACCATGTCAGGCCGTTGCTGCTTGCCAGACGTTGCAGAAACTCACCGGCAAGCTTCGATTCGACACGACCGCGAACTCGGCCCTTCACGGCATCGGAAAGCACGACCGGGACACCGAGATTGCGCCCAAACTCCGTTAACGTGTCGCGCAGATCTTGATCCAGCACGACATAGTCGTAAGGATCGGCAAACCAGCCCGGCTCAGCCTGTGCCGTTTGCACAAAACAGAACAACGCGCACGCCGCAGTAAGAGGAGCCGCTCGCGCCAGCGCCCGACGGGCAGACCCGACCACCCCTGTTTGAGAACAAAACCACGCCATCACACCCGATCCGACAACTCTTGCAGCCTGAAAACAATGCCAAGATGAGAAGATAAGAACGAGTATTTCATATCTCGCTTATAACTTATCCTCCAACACGCTTGAAGAACAGCAATATGAAATTTTCATGACAGTGTATAAGTAAAGCCAGCCGCGTGAGTCATTCGCATACTGACACAAAAGTTTCACATTTTGTCCGTTGATTTATTTTAGCAGTCAATAAATGGTTCTCCTTCGTTGATGGAAATTCTCATTTAACCATTCGGCGAACGTGCGCAATTCGCGCTGGACAATTTTTGATTGAAATGGAGATCATCAATGGCAGCTGTTACACCAACCTCCGGCGGCGGCGCTGACGCCGCAATCAGCAAGATGGAAGCCGCATTCGATGCTGCAATCGAAAAGTCGGCCAAGATCACCGAAATCACAACTGAGAAGAAGACGGAACTCGACGCGACCAAGCAGCGTCCGCAAAACTGATTTTATCGTCATGGGCGGAAGAGCCCGTCCATATGGCGGACTATTTCACGAATACGGCAGCACTTTCCGGCTGCCGTATTCGTCGTGAACCGGATCCGATAAGAGGTGGCCCGTGTCCCTGGCAAAGCTGACCATACCCTCCGTCAAGCCCCGCTTGCCGGTGATCGCGTTACCAAACGCAGCCGCGCCGGGCGCGCTGGCGCTTGAGGTCCTTTCGGGCATCCACAGCGGTGTTCGCACGTCGATTGACGGATCGGCACTGGCTATCGGATCGGCAACCGGCTGTGACGTGGTGCTGGCAGACAAGAATATTGCGCCCGAACATCTGCGTCTGCGCTTTTACGGTCGGCTGGTGGCAATCGACGCGGTGGGCGGCACCGTGACCATCGAAGGCCGCGCCGCGCTCGATCAGGGCTTTGGTTGCCGGATCACTCTCCCGGTGACACTTGGCGTCGGTGAAACCCGCCTACGCATCAGGCGCGAGAATGGTCCCGTGCGCGCCTTGCCGAAATGGGCACCCTATGCCGCCGGTCTTTTGGCGCTTGTCGCCCTCCCGTTGCTTGCCATGCAGGCAGGGTTTTCTGAACTCATGCCGCGTCAGGCCATGGCGCATGGCGAACAGGCTCCTGCCCTTGCAACGGCTGCCAATATCAAACCGGCCGAACCCGTTACCCCAGCCCTCTCTAACAAAGTGGTAACAACTGCACTTCGGCAGGAGCTTGAAAACGCCGGTCTCGGCATGCTCAAGCTCAACACGGATGGGCGCAGGATCGAAGTCTCCGGCGAAATACCCGCCCAGCGCATGGCTGACTGGGGCAAGGTCCAGCGCAATTTCGACCGCACCCATGGCGGGCGCTATGTGCTCACCAGCATGGTGACCGCCGCTGCCATCGCCAATGCGCCGAGTTTTACGTTTCAGGCGGTCTGGTTCGGCAAGAATCCCTATGTCATCGATGCGCGCGGCGAGCGCCGCTATCCGGGTGCCGCACTTCAGGATGGCTGGATGCTCAAGGCGATCGAGCCCGGTGCCATCCGCGTGGTTCGCGGCAATGAAGAATTCAAACTGACGTTATGATGTGTAATTCGAATTCAGGATGGCCCGCGTGAGCGAGGTGATACGCCCATTGCCGGTGGACCGGCCTGGCGAGCGTCAACGCCTTGATCGGGCGCTGGCGGAAGCCGGTCGGCGTGCCGATGCCGTCAGTCGGGCCCAGATCGAAGCCTTCGAGACTGCGTTACGGATACGCCGGCGCGGCAGCATGGCACAAGGCGCATCGCTGCGCCGCGAAATCGACGAACTGACCATGCCGGAAATTTCCGATCCCGGCATATTCAACGCGCCGCGGACCATGGCGCTGCTCGATCACGTTATCGACGCCATTCTGCCCTCGCTCGATACCAGCGAGGATGTCGCCTCCATCGCCAAGGCCATGCTGAAAGAAGAGATCGACCGTCGGCGCGATCTCGAAGAGCGTCTGATGGCTGAGGGAGACCCCGCATGAAACGCGACGACGCCGATTCGGCCGAGCTGATGCATTCGCTCGGCTATCTCTATATGCGGAGCGGTCAGCAGAGCCGGGCACTGGTTTTTCTCCTCATCGCCAATCGCATCGCCCCGGAGGATGCGGGCATCCTGCGCACGCTGATTGCCGCGCTCATTGAGAATGGCGCAGGCGAAAGGGCGCTCGGCGCGCTTGATCGGTTAAGCGAGCTTGAAGACGAACCAGCCGCGCATCTCCTGCGCGCCCGCGCCTTCTGGATTCTCAACGAGAAGAGCGAAGCACGTCGCTGTTTCCGCACCTATATCGAATTACGGAAGGCGGCAGCATGAGTGGCCTTCTTGGCAAGATGAACGCGCTCGCCCGCGCAGCCTCCTATCGCTCCGATGTGGTGGTCGCGAGCTTCATGATGCTCGCCGTCGTGATGATCGTGATCCCGCTTCCGACCCTTCTCGTCGATGCGCTGATCGCCATCAATATTGCGCTCAGTCTGCTGGTGCTCATCGTTGCCTTCTACATCGGAAGGCCGGGCGATTTTTCCGCGCTGCCACCGATCATATTGCTGGCAACGCTTTTCAGGCTGGCGCTGTCGATCACCACGACAAGGCTCATTTTGCTCCATGCCGACGCGGGCAACATCGTGGCGACGTTCGGTCGCTTCGTGATCGGCGGCGAGGTGGTGGTTGGGCTTGTCGTCTTTCTGATCATCACTGCAGCACAGTTCATCGTCATCACCAAGGGTGCGGAACGCGTCGCGGAAGTGGCAGCCCGCTTTACGCTTGACGCCATGCCCGGCAAGCAGATGGCAATCGACAATGATCTTCGCAACGGCGATATCGATCAGACGGAAGCGCGCGCACGCCGTTCGCGGCTGGAGCGCGAAAGCCAGCTTTACGGTGCCATGGACGGCGCCATGAAGTTCGTAAAAGGTGACGCCATAACCGGGCTGATCATCGTTTTCGTCAATCTCGTCGGCGGGCTTCTGATCGGCATGATGAGCCGCGGCATGAGCTTTGCCGATGCCTCGCACACCTATTCGCTTTTGACCGTGGGCGACGGGTTGATTGCGCAGATACCGGCGCTGCTGATTTCCATCGGTGCCGGTACGGTGGTCACCCGCGTCGCCTCCGAGACCGAAAGCGATCTGGGAACGGAGATTTTTCGCCAGCTCGGATCGAGCGACCGCGCGCTAGCGCTTGCCGCCGTCATTCTTCTCGCGGCGGCGTTCGTGCCGGGCTTTCCGACGCTGATCTTTCTGGCCGTCGGCGGGCTTTTCGCAGGCATCGCCTTCATGATCCATCGCAGAAACCGCAAGCCGGAAATCCAACCGGACGCAACCGCGCTTCAGGCCGTCGATGCGCCAGAGGCAGAAGCTGAAAATGGCATCGTGATTTCAAGCGGTCCAACGCGCTACCGCGTGGTCGCGCATGTCGGTATCAACCTTGCGCAAGCCATCTGGCCGGAACGCTTCCGGCTGGAAACGGACAGGCTGCGCGAAGCGCTGAAAGATGATCTCGGTCTCGAAATACCGGCGGTCGAGTTGCGCATTGCGCCTGAACTCGCGCCTAAACGCTTCCGTGTCGATCTCGAAGGCGTGCCCATCATCGAATATGAACTGCCGCCGGCAAACCTGATGCTCGATGATGATCCGATGCATCTCGATCTGCTCCAGATCACCTATCAGGACGGGCCACCGCTACCCGGTGGACGGCGCAGCCTGTGGGTCAGTGAAGAACACGCCAACACGCTTGAAGAAGCGGGTATTGGTTTTCTCGATCCCGCAGCCGTGCTCGCCCGCGCCCTTTCGCAACTACTACGGCGCTATGCGGCACATTTCATCGGCATTCAGGAAACGCGTGAATTGCTGACCCGCATGGAAGGGGAATATGGCGAACTCGTCAAGGAAGCCACGCGGGTTGTGCCACTGAACAAGCTATCCGATATCCTGCGTCGTTTGGTCGAAGAAAACGTACCCGTCGCCAATATGCGTGCCGTTCTGGAAGCGTTGGTTGAATGGGGTGGCCGCGAAACCGATCCGCTTTTGTTGACCGAGCGGGTGCGTGGAGCGCTGGCGCGCCAGATTTGTCACCGCCATGCCCAGTTCAACCGTGTCGTGCCTGCCTATGTCATGGCGCGTGGCACAGAGGAAATGGTGCGCGAGGCCATCCAGACGACAGGCGTTGGCAAAATGCTGGCTTTGCCTGAAGATGCATCGCGCGCAATCCTGTCGCAGTTGCGTCGCGACCTTGACGACAACACGGAATGGCCCAATGCGGTTGTCCTGACCTCCATGGATATCCGCCGCGTGATCCGTAATTTTCTGCTGCGCAACGAGATCGACATTCCGGTCCTCTCCTATCAGGAGATTGCACCCGAATATTCCGTTCAATCCCTGATGTCGGTCACGCTTAATCCGCAGCACCGTCAGCGGGCGATCAAATCTCCACCGAAAATGGAAGAACTGGCTGGCAGCACGGCGGCCAGTCTCAACTAAAAATGCAACGAGGTTCAAGCCATGCAAGGCAATTGAACCCGCAAGATTTGAAACAGGGTGACTGCGTGAGGGAATATCAAATAATGGCGGGGCCGGACAGGACCATGGCGCGAGTGGGGATTCTCCTGTTCTTTCTCTCAATCTTTTGCGCAACATCCCTTGGCCATGCGCGTTCTTTCAAGGTGGATGCGCAATCGGGTGAATCTCTGACGCTTCCGCTGGGTCAGGGGCGGATCATCCGCTTCGACCAGCCGGTTGAATCGGTTTTCATGGCCGATGCCAAGATCGCCGATGTGCGTGTTGTCTCGCCGGGTGTCGTCTATGTCTATGCGCTTAAAGCCGGTCGCACCAATCTGATTGCGCTGAGCCCCGAGGGCGGCGCAAAGGCAAGTGTTGACTTCTGGGTTGTGTCCGACCCGCGCCCCATGCAGGAAGCTCAGCGCGCCGCCCAGCCCGACAGCACCATTGATGTATCGCTGTTCGGTGATGTTCCAGCCGCAAAAGGGCGCGCCCGTTCCATGCAGGAAGCGGCAGACACGCAAGCAACCATACAGGCCTATGCGCCACCGTCGCGCCCCGCGATCAACAATACGACGATCAACGGTGCCAATCAGGTCAATATTCGTGTTCGCTTCGCTGAAGTCTCACGCAACCAGTTGCTGCGCTATGGCGTCACGTGGGATGCTTTCGTCAATGCCGGCTCCTTCTCCTTCGGCTTCGTGTCGGGTGGCGCGATGGCGGGTGACGTGGCGTCTGGCGCATCGAATGCGCTGAGTGCGGGTGCTGCATGGAATGGCAACCGGGTGGATGTGCTTCTTGAAGCTTTGCAGGCCAATGGTATCCTGACGGTTCTGGCCGAGCCAAACATCACCGCCGTGACCGGTGAGACGGCAAGCTTCCTTGCGGGCGGTGAAATCCCTATTCCGGTACCCGTTACTAGTGAACAAGTCGGCATCGAATACAAGCAATATGGTGTGTCGCTTCTCTTCACGCCGACATTACTGCCCAATGGCCGCATTTCCATGCGGGTGCGCCCCGAGGTCAGCAGCCTTTCAGCCACTGGCATGGTCAATATCGCCAATCTTCAAGTCCCCGCCCTTCAGGTCCGCCGCGCCGATACGACAGTTGAAGTGGGCAGCGGTCAGACCTTTGCCATAGCGGGTCTTTTTCAGCGCAACGTCTCGAAAGACATCGAAAAGGTGCCGGTTGTCGGCGACATGCCGGTGCTTGGCAACCTCTTCAAATCAAAACGGTTCCAACGCAATGAAACCGAGCTTGTGATCCTCATCACCCCTTACCTTGTAGAGCCGGTGCGCGAGCGCAGCCTTAAAACGCCGCTCGACAGCCCGGCGGGCGCCCTCTCCGGCCCCGTTGCCAGCAAGCGTACAAAAACCAACAAAGGGTTCGGTTTCTATGTCGATTAAATTCCAGCCGATCACCCAGCTTCCTGTTCTCGCCGTTGCCGTTTTTGCGCTTGCCGGTTGCCAGAACACACCCGACCGCGATCCCCTGCCCTATTCGCCCAATTACCATATGTCGGCCGGCCAAGGCGGCAATGTCGTGCGCAAGGGATATGACAAGCAGGCCACAGCTCAAGGCCGTCTCGTCCCCGACGCCTGTGTTACACCCGATGTCGTGGAGGACCCGCTTTATCTGCCACCTGGCTGCGCCAATAATCTCAATCTTCAGATGATGGTGGAGCGCCAGAGCGATCTGGTTCACGGACGCACAACAGGCCCAGCGATGGCCGCACCTGTCGTGCGAGCCGCACGGCGCGTCATCGACGGCGAGCCGCCGAAGGACGATTCATCGGCCAAGGAAAGCCTCAATACAACAGGGTCTTTGGATTAATGGCTGGGCGCTGAAAGACCATGGGGGCGATGCCAATCAGCCAAACGACATCACCGCGCGCCGGAAGCAAGCAGACCGATGGCCCGCGCACGCGCCGATGGCGATTTGATCGCGCGCACCTTTCTCGCCTCGGCAAGGAACGCCTGCTTTTCTGCAGCCGGATAGTCCGGCACGGCCACTTCGGCTGCGTCCCTGTCGCGTCCGCCCAGCACCAGCACCAGCATCAGATTGCGGAAATGGCGCGCCTCGGCACGCGGCGACTGGGTGGCAGCGCGCATCGTCGTGACCGCGGCATCGGTCTTGCCCGACAAAGCCTGCGCGAGAGCGAGATTGGACTGCGTATCGAGGCTTGCAGGATCATGCTGTCTCGCCTTGGCAAAAGCCGCCTCGGCACCATTTCCATCGCCGGTCAGAATCAATGCCGTTCCAAGCCGGTTATAGGCGGTCGAGGATTTGACGATGGGGGCCGCCACGGCAAGCGTTCTGGCAGCACTTTCAACCTCGCTCGACTGCAATTGTGCGGTTCCCAATCCGAGCAGTGCACGACCATTATTGGGGTCTTTTGCCAGCGCCGTGCGGAAGGATTTGGCCGCAGATTCGGGTTGTCCGGATTTAAGCTGCGCGTCCCCAAGACGGTTATGCGCGCCAACCGTATCGCTGGAAACGTTCGCCGCCCGCTCATAGAGCGAGGCAGCCGTCGCCTTGTCACCGCGTTGGTCGATATCCTGCGCAAGGGCAATGAGGCGCGCCTCGTCGCCCTTCGGGCCATGGTTTTGCGCGTTTTCAGAAGCGGTCGTGCAAGCTGCCAGAGCCATACAGGTTACAATCAGGGCACTGGTGGAATGGTGTCGCATGATACCTCACTAAAAACGCGCTTATTCGTAAGTTCCGAATCGCAAGCCAGCAATTCAAGACCGTCATCATTCTGTAACCTGGTTTTGTCTCAGTTTTTTTACCGTAACGTCACGGGCGAAAAAACATGAGCGAAACAAGCGAAGAGAAAAGTCTTCCGGCCTCCGACAAAAAAATCCGCGATGCCCGTGACAAAGGCCAGGTTGCCAAAAGCCAGGATCTCGTTGCCGGTACGGTGATGATCGCCTCCACCGGCTATCTCGCCTTTGTCCTTCCAGAGCAGAAGAACAAGGTCGAGGCCCTGATAGACGTGATCGCCCGACGCATGCATGTCGAGCCCTTCGCAGAAGTGTGGCGCGATGCGTTGACGCTTGCAGGCTCCATCATGACCGGCCTCGCGGTTCCGCTGCTCGCCGTCACGGTCGCGGCAATCGTTTTGACCAATCTTGTGGTCATGCGCGGTTTCCTGTTTTCCACAGAACCCATCACGCCGAACTTAGAGCATATCAATCCGGTTTCCGGCGCAAAACGTCTCTTTTCGATGCGCAGCGTGGTCGAGTTCCTGAAGTCGCTCGTCAAGATCATTGCGCTGGCGACCGCCTTTTTCATCGTGTTCCGTGGCGGCATCCAGTCCTTGCTGCAATCGTCGGCCTGCGGTGCATCCTGCATCGCCAATACGTTTTTCGGCATGCTGCAACCGCTCATCATAACCGCCGTCATCGCCTTCTTTATTGTCGGTCTCGTCGATGTTCTGGTGCAGCAATGGCTGTTCAAGCGCGATATGAAAATGACCAAAAGCGAGCAGAAACGGGAAAGAAAAGATTCTGAGGGCGATCCGGCCATTATTCAGCAGCGTCAGAAACAGCGCCGTGAAATGCAGACTTTTGCAACCAAGACCGGGCTTCTCAACGCGTCGCTTCTCGTTGGAGTGCCGGATGGCTGGACGGTTGGTATCCGCTATATACGCGGAGAAACTCCCGTGCCGATGATCGTTTGCCGCGCCAGTCCCGAACAGTCGCGCACCATGATCACCGAAGCGCTTCTGACCGATATTCCGGTGATCCGCGACAAAGCCCTTGCCGCAACCATTGCCCGCACGGCACGCACCGGCGAGCCGGTGCCCGAAACGAGTTTCCAGCGCGTTGCCGATCTTCTGGTCGCAGCAAGGCTTATCTGATCATCATGAACGAGACCGCCCCTATGCACAGAAGCTATCTTCACGCTCTCGCTTTAATCTTTGCAATCTTCTGCGCCCTTCCCGCTTATGCGCAATCTTTAGATGCCTCGCCGTCTTTCGATGATGCCTATGTCGATTTCCTGTTCTCGCCGACCCGGCCCGGCACGGAATTCCCGCCCGCGCCAGCCCCTGCCCCTGCTCCGGGCTGGGGCAAAACAGGAGACCGCAACACTCGCCAGCATGTCCGCTATGCAAGCGACGAAGCACCTGGAACGATCCTGATCGACACGACCGCGCGCCGTCTCTATTTCATCGAAGCAAGCGGAATGGCGCAAAGCTATGCGGTGGGTGTCGGTCGCGAAGGGTTCGGTTGGTATGGCACAGAACGCATCAGCGCAAAGCGCGAATGGCCGGACTGGCGCCCGCCCGCATCGATGCGCGCGCGGCGGCCCGACCTGCCTGCGCATATGGCTGGCGGCCCTGACAATCCGCTGGGCGCCAGGGCTTTGTACCTTGGCCAGACGCTTTACCGCATCCACGGCTCCAATGAGCCGGAAACCATCGGAACGGCTGCATCGTCAGGGTGTTTTCGCATGACTAACAGCGATGTCGTTGATCTTTATCGGCGCGCCCAGATTGGTGCAAAGGTGCGGGTTTTCTGACCAAAACCTATAAATTTCATGAAACTGTCATCGGGAAGCAAAGGTAATTTCCTAAAGTCTAATTTGTCCTATTAGCAGTTGACGATTTTTCCTGACCCAACAGAGGAGAGCGTAGCATGGCCTATCGGATTGACGGAAACGCCCGCAATCGTTTTGACGAATCCGGTGAAAAAGCAACTCCGATACCGGCTGCGCAAGCGGAAAACTTTCGCCGCGATATTGAAATCGTAAGCCGCGAAAGAGAAGGCGGAAACAATAACGGCAAGCCTGATACGGGCGAGCGCGTTTTTGTTGTCGAATCCGGTGATACACTGGAAGGCATCGCAAGGGAAAATCAGGCAGACATCGCCGAGACCATGGCTATCAACGCCAATGAATCCAATCATAATGGCGATCTCATTCATCCGGACGACATCGTCATCCTGCCCGCGCCAGAACCCGAACAGGTCGCGGCATCAAAACCGGATGTTGAGGGCGAACCATCGGCTGAAGACGCCTTTATCCAATCGCTTTATGATCGCGGCAACCAGATCGAATATGCCAAGCCAGAAGATGGCATCGATCATGAAGCGGAGACACAGGCATTACGTGATGATGTGGCAGCCTATCTCGACGCGCTTCCTCCCGAAGCCCGACAGGATGCAGCCATCCGCCTTTCGCAGAAGGACTGGACCGATGCCGGACCGGCAGGCATAGCGGTTGAAGATGTCGTCACCGCAGCAGGCTTGCACGAAGATCCTGTCAACGCTTTCGCAGACGAGCTTTACCAACGTGGCAACGCCCTCGAATATGCCGATCCATCGGCAGATGTGGATCATAGCCTTGAAACCACTGCGCTGTCGGAAGATATCGAAGGCTTTCTGAACAGCTTGCCTGAAGGCGAGCGTAGGGAAGCGCTGCAGAACCTTTATGATCGCAGCTGGACCGATGCAGGTCCAGCCCAGATCGCAATTGAAGAAACGGCGCGCTCCACCGGCATCAAGCTTTCACCAACGGGCCATAATGGTCCTGAAATTGAAAGCGAAGTGCGCGCGGTCGTCGACAACGCTACCGCCGAAACCGGCGAAGCCGAAGCGCAGTTTTCAACATTTGTCGACGGCTATAACAAGGCCAGCCCCGAAGTTCAAAATGCGCTTTTGCGCCAGGGTTATGCTGATGAATTCATGACATCGATGGCGGATTATGCGACCGAACCGATGCATGATTACGATCCTGCCACCAGTGAACAGCAAAAGCCGTATCAAACCTTCCTGCGCCTCGAAGCGATGACGGAAAACACACCACCGGAAGTGGCCGCTGATCTCGTAACGACCGCGATGCCAGAAATCGACCGCGTCAACACGCTTTATCAGGAACAGTCCGGTTATCCGATGCTTGGTTATGGCGGCGTGGAATCGATGCTCAAGGTCGCGGAACGCATCGAGGGCACGCCGCAGGGCGACCACGTTATTGAGCAATGGGCGGAAATGGGCTTTTATCAGCGTGACCAGATCACCCAATCAATCGGCAATGGCGGCAGCCTGCAATATCCGCTTGAACTTGCCGAAACACACGATTCAAGCACGGCTATGCTGGAACAGGATATCCTGCCGGGTGTTCGGCAAAATCAAAGTGTGACCAACAGCGCCGTGGAAGACTATTCGGTTCATATGGAAGAGTTGCGCTGGCTGATCGACAATCACGGCGACACGATGACGCCAGAACAGCTGGAACAGGCCATCATAGACTATAAGGCTGAAAAGGGCGACGAATGGAACGCGGAAAACGAGCGCCTTGAAGCTGCGGTCAACGAAAATGGCGAAATCCTGCTCGATCAGATTACGCAACTGGGAGAGTTCCCGGATGAACCCAAAGAACAAAAAGATCTGATCAACAAGGAAATAGAAAACATCCTCAATGATGATCGCTCCTATCTGGCGATCCAATCGGCATTGCGCAACAATCCCGAACTCATCGACAAGCCGGAAGTGCTGAATTTCCTCGGTCAGGAAGGTCGTTTGACGGATCGCGGACGCAAACTGGCGGAGGAAGTTTTCACACAGGTTGTCCAGCGCAACGTGCTCCCTGAGTTCGAGGACTTCAAGGGCGCAAGTCCTGAAAAAATGGGTGAAATCCGCGATAGCCTGGCTGAATTCCGCGACAGCAAATATGCGGCTCTGCTCGGCGTCACCGATAAGGATATGAACAAGGCCATTGATGCCATCGAAGAGGCGATCCCGCTGGACACTGACAGCCCAGCGGCCATCGAAGGCAAGATGGCCAAACTCGACAAGTCACTCAGTAAACTGGACAGCGGCAAGCAAAGCGGCATCCGAACCTTCTCGACGTCCACTGTGCCGGGCCAAGTCCTGCGCATGATCGGTGCGACAGGCGCCGCCATGACCCTCTATAATTCGGCGCGGACAGCCGGTAACGAACCCAATATCGAAAACATCCTGAAAACGAGCTACGATGCTGCGGGCCTCTGGCAACGCTCCGTCGAAATTCGCAACGGCCTAGGCATGATGGATGCGGATTCTTTTGCGGTTCAGAATTTTGACGGCAGCCTGAAGCCCGGCACAAAAATCCTTGGTGTGATTGGCGCCGTATTCGATGGCGTCAATTCCTATCAGGCCTTTGCCGACGGCAATCCGGAACTGGGCATTACCCATGGATTGACTGCGGTAGGCGGCGTCACGGCCGCGCTCGCGCCCGGAACAATACTGGGACCGATCGGCGTCGGCGTGGTTATCATCGGCACGATCGCAACCATGATGGTTACCGATGTTCAGGAGAGCAACAAATACGACAATGAACTCTCCCAGAATTTCCTGGAACGTTCCGGTCTGGATGCGGAAGCCGCCGACGCGCTCGTCGATCAGAGCGGCGAAGGTTATAGCCCGGTACCGATCCTCCTCGAATATGCCGAGGCGAAGGGCTACGATATGGCAAATGCCGATCACAGAACAGCTGTTATTGACTGGATCAACGCGATGTCGCCGGAGCAACTCGCGACGTTGCGCGACAATCTCCACCACACGATTGATGAATTCAAAGGCGACCCGTCCCAGTTACAACAAACCGCGCCAGACGATGCTGATTACACGGATGATGCTGAATATAACAAGGTGGAGATCAAAGGCAGCTATAATTCAACGATCGGCGAGCGTTATAACGTTCAGGCTGGCAACGCATCTCCCAGCTCCGTCGTCCAGATTGACGTTGTTCTAGAAACGCTCAAGATAACGGATTTGCCCGCAGCTCCCGTTTCTTGAAACTGGAACACACCATTTCAAGTTAGACCATGGAACCCGCAAGAAAAAAGATAGTCGGCTACGGAACGTAGCTCTGCGTAGCTTAGCCTCCGAGGCGCTCGCCGCGAAGGTGCCGCCAACACTCAAGCCGGGCCGCTTCCATGCTCCCGATAAGCTGCTGGCCATGCTGAAGTCCGTCAGCCAATCGGGAAATTATGTCGAGTGATCGCCTCCCAAATACCGCAAGCGACAAGGGATTGCCGCTGCGGACTCTGCATAATCCGACGCTCCACATAATTGCGGAAGTCTATGGGCTTCGTCGCACCCATGATCCGCACCCAGTTGGAAGGAAACATCATGGGCAGGCAGCCAAAGCGCGCACGACCGACGCGATCCGATCTGCCGAAGCGCCAGCTTCCAGACGGATGATCACCGCGCCTGCGACAATTTCCGGACGCGTGAGAGTATCAACCTTCATCTCATCCAGCCACGTCCGGCTCCGTCCGCAAGGAGTTTTTTGCAACGAACCGGTCAAAAGTATGATACAAAGGTGCTTGAAAAACGAGAAATTACTCTGATCTGCATGCTTCAGCTACCAGAAAAATTAATCAAATGTCAGCCAGCTTTTACCTTGCACTAGCTTGCCACCGTGAGCACAGCTATCGCCTAGCCGCGCTACTTTTTTACCATTGATTGTCGCAATAGATGACCCCCCGGTAATTTTATCCGTCGTAGGTACTCCAGTGCATAGGCAGGTATCGCCTACAGTGGCGATGGGAATACCATCAACACAGACGAAATTCTGCTGGGTGGAGATGACCGGTCCCCCAATATGAGGTTTCGGGCCGGGTTCCACCTTTGGGCAGACATGCATGTGGCCTTTCATTATAACGGGCATCGCAACCATTTAATCACCACACTCAAAAACGTAGCAGGCGCTTGTAACCAGCATCAAGCACGAGCGGATTGATCTCAACGACCCGGATTTTTCCATCCTCGGTGTCGGACTGATAAGCGAGGTCGAGCAAGGCATTCTCCAGACCTGATGCAGAAGCAATCCTAGCTGCAGCACCCGAGAGCTTGCTTCCCATGCCTGCTGGTGGCTTTCCATTCTGCGCAGGCACAGTCCAGCGCGCCGAAACAAGTGCGCCATCCTCAATGGTGAAGCGGGCTTCCCAGGCGTTGCTCAGGTCAATATATGGGAAGACATGAATCGAAATTGGCGCCTGCTCGACTTGAAACGCATAGGCAACCGTCGCCATTCGCTCTGTTATCGATCGCAGCATTATAGGCAGCATTGTATCCAAAAGCTCCGATGATACACGTACAAAGCCAGCATGCTCCTTCCAGCTTACTGGCCCCAGCTTGAGGAAGACATCCCCAGCACACATCTTTGTACTAGTTCTCAGACCGGGCAACTCTACTGGCTTCGGCAAACGCCTATGCGCGCGGTAGGCTCCGTTCTGGCTAAGGACAGCCCCCAGCATCAGACCGGATAATTGCAATGACGAGATTGGCCTTGCAAGCGCAAGTGTTTGCAATTCTTCCGGCCAGTTCTCGAAAGACGATCCTACGATATCTGCCGACCACGGTTCGATACGGGCGAATTGGTTCATCGAACTGTTGCAAACCTACTAATTCAGGACCTTAAACGTCGGATGTTTTGCTTTCAAAGCTTCTTCGGTGTCTAGCTCACGCAGAAATTCGGTAAATGAGGAAGCCACGAAGCCAATATCCTTCCAATTGTAGGTATCGGTTCCAAATGTCTGTCGCTTGATTTCAGGCAGATACCAGATCGTGCCGAAATGGTCCGATCGCACGTCGATCAACAGGGTTGACTGGTTATCTATGGTCAGTGGGACCACGCCCGCCGGAACGCGCGGACCAATATCCGGGTCAGTCGTCATCGTCCGACCCAATCGACGCGTTGCCTTCAGGGTCAACTGTGCCCACGGGATCAGCGTCGAATCCATCGCGATGACATCAGCGTCTTGAAATTTCATCGTAAAGTAATTGGCACCAATTTGACGATTTGTTAGGATGGAGGAGTATTTCCGCAGGAACTTCTTGTAGTCTTGCGGCAGCTCAGCCTTCACCTCAGCTTCGATCGCTTCGATGTCCTCATCAGTACTCTCCTGAAAAAAATCGGGACCGAGTTTTTTCTGGGCAACCCACGCTTCGTAAAGTTTAGGGTTTAACTCTTTCAGGTCCATATATTATCTCCTAGAACAAGTCAGTGTTTTGCACGGATCTGAAACCCGTATGAGAGACATTGTCATGAATGTCGGAATCGACAAAAGCCACTGAACCATCTTCGAGATGGTGAAGCGTGGTATTGGGAGGCTGAACCCCACCCGGAAACGCATCAGGGTATTGACGGAACAGTGCGTTGGTATCGGTTGATACGTTTCCAGTCACGTTATCGAGATGATAAGGGCCGCCTCCCTTCACAAATGGCTTGAAATTTGGGTAGCCATCGACGAAGTCAACAGAACGTTGGACACCATCTTCATCCGTAAAAGTCCACTTGCCGTTTCCGGTTTCGCGCGCATTCGGCGGATCCCACGTCCCACCATTCTTCGGCATATTGGATCGACGGAGTTTCTTGCACTCCTCGGTGTTACAGCCGAGGCGCTTACGCTGCTGGGCGTTGCGCACCGCTTCCGCCGCCTTTTCCCGCGCACGGTGCACTGCCGTGGGATCCACCGCCTGCAGGGCATCCATCATCTCCTCAGTTTTTGCACGCCGCAACGTATTCAGCCCATCGAGAACCTGCATCGCCTCGTCGCCGTAACGGCGCGCGATTTTAATCGGTTTCGCTGCCGCATCGCCCAGATACGGAATCATCGATGCGCCGCCAAGTAGGGCATCGACAAATTCGCCCTTCCAAAGCGACACCGCAACGCTTGCACCATCTGATATTGGCGTGGGATCAAAAATACCGGCAATATCGAGAACCAACTGCGGATCAATTTCCTTCGCCTGCTTCTGTAGCGAACTCCACATTTCGTCGCGCAGAGCGGAATTATATTCAGTGGACACGCTTTTTCTCCTCTTCGCGATCCTCAATCCACTCATCGACATCATTATAGGAGACGGCGTTTTCCCAAGCCGCATCGTACTCTGGTCCGATGATTTTCTCGAACCGTACGTCAGCTGACGCATCCATGGTAAGCACGCTTGCAAGCCTCGGCTCCCTATGCCAACCTGGCGAGATCCGCATCATCAACTCAACGAAGAGGTGGATATAAGCGACGTCGAATATCCGGTAGGACATGGCAAGATCGATGCCGTGGTTGATATTCTGCGCCAAGAGTGCTGGCGGCATAACTTTCATCGCGGAACTAAAATCTTGCTCAAGATGTTCCACTGTCGAAGCAATGAGCTTTGCCCGGTTGAACAGGATCGGAGCATCCATCTGCGCCTGGGTCAAGGTCAATCCCGGCTTGGTGGCAGCGCCGGAAAGATCAAAATCCATCAAGGCCGAGACGGAGGTCGCCGCATCGCCGATGGACGCCTGATCTTCATGCACGATTGCACTATCGTCGGGACTTTCCATCGCCACACGAACCGGTATGTCCTGCGTTTGCGGCTTGTCCATACGCCCGAACCCGAGCTTGGAACCGGCGGCAATTTCCATGAGAAGTGCTTGCAGCGGACCAAATACGAATTCTCTCTGCTCCCCGGTCATAAAAGGAAGCGTAGACCCCAAAACATCTGGATCGAAGAAACGGAAAAATAATGCTTCACCGTTAACGCGCCTCACTTTGACCAGTTTCTTGAAGTGCCGGTACACCTCCTCGAAGGAAGCATCGCTGACTGCCATAATTCCCCAGCGCGCACCCAGCCCTTCGTTGATAAAGAATTCTTTTAGCCCATCATGGTCGGCGGCTTCAGCAAGCCAAGGGGCATCCTCGCCGAATTCTACGCGCGCATGCCCTACATAGAGGCATTCGGCCCTAGCGGCCAAACCTTGCACGATTGTTTCGATCTTCGTATCGCGGGATGGATCAAAGACAATGAAAAGCCTTGCACCGGACTTCATCTCACGCGCTTCTTCCACTGCTTGATCAATCATCATGAGCGCAGTCTGCTTGAGCTTGTCATGCATGGATTTCAGCCCTTCTTTGACGATGCAGAACAATCTTCCGCAAAGCCCTTGTTGGTCTTCTTTCCAGGTCCACCGCGCGAGAAGTTGATCTGGTTGCCCTGTATATCAACCCGCAGCCCCTTGATTAGGATACCACGCTGATTGATTTCAATCTTTCCACCCGGAGCTGTCAGCACGATCTTATCATTAGCATTGATCAGCCATGTCTTGGAACGCCCGAGAAACTGTTTATGCGTCCATAGGTCAAACAGTTCTCCGACTTCCATACGGATAGTCTTACCGACCTTAGTGCTTTGCTCTTTTCCGACCTTAGTAAAAGGGGTCAGAACAAGAGCAGTCAAAAATCGTACGCTAAGCGCGAACAAACGATGAACTTGCGGTCAGTTCCGGTTCGGATTGAAACGACACAATAAGGCTACTTACACTGTCCGAATTGACCCTCATGGCTTGCTTTGCAGGTGCGCTGACCACGCGGGTTATGATGGATACTAAATATCTATAGAGAATTCATAAATGCCTCGTGCAGCGAGCACCGGCTTTGAATAAGTAATCTGCCGTATGTTCGTAAGTTCCCACGCTAACCATCCCTCTTCAAAATAGTTCGCGCAAGCTGCGGCCATATCCGAATGCAGAAACGGCCTGACAGATGCGATCCTCACGATGGCAACAGCTCTACCGTCTTGATCCTCTTCGCCATCTGCTCGTAGGAAACGATCATTCTCAACGATTAGTAGATCTTCGTCGGGCCGAAGGCTTGGAGACCACCGCCTCACCTCAAGCGTTTTGAGACCGCTTACGATTTTCGATCCGCTTGGCGCGACAATTGATAAAGCCTTCAAACTGCACCCCTTCGTGCAAACAGGAGTTTGCACACTTCTTACTGCCTGTCCGATACTACGGCAACATCCGCACGGGCACGACCCTGATCACTTACGTTGTCATTCCCCCCTAGCCGGAGTTAACTCCAAAATCATGCAGCATGCAACAATCGACCGGTGCGCCGCAACGGCCTGAAGCCGTCTGTCATTTGCTGTTCTGCATCCCAGGAATAGATCCCGGTGAGGTTTATGTGTTCCCAACTGAGTGGCGAGACATGTTTCAATAACTCGTCTGGAATATTCCGGCCTTGTTGCCGCAAATGTGCAGTGGCGCGACTGAGATAGACGGTATTCCAGTAAACAATAGCACTGACGACCAGATTGAGGCCGGAAGCCCGGAATGCCTGGCTGTCGTAGGAGCGATCACGGATTTCACCGCGCTCGTGGAAGAAGACGGCGCGTTTCAGCTTGTGGGCGGCTTCGCCCTTGTTGAGACCAGCCTGACAACGTCGGCGCAGCGCCGAGCTGGAATACCACTCGATCATGAACAGTGTGCGCTCGATACGGCCAAGTTCACGCAAAGCTTTTGCGAGTTCGCTGGATTTCGAGGAAGCAGAGAACCTTTTCAGGATTGTTGATGGCGCAACTGTGCCTGTTGTGATCGATGCTGCCAGACGTAGAAGGTCATCCCAATGTTCGAGAATGAGCGCGGTGTTGATCTGTGCGCCGAATTGGCTGTCCAGCGCCGGATAGGCGTCGGCTTTCTCGAATGTGTGGAATTTCCGGTCCTTGATGTTTCGAAGTCGCGGCGCAAAACGCTTGCCGATCAGGGCGAAGAGCGCAAAGACATGATCGCTCGCGCCACCGGTATCGGTAAAATGCTCCTCGATCTCCAGACTCGTGTCGTGATCGAACAGACCGTCGAGGACATAGACGGCCTCGCTTTCAGTCGGGCTGATTGGCAATATGCCAAAGTATCCGTACTGATCGGAGAGATGGCTGTAGAATTTCGAACCGGGTTCACTGCCATAATGCAGATTGATGTCACCGCGCTTGGCGGCCCGGTCGCTGGCACGGAAGAATTGCCCATCGGATGATGCGGTCGATCCATCTCCCCACAGCAGCGAATGTGGATGGCGCGTATGAGCGTCTGTTACACAAGCTTGCGCCGCCCTGTAGGTTTCGGATCGGGCGTGAAAGGTGCGCATCCATCCGATCTGGTGGGCGCTGATCCCCTTTGACGCTCCTGCCATACGCTTTGGTCCGAGATTTGTACCGTCCGCCAGAACGCCGGCGAGCATAGCGGAGATGTTTTGCGGCGCATCTCCTGTTCGGACATGCGTGAACTGATCGGCAAATCTGGTCCAGTCATGCACTTCCCTGAGAAGGTCCGGCACTTCGATCAACGGATACATTTCGCTGATTTCGACGTTCAGTCCATCCGCTGCTGCGGGAATATCGCTCGCACGCGGCGTCACAATCAGGGTTCCGGCTTCCAGCCTGACGTGATCGAGCTTTCTATTGCGAGCGCGATAAGCCAGGCGCTTGAGATTAAAGTCCATCATCTGCCGGACTTCCGCGAGCCATGCAGCCCCATCGCCATGAACTCCAAGACCGAGTTTGCCTTCATCTTTCATGGCGACGAAAGCAGGCTTAGGTAAGAGATGTTCGTCAATCGGTCGGAATGATCGGCTGCCATCAACCCAGACATCCCCCGAGCGTAGCCGATCGCGCAAATGGGCCAGGGTTGCAATCTCATAAAGTCGCCGATCCGGCTTTCCGCCATCAAAGATGAGCTTTTTCTCCGACGATCCGAGATGACCGACCGGCACACGATCAGGCAGAATGCGCTTCCCTTCCGCATAAAGCCCTTTCAGGGTTGAGATCGCTGCCAGCAGCGGATCATACCTTCGATGTGAGTGAAACATGAATGTCTGGATGAAACCGCCCGCAAACTTTCGAACATTGGCGTACTGTTCTGCCGCCATCACCAAAGGCGATGTGTCCGCGTTCTCGACCATAGCTTCAAGGTTAGGCTTGATCTGGAGCAGCTTATGCCAGCCGACTTGCCTATTCACTACGCTCATAACATCTTCATCGGCATCGTTGGCGTTCTGCAAGGCGACAATTGTGTCGAGGAATAATTTGAGCGCTCTGGATGTTTCCATCCGAGCATTCATATGCCGCTGCTTTTTCCTGTTATTGGCTTTTGAGAACAGCCGACCGATCAGCTTGATGAACATTGTTACAGCATCGTCGGTGAGCTTCTGGCCGAGCTTGATAAGCTGAGCCACAATTGTAGCGCGACGACGACTGGAACTGAAGTCACTGGCAAGCCAGGCCGGAGTGGCATCGCCCTCGCGGATCATCTGATCCCACCGACCGGCGGGAATGCGAAGTTGCAGCTGGGGATCGATCTCAAGATGGCGTAGGAACGCTATGCGCTCCGTCATTCCAATCAGATTTCCTGCTCCCGGGGCGTCAGGAGCGGACCGCAACCAATTGAACCGCGTCTGACGGATCGCCGGGTCAACGTCCAATAGGCTATCCAGGGTTTCCAGTTTTTTATCACTGAGATCAGCAATGAGCACACCCTCTGCGCGACGGCGAGCGATGGAACGTGCTGCCAGCCCCATACGCTCGATCATATTCACTACCGGTAGGAGAACGCATCGTTCGCGGAATGTGGCGATAATCGCTTTTGCTATCGGCAAGCCTTTATCTGTTTGGGAGGCTGCTTCAATGCCCGCACGCAAAGCGGCGCGACGGTCTTCAGCGGTTGCACTCCGCAGCTCGAGATAACGCTGCAAGTGTCCGATATGTTCGCGTCGGGTTTCCTCACGCGTTGCATATAAATTAAATAACCGTGGATCGACGTTGATCTGCTCGGCAATATAGTTGAGCAGCATCGGTGGGGGAACTTCGTTCGGCAGAAGCGCTCTTCCAGGGTAACGCATCAGACAAAGTTGCACCGCAAAGCCAAGCTGATTTTGCTTGCGCCGACGAAGCTCTATTTCCAGGCGATCCGCCGGTGAAAGCGAATAATGTCTGATCAAACTATCTTCATCGGTAGGAATGTCGAAAAGCTCATGTCGATCCTGGATTTTTAGAAGCGTCCGCTTGGCCATTCTTTACTCTCGCAACTCTGCACTACTTGCTCACCCCTGTACGGAATCGTCCGATTGCGTACAGGGGCAAAACACCCTGTCCACAAATTATCTTGACACAGTTTCGAACAGCAGAGATATTTCGGACATCCTATTCGGACGAAATCGAGCTCATGCCACGCACCTTTGCCTATGTCCGCGTCTCGACGACCGGACAGACAACTGAAAACCAGATTCAGGAAATAAAAGCCGCCGGCTTTCATGTGGAGCCCCGCCGGATCGTCACCGAGACGGTTTCCGGCAGTACGGCCATTGCGCAGCGCCGTGGCTTCTCAAAGCTGTTGGATAAGATGGAGGCCGGTGACATTTTGATCGTTACCAAGCTCGACCGCCTCGGTCGTGATGCTATCGATGTCAGCAGCACTGTCAAAGCGCTCGCAGAAATGGGCGTCAGGGTTTACTGCCTCGCATTGGGCGGCGCTGATCTAACCAGTTCAGCCGGTACGATGACCATGAATGTGCTGAATGCTGTGGCGCAATTCGAGCGCGATCTGCTGATTGAGCGCACGCAGTCTGGCCTCAAGCGAGCCAAGTCAGAGGGGAAATCTCTGGGGCGCCCATCGACACTTAGCGATAAACAAAAATTGGACGTGCACGCCGAGCTGGTAGCAGGAATAAGTATTTCAGCTATTGCTCGAAAATTTGCCACCAGTCGGCAAACGATCATGCGCATTCGGGATCAGGCTGCCAAAAACGTTGGGAAAATGAATGACAGGTGAACCGTTGGAATCGTTCAAAATGCTAACCGAGCGCTTAGAACTGCGTCTGGTAAAGATGTCAGATAGCGCTGCACTTCGAAAATTAATGACACCTGCGATCAGCCGATGGGTAGCAGTTTGGCCATTCCCGCTTACGCAACAAGCAGCAGACAGGATTATTGATAAAGCGCTTGTTGGACATACAGAACAACGCACGCTTCCACTGGTAATCGTGAACCAAGCCGATAATCAGGTTATAGGTTGGATCAAGGTCGATTTTGAAGAATGTGACGGAAAACGAACTGGCGAAATCGGCTACTGGCTTTCTGAGGAAGTTCACGGCATGGGATTGGGGTATGAAGCCGCCCAAGGCCTGATTGCGGTCTGTTTTGAAGAATTGAAAACTCACTCTATGCGAGCAGGCGCCCAAACCGAAAATACCGTTTCTCATAATCTCCTGATGAAACTGGGAATGCACAGGACTGGCGAGCAGCTTGTCTTTGCGCCTGCTCGTGACCGAGATGAATTGTGCACCTTTTTCGAAATGGAAAGGTCAAAAACCTAATTTTTGGGCCATCTCGCCGATCATTGATTTATCTTCCACAAACATTAGAGTTAGCAGCAAATGGATCACTTCTCGCTAAGCGCACAAAAGCTCTCGGAAAACTTGGAAACCGATATCGAGTTTGTTC
This sequence comes from Ochrobactrum chromiisoli, assembly GCF_026241335.1. Classification (GTDB taxonomy): domain Bacteria; phylum Pseudomonadota; class Alphaproteobacteria; order Rhizobiales; family Rhizobiaceae; genus Brucella; species Brucella chromiisoli. The sequence continues at coordinate 23,869 of NZ_JAPHAV010000011.1, read as the reverse complement.
TAAGCCACAGCGCGCCCGTCCAGTTTGCCGATCTGACTCCCGTAGCAAAGAACTCCAAGGAAGTCCGGCTGGTAGATGAATCCCGACAACATGCAGGATCCTTCAAATATAGGGGAGCCATACTCGGAGTTAGCAAACATCCGGAAGGCGTTGTTGCTTGCGGTTCCGGAAACTTCCCAATAGCTGTGGGGCTGGCTGCATCAAAGCTTAGCATTCCTGCGACGGTGGTAATGCCTGACGACGCACCTGCTGCAAAACGAGAAATGGCCCTGAATTCTGGTTCGGAAGTCCTACTCGTACCACGATCTGACTTTGTTGACTGTGCGGAACTGGAAGCAAAAGCGCGGGGATTACCATTGCTTCATCCGTTTAGGGATGCTTCGATGCTTGTCGGTGGCTGTTCCCTTGGTGTGGAACTCGCCCGCGCAATGAAAGTTGAAGGTTCACCCGACGATGCCATTGTCGTTGCTTGCGGCGGCGGTGGTTTAGCGGCAGGAACCTCCCTGGGACTACGGATCAGTGGACTCGAAAATGATATTTATGTAGCTGAGCCTGAGCATTTTCCACGCCTGTATGCAGCTCTTAACGTGTCGCATCCCGTTGAGATCGTTGCTCAAGAGCAGACGATTTGTGATGCTCTGAGAGTTACCGAAATAGGCTCGCTTGCTTTTAGCATTCTTCAGAAAATCGGGGTCCGTACACTTGCAGCATCGGACGCAGGCGTCATCGAAGCGCAAGCGCTTATGGCCCGTGAAACAGGCATAAAGGCGGAGCCAAGCGGCGCGTTGGCGTTAGCTGCAATTTCTGAAGGTGAACTTCCGAGGCAGTATCGCAGGCTTTGGGTGATCATATGTGGCGGCAACGTTTGAAGTCAGCAGAATAGCGCGTTCCTTATTCGTTCGACCTAAACGTACGATTTTGAACTAATCTTGTTGCGACCCCTGGAAGCAGCGCAGAGGATGTGCTGCACATGATTGCGATTACCGTCAATCAAGCGGGCAATCCTCGTTTCTAAATTAGACCAGTTTTGTATCAAGAGAGCTGATCCGCGACAGAAGTAATTCATCATTGCCGCCTGCCATCTGCTGAAGCCATCGCGTAAAATGTACAACACGCGATCTCGAAAGGTTTTCTCCAGAAAAATCAAGCCAGTAACCAATCGGCCCCGTTACCACGACTGGATCAAACTGGATAAGGGTTCCAACCCGTAATTCATCTTCGATCATGTTACGATCCACGACCGCTAAACCTGCACCAGCAACGGCAGCCTGTATCACCATATCAAGCGTGGCGAACTCCATAGCGGTGTCCGGAAGCTCACTGCGATCACGAAGTGTCGCTGAAAACCAGTTTTCCCATGTTGGCAAACGCAGCGATTGATCCAGCACATATAAAAGGCATCCGCGCTTAAATAATTCCGGGTTCGCGTGTATCCGAGGTGCACAAACAGCAATGTGCTGTTCGTTCATGAGAAGAACGCTCGACCATCGCTCTTTTGGTCCTTCACCGAACCGGATAACGCAATCAAAGCGAACATTGTCATCCGCTCTCATATGCAATGACAAATCCAGGTCTGGAAAGCGGTCACGGAAAAGTCCGAGCCTGCGGGCAAGCCAGCGCGCAGCGAAGGTAGGCGGTGCCAATACTTTGAGTGTCTGTCGCGGAACTGTGGAACAAACCTCGCGCACAGCTTCATCGATCAGATTAAAGGATATCATCAAACGTTCATGCAGAACGGCCCCTGCACTCGTAAGCGTGACGCTATTACCGACACGCCGCAACAGCATCACATCAATAGTGAGTTCCAATTGTCGAACCTGACGGCTGACAGCACTTTGGGTCACACCAAGCCTTCGCGCGGCCTGAGTGAAGCTGAGACACTGGCCGACTACGGCGAATGCCCGCAATGAGGTAAGCGACGGCGAAACTGTCATGGTGGCAGACCCGGATCAATAGCATGAGGCATAAAAATAAGCGGAGCCACCGGGATTACGAGCTCCGCCCGTCAATCACCTTAAAACGCTCCTCGCCCGGGCGCCGCTTCAATAAGTTCACGCGTATAATGATGTTGTGGTTGCGTCAAGACCTGGCAGGCGGGGCCTCGTTCGACGATCCGTCCTTTACTCATGACCACGATTTCATCACTAATTTGCGCCGCCACGCGAAGATCGTGCGTGATGAAGACCACCGCAAGCGAAAAGCGTTTCTGAAGACTCGCCAACAATTCCAGAACCTGCGCTTGCACCGATACGTCAAGTGCAGACACGCTCTCGTCGGCAATGAGAACGTCTGGCCGCATCGCCAGAGCTCTCGCAATACCAATGCGCTGACGCTGCCCACCTGAAAAGGCGACCGGACGTCGATTATATGCGCTGCGCGGAAGCCCGACGAGTTCGAGGAGTTCCTTGGCGCGCGCCACCGCTTCGGTGCGACTGCATCCCGACAGAATTGCGGCTCTCGCAATAACCGATCCTACCTTTCGCCGTGGGTTTAAAGAACCAAACGGATCCTGAAAGATCATCTGAATATGCCGACGCATACCACGCAGCGAGGTTTTATCCAGTTCGAGAATGTTTTGCCCGGCAATGGCTATTCTGCCCGATGTCGGGTCGATAAGACGGATGAGATTACGAGCAACTGTCGATTTTCCTGAACCGGATTCACCGACAATCGACAAGACCTGACCCGGTGCGACTGAAAGTGAAATATCGTACAGCACCTGCTTGTTGCCGTAACTGTGGTTCAGTACATCAACCGACAAGACTGGGCTCAGATCTTTTGTCATCTGCGGACGCTCGGCTGGCTTCAGGCTAGGAACCGCCGCAATCAGTGATTTCGTGTAATCATGTTGTGGCGTTTTCAGGATTTGTTCCGCAGCCCCTATTTCGACAAGTTCGCCGTGACGCATAACCGCGATGCGGTCGGCAATATCAGCCACGACACCAAGATCGTGCGTGATGAATATGATTCCGTGGCCATGTCCGTCACGAAGCTCGCGGATGAGTTTTAAAACCTGCGCCTGTGTCGTCACGTCGAGAGCAGTGGTCGGCTCGTCTGCGATAAGCAGCTTGGGATTCATGGCAAGCGCCATCGCGATGACCACACGCTGACATTGACCACCGGAAAGCTGGTGCGGATAACTGCGAAGAATGCGGTCTGGCTCGGGAAGATGCATTTCCTCCACGAGTTTACGCGTTTTTTCAACACGCTCCGCTCGCTTCAGATCAGAATGCAGTTCGAAAACCTCCTCAATTTGCTGCCCAGCCGTAAGCGCTGGATTGAGCGAGGCCATAGGCTCTTGAAAAATCATGCCTATGTCTTTGCCACGAATGCTGCGCCACTGACGCTCTGAGAGCGTCAGCAGATTGCGATCACCCATAAAAACTTCACCACCGCTGACACGTAAGCCCTGTGGCGCAGCTCCCATCAACGCTGAGGTCAGAACGGATTTGCCCGAACCGGATTCACCAACGACGCACAGAATCTCTGCTGGCTTTACATCGAGCGTGATGTTGTGCACCGCAAAGGGCCGGTCGGCCCCTTTTGGTAATGCAACCGAAAAGTTTCGTATTTGCAAAAGTGGTTGGGTCAAGCTTGACGCTCCTTCACATCGTTGACTTCGCGAAGACCGTCTGCAAGCAGGCTGAGCCCAAGTGTCAGAGACGATATTGCGATACAAGGGAAGATGACGAGGTGAGGAAACACGATGGCCATTGCACGGCCGTCATTGACCATACCACCCCAATCCGGCGTTGGCGGTGGCAGTCCGAGGCCTAGAAACCCGAGCGTACCAATAGTGATCGCTGTATATCCAAGACGTAAGCATAAATCGACAGAAAGCGGCCCGGTCGTATTGGGCAGGATTTCCACGAGCAGGATGCGCCATGTGCTTTCACCCTGCGTAATTGCCGCTTTGACGAAATCGCGGCTCGCGACATCGATGGTAATGCCTCGCACGATCCGAAAAATCGCAGGCGCACTGCTAAATGTCACTGCAATCACGATGTTGATCGGCGATGCACCAATCACCACGATAATGACGATGTAGAGTACCAGAACCGGAAAACTGAGCACGACATTGGCTAGGAATGAAAGGATCGCATCAGTTTTACCGCCGGTGTAACCGGCAATCAGGCCCAGAAGCAGTCCGAAGAAATAAGCCGTTAATGTCGCAAGCGTTGAGTAGATGACGACAGTCCGCGCACCCCAAATAAGCCGTGAGAAAATATCTCGACCCAGCATGTCTGTCCCGAGCAGGAAGAATTGTCCATTCGATCCATAGGTCAGCGGCTTTGCCAAAGGCTGTAGCGTCTGAAGAGGGTCATAGGGTGCTATCCACGGTGCGAAAATAGCGACAAGCAGCCAGCCTATTGTCAGCGTACCGCCGATTAGAACGAGAGGCTTTTTTAGATAGGGAACAAGAGCATTCATGCCTTTGCTCCTGATGAAATACGTGGATTGAGCCGATCGTATATCACGTCTGACAAAATCTGACTTAGGACCACGACGAGAACAGAAATCATCGCGCAGGCCTCAATGAGATAGATATCCTGATTAAGTGCAGCATCGTAGAGAAGTGTTCCAAAACCTTTGTAAGCATAGAAAACCTCGACAACGATGACACCGGACAAAAGCCAAGGCAATTGAAGCATGATCACCGTAACGGGCGTGATGAGAGCGTTGCGCAAAGCATGGCGCAGGACGATCACACGCATGCTCGCGCCTTTCAGGCGAGCGGTACGGATATAATGCGTGTTCATGACGTCAACCATGGAAGCGCGTGTGACACGTGCCAGATATCCCATTGAGTAAAGACCAAGAACAGTGACCGGCAAAATCAATTCAGACAAAGATAATCCTGAAATCATGGTGCTCGCGCCGGGGAGAAGTCCGAGCCAGAATACGAAAATGCCCGACAGAAAAACGGCGGAAGCGAAGTCCGGGATGGATGTCGTTATTACAGAGAAAACCGATATGATCCGATCAAGAAGCGATCCCGGTTTCATGCCCGCAAGTATGCCAAAACCCAGGCCGAAAATAATGATGACCAACAGAGCACAGCCGGCAAGGATTGCCGATGCTGCGAGACGTGGCAGGACCATGTCTATGACGGGTGCGCGGAAAAACGTGGATATGCCCCAGTCTCCGGTAATAAAATGGCCGAGCCAGCGCACATAACGCAATAAAAACGGATCATCATAGCCGTTCTGTGCCAACCATGCTGTGCGCTGTTCCGCGGTAGAATATTGTCCCAGAACTTTGACTGCCACATCTGCGACATTGACCTCTAGTGCCAGAAAGATCAGAAACGAGACAGCTAGCATCGTTGCTATCGCGACAGCGACCTTTCTCAACAGGAATATTCCCAGAAACACGGTGTCTCCCCTTTTCTTGCAGATGGGTTTTGGACTTGTTGTTTCCCACCCGGGTAGGAGGCCGGGCGTTGGGCGCCCGGCTTTTCACGGCATTGTATCGCGGACGAGGTGAGCAGTCCGCTCACCCGTTAATCGTCAAAGTGCAACACAACGATCCAATGCTTTTGTTAAGCGATCCAGACGCCGTCCATACGGAAATAGTCGGACGGATGCAGGACGAAGCCATGCACCTTCTCAGACGCAGCGCTCATACGATCGGCCCAGTAGGCCTGCACTATCACGGCGTTATCCTGAAGGATCTTTTCGACACTTTGCATGGACGCCTTGCGTGTTGCGGGATCGACCTGTGCCATAGCCTTGTCGAGTGCTGTATCAAATTCGGCGCTGGTAAAATGGCTCTCGTTCCATGAACCTCCGGAACGATAGGCAAGGTCCAATGTCATCGTTCCAAGCGGACGATGCGCCCAGAAAGTCAGGCCAAAAGGCACCTTGTTCCAGATCGGCCAGTATTGAGAAGCCGGGAGTACATTGAGCTTCAAACGAATGCCAGCTTCCGCGAGATTCTGCTGCAATACCTGAGCAGTGTCCTGCTCCCATTTACCTTGCGTGTTGCCAAGAGTGAGTTCAAGGTCCAGACCGTCGGCATGACCCGCTTCGGCCAGCAGAGCCTTCGCTTTTTCGACGTCGCGCGGCGTTGGCGGCAAATCGAAAAAATCTGCCTGCGTGGGCGAAACGTGAAAGTTTCCACCGACATCGCCTTGTCCACGATAAGCAACATCCAACATTTGCTGGTTATTTGCTGCAAGAAGAACAGCCTTACGAACCCGAATGTCGTCGAACGGTTTCTGGTCTACCTGCATGCGCATGACAATGGTGTTAGCGCCCTTAACCGATAGAATCTGAATGTTAGGGAGTGATTTCATCAGATCGTATTCAGCAATGGTGGCACGATAAATAATATCCACCTGTCCGCTGGAAAGCGCTGCGAGATGGGTCGTCACATCGGGACCAAGGTCGATATACTGGATTTCGTCCAGATGCGCTGGGGTGCCCCAGTAATCCGGGCGCTTGTGGAAGATTGACTGACGACCGACTTCATGGCTTACGAGAGAGAATGGTCCCGTTCCGACCGGATCAGCTGGCCAGTTGCCCTTAAAATCGCGGTGGACGATGGGGCAGGTGTAGGAATACAGTTGCTCAGGCAGAGATGCCATAGGTCGCGACAGCGTAATACGCACATTATGATCGCCGGTTTTTTCGACTTTCGAAATCGCACCAAAGGCTGTCTTGTTGGAACTTTGCGAATCCGGTGCGATCCAGCGCTCAATATTGAATATCACATCTTCTGGCAGGAAAGCGTCGCCGTTCGACCACTTAGCGCGTTCGTCAAGCTCGAAATCCCATACAGTCAGATCTGCGGACGGTGTCCAGCTTTTTGCCAGATATGGGTGCGTGATATTGTGTTCATCTACATAGGTCAGGAATTCGAGACTGTTTCGAAACAGGTTCGAGGCTTCGATCCAGTTCGTCATCATTGGATCGGTGATTTCCTGTATTTGGCAGGAGAACCGCAGCTTGCCACCATCCTTAGGTGTTTCCTGCGCAAAGGCTTTGTCGCCAAGCACGCTTATACTGCCCACGGCAACGCCGAGCCATGCCATCGCGCGCAGGAATCCGCGGCGATCGATTTCGTGAGCGGCAAAGCGCTTTTCCAATGCTTTTACTTCAGGATGAAGCGGTGCACCGCTCAGTGTCTTGTATTTTGTCATTAGTCCTCTCCCCATTATATCTTCTAAGCTGGATTGTTATAAATCCAGCCGTCCTCCGTCAGACCTCAGGCAACCGCTGACATTTGATCTGCAAAACGACCACTTGCCGGACGCGGATCACGCGGAACGCGCTTGCCAGACGTATAGTCATTTATCAGGTCGCACGGCGTGTAGTTACGCTCGATCTCAAAAATTTCGTCTGCGTCAAGCTCCGTCGACAAGGCGGCTAAAGCGCTGTCAAATTGGGCTTTTGTGTCGGCACCGACCAGCATGGAGGAAATTTCCGGTTTGCGAAGCACCCAGGCCTGCGCAATCTGAGCCGGGGAGAAGCCACGCGCCTCGGCCACGCGGGCAACTGATGTTGCAATATCGCGCGAAGCCCCATCGCTATACATTTCAGCCGTGAAGAAATCCGTTTTGTTGCGGATCGAATTCATGTCGTTCGTCAAAATTCCGCGCGCCAATGGGCTGAACACAGAAACGCCAACACCCTGATCCACACAGAAGGGGATCATTTCACGTTCTTCTTCACGATAGGCGCAGTTGAGCTGCAGCTGCATGTTGATCGGACGTGACCAGCCGTTCTTTTCACAAACCTTCAGAATTTTCGCGAATTGCCACGTAAACATCGTCGAAACACCGATATAACGCGCTTTGCCAGTCCGCACGAGATCGTTCATCGCTTCCATTGTTTCTTCGATAGGAGTTTCGGTATCGAAGTAATGCAGCATGTAGATATCGACATAGTCACTTTTCATGCGACTAAGCGAGCCATTTATGGCATCGAATACGTGTTTGCGTGAAAGCCCGGCGTTGTTGACACCTGTACCAATCGGGTAGCCAAGTTTGGTGGTGATGATAAGATCATCACGGCGCGCCAGACGGCGGAGAACGTTACATACAACTTCTTCACCCTCGCCCGCCGAATAGAAATCGGCCAGGTCGATAAAGTTAACGCCATTATCCAGCGCGTGGCCGATAATAGGTTCACTTTCGCTCTCCTCAAAAATCCATGGTTTCCAGTTCTTGGAGCCCATGTTCATGGTACCGAGGCAAAGCCGGGAAACTTTGAGGCCAGATTGGCCAAGACGGATATATTGCATTGTTCAAACTCTCAAATTGAGCATTACGAGGATGCACGACCGGGACTTTCCCCGGAACAAATGGAACCGCTTTAATCGCCGAAATAGACCCAGATACCCTTGGTGCGGGTATAGGAGGACAAAGAGTGGATGGCCATTTCCTTACCCCATCCGCTTTCCTTGAACCCACCAAATGGGCTCGAAAGCCCATAGCAGCCATAACGATTAACAAAGACCATGCCAGCGTCGAGCCGCTCCGCCATCCGGTGCGCCCGCGTGACATCTCCGGTATAAACACCGGCTGCCAGCCCATAAGCGCTATCATTAGCGAGCGTTACTGCTTCTTCAGCCGTTGAAAATGGCGTGCATGACAGAACAGGGCCAAAAATTTCTTCCTGTGCGATGCGGGCTTTCGGCGGCACATTAGAGAAGATCGTCGGGCGGATGAAAAAGCCGTTGGCATTCTCACCGCTGCGGTCATCTTGTCCGCCTGCTACAAGCTCTGCCTCGGTCTTGCCAATCTCGATATAGTCCATAATTCGGCGGAACTGCGCAGCATTACACTGTGGGCCCTGATGGGTGCCCGCCGACAGCGGATCACCACAACGCACTGCCTCAGCCTTGGCGATCAGACGTTTCAGAACGTAATCATAAATACCTTTCTGGATCAGAAAACGCGTCGGCTCCGAGCATTTCTCTCCCTTGTGAGAGAACATAACCGTAAAGGCACGGTCGATTGCTGCATCAAGGTTCGGTGTGTCGTCAAAGAAAATGCACGGCGATTTTCCACCAAGTTCCAGTGTCACTGCCTTGAGATTGGAAACACCTGAATTCTGCACGATCTTGCGCCCAACGACCGTCGAACCGGTGAAGGATACCTTGTGCACATTGCTGGACAAGCTTAGCTGGTTGGCAGCTTCGCCATCCGTTAGGACAATGTTGAGAAGCCCCTTCGGCAGATCAAGATGCTGGTCAATCAGTTCGAACAGATACAGTGTTGCGAGCGGAGTGAATTCCGAAGGCTTCATGATGACCGTGTTGCCCATTGCAAGCGCCGGTGCGATTTTAAGGCTGGCTTGATACAGCGGAAAATTCCATGGCGCGATCAAACCGCAAACACCGACCGGATCTTTCGACGTGAAGTTCAGGAAACCGTCTTCGACCGGGGAAACCTCACCGTAATATTTGTCTGTCCAGCCAGCATAATATTCGAAGATATCAGCACAGGTGGGAATGTCATCCACCAGAGCCTCGGCGTAGGTTTTTCCGTTGGCAAGCGATTCAAGCAGTGAGAGTTTTTCGACATTGTCGCGGATCAGTCGCGCAATGGCGTTCAGCACGTCAGCGCGCGCCTTACGGGACGTGTTGCGGCTCCAGACTTCGCTGCGATGGCAGCGATTGGCTGCGACAGCGGCCGTTTCAACTTGCGCTTTATCGGCAAGTGCGATTTTACACAATGTTTCGCCCGTTGCCGGGTTGATAACGTTCCAGTCCGCACCGGAACCACGTACCCACTGTCCGTCGATATACTGCTTCTTTTCCGATGCGAGCCAGCGCTGAGCCCAGACGAGTTCGGTTTCCTGTAACATGCGTCATGCCTTGATTTGATAGAAGTTAAATCTGAATTTGCATGGAGGTCGTCTAACCGGATTCCGCTTCGGCGACCTTTTGGCGAACTAAAGCGACGTCACCCGCTGCGGCCTTGGCAACGGCGGAGGCGTAGCTGTAGCCCTTGAGCTGTTTGAGACGAACCAGCGACGGCAAAAGACTGGTGGCGTTATCGATATTGCGCTCCACATTCGGGCGCATTCCCTGAATGCAATTACGCCGCAGCGTGGAAACTCCGCAATTGAGCACTGCGATCATGTCCAGAAGGCCAACGATCACAACAGCTTCCCACGGACTATAATCCATTTCGCCATGATCAGCTGTCATCGCTATCGCTGCGGCATGTCCACAAGCCTTCATGCCGCACTGAACCATAAATTCTGGAATTGTCGGATTGACCTTACCCGGAATAGCCGACGAGCCGGGCTGAACCGCGGGCAGTTGAACTTCACCCAGACCGCCGTGTGGCCCGGACGACATCAACCTTAAATCCTTCGCAAAACGGATCAGAGCGCGTGCCGTCTGCTCGAGTGACCCCGCCAGAGCCAGCAACGGATCATGGGCCTGTGACGCGGCGAAAAGATTGTCGGTCCGGGACAAACCGGCTGGGAGACCCGCCTGCGCCAACTGCTGATTGAGAACGTCGATAATTCGGGCGAAGAATGCCGGTTCACAATCCGTAGAGCGGCCAATGATGTTCCCGCCGATGCTGATCTGGTGCAGAGCATATCCGTCGCGTTCAACACGGGCGAGATTAAAACGCAGTGATGATGAGACGCCGCCGAAATAATCCTCAAAGCCGATGTCCACCGCATCTTGCAGACAGGTGCGTGCGAGCTTGCGCAGCGGTGCCCATTCTGTGCCCAACCTGTCCAGATCGCATGAAAGCCCTTCAAGCTCATCACAAAAACCGCCAAGTGCGGTTAGCGCAGCGATATGGCATCCGCTGGAAAAGCAATCAGCCGTGGAATGATTAAGGTTGACGTGGTCGTTGGGATGAATTGGCGTGTAGGTGCCATAGGCAGCACCAAAGCTATTGGCATTGGCCAGATTGGCCAGAACCTCGTTCAAATTCATATTGAAAGAAATGCCGCCGCCGCCATGAAATGCATGGACAGGGAAGGCTTCTGCGCGCGGGCTTTCAAGAAGATCATCAACGGCTCTGATGATTGCCTCACCAAGGTCGCGATCAATAGCGCCAGTTTCGATATTTGTGCGCGCGGCAGCCTTTTTTATATGCAACATCGCAATCAAAAGAGGGCTGTAATCGGAAAAACGGGCTGCGCCTGCGAGCGGATAGAGTTCGACCGCTCGTTGCGTCTGAATGCCGAACAAAGCCGCTTCTGGCACGTCATGCGCACCAATAGCGTCAATTTCCTGCCGGGTCGCATAACGATCCTGGTTCATTGCTTTTCTCCTCACCGAGGAAATAATTCGACATTTGCTGCGCCTAGACAAACGACAATCGCGCAGGGGTCATTCATAAATCTCATAGTCTTTTGTCTTGGTAGCGATAAAGTCCGCTTTCTACAGTGCGCTTTATCGGCTTCAGAGGCTGTCGTGTTTGACAACATCGAATGCAAATTGCCATATATGAGACTGATATCTTCGTCTTACGACGGCAGCACCGTGATGGTTTGAGAAAAATATGCGCAGGCTTCCTGGTTTATCTGCAATGAAGGTGTTTGAGGCCGTAGGACAAACCCGAAGCTTTACGCGGGCCGCCGCGCGGCTGAACCTCACTCAAAGCGCCGTCAGCAAGCAGATCAGGAACCTTGAAGACGAAATCAACGAAACGCTGATCGTTCGCCACCATCATCGTCTCGAATTGACACCGGCTGGGGTTTCCCTGCTCGAAACCGTCCAACAGGCTTTTCACAATATCGAGATGTCGCTGCGCGACATCAGCGCCAAGCATAACCTCAACCGAATTCGCATCAATGTTCCACCTACATTCGCCAAACGTTGGCTTGTGCCGAGGCTAGGCAGCTTGCGAGAAAGCCTTCCAAACATCGATATAAGCATCAGCACGGAGCTATCAGATAGTCTAGCCGACCGCGGATATCTCGATTGCGCAATTCGCTTCGGCAACGGCGAATGGCCGACACTCGATTCAAGTTTGCTTATCAGCGAAAAACACATCGTCGTTGCCGCGCCTTCTCTTATCAACGGAAAGTCGCTTGCGACGCCGACCGATCTTTCACAGTTCACTTTTCTGCATATTCTCGCTTCGCCAGAACAGCGTTACCGCACCTGGCGCCACTGGCTTGACGCCGCAGGTTATCCTGATTTGGATATCAGCCGGGGCCTGGAATTCGACGTTCTGGATCTCGCCATTGAGGCCGCACGCTGCGGACTTGGGGTGACGATCGCCGACAGATCCATGGTGCAGGACGATCTTCGTAACGGCACTTTGCAGCAACTGTTCGACATCCAGATAGAGGGGCACGAGTCGTATTGGTTCGTGACCCGGCCGCACGCCTCGCTCACTCCGACAGTGCAGGCGTTTCGCAACTGGCTCCTGTCCGAGATCATGACGAAGAGCTAATAAGTATTCCTCCATGGAATGGCCTTCCCGAAAAATCGTCATTTGCGGTTCGTCAACCAGAAGCGCATTGAGGAGCGCTAGTGGACGCGGCTAGGGAGAGAGGCGGTCTCTAGCACAGTCATAATCTCTCCATCGGTCGACTTGCTTTCACGGCAAGGTGATCAGAGAGGTGAGAGACCATGAGCGAGTATCGCAATTTTTACGCGGGCCGTTTCGTTGAAGCGACATCTTTACAGCGGATCGACGTATGCAATCCTGCGACTGGAATGGTTTTCACGACTGTACCAGCGGCAAGCGAGGCTGATGCCCGCGCCGCTGTGGATGCCGCCAAAATTGCGCAGAAAGACTGGCGCGCTCTTCCCGCCATTCAACGCGGCGATGCCTTGCGTCGTTTGGCAGACGCGCTGATCGCACGCGCCACCGATATCGGCAAAGCACTTGCTCTTGAATCGGGCAAGAGCCTTGATGATGCCACGAGTGAAGTCGTGTACGGCGTCGAACTGGTGCGTTATCACGCCGAATGGGCACGCCGCATCGAAGGCGAGGTCATCGAAAGCGACAACGCAGATGAAATGCTTATTCTGCGTCGCGAGCCAATTGGCGTGGTCGCCTGTCTGATCCCTTTTAATTATCCAATTTACACGTTAATTCGCAAGATTGCGCCTGCGCTTATTGCGGGCAACGCGGTTGTCGTTCGTCCCAGCAATAATACGCCCACTTCCGCGCTTGTCTTCGCACAAGCCGTGGAAGCGGCACAACTGCCTGCAGGTCTCGTCAATATCCTGACGATGAGCCATTCAACCGCTGGCACCCTGTGCACACATCCTGCCATCAGCATGATCACTTTGACCGGGAGCGTTGGTGCAGGCCAGATTGTGCTTGACTATTGCAAGGCGAATATCGCCAAACCATCGCTTGAACTTGGCGGTAAGACGCCGGTTATCGTCGAGCCCGATGCTGATATCGAAGCCGTTGCTCAAGCGATTGTTTCGGCAAAGACAACCCATTGTGGCCAGGTATGCACGAGCGCTGAGCGCGTCTACGTGCATGAAAGCGTGCATGATCGTCTGCTGCTGGCGCTAAAAAGCGCATTCGTCGTACGCGCATTCGGTGATCGCTCAAAAGATGCAGTCCTCATGGGACCGCTTGCCAACAAAGCAGCTCAACAGCGTATTCATGCAATGGTGGAACTTGCCCGCACGCAGGGAGCGACTGTTGAGGCTGGCGGATATTTGCCGGAAGGTGACGGCTTCTTCTATCCTCCAACGCTTCTTTCGGGCTGCCGTCAGGATATGGAGATCGTGCGTGAAGAAGTCTTTGGACCGGTTCTCGCAGTCCTCACCTACTCCGATTTTGAAGAGGCACTCGCTCTCGCAAGCGATCACCAATTTGGTCTCAGCTCCGTGCTGTTTACAGAAAATTACAGAAAAGCGATGCGTGCTGCTGCCACTATTGAAGCCGGCGAACTTTACGTCAATCGCTTCCCGGCTGATCCCTATCAAGGCTTCCACTCAGGCTGGAAGAAGTCCGGTCTTGGCGGCGATGACGGAAAGCACGGCATGCTGGAATTTACCCAGACCAGGCTCGTCATTCTCAAGCACTGAATAGGCTATAAGTCACACCGGAGGAGGAAAATCTTGACCACGACCATAAACCCTGCGGCAGTCTCGGCAGCAGGTGAGCGCGGACGCTATCTGCAGCTTGCCCTGATCGTTATTGCCGCCGGCGCAATCTACCCCATTCTTTATTTGCGTCAGTCTTACCAGACAACAATGCTGGAAGTGCTGCATCTGACCAATATCGAGCTGGGCATTCTTTATTCTATTCTGGGAACAACCTTCCTGTTGAGTTATCTGCCCAGTGGCTGGTTGGCTGACCGTGTACAGCCACGTCTGCTGATCCTGTTTTCGCTGATCGGCACCGGGGTGCTAGGTCTTTGGTACGCGACGCTTCCAGGATATAATGCTCTGTTGGCGATTTATTGCGGCTTCGGCATCACCACGGGCCTGACTTTTTGGGCTGCTATTTTAAAACAGGTAAATCACATTGCGCATGCAGACGAACAGGGGCGCTTTTTTGGCTTTCTTGACGGTGGACGTGGTCTTGTCGAAGCATTGCTAGCCAGCGCCGCAATCGCCCTTTTCGTCTTCGTTTCGGAAACACGCGGCGCAGGTCATGCCGCTGGTTTTCGCAACGTCGTTCTCTTCTACGCCATAACCTGCATTGTCGTCGGAATTGCCTATTTCGCAGTTTCCAAACCGGCGTCGCTGACACGCGAATCCAAGCAGCGTGAGACAAATCTGCTCAGAGATTTGAAAACACTGATTTCAATTCCTGAAGTATGGCTTGTTTCAGCTATTATTTTCTGCGGCTATCCTGTGTTTCTCGCTACCTACAGTTTTTCGGCTTATCTGGAGGAGAGTGGCTTCGGTATCTCGGCATCCATGGCCGGTTTCATCGTCATGTTAAAATTATGGCTGAGGCCAATTGGCGGTATTGGCGGTGGTTTTCTCGGCGATCGCTATTCCAAAAGCGGAGTTCTGTTCGCCACATTCCTACTCACTGCTGCCGGTCTTGCAGGAATCGTGCTGCTACCGGGTATCGGCTCGACATTCGCGCTGATCGTTATCATCCTGCTCGTTGGACTTCTGACTTACGCGATCCGGGGGCTTTATTGGGCGATCCTTGATGATTGTAATGTGCCGCCAGAGATCACTGGTCTTGCAATTGGCGTGATCTCACTCGTCGGCTACGCACCGGATACATATTTGCCGTTGGTGAATGGCTATCTCTCGGATCATTATCCGGGGCTACCTGGCTTCCAGTTTTATTTCGGCTACATCGCGATCATCTGCCTGATTGGTGCTGGTATGACCGCTGTCCTGTTTGCCCGCCTCAAAAAGAAGGGATAAATCTCATGAAAATTGCTTCTCTCAAGACCCATGTGGTTGCCGTCCCTCCGCCGCATCTCGGCGGAATGTATTGGATTTTTGTTCGCCTCCAGACAGAGTGCGGCATAGAAGGTGTGGGCGAAATCTACGCGACTTCGTTTCATCCAAGCGCGATGACGGCGCTGATCGATGATGTTTTCGAACGACATCTGATGGGACATGATCCACATCAGATCGAACGCTTCTGGCGTTCCGCCTACTCAAGTGGTTTCACGCAGCGCCCCGATCCAACCATGATGGGTATAGTTTCCGGGCTTGAAATCGCTTGTTGGGATATCATCGGCAAGGCAGCAGACAGGCCAGTCAGTGATCTTCTGGGCGGAACAGTGCATGAGAAATTGCGTGCATATACCTATCTCTATCCTGTTAATGCGGCTGGTGAATACGATTATAACGATCCAGACCTTGCCGCTAAATGCGCTGTGAAGATGATCGATATGGGCTTTACTGCCGTCAAATTCGATCCCGCCGGACCATACACCAACTATTCAGGCCATCATCTCTCTCTTGGTGTGATGGATCGTTGCGATGAATTTTGCCGAAAAATCCGTGAGGCAGTCGGCTCAAGCGCCGATCTTCTGTTCGGCACGCATGGACAGATGGTCCCGGCTTCAGCAATCCGGCTCGCTAAGCGTCTTGAAAAATATGATCCGCTGTGGTTCGAAGAGCCGGTTCCTCCAGGTCAGGAAGCTGCCATGGCAGATGTCGCCCGCTCCACCTCCATTCCCATTTCCACGGGAGAGCGGCTAACGACGAAATACGAATTCCAGAGGGTGCTGGAATCTAAGGCTGCATCTATTCTACAGATGAACGTTGCGCGTGTTGGTGGGCTTCTCGAAGCCAAGAAAATCACTGGAATGGCCGAAGCGTATTATGCGCAGATCGCGCCGCATCTTTATAACGGTCCGGTTGGTGCCGCAGCCAGTATTCAGCTTTCGGCGGCTACTCCGAACTTCCTCATTCACGAAGCCATCATCAACTTCTCTGGTTTCCATGCGGATGTGCTTAAGACCAAACTGCGCGTTGAAGACGGCTACATCATTCCTTCGCGTGAACCCGGACTTGGTATCGAACTTAACCTCGACGTTATCGAGCAACATTCTCCATATACGGGCAAGCGTCTGCATCTTCAGATGGACAGCCAGCCCGCCGATGTAAAGGCGTTTGCTCCGGCACGCGGTTGAAGGAAACACAATGTCCTACGACTATATTATCGTCGGTGCAGGCTCAGCAGGCTGCATTCTTGCCAACCGACTGAGCGAAAGCAGGAAGCATAATGTGCTTCTTATTGAGGCAGGCGGAAATGACAACTCCTTCTGGTTCAAAATTCCGGTCGGCTATTCGCGAAGCTATTATAATCCAGACGTCAACTGGATGTATTATAGCGAACCCGAAGCGGCGCTGCATGACCGCAATATATACGTTCCCCGTGGCAAGGTGCAGGGTGGATCGGGTTCGATCAACGCAATGATATTCGTGCGTGGTGCTCGCACCGACTTTAATGATTGGGCACGTGCGGGTAATCCGGGCTGGGGCTATGCCGATGTCCTGCCTTATTTTCGCAAGCTTGAAACGCATGCGAACGGCGCGTCGCAATGGCACGGCGGTGACGGACCGATCCATGTCACGCCGATGCGTGGGATGACACATCGTATCACTGACGCATTTCTGGAAAGCTGCCGCTCACTCGGACTGCCGATGAACGAAGATTTCAACGGCGCGGGTATTGAAGGCGCGGGCGTCTATGACGTCAATACCAGACGCGGACAACGTTCGCATTCCAGCGCTGAATATCTGCGCCGTGCGCTCAACCGGCCAAATCTCTCTATAGAAAGAAATACTCAGGTTGAACGCCTTATCTTCTCCGAAGACGGGCATGTCACCGGTGTATCGGCACTTCTGAATGGTGAGAGCCGGGTTTTTACCGCCAAGAGAGAAGTCATCCTTGCGGCGGGCGCGATTGGAAGCCCAAAAATTCTCCAGCTTTCAGGTATCGGTGATGGCGAGGCGTTGAAGGCCGTCGGCATCGACGTGCGACACCATTTGCCTGCTGTCGGCCGCAATATGCAGGATCATCTCTGCGCCAGCTACTACTATCGTGCAACCATACCAACGCTCAACGGAGCATTTGGTAGTCTTTTCGGCCAAGCAAGGCTTGGCCTACAATATCTGCTCACCGGCAAGGGCCCGTTCGCCATGAGCGTCAATCAGGCTGGCGGATTTTTCCGTGGAGATGTGAGCGAAGAAAAGCCGAACATACAGCTTTATTTCAACCCGCTATCCTATCGGATTCCAAACAACCCGAACGCCGGGCTGAAGCCGGAACCATATCCCGGCTACCTGATCTGCTTTAATTCGTGTCGGCCTGCAAGCCGTGGAAGTGTTACGCTTTCCTCGTCCGACCCGCTGGCGGCACCCGCTATTCGGCCAAACTATCTGTCGGCGCAAAAAGATGTCGAAGAAGTTCTTCAGGGAAGCCGACTGGTACGCCGGATTGCCGCTGCATCCGCTATCTCCAGCGTTACCGCAGAGGAAGTATCCCCCGGTAGCCAGTTCGAAACTGACGAAGCTCTGATCGATTATTTCCGTGAAAATTCAGGATCTATCTATCACCTTTGCGGAACATGCGCGATGGGGCCGCAGAAAGAAGATACAGTGGTTGACGCTTCACTCAAGGTGCATCGCATCAAGGGTTTGCGTGTCGTTGACGCATCTATTTTTCCCAACATCACGGCAGGCAACATTAACGCGCCGACAATGATGGTCGCGGAAAAAGGTGCTGATTTAATATTACGGGACGCAAGTTAAAGCACATCCCGAAAAGTGTGAAACGGTTTTCGGGATGTGCATAAGAGCAGAGATTTAAGCGTTTTGTATGATTCAATCAAAACCGGAAACGCTCTTTGAGGTCATGCTGAAGCGCGGCTTTTGCGATTTGAGTTTATGCATAACGATCTCTGTTATCAAAGACTTCTGCAGGCGTTTTGTACTCTAAACATTTTCGCGGCGTGTTATTGAGCCGATTGCAAATAAAGGCAATATCTAGATCACCAAGTGTCAGCTAATCAATATCCCGAAGAAGCCAGCGACCTGTCCACCTGTCAGGCAAATATTGATCGGAAGGCCGTCTGCATCAACAATCGCGTGGATTTTGGTTGTGAGGTCGGCACGGGAACGTCCCAAGCAACCATCGTCAGCGTCCCCTTTTTTCCTGTGGCTCCGCGGGTGCTGTCACATTGTTCACAGTATGCGCGTGCTGAAGCGGGCCAGGGGGGTTATGCAAGCTGATGCGCGACGGCGTTCCATTCAATGATCGCGTTTATGCGATGCGCTCGAGTTAAGCATGCTGAAAGGTTGCAGGCAGATTGAACAAAATGGTTTCGGGTGGCTGAAAAGATAGATACGAAATGCTGCAATGATCCAATTGATCGAAAGCCCTGTCGGGTCCGCTCTCTCTTCCGAAACGGCAAGTGCGAATTCTCAGCTCGATTGTTCAGTCCCTTATGCGAGCTATGCTCGACGTTAGTCATGAGCTGACGCTTAGCAGCACCATAGGATCGCAGCTTATCGGTGACGATACGTTTAGGCGCACAACCTTGTTTCTTCAAAAGCCGAACCAGCAAACGCTTTGCTGCCTTGGTGTTGCGGCGGGTTTGGCCCAGTCGGCCCGAAGCTGCGATTTTGGCCAACTCAAAGAACAGGTAGAGAACTCGTGATCACATAGAGTCTAACGGTGAACCTTGGCCCTGCAAAGCGCGGTAGACAGTCATCCTGGAAATGTTCAGCTCACGAGCAACGGCGGCTTTCGTTGCGCCAGCCGCGATCCGCCTGCGGATTTCCGCGTCATCGACATTCTTCTTCCTGCCCGTGTAGATGCCGTCAGCTTTTGCCGCTTCGATGCCCGCTCGTTGCCTGTCTTTGATGAACTTGAGTTCCATGTCGGCGACCATGCCGAGGATGGTGATGACCATTCGACCCATGCTTCCGGCTGTCGTGACTTCGGGCTCAAGAATGCGGAGTGACGCGCCCTTTTCGTCAAGCTCATGAACGAGATTGAGAACGTCGCGTGTGGAACGGCCGAGCCGATCAAGCCGCAGAACCACCCAGGGGTTACGCATGAAATTTGAGAAGTTCTTTGACGTTTAGGAATTTTATGTGATTCAAGGGGTCTCCACAATTTTTGGAGGCGTTTATGACAGCAGAAAGCTTGGTCGGGCATTTCTCTGATCTTGAAGACCCACGTTGTTTGGGCAAAATTGAACACCATCTGATCGACATCATGGTGATAGCCGTCTGTGCCGTCATCGCCGGCGCCGAGAGTTGGCAAGATATGGAGCTTTACGGCCAGGATAAATCAGATTGGCTATCGCGTTTTCTAGGGTTGCCAAATGGCATTCCCTCTCATGACACTTTCCGGCGTGTATTCATGCTGATCGATCCGGAGACTTTCGAGCAGCGCTTCACGGCCTGGGCACAAGATTTTTCTGCTGCACAAGGCAATCAAGAGGTGGTTGCGATTGATGGCAAGACCGTTCGCCGTTCCTTTGATCGCAGCCGCAATCAGGGCCCACTGCATATCGTCAGCGCTTGGTCCTGTGATCGACGATTGGTACTTGGGCAGCGGCAAGTTGCTGAAAAGTCGAATGAAATCACTGCCATTCCAGAATTACTCGATACGCTCGACATCAAGGATACCATTGTAACGCTGGATGCGATGGGCTGTCAGAAAACGATTGTCAGCAAGATACTGCAAAAGGGTGCCGACTATCTCATCACCCTCAAGGCCAATCAGGGCCGCATGTTTAAGGCCGTGCAGGAGTATTGTGCCGAGACGTGCTTTGAGCGCGGAGCAACCAACCGACCGGCCTGCGATGCTTTTGATGAAAGTCATGGCCGTCTGGTCCGCCGCAGGGTTTTTGTTTGCCACCAGGCCACGCAACTGGAGCCCTTACGCGAATGGCCTGGATTACAGACGGTTGTGGCGGTCGAAAGCATTCGCAGCATTAACGGCGTCGCTGAAACCAAATGCGAAATCCGCTACTTTCTGTCGAGTTGCAGCGCTCCTCCAGAGGTTCTGGCAAAAGCAGTCCGCCAGCATTGGGCCATTGAGAACAGTTTGCACTGGGTGCTCGATGTTGCTTTCCGGGAGGATGATTGCCGAATTCGCGACAAGGTAGCTGTTCGCAATTTTGCACTCCTGCGCAAAATCGCCATCAATCTCGTTACACGGCATCAAAATACGCGCATCAGCATCAAGGCACGGCGTAAAAAGGCGGGCTGGAACAACGCCTACATGCTTCAAATCCTAACGGGGAATTTTCATGCGTAACCCCTGATTGCCTATGCTCGTGCTGGCGATACGCTCGCGATTGTTCGGCTCGACCGTCTCGGCCGGTCACTGGCCGAATTGCTCGAAACCGTGAAGATGCTACGAGAGCGCCAAATCGACCTGCTGAGCCTTGAGGAGAAGATTGATACTTCATCGGCGGCGGGCGAGCTTATCTTCCACGTATTCGGCGCCATCGCTCATTTTGAGCGACGGCTGATCTCGGAAAGGACTAAGGACGGTATCGCCGCAGCAAGGGCTAAGGGAAAGAAGCCCGGCCGCCAACCACTGGACCTGAAGAAAGTCGAAGCTGCCATTAAACTCATCGAAGCAAGAACATCGCCAACAGAAGCTGCACGGCAACTCGGGCTCGGGCGATCAACTGTATACAGGGAAATGCGCCGACTAGGTCTTAGTCGCCCTGCATAAACGTCGTTTCTATCCGTCTCCGTCGTAAAACGATATGTCTTTCGCTCTACCAGAGTTGCAAAGGCGGCAGTCCTTCGCGATTGTATGCTGCCAAGACAGTGTTGTGCATTAGAACCATGATCGTCATCGGCCCAACGCCTCCGGGTACTGGTGTAATGGCACTGGCGCGCTCGAGAGCGGCTGGGAAATCTACATCGCCCAGCAGCCGCTTTTTGCCATCCAAAACTGCTTTCGTGGTTCCCACATCGATCACAGTTGCTCCCGGCTTGATCCAATCGCCCTTGATCATTCCAGCTTGGCCCGCTGCTGCTACCACGATATCCGCCTGACGCACTTTGTCAGCCAAGTTTCGCGTTCGAGAATGCGCCATCGTTACCGTGCAGTTCGCTCCCAACAATAATTGTCCCATCGGCTTGCCGACCAGAATAGAGCGACCGATGACGATCGCATCGAGGCCGGTCAGATCACCCAGTTGATCGCGAAGAAGCATCAGGCACCCGAGCGGTGTACAGGAGACCAGGCCAGGTAGCCCGGAGACCAGACGACCGGCGCTTTCGGGGTGGAGACCATCAACATCTTTATTCGGATCGATTGCCTGAATAACCGCCAGCTCATCAATGTGAGCAGGAAGCGGCAACTGTACGAGTATGCCGTCGACTTTATCATCGGCATTTAATTCTTGGATGAGGCCCAAAAGCTCGTCCTGGCCTGTCTCGGCGCTGAGAATGTGCTGGAAGCTGGCCATGCCAAGCTCCTGGGTCTTCCGACCCTTGCTTCGGACATAAATCTCGCTGGCCGGATCACTACCAACAAGTATCACCGCCAGACCCGGCACGCGTCCGGTCTTTTCCGTAAAAGCTGGGACAGCAGCAGTTATTCGGTATGCCAGGTCGTCAGCGTAGGCTGTTCCATCAATGATTTTCGCGCGCATGTGGGCTCTCTCTTAAGAAAGTGATCGGATTATCCGAGGCCCAGGCGAACGGCGCATGTTTCGCGCGCTCCCCGGTGGTCTTCCACCTCAAATCGCCAGTTGCGCACGCCTGAACTTAAGCGGGTCCAAACTTCACGTCAAAGTCAAAATTCAGGGCGAGTTGCTTCAGAAGTCTCGATTTGTTCACCCATAGCGTTGTTTGGCGGGAAAGCAGCGCGACGCCCTCAAAATGAATGACAGGTGAACCGTTGGAATCGTTCAAAATGCTAACCGAGCGCTTAGAACTGCGTCTGGTAAAGATGTCAGATAGCGCTGCACTTCGAAAATTAATGACACCTGCGATCAGCCGATGGGTAGCAGTTTGGCCATTCCCGCTTACGCAACAAGCAGCAGACAGGATTATTGATAAAGCGCTTGTTGGACATACAGAACAACGCACGCTTCCACTGGTAATCGTGAACCAAGCCGATAATCAGGTTATAGGTTGGATCAAGGTCGATTTTGAAGAATGTGACGGAAAACGAACTGGCGAAATCGGCTACTGGCTTTCTGAGGAAGTTCACGGCATGGGATTGGGGTATGAAGCCGCCCAAGGCCTGATTGCGGTCTGTTTTGAAGAATTGAAAACTCACTCTATGCGAGCAGGCGCCCAAACCGAAAATACCGTTTCTCATAATCTCCTGATGAAACTGGGAATGCACAGGACTGGCGAGCAGCTTGTCTTTGCGCCTGCTCGTGACCGAGATGAATTGTGCACCTTTTTCGAAATGGAAAGGTCAAAAACCTAATTTTTGGGCCATCTCGCCGATCATTGATTTATCTTCCACAAACATTAGAGTTAGCAGCAAATGGATCACTTCTCGCTAAGCGCACAAAAGCTCTCGGAAAACTTGGAAACCGATATCGAGTTTGTTCTAAGCCACAGCGCGCCCGTCCAGTTTGCCGATCTGACTCCCGTAGCAAAGAACTCCAAGGAAGTCCGGCTGGTAGATGAATCCCGACAACATGCAGGATCCTTCAAATATAGGGGAGCCATACTCGGAGTTAGCAAACATCCGGAAGGCGTTGTTGCTTGCGGTTCCGGAAACTTCCCAATAGCTGTGGGGCTGGCTGCATCAAAGCTTAGCATTCCTGCGACGGTGGTAATGCCTGACGACGCACCTGCTGCAAAACGAGAAATGGCCCTGAATTCTGGTTCGGAAGTCCTACTCGTACCACGATCTGACTTTGTTGACTGTGCGGAACTGGAAGCAAAAGCGCGGGGATTACCATTGCTTCATCCGTTTAGGGATGCTTCGATGCTTGTCGGTGGCTGTTCCCTTGGTGTGGAACTCGCCCGCGCAATGAAAGTTGAAGGTTCACCCGACGATGCCATTGTCGTTGCTTGCGGCGGCGGTGGTTTAGCGGCAGGAACCTCCCTGGGACTACGGATCAGTGGACTCGAAAATGATATTTATGTAGCTGAGCCTGAGCATTTTCCACGCCTGTATGCAGCTCTTAACGTGTCGCATCCCGTTGAGATCGTTGCTCAAGAGCAGACGATTTGTGATGCTCTGAGAGTTACCGAAATAGGCTCGCTTGCTTTTAGCATTCTTCAGAAAATCGGGGTCCGTACACTTGCAGCATCGGACGCAGGCGTCATCGAAGCGCAAGCGCTTATGGCCCGTGAAACAGGCATAAAGGCGGAGCCAAGCGGCGCGTTGGCGTTAGCTGCAATTTCTGAAGGTGAACTTCCGAGGCAGTATCGCAGGCTTTGGGTGATCATATGTGGCGGCAACGTTTGAAGTCAGCAGAATAGCGCGTTCCTTATTCGTTCGACCTAAACGTACGATTTTGAACTAATCTTGTTG
>NZ_JAPHAV010000010.1 GCF_026241335.1 Ochrobactrum chromiisoli | reverse complement strand
TGCCAGCTTTTCGATCAGCTGATAGTCCTGCAACAAAATAGGGCCGCGCTCACCCGCAGTCAGGGAATTCTGGTTATCCGGGATCGGTGCACCAGCACTTGTCGTCATAATCGGACGGTCTGCCATGGGAATTTCCTTCCTAAAAATCGTTTGTGATCCTACATTCAGCTTGGATTCTGACCTTGGACAGCCCCGCCGCATCATGCCTACTGGATAATGAACCCAGTTTAGACTAATTCTAAGTATAATCTCCAATTGCTTTTTTTGTTATTATTGATAAGTTTTTCCTATCATGTTTACAGTTCGCCAAATGCGCTACTTCGATGCGCTCGCCAATACGCTGCATTTTCGTAAAGCCGCAGAGCTTGCCCATATTTCGCAACCCGCCCTCTCAGCACAGATTGCTGAAATGGAAGCGGTGGCTGGCGCTTCGCTGTTTGAGCGCTCTCATCGCACAATCATTATGACAAAGCTTGGCCGCGAGTTGCTCCCCGGCATTCGGGCCATTCTCAAAGAACTTCACGCGATGGAGGAAATCTCTGCGCAGAGCAAAGGCCTGCTGCAAACCCAGTTGCGACTGGGGATTATCCCAACCGTTGCTCCATATATTATCCCGCATCTCATCCCACTGCTGGCCGAGCGGCACCCGTCTTTCCGTCTGCAATTGCGCGAAAGCATAACGGCAACGCTTCTTGAGGAGCTTCACTCAGGTGAGACCGACGCTGTCATTGCAGCTTTGCCAATCGTGGATGATCGGCTTACGCATCAGAAACTTTTTGATGATCGTTTTCTGATCGCCACGTCAAGCAATGATCAGACGGTATTGTCTTCGACCATGACGCAGGATGATGCGGCGCTTGATCGCCTGCTGCTGTTGGAAGAAGGCCACTGTATGCGTGATCAGGCGCTGGCGATCTGTTCTCGGCCATCCCAGCGGCAACTGGTAAAATATGGCGCAACCAGCATGACGACACTTTTACAAATGGTCGCCCATGGAATGGGCCTGACGCTTATTCCGGAAATTGCTGTTCATGCGGAAACGCGCAGCAACACTATGCGCATCGTTCCGTTTGATGGGGAGCAGCCCAAACGGGAAATCGCACTTTTTTGGCGCAGGCAAAACAGACGCTTCGATGACTTTCGCGCACTTGCAGATTGCATTGTCGAAAGTGCATCCGGCCTTCTCATTGATGACGATAAAATGAAGGCACTCTCAAAATAAAAGGCGACCTCAATGAGGCCGCCCTGATGAAATGCATGTCCGATATGATATTACATACCGCCCGGATAATTCGGGCTTTCACGGGTGATGGATACGCCATGAGAATGGCTTTCACGCAAGCCCGCATTGGAAATGCGAACAAAGGTTGCCTTGTCGCGGAACTCTTCCAGCGTCTTGGCACCGACATAGCCCATGGAGGCACGCAGTCCACCGGCAAGCTGATGCAGAACAGCTGAAATCGGTCCTTTATAAGCGACCTGACCTTCAATGCCTTCTGGTACAAGCTTCAGCTCATCACGCACTTCCGCCTGAAAATAGCGATCTGCCGAACCGCGCGCCATCGCACCAACCGAGCCCATGCCACGATAGGATTTGAACGAGCGGCCCTGATGCAGATAGACCTCGCCTGGGCTTTCTTCCGTACCCGCCAGCAGCGAGCCAGCCATGGCAGCAACCGCACCAGCGGCCAGCGCCTTGGCAAAATCGCCGGAGAACTTGATACCGCCATCAGCGATAACCGGAATGTTATGCTTGTGCGCGGCTTCAACTGCCGACATGATGGCTGAAAGCTGCGGAACACCAACACCGGCGACAATGCGCGTGGTGCAGATGGAACCCGGCCCGATGCCGACCTTGACGGCATCCGCACCGGCATCGATCAGCGCCTGTGTTCCGCCAGCCGTTGCAACATTGCCGGCCAGAATGGCAACATTGGGATAGGCTTTTTTGATTTTCGCAACGGCATCAAGAACGCGTTGTGAGTGACCGTGAGCGGTATCGACAACCAGAAGATCAACACCCGCATCAATCAGACGTTCGGCACGCTCGTAACCGTCTTCGCCAACGCTTGTGGCAGCAGCGGCGCGCAAACGGCCTTGCGCATCCTTGGCGGCATTCGGGTTAAGTTGCGACTTTTCCATGTCTTTGACGGTTATCAGGCCAACGCAGCGGCCCTTGTCGTCAACGACCAGCAGCTTTTCAATACGATGCGCATGTAACAGTCGCTTCGCCTCGTCTTGGCGCACGTTTTCGCGCACCGTAACCAGGTTTTCGCGCGTCATCAGTTCATAAATCTTCTGCGCTGGATCAGAGGCAAAACGCACATCACGATTTGTCAGGATACCGACCAGACGTCCCGGACCCTTGCCAGCGTTTTCTACAACGGGAATGCCCGAAATTCGGTGTGCTTTCATGAGCGCCTGTGCGTCGGCAAGCGTTGCATCCGGCCCAATCGTGACAGGGTTTACGACCATACCGGATTCGAACTTCTTGACCTGGCGGACTTCTTCGGCCTGACGTTCAGGTGTCAAGTTACGATGAATAACGCCGATACCGCCCGACTGCGCCATAGCAATGGCGAGACGTGATTCTGTGACGGTGTCCATGGCAGCTGAAAGCAGCGGCAGATTAAGCTCAATATCTTTGGCAATACGGGTGCGCAGATCAACCTGCCCCGGCATCACCTCTGAATGGCCCGGCTGCAAAAGAACATCGTCGAATGTGAGAGCAAGAGCTCCGGTGGAAGATTCTACGATTTTAGCCATTGCCAATTCCTTTACCGGGTTTACCGAATGAGAAAAGCCGCCTCTCCGGTAAGAAACCGGGAGCAGCGACTGCGCTTCGTTGCGTATTGAATTGGCACCGGCTGGTAACATGCTTATGACTGATTGGAAAGTCTTTTGCGGACAAGTTTCAGTTACTGATAACGATTTTCATGATAAACCCGCCGCCATATTCTTTAAATTTCGCCCAAAGGGGGCAAAATGCGTAAGGCATATCAACGAATCCATCTCATTCGTCGCTCACGCGCAATGTGGATGTCTCCACGATTGTGGAAGCCCCGCCTCGTTTTCTGGTGTGGCGCGATTGCAATTGGTGTTCTCAGTGTGGCCTTCGCGGAAGCCGCCGACATTGCACAGGGTTGGTTCAAGAGTCTGACCGATGGCCAAACCAGCCCATGGCGGGCCTGGTTGCCACTGTTGATCACGCCCTTCGGCTTTATGCTATGCGCGTGGATTTCAATGAAATTTTTTCCCGGCTCCGGCGGCAGCGGCATACCGCAGGCAATTGCAGCGCGGCACCTCAATGACCCAAAAGACCGAACTTTGCTGCTCTCGATGAAAATCGCTTTCGGCAAAATCTTCCTCACAATCGTCGGGTTGTTTTCTGGTGCTTCGATTGGACGCGAAGGTCCGACTGTGCAGATCGGTGCGTCGATCATGCTGTTATCTGCACGTATTGGCAGCTTGGAACACGCGCGTGGACTTATCCTTGCGGGCTCTGCGGCAGGCATTGCTGCGGCTTTCAATACGCCGCTTGCAGGAATCGTCTTCGCCATTGAGGAAATGGGGCGAGCCTATGCAGCACGAACGAACGGGCTTGTTCTGTCCGCCGTCATTCTTGCAGGTCTTGCCTCGCTCGGCCTTGTTGGAAACTATAACTATTTCGGTCTTACGACCGTAACTGTTGTAAGCCGCTTAGACTGGATTCTGGTCATTCTGTGCGGCGTGATCGGGGGTGCATTTGGCGCAACATTCAGCGCTCTTGCGCTCAATCTGACCAACCGTATCAGGCGTCGTGTACAAAAAGCACCGCTGCGCGACACAGTCATTATAACAGGCATTTGCGGCCTGCTGATTGCCGTGATTGGTATTGCATCGGGAGGATCAACCTTCGGCACCGGCTATGATCAGGCTCGCAGCGCCATTGAAGGGCTTTCCTTGCCACCACTTTATTTCCTTGAGAAATTCATCGCCGGACTTCTCTCAATGGTTTCGGGCATCCCGGGCGGCATATTTGCCCCATCACTGTCGGTCGGCGCAGGCCTTGGCAGCACGATAGGTTTATTGCTTGGCACCAGCATCAGTCTCGCTGCCGTTCTTGGTATGGCAGGATATTTTGCAGGTGTCGTGCAAGCACCAATGACAGCCTTTGTGATTATTCTGGAGATGACCGGCAATCATAACAATGTTATTCCGCTTATGTGTGCATCAATGCTGGGCTACGGCACAGCAAGACTTATATCGCACGAGCCACTTTATCACGCTCTTTCACGTATATTTGTGGCAGATGTCTTACGTCTGCGCCGGGCACAGAAGAAGAGTGTATTAACTGAGTAATCATCAAATGGGGGGAGAACAGCCTATGGACAGGCGCGCGTTTGCAAAAGGACTTGCAGGGTTTGGAACAGTGCCTTTCATTGTCGGCTCAGCGGCAGCAGCACAACGAGGGGAACAGAGCATGCTGGAACTCATGGGGGGGAGCATCACTGATGTTCCGGGACTAAAGCTGGGCCATCATACGCTGACAAAGCGCCCGACCGGCTGCACAGTTCTTCTTTGCGAAGAAGGAGCTACGGCAGGCGTCGATGTCCGCGGCTCGGCACCTGGCACCCGTGAGACTGATCTTCTGGACCCCATCAACCTTGTGCAGAAAGTACAAGCCGTCATGCTTTCGGGCGGCAGCGCCTACGGGCTGAATGCTGCAACTGGGGTCATGCGCTATCTCGAAGAAAACAAACTGGGATTTGCAATCAGCAAAGGCGTGGTTCCAATCGTGCCGGCTGCGGTTTTGATGGATTTAGGCGTCGGCGATTTTTCCATACGTCCTGATGAAGAAGCGGGCTATCTCGCCTGCAAGGCAGCAAAAAGCGAACCCTCCGCCGAAGGCAATATTGGCGCCGGTGCAGGCGCATCCGTCGGCAAAATGTTTGGCATGGACTATGCGATGAAGGGCGGTTTAGGCACCGCAAGCTATAAAGTGCCCGGCACCGACGTTGTGGTGGGGGCGATTGTTGCCGTCAACGCGGTCGGTGATGTCTATGCACCCAATTCGCAGCAGATTCTTGCTGGCGCACGCAATGAAGACGGCAAAGGTTTCCGCAATATCATGGATGCGATCATGCAGGGCCGCAATGTCGTCAAATCGGGTGGCGCCAACACGACAATCGGCGCGATTGCCACCAATGCGCCCTTCAACAAGGCTGAACTCAAGAAAATCGCCGGCATGGCGCATGATGGGTTTGCCCGTTCGATCAATCCCATCCACACAATGTGGGATGGCGATACAATCTTTGCGCTCTCGACAGGCAAGGCAGAAGGGGTGGAAGCTGATGTCACGGCCATTGGTGCGATTGCGGCAACTGTGATGGCACATGCAGTCGCCCGCGCAGTTGTGCAGGCAGAAAGCCTGCCCGATCTCAACCTGCCCGCGCATCGCGACTATGTTTAAAGGCATGTCCCCCAAAAGCGGCTCCTCCTTTTGGGAGACATATTTTAAATTGAAAGCTCTCAATAACCACATGAACATCCAGCAATTGAAACAGTCAGCAATATAAGCGATAGAAAAGGCAGCCTCTATAAGGCCATTATATTAGCAGTAGATTGATTTTTATCTGGAAAACAGGCTCGGACAAGGCATGACAGGCAATTCCCTCAAATTCGGCACAAGCGGCCTTAGAGGTCTCGCAACAGAACTAAACGGATTGCCTGCCTATGCTTATTCGCTGGCATTTGTTCAGATGCTGAAATCCAGAGGGGAGCTGACTGCGGGCGAGCGCGTTTTTGTCGGTCAGGATTTACGCCCATCAAGCCCCGATATTGCGGCCCTCGCCCTGGGCGCAATTGAAGACGCTGGCTTCACGCCCGTTGACTGCGGCGTGTTACCGACCCCCGCATTGAGCTATTTCGCAATAGCACAAAATGCACCCTGCATCATGATTACCGGAAGTCATATCCCAGATGACCGCAACGGCTTGAAATTCTATCGCGCCGATGGCGAAATCGACAAAAATGATGAGACAGCAATCAGCGCTGCCTATGCTGCCCTGCCCGCTGACCTTGCCACAAGAAAAGCGATGAACCTGCCTGTAAGCACTCAGGCAATGGATGCCTATGCCGCGCGCTACATCAAGCTGTTTGGCGTAGACAGTCTCGCGGGATTGAAAGTCGGCGTCTATCAGCATTCCTCTGTGGCACGTGATCTTTTGATTAAAATACTGGATGCTCTTGGTGCTGAAACAATTGCGCTTGGTCGATCCGATATTTTTGTGCCGGTCGACACCGAAGCCCTGCGTACAGAAGACATTGAGCTGCTTTCGCAATGGGCAACTCAGACTTGTTTTGACGCGATCGTTTCAACAGATGGCGATGCAGACCGCCCGCTTATTGCCGATGAGCAAGGGCATTTTGTGCGCGGCGATCTCGTCGGTGCGATCACGTCTGCATGGGCAGGCGCAGACACAATCGTAACGCCTGTCACCTCCAATACAGCGCTTGAGGAATGCGGAAAGTTCGCTCACGTTTTGCGCACACGCGTCGGCTCACCCTATGTGATTGCCGGAATGCAGAAAGCTTTAAGCGACAATGCAAAACGCGTTGTCGGTTTTGAAGCCAATGGCGGCGTGCTGCTCGGCAGCACCATTGAGAAAAACGGCCAGCCATTAACAGCCCTCCCAACCCGCGATGCGCTGCTGCCTATCCTTGCATGTCTGAGTACCATCAAACAGTCGCAAAAGCCGCTCTCCGAAATTGCGAAAAGCTACGGCTTCCGCATCGCATTGAGCGACCGTTTGCAAAACGTCGCACAAGAAAAGACTGCTGCCTTTCTCTCGGTCATTACGCAAGAAGAAGCGCGCCTGCGCTTGTTTCCATTAACGGACGCGGTTATTCGCCTTGAAACAATTGACGGTGTGAAACTGTTTTTTGCATCCGGCAACGCAATCCACTATCGCGCCTCCGGCAACGCGCCAGAACTGCGCTGCTATGTGGAAGCCGCGACCGAAGAACAGGCCGCACAACTTTTGACCATGGGACTTGAGATCGCCCGTAAAGCAACGAAGGATGCCAACAGCAAATGAGCTTTATTCCGGTTATCATCAGTGGCGGTTCTGGTTCCAGACTCTGGCCGCTTTCGCGCGACGCCCACCCAAAGCCTTTCATCGAACTGCCCGATGGCGGCACGTTGATTGGAAAGACCTATGCACGCGCATCGCATCTTGATGATGTCGAACAGATCCTTACGGTTACAAACCGCGATTTCCTGTTTCTGACGCTTGATGCCTATGCGGATGCGGGCGCACGCAAAATCGAAAACACATTTCTGCTTGAGCCGCTTGGCCGCGATACAGCTCCTGCTGTTGCCCTCGCAGCTCTTCAAGCCGCTTCAACCTATGGTGCCGACGCAACTTTGCTCGTTATGCCTGCGGATCATCTCATCGAAGATGAAGCTGCATTTGGCCAAGCCGTTCTCAAGGCACGCAAGCTTGCAGATAAGGGCCGCATCGTCACTTTCGGCATCGTTCCCGATCACCCGGAAACAGGCTTTGGCTATATCGAAATCAATGGCGACAATGTTTTGCGCTTTGTTGAAAAACCGGACGCCTCCACCGCGCAAAGCTACGTCGAAAGCGGCCGGTACTATTGGAATTCCGGCATGTTCTGCTTCAAGGCATCAACGATGATCGACGCCATGCAAAGCCATGCGCCCGATGTGCTTGCGGGTGTAAAGGCAGCCCTTGAGCACGCGCGCCATGGCCTGAACGGCGAAACCAAAACGCTCGAAATCGCCCGCGATGCGTTTGCAGCAACGCCTGCAATTTCCATCGACTACGCCGTCATGGAAAAGGCTGACAATATTGCCTGTGTTCCGGTTTCCTGTGGCTGGTCGGATATTGGGTCCTGGGCGGCGATGGCAGACCTGATTACACCAGATGCGAATGGCAACCGCTTACGCGGTGAAACTGTGCTTGAAGACACGACCGATAGTTTTGTCCTGTCAGAAACCCGGCTTGTAAGCCTCGTCGGTGTTCACGATCTCCTCGTCGTCGATACGCCGGATGCGCTTCTGGTCGCCCATCGCGACAAGGCACAGGACGTTCGCAAAGTGTTCAACAAGTTGCGCGCACAGGGCCATGAAGCAGCCAAGCTGCATCGCACAGCCCACCGTCCATGGGGAACCTATACGGTTCTTGAAGAGGGCGACGGCTTTAAAATCAAGCGTATTGAGGTTAAGCCCGGCAGCCGCCTCAGCCTGCAGGCGCATCACCACCGTTCCGAACACTGGATCGTGGTTTCCGGTACAGCCAAGGTCGTCAATGGTGAACGGGAAATCCTGCTGACCACCAACCAGTCCACCTATATCCCATGCGGTTTCAAACACCGTCTGGAAAATCCCGGCATTCTGCCACTGGTTCTGATCGAAGTGCAGAGCGGCGAATATCTCGGTGAAGACGACATTGTTCGCTTCGACGATATTTATGGGCGGACATGATCAGACTGATGGCGAATTAGCGGTTCTTCGCAAAAGCGAATCCGCTATAGTCACATCATGACAATCCGGCACTTAAGCGAAACCATTATCAACCAGATCGCTGCTGGCGAGGTGATTGAACGCCCCGCAAGCGTAATCAAAGAACTTGTCGAAAACGCCATCGATGCAGGGGCAACCCGCATCGAGGTTGTAACAGCTGGCGGCGGCAAGACACTTTTGCGCGTCACCGATAATGGTTCAGGAATCGCCGTCGATGAACTGCCGCTGGCAGTCTCGCGCCATTGCACCTCGAAGCTTTCCGATGATGTGAACGATATTCGTGCACTGGGCTTTCGTGGCGAGGCATTGCCGTCGATTGGCTCTGTTTCAAAACTCTCGCTGAAATCACGTCCACAGGATGCGGAATCAGGCTTTGAAGTTGCCGTTAACGGCGGACGTCTGGAAGGCCCGCGTCCCGCCGCCCTTAATCGTGGCACCATTGCCGAAGTGCGCGATCTTTTTTATGCAACCCCTGCCCGTCTCAAATTTATGAAGACGGACCGTGCAGAAGCCACCGCGATTACCGACATTGTCAAGCGGATTGCCATCGCCTTTCCGCATGTGCGTTTTTCTCTCGCCGGCACCGATCGCACGCCACTGGACTTGCCAGCAACGGGCAGCGGCGCAGACGCAACGTTAGAACGTATCGGGCAGATTCTCGGCAAAGAATTTTCCGAGAATGCGCTTGCAATTGACGCCGAGCGCGATGGCGTTCGACTTGCTGGCTTTGTTGGCATCCCCTCATTTAACCGCGGCAATGCGCTACACCAGTTTGCCTATGTGAATGGCCGCCCGGTGCGCGACAAACAGATTTTTGGCGCATTGCGCGGTGCTTATTCCGACGTGATTGCACGTGACCGGCATCCGGTTGCAGTGCTTTTTCTCACGCTTGATCCGGCGCTGGTGGACGTAAACGTGCACCCCGCTAAAGCCGATGTGCGTTTCCGCGATCCTGGTTTGGTGCGCGGCCTCATCGTTGGCGCAATCAAGCAGGCACTCGCGCAATCAGGCATTCGACCGGCAACCAGTGGTGCGGAAGCCATGTTGCAGGCATTTCGGGCCGAGGGCTTCCAGCAGCGCCCGGCAGAAAACACTTACGCATCGCAGAACTGGCGCACAACGCCTCCTGCCCCCCGCACCGAGTGGTCGCCGCAAACCGCACACCCTGCCCATAAGCCACTTGATTTTGATCATATCCCCGCATTTCGCGAGGATACACAAGCGATTATTGAGACTTTTTCGCAGCCGGCAGCCGATGCGCGCGCAACAATCGCGCAGGCACCTGTAGAACTGATGCAGAAGCCGCTGGGGGCTGCACGCGCGCAAATCCATGAAAATTACATCGTCGCACAAACAGAAGACAGCCTCGTCATTGTTGACCAGCACGCAGCCCACGAACGGCTTGTCTATGAGGCACTGAAAAATGCCCTGCATGCGCGTCCCATACCCGGACAAATGCTGCTCATTCCTGAAATCGTTGATCTCACGGAAGAGGATGCGGAGCGACTCGCAACCCATTCCGAAACGCTTGCACGATTTGGTCTTGGTATCGAACAGTTCGGACCCGGCGCGATAGCGGTGCGCGAAACGCCTGCCATGCTGGGCGAAATGAATGTGCAGCAACTCATCCGCGATCTCGCCGATGAAGTTGCAGAACATGATACATCCGATGGCCTCAAAGCCATGCTCAACCATGTCGCCGCGACAATGGCCTGCCACGGATCGGTGCGTTCGGGGCGGCGCATGAAGCCCGAAGAAATGAATGCGCTGCTGCGCGATATGGAAGCAACACCCGGTTCAGGCACCTGCAATCACGGACGTCCGACCTATATCGAACTAAAGCTCACCGACATTGAACGATTGTTCGGAAGGCGCTAAAGCATATCGCGCAAAAGTGGAAACCGCCTTTGTGGGCAAATCAGTCCACCAGGCTGATTTCCATTCCCGCTACGATCCGAGAACGCCATGCGTAAAAACAATAAGATAGAGCGAGCCTATTGGGTACCATTAAGCGCGGCACGCTCTAGACGATGACGCTGGCACTTGATAGATTTCCGTATCAAGGAATTACACAATGAACAGATTTGAATCACCCCGCTCTTCTCAAGCCGTTCTGCGCTATCTCGATGGCGATTTTGAAATTGTGCAGCACGGTTCTTATGTCGTCTGTGCGGTGTCTAGCGCGCATATCCCGCTCGACGAGCTGAAATACTGGAGCGTGGCGCGGCAGGAGCCCTATGCGACGGGACTTATTTCTTACGAGCGTGAGCTCGAACTCAATCCGGAATTGCGCAGCCGCAAGAAGGCTTGATAATCAGGCGATTGAGCGGGCTTTGAACCGCTCAACAGCCGTATCGAGAATTTGGCGCAGCGCATCCTTGCGCTCAAATTGCAGATCGACATCAAGCACAGCCAACTGACTGATGAATGCGTGCGGCACACTGCTCATGGTGGCAAGGCGAACATGGTCCTTGGCAGTGGTGATCAGTCCAAGGCCAAGCTTTTTCGCGGTTTCAACCAGCGTGCGGATATCATCCGGCTGATAGCCGTAATGGTCCGGGAAGCTTCGCGTTTCCTCCACACTACCGCCTGCCTGCTCTACACTTGCAAAGAACTTGGCAGGATTGCCAATGCCTGCAAAGGCCAGCCAGCATTTGCCTGCAACGTCTGATGAAGAGGATGGCAGCAATTGCGCTTCATAGACAGCTCGTCCGGCACGCGATGCCTGTCGCACCACGAAATCTGCCTCGCGCGCCTTGCCAATGCGCAGCAGCGCATCGGTTTTGCGCATCTGGTCCGTCAAAGATGCCCTTAATGGCCCTGCCGGGATCACCCGCCCATTGCCAATACCACGCGTGGAATCGACCACCAGAAGTGAAAAATCGGCATGAAGGCGTGCGCTCTGAAAACCATCATCCATGATGATAAAATCGCAGCCACGCTCAATCAGTTCCAAAGCCGATTTCAGCCGATCCGGGCAAAGTGCAACCGGCGCGTGGCGCGCCAGTAAAAGCGGTTCATCGCCAACATGACGCGCACTGTCATTGGAGGGGTCGACAATATGCAACCCGGTATAATTGCCGCCGTAACCGCGGGAAACAATGCCGGGGTGCAAGCCGCGCTCCTTTGCGGCCTTGGCAAAGGCAATCGCAGTGGGGGTTTTGCCTGCGCCACCCACTGTGAAATTGCCGATGCAAAGCACAGGCGCTGCGATTTTGGGAGGTTCAGCATGGAGAAGCCTGCGGCCCGCAACAGCGCCATAGCCCCAGGATAGCGGAGCAAGTGCGTATGCCCGCCAGTCAGGCTTTCCCCACCAGAAGGGCGGTGCCTCGCTCACCATGATCAGATGCCGCCGTTGATAAAGATCGCATCATTGCGATTTCCCGGCAACTGCGCTTGCAGCACCAGCGGCTGGATAAAAGGCTCCAGTGAATTTAATGTGCGGTTGAGTGCGCCGCGCATGTCTTTCACGGTATCCGAACCGGCATTGATCATCGTCTGCAAATGCTGCGGATTGTTAAACAGGAAATTGATAGCGCCAGCCAGCATATTGCGGTCTTTCACAACACGCGCACCACCATTTTTGATGAGACGCTGGAAAGAATCGCGGAAATTCTGCACATTCTTGCCGGTCAGTACGGCTGTGCCCATCATCGCTGGTTCAAGCGGATTATGACCGCCTTCCTTGGTCAGTGAATTGCCAATGAATGCAATATCCGTCAGTTGCAGATATAGCCCCATTTCGCCAATCGTATCACCAAGCAAAATATCTGTATCGGCTGCAATCATATCGCCACGGCTGCGCGCTGCGACCTTCAAGCCCTTTTCGCCAAGCATTGCCTCAATGGCGGGAGCACGGTTGGGATGACGCGGTACAATGACCGTCACCAGACGCGGATAGCGAACTTTGAGCATCTGATGCACTTCGGCAGCGATTTCTTCCTCGCCGTCATGTGTCGATATAGCTGCCCAGGTGCGGCGCCCACCAATCTGGTGCTGAAGTGCAGCCAATGCCTGCGGATCAGCAGGAGCAGGCGCGGTATCAACCTTGAGATTGCCGGAAACGCTGACAGGCCGTGCGCCCAACGCGCGGAAACGATCTCCGTCAAGCTCGGACTGCGCAATCACATGCGCGAAATTTTCAAACAAGGCTTCGGCCAGTTCGGGGCGCTTCTGCCATGCTGTAAAAGAGCGGTCAGAAAGACGACCATTCACCAGAACCTGTGGGATATGCCGTGAGCTGAGTGAGAGCACGGTCGCAGGCCATATTTCGGATTCACAGCCAATCGCCAGATCCGGCTTCCAGTGATCAAGGAAATTATTGACCGCCGGTTGCAGATCAAGCGGCGCATATTGATGAATCACCTGACTGCCAAGCAGATCCGCAACAAGTTTGGCAGATGTCACAGTGCCAGTCGTCATTACAATATGGATGCCCGCCGCGGCAATACATTCAATCAGCGGAGCAATCGCAACCGTTTCACCCACACTTGCTGCATGCGCCCAGATAACGGGGCCCTGCGGTCTGGGGATAGCGGTCTTGCCGTAGCGCTCTGCACGCCGCAAACGTTCTTCCTTGCCGCGCGAAGCACGATAGGAAATATATGTCCCGATGAATGGGTAAGCGGCAGAGCCGAGCATACGATAGGCCGACAACATGTTTCGTGCCCAACGTTCACTCATTTCATTGCCTCCAATGCGGCATAGGCTTTGATCGTCGCGTCATTAAGCTGGCGCGTCAATTCCATGCGCTTTTCTTCCAGTTGTGCCTCGTCGGCATTTTCATCCACCCAGACCGGCTCTCCGCAAACAATCATCGAGCGGCCAAATGGCAACGGAATAGTGGTCTTATCCCATGTCTTATGCAAAACATGATTCCGCGAAAAAGCATATGCAAAAGGCATTATTGGCCGACCGGAGAGTTTGGCCAGCAAAATAATCCCCTCGCCTGCTTCTCGCGCCTTGCCATGAGCAATATCGGCAATCATCGATGCCGATTGTCCCTTTTTCAGCGCATTTTTCAATGTCAGAAGTGCACGCGCACCACCTTTTTTCGCCGAATTTCCTTCGCCACGACCACCAGAGCCACGCACAGTTATAAAGCCGAATGTCTCGGCAATACGTGCATTAAGCTCCGCATCCGCACTGCGTGAAAACATTGCCACGACTTGAAGATCGTGCGGGCGAACCACAGGCGCCATAATGTGCTGGCCATGCCAGAAGGTTATGATGGAGGGACTGTGTTCACTCAAAAGACCTTTTATATCCGCAGACCCTTTAAGGGCCGGATTGGTCAGGTGCACGAATTTCAGATAGCCGGAAATCAACTGCACCAGCGCAGATTTGACAAATGCAGAGCGCGCCAGCGGGCCGCGAATGCGGCGCCACACGCGCTTGGCAAAGCCATCCGAGCGGCTGCGCGCATCGGCTTGCGATGCGCGCTCTGTTTCGGCCACCTGATCTTTATGCGGAGTGGACAAAAGCGTTTATTCCGCCTTAAGGTCCACGCCTTCCGGGTCCAGCAAGCGGTGCAGATGGACGATGAAATAACGCATATGCGCATTATCCACGGTCTGCTGCGCCTTCGACTTCCATGCAGTCTTTGCAGTTTCATAATCCGGGTAGATTCCGACAATATC
The DNA here is from genome assembly GCF_026241335.1 of Ochrobactrum chromiisoli. Classification (GTDB taxonomy): domain Bacteria; phylum Pseudomonadota; class Alphaproteobacteria; order Rhizobiales; family Rhizobiaceae; genus Brucella; species Brucella chromiisoli. Next base: position 124,119 of record NZ_JAPHAV010000010.1, on the reverse strand, counting down.
GAGATTGTCGAGATCGCGGAACTGAACCGTTCCAAGCTTGGTCAGCTCACCGCCGAACACCAGATGAAGAAGCTGCTTTTTGTCGCCTTCGGCACTCATATGATCATTCCTTGAAACAAACCCGTTCGCCGCATGATTAGCTCAATGGCCAGTCCGCGACAACACTCAACATTTCCTGCAAAAGGTTTCCACTCGACGCCACCAGCGCGCCATGTTGCAGCGTCTGCCCACCATAAATGAGCGGTCGGGCATCATGGTTCAAGAGCGCACCACCCGACTCACTCAAAATGAGGTCTGCCGCAGCCAAGTCCCAATCATGAGAATTGGGCCGAATGAAGGTACCAGCAATATCCCCACGTGCAACCATCGCGATACGATAGGCCAGTGACGGGACATAGGGATGAAGAACCGCCCTGTCGCGCCAGCTTTCAGGCATAACGTCGACCATTCTCCTGGCGGAAGCGATAGAAATTTTTTCATCAACAGGCGGCAGCCGGGTTTGAATAGGCATACCATTCTGCGATGCGCCAAATCCCTTGCCAGCCTCAATCACCTCATTAAGTGCAGGGCATTGCAACACACCGGCAATCGGCTTTCCGTCTTCGACAATGGCAACACTGACACACCACTGCGCCTGCCCGTTGATGTAACCGCGCGTTCCATCAATCGGATCAATCACAAAGGCACGGCTTCGCACCGCAGCGGCGCGATCATCGGTCGTCTCTTCCGAAATCCAGCCATAATCGGGGCGCGCTTCGAGCAGCACGTCCTTGAGATAGCGATCAACCGCAAAATCTGCTTCGCTGACGGGAGACTGGCCGTCTTTCATCCAGACTTCCGGCGACTGGCCGAAATAGCGCATAGCGATACGGCCAGCCTCCCGCGCTGCGTGACGCAGAAGTTCCAGCTCGTTCTGAATATCTCTTCGTTTCTCAATTTCCGGCAAGGGTCATGCCTTCAATTACAAGAGTTGGAGCGGTCATACCAAAATTCCGATCAATATCGGAGGCGGGAGTCATGTTGAGGAACATGTCCTTCAGATTGGATGCAATCGTCACTTCGCTGACCGGATAGGCGAGAGTGCCATTTTCAATCCAGAAGCCCGATGCGCCACGGCTATATTGACCGGTGATCATATCGACGCCCTGACCAAACACTTCCGTCACATAAAACCCTGTACCGACCGAGCGGATCAACTCTTCCGGCGATTGGATACCCGGCTCAATGGCAAAATTTGTTGAGGCAGGCGAAATATGTGAACCTGAACGCACGCCACGCCCATTGCCCACAAGGCCCAGTTCACGCCCACTCGAACCGGATAACAGCCAATGGTTCAGCACACCGTTTTCAACCATGGTCAGAGCCTGACCCTCAATGCCCTCACCATCGAATGGACGCGATGAGGCCCCGCGAATACGCAGTGGGTCGTCGGTGACGTTGATTCCTGCTTTTAAAATCTGCTTGCCGAGACTATCGCGCAGAAAACTTGTCTTGCGCGCAACCGAAGCGCCATTGATGGCGCTGGCAAGATGCCCCGCGATACCACGTGCCAGACGCGGATCAAAAACAACTGTCACGGGCCCGGTTTTGGCCTGCTTTGCGCCCAGACGGCGCACAGCACGCTCACCAGCACGTTTGCCGATATTTTCAGGCGTATCGAGATCAGCAAAATGAAGGCGCGAACTAAAATCATAGTCACGCTCCATCTTCGTGCCCTCACCTGCAATTGCAGACACAGAACGACCAAAACGCGTTGCCGCATATTCCCCTGAGAAGCCGGATGAAGTGACGAGTACCAGTCCGCCCATGCTGCGCGATGCCCCCGCACCGCCTGAATTGGTAACACCGGCAACAGCGCGTGCAGCCGCTTCGGTTGCCAACGCATCTTCTGTAAGGCGGGCAGTGTTAATCTCAGTCGTGTCAAACAGATCAAGATCACGTGGTGATTTTACCAGCAGTGCCGGATCGGCCAATTGTTCGAATGGGTCCTCCGGGGCAACGCGTGCCATGGCAACCGCCCGCTCCGCCAATTGCATTGGATCACTTCCAGCATTGGCCGAAACACTGGCGATACGACGGCCGACAAATACGCGCAGAGAAAAATCATCGCTCTCCGACGATTCGGTTCCCTCAACCTTGCCAAGTCGGACAGAAACGCTCACCGAGCGCGCACGGATCACAACTGCGTCAGCATGATCAGCCCCTGCGCGCTTCGCAGCTTCAACAAGACGGGCTGCGCGATCGACGATTTTTTCCGAAGAATTATTTGAAATCATTACATTATCCAAGTCCACAGGGGCCTAACTTAACCAGACTGGCAACCACGATATATAACCAACCGTAACGGGATTTTGCGAAAATATCGTCAAATCGTTCGACATCAGACTGATTAGAGCCATATCTTGCTTCTATATTGCCGAAATCCGGGGGCTTCAAGGCAAGGCCGCCACATTCTTCAAATTCCAAGAGCATAACATGGTCGCAACTGGCGGAAGTCTCTACTTACAGGCCCTGGTAATTCTGGGTGGCGCGATCATCGCAGCGCCTTTGTTCAAGCGACTTGGCTTGGGCACGGTTCTGGGTTATCTCGCCGCCGGTATTGTTATTGGTCCGATAGCGCGTCTCATCGCGGACGGTGAAGATTTTCTGCATTTTTCCGAGCTCGGCGTCGTGTTCCTGCTCTTTATTATCGGGCTTGAACTCAAACCGTCCCGGCTATGGGCATTGCGCCATGCCATTTTTGGCCTCGGTGCCGCGCAGGTGATCCTGACTGGCTCGGCATTGGCAGCGCTTGGCGTTTATCTCGCCGATCTGAACACAGAAGCTGCGATCATCATCGGCTTCGGCCTCGCATTGTCTTCAACAGCCTTCGCCATGCAGGTGCTGGAAGACAGAGCGGAGACCAACCAGAAGCACGGCCAGCGCGCTTTTGCGATCCTGTTGTTTCAGGATCTCGCAATCGTGCCGATCCTTGCGATTATCCCGGCACTCTCTCCCAATGAACCTTCACAAGCAAGCGCTGGCTTTCATCTCATAACGGCCATCGCAGCCATTGCAGCGCTGGTGATTGCCGGTCGCTATCTGATCAATCCGATGTTCCGCATCATTGCCAATACGGGCGCGCGCGAAGTCATGATTGCAGCAGCCCTTTTCGTTGTGCTGGGATCGGCAAGTCTGTTGCAGGCCGCAGGGCTGTCCATGGCGATGGGTGCTTTCATTGCTGGCGTTCTGCTGGCCGAATCCTCCTATCGCCACGAGCTGGAAGCCGATATCGAACCCTTTCGCGGAATATTCCTCGGGTTGTTCTTCGTGGCCGTCGGCCTTTCGCTTAACCTCACCGTTATCCTGCAATATTGGCAGACAATCCTGATCGCGGTTCCGATCTTCATGATCGTCAAAGCGGCCATTATCTATATTCTGTGCCGTATCTTCCGCTCAAACCACAACGATGCGATACGCATCGCATTCCTGTTGCCACAGGGCGGCGAATTCGCTTTCGTGCTGTTTTCGGCTGCGGCTGCGGCTGCCGTCATTTCGAACGCGCTCAGTTCTGAACTGGTGGCCGCCGTCACTGTTTCGATGGCACTGACACCGCTTTCTGTCGCCATAGGCACAAAACTGCTGATCAAAGACAAGACAGAAGACGTCATCGAAGAAAACTTTGAAGGTGCGGGGGCAGATGTGCTGATGATCGGCTTTTCGCGTTACGGACAGATCTCAGCGCAGATCCTGCTTGCAGGCGGCATCGATGTGACGGTGATCGACAATTCACCCAACCGCGTGCGTGCTGCTGGAAAATTCGGCTTCCGTATTTATTTTGGCGATGGCACCCGCAAGGACGTGCTGGAAGCGGCAGGGATTCGCAAAGCGAAAATCGTCGCCGTCTGCACGCATAAGAAGGAAATCACCAACCGCATCGTTAATATGATTCAGTCGGAATATCCCGATGTGCGCCTGTTTGTTCGTTCCTATGACCGTGAACACACGCTGCAACTGCGTGGGCAGGGTGTGGAATATGAACTGCGCGAAACCTTCGAGTCTGGTCTGTTGTTCGGTCAACGAACCCTTGAAGGTCTGGGAATAACGGAAACAATCGCCTATCAAATCCGTGAAGATGTACGCCAGCGCGACGAAGACCGCCTCCATGTGCAGGCATCTGAAGGAATCATGGCAGGCCGGTATCTGCTGTTCAACAAGCCGGTTACGCCAGAACCTCTTGTCAAACCTGCACGCGAAGGCCAGCGCATCGACAAGGCGGGCAGCGATATGGATGTTGTTGCACAGATCGATGAGGGCGCGCCTGCGAACTCGCTCGCAGCTGAATAATTTAAGATGCAGACGCCGCCACTGGCTTTCCACTGAGCACCGTATCAAGTGCGCGCTTCAACTCTTCGCGTATATCGGCGCTTTGTGACAATATCTGCTCGAACTTCAGGAAATCGAGCAGACCTATCCGCTCAACATTCGGACGCAAGAAGATGTGCGGCGGACGATTGCGGAACTTATTTTCTATAATCGAGCACATGGTGAGTTGGTTGGCACCCATCACCGCTTCAATGGTCGTCGGCATATAATCGTCTGGGCCCACAGGCGCTCCGACAACATCGATGCCAATCACAATATCAGCCTTATCGAAGAGCAAATCGAACGGAACAGGATTGAGCAATCCACCATCCACCAGAATTCGACCATCGCGCCGCACCGGCCTGAACACTGGCGGAATGGCGCAGGAAGCAGCAATCGCCGAGCGCAAATCACCGCTTTGAATGTTGATTTCGGTGGCCGCATGAAAATCCGATGCTGTAATACTCATCGGAATTTTCAGATCTTCGACATTTTCCGGCAACGCCGCAGGGAGAAAGACGTCGAGTATTTTTTCAATGTTAAACTGGCTGACGCGAAAACCACCCTTGAGCAGCTCGACCCAGCGTTCAGGGCGCGCCTGCCACATACGACGCGCGACCTCCGAACGGCGATTGAAAATCGCTGCCATATAGTCGTGAATTTCCTTGCCGCTCATGCCATTGGCCATACCAGCACCGACAATCGAGCCGATGGACGAACCGGCAATGGCCACAGGCTTGATGCCAAGCTCGTCAAGAACTTCGATAATGTGGATATGGGTAATTCCACGCGCGCCACCACCGCCAAAGGCGACGGCGATACGCGGTGTTGATGGCACGGTGGTATCCATGCTGTTCTTTCTGCAGTTAGAGCATTTCCAGCAAAAATGCGAGGCAGTTCTGCATGGGAGAATGCGTGAAAACAAACAGATAGAGCATTTCCTGTTTTGATTGAAACATTGGAAATGCTCTAGGACTGTACCAACTTAAGACTGTGCCGGCCCATAAACCAAAATTGCAGGTTCTGCTTCCAGAAGCTTTTTGGCAATAGCTTTTACCTGATCAAGCGTAACCGCATCGATCAGTTCGGCGCGTTTATCAATATAATCCCGATCAAGCTCTGCTTCCTGAAGACCAACGAGCGTGTCAGCAATCGACACAGACGAGTCCAGATTATTCACCGCATATGAGCCTTTAAGATAGCTCTTGGCAGCGGCAAGTTCTGCCTCCGTCGGGCCTTCATTGGCCATTTTCGCCACCTGCTCGCGAATAATCTTGAGTGCTTCCTGAGACTTGTCAGGGCGTGTGGCCGTCGAAATCGTCAAAGCCGAGACGTGATCACGCAGCGCCATGGACGAGGATACTGAATAGGCAAGCCCACGCTTTTCACGCACTTCTGCATAAAGACGCGAGGTAAAACCACCACCCAGAATATGGTTCATCAGGTAAGAGGCAAAAAACTCGTCGTCCTTGCGCGGCACAGCCGGATAGACAAGGCTGATCGATGTCTGCGGCATATCAAAGCTCAAGCTCGTCGTCGTACCAAGCGCGAGCTTCGCATCCGGCACAGGCACAAGCTCTGCATTTGCGGGCAGATCACCAAACACCTTGTCGAGCATTTCACCCAGATCCTTCGGGGTGATCGAGCCGACAACACCAATTGTCAGGTGATCCCGTGCAAAATTCTTGCGGTGAAAATTGATAAGGTCATCCCGGGTAATCGATTGCAGCGACTTGACCGTACCATCATCAGGGCGACCGTAAGGATGCTTGCCATAGAGGACTTCAGAAAATTTGCGCGAAGCGATCGTTGAAGGATTGCGCTGTGACGCTTCAAGGCCGGCAACAACCTGCTGGCGAATGCGATCAATCGCATCCTGATCAAAGCGCGGCTTATTAACAGCAAGAGCGAGAAGGTCAGCGACAGCATCGCGGTTTTCAGAAAGCATCCGAATGCTGCCTGCAACAGAATCAAATGACGCCGAAAAGCTCATCTCCGCGCCGAGATTGTCGATGCGTTCCTGAAAGCTATCGGCATCAAGATCGCCAGCACCTTCATCGAAGAGGCCCGTCATCAGGTTGGCAAGACCTTCCTTGCCACCCGGATCCTGCGATGTCCCCCCCTTGAATGAAAACCGCATCGAAACAAGCGGCACGGAATTATCTTGCACCAGCCAGGCTTTGATGCCTTTGGGCGAAACGACTTCCTGTATTTCAATTGCATTGGCCGGAAGGCTCAGAGCGGCCAGCAACAACATCGAGGTTACAACGGCGGCAATGGCATTTTTCGTCCGCAGAATGCTCAAAACAACAACATTACTCACTGGATTGCTCCTTCTGCGCCATTCACTCCTGCATTGCCCGCCGCTGCATTGGAATTTTCACTTGCATTTTCCGGCTCCGTATCGGGCGGCAACAGATAGCTCGTCACCGACTGGTCCTTCACAAGATAACGGCTTGCCGCGTCCCTGATCTGCTCAACCGTTACAGATTTGATCAGGTCTGGCCATTTCTGAATATCTTCAATGTTCTGACCAACAGACAATGCTGAACCGTAAATTCGCGCCATACCAGACTGGCTGTCCCGCGCAAAAATCACGGCCTTGAGAAAACGGTTGCGCGCCTGATCGAGTTCTTCTTGCGTCACACCATCTTTGATAATGCGTGCAACCTGCGCATCAACAGCCTTTTCCACTTCCGCCAATGTCTTGCCAGTTTGTGGAGAGCCGTAAACCGAGAACGTGCCGTCATCCAGCGCATCCCCGTCATAGCTCGCGCCGGTATTGGACGCGATGCCCTGCTTGACGATCAGTTCCTGATAAAGGCGCGAGCGCAGCGATCCGCCCAGAATCTCGCCCAAAAGGTCAAGTGCAGGTGCATCGCCCTTCTTTACATTGGGAAAGCGCTTTTCATTGGCGTAAGATGGTACAAGCCAGGAAATGCGGAACGATGGGGTGCTGACGCGTTCATCATGCAAGGTCACAATCCGCGCCGCATGTTTTACCGGCTCCTGCGGACGGTCACGCGGCAGGACCTCAGCTCGCTTCGGGATTTTTGCCCAGGTTTTCATGACAAGATCACGCACGCGCTCAGGCGTCACATCGCCAGCGATCACCAGCGTGGCGTTGTTTGGCGTGTAATATTGCTGATAAAAATCGATCGCGTCTTTGAGGCTGAGCTTTTCCATTTCCTGCCGCCAGCCGATTACCGGCACGCGATAAGGATGATTATAAAAAAGCGTAGCGTCGGTGTTTTCCATCAACATCGCTGCGGGATTGGAATCCACCCGCATACTGCGTTCTTCGAGGATAACATCGCGTTCTGTCTTAACCGCCTCTTCATTAAGCACCAGATTGGCCATCCGGTCCGATTCATACCCCATCACCATCTCAAGCGCGTCGGGCGTCACTCGCTGGAAATACGCCGTGTAATCATAAGAGGTGAAGGCATTTTCCTGACCACCAATGGCCGCGACTTTTGCCGAAAATTCGCCTGCCGGGTAGGTCTTGGTGCCCTTGAACATCAAATGTTCAAGAAAATGCGCAATCCCGGATTTACCCGCAGCTTCATCAGCCGAACCCACATGATACCAGATCATCTGCGTCACGACAGGCGCGCGGTGATCCGGGATAACGACGACTTGCAACCCGTTTTCAAGGGTGAAGCTGCTGATACCTTCGGATTGCTTTATTTCAGGAAGCTTTTGAGGCGACAGCGACGCTGCGGCCTCGGTCGTTGCAGCCGGAGCTGCCGTTTGCGCCTGTACGGAACCAGATGCCAGCGGCAACACCAGTGCAAAACCAAGTGCCGTAGACAACAATAAGCGCCGGAGTGAGGGGTTATGCACCAAGCGACATCTCCAATCAGTTTACATTTCACCCAGATCCTGAGTGAAATGGCTTAATATAAAATCAAATATTACCCCCGGACCCGGTTTTCCGGTTCCGGTAAGTCATTAGCTTTACTTCAGCTGGATGAGGCGAATGATGGTGCCACCATAATTCCGCTCTTCATGCACGACGAATCGTTCATCCAGTTCAAGCGATGCTTCTGCATCCTCTTCAAGCACGAGAAGTGCGTCAGGATTAAGCCAATTGCCTTCAAGTGCAGACAAAAGTGCTTTTTCACCCATCCGACGTCCATAAGGCGGATCGGCAAAAACCAGATCAAAAGGCTCCATTGTTCCTGCCTCGCCGAGCTTGCAGGCATCACGACGCAAAACTTTGGTCTGCCCCTGAAGTCCAAATGTTTCAATGTTCTGGCGAAGAAGACCGCGTCCTTCTGCCGATTCCTCGACGAAAACCGCATAGCGTGCACCGCGCGACAGCGCTTCAAGACCGAGCGCGCCTGTGCCTGCAAAAAGGTCAAGGACACGCCCGCCGTCCACTTTGTCAGGAAAACTATGCGCGAGAATGTTGAACAGGCTTTCACGTGTGCGATCCGTTGTCGGACGGATCGCATTTGTTGCAGGTGTTACGAGCGTGCGCCCGCGGAATTTACCGCCGACGATCCGCACCACTACCCCCTGGCTTGCCACCGCGTGGCTTTCCATCGCCGGACCGGCCATTGCCTGGCTTGCCGCCTGAGCCACCACGATCCGGCCCCTTGCCAAAGCCGCCCGGCCCCTTCGACGGGCCGCGGCCTTCACTGGAGCGCGGACCGCTGCCACGTGGCCCGGATGGCTTACCAAAGCTCCGGCCTTCATAGCCGCCCGATGATCTTTCGCCGCCCTCACCCTTTAGTTCAGCGCGCTCACGCTTGCCGGGACGACGCTCTTGCTTGCGATCGTCGCGTCCTTCGGGCCGTGGTGCACGCGGTTCAAAACGGCCCTCGGCGCGCCGAGGACGCTCTTCACGCCCCTCATCACGGCGTTGTTCACCATCACCAAAGCGTCGTGGACGGGACGGGAAATCTCCCTCCGGGCGCGGACCGCGATGCGCAGGACGTCCTTCCGAACGACCTTCAGGGCGAGAGCCCTGCTTGTCAAAGCGCCCTTCAGAACGGCGCGGATCACCATCGGAGCGGCTTGCGCGCGCACCACGGCTCTCGGCACGAGCGGCCTTGATTGCAGCAGCCTTTTCACCCTGTGGGCGCGCGCCTGACGCCATCCAGACATTGGAATTGCCACGACGGCGCGGCTCAACCCTGTCTTCTTTCGTTTCTTTCTGCTTGCGACGTTCCGGCTGGCTCGAAATCCATTCGCGCTCCCGTGGCGCGCGCCGACGCTCTTCTTCCGGCTCACGCTGTTCCATTTCACGCGCGGTTCGTCCCTGAACAACCGTGTTGGAGAACTCGTTGAGAATGGGGGCATCGAAATCAGCCCCCGATTCCTCGACCAGCTTTTCACCAAGCTGGTCACGCAGAATGCGACCGCGAATTTCGCGCACGCCGCCTTCTTCCAGATCGCCCAGCTGGAATGGACCAAATGAGACGCGGATCAGACGACCAACGGTCAGACCAAGTGCACCAAGAATGTTCTTAACTTCGCGGTTCTTGCCCTCGCGCAAACCGATCGAAATCCAGACATTCGAACCCTGTTCGCGCTCAAGCGTCGCTTCAATGCTGCCATAAAAGACGCCATCAACGGCAATACCGTTTTTCAGCTCATCAAGCTGCGCCTGTGTTACCTTGCCATGGGCGCGCACGCGATAACGGCGCAGCCAGCCGGTGGAAGGCAGTTCAAGAACGCGCGACAGCCCACCATCATTGGTAAGCAGCAGCAGACCTTCCGTATTGATGTCCAGACGTCCGACCGAGAGCACACGCGGCATTTCCGCAGGCAGCGCTTCAAACACGGTCGGGCGACCTTCAGGATCGCGATTGGTCGTCACAAGACCTGCTGGTTTATGGTACAGCCAGAGACGAGTGCGCTCGGCCTGCTTAAGCTGTTTGCCGTCAACGGTGATGACATCGCTGCGCTTCACGTTCACAGCCGGGCTGTCTAGCACCTTACCATTCACAGAAATGCGGCCTGCCGCAATCATCGTCTCGGCTTCGCGGCGCGACGCAATGCCCGCACGTGCCAGACGCTTGGCGATACGCTCGCTGGTATCTTCGCCTTCCTGCGGGGCGCGCGATCCAAACGTGCGCGGCGCACCACGATCGTCTTCGCGACGCGGCCTGTCTTCGCGCGGCTTACCTTCGCGAGGCCGGTCGTTACGCGGACGCTCTCCGCGACCTTCGCCGCGTCCGAATGGAGGACGTCGACCGCCCTTATTGTCGTCTTCAGTGCTCATCTGGTATTGGCCTCTCAGCAGCGTTGCCTTGTCCTCTGTCGCCTTTTTAGGGCCATCCAGAACCATACGGTCAAAAACGCTGTATAAATCCGTTTGCAAATCGGTTTTGATTTCGTGACTTATGCAGTAACAAATCGCTCAATGGCTTGCGAGCAAAATTTCCCGCTCTTTGCCACGAAATGAGGTTGGCTTGAAAAAGGTTGCAGATATTTCACCACCCAAACTAGCAACACCGATGGATATTGCGCTTGAGGAAGCGAAATCTGCGGCCCTTCGCGGCGAGGTGCCGATTGGCGCAGTTGTTGTATATGAAGGAAAAATCATCGCGCGCACGGGCAACCGGACACGGGAATTAAATGATGTGACAGCGCATGCAGAGGTCCTTGCAATACGCATTGCGGGCGAGGCGCTCAAATCTGAGAGGCTGATCGATTGCGATCTTTATGTAACGCTTGAGCCTTGCGCAATGTGCGCGGCTGCAATCTCATTTGCCCGTATCCGCCGCCTTTATTATGGCGCAGCCGACCCTAAGGGCGGCGGCGTGGAATCTGGGCCGCGCTTTTACACGCAGCCCACATGCCATCATGTTCCAGAAATTTACACAGGCTTTTCCGAAGAGAAAGCGCAGAAGATACTCAGGGATTTTTTCCGCGAGAAGCGGTAATCATTTGGCCTCTCGGGCCACACGGCGCCCGGTCATAAGCTCCAATGTGTTATCCCGCATTGCAAAATGATGCACAAACACCATCAGCACATGGCCAACAATGGCCGCCAGGAGTAACCAGCCAAGAAGGCCATGAACTGCAATGGCAGGCGCGGTCAGCAGAGTATTCGGCACTCCCGTGCGTTCAAAAATCTGAATCCCAAGAAACGAGAAGCCACGGCCATTACCATAGCTGCGCAGGACTGCAACCGCAGGCACGACAAACATCAGCCCATAAATAACCAGATGACCAAGACCCGCCAGCTTGCCCAAAACACCAGACTTATGCGGGCGCCTTGATAAATTCAGCAATCCCCACACGCCTCTGATCAAAACCAGCAAAAACAACGCAAAGCCAACCTGAAAATGTGTTGGCCATATCAAATTATAAATTGCTGTGTCTTTAGCAAAAAAGCGAAGGATTGTTGTGATGAATTGCCAAACAAACAGTACAACCATCAACCAGTGCAAAGATCGGCTGACCGCCCCATAACCATCGGAGCCGTCTAAAAAAGGATTGTTTTTGTTCACAATAGATACCTTAATTTAAAAAATAATATAATAACGAATAGCCAATAACTTCACTTTGATTGAAATCACACATTGTTCAAAATAACCAAAATTAAAAATATTTAATATTTTGCAGCGCCCATCAAACGGTATTTATATCTGCTTAAGTCAGACCGGCCTCTGAGGTCTTTGCTTTGAAGCATAATCTTAGAGCACTTTCTGTTTTAATCAAATCATCGAGAATGCTCTATCTATTTGTTTTCACACATTATCTCACGCAAATCCGCTTCGCACTTCTGCTCGACATATGCTAAAGTCATGCGCGCCTAAAAAAATCAGCTGAAAGAATAATCTTTCAGCTGATGAACCATTTAAACATGTATCAGATAATCAATTCCAAGGCAGAATATCGCGCCAACTCTTGCCGCCGCCACTGGCGGCTTTTTTGCGTTCACGCTCTTTCTGGGCCTCATCCTGCCCCAACTCACCGGCGGCAGCTGTTGCCGCAGGCTGGCGATAACCCAAAGGCGGTTCACTCAAATATTTACGCGTTGTAGAAGACCCTTGTGACTGCTGCTCACGCGCTTTTTTCAGCTCGGCAATACGTGCCGGATCTGCTGTTGGCGTGCGCGTTTCGTATTCTTCGCGGCGGCTGTTGCCGCGCGGAAGCATTCTCGCATTGTCCGCAACTGCAACATCCTGATCAATTGGAGAAACAAAGTTCGGGCTGTCGCGATTTGCAGTAATCTCATCACGCAAACGCTTGCGGCGCTCTTCCGGCGATTCCGGCCAGGCAGGATCGCTTGCGCTTGCGACACTTTCCTGCGGTGCAGGCAAAATGCCCTTATCGCCCTGTGCAGGACGTACAAGATCAGGGCGCGGCTTATAATTGATACGCTCTTTATTCTTGCCCTGACCGAAGCTTGCCATGTTCGACATATCGTCAAGCAGCTGCGCACCAGCGGTCTTGTCGGTTCCGTAGGTCGGCGACGACACACAACCGGACAGCGCGAGCCCCGCAACTGCCGTCATCAATACCAGAACTCGTCCTTCAATCTTCATTAGCGCCACTTCTTTTACGCCTGTCGATTTTCTGTTGCCAAAGGCTTCTTTAATACCCTTGCCGCAAGAAACCGGCAACTCCAAGGCAGATTGCAAGTTTATCTCAAGGAGAGCCTTGTACATGAGAGCGTCTCTACGGGCAATCGCGATATTAACCGCTATTTCACCATACGCTCAATTTATAAAGCAACCCCTTGGGCGAAAAAAGCCCGGATGCAACCGCAACCGGGCTTTCATTGGTTGTTATACGGAAAGCTTACCCAAAGCCTTCAATTCATGCAGTGCAGCCGCATCGCGTGCCGAGACGTCCGGGAATTCCGGGTCGGAGCCGACATCGGTGGTGTAACGCCATGACCGGGCACATTTCTCGCCTTGCGCACGAACCGGAACAACAGCAACCCCCTTAACGTCATCAAGCACGAAGGCTTCAGCAGGGGCTACAGCATCGCTAACCTCGATACCACTGGTGATGCAAATCTCAGCAAAATCCAGACCTTCAAGCGAATCGGCAAGGCTCTTATCTGCGATATAGACAACAGGGGCTGCTTCCAGCGAAGAACCGATGCGCTTGTCGGCGCGTTCAAGCTCCAGAGCACCCGTTACAACACGGCGGACATTGCGAACCTTGCGCCACTTTTCTGCCAGCACATCGTCGCGCCATTCAGACGGAATTGCGCGGAACTGTTCAAGATGCACTGAAGCCGCCTGCGGATAGCGATCCAGCCATGCTTCTTCGGTCGTGAAAGGCAGCATGGGTGCAAGCCATGTGGTTACACGATCAAAGATCGCGCGCACCGTCTGGAGCGCCGCCTTGCGGCGGGCGCTCGATGGCGCATCGCAATAAAGCGCATCCTTGCGGATATCGAAATAGAAGGCCGAAAGTTCGACATTCATGAAATCGATCAGCGCGCGAGCAATACGCTTGAAATCAAACGCATCATAGCCCGAACGAACGACTTCATCGAGTTCGGCCAGACGATGCAGCATCAAACGTTCCAGCTCCGGCAGTTCAGCATGCGGCAGCGTTTCGCCTTCATCATGGGCAAGGGTGCCGAGCATCCAGCGGATGGTGTTACGCAGCTTGCGATAAGCGTCGATATTGGTCTGGATGATGTTTTTGCCCAGACGCTGATCTTCCCAGTAGTCCGTAGTCATGACCCAGAGACGCAGAATATCCGCGCCCGAATCCTTGATCACGTCCTGTGGTATCACGGTGTTGCCGAGCGACTTCGACATCTTCTTGCCGTTCTCATCCATGGTGAAACCATGAGTGACAACCGCATTGTAAGGCGCACGGCCACGCGTTCCGCAGCTTTCCAGCAGCGACGAGTGGAACCAGCCACGATGCTGATCCGATCCTTCAAGATAAACATCGGCCGGCCACTTCATATCCGGGCGATCTTCCAGCGTGAACGTGTGCGTCGAGCCCGAATCGAACCAGACGTCGAGAATGTCATGAACCTGCGTCCAGCCTTCATGTGCGCGACTACCCAGGAAGCGTTCACGCGCACCTTCGGCAAACCATGCGTCAGCGCCTTCTTCTTCAAAAGCCTCAAGAATGCGCTTATTGACGGCATCATCCTGCAGAATATTGCCTTCTTCATCCGCAAAAACGCAGATCGGCACGCCCCAGGCGCGCTGACGCGAAAGCACCCAATCCGGGCGGCCTTCGATCATGGCACGCAAACGGGTCTGACCGGCAGCAGGCACAAAGCGCGTTTCTTCAATGGCTTTGAGCGAGCGCGAGCGCAGCGTGGTTCCATCACCAAGGTTCTTGTCCATATAGACGAACCATTGCGGCGTGTTGCGGAAGATAACCGGCTTTTTCGAGCGCCATGAATGCGGATAAGAATGCTTCAGACGGCCACGTGCAAACAGCTTGTCACGCGCAATGAGCTGCTTGATGACGGATTCATTTGCGTCACCCTTCTTGCCGTTATCATCGATAACGCGTGCAGCCCCACCTTCACGATCCGGGCCAAAGCCCGGCGCATCCTTGGTGTAATAACCATCATCGCCGACCGGGAACGGGATACTCGGATCAATGCCGCGTGCTTCAAGTTCACGCGCATTGTCCATCCAGGCTTCAAAGTCTTCGCGACCATGGCTTGGTGCCGTGTGAACGAAGCCCGTACCGGCATCGTCGGTGACGTGATCACCGGAAACCAGCGGAACGACGAATTCATATCCGCCACCAAAGCCTTTGAGAGGATGGGAAAGCACGCTCTTTGCAAGCTCGTCAGCCGAGATGTCGCGCAGACGCTTGAACTCGAGCTTGGCTTTTTTGGCGCATTCTTCAGAAAGCTTATCGGCAAAGATGAGCTTTTCTCCCGGCTGAGGGCCAAAATCATTCTCAGCGGCAATGACTTCATACAGACCGTAAGCAACGCGCGAGGAGTAAGCCACCGCACGGTTTCCCGGAATGGTCCAAGGGGTTGTCGTCCAGATAACAACGGAAGTACCTGCCAGTTCGCCATCACCGGCAACCGGGAATTTCACCCAGATCATATCCGACTCGATATCGTGATATTCGACTTCAGCCTCAGCCAATGCTGTGCGTTCGACAACCGACCACATAACCGGCTTGGAACCACGATAAAGCTGGCCGGACGCTGCAAACTTCAAAAGTTCGCCTGCAATCCGTGCTTCTGCATGGAAGTTCATGGTCGTGTATGGGTTTTCAAAATCACCGCAAATTGCAAGGCGCTTAAACTCTTCCGACTGAACCTTGATCCAGTGGCTTGCAAACTCACGGCATTCCTTGCGGAATTCGTTGATCTCAACCTCGTCTTTATTCTTGCCCTGCGCGCGGTATTTTTCTTCGATCTTCCACTCGATCGGCAGGCCATGGCAATCCCAGCCCGGCACATAATTCGAGTTGAAACCGCGCATCTGGAACGAGCGTGTGATCACATCCTTGAGGATCTTGTTGAGTGAGTGGCCGATATGGATGTTGCCGTTCGCGTATGGAGGACCATCATGCAGCACATAAAGCGGCCGGTCTTTTGCGTCTTCACGCAACTTTTTATAAAGGTTCATTTCCTCCCAGCGCTGCACCAGAAGCGGCTCGCGCGCTGGCAGGCCCGCGCGCATCGGAAACGCGGTCTGCGGAAGGTTGAGGGTTTTGGAATAATCGATCTTGTCGGTCATTTTATCGTTTGCCTGTAATCCCGCACGGCAATATGGCGGGTGAAAATGCTTGAAAACTCTGAAAGCTGCGAGGCATAGCCAGTCATTCCCGGACCTTCCTGCCATGCACTGCGCTTTGCGCAACGCCATCAAGGCTTAGAGGAAGGCCGGGCCAATAATTCGTATGGCCACAATAATATGCCGAAAATCCGTCATCATGGGCATGCTTTTAGCAATGACCTTCACAGGAATAAAGAGGCAGGGCGCAATAAACTTGCAACCCTGCCCCTGAAAAACTTTACAGATTGGCGTTGTTTGCTCAGTCGAGCGAGAAATCGAAGCGGTAAGTCGCTGCAATCCCGACCATAAACTGGTTTGCTGAGCCGTGCTGCTTTACGATGCTCGAATCTTTCGCAGGCCCCTGAAGGCGACTATACTCACCAAACAGGCTCGTATCTATCTTGTCAGTTGCACGCCACGTTATGGCACCACCAACGCCAACAGATTCCCAACCGCCACCTGGACGATATTCCTTAACACCTGATGCAACAGCTTCTTCAGCACTTACACCATAATAGGTCTTGAAGTAGTCCTTGGATGCAAAAGTTGCACGCGGACCAGCCGAAACGCGGACAACAGGCGTCACATCGTAGAAAGCATCTGCGGCAACCTCGGCAACAACGCCCTTATGCGCACGGATCCCCTGACGCACTTCACCACGCAAACGCAGCCAGTCGGTCGGGTAAACGTCAACGAAACCACCGACTTCACCGCCAAACTTGGTTTCCTTGATGCCGTCAATATCGGTATCACGCTTGAACAGAAGCTTGCCCACGCCTCCCGCGCGGAAGCGATCCGTGTCGATCAGCGCAAAGGACACATTGTCATTGCGCGAAGAAAAACGCTCGGCCTCACCCTGGCGCCCAAGCGAGACCAGTGGCTGTGCGGAAAAACGATATTTGTTGGAGCCTTCAAACTTCGGCGCAATCAAACCCGCAGCCCCGACCTTAAGATACCAGTCACCGGACCAGAAATACTTGCGAGCTGGCTTTACGTCCTCACTCACATAAACATCGGTCTGCTGCATATCTGCAGCCATGGCCGACAGAGAACCTATGAACAATGCAGCGCCCGTAACAAAGGCAAGGGAAACAATACGCGTCACTTGAAACTCCGATAAACAGTTCCCAAAAAATTAGGGGTATTTGAGACTGTTTGAACGGAATATGTAAAATTTAAATTAAATCTAAAACAGAATATATAGTAGCTATTTCTAATATAGTAACAAGTTTACTGCAAGAATGACAGAAGACGATCAAGTTGAGACAATGGCTGCGCGCCTGCAAGCACGGCCCGTGCTTCTTCTTCATCATGTTTCATCTGCTTGATCAGCGGATCAAGGCCGTCAAATTTCACTTCGCCGCGCAGATAGGCAAAGAAAGACACTTCAGCCACTTCGCCATACAGATCGCCGGAAAAATCAAAGACAAAGGTCTCCAGCAATGGCTTGCCGTCGCTGGCAACGGTCGGGCGACGGCCAAAACTTGCGACACCATCATGCAATGTTCCATCCGCTCTGCGGAAACGAACTGCATAGATGCCGTGTTTGAGGCTGACATGGTCATCAATTGTCATATTGGCGGTTGGAAAGCCAAGTGTGCGCCCGAGTTTTTGACCGTGAATGACTTCGCCGCTGACCCGGTAGCGATAGCCAAGCAAACCAGCAGCCTCCGCGACTTCTCCTGCACAGAGAAGCGAACGAACGCGTGTTGAAGAAACAAGACAGCCGCCTTCGTCGCTGAAGGCATCAACAAGCGACACGCTGAAGCCTGACGATTCTCCCGCCTGTTGCAGAAATTCCGGCGTGCCGCGCCGACCTTTGCCGAAATGGAAGTCATATCCAGTGACAACACAATTGGCGTATAAACGCTCGACAAGGATATTGCGCACGAAATCTTCTGCAGAAAGCGATGCAAAATCTGCGGTAAAGGGGTGCTCGACCACAGCATCAAAACCCATAAGCCGCAAAATTTCCGCCTTTTCCACCGCATCGGTCAGGCGTTCCACAGGCTCATCTGGCTTGAAGAAGCTGCGCGGATGCGGCTCGAATGTGAGCACCAGTGCGGGCAGAGCATTTTGCTTTGCAAGTTCCAGCGCACGCTCAAGCACGGCCTGGTGGCCGCGATGAACACCGTCAAAATTGCCAATCGCCACCACACAATCACGCAGATGGTGCGGCAGGATATCTGTTCCTGAAAGACGCTGAAAAGCAGGGTTTGTCATGGTCGAAGCAGATTCTCGAAACTGATATCAAACAAGAGCGTAAAGTGACGCAATGGGCGCGTGACCATGCTTCTTCAGAAAAGCGTCCATCTTGTCGAAGTCGACAATGCCATCCGCAGCATAATCCGCGGCATGTACCCCACCGGAAATATAAAGAACATCAAGGCCGAAATTTGCAGCACCCTTCACATCGGTCAGCACACCATCGCCGATTCCGAGAATGCGCTTCCTGTCGACTGCCTGTCCGCGAATTTCTTCAACCGCCTTCGCAGCCGCTTCATAAATCGGGCGATGTGGCTTGCCTGCAATCAGTGTGCGCCCGCCAAGCTGGCCGTAATCTCTCGCCAAGGCGCCAGCACACCAGATCAGGCGCGATCCGCGCTCGACCATAATATCGGGATTGGCACAGATAAATGGCAGATTACGCGAACGCAGACGCTGTAAAAGCTCGGCATAATTGTCCGGCGTTTCCGTCTCATCATCATATAGACCCGTACAGACAACACCCGATGCTTCAAACTCTTCTACCAGCTCGACATCAAGTCCATCATAAATAACCAGCTCGCGCTCACTGCCGATATGGAAAATCTTGCGTGGTCCCTCGGTAATGAGATCCCGCGTGACATCGCCAGATGTGACCACGCGATCATAGGCATCTTCCGGAACACCGAGCAGCGTCATTTGCGCAATCACACTTGGAAACGGGCGCGGTGCATTGGTCACCAGAATAACGGTCAGTCCCTTTGCACGTGCACGCTGTAAGGCTGCAACCGCCTGAGGGAAAGCGACTTCGCCATTATGCAGCACACCCCAGACATCACAGAAGATCGCGTCATATCCATCCGTCAGATCATCAAGGCGTTCAGGCAGTTTCATCTTTTTCCTCAATCTTCCTATTGTCCGGTAGGCTCAGAAACCAAATGTCGTCAAAAAAATCCACAGTGGGCTCCCTCTACAAGACACAGCCTGATCTGTCACCCGGCTTGAAGCTCTCTGCGTCCAAATGAACTGACAAATAAATCAATTGCGTTAACCAACCGAGCCGTTTGTTGAAGACAACCCCATAAATGGCGTTATTTTTCGACCTACCTTGTCAAACACCTGTATAGTCCCCACCTGTCGTACAAATCGCGTTCATGCTGTCAGCGCGTAAGAAGCAAAAATTTATTTTTTGCATTGTCAAAAAACGGCAACGATCCTTGACAAACAATAGGGGCGCTTCTATCTCAGTAGCACGTTAGCACTCACACAAGTAGAGTGCTAACAAGCGCGGATCAGCTGATCCGTTAACAGGGTTCAACGTCTATAACACCAAGGGTTATACCATGGCTGATATCAAGTTCCGCCCGCTTCATGACCGCGTCGTCGTTCGTCGCGTTGAATCGGAAGCTAAGACCGCTGGCGGGATCATCATCCCGGACACCGCTAAAGAAAAGCCACAGGAAGGCGAAATCGTCGCTGTTGGCGCTGGCGCTCGTGACGAAGCAGGCAAGCTGATCGCTCTCGAAGTTAAGGCTGGCGACAAGGTTCTGTTTGGCAAGTGGTCAGGCACCGAAGTCAAGATCGGTGGCGAAGACCTGCTGATCATGAAAGAATCCGACATTCTCGGTATTGTTGGCTAACGCCTCAGGCTCGATATCGTTGGCTAATTCAGCCCAGAACGGTTTCGTTCTTACCAGAAATCAATTCACCATAATCTGACCGGGACAATTCCCAGGAGAGTAAAATGGCTGCAAAAGACGTAAAATTCGGTCGCACTGCGCGCGAAAAGATGCTGCGCGGCGTCGATATCCTCGCTGACGCTGTTAAGGTTACGCTCGGCCCTAAGGGTCGTAACGTCGTTATCGACAAGTCCTTCGGCGCTCCACGCATCACCAAGGACGGTGTATCGGTTGCCAAGGAAATCGAACTCGAAGACAAGTTCGAAAACATGGGCGCACAGATGCTGCGCGAAGTGGCTTCGAAGACCAACGACACTGCTGGTGACGGTACAACCACGGCGACCGTTCTCGGTCAGGCTATCGTTCAGGAAGGCGCAAAAGCTGTTGCTGCCGGCATGAACCCAATGGACCTGAAGCGCGGCATCGACCTCGCAGTCACTGAAGTTGTTGCAAACCTTCTCGGCAAGGCCAAGAAGATCAACACTTCGGAAGAAGTTGCTCAGGTTGGCACGATCTCCGCAAACGGCGAAGCCGAAATCGGCAAGATGATCGCTGAAGCGATGCAGAAAGTCGGCAACGAAGGCGTGATCACGGTTGAAGAGGCCAAGACCGCTGAAACCGAACTCGAAGTCGTTGAAGGCATGCAGTTCGACCGCGGCTACCTGTCGCCATACTTCGTCACCAACCCAGATAAGATGGTTGCTGACCTCGAAGACGCATATATCCTTCTGCACGAAAAGAAGCTCTCGAACCTGCAGGCTCTTCTGCCAGTTCTCGAAGCTGTTGTTCAGACCTCGAAGCCACTCGTCATCATCGCTGAAGACGTTGAAGGCGAAGCTCTTGCAACGCTCGTTGTCAACAAGCTGCGTGGCGGCCTGAAGATTGCTGCTGTTAAGGCTCCTGGCTTCGGCGATCGCCGCAAGGCAATGCTCGAAGACATCGCGATCCTCACCGGCGGTCAGGTTATCTCCGAAGACCTCGGCATCAAGCTCGAAACCGTTACGCTCGACATGCTCGGCCGTGCGAAGAAAGTTTCGATCTCGAAGGAAAACACCACGATCGTCGACGGTGCAGGCCAGAAGGCTGAAATCGACGCGCGCGTTTCGCAGATCAAGCAGCAGGTTGAAGAAACCACTTCTGACTACGACCGTGAAAAGCTTCAGGAACGTCTTGCTAAGCTTGCTGGCGGCGTTGCAGTTATCCGCGTTGGCGGTGCAACTGAAATCGAAGTTAAGGAAAAGAAGGACCGCGTTGACGACGCCCTGAATGCAACCCGCGCTGCGGTTGAAGAAGGTATCGTTGCTGGTGGTGGTACTGCTCTGCTCCGCGCTTCGACTCAGATTTCTGCCAAGGGTGCAAACCCTGACCAGGAAGCTGGTATCAACATCGTTCGTCGCGCTCTGCAGGCTCCTGCTCGTCAGATCACGACCAATGCTGGTGAAGAAGCTTCCGTGATCGTTGGCAAGATTCTTGAAAACGGCTCCGACACCTATGGCTACAACACTGCCAATGGTGAATTCGGTGACCTGATCAAGGCTGGCGTTGTTGATCCGGTTAAGGTTGTTCGCACCGCTCTGCAAAACGCAGCATCGGTTGCTGGCCTCCTGATCACCACCGAAGCCATGATTGCTGAACTGCCTAAGAAGGATGCAGCTCCTGCTGGCATGCCTGGCGGTATGGGCGGCATGGGCGGCATGGATTTCTAAGAAATCCATAAAGCACGCCCATGAGTAGAAAAGCCTGCACCGCAAAGCGGTGCGGGGAGCGGCATGGGTTTCTAGGAAATCCATAAAGCACGCCCTTGGTTTAAAGCCTGCGCCGCAGAGTGGCGTGGGCAACAGATCAAAAATAGAAAGCCTCCGGTTTCGACCGGAGGTTTTTTATGCGTATTTAAAGCGGCGATTGTGCTTCACGCATAAAATTTGACGAGCACGAAGACGTCGAAATTAGAAGAAAAGTAATATTAATGCGACTTTGCCACATCATGTAAAACTTTGTGATTTATAGAAAAATTAACTATCCCAAGCTTTAATCCCAAAGCGATAGTTATTTTAGTATTTTCTGATTTACATTCCCCGGTTTTCATGATCAATCCCTTCGGATCCGAGATGGACTTCCTGTTTGCCCCCGCACTTTGGAAGTCCTGTCTCAGGCAACAGGAAAGGCAGGCGCAAGCCTGCCTTTCCACTTAAGTTCGCTCCCCACACACATCCAGCATTAACTTGCCCTTCGATATTAGCGCGCTATCCTTATGCATAAAAAGGAGATGTGCATGCGCAAGGAACTGCCGATAGGCACCGCGCCAAAAGATGGCCGCAAAGTCACTGTGGTCTGGATTGATGATGGCGATCAACGCAATGAATCCGTAGGCCAATACCGTTCGCTCGATAGGCTGAAAGCGAGCGGCGGCGACTGGGACGAGACCGACACCGGATGGTGGATCTTCACAGACAGCAAAACCCAGCAAAAGATTGAGCCGACCGCGTGGATTTCGGAAACCGACGACGGCGATGATGACAACGAGAATAACTAAAATCCGTGCAAGAATTTCATTTGATAAAATTTGACTTTTTTATTCATATTTTATCAAATGATTGAGAGCTAGGGCTTTGCCATAAAAGCATTCCGTAGCCAATAATCTCGCAATGCTGTTATTCTCGATTCTACAGGCGGGCATTTTGCCGCCTGAAACAAGCCGGAGACTGAAAATGACTGCCACGCGCACCGAAACAGATACGTTCGGACCGATTGATGTTGCCGCGGACCGTTATTGGGGTGCGCAAACGCAACGCTCCCTACAAAACTTCAAGATCGGCGGAGAACGTATGCCCCTGCCGTTGGTTCATGCACTGGGTGTGGTCAAGCGTGCGGCAGCTGAAACCAATATCGCGCTTGGCAAACTTGATCCGGTTCTGGGACAGGTCATCGCAGTTGCAGCATCTGAAGTGATTGAAGGTAAGCTTGATGATCATTTCCCGCTCGTCGTCTGGCAAACGGGGTCTGGCACGCAGTCCAACATGAATGCCAATGAAGTCATCTCAAACCGCGCGATCGAAATGCTGGGCGGTGAACTTGGCTCGAAAAAGCCTGTTCATCCCAACGATCATGTTAATATGAGCCAGTCGTCAAACGACAGTTTCCCGACCGCTATCCATATCGCGACCGCTGTTGAAGCCGTAAATCGGCTTTACCCGTCACTCGAACATCTCACCAAGGCTCTCAAAGCCAAGGAAGAAGCCTTCAAAGACATCATCAAGATCGGTCGCACGCACACGCAGGACGCTACCCCCGTCACATTGGGGCAGGAGTTTTCGGGCTATCGTGCCGCTCTTGAATATGCCCGCCATCGCATTGAACAGTCGCTTGCCGATGTCTTCCTGCTGGCACAGGGGGGAACCGCCGTCGGTACGGGCCTGAATGCACCGAAGGGTTTCGACACGGGCTTTGCCGATGCAGTGAGCGAAATTACCGGCCTGAGCTTCAAAACGGCGCCGAACAAATTTGAGGCGCTTGCAAGCCACGGTGCTCTTGCAAATTTCCACGGCAGCTTGAACGCATTGGCCGCAGATCTTTTCAAGATTGCAAATGACATCCGCTTCCTCGGCTCTGGTCCGCGCTCTGGTCTCGGCGAGCTGTCGTTGCCAGAAAATGAGCCCGGCTCATCAATCATGCCCGGCAAGGTCAATCCGACACAGGCAGAAGCGCTAACCATGGTCGCAACACAAGTCTTCGGCAATCAGACCACTGTAACTGTTGCTGCCAGCCAGGGACATTTTGAACTTAACGTCTTCAAGCCGGTCATTGCTTATAACGTCTTGCAGTCGATCCGTATCTTAAGCGATGCCATGGTCTCCTTTGCCGACCATTGTGTGGACGGTATTCAAGCCAATAAAGATCGCATCAAAGACCTGCTGGAACGCTCCCTGATGCTGGTGACGGCACTTGCACCGGCGATTGGCTATGACAATGCGGCAAAAATTGCGAAAACCGCACATAAGAATGGCACTACCCTGCGCGAAGAAGCATTGAAAAGCGGCCATGTCTCCGAAGAAGATTATCAAAAGCTGGTTCGTGCAGAACGCATGATTGCGCCGGAATAACTGTCTACGAAAAGCGAACAAACTGTCGAGGAATATCTATCTTTCCTTGACAGTCCGTTGTGGTTATTGATTGCCTAGCTTAAATGGAGATCCCCTATGTCCTCAATCACTCCCCAGAGCAATGGCTTGGCCACGCTCATCGCACGCGTCTTTCTTTCGATCCTGTTCATCCTTGCTGGCTTTAGCAAGCTGACTGCAATTTCCGGAACAGCCGGTTATTTTGCAGGTCTCGGCCTTCCGGTTCCAACGGTGACTGCCGTTGTGGTTGGTCTGGTTGAGTTCCTCGGCGGCCTCGCCATTCTCGTTGGCTTTCAGACCCGCATTGCTGCTGCAATCGTGGCTCTGTTCACCATTGGCGCAACGCTTGTAGCGCACATGAACTTCGCTGAAGGCATGAACGCTCTGATGGCACAGAAGAACCTCGCCATTGCTGGCGGCCTGATCCTTCTCGCACTGCACGGTGCCGGTTCGATTTCGATCGATGCCAAGCGCAGCTGATCAGCCATCAACACCCTGATGTAAAAAGCCGTGCCTCACAGCGCGGCTTTTTAGCATTTTCTGCATCAAGACACAGAACTGTTACTTAAAATCCACGCTGATTGCATGGGACAGTCTTGTAAGATATTGCAACCTCGTATTTTGATTTTGGAAAGACATATCGCCCTCCCAAGGCATGTCTCATAACTTAGCTTGTAGAGAAAAAATGGCCGTTTCCCCCACAACGAACAATCAGCCGCGCGCTGGTGCCCATTCGGGCAATAATTACAGCTTCGCACTTGCCAGCCTCACGATGCTTTTCTTCATGTGGGGCTTCATCACTTGTCTCAATGACATTCTGATCCCGCATCTCAAAAGCGTCTTCCAGCTTAACTACTTCCAGTCGATGCTGATTCAGTTTTGCTTTTTTGGCGCTTATTTCATCGTCTCGCTGCCTGCTGGCGCGCTGGTGAAACGCATTTCCTATAAATGGGGCATCGTCACCGGGCTTGTTGTCGCCGCCGTCGGTTGTGCGCTGTTCATTCCGGCAGCATCCTACCAGGTTTATGCTCTGTTTCTCGGAGCGCTGTTTGTGCTGGCATCGGGCGTCACTATCCTTCAAGTGGCAGCCAATCCATATGTCACGATCCTCGGAAAACCTGAAACAGCAGCCAGCCGCCTTACGCTGACACAGGCTTTTAACTCGCTTGGCACAACTGTCGCGCCATCCTTTGGCGCACTCCTGATCCTATCCGCAGCGACGAGCGATGCTGCAAGCTCTGCGCAGGCAGATGCTGTTCAGTTTCCTTACCTTTTGCTCGCATTGGCCTTCGCTGTCCTTGCAATCGTTTTTGCAATCCTGAAACTGCCTGATGTTCAGGAAGAAGAAACAGCGGTCCTCACAAAGGAAGATGGTTCAGCATGGCAGTATCGCCATCTGGTATTGGGCTCTATCGGTCTGTTTGTGTATGTTGGCGCTGAAGTCAGTGTTGGCAGTTTCCTTGTGAACTTCCTCAATGATCCGAATGTGGCTGGTCTCGCAGAAGCCGAAGCTGCGCACTACGTTTCCTATTTCTGGGGCGGTGCCATGATTGGCCGTTTCATCGGTGCGGCAGCAATGCGTTATGTCGATGATGGCAAGGCGCTGGCTTTCAATGCGGCCATGGCGATTGTTCTACTGCTCATCACAGTCGCAACGACTGGCCATGTTGCCATGTGGTCGGTTCTGGCGATTGGCCTCTTCAACTCGATCATGTTCCCGACGATTTTCAGTCTTGCACTGCATGGTCTTGGCAAGCACACCAGCCAGGGGTCCGGCATTCTGTGTCTGGCAATTGTTGGCGGTGCGATTATTCCGCTTATTCAGGGCGCACTGGCCGATACGGTTGGGATTCATTTGGCATTCCTGATGCCAATTATCTGCTACATCTATATCGCCTATTATGGCCTGATTGGCAGCAAGCCTAAAAACTAAAAACTAAAAAGCCGGTCTGAACTTCAGACCGGCTTTTAAAATTCTATATTATCTTTTTATCCAGCCAGACCCTTTCGGATACGCGAAACGACATCCGCGACATGCGGGTTTTCTTCGCTCCGCCGCGCTGAAACAAGACAGGCCTGCGAGCGCAGGATGACCCCATCCTCAAGCACTTTGAGCTTGTTTGCCGTTAGTGTCGAACCTGTTGATGTAATGTCAACAATCATATCGGCAGAGCCTGCGGCTGGCGCACCTTCGGTGGCACCCAGACTTTCAACAATACGATAAACCTGAATACCGTGCTTCTGCGAAAAGAACTGCTGCGTCAGACGCCAGTATTTGGTTGCAATGCGCAGGCGGCGGCCATGACGCTGACGGAAATCGGCCGCCACATCATCAAGATCAGCCATGGTGGTCACATCGCGCCAGACCTCTGGTACGGCAACCACGACATCGGCATGACCAAAGCCAAGCTCTGCTTCAATGGCCACGCGCTCATCGGCATGCGCCAGCGTTTCCCGAACGAGATCCTCGCCCGTCACGCCAAGATCGACGCTTCCATAACCCAGTTCACGCGCAATTTCAGAGGCGGAGAGGAACAGAATATCGAGATTGTTGTCACCTTCGACGCGTGCGCGATAATTGCGGGAATCTTCCGGCAGAATGACCTTGTATCCAGCCTGTTGGAGAACGGCGAGCGTCTGCTCTTTCAACCGTCCCTTGGATGGCAATGCGAGCGTTACACTCATGATTGTTCTCCTGCCAGCATCTCTAACCGGTCAAGCCATATGGAAAAACCAACCCCCGGAATGTTTTCGGATGCGCCAAGCATGGTCAACAGGCGATCATAGCGACCGCCACCCGCCAGAACCATATCCTTATCGCTACCGGCACGGCGAATTTCATAGACAAGGCCCGTGTAATAATCGAGCGGACGGCCAAACGAAGCGTCATAAACAATGTCTTCGGCAGCAATGCCCGCAGCGATGATCGCATCGGTACGCGCTTCAAATTTTTGCAGCACAGCACTTAGATCAAGCGCATTATCGGCTGCAAAGGCGCGCAGTGTGATGCCTGCCGCTTCCAGCGAAACACGGATTGCAAGAAACCGCTTCAACACATCCAGAGCCGAAGCTGGAAACCGCGTTGCAGCCAGATCTTCTTTTTCGATCAGGCGACGGGCGATTTCCACAGGCGTGCGGCCTGAGCCGGGTGAAATGCCGGCTTCGAGCATTTCTACCTCAATCACACGCGCCAATCCTGCCTCGTCACCTTCAGCAACCAAACCGGCCAGCTGTTCAGGCAGTGGATCGGTGCGCTGTTCGCCTGTCAATTCAGCGAAGGCTGCTTCCATCGTCCGTTCGTCGCCAAACGCACGCAGCAGCTTTTTGCGCCAGCCCTGCGGAAGACCCAGAGCTTTCAGCATACCTGCAAAGACGGCCTGATCACCGAGAACAATTTCAAGCTGCACACGCGCTGCTGATTTAACGCAGGCTATCGCATCGGCAATTGAGCGTGCATCCGATAGGGCCTCATCGGTTGCACCAAGATCTTCAATGCCGGCCTGAAGAAACTCCGCTGCACCATCGCGACGCTGCCGAAAAACTTCACCGAGATAAGCATAACGCTTCGGTGTTGCCGCATTGAGTGCAATATGGTTGCGGCAGACCGGAATGGTGAATTCAGGACGCAGGCAAAGACTGTCGCCATTTTCGTTTTCAGTCAGAAAAATACGACGGCGCAGATCCTCACCTGCCATATCCAGAAACGGATCAGCAGGCTGGATCAGCGGAATATCAACCAGTTCCGCTTCGCTTGCGTTAAGTTGATCGCGAAGCGTCGTGAAAATCGGTGAAGTACGTGATCCAGTCATTGCCCTATCACTTTGCCTGCTGTGCGCGATCACGTGCCTGCGCGTCGAGTATCTCGCGAACGGCGTCAACGATGCCGTCTTCCTTAACCGTGACCTGCGCCGGGCGGCTTTCGCGCCAGGTTGCGTTGTCCTCAATCTCGGCGGAAATACGCTTGCCCTCAATCAGATCCTTGATCTGAACTTCGCCCGCTTCACGTTCCTGCGAACCCTGAATGATGACGCATGGCGCATCGCGGCGGTCTGCATATTTCATCTGCGCCTTCATGCCGGAGCCGCCGACATACATTTCAGCGCGGATGCCAGCCTGACGCAGATCAGAAACCATCTTCTGATAGCGGCCAAGGCTTTGCGCATCCTTGTCCATCACCAGCACAACGACCGGGCCGACCACATTGGTGACATCCAGCTTGCCGAGGTTTTTGAGCGCCGTCATCAGGCGCGAAACGCCGATGGAGAAGCCCGTTGCCGGAACTGGCTCGCCGCGGAAGCGCGAAACCAGGCCATCATAACGACCGCCGCCGCCAACCGAACCGAACACAACCTTCTGGCCATCTTCGTTGGTGACATCAAACAGAAGCTCAGCTTCGAACACCGGACCGGTATAATATTCAAGACCACGTACAACCGATGGATCGATCTTCACGCGCCCTTCATAGCCTCCAGCGTCAAACAGAGCTTCCATATCGGCCAGCTCTTTCACGCCTTCTTCGCCCTTCGCATTACCGGCAACAACGGCTTGCAGATTGGCAATCGTTTCAGCACCGGTTGCGCCACCCGCAGCGGTAAAGGCCAAAACCTTTTCCACGGCCGCATCAGACAGTTCAGCCCCCTTGGTGAAGTCGCCGCTTTCGTCGAGACGCCCCTTGCCCAGTAGAAGACGCACGCCGTCAGGGCCGAATTTGTCGAGCTTATCGATGGCGCGCAACACGTTAAGTCGCTTGCCCGCATTCGCATCACCTTCAAGGCCAATGGCTTCGAGCACGCCGTCAAGAACCTTGCGGTTGTTGACGCGGATCACATAATCGCCGCGCGAAATGCCAAGCCGCTCAACCGTATCGGCCATCATCATGCACATTTCAGCATCAGCCGAAACATTCGGCGCGCCAACCGTGTCGGCATCAAACTGCATAAACTGGCGGAAACGACCCGGCCCCGGCTTTTCATTGCGGAAAACCCAGCCATTGCGATAGCTGCGATAAGGCTTTGGCAGGCTTTCATAGTTTTCAGCCACAAAGCGTGCAAGCGGTGCAGTCAGATCATAACGCAGCGACAGCCACTGCTCATCATCATCCTGAAACGAGAAAACGCCTTCATTCGGGCGATCCTGATCAGGCAGAAACTTTCCAAGCGCGTCGGTATATTCAATGAGCGGCGTTTCCACCGGCTCAAAGCCATAAAGGTCATAAACCTCCCGGATGGTTGCGATCATCTTTTCGGTGGCGCGCAGATCATCCGGCACCCGATCGACAAACCCGCGCGGCAACCGCGCCTTCATCTTGTCCGCTTTATCGGCCATTTTTCCGCCTGCTCATTGATTTTGTTCACGTTGTATCGGCAAAAACCGACAATTCATTGCCGGTTTCCTAACGCATCAAAACGGGTGCGGCAAGTGCAGGAGAGTGTTTAAAAACGCAGATTACCGTGTGGCAATCGCAACGGCTGCACCGGCCATCATTCCGGCACTTGTGCGATTTGCAATTCGCATTGCGCGCGGGCTGCGCAAAAACCGACGCGCCTGTGCCGCAAGCACCACCCATGCGCTATCAACGGCGGCCAGCACGGCAAACATAACAAACAGCAATTCAGCCCATCCAACCATGGAAACATGGGTAATATCGATGACAGTTGGCAGGATCGCAATATAGAAAACCATGATTTTTGGATTGCCAAGCGTGACTGCCAAAGCACTGAAGAACAGCTTCTTCGCCTCACCATCCTGCGGGATGGCGTTTTCATCTGCTGTTGTCTCGACAGGGGCAATCCACATTTTCCAAGCCAGATAGATCAGATAAGCGACCCCGAGATATTTAAGCACAAGGAATACGGTGTGAAAGCTGTTTGCGAGCGCCGACAAGCCCCACACAGCAAGCGACAGCCAGATGGCATCACCAAGCCACAGACCGAACATGAATGGAAACACGCCCTTATGACCGCGGCTGATAACGCGCGCAACAAGCGCGCCGACATTTGGCCCCGGCGTACCCGCCGCAACAACCAGAATACCAGCGAAAGCCACAAGTGATGTCAGATCCATTTTTATCTCCTGTGATGTCGTTCTGCCAGAAAACCGAACCCGGCGCAATCAGCCCCTCTTGTTATTGAGGCCGTTTCAATTCCTGCCGGAGTCTTTCAATATTCTGGCGGCAATGGCAGCCCTCAATGTGATCATTGACCAGCCCCATGGCTTGCATGAAAGCATAAACGGTTGTTGGCCCGACAAAAGACCAGCCCCGCTTCTTGAGGTCTTTTGAAATACGGGTTGAAACGGCTGTGGTGGGATTGGCAGTCAAGGTCGGATAATCCACCACCAGCGGACGGTCCGCAACACCCGGTTCAAACGACCAGAAATAAGCCGCAAGCGACCCCTTTTCTTTAACAAGCTCGATTGCTCGCTTTGCGTTGTTGATTGTCGAAACAATTTTACCGCGATGGCGCACTATGCCCTTATCATTCACCAATCGCTCAATCTCGGCATCGCCATAAAGAGCAACACAATAAAAATCAAAGCCATCGAAGGCCGCACGGAAACTCTCCCGCTTGCGCAAAATCGTCAGCCATGACAGGCCGGATTGAAATCCCTCAAGGCAGATTTTCTCAAACAGGCGCTTGTCATCCGTGACCGGCACGCCCCATTCGTGATCGTGATAAGCGATATAATCGGGCAGCTCACCGGGCCAGAAACAGCGCATCTTGCCATCCGCATTGACGATCAACCCGGTCTTTTGCTGCACGCTATCACCCATTTCT
Organism: Ochrobactrum chromiisoli; assembly: GCF_026241335.1. Taxonomy (GTDB): domain Bacteria; phylum Pseudomonadota; class Alphaproteobacteria; order Rhizobiales; family Rhizobiaceae; genus Brucella; species Brucella chromiisoli. Next base: position 93,298 of record NZ_JAPHAV010000010.1, on the reverse strand, counting down.
GCCCCCTCAACCTTCATCAATTCTTTACCATGTCGCGCAACTTCGCGCTAACCACGACTTTAATTTCAAGAAAACGCCCGCTCCAAAAGCGGCAAAATTTACTTTTATGATTCCTTTGCACGGCACAATGAGCCCATGAAATTCGGGGCTGTTCTCCTGACAGCAAATGTCAGGAGCGCGACGGGCAACCGCGTCGGCGAGAATGCAGGACGCAAAACAGACGGATTTGGCTCATGAAACCACGTCATCTGCTTTTGATAGGATCATTTGCGGCTATTGCCGTTTCAATCGTAACCACCGGCATGGCTTTTGCCAGTGATCGTTACAGCACGCAACCACCGGTTCGCGTTGACAATGAAACATCGCAGCGCTGGGTCGCCCAGCTCAACGGACCAGATGTCCGCGTCATGACGCAGCCTGTTGTTGCACAGCCGCAAAAGCGCACAATAATCCGGCAAAAGCAGCCGCCAAAGGCACATTATCAGAACGCGAGCCAGCAGCGCCCGGCGGCCAATCCGGTAAAGGTTGTGCGTAAGAAGTCACAGCTTGACCCGATGTATCTTCCACAAACCGTCTCTTATTCCGGCGGCGAAAAGCCGGGAACCATTGTGATCGATACCGGTAAGCGCTTTCTTTATCTGGTGCAGAGCAACGGTCAGGCGCGGCGCTATGGCATTGGTGTGGGAAAGCAGGGCTTTGGCTGGAAAGGCACGCAACGTGTAAGCCGTAAAGCCGAATGGCCAACCTGGACACCGCCAAAGGAAATGATCGCCCGTGAGCGCAAAAAGGGACGCATTCTGCCCGCACAGATGAAGGGTGGCATCAACAATCCGCTTGGCGCACGCGCACTGTATCTGGGTTCTACACTCTACCGTATTCACGGCACAAACCAGCCATGGACCATTGGAAAAGCCATGTCATCAGGCTGTTTCCGTATGCGTAACGAAGATGTGAGCGACCTTTACGGACGTGTTCCGGTGGGAACCCGCGTGGTCGTACGCTGATCAATTTTCGTTTAAAACGCCGCAATCAGGCCGCTGTTATCCTTATAACAGCGGCCTTCTTTGTCATTTAGTTGAAACCTTTGGCATCTTTAGTAAGGAAACCGCGCTGATCGCCAAGAAACCCGTCGGAAATGGCTTTCACTTTTCAAACGAACACCCATATGCTGAAAACAGCGAAATCAAAATGTATGTACGTAAGAGGGAAGGACCATAACATGACCGTAACGGCGATAAAGCTCAACGACGGCAATCACATTCCACAGCTGGGTTACGGTGTCTGGCAAGTTGGCAATGATGAAGCCATTGCCGCTGTGAGTGAAGCGTTGAAAGTCGGCTATCGCCATATCGACACCGCTGCAATCTACGGCAATGAAGAAGGCACCGGCAAAGCAATCAGAGAGTCGGGTATCGCACGCGGCGACATTTATCTGACAACCAAACTCTGGAACAGCGATCAGGGTTATGAATCGACGCTCAAGGCTTTTGATACCAGCTTGAAAAAGCTTGGCACCGATTATGTTGATCTGTATCTTATCCATTGGCCGATCCCGGCGAAGGATTTGTTCATGGAAACATGGCGCGCTTTCATCAAGTTGAAGGAAGAAGGCCGTGTAAAATCCATTGGTGTTTCGAACTTTCGCACGGCCGATCTTGAGCGCATTCTCAAGGAAAGCGATGTCACGCCAGTTCTCAACCAGATTGAGCTGCATCCGCAGTTTCAGCAGGACGAGTTGCGTCTGTTCCACAGCAAGCACGACATTGCAACGGAAGCCTGGAGCCCGCTTGGACAGGGCAAGATCCTGGAAAACCCTGTCCTCACAGCAATCGCTAAAGCACACGGTAAATCCGTAGCGCAGATCATCCTGCGCTGGCATATTGAGACCGGCAACATCGTTATTCCGAAGTCGGTAACACCTGCGCGGATCAAGGAAAATTTCGATATTTTCGATTTTAGCCTCAACGGTACAGACCATGATGCCATCACCAAGCTGGATAAAACAGATGGCCGTATCGGACCAAACCCGAATACGTTTTCAGCGGGTTAATCGCGACATTGAAAGCCGGGCAGCAAGCCCGGCTTTTTCTTAGCGCAGAAGCTTCAGACTGCCGGTAAGTGAGCGCACCCACTTTGCCGGACCTGCAAGCCCCAGGCCGTCAATGATTTCTGTCGCAAGCTCCTTTTGCGGCAAAGCCGCTTCATATTCAGCATAGATATGCAGCGGACGGGCAAAGGCTGGAAAAGCAACCACAGCCTGCCGTTGTTCATTAGTTGCCGCCTTCAACAAAATGGCTTGAATTGTGTCTGTATCAGCCTGAAGAATCGGAACAGGCCGATCTGAACTGATATCAATAACGATGCCTGTCTTATCAATCAGTTGCCGGGCTGCGATAAACGGTAACCTGGCACCAAGACCAATAGAGACAGCGCCAACCGTATTGGCCAGCAAGCCCAATGGCAGTTCCGGGTTGATAATGATTGCGATGCGTAAATCTTCTTGCATGAGAACCCCCTGTGGCAGATATTTCTCAACGAGAAATACACCGCATCCACAGGGCAATCCTGTCTATCTATGCTCATGAATTAAAGAATATGGTAGATGCTGTCAGAAAAACGTAAAATTCAGGTAGATTATTATGGCCGTGCTCGACCCTTCCGATGTCAGGATTCTGGATGCATTGCAGGAGGATGGACGCCTGACCAATCAGGCTCTGGCCGATAAGATTGGCATGTCCACCTCTCCGAGCTGGCGAAAAGTGCGCAAGCTGGAAGAGGATGGTGTGATTGCTGGTTATCGTGCAACGCTTGACCGCAAGTCCATCGGCCTTGGCGTGATGGCTTTTGTACGCATCAAGATAGACAGCCACAGCGAAGCGGAAGCTGAACAGTTTGCTGCTGAGCTGATGGGGATTAATGAAGTTATCGCCTGTTACAGTATCGCCGGCGACGCCGATTTTCTGCTACAGGTTGTGTCCCATGATCTCGACACCTATGCCGATTTTGCCATGTCAACGCTACGCCGCCTGCCCCGCATCAAGGAAATGCAGACGACCTTCGTTCTGAAAGAAACCAAGGGGTTTAAAGGCTTCCCGCTGCATTATATCAGCTCAGTGAAATCCAGCACCTGAAAGTGCGGCGGGCTTTGGTCCACCATAGGCCCAATCAAGCAACTCTATTGTATGCACAATCGGCAACTGGCTGCCGGTGGCGATCTGCGTCATGCAGCCAATATTTCCTGTGGCAATCAAATCGGCACCAGTGGCCTCGATATTTTTGACCTTGCGGTCGCGAAGCTTTGTCGCAATTTCCGGCTGCATGATATTGTAAGTGCCTGCCGAACCACAGCAAAGATGTCCCTCCAAAGGCTCGCGCACGGTGAACCCTGCCTTTAACAGCAGATCTTTTGGCTGACGCACCACCTTTTGACCGTGCTGCATTGAGCAGGCCGAATGATAGGCAACGTTCAAATTCGCAAGTTTTGACGGTACTGGCATTTCGATTGAAGCCAGATATTCGGTTACGTCTTTTGCCAGTGCAGAAACCTTTGCCGCCCTGTCCTTGTAGGCAGGATCAAGCCGCAGCATATAGCCATAATCCTTGATGGTTGTGCCGCAACCTGATGTGGTGACAATGATGGCATCAAGGCCACCGGCATCAATTTCACGCGTCCAGACATCGACATTGTGCCGTGCCTGATTAAGGGCCTGTTCCTCACGTCCCATATGATGCACAAGCGAACCACAGCATCCTTCACCTTTTGGTGTGATGACTTCAATACCAAGCCGGTTAAGCAAACGCAGGGTCGCCGCATGAATGCCGGGGTTGAGGACTGGCTGCGCGCAGCCATTGAGGATTGCAACCCGGCCCCGCTTTTCCCCCTTTGCAGCACTCATCGTTTCAATTTTGCGCTTTGCAGGCAAACTTCTGGGGGCGAGTTCCAGCATGGCAGCGATGGGCTTTAACGTATCGCTTTTGCCAAACAGCGAGGCAAAGGGACGCCCCAGCCTTGCAAGCAGCAAAGCCGCACGAAAACGCGCCGGATAAGGCAAAATCTGCGCAAGAATGCCACGCAGAAAGCGATTCATAAATGGCCGCTGATAGGTCTTTTCGATATGCGCACGCGCGTGATCAATCAGATGCATATAATTGACGCCTGAGGGACAGGTTGTCATGCAGGACAAGCAGGAAAGGCAGCGGTCAACATGGCGCACGACTTCTTCGTCAGCCGGACGATTATTCTCCAGCATATCCTTGATCAGATAGATGCGTCCGCGCGGACTATCGAGTTCATTGCCTAACGTCACATAAGTCGGACACGTCGCTGTACAGAACCCGCAATGGACGCATTTACGCAGGATTTTTTCTGCCTCATTGACACCGGGATCAAGCAATTGCTCTGGCGTGAATTGGGTCTGCATGGTTCACACTCCCGCCTGCTCTGGGTAAATACGTCCCGGATTAAGAATATTCTCCGGGTCAAACTGATGTTTCAGCCGCTGTGAAAGTGCTGCAAGTGCAGCAGGTTGCGGCTCGAATACATCGATATTGGTTCGCAGACGTTCCGGCGCACGTACCAGCGTTGCATGCCCTCCGCCATGTCTGGCAATCAGCGCCCGCAAAATCTGAGCCTCCGCTTCCGCTTCCATCCGCAACCAGATCAGCCCACCCTGCCAGTCATAATAAGCATCCGCACCCGCATAACGGCGGAACGCATCCACCATTTTCCAGCCTTGCATCGGTGCCATCGACACACGCCAGACTGCGCGTTGATCGCCATCTTTCACAAAAGGCAACACATCGCGTACCTCGCGCCAAAGCTGACGCGACGGACTATCATCCAGCAAATCGATGGTAATGCCACGCCCCAGCAATGCCTGCAATTGGCTGCAACGGTGTTTTACCGATGGTGCAAAGCCTTCAAGGCGCAAGATTGTTGCAGCTTCCCAGCCGAGCTTGCCATCAAGAAACCGATTGGCGACAGTGGGCGGCAAATGGGCCGCAGATGCCACCTCCTCGCGTGATCCCATTGCCAGAGCCATCACACGGGTTGCAGCTTCATCATCCAGCCCGCGCACGGCAAGCGTTGCCACAGTTTCAGGCGCTGGCAGCACTTTGAAGGTGACTTCGGTCGCAACGCCGAGCGTTCCCCACGAATTGGCCATGCCCTTTGACAAATCATAACCGGTGACATTCTTGACCACGCGTCCGCCGGATTTAAACAACTCTCCGCGCCCTGAAACAACCCGCACGCCCAAGATATGATCGCGTGCGGCTCCCGCCTTCAACCGACGTGGCCCCGACAGATTTGCGGCCAACACACCGCCAATGGTGCCCTGCCCCGCTTGGCCACCAAGCAGGGGGCCATAATCCATCGGCTCAAAGTGAAAGCACTGCTTGTTATCGGCCAAAAGCGTCTCAATCTCGGCTATGGACGTTCCGGCTTTGGCGCTAAGCACCAGTTCGTTGGGTTCATAAAGCGTGACACCGGTTAACCCGGAAACATCCAGCACCGCAGCTGTTGCCATTGGCCGACCGATAGCGCGCTTGCTGCCACGACCAATAATTTCAAGCGAACTGGCCCCTGTCAAAGCCCATTGCACGGCTTCAACGACACCTTTTTCATCCTGTGGTTTGAGTATATTCATGTCATTCATCATCAAAACCACAGTTCAGAAACGGGGAACATCAGGGAAAGCCAGCTCGCCGCGATGCACATGCATACGGCCAAGTTCAGCGCAACGGCGCAATTGCGGGAAGACCTTGCCCGGATTGAGCAAGTGCTTAGCATCAAACGCACATTTGACCCGCATCTGCTGATCAAGATCAATCTCATTGAACATAACCGGCATCAGGTCTCGCTTTTCAATGCCCACACCATGCTCGCCGGTCAACACTCCACCAACCTTCACGCAAAGCCGCAAAATATCCGCACCAAAATCTTCAGCAGCCTGCAATTCACCGGGAACATTGGCATCATAAAGGATCAGCGGATGCAGATTACCGTCCCCCGCATGAAAAACATTGGCGACCCGAAGCCCATATTTTTCCGACAGATCGCGCATACCGGACAGCACACGCGGCAATTCCTTGCGCGGGATCGTCCCATCCATGCACAGATAATCCGGCGAGATGCGCCCGACCGCCGGGAACGCTGCCTTGCGCCCGGCCCAGAAAGCCAGCCGTTGCTCCTCTGATTGCGAAAGCGTGCACGTGGTCGAACCATTTTTAAGTGCAATGCTTTCGACTGCGCCAATCAGATGATTAACCTCGACTGGTGGACCATCCAGTTCGACAATCAGCAACGCCTCAACATCCAGCGGATAGCCAACACGGACAAAATCTTCCGCAGCCTGAATGGCAGGACGATCCATCATTTCCATGCCGCCGGGGATGATGCCAGCGCCAATAATATCGGCCACACATTGACCCGCCTGCTCGCTTGAGGGAAAGCCAATCATCACGGCCCGTGCCGTTTCGGGCTTTTTCAGAATGCGAACGCTGATTTCCGTTACAACACCCAGCAGGCCTTCCGACCCCGTCATAAGGCCCAGTAGATCATAGCCCTCACTATCGAGGTGCTTGCCGCCAAGTCGCAAAACTTCGCCTGTGATCAGCACCATTTCAATGCCGAGCAGATTATTGGCCGTAAGCCCATATTTCAGGCAATGCACACCACCCGCATTTTCCGCGACATTGCCGCCGATAGAACAGGCAATCTGCGACGACGGATCAGGCGCATAATAATACCCCTCATGTTCAACGGCCTTTGTAATACCAAGATTGGTCACGCCCGGCTGCACCACGGCCACACGATTGGGATAATCGATTTCCAGAATACGGTTAAAACGCGACATGACCAGAAGAACCGCATCGGCCAGCGGCATCGAACCACCCGACAGCGATGTGCCAGCACCGCGCGGCACGACGCGAATTTCATTCTCATAGCAATAGCGCAGAATCTGCGATACCTGTTCGACCGTCTCAGGCAGAACCACCACAAGCGGCAAGGTACGATGCGCGGTCAGACCATCGGTCTCAAACACCCGCATAGCATTCGTTGCATCGACAACACCCTCGCCCGGCACGATTCTCCGGAGATCGGCAACAATCTGCTCCCGCCGGCCAAGAACTGCAGCGCTCGGCTTTGGCATAATCAATCCGCTCATGTGATACTCCGCCTCCCCAGTCTTTTTATACTATGCCTTGATGAAGTGGTAATAATATTTTACCAATCAGAAAATAGCGAAACAGTTTTTACGCTGCGGCATAATCGCCTTGCGATCTCTCACGCGCCTCGGCTAGATGAGTCACAAGAATATCTGCCGGGAGGAATTGGAAACTATCATGATGAGCAGTCTGGCCGATATGGAGATTTTCGCACGCGTTGTCGCAACCGGAAGCATGTCGGCAGCCGCACGCGATCTCGGGCTGTCACCAGCGGTTGTTTCCAAACGGCTGGGCCGTCTTGAAGAGCGCCTTGGCACGCGCCTTTTACAAAGAACGACCCGCCAGATTGCATTGACTGAAGCAGGGCACGGTTATCATGAGCGTGTGCTGGCCATTCTGTCCAACATTGAAGAAGCGGAAGCTTTTGTGGCGCGGCGCTCGGCCAATGCGCGCGGCACCTTGAAAATCTCGGCCCCCACCACATTCGGACGCATGCATATTGCCCCCTATCTGGTGCCGTTCATGCGTGCCAATGCAGACCTCACCGTCAATATGCAGCTCTCTGATGAAATGGCGGATATTGTCGGCGATGGCTATGATCTTGCGATTCGTATTGGCGAATTGTCAGATTCGACCCTCGTTGCGCGTCGTCTGGCACCCGTGCGGCGTATATTGGTGGCTTCGCCGCACTATATTGCCGAACGTGGCATGCCCGAAAAAATTGAAGATCTACACGCGCATATCTGCCTCGCTCCGCATAATAATGATCCGTGGCGGCTGGAAGGACCAAAAGGACCGATCACCATTCGCCCGCAAGGCCCGTTACAAACCAATTCGAGCGAATTGGTGCGCGAGGCCGTGCTTGCTGGCCTTGGCATCGCACAGCGTTCAACATGGGACATCGGTCCCGACCTTGCCATGGGTAAGCTGGTGCAAGTGCTGCCGGAATATGCCGCATCGCGCAATGTCGCTGTTCATGCTGTGTACCCCTCCAAGCAATTCCTGCCGGCAAAAGTGAGACTTTTCATCGATTATCTGGCTGACCTTTATGGGCCCGTTCCCTATTGGGAAAGCGGCAGTTCTCCACAAGGCCTCTCTAAATAATAGACGGGACAGGCGTGATTGCTTATGAACGCCGTCGGCTTATAGCCGCATCGGCCAAAAAGTTGATGCCATTCGCCTGAAAATATTAAGGAATGAAAATGAAGACAGCTCCCCGCCTTATTCTTGCACTCGTCGTGGCCGTTATCGTCGGTTGTGGCTTCATGTTTTACGACAAGTCCCGCGGCGCAGAATGGGTCGTCTCCCCCCAGCAGATCGAACAGGCGAAGGCCGAAGGTAAAGCCGGTTTCGAAAGCCGTCCGGGTACCGTAACCGTTCTTCCAATCCGCAGCGAAACGGCCGACGTGCTGCCATTCAAATGGGCAATGTATGGCCTCGTTGCCGGTCTTGTTGTTTTTGTCTCTGGCCGTAAGCGCAAGAAGACCTGATAACAATCCAACCGTTTAAGGACCCCGGAGGCATCATTTCCGGGGCTTTTTTTATAAATTCTATAACCCGTTGCCCGCTCGATGGCTTAAGGATAATTTGTAGCCATGACAGAAGCAGAAAATGGCATGGCCGAGACAGTTTTTTCCCGCATTCAGGCAAGCCGCACGGCAGATGATGTTGTGCATCAAATCGAAAGCTTGATTCTTGAAGGCGTACTTCGCGGTGGCGACCGGCTTCCGGGCGAGCGTGAGCTTGCGCGCCAGCTCGACATTTCGCGCCCTATTCTGCGCGATGCGCTCAAGCGCCTTGAAAATGCGGGGCTTCTGACATCACGGCACGGTGGCGGCACATTTGTGGCCGACGTTATCGGGGTGGTGTTCAGCGCCCCCGTTGCGAAACTTTTCGCTGAGCACCGTAAAGCGACAACCGACTATCTCGAATATCGCCGCGAGATCGAAAGCATTGCAGCCGAATATGCAGCCCTGCGCGCAACATCGGCGGACAAGGCCCTTCTCACCGAAATTCTGAGCGCAATGGAAGCCGCAAACACTGCAAAAGATCTCGAACAGAGCGCGCAGCTTGATGTCGAGTTTCACAATGCAATCGGCGAAGCGGCGCACAATATCGTGCTTCTTCACACATTGCGCTCTTGCTATCAGCTTCTGAAAGATGGCGTTTTTTACAATCGCGGTCTGATTTACAGCTATCCTGGCGTGGCCGACATGCTGCTGTCACAGCATCGCGCCATTTACGACGCCGTGATCGCAAGCAACCCGAAAGCCGCGCGCGATGCGGTTCAAAAACATATCCGCTTCGTCGAACAGGCAACCAATGATCGCGAACTCAATGACGAGCGTGAGCGCGTGTCGCGATTGCGCTATCGTCAGCGGGCTGGAAAAGACGCGAAAGAAAGCAGCGATTTATGAGCGGCGTGACACTCCAAGATGCAAAAGGGCCGGAGGGTGTCCGGCTTTATGCAATCGGCGACATACATGGTCGGCTTGATCTTTTGCAGGACATGCATGGCCTTATCCGCGCCGATCTCGACCACCGTCCAACCCATGACTGGCGCATCGTTCATCTGGGCGACTACATCGACAGGGGGCCAGACTCCAAAGGCGTGCTGGATTTTCTCATCCATGCTTCAACGCATGATCCGCGCATTCTCTCTCTGATCGGAAATCATGATGATGGTTTCCTGCATTATCTTGCAACTGGCGACACGAACGGGATTTTTGCGCTTCATGGCGGCAGCGACACCGCTCGATCCTACGGCGTGGACGTCGACTACACGGACTCTGCGTCGGCTGCGGCAGGCTATATGCAGCTTAGGGACAAAGTTCCCCAAGCCCATATCGACTATATCCGCTCAATGCCATCATCGGTGAGTTTTGGTGATTTCTTTTTCTGTCATGCGGGTGTGAACCCGGTGGTTTCGCTCGATGCTCAGGACCGAGACGATCTGATGTGGATCAGAACGGCGTTTCTGAAGTGGACCGATCCACTGGAAAAAGTCATCATCCACGGGCACACGCCGCAGAACGCTATCGACGTTCAGCCCAACCGGGTCAATCTCGATACCTATGCCTGGAAAAATGGAAAGCTTTCGGCCATCGTCATTGACGGCGTGGAAAAGCGTTTTCTGGAAACAACGGGTAATGATTAGAGCGCCGCGCTAATCCAATCAGATCGAAACGCGCTCTAGCGCGCGCTGGAAATGCCGTAACCGTCCGTGGAGGTCATGCTATTACCGGCATCGACGGTAAAAATGCCAACTGCCATGAACACGATCGCAGAAACCATCAGAACGGTCAGAAGGGCGGCATGCTTAGCGGTCATGATCGAAAACTCTTTCGAGGGTTACCGGGGGATCTGGAAACCGAGTTTCGACAGGGCCAAAGCTTGCACCTTGACCGACCATTTGCCACCCGGAACGAGGCACCAGTTACACCTGAAAAAAGTTACCCGCAACTGAACACCGGAACTACAATTGTCTCTTTCCAATGGAAAAGTCCAAATGAATGGCCGCTGTGGCAAAGTCGCAACGCATTGATCACGTATGTCTCACAAAAGCGGAAACCCGTCGTTAAAACAGACGTAAAAGCTAAAGCTAAAGCGGTCGCGGTTTAGATCAAATCGATCCAAGCCTTTGCCAGAGCAGCGCCGGCTTTATCCGCAGCAATGCCGGAGCGCTGTAAATTTGCAGGCAATTGCGCCGGCCACTCGGGCGCGAAGGCAGTTATTGAATCGCCCAGCGATTCACTCCATTCAACGACGAGTTCACTATTCGCTTCAAAATGAAACTGTGTGCCATAGACAGCACGCCCAATCCGATAGGCCTGATGCACTGTCATATCGCTAACCGCCAAATGAATGGCGCCTTCGGGCAGCGAGAATGTATCGCGGTGCCAGTGAAAAATGGGAAAGGATAATCCAGCTTCCGCAAGCACTGGATCGCTTTTGCCATCGTCAGTAAGCCGGACCTCATGCCAACCAAATTCCATAGGGCGATCCAGAATGTTCTCGCCACCATAGGCGCGTGCGACAAGCTGGCTGCCAAGGCAGATACCAAGCACAGCCTTATCTCTATCGCCAAAGGCACGAATGAGATTGAGCAAATCAGGGAAATACGGACATGCGCCGTCAGCAAGTGCGTTCTGCTCGCCGCCGAGCACGATCATCGCCTGATAATCGCTGTCATCGCGTGGCAGGGCCTCCCCCTGATAGGCGTGGCGCAGATCAATCGAGAACCCCGCCTCGATCAATAGAGGCTCAATCTGGCCAAGACCTGAATCAAGATAATTCTGAATGACCAATACGCTCATTGCCAAGCTCCGCTGCCAATCTTATAAGTCAGTTGCTAACATGAAAAAAGCCCGGACAACAGCCGGGCTTTCTTTCTCGCAATAGGCGTTTTCAGTTAATTACCGAAACGCTGACCGTGCGGCCCGCAACCAGATGAACGTTCTGCGGCACATCCTCAATCTTCACCCGCACGGGCACGCGCTGCGCTAGACGAACCCAGTTGAATGTCGGCGAAACATTGGCAAGCAAACTTGTAGAATCGGTACGCTCACGATCTTCGATACCGCCAGCAATGCCTTCAACCCTGCCCTTAAGCTGCACTTGGCTACCCATCACATCGATCACAACCGGGTCCCCAACCTTGATACGCTCAAGCTTGTTTTCTTCAAAATAACCCGACACATAATATGAGTCCGTGTCGACCAGTGCTGTGACGGCGGAACCGGTGGTGACGTAATCACCCGGCTGGAGCGAAAAATTGGTGATCACGCCATTCACCGGTGCCCGGACAGACGACCGTTCCAGATTGAGAGAAGCAAGATCCCGATCAAGCTCGGCCTGACGATAAGCGGCTTCGGCCTGCTGTGTCGCCGTCTCGATCTGCTCCATCTTTTGCTGCGTGACGGTGGTGTCGTTAAGCTTGCTATACCGGGAGAGATCCCGATTGGCCATATCAAGCGCTGCCTTGCTGCTGGCAAGCTTTGCGTCTGCCAATTGCAGCGCCAGCTTGTAGCGAGCCTGATCAATACGGAAAATCACATCACCCTTTTTGACGTTCTGATTGTCATGCACCAGAACTTCGCTCACAAGACCCGCAACATCGGGCGCAATGCGCACAACATCAGCGCGAATTTTACCGTCGCGGGTCCATGGTGCATTCATGTAATAATCCCAAAGATGCCAGCCAAGCAGCCCTGCTACTGTGACCATGACGAGGGTAAGAAAGACCCGACCGGAATGTGCAAAAAGCTGTTTCATAGCGGTATTCCATTCAGAACAACGGCGCTCACGCCGAGAATGCAGAAGTACATGGCGGCATCAAACAGGGGCCTGTGCCACACAAAACGATAGAAGCGGACGCGCGCCAGCAAGCGCTGCATCAGCGAATTGGCAAAATAGGCGCCCAGTGCCAGAACCGCGAGGCTCGGCAGATAGATGCCATAGATGTCGAATTCCGGTCTCATGACTCTAAAATTTCCATTCTCTGAACATGTCTCATGCAGCATCCGGCAGTTCCAGTTGCGGCTGTGGTGGCAACTGGAAAGGCGGTGCCTTGGGAAAGAGGTTGAAGCGCAGGGCGACCAGCGCCAGACGTGGCCGTTTGGCGATTGCAGGCGATCCATGATCGATGATCACGGCGATAGCGTCGTCGATAGCCGCAAGAAGCCGCTCGTCAATATCGAGACGCGTTTCAGCTTTCCTGTTGCGCAGAAGCGCGCGATAGTGAGCACCGACGCCGTCGAGCACCCTGTCGACCGCTTCACGGCAAGCTTCAGGCATCTTCGCCCGATATTGCTGAAGATCGATCGTATTCATGCCGTTACGCAGATCGCGCAGCAGATCGACCTTGGCAATGTCGGCTGACGGGATCAGTGCAAGCCTTGGCGTCATCATGCCGATGCGATCAATCATTCTGAGCAGCAAGCCGTTCATACGCTGACGGCGATGGCGACCCGGCTTACGTTCAGTTGCAAGAACAAGATCATTCCAGCCTGCCTTGACGAGGCGCTGCACTGTCCATTCAGCCCCTACCGAACGAACAATTGAGGTAACGACCGCTGCAATGACAATACCAACGACCGTTGCCAGGTTTGCGTTGGCAAAGCTTACGAAATCATGCGTGAGACGGCCTTGCAGCATCAGCAGCATCGGCAGATTTATGCACAGCACCATGCCGAGCATGAATTGCGACGGTATTGCCAGAAGCAATCCGGCAGGGATCAGAAATAGGCCCAGCACGAGCATAAGCGGCAAGAAACTGTCGACCAATGGCAGCAGTGCGAACTCAAAAACAAAGGCCGCAACAATTACGATCATCAACAATTGGCCAAACTTGCGCATAACCGGGACGGGATCATCCATCGCTGCAAAAATACAGCAGAAGATACCCGCCATCATCGCAGCCGCACTGCCCTGCGACCAACCCGTTGCAATCCAAAATGCGGTTGCAACACAGGTCGAGACGAAAGCACCAAAGCCCGAAAGAAAGGCTATCCCATAATCTCTGTGCTGCGGGCGGGTTTTCAGATGTGCATCATAACGACGCCACCGAAGCGCATGTCGGGAACCGGAAAAAATATCCTGACGCAGTGTAATACAGTCGCTCCATATCTGAACCAGATCTCTCACGCGTGCTGCAACATTAAATGGCAAGAGCTCATTCCATGTGCAGGCGTCCTTACCAAAGCGTTCAATTTCATCGATATAGCCCAACAAAACCGCACGGCGCTGCTCGGTTAAATTCTCTCCGCTTTCAATCCAGCTGCAGGTTTCATCGAGCAATTTCTGCACTGCCGGATGCCAAGGCTTTTGTCCTTCACCAGGCTTGAAAAGCAGCACATCGTGCAAGCTCGAAATGATCGGCAGAACGGCGACCATACGCTGCTGCAGCACATGCAGAAGCCTTGCAACATCGCGGATAGACGATGTGTCATAAGCCACATGCGTGGTCAGATTGCGCAGCTCCAAAGCATCTGCCGCCAACCGCTGACGGTCACGCAGAAATTCGGGACTATCGCCATTGCCCCGCAACGCTGCAACGGCAAGCTTTGAACCATCGCGCAGCCAGTTATCAATACGCGCAACAAGAACCGGGCCGCTATGACGTGGAAACACCAGACGATTGACCACCGCAGCGCATATGATGCCGATGGCAATTTCTTCAACACGGCCCACCGCATAATTGAAAGTGGTTTCAGGGGCCGATACGACGGCAAAGCTTGCAATGGCGACGGTATACCCCGCCAGCATAAACAGATAGCTGCGCGGCGTGCCGTCAAGCAGGCTGATTGCCAGACAAAGCCCCATCCAAAGACCGATGGCTAAAGTGAGGAGTTCTGGAGAATTGACCAGATGCGGGACAAACAGGATGGTAACCGCACCACCGATGATCGTGCCGATCAGGCGATAAAAGCCCTTGGATGTCGTTGCACCTGAAAGCGGATGCGCAACAATATAGACAGCAGCCACCGACCAATAAGGATTTGGCAAATCGGCCAGCAGCGCAATCCACAGCGCGAGCATGGCCGCAGCAAAGGTCTTCAGCGAGAAGACAACGTCCCAAAATCGTGGCAATGTTTCAGCGGGCTTGATCATCAGTTTTACAAATGCTTGTTCATTAAGTTTGCTCAGGATGGCTGGCTCTGGAATTTATCGTGAAGCTTGCGCAGCACATCCAACGCAACATCCACGGCATCGGGGTCGAGATCACCAAGAAATGCCGTGCGCAATCTCGTTGCCGCTTTTTCAACCTTTGCAGCAAGTGCTCGGCCTTCATCCGTCAACTCAATGAGCTTGACGCGGCGGTCATTCTCATCGGCAATACGACGGATAAGATTTTCTTTTTCCAACTCATCGACAACACGAACGATTGTGGCGCCTTCAATGCCGACACGCTCGGCAAGCACGCCTTGCGGAACGCAATCGCCATGGCGCAGGAGCGTCATAAGCGGGATGGCTTTTGCATCCGACAGACCGTGCTCTGACATCGCCCCGTCAAAAGCTTTTCGCCATGCGCGCGCATTTGCTGACAGCAACGGTGCGAATTCGACCCAGGCCTGTTTCATAACTTACATTCCATTCAAATCGATAGGTTCATATCTATATGGATGCAATCTTATTCAATTCCAATGGTTTTTTGTTAGGATCAACTCATTGTGTACGCAACTGTTGCCCGTGCTGTGCGGCAACCAAATCGCTTGACCATTGCCCCTGCCCTCTGTCATCGATGCGATCATGCGCGCGAATTATAAAATGCAAAGACTTTATCTCGAAGCCAGCCTTGGCGATGGTGCTCACGTGGAAGCTCCAACGCAGGCCGCCCATTATCTGACTCATGTTTTGCGATTAAAGGACGGCGACGAAATTCTCGCCTTTAACGGGCAGGACGGCGAGTGGAAAATGCGCCTGCGCCCAGAAGGCAAGAAGCGGTTGTTTCTTGAAGCGGTCGAGCAGACTCGCCCACAGCCCGCGCCTTGTGACCTCGTTTATTGTTTCGCACCGCTGAAACAAGGGCGGCTCGACTATATGGTGCAGAAGGCCGTGGAGATGGGAGCAGGCGTTTTGCAGCCTGTGATTACACAGCATACGCAGGTGCCTAAGCTGGGCACGGACCGCATCAGGGCCAATGCCATTGAGGCTGCCGAACAGTGCGGCGTTCTCGCGATACCCGAATGCCGCGATGCGATCCGCTTTGACCGCTTGCTTGAGCAGTGGGATGCATCGCGCCGCCTTATCTTTTGCGATGAAGGCTATGAAACGGACGACCCTCTGACCATTCTAAGCAGTCTTGAGCCAGCCGCCTATGCGGTGCTGATCGGGCCTGAAGGGGGATTTTCGGAAAGTGAACGTCAGCAATTGCGCAGCCTGCCTTTTGTGACAGCGATACCATTGGGACCGCGCATTTTGCGTGCCGATACAGCGGCTGTCGCAGCGCTTACCCTTGTGCAGGCAGTGCTGGGTGACTGGAAAACATGAATATGAATGCAAGAAAATCCAATCATCAATGAAATTGACTTGCGCGATTTGACAAATTTGTCCAATCACGCTGACAAAGAAAAATTCGTCTAGGGATAATATGAATGGCGCGCGACACGACCGATGAAACAGCACTAACCGGTGTTGAAGAACTCGCAGCCTATCTTGCTGAGGGAGCCAAGCCCAAGGATGCATGGCGCATCGGCACCGAGCACGAGAAATTTCCTTTCTACGTCGCGAACAACAGCCCCGTTCCTTATGAAGGGCCAAGTGGCATTAAAGCCATTCTCGAAGGCATGAAAGCCAAGCTTGGCTGGGAGCCGATTATCGACGAAGGCAATATTATCGGTCTCGTTGAGCCAACGGGACAGGGTGCTATTTCGCTCGAACCGGGTGGCCAATTTGAACTGTCTGGCGCGCCGCTTTCCTCTATCCACCAGACGTGCCGTGAAGTGAATGCTCATCTTTCGCAGGTGCGCGAGATTGCGGAACCACTTGGCATTCGATTCCTTGGCCTCGGCGGCAGCCCAAAATGGACATTGGCCGAAACGCCTGTCATGCCAAAGTCACGTTATAACATCATGACCAACTACATGCCGAAGGTCGGCCATGAAGGGCTGGACATGATGTATCGCACGTCGACCATTCAGGTGAATCTCGATTTCAGTTCCGAGTCCGACATGCGTCGCAAGATGCAGGTTTCGATGAAGCTCCAATCGATTGCAACGGCCCTGTTTGCAAGCTCGCCCTTCACGGAAGGCAAGCCAAATGGCCTTCTGTCGTGGCGCTCCAACATCTGGCGCGATACCGACAATCAGCGCTCGGGCGTGTTGCCGTTTGTCTTCTCCCAAAACTTCGGTTTCATCGACTATGTCGAATGGGCGCTCGATATCCCGATGTATTTTATCCTGCGTGATGGCCATTATCACGACTGCACGCACGTCACCTTCCGCCAGTTCATGAATGGTGCATTAAAGGGTGAAGTCAGCGATCCGGTGCCGAATATGGGCGACTGGACCAACCATCTCTCGACCCTGTTCCCGGAAGTGCGTCTGAAACGCTTCCTCGAAATGCGCGGAGCCGATGGTGGCCCATGGCGCCGTATCTGCGCCCTGCCCGCTTATTGGGTTGGTCTGCTTTATGATGAGGAAGCGCTCAGTGCCGCAGAAGATCTGACCAAAGACTGGACCTATGAAGAGGTGCTGGCGCTGCGCAATGATGTACCTGCAAGGGCACTCAATGCTTCGTTCCGCGGCAAGCCTGTTGCGCAGATTGCACGCAAGACGCTGGAAATATCGCGCCTTGGCCTGCTCAACCGCAAGCAGCTTAATGGCGATGGCTTTGATGAGACGCATTTCCTCGCACCACTCGAAGAAATCGTTGCCGCAGGCATCACCGATGCGGAGCGGATGCTCAAAGCCTATAACAGTGTCTGGGCAGGATCGGTCGAGCCGATCTTCCTCGAATACGCTTATTAAACGCTAAAGACGCTCGCGCTTATCTTCGACCGTAGCCAGCGGTGCGCCGGGTCACTTTCCCGGCGCTTATGCCATATCTGCACAAACGGTATCGGTGGCAACGCCACGGGCACAGGCAGGACGGCCAGATTGCTATCCTTCGGAAGATTCTTCAACCCGCCACGCGCAATGGTCAAAATGAGGTCTGTACCGGAAATCAGCTGTGGCGCAACGCCCCAATGCGGAACAACCACTGCGACATGCCGCGTATATCCGGCACTTTTCAAGCTTTCCTCAATTTCCGTCGGCGCATCACCGCGCACCGCAACAAGCGCATGCGGTCGCTCCAAATATGTTTCAACATCCAATACCCGCCCCTCGATGCTTCGGCGGTCAAGCAAACAGACATATTCGTCCTGCATGATGACATCTGCCGCAATCTGAGCCGGCAAATGTGGGAACACACCAAACCCCAGATCAATCTCACCATCCAGAATGCGCGCGACCATGCTTTCACGGCTAAACTGGCTGACCACCAGATCAACCCCCGATGCTGTCCGGCGTAAATCCCTCACCAGTTCAGGCAGCAAAATGCTACCGCCATAATCGGACATGGCTAGATGAAAACGATGCTGCGTGGTTATAGGATCAAAACCCTGCGGACCAAGAACACTGCGTATCCCTGACAGAACCTGCGCAAGCGGCTTCGTTATCTCCATTGCCTTGATGGTCGGAGAAAAACCTGCCCCCTGGCGAATGAGAAGCGGATCATCGAACAGCTCTCGCAAACGGGCCAGCGCATGGCTGACGGCTGGCTGACTCATATTCAACCGTACCGCTGCGCGCGAGACATGGCGCTCTGTCAGAAGTGCATCCAGAACCACAAGCAGGTTCAAATCGACACCGCGCAGATTATTCATCTTGTGCATAATAAACTCTGCAATCTGAATTTCAAATTCAGTTCGTTTATATCTAGATTTGAGCCAGATGAATACAGAAAAGGCTATCTTCATGCAGGCTCAGGGATCACTCACATTTTTAATCGCCGCCCTTATCGCAGGTGCGGTTGTACCGTTTCAGGCAGGTGCCAACGCAGCTTTAGGACGTGCGCTCGGTCATCCGCTTTGGGCAACGATTGTTTCATTGATTGTCAGCATCATCTGTGTGTTGCCCGTCTTACTGGCGATGAAAGTGTCACTCCCCACTTTCAGTGGTCTCGTAGGACAACCGAAGTGGATATGGATCGGCGGCATTGCCGGTGTGCTCTACATTACCGCCGCCATTCTATTTGCCCCAAAACTTGGTGCAGCCGGTTTCATGACTGCAGTTATCGCCGGACAACTCATCGCCTCTGTGCTGATCGATTATTTCGGCATCATGGGATTTGTATCAAGAGAAATCACGCCATCCCGTCTGATCGGCGTCCTACTCGTCGCCATTGGTGTCATCGTCATGCAGGCGCCATCCCTATGGCGCGGAATGCAGGCACTGACCGCATCCGGACAGAACTAAAACCAAAGGAACGCAAAATGAATACTCAATCCACCCAACAATCACTCACTCTTGGCGAAGGGGCTACCCCTGTTCAAGTTCGCTTTGCCCGGCCAACGGATAAATTTAATGAAGTCATCGCTTTCTATCGTGATGGCCTTGGGCTGCCGCAACTTGGTGCCTTTGAAGCCCACGACGGATATAACGGTATCATGCTGGGCCTGCCCGGAAAGAGTGTACATCTTGAATTCACAGAACATGAAGCAGGCAGTCCTTGCCGGGCTCCGTCGGAAGATAATCTGCTGGTGATCTATATAACCGACGAGGCGGCTTATGACCGTTTGAACAAACGGATGCAGGGCGGAGGCTATGCGCCTGTGGAGCCAGAAAATCCTTACTGGCTCAACCGCAGTTTCACCTATGAAGATCCCGATGGCTGGCGTGTGGTCGTCTGCAAGGAAACAGGTATTTAAAGCGCATTCCGAAAACCGCTTCGCACTTTTCGGAATGCGCTAGCCTCACTTCAAATAAGCAAAAGGCGCGGAAGTCCGCGCCTTTTGCTCGTTAAGCCGAAACCTGCGTTCCCTTACTCGGATCAGGAATGACCACAATCGTGCTGCCATCGCGCACATTGTTATAGAGATCGATGACATCCTGATTGAGCAAGCGGATACAGCCAGACGACACTGCCTTACCAATGCTCCATTCTTCAGGCGATCCATGAATACGATAGATCGTGTCACGTCCGTCTTTATGAATATAGAGAGCGCGTGCGCCGAGCGGATTTTTCAAACCGGGCGGCATACCACCATTGGCGATGCTGTAAGGTTCCAGCGCAGGCTGGCGCGCTACCATTTCATCCGGTGGTGTCCAGCGCGGCCACTGCCGCTTATAAGCGATAATCGCACGGCCAGCCCATGAAAACCCATCACGTCCAACGCCTATGCCATAGCGCATGGCGCGGCCATTGCTGCGCACATGATAAAGATATTTGTTGGGCGTATCGACGATAACGGTGCCAACCTTTTCAGTGGTCGGATAATCGACTTCCTGCCGCCAGAATTTCGGATCGACTTTGGCAACATTCACCGCAGGGATTGGAAACTGCTCATAGGGCATCGCTTCATACATGGGCGGCACAGCGCGTATCGGAGCAGGTTCAGGTTTGACCTGGCTTGCCTGCTGCGCGGTCGAAACACAGCCCGATAATGCAACAGCACTCGCACCGATGAGAAACGCGCGGCGGCTCGTCACTATACGGCCATGGGGAAAGTTACGCGACATTCAAAAACTCTTTCGCTTCATCCAATTAAGCCATTTGGCTCGCTAAACGAACGAAAGAGAAAACCAAACTTAAGTCAGCCTTAAGAGTGCTCATTTATCTGCAACCTCAGCGAAATTGCGCTCTATGTGTTGCTAAAAGAGCGTGCCCTGCCCGCCAGAACCAGACGAAGACGTTTTTCGCGCCGCGCCTTTCGGTGATGGTATCTCAGGGCCATGTCCCGCTGTTGCACAGACATCGCCATCACGGAAGCGGATCGACAAAGCATCCCCTTCCGAAATACTTGCCGCTTGTTTGACCGGCTTGCCATCCGCATCAAAAACAACCGCAAAACCGCGATCCAGAACGCTTTCATAAGAGAGTGTCCGCATCAGGCGTTCCAGTTCCTGCCCACGGCGTTTTGTGCGCTCAATCAACAGGCTGATCGCCTGATCTCGACGGCGATCAAGCTGCTCGACAGTGTTTTTTGCAAGCGTTGCGCGGCGCAACAGCGGCGCCGGCGTCAGTCTTTCGGCACGCCGCGCAAAAGCAACACGTCTTTCGCGCAGGAAGACTTCCAACGCACGCGGCAAGCGCTGGGCAAGCAATTTCAAATGACGCTTTTGCTCATCAAACCCGCGTTGCAGCAAACGTGGCGACAACTGACGCGCACGGCCCTCGAACTGAACGCGTTTCTGTTGCGTGTTCACAAAAAGCCCGCGTGTCAGACGTGACGCCGCCTCATCAAACCGCCGCCGCGGCAAGGCCAGCAACTGATCGGCAGATGGCAGCGCGCGACCGGCCGCACGATAGGCCTGACGCTTCAGGTCAATGAAACGCGACATGGCCGACGCCAGCCGCGCAGACTGTGTTGCAACTGTTGCAACCAGATCGGCTTTGACCGGCACTGCCATTTCAGCAGCGCCTGTCGGCGTTGGCGCACGCACATCAGCAGCCAGATCGATCAGCGTCCAGTCCGTTTCATGGCCAACGGCCGAAATTACAGGAATATGCGATGCGGCAACTGCGCGAACGACGATTTCATCATTGAAGCCCCAGAGGTCTTCAAGACTGCCGCCGCCACGCGCCACAATCAGAACATCAGGGCGCACAATCGCGCCATCTTCGGTCAGTGCATTGAAACCTTCCACCGCTGCGGCCACTTCCGCGCCACTGGTTTCACCCTGCACGCGCACAGGCCAGACAATGACATGCAGTGGATAACGATCCGAAATGCGGTGAATAATATCGCGGATAACCGCACCTGTTGGCGATGTGACAACACCAATCACCCGCGGCATGAATGGAAGAAGCTGCTTTGCTGCGGGATCAAACAGGCCTTCCGCAGCCAGCCTGCGCTTGCGTTCTTCAAGCAGCGCCATCAGCGCGCCTGCACCCGCCGGTTCCATCTGCTCAATGACAATCTGATATTTAGAAGAACCAGGATAGGTCGTCAGTTTACCCGTGGCAATGACTTCCATCCCCTCTTCGGGGCGGAAGCGTAAACGCCCCATGGACCCGCGCCAGATCACAGCCTCAAGCCGCGCACGATCATCTTTAAGTGCAAAATATGCGTGTCCTGACGAATGCGGTCCACGATAGCCGGAAATTTCGCCGCGCACACGCACATGCGAAAACGTATCCTCGACCGTGCGCTTCAAAGCGCCGGAAATCTCGGAAACGCTATATTCCGCTAAATTGGAGGCGGTGCCACCCGGTATCGAATCTGAACCCATACTCATTCTGCAATAGGTAACAGCGGACGTGCATTGGTCAACGGGGCAAGACGCCACCCCGTCATCTTATGCACCATCACCAACCCGGCAATAATTCATTGCTGCGCACACGGCGTGTCCGGACAGAAGGAAAGGATGCTATTTCTGCAGACGCCATCGCAACCGGCGCAGGCGATGAAATATTATCAAGGCTTTCAATGATATGCTGCGCCAGCGCATCCACAATCGCATTTTGTTTGGTATGACCACGCATAATGCCAATACCAAATTCGGGCAGCGCGCCAAAACCGTCCGCTTCACCCAGAACACGCATGCCCGGGCGCAGTGCACATTCCGGCAAAACCGAAACCGCCAGGCCTGATAAAACCGCAGCAGCCAGAACTGTTGCAGACCAGCTTGTGATAATAATCCGATAATCGCGCTCTGCCTGCTCCAGAAGACTGATTGCCGCATGACGCCAGATGCATGTTGGGCGCCCCACAGCCAGCGGAAGCATCGCTTCTTCGTGAACGGCATGATTGGCCGACGCTACCCATAAAAGCGGTTCTGTTCGCACAACTTCAGAGCGGCGCTTGTCATCACACTGCGTCACAAGCGCAATATCCAGCGTTCCCCGGCGGATCATCTCATCGAGATTAACGGTCGGCTCACAAACCACCGAAAGCTCGACACGTGGATTTGAACGCGCAAAGCGCGCCATGATTTCGGGCAAAAACCGATCAGCATAATCATCCGGCGTTCCGATACGCACATGGCCTTCGAGTTGCGTATCGTCAAAAGCTGCAATGGTTTCGCCATTGAGCAACAACATCCGGCGCGCATAGATCAGCAATCGCTCGCCATCTTCAGTCAGCCTGTTAATGCGGCCATCCCGCTCAAAAAGCGGTTTTCCAATGCGCTCCTCAAGACGGCGCATCTGCATGGAAACAGCCGATTGCGTTTTGAAGACAGCATCTGCTGCCTTGGTAAAACTGCCTGTGTCGGCAATGGCAATGAAGGTCTGCAATTGGTCCAGATCCAAAGGCGCACTCATCAGAACCATCCATCATAATTATTGAACTGTTACATTAAAAACATTCGTTGGAATAATCAATTGGCTTGTTGGATAAAGCCGACGTCGCAGAGAATGGAGACGCGAAAGCGAATGACCTGACGATACCAATATTTTAAAGACGCGCGCTTAAAGGAGAGCGGCAATGACAGCGATCAGCAAGACCACGATGACACAGTTACCGGCAACGAGTGCAAACGCCTCCGCGCTCAAGCAAATGGTAAAATCCGTGTTTGTGTCGGTTCTGCGTCGCTGGACGCCTTTCCGAAATCGGCGCCATGTCATGCGCCTCAACGAACTCGATAATTATCTGCTCAAGGATATCGGGCTTCAGAGCGGAGACATTTATACAGTGATTCATACGCGCAGCGCAGAAGATCCGACGCGCGTTCTGTCCAAGCTTGCAGATGCGCGCTTACGCGTGGAGGCAACCCGCCATATCTGCTGAATGAACATCTGGCAGGCGCCACCTTCACAGCCGGGTCCCCTCTCGGCCAGCCTGCCCCTTTGCCCGGCTTGCATCTTTGCTGCCGGGCTTTATGGAATGGCCCGCCCCTTTCCCAGCGTCTGTTAGGATGCTGGCGTGTGTAAAGAAGAAAGGAACGAGCCAATGTCTATTGTGATCCTTGGAGTTGATCTGGGCAAGACCTCTTGCAGCGTAGTTGGCGTCGATGCAACTGGCGCGGTGGTTACTCGCAGAACGATGCGTCGTCAGACACTTATCGATTATGTGTCAACACTTCCGGCTTGTGTTGTCGCAATGGAAGCATGCTGTGGCGCCCATCATTTGGGCCGTTTGTTTGCGGCGCGCGGTCATGAGATACGGTTGATGTCACCGGAATACGTTCGTCCGTATATCAAAGCCCAGAAAAACGACGATCGGGATGCTGAGG
This sequence comes from Ochrobactrum chromiisoli, assembly GCF_026241335.1. Taxonomy (GTDB): domain Bacteria; phylum Pseudomonadota; class Alphaproteobacteria; order Rhizobiales; family Rhizobiaceae; genus Brucella; species Brucella chromiisoli. Next base: position 69,248 of record NZ_JAPHAV010000010.1, on the reverse strand, counting down.
GTATTGCCGAAGCTGCATCTCGACCGACCATGCGTTTCGTGAACCTCAAGAGCCAGGAACAGCTGGACATCCAGACGCTGCATCGGGTGCGTTCTCGGCTTGTGGCCGAACGAACGAACCTCATCAATCAGCTTCGTGCAATTCTGCTGGAACGCGGGCTGATCTTTCCGGTTGGGAGACGGAAACTCGAGCTTTGCGTGGATGGAATGCTTGCCGGGAGCAATGAGATATTGTCGCCGCGTCTGTGTCAGCTGGTTGGCGAGTTGCGTGCGGAATGGAAGGAACTCGACGCGAAGATCGGAGCCTTGAATACCGAGTTTATCCAGCTGGCACGCGGTGATGCCGCTATGCGCAGACTGACCTCGATACCCGGTATTGGTGTGCTTAACGCAACGGCCCTGGTCGCTGCGGTGGGTGATGCGAGCAGCTTCACCAAAGCGCGCGACCTGGGTGCCTGGCTCGGATTGGTCCCCAGACAGTACAGCACCGGCGGTAAACCCCGACTGCTTGGGATATCGAAACGTGGCAACACCTATTTGCGCACTCTGCTTATTCATGGCGCTCGCGCGGCATTACCGTCGCTTTCTACAACTGACACGCCTCTGGGGCGATGGTTGACAGCCATGATCGAGCGCGGTGTGCACCGTAACGCTGTGGTTGTGGCGTTAGCAAATAAGTTGGCGCGGATAGCGTGGGCTGCCTTGCGCAAAGAAACAGGCTTTGATCGCAGTTACCCTGTAGCTGTGTAATCGGATCGGCTACGCACTATCAACGCGTAGTCAAACGAGGTTTGCAGGAAGGATCGTGAAGATGGCCTGACAGTCGAACGGCGTTTGGAAAGCCCGGTTAAAAAAATGGCACTTGTTGCCGAGGTCTTTATTGGGGCTCTGAACGTGCGGATGTCCATCTTGGCCATGAGCTTGCTCATGAGACCGTATACGTTGACGCAGACTGATCAGCACACCGTAAAATCCTCTTGCAACGGGGCGGGCCATACGTTTTTTATTACCATCCGTTTCAGCTACCGATGCAATACCAAGGCCTCCCCGGAGCAACAAAGAAATAACTGAATTTACCACATTTTTTTAAAAGAAGGGCTTGCACTCATCGTTTGAGTTCGCTAGATGGAGGCCGTCGACAAACAAAGCTTCACGCTTCTGTCGAAAGTGCTGTTCAGATCAGTAAGACTGACAAGCAAACCCTGCTGGGGAATAGGTTAACGGTAGACCCACGGACTCTGACTCCGTTAGTCCTGGTTCGAATCCAGGTTCCCCAGCCATTTGTTTTCATTAGATAATCTCCAGTATAAAACTAGAACAGTTTCGAGCGGTTTGCACATCAGTTTGCAAAGTTAGTTCTGCTTTCGAGCTTTCTGATTGCAGATTCGGCCAGTTTCGGATCGCGGTTCAGATAGTGCGCATCAAGAATTGAACGCACATCACGCAGGCTATGTCCGCTGATTGTTGCGATCTCCGCCTCTGTACATTCTGCCAGTGCAAGCCGCGTCACAGCTGTTCCGCGCAAGTCGTTGAAGGTCACTCCGGTGATGCCGGCCTTTATGCATGCTTTCCTCCACGATGACCTGAAGCCATCGGCAGTCCATGCGGCTCCTTCAATTGTTTTCAATATTAGACCTGATTTATCAGCGATTGAATCAAGCGCAGCCTTCAGAGGCGCGCCAACGGGAATTATTACACGTGAACCGGTTTTGGATTGTCTCAAACGAATACGCTGCCCGTCATAAGCCTGCCACGTCAGGCTTAGTAAGTCGCCTTGCCGTTGCCCTGTCCACAGAGCTAAAATCAAAGCCAGATGTAAATTAGGTGGGGCCTTCTCCAAAAATAGTTGCTCATCATCAAACGTCCAAACTTTATCAGCGCGAGTGCCGCGATAAACGCGACCGCCCTTCTCGCATGGATTAGCAAGGATCAGCCCATTGCCATGCGCCCATGAGAAAATGCGTGCTAGGACCTGCCAACCATAGTCTGCCTGCCGCCGCGACTGTTTTGCGCGTTCATCACGCCACTGCATGAAAACTGATCGGGTTCGTGTATCTGCCAGAGCGGATAGCGGAAAACTTCCGAATTTCTGTTCAATGACTTTAATGAGTTTCACATAGTCTTTTTTGGTGCGTGGTGCGAGATCGTCCCAAATGGTTGTTTCCTGAAAGCCATTAAGAATTGACTGAAGCGAACCAGCTTTTGGCTTCACCTTCGTGGCAATCGCTTCGTTATACGAATTAATAAACTCGTCGTCGCCCGGCTTGCCTTTCAGCTTCGGCCCGCCGCGCCACGCATACCAATAAGTAACGACATCTCCGTTCGCCAGTTTCTTTACCGATTTGTTGATGCCTTTAAGACGCACGCGCATTCTCTGCCAACCACTTGTCTAGTTCATTTGTGGGCTTCAACGCATCTTCACTCGGTGAAAATACGATGATCTTGCCGGTCTGATCTATCTCTGCTCTTGCTACTTTCATTCCAGCTGCAATGGCACCCTTAATGGCTCGTGTCACATCGGCTTGCTTGAACGGAACAGGCCTTTTCATAATTCACCTCACACCCGCATTGGCATCAGCACGAAAAGAGGCTTTTCGCCGCTGCCTGGGGTTTCAGTTGGCGTGATTTTGCAGGGTGAGCCGGGATCACTGAGTTCAAAGGTCAGTTCCTTGGAATCGACCGCCTCAAGAATGTCGAGGCAGTAGCGGCCGTTAAACCCGATTTGGAAGTCGTCCGGCGCACTGCCGGTAATGTTGATGCTATCCTGTGCCTGGCCGTGGTCCGGGTTGTTTGTTTCAAGCTGCAATTCCACAGCCTTAAAGCAGAACTTCACGGCGCGCCCGCGCTCTGATGAAAGCGTCATCACGCGCCCCAGAGCAGCGGTGAGAGCCTCGCGCTCAACCATGTAGGATTTGTCATTGTTCGCGGGAATAACCCTTGGATAGTCTGGATAATTGCCATCGATGAGCTTTGACGTGATCACGATGCCACCAGGCATTTCGAAGCGGATTTTTTGCGCCGACAGGCTGATTGCTACGTCGCCCTCTGCGCTTGCAAGATGCCTGAGCAGGCTGACTGTCGCACGAGGAATGATAACGCCTGGCATACCTTCGCTGCCTTCGGGCGGCGCAAGCTTGACCAGTGCCAGGCGATGGCCGTCTGTGGCGACAAAGGCCAGATGATCATCTGTTCTGTGAAGGTAAATTCCATTCAGATAATAACGGGTTTCCTCCGTAGAAATTGCGAAGCTGACTTTGGCAATAGCGTCCGCCATATCCGCACCCGTTAAACTGAAATGGTGCGTAAAATCTCCCGCTGACATTTCTGGAAAGTCAGACGCCGGCAGCACCTGCAGGCGAAAGCGCGATCGGCCAGCCGATACATTCACATGTGCGTCGTCGCCCTCAAATTTAACATTCGCACCATCTGCAAACTTGCTGACAGCATCATGCAGCAATGCGGATGGCATCGTGAAAGATGCGATCGCGTCAATGCCCGGCGCTTCGGCGCTTGCGCGCACTTCAAGGTCAAGGTTGGTGCAGGTTACACAAAGGCGGTCATCCTCGGCACTCATCAGCACATTGCCAAGAATAGGAATCGTGTTGCGCTTTTCGACGGCCCGGTTGACCGCCTTCAAGGCGGGGAGCAATGCTCCCCGCGCGATTGTGAAACTGGTGGCCGACATTAGCTGATCTCCGGCTTGCCAGCGAATGAAGGCAGCTCTGTCTGCTTGGTCAGCGTCAGCAAATCCGCTTCAACTTGCTGCGTGATCACCAAATCTGGACGGTAGATATTGTAGAACCAGACAACCTTCTGATTGCTCATGCGATAGCGCAGGCGCACCGGAATGCGCACTTTCTCTCCCATAAAGAATGGGGCGATGGACAGAATGAATATGCCCGGCACTTTGACCGGCTGACCGTCAGCGCCTGTGTGGGTTTCTTCCCACTGAATCTGCCCTTCCCCAGACTGTAACTTGGTTTCTGTCTTCACCTGCGAAGACACATTGACTTGCATTTTGCGTGACAGGTTAACCAGCTGCGACGGCAGCGCCACCGTGGTGTTGAAATCACGCTCAATGGTCGCAATTTCACCCTCCGTCGGTGAAGCAAGGTCAGGAATGCGATCTTCCAAAAAGATGGCAAAATCCTGCTGGCTCATCACCTCGCCGTCATTCTTAACCCAGAGTTTCCAGTCATCTGACAAAGGAAACTCATAATGGATACGATGCTGGCAGTTATCAGCATCTCCACCCGACAGATTGCGATGATAATCAATTATCGATGTGAGGCTTGGCTTGGTCCAATCAAGATTGGCAAATATTGCCGAGTCTTCCGTTTTGTGGCGATTGGTCAGATCAATCAATGCATCCAAAGTCTGCACTTGCGCGACACCGCGCTTGCGGCTTGGAAAGACGCGATATTTTTCAAGAATATGATCAACACCCGAAATTGACGGTGTGCTGCCGCGCGTCAATAAGGCTGGCACTTCCTTTGGAAGCCCGATCATTGATTCCGTGGTTTCAATTGTGACGAGCTCAGCACCACTTGCCTGCGCGCCCAGTTCGGCTGCGGCAGTGATATCAATGGCCAGATTGTGAACTGCGTTTGTTGCAATCGGAGTCTCAGACATTTTAAATCCTATGGCTGTTGAAAAATTATGCGTTGATCACGCCGGACGGGCTGCGCGTTGCCTCACGTGGGCCGCCGAACATGTCGATTTGCTTGGGGTGTTGCGTTGAAAGACTGCCGTCTTCGAGCATCCAGAAATGCGAAGATCCATGAACCTGCTTTGGTCGTTTCGAACCAATATCGGCTTCGATGGTGACTGTGCCGTCCACCACTTCAATATTGAGTTTGAGCGTGACCGACCCTTTGGCTTTCACCTTGGGGCGGTCGCCTGTGTGCTCTTTCAAGGCGAGAAATGTTTCCAGCAATTCTTTGGAAAGGCGGGGAACAACCTCGCCATTTTCCAAAATGCCAATGATGGTATTGGAGTCACGGATGCGTTGCATGGCTTCCTCTGCTGCGGTTTAAAAATCGGGGGAATTTATCCGCGCCATTCCGGCGCAAAAGGGATTTCGTCATCGAGATCACGCGCGAAGCCGCCGCCGCTCTGGCTGGCGTAGCTTTCCGCCGATTGTGAATTGCTCTGATGATCGCGCGTGCGCGTTTCGCCACGTCACTGCTTGCCATATCGACACGTTATGGTTGTTGGGAGCGGCTCTTGAATGATTGACTACCAATTAGAAGCCCCTTAATTCAAGGACCACGAAAAGGGGCTTCAATGAATTGTTATCTCATCAATCTTGATCGCAGTCGTGATCGGCTGGAATTTATGGCTTCGCAGTTCGAAAAGCATGGACTGACATTTGAGCGAGTGGAAGCAGTTGATGGGCGCGCTCTTTCAGAGGAAAAGTTGGCTTCCTATACCCAGCTTAGCAAGAATTGGCCTATCGCCCTCGGACCAACCGAAATTGGATGCTTCCTATCGCATCGAAAGTGCATAGAAATGGCAGCTAAAAGCGAAGCAGCTTTTTCGGCTATATTTGAAGACGATGTTACTTTGAGCAACGGTGCCGCCCGTCTTCTTTCCTCCGACCATTGGCTTCCTGCAGAAGCTGACCTTGTTAAGATTGATGCGTATGGACATGAGGTTTTAATCTCACTCCCAGTTACTAAAGAAGGGCCATACGCAGTTACACGCCTATTGTCGCGCCATTTGCAAACAGGTGGATACATTATTTCGCGGATAGCAGCGCAACGCCTTATCAAGATGATGGACAAAGCGCCCGCGCCGGTTGACCATTTCCTTTTTGATCCGGAAGACGGTCCCTTTAACGAGTTTAATATATATCAGATTACGCCAGCTATCTGTTGGCAGTCTGGGCTACAAAGCACCATTGGAGGAAACAGGCCACGTAAAAGCCGTCCAACATTCTTCCCGCTTCTCTGGCGTGAAGCTACAAGGTTCGTACGCCGCACAAAGCACAACTCAAAAGGCACATGGGTGAATTTAACGCGGGCTGGACAATGGGGACCAATACCGCGCGATAAAGATATCGCTTAAGCTTTTCGCTGCATCGCTAAAAGCAGCCAATAAATAAACTAACCAAAAGCCCGGCCTTAGTGCCGGGTTTTTTTGTTGCCGAAATCAGCCTGTGGCGGGGCATACCCTAAAATTAAAGGAACGAACCCGATGTCGACACCGACTTTCGGCATGACTTTTACGCGGCCAAATGACGAACCGTTGCCGGTTCTCGGCGCAGACTTTTCAAAAATACTGCTCACCGAAACTTCAAACGATGCATCAGCTTCTGAATATCCAGAGGATACGCCAGTCCGCACTTCCACAAGCAATGGCGATGCTGTTGAAGCACTTGGCACCGGCTGTCTCACCGATGCCGTCAAAGGGATCAACGCACAGACTCGTTGTTTGAATTAATCGGCAGTACGCCAGATATAGCGAAAACACATGAAGACATCGATATAATGTGGGAATCTGCTGTTGCACTTGCTTAAGCTGGCTGCGAGTTTTCCAATTGCAATTCGCGCTCCCTTCGGCGCGCAAGTTCTCTCATCGGGCCGGTGCGAAGCGAGGATTCTTGATTCAATTCGCCGCCTTTCTTCCATATTCCATATTTCTCGCGAAAATAATCGATAACCAGCAAATCGGCATTCACTCGATTATGCCCTGCTTCTACGAAGCCCAATAAGCTATCAATACTGGCACCTTCGGTTTCCGGTAAGTGCTTGCGCTTTCCGGTCATCCAAATCGGGATCCCGCGACGTTCCAAATGGCCGGACAACCAGGGATCGTCCACAGTCCACATAACATCCGGGATATCGTAGAATGCTTCATCGAACCATTCCGGGCGTACAAGCACCCCGGCAAAGCCTGCGAGCTGGTCTACATAACCGGCAGTCGAAAGATTGGGCTTATATAAAAATAGGCTCAGTATCCGCTTGGTACGGTATGAAGAATTCTTTTTCTTCCACCTGCCACGCGGAAGCCGATCTGTGGGGCGGCAATCGTCAGAAATATCGGGAAAGCTTTCTCCGACTTCGACGATACAGGCATCAGGATGTTCTGCCGAAGCATCTTTGAAACGCTTATGCCAGCCAGCATCATAAATCTTGTCATCATCGCAAAACAGGATATCGACGTTTTGGTCTTTTAGATCACGTGCGGCAGGCAGAACTTTTGTAGCAGGCCCGTAATCCTTGTCGCATCGCACGATACTGACGCCAGATGGCACCGGGGGCAACGCGCCATCCCAGTTAGTAAACCGCCGATATTCCATCGGGATATAAACACGAATCTCTTGAAACTTGAGGCTTTGTGACAGAAGCGACTTCAGTGTTGGTTCAATCAAATGAAAACGAGAAGGGATCGTCGATAGTGATACTACCGTTGGTCTGCTCATATTGCCCCCAGTATATGCCTAAGAATTAATTACTCGCGAGTTCATCAGCTCTTGTAAGAAGGAATGTCAAGCTTGATGCGGTGAATTTAGCTTGTGGCAAGTCTCTTTTGTGGTGGGCAGCCTGTTTCAAAGCGATGCATTCGCTTTGTCCTGGGCGCGGCGCGACGATTGTTGCCACTCACAAACTAACAGCTAGCCCGCATAATGCGGCCTATTAGTTTTCAACAAGCCCGGCCATCGCGCCGGGTTTTTTGTTGCCGAAATCAGCCCGTGGCGGGGCATACCCTAAAATTAAAGGAGCTAACCCGATGTCGACACCGACTTTCGGCATGACTTTCACGCGGCCAAATGACGAACCGTTGCCGGTTCTCGGCGCAGACTTTTCTAAAATACTGCTCATTGAAACTTCAAACGATGCATCAGCTTCTGAATATCCAGAGGATACGCTGGCCGTTGATACGCGTCCTTTTAGTATCGACAGCATGCAAAGAACCGCCTCGGCAGACATTGCCTCCAAAGCCCTTATCGGGGCTTTTCCAGCCAAAGAGTTCACCGGCGAAGGCGATGATGAAATCACCCTCTCCGGGCAGATTTTACCCACCAGGATCGGCGGTCTCAACGAACTCGAAATAGCCCATGGCATGCGCCGCAGCGGGACAAAATTCCCGCTTCAGCGCGGCGATGGCACACGTTTGGGATGGTTCGCCATCACCCGAATAACCGAAAACCACACTGACCTCACCCTTGATGGCGTTGGCTTTGTCGTCAAGCACACAATCGTCATGACCAAAGTGCAACCGGATGCGGGTGCCGGACAGCAGGTTATCACCGGGCTGCTGTCACTCTTCGGCATATTCTAGGAGCCGTGATGCAAACAATCACCGTGAAGGGCGAAGGGATAACCCTCGACCTGCTGCTTTGGCGTGCCTATGGGGTGCGCGGGCGAAGCCTGCTTGAAGAGGCATTGGCAATCAACACCGATCTCGCCGCCCTCGGCGCGATCATCCCTTTAGGCACAGACGTGCTTTTGCCGGACTTGCCAGCGCAAGGACCCGGCCAATCACGTCACGTTGTTTCTCTCTTTGAGTGAATGATCATGACAAATAACTGGAAAGTGAACTGGAAAGTTCTTGTCGATGGCAGGGACATGACCAGTGCCATGCGCCCCTATCTCATCAGTATCGACATCACCGACAAGGATGGCAGCGCATCCGACACCTGTTCGCTGACATTTGACGACACAGATGGACAGGTGAAGCTGCCACAAGACGGCGCTGCCGTTGAAGCAATCCTTGATGGTGTGTCCAAATTCAAAGGCACAGTCGATAGTGTCCGCTCCTCCGGCTCCCGTGGTGGCGGACGGACACTTCAAGTCACAGCCAAGGGTTTCGACAGCAGAGGCAAGGTCAAGCAGCCTCTCTTGTTTCACAAGGATGATGCAACCTTGCAGGAATTCATCGATGACGCCGCCAAGCGCTCCGGCATATCATCGATCAAGCTTGATGCGGATTTCGCCAATATCCGTCGTAATTACTGGTCTGCGGATGGTGAAAGCTTTTTGCACCTTGGTGAAAAACTCGCCCGTGAATTGGGCGGCTCTTTCAAAATCAGAGGTGATCAGGCTGTTCTCGCAAAACGCGGCGAAGGAAAGGCCACCACGGGCGCGAAGATGCCAGTCATTGAAGGCATTGTCGGCGTCAACGTCATTTCGTGGGACATTGCCCCCTACAAGGGGCGCAGATCATTCACCAAGGCCAAGGTTCGATATTTCGACCGCAAAGCTGCGGACTTCAAATCCAAAGATATTGAGTTTGATCTTGATCGTGATTTGCCAGAATCCACCAACGTTGTTCGCACCACAGTGAGCGATGAAAGCCAGGCTGAGCATGTCGGTGAAGCCCGAAAACGGGAAGCTGAACGCGAGGGCGGCGAAGGCACGGTTGAAATGGATTTGACCGTTGAAGCACAGGCCGAGGCCACCTTCACGCTTTCAGGCGCACGCGCTGGCGTTGATGGTGAATATCGAATCTCAACGGTCCGCCATAAAGCCGACCGAAGCGGGGGCAGCACCACATCGCTGGAAATCAAACAGCCGGGGAAGAATGCCGGAAAAGACACCCGCAAGAAGGGCACCCAGCCCACCACCCCTTCGGATACTTCTGACAGCACATTTGCTGACATGAGTGATGATCCGCTCGATGATTAGCATCAACCAGATACCTCAATATAAAAAATAGAGGCTGTCATGCAGCTTGTGCCCGATTGGCGGCACGTCTTGCGAAAGGCGTGGTCTGTCCGCCTGATCCTGCTTGCCGGTTTGTTGACCGGCATTGAAGTCGCATTGCCGCTTCTCGGCGATGCTTATCCCATCCCTACAGGCATATTCGCATTGCTGTCGCTCGTCATCACGATGGCGGCTTTTGTGACCTGCCAAGCCTCGCGGATGGCAAAGTATTCGGCATGAAGGTGGCAAAGGTGAATGCCGCCGCCCGCCTGATTTCCGTTGCCAATGCGATCTATGGGCCGGAGGCCGCGCGCGCCTTGTGGGAGAGCGAAACCGGACTTCCTAAAGTGGCGCATCGGTCCGTCACCGCGCTGGCTGGAACGCCTGCAGATGATCCAACCGGGTGTCTTCGGCATTTATTACGTTCGGCGGCGGAAAACGGCAGAACGATCGGCGAAACGTTGCGCCTCGCTTTGCATGATAGCATAGCCGCTCGGCTCTTACCCAAATTCGGTATGCTTGCTGATCCTCACACCCACAAAGGTTACCTCGCGATTGCAAGCGAACATCCGGTCCTTGCTTCCGTGTTCTCGCAGACGCAATGGGCTGGGGAGTGGAAAATTGCAATGATGCAGCTTACCGGGGCCAAGTCAGCACGCTTGAGAATCTCGGGCGAAAGCAATCCTACGCCTGTTGTGCTGGTGCCGAAACAGACAGTGCTTTCGGCGCTCGCGTCGTATCATTGACGGCACCAATACATTCGATCCAAAATTTGTATGAATATGCCGCCCCGACCGGGGCGGCTTTCGGCGCTGTGATGCTTGTCAGCGCGTTCGCAGCCATTTTCGGCGCTGTCATCGCATCATTCTGGAGAAAAGTTTTAGCGATAATGACAGGCCGATTTAAGACGCATGAAGCGAGGCATAGGATGGGGCATTGATTAATCTCCATAACATTTATGGAACGATTTGCCCTTCTAAGCATTTCTCAAATGGAAAATATGTAATTGAATAATCTGGAGAATTATGATGCGTCGTATCCTACTCGCTGCCGCCACTACTGTTGCACTCGTCTCGATTTCTCATGCTCAGACTGCAACTGTTGCTGATAAGGAGGTGTTCGTAACTGCCGAGCCAACTGCTGTACTCAGCTATAATCTTATCGGCCTCAATGTGGTCAATGGTGATGATACAACCATTGGTGAAATTAAAGATCTGATTATCGCCAATGGTCAGTTGGCTGGTTATATTGTGTCAGTTGGAGGATTTCTAGGTGTAGGCGAGCGCTATGTGATTGTGGCACCAGACGCGATTGATGTCACCTATTTCGATGATGATAAAAAGTGGTCGGCAGTCATGAACTCGACCAAGGAAGAAATCGAAAAGGCTCCAGAGTTTAAATATGAAGGTCGTTGGGCCAAGTAACCGAATAGATTGAATTGAGAAAGCCGCCTTTTGGGGCGGCTTTTTTAATGTCTAACTTTCCAAATGCTTGCCAATTGGGCCGCGCTGCATTTTGTCTGATACAACTTTGATTGCATCGGCAGCTTCTTCCGCTGACCACCCTGCATCCACGGCTTCAGTAATCAAATTTCTCACACCGGGCACACTCGTCCCCTCGACCACAGCTTCAGCGTCTTCTTCCGACCGACCGGCTAATGTCGCTTGTTCTATGAGATCTTTTATCCCAGCAGAAATGGCTTGCTCACAATCGGCTTTACGGCCAGGATAATCGTCAGATGATTTTGGACCTAACATGCAATTACTCCTTTTCAGGATAGATAGAGTTCCAATTATATCTGTCCAGCCAGTGCGTCTTAACCAGCCCCTTCTGTAGCGGAACGATGACTTAGCACCAAAGAATTATAGGTATAAACAATCACGCCCTCGAAGATTCAGAGTAGCCGTTCTCAGCCCGTAGGAGGATAAGAGGAACATGCTATTAACATCTTTACCCCTGAAAGGCAGAGGACCACTGTCTCCGGGGACTGTTTTTGCTGTTACTCAGTGAATTCGATCTCGACAGGGACTTTAGGCATGATCTCGGCCGCAATAGGAGTATAAAGATCAATCCCTACCTCCGGCGAGGCCAGTGTCACAATCAAGGCATAGCGCGCCTGTTGTTCGCAGATTTCCGCTCTGTTTCTTTCTTTCCACCAGCCACCTACGGGTTTCACGCAGATAAGGTCGCGGGAGGCCAGTCTGGCACCGCTGCCGATCCATTGGTCGCAATGGATTGAACCGGCCGAAATACTGCTTGGCCCAAACTGCCAGCCCGAGTCATTCGGGCGCGACACGGCAGCTAAATCTGCGGGCAGCGTTTCCTCGGCATTGATGCCGGTACGAAACTGAATCTCCGTCTCCTGCGAGCGTTTGAGGTCAAAACGCAATCCGAACGACTGGTACTTTTGCGGGTCGATGGCAGCCGCCCGGCCCGGATTTGGTTCGATGAAATAGGAAAGCGTCACCTTCAGAATGAAGTTGTTGTCGGCGTACTGTTCCAGAAGCGCTTTGGGCCATGGCAGCGGGTAATAGTGGCATTCATTGAAGCCCACGCTATATGACTTCTTGCCGTCCTTGATAATGACCTTCTTCCTGTAAGGCTGTATGGCCTGTTGAGCGACAAGCGCAAGATGCTCCTTCGCAGATGCCGTCGCGCGCTTATAGGACGGTACGCCGTAACCGAAGCATCGGGCTAGGCGCTGTTTTTCACGGAGGCTGTCCGTCGCCTGAAGCCGCTGCCACATAGGATCGGTCCATTCCGCACTATGCACCATGAGCGCTCGGATGGTCTCAGGCCAGTAGTCGGGATGCTCGGATTTTATTCGCGCAGCAAGGCGAGAGGCGAGCGCCGTGGCGGCGCTCGTCGCAGCGAAGCTCGCGATAGGAAGACGGTCTACCTCGCTGCCAGTTGTCAACAGCTCAAGCGATGGGCAGGAAACAAGGCTCTGTCCATTGGATGACCTAGCCCGGTTGCCTGCCTCCATGACGATTTCGGGTTTGACGGGGGTCTTGCCCTGCACCCATGCCAGCGAATTGCGAGAATACGGGCTTAGCTCACCCGTGGGAGCCATGGGCTGATAGCCATCTAGCCCATCATCATCAATGATCTGCTTTTGCGTATATCCGCCAACAGTCATCGCATTCCAAGCCTGAGCCGGATCTTCAATGGGGTAGTTTTCTAAGGGCTGAAGGTCCGCGAAGTTCATAACGGCTGGCACATTGCCCGCCGAGATCAAGAACAGGCGATGCGGGGCGTTCGCGTCATCACCCTCCATTTTGCCGATTGCGGCGCGATCGATGGAAGCGCTCCAGCTTGTCCCGCGTTCGCCGGATACGTCCTTATTGGTAATCGCCATGCAAAATACCCGATCGAAATCGGGGTTCTTAATTTCGGCGAGGGCAACGGCGGTGGAGGTGATCGTACCTAACCGCGCCGCTTCGTTCGGCGGGAAGCCGTCTGCGGGCATGATCCGCACCGATTCCAGCCGGTGATGAAGCGACTTTTCACCCTGATCCTGAAGCGCAGCGAAAAGATCGCCGTGCAGCGCCAGTCCGGCCATCTCCGTGCCGTGGCTGCGCACCTGATTATCAGTTGGCACCCAATCAGGATTGACGGAAAGCAAGTCGCCTTCGGCTAGGGCGGGCTCAATTAGGACGTGGGCGCGGTTGACGCCGGTATCAAGCAGGCAGACGCGAGGCGTGTCGGCGCCTGGCCAAACAACGCGGTCCGCTAGATCACCTGCCCAATCATGCTGGTTCTCGCGCTCCTCCTCCACGAAAAAGGAAGGCGAGTCGGAGCCGCGCCGAAGCTCAGTGATGCCTTTGGAGGCGAACAGCACCACTTCGATGTCAGTGCGGCGAGCAAAGACCGGTACGACAATCGTTTCAGGAAAGGTAAGGCGATAGTCTTCATCGGCGATTTGGCATTCGAGCCGTTCGAGCACCCGAAGCACCTCGCCCTCGAAGCCGCGTGTACACCAGAGTTCCCACCAGATTTGTACTTGTGGATCGTCTGGAAGCGCATCGGGGTTGTCGGTCCAGAAGGTCATTAAGCGAGCGCGCCTGATCGCCTCGATCGGCTCAACATAGGAATTATGTTGGGGCTTGTCCTTGGCGGTCAGCGGACCCGCGCGATAGTCCTCCAATATTGTTTCAAGAACGGGCAGCGACTCGTCAGGCACAAATAGAACGGCAGTCAGCTTTTCCGTTTCGACATCCCGCTTGGTCGCGCCAGACAGAATTCCGGATCTCTTTTTGTCAAGATTTTCTGCGTCGGAGCCTTTACGCAGCTCGACTTCGTAATACGCCCCATCGGATCGCTCGAAGCGTTCATCCGGCAATGGTGCCTCTACGATCTCCTGAAAGGCAGCGCGCAACTGTGCAAGGAGCAAAGCACCGTGCTCTTCGCGAACGCGTGGAGCGCTCCCACTCCCCATGTTGCGAGGTGGTGACTTAAAGAGACTGGCCTGATGGCGATTAGAAATGTCGAGATGAGGCAAGACGAAATCAGGCATATTGGGTTAACCGGGTCTCGTGTTGGAGAACGCATCCTGCATGGCGCGCCGTTCGTCCAGTCGTCGGACGAGTTGGTCTGATGTGACGATAGTGGTTTCGCTGAGGATAGCCGATTTCACCGCGTCTTCTGTCGCGCGCGTGATTTCAGCCTGACTCAGTCCTTCAGCGGCCTTGAATAGTGTCTTCCACGTAAGGCGCGGTGCTCTAAACGGGCGTAGAGCACCAAGGATGATCTGTTTCACCTGAGCCTGTGTTGGCATGTCGAAAGCAAGCACAAGGTCGAAGCGGCGCAACAAAGCATTGTCGAGCAGGTCGGGATGGTTTGTTGCGCCTATGATTAGGCTATCGGTGGAGTTCTCTTCCTCCATATATTGGAGAAAGGAGTTCAGGACGCGTCTCATTTCGGCCACGTCGTTTGTGGCGTTGCGCCGTCCGCCGACTGCATCGAATTCATCGAATAGATATACGCCGCGTCGCCTCACTGTTTCGTCAAATACGAGCCTCAGCTTTGCAGCGGTTTCCCCCATGAATCGAGTTATCAGACCTTCCAGCCGAACGACAAAAAGAGGGAGGAGAAGTTGCCCGGCTAGCGCCTCAGCGGTCATCGTCTTACCGGAACCGGGTGGGCCGACGAAGAGCGCCCGGCGATTCGGCGTCTTTCCATGCTCACGCAGCCAACTTCGCTTTTGCTGCTCGTGCACCAACTCATCAAGGCGCGCCCGAAGCGTTTGATCCAGTATTACGTTCTTCAGAGTGTAACGAGGTTCCCGATGCTCGATCAACCCTTCCAACTCGCCACGCGGCTTGGCAAACTGAATAGCAACGGGCGTTTCCCTTCGCGATTTCCGTGCAATTTCAACTGCGGAACGAAGTGCCTCGGCGCTTGAACGGTGCCCCTGTCGCGCCTCGGAAGCAGCCACTTGCAATGCGATCGAATAAAATTGCTCATCGTCGCCTTCGGCACGACTGCGCAACATTGCCAGTATTTGTTTCGCGTTTGACAACGATTTGAGCTTCCAAAGTCAACAGCTGCATTCTGTTCAGCTTGATGTCATCCTATATCAGAATGACAGAATTAAAAGGGCAACCGCAACAGCGAATCGGTTGGCACACAGGCTTCGACCTATATCATCGGCATTCGATTAGAGAAATGGCGAAGACACGCCATCAACGTTACCTGAATATCCGCCGATCATAGTGGTATCTAAGTTAATTCCGCGACTTCAAACTACGGTGCGCTTATGGCCTAATTCCGCCGGTTTGCGAAAAAAGAACGACAAATTTCGGCGACGACACAAACAGTGCAAACGACGTCAAAGGGGGCGCTAGCTGTCGGACAGCTCTGTGCCTCATACCAGACACCAACACAGCATTCTCAAGCTTTCCAAAGCGATCATTCCGCTTTTCATGTTGCCACTGCCATGAAGAGGTGGATTGCGAACTGATAGATTTAGGCTTTACCGTTCTGAACGCCGACACCCGGCAACCGACAAAACTTGTCATGAAGAGATGATGAGCTTTTAGAGTTGGCATTGTCTACAGCAACCGCTTTAATCTGTAGAATGTCAGATCAGCATTCTGAGAAATAGGGACCTAATACGATAGGGCTACCAAGTGTTTTCAGGTCCCAACTCTTGATAGGATGATACGTTTTGCCCAGAATGTTGTAATAGGACTTTTGGGTAGGGAGAATAGTTGCAAATAGCAATGGCTTATTTCAAAGTAAATATCTGTCTCGCCGACTCGGATATATCTTAAATCCACTCAGGCGCAGCTCTAAATGAACGGGGGGATCCAGTTGAGAATATGCGGAGTGACTATTACTGGCAGCGAGGCGAATCTTTCAATCGTCTCGCTTGATGAACACGGTGACGTTCAGCACCACACTACCGAAACTCGAAAAATTACCCTCGCCGATGAGAAATCCGTTAAGTCCTTAAAGGCCTTTGGGGCCTCAATCACCTCTTTTGCGCACGAGAACGAAGTGGATTTGTTTTGCATCAAAATGCGAGAGCTTAAAGGGCACAGGGCAGGTGGAGGTACATCCTTCAAAATTGAAGCGCTGATCCAGCTCTTTTGCGGAAAAGAGGTACATTTCGTCCACGCAAACACGCTCAAGTCCTTCTCAAAGACTAATCATGGCGGCGTTCCTGCTGGGTTAGTGGGTTATCTGCATGATCCATTCAGGGCTGGAGCATATTACCTGATTAATCATCGAGATAAGTAATGCCGTTTGACATCAATCTACTCCCGCTATCCATCCGTCCAACGGTGGTTAGGCTGCAGGAGACCATCGCCTTTAGCGACAACATCACCAAAGGAGCTAACGGCTACGTCCTGATTGGGCTGAACCGGTTGCTTAACCGGATGCAGGTGGTGAAATTTTACTATTGGGGCGGCGGGTTGCACATAGAGCCTGCCCTTCTTGCCACATTAGAATCGCAGCACGTCTTGAGAGTAGACAGCGCCGAGGCAGTCGATGAAGAAGATGCGTATTTTATCACTCGATATTGCGAAGGCGGAGACTTGGACGATCAACTTCGGACGCGAACATTCGGCCCGCTCCAAGCGATCGATACGCTACTTCAGATTGCGTCAGGCGTAAGCTACCTCCATGGACAGGGATACCTACACAGGGATCTTAAGCCGTCCAATATTTTATGTGCTGAAGACTCTTGGGTGATCGGCGATTTTGGATCGGTCGTTCTAATGAATAACGATGGATTTGCTTCGACCCAATCGAAGCACTCCATTATCTACCGTCCACCGGAGGATTTCTTAGCTAACACTCGCTACTACCGTCAAGGTGACGTATATCAGCTAAGCATAGTGTTCTATCAGCTTCTAGGAGGTAAGCTGAGTTACGAAGTAGATGACTGGTTAACTACCGCCGAGATTAACCATCGGGGGAAATTGGATGACATCGAAGGTCAAATTTTTGCACAGACTTGTATTCAAAGGCGCATTGAAAGAGGCAAGGTTATCGATTTCCGATCGCTGCCTGCAATAGTTCCAGATCACATAGTGCGGCTGATACGAGCAGCATGTCGGACAGACTACCTCCGGCGGCCAAGCACTGTTGCGGATCTTATCACCCGACTAAACAACCTTCGGAAGCGAACTCTCGACTGGCGCATCGTTGATGGCTTGTTCCAGATAACGAACGGAGGGCGTTCCTTCAGAATTGTGCCAGACGGACAAAGCTGGCGGGTCCAGAAAATGGTACAGGCCGGTTGGAAAAATCAAAATGACCTCGCTAGACTCGCTATTCACGAAGCAGTCAAGGTGGTTGAAAATTTAGTACGGTAGCCACATTCTTACTCCTGAGTCTCCACTCTACTAGGTTGTTGATGATGGCCCTGCTAACAGTGCTAAAGTGCTTGTTGCATGTCTCTGGCACGCGCAAGAAGACACTGTCTCGCTAATCTTTTGCCACAAGCAGCAAATCGATAAATTGCCCGAGATGTGAATGGTCCAGCTAAACGCGCCGCAGCAGCTATCCGAATTTTTAAAAGGCCGCCAAGTAAAGCTAGCAACTAGACGCGAGCCTGATACATGAATTGTTGCAAATTGGCTTGCATTTCGCAGCTAAGCCATTGATTCACAAAGAACGCGATATGCATCTTTTTGAAAAATAGCCATTATATATCAATATATTGGTGGGGACTCTGACACCGCTGCTCCTTATGGCGGATTTGGGTGCGCGTTGGGTGCAAAACCACCTTTGTTCGCGAACTGTTCTACAAATGTTTACCCTCTAGCTGTCATCAAAAGCCGCGCAAATGCGCGGTTTTAAGACTTCCCGATTGCGTTGACATTGTAGGGGTCACTTAATCAAAATCAATTATCCTAAGTGTAAAGCGAGCCATCTCAAACTAACTGTTCTTGGACGGCCAGACCAAAGGCTTCCGCTCTTGTCGGGCCAGTTCATCGATGCCCAGTAATGAGGCCGCATCCATGGGATCGCGTCGTCTCTTAATGTCTCGGTACTCGCCAAGGAATGCCCCGATCAGCCCAGCCATTTTTGCATCAATGCGGACCAACAGCGCGCCATCGTTACAAAACCGATAGTGCTTTCCCCACCCACGGATAATGCTGTCGGTTCGACTTAAAGTTGCTACGAGGGAATGCTTTCGGGGAATAGGCTTGCTCGCATATGATGCTTCTACCAGGAGCTCCCAACGCAGTGTAATCGACACCAGAGCTGTGCGCCTCGCGCGGGAATACCTTGAGGCAAATATTTGCAGGACCGTGGCTTCAAGCGAACTTGAAAACGTTACAGGCCAGAATCGTTACGAACTCGCCCGCCAATTCCGCAAAGCATACGGGACAAGCCCGTATCGTTATCTCACGATGCGTCGTCTCGACCGGGCGCGTTTTTATATCGCAGCAGGCCTAACTTTAGCCGATGTAGCGATAAGCGCCGGGTTCAGCGATCAGGCTCACATGAACCGCCGGTTCAAAGCAAACTTCGGTTTGTCACCCGGCTGTTGGCAGCGCTTGATCGTAAGCTGATCTCAAACTAGCACTATTGGTGTCAACGAGGCGTCTAATGCGCGTCTGTCAGGGTCGGATGCGGCGGACATAGCGATGACCTAATGTGGCGCAAAGCTGCCTCTCTGCTTTTGATCTAGGACAGGACGAAAGGCGAGAAGGCTTGGTTGCGGTAAAAGAGATCTTCGTGGTGACTCATACTGAAGCGGCCCATCACCTGACGAATAAGGTTGGGGGTTGGTACGACAGCGACTTAACTCATCTCGGCTCGCGAGAGGCAGATGTCCTTGCCGAACGCCTTGCAGTCATGATCGGTCCAGGCGAAGTCGAAATCTACAGTTCCGACCTGCGGCGCGCGTCTCAGACTGCCGCTGCAATCGCTAGGCGTATTGGTCAGACAGTGCAGGAGACCTCAGCCCTGCGAGAAATCAACTATGGGGTCGCAGGTGGCAAACCTCAAGATTGGCTGGATTCCCGTTATATCCCGGCGCCGGATGATAATCGGCTGGATCACGATTGCGGCATTGAGGGCGCCGAGACGCGGCGCGATGTCGCAAGGCGAGTGTTTCCTTTTGTCGACGACGTTGTGGGGCGTCCTTGTCAGACGCAGATCATCGTGACGCACGGATTTACGCTTAGCATGGTCGTCGCGGCGTGGATGAGAATCCCTATCGACGCGGCAGGTTTCGTGTCCTTCCCCGTCAAATCGGGAAGCATAACCCGGCTCAGACAGGACGATTTTTTCCGCAACCGAGCTGTCATCTCCGTTGGAGACGTGACCCACTTTTCGGAAATTTAACGGCGGCGATGTGTGGTTCATATGCGGAACGGCGGCCAAGGAAACTGTCGAACTCGGTCAACGGCTGCAATGGGTGGGAAGCGGCCTGACCGTTTTCAGCCCCACGGAGGATGAAGCGGCCAGTCGGTATTGAACCGCCCCGGGTTTGCCGGAGCCCCCAACTCGTGAGAAGTGGGCCTATGACAAGCAAAATGACGAACAAATTTTCTCCTGAAGTCCGCGCCCGAGCTCTACGACTTGTTTTCGATCATGAGGCTGAACACCCTTCTCGTTGGGCTGCAGTCTCCTCAATAGCAGCCAGCATTAGTTGTTCGGCGCACACGCTCCATGAATGGATCAAGAAAGCCGAGGTGGATACGGGTAGAAAATCGTCTGGGCATTGCGGTATGACGCGAGGAGATCAAGGCTTCTCAGGATGATAAGGCGTTGGGAGAAGGCTGTCTGGCTGAGCCCGATGGCCTTCGCCAGAACGCCAACGGATATCTCCTAGTTCAGAAGCTTGCACAGGACCAACAGACGTCTGGAATTGGCCAAGGCGGACATAAATGATGCGGACTGATCGACATTCTCGATAAGGTCGCGCAAGAAAATATTTTGCCTCCTTAATGTTGGGGAACATGAGGGAGAAAAATCAACCCAGCCCCTAGGGCCTGCGATCCCACATGAATAATGTAGGCGGGCAGGATGACGCGGAGAGCTTCGCCCTGCCTGTTAGATGTGAGCTTTCAGGCGGTTATCCATTCGGAGTAGATTTAGGAGACTGGAGTTAACAGACCTCAGTTTTCCAGAATCGTACCAAATGAACATTCACAAGAATGCCTGACTGACACCTTTGCGTCGAGAGGTGATGGCCGTCGCCGTTATCGACGGCACGCTCAAAAAAGCACAAGTTGGCTGCGTCTATGCAGTTGCCCACCAGATCGTGTCGCGCTGGGTCGAACGCACTGCCGAAGCCTTTCAATGACACCTTGAAGTTGACCCGCTAGCTAGGCTCAAGCGCGGTGGCAGTGATGTTGAGATTGCCTACCGTTTTCAGCTTCGCCTCTTCTTTTGCCTCAGACGACAGGGGAGCGATGCCCCCCCCTGTGACAAGAAGGCCGAATAGGCGAGCGCAGCCGAAAAGCGGTGCGGCATGAGCGCTCATGGAGTAATATTCTTTTTGTTTCAAGTACCTCAGTTGACGGTTGATTTTACCCGAGCGCGCAATTGCTCGATGTGGGTTGTAATCTTTTGGAGGTCGGCATTGAGAAAGTCCTGCTCCCGCTGGCGCATCCATTGATCGAGCTCCGGCTTCGTGGCCTGTGCGGGAGCAATTGCGGCATTATTCAGGAGCATCGGGAAAATTTCTTTCAGGAACCTGTCTTTTGCTCCGGTCTTCTTGTCATCCATGGCGCAGATCATACTGATCGCGGTATTGGCAATAGCTTCGGTTGCCTGCAGTCGCGCTGCCAGATTGAGGATCAGTTGATGGAGGTGTTCGATGTCGTTCATTGTCAATCCTTTGGAACGGTTGCTTGAGGGAAGGTTTGTGAGGGGATGCAGACGGCTTTCTCTGCCTGCAGTCGCATTGCGGGGACAGGTTTTGCGCGACTGGCGCGGCAGTCCAGATCAACCATATCCGGGATGTTCTATACCACGAGGTCGAAGTGATATTCCGGACCATGCTTCATCGGGAGAAGCCCTCAGACGGGATCTTTGAAGAATGGTGTTGGCCCCCGGATTTAAATCCAGGGGCCCATCTTCGGGAGTTCAGTCTCTGGGAGGCTAGCCCTTGCGCTCTACCACTTCACCTTGAAGCCGACGGTTGCCTTCAGCTCATAGCTGTCGGCAAAGTGGTTGAGGGAAGTGTTGATCGAGCCCTCACCATAAACGGCGTATTTGCTGTCAGCCCAGGCATAGGTACCGCCGGCGCCGATTCCGGCCCAGGTCTTGTCGTTGTCGGTGTCGATATTCACACCGGCGACGTTAATGCGCGTGCCACCGAGGAAGGACTGATAGAGATTGGCGACGCCATAGACGGAGGTGTTGACCATCAGACCACCATTGCCCTTCCAGCTGTTGTCATAGCTGGCGGCAACGCCAAACCGCCCGGTCAGGCTGTCGCCATCCTGCATATGGACACGACTGCCCCACACATCATGGAAGGCATCGGCATCAAGCGACGACCACATCAACTGCGCCTGCGGCGTCAGCGACCAGTGATCGTTGATTGCAACACGCTGGCCTGCTTCAACACTCATTGCATAGCCATAGGCCTTCGCACCGTCCACAAGGCCGGTATTGGCCGTATCGGAGTTCAGATCATTGTCGAACCATGTCACTTGCCCCTGGGCATCGACATAGAAGCCGTTGTTGCCATACCATGTCGCGGTCGCACCAAGGCTCCAGGCATTGGTGCGGGCTGTTCCATCGCCTGCCAGCGCACTGGAACTTGCATGGGCAGTACCATACTGGCCTGTGATCCCGGCAACCAACCGACCATTCTCATCCTCATAGAACTGGCCATCGACACCCGCCTGCATGATAAAGGTGTTGATGTCCTGTTTTGCACCGGTAGCGCTCTGCGGTTCCAGACGGCTATGTGCTCCCTCAATACGCGCCCAGATACCGCGACTGTCAACCACGGCGCCATTGGCCTGGCCATCGCCGTTCCGGCCTGTCCAGTAACGCTCACCAACACGTTCCTGAAGCGTTGGCAGCTTGTTCAAGGCCTGCATGTTCTCCGCATAGCCCTGGTAGACAGGCACGCCGGGATTATAGCGCGGGTTGGGGGTCGGGTTCGGACAGTTGTCGCCGACGCAATCGGGATTAGGGTTCGGACCGGGACCTGGCGTATATTGGCTGGTCAGATACCAGTTGCCATCCTTATTGCCGGAGCCCTGCTGCAGCGTATAGGCATAGGCGCCCCCAACAACCGCTTTCTGTCCGTCCTTCGTGGTATAGTCGCTGACGAGTGAGAAAATACCCTTGGAGTCACCCGCAACGTCCACAACTTCGATGCCATTGGTTGTCTGTGCACCAAGCCCACCCCGGTTTATCACTTTCAGGCTGGTTGTACCCGACGTATCGCCGCCGACTTTCAGCATGTCAGTCTTCGAGCTGTCGTCACCGAGTACTGTGTTGATAACAACTGTGCCGCCATTGCCGACATAGTTTCCATTGACCGTGAGCGACGTGCCTGCGGTCTCAATGCCGGAGGTGATGCGGCCAGCATTGGAGAGCGAAGCAAGCGTTGTGTCGAAGCCACCCAGATCAAGTGTGCCGTTGGCTCCCACAATGTAACCCGACGATGCGGTATTGAAGACACCTGCTGCCCCCTGCTTCAGCGAACCGCCATCGACATTGGTAACATCACCATAGGTGTTGATACCGTTCAGCGTCAGTTCGCCAGACCCGGCCTTGGTGAAGCCGCCCGAGCCAGAGATAACACCGGAGAATCGGCTGTCGAAGTTTTGGACAACCGTGAGCTTGCCCGTGCCGAGCGTGATCTTGCCATCACCGACCGCATTGGTGTCGTCAAAGGCTGCCAGACCGCCAACCGTCGTGTCGAAACTGTCGAGATCAGCAATTGCCCCATCCTTCACCTTCAACACGCCAGTGCCGAAAGCATGACCGGCCACGCCGGCCTGCGCCTTGCCATTTTCGACGGTCAGACCACCCGAATAGCTGTTGTCGCCGGTGAAAGTGGTGGTGCCACTGCCTTTCTGGATGACATCGCCCGCGCCAGAAATATTACCGGCAAAAAGTGTCGGTCCCGAATGATCAAAAGCAAGCGTTCCGTGGCCGTAGAGGTCGCTGGCGAGATTGACGTCGCCGTCGATGCTGCCGCTTGTGCCACCATTGCCGATCTGCAGAGTGCCGCCAGTCACCGTGGTGCCACCACTATAGTGGTTTGCTCCGGTCAGGATCAGCGTACCGTAGTCGGTCTTGTTTATGCCCTTGGTACCTTGCAACTCTGCTTCAATGGTGGCCGTCATGGCCTTGCCAGCATCGGTCCCGTCACCAACACGGATAATCGGTTGGGCTGTATTGTCGAGGTTGAGCGGGCTACCCTTGAGGATATAGCCATCGCTGGCGAAGTTCATACCGGAGGCTGTGACCTGTCCGGCGCTGTTGTCCAGCGTAACCGTGGTCGTCGCCCCTTGGGTCGTGCCGCGGAACACTGCAAACGAGCCCTGATCATAGGCACCCATGATATGATCACCATTGTCGGTCCACACGTCATTGGTGTGATCTGAAACCAGGTTCCAGGTGCCGTTGCCGCCTTCCCATACATCAAGATGCACCCCAGAAGAGTTCATCAGATTGACGTGCTTGTTGGCAGCATCATTATCGATCCACATGCGGGCTGCGTCCGTTCCCCCCGGCGTCGATCCGATCGCAAGCGTATTGTCGGTCAGATTGCCGTTATAGTCCATGAGACGATAGATACCGGCGCCGAAGCCGCCGCCATCGGAGATATTGAGTGTGCCGGCAAGCGTCACATCGCCCTTCACATCATAAAGTGCAGTGTTGCTTGGCATACCGAGCGTAACATTTATCTGACTACCCGTATTAAGCACGAGATCGCCGCCGATTGTCAGGGTTTGACCGCCCTTGCCCTGCAAGATGGCATTGTCTGCCACGGTCACGTTCTTTTCGACGGTTCCGCCGCCCATCAGCATACCGCCGTCATTGACAGAGATATTACCGTTTTGGCTGCCCAGTACATCCAGCGTCGCGCCAGAATTGACCATGTAGTCGCCACTCATGCTGCCCTTGACAGTAACCTTGCCTGCATCGATTGCCGCGCCGCTACCGACATCGCCGGTCGCACCCGTATCGAAGACCAGTTCACCAGTCCCGGTCTTGTGCCAGCCCGCAGTCGAAGCGGAAGCATCAAAGGCCCCTTGAAGCGTCAGGCTGGCATCAGTCTGGAGCGTACCGCCATTGGCTGCGATCGTGACATTACGGCTTGTCGTGATGGCGCCACTATTCTCAAAGAGGCCACCGTCAATGGTCAAGCCACCTGCCTTGTCGCCGAGATTTTCGTCTTTCGCCACTATCAGCGTGCCAGCCGATACTGTCGTGCCGCCCGAATAGGTGTTGTCCCCTGTCAGTGTCAGCGCGCCAGAACCGATCTGCTGGACAGAGCCCGCACCCGAAATGACATTCCCCATAGCGACAGCATCAGAACGGTTGAAGGCCACAACACCGTTGTTGATGATGGCATTGTCGACGCGGCCCGTCGTGCCTCCGTCACCGATCTGAAGAGTGCCACCAGAGACCGTCGTACCACCCGCATAGTTGCTGTCGGCAGCAAGCACGAGCGTGCCCGTACCTTCCTTGATGAGCGAACCGGGACCAGTGATCGCCGTGGTGATCCTGTTGATGTTGGTTCCTGTCGTCTCGATCATGCCGCCATTGCTGTCGTCGCCCTTGGCGAGCACATAGTTATGGTCGCTGTCAAAAGAGGAACCGAAGCGCAGCACCGAGCCATTCTCGATCTCGACGCTGCTGCCCGATGCGCCCATGTTCGCATCCCCGGACACGACGAGGGTTCCGTGGCGAATAAAGGCTCCGGCCAGTTCGTCATTGGTGCCTGTCAATTCGATCGTGCCCGGACCGTCAATCACGATATGGCCGGTTCCGGAAATGTTGTTTGCAACCGTCACCATACCGGAGCGGCTGATTGCAAGCGTGCCGGCGCTAGCGGCCGTCGAACCAAGGTTGATGTCCCCTGCGACACTGCCGGTTGTACCGCCATTGCCAAGCTGCAGCGTGCCGCCCGCGACCACCGTCCCGCCGGTATAGCTGTTGTCGGCGGTCAGAATAAGGGTACCTACGCCGTGCTTCTCCATACCGGATGAGCCGGTCAGCTTTGCCTCGATCGTTGCCGTTTTGCCGACATCGGTGTCTTCACCATCCCCAACCCTGATCGAAGGAACCTCGTCGGGTTCGTCCGCCGATGGCGCAAGTTCCAGATCTCCGCCTTTAATTGTATAACCGTCGATGGCGAACTGGAGACCTGTTGCCGAGACCTGCCCGCCTGTATTGTCGATCGTTACCGTGCCCTTGGTGCCCTGGAACACCGCAAACTCACCACTCGCCCAGGGGCCGTTGAGAGTATAGTCAGGCAACCCAGTCCAGTTGCTATTCAGCAGATTCCATGTCCCGTCTCCCCCCTCGACGGTCCCGTTGTTGTGCTTTGCCGCATCGCCTCCATCCCAGAAGTTCAGGACAGCCCCTTCCGCGTTCACAAGATTGACTTCCCCCGTCATGGCGGTCTGGACAGTGATCTTGGCTGGATCCACCCCCTGTGGCATGTCACCAACGGCAATCGTGCCACTGAGTGTGCCGCCATAGTTGAACACGTGGTAGATTCCTGGCCCGTTATCGCCGAAATCCGCGACATTGATCTTGCCGCCAAGCGCAAGATTGCCCTTCACATCGAAGAAAGGCTGTCCGAACTCGGCGCCGTAGGTGACGGAAACAACCGAGGTCGCGCCCAGGCTCAAGTTACCGTTGAAGGTCAATGTGTTGTCAGCGAGGCCTGTAAGCGTTGCGCCGTTGGCGATTGTGGTGTCGCCGCCAATCGTGCCGGAGCCGGCAAGGAATGCGCCGGAGGCTACCTGGAGCGTAGAGGTTGCGTCACCGAGCGTTCCGGTCACAATGAGACTGCCGGCTGTGACATCGGTCGTGCCGGTGAACGCGCTGCTGTCGCCTGAAAGCGTGAGACTGCCCGCGCCAATCTGGTTCAGCGCACCCGAGCCAGAGATTTTGCCGCTAAAATCAAGACCGTTGCTGCGATTGAAGGCAAGCGTGGCGTTGTTGGTCACATCCCCTTGAATAGAACCGGCCGTACCGCCATCGCCGACTTGCAGTGTTCCGGCAGAGATCACCGTACCGCCGGCATAGGTGTTGGTTCCGGTCAGGATGAGCATACCCGCGCCATCCTGGTGGAGACTGCCTGCACCACTGATGAGACTGGCATAGGTCACATTGTCCGAGCGGTTGAGGGCAAGCGCCGCGCCCGCGTCGACCGTGACATTGCCGAGGATCGATCCCGTTGTGTGGCCATCGCCAATCTGCAGGATACCTCCTGAGACTTCGGTGCCGCCATTGTAGGTGTTGGCTCCGGTCAGAACCAATGTGCCGGAACCCGCCTTGGTGAGTTCACCGTGCCCGAGAAACTGTTGGTCTTCGCAGCCGTCGTCTGGATGGTGCCGCCATTCGTGCCAAGCGTCACCGCACGACTGTTGTCAAAGCTGTCTGTGAGCAGAAGCGTGCCGCCATTGAAGCCGAGCGCTCCCGTGGCAGCACCAAGATTGGCATTGGCCGAAACCGAAAGCACACCGCCATCAATCTGCGTGCCGCCCGTATAGTCACTGGCCGTGCTCGAGAGAACAAGCGTGCCGTCGCCGGTCTTCGTCAGCTTGCCCGTGCCCGTCACCGTGCCGGAGAAGGTGTTGGTCTTCGCAGCCGTCGTCTGGATGGTGCCGCCATTCGTGCCAAGCGTCACCGCACGACTGTTGTCAAAGCTGTCTGTGAGCAGAAGCGTGCCGCCGT
The DNA here is from genome assembly GCF_026241335.1 of Ochrobactrum chromiisoli. Lineage (GTDB taxonomy): Bacteria > Pseudomonadota > Alphaproteobacteria > Rhizobiales > Rhizobiaceae > Brucella > Brucella chromiisoli. The sequence goes on along the minus strand of NZ_JAPHAV010000010.1, from coordinate 42,241 downwards.
TGAAGCCGAGCGCTCCTGTGGCAGCACCAAGATTGCGGTCTGCACTCACCGACACAACACCGCCATTGATCTGCGTCCCGCCCGTATAGTCGCTGGCCGTGCCCGCAAGAACAAGCGTGCCGTCGCCTGTCTTCGTTAACTTGCCCGTGCCCGTCACCGTGCCGGAGAAGGTGTTGGTCTTCGCAGCCGTCGTCTGGATGGTGCCGCCATTCGTCCCAAGCGTCACCGCACGACTGTTGTCAAAACTGTCCGTCAGCAGAAGCGTGCCGCCGTTGAAGCCGAGCGCACCTGTCGTCGCACCAAGATTGCGGTCTGCACTCACTGACACAACGCCGCCATCAATCTGCGTGCCGCCCGTATAGTCACTGGCCGTGCCCGCAAGAACAAGCGTGCCGTCGCCGGTCTTCGTTAGCTTGCCCGTGCCCGTCACCGTGCCGGAGAAGGTGTTGGTCTTCGCAGCCGTCGTCTGGATCGTGCCGCCATTCGTGCCAAGCGTCACCGCACGACTGTTGTCAAAGCTGTCTGTGAGCAGAAGCGTGCCGCCGTTGAAGCCGAGCGCTCCTGTAGCAGCGCCAAGATTGCGGTCTGCACTCACCGACACAACACCGCCATTGATCTGCGTCCCGCCCGTATAGTCGCTGGCCGTGCCCGCAAGAACAAGCGTGCCGTCGCCGGTCTTCGTTAGTTTGCCCGTGCCCGTCACCTTGCCCGAGAAACTGTTGGTCTTCGCAGCCGTCGTCTGGATGGTGCCGCCATTCGTGCCAAGCGTCACCGCACGACTGTTGTCAAAGCTGTCTGTGAGCAGAAGCGTGCCGCCATTGAAGCCGAGCGCACCTGTCGTCGCACCAAGATTGCGGTCTGCACTCACCGACACAACACCGCCATCAATCTGCGTGCCGCCCGTATAGTCACTGGCCGTGCTCGAGAGAACAAGCGTGCCGTCACCGGTCTTCGTCAGACTACCAGCGCCCGTCACCTTGCCCGAGAAACTATTGGTCTTCGCAGCCGTCGTCTGGATAGTGCCGCCATTCGCGCCAAGCGTCACCGCACGGCTGTTGTCAAAGCTGTCTGTGAGCAGAAGCGTGCCGCCATTGAAGCCGAGCGCACCTGTCGTCGCACCAAGATTGCGGTCTGCACTCACCGACACAATACCGCCATCAATCTGCGTGCCGCCCGTATAGTCACTGGCCGTGCTCGAGAGAACAAGCGTGCCGTCACCTGTCTTCGTCAGACTACCAGCGCCTGTCACCTTGCCCGAGAAACTATTGGTCTTCTCTGCCGTCGTCTGGATGGTGCCGCCATTCGTGCCAAGCGTCACCGCACGGCTGTTGTCAAAACTGTCTGTCAGCAGAAGCGTGCCGCCATCAAACCCGAGCGCTCCTGTGGCAGCACCAAGATTGGCATTGGCCGAAACCGACACAACACCGCCATCAATCTGCGTGCCGCCCGTATAGTCACTGGCCGTGCTCGAGAGAACAAGCGTGCCGTCACCTGTCTTCGTCAGACTACCAGCGCCCGTCACCTTGCCCGAGAAACTATTGGTCTTCTCTGCCGTCGTCTGGATGGTGCCGCCATTCATCCCAAGCGTCACCGCACGGCTGTTGTCAAAACTGTCCGTCAGCAGAAGCGTGCCGCCATTGAAGCCGAGCGCTCCCGTGGCAGCACCAAGATTGGCATTGGCGCTGACAATCAATTTACCCGAATTGACAACGGTCCCACCCGTATAGGTGTTCGCGCCACCAAGCGTAAAAGTCCCCGTGCCGCTATAGGTGAAGCCGCCAGTGCCCTGTATCACGCCGCTATAGGTATCGTCACTGCTGCCCGTTACTTCAAACGTGTTGGTGCCAAGTGTCACAAACCCATTGTTGCCAGAAAGAGAGCCGACCGAAAACGTACCCAACGTACTCTCGGAAAAATCAAGTGCCGTACCGCTATCACTTATAAGAAACGTGGAGCCCGTGGCGCTGGATGTGTCTGTGAACACCAGTTTCCCGCCGCGCTCAGCACGAACTCTCTGGTTGTCAGCATTTGTGCCATGCGTGAATGATATTATGGAATTAGTATCCGCTGAATCTGCGGTCCACCCCCCATTCAGCGTAAGGGTCTCCCGCGTGAAATCAATATCACGGAACTCCAGCGTAGAAGCTCCACTCGCACCGAACGCTGCCTTGCTTGTTGTTGAGCCCACTCCTAAAGTGATGGTGGGCAGAACCGTGCCGGCAACCTTGCCTCCGCCATCAAACAACATCCTAGCTCCACCGTACGCAGCAACGCCATAACTCCAGTTGTCGGTGCCCGGTGAGGCCACGTTTATGACCGTACTGCTATTCACATTAATCGTACTGCCAGCACCATCCACCGCTAGGCCGACTGCGCTCTCACCATCTACTGCTACGGTTGTGCCACTGACAGTAATTGTGCCGCCTTGATCCGCACGGAGACCTTGAGCCTGTATCCCAGTACCGGTATGAGCACGAATAATGGAACCGGTTATAATCGCATGAGCGCCAGTACCTCGCGCCAGAACGGCAGAAGCAACGTCATTCACTAAGCCAAGAGTAATCTCTATTGTTGCACTATTTACAGTATATGTTCCCGCAGTAACAGAATAAGAAGGAAAACCAGCCGTACTGGACGTAGTAACTGTATTAACCGTATCTCCCGGATTCAGATCCTGATTTGATACTTGCGTCGTATAATCAGTCGCCTTTGCCTCATATGTTGTGATCGCAAGGCTTGAGACAGAGAGCGCCAGTGTCAGAGACAATGCGCTGAGGATGCTGCGGGCCTGTGAAAGACATCGGGTGGGCATAATGGCGATCTGACCCGAAGCGGGGGCCTGCGCCAACAACGGTGCGGCCACAGAACGACGGTTATAAGCAATATATGGGACGCTCATTGCGCAATACCTCTTCAACATGCATTGAAAGCGCCGCCGTGCCCGGCAGCGTTGAACCTAAAACTGGAAAATCGGGGTTCGGCGACCCGCCCGACATGCGAACCGCCCTAAAGAAAAACACGGTGGCGATGGCAAGAACAACACACGCGGCGCATCGCGGAAGCCGCAGCAGGCATGAAGAAGACCCGGGCTGCAAACGGCAAGGCGAACACGCCGCAGCGACGCTTCCCCAGCTTTTCTGCGCAAATGACCATTCCCCCTACAGACAGCTTCAACGCCCAAATTGGATCACCCCATTCAACATGCGTGAGGACACGCACCCCGCATAAAACATCGCCCTGCGCCATCAAAACGAGATGCTGGTCGATTGTGCCTTTTAATCTCGCCCACCGGCCATTCAACAGAATATTGGTAACAAATATGTTATAGTAAGAATATTTTGTAAATATAAAACGTAAATAACCTACAATAACTTGTAATATAATTTTATATTACTAATATTATACATTAATGATTTAAAATAAAAAGGATCACTCTTCTACTAAAGCAATCATTTTATGATTTTGATTTTTCGTGAATATTAGTAATGCGAAATTTACAAGTCATAACCGTTGCTTCAGAGCAAAGGTCTGGCATGCACCCAAATACGGGAGCAGACGATTTGGGTCCTGAAGACACGTCTGCCATGACAAATAGCCTGTGCAATAATGAAAAATGACGTAACAGCCGCGCCAGGAGATCCAGGACACCGACGACCTGCTCCCTGTTTCACCGATTGATTCCCATGGTGAAATCACTGTTCCCAATAGCCGCCAGCGGCCTACCCAATCTTGGCGGCTGTTACTTTCTTATAAGATCTGCATCGGCTATCCAAACCAGTCAACAGTATCTTGCACTTCGTTTCCCATGAAGAACTTGGCCCATCATGCCTCCTGCCATTCAATGAAAAATAGTGCACCATCAAAGTTCGGGATCAAACACCTAGTTGGCCATGGTATCGGCGAGAAAGTCGATCAGAACCCGGGCAGCCATGGGAAGATGTTGCCGCGACGCGTAAAGCGCATGAATACCTAATGCTTCCGGCTGCCATTCTGCCAACACCACCTCCAGCTTGCCATCCCGAACGTCCTGATCGGCTGCGAATGTCGGCAACATGGCTATGCCCATTCCGGCGATCGCGGCTCGCCGCAGCGCCAAGGCATCATTGGTTTGGAAGCTTCCGGCAACAGGCACCGCGATCTGAACGCGCCCGTTCCCCAGCGTCCACTCGGCGCCACCCAGGTTGGTATAGGTCAAGCAGTAATGTTCTTTCAAGTCTTCCACACCGCCGGGTTGCCCATGAGCCTTTAGGTAGGCAGGCGCTGCATAGAGCTGTGACGGGCATGAGCCCAGTCGCCTCGCGATAAGTGAGGGGTCGAGAGTGTTTGCAATCCGGATGGCGACATCAATCCGGTCCTGAACAAGATCAACCGGTCGGTCGGAGATTAGAAGGTCAACCTTGATGTGCGGATAATCGCCAGAAAAATTTGCCAGCAGCGGGATCAGCAACGCATCGGCCAGAATGCTCGGTGCCGTAACTCGAAGTCGGCCCCTTGGTGTTCCCGCATCCATTGCCACATCGGTGATAGTGTCGGCGATCCGGACCATTTCCTTGCATAATTCAAGGACCCGCTCTCCAGCCGATGTCAGGCTGAGCTGCCGGGTCGTGCGGTGCAGCAGCCTCGTGCCCGACCAGCCCTCAATAGAGGCGATATAGCGCGATGCCATGGCTCGCGACATGCTAAGAGCTTCGGCGGCTGCCGTAGCACTGCCGCGCTCAACCGTCTCGATGAACACGCGTGCTGCCGTGATCCTGTCCATGCCATTCGCTCATTTTATGCAACACTGTGTCGACCTTAGCGCCGTTTATCTCCGCTCTATGCAACAGTATATATGTCCTAAACAAAAGGACACCGCAATGACCCACACTATTGAACTCCAGTATTTCTTCGATCCATTCTGTGGCTGGTGCTACGCCAGCGCACCGGCCTTGGAAGGTCTTGCCGGCAAGTTTCCCGGCGCATTGCGCATGATGCCCTCGGGCCTGTTCTATGGCAGCCGCCCCATCTCCGCGATATCAGATCATGCCTGGCGCAATGATCAACGTATCCAGTCACTGACCGGCCAGCCATTCTCAGAGGCCTACCATCAGAACGTTCTGCTCTCTTCCACCGGTATTTTTACTTCAGCGCCCGCGACGCTGGCACTTCAGGCTCTGGGCGAGCTTGAGGCACCGCTCGAGCCTGCTTTCCTGCATGCGGTCCAGCTCGCCCGCTATGTCGAAGGGCACGACACGGCCAAAGAAAAAGAAGTTGCCAAAGTGGCCGTCGCGGTCGCCCGCAAACACGGCTTTGAGCTGGCTATCGAAGGGGTTTCTGAACGCTTGAAAAACGATGTCGATCTGCGCGAACGCACCCTCGAACGCATGGAGGCGACGCAGGCCCGAATGCACGACTTGGGCATTCAAGGCGTCCCGCAACTAATCGTTGTCGTGGACGGTCGGCCAATCCAGCTCAATGGCGACGTTCTCTATCAAGGCTCCGACCGTTTGTTGGCAGCGATCGAAGATTTGACTGCTTCCGTGCAACCGACCAGCAATGGGTAGAACCATGAAAATCGCTCTAATCGGTGCTTCGGGCCAAGCAGGCTCGCGCATATTGGCCGAGCTCTCCAACCGCAGTCACGACGTCTCCGCAATTCCCCGCGCCCCCTCCAAGATCGCTGCGCTTTCTGGTGTCACCGCTGTGGCCGGCGACATCGAGACGCCTGCTCACGTCTGGCAGCGCTTCACTGTGAGCTATTAGGCCTAAATCTTCTGACATCACAAACCAGCGCGCGCCGGGGGATGCCGCCATAACTATATAGTTGGCCCCGACATTTCCTGCTCTAATTGAATCATTAGAGATGCTCTAATGGCCAAAGCGTGCTGGTGAGAAAGCGTGCGCTCTTTCGGAAGACGTATTATTGATCGCATCAAGAACCATTTCGGCAGTTTTAGGGGCGGTGGCGATCCCAATATGGCCGTGACCAAAGGCTGCAATAAGTCCTGGATGACGTGTGAGTTTACCGATCACCGGAACCCCGTCTGCGGGCGACGGGCGATGCCCCATCCACAGTTTGAGATGTTTTAAATCCTGCTTTGCTAGATTGGGATAGCTTGACAAAGCATGTTTTAACAGCACCTCTGAACGTCGCCAGTCAGGAGCCTTGTCAATCGTTGCAAGTTCAACCTGACCGGAAAGCCGCAAGCCCATATTGGTCGGCGTATTTCCCATTCGCCCTGTACTCGGCATAATAGGAATATCAAAAGGAACTTTCTTCATCGGGAGTGTGACGTGATAGCCCCGTTCACTTTGCATGGGCACATGCATGCCAAGATCGCTCATAAGGCGTCTCGAATGAATACCGGCGGCAAGCACAATATAATCGGCGGTAATACTTTCATTGTTGTCGAAGACGACACGTGGCGAAACACCGGTAAGTATCCTGACAACATTCATGCGCACGCGATGGACGCCCGCTTTTTCCGCCTGTGTAGCAATACCTGCGACATAGGTCCCGGTATCGAGACAATGGGCACCTTCCTTCACATGAATGGCAAAGCGAAAATTGCCCCCAAGCGCGGGAACATGTTCGCGAAGCTGTACTTCTTGCCATTCGTCAAAAACAACGCCGTTATCGCGCCGCAGCTGCCAGCTAAGCGCTTCAGCTTCAAAGGCAGCACGATCAGGATAGGCGTAAAGCAAACCCTTCTGCACGATAAGATGTTCCTGCCCCGTCTTGCTGGCCAGCTCAAGGTGGCGTTTCGGCCCATCATGAAGCAGCCAATTGAGCTTGGCCGCAGTTTTTGTCACCCGCGATTTTGTGGCGCCTGCGAGCAGGAAACGCAAAAGCCATGGCGTCAACCTTGGAACCGATTTCCAATCAAGGGTCAGTGGCCCGTTGCGATCGAGCAGAAATCCGGGAACCTTCCGCCATAGTCCCGGAATGCTCATGGGAATAATAGAAGCTGGGCTGATCCAGCCCCCATTGCCATAGCTTGCGCTTTGCTCGCCCCCTGGTTCTGAACCGTCGCAGAGTGTTACTTTCAGACCGGCTTCGGCGAGCCGCAATGCGGTTGTGGAGCCAATAATGCCAGCTCCGACGACAATAACATTGGCTGTCATGACATTTATCCATTCTGCGCGTGCATTTATGCGAGACCACCGTGGAAATGGCTTAGAAACTCTCGGGTTTCTGCTTTCTGGGGCTGATTAATCACCTGACGAGCATCGCCGGTTTCAACAACGTAACCGTCCTGCATGAAGATGACCTTGTCAGCGACATCACGGGCGAAAGCCATTTCGTGGGTCACCAGGATCATCGTCATGCCCTGCTCCGCCAGCTGCCTGATAACCGCCAGAACTTCACCAACCAACGCCGGATCGAGAGCCGATGTTGCCTCGTCAAACAGCATCACATCGGGCTGCATCGCGAGCGCCCTTGCAATCGCAACACGCTGCTTCTGACCGCCTGAGAGCTGCTCTGGTCTGGCGTCAGCACGGGCTGCAAGCCCGACCTTGTCCAATAATTCCATGGCCAGCTGACGTGCTGTTTTTTTGTCCTGTTTAAGAACCGTAACCGGTCCGATCATGACGTTATCGAGAACGCTCATATGCGGAAATAAATTGAAGTTCTGGAACACCATTCCGGTATTGGCGCGGAATGCCGCGAGATATTTGTCCTTGAGTAATACGTTCCCTGACGAAAAATCTATCTTCTGCTCACCGATTGCGATGTACCCGGCATCGGGCAACGAGAGCAGATTGAGACTGCGCAGCAATGTCGATTTACCGGAGCCGCTCGGCCCAATCAGCGCCACAACCTGCCCACGCTCAACGGTAAGGCTTATATTGCGCAGCACTTCAATGTCGCCAAAGGATTTTTTCAGCCCACGCACTTCGATCATCGGTTCAGCATTCATGGTTTATCTCCACGAGGATTGCCTGCTTGATACAGTTCGTCATTTCAGCTTCCCCTCCAATCCATGGGCGAGACGTGTCAGAGGAAACAGAACTGCAAAATAAAGTACGGCAATCAGGGTATAGGTTTCGAGCGGTCGATAAGTTGCAGAGGTGACAAGCTGACCCTGATAAAGAAGATCGGGAACAGCAAGAACCGACAAAAGCGATGTGTTCTTAAGCTGCAAGACTGACTGATTGACCAGCGGCGGAACCATACGGCGCAGCGCCTGTGGCAGAATAATCTTTCCCATAAGCTGGCCGCGGCGCATACCGATGGCGCGCCCGGCATCCCATTGCCCCGCATCAATCGAAACAATACCACCACGAATGATTTCCGCGTAAAATGCGGCACCATAAAAGGTGAGTGTGATGAAAGCCGCCATAGCTGGCGAAATTTCAAATCCAACCAGCATGGGCAGGGCATAATAACACCAGATGAGCTGCACCAGTACAGGTGTACAGCGGAAAATCTCAACCACTGCCATGATAGGTGCGGTGATGATCTTATTGCCGGAAAGCCTGCCGAGGGCAAAGACCGTGCCGACTATAACACCGGAAATGACGCTGATAATCGTGAAGCCAACAGTATAAGCTAGCCCCTGAACGAATAATCCCCGATATTGCCAAAGGCCGGAAAAGTCCCATTGATAGTCCATTAATTCACTCTTTCTGACACCCCGGCAAAGGCACGGAGAGAAGTTGAGCCGAATAGCCAATGCCCAAGTGACAGCACATCAAAAACCGGCACGCCGCATTCCTTAGCCACGGCTTGTGCAAATGGCGGCATGTTCGTGCATTCAAGAACAACGGCACCCAGATTTGGCTCGCGTGACTTCAGTTCTCGTGCGGCGCCCAGTATCTCCGCCTCTAATGCCATACGGTCGTAATTCCCGCTGCCTTCAATCAAGTCGCGAAACGCCCCCCCATTTGGCATACCAATCCGGGGTGTATGGATATCGGCCCCACAGGCCGCAAAAATCGCCGCATCCAGGCTCGTTTCATCATAGGTAATGACGCCAACTTTGCGTTTCTGCCCAATCAATGCACCAACCATCGGCAATTGCAGCAAGCTGGAAGTGGCAATCGGCACTGATAATTTAGCACTCAGTGTGCTTTGATGTCTGGCCATAAAACCACACGACGTTACCAGTGCGCTGCACCCTTCAGCGATCAATGCTTCGCCTGCAACAACGAAGTCATCAATCAACCCCACCCCACCTTGGCGGATGATTTTGTCGGGCGATGCACCGCTGACTTTCTTGAAGCGTACTCGCATTTCCCAAGATGCCGGATTGCCAACATCTCCAGGCGGCCGCGGGAAACCGGTGTCAAGCATGATGACACCGAGTGAATTTTTCTGATGATGCATGATGGCTGCCGCTTTAGAATTTAAGGGTTGGCGGCAGGTCAGATGGTTGTACACCAACAAGTGATAAACTATTGACAATCCACTCGTTTACCTTGCCCTCTTCCCGACGCTTTTTGAGCCAGACATCAACGTAATCACGGAACTCGCCCTTTGGATCCTTGCGCACGCCGATAGTGGTTGGCTGGCTATCTTGCGGTTCTGGTACAAAAACTTTGTAGTTCGGACCAAGCTTGCGCGCTGTCACCACTGACATCAAAGCGACTTGCAAGATTGCATCCGCTCGGCCCGACTGGAGCGCAATCACTGTTTCTTCCGCACCTTTGAGAGCAACAAGTGTACAGTTTGGAAGCGTCTTGCGGGCAAATAGATCCTGCGTTGAACCAAGATCGACAGCGACACGGATTTCAGGCTTGTTCAGCTGTTCCCATGTTTTAATATCACGGTCTTTATTTGCGATCACCGTGAACGTGTTGTCCATCATAGCCGCCGTGAAATCAACGGCCTTGGCGCGCTCAGGATTGTTGCTCAATGCAAACATAATGTCGATCTTGCCGCCTTGAAGATCCATAACGGAGTTGCCCCAAGTGGTTTCGACCATTTCAAGCGGAACACCGATATACTCCGCAAAGTCCTTGCCCATGGAAACGCAGAAGCCGTTCCATTCACCCGTGATGAGGTCTTTCTGATAGTATGGCGCGGTGCCGTTAAAAACACCAATGCGCAGGGCGCCGCGGTCCTTGATGGATTTCAGCGTCGCACCCTCATCAGAAGCCCATGAAAGGCCCGGTGCAACCATCATTGCTATACCACCCAGAAGCGTCGCCCGCATAAACTCACGTCTGTTCATTGTTGTTTCCCTCATTATGGAATCGGCTTGATTATGCACGTATGACTGCAAAGCTGCCTTCCCTATTAATTTTATTTGAAAGCACGACTGAATAACTGATGTTCTCAACGCCCTCGATTTGCGCAAGTTCTTCTATGAGCGCTTCAAGATCTTCAAGAAAGCCAACATGTACATGGCAGAAAATATTTGCAGGTCCACTGACCGCGTCAGCCGTCAAAATTTCTGGATAAGCTCGCAGGGTTTTAAAGAGCCTTTGCAAAACTCGCTGCGATGCATTGATAAACATATAAGCCGAAATGCTATTGTCATCTCGCGCGCGACGAACAATCGCCCGATAGCCAAGGATAACGCCGCGTCGCTCAAGACGGCCAATCCGCTCCTGAACGCTCGACCGAGCAAGACCCACGCGCCGGGCTAGCTCGCTTGCAGGCAAACGCGCGTTTTCTTCCAGGATACTGACCAGATTTCGGTCGATACTATCACCGTAGTCCATCGTGTTCCCTTATGTTTATTTTTTAGAGAGAATGCGGCTCTTTTTCATCAAATAAAAGCATTGAAAATTGGATTAAGCATGACTTAAACTCATGACGAAATTCCGAGGAAATCCGATGCGCCGCTTTCTTCCATCTCTTTCTGCGCTACACGCTTTTGATGCTTCCGTGCGTTATCTAAGTTTCACACGTGCATCCGAAAATCTCGGCATGACGCAAAGCGGCGTTAGCCGCCAGATTCAAAATCTTGAATTGTTTCTAGGGCTTAAGCTTTTTGAGCGCGCGGGCCCACGTCTGGTTCTGACGGAAGAAGGGCAGAGCTATTACGAAGAAGTGTCACGCATCCTGGCAAAGCTTGAAGAAGTCTCAATGGACGCGGTGCGTGGATACAAAACGCAAAGCTTGCTCAAGATCGGGCTACCGCCAACACTGATGCGGAAATGGGCGCCGGGCATTATCAGCGCCATCGCCAAAACGCATCCGCAAATATGGTTTGAAGTGTTTCCCTGCACCCATGACCTAGATTGGAGCAAATCCGACCTTGATCTCGCTCTCCTGCGTGGTATCGGAAACTGGGTGAATGTCCGCAGCCACCTGCTCTTCCCTGAAGAACTTGTGGTCGTCGGTTCTCCGGATATTGTTCCTGAAAACGGACTGGCAGGAGATGTCGAACTGCTCGACTTTCCGCTCATTCAAAACTCAAACCGGCCAAGCCTTTGGCTACACTGGCTGCGCGGTGCCGGCATCCATTACAATAAGCGTATTTTTGGACCGCGTCTGCCAACGCATGACATCATTATCGAATGTGCTGTCGCCGGTATGGGCCTTGCCATAGCGCCCAGAATTTTCGTGCAGGATGAGTTGCGATCAGGAAAACTCAAGCTTGCGCTTGATCGTGTGCAAACATCGGGAGAAAGCTATTTCCTCTGTGTGGCACAGGCCCGTCAGGGTTCCAAAAATGTTCACCTGTTTCGCGACGGTTTCATAGCAGAAGCGAAACGCCACAGACACTCTCTGGCTGCGGCGTCGCAAATTCAGGCGTAAGAACGCTCAACAGGCTTAAAATTGAGCGGGTCTTCGCCGCGTTTTAGAATCCATGAATAGACCGGCGGCACACGCTCGGCGATCGATTCAACATGGACATCTATAAAACAGGGGCCGTCATTCCAAGCAAACGCTTCCGCCATCGCATTATCGAGTTGATCTGCCGTCTTGGCAGTCCAGGCCTTCAGGCTATAGGCCTCTGCAATTGCCTGCCCCTTCGGTGCCAGAAAATCCACGCCGAAACATTGATTGTGCCCTTTGAGACGATGCAGACCTTTGATCCAGCCAAAAGTGCCATTGTTAAATAGGATAAGGATCGCTGGTACCTGTAAACGCACCAGCGTTTCAAGCTCGCCTACCGTCATCCCAAAAGAACCATCGCCAAACAGCCCGATGGGGCGTTTGTTGGGATCGGCGCGCCATGCACCCACCGTTGCAGGGAGAGCTGAGCCCAGTCCGCCGAAAGCGCGGGGAATGGCAAAACGTGTTTCGCTGTCGTTGATCTTGAGAAAACGGGTCATATAGGGTGTGGGCGTGCCTGCATCCGAATAGATCAGTGCCGGTTTTCCAGACTGGCGCAGCGCTTCGTTGAAGGAACGCACGGCGCGCTCAGGGCGCAAGGGAACACGTTCATCGCTAAGAGCTTCTTCGGCATGTTCCCAGAACTCGCGGCGATGCGCATTCAGCTCCTCAATCCAGCGATCGTGTTTTTCAGGCTCAATAGTCAGCTCAATTTGCAGTAACTCATCCATAACCAGCAACGCATCACCTTGAATGGAGAGCAGGTTTTCATAGTTGTTAGCCATAATTTCTGGCGAAATATCAATCTGCGCGAGGCGTCTATTGAGTGTGATCTTCGGGAAAGTCCAACCGATTGTCACCACAGAACCGATGCGCGAACCGACAAAAAGCGTGAAGTCGGAATGTTCCAGAGCCCAGTTGGCATGCGGATGATAACCGTTATCCCCAATCACGCCGATGGCGAGACGGTGATCGTCATCAATAGCCCCCTGACCGGTCATCGTCGTGCACATGGGAATACCATAACGTTCGGCAAACTTGGTAATCAACCCGCCCGCATGGGCACGGTTGACACCGCCGCCTGCAACAATCAAAGGACGCTCAGCCCTGGCAATCAGTTCCACTAGTTCGTAGAGCTTCTTTTTTGGCGGCAGCGTCGGGAAAGCCGGGAAGGTTTTGCACTCTTCTTCCACATGCAAGGATATTCGGGTCGGATCGACATCCGCAAGCAGCATATCCTCAGGTATTTGGAGATGCACCGCGCCCGGTTTTCCGGAACAGGCGACACGGAACGCACGACGGATGATTTCTGGCAGTTTCTCGGCTGATTTTACTTGCACCGAGAGCTTTGTCACCGGTTCAAAGAGTTTGGCGCAGTCAAGTTCGGTCAGAACACCACGCCCTTCGCCCGGCAGCGGGATGTCGATCGTCAGCAGGATAACCGGGATAGACGAGCCGTTTGACTCAGCAACGGGCGGCAGCGAGTACATGGCACCTGCGCCCGACGGACATTCGAAGACCCCCGGCTTATTGGAGAAGCGTCCATAGGCATCAGCCATGTAGCCGGCAGAACGTTCATCGCGTGCCATGATATGACGGATTTCGCCTTCGCGTTGTTGCAATGCTTCATAGAATGGAACGTTGGTATCACCGGGCACCCCGAAGATTGTCTCAACTCCGTAGCCAACCAGCATTTGCACCAAAATATCCGCGCCACGCATTCCACCACTCCTTCAGAATCTGATGAGCTGAGAATAGACGCAATCGCTTTCGGCATGGACCGTCGTATCGCCGGCCATGTCCTATCGACACCGACGAAACGCAGGCACTGGCGGAAATAAACGGCTAACGTATTTCCAGCGAAAATGCGAAGCAGTTTGTGTTTCTATCGCCAGCGAAATCAGGTTTTTGCTGGCGATAGATTCTTCTGGGTGGGGATTAGAACTTTACGCTGAGCCTGGCTTTGCCAGAGTTCTGAGTAAAGTTCGAACCATATTGCCCGGAATATTCGAGCCCCAGCGTCGTCTGTTTGCCGAGATCGATATCAAACCCTGTCTTGATGATTGCAGCATCCTTGGCAATTGGATCACCTCCCACTTCAAATACTGTTCCGGCATCAAAGGCGGCTGCCACCGTTGGGACGGTATCGCCATAGGCATGCTGCCAACCAACCGTAGCGTTTAGCTTGGCATTCATGCTGTGGAACACGACTGGAGCAGAAGCGCGAAGACCAAGCGTGGTGAACGCGGCCGTCGTCGTTTCTTTTCCAATATGGAGGGCTGCATTGCCGCCATGCTCATTGAACCGGTCGGTCTGCAGACGAACCACCGCAACATTCGCAAATGGCTCTATCGCTGTTCCGTCCAGATCGAAACGGTGAGATAATTCACCAAATGCTTGGAATGCATTTGCATTGTAATCAGCATCAAGGCTTTCAGAGAACCCAGGGAATGCAACGAAGCGGTCGGTTTCGATCTTGTACCAGCTATGGGCGAGACCTGCCTTGAGCATGGTTTGGTCCCATTGCGTACCACCATAAATACCAAGATGATAATTGTCGCTGTGGCCCGACGAGCTGCGATCATTCACATCAAAACTGGTACGACTATAGCTCGCAAGTGCGCCTAGTCTCCAGTTTTCAAAGACTTCTGCATCATAACCAGCGACAAAGCCGCCGGTCGATTGCTTCAACTTGCCAGCATTTCCATCGGCTCCGGTTTCACTCCATTGACCGAGCGCTTGCCCCCAAATTGCGGCGCGCTGCGCAGAATCCGCATCCGTTGCAATAGCAGACGTATTTTCATCTCTGCCAAAGGCCGCGCCGATACGATCCATAGCAGCATTGCGAATGATGGAGCTGTCGTTAATAAGTGCAGTTCTGGTTGATGCGTGGATTTCTCCTGAAAGCGCATTGAATGCGCGCCGTGCATCGTCTGCGCTCTGTTGCATGACCACCGTATCGTAAACAGCATTACCTGCGCCAAGAGCCTCGACCGTTACCGCTACAGACTTCTGATTGCTTGTCTTTGCTGGGGCAGTGAAATCGACAGCGTTACGAGCAATGTCGAGGTAAACTTTGTTAGCATCGTAAGCCAAACCAAGGTCCACAAATGGCATGTTCTGAGTGAAATCGCTAAACGAGCCCATGATGCCGCCTTCAGCACTCAAAATGATATAGCGTTTACCCGGCATATAGGTGCCTGCTGCTTTTTCGACATAGACCTTTGCGCCGCCAAGCGTTGCAGTTCCACTGACATCGATACGATCGCTTTTACCGGAAGCGTCGATTTCAGCGACATAAGTGGCTGCTGCATCAAATGTCAGATCGCCAGCAACCTTCAGTGTACCAATGGAATTGCCAGGGGCAATGACGCTGCCAGCTCCGGCATAAAGTCCGCCGACAATGCCTTCACCGCCAAGATAAGCCCCTTTTTCCACGCTGACCATGCCGCCAAGGAACGCATTGGAATGGGATGCATCGCCAATGATGAGCCCACCCTCTTTCACAGTGGTTCCACCCGAATAAGTATTGACGCCGTTCAGAACCAAAACACCTGCGCCTGATTTGCTAAGACTGCCTGTACCATCGATATCGCCGTCGAAGCGCGTATTGACTGACTGGTTTATGGCCACTGCTGCTGAGCCAAGGCTCAAAGCACCGCCCTCGCCCGTGAGTGATGACATGGTCACATCAAAATTGTTGAGATCAAGCTTTCCGCCATTCACAACAAAGGCAGTATTGTTGACAAACGAGCCTGCAGCGCCAGCCTGAAGCATGCCAGCTTCAACCAAAGTACCGCCCGTATAGCTGTTGGCCTCACCGAGAACCAGCGTACCGGCTCCGCGCTTGAGCAAAGCGCCTTCGCCCGTGGCTTGCTGCAACAGCGTAACGCGATTATTCGCGTCAGCAATATCAATCCAGCCAAGCCCTTCAAGGGACACTGTGCGATCAAGTGTTTTCATGTCGCTACCAGTGATACGCAAGCCACCGTTGATCAGGCGCAGACGAGCATCAGCATTTCCCAAGGCTGCATCTTCATTGACAAGGATCGTCCCTCCGTCGGTTACGGCTGTTTCCCCGATGAACGAGTGATCATCAATGCAATAGTCCTTGATTGCCTCCTGGAAACGTGCATCCGTACTGTTGCAGTTAAGCAGCGTCTTCTTTTCTTCAAGTGTCAAACCATCGATGATTGGTTTGCCGTCGTCATCCGAAATCTGACCGAGATAAAGATCTGTGCGCTGATTGTTTCGGGTAAGAATGAATTCTTTGTTCTTGTCTTCGAAACCATAAGCTCCCGCCCCCCAGACAAGACGCGTTTTGCTGGCGCCGTTTTCTGTATAGGTTTGAAGCTGTGGGCCAACCCAGCGAAAATCATGTGCGACCGGCTCGTGATCGGAAATTGGTGTCTTGGTGCCATCCGGCCTGGTAACAAAGATATCCTTGACCACACCTGTATAAGGATCATTGGGATCATCGACGATTGCGTACCACTTGCCGAACGGTCGCGAAGCAAGGAAATGATCGATTTTGGCGCGGTCCCAGCTTGCCCAAACATTGGTCGCGTCTTCGCCTGCCGACGGCCATGTGGTGCTGCCATCATTAAGTTCGTGAGGCTTGAAACCTTCGCGGATCGCATCGGTCTGAAGCAGCATATACTGCTTTTTGAGCACATTCATCGTAACAGGCGTGTTGTTATCAACCGGGTAGGTTTCCTCTAAGAGACCAACATCCTTGCCTGCTTTATAGGCGCTAGAAAGAGCATCGCCCCACTCCTTCCATGACAGATTGTCGATGTTTTGTCCGGGATACGCGTCCTGAATCACTGCACGCATCGTCGACTGGTTGGCATTGAGAACGTACTGCCGCGACAGGTCACGATAAAAAGTATTGCCGTCTGACTGCTGCATCAGCCGGATCTGCGCATCAACGTGATGAAGGCCACGCTCAGAAACGTCACCCGCGTTAAAATCACCCAGCACGATAATTGGCTGCGTGGAACCTTTCGCCCAGTCATTGAGCGCTTTCGCTTCGCTAACGCGACTGTTCGAGCTGTCAGCGTAATCGAGATGAACCGTACCGATCATCGTCTGCGGGCGGGAACCTTGAGCATCAAGCTGGGTATAGCTAACGTAGCGGCCTTGCGTTGTCCCTCCCAGATTAATTGTACCGAAGGACCCCGGCAAACGGGATATAATACCTACATCACTGACCTGCACATTCCCATACTTACCGCGACCGGCAGTTTCGAGAAAATCTGGTATGCGGGTGACGTAGGTGCTGTTATTGACTTCCTGCATTCCAAGAACATCGAAATTAGCGGCAGCCATGAAATCCGCTATCAACTCCGGATTTTGCTTGAATTTATTCCAGATGTTGAGCGTCATGACGCGAATGTCATAGTTTTCCGCGGCATGTGCTGGAGCAGCGGCAATGCCTGCAATTGCGACACCACATAAGAGCCGTCCAGTCAAACCCAGAAATTTTCGGCTACTCTTTGTTGTTCCCTGTGCCATCCCTCAGTCCTTTTCTAGGAAAATTCTTCCCATCCATCACTGTGACAGCTGAATTGATCATTCAACGTCACCTGATGCTGAAATGACAGAGTTCAATGTCACTTTTATTACATTTCTCTCGCCATCTGGATTTCGATATTGGGATTTTGATATTTTCGAACAATAAATGTCATTAATATTACATTTTTATTTGCTACCAATTCAGTTAGATGCTTGCTGTCTAACCCTACAATTTCCTTGCCTATTTCAACCCGAGAATGACAGATGGATCTGAGCAACCAACCGCAAAAGGATGCGACGGCGAGCATGAGCGAACTTTCTGGATCCGGTGGCACGAAGAAGGAAATACGGCAGCAGATGCTGCTGCAATGGATTGAGAACAGCCATTATGTTTCTCTTGAAGAGATCGCCGGGCGATTCCGCGTCACCACACAGACGGCGCGGCGTGACATTGCTGATCTGGAGCGTCAGGGCAAAGTCAGAAGGCTGCATGGTGGCGTATCGCAACTCGCTCCGCTTGATCCGATAACCTATCGTCAGCGCAGACATGACAGAACAGATGAGAAGGCGCGCATTGCCGAAGCTGTTGTGGCGCTCATTCCTGACAACGCCACTATTTTTCTTGACACCGGCACCACATGCGAAGCCATTGCCAATGCGCTTATCGGCAAAACACAGCTACACATCGTCACTTACAGCCTGCGATCAGCCGCCATTATTAGTGAGAAAACGGATTTCACGCTCGCTGTTCCCGGCGGTTTCGTAAGGCCTATCGATGGTGGAATGTTTCAGGAAGATACGCCGGATTTCATCCGGCGCTTCAAGTTTGACTATGCAATCATTTCCGTCAGTGGCGTCGATGATGACGGCGACCTTTGCGACGACGATCACACAGAAGTAGCTGTCGTTTCGGCAGCTCTCCGACAGGCTGCGCACAAACTGCTCGCAGTAGACAGCTCGAAATTTGGCAAACGCGCCATGGTGAAACTCGGTTCAGTTTACGACATTACAACGGTCATCACAAATGAGAGACCGTCCCCGAATTTATCCAGTATACTTGAGCAAGCCAACATCCCGGTAATCCTCTCATCATAAGGGCACTTCTGGATTGCACTGTAAGCAACCGAACGTGAACGCCAATTATGAAAGGGAATGTAAGCCGGAACAGGCTGTTGGTACGGGGATGGGTTTTGCGTTGGGTAGTGCGTAAAAACAGGTTGATCATCTCTTGATCAAATAAAATTGTGATTAAAATTCTGGTCTTTAGTCAAAATCGTTGAAGGAAGCAACAATTCAAAAAATAAAGACCAGCATTTTAGCCTTACAGATTGATCAAACTCTTCTGGCGTCCCTATATGCCTTTTATTTTTAGTAAATTTTCATACAGGTCTACCAAAGATTTATCTACACCGCCGTCATGTATACGTTGATGAAGCTTATCAAGCTCATCCCATTGACTGACCTCGCCATCCTTTGGATTGGCAATCCCCTCCAGCATATCTGCTAACTCACTGGCGATTTCAGAATCTGATGTTCTATCGCCACTGTCACTGACAAGAGCGTAATTGGTAACGCACTCGCATATTCTGTCGGCAGTGGCAATTGCCGGCAACCATGCCAGCGCTTCCGTACTCGCAGGCGGAGGCTCTGAGGTTGAACGCTGAAGTTGAACGCGCAAATTGGACAATGCGCTGTAAGCGGCATGCCGTTTTATCGCGCTTTGATCAAAAATTTGAGGCGCGGCATCAGCTGTATCCGTTGAATTCAAAGCGGTACTGCGCAGATAATCTGCAATCATCACAAGAGCTTTGGAGAAGTTGGACTTAATTGATTTATCTATCGATTTTGGCCAAATGAGATAACCAAAAACCAGAACTATGCCCGCGCCAAGTACTGTATCGGTAAGACGCTGGACCCCATAATTGACAGTCGGGCCCGCCACGATCAAATCCATCAGGATAAGTATCAGCGGTGTCAGGAAAGTGCATTGCAAAGCATACCCTTTAAGCGCCGCCCACGGCATAACAGCGCTCAGAATTGCGATCACAAAAACCAGATAAAAATCCTTCGGCAAGATCATAAAGATCGCCGTCGCAATCAATACGCCAATAAATGTCCCTGCACTTCGCTGCACCGCCCGCACAAAAACCGATCCAAAATCCGGCTTTAGAATAACGGCCACGGAAAGCGGTATCCAATAAGAACGATAACCGGGCGCTGTAAACTCAGCCACCATCGCGATCAACATGCAGATTGCAAGCCGGATCGCAGCACCCACAACTTCAGGCCCCAGCAGCAATCGAGCCTTCAATCGGGAAAAACTGAAACCCGGCTTAGAGCGATCAAGCGAAAATAAATGCAGCAGAGAAAGTGATTGGGCAGATTGCTTAGGTGACCATATAATGTCGGATAACTGCGAGACATTATACATCAGCGGATTATTGTTCTGACTATCAATCTGCATCGGGTTCGGCGCGGCCTTATACATGATCGCTTTCGCCAGAAATTCCAATCGATCCGCAACGTATTTCAATAGAGTGGTGTTGTCGGAGGATGCACTTAAAAGAGCGGCTATCCGATCCGTTATGGAAAGAATATTCGCGCTCCAGTCTCTGGCAACCGAACGCCCATCCGCCTGAAGCTGATTATGCATCAGGGCTGCATATGCTTTTGACTGCGCATTATGGACATCGCGAATAGCCGTTTCAACACTGGTGTCACCTGGCCTTGCCTGGATGAGGGTCCGTGCAAGATTAGCCAGTGCGTCAAGCAGGCCTGATACGATCTCACGCTCCGGTCTCTTGGGACTCACAAGTGCTTCGACTGCAAGCAAAGTGGCGGCAAAGGCTGCGCCGCTGGCAAAAAGCGATGGCATCAGCCAGACTGACGCTGTCGAATGAACATGTGCCGCCACAATGGTCATAACGAGCATTTGAAGAGCACCAGCCGAAACCGCTGCGCCATAGCCACTGATCAAGCCCGACAGCAACGCAACCACCACAACACCTGCAATTGTCGCAATACCGTGACCGCCAATCAGCGAACCCATGAGATAACCGCTCATCCCCATAGGGGTCGTGATAAGCATGCGGCGAAACCGGGCAAGATAAGGATCGTTCTTTTCACTTATGCCCGTAAGCAGGCCACCCAGACAAACGAGCATTGCCGGCACAACATGCCCAGTCAAAAAGCCGATGCTCATCGGCACAGTGGTTAGCAAAGTCAATCGCAGCGAATGTCGCCACGGCCAATAAGGCGCGGGCGAAATCTGAGCCAGATTGCGTAACCATTGCGCCGGTTGATATGCCATGAATTACAACACTTCGTTTTTATCGTCGTAGAGCGGATTGAGAGCATTTCCAGCAAAAGCGCGAAGCGGTTTGCGCGGGATAATGCGTGAAAACAAAAAGATAGAGCATTTCCAATGATTCAATCAAAGCAGAAAATGCTCCAAGAGCGCCAAGCGGATTGAGCCGGAACGGCGCTCTATTGTTTGCGCTACCGATTAATGCCGATGATTAATCGGTAATCTGATTGATACTGCTACTTGAGCAGCATATCCGTTGCATCAAGCGTGTCTATTGATGAGATTTTATCCAGTGGCGCAACCTTAAGGTCCCCCTGCGCAAAAAGGCGATTCAGATCAAACTTGATAAAATTGATTGCATCATATGTGCGCACATAGAAGTCATTGTTGGTCAGATCGCCAAGCACCGTCCATGACGTATATTCGGTTTTGTATTCCTGACCACCTGTCGCTGAGAAACCTTCAATATCCAGTCCACCCGACTGCGGAGGATCAATAGTGATGCCGCGCGGACGATCAAAGTTATTCATGATATGGCCAAGCGCACGGATTGCTTTTTCTGGCGCAGTTTTTTCTGCAAAGGTTGAATAATAAGCAGCGCGCACAAAACGTCCCACGGATGTATTGGAAGCCGGCAATCCAGCCGTTGCAATCCCTGAATCCGGCTGCGAAACCTGCAAGTCCCCAAACTTGCCTGTCGACTGATCAAGATTATTCAGGAACGTATAATTGTTAAGATTGGTCAAATGCCATGTGAACTCGGGCCCGTTGGTCATCACCCCGACAGGGTTGTCATACACATTCTGCCGATCACTCGAAAACTCAATGACGATCGATTTGCCAGTGCGATCATGCACCACAAAATGGAAAGGCGTTTTTGCACCGTGTAACGGTACGAGTGACGTCAAAATCACTGTGTTTTCAGTCAATGCTGCTTTTACTTCAGCGGCTGTCGCGAACTGCGCCAGTGTCCATGCGCCAAGATCAATTGCCGCAAGCATTGCTTTTGTCTTGGCCGCATTATCGGCAGGCCCTGATGCACCTGCGAAAGCAAGCACGCTGAAAGTCAGACCGGCTTCATTCAGACCCTCGACAATTTTGAGATCAGCGATGCTTCCATTTGGAACAGCAATCGCAAAAATCCCGTATTTGCTCTGAAACTCCAAAGGATCGTGACCATCAACCACTGATGAGAACTGGTGGCCTTTCGGGATACTGGCGACCACGTATGGCAGCTCCATCGACAGTTCCATCGTACGTCCTGCATAGGCACCACCACCAGCATCGCGGAACAAAAGAGCCGTACATGCAAACCATACATCGTGGGGGATCTGATAGGTTGACACGTCCGAAAGAAATGGAACGACTGTTGAGATAAAAGACACTTTTTACTCCCCTTAGACGCTGATTTTTAATGTTCTGCTTCGCAGAAACCTTCATGAAAGGAATAACCGCCAGAGCTATAACTATCAATGAATTATCGGAAAAAAAATCCGGCAATGAAAAACTTGATTAATTCGCATCCCGAAAACAGTTTCCAGTTTTCGGGATGCTTTTTCACGGACCGTCATAGTATTGGAATGAGCCCAAAAGCTTTACGATACTATTTCTGGCTTTTTGCTACATCCATATCTGGAACGATATGGTGCGTTGGCCGCGCACGTGGATGCATGAAGAAATGCCCATCCGGCGCATTATGCAACTTGATATGCACCATCTTCATCCCCGTCGATTTCCCGCGCTTGTCATGGAGTGCATAAACAATGAACGGAATATCGCCGAGATTAACACGGCCCATATCGGTGAGAATAATGCCTGAACAGATGCAGTTTGCCGCAATCCCGTAGATTCCAACTTCTTGTGCGAGTACGCGCGTAAAGCCCATGACTGCGGATTGGACTTGCCCTGCGATAGCGTGCCAACAGATCAGACAGAACGTAGCCCGCAACCAGTGACGTGACGCCGAGATGCAATGTTCTCTTTTCTGCGACTTGTTTACTTGAAAACGAACGCCGCGCATCGGAGACATCAGCCAATATCTTGGTCGCATGACGCATAAACTGATGGCCACTATGGGTAACGATCAAGCCGCGTGGATGCCGCTCGAAAAGTGTGACGTTGAGATCTGCTTCAAGCTCTTTGATTGCCTCTGTAATTGACGATTGGGAAATTAATAGCGATTGCGCAGCACGCGTAACAGAGCCCTGCTCAGCACATGCGATAAAATAACGTAACTGCCTAAGCGTGAACATTTATCTGCAACCAGTATTCTGGAAATGGCATTATGATAGCGCCATTTCATCGTTAATAGGCAACTCATAACGATTATTTGCTTACAATGACACTCGTCATCGCTTTTTCCAAAGCAGAAAATTCAGGCATTTCCCGCGCCTTTCTGTCGACGATCAAATGTGAAATTTCGTCAATTGTACAAAAGACGGAACGGGCTGGCGCGCTGATTTTGGAATGATCAGCAAGGATAATAGTCTTTGCTGAGTTGCGTACCATGGCTCTTGCTATTTCCGCACCATGGATAAAATGGTTCATCGCGCCAAGCTCTGGATCAATGCCCCAAGGGGCTAACAACGCCACATCCGCACGATAGCGATAAATATCATTGATGGTTGATGCGCCCCAGGTTTCGAGAGGATCTTGGCGCACATCACCAGAAAGCAGATGCACCTTATAACGGTGATAGGTGTCGCTTTCTTTACCCGATAGTAAACGCGCCACATCAATCGAATTGGTAAGAATATTGAGACCAGTCAGATTATGATGATTGGCCAATACCTCTGCCATCACAGTTGTTGTGGTACCCGCATCAATGAATACAGTCATGTCATTGGAAAGCAGATTAAGCGCCTCCAGCGCAATGGCTTGTTTTTCGAACAGTCTTTGTTTGATGCGCACATAATAATCAGTATCTTCCTTGGCCAGTGAAACGGCACCACCGCGGACACGCTTTAGTTTACCTGCCAGTTCAAGCTCCATAAGGTCGCGACGGATGGTTTCGCGCGAAACGCTCATTTCCTCTGTGATCTGGTCAATTGAGACGCGACCGAAAGCCGTGAGATAATCCAGAATTTTCTTATGCCGCTCGTCCTGCCACATGATCCAATCCGTTCGTTTTGCTTGACACATCAAAAAACACAAAAAAACACATATGCCAACTATTGCCACATTTTTTATTTGTTGCTAGCTTTATATAAGAGGCGTTGGGGAAATTTATTATGTCGTCGTCAGAATTGGGCAATTTTGTTGGCTTCGCTGCCGCTTTGGCGGACATAGCGCGTGAAACACTAGCCAATGAACTGTCCGGCAGCGAAAATTCAGCTTCAGATATCGAGGTGAAGCCGGATCGCAGTTTAGTGACGAAGTACGATCGCGCCATAGAACATCGTCTGCGCGTAGAAATTCGCAAACAATATCCGCATCATGGCATCATCGGTGAAGAAGAAGGCAGCGTCGATACACAAGCATCGCATGTATGGATTCTTGATCCAATCGACGGCACCGCCCCCTTCATCGTCGGTATTCCGGTGTGGGGAACACTGATCGCGCTTGCGATTGATGGCGTGCCACAGGTCGGCGTGATCGATAATCCTGTGCTCGGCACACGCTGGATCGGTGCGACTGGGCAAAACACACGCCTCAATGATCAGGCAGTAAGATGCCGCCCCTGTGAGAGCCTCGCAACTGCGCTTATGACCAATTCAAATCAGGATTATATGTCAGCGGGCCAGTTGCCTGCCCTGAATGCCCTGCGCCGCAAAACCGCCAATCGTGTTTACGGTGGCGCTTGCCTCAATTATGGCAGACTTGCTGAAGGGCGTACGGATCTTGCCATCGATGCAGGGCAACAGATTTACGATTTTGCGCCTTATCGTCCGATTATCGAAGGCGCGGGTGGAAAAATTACAGACTGGCAGGGTCAACCGCTGACTTTAGCCAGCAACGGCACCATTCTTGCGGCTGGTGATGAGCGTTGCCATGCGCAGGCGCTGGAAGTGGTTAACTCCAGCCTGAAAGAGGCTATCCCTGCCGCGTAAAACATTCGCATTGCCGCCTGCTATAACGAAATGAAAATAAAAATGGGAACGCATAAATGGGCATTAAAATCGAAAGCCTAGATGTGACTTACGGAGAAGAAAACGTCATCTCTCAATTGTCACTCAACATTCCTGAGGGGTGCTTTTTTACGCTTTTGGGACCATCCGGCTGCGGCAAAACAACATTGTTGCGCACCATCGCCGGATTTGTGGGCGCATCCAACGGCTCAATTCGTTTCGGTGACAAGGACGTCACGCACCTGCCACCGTATAAGCGCAATATCGGGATGGTTTTTCAGGATTATGCGCTTTTCCCTGACAAAACAGTGCAGCAGAATGTTGCTTATGGCTTAACCGCTCGTGGCGAAAAAGGTGAAAGCGCCAAAGCCAAAATTGGTCAGGCCCTTGAACGTGTTGGCCTGAGCCACCTTGCCCAACGTCACCCGGCGGCACTATCCGGTGGCCAGCGCCAGCGTGTGGCCCTCGCCCGCGCGCTGGTGATCAAGCCAGCCGTTCTGTTGATGGATGAACCGCTGTCTAATCTGGATGCAAAGCTGCGCATCCAGATCCGCGAGACAATCTGCGAATTGCAGCGCGAGGACAAAATCACCACGGTATTTGTTACCCATGACCAGGAAGAAGCTCTGGCTATGTCAGACCAAATTGGTGTCATGAATCGTGGAGCGCTTGAGCAAATTGGTACACCCAAACAAATCTACACAACGCCGCGTACCAGTTATGTGGCTGACTTTGTCGGCTCCGCCAACTGTATTCCAGTCAAAGTGCAGTCAACCCAGACTAATTACGCCAGTGTTTGCATAGGCACACAGATAATCAGCGCGACCGATAATCGCATTGAAAAATCGGAACAGGGAGGAATTTTGATTATTCGCCCTGAAAATCTTCATATCTCCGCTATCAGCTCCGAAGGCAAACAAACGCTTCCGGGAAAGGTGTATAGTCGTCAATACTTGGGCACCAAGACAAGCTATCGCCTCGATATGCATGACGGCCTGCAACTCTTGGCCGAATTACATGGCCAAAACCATGATGCGTTCGGACCAGGCGATCAGGTTCATGTGACAATCAATCCCGATCAGGCATTGGTGATTGCATCATGAAGAAGACGCTCCACACACCTTGGTTCTGGTTGAGCCTGCTGGCTCTCGCGCTGTTATGTATCTTTATACTTTATCCGCTGCTCACCATTCTGAGCGCCAGTTTCGTGGGCGAAGGCCAGAATGGCTGGATGCGTCTTCTGGACAATCCACGCTATATAGCCGCGATACAAAATACCCTTATACTGGCCTCGGTCGTCACTGTATTCTGCACCCTTATTGGCGTTCCATTGGCATATGTGACGGCTCGCTATACTTTTCCCGGAAAGTGGCTCATCGCGCTTTTGCCATTGATCACCTTGGTGCTGCCAGAAGTCATTGCAGCCCAAACCTGGCTCATGATGTTGGGTAACAATGGTTTAGTGACGCGGTTTCTTAAGGGCTACGGCATCATCTTACCAAGCTTCTATGGCTGGTTCGGCCTCATCGTCTCCATGAGCTTCATCTATTACACCTACATCTACATCGGCGTTGTGGCAGCGATTGGTAAGTTTGATGTGCAACTTGAGGAGGCCGCTCAATCCTTGGGGACAAGCCCTGCAAAGTCCCGTTTGCGCGTCATGCTGCCGGTAATTCTTCCGACAGTGCTTGCTTCGGCCCTGCTTGTTTTCACGATGGTGGTGGGTAACTTTGCTATCTCTATGATTTTGAGCCACCGACTACCCTTGCTTTCAGTCGTCACTTATCAGGCAGCAGTGGCAGAAGGTGCAAGTGACATTACCATGCAGTCGACGCTTGCCAGCGTCTCAGTGTTAATCGTTATGCTCGTGCTTTTCTGCAACCGTTTCATTGTGTCGCGCGGGCGTTTTGAAATCGTTCAGGGACGCGGCGCAAAGCCAGTGCCGTTGCAGGGATTAAAAGGACTTCTCGTCGCTATCAGCGCAGGATTTATCGTTATCGTATCACTGTTGCCGCTTTGTGTGATCGTCGTTGGCGCATTTACAGCATCGCGTGGGCCGGTGATGCAATGGGGTAACTGGACATTTTCCAACATCGCGCGCGTTTTTGTCACTGCGCCGCAGCCGCTGGTCAACTCTCTCACCTATGCAGCAACAGCTACATTCATATCGATCATCTTCAGTGCCATCGTCAGCTATCTGGTGGTTAAAAAGCCAAATTTGGTCACCCCGGTCATCGATTACATATCAGCTATACCACTCGCCTTATCGGGTACGGTTTTGGGCGTCAGCCTCTTGGCAACCTTCCACGGTGGCTGGTTACCGCTGTCGGGTACAGCGATGATCATTGTTCTGGCCTATGTGGTGCGCCGAATGCCGTTTGGCATGCGGAACTCTCAAGCCATTTTACAGAACATACCGAATTCGATTGAAGAAGCTTCAATCAGTCTGGGTGTTCCACCCGTGCGGTCTTTCTTCAAGGTCGTGCTTCCTATGATGCTTCCAGCCATAGCATCCGCTGCAATCCTGACGTGGACAACAACAGTGGCCGAATTATCAGCATCCATTCTGGTCTATTCCGGCGGGCGAGAAACACTGCCAATTCAAGTCTTCCGGCTGCTGGATTCTGGTCTCATGGCTTACGCGTCAGCTTATGGCCTGGTGTTGGTGACTGTCATTCTTGTGCCCATCATCGTTGCCACGAAACTGTTCCGGATCGATGTCTTTGCTTCCAAATAAATCAACGAAGCAGGTCAACTGCTCAATCACTTCATCAAATGCGAGGAAAACATGAAACTATCGTCTTATCTATTAGCTGGCTCTTTGTCGCTCGGCCTCACGCTACCGGCATTGGCCAAGGATCCGGTGCTTTACACGTCCAACCCGGTTCAAGCCTATGAGGCTGTACAGTCTGTTGTCAAAGAAAAGACCGGACAAAATCTCGGTGTGATCACTGGAGGTTCTGGTGTTCTTTTGCGACGCGCGGAAGCAGAAGCATCTGCACCTCAGAGCGATATTTTCTGGTCTTCATCCGCCAATACCCTCGGCGCTTTTGAAAAGCTATTTGAACCCTATAAGGCATCTGCACTGGAGGCCATTCCGCAAAATCTGCATTACAGTGGCGATCTGTTTATTCCAGCCAATGTTCATCTGGTGACAATGCTGGTCAACTCCGATCAACTGCAAGACAATGAAGCGCCTAAAAAATGGGCTGATCTGGCCAAGCCTGAATGGAAAGGCAAGATTATCATGCCTGATCCAGTCAACAGTTCAACCGGCTATACGATTGCCTGGGGACTTTCAAAACTGCTTGATGAAGACACGTTTAAGGCTGTTGTAGCCAATATCGTAACATCGGGGGCTGCTTCCAATGTACCAAAAGGTACGGCAATGGGTGAATACACGATCGGCTTGACGTTTGAGGCAACAGCCTATCCTTACATCGACGGCGGACAGGAAGAATTGTCCCTTGTATATCCATCCGAAGGCACGTTCATGACGCCGGAATTTGCCGGATTGTTCAAGAATGCACCAAGTGGAGATGACGCGAAGAAAGCGCTCGACGCCCTTCTTTCCAAGGAGGCACAAACTGAGCTCTTGAAGGTTGCATTCCGTCGCCCAAGCCGCAACGATATCAAAGTATCCGAGTTCGTTGAACTGCCAGAACTCGCTGACGTCAAAGTATTTGAACTTGATGAGGCTGATGCTGCAAAAAACCGCGACACATTCCTAGCCGAATGGGCTCAGTTGCCTAAAGCTGGTGATCTCCCGCAATAAAAGACTAACCAACTAAATTGCGGTCAAAACAGCTGCTCTCCCTTACCGGCTTCATATGGATATGCAAGTTAAGTGGGAGGGCGGCAAAGAAAGCTGGCTCGGCAAATCTGCACAGCTGGGATAAGTAGGATTTCCGCCGGAGTTCGGCTTGGATGCCGGCAACATGCGATAGCATGACAAGGCGCCCCCACCCTAACCATAGGCAGCTTTTAAGGCAAAAGTTACGTTCGCTGCGATCAGAGGCGAGCAGACACTTGTTGGAATTATCCAAGCCGTTTGACCTGCACGCGAGCCATATCAAACAATGGAAGGACCATCGCCCTGAGGGGACGACTGGCGTTTTCGCCGATGAGACCAAGGCTGATTCTCCGGCTCCAACCGCCGACGTTAAAACGCGTTATGCCAAGGTCGGTGCACTGACGCTAGAAAACGTTTTTTAGCCGGAGCGCTCAGCAAGACGGAATTGCTGGGCAGAAAGAAATGACCGACCACGCGCGCAAGCTGCCGGTCACATGACAAGCCAAGCTTCTCGGGTTCAGCCGAGGGTGTTTGCGCGCGCGGCATATTTCCCTGATCGTCTTTTCAGCCGCCAATGTCTGCAGCACCAACTTCCGTCTCATCATCGCTTCCTTTGATCATGCTATGATGAGCTTAGAATCCTATCTTCTCAATTAAACGAAGCTTATATCAAAAGCGCATATCCGTGAAAAACAATATTATAATAAACTTAAATTATATAAACTTTATAATTTGTTAATTTCTTTCACTGTTGTAATAATGGTACATACAAAACCACTCGTGAAACATATAAATACTTTTATTGATTCTTATTTATTGATGGAGTTATTATGTCTTTTAAAAAATTCGCCGGCGCATCTCTTTTTGCAATCATGACAGCATCTGCTGCACATGCCGCTGACGCGATCACTTCCCAGGAACCTGTGCCAATGGCTTCGGTCTTTTCATGGGGTGGCGCTTATGTGGGCGGTGAAATCGGCTGGGGCTGGGCCAAATCAAAAGTATCTGCATGGGATTTTGCCGACTCGTCGGAAAATCTCAATTCTAATGGGTTTCTCGGCGGTGTTTATGCTGGCTACAATTTTGATATGGGAAACAATGTCATTTTGGGCCTAGAAGGCAATTTCGACTACAATGACTTGAAGAAGTCGAACGATTATGCGTTCAAGAATACGCTGTCTTATACAACCAAGTCACAGCTTGAATGGTCGGGTGCGCTACGTGCTCGCGCCGGTTATGCTATTGATCGCTTCATGCCATATATCGCGGGTGGTCTTGCATTTGGTAATATTAAGACCAGCTATGCTGATTCAGCACGCGACTTCAGCAACAGCAAGACAAAAACCGGTTGGACAATCGGTGCAGGTGTTGATTACGCGGCTACCAACAATGTCATTTTACGTCTCGAATATCGTTATACCGACTTTGGGAAAGATAATTTCGATTTTGGCGATACTGCCATGCGTAATTCGGTCAAAACCAATGATATTCGCATTGGCGTAGCTTATAAATTCTAAGCCTTTGCCAGACTGAAAAATTAAAAGCCGCCGGATGAAACCCGGCGGCTTTTCTATAAGCGTCCGTCTACAAACATACTGAATGATATTCGAGCGCTGATCTGATCCAATCTGATCGCAACGCGCTCTCATCGATTGTTTTCAGAAAAATTGAAGACGCATTTTTCCATTTAGGCAGCCGTTCGTGCGCAACATTTTCTGGTAATCCAACAAGCGATACTAGCTTCTGCGATCCGAATGATGCATCAGGCGCTTTAGGCTCAAGGCCCATTAATTTGATGAAAATGGTATGAGACCATCCGTTTGGATACGAGGAAAAAAGGCGAAGGAAATGCGGGGATTCTGGAACTTTTCTTACAAAGTAGCCCAGCGGATGGTCCACATCCTTCAGACGCCAAAATGCACAGGGCTGAGCCTATGCAGAAGCCACCCGGCTATCACTCAATAGCCCGGCTTCCTCCAGTATCGGATGCGCGACAGAAACAACATGGGCGTTGATGCGTTTTAAATCGCGCAACAAGTCCAGATGGATAGAACTTGTCCGAAGACTTTCGACCTTTCCGTCACGAAGTCTTGCCAAATGCTGTTCGGAAGAAAATTTTTCCATTCGACGCACCTCAATCTTAATCTCCATCAAACGCTTCGCGAGATCAAAATCTCTGGTTGCAAAAATGGTTTGAGCCGTGCGCAGATTATCAACCGTCAGATCGAATAAACATAAAAGTTCACCAAATCCATCCTCTGAGAAGCTCAAGCCCAGTGCAGCCTTCTTCGCCAAAGTTGGCACCAGACTTTTTTCGATAATGTCACCGATATGTTCAAGATTGACCGCGTAGTCGATGATCTCAATAGACCTGCGCCCGTTTTCTTCACTCAGTTTCTGACGCCCAAGTTGCGAAAGATAGACCTTTACTTCCTGATACAGAAAATCAACACGCTGTTCGAGCTCTGAAATCGCCTCCGCAGCCACAGGATCGCTGTTCTGAAATGCGGATGACAGACGCATCAGCATGCGTTCAATCAGATCACCAATGCTAAGGACTTCCCGAGTGGCACTCGCCAGCGCCATCACCGGAGTGGACAGTTCCTGAACATCAAGAAAACACGCGCCGGTTTCACCTTGTGGCAGCTCAGGAACAAGTCTGACCATCAGCACAGACAGCACGCGCGATAACGGCCATGCGAAGACAGCAAGGGCGACATTGAACGCCAAATGCGCATCCACGGGCAGTTTAGCTGCTGAAAGAGATAAGGCTGCGGCAAGATCCGCCCCATACTGGGCAAAGGGAAGAACCAGCAAACAACCGGTCGCCCGAACGAACAGATTTCCGAGTGTTACCCGTTTTGCGGAAGCTTCCCCTCCCAGTGAGGCAATGACGGGAGGAATGGCACCACCTAAGTTAGCTCCCAGAACAAGTACAATGATCAGAGCGGAAGGCAAAACGCCGGTTGTTGCAAGCGAAAGGATCAGCACGACGGCTGCTAGACTAGACGATGAAATAAACGCAATCGCGGCGGAAAAAAGAAGTGCGACCGGCCAGGCGTTATCTAACATAGCAACGAATCCCGCCACGGCCAGTGATTGACGAACCGGCTCCGTCGCCATACTGAGAAGATGCAGTGAAAGCAGCATCAGTCCTACACCCGTGAGTACAGATCCAACGCCACGCAAACTGCCTGCTCCCTTCTTGAGCAAGATCATGCCAACCAGGATGAGCAGAGGCGACAACCATTCTATGCCAGTGGCGACGATCCACGCCGTGACAGCCGTGCCGACATTTGCGCCCAGCAAAACAATCTGTGCCATGCGTTGCTGAATAAATTTTCGTTCAACAAACGACGCAACCATCAGCGCAGTCGCCGTGGAACTTTGAAGCCCAATCGTTGCAACAAAACCTGCCACAAAAGAGCGCAACCCAGTACTGGTCCCGCTCGCCAGTCCTGTTCGCAGACTGGCTCCGAAAGCACGCTGCACACCATCCTTAACCTGCGCAAGACCGAACAGCAAAAGTGCAACTGCACCGCACAGATTAACAATGATTATTGTGGATTCCATCGACCCGCTCCGACAGTCTTTGTCATTTTACACGCAGACTGCTCGCTCAAAACTCGCTCAGATTCGCGCCTCTCACACTTGTTGAATGCCAGCAAAACAATCAGCCGTTAGCACCGTCTCGCCAAACCAGTTCAAACGGCTGACGCAAACATTTCCACGGTCAATCAGATCATTGTCATCGCCATCATGCGCCGTATGCGCGCGGCCGCGCGGGATGATAATTTCAGTCCTCTGCCCGTCTTGTGATAAGATTTCTGCACGCGTCCCGATTTTGTCGCGACCAATGCGTGGCTGCACCACAGGAGCGGGCAGAACTCCGGGGATATTGACACTTAGCCAATGCCCTTCCAGAAAAATCGCTTCACGCTGCTCCAATATCCGGCGAACGAAACCCGCAAGCCAATCAATATCATGCGGTGCCTCCAAAGCCTGTTTAACGCGCGAAAATCCGATCGCGGGAATGCCCCAAAACGTCGCCTCCCGCGCGATTCCCAGTGTGCCGGAATAAGCAAGATCTTCAGCGACATTGCGACCGTCATTGATACCGGAAAGTACGAGATCCGGTTTCTTCTGCCCGTCAAAAAGCCAGGTCATTGCAGTGACCACACAGTCCGCTGGCGTGCCTGAACAGGCGTATCGACGTTCCGCGCGCTCAACCATTGTGAGCGGCCGCCCGATGGTAATGGATGCACTCGCTGCCGTTCGCTTGCCATCGGGCGCCACAACCCACACATCATCGCTGAGGTGCTCTGCGACCTTGATGAGGTGATTAAGCCCGGGTGCATCGATACCGTCATCGTTTGCGACAAGAATTCTCATTTCATCTCCATTCAGATCGAAAGCTGCGAGCCGGACATTGCTGTCGTATCGAGCGTCGGTAGATAGGGCTTTAATTCTTCAAGCTTCTCGGATGTACAGGAATGACCGAGCGCCATGGGTTTTCCAGCCTTCTGCCAGAGTTCCTGATTCTCAGGCCGGGTCGGGTGGGTGGGAAGCCTGACCCACGTTGCGAGCCTCTTTTCGAGCAAAATCTGTGCGGGCGTATAATCCGGGACATGACCCGTCAGCAGAACCGGTACCTGTTCTACAGCGGCCTGTCTTAACGCCTCTATAGATGGCCCTGCACTGCCCATGCCGTCAAATGTCATTAACGGACAATCCGGCAAAGCCACCCCTTCATGCCAGTCCGATGCCTTATCAAGCTTTGACCGTAATATTTGCACTGTTTGAGTCGAAAGCGCGTCAGGCACCTCAATTTGCGCGATCAGCGACGAACGCATCTCACGGTGAATGGCGAAAGGCCCGGGCAAAATCGCCATCAGTTCCAGAGGTTTCCCCGATAACGGCACCGGCAGCACCAGTTTACCGCTGTGCTCGCTGATAAAGTCTCCAATCTGTCGAATGCGATCTTTAGCGGAAACAGGATCGCCACCATAAGACGCATCCAGAATAACCAGATCGCATTGAGGCAGCGGGTCCATCACAAAAACTTCGCTGTTCGGAACAACATCTGCACAATAGACAACGCGCTTTGACGCCGTGGTAACAGAAAACCAGACACCACCCGCCACATGTCCAGACCGCCCGGAGGAAATCTCGCTCCCTCCAATTCGGATGCTCTCCCCCGGATTGAACACTTTGATGGAAGCTGTGGCCAGCGGATGCATCTGCTGATGAGATGGATCAGCATACTGGCTAAGCATGCCTTCTGCATCCAGCAGTGTTTCACCGGTCATGTAAAACGTACCCTTAAAACCGCAGGCGCACAGCCAGTACAAGGCTCCGATATGGTCTTCATGGGCGTGAGAGATGAAGACAGCGTCCAGCGCCGCAACATCTTGTTCAGCGATGGTAGGGTAATAGCCGCGCCCCTTCGCCCCCACCTTAATACCCGCATCAAAAAGAAGGCGGGTGTCACTGCTGATACCGACACTGGTTCGCCCCTTTTCTCCAAAACCACCGTAGAGATCTATCAGCATTATCTCGACGCTCCTTGAGGAATGACCCAGCCCGAATTAATGGCAATATAAATGGTCTCGCCTTCCTGCCCCCCTGCCCCATCAGGAAGATCAAATGTCAATTCTATTAAAGGATGATCCGCCGGATGCGCTTCGATACGAGCGCCGCCACCGCGGTAGATGCGCCGCCGCACCTTAAGTTCTATACCGTTATCACTGCATAACTCTATATTCTCAGACCGTATGCAGATTTTCGCATCAGCTTGTACCATCTGCCCCGAGGCACAGCGCAGAACAACCCTTTGTCCGAATACTTCAACCTCGCACTGCCCGTCTTTTTCGGCACTGACGACTCTGGCAGGAAGCACCATTCCATTAGCAATGAATGAGGCGACCATTTCGCTTTGAGGGCGCTCATAAAGCTCACGCGGACTGGCAAACTGTATGAGCTTTCCCTTGTCCATAACAGCTATCCGATCGGCAAGTGCCATGGCTTCTGCCTGATCATGGGTGATGTAGACAATTGTCGTTCCTGTACGCTTGTGGAACGATGCAAATTCGTCTTCCATCGAGGCACGAAGGTGCACATCCAGATTTGCCAGGGGTTCATCAAACAGCACCAGCGACGGCGCAGCAACCAAGCATCGCGCAAGCGCCACACGCTGCCGCTGACCACCCGAAAGATTAGCAGGCCGCCGATCACCAAGACCAGTGAGATCGACCAATTCCAGCGCTTCTTTTACGCGGCGATCAAGTTCAGGCTTTGCAACCCGTGCAACGCGCAGACTGTAACCGACATTTTCGGCGACCGTCATATGCGGCCACAGCGCATAGTTCTGAAAGACGATGCCCACACGACGGTTTTCTGGAGCGACATGCCTGTCGCTTGCAGACATCACCTTTTCGCCCACATGAATTGACCCGCTGGTGATCTTCTCAAAACCAGCAATCGCGCGCAGCAAAGTGGTTTTTCCGCAGCCAGACGGTCCGAGGACGGCTACAAATTCACCATTTTTGATATCGAGCGTCACATTGGAAAGCGCATCGAAGTTTCCAAAGTTTTTTGTGAGATTTTTAATATTCAATCCCGCCATGGTAGCACTCCATCAGGCAGACGCCGTGCGAACAAATTCGTCGACAGCATAAGAAAGATTGTTACCAGTATCGTTACAATCGATGTGGCAGCGGCATATGTTGAATCTCCTCCTTGTTCGAAGGAAAAGATGACGACCCCAATCGTTTCAGAGCCTGATGCCCACAAAAGAGCGGAAACCGTCAGTTCACTGAACGCCGTCAGAAAGATAAGAACGCCGCCTGCAAGTGTTGCGGGTGCGACAAGGGGAAAGATGATCGTTCGTAAGCGCATGAACAGGCTTGCACCAGCCACCTGGGCTGCTTCTTCGAGCGACCGGTCGATCTGGTGGAGCCCGCTTACAGTCGGCCGTAAAGCAAGGACGAAAAAGCGCGCCAGATAAGCGTAAAGAATGATCCAGATTGTATTGTAGATCTGAAAGCCAAACAGCGGTAGCGGCTTCAAAAACAGCAGCAGCGAGGCTATTGCCATTACAACACCTGGCAGAGCATAAGGCAGTTCAGCGGTCAGATTAAACAGTCTTGTCCACCACCGTTTACGCCAAGTGGTAATATAGGCAAGCGGGACCGCAATCAGCACCGCAAAGAAAGACGCCGCAAGAGAAAGCCCTAGGCTGTTCATAAAAGCGCGTTTGGTGGCCGCATGTTCAAACAATATAAAGCTGTAGTTTGACAGCGTTACCGTTTCCCATCTCAACGGTGTGCCATAAGCACTGACAAGCGATGTCAGAGCGAGACCGAGGATCGGCAGACCAAGCACAGCCACCACAATCAGCAGCATTACAGCTTCAATCCAGATCCGCCAGCTTCCAAGTTCAAATGGGCTGGCTGGCAGCGAGGTTGAGGCGATGCGGTAATCACGCCAGCGGGAAACATATTCTTGTGCAACAATCCCAGCGATGGCGATGAGGCCGATCAATGTTGACAAGGTTGCAACATCGCTAAGCACAGCCGGGCCGCCACCGCTCAGCCGCTGATAAATCAATGTCGGCAGCACAAGATAGTTTGCCGGAATACCAAGAAAGGCAGGGATGCCAAAATTGCCGACACAAGACACAAATGTAAGCGCAGTGGCGCCGATAATTGACGGCACCATCAGAGGAATGATGATGGTCCGCAGAACGGTCAGCTTTTTTGCGCCGCTGCTCAGTGCTGCCTCGATGAGTTCACGCGGCAGCTTACGCAGTCCTGCCCGTACAATGAGAAAAACCAGTGGTCCATATTGGACGCCAAGGAGCATAATAATGCCGGTAGACGAATAAAGCGGATTGCGAGATCCCAGTGGTGGCGCAATTCCGATCATTTTGAGGAAGGGGCTGGCCGGGCCGAACAGTTGAAGCCAGGCGAGAGCAGTCACCTGCGGCGCGATGAGAAGCGGAGTGACATATAAGAAGATGAAAACGGGGCGTCCGCGAATATCGGTCAGGCTGACCAGCAAAGCGACAGCTGTTCCCAGAATAACCGCGAAAAGCGTTCCGAAAACACCAACATAAAGCGAGTGCCAGGTTGCGGTCCATGTGGCTGAGGAGGAAAAGACTCGCTCCATCGCTTCGATTGCTGTGCCCTGTGCGGGGAAGAAAACCTCAAGAAGGAGGCGTCCCATCGGGAGAAGCGAAAGCAACGAAACGACAATGATCGTCCCTGCGATCAGAACCGTGTCCCGGCCCTGACCGCTGGTTTCAGCGTTTTTCTGCATGTGTCTCTCGGTCCTAGCCGCCAAACATTTCTGAGAAACGCGACTTGTCCGCGTCAGTGTTCTTGAGAACCTTCTGCGTATCGATCGGCATGATTTTTACATTTAAACCATCCGGCAACCATGCGGGCTTCCCAACAGATGTTTTCGCAGGCAGATACCCCTGTTTCAGCGCCAGCTCCTGCCCCGCATCAGACAAGATAAACCGAATGAATTTTTTGGCGTCCTGAGCATTTGCGGTCGTTGACATGATGGCAACTGGTTCGGTTACTGCCGGAACCCCCTCTTGGGGAAATACAAATTCTATTGGAGAACCTTTGGCCTTTGCGTTGAGCGCCATGAAATCAACGAGAACCCCATAGGGTTTCTCACCACTCGCGATGGACTTGAGCACAGCACCATTGCCTCGGACGCTCACGACCTCGTTTGCCTTAAGACTGTCAAAAAACTTCCAGCCGAGACTATCACTGGCAACAAAACCACTTAAGAGGAAAGCAGCAGCGCCGGAATAAAGAGGGCTCGGCATGACAACCATGCCCTTATATTCCGGCTTTTCCAGATCCGCCCAATGTTGCGGCTTTTGTTCGGCCGCAGAATTATAAGCAATCCCAGTGGTAATAAGCTTGCTACCAAAATAGTATTTTTCAGGATCAACAGAGCCCGGCTCG
This sequence comes from Ochrobactrum chromiisoli, assembly GCF_026241335.1. GTDB lineage: Bacteria > Pseudomonadota > Alphaproteobacteria > Rhizobiales > Rhizobiaceae > Brucella > Brucella chromiisoli. The sequence continues at coordinate 4,860 of NZ_JAPHAV010000010.1, read as the reverse complement.
AAGCCATCGACGCTTGCCTCAGAAAACTGCATCAGCCGGTTGTCGGCCTTCAAGCTTTCCATACTGACAGCATCGGCAATCAGAAGCACGTCTGCTTGTGGTGCACCGGCCGAAAATTCAGCGGCGAGCTTGCTCATGATATCGCTTGTTCCCGAACGATAGACCTGAACATCGACATCAGGGTTGAGCTTTCGGAATTCCTCAACCGTCCGCGCCGCGTCAGCATCAGGCTGTGACGTATAAAGCGTCAGCGATCCGGCGAGTGCAGTTCCGGTAAACATAAGACCAGCAAAGCCAACCGTGAGGATGCTTATCCTCCTGCTTAAATTCTTCATTATTTCCTCCCTTTAGCGGAACATTATTCGTGTCCTTGCCAAGCATATTATTGTTCATTTGTTCTTTGTCAAATACTTTTGAACAGTTGACGACGAGTGGCGACTTTTTGCTATAGATCAATCTGCGTTAAAAAAGCCCGGGGAGCGAAAGAAGAGATGGCAGGAAAAAACTGGCCGCTGAGATCATCCGATCTCAAGGTAAAAATAGTCTGGCTATACTATGTTGAGAGCATGACGCAGGAGCAGATTGCCGAGTTGCTGGGCATCAGTCGCGTCAAGGTAATGCGCACGCTTGCCGTAGCTTCCGCAGAAGGGATTGTTATCACCCGCATCAATGCAGCGACAGCACAGCAAATTGAGCTTGAGCGCCGCCTTGAAGAAAAATGGGGGCTGGCATCGGCCATTGTCGTCCCCTCGCCGGAGAATGGCGAGAACCTGGAAAAGGCACTTGGCAACGCTGTTGCTTCTTATCTCGACCAGGAAATGCAGAGCGGGATGACGCTTGCCATCGGCGGCGGCGCAACGCTCTATGCCAGCGTTCAGTTCCTTGAACATCGCAAACTCAAGGAGGCTTCAGTCGTGGCCCTGGTAGGCAGTCTACCGCATTCGCGCTGGATCAACCCATCTGTCGTCGCGGCGAGGGTTGCGGAAGTGTATGAGGTCGACAGTTACCAGATCACCGCCCCTGTAATCTTGGACGAACACGGTCTTCGCGACCTCTTGTGGCGACAGACAGAACTTCAAAGTCTTCAGCGCCGGGCGGCGAAAGCGGATATCGCGCTTCTAACCGTCGGTGAAGTCTCGGAAGACGCGACAATCTTTCGACATGGCATCGTCGCATCCGAACTGATAAAGCCGCTGCGCGCCTGTGGTGCTGTCGCTAATATCCTGTGTTACTTCGTCGACAAAAATGGTCATCTCGTCGATCACGAGATCAATCAACGGGTGATGTCGATTGATTTGGGTACGGTTGCCGCAATCGAACGGGTCGTTCTCGCTGCGGGGGGGAGCTCAAAGGTCGCAGCCATGAAGGCTGCGCTTAAAATCGTTTCGGCCAGTGTGCTTATCACAGACAGCCAAACGGCCACCGCCCTCCTCGAAGACTAACGGCCATGCGCATGATGACCCCGCTCATTTGATTGATGCGGGAATGCTAAACCTTACGGCTACGCAAGAAATCAACCAGACCGACATGGGTAATTGCCTCAAATTCGTGGGTGGCCTGTTCAAACCGCTGCCGCTGCGTCTGCATCATCAGCAACACTGCGCGCATTTCTGAAGAAACACCGAAACGCTCCCAGCGTCTGACTACATGCGCTGGTATTCCGGCAGCATCACAAAACCCGGATATAGTGCTATATCCAAGCTCACTCAGCAGAGCTCTCAAATCGCTCGCAGACATCCGTTCTTCAACAGCATGGTCGTGAAGCCGCTCCGCAACAAACTGAATATCTCGCGGTGAAGATTCAGCAAGTTTATTCAGAATTCCCCCTACCTCATTCAGTAGCTTTGACACTTTACGTTCTCCTCCAGTATGCAATAGAGCACTAACGGCTGTGATTGGCATAGATTTAACATCTGTTGATTGATAACAATAAGCAAGCAGATTCCCAAAAAAGCCGCGGTTTGCGATGACCTTATTCAGCCCTCACTTGGAGGGCGGCGTTGCCTGAAGGCCATTTTACGTCCGTGCACGTATTTGTAGAGCTCGCTTAGTGCGCGTTTTGACCTGATTGGATCAGATCAGCACTCTAAGCCTTTATTTTAACACGCCTCTTTGTCCGAAAACCACTTCACACTTTTCGGAATGCGCTCTAATTGCGAGGCTTGATTTTCTGAAACAGTGTCAAGAATATGCAGCGTCAAATCGCCCGTTGATCGCCACCACAAATGCCCCTTCGAGGGGGCGAGCGAAAACTTAGACTGATTTATGGCGTAAGCCTATTGCAAGCTACACTTTTAAATAGAATTCGCCGAAAAATAGACCTTATGCAAATAGAATTACATAATGTCGTTAAATTCAACTTTGCGAAGGGGTAAATTTTGCCACCAGTGCATGACTATCGCCCGGATAAGTGAAGCGCACATGCGTCACTGGCTGATCGGCATTCCATGTCTGACGTTCAACGACAAGACAAGGCGAACCAATAGGCACGCCAAGCGTCACAGCATTGTCATCCGTCGCGACAACCGCCCGAATAGAGTGCTGAGCGCTGCTCCAGGGCACACAAGCCACAAGCCACGGACCGGGTGATTGCTCTGCAAAATTGGTATCGGCTGCACTCGGCACGGCATCAAGACTGATGATGCGTTCTTCCAGCGCAAAGACCCGCTTCCCTGCATAATGACGGCAGACGAGTTCTATCAATGGCGTATGGCGCGGTATGTCGATATGGCGGGCATCGGCAGGGCCGCTCAGCCGCTCACTTCGTTTCAGCAGTTCAAAACGATAAGGTTGCCCAAGGGCTGCAACCTCATCGCGAATATCATGAATTTCAAGAATCGCGGCTTGCGATTGCGGGAAGGAAACAAAGCTGCCCGAACGGCGCTTCCGCTCAATCAGACCGGCCTTTGCCAGCTGCGTCAGCGCCTTGTTCACGGTCATGCGTGAGCAATTATAATACGCGGTCAGTTCGTGCTCAAACGGGATGCGATGACCGGGCTGCCATTCGCCGGAAATAATGCGCGTTTCAATATCATCCAGAATACGCTGATGCAGCGATATGGTCGCTTCACTTGGTCTGGATAAATTGTCCTGCACTTTGTTCCCTTTGATTAATCCAGCAATTCGCCAATCACTTTCTGGAAAGCACGCTCTGCCGCATCGCGCAAGCGGTGATGTCCGCCCTCCACCTGTTTCACGCCGCGCACCCACACATCAGAGGCACGCGCACGACCGGCAAAAATCCAGCCATCAAGCACTGCATCGCCTTTTGCATGGGGCAGACGCTCAACATCAAGCGACACAAAATCTGCCGAAACACCCTGTCTCAAACCATCGCCTTCGCGACCTATAGCGATATTGCCGCCTGTCAGCGCGCCATCAAACACCGCACGGCCGGTCGAGCCTTCGTTTTTCGCGAGCACATTACGCGCACGATGCAACAAACGCTGCGAATATTCATATTGCCGCAACTCATCGCCAATACCGATCAGCACATTGGAATCAGACCCAACACCGAACCGGCCACCATTGGCGTCGAACACGGTGGCATTGAACGTGCCATCACCGAGATTGGCTTCCGTGACTGGGCAAAGACCCGCAATCGCGCCAGCCTGAGCCATGCGAGTGGTTTCCGCATCACTCATATGCGTTGCGTGAATGAGACACCAGCGTGACGACAATTCCTGATGGTCAAGCAGCCACTCGACAGGCCTTTGGCCCGACCACGCAATACAGTCCTCAACCTCTTTGACCTGCTCGGCAATGTGAATATGCACCGGCGCCTCGGGCAAAAGCGATGCTGCGAATGTCAGCTCATCAGGGGTGACGGCACGAAGACTGTGCGGCGCCACGCCAAGCACTGCACAATCAAAGCCAGAAAGGGCTTTCTGACAACCTTCAATCAAACGTGCGAAACTCTGCTGATCATTGATAAAGCGGCGCTGGCCTTCATTCGGATCGGCACCGCCGAATGTCGAATGTGCGTAAAGCACCGGCAACAATGTCAGCCCGATACCAGCAGTTCGCGCTGCCGAGACAATACGATCCGCCATTTCCGAGATATTGCTGTAAGGCGTGCCATCGCGATCATGATGCAGATAATGAAACTCACCGACGCGCGTGAAACCGGCTTCCAGCATATCGACATAAAGCCGCAACGCGACTGCTTCCGCCTGTTCCGGCGTCATGGTCAGCGCGAACTTATACATGATCTCGCGCCAGCTCCAGAAGCTGTCAGCGGAAGGTCCACGCCGCTCAGCCAGTCCTGCCATGCCGTATTGAAACGCATGGCTATGCAGGTTCGGCATGCCCGCGACGATCACCTTATGGCGTTCGTCACCCGGCTGCGCATCAACCCCAGTCTCCACAGAAGCGATTTTTCCGTGCGCTAAACCAAGCCGCACATCCTCTGCCCAGCCCGTCTGCAAAAGTGCTTGTTTAGCATGAATAAAGTGCGTTTTTTCGACCATGGCTGGCATTCTTTTTCGCTCCTCTTTCCACCCATTTTGCACACCCGTTTTTCAACAGATCGCAATTGGATGCATTTTTTATCTTGGCGGCTTCGCCAATATGTATATACATTATCGAAAAACAGGGGAAGCGAGAAAACGCTCATGACACAGAATTCGAATTTCGTTTTAACCAACGCACGCATTGCAACGCTCAACGAGCAGGCGCAAGGCCTTGGCTTGATCGAAGCCGCAGCAATTGCCGTCCAGCATGGCAAAATTGCCTATGTCGGTGCAGAAGATTCTCTCCCTGCTGACTATGAATCTTTTGAGAAGATTGACTGCGAAAACCGCCTGATCACGCCGGGACTGATCGACTGTCACACGCATCTGGTCCATGCCGGAAATCGCG